>NZ_LKST01000001.1 GCF_001412105.1 Corynebacterium oculi
TTGGTGGTTGATGGTGGTGGGGAAACGCCCGGTCCCTTTTCGAACCCGGTGAGCTAAGCCCATTTCATGCTGATGGTACTGCATTCGTTGGGGTGTGGGAGAGTAGGTTGCCGCCAACACTAAAAATTCATAGTGGTATGTGTGTAGGGGTGTGGGTTGTGGTGACCCACACCCCCACACACATATCTACATAAAAACGGAGAGGATCTCCAATACTGCTATAGGCCCCCACAAGGTAGATTGTGGAGCAGAAAGTCTGTAGCACAGGGAGGTCACGGATAGTGTCTGATAAAAAGCCGCAATCCCAGGGGGGAAGCTCCAATAAGGCCGCGTGGCCGCGGCCGGCTGGGGCCAAAGCCGAGGCGATGCCGACTTCCTCAAAGAAGGAAGAAAAGAAAGGGGCTTGGCCCCCAGTGCGCCCTGCGGCGACCCCGGAGCGGCCTGAGCAGAAGGAGGCGAAGGAGGGCGTCGATAAGCAAAAGAAGAAACCCGAGCCTCCGGCGGGGCCGAAGTTTAAATCCGGGACCGGGCCCAAGTTAAACCCCAAGGTTCCTTCGGGTAGTTGGCCCCAGGTGCAGCGGGCGGAGGAAAAGGAAGAACCGCCCGTTGCGTCCGTGAAGAAGGGTGAGCAAGGGGCTGATTCGGCGTGGCCAAAGGTGCGGCAGAGTGCACCGGAGAACCCTCCGAAGCCGAAGATTCAGAAGAACCAGCCCCCGGCGCCAAAGTTCAAGACCGCACCCCCGCCCAGCCCGGCGGCTCCGGCGAAGTCTGTCTCTCCTGTGCCTCCGGCGGCCCCGGTGGCTAAGCCCGCGCGGCCTACAGGGGCCACCGAACCCACCGGGACTGCCGCGCCTAAGGAAGCTAAGAAGGAAGCCAAGAAAGAGCCTGCGCGGAAGCCAGCGGAAAAGCCCACGGTCACGGCGGTGCGGCCGGAGCAGAAGAAGCCAGAGCCGAAGAAGGAGGCCAAGAAAGCCGCGCCCAAGGCGACCCCAGCGAAGCCGGCGAAGGAACCGAAGTCCACGAAGCGGACGCCTCCGGCCACGCCGTCGGTGGCTTCGTGGCTGCAACGGCCAGCCTCGGCACCGCAGAAGAAGCAGTTTGGGCGCGGCGGCGGGTACGTGGCCCGGGCGGTGGAACTGACCAAGCAGTACGGCGAGGGGGATACCTCCGTGGTGGCCCTGGATCAGGTGAGCGTGGGGTTCCGTCGGGGTGAGTTCACGGCGATCATGGGGCCCTCGGGTTCCGGCAAGTCCACGCTGATGCACTGCATGGCGGGGCTGGATTCCGCGACGGCGGGCCAGGCGTTCATCGGTGATACGAACCTGTCCGATCTTGAGGATAAGGAGATGACGGATCTGCGCCGCGATCGCCTGGGCTTCATCTTCCAGTCGTTTAACCTGGTGCCCACGCTGACGGCGGCGGAGAATATTACCCTGCCCATCGACATCGCGGGGGGAGAGGTGGATGAGGCGTGGTTTAAGGAGATCACGCAGCGCCTGGGGCTCACCGAGCGCCTGGAGCACCGCCCCTCGGAGCTCTCGGGTGGTCAGCAGCAGCGGGTGGCCTGCGCGCGGGCGCTGGTGGCTAACCCGGAGATTATTTTTGGTGATGAGCCCACGGGTAATTTGGATTCTCTTTCCTCCACGGAGGTGCTTAATATCTTGCGGGCCTCGGTGGATAAGGACAATCAGACGGTGGTGATCGTTACGCACGATGCGCGGGCGGCGTCGTACGCGGATCGGGTGATTTTCCTGGCGGATGGGAAGATCGTCAACGAGTTGAGCGAGCCGACGATGGATCAGGTTTTGTCCACGATGGCCGGAATTGAGCGTGGGTAATTAATGGCACGGAAAAATAACACGATGTGGAAGGTGAGCGTGCGCACGGTGGCAGCGCATAAGCTCCGCATCGCGCTCACGGTGCTGTCCGTGGTGCTGGGTACGGCGTTCATCGCCGGAGCCTTGATGTTCACCAATACTCTTTCTCAGAGCTATGACGACATGGTGGCCACGGAGTATGACGGGGTGGACGTCATGGTCACCGGGGGTGGAGGGCAACGCGGAATCTCCGCTACTACCCGCAAGGTGATCGCGGAGGACCCCAAGGTTTCCGGGGTGAATGTGCGCGACCGCGATCCCGTGGTGTTGGGTAACGCGGAGGGGGAGTCCCTGAAGTTTCGGGGCAACGCCTCGTTGAGCCTCTGGTACACGCCGGAGGATACGGTGCGCCAGCCGGAGGAGATCCTGGAGGGGAACAACCCCAGCGGGCAGGACGAGGTGATCCTGAACGAGAAGGCTGCCAAGAGCCTGGACATTGGGGTGGGTACCACGCTCACGGTGGTGGACCCTAAGGGCCGCCACGAGTTCACGGTGGTGGGCATCTATGACATGGCGCTGGATAGCGCGAACACGGCGGCGCTGCGGATGGATGAATCCGCCTACCTGGACAAGTTCACCGAGGGAAACACGGCGGCCTCTCTGCTGGTGAAGGCCGCCGAGGGAGTTGGCGCGGAAGAACTGATGGCGCACATCAACTCGGTGTATGGGCCGGACGTCTCCGCGGAAACCGGGGCGGAATTGGCCAAGCAGGAAAGCAGTTCCATCCAGTCCAGCCTGAGCTTTGTCAATTACTTCCTGGTGGCCTTTGGTCTCATGGCGCTGCTGGTGGGCACCTTCCTCATCGCCAATACCTTCTCCATGATCGTGGCGCAGCGCACCAAGGAATTTGCCCTGCTGCGCGCCCTGGGGGCCTCGCGCAAGCAGATCACCCGCTCGGTGGTCCTGGAGGCCGCGCTCATCGGCGCGGTGGGCTCGCTGGTGGGTCTCTTCGTGGGAATGCTCCTGGTGGTGGGCATCAAGGCGGTGCTCTTCTCAAGCAGTAGGGTGCTGCCGGATTCGGGCCTGGGGCTGAGCCTGAGCGCGATCCTCATTCCGCTGCTGGTGGGGGTGGCGGTCACGGTGATCTCCGCCTGGCTACCCGCCCAGCGCGCCGGCAACGTGCGCCCTGTGGAGGCCATGCGCACCACGGAATCCACGGCCTCCGCCTCCCTGCGAGCTCGCACCCTCTTGGGCGCGGTGATGGGCAGCGTGGGTATCCTCCTGGCGTTGGTGGGGGCGCTCTCCGAGGCGAGCACGGGCATGCGAGTGCTGCTGGTGGGCGTCGGCTCTCTGGGAGTGGTGGTGGGCTACTTCCTGGTGGGCCCGGCCCTTGCCTTGCCGACGGTCCCCTGGCTCGGCCGGGTGGTGGGCAAGCCCTTCGGCATGGTGGGGCGCCTGGCCGCCACGAACTCCGCGCGCAATCCCCGCCGCAGCGCCACCACGGCCTTTGCCCTGACCCTCGGGGTGGCGCTGGTGACCTCCATCGGCATGTTTGGGGCCACGGCGAAGTCGGCGGTCTCCGATTCCTTCGAGGACAACATGCGGGCGGATTTCCGGCTCATGGGCCCGCCCACGGGGAGCTTCCCCGTGCCGCGTGAGGCGGTGGAGGCCGCCGCGCAGACCGACGGCGTGGGCAGCCTCGTGGAAACCTACCTGGCCCCGCTGAAGGCGGACGGCGCATGGGGCGTGCCCTTTGGGGATTACACCCTGGTGCTTTCCGGGAAGCTCAACGAGATCACCGGCAACACCGCGATCGAGGGGGACCTTGACCTCAGCGGGGAGGGATTCGTGGCCTCGGAGAAGCAGGCGAAAACGATGGGCTGGTCCGTGGGGGATGCGGTGACCATCAGCTCGGCCACGAACGATAAGACCGTGGAGGCCCCGCTGCTGGGCATCTACCAGGAGGACAATAGCTTTGGTTCCCTCTTGATTTCCAAGACCACCGCCGAGGAACTCATCCCTTCCACGGAGATGATGTTGCAGAGCGTGGACGCCGTGAGCGATGGCTTTGTTTCCCACGAGGATCTGCGCGAGAACCTTGAGGAATCCATGAAGGATTACCTGGTGGTGCAGGTGCTCGACGCCGAGGACCTGGCCGGGGAGATTCAAAAGGCCGTCAATCAGGTACTGAATATTCTCTACGCGCTGCTGGCCCTGGCGGTGATTATCGCGGTGCTGGGCATCGTGAATACGCTCACGCTCAACGTGATCGAACGCCGCCAGGAGATCGGCATGCTGCGCGCGGTGGGCGTGCATCGCAGCCAGGTGCGCGTGATGATCGTGCTGGAGGCCGTGCAGGTGGCGGTGTTCGGAGCGGTGGCGGGCATGCTCATCGGCCTGGGGCTGGGCTGGGCCTTCCTGGGGATCTTGCAGGAACAGGGGCTCGGCGCGGCGCAGGTGCCGTGGCTGCAACTTCTGCTCATGGTGGCAGGCTCCGCCGTGGTGGGGGTGCTCGCCGCGCTGTGGCCCGCGCGCTACGCCGCCAAGACCCCGCCGCTTGATGCCATCGCGGAATAACCGGCAGAACTCAGGCAAAGAGTGCGATGATTCCGCACCCGGCGCACAGGGTGGCGCCCAGGTACAGGGCCGCTTGGCGACGCCGCCGGGAACCCCCGGAGAGGAGCGCCTGGCCCACCTCGGCGGCCAGGGTGGACCAGGTGGATAGCGCTCCGGCCACCCCCGTTCCCCAGGCCGCCGCCACCAGGCCGCCGTGGTGCAGGCTGAAGGAGAGGATCAGGCAGGCCAGGGCGTTGGCGCACCAGGTACCGCGCCAGCCCCCGGGGTAGCGGCTTAAGAAATAGCGGCCGGCTCCGCCGAAGAAACCCCCGACGCTCACGGCAAGAAAGAGCGCGATCATGCGGGAGCCCCCGGGGTTCTGGGGGCGGCAAGGGCGTGGCCGATCAGCCAGGCCCCCACGCAGCCCACCACCGTGGCCGCCAGGTACGCGGCGGCGGTGGCAGCCGGGGCCTGCACCAGCACCAGGGCGAAGGCGGAAAAGCTGGTGTAGCCGCCAAGGATTCCCTTGCCCAGGAAGAGGCTGGAACCCCAGGCCCCCAGGAAAAGACAGCCCACCACGTTGATGGTGAGGAGCACCCACAGTGAAGAAAGATCGTTCATCATCATGGTGGCGAGCAGTCGGGCGGCGACGCCGAGCGCGGCACCGCTGCCCACGATGGTGGCGTCGCGAAGCATGTCCGTCATGTTACGTCCCTGCTATTGTGCTGTGAATCTTGCCCGAGGCCTCTGGTGCGCGGAGGGGGGTTCGATACACTGAATTGGTGCGCCCGAACCGGGCACGTTGATCCGCAGCGACAAGATAAAGGATGACTGTGAGCAGCACCGTGAAATCTCCCAACCAAAAGAGCAACGGCTTTCTGTGGGCCGTCGTGGGCATCGTCGTGATCGCGGCGGTCATCGTGGGATGCATCGTGATAAACGGACAGAACTCCAAGCGCGAGGCCATGATTGATACCGTGGCGTTCAGCAGCACCTGGGAGGGCAACACCATCACCCTCAAGGGGGAGGGCGTGGATGACTCCACCCCGGTGGCCGACCTATACGAGGATTTCTCCTGCCCCCACTGCGCCACGCTGGCCGAGGGTGACCGCCAGGACATGCGCGAGGCCGTGGATAATGGCGACCTGGTGGTGAAGATTCACCCGCTGGTGTTCATGGATAACACCAATCGGGATGCGGAAACCAGCGACGAGGAAAAGGACGGCAACTCCCACCGTGGCCTCGCCGCCGTGCTGGCGGCGGTATCCGCCGAGGGCGAGGATCAAGCGCTGTACTGGAACCTGCGCAATTACATCTTTGCCAACCAGTCGGATATTTACAGCACCAAGTGGGATAACGAGAAGTATGCCGAGGCGGCCAAGGAGTTGGGGGCCTCGGAGGAGACCGCCACGGCCATCCGCGAGGGCAAGTACGCGGATAAGACCGATGAGGTCGGATCGGCCAACGCCGCCGACCTGGAAAAGACCGAGGGCGGGGTATCCTCCCCGCGCGTGTTCATCAACGGCGAGGAGAAGGAGCTTGCCGGGAATACGGATTGGGTGAACCAGTACAAGCGCCAGTAAAAC
This sequence comes from Corynebacterium oculi, assembly GCF_001412105.1. Taxonomy (GTDB): domain Bacteria; phylum Actinomycetota; class Actinomycetes; order Mycobacteriales; family Mycobacteriaceae; genus Corynebacterium; species Corynebacterium oculi. Next base: position 5,960 of record NZ_LKST01000001.1, read on the forward strand.
GGCTTTTGTGGCTTTCTACCAGCGGGTTTGGCGCTTTCGGGGGATCGGGGTACATTAACTCTCGTTCGCATGAAGCGCTTACCCGCTTAAGGGTGGTGTAGCGATGCGGGGCTATGGCGCAGCTGGTAGCGCACCACACTGGCAGTGTGGGGGTCACGGGTTCGAATCCCGTTAGCTCCACAATAACCCCTCACCAGAGTTTCTGATGAGGGGATTTTCCGTTTTTGTGGTCGGCGTGGGTTCAGGGGGCAGGTAAGTGCAATGCTGCGCCGGTGCGCGTGTTATGTGATTTTGGCCTACATCAAAAACATGGGGGATTGGCGATGAAATATCCGGGATGTGCCTCCCTCGATTTTTTCAACAACCGTTGACTTTGCGGACGGTGCGCAACTAGGCTGCACCCTAAGCGTTTGATGGCACAGGCCTCTCTCGCAGCAGCTACCACGAGAAAGAACGGTTGAGCCATGAACGACTCTCCCACCGCCAACCCCACGGGCCCGACCGTGGACGCATCGGGGTCGGAGGCCCCGATCTACGCGGTGACCACCGATACAGCCCTTGGCAGGTTGAATTCCAGGGATATTGGTCTTAGCGCCGCCGAGGCCGGTGCCGCCGCCGAAAAATACGGGCCGAATAAACTCCCCGAGGCCAAACAGAAGCCGGAGATTATTAAGTTCCTGGCTCACTTTAACGATATTCTCATCTATATCTTGCTGGTCGCCGGCATCGTGAAGGCGATCTTCCAGGATTGGGTGGACTTCTGGGTTATCATCGCCGTGGCCTTTGGCAACGCGCTGATCGGCTATATCCAGGAGGGGCAGGCGGAGAAGGCGCTCGACGGAATACGCGGCATGCTTTCCCTGCACGCGATGGTCAAGCGCGACGGCTCGTGGCAGGACGTGGAATCGGAGAGCCTTGTCCCGGGCGATGTGGTTCGTTTTGGTGCGGGGGATAAGATCCCCGCCGATATTCGTATTCTTGATGCTCAGCGCCTCAAGATTGACGAGTCCATGCTGACCGGCGAGTCCGAGCCGGCCTCGAAGACCCCGAGTGAGGTGGAGCCCGGTGCCGGAATCGGGGATCGCACCAATATCGCGCATTCCGGCACCGTGGTGACGCAGGGAAGCGGCTACGGCGTGGTGTATGCCACGGGCAGGGACACGGAGATCGGCCACATTCAGGCGATGGTCGATGACGTCGATAGCCTCAAGACGCCGCTCACGCAACAGATGGACAAGCTCGGCACGCAGTTTGCCATCGGCATCGTCGGCGTGTCCGCGCTCCTCATGATCCTGGGGCGCTTTGTGCACGATATGGCCCCGGAGGCCCTGCTGACGGATGTGCTGAGCTTCGCGGTGGCCGCCGTGCCGGAGGGGCTTCCCGCGCTGGTGACCATCACCCTGGCCCTCGGCGTGCAGAAGATGGCCCGGCACAAGGCCATCACGCGCAAGATGGGTGCCGTGGAGGCGCTGGGCGCGGTGACCACCATCTGCTCCGATAAAACCGGCACGCTGACCCGTAACGAGATGACGGCGCGCGTGGCCCGCACCCCGCGCGCCACCTACGACGTCACGGGCGATGGCTTTGTCAAGGAAGGCGAACTAACCGCGCGGGCTTCCAGCGATGAGGACGGTCTGAGGGATCTCGCGCGCATTAATGCGCTGTGCAACGACGCCGTGCTGGGCGAGGGCGAGGAAGCCGGCATGTGGAGCGTGATCGGGGAGCCCACCGAGGCGGCGCTCGTGATCTTCAGCCACAAGGCGGGTTTTGGCGCGGCCGAGGCAGAGGCCTACCAGCGGACCGCCGTGATCCCCTTCGACTCCGCCTACAAGTACATGGCCGTGCGCGTCGCCGGGCCCGTTGTGGCCACCGGGGAGGAGCTGCTGATGAAGGGCGCGCCGGACGTGCTGTTTGCGCGCTGCTCCTCTCAGCGCGACGCCCAGGGGCGGCTCGTGGACTTTGACCTCGGCTACTGGGAGTCGGAGGTGGCCGCGCTGGCGTCCCAAGGCATGCGCGTGCTGGCCTCGGCACGCAAGAGCGTCCCGGAGCACGGGGGACTCGATCACGCCGATGTAGAGACGGGGTTGGAATTGGTGGGGCTCGTGGGCCTGATCGACCCGCCCCGGGCCGAGGCGATCGAGGCGATCAAGTCCTGCCATGCCGCCGGCATCAGCGTGAAGATGATTACCGGGGATCACGTGGAGACGGCGAAGGCAATCGGCCGGCAACTGGATCTGCGCCAGGGCCAGGAACCGGTGGCCATCACCGGCGCGGACATCGAGGCCATGAGTCGCGTGGATCTGGCCGAGCGGGTGGTGGGCATTGACGTCTTTGCCCGCACCAGCCCGGAACACAAGATTCGCATCGTGGACGCGCTTCAGTCCCACGATCAGGTTGTGGCAATGACGGGCGATGGGGCCAACGACGCCCCCGCGAACCCGCGCCGACGTGGGCATCGCGATGGGGATCAAGGGCACCGAGGCCATGAAGGAAGCCGCGGACATCGTGCTGGCGGACGATAACTTCTCCACCATCGAACGCGCCGTGCACGAGGGGCGCCGCATCTATGACAATATCCTGAAGTCGGTTGTTTTCCTGCTGCCCACGACCCTGGCGCAGGGCATGGTGGTCTTTTTCTCCGTCCTCTTTGGTTGGGAGCCGCCGCTGGCCCCGACGCAGATCCTCTGTGTGAACCTGGTGACGGCCATCGCCCTGTCCATCGCGCTGGCCTACGAACCCGCGGAGAAGGGCATCATGAGCCGCATGCCGCGCGATCCCAAGCAGGCGCTCCTGAGTTATTGGCTATGGGCGCGCGTCCTGTGGATCTCGCTTATGATCGCGTTGTCCACCATCGCCACCTACCGCCTCATGATGAACGACGGCGCCGATCAGGCGGTGGCGCGCACCACGGCCGTCGCCGTGCTGGTGACCGCGCAGATCTTTGTGCTGTTTAACTCCCGCTTCCTTTACCGCTCCTCGCTGCACGTGCGGGCGCTGACCGGCAACAAGGTGATCTGGATGTCCGTGGGGGCGCTGCTGGTGCTGCAAGCGCTGTTTACGTACGCGCCGTTTATGAACTCCCTGTTTGATACCGCACCGCTGGGCCTGGCCCAGCTGGGGGCTGCCGTGCTGGTGAGCCTGGCGATCTTCCTGATCGTGGAGTTGATGAAGTTCGGCCAAAACAAGTTCTTTATCCAAAGCGGCCGGGCGGAGGCCTCCTCGCGCCGGTAGCGAGTGGCAGGCGGTTGCCCCCTCCTGGGCCCGGAGGACAGGGATAGGATGGGGGCCATGACAAGCGATGATTCCTCCGGCGTGCGTATCCTCTCGGCCGAGGAGTGCCTGGAAAGACTCCGCGGCCTCACTCTCGGCCGCCTGGTGGTGCGCCGCAGCGAGGAGATGGATATCTTCCCCGTGAACTACGTGGTGGACGGCCACGGCGAGATTTACTTCCGCACCGCCGAGGGCACCAAGTTCTTTAGCCTCAGTCTCAACCCCGACGTGCTCTTTGAGGCCGACGAGGTCTCGGACGGGCAGGCGTGGTCGGTGGTGGTGCGCGGCAGCGCCAGCGCGCTGAGCGGCGCGGAAGAGATCGAATACGCCGATTCCTTGCCGCTGCGCCCCTGGGTGCCCACGCTGAAATACAACTACGTGCGCGTGACCGTGGGGGAGATCAGCGGCCGAGCCTTCGAACTCGGGGAGGAGCCGGAGCGGTACTGATGGCTACTGAGACGGCCGGGGTGGTGCGCAAATATCCCCGAGAGCCCGGTGCCGCCCAGGCAGAGGCGGCGGGGCTGCGGTGGTTAGCCCAGGCCAGCGCGCATGTGGCCGAGGTAGTGGAGGCGGCCGAGGGGGTGATCGCCACAAGGCGGGTGGAGGAGGTCCCGCCCACCGCCGAGGCCGCGCGGAGGGCGGGGCGGGAATTGGCCCGAATCCACGCGGCCGGCGCTCCCGCCCATGGCAGCCCGCCGCCGGGGTGGCCGGGGCCGTATTACATCGGCACCCAGCCCCAGGAGTGCCGTCCTGCCCAGGATTGGGCGCGGTTCTACACCGAGCAGCGGGTTCTTCCTTTTGCTCGTCGTGCCCATCAGACGGGCCATCTCGACGCCGAGGGCTGGGCGGAGGTACGCCGCGCGCTAGACGCGCTACCAAGGATCATGCGGGTACGGGGCTGGGATGCGCCGCCCGCGCGGATTCACGGCGACCTCTGGGCGGGCAACCTGCTCTTCGGCACCGCCGGGCCGGTGTTCATCGACCCCGCCGCCCACGGCGGGCACCCGGTGACGGATCTGGCCATGCTGGCGCTTTTCGGGGCCCCGCACCTGGAGGAGATCTACGCGGGCTATGCGGAGGTCTCCGCGCTACCCGAGGACTGGCGCGAGAGCATACCGCTGCACCAGCTGCACCCCCTGGCGGTGCATGCGGTCACGCACGGGCCCGGTTACGGCTCGGAGCTGGTGCGGGCTGCGCGGGCCACGGCGGCCCTGGCGGGCTAAGGCCTCATCGGACGCGCCACCAGGAATCGTCCGGGGTGGCGGGCAGGTGGCGCTTGTGGGCGCCCGTTTGCCAGAGGCGTTCGATGCGTTCGGCGGCGGCCTCGGGCACGCGGCGGCCTTCCAGGTAGGCGTCGATATGCGCATACGTGACCCCCAGCGCCTCCTCGTCGGGGAGGGCCGGGCGCGCGTCCTCCAGGTCGGCGGTGGGCACTTTCATCCAGGTGGCGGAGGGGGCGCCAAGGGCTTCGAGCAGTTGCGCGCCCTGGCCTTTGGTCAGCCCGGCCAGCGGCAGGAGGTCGGCCGCGCCGTCGCCGTGTTTGGTGAAGAACCCGGTGAGGTTTTCCGCTGCGTGATCGGTGCCGATCACCAGCAGTTTCTCCTGCCCGGCCAGGGCGTACTGGGCCACCATGCGCTGCCGGGCCTTGATGTTTCCCACGTGGAAGTCATCGAGGCGCGCGATCCCCAGGGCGTCGGCGGAGGCGCGTGCGAGGGCGTCGGTAGCCTCCTTGATGTTCACGGTGGCGCGGTGATCGGGGCGGATGAAGTCCAGGGCCGCCTGGGCGTCGGCCTCGTCGGCCTGCACCCCGTAGGGCAGCCGCAGCGCCCAGAACTCGGCGGGGCGGGCGCGCTCCACGGCGAGTTGCGCGAGCCTGCCCGCCAGGGTGGAATCCTGGCCGCCGGAGATGCCAAGCACGTAGCCACGCGCCCCGGTGGCGCGGAGGTAGTCCACCAGAAAATCCACGCGGCGGCGAATCTCTTTTTCTGAATCGATCAAGGGGCGCGTGCGCAGGGCGGAGATGATCTCTTGTTGCCGGGCGTGGGGCAGCGGGGACATGGGCTGTGCCTCCCTCGGGTGACAGGATGGGCGGGTGCGGGAACAAACTTATGTGCTCACTGTAGCGCTCGTGGCGGCCTTCGGCGGGCTCCTCTTTGGCTATGACACCGGCGTGATGGCGGGCGCGCTGCTTTTCCTCTCCCCGGAGTTTGGGCTCACGGCCCACCAGGAGGGGCTGGTGACCTCCGCGCTTCTGGCCGGGGCGGCCCTGGGGGCGGTGGGTTCCGGGGCGGTGGCCGCGTGGTGGGGGCGGCGTCGCACGCTGATCCTCGGCGGGGTGATCTTCATCGGTGCCTCCCTGGGGTGCGCGGTGGCCGCAGGGGTGGCAAGCATGGTGGCGGCGCGCCTGGTGCTGGGCCTGGCCGTGGGAATGGTGAGCATCGTGGTGCCCATGTATCTCTCCGAGATGTCTCCGGCGCGATGGCGGGGCCGCATGGTATCGCTGAATACCCTGATGATCGTGGTGGGCCAGCTGAGCGCCTACGTGGCCAACTCCGTCATCGCCCCCAGCGGGAACTGGCGGCTCATGCTCGGCCTCGCCGCCGTGCCGGGCGCGATGCTGGCCCTGGGCATGATCCTGCTGCCCGATACCCCGGCCTGGTACGCGGCTAAGGGGCGTATCGACGCCGCCCGCCGCACCGCCACGCGCGCCGGGCTCACCCTGACGGACCTGGGCGTGACGGAGGCGAGCGTGGGTTCGCGGGAGCGGCGCGGCGCGCAGTTCCTACAGTGGCGGCGGCTGCGTACCGAAAAATGGCTGACGGCGGCGGTGGGAACGGCCGTGGCGGTGGGCGTGATTCAACAGATCACGGGGGTGAACGCCGTGGTGTATTTTGCCCCCACCATGATGCACAGCGTGGGGATCTCGGTGGAAAGCTCCGTGCATACCTCGTTGGTGATCGGCACGGTGAGCGTGGCGTCCTGCTACGTGGGGCTGAGGATCGTGGATCGGGTGGGCCGAAAGCGCCTGCTTTGCCTGGGGCTGTCGTGCAACGTCGTGGCGCTCGTGGGGCTTGCCGTGGCCTACTCCTTCGCCGACGAACATGCGGTGGCCGCCTGGATCTCCCTGGCGATGATGGCGTTGTTCATGGTTTCCCAGCAGGCGGCGGTGTCGCTGACCACGTGGCTTTTGATCTCCGAGCTGGTGCCCCTGCCGGTGCGTGGGGTGGGCATGGGCCTGGCGGGGTTGGCGCTGTGGTTGGCTAACTGGGTGGTGGCGCAGTTCTTCCTCCCGCTGGTGGAGGCGGTGAGCGGGCAGGGGGCCTTCCTGCTTTTCGCGGTGTTGGGGCTGGTGGCGCTGGGGTTTGTGCTTCGTTGGGCGCCGGAGACGGCCGGGCGGAGCCTGGAGGAGGTGGGCGAGGGCTTCCGGCGGCGTTTTGGCGGTGCCCGCGAGGTGGGGTAGTATTTTCCTCCGTGTCATGGCCGTGCTTGCCGGGAATTGCGCCCGGCATGAGGTGGCGGCCACGGAAAAATGTAGCGCATACAGGAAGGAGCGCCCGATGAAGGTCCGCAAGTCGCTTCGGTCGCTGAAGAACAAGCCGGGCGCCCAGGTTGTGCGTCGCCACGGTAAGGTCTACGTGATTAATAAGAAGGATCCGCGTTTCAAGGCCCGCCAGGGCTAGGAGATGCCTCCCGAGATGCCGCTCACCCCGCCGGGGTGAGCGGTTTTCTGTATGTGGGGGCGTATCGACGTCCCGGGGGTGAAGGTATCTTGGGTTACATTAAGGTTGAAGAAAGATTTTTGTCATAGTTGACGGCGGGCGTTCGGGGAAAGTGCAGGTGGGAATTGCAGCGATGTAGTTAGGCGCTCCGGCTTGCTTCAATATGTGGGGTGCCCGGCGGTGGGCACCTGGGAATATCGTCGGTGTAACTACTATATATTGTGTTGGTTGCACCGATTGACCACAAAGTATAGTGTCGTTTCATGTCGTCGGGAACGGCGTAAAGATTTGATGAAAAGCATGAAGAGGGCCCATGCAGCGCCTGCGCTGCGGCGTGACGGGCTCGCGAGAGCGCAAAGTTGAGGACATTATGGCTATCACCGTGTACACCAAGCCCGCCTGCATGCAGTGCAACGCCACCAAGAAGGCGCTGGATCGGGCCGGCCTGGATTACACGCTCGTGGACATCTCCATGGACGATGAAGCCCGTGATTACGTCCTCGCCCTGGGATACCTCCAGGCCCCCGTGGTGGAAGCGGGCAGCGAGCACTGGTCGGGCTTCCGCCCCGAGCGCATTCGCGAGCTGAGCGCGCGGGTGGCGTAGCCCGCTTAAGCGTGTACTGAACAACCGTGGCCACCGAGGAAAGCCGGTGGCCACACGTGTATGAACAGGGAAAGGAAGTGGGGGTAGGAACATGCTCGTCGTGTACTTCTCCTCGGCTACGGAAAACACCCATCGCTTCGTGCACAAGCTCGGCTTCCCCGCGGCGCGGATTCCCCTGCGCCGCACGGAGGCCCCGCTGCGGGTGGAGGAACCCTACGTGCTGGTGTGCCCCACGTATGGGGGAGGGGCGTCGATAAGCCACCAAAACTCCCGGCCCGTGCCCACCCAGGTGATTCGCTTCCTCAATGATGAGCGCAATCGCTCACTTATTCGAGCGGTGGTATCCAGCGGAAACACCAACTTTGGGGCCGATTACGGCAAGGCGGGGGACGTCATCGCCGCCAAGTGCCACGTGCCCTATGTGTATCGTTTTGAGTTGCTGGGAACCCCGGAGGATGTGGAGATCCTCCGCGAGGGTCTGCTCAGCAACGCGGAGGCGCTGGGGCTGCGGGCCCCGGCGGTGGCCTCCTAGCAAAGACTTTGACCCAAGTTCAATTCCATATCTGCGAAAGGCTCAAAAGAGTGACCGAGAAGGGAAAGACCGTGGCAGAGCCAGTGGCTCCGGCGGAGCAGACCGACTACCACGCGCTCAACGCGCTGCTGAACCTCTACGACGAGGACGGCCGGATTCAGTTTGATAAGGACCGCGACGCGGCCAAGCAGTTTTTCCTCCAGCACGTCAATCAGAACACCGTGTACTTCCACGACCTGCGCGAAAAGCTGGATTACCTGGTGGAAAACAAGTACTACGATCCCGAGGTGCTGGCGCGCTACAACTTCGAGTTCATCAAGGACCTGTTCAAGCGGGCCTACGGATTCAAGTTCCGCTTTGACACCTTCCTGGGGGCGTACAAGTACTACACCTCCTACACGCTGAAAACCTTTGACGGCCGCCGTTACCTGGAGCGCTTTGAGGATCGCGTATCCATGGTGGCCCTGGCGCTGGCCGACGGCGACGAGTCCCTGGCCGAGCACCTGGTGGACGAGATCATGTCCGGGCGCTTCCAGCCCGCCACCCCCACCTTCCTCAACGAGGGTAAGGCCCAGCGCGGCGAGCCGGTGTCCTGCTTCCTGCTGCGCATCGAGGACAACATGGAGTCCATCGGGCGCTCCATCAACTCCGCCCTGCAACTATCCAAGCGCGGCGGCGGCGTGGCCCTGCTGCTGAGCAACCTGCGCGAGGCCGGCGCCCCCATCAAGCACATCGAGAATCAGTCCTCCGGCGTGATTCCGGTGATGAAGCTCCTGGAGGACTCCTTCTCCTACGCCAACCAGCTCGGCGCGCGCCAGGGCGCCGGGGCGGTGTACCTCAACGCCCACCACCCGGACATTCTCAGCTTCCTGGACACCAAGCGCGAGAACGCCGATGAGAAGATCCGCATCAAGACGCTCTCCCTGGGCGTGGTGATCCCGGACATCACCTTCGAGCTGGCTAAACGCAACGATGACATGTACCTGTTCTCCCCCTACGACGTGGAGCGCGTGTACGGAAAGCCCTTTGCTGACGTGTCCGTCACGGAACTCTACGACGAGATGGTGGAGGACCCGCGCATCCGCAAGACCAAGATCAACGCGCGCCAGTTCTTCCAGACCCTCGCGGAGATCCAGTTTGAGTCCGGCTACCCGTACATCATGTTCGAGGACACCGCCAACGCCGCCAACCCGATCGCGGGGCGGGTGAATATGTCCAACCTGTGCTCGGAAATCCTCCAGGTGAACACCCCGTCCACCTTCCGCGCTGACCTCAGCTATGAGACCGTGGGCGATGACATCTCCTGCAACCTGGGCTCCCTCAACATCGCCATGACGATGGACTCCCCGGACTTCGGCCTCACGGTGGAAACCGCCATCCGCGGGCTGACCGCCGTGTCCAACCAGACGGCCATCGACTCGGTGCCCTCCATCCGCAAGGGCAACGACGCCGCCCATGCCATCGGATTGGGACAGATGAACCTGCACGGCTACCTGGGCCGCGAGTACATCCGCTACGGCTCCGAGGAGGGCCTGGACTTCACCAACGCCTACTTTGCGGCTATCCTGTACGCCGCCCTGCGGGCCTCCAACAAGATCGCCCGCGAACGCGGCGAGACCTTCGAGGGCTTTGCGGACTCCGAATACGCCGATGGCTCGTATTTTGATCGTTTCGATCCGGCGGAGTTCCTCCCGCAAACCCCCAAGGTCAAGGCGCTCTTTGAGGCCTCCTCTGCGCATATCCCCACCGCGCAGGAGTGGGCGGAGCTCAAGGCCGCGGTGATGAAGGACGGCATCTATAACCGCTACCTTCAAGCGGTGCCGCCCACGGGCTCCATCTCCTACATCAACAACTCCACCTCCTCGATCCACCCCATCGCCTCCAAGATTGAGATCCGCAAGGAGGGCAAGATCGGGCGCGTGTACTACCCGGCGCCGCACATGGATAACGAGAACCTGGAGTACTTCGAGGACGCCTACGACATCGGGTTTGAAAAGATCATTGACACCTACGCGGTGGCCACCCGGTACGTGGATCAGGGGCTCTCCCTCACGCTCTTCTTCAAGGACACGGTGACCACCCGCGATATCAACCGGGCGCAGATCTATGCCTGGCGCAAGGGCATCAAGACGCTCTACTACATCCGCCTGCGTCAGGTGGCCTTGGAGGGCACCGAGGTGGAGGGCTGCGTGAGCTGCATGCTCTAAGCCTTTCCTTATATATAAGGAATAGATAAAGGGGTGTGCCCCTCACCTTCGTGGTGAGGGGCACACCCCTTTATCATGCGAGCGGGACGGGTGCCCCGCCTGCGGTGCGGATTACTCGCCGCGGGAGGCCAGCTCGGCGTCGATACGCAGGATGCCGGAGCCCTCGGTGCCGGCGAGCTCCAGGCGATCCAGGATCTCGGAGACGGTGGACTCCTCCTCGATCTGCTCGTCGAGGAACCAGTCGATCATCGGGCGGGAATCCCAGTCCTGCACCTCCGCCTGAAGGGCGGCGAGGTTGCGGATGGAGGCGGAAACCTTGCGCTCGTGCTCCAGGGAAGCCTCGAAGGCCTCCTTGGCGTTGGACACGGAGAGCTTCGGCGTGGGGATGTCCTGGATCTGCGGGACGTAGCCGCGGTCCAGCAGGTGCTGAGCGAAGCGCTCGGCGTGCTCCAGCTCCTCGTCGTGCTGCTTCTTCATCCAGTCGCGCATGCCGGTCAGACCGAGGTCGTCGAGGGCGTAGGAGAGTTGCAGGTAGATCAGGGAGGCCTCGATTTCCATCGTGACCTGCTCGTTGAATGCCTTTGCCAGTTTGTCGTTGATAGCCATGATTCAGAGAATAGACTGATTAATCGGGGCTGTCATCTGAGGTTAGGCGAATAAATGTGAGGTTAGGCGAAGGTCGCTCTAGGTAACGGTGCGCGGTAGACCCCGCGCGGTAGGGTAGAGGAAGTGCGCTCAGGAGCGCAGAAAAATACCGAAAACTTTTGGAGGTCACCGCATGGCTCCGCAGCCGGAATCCTACGAGGAATACCTGGTCAGCCACCCCAAGCCTGTGCAGGCAATCAACTGGAACGAGATCCCCGACGAGAAGGATCTAGAGGTGTGGGATCGCCTCACCGGCAACTTCTGGCTGCCGGAAAAAGTGCCGGTGTCCAACGACATCAAGAGCTGGAGCACCCTCAACGAGCTGGAACGCCAAACCACCATGCGTGTGTTCACCGGACTCACGCTGCTGGACACCATCCAGGGCACCGTGGGCGCGGTCTCGCTGCTCCCCGACGCCACCTCCCTCCACGAGGAGGCGGTGCTCACCAACATTGCGTTCATGGAGTCCGTGCACGCCAAGAGCTACTCCAACATCTTCATGACGCTGGCCTCCACCCCGGAGATCAACGATGCCTTCCGGTGGTCCGAGGAGAACGAGAATCTTCAACGCAAGGCCAAGATCGTGCTCTCCTACTACGAGGGCTCCGATCCGCTCAAGCGCAAGGTGGCCTCCACGCTGCTGGAGTCCTTCCTCTTCTACTCCGGGTTCTACCTGCCCATGTACTGGTCCTCCCACGCCAAGCTCACCAACACGGCGGACATCATCCGCCTCATCATCCGCGATGAGGCCGTGCACGGCTACTACATCGGCTACAAGTACCAGCAGGGGGTGCGGGCCTCCGAGCAGCAGCGACGCGACGAACTCAAGGAGTACACCTTCGACCTGCTCTACGATCTCTACGACAACGAGAGCCAGTACACCGAGGACCTCTACGACGGCCTGGGCTGGACCGAGGACGTCAAGCGCTTCCTGCGGTACAACGCGAACAAGGCTCTCAACAACCTGGGCTACGAGGGGCTTTTCCCCGCCGATGAGACGCGGGTATCCCCGGCGATCCTCTCCGCGCTGTCCCCGAACGCCGACGAGAACCATGACTTCTTCTCCGGCTCCGGCTCCTCCTACGTGATCGGCAAGGCGGAGAACACCACCGACGACGACTGGGACTTTTAGGGCTCGCGACGGGGCGCTCATCCTAAAGGTTGATTCACACCGGGGGTAGTTTTTGCGGGCGAGGGGCGCGGTGCCGGGGTGGCGGCGCGCCCTAAATTGTGGAAAAGGTCACTAATTTCCCGGGGTGGTATGCGGTGGGGGCGGGGATCGGTAGCCGTCGGGGCTGGGGTAACGCTGGAAATTGCTGAGAAAGCTGGCAGCTTTCTCGATGAAAGTCCCTGCTGCGCGGCGTTTTGTGACTGGTGAGACGGCTGGAAAATGTGCGCAGGCGTGTTTTACTATGAAGCGGTAGAAAACTTGGATAACCCTGTGTTCCCGAGGGTTGTCTCATAGTCAGGAGGATCGAATGACTGCTGTGGCACCACGGCTCGATAATTACGTCGAGCCCGTCCGTCCCGCGCCGACGGGCAATGCCCGCAAGGGTTCCAAGATGTGGAAGATGCTCACCACCACGGATCACAAAGAACTGGGCATCATGTACATCATCATGTCGCTGGTGTGGTTCTTCGCCGGCGGCCTGATGGCGCTGCTGATCCGCGCGGAGTTATTCACTCCCGGGTTGCAGTACCTGTCCAACGAGCAGTTCAACCAGCTCTTCACCATGCACGGCACCGTCATGCTGCTGGCCTTTGGTACCCCGATCGTGTGGGGCTTTGCCAACTACGTCCTGCCGTTGCAGATCGGCGCTCCCGACGTCGCCTTCCCCCGCCTGAACGCCTTTGGCTTCTGGATCACCCAGGTGGGCGTGGTGGCCATGCTCGCTGGCTTCATCACCCCCGGCGGCGCCGCCGATTTCGGCTGGACGATGTACTCCCCGCTGTCCGACGCGATCCACACCCCCGGTGTGGGCGCGGACTTCTGGATCGTGGGCGTGGGTGCCACCGGCGTGGGCACCGTGGCCTCCGCGATTAACATGGTGACCACCATTCTCTGCCTGCGTGCGCCGGGCATGACGATGTTCCGCATGCCCATCTTCTCCTGGAACATCTTTGTGGCCTCCGTGATCGCCCTGCTGATCTTCCCCCTCCTCCTGGCGGCGGCCCTGGGCATCCTCTACGACCGCAAGCTGGGCGGGCACATCTACGATCCCGCCAATGGCGGCTCGATCCTGTGGCAGCACCTCTTCTGGTTCTTCGGCCACCCCGAGGTGTACGTGCTGGCGCTGCCCTTCTTCGGCATCGTCTCCGAGGTCATTCCGGTGTTTTCCCGCAAGCCGATGTTCGGCTACGTGGGCCTGGTCTTTGCCACCCTCTCCATCGGCGCGCTGTCCATGGCCGTGTGGGCTCACCACATGTTCGTCACCGGCGCGGTGCTGCTGCCCTTCTTCTCCTTCATGACCTTCCTGATCTCCGTGCCCACCGGCGTGAAGTTCTTTAACTGGACGGGCACCATGTGGAAGGGGCACATCACCTGGGAGACCCCGATGGTGTGGGCCGTGGGCTTCATCTCCACGTTCCTCTTCGGCGGCCTCACCGGCATCATGCTGGCCTCCCCGCCGCTGGACTTCCAGCTGGCCGAGTCCTACTTCCTCATCGCGCACTTCCACTACACCCTCTTTGGCACCGTGGTGTTTGCCTCCTTCGCCGGCATCTACTTCTGGTTCCCCAAGATGACGGGCCGCATGTTGGACGAGCGCCTGGGCAAGATCCACTTCTGGCTCACCTTCGTGGGCTTCCACGGCACCTTCCTGGTGCAGCACTGGCTGGGCAACATGGGCATGCCGCGCCGCTACGCGGACTACCTGGATACGGACGGTTTCACCACCCTCAACCAGATTTCCACGATCTTCTCCTTCCTGCTGGGCTGCTCCGTGCTGCCCTTCGTGTGGAACGTGTTTAAGTCCTGGCGCTACGGCGAGGTTGTGACCGTGGACGATCCGTGGGGTTATGGCAACTCCCTGGAGTGGGCCACCTCCTGCCCGCCCCCGCGCCACAACTTCGTGTCCCTGCCGCGCATCCGCTCGGAGCGCCCCGCCTTCGAGCTGCACTACCCGCACATGGTGGAGCGCATGCGCCGCGAGGCACATACGGGCGGCGGCCACTAAGCCACCCCAAGCCTGCTGACTACACGTAGTTTGCCCCCTTCGGTTTTTCTCCCCGAAGGGGGCTTTCCGTGTGTAAGAATAAGGCGATGGAGAACAAGAACCTCGCCCAGGCCGCCGATCTACCGGCTGCCTCCCCTGATAACCCGGCCGTGATCACCGTGACCGGCCCCAATCGCCCCGGAGTCTCAGCCGCCTTCTTTCACGTCCTGTCTACCCGGGGTATTCCCTTGCTGGACGTCGAGCAATCGGACTTCCGGGGCAGGCTCTCCCTGGCCGCCTTCGTCCACCTGTCGGACTCCGCCGCCAACGGCCTTGAGGAGGAACTGACCTCCGCGCTCAGCCCCCTGGGTCAGCGGGTGACGGTGGAGCGCGACGTCGAACACATAGCGGCGCGTCCTCGCTCCACGCACGCGGTGGTGATGCTGGGGCACCAGATCTGCGCGGCGGACATGTCCGTGGTGGGGCGGGTGTTGGCGGATCAGGGGGCCAACATCGACCGCATCCGGGGTATCTCGGATTATCCCGTTACCGGGTTGGAACTCTCCATCACCGTGGCGGACGGCTCCCCGGAAGGGGTGGCTGGGCTGCGCAAGGCCCTGGCCGAGCACACCCGGGAGGCGGGGGTGGACATCGCGGTGGAGCGCGCGGGCCTGGCGCGGCGATCCAAGAGGCTGGTGTGTTTTGATTGCGATTCCACGTTGATCACCGGCGAGGTCATTGAGATGCTGGCCGTCCACGCCGGGCGTGAAGAGGAGGTGGCCCGCGTAACGGAGCGGGCCATGCGCGGGGAGATTGACTTCGAGGAATCGCTGCGCGAGCGGGTGGCCGCCCTCAAGGGCCTGCCGGAGACGGTGCTCGATGAGGTGGCGGAGGCCATCGTGCTCACCCCAGGGGCCCGCACCACCGTGCGCACTCTCAAACGCATGGGATACACGGTGGCGGTGGTTTCTGGGGGATTCACCCAGGTTCTGGAGGATCTTGCGGAGGAACTGGGCGTGGATTATGTGCGGGCCAACACCCTGGAGATAGCGGACGGCGTGCTCACGGGCCGGGTCATCGGGGAGGTGGTGGATCGAGCGGCCAAGGCGCGCTTCCTGCGTGATTTCGCGGAGGAGAATCACATTGGCATGGAGCAGACCGTGGCCGTGGGGGACGGCGCCAATGACATCGACATGATTTCCGCCGCCGGATTGGGCATCGCCTTCAATGCCAAGCCCGCGCTGCGGGAGGTGGCGGATACCGCGGTGACGCACCCTTTCTTAGACGAGGTGCTGCACATTCTGGGGATTCCGCGTGACGAGGTGGAGGCCGCAGAAAGGGAAGCCGGTACCTATCGCCGGGTGCCGCTGGGCACGGATTAAGCAGAAGCGGCCACTAGGCGGCGTAGCGCTCCGCGCACCTTCTGGCCGTCCGTGGTGGCCCAGAATTGAGGCATGGAGGCGCGCAGGAAACCCCCGTAGCGTTTGGTCACGATCCGTCGATCCAGCACCGCCACTACGCCACGATCATGCACCGAGCGCAGCAGCCTGCCAGCCCCCTGCGCCAGGAGCAGGGCCGCGTGGGTGGCGGCCACCTCCATGAAGCCGTTGCGTCCCTCGGCGTCGGCGGCCTCTTTGCGGGCCTGAAGGAGGGGGTCGTCGGGGCGGGGGAAGGGGATGCGGTCAATCAACACGAGGGAGCAGGACGGCCCCGGAACGTCCACCCCCTGCCACAGGGTGAGGGTGCCAAAAAGGCAGGTGTTCTCGTTGTGGGCGAAGGCCTCCACGAGCGCGCCCGTGCTGTCCTCCCCCTGAAGGAGAATGTCAAAGGGCAGGCGCGCGCGGAGTTTCTCCGCGGCCAGCTGCGCGGCGCGGCGGGAGGAAAACAGCCCCAGGGTGCGGCCCCCGGCGGCGGTGATGAGTTCGGCCATCTCGTCGAGGGATTCGGGTGTGGGGCCCTCGCGCCCTGGATCGGGTAGGGCGGTGGGAACATACATGATCCCGGCTCGCTGTGGATCAAAGGGCGTGCCCGCGTCCAGGCCGTCCCAGGTGCCCTTGGGTAGCCCCCAGGCGGCGGCGAGGGCCTGGAAGTTGCCGCCCACGGAAAGGGTGGCGGAGGTGAGCACCACGGTGTTCTCGGCAAAGAGCCGGGTGTGCAGCAGCCCCGCCACGGAGAGCGGAGCCACGGTCAGGGAGGTGCCGCGCCGTTCGTCCACGGTGAGCCATACGACGTCGCTTTGCTGGCCGGGGTCGGTGGTATCAAAGACCTCCAGCATGCGCACGAGGGCGTCGTGGAGTTCGAGGAGGTGCGCGGAGAGGTGGTGGCGCTCCGCAAAGGTCTCGGGATCGTTGGCGGATTCCCCCTCGGGGGCCTTGGCGATGCGGGAGCGGGTGCCCCAGATCTCGTCGCGCAGGGCCACGAGCAGGCTGCGGGTGTGATCGTCCACGCTGGTCCAGCGCCCTACCGGGAGCGCGGGGACGTGGGCGTCCCAGGCCTCGGCGGCGTCGATAAGTTTGGCATCCTGTCCGTCCGCGCCGAGTTTGCCCGCCCGCTTGGCGGCGAGGGTGAGTGCGGTGGCGGTGATGTGGGCGGTGGCCACGGCGGTGATGCGGCCGTCGAGCTCGTGGGCCTCGTCCACGATCACCACGTCATGCTCGGGGAGCACGGGGGCGTCGGAGAGCGCGTCGATGGCGAGCAGCGCGTGGTTGGTGACCACCACGTCTACGTTGCGGGTGGCCTGGCGGGCGAGTTCGGCAAAGCATTCCTCGCCGTGAGGGCAGCGGGTGGCCCCTATGCATTCGGTGGAGGTGACGGAGACGTGCCGCCACGCCTGATCGGGCACGCCGGGTTCGAGGTCGTCGCGGTCACCGGTCTCCGTTTCCTGCGCCCAGTCCGTCACCCGCCGGATATGGCGGCCCAGCCAGCTCAGCTCCTCCTCGTCGAGGAGGGCCTCCTGTTCCTCCGGTTCCTCGCGGGCGATCTTGTTGAGGCAGAGGTAATGGGAACGCCCCTTTTGAATGGCAAAGGTGGGGCGGTGCTCCATCAGCGGCTCCAGGGCGTCGGCCAGGCGCGGCAGATCCCGATCCACCAGTTGGCGCTGAAGCGCGATGGTGGCGGTGGAGACGATCACGGTGCTGCCGGTGGCCTGCGCGTGCCGCAGCGCGGGAATTAGATAAGCCAGGGACTTCCCGGTGCCCGTGCCCGCCTGCACCGCGAGGTGACGCTCCTTTTCCATCGCGGCCGTGACCGCCTGCGCCATGCGCACCTGGCCCTCGCGCCGGGCCCCGCCCAGGGCGGAGACGGCGGCGTCCAGGAGATCGTCGGTGGAGGGGCTAAGCGGAGCGTCGGGCATGATGACTCAGTGTAGCGGGCGGGCGCGGCGCCGCCGGAATGCCCGGTAGGCGGCGTCGAGCACCAGAAAGGCCAGCAGGCTGAGCCCAAAGTACGGGGCGAAAAAGCCGTAGACGATCAAGATCACCAGGAAGGAGATCAGCGCCGGGCGCGAGACATTATCCCAGCTTCGGGGGGCGGGCAGGCGGCCAAAGGAGGAGTTCTTACCGCGCCGCCACCACATGACGTACCCCAGCACCACCGCAGCGAGGAGCCCCAGGGCGAGGCCCACCAGAACAACCTGGTTGATCCACCCAAAGAGGATTCCCATGTGCGCGCGGATCAGCCACTCGGTGAACTTGGCGGGCAGCGGCCAAGCGGAGAACGGCACCGAGTCCACCACCTCACCCGTGGCGGCGTTGACAGCCACGGCGTCATAGCTCAACACCCAGGGCTGGGCCGTGGATTCCGCGATCGACCACACATCGGGGGCCTCGGGTTCGGTGGGGGCCGAGGCGGTGATGAACCCGGTGAGTCCGGCCTCGCGCGCCGTGGCGATGGCGACGTCCGCCCCGGCGTCGCCAGCCGGAGCGGCGGTGAGGCCGCCCGCCGTCCCCGGGGCTTCCACCAGCGGGGAGGCGGTGACGTCCGGGGTGGGACGGCGCCAATCCAGCTGGGTGCGGATCTCCCCGATGGTGCCGCCCGCGGTGCTCGACCAGGTGAGGCCGGTGACGGTGAGGAAGAGGAAGCCCGGAATGCACAGCAGCCCCACGAGGGAGTGCCACCGGCGCGGCGCGTTCTTTTTGCTGGTGGAGCGCCGCCACCGCTGAAAGAGCAGGAACATGCCGGTCAGCGTCATGGCCCCCAGCCAGGAGGCCGCCATCTCCGAGTAGAAGCGGCCGGGCTCGCCCAGCCACAGGTTCGCGTGGCCCTCGCTGAGCAGGGCACGCAGCGGCAGGGAGCTAGAGCTGCCGTACTGCGGCATATCCCCCACCACCTCCCCCGTGACGGGATCGAGGAACACCGCCTGCCGGTAGGTGGAACTGGGCAGGGAGGGATCGGTGAATAGTACGCGCATGGTGGCGTCCTCGCGGTCATCCACCTGCACGGCAGCCAGGTCAAGGTCGGGGTGCTCCGCCCTGGCGATCTCTATGGCTTCGGCGGCGGAAATGTGCTCCCCGGTGGCGGAGGTGGTGAGGGCATCGCGGTACACAACCTGCTCCAGGGTGGGGGCGAGGGCGTAGAGCAGGCCGGTGAGCGCCGCTATCACCAGGAAGGGGGCCACCAGAATCCCGGCCCAGCTGTGCATGCGGTAGAGGGTGGCGCGCAGGTTGCCCACCCGCCGTGGCGACGCCGCCCCCGCGCGCGGGGGCCGCGAGGGTGTCTCGATGGAAGTACTCATGTCCTAGAAGTCGGACGCATTGCTAAGCGGGTTCCGCGCCGGGGCAAAGTCGTGACCGGCAAAGACACCCATAATACCCCCGGTGAAAGTTCCCGGGATCGGGGAAGATCACACCCGGGGCCTGGGCCCGGGGACAGCGATCTACGGCGACCTATGGCGCGTGCTTATAGCGCCGGATCAAAGCCGATGAAGCGCGTGGGCACCACGTGCTCATCGCGGGAAAGCGCCAGGCCCTCCCAGGGGAGGGTGACCAGCTGCTCCGCGAGGAAGTCACGGGACTCATCCAAGCTGGGCAGATCCGCCACCACCTCGCCGTCGCGCATGAGCGCGATGGTGAGTTCGCGGGACTGCACGTTGCCGAGGTCGGGATCGGGGGCGTGGAAGGGCAGCACGATCTCCTCGATGGCGGTGCCGGTGGAGCGGTGCGTGCGCAGCGCGCGCTTGGTTCCCCCGGTCATGGCCTTGCCGCGGGAGCGCTTAGCCACGGGGTGCCCCTCCACCTCTACGAGCTTGTACACCATGCCCGGGGTGGGCGCGCCCGATCCGGTCACCACGGAGGTGCCCACGCCGAAGGAATCCACCGGGTCCCCGCGCAGGCCCGCGATGGTGAACTCATCGAGGTCGGAGGACACCACGATCTTGGTGTTATAGGCCCCTAACTCGTCGAGTTGCTTGCGCACGCGGCGCGTCATCACGCCCAGGTCGCCGGAGTCAATGCGCACGGCGCCGAGTTCGGTGCCCGCGACGTCGATGGCGGTGCGCACGCCCTGGGTGATGTCGTAGGTATCCACCAGCAGCGTGGTGTCCGTGCCCAGGGCCTCGACCTGCGCGCGGAAGGCGGCGGCCTCGTTGGGCTGGCCGTCGGCGTCGATATGCAGCAGCGTCCAGGAGTGCGCGGAGGTGCCGGAGGCGGGAATGCCGTAGCGCTGCGAGGCCTCAAGGTTGGAGGTGGCGCTAAACCCACCCAGGTAGGCGGCGCGGGAGGCGGAGACGGCCGCGTACTCGTGGGTGCGGCGCGATCCCATCTCGATGATCGGGCGGCCGTCGGCGGCGGTGACCATGCGGGCGGCGGCCGAGGCGACGGCGGAATCCGCATTCATGATGGAGAGAATGACGGTCTCAAGGATGACGCACTCGCCGAAGGTGCCGCGCAGCGTGAGAATGGGGGAGGAGGGGAAGTACAGCTCGCCCTCGCGGTAGCCGTCGATGTGGCCGGAGAAGCGGAAATCGCGCAGATAATTCAGGGTGCGCTCATCGAGGAAGTCCAGGTGGGCTAGTTGCTCCTCGGTGAAGATGAAGTCCGAGACCGCCTCTAAGACGCGCGCGGTGCCCGCCACCACGCCGTAGCGGCGCTCGTTGGGCAGCCGCCGGGCAAAGACCTCGAAGGTGCACTGGCGGTGGGCGGTGCCGTCGCGCAGGGCCGCTTGCAGCATGGTCAGCTCGTATTTATCGGTGAGCAGGGAGGTGGAGCGCTGCGCCGGCAGGGCGAAACCGGAGGTACGAGATGTGTTCATCGCCACCATCTTAGTATCTTCCCGGCTCAGTGCCCCCGTTTTTGGGCGCTGGTTGTGGGAGCCGGGTGCGGGCGCCTGTTTTCTGGGCGAGGGCTGGTGCGTTCGGACTGGGTGCGTCCGGGGCGCATGCCGGGGGTAGCGGGGTGGGGCCTCGCACCGGGGTGGGGTGTTGACTAGGCTGTGTGGCATGAATTGCCCCGTAGCCATGAGTTCCCCAATGGCCATGCCCGAGTTGGATGAAGAGGTCCAGGTGGACGTGGCCTCGGCGGAAAACCTGCCGTGGGTGTGTGTGGTGTGGGATGACCCTGTGAATCTGATGAATTACGTGGCCTACGTGTTCCAGACCGTGCTGGGGTATGACCGCAAGCGCGCCACCGAGCTGATGATGCAGGTGCACACGGAGGGCAAGGCGGCCGTGTCCTCCGGCGAGCGAGACAAGGTGGAGGGCGACGTGAAAAAGCTCCAGGTGGCAGGCCTGTGGGCGACCATGCAGCAAGCCGGTTAACCGCAGGAACACAAGGAGCAACAAAAACACTCATGCAGCAGTGGCGGAAAAAGAAAAGCCTCATGCGGGCGCCCAAGTATTCCACGGTGCTCGACCCCATGGAGCGCGAGGTGATGGGCAACCTTGCCTCGGCGGTCTCCGAGGCGCTGATCGAACGCGTGCGCTCGGCCCCCAGGGATGAACTAGCGGAGATGACCGGCCTGTCCACCGGGCACAAGGAGGCCCCGGAGGACCCCTCCCTGGCGCGCCTCCTGCCGGACTTTGAGCGCGAGGGCGACGAGGAGTTCGAGGGAGACAACTCCCTGCTGCGTTCCTTCCACGAAAACGACATCGTGCGCGGCAAGCTGGAGAACCTCCAGGTGATCGTGCAGGCCCTGGGGCCGGACGGCTCGGTGAACGTGACCCTGGAGGAATCCCAGGTGCACTCCTGGCTGGCGGCCGTCAATGACCTGCGGCTCTACGTCTCCGCCGGGGCGCAGGGCGGCGAGACCCCGCAAGGGGTGCGCGAGGCGGAGCGCCTGGTGGAGTGGTTGGCCTATCACCAGGATTCCCTCTTGGAAGCGATGATGGGAGAGCGATGAGCGGTTCCTTAACAGACATCCCCGGCCTGGCCGTGGGGCATCACAGCATGGACAGCACCGGGGTCACCGTGATCCGCGTGACCGACGGTGACGGCGCCCTCGCTGCCGTGGACGTGCGCGGCGGCGGCCCCGGCACCAGGGAGACCGACCTGCTCGATCCCCACAACACCGTGGAGCGGGTTCACGCGATCACGCTGGCGGGAGGCTCCGCCTTTGGCCTGGCGGCCGCCGACGGCGTGATGCGCGGCCTGGCGCAGCAAAAGGTGGGCTTTCCGGCCACCAAGAACATCCGCATTCCCATTGTGCCGGGGGCCGTGATCTTTGATCTCCTGGTGGGCGATCAGCGCCTGCCGGGCGCCGCCCAGGGGGTAGAGGCGTTGAAGGATTCCTATCGCGCTCAGGAACCGCGCCGAGGCAGCGTGGGCGCAGGCTGCGGGGCCACCGCGGGCCGCCTCCGCGGCGGGGTGGGCCAGGCCGCGCTCAAGGTGGGCGATTACCGGGTGGCCGCCCTAGTGGTGGCCAACCCGATGGGGGGGTGGTGAACCCCCAGGACGGCACGCTGTGGGCGGATCCCTCCCGCAAGGTGGACCCGCAGGCCTTTGGCAAGCTCAGCGCGCCGGGGGCCAACCTGAACACCACCATCGGCGTGATCGCCACGGACGCGCCGCTCACCAGCACCCATGCCAAGCGCCTGGCCATGTCCGGTCACGATGGCCTCTCCCGGGCGGTGCGCCCGGCGCACCTGCCGATGGACGGCGATACCCTCTTCGCGCTCTCTACGGCCTGGCAGCCGTTGGGTGTGGCGGTGCCGGTGCTGGCGCACCTGTGCTCGGGGGCCGCCGAGGTGGTGGCCCGCGCGATCGTGGACGCGGTGGTTTCGGCAGAGGCCAGCGAGGACCTTGAGGTGACCGCTTACCGGGAGATTGCCTCGTGACGGCCGGCTCCCGGCTGGTCTCCGGGCTGAGCTTCGCCACGCTTTACGTGGTGGCCATCTGGGCGGTGCACATCATTAATGACGCGGTCTTTGGCGGCGGCCTCGTGGCCTTTGGCGTGCATCCCCGCGACGTGTCGAGCCTGTGGGCGATCTTCACGGCTCCTCTCCTGCACGGGGATTACGCCCACCTGATGTCTAATACTGTGCCGGGGGCGATCTTCAGCTTCCTCATCGGCGTGACCGGCCCGCGCACCTGGTGGGAGGTCACGGGATTCGTGGTGATCTTCGCCGGAATGGGCATGTGGCTTTTCGGCGGGGTGGGCACCACCCACGTGGGTGCCTCGGGTATGGTGTACGGCTGGCTCTCCTACCTGGTGGTTCGTGGTTTGTTTAACCGCAGCCTGCGGCAGATCCTGCTGGGAGTGATCCTGGGTTCGGCGTATTCCTACCTGATCTGGGGGGTGCTGCCGGGAACCGCCGGGGTGTCCTGGCAGGGGCACCTCTTTGGGGCGCTCGGGGGCATCGTGGCGGCGATGGTGATTACTTCCGACGATCCCCAGCCGCGCGCCAAGCAGGTGGAGCCGCAGCCGCTGTAGGCGGGGCGTGGGGCTAGGCGAAGGGCTGCGAGGCGGCGTCGAGTTGCATGACCTCCGAGACGGAGAGCTGCGTGTGCGCCACCGCCATGAGTTCGGGGAGTTGATCGGGCCGAGAGACGGACGCGATGGGGGCGGTGGCTCCCTTGGCGCGCAGCCAGGCCAGCGCGATGGTGGCGGGGGAGGCGTCGTGAAGCGAGGCGAGGCGGTCTAGGGTGTTCAGCACGGCCTCGGTTTCTGGGGTTATCAGCGCGGCGGTGCTGTTCTCCCGCGCGGTGCCGGAGGTGTCCTCGCGGCGTCGAAACTTGCCGGTGAGTACGCCCGAGGCCAGGGCGTAATACGGGAATACGGCCGTGCGGTGCTCCTGGGGCAGGGGGCGCAGCGTGCGCTCGTAGTCGTGGCGGTGCAGCAGGTTATAGTGCGGTTGCAGCGCCACGGGGGCGGCCTCGGTGCCGCGCGAGAGGTCGAGGAAGGCCCGCATGCGCTGCGGCGCGTAGTTGGAAAGACCGATGTAGCGGGCGTGCCCGCGCTTGATGAGGTCGCAGCAGGCCTCGATCTGCTCCTCGATGGGCGTGGTGTCATCGTCGAAGTGCAGGTAGAGCAGGTCGATGGTGTCGATCCGCAGGCGATCCAGGCTGGCGCAGGTGGCGTCGATGATGTCCGCCGCGCCCACCGAGGCGTGAGGCTCCAGGCGGCCCACCTTGGTGGCGATCACCATCTCCTCGCGCTCCGGGGCGCTGAGGGTATGCAGCCAGGAGCCGATGATGCTCTCCGATTCCCCGCCCCGATTGCCGGGAACCCAGGCGGAGTAGACGTCGGCGGTGTCGAGGAAGTTGCCCCCGGCCTGGGCGTAGGAGTGCAGAATGTCGAAGCTGGTGGCTTCGTCGGCCGTCCAACCGAAGGTATTTCCGCCCAGGTTGAGGGGGAATACGCGGAGGTCGGTGCCGGGGAGAGCAACGGTGGGCCTCATGGAATGCCTTTCCGGGCGAGGAATATGTCTCCTGAGCGATGGTAGGCGTTTCCTCCGCGGCGCGCTGAGTGTGGGGTAGGAGGCATAGCGCGGGGGCGTAGGATGGCCAGACGTGGATACGGATACTGCGATGCGCAACGCGCCCATTGGTGTTTTTGATTCCGGCCTCGGCGGGCTGACCGTGGCGCGCACCATGATGGATCAGTTGCCCAACGAATCGGTGATCTACATCGGAGACACCGCCCACGGCCCTTATGGCCCCCTGCCCATTGCGGAGGTGCGCAGCCACGCCACCCGCATCGCCGATGAACTGGTGGGCCGCGGCTGCAAGATGCTGGTCATCGCCTGCAACACGGCCTCCGCCTCCTTCCTGCACGATGCCAGGGAGCGCTACGACGTCCCCGTGATCGAGGTCATCCACCCCGCCGTGCGGCGCGCCATGGCCACCACCCGCAACGGGCGCATCGGGGTGATTGGCACCCAGGGCACCATCAACTCCGGGGCGTACCAAGACCTCTTTTCCATCAACCCCGGCGTGCGAGTGACCGCCCAGGCCTGCCCGCAGTTCGTGCCCTTCGTGGAACGGGGGGTGACCTCCGGGCCGGAGATTTTGGACGTGGCGCGCGGATACCTTGCCCCGCTCAAGGAGCAGGATGTGGACACCCTGGTGTTGGGCTGCACGCATTACCCGCTGCTCTCCGCCGTGATTCAGCTGGCAATGGGCGATAATGTGGCCCTGGTATCTTCCGCCGAGGAGGCCACCAAGGACGTGCTCAAGGCTCTGTCCCAGCGAGATTTGCTTGCCGACGCCGCCGCTTCCGGTGCAGCGCCGCCTGTGCGCCGCTTTGAAACCACCGGCGATCCCGCCCTCTTCGCCCAGCTCGCCAGCCGATTCCTTGGCCCCGGCGTGGCGGATCTAGACGCGGGAACCACGCAGGTGGGCTAAAACGAAGCACGCGGTGAGCACCGCCTGCGGCAGGAGGATCGCGGCGAGCAGGGCGGGAACAGTGGCGGGGGCCAGGGTGCTGAGAACCACCCCGTAGAGCGCACCGCTGGCCATTTGCAGGAAAAAGAAGAAGCCGGTGCTAAGCCCCGGATAGGTGGTCCGCACCCCGAGCAGCCCCGCCTGGGCGTAGGGGATCACGGCACCCACCCCGACGAACGCCACCGCCAGGCTTATCACCAGGGCGAGCGGGTGAGCGAGCAGCCCCGCTCCCACGCTGAGCAGCAGCCCCGCCGCTCCACAGGCTATAGCTCTGGTTACTGCCCTGGTCATCGCCTGGTTGAGCGAGGCGGAGCGCTTGACCATCAAGCTGCCGCACAGATAACCCAGCGCGGGAATGGCCACCAGAGCCCCGTAGGCCAGGGAGGATTGCCCGAGCATGGATTGCAGCAGCGTGCTGGAGGAATGAATGAAACCGAAGTACGTCATCCACACCAGGCAGATGCACCGGGCGTACCAGCGGAAATGCTTGTTGCTCAGGGCCTGGGTGATGGCGTCAGCGTACTGCCGCGCCGAGGGGCGGCTGGGGTTGGTGGGTGTGGCGGGGGCCAGCAGTAACTCCAGCAAGGGGATGAGCGCCACTGCGAAGATCGCGGTGAACAGGAACAGCATGCGCCAGGGCGCGACCTGGGAGAGCGCCCCGCCCACTAAGGGAGAGAGCGCCGGGGTGAGCGAGATCATCATGGACATGGAGGCCAGCACGCCCACGCGGGCCTCGGCGGGATAGTGGCGCTGCACGATGATCCGGCAGAGCACCGTGGCCGAGGTACCGCCGAGGGCCTGGAGAAAACGGCCTGCTCCCAGCACAGCGATGTTTGGGGCCGCCGCGCAGATCAGGCTGCCCAGGGCGAAGAGTGCTAAGCCTAGGGATTGCAGGCGGCGGGCATCAAAGCGATCCGCCAGGGTTCCGGCGAGGAACATGCTCAGCGCGTACCCGGACATGTATAGGGTGAGGGTGAACTCCACCTGGTTCAGCGGTATTCCCAGATCCGCCGCGATGGTGGAGTTGGCCGGGTTGAGCAGGGAGAGGCCCAGCTGCGGGGCCATGACGATGAGCAGCAGAATCCAGGTGTGCTGGCGCATGGGCCTCCCTTAAGGGTTTTCGTTTGATCTATAGAAAACCCTACCCCCGAATTGCTTTAGTGCTGCACCGGGGCCTCCACCCCCACGCCGGTGAGCGAGCGCACCTCCATCTCCGCCTGGAGATGATCGAGGTTATCTGGGCGGCCCAGGTAGGTGCCGATGATCGCGGCCAGGAATCCCAAGGGAATGGAGACGAGCCCGGGGTTATTCAGCGGGAAGAACGCGAAGTCCGCCCCCGGGATCACCGAGGTGGGCGAGCCGGAGACCGCCGGAGAGAAGATGATAAGCACCAGGGAGGAGATGAGCCCGGTGTACATGGAGGCCACCGCACCGGTGGTGTTAAAGCGCTTCCAGTACAGGGAGAACAAGATGGTGGGCACGTTGGCCGAGGCCGCGGTGCAGAAGGCCAGGGAGACCAAGAAGGCGACGTTTTGATCCATGGCGGCGATTCCCAAAATGGTGGAGACGATGCCGATGATAATCACGGTGATCCGTGAGACGCGCACCTGCTCCTCGAGGGTGGAGGTGCCGTCACGTAGCACGGCATCATAAATATCGTGCGCGATGGAGGCGGAGGCGGTAATGGCCAGGCCCGCCACCACGGCCAGCACCGTGGCAAAGGCCACCGCGGAGATCAGGGCCATGAAGATCGGCCCGGCCAGGGAAAGGGCCAGCAGGGGTGCGGCGGCGTTGGCTCCGCCGGGGGCCTCCTTGATGGCGTCCGGGCCCACCAGGGCCGCGGCGGCATAGCCCAGGAGGAGGGTGAGCAGGTAAAACCCGCCGATGAGCACGATGGCCCAGGTTACGGACTTGCGTGCCTCGCGGGCGGTGGGCACGGTATAAAAGCGCATGAGCACGTGGGGTAGGCCCGCCACGCCGAGAACCAGGGCCAGGCCCAGGGAGATAAAGTCCAGCTTGGAGGTGTTGGAGGCCCCGTACTTCATGCCCGGCTCCAGGATCGCGGTGTTGCCTCCGTGCTTGTCCACGGCCATGTGGAGGAGTTCGGAGAAGTTGCCCCGCACGATGACCAGAATGATGATGGTCATCACGATCACGCCGCCGCACAACAACACGGCCTTAATCATCTGCACGTATGTGGTGCCCTTCATGCCACCGATGAGCACGTAGGCCGTCATAATCACGCCCACCACGGCGATGACGAGCGCCTGGGCGGATTTCTCGTGTATATCCAGCAGCACGGAGACCAGGGCGCCTGCGCCAGCCATCTGTGCGATCAGGTAGAAGAGGGAGACGAAGAGCGTGGCCATTGCGGCGGCGATGCGCACCGGGCGTTGCTTGAGGCGGAAGGAAAGCACGTCTGCCATGGTGAACTTGTCGGTGTTGCGCAGCGGCTCGGCCACCAGCAGCAGGGCCACGAGCCAGGCCACGAAGAACCCGATGGAGTAGAGGAAGCCGTCATAGCCGGTCAGAGAGATGGCCCCGACGATGCCGAGGAAGGACGCCGCCGAGAGATAATCCCCGGCGATGGCCAGGCCGTTTTGCCGCCCGGAGAAGCTGGCCCCGCCGGTGTAGAAGTCCGATGCCTTGGTGGTGGTGCGGCCCACGCGCATGACGATGGTCATGGTGGCGATGATGAAGGCGGCAAAGACGCCGATGTTGAGCAGGGGATTGCCGGTATCGCCCTGGGCGAGGATGTGAGTGTGATTCATGGTGGCTCCTTTAGGCGTGGTCCGCGGTGTGGGGCTGTTCGAGGCTCTCGCGCAGGGCGGAGGAACGCGGCTCAATCTGGCGCTCCGCGTAGCGCACGTAGGCCCAGGTGATGAGGAACGTGGTGAGGAATTGCAGCAGTCCCAGCACGATGCCGAGGTTGATGTTGCCTATCACGGGGGTGGCGTAGAGGCTGGGGGCATACATAGCTAGGACGATGTAGAGCACAAACCATGTCAGGCCTGCGATGGTGATGGGGAACGTGAAGGAGCGGATCTTGGAGCGCAATTCGAGGAACTCCGGGCTTTGTTGGGCCCGGCGGAACTCCTCGCTAGTGGGGGTGTGGGGCGCGGCCCCGGAGGTGGCGGTGGTCATGCGTAGCCTGCCTATCCGTAGTCCATAATGAGTGGGTTGACTCACTATATGTGTGAGATTGTCGGATAGTGTACATAAAGGTTGCGTTCCGCTGAAAAACTGTAGGGAATAATTTTCCCCCACCCAATCATGTGGGTGGGGGAAGCGTGGTGACCAGTGGAAATGCCGGGAGCGTGGGGGTGGTACGTGGGGGTATCCGTGTGGTGTTGAAGGGCTAGTTGCCGCTCAGGGCCGCGCGCCAGGTGACCTTTTGGCCATTGCGCAGGATGGAGCGGCGATAGACCCGGGCGGTGAGCGCCAGCGCCGCCAACACGGCGAGGGCCAGCACCCCATAACTCAACCCGAGGCCCAGGCCGCTCATCTCCCCGGCGGCGTACTGAGTGGGGGCCACCGTGAGGGAGAAGGGCGGAACCCAGGCGAGCACGTGCATGATGGTGGAATCGGTGGCGTTCATTCCGAAGGACGCCGCGTAGATGGTGGCAAAGGCCAGCGTCATGATGGGCGCCTGTGTGGAGGCCAGATCCTCGCTGCGGCTGACCATCGAACCCGCCGCCGCCCACAGCGTGCCGAAGAACAACATGCCCAGGACGAACGCCACCAGGAAGAGCGGCAGCAGGGCGAAGTGAAAGTTGATATTCTCTGCCAGGCCAGTGACATTGAGGGCCGTCACACCCACGGCGCTGACGATGAGGGTGCTGATAAACCCGATGGCGAGGTTGCCCAGGAGTTTGCCCGCCAGGAAGTCCATTGGCCGGGCGGTGGCCAGGATCAACTCGATCACGCGCGAGGACTTCTCCTCCGTGACGCGCCCGCCGATATTCCCGGCAAAGAGCATGATGAAGTACATCACCACTATTATTCCGACCAGAACGGAGGATACAGTGCCAAAGTCCGTTTCCTCCCCGATAGTGGTGTGGGTGATATTCACGGGGTCGGCGGCCTGCGCGTAATCCGTGGGGCTGAGCCCCAGGGAATCGAGGGCGTGGCGGTGCGCCATAGCCTGCGCGGCGGCCTCGGTGGCGGCGGCGATAGTGGAATCCGGGGTGCCGTCGGCAAGCAATTCCCAGCCCTCCGGGGTGGCGATGAGGGCGGCGTCGGCAGTATCTTTTACCTGCTCGCGCGCGGTGGGGGCGTCGGCGGTGGAAACCTCGATGCCGGGAGCGCCGGAGAGTTCCTGAAACTCGTAGGCCTCCATGCCCGCCACCACCAGGTGCGGCTGATCGGCATCGCGGTTTTGCAGCCAACTAAACACGCCGCAGGCGGCAACGATGGCCACGATGATGATGGCGAGGGAAAACTTGATGGCCTTATTGCGCGTGGCAATGCGCACCTCCTGGGCGGCCACGGTGCCAATGGTGTTCATGCGGGAGTAACTCATGCCTGGACAACCTCCTGGAACAGGTCGGTGAGATCGGGAACGTGCGGAGTAAAGGAATGGACGGGCCCGGCGGCCAGGGCAGCGCGGAGCACTTGCTGCTCATCGGCTTCGGCGGCGAGTTCCACGATGACGGCTTCCGACGTCTCCTCCACCACCGTGGCCCCCGGCGGGTACCAGCCGCGCGCCGGGGTGCTCACCTCGTAGCGGCGCGGGCCGCGCTGCCGCAGTTCGGCCACGGTGCCCTCGGCGCGCATGGCGCCGCCGGAGATGATGCCCACGCGATCGCAGAGCCGCTGCACCAGGTCGAGCTGGTGGGAGGAAAAGAGAACAGGCACCCCGGCGGCGGCCCTCTCTAAAAGCATGGTGCTCATCACGGACACGGCCACGGGGTCAAGTCCGGAAAAGGGCTCATCGAGAATGAGCACGCGGGGATCGTGGATCAAGGAGGCCGCCAGCTGCACGCGCTGCTGGTTGCCCAGGGAAAGGTCATTGAGGGGATCCTTAGCGCGCTCGGCCAGGCCCAACTTCTCCAGGAGGTCCTGTGCGCTGCGGGCGGCGGCGGCCTTGGTCATGCCGTGGAGGCGCCCTAAGAAAATGAGCTGGTCCGCGATGGGCTCCTTGTTATACAAGCCGCGCTCCTCCGGCATGTATCCGATGTGGCGGCGCAGATCATCGTCGAGCGGGGAATTACCCAGCAGCACCTCGCCGGAATCAGCGGCCAGCACGCCCAGCGCGATGCGCATGGTGGTGGACTTGCCCGCGCCGTTGGAGCCCACGAAGCCATAGACCTCGCCCTCGCGCACGGAAAAGGTCATATCGGTGAGCACGCGGTGATCGCCATAGGATTTATTGAGGCCGCGTATGTGAAGATCGGGCATGGTGGTTACTCCTTATTCTGTGGAATCGGTGTCGGGGCGGGCGTGAAAGGTGAGGGCGTAGCCCACGGCGGGGAGGGTGGTGATGAGGAGGGAGGCAATGAGAAAGATCCCTCCGAGAATGACGTTCCACCAGGTTGGGGGAGTATCGACTGCGGTATATAGGGAGAAAGAATTGGTAAGGCTGAGGATGAGAAAGAAGGCAAAACCCCACGCGATGAGCAGGCGCAAGGTGATGCGATTCCAGAAATTCACCACGGAGTTCTCGTACTCGTCGAGCACCGTGGCAGGGGCATCTTCCTTGGAATTAATGGTGATCCGCAGCAGTATCCATGGTACGCAGACAAGAAGCATGACAACGAGGCTGGCAAAATATGCAGGCCGCCACCACAGCCCGATCACGGCGAGGGTGAGGGCCAGCGCGCATAAACCCCACAGGGAAAATACGAGCCTCAGGGTGGTGGTGCGGTTGCGCCAGGAGGCAAGCCAGGCACCACTCTGTGCCTGGTTCTTTTCCCAGCGCCGGGCTTTGGCCGCCTCGTGATTGCGGTACAGGGTATCGAGGGAAATCATGGTTATTCCTTTGGATCGGAGGTGTGGAAGGCGAGGCTGTATCCCACGGCGGGGAGCATTCCGATGAGAAAACCGGTACTTGCCGTTAACAGAGCTAGTGAGAAGAGCCAACGGCTCAGATTTGCGGAGTCAAGGACGCTGAGTACACCGAGGGCACAGGCTAAAAGTGGAAGAATAGATGTGCATAGGCCAAAGGCCAGGGAGCGCCAGGTATTGAGCACCTGATTCTCGTACTCATCGAGCACGGCGGCGGGGGCAAAATCTTTGTGGTCGATGGTTTCCCGCAATATGCACCAGGAGCCGAAACTGATGAGCGTTGTGAAAATCCACAGCCAGATGAAGGGGAGCGAAAAGAAGACTCCTATGGCGGCGATGAAGCTCACGGAGAGAGCGCCAAAATACGTGCCGATGAGCAATCGTTGGCGCTGCGGGGTGCGCCAGGCGGGAAGTGGGGTGCCTCGACGTTCTTGTTTGGCGTGCCAGCGCCGGGCCTGGCGCTCGTCGTAACCCATGATGAAGTCGGTGAGGGACATGGTTCTCCTTGGGGCTGTTTCTATAGGGAGGGGGTTAACCAAGGTCTGGGGATAGGGTTTCATCGCGGTTCATACCGGTGGCGATGTCTCTGAATATGGCGATGGTGGAACCCAAGGCGATGATTCCGGCGGACATGCCTATCGCGCGCACCCAGGTGGCTGTTTCCTCCGGGCTGGGTTGAAGTGTGGTGATGAGCGCGGGCAGTGTGAGTAGCGTCAACATGACAGCCAGTAGACCGCATAGCAAAATATTCATGGCGCGGCTTCTGGCGATAAGAGCTCGTTCTCGTTGATATTCGTCGAGATCGTCGAGGCGTGATGATTGGGTTTGACCGCCCGTGGCTTTGAGTAAGGAGACCACGCAACCGACATATCCTGCTATGCCCACTGCCCAGAGAATCATGGATGGAGTAAGGAAGATGAAGGAAAGGGGAATGGACACCACTGCAAGGCCCAGGCTGACGTAGGCGCCCAGGATAGAGCGGCGTCGGACGCTGGCGCTGGTAGGGGGTGCGGGGGAGGAGGGCATAGCGATAACTCTCATTTCTGGTACATGGCGGTGGACATGGGGGCGAACTCGGTGCGGCTGAACACGGCTTCCACGGGGAGGTCAAAGACCTCGCAGATGCGGAACGCGAGGTCGAGGCTGGGGGAGTGATCCCCGCGTTCTAGGGCTCCGATGGTCTGGGGGTTGACGTCGATGAGCTCCGCGAGTTGTACGCGCGACATGTCCCGTTCCGCGCGCAGGACCCTGATCCGGTTAAAGATGGGATCCTTCGCCTTTTTCTTTGGGGACATACCATATAGTGTTGTATAAACACAACGATCTGTCAATTTTTAACACCACGTCGCGCGTTCCCTGCCCGAGGGTTAGTAAAACCGTGCGATTCATGGCACTGTAAAACCCATGAAGTTGACCGTCCTTGGTAGTTCAGGAAGCCTCGGTGCCCCCGGCAACCCGGCGTCCGGATACTTCATCGAGGCCCCAGGCATGCCGGGGGTCATCATGGATCTCGGCCCAGGCACCCTGGCTAATCTTCAAACGCTGAGCAACCCCTCGGAGGCTCACGTCATCTTCTCCCACCTCCACGCGGATCACTGCATGGATTTCCCCTCCCTGCTGGTGTGGCGGCGCTACCACCCCACCCTGGCCGCGCAGCGCCGCCACCAGTTCATGGCCCCCGGCTACGCCCCGGTGCACCTGGGCCGCCTCTTCTCCGACGATCAACCCGACGGCGTGGATGACTTCTCCGACACCTTCGCCTTCAGCCCCTGGCAGGATCGCCAAGAAGAAACCATCGATCGCCTCAGCGTCACCCCGTTTAAGGTCGTGCACCCCGTGGAGGCCTACGCGCTGCGGGTAACGGAACGCACGGGGGCGTCGATAGCCTTCTCCGGGGACACCGCCTGGACGCGCAGCCTTATCGACGCCGCCCGCGACGTAGACCTCTTCCTCTGCGAGGCGAACTGGGGCACCAGTACCGATAACAAAGCCCCCGCCATGCACCTCAGCGGTGGGGAAGCCGGGCGCGCCGCCCGCCTGGCCGGGGCGAAACGCCTGGTGATCGTGCACGTGCCGCCGTGGCTCGACCCGGAGGAGGCCGTGACGGCGGCGCAAAAGGAGTTTGACGGTCCCGTGGAGTTCGGCTGGCCGGGCACCGTGTACGAGGTCTAGCGCGCCGGGTACCCTCACAAGCATGAGTTCTCAGGATTTCACTCGTGCCGATGGCCGCGCCCTCAACGAAATGCGCCCCGTGCGCATCACCCGCCGCTTCACCACCAACCCCGCGGGCAGCGTGCTCGTGGAGTTCGGCAACACCAAGGTGCTGTGCACCGCCACCGCAGAGGAAGGCGTGCCCCGCTTCAAGCGAGACTCCGGCGAGGGCTGGCTCACCGCCGAATACGCCATGCTGCCCGCCGCCCCCTCCGAGCGCATGCCGCGCGAATCCATGAAAGGCAAGGTCAAGGGCCGCACCCACGAGATCTCTCGCCTGATTGGCCGCTCCCTGCGCGCCGCCGTAGACCTGCGCGAGCTGGGAGAGAACACCATCCAGATCGACTGCGATGTGCTCCAGGCCGACGGCGGCACCCGCACCGCCGCGATCACCGGGGCCTACGTGGCGCTGGCCGACGCCGTGGCCACCCTCCGCGAGCGCGGCGCCGTCACCGGCTCCCCGCTGCGTGAGCCCATCGCGGCGGTCTCCGTGGGCATCATCGACGGCCGCGTGAGCCTCGACCTCCCCTACGAGGAGGACTCCCGCGCCGAGGTGGACATGAACGTGGTGATGACCGCCTCCGGGCGTTTCGTGGAGATCCAGGGCACCGGCGAGGACGGCACCTTCGACCGCGCCCAGCTGGGAGAGCTTCTCGACGCCGCCGCCGCCGGGTGCGCGCACCTCATCGAGGCCCAGCGCGCCGCCCTGGAGGGATAATCATGAAACTGCTCGTAGCCTCCAACAACCCCAAGAAACTACGCGAACTGCGCCGCATACTCGACTCCGCCCACGTGGCCGGAGTGGAACTGCTCTCCCTCTCCGAGGCAGCCGCCTACCCCGAGCCGGTGGAGGACGGCCGCACCTTTGCCGATAACGCCCTCATCAAGGCCCGCGCCGGGGCCACGCACACGGGCCTGCCCACCGTGGCCGACGATTCCGGCCTGGCCGTGGAGGAAATGAACGGCATGCCGGGCGTGCTCTCCGCGCGGTGGTCCGGCGGCCACGGCGACGACGAGGCCAATAACCGCCTGCTGCTGGCCCAGATGAAGGACGTACCCGACGAGCGCCGCGCGGCCGCTTTTGTGTCCGTGTGCGCCCTGGTGTTGCCCAGCGGCGAGGAGTTCCTCTCCGAGGGCCGCTGGGAGGGCCGCCTTCTGCGCGAGCCGGTGGGGGAAAACGGCTTCGGCTACGATCCCCTCTTTGCTCCTGCTGATGGTGATGGGCGCTCCTCCGCGCAACTGAGCCCGGAAGAAAAAGACGCCAGTTCCCACCGCTCGCGGGCGCTGGCGGGGCTGGCGGAGAAAATCGCGGGGTTGGTGGAGGGCTAAAGAACCTTGGGATTGCCAAGCTGGAAACGCTCGATGGTTTCTTCGCGGCGCTTCTTCTCCACGTAGAAGGAGAGGAACGGTACCACGCCGCACAGCGCGGTGATAATCCAGGTCTTAGGCTCCCACCGGGCCTTAAGGCCCAGGTTAAACGCGGAGAGAACAAAGACGATGTACACCCAGCCGTGGAAAATAGCCACGTACTTACTCCACTCGGGAACATCAACGGGGGTTAGTTCGCGGAGGATCATCACGGCGCAGAGCGCAAGCAAAAATACACCTGTGACCCAGGCGGCGATGGAAAAGAATGTGAGGGCATTGCGCACTCGTCGCTGGCGTTCGGGATGAATCTTAGGCTGTGCAGGCTGCGTCATAGTTTTTCCTTATACGTTATTGGTTTCTATTCGCGGGGCACGCCGTCGAGGGCATTGCCACCGCGCCGGGGCTTGTGCCGCTGGTTGAACTCCGCGACGTCGATAGTGGGGCGCTGCGGCAGGAAATCCTCATCGATGGCGGTGGGCTCGGCGCCGAAGCGCTCCACATCGCGTTCGTAGAGGAAATCGGGATCATTGGTGGCGTTTTCCGCGTCGATCCGCTCGTTCTCATACTCCATGAACTTGCGGTAGGCATACACAAAAAAAGCGCCGAACACGGGCCACTGCAAGGCATAACCCAGGTTTTGGAAAGTACCGGAACCGGAGCGGAAGCGCGTCCACTGCCACCAGGCCAGCGCA
Source organism: Corynebacterium oculi (assembly GCF_001412105.1). GTDB lineage: Bacteria > Actinomycetota > Actinomycetes > Mycobacteriales > Mycobacteriaceae > Corynebacterium > Corynebacterium oculi. The sequence goes on from NZ_LKST01000001.1 coordinate 41,183, forward strand.
AGAGTAGCCACCACGGCGAGGGCGAGGAAGATGACGTGTGAGGCGCGCACCTTTTTGCGCGCGCGACCCTGCTTCTGCGCACTCATGGGGTCTAGGGTACCCCGCTTGGTGGATTGATCCCAGCAGGTGCGGTGCGCTGGGCGCGAGGGGTGCCGTGGTATAGTTCCCCTTGCGCGCGCCCGTGGCGGAATTGGCAGACGCGCTGGATTTAGGTTCCAGTGTCTAAGGACGTGGGGGTTCAAGTCCCCCCGGGCGCACCATTTACGTAGCCACACGAATCAGGGCAGCGGGGGCTTAGCGGGGCTATCTTTTTGCTCAACCTTACGCCACACGAGGTAGGCGATGGGGCCCAAGAACGTGGCGATGACGATGACCAGGCACCAGACGGCGGTTTCTACCCCGGGGCGGCGATCCCGGAATAAGAAGATAAGCGCGACGATGGGTAAGACGAACATCGCCATGGCGAACGGGGCGAAGATTAATAATTCTGTGGTGCCAATGTTGGGCATGGTGACTCCTTAGTAGCGGGGTGCGGCTTTTCTCTTTTCCATTAGGCGCCAGATGAGGTAGATGGCTGCCCCGAAAACCGGGGCAGATATGATCACCAGAGCCCATATCGCGGTTTCCTGTCCCGGACGCTTATCCCTGAGCAGCACAATGATGGCGGCGAGAGGTAAGCCGATGAAGAGGAGCGGAATGAGGATGGTGAGGAGCATAGTGTCCAGAATAACAGAGATGAGTCGGTGGGGGCTGCTCCTTATGTGTGCAGTAGCATGGCTTCCGTATTGTCGGCATGATCCTTTACCTTGTGATGGGGCAAAGGGTGAACATCAATGAGTTTCCATTGCTTTTCGGCTTGTGCACATATGTCCCAAGCCTTTTCTCCTTTAGGAGCCGGTAGATGGCCCTGATGGGAGTTCCGTTGGTAATGCCGATCGTGGTATCTGAAATTTTCAGAGTACCTCCCTTTCCCCGTAATATTCCATGCTTCGATTCTGTTCTTTAAAGCATGCTGGTTGGTTCCGGTGAAAGAGAATACGGAACTGAGTTCGCGAGGGTGATTGGTGGAAGATGCGATGGCGAGGCTAAACCTGGGACGCTAGCGGGGACAGAAGGAAAATAGACCATTTCCGCCAGGATAGCGATCCCGGCGGCATGGGGATCAGAAAAAATACAGCAAAACTACAGCGCTACGCGTTCTTCTTGGCCCGCGCCAATTCCCAGCGCAACTGCGCCTCGGAGGGGGACTGCACGGGAATGAAGGAGGCCTCTCGGTAGCGGCGGGAGGTGGGGGAGTTCTTGGCGTACCCCGCGCCCCCGGCCACGCGCACCTCGATGTTGGCGGCTTCCACGGCGGCCTGGGCGGCGTCGAGACGCAACTCCAGCAGTTCCACCGGCAGGACCTTTTCGCCGGCCTCCACGCGGCCGAGGATCTCCTCGTGGCGCTCGATGGCCTCGCGTACCTTCTCCTGCACGGCGGCGTGATCTTCGGCAAAGGTGGCGTTGAGCCCGGTGAGGCGCTCGGTAGCGGCGGCCGTGGTGGCCTCGGCCACGCCCAGGCACTCCGCGATCTGGAAGAGTACAAAGGCGGGGCGTACCTTGGGCACGAAGTCCGCAAAGTCCTCGGTGAGCACCTGCTCCTGCGGAATGAAGACGTCCTTAAATTCCACCCAGGCGGACGCGGTGGCGTTGAGCCCGAGTAGGCCAAAGGGCGCGCCGAAGGTGATGCCTTCATGCCCGGCCTCGAAGGCGAAGAGGAAGCGGTGCCCCTCGGCGGTCTTGGCTCCGGTGACGGCGATGGCGTCCTCGTAGAGATTAGAGGCCCAGTTCAGTTTGCCGTTGATGCGGTAGCCGCCCTCCGCCTTCTCGGCGCGCAGGGTGATCTCGCCCGCGCCGGTGAAGTCCTTGAACGCCCCGGCCATGCCAGACACGCCCGGACGCTCACCGGAGCGGAGCTGATCGGTCAGCGAGAGCGCGTATTCGGTGCCCGCGGTTTCCAGGTACAGCAGCGCGCAGCGGGTGGCCCAGAGGGTGAACCCGGTGGAGAGGTCCTCGGCGGATAACGCGCGGATCGTGCGCGCGGTATCGCGCACGCCGGTGCCGATCAGGCGGTGCTCGGCCAGCAGCGGCAGCACGTAGCGGGCGTCCTTGTTGCCCTTATCGACGTCCTTGGCGTTGCTGGCGACGGCCTCGCGGACGTCCTCCGGCAGCGGGGTGAAGGTCAGCGTGCTCATACCAGCTCCGAGGTGAGGTTGGCGGGGCGAGTGTAGGTGTTCACCACGGGGGACCAGGTGATGGCGTCCTTCTGGATCTGATCGAGGGTTTCGCGGTCGGCGTCGCCGTCGAGGTCGATCTTCACGTGGACATCGGACACGCCGGGGCGCTTGTGATCGCCCAGGTCGCCGGTGCCCCAGGTGGGGGAGATGTCGATGTCGGATTCAATATCAATGGCGATCTTGGTCAGCGTCACGCCGCGGTTGGTGGCGATGGCCTGGATGCCCACGGAGATGCAGGCGGCCAGGGCGGCCTGGGCCACCTCGGTGGGGTTGGGGGCGGAGTTATCGCCCAGCAGCTGCGGCGGCTCGGAGACTAGCACCGGGGCGAGGTCGCGCACCTGGGTGTAATTGCGGAAGAAGCCATCGGCTTCGGTGTGGGTGCGGATCTTCTTGCGCCCGCCCTCGGGGTTATTGATGTTCTTCTGGGCTAGCTCGGAGAGCTTCTGGGCGTCGATGGGCTCCAGGGCTTCGCCGTCCTTGTGGTTCGGAGTGAGGTCAGACATTGTTTCTCCTTGTTCTTTGGTTCTCTGGGGAGCGAGGGGCGGTGCCCCTCGCGGTGTTGTCGCCCAAGACTACACGCCATGCATGTAGTGAACAAGTCTGTCTGTACTTTTATTTCCTCAGCCCCAGCGTTTCCCATGTTATGCGGTGAAGAATGCCTAGACCGCTTGGTCTTGGTCTGCTCCGTTCACCGTGGAGTCCTTCGGCCCGCGTGGAGTCTCCTTGGCGTTTCGCTCCTGCTGCCATCGCTTCCGCGTTGTTGTCATCGTAGGAAGCGTCGGGGTGTCGGGGCATTGCGCGGCGAGAATGGTGAGGGTGGCGAGGGTGATCAGGGGAAGCGCTGCACGGAGTGCATTCCGTTTTCATCGTGCACCACGGCGGTGCCGATCTCCGTGCTCTCCGGGTCAAGGATGTTCACGCGATGCTCGTCGGAGTCCATCCAGTCCTGCATGACCTCGTCCACGGGGGTCTTCTCGCCCACCCAGTGCAGGTTTTCGCCAAAGTCTCCCTCGGCGTGCTCCACCGTGCCGGTGGCGCTGAGCGTTTGTGCCCACTGGTGGGCTCCCTCGGAAAGGTCCTCGTTGACGGAGAGTTCCTCCAGGCCGTGGGCGGAGCGAATGTCATTGGTCTTTTCTACAATGTCGCGGGCGTCTTTTTCTGCCGAGGCCACGGAGGAGTCTGGGGTTTCCGTGGAGATGATTTCCACGCCTTCGCTGGAGGCAATCTCGGTGGACATGACGTCTGCTTCTTCTGCGGTGGCGCTACCCGCCGCCGCGGCTACTCCGGCCGCGGCCAGGGCGGTGATGCCGGCGGCTTTTTCTACGGTGTCATTCTTTTCTTTCACGTGTCTCTCCTTTAATGACTGGTGCGTTTATAAGGGAGCGTAGGGGAAGTATTTTGACGTGTCCACAAAAGGTATGAGCGGTGAGAAGTTCACTTGCCTTACCTTCCCCCAGTGCGGATAAAAGGTTTTTTGTTCGGGGTGTGTGGCGGGTGGGTGAGCGGTTAAATTGGAGCTTTTGGCTTCTCGTCGGACGTATTACAGGGTGCTTTATGCGGGCGGGCAAAAAATATGGTTTGGCGTATGATGACTGTCGTCGGAGGGGGAGCGGGTTCTCGGTCTATCCTCTGATCTTGCCCCCGAACCGGAAGCGGCATGCCCGTCTTGTTTGCCTAATTGACGGCTACTGTTCACGCGGCAGATGCTTGGCGTTCACTTTCCTGGGACACCATGATTCCCCGTGACACACGCATACGCTGATCCTCCACGAGGCTCCCGGCCGGCCGAGAGGGAGCGGAGAAAACGGAGTGCGGGTTCCAGGCGTAGGGAGGCCCTCCTGGCGCTGGCCCTCCTCGCGCCGAATCTCCTCCTGCTCGGCATCTTCACGTACCGGCCGCTGGTGGATAACATCCGCCTTTCCTTTTACGCCTGGAATATTTCCAGCCCCACCGCGCAATTCATCGGCCTGGATAATTACGTGGAGTGGTTCACCCGCGAGGACACCCGCACGATCCTTGGCAACACACTGATCTTCACGCTGTGTGCCGTGGTCGGCTCGATGGTGCTGGGCCTTGGGCTAGCTATGCTGCTGGATCAGAAACTGATGGGGCGCAACTTCGCCCGTTCCGTGGTGTTTGCTCCTTTTGCTATTTCCGGCGCGGCCATCGGCGTGGCCTTTCAGTTCATCTTTGATCCTTCCTTTGGGCTCATTCAGGCGGTGCTGGGGTGGTTCGGGCTAGAAAGCCCCAATTTTTACCAGGTGCCCGGTTGGGCCCTGTTCATGGTCACCACTACTTTCGTGTGGAAGAACCTGGGGTACACCTTTGTGATCTACCTGGCGGCCTTGCAGGGGTTGAGCAAGGACCTCGACGAGGCGGCCGCCATTGATGGCGCGGGCTGGTGGACCCGCCTGACCAAGGTGACGCTGCCGCAGCTGCGCCCCACCACCTTCTTCCTCTCCATTACGGTGACGCTGAACTCCGTGCAGGTCTTTGACATCATCAATGTGATGACGCGGGGCGGCCCCCAGATCGAGGGCACCACCACGCTGGTGTACCAGGTGTATCAGGAAACATTCGTGAACTTCCGTGCGGGTTATGGGGCCACGGCGGCCACCATCTTGTTCCTCATTTTGCTGCTCATCACGCTGGTGCAGGTGCGGTACATGGATAAGGGGAGGAGTAAGTAAAATGGCGCAATCACACAAGGCCCCCTGGTGGAAACTCCTGGGCGGCTATGCGGGAATCATCGCGGTGCTGATCCTCATTGGAGTTCCGCTGTTCTGGATTCTCATGACCTCCTTTAAACACCGCGCCGATATTTATACGGACCCGGTGACCTGGCTTCCCCCCACCTGGTACCCGGAGAACTACCAGGAGGCCACCACCCGGGTGCCGTTCTGGCAGTATCTGCGCAACTCCGTCATTATCACTTTCTTCCTGTGCCTCTTGAAGATCGTGCTCGGAGTGCTCTCCGCCTACGCACTGGCGATCCTGCGTTTTCCCGGGCGCAACCTTGTGTTCCTCATAGTTATTTCCGCGCTCATGGTTCCCAGCGAGATCACGGTGATCTCCAATTACGCTTTGGTTAACTCCCTGGGCTGGCGCAATACCTTCCAAGGCATCATTTTGCCCCTGGCGGGCGTGGCCTTTGGTACCTTCCTCATGCGTAATCATTTCCTCTCCTTGCCGCACGAACTGGTGGAGGCCGCCCGCATGGACGGGGCCGGGCCGGTGCGCCTGCTCACCCGCGTGCTCCTACCCATTTCTATGCCCACGCTGGTGGCTTTTTCGGTGATCACGCTGGTCAATGAGTGGAATCAGTACCTGTGGCCGTTCCTCATGGCCGATACCGCAGATGTTGCCCCGCTCCAGGTGGGGCTGACCATGCTGCAAAACAACGACGGCGTATCCAACTGGGGCCCGGTGATGGCGGCCACGGTGCTCACCATCATTCCGATCCTGCTGATCTTTTTGGCCTTGCAGAAGTACATGATTAAGGGCCTCACCACGGGCGCGGTCAAGGGATAATTAAGGAGCGTAAAGAAGATCATGACGACGATGAAGCGACGTTCCTTCCTCTCCCTCGCCGGGCTGGCGCTGCTCGGGGGTGCCGCCGGGGGATTGAGCGCCTGCGCGGGCACCGGTTCCACCGCCGGCATGGATAACACGGCCGATGACGGCAGCCCCGTGACCTCCCTGACCTGGTGGTCTAATCACCCCGGTTCCTCCAAGGACCATGAGCTGGAGTTGATCCGCCGGTGGGAGCAGCAGCGCCCGGATATTCGGATCAACCTGGTGGACGCGGGCAAGAACTACTCCGAGGTAGCCAATAAGTTTAACGCCTCGCTCACGGGAATTGATCTGCCCGACGTGGTAGTGCTTTCCGATGTCTGGTGGTACAACTTTGCCATTAACCAGCAGATCACCCCGGTATCCGAGCTGGTGGATAAGGCGGGAATTGATCCCTCCACCTATGTTCCGGCGCTGTACGAGGACTATCGGATTGATTCCTCCTATTACGCCTTCCCCTATGCCCGCTCCACGCCGCTGTTCTATTACAACAAGCAGTCCTGGGCGCAGGCGGGATTGCCCGAGCGCGGGCCGGAAACCTGGGAGGAAATGGCGCAGTGGGGCCGGGAGCTGGCGGGAGCAAACCCCAAGCAGCGCCCCTTTGGCTGGTACAACGCCGCCAACAACCTCTCCTGGACGTTTAGCGGGCCACTGTGGACGATGGGCGGGGCGTACTCCCAGGGCTGGGATCTGCGTTTGACCTCCCCGGAGACGCTCGCGGCGGTGCGCTGGTTCCAGGAGGCCACCACCCCGGATACCGGCTGGTCTTATATCGCCACCGACTTAGCCGTGGACTTTTCCGCCGGACGTTGCGCCAGTGGCATGCTTTCCACGGGTGATCTCAGCGGGGTGAGCAAGCAGGCCAAGTTTGAATACGGCACTGCGCCACTGCCCAATCCTCTCGGGCAGGGCGGATGCCCCACGGGAGGCGCGGGCCTGGCGATCCCGCGTAATCTGCCGGAAAAGCGCAAGATTGCCGCCGCCCAGTTCATCGACTTCATCACCAATAAGGAAAACACCGCCTATTGGTCCCGCAACGTGGGCTACATGCCGGTACGCACCACGGCGGTGGAGGACCCCGAGCAACAGAAGTTCATGGCGGATAACCCCAATTTCCGGGTGGCCGTGGAGCAACTTCCGCACACCCGCCCGCAGGACAACGTGCGCGTGGCCCTTCCTGGAGCCGATCCCCGCATCGGCGGTTCGCTGGAAATGGTGGCCACGGGCCGCAAGGACGTGGATACCGTGATGAATAACCTCAATAACATCATGAGCCGCATTTATGAGAATCAGGTTAAACCGCTTATTTAGGAGGCAGCACACATGGCACGGGTAGTTTATGAGGGCGTAAGCCGTATCTATGGAAAATCCGCCACTCCTGCGGTGGAAAAACTGAACCTGGACATCGCGGACGGCGAGTTCTTGGTGCTCGTGGGGCCCTCCGGCTGCGGGAAGTCCACCAGCCTGCGCATGCTGGCGGGATTAGAACCCACTGATCGAGGCCGCATTACCATCGGCGGCCGCGATGTCACCGGGGTATCTCCCGCAGAGCGCAACGTGGCAATGGTTTTTCAAAATTACGCCCTGTATCCCAACATGACCGTAGCCCAGAACATGGGCTTTGCTCTGCGGAATCAGGGGGCGGATAAAGCCACCATCGCCAGCAAGGTGGACGAGGCCGCGCGCATCTTACAGTTGGAATCCCTGTTGGACCGCAAGCCCGCGAACCTCTCCGGCGGGCAACGCCAGCGCGTGGCGATGGGCCGAGCCATCGTGCGCGATCCCGCGGTGTTCTGCATGGATGAGCCGCTCTCCAACCTGGACGCCAAGCTGCGAGTTTCCACCCGGGGGCAAATCTCGGCCCTCCAAAAACGCCTGGGCACCACCACCGTGTACGTGACTCATGACCAGGTGGAGGCCATGACGATGGGGGATCGGGTGGCGGTGCTCAAGGACGGGAAGTTGCAGCAGGTGGCTTCCCCGCAGGACATCTACGAGCGCCCGGCCAACGCCTTCGTGGCGGGGTTCATTGGTTCCCCCGCCATGAACTTCGTGGAGGCCCAGGTAACCGAGACCGGGGCGATGCTGGGCGAACAGCTCGTGGCCCTGAGCCAGCCACAGCGAGAGGCCGCCGTGGGCGGAAAGATTCGACTGGGAATCCGCCCCGAGCATCTGACCTTGGCGGCGCCGGGGGCGGGCCTGGACGGCCGCGTGCAGCACGTGGAGCAGCTGGGGTACGAGTCCTATGCTTTCTTCCGCGTGGCGGGTGCGGCGGACACGGTGGCGGTGCGCATGGAGGGGCGTGTGAGCCTCACCCCGGGGGAGGAGTACTCCCTGGTGCTTTCCGACGCCCCCGTGATTCACGTCTTTGACGCGGAGGGGCAACGGGTGGGGTAACGATCTACGGTAAAGGTGGGCAGGGCCTCATCTAGGTTGTCTTAATCCAGATCCCGGATGAACCGCGCCACGTGTCCAGTGGCCTTGACGTTGTACTTGGCCACGCCGATGGTGCCGTCCGGCTCGATGAGGAACGTGGAGCGGATCACTCCCTCTACAATGCGGCCGTAGTTCTTTTTCTCGCCAAAGGCCCCGTAGGCCTTCATCACGGTCTTATCGGGGTCGGAGAGCAGGGGGAAGGTGAGCTCGTGATCCTTGCGGAACTCCGCGAGCTTTTCTGGAGTATCGGGGGAGATGCCCACCACGGCGATGTTCATGCCGTTCAGTTCGCTGAGGCTATCGCGGAAATCGCAGGCCTCCTTGGTGCAGCCGGGGGTGTTGGCGCGCGGGTAGAAGTACACGATCACCCGCTGCCCGGCGTAATCGTTTAGGGATACGGTGGCTCCGCGGTCGTCGATAAGCGAAAAGCCGGGGGCGGTGTCTCCTGTGTTCAGCGTCATGGCACCACCATAGCCGCACCTGTGGTTCTGTATCCTGCGTGGTGTGAAAACTCGATTCGATACCTACGTCAATCCGCAGCGCCCGTGGTACCGAACCGCGCCGTTTTATATCGTGCTGGCCGTGCTGGCGATTTTCCTGGTGGTGGTACTGATCGCGCAGTTCACGGGGAGGGACTCCGCCTCGGAACAGGCGAGTGGCCAGAGCGCGGCGAGCGCCCCGGCGAGCGACGATCCCGACGCCGAGCTGAAGGCGTTGATCGAGCGGCGCGAGGCGGACGATCCCCGCGCGATCGGTGAGGTGGATGCCCCCCTGGTGATGGTGGAATGGACGGATCTGCGCTGCCCGTTCTGTGGCCTGTTCTCCCGGGAGATCCTGCCCACGCTGAAGGAGGAGTACGTGGACACCGGCAAGGTGCGCATTGAGTTCCGCGATGTGGTGTACTTCGGGGATCGCTCGGCCTCCGCCTCGGCGGCGGCCCGCGCCGCGGCTAAGCAGGACAAGTACGTGGATTATCTGCGGGCTATTTATGCCCGTGCCCCGGAGAGCGGCCACCCGGAGTTGCCCGATGAGGAACTGGTGGAGGTGGCCGAGGAGATCGGGGTGCCGGACATGGAGCGCTTTAAGGCGGACATGAAGGACCCGGATCTGCTGGCCGAGGTTCAGGAGGAGACCGCACAGGCCCGCCAGCTGGGTGTGCAGGGCGTGCCGTTCTTTGCCGTGGGCAGCTCGGTGCTCGCCGGAACGCAGCCCCTGGATAACTTCCGGGCGTTCCTGGATCAGGCGATTGAGGAGGCCAGCTAAACCGTGGAATTGAGCCTGCTTGGAGCCTTCCTCGGCGGCGTGCTCACGCTGTTGAGCCCGTGCTCGGCCATGCTGCTGCCGGCCTTTTTCTCCTATGCCTTCTCCCGTCCTACCTCCCTGATTACCAGCACCGGGGTGTTTTACGTGGGCCTGATTACCACGCTGCTGCCGATGGGCGTGCTGGCCGGTTCCGTGGGGGCGCTGGTCAGTGAGAACAGGGAGACCTTTGTGATGGGCGGTTCCATCGTGGTGATCGCCTTGGGGCTCATCATGCTGGCGGGCATCGAGATCCCGCTGCCGGGCAACGCCGGAGCGGCGGGAGGAAGTTCCTTGGCCGCGGTGTACGTGCTGGGCACCATCTACGGTCTGGCCGGGGTGTGCGCGGGCCCACTGCTGGGCATGGTGCTCACGATGGCCGCGGTGAGCGGAAACGCCGTGATGGGCGGGATCACCATGCTGATCTTTGCCTTGGGCATGGCGGTGCCGCTCGTGGTGCTTAGCCTGCTGTGGTCGCGGCTGCCCGTGGTGCAGGGCCTCGTGCGCCCGCGCGGGGTGCGGGTGGGGCGCTGGACGAACTCCTGGAATAACATCGTGGGTGGTCTCTTGACCATCGCGGTGGGAGCGATGATGTGGATCACCAGCGGAACCACCAGCCTGGGCGGCTTTGTGGGGGTAAGCCAGCAGGCGGAGATGGAGAACTGGGTGATCCGCACCACCGCGCAGATTCCCGACGCCGCGGTGGTGGCCGGGGTGGCGCTGCTCAGCGGGGTGGGGTTGCTGGCGGCGCGCCGGTGGCGGAAGTCTGCTGCGGCGGATTCCGCGAACAGGCTAGAATGACGCGCAGAGAGGAACCACCGGATTTGCCTGAGCGGTTGTTTGAGCCGGCGCTGGGCATCGTTGGTGTGTTTCTGCCCACCGCGCCGCGCGGGGTAAACTCCACGGGCGCGGTGGGTATAAGTGCGGCAGCGGCTGCATAAGAGACGTCGCACAAGGAATAATTGACTCGCATTTGTTGGGAGATTGAACGTGGCACGCAGTATTGAGGACATCCAGCGCGATATTGAGCGCACCCGCCGCCAGCTGGCCAGCACCCTGGATCAGCTTGCGGACCGCAGCAAGCCGCAGAACCTCGTGGACGATGCTAAGCGTGAGGCGACGGCAAAACTCCAGGACCCGCAGACGCAGAAGATCCTGGCGGCCGTGGGCGCGGTCTTTGCTACCGCCATCGTGTTGACGATCGCGCGCAACCGCAAGAAGAACAAGGACATCAAGGAATTGCAGCGCCTGCTGGCCGGGCGCGATTAAGCCCCGCGACCGGGTGGAAAAAGGGGTAGGGCGGGTGACTCCCGCGCCCCTGGTGTGGCAGCATAGGCGAGCATGACGAGCCAACACGGCGGTGAGGACCGCGAACCGGCAACGCGGCGTTTTCCCGCACAGAACGTGCAGGGGGACTACGCCGATTTTCCTCGCGTGTCCGCCAAGGCAGACCCGGAAGCAGTGGGCACCTATCAGGAGGCGGACTCTGATTCGGAGCATTCGCGAGGCCCCCGGAAGCCGCGCTTCGAGAGCAGCAATTCCAGCATGATCGTGGCGATCGCGGCGATGTTCTTCGTGCTCGTTCTCGTGGGCGCGGGAACCTGGATCTTCCTGTTCTCCTCCGGCGGTGGGGAGGGGGATCGCTCGGCCGTGGCTGCGGATACCTCTACCGAGGAGAGCCCGAGCGCGGAAAGTGCCTCGTCTGCCGCAAGAGCCACCAGCACGGCGTCGGCCGCCCCGACGAGCACGCGCCGCACCACGGCGCGCAGCGCGACGCCGAGCCCCAGCAGCATCGCGCCCTCGTCTCACGCGCAGCCCACGAGGGAAGAACGGCCCACGGCGGACATTGCGGAACCCGCCACCCCGCGCGCCTCGATCACGAGCGCCCCACGGGACGCGGGACCGGAATCCTCCGCGTCTCCCGCACCCAGCGCGTCCGTACCTGCCGTGCCGGGGGAGGCCACTCCGGTCAACAGCGCGGCACGCAACAACACCGGCGAGCAGTACCAGCGGGTATGGGCCTCCGGGGCCACCAGCGATGACTTCGCCCAGGTGGTACACCGGCAGTGGCTCTCCGAATACCGAGACACCGGACAGATCAATGCCACGGTGCAGGCCTACAGCCCCACCACCGGGAAAAACTACACGATGACCTGCCGTGATGCCGGGGAATATGTGCACTGCACCGGCGGGGATAATGCGAATGTGTACATCGGATGAGCCACTCAAAGAAATCCCAGAATAGGCACGCGGCCGCGCTGCTGGCCCTGGGGGCGGCGGTGCTTTCCGCCTGCACCATCGGGGAGGTTGAGCAGGCAGGCCCCGGGAACACGGCAGAGAACCCCGGCGGCAGTGCTCCCCCGAGCGCCTGGGGAAGCGCCAGCCCGGCCCCCTCGGCCCCGGTGCTCACCGCCGTGGCCGGCACAAGGGTGGCGGTGGCTGACACGGCGGCCGGCTCGGTGAGAGTGACCACAGCGGGGGATACGCACGAGGGTCCGGCCTGGTCTACCAGCAAGGTACCCCTTTCTCTCGCGGCGCTGCGGGCCTCCCCGGAAGCATGGGCGGACGTAGAGGCGGCGCTGACCGCCTCGGATAATCAGGCCGCCGCGCGGCTGTGGGAATCCCTGGGCACCCCGGAAGAAGCGGGGGCCGCCGTGCAGGCGATCCTGCGGGAGGCGGGCGATGATCACACGCGGGTGGAAACGCGCAAGGTGCGCCCGGAGTTTTCCAGCTTTGGGCAGACCGCGTGGACGCTGGAAGATCAGGCGGCCTTTGCCGTGGTGCTGCCCACCCTCGACGGCGCGCAGCCCGTGCTCGACGCGATGGGTCGGGTAATCCCGGAGCAATCCTATGGATTGGGCACCATCGAGGGCATGAGGTTCAAAGGCGGATGGGGCCCGGACCCCGACGGGCGCTACACGGTACGCCAATTCGGCGTCATCGAGACCCCATGCGGGCGCAAGGGGGTGGCCGTAGCGGCGCAGGCCCCCGACGGCAGCTACGAATCCGCGCAGAGGCTGCTCACCGAGGAGGCGCAGCACGTGAGCGCCGCGTTGCGCTGCGAGTAAGAAACACAGAAGCGGGGCGGGGCGTGAAGGTGAACCCGCTCCCGCTTTTGCGGCTACCCGGAGGCGCTAAGAGCAGTTGCGCAGCGGGGTGTTGATGACCTCCGCCCCAGCCTTTTCGATCTCGTCGAGGGCCGCCTGTCCGCGGTTAGGGTCCACCGGTGAGCAGTAGTAGGAGAGCACGCGAACATCGAAGCCCTCCTTGAGGCCGTCGAGAGCCGTGGCGCGCACGCAGTAGTCGGTGGCGATACCCACGACGTCGATAGCCGTGACACCCCGCTCGCGCAGCCACTGGGCAAGCGAGACGCCCTCGGCGAAGCCCTCGAAGCCGGAGTAGGCCACGCTGTAATTGCCCTTGAGGAAGAACGCCTCGATGCTCTTGAGGGGCACCACCGGGTGAATGGCCGCGCCGGGGGTACCCGCCCGGCAGTGCGGGGGCCAGGTGTCGATGAAATCCGGGGAATCGGAGAAATGATCGCCCGGATCAATGTGCCAGTCCTGGGTGGCCACCACGTGGGCATAATCGCGCATGGTCTCCTCGCATTCGAGGAGGCTGCGGATGCTATCGGCCGCGAGGTCACCATCGGCGGTGGCCAGCGGGCCGAGAGCGCAGAAATCTTTTTGAACGTCTACAATAACCAAGGCCTTCACGGATAAGCATTATTGCACATTATGGCTGAAAAATCGTGTTCGGCATGGTGAATCTGTCGCCCCCGGCACACCATCTCATCTGGTGAGAAGGGCCGTGCGGCGGCGCAATAGGTACCCTGGGGCGGTGCAAGAAATCACCTCCCCTATCCCGCAGTACCTTTCCGCCCTCCTCGACGCCGTGCGCGACGAGCAATCCGGCCACGTGGCCGACTACATCCCAGAACTCGCCAGCGCAGACCCCAACCCCCTCGGCATCGCCATGTGCACCGTCTCCGGGCGCATCTATTCCGCCGGTGACTGCGACGTCCCCTTCACCCTGCAATCCATCTCCAAGCCCTTTGCCTACGCGCTCGCCCTCCAGGAACGCGGCATAGAAACGGTGATGGCCACCGTGGGCATGGAACCCTCCGGGGAGGCCTTCAACGAACTCTCCCTAGACGGAAAATCCAACCTCCCCATGAACCCCATGATTAACGCCGGGGCCATCGCCGTGAACCAACTCATCAACGGCGAGGACTCCACGGTAGAGGATCGCGTGGAGGTCATCCGCTCCCTCATGAGCGACCTCGCCGGCCGAGACCTCGGATTCAACGAGTCCCTGTGCTACTCCGAGCTCGACCACGCGGACCGCAACCTCTCCATCGCGCACATGCTGCGCAGCTACGGAGTGATCCGCGATACCGCGCACGACGCCGTGCTGAGCTACACCCGCCAATGCGCCATCGAAACCACCGCCCGAGACCTCGCCGCGATGGTGGCCACCCTCGGCAACGGCGGCGTGCAGCCGATCACCGGCAAGCGCGTGCTCGACCCGGACGTATGCCGCCTCACCATGGCTGTGATGAGCTCCGCCGGAATGTACGACGCCGCCGGGCGCTGGATGGCGCGCGTAGGTATCCCCGCCAAGTCCGGCGTATCCGGCGGGCTCATCGGCACCCTGCCCGGCCAACTAGGCATAGCCACCTTCTCCCCGCGCCTGGACCAAGAGGGCAACAGCGTGCGCGGCACCATGCTCTTTGAAAAACTCTCCCAACAGATGGGGCTGCACCTGATGAACCCGCTGCCCGTGGGCGTCCACGCGGTGCGCGCCATTGAGGAACGCGGGGAGGACACCGTGATCGTGCTCCAGGGCATGATTAACTTCTCCGCCGCAGAATCCATCATCCACGAGATCTCCACGCGAGACTTCAGCGCCCACCGCCTGGTGCTGGACGTGACCCGCGTGGTGCAGGTGGACGGAGTGGGCAAGAGAATGCTGGGCTCCACGCTGCTGCGCATGCGCCGCGCGGGCTACGACATTGGGGTGTACGACCCGGAGAAGCGCCTGCTCGGCCTCGTGCTTTCCGACGGCACCCGCGCCCCGCGTTTGAAGGGCTTGAAGGGCTTAAAAGAAAGATTGCGGTAGGATAGCGAAAACCCCGGTGGGCTAGTTCAGGGCCTACCGGGGGTGATCGCAATATTTACGCTGTGCGCCATCAGGGACTCGAACCCCGAACCCACTGGTTAGAGTTGGTAGCGGCGTGACGTGGATGAAAACGTGAGTCGATTTTGGCCCCATAAGTAACATCTGTCACATGATGAGTGACCTACGAGACATCTTGCGGGGGTGGCGCTCCGAGTTGGAGGCCGCCGGGCGCGCACAGGGGACCATTAGCCTACGTCTGGGACATGCCCGATCGTGCGTAGAGACGATAGGCAAGCCGGTGGGCGCGGTGACGCGGCGTGATTTGGTGCGGTATCTGGCGGATCGTCCGTGGGGCGCGCAGGCACGGCGCTCAGGGCGAGCATCGATTAGGTTGTTCTGGCGGTGGATGCAGCGCGAGGGGATCGTGCCGGTGGACGTTGCCCGCGATCTGCCCACGGTGACGATCCCGCGCGCGGTGCCTAGGCCCGTGCCGGACGTGTACATCATGGAGGCGCTGCGCGCCGCCCCACCGCCGATCCGACTGGCGATCGAGATCATGGCGACCTGTGGGCTACGCCGCGCGGAGTGCGCCCGCGTGCGGGCCTGTGACGTCGAGCCGGTGGGGCAGGGGTGGAGCCTGCGGGTGGAGGGCAAAGGCGGGCATGTACGCATGGTGCCGTGTCCGCCGCACCTCGCCCGGCAGATACGCGCCGCTGGCGGGTGGGTATTCCCCGGTGGGCAGCGCGGCCACATCTCGCCGGGATGGCTCGGCAAGCGCATCTCCCACTACCTCCCAGAGGGCTACACCCCGCACAAGCTCCGTCACCGCTATGCCACGGTGGCCTACGGCGACTCGCACGACCTGCGCGCGGTGCAGGCGCTCCTCGGGCACGCCACGGTATCGACTACGCAGGTCTATGCTGCGGTCAGCGGTGAGAGTGCATACGCGGCAGCTGAGGCTACGTGGCGGATTGCGTCCTAGACGGGGAAGCTGATACTTCCCTGCATACTGGACCATTCTTTATCGATGCGGAAGTCCGGGTTAGCGGGTACCCCCGTCCCTATCCGAGAGGAGCCGTCATGAATCCGCATGTACTTCAAGGTGGACTTATCGCCGTTGGTGGGCACGAGGAAACGTACCTCGTTAGTACCGGGCTTCACGTGCGGCTTGCAGTCCATCGACCATAGCTCACCGTGATTCAGGTAGTACGACCCTGAGCCCATGCCTTCGAAGCCCTGGGCGGGGGTGACAGGAAGACGCATACGCAGTGGGCCTCCCGGTGAGATTGCATCACGGCCCCACAAGACCCGGTAATGCAGCTCGAAGATACCCCATAGCACTCGCCACTGGAACCGGAATAGCCCACCACTCCCGAGGTTGAGGTTACGGTTACCATCAGCAATCAGATTAATCCCGGTCTGAGTCCATGAGGGCAACTCAATAGCCGGGCCGCGCGGTCCGGGAGGGCCTTGAGGCCCAGCAGGACCGCGTGAGCCTGTCGCCCCGCGCGGGCCTTGACTGCCCGTTGCACCACGAGGCCCGATAGCGCCCTGTTGTCCTGCTGGTCCCGCAGGCCCGGTTGCTCCGGTAGCCCCGCGTGGCCCCGCAGGTCCGGTCGGGGTGGTGACCTGCTTATTCACCATCCAGGTAAACGTGCCTGTGAACGTGTATTTCGGTCCCCATTGTGAGACACCTACATTTCCATATTTATCAATACGGACAGTCATACTAGCGCCAAAGGAACCATCTAGTGTTCCGATAACGGTGTCAACGGGTCGTAGCTCCGCCGGAATTATCTTACTTCCCAAAGGGGTGAAGTTCTTCCCACTTGAGTTCTTATTCATCCTTATCGATTGAAAGGTGGCACGGACGACGGGGCCAACCCTAGTAAGAGTGAGGGTGCCTGCGGCGTCTACGTCTGCGTGCGTCGTCCAGCCCTTGAGGACGCTTTCTTCTTTGTCGAGTGTGTAGGTGCTTGAGGGGTCGCCTTGTGGGCCTTGAGGTCCGGTGGGCCCTGTTGCGCCACGAGGCCCGGTAGCGCCCCCTGGGCCGGTGGCACCGCGAGGTCCCTGGGAGCCTTGCGGCCCGGGGGTGCCGCCTCCTCCTAGGCTGAGCGTGTCGATCTTTTCAGCCATTGCCTGCATCTGCTGTGCGCCGAGGTGGATAGGGTCGCCGTCCTCGGGGTAGGGGATACGGTGGTTTCTGGTGTATCGCGTCATATTGCCACGTCCTTAATTTCTGCTCCGCTGTTATCGATATACCTTAAGTCGGACCACGTTACAGAGGTATGGAAACAGTAACCTCTATTCGAGGGTGCTTTACCCCATCGTGGGTATCTATTCGGCATGGAATAGTTGTTCTTAATAGTGCTTTGATCGATGATTTGCGCTCCGGGGGGTGTGCCGCCGCGTTCCCACATCCACGGCACGGTTCGTTGGTTATTGCGCCGGTATTGCTTTAACCCTTGCCACGGGACCGGGGAGATACGCGACCTAGTGTTGTGGATGAAGTGGGTGCGTAGAAGCGCGGACCATCCGTCTTTTGGGTCGAAATGTAGTGTGCCGCCAATAGGGGCCACGATGGGGCCGTATGCCTGGTTGGTGCCCATGAGCCATTGGTGGGCGGCGTCGCCGCTGATAAAACACGGGCGGGGGTTTTCCCAGGCCATGAGTACCCATCGGGTGACATCCCAGTTAGGGAAGACGTGGGTGGGCTGGGTGGTGAACTCCGGGTGGCGGGGGCGTCGCCCTTCCTCATGGACCCGCGCCCATAGGGCGTTTTGGGCGGGCTCCACATTTTCCTGGTCTCCAAGCCAGGTGTCCCAGCTAAGTACCCTACGGGCGTCACCGGGGTAGACGTTTTCGTGAACGCTTATCGTGTCATCCCACTCACGTTCACGGTTTTTCCAGTTGACCTCGACACGGTTAATCACGGTGGCGGGGTCGGCCTCAATCACAGGGTCTCCTGTGAGTTGACATCCTCCGAGTCCGATACCGGGGTAGGTCACTCCCTCGAAGTGCACGCCGTCTACGGCTGGTTTGACGGCCCCATGCTGCTCATCGCTGGACTGGAGGCGCACAGTCATGTCCTGTGATAGGCGTGGCACCTGCCGCACGACATTACCGTCTGGATCATAGGACCAGGTTTCCGCCGCCATCGAGCCGTAAAAATCACCGAGGAGCTGGAGCGCGCTTTTGCCCTTGACGTCTAGCGGGGAGACGCCGAACATGTGGTACTCGGAGCGGAAGTAAAAGTTCTCGATGCGGGTGGTGCCGACCTCCGAGAGGCCACGGATACGCAACGCACGGTCCATCATGGCCTCGGTGGGCCATTCTGAGGGGCCGGGATGGACACCGCCCATCGCGGCGGTGGAGTCCGCACATACCAGGGTGATGATCCACCGGCGTGCACCTTGGCCGGATTCTGACTTGGTCAGCTTCGCGGTCGCACGGGAGACACGGCCTCGGAATACCACCATGCGGTGCGTTGTCCCGCTGATACGCGTGCCATCTAGAGCCAGGACAGGGCGACCTTCTATCTGAAGGCGCACCTCACGGCCCACTGCCTTGTTCCGGCGGATATAGTCGGCCCACTCATCGGTCACATCTGCCAGATGCAGGGTCATAGTCGCCGGGGTGGCCGAGGCGTCATGGTACTCATTGCGCCCCCAATCAATCTTGACGCTGCGGACCGCTACTGGCTCAGTATCGGCCTTATCGGCGCTACAGGCGATCTCATAGCCTCCGATAGTCAGCGAGGGAGTTACTTTCACGCCCATGAGAAAGCCCCTCCCCCCGCAGCGGGGCTTAGGCCCAGGTCCCGCCCGTACTGCTTGAGTGCCTTCGTTAGAGCCTCCACAATCGCGCGGGGGTCTACTACACCAGAGCCATCAACAGTGATATGCACGGAGTTATCCACCTTCATCGCGCCCCCGGAGGACGAGCCGATAGCACCACGAAGGGAGGACAGTGACCCCGAGGCCGCCGTAAGCTCCGGCTGATACCCAAACGCCAGCGCCGGGGGTGCCATGAACCTAAACGGTGTGCCAGGCGCGGTCGTCATCGACGGGGCAGCGCTAAACATCTTGGACAACCATGCTGGTGGAGAGGGGAACCGGATACGCCCAATCGCGCTGACCACCGAGCCAATCAGGCTCACGAGGCCCCGCAGTGGAGCCGTCAGAATACTCACAGCTGCGCTGGCCACCGCCATCGCAGCCCGGAAAGCTCCGCCGACACCGCCGACCTTCGAGACGATGTTACCCACCCACTGCACCGCAGAGCGGATACCGCCAACAACCAGGTCAAAAGCGGCCTTACCGACACGCCCTGCGGCGTTAACGGCGTTACGGAACGTCTCAGACTTCTGATACGCCAGCACGAGCGCGGCCACCAGTGCGGTCACCGCGACAATCACAATCCCAATCGGGTTCGCGCTCATCGCCGCGTTGAGCACCCACTGCGCCGCCGCCATAGCGAGGGTCGCTGCGCGTACCGCCATCATCGCGGCCTGCTGAGCCACAAAGGCCGCGATGGCCCGCGCGCTGCTGGCTACCCATGCCGCCGCCGTAGCAGCTGCTGCACCCACCGCACTCGCAGCGGTCATCGCAAAAGCAATACCGGCGCGTATCTGCATCGCTAGCCACGCCCCAGCAGCCCGCGCACCGGCAGCCAACCAGCTCGCCGCTGTCATTGTGGCCGACATGGCCGCGCTGGCCGCCGTCATCGTAAACGAGATACCGGCGCGTATCTGCATGGCTACCCACGCCCCGGCGGCGCGCACGCCCGAGGCGATCCACGCACCAGCCGCCGTACCCGCGTGGATCGCCGCCTGCGTCGCCGTGGCCGCCCATGTCCATACGATCCGCGCACTAGCGGCCAACCATCCGGCTACGGTGCGCGCGGCCGCACCTAGCCACGCCGCCATCGAGGTAGACGCCGCTGTGGCCGAGGACCCCGCCGCGATGGTGTTGCCGAACACGATTCGTCCGGTCATCGCTCCCCACGCGGTACTGACCGCCGTGGCGATAGCTGAGGCGACGCGCCACGCTTTGATCGCTGCGAGTCCGGTATACAGTGCGCCTGTGGTCACACCGATAGCGATAGCTAGCTTGCGGAAAGCTTCGGGATTCTCCCCGATCTTCTGTGCGAGCTTCGCCATCGCCTCAGCGGCCTGTGTCGCATAGGGCAGTAGTTGCTCCCCGAGGGCGGCCTTGGCGTTTTCCCAGTGCGCGGCGGCGATCTGAGCGCTACCGGCCGCCGTGTCTGTCTCGCGGGCAAAGTTGCCCTGGGCGTCGGCTGACTGTTCGGTGAGCATCGCCAGCAAGGCTTGTGTCTCGGCCTGTTTGAGGGCCTCGCCTTCGAGCTTGTCGAGACCCTGTGCCGCCAACCTAGCGTTAATGTCCGACTTCTTGATAGAGATGCCATACTTTTCGATGGGGTCCATCTCCCCACGAAAAGCCGCACTGAGTGCCTGTACGGCGTCGGCGGTCGTGCCGCCGTACATGGAGGCCAGATCAGCGCCCATCGTAATGAGTTTGTCCGTGGTGGGCACCAGGTCAGACTGGGCAACACCCAGGTTCTTTAGCTGGGAGCCCATCACGGAGGCGAACTCCTGGTACTGATTCTTAGACAGACCCACAGAGTTCGCCGCGTCCGCCGCGAGTTTCTTAATTGCCCCGCTTTGTGCCTTGAACACCGATTCCACTGCACCGGTGGACTGCTGGAGCTTGCTTGCTGAGTCCAAGGCCTGTTTACCCATGCCGACTACGGCAGCGGTAGCCGCCGTGCCCACAGTGGCGGCTTTCTTCATGCCTGATTCGAGCTTGTCCAGGCCGCGACCAGCCTCATTAAAGCCTGCCACGGCTTTCTTCGCGTCCGAGATAATACGAACGCTAAGAATGGCGGTTTTGCTCATCGCGTATGTCCTCCAAGACTCGGATCATGGTTGCCAGGGTGGCGTCGTCGTAGTCGAACAGCTCATGCGGGGCGATCCGCCACGCATGAGCCAGTTCCACAAGCAGTCGAATACGGCTTCCTACTGGGTAGGGTTTCCTAGATCACCCACCGCGTCGGCCTCGGCGGCGGTGTCCTCGTAGGACTCCACATCTATTGCGTCGCGGTCGCGGAAGTCCTCGAAAGTGCCGGGGTAGATGCCCTCGCGGCGCAGCGCGGCCCAGGCGAGGAACGTGGTTCCCAGGAACGGGGCGTCGTTGAACGTGGGCCAGTTGTGCTTAGAGCGGGTCATGTCCCAACGCACGCGGTCCGGGTTGGTGATGGTGACCTCCACCGGCGCGGTGTGGCCGTCGAGCGTCACAGAGGTTTTCAAAGCCATAGCTATACTCCTTTGATTTGATCTAGTGCTTTATTGACCTTGTCTTCATACAGCCGTAGCCACGTGGATTCTGTGGCCTGGGCCGCGTAGGACAAGAATGGGTTCGGTTTGATATTGCGGGCTTTCCATCCCCAGTGAATCGGGGGCGCATACGGCACACCGGAGGCGGAGCGCCGCCGGTTACCAGCACGTACGATGCCGGCAGTCTTTGTGGCACCGGCGCGTACCGTCGCTGCGAGTTTCCCGGAGCGCACAGGTGCCCAGCCTTTGGCACGACCAGCAACGATCTCAGCAGCTGCGCGGTGCGCGTCTTTGACATCGGTTAGGTCTTTACCAGCTTGCTTGAGGGTGCGGCGGAGATTCCGCCCACCTTCCAGCTTGAGCCCCTGGTAGACCATCTAGCCGTTGGCACTGCTCGTTGCGCCGCCGTTAGTCCAGGTGGGCTCACCGACAAACGGGAACTCAAAGTCCGAGGTGTTCGTCTTATTGACCTCGCCGCCGAGATCAATGGGCATGATCTTCACGGTCCCCTTGATAGAGGCGTTCGAGTTGCCCCTGGGCTTGAAGGCGACCTTGACGGCCTGGCCCTTGTTGGTCCAGGTGAAGTCGATGACTCCCTTAGCGGTCAGGTCCTGGATAAAGGTTCCCTCCAGCTTTGCAGTGAAGGTTTCCCCGCCGGGCAGCACACCACCACACAGGGTATGCAGGTCATCTTCGGAATCATTATCCCAGGTCACCTTTACCTCGGTGGCCTGGCACGCAAAATCTACCTCAGTGCCGGTCTCACCGAATTTCAGTTCGCCCTTGCCGAGTTTAAAGCTTTTAGGTGTTCCAACAGCCATGTTTTTCTCCTAGTCGATTAGGTAGGTCAGGCGGTAGGCCGGGAGCGGCCCACCACCGGAGGGGAGGGTGACGGTCTCATCCAACGCGGAGGAATCCATATCCCATTGGTGCTCGTCCATCACCTCGATGGTGTGGGTGAGCAGCCCGTCAAGAGTTTCTAGCGCGCGGGGAATGCCAGTGTCGCGAGCGATCAAGTACAGATCGACTACCACGGCATACCCGCCGCAAGCTCCCAGCACGCTGCGGCCCAGACGGCGCGCGGTCACCCACACTGCCGGGGGATTAAGGCGCGGAGGGTCCACAGTCGCTGCGATCCCCGCTTTAGTCAGGGCATCGACAACGCTGTTTAAAGCTTCGTTCACCATGTTTCAGCCCACCTGGAGCGGTGCGTAGCGCCCGAGCTTGAGCAGCTGCGCGAGATCGGGATCATTGCGTGAGACGTACACCGGCCCCAACTCGCCTAGAGCTTCCACACCAGCGGGTGAGTTGCGGCGGCGGTAGATACGCGCACAGAGCATCTTGGCCCCAAAGGCGACATCTGCACTCCACGAGCCAGCAGGGGTGCCTTTATAGCCGATGATGAGCGCGGTGACCGCCTCGGTGATCTCCGTCAGCTCCGGCAGCGCGGCGGTGGACTCACCGAGGTAGTCCGCCACCTGCTCCGGGGTGACCAATGGTGACACTAGGACTCCTCACGCTCCGCGTCTCGGCGAGCGGGCTTGGTGGCACCGAACGGGACACGCACAATGCCATCCTGCTGATTGAGCAGGGTCGCCCAGTAGCCGAAGATGCCGGAGTCCTTACCGCCGTGGTCCAATCGCTCGGCGTCTACTCGGATCGGGGAGCCGGACAGCTCGAACCAGGTGACGGCCTGCTTAGCGTAGGCGATGATCTCGCCCTCGGGCACCAGATCGGAGGCGATGAACCGATCCGGTCGCACCCCGAGCAGATCGAGGTAGGCCGGGTTATCCAGCTGCGTGATCTGGAACAGCCCAAACAGGCTGTTGGGGTGGACCAGGTAGGCATTCGGCTCTACGCGGGTCTGCCGCTTAATGACCAGCCGGGCGCGAGCCGCAGCGTGGAGCAGATCAGGCTCAGCGGTGATCGTCGTGCCGGTCTTAGCCGAGGCAACCAGGAACTTCGCGGCCTTCTCATCGGTCTTGATCGCGTAGTCATTAGCCCGGGCCCGGAAGAACGCCTGGAGGAACTCCGTCTCGTGGAAGTCGAAATACGCGCGGTCAATATCGTGACCGGCAGCCATACGGGAGGCGGTCACCTCCACCGGCTCGGTGGCTACAGTGCCCGTGGGAATCTCGGCCTTGTCACCGGCGTAGTCTCCGACCTCGGGCTTCTTCGTCCATCGAAAGCCCACTCCCTTGAGCTTGGTCAGGGCCTTCTGGGTCATGGTGGGGATGATCTCGCGCTTGTACTCCACGCCCTCCCACATCTCGCCTAGCCACATCGGAGCCGAGATAGCCGGGTTAGCAGAGCGGGTGATGTCGGCAAGCTTAGCGGTCATCTCCGCCGAGGCCACGCCGGTTCGGGCGGCGGCGATTGCCTCCACGGCCTGCGAGAATGTCAATTGTGCTCGGCCAGGGCCGGTGACAGTCAGCCCGGTGGGAACGCGGGCGGCGGCGATGTAGGACACATCGTCACGGGTAGTCACATTCTCCTCCTTTTCCTCATCATCATTGCGGGGCTCCTCATTGGGCTGGGGAGTCTCCGGGGCGGGGTCGTCCTTGCGGTGCCGGTCCTCCACCTTGGGGGTCGTGGTCTCAGTATTGGTCATGGTCTTGGGTTCCTTTCTAGAAGCGGTAAAGCGCTCCACGCGGGCGTCAGCAAAAGCAGGAATCGGTACCAACGCCACGGCGGTGAGCACACCAGCGGTGAGCACACCGCCGGTGACTTCGGTGTCCACCAGCTCCACGGACAAGGCATCACGGATGCCCTCGGACACATCGGTCAGTGCGGTATCCCCGTCGGAGGTGGCACCGACTTTGAACGTCATCTTCAGGCCCTCGGGGGTGTCCTCGGCGGCGGTGGCGTAGCCGACCGGGGTAAACCCGGGTTCCGTGGAGTGGTCACGCAGCAGCTTCACCCGCTTGAGATCAGCGGGGAGTTGTACGGCTCCTGCGGTCACTGTGACCTCGCCGGTGGAGGTGTAGCCGGGCTTGCCCCACGGTAATACCATGCCGGTAATCGTGCGGGACTCCGGCGCAGTCTCGGGGGCCATTGAGGCCACCATCTGCATCATGAGCGTTCCTTTCGGTGTTGTCCCTGGTAGGGGTCTGCCGACAGCCACGGTATGTAGGCTTGCAGCCACTCTTCTACTGCCGGTAGTGTCAGCACGCGGCTTACTGCTGCGGTGACCGCGAGAATTGCCGCTACAGCGGGTATCTCGTCGATGTTGGCGGCGTCAGCAATCTGTGGCAGCAGGGGGAGCAGTGAGACAGCCCCGATAAACACGCTGCGCACCATAGTTCGCCAGGGGCGGCGCACTTGGGTCGGGCGATTATCGGGTGCCACGATCTACTCCTTTCCGGGTCGGGTGATGATTGCCAGGGCGAGGATTACTCCGCACGCGGTGCCGATCATCTGGGAGAGCGCGAGAGCGGCAATAGCAATCAGGGTCATCATCAATTGTTTTCAGTAGGCGTCACAGGTGCGGTTTTGCCGGTCTTGACGTCGATGAATCCCGGCAGGCCGAGGTGAACACCGATTCTGGCTACGGCGTCTACGAGGGTGCGCCCGCCGAGCTGATCCCAACCGCGCTTATTAGGGCCGCGCAGCTGGATTTGATTATCGGCAGCCGCCTGGTTCGCCCAGATGGCATTCATCTTCGCGTCGTGTAGGGCGTCGCGGCTTTCGCCGGAAAGCTGAGTCATGGTGGTTCCTTTCGAGGTATCAGCAGCCTGGGCAGGTTGCTTTTGGTGACGTGCGGCCAGGGCCAGCACGTAGTCATAGGGGAACTCCCGGCCAGGATCAGTGTGGTCGGATTCGCCAAAGGCTAGGCTGATCTCGTTGTGGCCGCACACGCCCCATTTACCGGCGCGCACCTGGTCAGCGGTGCGCAGGATCAGCGGGATACCGTAGGCCGTGGAGTAGGCGGCAAGAATCTTCGCTAGGGAGTTCAGTTGCTTTGGGCGTGCGAGCCACTGTTCCCGCGACCAGGCGGCCTTGCCGGACAGGCTGAAGTGGTAGCCAATCCGGTTACCTGTAGGCATGGCCGACCACGGCATGAACGGATCGTCGTTCTCGCGGTAGGTCACCCCATCGTTGTCGATGACGATGTGGTACGACCCGCCCGCCGCCGGGGTGGACTGATAGCGCGCCATCCCCTCGGCGCTAAGCGTGCCGTTATCTTCAAAGGTGTGGACTACCAACACGCGGCGCGGCGTACTGGTGGTACCGGAATCATTGGTGGTGAGCAGTGTTCCGTCGGTTTTAAAGGCGTTGCTCATCGGAGTCGTCCTTATCATAATCTTTACGGATGTGGCGGTAGATACTGGCAAGCTGCTGAATGGTGTCCTTGGTGTCGAAAGCTAGCTTGACTCCTGGCGGGGTCACATCGTCCTGGGATAGCCGCGCGGCCACAGCCGCCATGAGCGGCGAGAGCCCAAACGTGACGAGCTCGGACATTCGGCTGGCGGTGTTTTGGTAGGACAGGGACGATCCAGCTAGCGTGGCATCGATCATCGGTGCGGGGATACCGGCGTGGCGGGCAATATCCACTGAGGCGGCGTTGCGCCCATCAATGAGTAGATGCCCGTCGATTCCATCGCCGTGGTCGATGACCTGAACACCTTGGGAGGTAAAGGCGACGCCTCCGTTTTCACCGCGCCGCGCCTGCATCCACCTGGCGGTAATCGCGTCGATCTCCTCACGGGTCATCGGCGCGTCATTGGTTTGGTGTAGTTCGACCTGTGGCACGGGGTTTTCCGCTGCGCGGGTAGCAGCCGCCGCCAAGCGCATCGCCTGGTCCAGGGTGTCTGCGCCGTAGGTCAAGATGCCCTCGGTTACGCCGGGGATGAGCACGACGCTATCGGCCGGTGCGGTGTTCCCATCGACTATCACCGTGCCCTCGGAGTCGATGTGCCACCGATCAAACGCAATTCGATCAGCGGCCACCACTGGGCCGGTTTTGCCGGAGCGCTGCACGGCCCACAGCGACCACCCGTAGAAAAACAGATCATCGATGGTCCACAACATCCGGTGGAACGGCGATAAGGGGCCGGTGGTGTCTGTGATGAAGCCGGGTGTGGCATCGGTTTCCTCCCCGTCGTCATCGACGGCGACGAGCGGTAGCCGGGCAATCGTAGAGACGATCAAGCCACGGGCGCGAGACAGCGCGGGTACTCGTATCGCCTGCTCCCGCGTGATGGCCTTGAGCCGGAACTCATCACGTAGGAAGTCGTTAACGATGATGGGTTCTAGGTGAGTGGGTCGCTCCACCCACGGGGAGGCCAGGGCACTGTTGCTATGCAGGCGCCCATCAATCCCCAAAGCAGAGCGGATGTTGTCGAGGAATCCCATACCGCTATTAAGCGGATCGGGCGTCACGCTTCTCGAATGCCCTCATTTTCGCCATCCTCGCCGCAGTGCGCGCAGTGCCCACCGCCGCCGGATCATCATGAGCGGCTTTCGCGTGCAGCGCACACGCCGTCCACGCCGCAGCCGGGGTATGCCGGGTGGTGCGCCATCCGCATTCGTCACAGATGGCCACTACAGACAACACCGAGGCGTCGATACGCAGGTAGGACACGGTTTCTCCTAGTAGATGAACGGTTTAATCGGCGGGGCCGGGCGGTGCAGTGCCCCGTAGAGTGCGAGGGTGGCGGCCTCCAGCGCGGCAATGGAGCCCGCCGCGCGGCGGCGCTCCCAGGCCCAGGCATCACCTACGCGCCGCTGCTCGGCCAGCTCGGCGGCCAGGTCAAGCGCCTGGTGCGGGCGGATGCGCACCTCCGGGGCAGCCAGCCCGTCGCTATCGGTGCGGGTGATCCGATCCAACAAGTCCGCGCACGAGGACGTCAACGCCCGCACATTAAACGCCGGTGGCTCGTGGCCCCGCTGTTTCAACTGGTCGAACAGCGGGCCGGACGGGCCGATAGGGTCTACCACCGGCGGCGGGGTGTCGTGGCGCTCCCGCAGCTCAATGAGCCGATCAGCAGCCCACCCGGTGCCGGGGCGCACATCCACAATCTCCAGGGTGGGTATGCCGTCCACGACAGCACACGCGGCGATCACGGTCTCGGTGCGCTGGTAGTCCACCGCCGCGCCGAACATCACCGGGCAGGTATCGGGGATCGGGGCCGTGGACTCCGCAGACTGCCAGGCCGTGAGCGGGATGAACCGATCACGGGCTCCCGTGCGCAGATTCCCGTAGGCACGCGCAAACTCCGCTGGGACAAGTTGCTTAGCGGCACGCTCCAACGCGGCCATATCCATTGTGTGCCCAAACGCCGGGTGATGCGCGGCCACCAGGTCGAGGTCGGTGGGATCATCACCAGGATTAATGCCCCACTCCAGCAGCGCGATACCGGAGTTCGGTTGCTTGGCTTTATCCACCAGGCCGTGGAACCAGGTACTCCGCGCGGTGCCCATCGTGGATACCACGATGGTCTGCGCACCACGGCGTGTCGTTTGGGTCGGAACGATGGCCTGCATGAGCGCCTGGGCCTCGCCATCATCAAACACCCAGGCCTCGTCGATAAAATTCAGGTCCGACTGCTCGCCATGCAGCGACTCCTCATTGGGCGGGTGCGGGGAAAACGTTGAACCCAGGCGAGTGAACGTGAGCTGCTCTGATCCGGCGGCTTTTTTCGCCTTGAACAGCGAGCGCAGCGGGAACATGTCCGATTCCATGATCTCGACCTGTTCTAGCCACTTTTTCCGGGCTTTTTGCCCGGTCTGGGCGGTAGACCACACCTTTTTGCGCCGCCCGGTCATCATACGGTGGATACAGGCCGCCAGTAGCAGCGTCGTTTTCCCTGACTGGCGCGGCACGCTGATAACCACCATCGGCCAGCGCGGTAAACCCTCCGGGGTGACCTCCCCGATCACATCAGCGGTCCATTCCTGCCACGGCATCGCCGGAGTACCAAGGTACTCCATCATTTTGCAGATCGCAGGCCCATACGTCGCCCCGCTAGGACGCGGAGTTGCGAACCGTGGGCGCGGACAGCTCAGCAAGGGCGCGGTTAAGTTCGTCATTAGCCTCATTCTCACGATCAAGGGGGGTCATCCGCAGGGCTTGCAGCACCTCGCGGTACGGCGCGGTCAGCTGGGAGATGGCGTAGTACTTCCGGTCGGCCTCAGCATCATCGAGAGCCACCGCGTTCGCCCGCGCAAGGGATAGCAGCCCCTCGTCGATGGCCTCCAAGCGGTCTTGTTCTTTGGCCGCCTCAATGGCAGTCTCTAGCATTTCGGCATGGCGGCCTGTGGGGCGGCGTATCTCAAATAGCGCTTCGTTCATGGTTGAAATTCCTTCCAAAATTAAGGGGGGTGGGGGGGTAGGGGATACCCCCTAGGGCTGAACCGGGGAGAAAAAGCAGTGCTGGCGCGGGGGCTCCCGAGGCTCACTGGCTTAAAAAACACCAGCCCGGCCCGGCGGCGACTCCTCACATCGATCATTCTCACCGAACTCACCGCTTTTCCTCGCGTCAGTCACCAATCACGCGATGGTTCACAACGAGATGAACGCAAAGGATGAACAGCAAACCATTCACTCAATGATTTGTCACCACGAGCTGAATTACATTTGCTATGAGCAGGACGCAGATTCTCCAACGAGTCATCACCACCAGCAGCACGCGGCACCACATGATCCGCAGTAGTCGCACCAGGCAACCCACACAGATGACACACCGTGCCATGTGCTGCGAGTGTGGCAGCAGTCAACCTGGTGGCGCGACGCCCAGCCCACCTACTACCCACCGGCCACCCCCACGGCCCTACCCGGGCCCCTACCCCCACCAGGGGCCCGGGACCCCCCAGGGGCCCCACCAGGACCGCTAGGCCCCCTCCTCCCTATCAGGGCCACCAGGGCCTCCCTCGCCTTCTCATAGCCCTTCAACCGCGCGTAGACATCCAGGACAGCCTTCGCGGGGCTATCCCCCTCAGCTACAGCCCGCAGCGCTGCACGCACTGATCGGCGCGTACTACCCGTCATGCCTGAGCCAGGCAAGGTGACCCCGCCCCTAATCACACCGACGTCCTTATGCGCCAGCCCCTCGGCTGCACATAGCGCCGCCACCGGGCAGTCCTGGCACAGCTCCACCGCCCGCACCAGCTTCACCCAGCGCGGCTCATTACCCGGCCCCGGCTCATCCCACAGCTTAGGGTTCTTTGCCCGCGCGCACAGGGCCCGCTCGTGCCACTCCGGCACCACATAATCCGCTGGCACCACCATCTTTAGAGCACCTTCCCAATGAACGCGACGAGCAGCGCTATAGCAGCCGCCCCGAGGCCCAGGATCACCGCCACAGCTACCGCAGTAAGCACCACGACAAAGACAGCCTCCAGAACGTGATGAACAGTGGACTCATCCTTATCTGGTGCAGGGTCGAACGTCTGTACTAGTGCCGTTCGATGACGAGCATTATCTAGGGGAGTAAACGGCTTAGTCATGGTGGTTACCTCCAGGTGTGGTGAGTAATAGGTGTAGCCAATAGGAATCCCCTAAAGGGGATATTTGTTAGCCGATGACCCCCCAGTGCCGGTTTCCCAGTTTTTCCGCTTTCCGTCGTCATCCCACGGCTAATAGCCGTGTGGGCTTACTTCCCACACGGCTTTCACGTATGCGCCCCACCGCCACGGGCCAGGCGGTGGCGGGGCGGGCCCAGTCCGGTCAATCCGGGCCGCTTGAAGTGCATCGAAAGCTCGATACCGGCGTGGTCTGGTGTAGGGGGGTGATCCTTTACAGTCGGGGGCGGGGACTCACGAGTAAAACCGCCCAAAAGGGGATTGTGTTGTGTGACGTACATCGGATGCTCCGAGCGTCATCAGGTGACCACCACGGTCAGAACCTCATCCGGGGCCGCCATTTGATCGCACAGGGGGTAGTAATCAAATGGATTGGATGGTGTGGTGGCCACCAGATCACGCCCGCAGGCGGGAAATGGAGGGGCTAGAACAGTGCGGGGGTATCGGGCTCACGGGGTCGGTAGAGCACTTCTCGGCAGTCCCGGCACACCAGGCCGCCGTCGTACGGGCCTCCCTTTTCGGTGGCCGGGACACGACCAGCGGCAAAGACCCGCTCGCATACCGCGCACCGCAGACGCCCGGAGTTAGGGCGTGGTGGCCTAGACACGACGAGTCTCCTCAGCATGTGTGCGGTGCTGCGGCACGTCATGTAGCCCCGCGATCAGCGAGAGCACCGCGATGGAGAGGATGATCGGCACAACGACGGTTCCAGTAAGCATGTGACGGGATACACTTTCAGGTGAGTAGACGAAAGGAGGTGAGATGGATGAATGAAATGGAGCAGATCAAGTGGGGTATTGAGGAACTTTCTAAGCAGATCGCCCGGCTGCATGACCTGGTGGTAAAACAGGATCGAGAGTTGCAGGCGATTAAGTCCCTTCTCAAGCAATCCCGGTAGCACCGTCTACATGGCGCTGCACTTCTTCCTGGCGGCGGCGCAACTGAATTGCGTCCCACAGTGCATCAATCGCGGAAGCATCATCAAGACCCGGTGCAGTGATTGACAGCTCGCCGCGTCGGTTCATTTTCACGATGATTACTACATCGGTTGAGTTCATTTCGGACTCGCTTTCTGGATAGTCTCCGAGTGAATAGAGAAAGGAGGTGAGGGGAGGATGTCGATTAGCTCGAACAGCAACAGTTTCTTAATGACGGCTGAGCGCCATGCGAGTGAAGCCAAAGACAAAGCCCAGAAAGGCCAGAGGGATGAAGCCCTTGTGAAGATCGCGGAAGCGTTCGAGCAAACGATCAAAGCGATCAAGCGCCTGTAGCGAAGTATGGGTTGCCGAGTGAATCTCGGTAACGTCGCGCTGAAGGGTATCGAACTGGGCCTTGAATGTTGCGTCCTCGCCATCCCGCCTGTACACGACGCGCTGGGAGGCGAGGGCGTTTTCTATTCCGGTCATCATCTCGCGGTGGTGCTGGCGGAGGATTCGTTGGATGGTCTCGTCGGGGACGAGGAGCCAGGACAGTCGGAGGGCGATATCGCGGCGAATGCTCATGCTCGCTGCTCGCTTTCTGCTAGGCGCTCAATCTCAGCGCGATCGAACATGTGTCCGCTAAGCGGCGTGAACGGAC
Source organism: Corynebacterium oculi (assembly GCF_001412105.1). Taxonomy (GTDB): domain Bacteria; phylum Actinomycetota; class Actinomycetes; order Mycobacteriales; family Mycobacteriaceae; genus Corynebacterium; species Corynebacterium oculi. Next base: position 72,344 of record NZ_LKST01000001.1, read on the forward strand.
TCAGGCGTGTGGTATTCGTGGTGCGACCAAACAAACCGGCCGTGTTACCAGCACGGCCCCCACGCCCTGAAAGGGGGTGAATACCATGCCCAAGACCGTCCACACCCTTAGCGGGCACACGGTTGAACTTGACGATGAACCCGTCAACGGCACCATGACCCTGTCTGGTGATGTTGTCGAGGAAGACTAGGCTCATCGGGCCCTCATCCCTTCCGGGGTGGGGGTTTCTTCGTTGGCGATCCGCTCAATCTCAGCGCGATCAAAGACGTGAATCTTGCGAGGCCCGATAGAACCGACGGGGTGCAGGTCACCGCTGGCGACGCGCCGCGCGATGGTGGTGCGCGTCTGGTGCAGAATCTTGGCCGCCTCCGTGGTGCCAATCAGATCTAAATGCCTCACGTGGCACATTTAATCACGTGGGGCACGTGTCGTGCAACCGTAAACGCTACATGTGGCACATTCTATAAGTGTCACTTGAGTCTTTATGCAGGTCATGGCTATCATGATTCACATGACTACATCGCTACATATCGCTGGAATCGTCCCCCAATTTGACCTCGCGGATCGCGTGCGCAAGGCGCGTGAGTATGCGGACATGAAGCAGCAGGAGCTTGCGGACGTGACCGGGATTGCGCGCACAACGATTGCACGCATTGAGCAGGGTAAGACCGTCCCCCGGCGGCCTACGATCATCTCCCTCGCTCTAGCCACGGGTGTAGACCAAAGGTGGCTTGAGACAGGCGAAACCCCCACCGGGGGTAATCCTGGTGGGGGTAATGCGGTGCGCCATCAGGGACTCGAACCCCGAACCCACTGATTAAGAGTCAGTTGCTCTACCAATTGAGCTAATGGCGCTTATTTTTGTCTCCCAGGTGCGCCCCGGCGACGTCCGTTTACTTTACTGTCTCCCCCTGGTACACGCAAAATCGCCTGTTCAGTACGTGTTTTGAGGATTGATAGTGGCCGAACGAGGGCGCTGTGTCGCGGAGGTGAAACGAAATGACGGAGGCGGACGATGAGCACTCTGAGCGCTATGTCTCTGGCCTAGCTCTGCGTTGTGTCTCACTTTGGTAAAGGTTTTCGAAAACGAGCTTTTTCGCGCGGGCGCAGACACGGCCGGGTACTAGGGTGGACGAGAATTATTGTTGTGGGTGGAAAATAGGAGGTGGACGTGCGGGTGCGTTCCAGGCTTCGGGTAATCACGGCGGCCTTCATGGTGGTGGCTCTGGGCGGAGGCGTGGCCTCGTGCACCATTGAGCAGGGCTCCGGGGAGACGGAGCAGGAGCAGACAGAGGAGCAGCACGAACCGCCGAAGGTCTCCGTGGAGGACGAGGCGGAGGACGTGGATCCCACGGAGCCGGTGACGGTGACCTCCCAGGGGGAGGGGTTGGAGGAGGTCACCATGACCAACGAGGAAGGCCGTGAGGTAGAGGCCACTTTGTCCGATGATGGCAAGACGTGGAGCACCGATGAGGTGTTGGGCTACTCGCGCACTTACACGGTGGAGGCCCGCGATAGGAACGGGGAGAATGTTACCTCGGTGTTTTCCACTGTGGCCCCGGCGGGGACGGCGTCGGTCACGCTTTCTCCTTATGGCGTGGGCGAGGTGGGCGTGGGCCAGCCGGTGGCGTTTAGGTTTTCCCAGGCCATTGAGGATCGCGCCGCCGCCCAGGAAGCCCTGGAGGTGACCACGGAGCCCAAGGTGGAGGGTGCTTTTTATTGGGTGAATAACCAGGAGGTGCGGTGGCGGCCGGAGAACTTCTGGGAGCCGGGCACGCAGATCACCGCTAAGGCGAATATCTACGGCAAGGATTTAGGCGGTGGGATCTATGGCGCGGAGGACAATGAGATCGAGGTGAGCATTGGTGATGAGGTCATCACGGAGGTCGATGATGCCACTAAGACCATGACGGTGTACCGCAACGGGGAGGAGTTGCGGTCTATCCCGGTGTCTTTGGGGTCGAACCGCTGGCCCACGCCCAACGGCACGTACATCATCGGTGACCTGCATGATTCCTTGGTGATGGACTCGGAGACCTTTGGCCTGTCCAAGGAGGACGGCGGATATAAAACCACCGTGAAGTTTGCCACGCAGATGTCTTATTCCGGCATTTATGTGCACGCTGCGCCGTGGTCGGTGTGGGCGCAGGGGAACACTAATACCTCGCATGGGTGCATTAACGTCACCGATGAGGCCGCGCAGTGGTTCCAGAATACGGTGAAACGCGGGGACATCGTGAAGGTGAGTAATACCGTGGGCGGGGAACTTAACGGCCTTGATGGCCTGGGGGATTGGAATATTCCCTGGGAACAATGGAAGGCTGGTAACGCGGAGGGCTAGCGCTTGACCACGCCGTAATCCTTGGCGTTAAGCCACGCGGCGGATTCGGCGTCCTCGCTTGCGTATATCCGCACCTCGCCCTCGTGCGTGGTGTCAAAGATATAGCCGTCAAAGAGCACCCGCTCGCCCCGGCCCACGTCTGCCACGGTGGTCACCTGAGCCATCTGCCCCTCCACGGCCTGCGCCTGCATGGGATCGGTGGTGAGCACGCGAACCTGGTTGGCGTGATACTCCGCGTCCTGGTCGTAGATCGCCACGCCGGAGGCGGCATCGGTGGTTCCCGGAATCCAGTCCGCCTCCTCGAGATCGGCAGCCTGGCACAGCGGCGCCTCCTCCACCACGCAGGAAACCCGCAGGGCCCTATCGACGTCGATAAGCACCGCGTCCGAGGCAGCGCCCTGCGCGGACGTAATCTCCTGGTCATAGCCGTCCCGGTGCACGCTGCCCACGTTGTAGAGGCGGGACGCGATCGGCGGAGTCACGCCGCTGACATCCAGGCGCGTGGCCGGGTGCACCAGGGCGTCCTCGGGATTATCCGAGGTGATCTGGAACTTACCGCCCTTGTACCGCACCAGAGTCGTGGACTCACCCTCGGCGTCGCGCCGGGTGGTGGTCACCTCCAGCTCGGAATCGGAACGGCGATGCACGTCCACCACGGCCCCCACCTGGGCAGGCATGGGCGCGGTGATGAGCTCGTCCTTGTGGAAAAACATGATGGTGCTAAAGGCGTTCTCCGCGTTGGGGTTCTCCAGATCACCCTCCACCCCGGGGAAGGTCACCCAGCTCAGTTCCTTGCACGGGTCAAAGTGATTATCCGCCACCTGCCCCAGGTAACCCCAGGTGGCCGCGCCCAGCCCGGGGCTTTCCGCCCCCTCGGCAAAGGTGGGCACGATGGGTGCGCCCAGGATCGGGCGCAGCGCGGTATCGCTGAGCAGAATCTCCCGGCAGTTCTTCTTCGGTTCCTCCTTGGGAGCGCTCGTGGTGGTCTCCGTGGTGGTGGCGGCGCTCGTGCTCGGGCTGGGCTTGGCCACGCGGGCCAACGAGGTGGGCGCGGCCGGGGTGGCCTCGGTGTCCTCCTGGGGGCTACCGCAGGCACTCAGGGTGAGCGCGGTGATGCACAGGGCGCTGGCAGTGCTCGCCAGGGTGAGGGAGCGGGGGCGTAATCTCATGGTTTCTAAGATTAGGCTGTGAGGAGCCAGTTGTCCGGCTGGGGGAGGGGTGTGGCGCGGGGCTTATCGACGATCGCTTGGGCGCCACGTGGGTTAAATTATCTCTTAGGTTTGGCTGGACGGCAGAAAGCGAGAGCAGCGGTGCAGGAATTTGTGGCTGTGGACTTTGAAACCGCCAACGAGAAGCGCGGCTCCGCGTGCGCGGTGGCCCTGGTGAAGTTTGACGAGGAAGGCACGGAGGGAGATTCCTACGACAAGGCGTTGGCTGGGACCATCAATGGACTCTACAAGGCTTAATCCGTACCGGGGCGTGGGCATCTGCCGGGGAGGTGGAGTTAGCGAAGCTGCGGTGGGCGCACTGGTGGAACAACCATCTCCTTCACGAGTCTATGTAACCCTGGCGAAACGTTTTATCGCCTACGTGTCTGTGCGCTCTCGTGGGATACGAAGCCCAGATCGGTTGCAACTTCCAGCCTGGCTTCGCTCCCATTTGGCCGATGTGCACACCAGGTATCCCCTCGGGGAACCGGCCGAGCGCACGCTTCAGGTCAGCAACTGGTTCATTGAATCTGCCGCGTCGAAGCAGAAATGCGATCAACGACAGAGCCGAATACATCTTCGAGTTGTTTGACAGCGCAGTGCCCAGATCAGCATCGTTCTTACGGTGCTTAGTGAGTGGGCGAATCACAAGGCGGCGGTTCCACAGGCGTGCGTGGTGAGCACACAGATTGCGCACGTAGTTGATGGTGCGCATCCAGGATTCAAGCTCGTCGGCACGGGCACTATAAAGATCAGCGATGGTTTGGCGCTGTGAGTACGGGGTGAGCGAGAACAAAGTGACGAGCTGCCCGAATTCAAGAATCTCGGCCACGACCCACACGGGCAGGCGGCCTTGATGCTCTTTGTTGTAGTGCTTTACGAAGTCCTCAGATGAGCGAGCCTGAGTCTGCGCAAGCCGGGACTCGAACACTGCCGCACGCTTGGCCATTGCTCCGCTGGGCCATTGTTGCGTTGGTGTCAGATGGATGTATGGGTCGAGTTCGCCGAGCACATACCCGATATCGGCGCGAAAGCAGATTTCAAGTGTGGATACCGCTTGCCACGTTGCTTGGCGCAGGCGTTCGTCGAAACAGTAGAGGTCGACAACGTTTTGCATCGTTGCGCCGGGCACGAAATTACTGAGCCTGCGACGTGCCGTTCCCGTGGGAGCGAGTTGACGCAGCGGGTACATGTATCCGCCAAGACGGTAGTAACCGATAGCGGCAAGGTCATCGCGGAAGGATCCGGCGTCGGTGAGTCCCCGTCTGATCAAGATGGCAACTTGGTCCTCCAAGCTCGCCCATGCCTTATCCATTGTCACCTACTGCCATCCTTGGTCGGTGAAAAAGAAGACCGGCTCTGACCTCGAAGAGGCGAGCCGGTACTGGTAAGCCAATGGTAGCACACCCATTTTGACCCGTAGCCCGCAACCACCCCCTGAACCCACGGACGACCCTCTGAGGACAAACTCCCCCACCCAAAAAACTTGGGTGGGGGAGTTCTACTCGGGGTGGCTGACGGGGCTCGAACCCGCGACACCCAGGATCACAACCTGGTGCTCTACCAGCTGAACTACAGCCACCATCGCCGCTGTGCAAGCAAGGCTGTACAAGCAGCGAGAATAACCATAGCCTACCGAGTTATTTTTGCAAAAATCGCTGGTAGGCTTCCGTGGCCTGGGCCTGTGCCTCGGCGGCCTCCTCGGAGGTGGGGCCGGGTTGGGGTGCGAACACGCTGCGGCGGTAGTAGTCCAGTTCCCGCACAGACTCCACGATGTCGGCTAGCGCTCGGTGCGCCATGCCTTTTTCCGGTTGGTGGTAGTAGGCGCGGGGGAACCACCGCTTGCTGAGTTCCTTGATAGTAGAGACGTCCACCATGCGGTAGTGCAGGGCGGCATCGAGGCGCGGCATGTATTCCCTGATGAAGGCGCGGTCGGTGGCAATGGAGTTGCCGGCCAGCGGGGCGGGGTGTTCGGGGTGACAGTGTTCCTTGATGAGGGCGAGCACGGCGTCCTCGGCCTCGCGGAGGGTCACGGTGGAGGTGCGGATCTCGTCGAGTAGCCCGTTCTCGCTGTGCATGGTGGTCACGTAATCGTCCATGCGGGATAGTTCCTCCTCGGTGGCGCGTACCACGAGGTCCAGCCCCTCGCCCAGGATGGTGAGGTTGGCGTCGGTGACCAGCGCCGCCACTTCTACGATCACGTGTTGGCGCGGGTCAAGGCCGGTCATTTCCAGGTCGATCCATACGAGGCGGTCGTCCTTGGCGGGCTGGGTAGTGGGAGGCGTCGCGGGCTGAGTCATGCTCACCAGGATAGGCTGCGGGGAAGGGGAGCATGGAGGTGGGAGGATTAGGTGAGGGTAACTTGGGGAGCTATGCCTACGGAATCGACAGATCTCATCATCGTGACGGGTGCGGCGGGCGGGATCGGCGCGGCCGTCGCCAAGCAATGCGCGCAGCGCCCCGGCGTGGCCCTGCTGTTGACGGATCGCGAGGAGGCCGCGCTGAATCGGATAGCTGGGGAGGTGCGGGCCCGGGCGGATAAGGGGACACGGGTGTATGCCGAGCCCTGCGATCTGGCCTCCGAGGAGGCGGTGACGGCGCTGGTGGAGCGGGCCACGCGCACGCACGGGGCGCCGCGCTACCTGATTCATGCCGCCGGGGTGTTTGTGGATCGGCCCGTGACGGAGACTAGCGCCGAGGAGTTTTCCCGCATGATGAGCGTGAATGCGCACGGCACCTTTTACCTGCTGCGCGCGGCGGCCCGCGCGATGGAACAGGAACAGGTGGAACAAGATCGGGCGATGGTGGTGGTGGCCTCGAACGCGGCGGGTGTGCCCAGGGTGGGCATGGGGGCGTACGCGGCATCGAAGGCCGCGGCCTCGGCGCTCACGCGCTGCCTGGGCCTGGAGTTGGCCGGGGCGGGGGTGCGGTGCAACGTGGTGTGCCCCGGTTCGACGGACACCGCGATGCAGCGGGATTTCTGGGCCAGTGACCCGGAGGCGGGGCGGCGTCGTTCGCTGGAGGGGGATCTGGGCACGCACCGCCTGGGTATTCCCCTGGGGCGGATCGCGCGGCCCGAGGACGTGGCGCACACGGTGGATTTTCTGGCTTCCGAGCGCGCCCGGCACGTGACCTTGCAGGAACTCTACGTGGACGGCGGGGCGACGCTGCATGCCTAAGGTTTTGCTTATCGACGCCCTCCCTCCCGCACTTGGCAGGCAATGAATAGGTAAGCCTTGCTATATTTTGCCCGGCTCCCGTAGGGTGAGGGAACCCGACCCTATACTTTCGTAGGGTGGGTGTGGACCGAAAGGATAATTTTTCATGGCTCTTCCCCTGCGCCGCCTCGGGGCGGTACTGATGATCTCCGCGCTGGCGGTCACCGGCTGCTCCCGCGCCTCCGATTCTGATTCCTCGGCTTCCGGGGACAACAACGATCGCGTGGCCGCCCTGGGCTTGGGCGACGCCGATACCCTCCTGGCTTTGGGCGTGACGCCCTCGGTGGTGGCGCCCTTTGGGGCCGAGGGTGAGGTGGACGCCTCCGGCGTGGGGCCGTGGGCAAAGGATCTGCTGGGCGATGCCAAGCCCACCGTGATTTACAACACCTCTGCGGGTTTTAGCTCGGAGATCATCGAGCAGGTCACCGCCGCCAACCCCACCAAGATCATCGCCGTGAATACTGCGGTGGACGATCAGGCCAAGGAGGCCCTGGAAAAGATCGCCCCCACCACCGTGAAGCCCGAGGGCACGACGGACTGGCAGATTCCCTGGGACAAGCAGGTGACCACCATCGCGGAGGCCGTGGACAAGGGCGACGAGGGCAAGGAGCTCATCGACAAGACCGAGAAGGCCTTTGAGGACTTCAAGAAGAAGCACCCGGAGGTGCAGGGCAAGACGGCCGCGGTGGTGCTGCCCTATGACGGCCAGATCGGCCTGTACACCTCCGGCGACGGGCGCGGGCAGATGGTGGAGGACATGGGCTTTGATATTCCCGAGTCCGTGGAGGGCGAGGGAGATTCCTTCTACCGGAACATCGCCCCGGAGAACTACACCGACCTTAACGAGCTGGATTACCTCTTCGTGCTGGATTACAACGGCTCCGCCGAGACCCTGAAGAACGACGAAACCTTCAAGAACCTCGACATCGTGCGCGACGGCCGCGTGCGCTACCTGGATAGCGAGACCGGCAACGCGATGAGCATGCCCAACCCGGTGACGATCCCGTGGGCACTCGACCAGTTCTCCGATAAGCTGTGAGCCGTTCTTTCCGATTAAGCACCCTGGGGGCCATCATTCTGGTGGCCTTAGTGGTGCTTTCTTTGCTCCTCGGCTCCCGCACGATCCCCCTCGGAGAGGTGGCGCAGGCGGTACTGGCCGGTCCCTCCGCGGCGGAAGGCACCGGCACCGAGCACGTGGTGTGGAACCTCCGGGTGCCGCGCACGGTGTTGGCGGTGGCCGCCGGGGCGTCGTTAGGCATGGCGGGCGCGCTGGCCCAGGCGTGGACGCGCAACCCCCTGGCCGACCCCGGCTTCATCGGGGTGACCTCCGGGGCGGCCTTCGCGGTGGCCGTGGGCATGACCCTGGGCTGGGGTGGGCTGGGCGGTAAGATCACGCTCGCCCTGGTGGGGGCCGCCATCGCCTCCGTGATCGTGCTCATGGTCTCCCGGGTCTCCCTCGATCCACTCACCGTGATCCTCGTGGGCGTGGGGGTGAGCGCGGCCTTGCAGGCGGGCACCACGGCGTTGGCCCTCTCCTCGCGCGGGGTGCTCGACGCCATGCGCCAGTGGACCGTGGGCGCCACGATGGGGCGCGGCGGGGAGGACATCGCGGTGGCCTGGGCGGGCCTACTTATCGGCGGACTGCTCGCCGCGCTCATCGCGCGCCCGATGGACCTCCTCTCGATGGGGGAGGAGGCCTCCACCGCACTCGGGGCGGCACCCGAGCGGATACGGCTGGGGGCGATGGCCGTGGTGGTGATCCTCGCCGGCACGGCCACCGCGGCGGTTGGGCCGGTGGTGTTCGTGGGCTTCGCTGCCCCGCACATCGTGCGCACCCTGCTGGGGCCGAGCCTGGCCAGCACCCTGCTGCCCACCGCTCTGGTGGGCGGGGCCCTGACCCTGGCCGCCGACATCATCGGCCGCCTGGTCATGCGCCCCGGCGAGATAGAAATGTCCATCGTCATGGCCGGGGTGGGGGCGCCCATGATTATCTGGGCGGTGCGCCGTTATCGCTCCCTGGGGGTGGGACAATGAGTGCCTTTCACGCGGTGGAAACCGCCCAGCGTGCCCGGCGACGCCGCGGTGCGCTGACCTTCCTGGGCGCGGTACTCGTGGCGGCGGCCTCCTACGTGCTGCTGCTGGGTTCCGGCCCGCTCCCCCTGAGCCCCGGCGAGGTCATCGCCGCGCTCACCGGGGCCGGAACCCCCTCGGCCACCACCGTGGTCTGGGACATTCGCCTCCCGGTGGCCATCGCCACCGCCGTGGTGGGCGCAGCGCTGGGCATTGCCGGGGCGTGGACGCAAACCATGTCCCGCAACCCCCTGGCCTCCCCGGACATTCTGGGAGTATCGGGCGGCGCGGCGGTGGCTGTGGTGGCCGGAACGGTGCTGATGCGCCCGGCATGGTCGGAGGGGATCGATACGTTCTGGTGGCGCGCGGGCCTCGCGCTCCTTGGCGCGGCGGTGATCGTGGCGCTGCTGCTGACCCTCGGCGGCTTCGGCACCTCGCACCAGGTGGTGCTCATCGGCTTCGCGCTCTCCCTGCTGTGTCAGGCGCTCGTCTCCTACCTCATCGTGCGCGCCGATCTCTCCCACGCGGCGGAAGCCCAAACCTGGCTGGCCGGTTCCACCGGCTTCGTCCGCTGGGAGGCGATCGCCCCCATGTGCGCCGGACTGGTGCCCTTCCTGGCCCTGGGCCTGTGGCAGCACCGCGATATCCCGCTCCTGGCGCATGATGACGCCCTGGCCACCTCCCTGGGGGTGCGCGTTCTCCGCGTGCGCGCCCGCTTGCTGATAGCGGCCACCGGAATCGTAGCCGTGGTGGTCTCCGTGGTGGGGCCCATCGGCTTCGTGGCGCTCATTGCCCCCCAGGTGGCTCGCCTGATTAGCGGGGCGCCCACCCCGCCGCCGTGGAACTCGGCGGCCGTGGGGGCCGGTCTGCTCCTGCTGTGCTCCGTGATCGCCACCAGGCTGCCCGTGAGCATCCCGGTGGGCCTGGTGACCTCCGCGCTCGGTGGCGTGACGCTGGTGGTCCTCGTTGTCAGCGCCGCCACCCGTATGAGAAAGGCCGTAGTGGGATGATCAGCGTCGAAGATGTGTACTCGGGCTACCAGCCCGAACGCGATATTGTGCGCGGGGTCAGCCTCCGCGCCCACGAAGGCAAGGTGACCACCCTGCTCGGCCCCAACGGCTGCGGCAAATCCACCCTGCTCAAAACGATGTCCCGGTTGCTTACGCCGCGTGTGGGCGAAGTACAGGTGGGTGGGCGCAATATCCACGGCCTTGAGGCCAAAGAAGCCGCCCGCACCGTCGCGCTGCTGCCTCAGCAACCCGTGGCCCCGGCGGGTCTGCGCGTGGGAGAACTCGTAGCCCGAGGACGCCACCCGCACCGAGGTTGGATCGGCGGGCCCAGCGCCGCCGACCGCGCTGCCGTGGAGGCCGCCTTGGAACGCACCGACACCGCCGAACTCGCGGACAGGGACGTGGCGGAACTCTCCGGCGGCCAGCGCCAACGAGTATGGCTGGCCCTTGCGCTCGCGCAGGAAACGCCGGTGCTGCTGCTGGATGAACCCACCACCTACCTCGATCCGGCCCACGCGCTCGCCACCCTGCACCTGTGCCGGGAACTCGCGCGGGAAGGACGCACCGTGGTGATGGTGCTCCACGACCTCATGCTCGCCGGGGCCTACTCGGATCAGATGGTGATTATGCGCGAGGGGCAGGTGCTGGCCTCCGGGACCCCCACCGAGGCGCTCACCCCGGAGACAATGGAGCGGGCCTATGGGCTCCGCGCCGAGGTATGGCCCGATCCCCAAGGCAACGCGCCGGTGATCGTGCCGCGTGGGGTGAGCGCGGAGTAGGTTACGGTGTAAATATGATCTATGTCATAAATATTTCTATGGACTAGGGGGCGGGTGCGCGCTAGATTACATTTCATCAGATCGGCTGTTAAATATATGAAAGGCTGTAGTGGTGAAACGTAAATCCGTGACGGCTGTTATTTCTATTTTTGCTCTGCTCTCTGTTCCGTCTGTTAGCTATGCGGCGGGATTCAATTCTTCTTTTTCTGAATTTAGGGATGGAGCCCAGAATCGCACATGGCATGATGACACCGATGGTACTACATCGGCGACAACTAGGGGGTGTTGGTCGCATGATAATGAGGGGAGCCACAAGCTTGATCTTGAGTTGAAGGAACCTTTACGTTTCCGTCCTGATCCGTCGCTTGGGGTGCGAAGCGCGGTGGGGTGTTATGGCGGAACCGCCAATAATGCTTGGGGAGGCGTTTATGCGGGTAACTGGTATATCCGCATTGGCACATGGTCCTGGCAGCGGGTTTCCGCTAGTTATATTGGGGTGGAATACTAGCCGGGAGAAATAGTGAAAGTCAACGATCTCCATTACCGCCCGCGTGGTTCCCGGGTGGATGTGATCGCCGGGGTGACTATTCAGATGGATAGTCGCCCTACGCTTCTTATTGGTGAGAACGGTGCGGGAAAGACTACGCTGCTTCGCGTTCTCTCCGGGGATCTTCAGCCGACCTTAGGGAGCGTCACTAGGGAGTTTTCGGTGGTCTATCTCCCTCAACACTTCATTTCGATCCCCGGGTTTTCCTGCCTGGAATACGTGGCTTACGTTTCCTGGCTATGGGGAGCTTCTAGAAAGAACGCCAGGAGGGAGTCCTTGGCGTGGTTGGAGTTCGTGGGATTAGCGGAACTCTCCGCGCATCGCTGCGACCGACTCTCTGGAGGACAGCAGGCGCGGTTGGCGCTTGCCGCCGCAGTGGGGTCTGGTGCAGAGACGCTCCTTTTGGATGAGCCTACCGCCTCGTTAGATCCACTGGCCCGGGATCATGTCAAGAAAATCTACGGGAAGATCGTGAACGAGGGGGTGGGCTTGGTGGTGTCTACGCATAATTCTTCGGAGTTATGCGAGCCGTTCGAACGGGTGCTGGTGATGGAACGAGGAAAGATTGCCTTCGATGGATCACTATCGGGTTTCTCTCAGGAAAGTGGTCGAGAGGGGATCGTTGGTGAGCTTTCCAGGGCGATAAAGGGGTGAAGGCTATTTTTGGTATCCGTCATTGGGTCAGGCACCCGTCGGCATGGCTCCTCGTAATGGGGGTAGTATGCGGTTTTCTGATGCTGCCTGCCTCATCTTTTCACTATTATTCCCACAGGGACATGTCCACCGCGATGATCTTGATGGGTGCGCTATGTCCTGTGGTGTGCCTGGCTGCTGCTTGGGAGGCGGGTGCGATAACCCGCCTGATACTCGCTCATGACCGGGCCGCATTATTCCTTCGCGGGGCTGGGCGCCGAATTTGGTGGCTTTCATTGGTACCCTTGCTGGCCTTCGTGGCATGCCTTTCCGTATTTCAGGTATTTCCAGAGTTTCGCAGTGGAGCCTTGTGGGGATTATTGCTTATTTGCCTGCTGCACGGGTTTTCCTGGGCTACCTTGGGAGCGGCCATGGGGCTGTGGATGCGGCCCCTGCTGAGTATCCCCCTATCAATCATCATTCCGTACCTGGTCTTGGTGGTTCCTCCTACTCTTCCTCCGGGGCCACTGCGCCATATGTTTGGGGTTCCGGTTTTTTGCTGTGCGCTTGATTCTGCCTTGTCCGCGAGAATGGTGGTGGCCTCATCACTGGGGTTAGCCGCGGTGTTTCTATTGGGAGCTTCTTTTATTTCTCTGAGGTTTTCCGGGGTGCGGGGCCTGTGTGAGAGCGCTGTGTCTGATTGTTCTCGCGGTAGTGCTCTTTTGGACGGGTGTGGGGCAGGCACGTTCCCTCGGTGCTGCTTCGGTTCAAGCACGAGATGACGCGGATATTGTGTGCAGAGGCCCAGAAGGGGAGATCTGCGTGTGGCCAGAAATACCCGAATATGTGGTGCAAAATAACGCGGAGGCCAGGAGGATTTTTGATGACGTTGCTCCGCAGACATGGGCGGATTCCGCAGTGCCGGGGGTATATTCCGCTCCCCAGGATGGTGCTCACCTAAAACTGGTTGGTGTGGAGGTGAATGAGGCCTTGGCGGCGTTTATGGTGCAGGCGCTTAAGAACGACCCCGAGTACTCGGAAGTCAGTATCTGTGGTATCCCGGTGGCGGATGACCTTGTGTTGTCCTTTCCGGGGGCAGAAGCATGGGAGATGCCCGAGCGCCGGATCACCCCTGTGGAGTTTGTCGATGACGCAAACTCCCTCTGCCCTGAAGGGAGCCCTGGGTGAGAAGCCCCCTCGTGCTGTGGGCCATAGGGCACCGAGTTCCCGCTGGTGCGGTGATGATCCTGGCCGCGCTGCTTCTCTCGGTGCTTTATGGTGCGGTTTCCGTACCCGTCCCGGTTTTTGTGGGCCGGTATCTTCCGCCGTTAACCGTCAGCGCCTTAGTGGTGCAAGCATACCCTGTGGTGTTGGGGCTGTTTTTCTACGGTAATTTCCCATACCTGGAGTCCATCTCTCGGCGCTCACAGCGTGTTCCCGATTTGGGGTTGCTGTTGCTGGTGTGGATCGTCCCCTTAATGTTGGGTATTCAAGATGCGCAGTATGCGCGCAATGCGAGCATGGTGCTTACCCTTTTTACGGTTTTGGCTACCCATGTGGGAGTCGCTTCGGCCATGGGCGTGGTCTCGGGGTGGATACTGGCACATTCACTTGTCTTTGGCATTTCCCAGAATTTCCTGTGGAAAATCTTGACGGGATTGCTCCGGGAAACGAGTGACCTGGTGAGTTGGGGAATTGTATTGTGTGGAATTATCATCACCCTTGTGTTTGCGCCGAAGATTAAGAGTTTAAGAGATTGAAATCTAATTTCAAAGATCTAGGCTTTTGGCGGAGGGGAGTGCGGCCCTCTTTACCACCTCTTTATCCTAGTAAGGGGAAGGCGCTACCTCTTGAGAAGATCGTGTGCTTGCAGGAGTTGCAGCTGCTCCAAGTCTAAGAAAGTGAGGCTAACGCCGCTGGCATGTACCCGGTCGCCCAACCCGGCCAGGGCACAGAGGAGGGATTGCAGGGGGTCAATTCCCCCGGAGGAGACGGTGATGAGGGTTTCTTGTTCGTTTAAACCCTCAATGCTCCAGCGTGTGAACCAGTTATCGCCCTCGCACACGGGAGCTTCCACGTGCAGAAGCACGGGGAGTCCATCGGAACGAGTGAGTTCTCTCACGATCATGAGGAACAGGATAGTGGTGGGGTGTGCGGCGGCTGCGTGGCCGTCGTCGGTGCTCCCGGCGTCGGTAGTGCGGAGCCTAGCCCATCTTGGCGTAGAACTTCCCGATGAGCGGGGAGATCAGCGACGTGGGGGTAACCGCGGAGAGGGTATTCATGGCCTTAGACAGCGGGCCAGGAACCACGCGGCGCTTATTATTGGCCATCGCCTCCAGCGTCTCTCGCGTGCAGGACTCATAGGTGGTCCACAGGAAGTCCGGCACCATCTTGTCCACGATGCTCGCCTCGGAGGGGTCAATATGCGCCTCGCGCACCGGGCCAGGGGCCAACAGGGTGCAGTGCACGCCCGTGCCCTTGAGTTCGTAATGCAAGGCCTCCGTGAAAGCATTCACGCCCGCCTTGGTAAATACGTAGGTGGCGTTATTGGGAATGGGGATATTCCCGGCTGCGGAACCCACGTTGCACAATGCTCCTTCGCCACGTTCAATCATGGGGCCCAGAACCGCGCGGCTCAGGCGGAACACCGCCGTGGCATTGAGCTGAAATTGATTGGTCTCATAATCCCAGTCCTGCCGCATAAAGGGGCCAAAGGAGGCAATCCCGGCGGAATTGACGGCGATGTGAATGTTCCTGGTGCTGATGTGCTCAATGAGGTGGGTGACCTCATCGTCCTTGGAGAGGTCACAGGCAAAAACCTCGGCCGTAATGTGGTGTTGTGCGCCGAGTTCTTCCGCGAGATCAGAAAGCACGGACTCACGCCGGGCCACTAGGAGGAGATTATGCCCCCGGGCGGCGAGTTCCCGGGCCAGGGCCTCGCCGATTCCCTGGCTCGCGCCAGTGATGAGGGCGTAGGAGGAGGGAGCGGGAGAGGGAAGAGCCATGAGATGATCCTTGCGCTAGGGGCTTATCGACGTCCCGCCCATCTTACAAGCGGAGAGCGTGGTTTATGGGGCGATGTGACCGAAACTAATGATGTAGAGCAGGAGCGCCACGATATAACTGAGCGAGAAGAATAAGAAAGGCGCGATAGTCGTGGCGAAGGCCGCCGCTACCGCCGTGCCTGAGCGGGCAAGGAGCGCAAGGACTAAGGCGATTCCGCCCAGGGGGAGTGTGATGACGAAGTAATCGGTGATGTCTCGATCAAGGATGAGCGCGGCGGCGAGGGTGCCGAGGACGGTGAGCAAGGAGAGCGTCAGGGAGATCTTATTGAGGAGCGAGCGGGGCATGAGGCGAGGGTATATGACGAGGGCAGGGGTCTTGATGCTTATGCGTTCCTGGGGGATACTGGGCAAGGACAGGCCGCGCGCCGCGACTGTCATGAACGGCGAGAACCCTCACTCATCGGCTTAGGGCGAGTGAAGGTTCTCGTGAGAATAGCTGAGCGGTCCGGTAATTGCTTCAACGATTGCTCGAACGATTACGTTTTCTGCCAACCACCCCCTGAACCCACGTTCGCGTCGATGCCGGGCCATTCATCTCACCCCTCCTTAACAGTCGAAGGTGTTGCCCCGTCGGGTGCGTGCCTCCGCCAGGTGGTGGAGACTTATCGCACCACCAGGAGGAACCGGAAAACTCCGGTGCGTATAGAATAGCCGGTGATGTGAGGCACAGGACTTGGTTGAAACTTCTTTAACCTGGTAACGGAAAACCCCAGGCTGCGGTATGTTCTACCGCTCAAACCTGGGGTGATGAAAAGCGCCCCCGGCAGGATTCGAACCCGCGACCAATGGGGTAGAAACCCACTGCTCTAATCCACTGAGCTACGGAGGCATGGCGGCTTCCACGGGAGACCGCCATCAAGATTTAGATTTTAGCGCATGGGTGCTGCGGGGCACGAGGGGGAGTGCCCGCTAAAAATCCCAGTCGGATTCCTCCGTGGGTTCGGTGGCTCCGATGATGTAGCTGGAACCGGAACCGCTGAAGAAGTCGTGGGTTTCGGAGGCGTCGGGAGTGAGCGCCGCGAGGATTTCCGGTTCTACGGCCTCGGCTTCCTCCTCGTAGGCGGGGGAGTAGCCGAGGTTCATGAGTGCCTTGTTGGCGTTGTAGTACACGAAGGCCATGACGCCGTCGATGTCCGGGGAGGGGACGAGGTCGTAGAGTTCGGCGGAGTATTCGCGCTCTAGGGCCAGGAGGTCTGCCACGAGGTTGTGGGTGAAGTCGCGCATTTCTTCTCGGCGCTGGGGGTGGGCGTCAAGCCCGCGCTGGTATTTGTACCCGGAGTAGTAGCCGTGCACGGCCTTGTCGCGCAGGATGAGGCGGATCATGTCTGCGGTGTTGAGCATGACGGCGCGGGTGGAGAACCACAGCGGCAGGTAGAACCCGGCGTAGAGGAGGAGGGAGGACAAGACGGTGGCGGAGGCTTTGCGCTTGAGGGCGTCGTCGCCGTGGTAGTGGCGTAGGACGGCGGTGGCGCGACGTTGGAGGAGGGGATTGTCTATGGCCCAGGTGTAGGCCTCGGTGATCTCGCGGGTGGAGCACAGGGTGGAAAAGACGGAGCTGTAGGAGCGCGCGTGGACGGATTGCATGAACGCGATGTTGGTGTACACGGCTTGTTCTTGCTCGGTGCGGGCGTCGGGGATCTGGGCGGGTTCGCCCACGGTGGCCTGCACGGTGTCAAGGAGCGTCAATCCGGTGAATACGCGCACGGTGAGCGTGCGGTGTTGGGGATCGAGGTTCTGCCAGGAGGGGAGGTCGTTGGAGAGCGGGACCTTTTCGGGCAGCCAGAAGTTGCTGGTGAGCCGCCGCCAGACCTCGGTGTCCTTGGGGTCTTGGAGGAGGTTCCAGTTGATGGGGCGGATGGGGGCGTCTTCTGGGGTGCGCCACCGGCTGGGCAGGATGGAGCGCTCGATGTAGTGCATTTATGCGGTCCTTTCGGTGAGTATGCGTTGGACGTTTGCGACGTCGCGAGAGGTTCCCAGGAGTTCGAATCGGTAGAGCTCGGGCACCTGGCATTTGTAGGAAATGAGGGGGCCGGCGCAGCAGTAGGCGCTGCCGAAGTTGGTGTTTCCACTGGTGATGACGCCGCGCAGGAGGGCGCGGTGGGCGGGATCGTTGAGGAAGCGGATCACTTGCTTGGGCACGGCTCGGGTGGGGTCGCCGCCGCCGTAACTCGGGGTGATGAGGATGAAGGGGCGGGTGGGGTGGATGGGGGCGTCGCCTCGGCGCAGGGGAATGCGGAGGGCGGCGTGGTGGAGTTTGTCCACGAATCGCCGCGTGTTTTCCGAGGCCGAGGAGAAATAGACGATGTCGGGCGGGCGAGAGTTCATATCTTTGATACTAAGAGTTCAAGTAAATGAACTCCAATGGCCTGGTGAGGCCTCCAGGCGGCGGGGAAGTAGGGTGGAATCCATGACGATCCCCGCCAAGCCCGAAGCACCACGCAGGAGCCGCCCGCGCCTTTCCTGGCCCCTGTACCTGCTCTTTTCCCT
Organism: Corynebacterium oculi; assembly: GCF_001412105.1. Lineage (GTDB taxonomy): Bacteria > Actinomycetota > Actinomycetes > Mycobacteriales > Mycobacteriaceae > Corynebacterium > Corynebacterium oculi. The sequence goes on from NZ_LKST01000001.1 coordinate 89,702, forward strand.
CGTCGCGGGCGGCGTGGGCATGGCGATCTCCTGGGGCTTCCTGAGCGAATCCCTCGCGGCCCTGGGCATCCCCGATCCCGGCCGCCTCACCACCGCAGGGTTGCCCTTTTTCCGGGCGGTGGGCTGGATCCTGGCCTCCTTGGGGGTGGGGTCCTTCCTTGCCTCGGCCTTCCTCATTGCCCCGCGCCCCGAACCCATCCTGCACGCTCGCCTCAGCGTGGACGGGCACATCGCGGCGCGCACCGGCTCGCTAAGCCTCCTGTGCTTTGGGCTGGTCGCCCTGCTGATGATCCCGCTGACGCTTTCTGACGTCTCCGGCACCCCCTTCGCGCAAACCCTGCGCCCGGAGGCCTGGGGGGTGGCCATCAACCAGGTCTCTACGGCGCTCGCCTGGCTGTGGGTGGCGATCATCAGCGGCGTCGTCGGTGCTCTGGGGCTTTTTTCCCACAAGTGGACCAGCCAGCCCTGGCTCTTGGTGGGCGCGATCCTCACGGTGATCCCCCTCGGTATGGAGGGGCACTCCGCCGCCGGGGGCGATCATGATTACGGCACGAACTCCTACCTCTGGCACCTCATCTTCCTGGTGCTCTGGGTGGGTGGACTCATGGCGCTGATCGCCCACGGGCGCCGCCTGGGCCCGAACCTCGATGTTGCCGTGCGCCGCTATTCCACCATCGCGCTGGTTTCGGTGCTGTTCATGGCGGTCTCCGGGGTGATTAACGCCGCGATCCGCATCGAGTTCTCCGAGTGGTTCACCACCACCTACGGCCGCATCATCGTGGCCAAAACCCTCGGCGTGGTGGTGCTGGCCTTCTTTGGTTTCCTTCACCGCCAGCTCACCATTCCACAGTTGCGGCGCGACGCCACCCGCTCCGCGGCCTTCCTGCGGGTGGCCGTGGCGGAGGTGGTGGTCATGGCCGCCATCACCGGCATTGCCATCACGATGGGCCGCACCCCCCCGCCCCCGCCGCGCGATCCCAACCTTTCCCCCATGGCCATCGCCATCGGCTTTGACCTGCACGAAAGCCCCACGTTCTGGAACGTGTGGACCATGTGGCGGTTTGACCTCATGTTCGGCACCATCGCGATCATGCTGGCGGCGGTCTACCTCTGGGGAGTGATTCGCCTGCGCCGCCAGGGCAAGGACTGGCCGTGGTGGCGCACCGCATGGTTCCTCCTGGGCTGCCTGATCCTGGCCGTGATGATGAGTTCTGGCATGGGCATGAACATGATGGCGCTCTTTTCCATGCACATGGTGGTACACATGGGTCTTTCCATGGTGGTGCCGGTATTCCTTGTGTTGGGCGCGCCGTTGACCCTCCTGATGGAGGCTGTGCCGCCCGCAGACGTGGAGGCGGGGGAGGCCCCCGGCCTGCACGAGTGGGTGTGGGCGCTGTGCCATAACCGCGTCACCGGGTTGATTACCACGCCGGGTTTTAACACGGTGCAGTTCATCGTGATCTTCTACCTGCTCTACCTCACTCCGCTCTATGATGTTTTGGTCTCCGAGCACGGGGGCCACGTGGGCATGAACGTGATCTTCCTGCTCTCCGGGTGCCTCTACTTCTGGGACATGATTGGCCCAGATCCCGTTCCGCGCCGGGGAACTCCGGTGGCGCGCATCGGGTGGCTCATCTTCTCCATGCCGTTCCACCTTTACTTTGGCGTGTACCTCATGCAGCTCACGCAGATTTTGGCGGGGGATTTCTACTCCTCGCTGGGCCTGCCGTGGGAGCCTGACCTCCTGGCGGATCAACGCGCCGGCGGCGGTATCGCCTGGGCGTCGGGAGCCTTCCCGCTGGTGATCGTGTTCAGCGTGCTCTTTAGGCAGTGGCGCCGCGAGGACGAGAAAAAGGCCCGGGACTATGACCACCGCGCCGAGGAGGAGGGGGACGTGGACATGGATAGCTATAACGCCATGCTGGCGCGCATGAACGCGGGCGAGCAGCCCGGCGACCAGGCCTATTACACCGAGGAATTCGGGGAGGGGCGGCGCGGGAAGCGCTAGGTAGCGGGGCCGGCGGGGTCGGTTTCAGCCAGCGCGAGCGGCAGGGCGATGGTATCCACCATCTCCTCGATGGTGCTCAGCGGCACGGAGTTGACCCGGGTAATCAGCATCTCGCGGAGCACGGAGAGCGCTGCGGTGCGGGTCATGCGCGTGGTGGCCTCAAAGTCGATCTCCCCGCGCTGATCGGCCCGCCGGTAGATCTCATCGATCACCTCGAAGCGATCCTCCGGAAGCATGCTCATCAGGGGGTTGAAGCCGCTGGAGTCCTCCGTGCGGAAGCCGGAAAGGTGCAACCGAACCAGGGTAATCATGTTCGGGTAGGTGTTATTGGCCTCGGAGAGCAGGGCGATGAGATCCCCGCGCAGCGAGCCGGTGTCGGGTAGGTGCAGGCGATTGGTCTCAAAGTAATGCCGCACGGCATCGCGGGTGAGCTCGGCTTTGTCTGCCCAGCGGCGGTAGAGCACGGCGCGGCTGGTCTGGGCGCGGGTGGCTACGGCGTCCATCGTCATGCCGGTGTATCCCGAGGCCTCAAGTTCCGCCCAGGCGGCGTTAAGCAGCGCGGATTGCAGGTTTTTCCCGTATCTTCTCACGGCCATACTAATGAATTTACAGTATGGCAAGTGTCGGATACCGCACTGTGAAAATAAAAGAGTTATCCACAACTCAGCCCCGCCCTCGCTGGAGCTTATCGACGCCCCGCTCCATGCTGGTAGGTGCTAAGAACACCGAAAAGCGGCCCCGCCGGGGTCGCGGACACTACGGGGAGGAACATCATGGCCAACACACCCATCACGATCACGGGAAACCTCACGCAGAATCCCACGCTCAAGCGCACGGAAAGCGGCGCGTTGGTGTGCCGGATACGGCTGGGCGCGGATCGCCGCGTCCCCGCCACCGACGGCACCGGCTGGACGAGCCTGGACAGCCTGTTCATCGACGTGGAGATGTGGGGCGACCTGGCCTACAACACGCGCTGCTCGGTGGCCAAGGGAATGCCGGTCATCGTCAGCGGACACCTGGTGACTACCGAGTGGGCCGATCCCACCACGGGGGAGAAGCGCTCCCGGATCCTCCTGCGGGCCTGGCACGTGGGTGTGGATCTGGCCAAGTATCAAGTGCGGTGGCGCAAGTGCCGGGTGACCGCGCAACAGGCGGATAACGGGGCCCTGGCTGCCGACGAAATTGATCCCGCCTACCTTGATGAGGACAAGAACCCAGGGACAGCCGTGCCGGTGGAGGACGAGGGCTTTGCCCACGCCCCGCACGCCGTGGTGGCACCCCTGGAACCGGAGGAAGAGGAGAATCACCCGATAGCGGCATAGGTTGACGTGGGTAGGGTAGCCTCTCAGGTGACTTAAGAAAATGACCGCGACCTAAGGGGAAACATGGGCGAGTTCATCTACACGATGAAAAACGTGCGCAAGGCCATCGGTGACAAGGTGATTTTGGATAACGTCACCATGGCCTTCTACCCGGGGGCCAAGATCGGCGTGGTGGGGCCCAACGGTGCTGGTAAGTCCTCCATCTTGAAGATCATGGCGGGCCTGGATCAGCCCTCCAACGGCGAGGCCTTCCTGGACCCGGGGGCCACGGTGGGCATCCTGCTTCAGGAGCCGCCGCTTAACGAGGACAAGACCGTCCGCGAGAACGTGGAAGAGGGCCTGGGCGAGATCTTTGAGATCAAGAAGCGCTACGAGGCCATCGCGGAGGAAATGGCCACCAACTACACCGATGAACTCATGGAGGAAATGACCGCCCTCCAGGACAAGATCGACGCCGCCGACGCCTGGGAGATGGATTCCAAGATCGAGCAGGCGATGGAGGCCTTGCGCTGCCCGCCCGGCGACGAGCCCGTGACCCACCTCTCCGGCGGCGAGCGCCGCCGAGTGGCCCTGGCCAAGTTGTTGCTTTCCGAGCCGGATCTGCTGCTGCTCGACGAGCCCACCAACCACCTGGACGCGGAGAGCGTGCAGTGGCTGGAAAAGCACTTGCAGGACTACAAGGGCGCCGTGCTCGCCGTCACCCACGATCGCTACTTCCTCGATCACGTGGCCGGCTGGATCTGCGAGGTGGATCGCGGCAAGCTTTACCCCTACGAGGGCAATTACTCCACCTACCTGGATACCAAGGCCCAGCGCCTTGAGGTGGCCGGGAAGAAGGACGCCAAGCTGCGCAAGCGCCTGAAGGACGAGCTGGAATGGGTGCGCTCCGGCGCCAAGGCACGCCAGGCCAAGAACAAGGCCCGCCTGGAGCGCTACGAGGAGATGGCCGCCGAGGCGGAGCAGTACAAGAAGCTGGACTTCGAGGAGATTCAGATCCCCACCCCGCCGCGTCTGGGCAACAAGGTGGTGGAGGTCAACGGCCTGGGCAAGGGCTTTGATGGCCGCACCCTGATCAAGGATCTCTCCTTCACCCTGCCCCGCAACGGCATCGTGGGCGTGATCGGCCCCAACGGCGTGGGCAAGACCACCTTGTTCAAGACCATCGTGGGCCTAGAATCCCCCGATGATGGCTCGGTGAGCGTGGGCGAAACGGTGCAGCTGAGCTACGTGGACCAGAACCGTGAGAACATCGACCCCGAGCAGACCGTATGGCAGGTGGTCTCCGACGGTCTGGACTACATTCAGGTGGGGCAAAACGAGATGCCCTCGCGCGCGTACCTCTCCGCCTTTGGCTTCAAGGGCCCGGATCAGCAAAAGCCCTCCAAGGTGCTTTCCGGCGGCGAGCGTAACCGCCTCAACCTCGCGCTGACGCTCAAGCAGGGCGGTAACCTGATCCTGCTCGATGAGCCCACCAACGACCTCGACGTGGAAACCCTGGGCTCCCTGGAAAACGCGCTGACCAAGTTCCCCGGCTGCGCCGTGGTGATCTCGCACGATCGCTGGTTCCTGGATCGCACCTGCACCCACATCCTCGCCTGGGAGGGCAACGTGGCCGAGGGGCAATGGTTCTGGTTCGAGGGTAACTTTGAGGACTACGAGAAGAACAAGATCCAGCGCCTGGGCGCGGACGCCGCACGCCCCTCGCGCGTGACGCACCGCAAGCTCAGCCGCTAAGGCTAAGGAGAAACCCACGACGATGAGTGCGGAGCAGACGGAACAAACGGGTGCGGTGCATCAGGCCTACGTGGAACTGCGGTGGTCCGATTTTGATCGCTTCGGACACATGAATAACGCCCAGTACGTGGAGATTGTGCAGGAATCCAGGGTACAGTTCAGCCTGGATAACTTTGTTGCCCGTGGTCTGCCCATGCCCATGTTCGTGGTCCGGCACCTGGAAGCGGATTACCGCATTCCCATCGTTCCGGGACGCTCCAAGAAGGTGCTGGTGGAAAGCGCGGTGGTGAAGGTGGGGCGATCCTCCTTTACCACCCGCCAGGAAATCAAGGATGAAAAGGGGCGCACGGCCTGCGTGATCCACTCGGTGCAGGTGGCCCTGGAGGAAAAGACTCTCCAGCCCCGGGCAATCACCCCGGAGGAAGTGGAGATCCTCACCATGCGAAAGGCTTAACCGGACACCGCAGCCATGAGAGAAGCGCTCCGCATTCACGCAGGTGCCCCCGGATTGGAGGCCCTCCTAGCCAGGGCGGTGGGGCTGGACGCCTCCGCCCTGGCGCGGCTGCGCTCTACCTCCGATGGCGCCCACGTGGACGTGTTTGTCACCACCCCCTTCGAGGTGGTGGCCGCGCGCCGGGTGGAAGGGCAGGCCTCCCGCGAGGGGGCGGTGGTCAGCGCTCACGATCTTTATAGCGCCGTGGCGGTGGGAAACAGCGCGCAGGACATAGGGGTGGCGCGCGATCCCAGCTGGCCGGGGGCCCTGCCCCCGGCGGAGGGCTTCCAGCTCCTCGACGAGGTGCCGGTATCCGTGGTGCGGGGGTTGGCGGATCAGGGGCAGGCCCTGGCCCGGCAGTTCTCCGGGCCGCTCGGCCCCCCGGCGAGCCTGCTCAATCAGCCCGTGCTGGAGGTCAGCGGGGAGGAGGGCAGCGTGCAGGTGCCCATGCGCTTGATCTTCACCTGCACGGCCTTGGGCCTGATCCCGGGCTTTGCCGCTCCCCTGGAGGTGCCCCGGCACCTGCGGGTATCCATGCTGGGCCGGTGGGTGCGGGTGGATGCCCCCTTTGGCACGGTGTATCACTCCACGCGGCTTTCGCTGTTTTAAGGGAACGCTAGTCAGGCCGGTTGATCAGCATGTGCGCCACCCGAGTCATGTGATCCCAGAGGGCGTGACGGTAGGCGGGCGGGAGTTCCTGCTCGCCTAGCTCATCGAGGGAGGCCTCCATGAGGTCAAGCCAGCGCTGGGCGGCGGCCGCGTCGATGGGAAAGGGCATGTGCCGCATGCGCAGCCGGGGGTGGCCGCGCTGGGCCTGATAATCAGCCGGTCCGCCCCAGTACTGCACGAGGAACATGCGCAGCCGATCCTCCGCACCCACCCAATCGTCCTGGGGGTACATGGGGCCGAGGATGTCATCGGTGCGCACGCGGCGATAAAAACCGGCGACGAGGCGCTCAAAGACCTCGCCGCCGAGGGCGTCATAAAGGCTGCTGGGAGAGGTCACAGCAGCCTATTGTAGAACCTTAAGACTCCTGTTCAGAGCCGGGATGGGTGATACCGATCCCGTGGGGGTAGGGCACGGTGATGTTGTTGTCCCGCATGGCATCGAGGATGCGGCCCTGCACCAGGCGCTGCACGTCCCACTGCATGCCGGGCATGGTCTTGATGGAAATGCGGTAGGAGAGGTGATCCACCTCGAAGTTGGACACGCCCTTCATCTCCGGCTCATCCAGCACCCACTTGCTCGTGGTGGGATCCGCGCAGGCGTCCTCGGTGGCCTTTTGAATGACCTCCCAGGCCTTGGTGGAATCGTTAGACAGCCCCACGGGCACCTGAATGCGGGCGATCGCGTACTCGTCGGAGAAGTTACCCACGCGCAGGATCTCGCCGTTGCGCACGTACCAGAGGGTGCCGTCGATGTCTCGAATGGTGGTCAAGCGCAGGGAAATATCCTCCACGTCGCCGATGATGCCCTCCCCGACGTCGATAGTATCCCCCACGCCGTACTGATCCTCCAGGAGCATGAAGATGCCGGAGAGGAAGTCCTTGACCAGCGACTGCGCGCCAAAACCAAGGGCCACACCGATCACACCGGCCGAGGCGATCAGCGGGGCGATGTTCACGCCCAGGGTGTCCAGGATGGAGAGGAAGGCGAATACCCACACCACGATGGCCACGGCGGACTTACCCACCTGGGCCAGCGTTTTCACGCGGGACTGGCGGCGCTTCTCCTGCACCTTGTTCATGGCGGCCACCCGCGCGGGAACCTCCTCCGGCTGCGCGGCGCGGCCCTTGCGGCCCAGGCGCCCCAGCGGGGCGGAGCTTTGGAGATTATGCTGGGCGAATTTGTCGATGAGCCTACGCAGTATCCAGTGCGCCACGATCGCCACCAGCAGGGTGATGCCGATGGAAATGGGGGCGTCGATAAGCCAGGTACGAGCCAGCTCGCTATCCCACCAATTGCTCACGGTCTCCACCGTCTGCTGCGCGGTTTCGGCGCCGGGCAGGGATTCTTCTGTTGCGGCAAGTGTTAGTTCGTTGAACATATGCCACCCAGCCTAGCGGGGTGCGCGCGGGGGCGGCGGAAATGTGAAATAAAGTATGCACAATCTGGACCGCTTGGTCTACCATGTGCTCTTAAAACCACAGGAGGGACAGCCCGCCATGAGCAACCACACCAGCCGTGCCGACGCCGGAACCGCCGCCCGCCTCGCCCAGGGAGCCGCCGAGCGGGAACCCCGAGGCTTTGCCACCACCGCCATTCACGGCGGCTACCACCCCGACGCACACACCGGGGCCATCAACGTACCCATCTACGCCTCCACCACCTTCGCCCAGGACGACGTGGCTACCCTGCGCGGCGGCTACGAATACTCGCGTGTGGGAAACCCCACCGTCACTGCCCTGGAAAACGTGGCGGCGGCCCTCGAAGGCGGCGCATACGGGCGGGCCTTTGCCTCCGGCATGGCCGCCACCGACACCGTGATCCGCGCCCTGCTGCGCCCCGGCGACCACCTCATCCTGGGCAACGACGCCTACGGCGGCACCTTCCGGCTCATCGACACCTCCCTCAAAGACTGGGGCATCACGCACACGGTGGTGGACATGACCGACCCCGCCCAGGTGCGCGCCGCCCTGCGGGAGAACACCCGTCTGGTGTGGGCGGAAAGCCCCACCAACCCGCTGCTGAGCATCACCGACATCGCCGCCGTGGCCCAGGCCATCGACGCCCACCCCGCCCGCCTGGTGGTAGACAACACCTTTGCCAGCCCCTACCTCCAACGCCCGCTAGAACTAGGCGCGGACGTGGTGGTGCACTCCACCACCAAGTACATCGGCGGGCACTCCGACGTGGTGGGCGGGGTAGTGGTGACCAACGACGCCGCCCTGGACTCCGAGCTGCTCTTCCTCCAAGGAGGAGTAGGCGCCATCCCCAGCGCTTTTGACGCCTACCTGGCCTACCGGGGCGTGAAAACCCTGCCGTTGCGCATGGAAAAGCACTGCGCCAACGCGCTCGCCGTAGCTCTGCTCTTACAACAAAGCCCCAAGGTCTCCCAGGTGCTCTTCCCCGGCCTGCCGGAACACCCCGGATACGAGGTAGCCCAGCGGCAAATGCGCGGGCCGGGCGGCATGATCTCCGTGCGCTTTACCGGAGGGCGAGAAGCGGCGCTGGCGTTCTGCCGGGCTACACGGTTGATTTGTTTGGCGGAATCGCTGGGTGGGGTGGAATCCCTGCTGGAACACCCGGCCACCATGACGCACCAATCGGCGGCCGGTTCTCAGCTGGAGGTGCCGGATGATCTAGTGCGCATCTCCATCGGGATCGAAGATGAGGCGGATCTGTTGGCGGACGTGGAGCGGGCGCTGGGGGAGGTGTAGGCTGCACTGGCGTTAGAAAAGATCTAAGCCTCTAAGTGAAGTGCTTATAGATAGGGCTGGCAAGATCATGAGCGCTGTGCGGAGTGAAAAGGGCTTCTTCTTGGTGAGGAAGCGACAAGGGAAAGTCTGTTTGGTTCACAGAAAACCTCTGCGGAAGTTGCGGCTCTGGTTGAGATTCATCAAGCGGTATGCGAGCAGCGTCCGCTTTCCAGCGTAGAGGCTATACCTCACGCAATCACCGCCGCGATGGCGGTGGAGATTCTGGGCATCCCGCAGTCTGCTGTGATGGAATACGTGACCGAGGGGCGTATTTCCGTGAGTAAGGTGGGGGAGTATTCACGATTGCTTGCCTCGGACGTGGTGACTTTGAGAGAAGAGCTAGTGGAACAGGCTGTGTAGGCGGTGTTCGACCTGATGGACTTGGAACTAGAGCTGGAAGCACAAGAGGCGGCTTTCGGGAATTAGATATTTTTTCGGGGCGGGGGACATGGAAGCACGAGTTTTGCCCGACTCTAATATCTGGGCATCGGCTACTCTGCATAGTTGGTTTGCGCTCATCGCTGCGCAGGGCGCCTGGATTTCTCTTGCTATGTGGGAGAGCGATTGTTGCCTCTCACCCCAACCTCCCCAGAAACTCCGCCGTATTCCGGGTATTCGCCTGGGTGAGGTGCGTGGCCCCGGGAACCCAACGGCGGAATACCAGGAGGCCACCACGAGGCCGAACCAGCGCGGCACCGAGTGTGTGGTAAAGGATAAAGGAGCATACTAGGGCGGTGGCAATGCTGATTACCGCCACCCACTCGGAATCGGAGAGAGTGAAGGCGAAGAGAAAGCCCGTCATCACCCCGGGAAGCCAAAAGAGATGACCGGCCAGGGCCTCGTGCAGGGAGGAGGGCTGTTTACCGGGGATATGCACCAGCCGGAAAGTGGATCCAATGGGGGAGCGGGGTGTATATAGAAGAAAATCTCCTCGGCGCAACCCCAGGGCAAACTCAATCCACAGTGCGCAGATGATTCCCATGACGGCGATCATCACACCGAGGGCGCAAAGTGTCACCGCCCAGAAAGGGCCGTATTTCCACCCCTGGCCGGTGAGGATATAGAGCACGGATACCAGCGCCGCGTACCCGAGTATGACCGCCATGATGAGCCATCGGGACACCTGCTGCGACGAGGATTGATCGCGCTTACCTGCTCGCATTACGGCCTGTATATCGCCGCCGTGTTGGGTTTTAATAGCAGAGACAAGTTCCGCCGTGGCCCCCTTGCGGCGCAGGTTATTAAGGGTATCGGCCTGGTACATGATGGTGGCCGCCACGGAGCCGAGAACAAGGAGGAACCAGCAAACTCCCAGCCGGATATTCACCTCGGCCAGGCTGTAATCGTTGCTGCGCGCGGGGGCAAACCACCACAGCAGGGCCAAGATAGTGAGGAAGGCATGAGCGATAGGGAGAACGCAGGCGATAAAAAGCGTGAGTTGGCTGCGCAGGTCGATGGTGTCTACGTCGTCGATATGCGTGGCCTTGCCCTCGCTATCGGTGATAGTCAAGGTGCGGTGGGTACGCCCCTGAAAGCGAGTGTTGCGCAGCGAAATGGAGGAGGCTATGAGCAGGGAAACGGTAAAGGTAAGGATAATGCCCGCCCAGGCGGGATCGGCGGCGTTATAAAAGAGGCGGCTATTGGCTACCTCGGCGGTCTGCACGATGGGTTTATCGGTGGGTTGCAGGCCGATGAGCAGGGCGAGGAGAAAGACGACCAGCGAGGGGCCAAGCGAAAGCAATGCCGCGTACCACCAGAGGTTGCGGCCGCGTTCCTTTAACCGGAGATAGGCGGTGGCCTCCGCAGGGGTCATGCCCGCGTGATCGCTCAACGTTTGCTTGGTGCTCACGGGATAAGGATAGACCTATGCCCCGGCGAGAATACCCACCACTCAAACTGGCCGATAGCGCTCCACCGGGGCTCCGGGGAAAACTATACCAATGCCGCCACGATGTCGTCGATAAGCCGCGCCGCCACCCGCGCGGTGCGCGCGTCCACGTCGAAGCGGGGGTTGAGCTCCACCACGTCCACCAGCCGCAATTTCCCGGAGGCCGCCGCCGCGCGCGCCATCGCCCGGTAGGTGGCCAGGGAAACACCCACGGCGGCAGGCGCGCTCACGCCGGGGGCCACGGCGGCGGGCAGGCCGTCGAGGTCGATGCTGAGGTGCAGGTGATCGGCTTTTTCTGCGGCGCGCGTGACGATCTCGGCGGCGCGCTCGGGGCCGAGGGCGGCAAGATCATCGTCGGTATGTGCCTCCACGCCGAGGTCGCGCGCGGTGTCAAAGAGCACGCGGGTGTTATTGGGCGTGGAGATCCCCAGCACGGTGTAGCGGAAATCCTCCACATGCTCCGCGATTTGGAGGAAGGGTGTGCCGGAGGTGGCGTGCTCCGCGCGGCGCAGGTCAAAATGCGCGTCCAGGTTCACGATCTGCACGCTGTTCGGGTGGGTGCGGCGCAGCCCCCGATGGGTGGCCCAGGCGGTCTCGTGCCCGCCGCCCAGGGCGATCACGGTGTGCCCGGCCTTGCTTAACGACGCCACGACGTCGCTCACCCTCTCCTGCGCCGATTCCAGGTCGGTACCGGCGGTGACCACGTCGCCCACGTCGTAGCGGGGGCGCTCGTCATGGACGGCGAGGCTGCCCAAGGCGGCGCGAAGCGCCTCGGGAGCCGTGGCCGCGCCCTGCCGCCCACCGTTGCGCCGCACGCCCTCATCGGAGCAGAAGCCCAGCAGCGCGACGCCGGGGGTGGCCTCTGCTTCCGGGAGGGGCTGCACGACGCCGTGCCAGCGGGCGTGCTCGGGGCCGGGGCCGTCGTTGCGGCCCAACCAGGGGGCGGGGGCGGTGTCGATACCGGGCAGGGACATGGTTCCTCCTTTAGGCGACGTCGGCGGAGTGCCGGTGGCGACCCGTGGCGTAGTACAGAGCGGTCATAAGGATCAGGAAGCCCACGCCCACGCCTAGGGCCAGCCAGTATTCCGATTGCCACACCATGATGCCAAAAGCGAAGAGAATAAAGCCGATGGCGAAGTACTGGCCCCAGGGCCAAAACGGAACGGGGAAAGAAAGAGCTTGCTCCTCGGCGGGGCTGAGGCGACGCCGCGAGGCGACGTGAGCAAGCAGGATCATGAGCCAGACATAAATGGTGGCAAAGGTGGCCAGGGCCGCGACGATGGTGAAGATCCGCTCCGGGAGCACCGCGTTGAGTACCACCCCCACGGTGAGCACCGCCACCAGAGACAGCGTGGTCACGATGGGCACGCCTCGGTGATTCGTGCGGGCCAGGGCGGCGGGGGCGAGCCTGGTGCGCGCCATGCCGGTGATCACGCGGCCCGCGCCGAAGAGATCGGAATTAATGGCCGAAAGCGCGGCGGTAATCACCACCATGTTGAGCAGGGCGGCGGCCCAATTCACGCCCAGGGTGGAGAAAATCTGCACAAAGGGAGACTCCTCGCCCGTGATGGACGTCCACGGATTGAGCACCAGAATCACCAAAATAGCCAGCACGTAGAAGAGCAAAATGCGCACCGGGACGGTATTCACGGCCTTGGGGATAGTCTTTTCCGGCTCCTCCGCCTCCGCGCCCGCCACGCCGATAATCTCCGTGCCGCCAAAAGCAAAGAGCACCAGGATAAAAGCGGAAATCATGCCGCCAACGCCGTTGGGGAAGAAGCCGCCGTCCGCCCACAGGTGAGAAATACTGCTGGTCTCCGGGCTGGAACCCAGGCCAAAAGCAAGGATCGCCGCGCCGCCCAGGATCATGGCGATCACCGCGCCCACCTTGATGAGGGTAAAAGCGAACTCCAACTCACCAAAGAGCCGCACGCTGGTGAGATTCGCGGCCCCCACCACGCAGAGCGTGACCGCCACCCACACCCACTGCGGGGTATCAGGAAACCAGAAACGCATATAAATAGCGATGGCTGTGAGATCCGCCAGGCACACGATCAACATCTCAAAGGCATACATCCAGCCGGTGATATAGCCAGCCCAGGGGCCGAGATAACGGCGTGTGTACTCCGCAAAGGAACCCGTGATGGGACTGGCGACGGCCATCTCGCCCAGGGCACGCAGCATGAAGTACACCACCGCGCCCGCGATGAGATACACCAAGAGCACCGAGGGGCCGGCGGCCTGGATGGCGCCGGCGGAGCCGTAGAACAGGCCCGTGCCGATGGCAGAGCCCAGGGCGATGAAGTGAATGTGGCGGGCGCGGAGGCCCCTGGAGGGTGTGGTTGGTGCTTTGGGCGTGTGTGGTGCCTGGGCGGTGGTGCGGGTGCTTGCTGACGTGGCACCCGTGCTGCGGGCGGCGGAGGTGCCGCGCGGCGGGTTCTGCGGAGACGGTGCGGGCTGGGGCACGGTGATCCTCCTTGGACGGTTGGGCTCTAACGGGCTCGTGGCGTGTGGTCTACGTGCGAACCCTATGGTGAGGGCCACGGAATCTTTCTCAGAGTGATACTAGGGGGCGGGGGTAGGGGAGGGGTAGTGGGTGGGGTGAGGGTGTGCGGTGGCGCGGGTGGTGGGGCGGGGGAAGGTCTAGTATGAGCCGTATGGCTTTTCCTCTACACCAACATGTGATGTGAGTTCTTATGGAAGTTCTTGGCTGGAAAGGGACTATGTGGGCAAGTCGCTTTATTTCATGTTTATGGCTAGGTTTAACAGCGGCCAAAATTCCAACGACGTTCTTCTTAAGATCTAATGAATCGTCCCTGTAGATTTGAAGGAAGAGGTTAAATAGATGACAGTGCAACGCCTCCAACTTTCCTGGTATAATAAAGAAAAAGCGCTCATTCCCACCGAGGCTGGTAAGTATGGCTATACATGGGTTAACCCCTCTGATCCGCGCTACTGTGAAACTCATACGCTCGTTATGGGTGACTATGTGCAGGGGACTCAGACTTTAAAATTGGATGAGTTCGAGTATTCTAAGTGTGCTGATCTGGAACCTCAGGACGACAACTTACTCATCCTCGGCGAATCAGGTGATGTTCTCGAATCGCTCACTCGTGTGCCCGAGCTAGCTGAGAATTATGTGGGCAAGGTGAAGTTGATCTACATCGATCCACCGTTCAATACGGCCCAGACGTTCGCGAGTTACGAGGACAATCTCGAGCACTCAATTTGGCTTACTATGATGCGCGACCGGCTCCTGCGTATGAAAAAGTTACTTGCCGATTAAGGGTCGATATGGGTGCACCTAGATGAAATTGAAGTGCACCGAATGCGAGTGCTTATGGACGAGGTCTTTGGTGCTGGCAATTTCGTAGGTCAGATCTCGTGGGAAAAGGTTGCCGGACGTGATAATCGTTCAGTTGTGTCAAAGACCTGTGATTTTATTCTTGTGTATGCATCTGTACGAGATCGGTTCAAGGATTATCGCAATCTTTTACCGCGTGATGCTGGTGATACTTCTGCTGCCTATACCAATCCCGACAATGATATTCGTGGAGTCTGGACCTCGGGTGACTTCACTGCTCAATATAATCCTGCGGAGAATCCTCGGTTTGATCAAATTTACGAGCTCGTCACGCCGGCAGGTCGGACCTTCATGCCTCCTAAGGGACGAGTTTGGCTAATGACCGAACCCAGATACCAGGAGATGCTCAAGGATAATAGGCTGTGGTTCGGCAATGATGGCAGAAACATTCCCAGGGTTAAGCGTTTCTTGTCGGAGGTTCAGGGTGGACTTGTCCCCAAGACACTTTGGCTCCATAGTGAGGTTGGGAATAACGATCAGGCGAAGAAGGAAATCCAAGCGTTGATTTCTGTCGAAAATCCCTTCTCCACCCCCAAGCCCGAACGTTTGCTTGAGCGTATCATTCATATCGGTTCCAACCCCGGTGATATTGTCCTGGATGTGTTCGCTGGATCGGGTACTACGGCAGCGGTGGCACAGAAGATGGGGCGGCGTTGGGTGACGTGTGAGTTGTTGGAATCTACGTTCAATACTTTCACACGCCCTCGGCTGGAGAAGGTCGTCAATGACCAAGACCTTGGTGGGATCACTCGTACTAAGGGGGAGCGTGTCGCAGCCGATGGGATTGAGCTTCCTGACGGTGTTAGCCCTGAGGATGCTGCGAAGTTTACGAGTGTGCTGAATAAGTTGATCAAGGACGATCCGGAACTGAAGAAGAGTGCAGACGTGAAGACCTTAAAGGCTGCTTCGAGGACCAAGCGTGCGAAGGAAGTGCTCAACTGGCGTGGCGGCGGTGGTTTCCAAGTGGCGCATCTGTCGCCTGCCTGTTTCGACTACGATCCGGAGTTGGATCGGGTGATGTTGACACCGGAGGCGACTGGGCAAACTTTGATTGAATCGGTGGCTGCTAATCTGGGATTCACACTGCTACACCCTGATGATGATTACGTCTTCGATGCAAGGCGTGGCAACGCGTTGTTGAAGGTGGTTGAGGGGGTGGCAACGATCGAGGTGGCGGACTCGTTGGTGGCCCATGTGCAGCCCGGTGAAACGATTGTCCTTGCTGCGACAACTGTGATGGATGGGGTTCGCCAGCATTTACGCAAAAGTGTGAAGGGGTCGAGGGTGGTTGCTCTGCCAGATGATATGTTCCGATACAGTGAGGGAAGTGACCTGTGATGGCAACTCGGCTTAACATCAGTTTTGATTCTGATATGCTGGAGTCGATCAGCTCCGAGTTTAACTTGCGTATCCCCAACAAAGAAGCGCTGCGTCAGCTGATCTTTACCCTTGACGGTGACTACGATTCTTCTGTGATGCAAGTGCTTAATCTTGCTACGGGTGTGGGAAAAACGTATCTGATGGCTGCATTCGTAGAGTATGTGCGCCGTCAAGGCGCTGGGAATGTCGTCATAGTAACCCCGGGAAAGACAGTGCAGACTAAGACGGTGCAGAACTTCACGCCTGGTTCGTCGCGCTATATTACTGGCTCGGTAGTCCCACCGGAAGTGGTGACTCCGCAGGATTATTCTGCGTGGGTTGCTCGACAGAATGGCCCGGTGCAACTTGCGTTTGGCCGGGAAGCACCGATATTGGCGTTCATCTTCAACATTCAGCAGTTGATCGCCCCGAAGTCTGAGGAGGGAGGAACACAGGGTAGCACGCAGGATGCGATGCGTCGTAAGCCGCGTCGTTTCGATGAGAATGCAGGTGTGCTCTTTGACTATTTGAAGGGGCTTGATGATTTGGTGGTTATCGCGGATGAGTCTCATCTTTATGGTTCGAGCGCGGTTGCGTTTAACGCGGCGTTGAAAGAGCTTGATCCTGCTGCAACGATTGGGTTGACGGCGACGGTGGATAAGAAGTCTGACCATGTCATCTACGAGTATCCGCTTTACCGGGCGATCCAAGACAAGTATGTCAAGGCTCCGGTGTTGGCATTCCGTAGGGCGGGCTATGGCACTGATAGGGCCTCCGAGGAACAGCAACTGCGGGATGCGTTGCAGTTGCGGCGGATCAAGCAGGAGTACTACGACTCGTATGCGGAAAGTCAGAACGGTGCCCACGTCAAGGCGATTGCATTCGTAGTCTGTTCCGACGTGGATCATGCTACCCAGGTTGCTGCACTGTTGCGCACTCCGGAGTATCTTGGGTGTGACGAGGCCGTGTTGCAGGTGGATTCCAAGCATGAGGATGAGCTGACGCAGCGTCGCCTCGACGAACTCGATTGTCCCCACTCGCCGGTTCTTGCCGTGGTGAGCGTCAATAAGCTGAAAGAGGGCTGGGATGTTAAAAACATCGCTGTCGTGGTCACATTGCGGGCGATGGCTTCGGAGGTATTGACTCAGCAGACGATGGGGCGCGGGCTTCGTCTGCCGTTCGGGAAGTATACGGGCATGTGGCAGATCGATCAGCTCGACATCGTCGCTCACCAGTCCTTCACTGAACTTTTGAATGCTGAGAACGTACTTCAACAGTTCGGCCTGGAAGAAGCCGTAGCTGAACAGGACAAAGCCCGGGTGAAAGACGCCATTCGCGAAGCCGCCAACGATTCCGCCCGTACCGGTGTAGCCACCTCATCGGTGGATGGCGGTGATCGGTCTCCGGGCGTGTCCTCGCAATGGTCAGGGGCTGATCTTGATGGTGACAACACGGGTAGTTCTGGTGCTCGGCCAGACACAGGTCCCTCCACGGGGGTGAGCGGTGAAGGGTGGCCCGGTGTTGGGGTACGCGAGACCTCAGGGTCAGGATCCTATGGGCAGTCTGAGCAGGAGCGTAAGCCGGTCTTGATTGAACGCAACCCGAAATTTGCTGAGGTGGTTTACCAGTTCCCGGTGACCACGATGACGGTACAGCAACCTGCCATCGACCTGGCTGAGATCAGCGATCCAGACGTTAGACAGGCGGCCTGCCGAGTCACCTCATCTGGTGATGTGTTGCTGCGTAAGGAAATCATCGCTGCGCTCGGTAAAAAACTACGTGCTGAGGATCGGGAGAGTGCGGAGGTGGACTCGATTCAGGTTAGCGACGTCGATGCTAAGGATGTGTTGGTCAAATTGGTGATGAACATGTCGCTGGTGCCTAAGACCCAGCAGACCTCTCGCTATGTGGCTAATCATTTGGTGCCGAACTTCATGAGATCAGTCAGCTTCGATGACTGGACAGTTAAATCCCTAGACTCAGCACGAAATGAGTTATTCATTCTTATTAAGGAATACATAGACGAGACTTTGCGTTCCACTCGTGAAATTCCGAAAATTCATCCTAAAGTGATGCCCGGCGCCGACTATATGCTGCCGATCGGTGAAGTGGTGTACGATCAGATTGATTCGCGTAAAGAGTTTGTGCGGGGGCGAGTATATGGTGGCTGGGCCAAATCACTTTTTACCGAAGAGTCGTTCGACTCCTACACTGGTGAATACCAGCTCGCACGATTGCTGAATACGTCATCAGGGATCGAGTGGTGGCACCGTTTGCATTCGCGCGACCAAGCATTTGTATACTAAAATTTCAAGGATCGCTACTTCCCGGACTTTATTGCTTTGGATACTAGTGGTGTGCATTGGATTATTGAAGGTAAATCTAAGCGGGGACGCGATGACGCCCAGGTGCAAGCTAAGCGAAAGGCGGCTGAAGCTCTTGTGCGGCGGCTCGTTGCTGAAGATACCTACGCAGGTCAGCAGTGGGGCTACCTGATTGCCTACGAGGATGATATTGCCCGGGCGGATTTGTGGAATGATCTCAAGGACCTTGCTCAACCGGTAAGCAATGCTCTGTAGCGGACGCGAACTCACCGGGTCGCAGCACTGGAATCCAGCATTGCGGAAGTCTTGGGTGATGGTTTCACCGCTGATGAGGATGAAGCCGCTTCTTCTGCCGGTGAGCATAAAACGCCTGCCCTACTAGGTGGCCTGGCTATCACTGGGTGCCTACGCCTCCTACCGCAAAGACGAGGCGCGCCAGAGCGATAGCTCATGCCAGTTGTGTGGTGCGCCGATGTGGGCGATGGGAACAGCCCAGACATCTGGGTATGTGGCCAAGGTCTGAGGCAGCAGGGTTCGGTCTCCGATGTCCCACACAGTGAGCAGATATTGAATGAGTGTTAGCTGCCCAAAGCAGCGATTAATTCTTGGAGCAACTGCGTCCAACCCGGGATGGGAACCTTTGCGTGGCAAGCGAGCTTTCAGCGTGTAGACGCGGTTGAACATGCGGGCATGGTGTGCCGAATAGTTCCGCACGATATTCAGTGCTTTCATCCATGACCCCAGTTGCGCCGCACTCAACCTGGCTTTGGTAGCGAGCGCATTACGCACACTGGTTGGAGCTAGCTTGTAAAGATATGTGAGCAAACCCCAGTCCATCACCTCGACAGCAGCCCAAATCGGTAGCTGACCACCGTACTTGCGCCGATGATGCGCGACGAAGTCTTCTCGTGAAGCCGCTAGTTTCTTGTCGTAGAGCTTATGCCACGACAGATATTGCGACGACGGCGAATCTGAGCCTGGATGTGTGGCGACCGGGCCGAGGAATGCGGGAACCAAGTGAATCAGTGGATCGATGCGACCAAGTGCGTGGCCGAGCATGGAGCGCAACGTCAGCTCAATGGATGTGAGAGCAGCGAACACGGCAGTGCGGAGTCGTTCATCAAAATCATAGAGAGCGACAACATCATCAAAGGTTGTTCCCGCGATGAAGTGATCGAGCCGGTCATTCCCCTCAGGAGACGGAGCGCGGAAAGGGTACCAGTAGCCAGAGAGCCGATAGTAGTTGACCCGTTCGAGTATGCGGCGAGCGGCAGTATCCTCCGCGAGATCCATGCCACGGGCGCGCAGCAGGGCAATCTGCTCGCCGTGCGTGCTAAAAGCTTTCGCTGCCACCCTGTGCCTCCCGAAACCCCGCATCCGGAAAGAAATTTAGTGAGGACCGGCCCTGGGCTGCTCCGAGGAGCAGCGGAACCGGTCTTGGTGACTCAAGGTTAGCGTAGGTGGCGTGAAACTGCAACAGATTCCGCGCTGAACTGAGAAAACGTCGCGCTCGTTTAATACGGCTCAACCTTCGCCAAGGCTTCACGCTTCTGGCGTTGTTGGCAGCGAGTCGAGGCGCTTAGCCGTGTGTCGCTCCGCGAGTCTTCCGGGACGGAACCTTGGAGGGGAGCCCTGCCGCCGAGCAGGCCCGCCGAAGGTGTCCTACTCGCGGTAGGGGACTGCAACGTGTCGGAATACCGCGTTTCCAAGGATATTTTGTGGGCACTGTCCTCAAAGTAAAAGATGCATGTGCCCCCGACAATGCGTTTTTATATCCCGATTTAACCCAAGCGCATATAGCGGTCGAGTGTGCCTACGGCGTAGATTTCTCCGATCATTAGTAATGACGAGCGCGAGCAGGCCATAGTCTCACATCTGTTCGCACTGTACAGCAAGGCAGTGGACTAAAATACATCCCCCATGACCCACGTCCCCGCCGCCCGGAACACGCTGCGCATCCTCACGCTGCTCTCCTCCATTGATGTCCCCATCTCCGCCGCCCGTATCCGTGCGGAGTTGGATCTGCCGCGTTCCACCACCTATCACCTGCTCGCGGAGATGGAGCAGGCCGGTTACGTGGTGCGTATCCCGGAGACCCGCACCTGGGGCCTGGGGTTGGTGGCCTATTCGATGGCCAATGCCTACGTCACCCAGCAGCCCCTGGTGCGTTTGGCGCGCCGTCCGTTGCAGGCCTTGGCGGAGTCGGTGGGTGGCTCGGCGCACCTGTCTCGCCTGGCCGGTTCGGAGGTGCTGTATCTCTTGGAGGTGCGTGGTTCCCGGGCGGTCTCCCTGGTCACGGGGGAGGGGGTGCGCCTGGAAGCCTTAAAAACCGCCTCGGGGCGGGTGATGTTGGCGCACTTGCCGGAGGCCGAGTTAAGGGCGGCCCTTGCGGGCAATGCCCCGCCAAATCCAAGCGCCACCCGCGAGGCGCAGAACGCCCTCACCCTGATTCGCCAACGCGGTTGGGAGGAGGAGGTGGAGGAGGTGAGCCGTGGTCAGCACAGCTTGGCGGTGGCGGTGTTGGATCACGTGGGCCGCCCGGCGGCTTCCTTGGCGGTGACCTTCCCGGTGGGCACCCTGACGGAGCACGATCAAAGCCACACCATTCAGAGTCTCAAGGAGCAGGCAACCAAGGTGGCTAGTCACCTCTACGGGATCGTGCTAGATTCACCATAAACTGCGCTTGGCTGTCGCGCAGACCACTTGCCGATGTATCCCTACGGTTCCCGTGAGGGCGTCGGCGCGGTCTGTCGCGCCCGTCGCTCGCTCGGGGCCGCCGAGCCTAAAGGAGCACCATAATCATGCCGTCCATCGCGGCCAGCGCGCGCAATCTCGCCCACGGGCGTTCCACCAGCACAGAGCACGCAGAACAACCAGGGCAACCAGAACAAAAACAGCAAAAACAAACAATCACCCTCCGCCCCGGCCCCCTAACGCCAGCAGAGGTGGTGGCCGTCGCCCGCTACGGCGCACCCGTGACCATCCCCAAGGAGACCCTAGAAGCCGTGGCCGCCACCCGGCGTCGGGTGGAGGAGCTGGCGGCCGATCCCACCCCCGTGTATGGCATTTCCACGGGCTTCGGTGCGTTGGCCCGCCGCCATATCCCCGCGGAGTCCCGCGCGCAGTTGCAGCGCAGCCTGGTGCGTTCCCATGCGGCGGGTTCGGGCCCGGAGGTGGAGCGGGAGGTGATCCGTGCTCTCATGCTGCTGCGGCTGTCCACCCTGTGTACGGGCCGCACCGGTGTGCGTCCGGTGGTGGTGGAAACCTATGCGGCGCTGCTGAACTCGGGGATCACGCCCATCGTGCACGAGTACGGTTCCTTGGGCTGCTCGGGTGATCTCGCGCCGTTGGCGCATTGCGCGCTGGTGCTCATGGGGGAGGGGCGTGCCCGCAATGCGCAGGGGGAGGAGGTGAGCGTGCCGGAGGCCCTGGCTAAGGCCGGGATTGAACCCCTGGAACTGCGGGAGAAGGAGGGCCTGGCGCTGATTAACGGCACGGACGGCATGTTGGGCCAGTTGTGCCTGGCCCTGGCGGATCTGGAAACGCTGGCCACCACCTCGGATATCGCGGTGGCGATGACGCTGGAGGGACTGCTGGGTACCCTGGCCGTGTTTGACGCGGACCTGCAAGATTTGCGCCCGCACCCGGGGCAGGCGGCGTCGGCAGCTAATGTGCGCGCGGTGGCGGAGGGTTCCCCGCTGCTGGCGGCGGCTGCGGCGGAGTTTAGCCAGAACCAGGTGCAGGATGCCTACTCGGTGCGGTGTGCCCCGCAGGTGGCGGGCGGTTTTAGGGATACCTTGGAGCACGCCCGCGCGGTGGCGCAGCGGGAGTTGGCGGCGGCGGTGGATAACCCGGTGGTGGCGCTGGATGGTCGGGTGACCTCGAATGGCAATTTCCACGGCGCGCCGGTGGCCTATGTGCTGGACTTCCTGGCGATCGTGGCGGCGGATCTGGCGAGCATCTCGGAGCGCCGCACCGATCGCTTCCTGGATGCCGCGCGCAACCGGGGGCTTCCGGCCTTTTTGGCGGGCGATCCGGGCGTGGATTCCGGGCACATGATCGCGCAGTACACCCAGGCGGGTATCGTCTCCGAGCTCAAGCGCCTGGCGGCCCCGGCCAGCGTGGATTCCATTCCCTCCTCGGCCATGCAGGAGGATCACGTCTCGATGGGCTGGGCGGCCGCGCGGAAGTTGCGCCGCGTGGTGGACGGTTTGACCAGGGTGCTGGCGGTGGAGGTGCTCACCGCCGCCCGTGCCACGCAGATGAGGGAGGGGGAACCCGCGCGGGGGACGTCGGCAGCCATTGCGGCGCTGCGCGAGGGCGTGCCGGGGGCGGGGGAGGATCGGTTCCTGGCCCCGGAGATCGAGTACGCGGTGGACCTCGTGCGCTTTGGTGCGCTGGTGGCGGCCGTGGAGCGAGCGGTGGGGGAGTTGAAATAGGCCATGAGTACCAAGACCCCCGGCCTGTGGCGGCTGTTTGTGTACAGCGCCATCGGCATCGTGGTGTTCTTTCTCCCGGTCGCGTTCCGGGGCAAGAGCACCATTCTCCTGGATCACATGGTTACTCTCCTGCGCGATCTGCTCGGCCCGGCGGTGGGCTGGGTGGTGGGCGCGCTGGTGGTCTACGGCACCGTGCGCAAGGTGCGCCACACCTCCTGGCGCGAGCCCACGCAGGTGATCTTTGCCTTGCTCTCCGTGGCGGGCCTGGGAGTGGCGGCGCTGATCCTCACGGATACGCTTCCTGCTGCGCTCGCCCGCCCGGATCTGGTGCCCTTCCTGTGGGAGAAGATCGCCATTCCGGTGGCACTGATTATCCCCGTGGGCTCGGCGTTTCTGGCCCTGCTGGTGAGTTTTGGCCTCATGGAGTTCGTGGGCGTGCTCATGCAGCCGATCATGCGCCCGCTGTGGCGCACGCCGGGGCGTTCGGCTATCGACGCCGTGACGAGCTTCGTGGGCAGTTACTCCCTGGGAATGCTGATTACCGATCGCGTGTACCGCCAGGGGCGCTATACCGCGCGGGAGGCGGCGATCATCGCCACCGGGTTCTCCACGGTCTCGGCGGCCTTCATGGTGGTGGTGGCCGGGACCCTGGGCCTGATGGATTACTGGGGCCAATACTTTGCGGTGAGCCTGCTGGTCACCTTCGCCGTCACGGCGATCACCGTGTGGATTCCCCCGCTGAGCACCATTCCCAACGATCATTACCCGGGTGCCACCCCGGACCCGGAGCCGCAGATCACCACCGGGCGGGTGGCGGCCGCCTGGGCGGAGGCCAAGAAGGCCCTGGCCGAGGCGCCGAGCCTGGGCCGCGCGGTGGGGGAGAACTTCCTCGATGGCCTGCGCATGAGCGCCGCCGTGGTGCCCTCCATCTTGTCCGTGGGCGTGCTGGGCCTGGTGTTGGCCACCTATACCCGCGTGTTCGATCTGCTGGGCTACCTCTTCTACCCCTTTGCCTGGCTGGCGCGCCTGCCGGAGCCGCTGCTGGCGGGCAAGGCGGCGGCCCTGGGGATCGCGGAGATGCTGCTGCCCGCTACGGTGGTGGCGGACTCGGATTCCCTGGTGCTGCGCTTTGTCATCGGCGTGGTCTCGGTGAGCGCGGTGATCTTCTTTTCCGGCTTGGTGCCCTGCATCATGGCCACCGCCGTGCCGTTGAAGGTGTGGCAGCTGGTGGTGATCTGGTTCGAGCGGGTGGCGCTGAGTATCCTGCTGGCCACCCCGCTGGCGTACCTCCTGCTCCCCTGAGTCTGGTATCCCAGACAGTCCGACCGCGTTCACCCTAGAAACCTATGTGTGTCCTGTCTTACGATCGGGATCGTCATTCTTGAGCACCACAGTGCTGGGGTGGGCGTAGCGGGAATGACAGCCCCGGCCCCTGAACCCAGGGGCCGGATTCCCGCCACCATCTCCCCGGCACGCGATGTTTTTGGAGGAGAATCGTGGTATCCCAACCCCGCACCGTGCGCGCCCCCCGGGGCACGGAACTCAGCGCCAAGTCCTGGCAGACCGAGGCCCCGCTGCGCATGCTGATGAATAACCTTGATCCCGAGGTGGCCGAGCGCCCCGAGGACCTGGTGGTCTACGGCGGCACCGGGCGTGCCGCGCGGAGCTGGGAGGCCTTTGACGCGATCGTCGATACGCTCAAGGATTTGGGCGACGATGAGACGCTGCTGGTGCAGTCCGGCAAGCCCGTGGCCGTGCTGCGCACGAACGAGTGGGCACCGCGCGTGCTCATCGCGAACTCCAACCTGGTGGGGGACTGGGCCACCTGGCCGGAGTTCCGCCGCCTGGAAGCCGAGGGCCTGATGATGTACGGGCAGATGACGGCCGGATCGTGGATCTACATCGCCACCCAGGGCATCTTGCAGGGCACCTTTGAGACCTTCGCCGCCGTGGCCGCCAAGCGCTTTGGCGGCAGCCTCAAGGGCACCCTCACTCTCACCGGCGGCTGCGGCGGCATGGGCGGAGCCCAGCCGCTGGCCGTCACCCTCAATGGCGGCGTGTGCCTGATCGCGGACGTAGACGTCACCCGCCTCAAGCGCCGCCAGTCCAAGCGGTACCTGGACGAGGTGTACGAGGACCTGGACGCCGCCGTGGCGCGCGTCGCCCAGGCCAAGGAGGCAGGCGAGGCGGTGTCCATTGGCATCGTGGGCAACGCCGCCGAGGTGTTCCCGGAGATGCTGCGCCGCCACCGCGCGGGCGAGATCACCGTGGACGTGGTCACCGATCAAACCTCCGCGCACGATCCGCTGAGCTACCTGCCCACCGACATCGCCGTGGTGGACTGGCAGCGCGAGGCGGCCGACGACCCCGAGACCTTTACCAAGAAGGCCCGCGAGGCGATGGCCGCCCAGGTGCAGGCGATGGTGGAGTTCCAGGACGAGGGCGCGGAGGTATTCGATTACGGCAACTCCATCCGCGACGAGGCCCGCCACGCCGGCTACTCCCGGGCCTTCGAGTTTCCCGGCTTTGTGCCCGCCTACATCCGCCCGCTGTTCTGCGAGGGCCTGGGCCCGTTCCGCTGGGTGGCGCTCTCCGGCGACCCGGAGGATATTCGCGTGACCGATCAGGCCCTCAAGGAACTCTTCCCGGATAACGAGCACCTGCACCGCTGGCTGGACGCCGCCGAGGAATACGTGGAGTTCGAGGGCCTGCCCGCGCGCATCTGCTGGCTGGGCTACGGCGAGCGGCACCAGGCCGGACTGCTGTTCAACCGCCTGGTGGCCGAGGGCAAGGTCAAGGCGCCCATCGTGATCGGGCGCGATCACCTGGATTCCGGCTCCGTGGCCAGCCCCTACCGCGAGACCGAGGGCATGCTCGACGGCTCCGACGCCATCGCGGACTGGCCGCTGCTCAACGCCCTGACCGCCACCTCCTCCGGGGCCACCTGGGTATCCCTCCACCACGGCGGCGGCGTGGGCATCGGACGTTCGATCCACGCCGGCCAGGTCTCCGTGGCCGACGGCACCGAACTGGCCGCCCGCAAGCTTGACCGCGTGCTCAGCAATGACCCCGCGATGGGCGTAATCCGCCACTTCGATGCCGGATACGAGCGCGCCCGCGAGGTGGCCGAGGAACGCGGCGTGGAGATCCCCATGCCCTTCCACTCCCGCGAGGAGGCATAACCCCTATGGCCACGCTCTTCACCGGAATCTCCGAACTACGCACCGTCTCCGAGGCGGGCACGCTGACCGACGCCGCCCTGGTAGCGGAGGGAGGCGAGGTGACCTGGATTGGCCCCGCTGCCCAAGCCCCCGCCTGCGATGAATCCGTGGACCTGGGCGGGCGCGCCGCGCTGCCCGGCTGGGTGGACTCACACAGCCACATGATCTTCGACGGCGACCGCGCCGCCGAGTTCGAGGCCCGCATGGCGGGGCAGGACTACGCGGCGGGCGGCATCGCCGTGACGATGGAGGCCACCCGCGCCGCCAGCGCGGAGCGCCTGCGCGGCCTGCTGCGCCAGCGCGTGCGGGCCGCCCGAGCCGGGGGCACCACCTGCATGGAAACCAAGACCGGCTACGGGCTTAACGTGGACTCGGAAAAGATGGCCGCGCAGATCGCCGCCGAGGTAGTCGATGAGGTGACCTTCCTGGGCGCGCACGTGGTGCCCCCTGGCGCGGACGCCGAGGACTACGTGAACCTGGTATGCGGCGACATGCTGGACGCGGTGGCCCCGCACGTGGGGTGGATCGACGTGTTCTGCGAGCGCGGGGCCTTCAACGAGGAGCAATCGCGCCGGGTGCTTGAGGCCGGGCAGGCCGCGGGCCTGGGCCTACGCGTCCACGGCAACCAGCTGGGCGAGGGGCCGGGCGTGGCCCTCGCCGTGGAACTGGGGGCCGCCAGCGTGGATCACGCTAATTACCTCAGCGATAGTGACGTGGAGGCCCTGGCGGCTTCTGAGACGGTGGCCACGGTGCTGCCCGCCTGCGATCTTTCCACCCGGCAACCCCTGGCCCCGGCGCGTCGGCTGCTCGACGCCGGCGCTCACGTGGCCATCGCCTCCAACCTCAACCCCGGCACCTCCTACACCTCGGCCATGACGTTCTGCGTGGCCACCGCCGTGTTGCAGCAGCGCCTCTCCCTCGACGAGGCCATCGCTGCCGCCACCAGCGGGGGAGCGCGTGCTTTGCGACGCCACGACGTAGGCGACGGGCGCGACGCGCAGGGTCGCCCGGCCAAGGGCACCCTGGCGGTGGGGGCGGCCGCCGATCTGCACGTGCTGGATACCCCGCACGCGATCGACCTCGCGTACCGGCCCGGTATGCCGCTGACCTGGCGCACCTATGTGGCGGGGGAGCGGGTGGCGTAAGAAATGGAAAACGTGGCCCCTCACTTTTGGGTGAGGGGCCACGGGTAAAGCATTACTCGATGGTGTACACGACGTAGGCCATCATGGAGTTCAGCGGATCGCGGGCCGCGATCTTCTGTACCAGGGCCTCCACATCACATTCCCCGGGGAGATAGTGGGTGGGATTGCTGTCCTCCGCGAGAATGACTTTGAGCTTTCCGGTGTCGAAGATCGCATTGATGACTTCGCGGATCTGCTCCGTGGTGGGGTGGTCGGGGTCGTAGTCGAAATACTGCAAGAACTCGAAGAGCGTGATCCAGTCCTTTACGCCCTCGATTCGATCCTCTGCCCACCTGATGAATTCATCCTGGTTATGGCTCATGGGTAGATCATTCCTTGGGTATGTGGACTTTGAGGTTTATTCATGAGGGTACTATCCCCATGAATAAACCTCAGTGTGTGACGGATGGGGTTCCCACCCGTCACACAGCGCAATGAAAAACTTCTGGTCATTGCGCTGCGGTGCCAGGGTGAATCACAGCAGTCACACACTGGCGTGGAAAGTGGCAGCGTTAGACCCCCAGCGCCACCCCCAGCGCGTGCCGGGCGGCTTTGTCCGTCTCCTGGAGCATGAGCGGATCGGAACCGGGAATGGGGGAGATGGTGGTATCCGGCATCTGGGCATAGGTGGGTATGCCGATCAGGTGCAGGCGGGGATCGGGGGCTCCTTCGGGATTGATAAGGGCCCGGGTTTCCGCGTCCGTCTCCGGGGAGCCGCTGCCCGCAAAGGCCCGCCAGCGCCCCTCCAGGGAGCGAGCCAGGGGGTCGGCGGAGGCGCGGACGTCGAACTTGTGCATCCAGGCGTCGATGAGCACGCGCGCCGAGCGCGCCTCGGTGCTGCTGTGAGAGCGCAGGGTGAAGCGCTCGCCCGCCTCCACCTGGGCGTGCGCGCCCACCATGGTGACCAGGTTGGCGTCGATAAGCGCGAGGAGTTGCCTGCTGCGGAACAGGGGAGGCCCGGAGCCCGCCATTTGGCCCAGCGCCATGAACTCGCGCAGCAGGGGGCGCGATTCCGGGGTGTAGCGGCCCTGCGCGCCCAGAATGGACACCGGCTTGCGCGCCGCGCTGATCTCCCAGAGTGCGGCCTTGGTGGCGTCGCTAGTTCCGGCTGCGGCCGCGTGAATATCCTCCCCCAGACTTTCCGCGATGTGTGCGGTGAACTCGGCGGGCGTGCTGCTGACCTCGGCTAGGGGGTGTTGCCAGGCGGCGGGGTCAAAGGTGGGGTCGGCTACCTGGGCGTCGCGGATAATGGCGGGCCAGACCTCGCGGAAGTCGATGGGCTCGTGGCCGGGACTCAGCCGCGCGATGGCCTCCTTGAGGTGCCGCAGGCGCGGGGTGGGCGGCAGGGCTTGATAATCGGACTTAGGTAGGAAGGGGTAGCCGCGCCGCGAACCCACCGTGAGGCGCGGCTCCCGCCCGGAGGGGATGTAGCGCAGCCCGGAGCGGGTGGGGGCCTGCTCGAAGCGCCCGCCCCGGCCCAGGGTGAGCAGGGCCATCACATCAAAGAAGCCCATGCCTAAGCCCCGCACCAGCACCTCCTCGCCGGGGCGGATACCGTCGAGGTTCTGTTCCACGGGATTATCGGGGCGCACCCAGAGCAGGCCGTGTTCCTCGGCGGCGCGCGCGAGGCGGCGCTCCTCCTCATCAAAGGCGGGCACCTGCCAGCCCAGGGCCAGGACGGTGGCGTGGGCGGTGAGGGAGGTTGCGTTAGCGAGTGTGATCTCATCGTGCCCGTCGATCTCCCGGATTCCCACGGCGCGGCTGCGGTGCTCCACCACCTCCACCGTGGCGGGGAGGCGGAGCAGCGCCACCTGGTAGCACCAGCGCAGATACGCGCCGTAGAGCGCGCGGCTGGGGTGTGACCAGGGCAGGGTTCTGTGGGCCTCCTCGGCAAAGGACTCTCGCGTGGAGGGATCGGCGGGGTGTTCCCGCCAGGCGCGCCGGGCGGCCTCGGGCACGTTCCCCTCACCGCGCAGGAGTTGTATCCACTCGTACAGCGTGGGGCCCGCCACCACGGGCGCGCCCACGGAGGATCCCGGCTCGCTGAAGAGGGTGACCTTGGCCGCAAGGGTGTTCATGCACAGCACGCGGCTTTGCTCGGTGTCCCAGATGCGGCCGGTGCCCAAGGGGGCATCGTCGATGAGGTGGAGCGTCAGCGGGGAGGTGGGCCGCAGGGCGGCGAGACGCTCGACGACGGAGACGCCGCGCGGCCCCATGCCCACGATGGCGATGGCGGGGGTGGTCATGGTGACCATTGTGGCACATCATCGCGTTCTGCTTGTTATAGACAGTACTGTCTGCTTAATTCTCGCATATTGGCTCATGGTGTGCTAAACATGCTGGAAGCATTGGTATAAATTATGAACCGATCTGTCTACATGGAAATGCTCGTGGAACTGTTCTGAGGATACTTCAATGAAGAAACCCCTGCGCGCGGTAGGCGCACTCGTGGCCACGCTGGCTCTGCTGCTGGCCTCCGCCTGCGCGCCCGCGCGCTCTGCTACCGGCCTCACCTACGTGGAATCGGGCATGTTCAATAGCCTGTACCCGCCGCTGGCGGGCTACTACCCCAACGGCGGCGTGCTCAATAACATCGCGGATCGCCTGCTCTGGCAGGACCCGCAGATCCTGGAACTGCACCCCTGGGTGGCGGCGGAACTGCCGGAAAGCAACGAGCAGGCCACGGAGTTCACCTTCCGCCTGCGCCCCGGGATCACCTACTCGGATGGCTCCGCCCTGGACGCGCACAACGTGGCCAAGAATTACACCCTCTACGCCCAGGGCGATCCGGCCCGCAAGCTCACCCCCTCCGAGCAGCTCTCCGGCTTTCTCTCCGCCGAGGCCGTGGATGACCTCACCGTGCGGTTCCACTTCAATTCCCCCGCCCCGGACTTCCCCCAGGCCACCTCCACCATGAACCAGGCGCTCTTATCCAACGCCACCCTGGATCTTGATTCCACCGGTTTTGGCCCCGGCAACGCCACCGCGATCTCCGGCTCCGGCCCCTTTAGCGTGGAGGAGGAGAAACTGGGTACGGATCTGGTGCTGCGCGCCCGCGAGGATTACGCCTGGGCCCCGCCCGCCCGCGCCGATCACCAGGGCCCGGCGCAGATCGAGCGCGTGCACATCACCCTGGCGGCGGAGGACTCCGTGCGCACCGGGGCCCTGACCTCCGGCCAGGCCGAGATCATCCGCCAGGTGGCGGCCCCGGACGAGCAGCACCTCCGCTCCCGGGGACTAGAGGTGTATTCCGCGCCCACCAACGGCGTGAACAACGCCTTTTATTTCCACTTCCGCCACCCGCTGCTCTCCGATAGGCGGGTGCGCCAGGCGCTGATACACGGCATTGATCGCGCCCTGATTATCCGCACGCTCTTTTTCCGATTCCTACCCGCAGGCCACCTCGCCGCTGGCCTCCTCCGCCCAGGGCTACCGGGATCAGTCCGAGCACTACGCCTACGATCCCGCGCTCTCCCGGAGACTGCTGGACGAGGCGGGCTGGGTACCCGGCCCCGAGGGGATTCGGGTCAAAGACGGCCAGCGCCTCTCCCTGACCTTCAACGAGGCGGTGCCGCAGCCGCGCTCCAAGCAGTTGGTGACCAAGGCGCAGGAGATGCTGCGCGAACTGGGCGTGGAGGTGAACCTGCACCCCGGCGATCGGGCCGCGCAGCAGGCCGCCATGAAGGATCAGAACGTGGTGCAGGTGCGGCATTCGATGGTGGGTCGGGCCAGCCTGGACGTGCTGCCCAACTGGGTGGACGGGGCGGGGCGCAACTCCCTGCTCAACACGACTGGCGGTACTGACGACGCCTCCGTGGGCGACCCACTGCTTCAGACCAAGGTGGAGGAGTTCTTTGACCTCGCAGACCCAGAGGAGCGGGAACGTGTGGTGGGGGAGTTACAGGATTACCTCTCCGAGCAGGCCTATGTGCTGCCGATCTTCGAGGAACCCCAGGTGTACGGCCTTAACCCCCGCGTGGCGGGCTTTAGCACCGAGGCGATCGGGCGGCCCTCCTTCTACGGCGTGAGCCTGGCGGACACCGGGGCAGACCCCGCAGCAAATCCCAAGGAGGAACAATGAGCATTGCGCGCCGCGTAGGGCAGGCCGTGATCGTGCTGTGGGCGGCCTTTAGCCTGGCCTTTCTTCTGCTTTCCGCCCTGCCCGGCGATGCCGTCCAGGCCCGCTACGAGGACCCTGCCTTGGGGCTCACCCCGGAGCAGATCGCTCAGATGAGGGAGGTCTTTGGGCAGGATACGCCCCTGTGGGAGCGCTACGCGCGCTCCCTGGGCGGCTTTCTCACCGGGGACTTTGGTTATTCGGTGTCCTCGGGAACGGCGGTCTCGGAACTCCTAGCCCAGGCGCTGCCCTCCACCCTGCGCTGGCGCTCACGGCCTTTGTCCTGGGCGTGGTGCTGGCCGCCTGCGTGGCGGTGCTGGCGATTTTTGGCCCCTGGGCCTGGCTGCGCGCGCTCTTTCGGGCCGCGCCGCCGCTTTTGGTTTCCTTGCCCAGTTTCTGGTTGGGAATCCTGCTGATCCAGGTCTTTTCCTTTCAGTTGGGTTGGGTTCCGGTG
Source organism: Corynebacterium oculi (assembly GCF_001412105.1). Lineage (GTDB taxonomy): Bacteria > Actinomycetota > Actinomycetes > Mycobacteriales > Mycobacteriaceae > Corynebacterium > Corynebacterium oculi. Next base: position 121,029 of record NZ_LKST01000001.1, read on the forward strand.
ATCGAGGCCTCCGCCGCTCAGGCGCTGATTCTTCCCGCGCTCACGCTGGCGGTGCCGGTGGCGGCACCGCTGGCGCAGGTGCTGGTGCGCAGCCTGGATGACGTATTGGAGCAGCCCTTTGTGCAGACGGCGCGGGCACGCGGGGCCAGCACCCAGTGGTTGCTGTGGCGCACGGTGCTGCGCAACGCGATGGTGCCCACCGTGACGATGGCGGGCGTGCTCTTTGGTGAGTTGGTGGGCGGCTCCGTGGTCACGGAGCAGGTTTTTGCCCGTAACGGCATTGGGGCGCTCACGCTGACGGCCGTGGCGGAGCGGGATACCGCCGTGCTCATGGCGGTGGTGGTGATCGCGGCGGCGGCCTTTGTGCTCATCAACCTGGTGGTGGATCTGATGTATCCGCTGCTGGACCCGCGCCTGTGGGTGAACAGGGATCGGGAGGTATCCGCATGAATGTGCGAACATGGGCGCGCCCCGGCGTGATCGTCTCCGCCGCTATCTTGCTCATCGCCGTGGCCTGGGCGGTGGCACCGGGGCTGTGGACGAGCCATAATCCCGTCTCCGGCGGGGATACCCAGGCGCTGCTGTCCCCGAGCATGCGGCACTGGTTTGGCACCGATGAGGTGGGGCGAGACTTGTACGCCAGGGTGGTTTTTGGGGCGCGGCAGTCTCTCGCCGGAGCCTTGTTGGCCGTGGCCCTGGGGTTGAGCGTGGGCACCGTGCTCGGCGTGGCGGCCGGGGTGCTGCGCGGTTTGACGGAAACGCTCATCATGCGGGTGGTGGACGTGCTTCTTTCCATTCCTAGCCTGTTGCTCAGCCTCTCCGTCATCATCGCCCTGGGGCAGGGCACGGTGCACGCGGCGCTGGCGGTAGGGGTGACGTCGATAGCCACCTTTGCTCGGCTGGCGCGCTCGCAGGTGCTCTCCGTGATGGAGCAGGATTACGTGGAGGCAGGGTACGGCTCCGGGGGCACGCGCACGCAGGTGGTGTACCGGCACGTGTTGCCCAATTCCCTGACCCCCGTGGTGGCGCTAGCGGCGGTGCAGTTCGGTTCCGCCATGCTGCAACTGGCCACGCTCGGCTTCCTGGGGTACGGCGCGCCGCCGCCCACCCCGGAGTGGGGGCTATTGATCGCGGAGAGCCGGGATTACCTCGCCACCGCCGGGTGGCTGGCGCTGCTGCCGGGCGCCGTGGTGATCGCGGTGGTGCTGGCGGCCAATCACCTGTCCCACATTCTGAGAAAGGCGGTGTAGCGTGTGCGCATTACTTTCGGTGCGCGATCTCAGCGTGTCCTACCGTTCCCCGAGCGACGGCGCAGCGGTTCCGGCGGTGCGCGGGGTAAGCCTGGAGGTTCACCCCGGCAGCATGACCTGCGTGGTGGGGGAGTCCGGTTCGGGTAAGTCCACCACGGCCCTGGCCAGCGTGGGGTTGTTGCCGCCGCCGGCCAGGGTTGACGCGGGTAGCATTTGGTTGGGCGGCCGGGAGGTCACGGGTTATACGGAAAAGCAGTGGCGCGCCCTGCGCGGCACCACGGTGGGGCTGGTGCCGCAGGACCCGCATAATTCTTTGAACCCGCTGAAAACCATCGGTGCCTCCGTGGCCGAGCCGTTGGCCATGCGCGGCCGGGATACCTCCGGGGTGATCGACCTGCTTGCCGCCGCCGGTATCGACGATCCCGCCCGCCGCGCCCGCCAGTACCCGCACGAACTCTCCGGGGGCCTCAAACAGCGCGCGCTGATCGCCGCCGCCCTGGCCCTAGAACCGGAACTGCTCATCGCGGACGAGCCCACCTCGGCGCTCGACGTCACGGTGCAGAAGATCATCCTCGATCTCCTGGACTCGGTGCGCCGCGAGCGCGGCATCGGGATTCTCTTTATCACCCACGACCTCGCGGTGGCGGGCGATCGCGCCGATCGCGTGGTGGTCATGCAGCGCGGCCGGGTGCAGGAGGAGGGGCTGGCGGCCACCGTGCTCACCGAGCCCCGCTCCGAGTAAACCCGCCGCCTGCTTGCCGACGCCCCCTCGCTGCGTACCGCGCCACGGGTGGCGTCGGTAGTGCCGCCGGAGGAACCGCCCCTGCTGGAGGTGCAACACCTGGAGCAGCGCTTTGGCGGCGTGCCCGCGGTGCGCGACGTGAGTTTTACCGTGCCGCACGGCAGCACGCACGCGATCGTGGGGGAGTCCGGCTCCGGCAAGACCACCACCGGGCGGATCATCGCCGGCTTTCAGCGCCCCACCTCCGGTTCGGTGCGGCTGGGCGATACCCGCGTGGAGGGCCTGGGCGCGCGGGGCCTGCGGGAACTGCGGCGCAGGGCGCAGTTGGTGTACCAGAACCCCTATTCCTCCCTGGACCCGCGCCGCAGCGTGGGCTACTCCGTGGGCGAACCCCTGCGCAGCATCGGTGGGTTCGCGGCGCGTGGCCTGCGCCGCAAGGTGGAGCAGTACCTCGACCTGGTGGCCCTTGACCCCGCTTTGGCCTCCCGCAGGCCCGCCGAGCTATCCGGCGGGCAGCGCCAGCGGGTGGCCCTGGCCCGCGCCCTGATCGTGGAACCGGAGTTGGTGGTGCTCGATGAGGCGGTCTCCGCCCTGGACGTGAGCGTGCAGGCGCAGATCACCTCCCTGCTGCGCCGCCTCCAGGAGGAATTAGGTTTAACTTACGTATTCATCTCGCACGACCTCGCCGTGGTGCGCCAGATCGCCCACACGGTGAGCGTGATCCACCGGGGCGAGCAGGTGGAATGGGGCAGCACCGCGGAGGTTTTCGATCACCCCACATCGGAATATACCCAGGCCCTGCTGCGCGCCATTCCCGGCCAGCGCTACCGGGACGGCGCGCTCAACCTGGGACTATAGAAAGGACACCATGACGGACATCATCACCACGCTTATCGACGCCCCCACGGCCGCAGAGTTACGCGCCGCGCGCCCCCAGGCCAGGGACAACGCCCAAGAGGCCTTCGAGGCCCTCCTAGAGGGCGAGATTCTGCCGCCCGGTGTGGCCTATGACCTGGCCCTCATCGTGGCGCGCAGCGCCGGGGTGGACAGGGCCGTGGAGTTCTACGCTGACCTCGCGGCGGAGGAACCCGCCCAGGAAACCCCGGCCCTGCGCGCGGCGCGGCACTGGGCCTGGCAGCTGGCCACGCGCCCGGCCTCCGCCAATGCGCTTGACATAGCCGACCTGCCCGGCAGGGGTGGACCCCGGATCAGGTGGTGGCGATGGCGCAATTGATCGGCTTCGTGGCCTTTCAGGTGCGCGTGATCCACGGGCTGCGGGTGCTGGCGGGGGCGTCGCCTGTTGCTGGCTCCGGGGAGCCGGCCTTTGCCGTGCCCACCTACCCCGGAATGCACCGCCCGGCGCACTTCGTGGCGCACTCCCTGGGCTGGCGGCCCTGGGTGCCCCCGGCAGAAAACCTCACCCAGGAACAACGCGCCGCCCTGATTAAACCGGAGCGGGAGAAATCCGAGTACTTCCGGCTCCTGGCCCGCGACCCCCGCGCGCTGCGCGCCCGCACCCTCACCGACCTGGACATCTTCTACAACACCGAGGGCGGCCTGGGCCGCGCCGAGCGCGAACTCGCCGCCACCGTGGCCTCCCGGCTCAACGGCTGCGTGTACTGCGCCTCCGTGCACGCGGGCCGCGCGATCCAGGAATCCCAGCGCGAGGCAGACATACACCGCCTGCTGGACGAGGGCGTGGCGGCTGACCTCGGCTCGCCCCAATGGAACGCGCTGCGCGACGCCGCCCGGGCGCTCACCAACACCCCGGTGACCTTTGACGCCGGGCACGTGGCGGCCCTGCGCGCGGTGGGCTTTGGCGACCTCGCGGTGGTGGACGCGATTAACTCCACCGCCTTCTTCCAATGGGCCAACCGCCTCATGCTGGGGCTGGGTGAACCGGAACTCCGGCGCCGCTTCCGCTAGAGGCTTCCGTATTAAGATACGGCGAGTGAACACCAGCCGCCTAGAGTTCTTCGACTCCCTCGCCACCCGCGCCAGCGCCCGGGTGCTGGCGGCGTATTCCTCCAGCTTCTCGCTGGCCACGCGGCTGCTGGGCCGCCGCGAGCGCGCCGATATTCGCGCGCTCTACGCGATGGTGCGCGTGGCCGATGAGATCGTGGACGGGGTGGGGGAGGAGGCCGGAATAGACGTGGCGGCCTGCCTGGACTCCTATGAGCAGGCGGCGTTGGCGGCCATGCGCAGCCGCTTTTCCCCTGACCCCGTGCTCCATGCTTTTGGCCTCACCGCCCGCCGCTGCGGATTCGAGGAGGAATGGGTGCGAGCCTTCTTTGCCTCCATGTGCGCCGACATTGCTGCCTGCCTCATGAAGCCGCGCCCCATGAATAAGGCGGAGTTTGAGCGCTACGTGTACGGCTCCGCCGAGGTGATCGGACTGATGTGCGTGGCGGTTTTCGTGCAGGGTTTAGAGGTAGCGCCGCACGACTACGAGGTCATGCAGGCTTCCGCTCGTAGGCTGGGCGCGGCCTTTCAAAAGGTGAACTTCCTGCGCGACCTCGGGGACGACGCTCAACGGCTGGGGCGGCGATATTACCCCGTTCCCCTGACCGAGGCGGACAAGAGGGAGATCGTGCGGGACATTCGGGCCGATCTGGCCGTCGCGGAACCGGGCCTGGCTCTCTTACCCCGGGGCGCGCGCCGGGCGGTGCGCCTGGCCCGCGACGTGTATGCGGAACTGCTGGATACCCTGGAACACACCCCGGCAGCGGAAATTACCCGGCGGCGCGTGCGGGTGCCCGCACGGCGCAAGTGGTGGCTGGCGGGGCGGGGCCTGACGGCCGCGCGCGGCGGCCCGGTATCCTGAACCCGAACTGAAGAAAAAAGGGAGTTGAGCATGAGCAAGATCAGTATCCAAACGGTGGTGCCGGCTCCCGCGGGCCGAGCGTATGCCTATTACACGGAGCCACGGCACATCGTGCGCTGGAACTATGCCGACGAGAGTTGGCATTGCCCGGAGGCCATCAACGATCTACAGGTGGGTGGGCGCTATTACGCGCGCATGGAAGCAAAAGACGCGAGCATGGGCTTTGACTTCTACGGCACATACACGCAGGTGCAGGAGGGGGAATCGTTCACCTACGAGCTGGAGGACGGCCGAGCGGTGATGGTGCAGTTCCAAGAAACGGAGCAGGGCACCCGCGTGGAGGTGGAATTCGACCCCGAGCAGGAAAATAGCGAGGACTTTCAGCGCGCGGGCTGGCAGGCCATTCTGGATAACTACGCAGCCTACGTGGGGTATGAGGAATCCGCTTAGTTGGCCTTGGGGGAAAGCGTACCGCCCCACACCCCTACACTTTCACCACCATCTTCCCCTTGTTGCCGCCGCGCATCATGGTGAGAAACGCCTCCACGGCGTTGTCCAGGCCCTCCACCACGGTTTCCTCGTACACTAGTTTTCCCTCCCGCAGCCACGGGATCACCTTGCCCAGGAACTCGGGCGCGATGTCTAAGTGATCGCCCAGGGTGAAGCCCTCCATGCGCAGGGACTTCTTCACGATCTCCGTCATGTTCCGGGGCCCGGCCTCGGGTTTTTCCAGGTTGTATTGGCTGATCATGCCGCATTCCACCAGGCGGCCAAAGCGGTTCATCGCCCCGATGGCGGCTTCTAGGTGATCCCCGCCCACGTTGTCAAAGTACACGTCGATTCCGGCCGGGAGTTGATCCGCAATGGGAGCGGCCTTGTAATCCAGGGCAATATCAAAGCCGTAGCGGTCGGTGAGCATGGCGGTCTTTTCCGGGCCGCCGGCGGAGCCGATGATCTTCCCCGCTCCGAGCAGGCGGGCGATCTGTCCCACGGCGCTGCCCACGGCCCCGGCGGCCCCGGAGACGAATACCGTCTCTCCGGGCTTGAGGTTGCCGATCCGGGTCAGCCCGGCGTAGGCGGTCATGCCGGTGATTCCGAGGATTCCGAGGTAGGCGGAGGGGGAGAGGGAGCCGTCTACGGCGCGGAACTCTTCGGCGGGGCCCTGGGCTACGTCGCGCCAGCCTTGCTGGTGGGTGACCAGGGTGCCCTCGGGTAGGTCTTCGGCCTGGGAGGCCACCACGAGCCCCACGGCGGAGCCGGTCATGGGGGCGTCGAGGGCAAAGGGCGGGATGTAGCTGGGGGCGTCGCTCATGCGTCCGCGCATGTAGGGGTCCACGGAGATGTATTCGTTGCGTACGCGCACCTTGCCCGGTTCTAGCTCGGGGAGTTCGGCGCGCACCGTGCGGAAGTTCTCCGGCTGCGGCCAGCCGGTGGGGCGGGAGGCGAGGTGAATCTGATTGCTGTGCATGGGGCACGATCTTAGGCTTCTAGAATGGTGAGCATGGCAGGCGGGCGTGTGGTGGTTATTGGCGCCGGCGTGGCGGGCCTGGCCACGGCGGCGTTATTGGCGCGTAAGGGGTACCGGGTCACGCTGTGTGAGAAGAACGCGGAGATCGGCGGGCGCGCCGGTTCCTTGGACGTGGCGGGGTTTCGCTTTGATACCGGCCCGAGCTGGTACCTCATGCCGGAGGCCTACGAGCGCTTTTTCGCCCACTTTGGCACCACCCCGGAGCGCGAGTATGGCCTGACCCGCCTTGATCCCGCATACCAGGTTTTCCACGGCGAGCGCCGAGTGGAGGTACGCACCGGGGAGGCGGAGGAGCTTTTCGACGCCGTCGAGCCCGGCTCCGGAGCGCGCCTGCGGGCTTACCTCGATAGCGCCTCCGATGCCTATCGCATCGCCCTGGAGACCTTCCTCTACACCACCTTTGAGCACCCCCTGCGGCTGCTTACCCCGGAGGTGCGGGCTCAGATACCGCGTTTGGTGGGGTTGCTCACCCGGCCGCTATCGGCAAAGACCTCGCGGGTGGCGCGTGATCCGCTGCTGCGTCAGATCCTGGAATACCCGGCGATGTTCCTTTCCTCCCGCCCGGAGCGCATTCCCTCTCTCTATCACCTGATGAGCCACACGGATTTGCGCCAGGGGGTGTGGTATCCCACGGGCGGTTTTTATGCCATTGTGGAGTCGATGGCGCGCCTGGCCCAGGAGGCCGGGGCGAGCCTGCGCCTTGGCTGCGAGGTTACCGGGGTGGAAGTGCGTGCTCGGCGGGTGCGGGGGGTGCACACCGGCCAGGGTTTCTATGCCGCCGACGCCGTGGTGAGCGCAGCCGATCTCCATCACACGGAGACCGCGCTGCTCCCACCCGAGGTGCGCTCCTATCCGCCGCGGTGGTGGAGGCGGCGCGAACCGGGCCCTTCGGTGGTGCTGGCGCTGCTGGGGGTGCGCGGGGCGCTGCCCGGCCTCCGGCATCATAATCTGTTGCTTTCCCCGGACTGGCGGCCGGACTTCGATGCGGTGTTTGAGGGCACGGGTGCCTCGCGTTCCCTTTATGTGTGTAAGCCCTCGGCCACCGATCCGCACGTGGCCCCGGCGGGGCACGAGAATCTCTTTGTGCTTGTTCCCGCTCCGGCGCGCGCCGCCCTGGGGCGGGGGAGCGCCTTTGGGGAGCCTGGCGGCGAGGTGGAGGCGATCGCGGATTGCGCTATCGAACAGGTGGCGCGGGCGGCGGGGGCTCCTGATTTGCGGGATCGGATCGTGGTGCGCCGGACGCTGGGGCCGGGGGATTTTGCGGGCCGATATTATGCCTGGAGCGCGGGGGCAATCGGTCCCGCACACACCCTGAAACAATCAGCTTTTCTTCGGGGTTCACAGGTATCTCACAAGGTTACGGGTCTTTTCTATGCCGGTGCTACCACCCTGCCAGGGGTGGGGGTGCCGATGTGTCTTATTTCCGCCGAGAACATCCTTCAGTGGCTCTAGGCACCCCCATATAGGGGTAAAATTCTTGTGTTGTGTGCAATACATGTAACACCCTCCGAGGAGGTGGGAATATAAAGGTCATAGCGTGAATCCTCGGTGAGGGTGCCCTGACGTGCGCGGGGTGAAAAATGCCTATGAAACCCGGCCGTCGGAGGTGCTCAGACGTCATATGCAAAATTGTTCATGTATTGGTAGCGTGATACGGGTGCCTGAACGGATGCCGAGAAAGAGTCCTGCGTACGTCATCATCGCAGATGAAATGAGAACCTGGATCGAACGCGGCGATTACGCCCCAGGCGACAAGCTGCCCAACGAGCGGCAACTTGTTGAAGAGTTTGGGGTGGCCCGCATGACGGTTCGCCATGCCTTAGATATTCTTCAAATGGAAGCGTTGATTGATCGGCGGCGCGGTCGCACCGGCGGCACCTTCGTCAAGGGAGTGCCGCCCACGGTGGAACTAACCCGCCTGGAGGGGCTGATGATTCAGCTCCGACAGCGCGGCCTTTCCGTGTACTCCAAGGTGCTCAGCGCCACCATGATGGAGGCCACCGTGCGCATATCGCAGTCCCTTCACCTGCCGCCGCACGCCCCGGTGCTGAACATCGTGCGCCTGCGCTCGGTGGATACCACCCCGCTGCTCATTGAGAACAGCTATTACCCGGCGGATTTGGTGCCGGGAATGCTGGAGGAGGACCTCACGGGTTCCCTCTACGAACTCATGCAGAAGCGCTGGGACATGGCCCCCTCCCGCAAGTGGGAGATCATTAGCCCCGGGATCCCCTCCCAATCGGAGCAGACGCACCTGAATATCCCGCGCAACGTGCCCATCATGCGCATTCAGCGCGTGGCTCAATCCAAGGACGGCAGCTACGTGGAATACTCCGACGACGCCGTGCGCTCGGACATCGCCAAGATCAAGGTGGTGACGGAGGAATAACCTCCGCCCGTACCGTTAAGCGGCGTCCACCCCGCGCAGCCGAATGATGCGGGCCACGCGATCCCGGTTCTCCAGGATCAGGCGGCGCAGGCCGGGGGAGGAGGTGGCCTCAATCAGGCTGTCCGCGCGCCCGAGCGCCTCGGGGGTGGCGTCCCAGAACGGGTAGAGGCCGATCAAGGTGCGCTGCGCCATCTCCGAACTCAGGCGCTCCCACACCTGCGGGGCCACCGCAAAATACTCCTGGTTGAACTGCTCCAGCAACGGGGCGGAATCCGGCCAGGTCAGCCCCGCCATCTTAGAGCGGGAATCAAGGTTAGACATATCCCCGGCCACCAGCTCATCAAAAATCTTGCGCTTGATACCCGCCTCCGGTATGGCCGCGTGCGCGCGGAGCGCCGCCTGCGCGCCGGAGGAGGTGCGATCCACCGCGTTGAGTTCCGCGATGGCCACCCGTGGGGCCTCCCCGGTGCCCAGATCCCCGTGCGCGATCACGGCGGTGAGCGCCAGCCAGCGCAGGTCGGTCTCCGTCTCTGGGTTCTCATAGAGGCGGCGCAGGTAGCGCGCGGCCTCCTCGGTGAGCGGGGCGGAGGTGAGCTGGTGGGCAAAGATCAGCGCGGCGGCCTGGTTGTCCTGCTGGGCGCCCGCCACGAGCAGGGAGGAAAGCACCTCCCGGCCCTCGGTATCGGCCCAGGTGGGATCGGCATACAGTGTGACCGCCGCCGTGGCCTGGGCCAGGATCTTCTCCAGCACGGCCAGCTCGGTCTCCTGCACCGCGCCGCGCGCCACCAGGGCCGCGTAATCGCGGGGGCGCATCTGTCCATCGCGCATGGCCTCCCAGGCGGCGGACCAACACAGGGTGCGGGCCATCGGGTCGGCGATCCGCTCGATGTTCTCGAGCAGGAAGCCCTGGGAAGCGTCGTCGAGCCCCATGAGGCAATAGGTGAGGTCGTCGTCGTTCACCAGCACCAGGTCCGCGGCGGGCTGGCCCGCCAGCTCGGGCACCTCGGTACGCTCCCCGTGGAGGTCCACCTCCACGCGGCGGGTGCGCACCACGGCGCCGTCGATCAGCGAGTACAGGCCCACCGCCACGCGATGGGTGCGTGGGCGCTCCTCCTGCACCACCTCGAAGGAGGAGTAGGTGCCATCGGAGACCTCAAAGCGCGGGCGCAAGCGGGACATTCCGGTGGTCTTGAGCCACTGGGAGGCCCAGCCGCTGAGGTCGCGCCCGGAGGCCTGCTCAAGGGCGCGGAGAAGGTCGTCGAAGGTGGCGTTGCCCCAGGCGTGCGCGGCAAAGTGGCGGCGCACCCCGGCAAAGAAGTTCTCCCGGCCCACGTAGGCCTGGAGCTGCTTGAGCACGGAAGCCCCCTTGGCGTAGGTGATGCCATCAAAGTTCTGCGCCACCGTCTCAATATCGGAGGCGTCCGTGGAGACGGGATGGGTGGTGGGAAGCTGATCCTGGCTATAAGCCCACGCCTTTTCCACCGCGGCGAAGGTGACCCAAGCGGTATCATACTCCGTCTCCTCCGCCTGGGAGATGGCCGAGGCCCAGGTGGCAAAGGACTCGTTGAGCCACAGATCATCCCACCAGCGCATGGTCACCAGGTCACCGAACCACATGTGCGCCAACTCGTGCAGGATCGTATCGGCGCGGCGTTCGTAGCGATAATGCGTGGGCTGGGAGGTAAACACGTACTCATCGCGAATGGTCACGCAACCGGCGTTTTCCATAGCCCCGGCGTTGAACTCCGGGACAAAAATTTGATCGTACTTGCCAAAGGGGTAGGCAAAGCCAAAGTTGCGGTGATAGAAATCAAACCCCTGCTTGGTCTCCCGGAAGAGACGATCCGAGTCCAGGTGCGAGGCCAGCGACTTGCGGCAATACAGCCCCAGCGGCACCGTCACCTCCTGGGGCTGCCCCTCCAGGGTTTCCGGGTGATGGGTGAGGGTGCCGCGCCACGTGCTGCGCACCTCCGTGTAGGGCCCGGCGCAGATCGCCACCAGGTAGGTGGAGAGCGGGTAATCCACCGCAGAGGTGTGCGTCAGGGTGCTCTCATCGCGGCGCACCGTGTGCTGGGCGGCGTTGCCGATCACGCGCCAGTCATCCGGGGTATGCACCGTAAAGGAGTACGTGGCCTTGAGGTCGGGCTGGTCAAAACAGGCGAACATGCGCTTGGCGTCAGCCGTTTCAAACTGCGTGTACAGGTAGGTGCGGCCGTCCGCCGGATCCACAAAGCGGTGCAGGCCCTCCCCGGTGCGGGAATAGGCGCAGGTGGCCACCACCCGCAGGCTGTGCTCGCCCGGCTCCAGGCCGGTGAGCGCGATCCCGTTCTCCTCGTGATAGGAGCCATCCGGGTGGGCGCTGGGGCGAATATCGTTGCCGTTCAGGCGCACGCCCTCCACCCGGGAGGCACGCAGGTCTAAGAACGTATCGCCGGGCTGCTTTACCGCAAACTTGACGGTGGTGGTGGAACTGAACTCCCCGGAATCGGGGTCGGTGAGATCCAGGGTGACGTCATAGTGATGCACGTCCAGCAGGGCGGCGCGGGCCTGGGCTTCCTGCTGGGTGAGGTTAATAGAGGTCATGGTTTTCTTCCTTGATTCTTCGTGCCGCTCTTATGGCGCCGTGATGGTGATCCCAGCGCTCTGGACGAGGTCATGGGTGGAGTCCAAGAATGGGCTGCTCCCTACCAGTTTCTGCCTACCACCGTAGCGCGCAGCCCCACCGCTCGCGGCCACGGGTGGCTATCGTGGAGAGAGTCACGCGATACAAACGATACAAGGAGTAACAATGGCAACCCCCGTGACCTTTTGGTTCGACGCTTCCTGCCCGTTCTGCTGGCAGACCTCCCGGTGGATCAAAGAAGTAGAAAAAGTCCGCGACATCGAGGTGGAGTGGGTGCCCATGTCCCTCTCCGTGCTCAACGAGGGGCGCGACCTCGACCCCGACTACATGGAAAAGATGAAGGCCAACTGGGGCCCCGCCCGCGTATTCGCGGCGGTCAAAGCCCAGGAACCCGAGAAGATCGACGCCCTCTACACCGCGATGGGCACCATCATCCACCCCGGCTGCCAGGGCGCCAAGAAAGACTACGGCGCCTACAACGGCGTGATCGCCCAGGCTCTTGCCGAGGCAGGCCTTGACTCGGCTTACGCCCAGGTGGCGGACGGCACCGAATGGGACGCGCGCCTGCGCGAATATCACCAAGGCGCGATGGACGCCGTGGGTGACGAGGTAGGCACCCCCGTGGTCAAGCTGGGCGAAACGGCGTTCTTCGGGCCCGTCATCACCCGCGTTCCGCAGGCCGAACAAGCCGGAGAGCTTTTCGACGCCGCCGTGACGCTCGCCGGATACCCGTACTTCTTCGAGCTAAAGCGGACGCGGACAGAGAACCCGAGGTTCGCGTAATGAAGGTTCACGTAAAGAAGGAGCCAGGATTGAGCGTTCTCATCAGCGGACACACGGGAGCCACGGGCTCCTTCCTGCTCGACCGGCTCATAGCGGACGACGACGTGGCGCGCATCGTGGCCCTGGGCCGGCGCCACGTTACGGCCCTCGACGCCGCGCCCAAGGTACAACAGATAGTGGTAGCGGACATGGCAGACCTCAGCGGGGTTGACCCCGCCGAGGTAGGAGACATCGACATCGCCTTCGACCTCGTGGCCACCCCGCTCAAGGAAGCCTTCAACGGAGAAGAAGCCTATCGCAAGGTCGATGTAGACATCGCCACGGAATGTGCCCGCTTTGCCCGGAGCAGGGGAGCGCGCTTCCTCGGGGCCATCGCGGTAGAGGGCGCCGATTCTGACCGAGACTTTGGCAAAGACTACTCCCGCCCGGCCAAACGAGACTTCATCCGCAACGTGCGGGCAATGGGCTTTGAGCGCATCGCCATGCTCTACCCCGCCTGGGTATCCAGGGAACAGGGATTCCGCCTCAGCGAATTTCTCTTTACCTGGGGTGGAAGAAAAGGCGTCAAGGCCTCCGCGATGGCAAAGGTATTGGCCTGGGCTGCGCAGAACCAAGAGACAGGAGAACGAGCCTACAGCGAGAAGGAGATTAAGCGCATCGCCACGCAGGGGTGAGTTCACCACGTGACGCCGGGACTCAGGCGGAGAATATCGAGTGCTTTAGTGTGCTTTATTCGCTAGGGGGCGGGTTCAGCACCAATGCTCGGGTTATCCATGAAGCGCTTCTCCGCTATAAGTCTGCGGCGATGTAGCCCTAATAGTCGTATTCGGGGTTGTACCCAGGATATTCGTTGGCATCATAGTCAATGGTGGGATCGTTTTTAAGGCGCTCCAGATCTTCCATCCCGAATGCCTTAGGCACCTGTGTGGGGCTGGGCCACACTCCCGGCTCTGTCCAGTTTTCCGGTTCGCAGGCAATTCCATCACCGTCGCGATCTAGTGCGGGGCGATAACCCGGTTGTCCCTCATGGAGGGGGAGCGCGAGAGCGGCTTCTGCCTGCCCGCAGTTGGAGTAATACGTTTCTCCGAGTGCCACGGCCTGGGCGTCTATGGGGTTGGGGTCGTACAGGCTGTGGCCCTCATTGACATTCTCGGACTGCGTTTCCTGAGGCTGAGAGGACTCGGTAGACGAGGCGTCCTCTGGGGTCTCGCTAGCGGTCGCGTTGTCGGGGGCGGTGGTGGGCTCCGCGGTTGTAGAAGCCGTAGTTGAGGTAGTACCGACAGATGCGGTTTGCGCCTCACTGCTGCTGCATGCGGTGACCAATAAGGCGCTGCCAACAATGGCTGTGAGGGCGTGAAGCTTGGGTGCGGTAGGTACGGTCTCTCCCTTCTGTTTGGAACTCTGTACCTATCTTATAGGAGTGTGAGCGATGGGCGTTACACTCTTCTACGGCTCGGGTATCTGTCACCGTCATGCAGGTGTCCTGTGCTGGGGTCGCCTCGCCTGGCAAGAACAAGGAGAACACAAGGTGAGGCCGTGCGTGGGACTGTTTTTGAGGCTACTCCAATTCCATCCGTAGGAAGCCTTCGTTTATATGCTCACGTCACAAGAGCCTGATCAACCTCCCCGGAGACCACATCTAGCCGTTCACGATGCAGTTGATGATCTCCGGATCGGGCCCACACGCGGGGGCCGATATTGGGACTCATTGACATCTGCATGACCGTGATCGTGTGCTCTGTCATTTTGCAGATATTCCCATGAGCATGTGATGCATCGCCTCGGCATCCTCCCAGACGGGGTATACCCCGCCCAGGGCCCGAGGTCTTTCACCTGCACCCAGACTCCATCAGGCGCTGCTGGCAGCAGAGATGGAGGTAATCTCCCGGCTGTGAACCGGGAGGCATTATGCCTGATCCTTGTAGTGGGACAGGGGTGGCGAGAACGTATCCCCCGGAGGGGTCTGGCGCAGGGGCAGGGGTCGTGGTCTTGGCGGTGTCAGCGAGTGCGGTGGCTGCGATTCGCAGACTGGGGTTTATGGGTTCGTTTCTGATGATGTGGTCACAGAACTTAATTGATGCTACCGCATGGGGTATGACACGCGAAGGAGAAAGTGATGTGGACGAAGGGTTTTTGGGTGGATACTGTCGAGCGGGCGATCAAAACCCTGGCGCAGGCCTTGATAGCGGTGCTAGCGGTGGGTACCCCGATCTACGATCTGGCGTGGGGTGAGTCTTTGGGGATTGCGGCGACGGCAGCGGTGATTTCTGTACTGACCTCTATTGTCTCGGTAGGGGTAGGGGAGACGGATACCGCTGCTGCTCTGCCGCGTGGGGAGCGGGACTGATGATGAGGTGGCGCATGATGACGTCGGTGGCACTGTTTTTGTGCCCACGGTGGGTGAGCTCACCGATCCTCACCGTAGGGGTGCTACTGCGCGGGGTATGCCATCTGCCGCCTGATGTGGTGCTCACGGATCACCGCATGGATGTTCTAGATGCCGTCCTACGCCTGCTGGTGTGGGCGGCTCGGTGGGATTATGCCGGGGGCGTTTTTCCTGGTGTGCCTGGTGCTGCATTGTGGGATCGGCCCCACAGTGGGGGTCTGCGTGGCCCTACATTTCCCGTGGGTGCTGTACCTCTCGGCGTGGATACTTGATGAATCCTCGTGCGGGTATGCCACGACATGTACGTATTTCATGGTGGTGGCCTTGGCATATTGGGTTTTAGGCCGGGTCATGGTGGGAGGTGAATCTGTGGGCGTTGAGCTGATCAGCTTAGCCGGTATCGTTTTGACTGCGCTATTTGGTCTGGCTGGGTCATGGGTGAGTAGTAGGGGTGCCAAGGAGAAATCGGTCTCAGAGCAGTACAAGGCCTTGGTTGATGATATTCAGGAGTGGACGGAGACCCGTCTAGCGGAGCGCGATGAGCGCATTGAGGAGTTACGCAAGGAAACGGAGATGTTACGTGCGTCCCTGGCTAAGGTGGAGGAGGACATGCGTTTGTGGCGGGAGCGGTACCGCGCGGCTGTGGATTACATCGTCCGCCTGCGTGACATGATTCCTGCGGCACGTCGCCCGCAGGTGCCGGAAGTCTTGCACGGCGACCTCTCTGAAAAGGAATGATGCTTCGTATCTGAGATGGGGAGCGGCATCAACAGAAGAATAGAATCTGGGACTAAGCGTTATCGGCGTGAGATTTGGCAGCCTCTCTAGTCAGAATTTGATTGCTCTTTGCTCGCTATTGCGGAGCAGATTGTGGAACTCGTATGAAATTTTTTCTTCCACATATCACGCCAAACGATGAGGAGATGTTGTGTTATCCCCAACTCGGCAGCGATACGAGCAGGGTGCGGCCCGTACGTTTGTTCTGCCAATGCATATTCGGCAGCGGAAATGAGGAGTCGTGCGGCATATCTGTCTGCTTCTTTCTCGTCACGAGAATTATGTCCTGCGGGGTGGCCACAATGGGCATGTCCAAGTTCGTGAGCAAGAGTGCAGCGTGCCTGTACCTCAGTGAGATCGTGTCGCAGGCTAATGCTTCCCCGCGCAGGGATCCATTTTCCTTTTGGATTACCGACATGCCATTCCACACTGATTCCGCTGTCCTCTGCTAAGTGGATCAGATTTTCAGTCGATAGGTTCTTCGCCATGCTCCCACCTCAGCTCATCTTCATCCGGTGAATGATCGGCAGCGTAGAGCTCCTCCGGGACAACGGGGGTAATTTGAGTACCCCCGCTTGTTCGGTTTCGCTGGTCACGAGCATTTTCCAAGCTGATGGCGGCAGGGATTGGGGGGTCGTATTTTGAAGTGCTGCCCTTGACGAGGTTGGTGATCTCTCCAGCCCGAGACGTGGGGTTGAGCCGTCGTGCAAGTTCTATTGCCAGCGCGCCATTTTCCACGTCCTTCATCAGCTCTCCCTCGCGTTTCACATGAGCGCGAATCTCCAAGTCTGTGAGGTACCGGTACTTCAAGAGTCCTTGCAGTGGGTTTACTCCGAATGCTCTACATAGAGTGATGATCTCGCTTGCGTTGAACTCGTTTGCTACTAGACGACGTGTCGCTGACGCACGGGATATGCCAAGGGCACCACCGACCTCGTCGGCAGTCACCCGAATACCGGTCGTGGCGTGTATCCACCTCCGTAGATCTGTCATAGAGAGTAGCATACTGTGTCAATATTGATACATCAAGCCTCGCATGTGCAGCCGATATGTAGAAATTTGCATACATTGCCGACTCATAGACTTTACAGACGGAGAGTTATGGTGCATACTTGTACCATCGTACCGTTAGGAGGCTTTCAGGTGAGTCATTTTCTTATCAGCTTGGATGAACTGGACAGAGTTCGGAAAATTCATGGGCTCAAGCACATGGCAGATATTGCTCGTCACACTCGCATGGGGCGATCTACTTGGAACAGGGCAGTGACTACGAGACGGCCGACGCCTGATGTGCTCAATGCCTTGGCCTCAATGGGGGCACGCCCCGGAAGAATCCTGGTCCTTGCAGATGTGGAGCATGCTGAGCGGCTAGAAAAATCTTGATGTTTTTACTTACATGTTAGGGAAGGATGTCGAGTGAATATTTTGGCATTTGTGTTGCTGTATATTGCAATCGTAGGAATTGCTGTCTCGTTAGTAGCGTTTATTACATATTTAAATTACGGAAGTATCTATATGGAGATTTAACGAACTTAGGGTGTGAGTGTGGCCTCAATGGGGGCGGAGAATGCTGTGATAGTAGTACGATAATTTCACGGATTCATGTGCGACCAAAACTATGAGGGTGAGATAAGGTTTAAAATAAGGCCTATGCGATTCAATTGGGATAAATAGTGGAGGGAAATAAAATGTTCTGGAAGGGTATTGATGAAAAGTTCCATTCATCATGGAAGAATGGTGCCCTTAGTAAGGATCAGAAACTTGCCGCTGCGGGGTTATGGACGATAGCTGGCTCATGGGTTGTGAACCAAGAAACTGATGGATTCGTTCCAGGGTACATGATTAAAGTATGGGGAGCTACACGCGAGCTGGCTGAGGCACTCGTACATATGGGGTTATGGGACCGTAAAATTAACGGCTTTACTTTCATTTCTCAGGATGAACATGGTGCGATTTGTTTATGCTTGGAAAGCGATAGTGTGCAGGATTGTAGCCAAACTAAGTGTGGAAAAGAAGGTTTGCCGAAAAATAATTGCTGTTTAGTGGAAGGAGGAGGTTGTGATTCTTCTGAGGGTGTTGTGGGTGAAGCTGGTTGCCCTTCTTTAACTCGACCTGACCTTCTTTATTCATTTGCAACTGGCACTCTCAATGGATCGACCCCATCGGACTTTCTGGATCTTCAAGAAAAATTATACCTACAGAGGGGTGGTTAAATTTGTTAGAGGTGTGTATGATTACCGATATTGGCTGCCGGAAAATTTTTACCACGGGTGATGTTATTCTGCCACCCGTATATTTCAATGAAAATAATTAGTAATGCGCCGTTGAACCCTGCTGAAAATTTGTGCAGTATTAATTAACGTGGAGTGTACTGTGCTCCGTATTTTGATTTGGTTATATAGTGGCTTGCGTTAGCATTGTGGGTTTTGCTTATGAGACTGTCGATATGGAATCTTTGCTAATCCTTACTTCCAATCAATCGTCCATAGAAATTCTATACCACTGACGGATAGTAATCCATAAATGATTCTAAATTCTTGAGGGGAAGCAAAATGGGAGATTTATGATGAACCTAAACCGCCCCACACTTAATTAATTATGTTCTTATGGAGAGAGTTTTCTTTATGTCTAAATGTCTACGTGTTGGATGCTGGTATCCACGTGAGGATCCAGATCTTTACGGAATCGGTCTTTGCTCAACTCACTATGCTCAGATGTTTGCCGGAACTATTGGTGCAGATTATGACCCTTCAGTGAAGGAATTTCCTATTGAACAAGCTGCGGAACTCATAGAATCCGAACGGTATCCGGGTGAGAAAGATAGACCGCTCGCCAGGCGGCTCGGGATCTCTAAAGATATTGTTTATCGAACTAGCAATAGGAAGTGGTTGGTCCTTCGGTCTGCCACATGGGAAGAATTAGCGGAGGCGGTAGCGCGTGTGCGCTATGAGCGGCTTTGCTTAGGTGGAGAGGCTGACCTTTCACTGTGTGCATGAGGTAGCCGTGAGAGGGTGGGAGATGGTTACGGCCGTAAGCGATTAAAATATGCCTATGAACTGCGAAAATGATTCAGAAGGAGAGTGCTTTGTCGCAGACTGCCGCTCCATCTTGAAGATGCTGTTTACTTGTGAGTGAAAGGAGGAAAGATGAAAAATTGGAAAACACTAGAGACCGACAAGACCAAGCTGACGAACAAGAACTTCACCGCCGGTCGCGGAGGGCAGCGCATCTCGTATATTGTGAAGCATCACAATGCCGCCAACCCATTAACAACGGAAGAATGCTGGAATACGTGGCAAATTCGAGAAGCAAGCGCTCACTATCAGGTGGAGATAGATGGCACCATTGGACGGCTTGTAAAGGATACGGATACCGCCTGGCACGCCAATAACCTTAAGGCAAACCAGGAGAGTATTGGTATTGAGCACGCCAATAGTGCAGGGGCAGATCAAGACTATCCTATCTCAGATAAGACCATTGAGGAGGGTGCTCATCTAGCCGCAGCGTTATGCGTCTATCACAAACTGGGACGCCCTGAATTTGGCAAAAATATCCGCGACCACCGCGAAATAAGTGGAACTTCTTGCCCGTATCACTTGGCTCAAGGTAGGCGGCATCACGACCACTGGATGCTGCGAGCTCAATACTGGTATGACCAAATGACCAATTCCCATTCTCAGGGAGGAAATAAAATGACCGTACTATCTGGCGTTTCTGCCGCCGCACTTAATGACACTAAGCATGCAGCCTGGAAGGCTCTCGATAACTCCGCCGATAACCGCACTCAGCTACGTGGACCTAATGATCAGGGCTGGAATGTTGATGATCTCGTGGGTTATGCCCGCAAGCGTGATGGAGCATTGAAGAAGGGGACTCTTGTCGAACTTCTTGCCGTGTCCCTCCATGAGCAGCGCGCATTGGCTGCGGAGGTAAAAGCCTTGCGCGGAGATGTTGCTGGAATCAAGAAGCGCTAAGATCTTATAATATCTAAGCTCCCACCACGGATTGTAGTATTGATTCAATTTTGAATCAATACTACGATCCGTTCCTATAGGTATGAGCGTCCTGTTATATTTACGGAGTCCCCCAAAACCTGGAATGCGTTTTTATTGCCCTAGTATAGAGGTCGCTTCGCGATATCCGAATATGAATAACTGGGTATCATTCTGCAAGCGTGTTGCCCCAAGTGGGCAGGTGGCAGGAACAATGTATCTGCAATGTGAGTGGGCATTTTTCTTACAACTGGGGAGGTGGTCCGGGAACGCCTGGATCAGGCTCATAGTCAATATTGGGATCATTCATTAATCGCTGAATTTCTTCTCCGCTATAGGCTTGCGGCAGTTTAGTAGGTGTCGGCCATGCCTCATGCTCTGGCCAGTTCTCAGGCTCACAGGCAATACCATCACCATCACGATCAAGAGCCTCACGATAACCAGGCTCACCCCGATGAAGAGGAAGAGCACCATCTGTGAGAGCTTGCCCACAGTTGGAGTAATACAGCTGACCAACCGGGGTGTCCTGCGCATCCCCAGGATTAGGATCATAAACACTAGGCCCCGGAGTGCCCTGCTGCGCATCCCCCTCGGACTGTCCCTGCTGTCCACTAGTGCCACCACTTGCGGCTGTCGCATTGCTGTCCTGGGCACCCGCCCCGTGGGAAGCGCCATTATCTTGGCCCTGCGCGGATGCCTGCGTGGTATTGTTCGTAGCGCCATTGCCCTGCTGCCCAGTGCCTGTGGGGCTTGCGCCTACAGAAGCGGCAGGAGTAGCACTACTCGGCTCTTGGGCCTGCGGCTCTCTACTGGCTTCGGCCGCTTGGCCAGCAGCCGCACTGGCAGAAGCATCGAGTGGCTCCGTGCTAGCGGGGGTGGTGGAAGTAGCCGAGGTTGTGGAGGTAGAAGACGCGGTTGTCGTGGTGCTCGTGGCACTCTGCGCGGTGGGTTCGGTTTCTCCGTCGGTGCTACCACAGGCGGTGGCCAACAGGGCACTGCCAACGATAACGGTAAAGGCATGAAGCTGGGTTACACGGGACACGGTTTCTCCCTTCTGCTTGGAACTCTGTACCTATCTTATAGGAATAAGAGCGATAGGCGTTACACCTTGCAGCAAACCCCGAAACCCCTCACCAACACGGCGATGCCCCACGGGAGGGTAAGGCAAAACGCGAGGCCGCTTTTCCGAGCCCCGGTAACAGGGCTGGAAAGCAACCTCGCGCTTGTGCACTCAATCCCGATAAAAGGGGGATTAGCAGTCAGCCTCACCGGAAGCATCATTGCCACCGGCGGCCTGGCCGCCGCCGAACAGGCCGTTCAGGCCACCGAGGGTATCCACGATGCCCTTAGCGGTATCCACGCCCTTCTTGGCGTTGTCCAGGCGCTTGCCGGTCAGCTCGGCCTTCTCCATCTCGGAGGGCTGCTTGGCGTCCTTCTGTGCGGCAGCAGCCTCGGGGGAGAGGGTCTGGCCGGGGAGGAAGGAGGGGCGCTCATCGGCCATCGCGGGGGCGATGGTGGCGGAAGCGGCCACAGCCAAGGTGGCGGCGCTAACGGCGAACTTACGAGACAGCTTCATCTCTCACGTTCCCTTTCGTGTGTTTCTGACATGTCATGCAACGGAAAAATACGCACCCCGCATAGGGGTAGCGGGGCGTGCGGTTTTCGTTACGGTGGCCCAGCATAACGCTTATTGCGCTTGAGTGGTAAAGGAAAAGGTTACAGGCGGGTAAATTTTTCATACCAATTCGGTCAACCGCCGCTGTTTGTGTACCTGGCCAGGGTGAATGGCTTTGGGGCGGGTTGTGTGGAATCTTTCCCAAAAAGGATAAGGTATATGCAATCCTGTCATAGCCATTTCTTTTGTTTCGGCGGTGCCGCCCGGGGTCCCTAGCGAATCTAGATTAGGGTCAGATAAAACGCTGCACGGAATAGGTGCCGTTTTCATCGTGGGACACGCCCGTGCCCATGTGGGTGGCCTCGGGGTCGAGGAGGTTATTGCGGTGCCCCTCAGAATCGAGCCAGTCCTGTACCACGTCCTGCGCGCTGATCTCCGCTCCGTAGAAGTGGATGTTCTCTGCGAAGTCCCCTTCGGCGTGTTCAAAGATTCCGGTGGTGCTCATGGTCTTGGCCCACTGCGCGGATTCCTCGTTGAGCGTTGCGTCCATCTCTAGGGGTTGGAGCCCGTGCTCCTCGCGCACCTGGTTGGTGCGGTCGTGGATCTCTTGCGCGGTGGCGCTTTCGGCCACGGCCGCGCCGGCGGGTTCATCGGTGCTGGGGCTGGTGGATACCGCCTCTTCCTGTACCTCCTCGGCGGGCCCGGACTCCTCGTGCAGGATCGTGACGTCGGCGGCGTCGGCCTCGGGGGCGTCGTTAAGCACGCCGAGTGCGGCGGGGCTGGCGGCGAGTGCTGCGGTGCCTGCTGCTTTGGCGGCGGTGGAGGTGCTCATGGTTTCTCTTTGGGTCGTGGGAAAACTCTCGGAAGAGACGTTCGAGTACCTTGCCGAGTGTACCGCGCGATTGCGCACCTCGCAGGAGCGTTTTCTTATAGAATTGCCGCCATGCGCGTATATGTAGGGGCGGATCACGCCGGTTTTGAGTTGAAGAACGTCATCGTGGAGCATCTTCAGGGTGCGGGGCACGAGGTTATTGATTGCGGGGCCCATGCCTATGATCCCGAGGACGATTACCCGGCTTTTTGCATCGAGGCCGCGCAGCGCACGGTGAACGATCCCGGTTCCTTGGGCATCGTGCTGGGTGGCTCTGGCAATGGCGAGCAGATCGCCGCGAACAAGGTCAAAGGTGCGCGCTGCGCGTTGGCGTGGTCGGAGGAGACGGCGCGCCTGGCCCGAGAGCACAATAATGCGCAGCTCATCGGCATTGGCGGCCGCATGCATTCGCAGGAGGAGGCGCTTGCGATCGTGGAGGCCTTCCTGGGGCAGGAGTGGTCGCAGGCAGAGCGCCACCAGCGTCGCATTGACATTCTGGCGGATTACGAGCGCACGGGGATCGCGCCCACGGCTTAAAATAACGTCCGCCCACGCCAGCGCTGAGCGACGCCGCCTCGGGCGATGCCGCAACGAGCGGCACGCGGTGGTGCGGCGTTTGGTATCGCACCCTGGGTGCGATACACTGCCAGTCACGTCAGGGGAACGTCGTATAGTGGCTAATACCTCAGCCTTCCAAGCTGAAGACGCGGGTTCGATTCCCGTCGTTCCCTCCAGGTCTTAGGCCCTGTCGCATCGGCGGCGGGGCCTTTAACCTACCCCGATGTATGGGGAGTTTGGAAGCGGCCGGTAGAGTGGCGGCCTGTACGGGGCGTGGCGCAGCTTGGTAGCGCACCTGCTTTGGGAGCAGGGGGTCGCAGGTTCAAATCCTGTCGCCCCGACGTACACATGTATTCACCGAATCCAGGAGAGTGACTCGTGAAGAGTTCCGTCGAGAAGCTGAGCGACACCCGTGTCAAGCTCACTGTGAATGTTCCCTTCGATGAGCTGAAGGGTGAGCTAGACCAGGCGTATGCCGCCATTGCGCAGCAGGTTTCCATTCCCGGTTTCCGCAAGGGGAAGGCTCCTCGCCAGCTTATCGACGCCCGCTTTGGCCGTGGCCCGATCCTGGAGCAGGTGGTCAATGACATGCTGCCCTCCCGCTACGAAGCCGCCCTGGGCGAGAACGAGCTGAACCCGCTGGGCCAGCCGGACGTGGACGTCACGGAGATCAAGGACAAGGAGTACGTGGAGTTCACCGCCGAGGTGGACGTGCGCCCTGAGTTTGAGGTGCCGGACTTCTCCGCCATCGAGGTCACCGTTCCCGCCCTCAAGGTGGATGAGGAGGCCGTGGACGAGGCGATTGACCAGCTGCGCGGCCGGTTCGCGGAGCTGAAGGACACCAAGCGCAAGCTCAAGACGGGCGATTACGCGATCATTGACCTCAAGGCCACCATCGACGGCGAGGTTGTGGACGAGGCCACCACCGAGGGCCTGTCCTACGAGATCGGCCAGGGTGACCTCATCGACGGCCTGGACACCGCCCTGCGCGGCATGAAGACCGGCGAGGACAACGAGTTCACCGCCAAGATCCGCAGCGGCGAGCACAAGGATGAGGAAGCCACCATCGCGGTGCACGTCCAGCAGACCAAGGAGCGCAAGCTGCCGGATCTGGACGAGGAATTCGTGCAGATGGCCTCCGAGTTTGACACGGTGGAGGAACTGCGCGAGTCCACCAAGAGCCAGGTGGAGGAGTCCAAGAAGGCGGAGCAGGCCACCGCTATCCGCGATGCCGTGCTGGAGAAGGCCCTGGCGGACGCGGACTTCCCGCTGCCGGAGGGCGTGGTGAACGAGCAGGTGCACAACCAGCTGCATCAGCTGCTGGGCCAGCTCGCCCACGACGAGGCGGCTTTGAACTCCGCCCTGGAACAGCAGGGCACCACCCGCGAAGAGTTCGATAAGGAGCAGCGCACCAGCGCCGAGGAGGCCGTGCGCACCCAGCTCTTCCTGGACGCCCTGGCGGAGCAGGAGGCCCCGGAGGTTTCCCAGCAGGAGCTGACCGATCACATCATGTTCACGGCGCAGGCCTACGGCATGGATCCCAACCAGTTCGTGCAGCAGCTCTCCCAGTCCGGGCAGATCGCTAACCTGTTCTCCGACGTGCGTCGCGGAAAGGCCCTGGCCGCCGCCATCTGCCGCACCACGGTGAAGGACGATGAGGGCAATGCCGTGGATCCCACGGATTACTTCGGCGAGGAAGAAGAGGAGTCCGAGGACAAGGAGTAAGCGCTCTTTCGCTTCTGTCCTGAAGAAAGCCCGGCCCCGGCGGCCGGGCTTTTTCCTGCGCGGGGGAGGAACCAACGCTGTGAGCGAACAAGGCCGTTTTTTGTGCCGGTGCGTCCCCTCGCGCGGGTAGCCTGTGGGAAGTATCGAGCAACCGAGACCAAGCGAGGAGAAGAACACGATCATGAACGCTTCCACCACGATGGCCGCAGAGGCTCAGGGGCTGAACCTGAGCGATTCTGTGTACGAGCGCCTGCTGCGCGAGCGCATTATCTTCCTGGGCAGCCAGGTGGACGATGAGATCGCTAATAAGCTGTGCGCTCAGATTCTGCTTCTGTCCGCCGAGGATCCCACCAGGGACATCTCCCTGTACATTAATTCCCCGGGCGGCTCCGTCACCGCGGGCATGGCTATTTATGACACGATGAAGTATTCCCCCTGCGACGTGGCCACCTACGGCATGGGCCTGGCGGCGTCGATGGGCCAGTTCCTGCTCACCGCCGGCACCCCCGGCAAGCGCTTTGCGCTGCCGCACGCCCGCATTATGATGCACCAGCCCTCGGCGGGCGTGGGTGGCACCGCCGCGGACATCGCCATTCAGGCGGAGCAGTTCGCGGCCACCAAGAAGGAGATGGCGCAGCTCATTGCGGAGCACTCCGGGCAGACCTTCGAGCAGATCACCAAGGACTCCGACCGTGACCGCTGGTTCACCGCCCAGCAGGCCAAGGAATACGGCCTGGTGGATCACGTGATTACCACCGCCCAGGGCTCCGTGAGCAACTAATAAGGAAAAGGAGAATATCCATGAACAACGCTTTCCAGATGCCCTCGGCCCGCTACGTGCTGCCCTCCTTTATCGAGCAGTCTGCCTACGGCACCAAGGAGACCAATCCTTATGCCAAGCTCTTCGAGGAGCGCATCATCTTCCTGGGGACCCAGGTGGACGATACCTCCGCGAATGACATCATGGCTCAGCTCCTGGTGCTGGAGGGATTGGACCCGGATCGGGACATCACCATGTACATCAATTCCCCCGGTGGTTCCTTCACCGCGCTCATGGCGATCTATGACACGATGCAGTACGTGCGCCCGGACGTGCAGACGGTGTGCCTGGGGCAGGCGGCTTCGGCCGCCGCCGTGCTGCTCTCGGCGGGGGCCAAGGGCAAGCGCGCCGTGCTGCCTAACTCCCGCGTGCTGATCCACCAGCCAGCCACCGAGGGTACGCAGGGGCAGGTTTCTGACCTGGAGATCCAGGCGGCGGAGATCGAGCGCATGCGCACGCTGATGGAAAAGACGCTGGCGGCCCACACCGGGCGCACTGCCGAGCAGATCCGCATTGATACTGATCGGGACAAGATCCTCACGGCGGAGGAGGCCGTGGAGTACGGCATCGCGGATCAGGTATTCCAGTACCGCAAGCTCAACGACTAACCGGGGGGGGGCTTATCGACGCCGGGGGCGTCGATAAGCATTATTCCGCCGCCGCAAGCAACTGGCGGTGCAGGGTGGTGTCCCCGGTGAGTTCCGGGTGAAAGGAGCACCCCAGCCGGTTGCCCTGGCGCACGCCCACGATTGCCCCCTCGTGCCAGGCGCAGGCGGTGGCGGCGGGCCCCACGGCGGTGACCTTGGGGCCGCGGATGAACGCCACGTCGAGGGCTGTGCCCTCCCAATCCACCCGGGTGCGCACGGAGGCGACCTGGGGGCCAAAGGCATTGCGCTCCACCGAGACGTCCAGTAGGCCCCAGCGGCTCAGCAGAATCAGCCCGGCGCAGGTGCCCAGCACGGGCGCGCCCTGCGCGATGGCGTGAATCAGCGGCTCGCGCACGCGGAAGATTCCCGCCAGGCGATCAATGGGGCCGGACTCCCCGCCGGGCAGTACAAAGGCATCGGGGGCATCGGGCCCGGTGACGTCCTCGGGGCGGCGCACCAGGCGCACCCGCGCGCCCAGCCCGGCGAGCATCTCGGCGTGCTCGGACACCCCGCCCTGGAGGGCGAGGACACCCACGTGAACCATGAATTACCAGCCTCGCTCCGCCAGGCGGTGCGGCGCGGGAAGATCACCCACGTTGATGCCCACCATGGCCTCGCCCAGGCCGCGCGAGACCTCCGCGATCACGGCGGGGTCGTCGTAGGCCGCGGTGGCGCGCACGATGGCGGCGGCGCGGGCGGCGGGGTCGCCGGATTTGAAGATGCCGGAGCCCACAAAGACGCCGTCGGCCCCCAGCTGCATCATCATCGCGGCGTCGGCGGGGGTGGCCACGCCGCCCGCGGTGAACATCACCACGGGGAGCTTGCCGGTGCGGGCCACCTCGGCCACGAGGTCATAGGGGGCGGCCAGATCCTTGGCGGCGGCGTAGAGTTCCTCCTCGCGCAGGTGGCGCAGAGCGGCGATCTCCTCGGTGATGGTGCGGATGTGGCGGGTGGCCTCGGAGACGTCTCCCGTTCCGGCCTCCCCCTTGGAGCGGATCATGGCCGCGCCCTCGGCGATGCGGCGCAGCGCCTCGCTCAGGTTGGTGGCGCCGCAGACGAAGGGCACGGTGAAGGGCTGCTTGTTGATGTGGTGGGTGTAGTCGGCGGGGGAGAGGACCTCGGATTCGTCGATGAAGTCCACCTTGAGGGATTCCAGCACCTGGGCCTCCACGAAGTGCCCAATGCGAGCCTTGGCCATCACGGGAATGCTCACGGCGTCAATGATTCCCTCGATGAGGTCGGGATCGGACATGCGGGCCACGCCGCCCTGGGCGCGAATATCTGCGGGCACGCGCTCCAAGGCCATCACGGCCACGGCGCCAGCCTCCTCGGCGATCTTTGCCTGATCGGGGGTGACCACGTCCATGATGACGCCGCCTTTGAGCATGTCGGCCAAGCCGCGCTTGACCAGGGGGGAACCGGTGGTGGATTGAGTCATGGGGGCCATTATGAGCGCGG
The DNA here is from genome assembly GCF_001412105.1 of Corynebacterium oculi. Classification (GTDB taxonomy): domain Bacteria; phylum Actinomycetota; class Actinomycetes; order Mycobacteriales; family Mycobacteriaceae; genus Corynebacterium; species Corynebacterium oculi. The sequence goes on from NZ_LKST01000001.1 coordinate 148,017, forward strand.
CGATGGTCCAATCCTAGTGCCAATTCTGGGATATTTTTTTGTACCACTCCCGACTGGCCGCCCCTGTGTCCTGTCGGGACATTGCGGCTTGTGGTGACCACCATTACAGTGGGGGAGGTTGCTGCGAATCACCATTCGTCTGTGTGCCTGGGTGCGCTGGGCGCGTCGGGGCGAGCGGCGCAGCCGACAACGGCACCTGAGAACTAAGGAGCAAGAACATGTCGGAATCCGTCTACATCGTTGAATCCGCGCGATCCCCCATCGGAACATTCCTGGGGTCCCTATCCTCCTGCACCCCCATCGACCTGGGCGCTCACGTGGCCAAGGCGGTGATCGAGCGCTCCGGCGCCCCCGCCGACGCCTTCGACGCCTCCGTGTTTGCCAACGTGGTTACCTCCCGCCCGCGCGACGTATATACCCCCCGCGCGGTAGCCCTGGAGGCGGGCCTGCCCCAGTCCAGCCACGCCTACGCCGTCAACCGCCTCTGCGGCTCCGGCGTTCAGGCCATCGTCAGCGCCGCGCAGCAGATGATCACCGGCGATAGCAGCCTCGCGCTCGTCGGCGGCACCGAGGTCATGAGCGCCGCCCCGTATTCCATTCCCGGAATGCGCAAGGGCATCAAGATGGGCGACGGCACCCTGGATGACTGGCTCACCGGCGCGCTCACCGACCCCATGGGCAACGGCATCATGGGTATCACTGCGGAAAACATCGCGGAGAAGTTCGGCATCAGCCGCGAGCGGCAGGACGAGTACGCCCTGGAATCCCAGCGCCGCGCCCGCGCGGCCATCGACGAGGGGCGCTTCACCGAGCAGATCGTGCCCGTGCCGGTGCGCGGCGGCGAGTTCACCACCGACGAGCACCCCCGCGAGACCTCCCTGGAGGGGCTGGCCAAGCTGCGCCCGACCTTCCGTAAGGAGGGCACCGTCACCGCCGGTAATGCCTCGGGCATCAACGACGCCGCCGCCGTCACCGTCATGGCCAGCCAGAGCGCCGTGGACGAACACGGACTCAACCCCCAGGCCCGCGTGGTGAGCTGGGGCATCGCCGGTTGCGACCCCAAGTACATGGGCCTGGGCCCGGTGGGGGCCGTGCCCAAGGCGCTGAAGAAGGCCGGCTTGACCCTGGAGGACATCGACCTCATCGAGTCCAACGAGGCCTTCGCCGCGCAGTGCCTGGCGGTATCTGATCAATTGGGATTCGATCCGGCCAAGACCAACGTCGATGGCGGAGCCATCGCCCTGGGCCATCCGATCGGCGCCACCGGCGTGATCCTGACCACCAAGCTCATCGCCCGCCTGCGCGCCACCGGCGGCCGCTACGGCCTGGTCACGCTGTGCATCGGCGGCGGCCAGGGCATCGCTTTGATTCTGGAGGTTTAAGCATATGTCTGCCACGAACACCATTCGCACCGCCGCCGTCTTTGGCGCGGGCTCCATGGGCGCGGGGATCGCCGCCCACCTGGCCAACGCCGGGGTGAAGGTCCACCTGCTTGATATTCCCGCCGAGGGCGAGGATCGGGACGCCCGGGCCAAGAAGGGGATTGAACTTCAGCTCAAGCGGCACGGCTTCATGCGCCCGGAATACGCGGACAACGTGATTCCCGGCAACGTGGAGGATCACCTCGATCGCCTGGCCGAGGCGGAGTGGATCGTCGAGGCCGTCTTTGAGGATCTCAAGGTCAAACAGGACACCTTCCGCCGTATCGACGCCCACCGCACCCCCGGCACCCCGGTGAGCTCCAATACCTCCACCATTCCGCTCGCAGAACTCCTCGGTGGCCTGGACGAGTCCTTCCGCAAGGACTTTGCCATCACGCACTTTTTCAACCCGCCGCGCGTCATGCGGTTGGTGGAACTGGTGGCGGGCCCGGATACCCGCCCGGAGGTTACCCAGGCGCTCACGCAGGTGCTGGAGCGCCAGCTGGGCAAGGTGATCGTGGACTGCCGCGATACCCCCGGCTTCATCGCCAACCGCATCGGTAACTTCTGGATGGCGGCCGGCGCCCACATCGCCTTCGAGCAGGGCATCGCCCCGGAGCAGGCGGACACCGCCTTCGGCCGCGCCTTCGGCATACCGCGCACCGGGATCTTTGGCCTCTTTGACTACGTGGGCCTGCAACTGGTGCCCGCGATCTGGGGATCGCTGCTCTCCGCCCTGCCGGAGCAAGATGCCTACCACCGCTTTGACATCACGCAGCGCCCGGAGTTCACCACCCTGCTGGACAAGGGTTTCACCGGGCGCACCGCGCAGTCCGGCTTCTACCGGGGACGCGAGGAGGTCTTTGACTTCGCCGCCGGGGATTACCGGCCGCGTGAGAAGTACGCGGTGCCCGGCGACGCCCGCGAACTCCTCACCGCGGACACCCCCGAGGGGCGCTACGCCAAGGACGTGCTGCTGACCACCCTGACCTACTGCTGCGAGACCGCCCCCGAGATCTGCGACGCGGTGGATGCCATCGACTCCGCGATGGCCCTGGGCTACGGCTGGAAGAAGGGCCCCTTTGCCCTGGCAGACTCCCTGGGCGTGGAGTGGTTGGCCTCCCTCTACGAGGGAGAGGCACCGGAGCTTTTGACTGCCGCAGTCCAGGCCGGTGGCTTTTACGCGGATGGAAAGGTGCTGGGCAGCGACGGCATCCCGCAGGCTCCCCGCGAGCGCGAGGGGGTGGTCAAGGTGGCCGATCTGGTGGTAGACGCCGAGGTCATCGCCCAGAATGACGCCGCCACCGTGTTCAAGCGCGCCGACGGCATCGCCGTGTACACCTTCACCACCCCGATGAACGCCTGTAGTGTCGCGGCCCTGGACATCATGCGCGAGGTGGCGCAGCGCACCGACATTCGGGCCCTGGTGATCGCCTCCGATAACCCCACGGCGTTCTGCGCGGGAGCCGATCTGCCCACGATCGCCCGCCTGGCGGCCACGGGTGAGGCCGAGGCCGCCTACGAGGTGGTGCGCGCCGGGGCCGTCTCCCTCCAAGCCTTGCGCGATGCCGCCTTCCCCGTGGTGGGGGCCGTGCGTGGCGTGGCCCTGGGCGGCGGCCTGGAACTGCTGCTGCACACGGACGCCTCCGTGATCCACGCGGAGACCCGCGTGGGCTTCCCGGAGCGTTCTGTGGGGCTCTTCCCCGGTTGGGGCGGCACCGTGCGCGTGCTGGAGCGCCTGGTGGAGATGGGGGTGGAGAAGCCGCATGAAAAGGCCTTTGCCATGCTGCTGAACACCAAGCCGATCCCGGCGGTGAACCTCCCGCTGCTGCGCGCGGCGGATCGGGTGGTGCTCTCCCCGGATCACGTGATCGCGGACGCCTTCGCGCTGGCCGAGGAGCTGGCCGAGGGATACCAGCCCCCGGCCCCGGGGAAGCTGCCGCTGTACCCCGGCGAGCTGAGCTTTGAGGAGGGCAGTGAGACGGATAAGGCCATCGGCGCGGCCCTGGCCCGCGAGTACGCCGGCGAGGGCGAGATCGACGCCCACGAGCTTGGCCTGCGGGAGAGCCACGAGGCCTCCGCCGTGCTGGTGCAGCCTAAGAATGCGGAGCGCGCCATGCACATGGCCAAGACGCGCAAGCCGCTGAACAACTAGCGCGGCTGGGTCACAGAAAATAACGCAGAACGGGGCCCGGCCTCTCGGCATTAACTCAGCCGGGAGGCCGGGCCTCATGGCCGTTTTTATGCCGCCAGGGGCACCTCGCGCAGCTCGCGGCGCAGGATCTTGCCCGTGGCGGACTTGGGCACGGAATCTACCACGTCCACGTGCCGGATTTTCTTATACGGCGTCACCCGCTCGGCCACCCAGTCCATGATCTCCTGGGGATCGAGCAGGCGGCCTGCGGCGGGAACAACAAAGGCGCGGGGGATCTCTAGCCCCTCGCGGTACGCGCCCACTACGGCGGCATCGGCGATGTCATTGCGGGTGAGTAGCAGGGCCTCTAACTCGGAGGGGGCCACCTGGTACCCCTTGTATTTGATGACCTCCTTGGCCCGATCCACCACGTAGAGTTCCCCGGACTCGCCCTTCTCCACGATGTCGCCGGTGCGCAGCCAGCCTCCGGGGAGGATGGTGGCTGCGGTGGCCTCGGGGTTCTTGAGGTATCCCTGCATCACCTGGGGGCCACGAATGAGGAGTTCGCCACGGGTGGGGTGCTCCGCCAGCGTTTCGGGATCAACAAGCCGGCATTCCGTTAGCGGCAGGGGGCGGCCGATGGAACCGGGATCGGCGGTATCCAGGTCACCCAGCGTGACGATGGGGCTGGCCTCGGTCATGCCGTACCCCTGAACCACTCGGGCGTCCAGGCGCTTCTCCACCGCGAGGGCAAGCTGGGAATCCAGAGAGGCGGCCGCGGAGACGAGCACCCGCAGCGAGGACATGTCCACTGCCTCCACGGAGGGGTGCTTGGCGAGCGCCACCGCGATGGGAGGGGCGATGAAGGTGAAGGTGATGCGCTGTTCCTCGTGGGTGCGCAGGAAGAGCGAGAGATCGAAGCGGGCCATGGTAAAGATGTGCGCCCGCTGCACCAGCGGGAGGGTAAGCAAGATGGTCAGCCCGTAGATGTGGCTAAAGGGCAAGGGGGCGAGGACGCGGGCCTGGCTGGTCAGCCCGAGGGCCTCGACGGCCCCGCGCGCCTGGAAGATATTGGCCACCAGGTTACGGTGGCTGAGCTTGACCCCCTTGGGCGAACCCGTGGTGCCGGAGGAAAAGGGAATGCAGGCCAGGGAGTGGTCGGGATCGAGGGATACGTCCGGGGCGGGGAGCCCCTCGCGGTAAATGCTGGGGAGAGTGGAAGCCGGGAGGAAGAGGGCGCTCATGCTGGCGGAGCCGAGGGATTCGAGGGCGCTAAGCAACAGGACGGCACCGGAGTCGGAGACGATGCCCAGGGTGTCCTTCTGGTTGAGGAGCATGCCCATCGGGGTGGCGGTGGCCCCGGCCCGCAGCACTCCGTAGAAGGCCACGGCGAAGTCGATGGAGCTGGGCAATTGCACGGCCACAACGTCACCCGGCCCGATGCCCCGCGCGGCGAGGTAACCGGCGAAGGCGTCGATCATGGCGCGAAGTTCGCCATAGGTGACGTGCTTGCCGGTGTCCACCTCCGTGATGGCGGGGCGGTGTGCGTCGGCGGCGGAGAGGCCGTCAAAGACGCGGTCGTAGAGGGAACATGAAGGCGGAAGAGGCAGAGACATGGAACCTCCTTAGATTCCTTGAAGAAATGACTTAAGGGGTAAGTATGTTCCACATCTCTACGAAAGTCAAAAAGAATCCCCCGTCACTGTCGTGGCGGGGGTGAGGGGCTAGCTTCCGAACTTCTCCAGCAGCGCCAGGGCTGATTCCTTGCCCAGCCGGTGCGCGGCCAGGGGGCTATCGCCGGTGAGCAGATTGCGGTCGCGCAGGGTGGCGCCGGTCATGTCCTCGTTGGCGATCTCTAGGCCTGCCTCGCGTAGTTTCTCCCCGAGCCTCCAGGGCATCTCCCCGGGGAGGTAGCCGATCTCCAAGTTCGCCCCAAAGTCCAGGCGATCCGGGAATACCGTGATCCGATACCCCGCCAGGGGGTTGCCGCCTCGCCCCACCCCGGCCGCGAGCAGGGCGGCGGGCCCGTGGCAGAGCGTGATGATGAGGCGATCCTCGCGGAGGAAGAAGTCTAGGGCGTCGCGCAGGTCGGCGCTGTGCGGCAACCCATTCATGGCCGCGTGCCCGCCCGGAATGAAGACGGCCGCGTAATCCTCCAACCCGGAGGCTAGCAGCGTGGAAAGCCTGTGCGGGGCCTTGAATGCCTCCCTCGTGGCCTCCCAGGCAGAGGCCACGGCCTGATCCTCGCGGGGGTAGGCCCACCACTCGAACTTACCGGGGCCGCCGCTGAGGGTGGCCACGTCCACGCGGTATCCGGCCTCAAGGATGTGATGGAGGGGCAGGAGGGTTTCCACCGGGTGATTGCCGGTGGAGAAGAACGTGCCGTTGCGCATGAGCATGTAGCGCTCGTCGGCGGCGATCACCAGCACCTTCCAGCGGCCCCCGGTGTACTTTTCCTCGGTGGCAAGGCCGTCGAAGTTGGTGACGGGTGCGGTGTATTGGCTCAAAGAATAGGGCGAGGGATAGAAGGCGTTGTCCTCGCTGCGATCCGGGGTGGGGGTGCGATCCTGGGTGCTCATGGGTGGCCTTTCTGCGGTTGTGGCGGCGTAGCCGTTAGCCTTACCCACGGTAGAGGAGTGCGGGGGATCGTGCCCGGATACCGGAGAAGCCCCGGTGCCGCCGACCATGCGGCCGGGGCACCGGGGCGGGGTGGCGTGATCGGCCTAGCGGTAGGCGCTGACCCCGGTGATGGTCTTGCCCACGATGAGGGACTGGATGGTGTCCGTGCCCTCGTAGGTGTGCAGGGCCTCGATGTCCACCATGTGCCGGATCACATCGTTTTCCAGCAGGATACCCACGCCGCCGAGCATGTCGCGCGCGTTGGCGGCGATGGCGCGGGCCTTGCGGGTGTTATGCACCTTGGCCAGGGCGGCCTGCTTATCGGACAACGTGCCGTTCTCCTCCATCTCCAGCAGGCGGCGGCAGTACAGGCCCATCGAAACGACGTCCTGGAGCATGTCGGAGAGGCGCTGCTGAATGATCTGGAAGCTCGCCAGGGGCTTGCCAAACTGGATGCGCTCTTGGGCGTAGGACAGCGCCTTCTCGTAGCAGGCGATACCCAGGCCCAGGGCGGCCCAGGCCACCGCGATGCGGGTGCCGGCCAGGATCTCGGCGGTGTCGCGGAAGGAGTGGGCGTGCGGCAGGCGGTTTTCCAGCGGAATACGCACGTTATCCAGCTCGATCTCGGCCTGGAAGATGGCGCGCAGCGAGGCCTTGCCGGTGATGGTGGTGGCGTTGTAGCCGGGGGCGTCCTGCGGGACGATGAACCCGCCCACCTGGCCGTCCTCCATGCGGGCCCACACGATAGTGATGTGCCCCACGCTGCCCTGGCCGATCCACTTCTTGGCGCCGTTGATGACCCACTCGTCGCCATCGCGCACGGCGGTGGTCTCCAGGCCGATGGAATCGGAACCGTGATCGGGCTCGGTGAGGGCGAAGGCGCCGAGTACCTCGCAGCGGGCCATGGGGGCGAGATACTTTTCCTTCTGCTCCTCGGAACCGCAGGCCGCGATCGAGCGCATGGCCAGGCCGGATTGCACCACCACGGCGGTGCCGATGGAGCCGTCCAGGCGGCCCAGCTCCATGGTGACCAGGCGGTTGGCGCGGATGCTCATGGGCTCGAAGCCGGGGATGTCGATGCCATCGCGCACCAGGCCGTACTCGGCGGCTCGCTTGACCAGGGGGATCCGGTACTCGGCCTTCTCCCAGGCGTCGTTGACCTGATCGCGTACCTCGTCCGCGTAGGCACGGGTGGCGTTCCAGTACTCCAGATCCTTGCCGTCCACGTCGGCGAAGATCTGGTAGAAGTCTGCGGTGCTGTTGCTCAGGGGAGTGGACATGATGGTGACCTACCTTTCAACTAGGGCTATCCGCGAACGAATTGCCGTTCGTCTTACCAGTGTGATGCGTAACGCATTTTTCGTCAAGTAAGGGGGCGGTATCGGGCAAGTAATGTTATTCACATGGCCAATCAGCACCGGAGATCGCAGATCGCCGCCGCAGCGCTGACGCTCTTTAGCCAGCGCGGGTACAACGCCACGGGCATGGAGGACATCGCAGGTCACGTGGGCATAGCCACCTCTAGCCTGTATAACCACGTGGGATCCAAGCGGGAACTGCTCACCGAGGTGATTCTTTCCACCCTGCGCGGGCTGCTGGATAATCATCGCCTCGGCTTGCGCGGGATCGATGCCCCCAGCGAGCAACTCCACGCGGCCATGCGCCTGCACGTGTGCTACCACGCCCTGCACGCCCAGGCCACCAGGGTGGTCAACAACGAGATCGCGCATCTCGACGCCCCCTCGCGCGCCCAGGCCACCGAACTACGCCGGGAATACGTGCGGTGCTGGCAACGGATCATCGCCGCAGGAGTGGACTGCGGGGCCTTCACCGTGGCGGATGCCAAGGTGAGCGCCTACGCCCTCATCGACATGGGGTTGGGGGTGTGCCTGTGGTTTGACCCCCAGGCCGCCTACAGCGCCGAGGAACTAGGCGCCATGTACGCGGATATGGCGCTGCGCAGCGTGACCCGATGATCCCCCCGGCACCCCTGGATCGCGGCGCAGGCAATCTGCCGCACCAGATCACGCGCCACCTGCGGGGGCTTATCGACGCCGGCCGCCTCGCCCCCGGCGATCCCGTGCCCTCCACCAGGGCGCTGGCCGCCGATCTTGGGGTTTCCCGGGGCACCGTGGTGGCGGCCTACGAGCAACTTGCCGGCGAGGGTTACCTCGCCACCACGCACGGGGGAACCCGGGTCAACCCGCACCTGCCCGCCACCCATGTGCCAAGGAAGGCCCCGGCGGCGTCGATAGTCCGCGAGACGCGGCAGCGCGCCGATCTGCGCCCCGGAATCCCCAACACCGAGGCCCTCACCGGCACCGCCTGGCGCGCCGCCTGGCGGCAGGCAGCGGCCCAACCCAGCCGGGGCTACCCCGTGCCAGGCTCGCCCCGGCTACGCGAACTCATCGCGCAGCACCTGCGCGTCACCCGCTCCGTCTCCGCCCTACCCGACAATATCCTGATAACCTCCGGCGCCCGCGACGGCCTGCGCACCCTGCTCGGCGCCGTGGGGCAGCGATGCGTGGTGGCGGTGGAAAACCCCGGCTACCCCTCCCTGCGCGCGGTGCTGCGCGACCACGGACACCGCGTGGTGCCCGTGCCCGTGGACGGCGAGGGCATGGAGATTGATGCCTTGGCGCGGGTGCGGCCGCAGGTGGTACTGATTACCCCCTCCCACCAGTACCCCCTGGGGGCCGCGATGAGCGCGCCGCGCCGCCACCGGCTCCTCGACTACGCCGCCGCCCACGGCGCGATCGTGGTGGAGGATGATTACGACTCCGAGCTGCGCTACGTGGGCCAGCCCCACCCTGCGCTCGCGGCCGTGGATACCACCGGGCGCGTGGCCACCCTGGGCTCCTTCTCCAAGACCGTGACCCCCGGCCTGGGCCTGGGCTTCGTGCTCATGCCGCCCGCGCTGCGCGCAGACATGTGTGCCCGCGCCACCCCGGCCTCGGGCATGGTGCAGGACGCCATGACGCACTTCATGGAGGCCGAGGGACTGCGCCACCACCTCGCGCGCATGCGCCGGGAATACAAGCGCCGCCGCGACCTCTTCGCGGAGGTCTTTGCCCACGAGCGCGCCGAGCCGATGGACGGCGGCCTACACGCCGTGGTGTACCTCGATGACGCGCACGCGGAGGCCAACGCGGTGGCCGGGTGCGCGCGCCGGGGCATCGCGGTGCAGGCGCTATCCGAATACTGGAGCAGTTCCCAGCGCAGTGGCCTCGTGCTGGGGATCGGGGCCTACGGCTACGCCCGCACGCGGGAACTGCTGGGAGAGGTCCGCGAGGTGATCCGCGGCGCGGGACGGATTGACCCACGCGCTAAAGTGGAGGGAAGGTGAACCCCGGCCCCAACCAGAAATGAGATCAAACCAGCTCATGGCACGTATGCAAGAAAGTGCGGATCTGCTCAAGTGCTCCTTCTGCGGGAAAACCCAGAAGCAGGTGAAAAAGCTCATCGCCGGTGGCGGGGTGTACATCTGCGACGAGTGCATTGAACTGTGCAACGAGATCATCGAGGAGGAGATGGGCGCGGCCAAGGCCGCTAACCAGGAGCAGTCCGGCAGGCTGCCCAAGCCCTCCGAGATCCGCGCCTTCTTGGACGAGTACGTCATCGGCCAGGATGAGGCCAAGAGAGTGCTGGCCGTGGCCGTGTACAACCACTACAAGCGTATCCGGGAGGCGGAATCGGCGGCCTTCCGCAAGCACGGCGAGGACGTAGAGATCGCCAAATCCAATATCCTCCTGCTGGGCCCCACCGGTTCCGGCAAGACCTACCTGGCGCAGACCCTGGCCCGGCTTCTGGACGTCCCCTTTGCCATCGCGGACGCCACCAGCCTCACCGAGGCCGGATACGTGGGCGAGGACGTGGAAAATATCCTGCTGAAACTCCTCCACGCTGCGGACTTTGACGTGCAGCGCGCCCAGCGCGGAATCATCTACGTGGACGAGGTGGATAAAATCTCCCGGAAATCGGAGAACCCCTCCATCACCCGCGATGTCTCCGGCGAGGGAGTGCAGCAGGCCCTCCTGAAAATACTGGAGGGCACCACCGCCTCCATTCCACCCCAAGGGGGGCGCAAGCACCCCAACCAGGACCTCATCCAACTGGACACCTCCAACATCCTCTTCATCGTGGCCGGCGCCTTCGCGGGCCTAGACCGCGTGATCCAGGAGCGGGTGGGCAAACGCAGCCTGGGCTTTGGCTCCCAGGTGGAGAGCCTGCGCGACCGCGAGAGCCAGGATCTTTTTTCCGAGGTGCAGCCGGAGGATCTGGTGCGCTTTGGCCTGATCCCGGAGTTCATCGGGCGGCTGCCCGTGGTGGCCACGGTGGGGAACCTCGATCAGGACTCGTTGGTGCGGGTGCTCACGGAGCCGAAGAACGCCCTGGTGCGCCAGTATCAGAGGCTCTTTGACATCGACGGGGTGGACCTGCATTTTGAATCCGAGGCCCTGGAGGCCATCGCGGATAAGGCCATCGAGCGCGGCACGGGCGCGCGTGGGCTGCGGGCGATCATGGAGGATCTGCTGGTGCCCGTGATGTATGAGATTCCCGACCGCGAGGGCGAGGGGGAACTCACGATCACCGCAGAGATGGTGCGCGGCGAGGAGGATCTGCTGGTGGCCGATTGCGCGGAGGAACGCTCAGCGTAGCGCGGGCGCGCGGCGGGGTGCGGGGGTTTTCTGGGCCGGGGCGTGTGGCCCCGGCGGGCGGCTTCGGGCGGGCCGCCGCCTCCTATTCGTAGATCGCCTGTGCGGATTCCGGTTCCTCGTCCACGGATTGCGTGGTGCTCAGGTAAGAGTTATGCCCGGAGTGGGGGATATTGGAGGTCAGGAAGGCCAGAACGGCGTCAATGGTCATGCGGCGCACGCCCTCGGTGTTGGCCTCGTTGGTGAGGTCGATCCCGAACATGTTGACGGCCAGGTCGCGCTGCTGGGAGCGAAGGAAAGAAAGCCCGGAGACCAGGTAAAAGACGTCATAGGCGGAGATTCCGGGGCGGAACACTCCGGCGTCCTGGCCCAGCATGAGCAGTTTATCCAGGTGTAGGATCACCTCCGCCTGGCTGAACAGGGGGGCGATCTCGGTGAGGTGCAAGATGTGCTGAAGCGATTCCATGTGCAGCATCTGCGCGGCCACGGGGTGCCGGGCGATCTGCACGTACATGGCGTCCACCACGGTGCGGATTCCGTCCACGGGGATCGCGGAATCAATGACCAGGCGGTGCGAGGGGGGCTGGAGCAGTTCGACGGCGCGGGAGAGGACGGCCTGGTATAGGCCCTTCTTATTGCCAAAGTGGTAATGAATCATCCGCTTGGATACCCCCGCCTCCTTGGCGATGGCATCGAGCTTGGCTTCGGAGAAGGGCTTGACGCAAAAGCGCTTCATCGCCACGTCAATGACCTTTCCCATGGACTGAGCCTCGGGTGATTGGGGGTCGAGTGCCAGGTCGAGGTCGTCGCGCGCCATTCGGTTCCCTCCGTGGTGTTCTTAGGTGTCCTCGCGCGGCGTAGCGGTGGGTACGCTCGCGGAAATATCATTACTTAGAGTACGACGCCGCCCGGGGAGGGGGTGGCTGTGGCTTGGAAAAAACACATGAATAGCCAGGTGAAGCGGGGTATTTCTGGCACTTTTGGGGGTATTATCTGAACTCCTTGTGGGGGTATCCTGGAGGGCGTTGCTTTGTTTCTTCGTTTGTTTTTTGGGTGCCGAAAGGCCGAAAGGACTGCTCATCATGACGCATGCTGCTTCCCCGTCCGTCAAAAAGATCGCCGTCACCGGCGCAGCCGGAAACATCGCTTACTCGCTGCTGTGGCGCATCGCCAGCGGCGAGGTCTACGGCCCCCACACCCCGGTGGCCCTGCACCTGCTGGAGATCCCGGAGGCCCGCCAGGCCGCAGAGGGAGTGGCGATGGAACTGCTCGACTCCGCGTTCCCGCTGCTGCGCAGCATCACCGTCACCGAGGATCCCGCCGTGGCTTTCGACGGCACCTCGGCGGCCTTCCTGGTGGGAGCCAAGCCGCGCGGCAAGGGGCAGGAGCGCGCCGATCTGCTGGCCGCCAACGGCACCATCTTTGGCCCGCAGGGAGCGGCGATCAATGACCACGCCGCCGATGACGTGCGCGTGGTGGTGGTGGGCAACCCGGCCAACACCAACGCGCTGATCGCCCAGCAGGCCGCGCCGGACGTCCCCGCCGAGCGCTTCAGCGCCCTCATGCGCCTGGATCACAACCGCGCGTTGGCCCAGCTCGCGCAGCGCCTGGGGGTGCCCAGCGCCGATCTGGAAAAGATGGTGGTGTGGGGCAACCACTCCGCCACGCAGTTCCCCGATCTTTCCTACGCCACCGCGGCCGGAAAGCCGGTGGCGCCCGAGGTAGACGAGGGGTGGTACCGCGAGGAGTTCATGCCCACGGTGGCTCAGCGCGGCGCGGAGATCATCGCGGTGCGCGGGCGCTCCTCGGCGGCCTCGGCGGCCTCGGCGGCGGTGGATCACATGCGCGATTGGATTCAGGGCTCGGCGGGCTGGGCCACGGCGGCGATTGCCTCCGATGGTTCCTACGGGGTGCCGGAAGGGCTGATTTTTGGCTTCCCTACCGTGGCGCGGGAGGGGCGCTGGGAGATCGTTTCGGGCCTGGAACTCGGTGAGTTTCAGCGCGAGCGCATCGCCGCCAATGTGGCGGAATTGCAGGAGGAACGTCGCGCGGTGGCGCACCTGCTGGCGGGCTAAGCGGGGGCGCTAAGATAGGCGGCGTGATGGAGAACCGCGCCGAGAAACTGCCGAAGAGTTGGGACCCCCACGCCGTGGAGGCCGAGTTGTACCAGCGCTGGATAGATCGGGGGTACTTCCAGGCCGATCCCGCCAGCGCCAAGCCGGCCTTTTCCGTGGTGTTGCCGCCGCCCAACGTCACCGGACAGTTGCACATGGGGCACGCCTTAGATCACACGCTGATCGACGCTATCGTGCGCCGCAAGCGCATGCAGGGCTATGAGGTGCTGTGGCTGCCGGGCATGGATCACGCGGGCATCGCCACCCAGACCAAGGTGGAGGCGCAGCTCAAGGAAAAAGAGGGCATATCGCGCCACGATCTCAGCCGCGAGGAGTTCGTGGAGCGAGTGTGGGAGTGGAAGAAGCAGTACGGCGGCACGATCTTGAATCAGATGCGCGCCATCGGGGACTCCGTGGATTGGTCCCGCGAGCGGTTTACCCTCGATGAGGGGCTCTCTCGTGCCGTGCAGACCATCTTCAAGGAACTTTTTGATCGCGGCCTGATTTATCGCGCCAATCGCCTAGTCAATTGGTCTCCCGCGCTGCGCACGGCGGTCTCGGATATTGAGGTGGTCTACCGGGACGTCGAGGGCGAACTGGTGAGTTTCCGCTACGGTGACGGCGAGGATTCCCTGGTGGTGGCCACCACCCGCGTGGAGACCATGCTAGGCGACGTCGCCATCGCGGTGCACCCGGACGACGAGCGCTATCGGCACATGGTGGGCAAGGTGCTCCCGCACCCCTTCCGCGAGGACCTCAGCATCAGGGTGATCGCGGATAGTTACGTGGACCCGGAGTTTGGCACCGGAGCGGTGAAGATCACCCCGGCGCACGATCCCAACGATTACGCGATGGGGCAGCGGCATGGACTGGACATGCCCACCATCATGGACGAGTCCGGCTACATCGCGGGCACCGGCACCCGCTTCGATGGGCTGAGCCGCGAGGAGGCCCGCGAGGCCCTGCGCGAGGCCCTGCGCGAGCAGGGGCGCATCGTCAAGGAGGTGCGCCCCTACGTACACTCCGTGGGACACTCCGAGCGTTCCGGCGAGGCCATCGAGCCGCGCCTATCCTTGCAATGGTGGGTGAAGGTGGAGGACCTGGCGAAGATGGCGGGCGACGCCATCCGGGACGGCCATACCACGCTGCACCCGAAGGCCCTGGAGCCGCGCTACTTCGACTGGGTAGATGACATGCACGATTGGTGCATCTCCCGGCAGCTGTGGTGGGGCCACCGGATCCCCATCTGGTACGGCCCCGAGGGCGACGTGGTGTGCGTGGGCCCGGACGAGGAACCTCCGGCCGGCTACGAGCAGGACCCGGACGTGCTGGACACCTGGTTTAGCTCCGCGCTGTGGCCGTTTTCCACGATGGGCTGGCCGGAATCCACCCCGGAACTAGACAAGTTTTATCCCACCTCCGTGTTGGTCACCGCCTATGACATCCTGTTCTTCTGGGTGGCTCGCATGATGATGTTCGGTACCTTTGCCGCCACCATCACCCCCGGCTGGGAGAACACGGTTCCGTTCAAGGATTTTTTCCTGCACGGCCTGGTGCGCGATGAAAAGGGCCGCAAGATGTCTAAGTCCTTGGGCAACGGCATCGACCCGATGGACTGGGTGGAGCGCTTCGGCGCGGACGCCCTGCGGTTTACCCTGGCGCGCGGAGCCAACCCCGGCGTGGATTTGCCGGTGGGAGAGGATCACGCCCAGAGTTCCCGCAACTTTGCCACCAAGCTCTTCAACGCCACCCGTTTTGCCTTGATGAAGGGCGCACAGGTGGGCCCGGTGACGCGCGAGGAACTCACGGACGCGGATCGGTGGATCCTCGACCGTCTGGAACAGGTGCGCGCCAGCGTGGACTCCTACCTGGAGGACTACCAGTTCGCCAAGGCCAACGAGGAGCTGTACCACTTCACCTGGGACGAGTTCTGCGACTGGTATCTGGAAATCGCCAAGACTCAAGATCCCGAGCCCACCCGTTTTGTGCTCGGGCGCGTGCTGGACGTGGTGCTGCGCCTGCTGCACCCGGCCATGCCCTTTGTCACGGAGGTGCTGTGGACGGCGCTCACGGAGGAGGAATCCATCGTGATCGCCCCCTGGCCCACCGCGGCCGATACGAACGACGGCGCGCAGCCCGACGAGGTGGCCGCGCGCCGCATCGAGGATTCCATCAAACTCATCACGGAGTTGCGTCGCTTCCGCTCGGATCAGGGTGTTAAGCCCTCCCAGCCGGTTCCCGCCCGGATCGATTGCTCCATCGTGGATCTGACGGGCCAGGAGGAACTGGTGCGCTCCATGGCGCGCGCCACCTACCCGGAGGAGGGTTTCACGGCGTCGGCAAGCATCGAGGTGCGGCTCTCCCAGGCCACGGTGGAGATCGCCCTGGATACCTCCGGCACCGTGGACAAGGAGGCCGAGCGCAAGCGCCTGGAGAAGGAACTCGCGGCGGCGCACAAGGAGCTGGATACCACGGGCAAAAAGCTGGGGAACCCGAACTTTGTGGATAAGGCCCCCGCCGAGGTGGTGGACAAGATCAAGGAGCGGCAGCGGATCGCCGGGGAAGAGGTAGAGCGCATCACCGCGCGCCTGGAGGGCCTGAAGTGAACGAGGAAAGCGGCGTTCACCTCGACGAGACCGGGCTGACCCTGCCCATCGACATGGCGGGGGAGAAGGCCGAAGAACCACAGGCCCGTCCGGTCACGCCGGAGGATCTGCGCGCCCTGGCCGAGGTGGAGGCGGAACTCGATCAGCGCTGGCCGGAAACCAAGATCGACCCCAGCACCGAGCGCATGGAGGCGCTCATGGATCTGCTGGGCGCCCCGCAGCGGGCCTATCCCTCCATTCATGTGGCGGGAACCAACGGCAAGACCTCCACCGTGCGCATGATCGAATCGCTGCTGCGTGCTTTCCACCGCCGCACCGGGCGCACCACCTCCCCCCACCTGCAACTGGTCACCGAGCGCATCGCCATCGACGGCCTGCCGATCCACCCCCGCGATTACGTGCGCACCTGGCGGGAGATCGAGCCCTACGTGGCGATGGTGGACGAGCGCTACGGCACCCCCATGTCCAAGTTCGAGGTGCTCACCGCGATGGCCTTCGTGGCCTTTGCCGACGCCCCGGTGGACGTGGCCGTGGTGGAGGTGGGCCTGGGTGGGCGCTGGGACGCCACCAACGTGATCGGCGCGCAGGTGGCCGTTATCACCCCCGTGGGGCTGGATCACACCGATTACCTGGGTTCGACCCTGGCGGAGATCGCCGGGGAAAAAGCCGGCATCATCACCTCGCGCTGGGACAAAGATGACCTGCTCACCCCGCCGGATAACGTGGCGATCGTGGCCGAGCAAGATCCCGAGGCCGCCGAGGTGATCCTGCGGCGCGCCGTGGAGGTCGATGCCGCCGTGGCGCGCGCCGGGGTGGAATTTGGGGTGCTGGAATCCACGGTGGCCGTGGGTGGGCAGCGCCTGAGCATCCGGGGCCTGGGTGGGGAGTACACCGATATTTTCCTGCCGCTCTCCGGGGAGCACCAGGCCCGCAACGCCGCCGTGGCCCTGGCGGCCGTGGAGGCGTTCTTCGGCGCGGGGGCGGGCCGCCAGCTTGACGAGGGCACCGTGCGCCGCGGCTTCGCGGAGGTAGCCTCGCCCGGGCGCCTGGAGCGCGTGCGCTCGGCCCCCACCGTCTTTATCGACTCCGCCCATAACCCCCACGGCATGAACGCCCTGGGTCGGGCCCTTGACCGCGACTTCACCTTTGAACGCCTCATCGGCGTCGTGGCCGTGCTGGGGGATAAGGATGCCCAGGGTGTGCTGCGCGAACTCGAACCCCACGTGGCGGAGGTGGTGTGCACCCGCAATTCCTCCCCCCGTTGCCTGGAAGCCGAGGAACTGGCGGAATACGCCCGCGAGATCTTCGGAGAGGAGCGAGTGCACGTGATGGACACCCTGCCGGGGGCGGTGGAACTGGCCGTGGAACTCGCGGAGGAGGCCGAGGTGCAATCGGGCGCGGGGATCATCATCACCGGATCGGTGGTCACCGCCGGGGAGGCCCGCACTCTTTTTGGAAAGGAACCCGCATGACGCAACCGAAGGACGCCCAGTACGGCCCCCTGGGGCCGGGGCACGCCCCGGAGAAGGATCCCATGAAGGGCATCGTGGGGGTGATGTCCGCCACCATGTGCATGGAGGCCATCACCTTCTACCTGGCGCTCACCGTAATCGCCAGGGTGGACGGCGGGGCCTACTGGACGCCCTTTTCCGCCGTGTACGTCACCGCTATGGCCACGATCATGCTCGTGGTGTCCTTCCTCCAACGGTATCGGTGGTCCATACCCGTGGACATAGCCCTCCAGGTGGCGGCCCTGGGCGGGTTCTTTATCCACTACTCCCTGGGCATCGTGGCCTGCGTGTTCATCGCGGTGTGGTGGTACGTGCTGCACCTGCGCTCCAGCCTGATCGCCAGGATGAGGCGCGGCCTGCTCACTACCCAACACATGTGACGGGCGCGGGGGATCACCGCCCCTGAACGGGGGTGCGGGCCGGGGCCTGCTCGGGGGATATAAGTCCGGTACAGTAACGGGCATGACTGAACGCACTCTGATTCTGATCAAGCCGGACGGCGTGGCCCGCGGCGTGGTGGGCAACATCCTTTCCCGCATCGAGGCTAAGGGGCTGAAGTTCACCGCCCTGGATCTGCGCGTGGCTGACCGCGAGACGGCGGAAAAGCACTACGCCGAGCACCAGGACAAGCCCTTCTTTGGGGAACTGGTGGACTTCATCACCTCCGCGCCGCTGATCGCTGGTGTGGTGGAGGGCGAGCGCGCCATCGAGGCGTGGCGCCAGCTCGCCGGCGGCACCGATCCGGTGTCCAAGGCCACCCCCGGCACCATTCGCGGCGACTTCGGCCTCTCCGTGGCGGAGAACGTGGTGCACGGCTCCGATTCCCCCGAGTCCGCCGAGCGCGAGATCGGCATCTGGTTCCCCAACCTATAAGGGGTAGGAGAAAAGCCGGAGCCGTGTGCTCCGGCTTTTTGCTTATCGACGCCGCGCTAGCGGTGCCGCGACATGCCGCCAGGCGCGGGAACTAAGCGCGCTGGGGTGTGGCCTGGGTGGCGCGGCTCAGGGCGTGGACGCCCTCGGGTGTGAGCGCCAGGAAGATCTTTCCCTCATCGCTTCCGGCGTCCACGGCGCTGGTGTAAATCAGCCCCGTAGCCTGGGGCTCGCGGGCCTCTCGCAGGGTCATGGTCGCATTAGTGTTCAGCGCGTAGGCCACCAGGCGGGTGCGCACCCGGATTCCCTCCACCGCGCCGAGGGCGTGGAGCGTGGAGAGAAACTCAAGGTGCTCGCGGGCCATGTCGATCTGCTCTTCGGTGACCGTGAAATCCTTGGCGAGTACCTCTTGGGCGTGCTTGCGGCCGGTTGCCCCCGCGAGGCGGTGGGAGTACCGGGCGAGGAGGGTACAAAACACAAAGGCGATCACCCCGATGATGGTTCCGGCCGTGAGAGAGCCGGAGAAGAGGGGAACCACAAATATCCAGGTGAGCGTGGGAATGAGATAAAGCCATGTGGTCTTATTGGAGTAAGTATCCCGATGATCCCAGTTTTCGGCGCTGTTGAGTGGAGAACGATGCACGATGGTGATGACCGGCATGAGGGAAAGGAGGAGAACAGCAAAGCCCCAGAGCGGGAGGTCAATGGTGGATAAGAAGAACGCTAATCCCATGCCTGCGCCAAATAGGAGGCTAAGCGGCCAGGAGAGAGAAAGGCGATCGAAAGCGCGTGTGAGTGTCATAGCGCTCAGGGTATGCAAAGATGGGGGAGAATGCTTGCTAACCCCGTGTGGCGGCGGTACCCCTCGGAGGAGCGTGAGGGGTTCAGCGCCCGGGGAGACTTATAATTTCAAGGAGTGAATAACGTGGCAGAAAGCCGAAAGAAAAAGGCCGCCGAATCCACGCTGGCGGGATCGGCCAAGGATTTTGATCGTAGTCAGCTCGGGGCAAAGACCAGGGTGCATGCCCTGGCGAAGATGCTGGGGGCCACATCCAAGGATCTTGTGGGGGCGCTCAAGGATCTGGGGTGGAACAAGGTGGCGCAATCCACGCTGAGCCAGGAGGAGGCCACCGCGCTGCTGGATCACCTGGCGGGTGCCGCAGAAACCGGGGACAAGGGGAAGAAGAAGCCAGAAAAGGGGAGAAAGAAGAAGGGGGCTGAGGCCCCCGCGCAGGATACGCACTCCGCGCAGCCGGTGGACTCTGCGGAGTCGGAGGAGCGCATCCGGCACCGCGTGGAAAAGAACGTGGCCAATGAGATCCACCAGATCGAGGAAAAGGTGGAAAAAGACCTCTCCGAGCAGGTGGCCCAGGCGGGGGCTCGCGAGGAGGCAGGCCAGGATTCCGCTGCTGAGAGCACTGAGAGCAACGAGGGCGCTGAGCCCGCCGTGGTTCCCGAGGCGGAACAAAAAGAGCCGGCCAAGCCCAAGGCCGCCAGGCGTGAGCGCTCCCGCCGAGCGATGAAAAAGACGGCCAAAGCCGCTCCTCATTCCGAAGAGAATGCCGAGCACGAGGCACCCCACGAGCCGGAGAAGAAAGCCAAGAAGCCAAAGAAGGCGGCCGAGCAGCAAGAAGAAACCCGTGAGGAAACCAACGCTGGGGGTGAGGCTTCCCCGGAGGCCGAACCCGACGCGGGGGCTGCCGAGGATCATGCCACCGGGCGTTCGCGGCGTCGGCACCGCCGCGTGACGCGCCGCGCTCACACCGCGCAGGCGGAACCAAGCGGGGAGACTGAGTCCGAGGAGGAACCTCAGCAACCGGAAGAGTCCCGGCAGGAAGAGGGCACGGAGGCGTCGGAAAGCACCAAGCCGCGCCGCCGGGGGCGTCGCGGTACCCGCAGGGGCCGGGGCGAGCAAGAGGCGCCGGAGGCCGAGGAAGAAAAGGAAGAAGAGCACGAGGAGATTCAGGAGCCGGTGGCGCTCAAGGGCTCCACTCGGTTGGAGGCGCAGCGGCGGCGACGCAGCGAGCGCAGCGATGAGGCGCGCAGGAAGCGCCACGTGATCTCCCAGGCGGAGTTCCTGGCGCGCCGGGAGTCCGTGGAGCGCACGATGGTGGTGCGCGAGCGGGATCGGCAGGATCATCACGGCGTGGTCACGCAGGTGGGCGTGCTGGAGGATGACCTGCTGGTGGAGCACTTTGTTACCTCGGATCAGCAGACCTCCATGATCGGCAACATCTACCTGGGGCGGGTGCAAAACGTGCTGCCCTCCATGGAGGCCGCGTTCATTGACATTGGCAAGGGCCGCAATGGCGTGCTCTACGCGGGCGAGGTGGATTGGAAGGCCGCCGGGCTCGGCGGGCGATCCCGCAAGATCGAGCAGGCGCTGCGCGCGGGCGATCAGGTGTTGGTGCAGGTCACCAAGGACCCGGTGGGGCACAAGGGGGCGCGGCTGACCACGCAGATTTCCCTGGCGGGGCGCTTCCTGGTGTATGTGCCCGGCGGCCGCAGCGCGGGCATCTCGCGCAAGCTTCCCGGCCCGGAGCGCAAGCGTCTCAAGGACATTCTTAAGGAGGTGGTGCCCAACCAGGGCGGCGCGATCATTCGTACCGCCGCCGAGGGGGTTTCGGAGGAGGCCATCGCCGCCGACGTCCGCCGCCTCCACGGTCTCTGGGAGGACATTCAGGCCAAGGCTCAGGAGGAGAAGCAATCTCGCGGGGCCACCCCGGTCACCCTCTACGAGGAGCCGGACATGCTGGTCAAGGTGGTGCGCGACCTCTTTAATGAGGACTTTGGCTCCCTGGTGGTGGAGGGCCGCCGCGCCTGGAACGTGGTGCATGCTTACGTGCACTCGGTGGCCCCGGATCTGGAGGAGCGCCTCACCTACTATGACCGCGCGGAGCACGGCGGAGTGGATGCCTTTGAGGCATACCGCGTGGACGAGCAGCTGCACAAGGCGCTGGCGCACATGGTGTGGCTGCCCTCGGGTGGTTCCCTGGTGATTGACCGCACCGAGGCGATGACGGTGATCGACGTGAATACCGGGCGCTTCACCGGCTCCGGGGGCAACCTGGAGGAGACGGTCACCCGCAATAACCTTGAGGCCGCCGAGGAGATCGTGCGCCAGCTGCGCCTGCGTGACCTGGGCGGCATGATCGTGATCGACTTCATTGACATGGTGCTCCCGGAAAACCGCGATCTGGTGCTGCGCCGCCTCAAGGAGGCCCTGGGCCGGGATCGCACCCGCCACCAGGTTTCCGAGGTCACCTCCCTGGGGTTGGTGCAGCTCACCCGCAAGCGGCTGGGCACCGGCCTGCTGGAGACGTTCTCCACCGAGTGCCCCACCTGCGAGGGGCGGGGAATCCTGGTGCATGAGGACCCCGTGGAGCACGGCGCGGGAGAGAAGGCGGAGAAGTACGCCGAGGCGGATCGCAGGCGCAAGGGCGCGAAGAGGCCCGCCAAGGAAGACACCCCCGCTTCTGCTCCCGGGGCGCAGCGATCCATCGAGGAGCTGGCCTCCGCCGTGGTGGTAGCCGAGCCGGGCGAGATGTCCGAGGTGGAGAAGATCGCCGCGGCGGCGGTGGAGACCGCCGATGAACTCGATCCGCATGAGCCCAATGGGGCGCACTACGAGCAGGCGGTGGCGGAGTTTGAGGCCTCCCCGCGCCGTCAGCGTCGCACGCGCGGTAATTCCCGTTCCGATCGTCGCCCGCAGCCGGAGGACTTCAAGGAGCCCGAGGAAGAAAGCGCTATTCGACGCCGCCATCGCCGCCGCGTGGTGCGGCGTGGTGTCGCCAAGGCGGCTGCGGAGGCGTCGGCGGCGGTGCGCCGGAAGCCCACGGCGGAGTCTGGGCGCCGGGAACCGGAAACCGTGGACTCCGGTGCTTCTCGACGCCGTGGGCGTCGCCGCGCCACGCGCCGCCGAGGCTAGGGCGGTTTGTGTTCGGCGGCTGCGGCAGGGTAACCTTTGGCAGTCGCTGTTTTGGGGCGAGTTCCACCTGTCTGTGTGATGTCAGCGCTCCGAAGCAATTGAGTACCTGTCCATGTCAGGCCCGCTCGGGTCTGAGCCGAGATACCAGATAAGGGGTAGCCCTCCGATGTACGCGATCGTCAAGACCGGCGGAAAGCAGTACAAGGTTGCCGAAGGTGACCTCGTCAAGGTCGAGAAGATCGAGGGTGAGCCGGGTTCGTCCGTGGCTCTCACCCCGGTTCTGCTCGTCGATGGCGCCGATATTAAGTCCACCGCTTCCGAGCTTGAGGGTGTCAACGTCTCCGCGGAGATCGTGGAGCACACCAAGGGCCCGAAGATCAAGATTTTGAAGTACAAGAACAAGACGGGCTACAAGGTTCGTCAGGGTCACCGTCAGAAGCTGACCGTCCTCAAGGTCACTGGCGTCAAGTAATTTAGCTTTTAGCGAGGGAGGCAAACCCACATGGCACACAAGAAGGGTGCATCTAGCTCTAGTAACGGTCGCGATTCAAATGCCAAGCGCCTCGGCGTGAAGCGTTTTGGCGGCCAGAAGGTGAACGCCGGTGAGATCCTGGTGCGCCAGCGCGGCACCAAGTTCCACCCGGGCGAGAACGTCGGCCGTGGCGGCGATGACACGCTCTTCGCCCTCAAGGAAGGCTCCGTGAAGTTCTCCATCAAGCGCAACCGCCGCATGGTGAACATCGTGGAGGCCGAGCAGCCGGTGGCTGCTTCCGCCTAAGTTTTTCCTGAAGCAAAGCCCCACCGTTTTCCGCAGGAAATGGTGGGGTTTTGTCATGCCCGCAGGAGGAGGCCTCGCCCTTCCAGCGCCGCCGCAGCCGACGATCATGGGAGGCCAGCACCACGGCGCCGGGAAAATCCCATAACGCCGCCTCCAGTTCCTCTACCAGGCGCAAGGAGAGGTGATTGGTGGGTTCGTCGAGAAGCAATAACTCCGGCGCGCTCAGCAGCAGCCATGCCAGGCTCAATCGGGCCCGCTGTCCGCCGGATGGCAGGCTGATGTGGGTGGCGGTGCCGGTGATTCTCCCGGTATGAGGGGTGAGGTCTCCGGCGAGTATCCGCAGCAGGGTGGACTTTCCCGCGCCGTTCTCTCCGATAAGGCTGGTGCGATCCTCGGCGGGAGGAGAAGAGGATTTACCACACCATGATCGGACACTATAACGCGCCCCGCCTGCGGAAAACCACGGGCGGGGCGCGTTATGCAGGGAGAGGGCCTATGCCTCGGCGTCGGCCTCCTCGGAAGCGCCGCCGAAGGTGAGATCCTTCAGGCCGCCGAGGGTATCGGTGATTCCCTTGGCGGTCTCCACGCCCTTCTTGGCGTTGTCCAGGCGCTTGCCGGTGAGATCGGCCTGCTCCTGGGCGGAGGGCTTGGTGGCCTCGGAAGTCGTGGTGGTCTCGGAGGCGGTGGCCGTGTCCTCCGCCGCCAGGGCGGTGGTGGCCAGGGCCCCGCCGGTCAGGGCGGCCGCGGCGGTGGCGGAGGCAAAGAGGCGCGTCATCTTCTTCATGCGAAGTACCTTTCTTGAGATGGAAGCGATCAGTGCGGCCCCCACGCTAGGGGCGAAGAAGTGGGCAGGCAAGGCCAGTGGCGGGATTGTCAGGGGATGCTACTGGCGGAGGAAGTAAGGGCAGGTTGCGTTAAGGCGCGCGCAAGGTACTTAAGGTGTCCTTGGGTGGGGTATCCAGGGTGGTAGCATCGGAGTGCTCAGATCGCGCACAGATAACAAGGGGTATTGCTGCTATGGCTCGCTTCATTGACCGTGTGGTTTTGCACTGCTGCGCCGGCGATGGCGGCCACGGTGCCGCCTCGGTGCACCGGGAAAAGTTCAAGCCGCTCGGTGGGCCCGATGGCGGCAACGGCGGCCACGGCGGGGACATCGTGCTGGAGGTGTCCACTCAGGTGCATACCCTCCTGGATTTCCACTTTCACCCGCACCTGAAGGCCAAGCGCGGCGCCAACGGCGCGGGCGATCACCGCAACGGCGCGCGGGGGGAGGACCTGGTGCTCCAGGTACCGGTGGGCACAGTGGTGCTTGCGGAGGACGGCGAACCCCTGGCCGATCTCACGGTGCCGGGCTCGCGCTTCATCGCGGCCACCGGAGGCTACGGCGGACTGGGTAACGCCGCCCTGGCCAGCCGCAACCGCAAGGCCCCTGGTTTTGCGCTGAAGGGCGAGCCGGGGGAGGAACGGGATCTGATCCTGGAATTGAAGTCCGTGGCGGACGTGGGCCTGGTGGGTTTCCCCTCGGCGGGGAAATCCTCGCTGATCTCGGTGCTGTCCGCCGCCCGCCCGAAGATCGGGGATTATCCTTTTACCACCCTGCAACCCAACCTCGGGGTGGTCAACGTGAGCAACCAGACCTTGACCATGGCCGATGTTCCCGGCCTGATTCCGGGGGCGAGCGAGGGCAAGGGCTTGGGCCTGGACTTTCTGCGCCACATTGAGCGCACGGCGGTGCTGGTGCACGTGGTGGACACCGCGACCCTGGAATCCGGGCGCGATCCGGTCTCCGATATTGAGGCTCTGGAAAACGAGCTGGCGGCTTACCAGTCCGCCCTGGATCAGGATACGGGCCTGGGCGATCTGCGCGAGCGCCCCCGCATCATCGTGCTGAACAAGGCGGACGTGCCGGAGGCGGAGGAACTCGCGGAGTTCGTCAAACCGGAGCTGGAGGAGCGCTTTGGGTGGCCCGTTTTTATTATCTCCGCCGTGGCGCGCCGGGGCCTGGAGCCGCTGAAGTACGCGCTCCTGGAGATCGTGGAGGAGGACCGCAAGCGCCGCCCCAAGGAGAAGAGGCAGGAGAACACGATTATCCGTCCGCGCGCGGTGGATGCCGGTGGCCGCAACGCCAAGGCCGGGCGGGACTTCGAGGTGCTGTCCGATCCCGAGGAGCCGGGGGCCTACCTGGTGCGCGGGCGTAAGCCGGAGCGCTGGATCGCCCAGACGGACTTTGACAACGATGAGGCCGTGGGCTACCTGGCGGATCGCCTGGCGCGCGCCGGGGTGGAGGAGGCCCTGTTCAAGGCGGGGGCCCAGGAGGGGGCCACCGTGACCATCGGGGAGGTGAGCTTTGAGTGGGAGCCGTTGACCACCGCTGGCGATGAGATGGTGATGACGGCGCGCGGCACCGATCCGCGCCTGGCGCGCTCCCAGCGAGCCTCCGCGGCGGAGCGCAAGCGCGCCTCGCAGGCCCGCCGCGGACTCATTGACGAGTACCACTACGAGGACGAGGGCCCCTCGGATCGGGAGCGCTGGCAGGGCTAAGAAGCACGGCCGGACGCGCACCGGGTGTGTACCATGTAGTGAGCATGAGACAATATCTTGCTCACGCAAAGCGGATCGTAGTCAAGATCGGGTCTTCTTCCCTCACCAATGAGGCCCACACCGTGGACACGTTCCGGCTCGATGAGATCGTGGATGCGCTCACGGCGCGCATGGGGCGCGGCACGGACGTGATCGTGGTGTCCTCCGGCGCGGTGGCCGCTGGCATGGGGCCGCTGGGGCTCAAGCAACGCCCCACGGATCTGGCCACCAAGCAGGCCGCGGCGGCGGTGGGCCAGGTGGAACTGGCCCATGAATGGGGCAAGTCCTTTGCCCGCTACAACAGGACGGTGGCGCAGGTGCTGCTCACCGCCGGGGACACCGGCGTGCGCGACCGCGCCCGCAACGCCCAGCGCACCATTGATCGGCTGCGTCAGATGGGCACGGTGCCCATCATCAACGAGAATGACACGGTGGCCACCTCGGAGTTCCACTTTGGCGATAATGATCGCCTCTCCGCGCTGGTGGCGCACCTGGTGTGGGCGGACGCCCTGGTGCTGCTTTCCGACGTCGATGGCCTCTACGACCGCAACCCCCAAGAACCGGGAGCGCGGTTTATCCCCGAGGTACGCGGCGATGAGGATCTGCGCGGCGTTTCCGCCGGTGATGGCGGGGCCGTGGGCACGGGGGGCATGGCCTCGAAGATCTCGGCGGCGCGCCTGGCCGCGCGCGGCGGGGTGCCGGTGCTGATGACCTCGGCGGCGTCGATAAGCAGGGCGCTGGACACGGCGGACGTGGGCACGGTGTTCTACCCCAAGGACAACCGCCTGTCCGCGTGGAAGTTCTGGGCGCTGTACGCGGCGGACATCGCGGGGAAGCTGCGTATCGACGCCGGGGCGGCCCAGGCCGTGCGCTCCGGGGGGACGTCCCTGCTGGCGGTGGGGATCACCGAGGTGCTGGGTGACTTTGAGGCCGGGCAGATCGTGGACATCGTGGACGAGGACGACGAGGTGGTGGGCCGCGGCGAGGTGGGCTATTCGGCGGCGGACTTGCAGGGAATGAAGGGAAAAAAGACCTCGGAATTGGCCGAGGAGCAGCGCCGGGCCGTGGTGCACACGGACTATCTTTCCTATTTTGCGGCGCGGCACTAATTACTTGCATAAGGAGGAAGCACCATGCGTTTTGCCATGCTGCCCAAGGCCTGGCCCGCCGTGGTCTCCGCGCTGGAGTCGGCAGGGCATGAGCAGGCGAGCCTGGAGGAAGCGGAGTTTGTGGTATTCAACGGTGACGGCCCGGATTTCCCCGATCTTCCCGCTGGGGTGAAGTATGTACAAACCGCCACCGCTGGGGTGGACGGTCTGCGCGAGGCCGGCCTCTTGAGCGATCGGGTGCGCTGGGCCAACGCGGCGGGACTCTACTCGGACTCCGTAGCGGAGGGAACCCTGGGGCTTATGCTGGGGGCTGCGCACATGTACAAGCTGGTCACCGCCCGGGCCTCGTGGGACGTGGCCAAGAAGATTCAGTACGAATCCCAGTTCCTCTACGAGGATAAAACCGTGATGATCGTGGGGGCCGGGGGCATCGGACTGCGGCTGATGGAGCTGCTTGAACCCTTTGGCTGCGAGGTGATCGCGGTGAATAAATCCGGCCGGGCCGTCCCCGGTGCGCGGGAAACATACCCGATGGAACAGGTGCGCAGCGAGCCGGAACTGTGGGGCAGGGCGGACTTTGTGGTGCTGTTGGCTCCCCTGACGGAGGAGACGCGGGGCCTAGTGGACGCGGACGTGCTGGGGCACATGAAGCAGACGGCCCTCCTCATCAACGCCGGACGCGGCGGGCTGGTGAACACCGATGACCTCGTGGACGCCCTGCGCGAGGGGGTCATCGCCGGGGCCGGGCTGGACGTGATGGAGCCCGAACCCCTGCCGGACGGGCACCCGCTGTGGGGATTGGAGAACTGCCTGATTACCCCGCACACCACCAACACCATTCCGATTATGAAGAAGCGCCTGGGCGCGCTGGCGGTGCGCAACGCGGAGCTATTCGCGGCGGGGGAGCGCATGGAGACGGAGTTTGACCCCGAGGCGGGGTACTACGCGTATTCCCGTAGGAGATGCCATGAGGAGGCGATATGAGCGGGGCACCCGAGGAGGATCAACCGAAGCCGGGGAAGGTGGAGACCTGGGGGATAGAGCACCCGGAGCTGGGGCGGATACAGGTGCACGTGGGTTCCGCGGAGCAACTGCGGGCGATGGATCCGGGGTTCCCGGCGGCGAAGGAGCCGGACGAGGCGGAGGAGGCAGAAGGAACGGAGTCCGAGGGAGCCGACCGGATAACCCAGGCAGCGGAATTGGTGGAGGCGAAGGAAGCCGAGGGGAAGAGCGCCCGCCTGCTGAAGGCCCTGATCGCGGTGGGCACGGGCGTACCCGCCATGCTGGTGACCCGCGAGGGCGCGGTGGTGGCCCGCTACGAGCGGCTCGACGAGCGCAAGGCACCCCTGGATATGGAGGCCGCGGAGAAGCTGGAGGCGGACAGCTATACGATCGCCATCACTAGCCCCTCCCACCCGCGCCTGGTGGTGGACACGGGGCGAGGGGATCGGTGGGTGAAGTCCATCTACGTGCAGGACGCCCACGGCGGCACCGTGGACATCATTCCCCCCGAGGGCTCCCGCGCGCAGGAGTATTACCGGGCGATGGAGGAATCGCCGTGGAAGCGCCTGGTGTACCCGCTGCTCGGCGGCATGAGCAAGGCCGGGTGGGCGGTGGGCGTGTTAGTCCTGGGGCCGCTCGTCTCCCGGCTGATTTCCTGGTTGGTGAGCCTCCTCCCGGATTTCTCGATCGATGTGCCCCGGCCCGATATTTCTCTGCCCTCTATCTCGTGGCCGAGCATCTCGCTGCCGAGTATCCCGTGGCCGGATATTCCCTGGCCCGATATTTCCTTTCCCTCGGTGACGGTGCCGGACTGGATCAAGGTGGTGGTGGAACACGAGAAGATTTGGTTCCCCCTGCTCCTGGGCCTGGTGGTGGGGGTGATCTCGCTGCGCCGTGCGCGCACGGCCAGGCGCACCCGCCAGCGGTGGCGCAGCGGGGAGGCGGAGACACCGGCGGAGTCCCCCGGGACGGGGGCGACGGAGCCGGAGGGGAAACCGGAAGAGAAGTAGCGTGACCTCGCGTACACTGGCGGGGCATGGAATCTCATACTCGTGAGTCAGAACGCGCAGAGGTCCTCGCCAAGGCACGGGCCGCCAAGGCGGCCGCCCCGCGGGTTGCTCGGCTGACCTCCGGGCAGAAGAACAAGGTTCTTCACGCCGCGGCCCAGGCGCTCGCGGAGAACACGGAGAAGATTCTCCAGGCCAACGAGCGCGACGTGCAGGCCGGGCAGGACGCCGGCATGGCGGATTCCCTGGTGGATCGGCTGCGCCTGGACGCCACCCGGATCGAGGGCATCGCCGGGGGGTTGCGCCAGGTGGCGGCCCTGCCGGACCCCGTGGGGCAGGTGGTGCGCGGCAGCACCATGCCCAACGGCATTCAGATGCGCCAGGTGCGCGTGCCCCTGGGCGTGATGGGCATGGTGTACGAGGCCCGGCCCAACGTCACCGTGGACGCCTTTGGTCTGGCGCTCAAGTCCGGCAATGTGGCGCTGCTGCGCGGCTCCAAGTCCGCCCGCAACTCCAATGCCGCCCTGGTAGAGGTATTGCAGGAGGTGCTGCGGGCGCATGACCTCCCGCAGGAGGCCGTGCAGCTGCTTCCCTGCGAGACGCACGATTCTGTCCAGGACCTCATCACCGCGCGCGGCCTGGTGGACGTGGTCATCCCGCGCGGCTCCGCCCGCCTGATCCAGGCCGTGGTCACCGGGGCCACCGTTCCCACCATCGAAACGGGCAGTGGCAACTGCCACTTCTACATCGACGGCGAGGCAGACCTCGAATCCGCGATCACGATGGCACTCAACGGCAAGACGCGCCGCCCCTCCGTGTGTAACGCCACGGAAACGGTGCTTATCGACGCCGCCCTGCCCGCCGCCGAGCGTCAGCGCGTGGTTGAGGCCTTCCAGGAGGCGGGGGTCACCGTGCACGGCGACCCCGAGCAGCTCTTAGGCGTGGAACCGGCCACGGAGGCCGATTGGGGTGAGGAGTACCTGAGCATGGACATCGCCGCCGCAGTGGTGGACGGCGTGGACGGGGCCATCGCGCACATCGCCCGGTGGTCCTCCGGGCACACCGAGGCGATTGCCACCCGCAACCACGCCACCGCGCAGCGCTTCGCCCGAGAGGTGGACTCGGCGGCCGTGATGGTCAACGCCTCCACCGCCTTTACCGACGGCGAGGTGTATGGCATGGGCGCGGAGATCGGCATCTCCACCCAGAAGCTCCACGCGCGCGGGCCGATGGCCCTGCCGGAACTCACCAGCACCAAGTGGATCCTGGAGGGCACCGGGCAGGTGCGGCCCTAACCTTGGCCGAAGAGCACCGCGGGATCGGTGCCCGTGGCCAGCGCGGCGGCCAGCAGCATTCGCGCCTGTGCGGAGCGGAAGTAGCCGGAACTAATCACGCCGCGTTCGCGCAGGGTGGCCCCTCCTCCCGCGCCGCCGTAGGCGGCCTCGGTGCTGCCGGTGGGCACGCGGGTGCTCATCACCACCGCCACGCCTAGATCGAGGGCGTCATCAATGGCGGCGGCGAGATCCCCGCCCACGTTGCCCGCGCCCATGCCCTCGATCACCAGGCCGCGCGCGCCGCGCTCCACGGCGGCGTCGATGAGTGCGCGGGGCGCGCCGGGGTACGCGGCGATGGTCTCCACGGAGGTGTCGCCCAGCGGACTCAGCGGCAGGGCCGCGGGGCGGGGGCTATCCGCAGGGGCGTTGTTGGCAAAACCATCCACCTCGGTGGTGTGGGCCTTGTACGTGCCGCGCGCCGGGAAGGTGGAGCCGCCGAAGGCGATGAACGCCCCCTCGGGGGTGTTCTTATCCGCCGCCAGGGCGATGGCCTGGGCGAGGTTATCGGGGCCGTCGGGTTGGGGATCGTCAGCGGGCTTCATGGCGCCGGTGAGGACGATGGGCCGGGAATCGGGGCGGAAGGCATCGGCGGTCTCCTCCATGGAATCCGTGCCGTGGGTGACCACCACGCCGGTGACCTCGGGGTCGCTCATCGCCGTGTGAATGGCGGAGAGAATGGTGTCCGTATCGCTCAGCGTCATGGCGGAGGAATCGAGCTGCGCTACCGGGCGCACCTGAAGATCCAGGTCGGGGCCGAAGCGGTCGCGCACCGTGTCGAGCAGTTGCTCCCCGGTGAGGGTGGGTACGAGGGCGCCGGAGGAGTCGGCGGTGCTGGCGATGGTGCCGCCGGTGGTGAGCACCACCACGCGGCCGTGGAGGTCGCGGGCGGCGGTCGCGGAGGTTTCCGTGGGGGCATTGGTGGCGCTGCGGTCGGAGGCGGAGCAGGCGCTAAGCAAGCCGAGGGTGGCGAGCAGCGCCACCATCGTGCGGATCAGCAGTCTCATAATTCGAGTATATGGCGCGGTGGGCCGGGGAAACTGTGAGGTTGGCGGCACCTATTCTTCTTTTTCTCGGCTGTGCGTGGGAACCTTCCAGTAATTCCACCCCCACAGTACGTTCCAGATAAAAAAGGCCACCCAGCAATAGAAGAATGGATCTGTCTTGGTGTGATAGGGGTGGGCATCTGGATCGCTGCGGGCGATGACGAAGATGCTAAGGAAGGTGAGCGCCACGATGAGCAGGATATATAGGAGTACTAACCAAGGGGAGTGGAGCCGAAAGGCGGCGTCGAGCGTCAGCATGAGCAGGACGCTGCGGGCAAGTCCCCGAACGTGCTGGCCGAGGAAGTAGTTGTGCCCGCCGCCCCACCCGGACCACACGGCGATGATATAGGCGCGTTGTTTGGTTCGGGTGATCGGGCCGTGGCGGATAGAGTCGAGTTCTTTGTCGATGTATTCCGGGCTATAGCCAAACATCTTCTCTTACCACCTTGATTATGTATTGTGCGCAGGGGCTAGTATTCTGGGGGATGCGGCTGTCAAGAACCAAGAACACGGATACCGCGCTGAGTGTTTACGATGAAGGGCATGGGTTCCCGGACTATTCCCCGAGTATGTTCCTCGTTGCTGGTTGCGCTGGCGGTGTGCGGCTCCATGGCGGCGTCGGTAAGCACTGCCCATGCCGCGCCGGAGGCACCGGCCCGATGCCCGGCGGTGACGGTGATCGCGGCGCGCGGCTCGGAGCAGAATGAGAACCTGGAGCCCACGCGCTACAGCCCGGAGGCGCCCTGGGAGTCCAACGGGTATGAGGAGGAAAATATCCGGGCCTTCTTCCAGTTCTCCGAGCAGCGGTACCGGGAACGCACCGGGGAATCGCTCATGCGGGACGTGCAGGTGCTGCCGCTGGATGCTTCCGTGTACCCGGCCTCCCTCCACGTGCCCCGGATCGCGGAGGTAGGGGAGGAGATGACGGCGCTGGAAACCCTGCGGCGCGTGGGGCAACTCCTGCGCGAGACTCCCGCGCAGGAGATCGCGGGCAACGCCGTGCGCGGCTTTCTTGATTCCCTGGTGCACGGCACGCTGAGCGTGGATAACGTGATCCGGGATTATGAGGCGGAATCGGGCTGCCAACCGCATTACGTGTTCTTTGGCTATTCCCAGGGGGCCATGCTGCTTTCCGCCCGGGAGCGGGATATACAGGAGTCCGTGCAGGGGCGGCTGGCGGGAACCCTCTACATCGGTAACCCCCTGCTGGCCTGGGGTGATCCCTCCTTGGTGGGGGAACCTAAACACGGGGTGGGCCTGCTGGGGCTTGCGCCGTTGAACTCTCGGACCCTCTCCGCCGTGGACGAGCAGCACCGCCTGAATTATTGCCTGCGCGATGACTTCGTGTGCGATGCGGGGTGGGAGTCCGCCACCAAGGCGCTGTCCGGGGGCGGCGGCGCGCACGCGCTGTATTTCCTCAACGCCGCTGCCCACCCGGAACAAGCCACGGCGGCGGAGGAGGCCCTGGCGGATTCCTTTGCCCGATGGGTGGAGGAAACGCGGGCGCTGCGTGAGGGTGGAGGAGAACGCGAGGAGTAAAAGGTAAGGGCGCCTTTCCCGGTGGGAAGCAAGGGGCTATGCTGACTCAATAGCTGAATATGGGCTAAAAAAAGAAAGGAATGCCCGTGCTTTCTATACCAAATAATCGCTTTCGAGCGGCGCGCGCCGCTGCCACCACCCTCTCCGCCCTCGCCCTGCTGTGTGCGGGAATATCCGCGGGCGTGCCGACGGCCCAGGCTGCTCCCGCAGACTCCCCGCAGCCGGTGATCCCGCCCTCCTCCGGCCCCAGGGAATGCGTGCCCTACCTGGGCGATCTGCTCAAGGGCAACGGGCAATTCCCCCTGGGGCTCGTCCCGCCGGATTACGGAGCCAAGGGGTACGAGGATCTGCCGGTGAGCGCGCGGCAGCAGGACCTCCCACCCAGGGTGGACCTGCGGGATAACACCCAGGGGTTTAATGGACAGATCGAGGCGGTTCTCCGCGGGGGAGAACTCTTTGTGCGCCGCACCGGGGAGCAGCAGTGGCGCGATCTGCCCACCCCGGACTGCCTGCGCGGGGAGATCGTGGGTATCTCGCTCAACGATGACGCCCTGGTGGCCCTCGACGGAGACGGCTGGATCTACACCCTCTCCAACCTCCAATCCAGCCCGGAACGCTGGGGCTGGATCAGGGCCTGGGGCGGGCCGGTGTGGCTGGGCAAGGGACTGCAATCGCCCACCACGCAGCCGGGAAGGTGGGCGCTGAGCCTCATCGGCACCCACACGGATCGGGTGTATGACACCCCGGACGGCAAGCAGCAGCCGGTGTCTCTGGCCAAGGTCACGCAGGTGGTGGCACTCAACGAGGACGGCTCGCGCATCTATTCCCTTGACCCCTGGCTCGCGCGCGATTACTCCTACGAGGTAGGCACGCCGTGGAACTCCCGGTTCCAGGCGGAGGCCATGTCCGCCTCCGGGTCGGTCATTTTTATCACCAATAAGTACGGTGACATGTACACTCGCCTCTCGGACTTTGACATCAATGGCTCTGATCCCGCGCAATTCCGCTACGGCTGGGGCGAGGACGAACGCCCCGCAGCGAACGACGCCGCCCAGCACCGCATCGACGAATCCACCGCCCCCATCGGCCTGCCGGCCGACGATTGGCACCACCAGCCCAAGATTCCCGGGCGCATCACCAACCGCCTGTCCATACATTCCACCGCTCCGGGATCGAATAACCGAGAATTGCGCGTGGAAGGTGTGAATGCAGAGGGCACCACGGGATTCTGGCGCAAGGAATTAACCGCGAGCCAATGGGAATTTATTCCCACCGGAATGCCCCTTGAGGGAACCGAATTGGACAACTCCTTACAGGATCGCAGCGCCGAAACCCTGGCCGCCCCCTCGCCCTTTTCCTATCGCGGGGAACTCACCCCCGGCGTGACCATGAACGTCTCCGAGTTTGCCTATGCCTCGCCCAAGCGTGACGTCACGCTCACCGTGGGCGGGCGTGATTACCGCTTTGTGCTGCACACCATCGACGGCCGCCTGGGCACCCCGTTCTCCATGCGCACCCTCCCGGTGGAGGGGGAGTTTGGCTCCCGCCCGGCGGGCCTGGCACAGGGGGTACCGCGCAATTACCTGGCGGCCCTGGAGGTGCCGGAGGAAACGCGGGCCCAGGCGGCGGAGGAGGCGCAGAGCAACCCCGCCCTGGCGCAGTTCCTGTCCGGCTATCTGGAAGGTGAGCGCTACCACCAGGTGTATCTGAAGGTCACCCCGCAGACGATGGAGGTGTGGAACTCCCCGGTGGAAAACATGGCCGTGCCGTTGCTCAGCGAGGTGGCTCGCCTGGAGCACGCGGAGGGGTGATGATGCTTGGCGCGGGGCCACCGGGGCGTCGATAAGCAGTAGAATCCTGAAGCCATGAACAACCGTGAGGCGACCGCAACCCGCATGGGCGTGATGGGCGGGACGTTCGATCCCATCCATCATGGTCACCTGGTGGCGGCGAGCGAGGCCGCCGACCAGTGCGGGCTGGACGAGGTGATCTTTGTGCCCACCGGCCAGCCCTGGCAGAAGGCGGGCAAGGGGGTTTCGGCGGCGGAGGATCGCTACCTCATGACCGCCCTGGCCACGGCCGAGGACGAGCGATTTTCCGTGAGCAGAATAGACATCGAGCGCGCCGGTGCCACCTATACTGTTGACACTCTGCGCGATCTGAGCGCGCAATTCCCGCAGGCGGAACTGTTCTTTATCACCGGGGCGGACGCCTTATCCGGCATCACCTCGTGGCGGGAATGGGAGGAGGCATTATCGCTCGCGCAGTTTATTGGGGTCACGCGCCCCGGGTATGAATTAACGCGCGGCGATCTGCCCCCGGAATACGGTGAGCGGATCACCCTGGTGCAGGCACCGGCCCTGGATATTTCCTCCACCCAATGCCGCCGCCGCTGCCGGGCGGGCCGCCCCGTGCGGTACCTGGTGCCCGAGGCCGTGGCGCGGTACATCGAGCAGAACGGGCTCTATGCGGGTTGAGGCTGTCGAGGCTAGGCGCTTATGCGCCGCGCACCCTGCGTTCGCGTCCGGCTCGCTTCATACCCGGCTCGCGGCTTTGCCCCAGCATTGGCCTGTGACCTGCATGTCGTGGAATGATAGGGCCAGTATGTATCCCCTGATACGAGCAACGAAGGACTTGCGTGACTGTATCTGAACAATCCCGCCACCTGGCCGGCATCGCGGCCCGCGTGGCGGAGGAAAAGCAGGCCAGCAACATCGCTGTCATCGACGTCTCCGACGTCAGGGCCATCAGCGATGTTTTTGTGATCGCCTCGGCCGATAACGAACGCCAGGTGCGTTCCATCGTGGAAGAGGTGGAGGACGCCCTCACGAAGGAAAAGCGCGAACCGCTGCGCCGCGAGGGGCACCGGGAAAACCACTGGGTACTCCTGGATTACGGCTCCCTGGTGGTGCACGTGCAGCGCGAGCCGGAGCGCGAGTTCTACGGACTGGATCGCCTGTACCGCGATTGCCCGCTGATCGAGGTCGAGGGCCTGGATACCCCGCAGCGCCCCGGCGAGTGGGCCGAGGAGGTGGATCTGCGCCAGGTGCAATCCATCGAGGACATTCCGCTGGCGGCGCAGGCCCCCGGCGAGGACGAATACTGACCCCATGACGCGACGCCTCATCATGGCCCGGCACGGGCAGACGGTGTATAACGCCACCCGGCGCATGCAGGGCCAACTCGACACCGCGCTTTCCGACGCCGGGGTGGCCCAGGCGCAAGAAGCCGCGCGCCTGCTAGCCGGGCGCGGCATCGCCCGCATCGTGGCCTCCGACCTGGAGCGCGCCGCTCGCACGGCGCAGATCATTGGGGATCGTCTGGGCCTGCTGGTGAGCACCGATGCTCGACTACGCGAGACGAATCTGGGCCAGTGGCAGGGCAAGACCCACCAGGAGGTCGATGGCGCACACCCCGGAGCCCGCGCGGTGTGGCGGCACGACGCCTCCTGGGCCCCACCCGGCGGCGAGTCCCGCCTGGAGGTAGCGCGCCGGGCACGACCCGTGGTCGAGGAACTCATGGCGGACTACCCGGATTGGGACGACGCCGCCGTGCTGATTGTTGCCCACGGCGGCACGATCTCCGCGCTCACGGGCTCGCTGCTGGGGCTTCACGACGCCCAATACCCCCTGCTCTCCGGCCTGAGTAACGCTCACTGGGCGCAACTCACCGCCCGCCCACGGTTTCGCCCCGGCAGCACCGACGCCCTCGATCCGGGTTCGCTGCCTCGCTTCGAGGCAGACACGGTGGCCCAGGCGCAGTGGTACCTCGACGCCTGGAACATGGGGGCTTAGCGCGATGGCGGTGCGCATCGTGGTGGACTCCACCGCCGGGTTGCCCGCGCAGATGGCGCGGGAACACGGCATCGAGGTGGCGAGCATGCACCTCACCGGGGCCGGCACCGCGGGATTAAGCGCGCTGGAACTCTGCGCCTGCTACGCCCGCCAGCTAGAGCGCGGCGGCGACGCCGGGGTGGTGGCGCTGCACGCCCCCAAGGAGTTCTCCTCCACCTGGTCCTCCGCTGTGGAGGCCGCCGCACTCTTCTCCGACGCGGTGCGGGTGGTGGACACCGGCACCGTGGGCCTGGGTTTGGGGGCCGCCGCGATAGCCGCCGCCCGCGCTGCGGCGCGGGGAGAAGAGTTAGAGGAGTGCTACGCGGCCGCCGTGGAGGTGCTGGACACCCAATCCACGTTCCTCTACGCCCACCGGCTTGACGAGCTGCGGCGCTCCGGGCGGGTATCCGCAGGCACGGTGATGATCTCCACCGCACTGGCCACCAAGCCGATCATGCGGGTGCGGGAGGGGCGCGTGGAACTAGCGGTGAAATCCCGCACGCAATCGCGCGCCTTTGACCGCCTCACCGCGCTGGTGGCGGAGGCCGCAGGGGAGCGGCCGGTGCGGGTGTTCTTGCAGGAACACGAGGCCAGGGAGGCCGCTCGGAAACTCGCGGCCCTGCTGGAAGAGGCCCTTCCCCAGGGATCGCAGGTGAGCGTGTATCCCCTCACGGAAGTGCTGGCGGTGCACGCGGGGCCGGGGGCCATCGCCGTTTCGGTTGCGCATAACTAGGGTTATCCACAGCCCCGGCGGTGCGGGCGCCGTGAGGACTCTGGCCAGCGCTTAGTCTGCGCCACATGCAGGCAGATAAGGCGCTTGACCGGCTTAAGGATCTCACCCGCCCCACGGGGGAAGAAGACCTCATGCGGGTGGAATACCCCGCCGCACGCCGGTGGCAGATCACCCCGAGGCAGGGGATCGCGGTGGCCTGCATAGCGGCCCTCGCCCTGGCCCTGTGGTGGCTATGGCCAAGGGCGCAGACCCCGGGCGTGCCACCGGAACCATTGGCTGCCGCTCCTGGTTCCGCCTCGTTTCCTGCACCGGCATCGGGGGCGGGAGCCGTGCCGCCGGAACCCGCCACGGAGATCGTGGTGGCGGTGGTGGGCGCGGTGAAGAACCCCGGCCTGGTGCGCCTCCCGCCGCAGGCGCGGGTCTCAGACGCCCTGGCCCACGCCACCCCTGAACCGGAGGTAGATACCGTGGCGCT
The DNA here is from genome assembly GCF_001412105.1 of Corynebacterium oculi. Lineage (GTDB taxonomy): Bacteria > Actinomycetota > Actinomycetes > Mycobacteriales > Mycobacteriaceae > Corynebacterium > Corynebacterium oculi. The sequence goes on from NZ_LKST01000001.1 coordinate 185,308, forward strand.
GAACATCGCCCGCCCGCTCCAAGACGGCGAACAAATCTACGTCCCGGTACCGGGAGAGACACCGGCGGGAGTTGATGGGGCGGGCGCGGCGGGGTCTGCGGCCGCCGAGGCGGGGAAAATATCGCTGAACAGGGCCAGCGTGGAAGAACTCATGGCGCTCAACGGCGTGGGGCAGGTGACCGCGCAGGCGATCGTGGACTACCGGGAAACCCACGGCGGGTTTAGCGATGTCAGCCAGCTTCAGGAGGTACGGGGGATCGGCCCGGCAAAGTACGCGGCGATCCAGGGGGAGGTGGTGCCGTGAACGAGGTACGGTTGATCCCCACAGCCGCGCTGGTGTGGGCGGCCACCCTCTCCGTGCTGCTCTCCCGCGAGCCGGCGGCGTGGATACTGGTGTGCGCCGCCGTGATGACGGCGCTCGCGCTACGCTCCGTGGGCCAAGCCTTGGTGGTGGGCACTCTGGGAACCGTGGCCTGCCTACTCACCCGCCTGCGGTGGCGCCTCGCCCACAGGGCACTCCCGGAGGAGATACGGGCGCAGGTGGCGGGCGAACCCCACACCATAGGCGAGCAGCGTTGGCTGGTGCCGGTGCGCGTGGACAACTATCCGGCGCAGGTTCCGCTCTTCGTGGAATCAGAACACCCGGTCGCGCTGAGCCGAGGCAGCCCCCTGATAGCCCGTGTGCACTGGAACCCGAGCGAGCGGCCGGGCCTGGGGCAGTGGGTGGGCGTGGTGCAGGACTGGCGGGCCGGTGCCCCACAGGGCATGGCCGGGTGGGTGGCCCGCGTGCACGAGTGCTTCCTCATGGCGGTACAGGAACGGGTGGGGGAGTCCAGCCAGGGGCTTATACCCGGCATGGTGCTGGGCAATACCACCGCCCAAGATGAAGCGGAGCGGGAACTCTACGTATCCACGGGCCTCTCCCATCTCTCCGCAGTCAGCGGGGCGAACGTCACCATCGTGGCCACCTGCGTTTTCCTGCTGTGCCGCCTGTTCACGCTAGGGCCACGGACGCAACTCGCGGCGGCGGCTGCGGCCGTGGCGGCCTTCTTCCTCCTCGTCGGCCCGGACCCTTCGGTGCTGCGCGCCACGCTCACCGGACTCGTGGGTCTGCTCGCGGTAGCCCATTCCGCTACCTTTCCGCCCCTGCATGGGCTGAGCGTGGCGGTGATTGTTCTTCTGCTCTACGATTCCTCCCTCGCAGCAAACTGGGGATTCGCTCTCTCGGTGGCGGCCACGGCGGGCATCGTGATCCTCTACCCGCTGCTCTACCGCTGGATCGCCAGGGCTCGGCTACCCGATATTCTGGTGCGCGCTCTAGCGGTATCCCTCGCCGCCGACCTCGCTACCACGCCCCTGATCGCGGCGATGAGCGGGCGGGTATCGGCGGTCTCCGTACTGGCCAACGTGCTGGTGGGCCCGGCGGTGGCCCCGATTACCCTCGGCGGCCTGCTGGCGGTGGTAGCGCTGCTGCTGCCGGGCGGCGGGGAGGCGGTGATGCTGTGGCTGATCGAACCCTGCGCGTGGTGGATACACCACGTGGCGCAGCGCTGCGCCGCCCTGCCCTTCGCCACGGCAGAGGCTACTCCCGCGGGAGTGCTGGTGGGCTATGCCTGGGGCGTGTACCTGGCATACCTGATGGTGTTGGGGAGGCATGACCGGGGTAGACGTCGGGGCAGAAAGGTACTGCGGGCGCTGGCCCTGTGCGCGGTGATCGTGGTGCTTGATGCGCTCGCGTCGGGAGCGTGGCCAGGGGCCCGGCCGTGGCGGAGGGCCGAGCCTGTGGATATGACCCGACTGCGTGTTGCCGTGGTGGATACTGAGGAGGAAGCCATTGCGCTGAGCGCGGGCACGGCGTCTTGTGAGACGGCGGGGGCGTCGCACGAGCCACGGGTGAGTCCCGGAAGTATGGCGACTCCTGGGGCAAGAGAGCCGTGCCCCCAGGCGATCGTGGTGCGCGATGGATCGGGCCGCCCGGCGGAATACCCCACCCAGACGGCCGAGGGAATTCCCGTGCTCTTCTCTGAGCGCGACGGCCCGGTGACCCTGTACCGCGATGGCACGCAGCACGCCGCCGATGGGCGTTTTTGAGGATGGCGCTTTTGAGCTTGTGCGCCCGGGGCACGATGGGAGGCGCGATAGGGTAGAGGGCATGGAATCCCAGGTGCACCTCATCGTCGGCACGGAATCGTTCCTTGTGGAGCGGCACCGCGAGGCGATCATCGAGCAGATTCGCGGAGGCCGCCCGGAGGTGACCGTGACCTCCATGAACGCCGGAGAGTTAACGGCCTCGGAGGTGCTAGAGGTGCTATCCCCCTCGCTGTTCGGGGAGGATCGGGTAGCGGTGATAAAAAACACCGAGACGGCGGGCAAAGAACCCACCGAGCTGCTTTTGCAGGCCGCCGTGGATCCGGGGCCGGGCATCTATCTGATCGTGGAGCACTCCGGGGGTGGCCGCACCAAGGCACTGGTATCCAAGTTGGAAAAAATCGCCACCGTGCACCGCGCCGATGAGGTAAAACAGCGGGAACTTCCCAGCTGGGTGACCCAGGAGTTCCGGGCGCACGGGGTGCGTATCACCCCGGACGTGGTTCACGCCTTGCTCGAAGGGGTGGGCTCTGATCTGCGCGAACTTTCCTCGGCGGTGAGCCAGCTGGTGGCGGATGCGCAGGGAGAGGTCACGGTGTCCACCGTTCGGGCCTATTACTCGGGGGTGGCGGAGGTATCCGCCTTTGACATCGCGGATTGGGCGGTAACTGGCCAGACCTCCCGGGCGGTGGCCGCTACCCGGCGGGCCCTGCAATTGGGCATGAGCCCGGTGGTGATCGCGGCGGCCTTAAGTTCCAAGGTAGGCATGATCGCGCGGCTTTACTCCACCACAGGGCGGGTGGATTCCCGCCGCCTGGCGGGGCAATTGGGCGCGCACCCCTTTGTTATAGAAAAAACCTCCAAGGTGGCGCGGCGGTGGTCGAGCGACTCCGTGAGCAGGGCGGTGATCCTCATGGCCGATCTCGACGCCGCCGTGAAGGGGCAGGGCGGTGACCCGCTCTTTGCCATCGAGTCCGCCGTGCGGCGTGTGTCTCACCTGGCTGGTTAAACTACACATCATGACTTCTCCGGATATACCCCAGGACGTGCAGGAATTAGCCACCCGGCTGTTTGACATGGCCCGCCAGGGCGATCAGCAGCTGGTGCAGTACATCGACCACGGTGTTGCGGTGGACATGGTGAATCAGGAGGGCAATAGCTTTCTCATGCTCGCCGCCTACGCCGGGCACGCCGAGTTGGTGGCCGCGCTGATCGAGCGCGGGGCGGACGTGAACAAGCTCAACGATCGCGGCCAGTCTCCGCTGGCCGGGGCGATCTTTAAAAAGGAGGACGCCGTGGCGGAGGCGCTCATCGAGGCCCAGGCCGATCCCCATCGCGGCAGCCCCACGGCGGTAGAGACCGCGCGCATGTTTGGCCGGGAGGACCTCCTGGAACGCCTGCGATGACGCCGGGCGGGCTTCTTTCCCTCACCGCGCTCAACCTCATGGGAGTGGCGGCCCCCGGCCCCGATACCCTCTTGGTTATGCGCGCGGCCACGAGATCGCGCCGTCACGCCTACGCCACGGTGGCGGGCATACACGTGGGTGTGCTGCTGTGGATGGTGCTCACGGTATGTGGTGCGGCGGCGGTGTTGGGCCGCTATCCGGTGCTCATCGGGGTTATCCAACTCCTCGGCGGGGCCTACCTGGGGTATATGGGTAGCCAGATGGCGCGCGCCGGGTGGAGGCTGCGTGGTTACGGGGCGGCCGACGTCCCCGGCGTTACCACGGCAAGCGCCGCGCAGTGCGCGCGGCAGGGGTTGTGGACGAACCTCTCCAACCCCAAGATCGTGCTCTTCTTGACGGCCATCATCGCCCCGGTGATGCCTGCCGCTCCCTCCTGGGGCACGGCGGCCGTCATTATTGGGTGCCTGTGGCTGAGTTCGGCGGCGTATTTTCTTCTTATCGCCACGCTTCTTTCCACGCGGGCGGTGCAGCGGCGGGCGCTGCGCGCGGGGCCGTTTATTGATATGGCCGCCGGGGCGCTTTTCATGGCCTTTGGGTTGGTTTTGGTGCTGCGCGGTGTGGGGGAGGTTGTGGTCTAGGCGCGGGTGGGACTAATGCTCGGCAGTATAAAGGCGGTATAAAGCAGGCAGCAAGAATAAAAAGGGGCACCCGCTGCGATTCCTTCGCGGCGGGTGCCCCTTTGATAAAGACTATGAATTAGTCCATCTTGTTGAACTTGGTGGCCATGCCGGACTTCTTGTTGGCGGCGTTGTTGCGGTGCAGCACGCCCTTGGACACGGCCTTGTCCAGAATGCGGGAGGCGGTGCGCAGCTGCTTCTCGGCGGCGGCCTTATCGCCCTCGGCCACGAGCTCGCGGAACTTACGGATCTCGGTGCGCACGCGGGAGCGCACGGCCTTGTTGCGCTGGCGGCTCTTCTCGTTGGTGAGAATGCGCTTCTTCTTGGACTTGATATTAGCCATGAAAGGTTACCTCTTGGTCTCTATATAAAGCATGGACAGACTGTTGTGCTTCCCTGCGCGAACGTGTATCCCGGCCGGTACCCTGCGATGATGATGCTGGGTGCTGGCCTCGGCACCGGCTCTAGCGAACCCAAGGTCCTGCCCGCCGTGGTCGGTGCGTGCGGCAAAGAACAACCTGAGAAATGCTAGCAGGAGCGGCGTGCTAAGCCAAAACCCTCAGGTCCACCCGTAGCGGTTGCGTAGCTTGCAGGCGATGCGCTCGAAGCGGCGTCGGGGGAAGAGCACGCCTTGGCGGCGGATGCCCAGGTGGGAAACCTCCAGCACGCGATCCAGGCGCACCCAGCACTGTCGGCCCTTTTCGTCCCATTCCCCGGAGCCGATGTCGAGCCATTCGCTTTCATTGGCGTGGCGGGGATTGGGGGAGATGAGCAGACCCAGTACGGAGTCGCGGCCGTGGCCGATGACGAGCACGGCGCGGTCGCGCAGGGGGCGGTTGGGGCCGTCGGAGGGGGCCCACACCCACACCACCTCGCCGGGTTCGGGTTGGCCGTCCATGTCCGGCGCGTAGTAGATGCTGCGGGCCTTGGAGGAGGTGGTGGCCACGTTGATGGTGCTCAGGTGGTGTTGTGCGGCGGGGGTGGGGGTATCGCAAAAGCCCAGGCGGGAACTGATGCGGTCGAGTCCGGCTTGCAGCGGGGGTACCTTGCTGCCGGGCAGGAGTTTTTTACACATGGTGGCGAGGTCGTGCGCCGTGCTGGACTTACTCATGCACATCATCCCGGTACTGCGAGCGTCGGAGGTGGGGGAGGGGTATTCGTTGGGAATATCGTCTCACCCGTCACCGCTGTTACATGGCTTAGAATATACCGTTTTGTTCGGTAGAGTGTCAGGGGTTAGCTCGACGGAAGGGGTCTCCACGTTCATGGCCAGCACGCCAGGTAACTTCGCAGAAACCACGTTCACGGATCAGGATCGCATCCGTAACTTCTGCATCATCGCCCATATTGACCACGGCAAATCCACGCTGGCGGACCGCATCTTGCAGCTGTCCAAGGTGGTGGAGGAGCGCGATATGCGCGATCAATACCTGGACAACATGGACATCGAGCGCGAGCGTGGCATCACCATCAAGGCCCAAAACGTGCGCCTGCCGTGGGTTCCGCGTTCGGGTGCGGCCCAGGGCCGGGAGATCGTGCTGCAAATGATCGACACCCCCGGCCACGTGGACTTCACCTACGAGGTCTCGCGCGCGCTCGCCGCCTGCGAGGGTGCCATTTTGCTTGTCGACGCCGCCCAGGGCATCGAGGCACAAACCCTGGCGAACCTCTACCTGGCGATGGAAAAGGACCTGGAGATCATTCCGGTTCTCAACAAGATTGATCTGCCCGCCGCCGATCCAGAGAAGTACGCCCTGGAAATAGCCAATATCATCGGCTGCGAGCCGGACGATGTGCTGCGCGTATCCGGCAAGACGGGCGAAGGGGTGGAGGCGCTGCTGGATCGCGTGTGCGAGATGGTGCCCCCGCCGCATACCGACGCCCTCGAGGACGCCCCCGCGCGCGCCATGATCTTCGATTCCGTCTATGACACCTATCGCGGCGTGGTCACCTATATCCGCATGATGGACGGCAAACTCACCCCGCGCCAAAAGGTGCGCATGATGTCCACCGGCGCGCTGCACGAGCTACTGGAGATAGGCATCGTGTCCCCCACGCCCAAGAAGTGCGAGGGCCTGGGCCCCGGCGAGGTGGGCTACCTGATTACCGGCGTGAAGGACGTGCGCGAGACCAAGGTGGGCGACACCGTCACCTGGGCTACCAAGGGTGCGGAGGAACCCCTTCAGGGATATGAGGACCCCTCCCCGATGGTGTATTCCGGGCTCTTTCCCATCTCCCAGGAGGATTTTCCCGCGCTGCGCGACGCCCTGGACAAGTTGCAGCTCAATGATGCCTCCCTCACCTTCGAGCCGGAGACGTCGGTAGCCCTGGGCTTCGGCTTCCGCTGTGGCTTCCTTGGCCTGCTGCACATGGAGATTACGCGCGTGCGCCTGGAGCGCGAGTTTGACCTCAACCTCATCTCCACGGCGCCGTCGGTGACCTACCGCGTGGTGGCCGAGGACGGCGAGGAGCACGTGGTGCACAACCCCGCCGACTGGCCCGGCGGCAAACTGCGCGAGGTCTACGAGCCCATCGTGGACATGACCATCATCGTTCCCTCCGACTACGTGGGCCCCACGATGGAACTGTGCCAGAGCAGGCGCGGGCAGATGAAGAACATGGACTACCTCTCCGAGGATCGCGTGGAACTGCGCTACGTGATGCCCCTGGGCGAGATCATCTTTGACTTCTTTGACATGCTCAAGTCCCGCACCAAGGGGTACGCCTCCCTCAACTACGAGGACGCCGGGGAACAGGAGGCGGACCTGGTCAAGGTGGATATTCTGCTGCAAGGCGATCCCGTGGATGCCTTCAGTGCCATCGTGCACCGGGATAACGCCCAGTGGTACGGCAATAAGATGACTAAGAAGCTCAAGGAGATCATTCCTCGCCAGCAGTTCGAGGTGCCCGTGCAGGCGGCCATTGGGGCCAAGATCATCTCGCGCGAGAATATTAAGGCCCTGCGCAAGGACGTGCTCTCCAAGTGCTATGGCGGTGACATCTCCCGTAAGCGTAAACTGCTGGAGAAGCAAAAAGAGGGCAAGAAGCGCATGAAGTCCATCGGCTCGGTGAACGTGCCGCAGGAGGCCTTCGTGGCGGCGTTGTCTACGGATGAGGCATAAATAGCGGGGTAAAAACTCCACCCTGCGGTGTGCCAGGCCGGTACAGTAAGGCTCCATGACCTCCCTGATCCTGCCTCACGGCCGCGTGCTCACCGAGGAGGCGGAGATGCGGCCTCTAACCACCGATTCCTCCCAGGTTGCCCCGGAGGGTTTACCCCGGGCCGTGGCCGTGGTGCGGTCCACCGAGGACGTCTCCGCCGCCCTGCGCTGGGCGCACGAGTACCGTGTGCCGGTATCCGTGCGTGCTGGGGGCAGTGGAGTGTCCGGCGGGGCGTTGGCCTACGAGGGCGGCCTGGTGATCGCCCTGCATGAGATGAACCGCATCGTGGAGATTGATGCGGACGCCCGCCTGGCCACCGCGCAGGCCGGGGTGCTCACCGCCGATCTCGATGCCGAGGCGCGCAAGCACGGCCTCTTCTTGGCTCCCGATCCCGCCAGTGCCGCGATCTCCACAGTGGGCGGCAATATTGCTACCAACGCCGGGGGCCTGCGTTGCCTGGCTCACGGCGATACCGCCAGGGCCGTGGCGGCGCTGAAGGTGGTGCTGGCCAGCGGCGATGTGATTAGCACGGGGGCGCGCACCGTGAAGAACTCCACCGGCCTGAACCTCACCCAGCTCTTCGTCGGCTCCGAGGGCACCCTGGGGGTCATTACCGAGGCCACCGTGTGGCTGACCCCGGTGCCGCAGGGGCCCGAGCATTCCTTCCTGGGTAGCTTCGATTCCTTCGAGGAGGCCGGGCGCGCGGTGGTGGAGATCGTGCGCTCCGTGGAGCTGGAGACCCTGGAGCTTATCGACGCCCCCATTGCCGCGATGGTCGAGCGGTACCGGCCCACCGGACTCCCGCAGCCGGGTGCGGCGCTGCTCATCGGTCAGGCCCTTGGCCCCCAGGCCGAACGCGCGGTGGAGGAGGCCACGGCGATCAGCCGGCGGGCGGGGGCGGCGCAGGCGTGCACCGGAGAGGGGGCCGCGTTGTTGGAGGCGCGTCGCCTGGCTCTGCCCGCCATGCAGGCTCATGGGGAGTGGGTGATGGGGGACGTCGGTGTGCCGGTTCCCGCTCTGCCCACGATGTTCGAGGCGATAGCGCGCATGGAAAAGGAAGAAGGCCAGGCAGTGCGGATCGTGGCGCACGCCGGGGACGGGAACCTGCACCCGATGATCCGCGTGGAGCCGGGGGAGCGGGAACGAGCGCAGGCGGTGATGGATCGGATCGTGGCCGCAGCCGTGGAGCTTGGCGGTGTGATCTCCGGAGAGCACGGAATTGGTCTGCTCAAGCGGCACGAATTACACCGCCAATATGATGCAGCTACGCTGCGTGCCCAGCACGCGATCAAGGCGGCGTTGGATCCTCGAGGCATTCTTTCGCCGGGGCGGGGGATTTAGCTATCGACGATCACGCTGCATGAAAGAATCTGCTGACGATTTCTTCCAGAATCTCGTCCGGGTGCCGTCCCTCCGCCAAAGCCTGGCTATGAAGATGCTCCCAGGTTTCTTCACTCAATCGCGGGCCCGTGTAGTGCGGGTTAGGTTCGCGCCGTGCTTGGGAGAGATCAAGCCCAGCCTCCGCTTCAGCGACGAGGGACTGGATTTTTTCTTCGGTCCACGGTGGTATGTGCTGGGTCATAATATCCTCCTTAGCAGGTGATGGTACTGCTTCCGTAGCTTCATTGCGTGGATGACGATTTCTTCCTCACCGTGGGAGATGAAAGTGATGACTTCTAGTGCACGTCCGCGTGTATCAAAGCCTACATAGATGAGTTTAGTTGTATCTTCCCCGATTTCCTCACGATAGGGAGCACTCTCTACCATTTTACGGATGTTGGCAGCGTAAGATGCCATGTTTCAATGCCGAGTAATGGATTCATGACTCCCTATAGTCTATAGTCGCGGAATGATAAATACTTGCTTGCGTGGAGAGGCGCTAATCACCCTCCACCCCACGCAAATACTCCTCCAGATACGGCAGTGCAAAGTCCACGCGCCCGTACCCGGCGGGTGCGATGAGCCCGCGTTCGATGAGGCGGCGTCGATAGGTGGATTGCTGGTTCGCCGGAATCTTCATGGCGGCAGCGATCTCCCCGGTGGGCATGGGGCGTGTACCACCCGCCATGTGCAGCAGGTATTCCCGTTCTCGCTCGGGCACCCCGCGCAGCGCCGGGGCGTGTACCTGTAGACCCATGCGTTCGATCACGAGGGGCAGGGCGGTGTCGATGGTAGCGGGCGTGATTTCCTTATCCGCGAGCGCCCAGGCTACCGAGCCGAGCAGTTGCACCAGGTAGGGATAACCCTGGGTGGCCTTGGCGGCGGTGCGCGCGGCCTCGTCGTTGAAGTGCTTGTTGCCGCGCAGGGCGGTATCGCGCAGGGTGGCCTCCACCTCGGCTTGGGGGAGTGCGGTGAGCGGCACGGGTACAGCGCGGCGCAGAAAGGTGGTGCCGGGGTGGTCGAGGAGTTCGGCTATCTCAAAGGGCAGGCCCGCCACGGTGAGCGCGATGGGGAGTTCATCGCGCACTACGTCCTGAATGGCGTCGGTGAGGGTGTGCAGGTGTTCGGGTGAGGCGGATTGCAGCTCGTCGAGGGAGAGGAAGAGTCCGCCACCGCGCGCATCGAGCGTGGTCACAGCTTCTCGCAGGAGGCTGTGGATCGATTCCTGGTAGGGGTAGCGCTGCGTGCGGGTGACGCTGAGCGAACCCAGCCCCGGCAGCGAGCCTCCGGTGACCTGCGTGCGGTGTGCGTTGGGGCTGTGTTCCGCGAGGAGTTTCGGCAGGTCGGTCTGGGTGAGTTTACCCAGCATGGTGCCGGCAGCGGTGACGCGCAGGGGAGTCCAGCCGCGTGCGCGCGCCTCCTTTTCCAGGAGGTTGAGCAGCACGGTCTTGCCGGAACCACGCGCTCCGCTGATGAGGGTGAAGCGATAGGGCGATCCCGCCCCCTCGTCCAGCGCCAGGGATACCTGGGCGACGGTGCCGCTGCGCCCAGCCACCACCTCGGGCACGATGCCAAAGGTGGGGCGGAAGGGGTTGCGTGGTGCCATGCCTGCTCCTTGTACGATCTGTACGAACTATAGCACGCTGTACGAACCTCCCTCTGCTGTACGATCTATACGAATTTGTGCTTATCGACGTCCCGCAGCACCACGTAACGCCACCGGGGCGTCGATAAGCATAAAAAAGCGGGGTGCCGCCGCACCCCGCCCACGTGTGAGAGATTTACTCAAAATCCAGCTTGTAATGCTCCGGGCGCACCCACCCGATCTTTTCAAACACCTTGCTGAACACGATGGCGAGCACCAGGGGAAGAATAAAGAAAAGCAGGCCCACGATGAGCATGTTCGCCGCCGTCCACCCCCAGCCCTCGTAGTTCAGGGCGGCCAGCGGCCCCATGAGGCCGGAAACACCAAAGCCTGCGGAGATCGGGGTGCCGGAGATGCCGAGCATGCCGCCGAGGGCGCCCACGATCGCCGCGCTACAGATCATGGGCAGCATGGTGACGGGGCGCGACCACAGGTTAGCCATCTGCACCTTTGGGGAGCCGAGCACGTGCAGGATCGAGGTGCCAAAGCCATTGACCTTCCACCCGGCCACCATGAGGCCGAAGCCGGCGGCGGTCACGCCGAGGTTGGTGGTGCCGGAGGAGACGCCCTCCATGAAGATCGCGGTGGCGATGCCCACCGTGGAGATGGGGGAGACGATCAGCACGGAGAAGAGCACGGCCAGTACCAGGCCCATGAGGATCGGCTGGAATCCGGTGGCCCCGTTGACCAGGGAACCCAGCCATTGGGTGAGCACCTTGACCGCCGGGTAGGTGACCATGGAGCCGATGCCCCCGGCCACAAGCACCACGATCATGGAGAGCAGCAGGATTGTGTAGTTCTTGAGCCTCTGCCCGATCAGGGCCACCACGCCCACGGCCAGGGCGGCGGTGAGCCCGGAGTTAATCACCAGGCCGGTGCCCTGCACGTGGAATCCGCCCTCGGGGTCGGGGGTGGCCACCCCGGAGCCGAGCATGGCGGCGATGCCCACGGCGGCGGTCTGAATGGGGGTGAGCTTGAACTGCATGGCCACCATCACGCCGATAATCAGCGGCATCATGGAGGCGGTGAGGCTCACCATGTTGATGATGTTGATTCCCTGGGGGAATACTGGGAGCAGCGCCTTGAAGAGTTCTCCCAGGAGCGCCTGGGGAACCAGGGAGACGACGACGGCGATGGAGATGCCATTGAGCACCTTGAGGGTGAAATCACCTGCGGATGTGGCATAAGTGGTTGGGGCGGTGGGGGCCGCAGGCGCGGGAGATGGTTCAGACACGGTAATCCTTGCTTAGACGAAAAAACACGGAGGATATTAGGACGATACCCGTCGCCCTGGGGAGTGAGGCAAAAATAATTACCTCCCCGCCAACTCTGGTGTGCTGCCCCGGTAGGTGGCCCAGCGCAGGGCCTCCTCCAGGGGGCCGCGCGGGCGGAATCCGCGCCACAGGGAGCACAGCGCGAGCGCCACGCCGATGGAACCCAACCACCAGGCGGTGTGATCCTGCTCGGCGGGCGGCAGGGAAGCGGCGGAGGCGGCGGATTCGGTGGCGGTGGAGAAGGTTTGGGATTCCACCGCCATGTATTCCTCCCAGGTCTCGGTGGCGGCGATGTCCTCACGGAACTGCTCAAAGTCCACCCCGGCAAAGAGTTCCTCCATGGAATCGGCATAGGCGGACTCCGCGGAGGAATCAGACCCAAAGGTGGGGTAGCCCTGGAGCGGGATTGCGGCGGTGAGCACGTGCGCCACGTACACGGTCAGGGCCATCACGCCCAGGCTGCGCAGGGGGTAGAGAGCCGCGGTGAGCGCGCGGGGGCGGGTGATGAGCAGGCAAAGGCCGATCACTCCCGCGCTAAAGCCATAGGAGTACACCACGTCCAGGGGGTTCTCCCCGTGGCCGAGTTCTCCGGTGAGGTGACGCTGCCACACGGCGTAGCCGCCCACGAGCAGCCCCAGGCAGGTGACCGCCACGGCGATCAGCGGCCTGGCAAAGAATGCGCGGTGCAGCACCATGCCAAAAAGCCCGTAGGCCAGCCAGTTGAGGAGGGGATAGGCCCCCTCCAGCAGGGGGCTTTGGGCCATGAGGGAGCCCTGCACCTGATAAAAGCTTAAGCCGATTCCCACCAGCGGCAGAATCACGGCCCCGGCCACCAGGTATCGGGTGCGCCACCGGGTGCAAGGCCCCAGCACCAGATAAATCGCGCCAATGGAGGCCAGCACCACGGAGATGACGGATTGCACGGTGGCCAGCACCATGCCCAGGCCCACCAGGATCACGCCTCGGATCAGCGTGCGGTGTCGCGCTGCGGCGAGGGGGGTGCCGCCGGAGGCGTCGGCTTTGGCATGCATGAGGCTTAACGACGCCCCGGCGAGCACCGCAAAGAGGGCGGAGGGGAAGCCGTTGCTGAGCGCGCCAACCCAGGGTTGGGAGGGGCCCAGGTGGGCGGTCATCATGCCGATGATGGCGAGCGCGCGGGCGAGGTCGAAGCCATGAATACGGGTGGAGGACATGGTGTCCTAGGGTGTCACGAATGTGTGTGCGGTGCTACTTTGTGGGGTCCTCCCAGCCGTCTCCCCAGGTGCCGGAGTCAAAGTCATAGTCCACGTCATTGCCGTCCTCGTCGGTGCGCTGATACCACCGGGTTACGTTCTCTGCGGTGGAATCGAAGTCCGCCCCGGCCCCCTGGCCGGTTTGCGCCCGGCCAACGGCTAACTCAAACTCGTCGCCGTGTTCCTCCAGGCCCCGGTAGACGGCGTTGCGCAGGGCGGCCTGGGCGTAGGTGCGCCGAATGGCGGCGGGATCGGTGTGGAGATCGCGCAGGAAGGCCACCACCAGCAGCATGAGCACCAGGGAGAAGGGCAGGGCGATGAGGACGGTGAGGGATTGCAGCCCGGAAAGGGCGTCCTGGCCCCCGGCGAGCAGCATCACCACAGCGATGCCCATCATGCACAGGCCCCAGAACACCACCACGGCGCGCGGCGGCGCGGGATTACCTCTCGAGGAGAGGGTGCCCATGACCACGGAGGCGGAATCGGCCGAGGTGATGAAAAAGACGGCGAGCACCGCGATGATGATGAACGGGGTGATCTGCGCGAGGGGGAGGGCATCAAAGAGGGAGAAGAGCACCTGCTCCGGGGTGGCGGAGCCATCGAAGCCGGGGCGCCCTTCCCGGGAGAAGACGATGGCGGTGCCGCCAAACACGGTAAAGGCGCAGGCCAGAATGAACGTGGGCACGGCCATGGCCACCAGCGCGAACTCGCGCAGGGTGCGTCCGCGAGAGATGCGGGCGATGAACATGCCCACAAAGGGGGTCCAGGAGATCCACCAGGCCCAGTAGAAGGCCGTCCAGCTGGCCTGGAAGTCCACCGTCTCCTGCCCCCAGGAGAGCGATTTGCCCATCATCACCAGCAATTGATCGCCGTAATGGAGCAGCCCCGAGGGGAGGAGGTTGAGGAGGAAGAGCGTGGGGCCGGTGAGGAATACAAAAAGTACCAGGCCCAGGGTGAGCGAGATATTGATATTGGAAAGGTAGCGCACCCCGCGCGCCACCCCGGAGACGGCGGAGATAATAAAGCCCACCGTGAGCACCGCCATGATGATAATGAGCGCGGAATTGCCCAACTGCCCCCAACCGGAAACAATGCTCACGCCCTGGCCGATCTGGATGGCGGATAAACCGAGCGTGGCGGCGGTGCCAAACACGGTGGCGATGATCGCCGTGACGTCGATAAGCCTGCCCGCCAGCCCCTCGGCGTGGCGCGGGCCGAGCAGCGCGTGGAAGGCGGAGGAGAAGAGGGAGACGCGGCCGCGCCGGTAGGAGGAATACGCCAGCGCGCCGCCCACCATCGCGTAGAGCGCCCAGGCGGAGAGCCCCCAGTGGAAGTGGGACTGCGCCATGCCCTGGTGAAGGGCCTCCGGGGTGGCGGGCTCCACGGTGTGCGGTGGGGGAGAAAGGTAATGCGATAGCGGTTCGGAGGGGCCAAAGAAGAAGATGCCCACGCCAATGCCCGCGCCGAACATCATGGCCACCCAGGAGAAGCGGGAGAACTCCGGCTCCTCGTCATCGCGGCCCAGGCGAATGGCTCCGAAGCGGGAAAACGCCAGGTAGGCCATCACGGCAATGCCGGCGATCATGGTGAGGTTGAGCAGCCAGCCGGTGTTTTCCATCGCCCAGGAAAAGGCGGTGGTGGCGGTGCGGGAAACGGCCTCGGGGGCGAGTACTCCCCAGGCGATGAAGCTGAGAATCAGCGCGGCGGTGGCGCCGAATACCCAGCGGTCAAGCCCGAATCGGTTGCGTTGTTCGTCCACGCCAATGCCCGGCACCAGGCCGGGGTGCATGTTGTGTGGATAGGCGTTATCGGGCACGGAAAGATCCCCTCCCAGGGGTACGAGGTATGCGGAAGTGGCCCATTATTCAGCACCGGGGCGGGTATGCCAATTTTCGTACAGTACTGTATGTTCTACATAGACAGATAAGTCTACTATCGACGTCCCTACAGCCAGATTGCAGGGCACGGACAGAAAGGCACGAGCATGATAGTGACGGGACTGGCCCTCGGCGCGGCCGTGGGCGCGGTGATGCAGCGCGGGCGCTTCTGCGTGACCGGCATGCTGCGCGATATTTTTCTCAGCGGCTCCTGGCGCGGATTCACCGGCCTGCTCATCGTGATCTCCGTGCATGCGGTGGGCCTGGCCGCGCCCACCAGCCTGGGCGTGATCGCCCCGGAGTATGCGGACCTCGCGCCCCTCGCGGTGATCCCGGGCGGGCTGCTCTTTGGGCTGGGGATCGTGCTGGCGGGCGGGTGCGCGTCCGGCACCTGGTACCGCTCCGCCGAGGGATTGGTGGGCTCCTGGATTGCGTTGGGCACCTACGCGCTCTCCGCCGCCGCGATGAAGAGCGGGGCGCTGCGCGGCTTCAACGAGGCCCTGCAATCCCACACGGTTCCGCTCCGCAGCCTCCCGGAAACCCTGGGCCTCTCCCCGTGGTTCTTCGCCCTGGCCTTGAGTGCGGGCACGGCGGTGTGGGCGCGGCGCTACCTTGCGGTGGAGAAGAGCCTGCCGGTGCCTCACGCTCACCCGCCGCTGTGGAAGCGCCCGCTGCACCTCTACACCGCGGCGGTATTGATCGGCGCGCTCGGCGTGCTGGCCTGGCCGCTTTCCGCCGCCACCGGGCGCAACGACGGCCTGGGCATCACCACCCCCACCTCCAATATCCTGCGCTACGCGGTCACCGGGGATGCCACCCGCCTGGACTGGGGCGTCATGCTGGTGCTCGGGCTGTTGCTGGGAGCCTTCGCGGCGGCCGTGGCCGCCGGGGAGTTCCGGGTGCGCGTGCCCGATGCCACCGCCGCGAGCCGCGCCGTGATCGGCGGGGTGGCGATGGGCGTGGGGGCCTCGCTCGCCGGCGGCTGCACCGTGGGCAACGGCATGGTGCAGACCTCCCTGTTCACCTACCAGGGCTGGCTGGCTTTGCTCTTCATCGCCTTCGGCGTGGCCCTGGGCACGCGGTGGTGGCTCAAGCCCTCCGGCACGGTGGCCGCCACTGCGCCGTCGCCGGGTGGCGCGGTGAACGCCCTGCCGAGCGTGAGCGGGCTGGTGAGCCTGGGGGCTTTGCAAAGCACAACCGGCGGAGGAGTGGCCACGCTCGCGCCGGGGCGCTACCGTCTGGACACCTTCGGTGCGGTGTGCCCCTTCCCCCTGATCGAGGCCAAGGAGGCTATGAAGCGGCTGGAGGCGGGGGAGGAGCTGGTTGATTGCACCCAGGCCACCGACACCCTGCCCCGATGGGCCGCCGAGGACGGGCACGAGGTGGTGGACTTCACCGAGCGCGGCGCGGCCGGGTGGAGCATCACCGTGCGCAAGGGCGCATGAGCCGCCCGGTGTTAGACTCTGGGGCATGGAGCCCTGGATGGATCGGGAGCAGGTGCTGCTCTCCGGCGCGGAAGCCCACGAGTTTGACCACATGATGGGAATCTTCGAGGTTCCCGAGGAACACCTGCTTGACGCCTCGGTGCTGCTGCGGGTGTACGCGGGGTGACCATGGCGCGCAAGATCATCCTGGACTGTGACCCCGGCCACGACGACGCCGTGGCGATCCTCCTGGCCGCAGGCAGCCCCGAGATCGACCTCCTTGGCATCACCACCGTGGGCGGCAACCAAACCCTCGCCAAGGTCACCAATAACGCCCGGCAGGTGATGACCATCGCCGGGCTTATCGACGTCCCCCTCCACGCCGGTTGCGCCCGCCCCCTGGTGCGCAGGGCAGAAGTAGCCGCCGACGTCCACGGCGAAAGCGGCATGGAAATCCACGGCTTTGAACTGCCCGCGCCCTCTGTTGCTGTGGAGCCCGGACACGCGGTGGACTACATCATTGACACCGTCATGGCCCACGAGCCAGGCGAAATCACCCTGGTGCCCACCGGGCCGCTCACCAACATCGCCATGGCCGTGCGCAAGGAACCGCGCATCGCCGAGCGGGTGCGCGAGGTAGTACTCATGGGCGGCGGCTACCACGAGGGCAACAAGACCGCCACGGCGGAATTCAACATCGCCACCGATCCCGAGGCCGCGCACATCGTATTCAACGAGGCCTGGCCCCTGGTGATGGTGGGCCTTGACCTCACCCACCAGGCGTTGGCGACCAGGGAAGTAGAACAGCGCTTTGCCGCCCTGGGCACCCGGGCGGGGGACTTCGTGGTAGGACTCTGCGGCTTCTTCCGGGAGGCCTACCGAGAGGCCCAGGGCTTCGACGATCCCCCGGTACACGACCCCTGCACCATCGCCTACCTCATCGACCCAGACGTGGCGAGTACGGTGCCAGTGCCCCTCGACGTGGAACTACGCGGAGAACTCACCGCGGGCATGACGGTGGCCGATTTCAGGGCACCCGCGCCTCAGGATTGCACCACCTCCGTAGCGGTGAAGCTAGACCATGAGGGGTTCTGGGATCTGGTGGTGGGGGCGGTGGAAAGGCTCCACTAGCAGGGGGTTTGCCAAGTTTTTGGGGGCATTGCTACTTCGCATCCCTAAAATCCCACCCCTTCACCGGCTCTCCCTCCACAAAGTCCCAGGCCTCCACGCGCACGCGATCGTCGTACACGCGCACGCGCAGCCCGGAGGCTGCGCGGCCGTCAAGGATCATTTCGTCGTGATCGTCCTCGGGCATATAGGCGTTGAGGATCGCCCCGGTGTTCACCACCGGGAAGCCAATGGCCCCGGCCTCCCCAGTGCCGGGGTAGCGCCGGATTCCCCACCAATCGTGCTGGTGGAGCAGGGAGGCGTGGCTGTGGGAGGTGAACATGATCTGGTGGGTGTACTTGCTTAGCACATTGGAGAGTGCCTCTAGGTCCTCGTAGTCGTTCTGGTACCAGGCGCTATGAGACATGGAGACGGTGCCGGGCAGCAGGTAATGGGCAAAAAGCAGCACCCTCACGCCGCGCTGCTGCCAATGCAGCAGGCGCTCATCTAGCCAGGCGAGTTGATCGGGGGAGAGACGCACAAAGGGTTCCTTGCCGTCCCTGTCCACGTCGGAGTAGTACTCCGAATTCAGGGTGATAATCGGTATGCCGTTGATGATCACTTCTCGCCATAAGTCCTGGCTGTGGGAGTAATGCAGGAATCGCTCTATGTAGGTGCCGGAGCTTTCGTCGCCGTACATCTCATGGTTTCCCGCCGTCATGATCGTTTGCCCAGAAATATGCGGGGTGCGCGCGGTGGCGGCCTCGAACTCCTCCCATAATTCCGTGCTGCCGTCGTCTACGGCATCGCCGTTAATCACCAGGGCGTGCGCGGGTTCCGGCATGGCGTTGAGTTGCCGCACCGCGTCCTCGTAGTCGGTGATGTCTCCCTGGACGTCGGAGAGGACGTCGATAATGGCGATGGGTGGCCCCGCGACCTCCGGTAGGGGAGTGGTGACCGCCACGTTATCAATGGCCCAGAACCAGTCATCGTTGCCGCTAAGGTAATGGAAACCCAGGTGCAGGGTGTTCACGCCTGCGGGAATCTCCACGGAAAGAGCCTCGTGGGAGGAGAACTTGTCTTCTGTGAATTGCAGGAGCGTGATCTCCTGATCGCCCAGATGCGCGGTTACCTCGGCGCTTTGCCCCTTGCGCCCCTGCCGATAGTGGGAATCAAACTCCACCGTCACGGTGCTGTGTCCGGTGACGTCAATCTCCGGGGAAAACAGGTGCGCGTCCATGCTGTCGGTGGAATTGAGGCGCTGCTGCTTGGAATCCACGATGCACACCTGCCGGTAACCCCGCGTGAACCAGTGGCGCTTATCGGTGCCGCAGGCCCAGGCCCAATCCCGAATGGTGGCCAGAGTCCACCCCTCCCAGCGCTTCTCCCCGGAGGTCACACCCTCCACGCTGCTTGTCCACCCCTCGGGGAGGCGGTGAGTAAAAGAGGCGGGGTTGGGCACCTCGTCGAAGCCCTCGTAGAACAGCACGCCGGGACGGGTTGCTATGGCAGTGCTGGCCTGGGCGGGAGACACGGAACCGAGGGCGGGCAGCCAACTGGCCGCTGCGGCTGCCTTGAGGAGGGTACGGCGCTTCACCAGAACTCCTTGCGTGCGTGTGCATCTGGGTACGGCACGCATTATGGCAGTAAGAGGGAAAATCCAGGTGAACGCGGCGAGGCGCGCAGATGAGCAACGGGGAAACCCTAGGTGAACGCGACGGCCAAATCGCTCAATAAAAATGGGCCATATGACTCAATGGAACTTCTGAACTGGGGAAATTACTCACTCCGGTAACTGATCCTTCAACCCCGGATACGAGGCCTGCGCCCCGTGCCCCGTGGCGGCGTAGGCCCCCACGCGGGCGGCGTGGCAGGCGGCGTCGATAAGCGAATCGCCGGCGGACAGGCGAGCGGCGAGGGCACCTGCGAAGGCGTCGCCCGCCCCGGTGGTGTCCACGGCGGTGATGGCGGGCGTGGGAATGGGCGTGATCCCCTCACCCTCCGCCACGAGGGCCCCGCGCTTGCCCAGGGTAAGTACCACGGATTCAAACCCCGCCTGGCGTAGCGCCCGGGTGAGGGCGGCGGGGTCGGTGGAATCGAGGGGTTGGCCCAGTTGATCGAGGATCAACCCGGCCTCATGCTCATTAGCGATCAAGGGCTTGGCGCGCAGCAGCGCCTCCCGGGGCACCGGTACCACGGGGGCCAGGTTGATAAGCACCCGCGTGTGTGGCCCGGCCTCCGCCACCGCCTGCGCGAAGCTTCCGGCGGGAATCTCGCCCTGAAGCAGCAGCACCGAGGCCTCGCGCAGCAGCGCGGCCTGCTGTTTCACCTGGGCGCTATCCACCGCCGCGTTAGCGCCCGGCACCACGATGATGGTGTTCTCCCCGTCCTCGGAGACGGTAATCACCGCCAGGCCGGTGGGGCCGTCCACCTCCTTGACGGCGCCGAGATCCACCCCGGAGGAACGCAGGTGCTCGGTGGCCGGGGCGGCGTAAGCGTCGCGCCCCACCGCACCTACCAGGGCGACGTCCGCCCCCTGCAACGCGGCAGCCACTGCTTGGTTGGCCCCCTTGCCGCCGGCGGAAATGGTGCCGCCGGAACCCGCCAGGGTCTCGCCCGGCTGGGGATGGCGGTGAACGTGAACGGTGAGGTCTGCGTTGATGGAGCCGACCACCACGACCTTGTGGGGCATGTGTCTTCCTTCCCTGGGAGTGCTACCGCAAGCCTAGCCCGGTGTGGCCTGGCACGGTTATCATTCCTCGCCGCTGTGTGACGCATGTGAATCTCAGCCATATCTCAACGCAAGGGAAGTATCTTTTCCTACCGCTGCGTGACGGGTGAGGCCACCACCAGACCCACCCCTAGATCCACCCGGCAGAATCCACCCGGCCCCGGGCATGAAAAACCGGCCGCACCCCAGGGGGTACAGCCGGTTACTACGAAGAAACCCAGGGCTTACACGAAGCCGCCGCGATCCTCACGAGCATCAAAGTCGATCTGGCGTGGGTTCAGCCGGTTGAGCTGGGTGACGTGCTGCGGTCCCAACTCCTCCACGGAGGAGACCTGCAACAGTTGCATGGTGCGGCGCACCTGGTCGGACAGGATCTCGATGGTGCGATCCACGCCGGCCTCGCCACCGGCCATGAGGCCGTAGAGGTAGGCGCGGCCTATGAAGGTGAACTTGGCACCCATCGCAAGGGCGGCCACGATGTCCGCGCCGTGCATGATGCCGGTGTCCATGGCCACGTCAAGGTCTTTGCCCACCTCGCGCACCACTTCGGGCAGGAGGTGGAAGGGCACGGGGGCGCGATCAAGTTGGCGGCCGCCGTGGTTGGACAAGATGATGCCGTCTACACCCAGATCCGCAAGTTTCTTGGAGTCCTCAAGGTTCTGCACGCCCTTGACCACGAGTTTGCCGGGCCACAGGGAGCGGATCTCATTGAGGTCATCGAACTTGATGGTGGGATCCATCGCGTTGTTGAGCAGTTCACCCACGGTGCCGCCCGTGGTGGTCAGGGAGGCGAACTCCAGCGGCGGGGTGGTGAGGAAGTCCCACCACCACCAGGGGCGCGGAATGGCATTGAGCACGGTGCCCAGGGAGATCTGCGGTGGGATGGAGAAGCCGTTGCGGGCGTCGCGCAGGCGGGCACCTGCCACCGGGGTGTCCACGGTGAAGAAGAGGGTGTCAAAGCCCGCCTTAGCGGCGCGCTCCACCAGTCCGTAGGAGATGGAGCGATCCCGCATGACGTAGAGCTGGAACATGTTGCGCCCGTGCGGGTTGGCCTTCTTCACGTCCTCGATGGAGGTGGTGCCCAGGGTGGAGAGCGCGAAGGGGATGCCGGCGCGGCCGGCGGCGCTGGCACCGGCCACCTCTCCCTCGGTCTGCATGAGGCGGGTGAAGCCGGTGGGGGCGATGCCGAAGGGCAGGGCGGAGGGGCCACCGAAGATCTCGCAGGAGGTGTCCAGGTGGGAGACGTCTTTGAGGATGGAGGGGTGGAACTCCACGTCCTTGAAAGCCTGGCGGGCGCGGTTCATGGAGATTTCATCGTCGGCGGCGCCGTCGGTGTAGTCGAAGGCGGCGGCGGGGGTGCGGCGCTTGGCAATGGCGCGAAGATCATCGATGGTCTGGGCCTTGCTGAGTCGCGCGCGCTTCAGGTTGAGGTCCGGGGTCTTGAACTTGAGTAGATCGAAGATCTCGGTGGGATTGGGGATTTGGCGGGGAATCTTGGCCATGATGCTCAGCGGCGCTCCTTGTAGGAAAACAATCTTCTTTCCGCATTTTATCCCAGTGGTGGTGCCGGAAAAAACAGATTGTGCTATGAACTATCACACCACGGGGGAGGTTGCTGCGGCCAGGAGTTCCTGAGTATAGGAGTGTTCCGGGTGCGCCCACACGCGCTCTACGGGGCCGCGTTCCACGATTTCCCCGCTCCGCATGACCGCCACGTGCGTGCACAGGTGGCGGATCACACCGAGGTCGTGAGAGACAAAGACAAGGGTGCGCTGCGGGGTGATCGCGCGGTCGAGAAGGTCGAGGATCGCCGCGCGCACGGTCACGTCTAGCGCGGAAACGGCCTCATCGGCCAGGACGATCTCCGGGTCGGTGGAGAGCGCGCGGGCGAGGGAAAGGCGTTGGCGCTGCCCGCCGGAAAACTCGTGGGGAAAACGTCGCGCAGCCTGGGGGTTCAGGCCCACCCGTTCCATGAGTTCTGCGGCTCGGCGTTGGCGCTGCGCGCGGGGAAGGTCGGTGAGTGCTTCCGTGATCGCCGCGCCAACCCGCATGCGCGGGTTGAAGGAGGAGAAGGGATCCTGGAACACCATGTGCGTCCGCCCGGATACCCGAATCTCACCGGAATCGGGGCTGGTTAATCCCGCGATCATTCTCAGCAGAGTGGTTTTACCCGAACCGGAGCCCCCCACGATTCCCCACCGGGTGCCGCGAGGCATCTCCAGGTTGATGTTGCGCAGCGCGGGCACGGCGCGCCCGGCGGAGCGAAAGGTGTGGGAAACCTCGGTGACGGATACCGCGTGGGCGGCAGTCGAAGGAGCAGCGGTATCGGGATCGCCGCTCCCCGCGCGCGGGCTCAGCGCGGTGGCGGAGATGAGCGCGCGGGTGCGTGGCTGGGCGGGTTGGCTCAGCACCCGGGGGGTCTCGCCGCGTTCGATGATGCGGCCGGCCTCCATCACCAGCAGCCGGTCGCACAGGCCCGCCACGAGGGAAAGATCGTGGCTGATGAATACCACGGCGATGTTGCGCTGCGCGGTAATGCGTTGGATCAGGTTCATGATCTGGCGTTGCACGGTGGCGTCGAGGGCGGTGGTGGGCTCGTCGCAGAGGAGCACTTCCGGGTCCTGCGCGAGCGCCATGGCGATGAGGACGCGCTGGCGTTGCCCGCCGGAGAGCTGGTGCGGGTATGCCCGCAGGTGCTCCGGTTCCAGGCCCACGTCCCGGAAGAGCGCGGCGGCGTGTTCTTGTGCCTCGCCCGAGCGCCGTCCCCGCATGGCTTTGGTGAGTTGCCTTCCCACCACCATGAGGGGATTAAGGGCGGTCATGGGCTCCTGGAAGATCATGGCTATGCGACGCCCCCGCACCCGCCTCAGGTGTTTTTCCGGCAGGCCCACGAGTTCCGTGGTGCCGAGGGTGATGCTGCCGCGCACCCGCAGGGGACACAAGCCCATGAGGGCGAGGGCGGTGAGCGTTTTGCCGGAGCCGGATTCCCCGATGAGGCCCACCCGTTCGCCGGGCCGCAGGGCAAAGGAAACACCAGACACCAGGGCCGGGCGGCCGGGGGAGTCACCGGCAGCGATGTTGAGGTTTTCTACGCGCAGCAATTTATGCCCTCCTGCGGGGGTCGAAGGCGTCGCGGAGGCCGTCGCCAAGCAAATTAAACCCTAAGACGGTGGCGGCGATGGCAAGCCCCGGCCACAGGGCCAGGTGAGGTGCGGTGGCGAGGTATGCCTGGGCGTCGCCGAGCATGCGGCCCCACGAGGGCTCTGGTGGCGGGGTGCCGAGGCCGAGGAAACTCAGCGCGGCCTCGGCGAGCACGGCTAGGGCGAAGGATACCGAGGCCTGCACGATCAAGGTGGCGGAGATGTTGGGGAGCACGTGGATCACGGCGATGGCCGGGCGGCTGCGCCCCGCCAAGTGCGCGGCGGCCACGTAGTCCTGGCTGAGCACGCGAAGCGCGTCGGCGCGGGTCACGCGGAGGAAACCCGGTATCCCGGCGATCCCGATGGCGATCATGGCCGACCACGTGGAGGCGCCAAAGACCGCCCCGGTGAGGATAGCCATGAGGAGGGCGGGGAAGGCCAGGAGCAGATCGGCCCCACGCATGAGGGCCGTCTCCGCAAAGCCGCCGCGCAGGGCCGCCCACAGGCCCAGCGGCACCCCGATCAGCGCGGAAATCCCCACGGAAACCAGGCCCACCAGCAGGGTGATCTGGGCACCGGCCATGAGGCGGGAGAGGACATCGCGGCCAAAGCGGTCGGTGCCCATCAGGTGCTGAGCCGAGGTTCCCTCCAGGCGGTGCTCCGGGGAAACAGCGAGCGGATCGTGGGGCACCCACAGGGCAGAAACAAGGGCCAGAAGAACCACGGCGGAGACCAGGCCGAGGCCCACCCAGCCGGAAAAGGAAAGGCGATTGTTCATGCTGCGGCACCCCGAGCGGGAGAACCTGCGCGCAGCCTGTGGGGCGCGCGCAGGCGCGGATCGATCAGGGTGGTGGCGATGTCCACCGCGAGGTTGATCGTGAGGGTAAAAAGCACCAGCACCATTACTATGGCCTGCACCATGAGCAGATCCCTGTTGCTCACTGCGTCGAGCAGGAGTGAACCCAAACCCGGAATCACAAACACCTTTTCGATCACCACGGCCCCTACCACCAGGGAAGTAAGCTGCACACCCGTCACGGTGAGAACGGGAATGGCGGCGTTGCGCAGGCCGTGCGTCATCAGCGCGGCTATACGCCCCTGCCCGGTGGCATATGCGGTGCGCATGAAGTCCTGGCTGAGTACCTCTAGCAACGCGGAGCGCACGTACCGCGTAAGGATCGCCGCCTGCACGGCGGCCAGAGAAAGCACCGGGAGAACCAGCCGAGAGAGAAACGCCCCCGCGCCCTCGCTCGGTGGCACCCAGCCATTGGCGGGAAACCACCCCAGCCGCAGGGAAAATACGGAGACGAGCACGATGGCGGCGAGGAAACTGGGTACGGCGATGCCCACCTGGCTCAGCCCGGAGATAACGGCACCGGCTTTTTTGCGGGTAGCGGCCATGCCCAGGGGAACCGCGAGGCACAGGGAAAGCACCAGGGCGCTGAGGCACAAAATGAGGGACACGGCCCCGCGGTCCACCAGCAGGGGGGCGATCTCCTGGCCGCTGCTTAACGACGCCCCGAAGTCTCCCCGCACCATGCTGCCCACCCAGTCAAGGTACTGCTGGTGCAGGGGTCGATCCGTGCCCCACTGCGCGGAGAGCTCCGCCGCGTTTTCCTCCGTGGCGGTGACCCCCAGGGCCACCTCGGCGGGGTTGCCCGGCATGATGCGCAGCAGCGCAAAGATACCCAGGCTGCCCAGCAAGAGTAAGAGGAGAAAACGCAGAACGTATGTGCCTACGATGCGCCACATTAGTGGGCCTCCTTGGACAGACGTGAAAGCGGCAGGGAATCCACCACCACGGTGGGATCAATCCCGCTGATGGCGGGGTGCGAGACCACGATATTGGGAAAGTTCATGAGGGTATCCGCGGCGGCCTCCTCCATGAGGGCATCCACGGCCTGAGCCATGAGGCGCGTACTTTCCTCGGGGTCAGTGCCGCCGGTCTCTGCGGCGCGGAGCAATTCCCTGGTGTGTGGGGAATCGAAGCCCAGGTAGTAATCCGGGTTGCCAAAGAGCGTGGGAATATCGCGGGGCTCCACGTGCGCGATCAGGGACATATCGTAATCGTGGCCCTTGAGTACTTGGGATAACCACACGGCCGGGAACTCCGCCGATTCCAGGGTGACCTGAAAGCCTACGTCGCGCAGTTGGGAGTAGAGCAATTCCGAGGTGCTCTGCGCGTAGGGCAGGGCCGGGACGGTGATGGTCACGGCGAGGCGGGGATCGCGGCCGTCGGTAGTAAAACCGGCCGCGTGCAGCAGGTTCCGGGCGCGCTCGGGGTCGAAGGGGTAGCGCTGTGAGGGCGTGTACCAGGGGTCCGTGGGCGGCACGGGAGCGCCGCCGGTATCCGTGCCGTAGCCGTCCCACACTGTGTTTATCACCGCCTGGCGGTCAATCGCGTGCATCACGGCTTGGCGCACCTCCACCCGGTCGAAGGGGGCGCGGCGATTGTTCATGCTGAGCAGCACCTCGCCGTTGGTGGTACCCACGTCCACGTTCCACCGACCGCGCGCCCGGAGCGGATCGAGAAGCTCCGGGTTTTGCAGCCCCCACAGCACGTCCACGTCACCCGATTCCAGGGCGTTGGTGGCGGAGATGGCGTCGGAAAAATACCTGATCTCCGCCGTGGTATTGGCCGGTGCCTCGCCCCAGTAATCCGCCCGCGCGCGCAACCGCAGGGCGCTGCCCACCGCCCAGTCTTCCACCGCGTAGGGGCCGGTGCCCACGGGGTCGGTGGCCAGGCGGTCCACGCCCTGCGGACTCATCATGGCTCCCACCAGGGTGCCCATGCTCCACAGCCAGGTAGTCGAGGGGTGGTGTAGATCTACCCGCAGGGTGAGGTCATCAAGGACGGAGGTGGCCGATACCGGGCTCATCTGTGCTTTCAGGCCGTTCGTCCAGGCCGGGCTGAGCACGCGATCAAGGGAAAACTTGGCGGTGTGCGCGGTGAAAGCATCGCCGTTGCTAAAGCGCACGCCGGGACGCAGATGGAATGTATAGGCGGTGCCTGCGGGGGAGACCTCCCAATCCCGGGCTAGGCCGGGCTGGATCTGCCCTGAGGAATCAACGGTCACCAGCGTCTCATACACGTTGCCCATGAGCGCCTGGGGGATCGCCGCGCCCGAGGTGGTGGTGAAGTCCAGGGAGGCCGGGGCGGCGTTGGCGGCGAGCACCACGGTGCTTCCGGCGTCCCCGCGATGCGGGGCTGCGCTGAGCGCGGTCGAGCCCGCGCTGCATCCCGACGCCACCAGGGGCAAGCAGGCGAGAAACAGGGCCACGAGGGGCCGCGCCGGATACCGCGAAAACATGGGGAGCAGAGTAACAGAGAGGGGTGGGGGAGCGGGGGTGCAATGGGGGTAGGAGACGACGGTCTGCGGGGCATTGCCGGGCAGGTGACGCCGATGCCGTACCTTGCTAAAATCCCCTTACCGCTTCCCTCATACCAAGGAGATTCCCATGCTGCTGAGCACCCTGCTGCTTTCCGCCGCCACCACGGGCGCGCCCGTGTACCAAGAGCCCATCCTCCCGGAGCCGATCGTGGTGCAGCAGGAGGCCCCCGCAGAAGCCCCCGAGGCCACTGAGACCATCGAGGGTGAGGCTCACCGCTACTCCGGCTCCGGCACGGCGGCCGAGGCCTTCCAGAAGTGGTTTGCCGGGGAGGACTTCGTGGCTCCCGACGGCGAGACCAAGGATTACCGCCCGCTGGAGCTGCCCAACGGGCAGGTGGCGCGCGGCGGCGACGTGATCGTGAAGGACTCCAACGGGGAGTTTGTGATCCAGTAACCGGCGCGTCACACCGGCTGCCGGGGGAGCCGGGAAAGCCGGGCTGAAGGCCCTTATGCCTGCGCAAAGCGTCACGGGTGGGTAGCCTGAGTGGAAGTTTTCCGCTATTCACAGCAAAAGAGGTTCTTCCCGTGGCACCGCCTTCCCACCCTCAGCACACTCCCGCAACGCCCGGACGGAGCGGGCGGAGGCTTCCGCGACTGCAATCGGACCCGGTGATCTTTCTGGCCTCGGCGGGGATCATCATTTCCTTCGTCCTGGTGACCATCGCGCTGGGCTCCACGGCCCGGGATGCCTTTTCCCACACGGCCGGGTGGCTGCTGGAAAACCTCGGCTGGATGTACATCGGCGGGGTCTCCCTGATGCTCATCTTCCTGCTGGGTATCTTCGCCTCCCGCTATGGGCGAGTGCGGCTAGGCGACGATGACGAGGAGCCGGAGCACAGCCTGGTGGCCTGGTTCTGCATGCTCTTTGCCGGCGGCGTGGGCGCGGTCTTGATGTTCTGGGGCGTGGCCGAGCCCATCAACCACGCCTATCACGTGCCGATGGCGGATCATGCGAGCATGTCCCAGGGGGCCATCACCGAGGCTTTTGCCTTTACCTTTTATCACTTTGGCATTCATATGTGGGTGATTATGGCGCTGCCGGGCCTGGCGCTGGGGTACTTCATTTATAAGCGCAAACTCCCGCCCCGCTTGTCCTCGGTGTTCGCCCCGGTGTTGGGCGGGCGGATTTATTCCACCCCGGGCAAACTGATTGACGTTCTGGCCATCGTGGGTACCACCTTTGGCATCGCTGTTTCCGTGGGGCTGGGGGTGTTGCAGATCAATGCGGGGATGAATGCCCTGTGGGGCACCCCGATTATCAGCTGCGTGCAGTTGCTCATCATTGTGGTGATTACCGCCGTGGCGTGTCTTTCGGTGGCCTCGGGCCTGGATAAGGGGATCAAGCTGCTCTCCAATATCAATATCGGCGTGGCGGTGGCGCTCATGGCCTTTATTCTTTTTACCGGCCCCACGCTGACGCTCCTGCGGCACACGGTGGAGGCCTTCGGCATCTATGCCGCGTGGCTGCCGGACATCATGTTCTGGGCGGACTCCTATCAGAGCAATCCCGGCTGGCAGGGAAAGTGGACGGTGTTTTATTGGGCCTGGACTATTTGCTGGTCGCCGTACGTGGGCATGTTTGTGGCGCGTATTTCCCGGGGTCGCACGGTGCGTGAATACATCGCGGGGGTGCTGGCCCTGCCCACGATCTTTGTGGTGATCTGGTTTAGCATCTTTGGCCGCGCTGGAATGGAAATGGAACTCAACGATCCCGGGTACCTTACCGTCCCGGCGGTGGAGGAGGGGGACGTGCCCGCCGCGCTCTTTAACTTCCTGGCGCAGTACCCGCTGGCGGGGATCGTCTCCGCCTTCGCGCTGGTGATTATCGTGATCTTCTTTATCACCTCGATTGATTCCGCGGCCCTGGTCAATGACATGTTTGCCACGGGCGAGGAAGAAAAGACCCCCACCTGGTATCGAGTGCTCTGGGCGGTGATGATCGGCGCGGTGTGCACGGCGCTGCTGCTGATCTCCCCGGAGACGGGCATCGCCTCCTTGCAGGAGGTGGTCATCATCGTGGCCTTCCCCTTCTTCCTCATGCAGTTCGTGATGATGTATTCGCTGCTCAAGGGAATGAGCGATGACGCCGCCGCCACCAGGTTGGTGCGCACCCGCCGGTGGGAGCGCACCGATAGCGCGGAGAAACTGGAGGAGCACGAGAACCGCCCGGCCCCCGGCTATGACGAGGAGGGGAACGCGCTGCCCGCCCCGGTGCTGGAGCACGACGAGGAGGGCAACATCGTGCTGCCGGGCAACGTGGTCATCGGCGGCGATCTTGGGGTGAAGGGGGAGATGACCGACGATCCGGGAGGGGAGGAGCCGAGGGTGAAGGTGATCGAGCACTCCCGCCCGCAGAGCGCGCGGGAGTGGGAGGAGCGCTGATGACCCGCGGGGTTACCTGGGGGCGCTTAGCCCCCAACCCCGGGCAAGAATCTCCATCGAGCGGTGATTCTCCTCCCCCGTGGGGGCGAGGATGGAGATCATGAGCTCATCGGCCTGGGCCAGGCGCGCGAAGTCCAAGAGGTAATCACGCACCTTAGCCTCGGTGCCGATGGCGCTGTAGTGCAGCATTCCCGCGATCTGCTGCCCGGAGGGGGAGGCCACCAGCTGATCCAGGTTGGCATCGCTGATGCTTCGGTTGCCGCGCGTGGCCAGGGCGCGCACGCGCTCGCGGATCACCAGCTTGTTCTGGCGCTGCGCGTCCTCGTGGGTATCGGAGGCGATGACGTTGACCGCCGCGATGACGTAGGGCTCGCTAAGGTCCTCGGAGGGCTGGAAGTTTTCCCGGTAGTACGCGGTGGCCTGCGCCAGGTGCGTGGGTGCGAAGTGGGAGGCAAAGGTGTAAGGGAGGCCGAGTTTGGCGGCCAGGGAGGCGCCGAACATGGAGGAACCCAGGATATAGAGGGGAACGTGCGTGCCCCGACCGGGTACGGCCTGCACACCGGGAATGGGGGATTCCTCGGAGAGGTATCCGGCGAGTTCCATCACATCTTGGGGGAAGTTCTCCGCGGCGTGGGCGTCGCGGCGCAGGGCCCGGCCCAGCGTGTTCATATCGGTGCCGGGGGCGCGTCCCAGGCCGAGGTCGATGCGGCCGGGGTAGAGCTCGGCCAACATGCCGAATTGCTCCGCCACCACGTAGGGCGAGTGATTGGGCAGCATGACCCCGCCCGCCCCCAGCCTAATGGTGCTGGTATGCGCGCCCACATGGGAGATCAGAACCGCCGGGGCGGAGGAGGAAATACCCGGCATGTTGTGGTGCTCGGCGTACCACATGCGGTGAAACCCCAGGGACTCGGCCTTTTGCGCCAACTCCACCGAGCGTGCCATGGAAGCGCCGGGGCGCTCCCCCTCGTGCACGGTGCAAAAATCAATCAGGGAAAGGGGAATAGCGGGTGCCATAGGAAACTTTCTTTCGGGTCGTGCTTGTTTCCTACAACGCCCGCGCGCGGCGCATCTATTCCGCTTCCTCCAGCCAGGTGGCGCGCCGGGGCTTAGCGACGTCGATAAGCACACCGATGAGCGCGCCCGCCAGGGTGGGAAGCACCCAACCCAGGCTCTGAGCGGACAGCGGAGCCCAGTCCACCAGCGGGGAGAGCGCGGTGAGTCCGAGATCGGCCAGGGTGGTCAGTGCCGACCACACCACGGAGACCCAGATGGCGATGAGGAAGGTGCGTACCAGGTGGACGCGGCGGCGCACCAGCGGCTCGACGAGGGTGAGCAGAATCAAGGTGATGGCCGGAGGATAGATGAACGTGATGATGGGTGCCGCGACGCTGAGCACGGTGTCCAGGCCCATCGTGGCCATGCCGAAGGACATCAGGGAGAAGATGATCGCCCACATGCGGTAACTGATCCCCGGCAGGAGAAGCTCGAAGAACTCGCTGGTGGCGGCGATGAGCCCCACGGCCGTGGTCATGCAGGCGAGCAGGACGATGGCCCCGAAGAGCACCTGGCCGGGCGTGCCCATGGTCAGGCGAGCGGCGTCGGAAAGCAGCCCCGCGCCGTCCTCGTAGGAGGCGGGATCGGGAATGTTATGCCCGATCAGGCCCAGCCCGATGTAGATGGCGCCGAGGAGCCCGCCCGCGCCGAGCCCGGCGATGATGGTGCCGCGCACCAGGGGAGAGCCCTCGCCCACGCCCTTGTAGCGCAGCGCGGAAATGACCACGATGCCAAAGGCCAGGGCGGCGATGGAATCCATCGTGAGGTACCCCTCCAGCAGGCCCGTGGTGGCGGGGGAGGAGGCGTACTTTTCCGCCGGGGCCAGCTCCTCCCCGTGGAAGGAGGCCAGGGAGAGCGCCACCAGCACCACCAACAGGATCAGGAGCAGGGGCGTGAGGTACTTCCCCAGGTTATCCACGATCTTGCCGGGCTTATAAGCCAGCGCCAGGGCGATGCCAAAGAAGATGGCGTTGAAGATCGCGGAGGAGGCCAGGGAGTCCCACCCGGTGAGCGGCTGAATGGCGGTGGAATAACTCACCGCGCCCGTTCGGGGCAGCGCATAGAAGGCGCCGATGGAAAGGTAGGCCAAAATAGAAAAAACCAAACCAAAAACGACGCCGCCGCGATTGCCTAGATCGCGGACGTTGCGCCCGGAAATGGCGATGGCGATGATGGCCAGCACGGGCAGCACCACGCTGGTGGCCAGGAAGCCGAGGATAGCGGGGGTAAAACTCGTGCCGGCTTCCACTCCCAGCATCGCCGGGAAGATGAGGTTGCCTGCCCCAAAGAACATCGAAAACAGCATGAAAGCCGTCACGATGAGGGTCATCGGGGAGGATTGATCTCTAGTCATGAGGTCACCTGTGCCTTAAGCAGGGAACAAGAATAGAGAACACACTACCCGTGTTGCTGTGTTCCCAATACAATCCGGTGCACAATTTCCTCCAAGTTTTCCCGTGAGGTGGCAAAGTTCAGCCGGGCATGCCCCTGACCACCGGGGCCGAAGTGGCGGCCATCGTTGAGAGCCACCCTGCCGTGACGCAGCAGGTGGCCCGCCGGATCGTCCGTGATTCGCCCCAGCGCGGTATCGCAGAAATCCAGCCACAGGAGGTAGGTGGCCTGGGGGCGTGAGACGCGCAGGCCCGGCACGCGCCGGGGGAGTTCCCGCACCAACCAATCGCGGTGATCGCGCAGAAGAGCCACCTGCCGATCCAGAAATTCCTCACCGTGGCGGTAACAGGCCTCGGCGGCGAACACCCCCAAGGTACCCACGCCGTCCTTGACCACCGGGTTTAATCCACGCCAGGCGCGCAGATCATCGGGGTTGCTCAGGATCATCTGGGCGCACTTCAAGCCGGCGATATTCCACGCCTTCGAGGTGGCGGTGACGGTCACGCACACGTGCGCGGCCTCGTCGGACAGGCCCGCGGCGGCGGTGTGGCGGCCGTCAAGCACCATCGGTGCGTGGATCTCATCCACCAGCACCCGGGCGCCGTGGCGCTGCGCCACGGCGACGAGGCTGCGCAGGAACTCCTCGCTCAGCGTGTACCCCAGGGGGTTATAAGGAGAACACAGCAGGATCGAGCCCGCGCCCCGGGCAAAGGCCTCCTCGATCTGATCGAGATCCAGCCCGCCCTGCGCCCCGACGTCAATCCGCTCGCGCCCGGCGGCATTCGGAATATCCAAGAACGGAGGATACGCGGGCACCGGCACCACCACCGGGGAATCCGGGCGGGTGAGAAACTGCACGGCCAGGGTAAGCCCGCGCACCACGTCCGCCACCTCCACGATGGATTCCGGCTCCGGACGCCAGCCGTAGCGGCGCTGGGAAAAATCCGCCAGGGCCGCGGGCAGACCCGATGAAGCCGGGGTATAGCCAAAGGACTCCGCCTCCACGCGCCGCACGATGGCCTCCTTCACGGCCGCGCAGGTGCTAAAGTCCGACTCCGCGATCCACGCGGGAAGAACATCATCGGGGTAGGCCGTCCACTTGCGGGTGCGGCGGGCCCGGAGGGTATCAAGATCGGGTACGTGCATGGTGCTCAGGGTAGTGCGTCCCCAAAGGTTTTACTAGACCAAGTGGTCTAGCCTATTCTTCCTCTCCTTTATGGTGGTGTGCCTCGGCGTGCTCCCGGAATCCAAAGCGCGCCAAGCGCTTACGGTTAGCCTCCGAGTCAGAAGACGTCAGCGCCAAAAGCTGACTATAAATGCCTCCCGAGACCGCCAACCGCGCCGGCGGCCCCACCTCATCAATGCGTCCCCGCTCGATGGTGATGATGGTATCCACCTCCGCGATGGTGGAAAGCCGATGCGCAATCATCAAGGTGGTGCGCCCCGCCATGAGCTCATCCAGGCCCGCCTGCACCGCGCGCTCCGCCTTGGTGTCTAGCGCCGAGGTGGCCTCATCCAGCACCAGGATCGGGGCGTCCTTGAGCATCGCGCGCGCCACCGCGATGCGTTGCTTCTGGCCGCCGGAAAGCCGCAGCCCGCGCTCGCCAATCACGGTGTCATACCCATCGGGAAAATCCATGATGAAGCCGTGGGCATTGGCGCGCCGCGCCACCGCCTCAATCTCCTCCGGGCTGGCCTGGGGGCGGGCATAGGCGATATTCTCCCGCACCGTGCCGGAAAAGAGATTCGGCTCCTGAAACACCACGCCTACCGACGCCCTCAGCGCCTCACCGCTGATCTCCGAGACATCATGCCCACCCACGGACAGCGTGCCCCGAGTAGGGCGGTACAGCCCCAAAAGAAGATTCACGATGGTAGATTTCCCGCCCCCGGACTCCCCCACCAAAGCCACGCGCTCGCCGGGAGCCAGGGAAAAGGACATGGAATCAAGAACCGGCTTATTCTCCTCATAGGCAAAGGACACGTCCCGGAACTCGATCATGGGACGGCCCTTGATGGGCGTCAAAGCACGAGCCGGGGTGAGATCCAGCTGCGGAACATCGTTGGCGGCGGTGGCGGCCACGATCTCCTTATTGGCGGTGGCCTCGGGGGCATGTTCCATCACGGCAAAGTAATCCCGAGACCCGGCGATAGCGCGCTGGGCGGTGTCCACGATCCAACTCATCATGAATACCGGCTGACGTGCCATATTCACCAACTGAATCAGCATCACCATGTCACCCAGGGAAAACATGCCGTGCAGGGTGCGATAAAAAATCAGCAGGTAAATGGCCAAGAAAATAGCGTTCATCGCGGCCCCACGCAGCGTATCCATCGAATGCCAGAACCGCGATTGAGAACGGGTCAGCGCGATGGTGCTGCCATAATGTCGGGCGAAAGAATCCAACTCGCGCGGCTCCGAGACAAACGACTTAGCCACCTTCACCTGACCAATCACCTCTGCAAACCGGCCCCCGGCCTGATCCACATGCTCATTCTTGGCGCCCTCGATGCGCTGCCACCGGGCGCTCGTCAACGCCGTGAGCCACATATAAATAGGAAAGAGCGAGGCGAGCAAGATAGCCAGGGGCCAGTAATACCATCCGCAGATAGTCAAAACGGCACCCACCGTGACCAGCATGGGGAAAAAGTTATTGGAAAAGGACTGTAAAAACTGCGTGATGGAAGAGATGGAGCGATCCAACCGCGCGATGATTGCCCCGGTGGCCTGCGCATCAAAATAACTCTGCGGCATGGCCAGAAGCTTGGAAAAATACCTGGTGGACAGGATCTGCCGCATCCGCGACGCCATCACGTCACCGATATAGCCACCGATATTACTCATCAACGTATAACCCAGCTCCGCCAAAAACAGCGCCAGCGCCAACCACAAGATCGTATGCACCACGCTGGGCGTTGCGCCCTCCCCATTGACCGCCGCCACGATGGTATCCGTGGCGTGCTTCAAGATGAACGGAAACACCAAGGACAAAGCCGCATGAATAACAGCGGTGATAATAATGCCCAGATAATACGGCCATAAAGCCGAGGTGCTGCGCAGGATACGGGACAAAGACTGCACGCAAAAGCCTCCGGAGAGAGTTCAGGGAATAACGGGAACGGGTGTGGGGACGCACCAGGGCGACCATTATGCCATTCACTTGCCGCAGGCGCCCGATACCTGGGTACAATCGCCTGGTTACAATGGGACACCGCACCGGCAGGAACATCAGGAAGGCGTAAGGGCCGAAGTGAACAAGAACCAAACCATCGCCCTCGGAGGAATGGCGCTGAGCTGCGCCCTCGCACTTACGGCCTGCTCCCACAACAATGAGGGGCAGGTGGGAGACCCCGAGGGCTCCATCGAGGTCACCACCTCCGAGACCCCCGCCTACCAACCCCAAGACGTGGACACCATCGTCGCGGAAAGCAAATGGGAACCCGTGGTAGACACCGGGCTCAACGTGCGCTGGCACATGCAAGGCACGGTAAGCGGCAACGCCGGCGGCTCCATCATCACCGTAGAGGTGACCAACCTCAATGACGTGGCCATCCCCCAAGACGCCATCGGTGACCCCATCCTCACCATCAACGGCGGCACCACCGTCGATCGCCTCGATGCCGAGGCCTCCGGGGTGGCCCACCAAGACGGCCTTGACCGGCCCCTCGGGCCGCACGCCACCACCAACCTGCGCTACGCCTTTGACGTGGCACCAGGAAACCTCTACAACGCGGAATTTGAGATCGGCAACGTGAAGTTCGAGGGGAGCCTATAGAAGGAGCGTAGGAGTAGACCGGGCCAGCGCAGCGTATGTGGCTGGTCAAAGACTGGTCACGGCTTGGAGCGGGGATCGCTGGGGTGGCGATCCCCATTTTCTTTTGGGTATGAAAAAATATCGACGGGAACCGGACCCCGCGTGGTGAAGTCTAAGTAAAACGTGGGCGCCACAAGGGGTGTGGCGTCCACGGGGGTTGCTGATCCTTGACCGCGATGGAGGTTCCCGTGATGAGAAAGCTTGCCTTACCCCGCCTGTGTGCTCTGTTGTGTCTGCTCGTCCTTGGGGGCGGGGGACTGGCTGCATGTTCAAGTTCTGGCAAACAGGACGCTGCGAGGGGTATCGACGACGGGGCGGGTACTTCCTCCGCCGTGCCCGTCCAGAAGGCGGAGGATTCGGAGGTCTCGACTGCGCCGGTGGCCAGAGAAGGCCTGCCTTTTGAAGTGGGGGAATGGGACGTGAATGACCCCAACTTCCGATTCTTCGACCCGTGCACGGAGATACCGGCGGATGTGTTTGTGGAAGCGGGGTTGGGGGAGATGAGCGGGAAGTTTACTTTTGATGAAGGGTATTATTCTACGTGTTTTTTCGTTGTTTCTTCTCTTGAAGGGGGAACTTCGGATATATAGGCGACATTATTTTCTGATCTTGTTCAGGAGGGTGATTATGGTGAGGCAATGATACGGAAAAAGCGGGATGTGGATACTAATGGAATATCTCTAGTGCAGGATATAAATTCTTCAGATGAATCGTGTGCTACTTCTATGAGGACGAGTAGGGGAAGGTGGGGTATTGATGTTTACTTCATTGAGAGTGGGGCAGGGGGAGACTTATGTGAATATGCATTGCGCATACATAAAAATATCCTTGAAAGGATTTGAGGCATGAATGGTATTAGTCTAAGTTTGGGTAATATTTCTCAGTCTGTAGTGAAGTTATCGGCCATTTCTCGTACGGTAAGATCTGTTGTTTCCCTCCCTCTCCGTGCAACCATCAACGGCAGTTTCTCCGCGGTATCTGGCCTGGATCAATTGGGTAACCATCATGGGGTGGTCCTCATGGGTGGGCCTGGTTCGGCTCGGAGCGTGTTGGAATCTTATGCGGAGCAGGTAGAGTGGTTGAAAAATGCACTTCGGGCCAGTGTTCAGGCCCTTGCTGAACAGAATGAGGCCTTTGCTCGTAGCCTGGATCGTGCCGATGAGGGAAGCTCGGGAAGTGTGAGTGGTGTTGTTTTCCCACTGGGGCCCGTGCCTCGGTATGAGCCGTTCGTATTTCCTCCTCCGGTGGTGGGGCCGTCGGGATCGATTCATCAATTGGCCGCCGCGTTTGGTGCTACGCAGGTTGGGCAGGCTCATCACGCGGCAGCGCTGTGGGGGAAGATGGCGGCTGGTATTGGGTCTGTTGCTGCGGGGTTGGTTGCTGTGGCTGCTGATTTGCGCGTGCATAATTATGGCGATGTGATCGATTCTGCTATTAAGCAGGTGATCGAGGTTGCAGAAACTGGAAAGGCTTTTGCTCGTAATGCGGCGTTGATGGTGAGCAGCACTATGAATCTTGGACCTGCGCAGCAGCAGGGCGCACAATTGGTGTCTGCTATGCAAAGTGCCTTGAACGCGATACCGGAGCCGCGGGAGAGGCAGGCGGCGGAGGCTGCTTTCCTTCAAGCCTTTCCAGCTGCTTACACGCCTATGTTGTTGCCAGGGGTTCCTGTGGTGAGGTCTCTTACTGATCCGGCATTCACTTTGCCTCTTGGTAGCCTCATTCCTACGGGAATGGGATCTACCGCAGGTAAAGGCCATAAGCATAATGCTATGGGTCTGCGTCCCGAGGGGGAAAGGGAATTGCGCAGGATCATTCAAGCCGCGCAGCGTGTGGGAGAGGGAGGTAAAGAGACCTTTGCAGAAGTTCTTGCGCGTACCCCGGTGGTGGAAGAGATCGGAGCGGAGGCGGTTGGCACAGTAGGGGCGGCAACTACTGCTGAGGCTGCTATGTCCCCGGTCACCGCTACCCCCGGTGGCGTCGTTTCGGCCAATCCAGCGAATACCGCAGCATCTGTTTCTTCCGCTGGGGGGTAACGCAGTGGGTGCTTCGCCCGTGATGATGGGGAACCCCGGACTAGGCCCAATGGGTTCGGCGGGGATGGCTCGTGCTGGTGAATCTTCTGCGGTGAGGTCAGGTGGAGTGCAGCGTGATTCCTCTACGGTTCTTAGCCCCGATGATGTCACTACTACGGCGTCATCATGGTCGGGTGGTGGTTTCATGGCGGGGCCCGGTAGCGGAATGGGACCTTCTCTCGGTGGGGTTACTTCCTCGGGAGCATTGGGAAACGCGGGTTCTGGGGGTTTTGGTGCGCAGCAAACTAGTGGCGTAGTACCCACCGGGTTGGCTGCGGGCATGGGGTCTAGTGGTGTTGTCAATAGCGCTGCGAGTGCGATGGGGGTACGGATTGGATCGGGAGCTGTGCCCGCAGGGGGAAGTCAGACGGTACGGTCACAGACCTTGCTGGGGCCTATGGCTGGAGCCGCGAATAACAGCGCGGGGCAGGGGACACGCAGCAAGAAGATTAAGACCATTACGTCCTCGGTGGAGCAGAATGAGAACCTGCGTGCCTTGTTGCGGGAGCGTCCTGCCGTGGTTCCGGGGGTAATTGGGCACTGGGCGCGAGGTTAGGTAAGCGCGCTTGACGCCGGGTAGGGTGAGCGCATGATTTCCACGGGTAGTGCTGCGGACCAGGAACTGGTGGTTTTGAGCGATGAGGCGGGCAACCCCACGGGAACGGCCCTGAAGGAAGGCGTGCATACGGAGGACACTCCGCTGCACTTGGCTTTTTCGGCTTACCTCGTGGATTCTGCGGGGAGGGTGTTGCTCACCCGCAGGGCATTGGTGAAAAAGACGTGGCCGGGGGTGTGGACGAATAGTTTTTGCGGTCACCCCGCTCCCGGGGAGTCCACGGAGGATGCGCTGCGGCGTCGTTTGTCGCAAGAACTGGGGGTTCCTGCTGCGGAGATTGCCCAGATAAGTGAGGTGCTTCCAGATTTCCGCTATCGGGCGTGTGATTCTTCCGGGGTGGTGGAAAATGAGATATGTCCGGTGTTTGTGGTGCGGCTTGTCGCGGGAGCCGAGGTTCATCCCTCCGCGGAAGAGGTAGATTCCTGGGAATGGTTGAAGCCCTCCGCTGTGGTGCGCGCGGTGGAGGCGGCTCCGGTGGTGTTTTCTCCGTGGTTGGTGGAGCAGCTTAGCCACTCGGCTCTACAAGCGGAGTTACTCGGGGTGCATTAATGGGGGATATGTTTATCGTGCACCTGCCGATTTCCATGGAATGTGGTGGGTAAAGGCAAGGCGCACGGGTTTGAGGGGGTCGGTCGCGGTGTGGAGGCGGCCCGTGGGGGCGTCGTAGATCTCTACTTTGCGTCCGTCGGTGCGTTGATAGCGCGGCCACGGAGGCATGGTGCCGCGCGCAAAGTCCACCATGATCCTGTGAATGGTGCGTCGTGAGGGATCGGGGCGGAATACGAGGCGTAGGTCGTCGCAATGCAGCATGGGCTGTTCTTCTTCGCCCTCGTATTGCAGCACCCAGCACTGTGCGGGCGCGTTTTCGGTGGTGTCGGATACCCAGCGTCGGATGGCGGAGTCGCTGATGAGTTGGGACATTTCGCGGTGGGGATAGATCGCCCGGGCGGATTTTAGGTAGGAGGAGGCGGGTATTTCTAGCCCCATCGTTTTTGCCATGACGCGCACTGCTATCCCGCCGCGCCCGCGCCGGTCGAGGCGTTTGGCAATGGGAACGAAGTCGAAGCATTCCTCCCTGGTGCAGGTCACCAATATGGGGATATTGACCAGCTCGTTGGCCGCGAAAGGGCCGGGGCCAAGCACGAGATCGTGGAAGAACCGAGTGCGCAGGCGGCGGTAACCGCGACGCAGAGCGGCTGGGTTCTTCTCATGGAGTTCGGTGAGGTGTCTGCGGGTAATGGGGGTGAAAAGCAGGCGGCGCAGTGAGCCCTTGCGCTGATGGAAGGGAGTGCGGGGGTAGGCCGGGGACATGGCGACGAGGCGTCGGAAAGCGCCTTGGTAGTGGTCGCGCCGGGTAAGCCAGAGGGCGATGCCCGCTCCCGCGGACTGCCCTACCAGGGTGATATTGGTGGGGTCTCCGCCGAAGTATTCGATGCAGCGCTGTACCCATTCCAGGCCCCATTGGCAGTCGGCCACCCCACGGTAGTGGTGGGATTCATCGTCGCTGAATTGGGCAAAGCCGGGGAGACCGGTGCGGTAGCCCAAGCGCACCACGATGATCCCGGCCTGGGCCATGGCTGTGCCCTTGGAATCCTGTTCCTCGTGGGTGCCGGAATCATAAGAACCGCCGTGGATATAGACGATGACGGGGAGGTCATCGCCAAAGGTGGCGCCCGGCGGCGCGGTGATGCTTAGGGCTGTGCGCTCCGGGTGGGGCACGGTGGCGTCGATAAGCTCCTCGGGTGTGCCGCGCCTGGGGCGAGAGTCCTGGAAGGGGCCGGGAATGGTACAGAAATCGATGGAGCTGAATTCGGTGTGCGTGCGGTGGGCCACCCCGCGGAAGCGGCCTTCGGGGGTGTGGATCGTCACGGTGGAGGGCGCGGTAGGCATGGTTGAACCATAGCAACTTCGGCACTCTACGATGGTGAGCATGACTGCGCTGTATGACTGGTTTGTGCAAGGCCTGGTGGCTTCGCCGCTGGCGCTGCAAAACGCGGTGGTTCTGGGTGTTGCCCTACCTGCCTGCGCCGTGGCGGCACTAATCTTGCAGCGTGCGGTGAATGTGGTGAGCGATGTGGTGTGGCGTTTGGTGCCGCGCGGGAGTCGGGCGAGGAACCGGACGGGCCAGGACATTCAGCCAGAGGAAACGAGTTAAAGGAGCATTCCTTACTATGCCTAATCCTGAGGAATTGCGGAAGCAAGATCGGAAGCTGCCCAAGGCCAAGCGGCGGTATCCCACCTCGTGGGTCACGCAATCGCTGTGGGTTCTGCTGGCATTGGTGCTGGTGGCGTGGTTGATTTCCATGCTGTGATGTCGGAAGGAGGGAAGCGATGGGGGAACCGGGGGAGGGGAGCCGCCCCGCGTGGGTGGCGGGAATCGGGAAATAAGGTATCCTGTGTGGAACATCACTGAGTGTGGGGATCTGCGATACTCCATACTTCCTGGTGGAAACCGACAATAGTTCCCGCCCGCGTGGAGCCTCCCGTCTAGGTAAGTTGGGGGAAGCGCGGAGGCGAGCTGACGTGAATGCCATGAATCGGTAGCGCCGTAGCACGATGGGCGGTGCCATAGAGCGAGGAGAGTGAGATGGAAACGCAGGTGCTCAAGGAGTACACCGAACCGGCTAAATACGAGGTCAAGGAGGGGGAGACCTGCCTGACCGCGCTCATTGACCAGGCTCGGTCGCGCCCCTACAGCGTGCTGTTTTCCCGCCCCGCGAACTACGAGTGGGTCAACGTGACCGCCACCGAGTTCATCGAGCAGGTCTTTGAGGTAGCCAAGGGGTTGATCGCCGCCGGAGTGGGCAAGGGCGACCGCGTGGTGCTGCTTTCTAATACCCGCTACGAGTGGACGCTCTTTGACTACGCCATCTGGGCGGCGGGAGCGGCTTCCGTGCCGATCTACCCCTCCTCCTCCATGAGCCAGGTGGAGTGGATCGTGGAGGACTCCGGGGCCGTCTTTGCCATCACGGAGACGCAAGCCCACACGGAGATGCTCAACCACCTGGTCTTGGACGAGGACGGCAACCCCGTGCTTGCTGGCTCCTCCTCCAAACTCGCCCGCGTGCTGGAGATCAATTCCTCCGCCGTGGAAACCCTGCGCTTTGAGGGGCGTGACATCACCGATGAGCAGGTGTGGGAGCGAATCAAGGGCACAAAGAGCAGCGACCTAGCCTCCCTGGTGTACACCTCGGGTACCACCGGGCGCCCCAAGGGATGCATTCTGACCCACTATGCGTGGTTGAGCGAGGTGCGAGCCCTGCTCACCAACCCGATCGGCGCCTTTGCCGCCCCCGGCCGCCGCGTGCTCACGTACCTGCCGCTGGCGCACGTGCTGGCCCGCGCGGTATGCCTGGCGGTATCCATCGCCGGTGCTACGCAGTCGCACTGGCCCGATCCCTCCACCCTCACCGTGGAACTGCCCCGCTCCCGGCCCAACCTCTTGCTCGGGGTGCCGCGCGTCTTTGAGAAGGTGCGCAACGCCGCCGCCGGCCAGGCCGCGGCGAAGGGCAGCGTGGGTTCTGCCATCTTCCGCCGGGCGGAGAAGGTGGCCATCGAATACTCCAAGGCTCTGGACACCCCGGAGGGGCCCACCCGCTTCCTGGATACGCAGCGCCGCCTCTACGATCGCTTGGTGTATTCCAAGATTAAGGAGGCCATCGGAGGGGAGGTGGGCTACTGCATCACGGGTGGTTCCCCGATGAGCCATGATCTGCTGCATTTCTTCCGCGGGGTGGGAGTGCCGGTGTACGAGGGCTACGGCCTCACCGAGACCTGCGCCGCCGCGGCCGTGGACTTTGAAGACCAGAAGATCGGCACCGTGGGCAAGCCCGTGGGCGGCATGTCCGTGAAGATCAACGACGACGGCGAGATCATGTTCCGCGGCAACGTACTGTTCTCCGGGTACTGGAACAACGAGAAGGCCACCAAGGAGGCCTTCAACGAAGAGGGTTGGTACAACACCGGCGACCTGGGAGAACTGGATTCCACCGGGCATATCCGCATCACCGGACGCAAGAAGGATCTGATTGTCACCGCCGGCGGCAAGAATGTGTCCCCGGCCCCGATGGAGGATCTGCTGCGCTCCCACCCGCTGATTAGCCAGGCGATGGTGGTGGGTGACGGCAAGCCTTTCATCGGTGTGCTGATTACCCTGGACGAGGAGGAACTGGCGCGCTGGAAGCACGGGCGCAATATCCCCGATTCCCGCTCCGTGCGGGAGGTGGCGGCCGATCCGGTGCTGCGCGCGGAAATCCAGGACGCGATCAACACCGCCAACGCGACCGTTTCTCACGCGGAGGGGATCAAGAAGTTCTACATCCTGGACCATGACCTCACGGAGGAGAACAACGAGCTGACCCCCACGATGAAGGTGAAGCGCAACGTGGTCACGGAGCGCTATGCGGAGGACATCGAGCGCATCTACCGCAGGTAGGGGAACTGCTGTAAAAAACCTATAAGAGACAGCGGCGGCCTAGGTACCGCAAAAGCGAGTAACCTGGGCAGGCCGCTTTTTCGTTGTGATACGGCAGTTACGGCCGGAGCGTAGGGATGCGAAACACTATTCCGCTGGGGGGGTTAGGAATGGTGGCGCAGACGGACGATGCGGGTATGGCTGGGTGTGATCCCCACCCTGCCGCTTGGGCTATCGGTGGGTTGTTGGGTCTGCGCAGTCGTAGGGGCGGAGAGCAGGGCAGCACAAGCGGATCATAGGGGGCGGAGTTGTGTAACTACTCTCACGCGGCATGGAGCCTCAGTGAATAGGGGCTTGCTTTTTACAGGTCAGATGACCCCAGTGCCAGGGATGACCCCAGTGCAGGGCTGCAGCCAGAGCGGGGCACATCACCCAAGGAGAGAGATATGTCACAATAAAGGTATTGACGTTCCGATATTTTTTGACATATAGTCAACTCATGACTACTTGTAAATCTTGCCCGGAGGCTGAAGCCTCGAAACCGATCCTGGGGGAAAGCTTTGACCCGTGGTATGTCTTACTTTCCCCTCCGGAGCGGGTAGGTGAGCGGCGGCTGTTTCACTCCTGGCCTCCATCGCTGCCGGAGGTGGGGGTTGGTGTTGACTATCAAGAGATCGCACACCAGGCCTCTCGTTGTGCGAAGGGGGTGATTCGAGAGCGATGGAGGGATCTGCGAAAGTTCACTCCAGTGGAGTCTGCGGCGCTACTGCTTAGTTCGCAAAAATTTCGCAGCGGACCTTCTTTGCAGGTTCGGGAATACCTGAGGAGAATGTATGAGCGCTCTGGGGACAAGGTTGAGTATGTTCTTCCCTCTTTTCCTTTCAAGATTCCTAACATGGAAAAATCGCCTTATGGTCACTTTGACGCAGGCGAGATACTCTGCCTGCAGAGGTTGCAATTAATTA
Organism: Corynebacterium oculi; assembly: GCF_001412105.1. GTDB lineage: Bacteria > Actinomycetota > Actinomycetes > Mycobacteriales > Mycobacteriaceae > Corynebacterium > Corynebacterium oculi. Next base: position 228,558 of record NZ_LKST01000001.1, read on the forward strand.
ATGAGGTGACAACCGAACTTCTAGATAAGCCATCCGTTTTTCATGTGGTGTCAGATGGAAAGATATATTCTGATATTTGCGGGGTAAATGCAGAGACCTATCAGGGATATAGTCGGAGTGCTCGTCAGGCAATTGGCCAAATGGGGTTGGCAGGCTCGTTAGATTATGTTGACATGGTCGATGATGTCATTGGTGATCGTCGCGAGGAATTTAGTGAAACCTTGGGGAGGGTTAAGGAAGAACTTGCATCATGGTGGGAGGTGAATAGGGGAAGTAAACCTGTCCAGTATCTTATCCGTAATATGTCGTCGAATGTGAATTTCTATCTTGAATTAGAATGCCTTGCGTATGGTAATTTGTTTGGCATGTTGGGGGATAGAAGGGGGGATGAGTTGAAGAGTTTGATGTCTAGGAAGGTTGAGGATGCCGCTTTTTTGTTTATGGCAAAGTTGGTGACTCTGAAAGTTCTTGATGTGCTAGCTGAGCGCTATCCGGGGAGTGTTCGGGCGACGGTCCATCCGAAGATCGGGCAGTTTGGTATCCATTTGGTCAATAGTAAGACGAGGGTGTTTCCCTGGCAGGGGGTGCCCCTTAGGGGGAGTGACGGTAGATTCCGTATTGTGTCTCCACGGCTGAGGCTTGGGATCACGCTCGGTGCGTGGTGAGGAATGATGCTGATGGTTCTTTTCTCTATTACGCCGAAAATGTCTCACGGGTTGGAAATATCTGGATCGATGGTGTGTGATGAAGAGCGGAAAAAGATCCATGAGGAGTTATGCTTTAGGGTTTCTTGCGGTTGGTCAAGGTTTCTACCTCTCGGCAATGAGCGTTGATCTTACCGTGACAGCATTGGCGGGTGCACTTATTTCCCCTTCTCCAATGTTGGCTACATTACCTATGGCTCTCATCTCCATTGGCAGTGTTTTGGTTGCACCCGTGGTGAGTCGATTCATGTCTAAGATCGGTGCAAAGAGAATGTTTCTTGTAGGAGCATTGATTGCGGCCGCAGGAGGTATTTCTTCGTATTTTCCTTGGTTCACGGTCGGTTTCTCCTGCTATGTCTGGGGACTTTTTTGGTGGGGATCTATCAGGCAATTGCAAACTACTACCGCTATGTTGCGGCCGATCTTTTTCCCGGACATGAAAATCGTGCGGTGTCTATTGTTCTTTCGGCGGGGGTTGCTGCAGCCGTAGCGGGGCCGGTGTTGGCGACTGTCGCTGCAACTATCATGACGCCGAAGTATGCCGGGTCCTACCTCCTCGTTAGTGCGTTGGCTGCGTGCGCTTTTCTTACTCTTCTTGGTCTGCCAAGGGGTGTGGCAACTGTTGGGATCGTTGATTCGCAGGCGCGCGGTCAGTTAAGTGATAAGGGAGAGGGGGTAGGTATTATGACTATGATCCGCCATTTATTACTTAGGCCAAAATTTATTATGGGAGCGTCGGTTTGTTTTTCTGGTTGTTTTGCTATGGCCCTTATTATGTCTGGGGCACCGTTGGTTCTTGAAAAAGATTTGCATGCTAGTGATTCATTCCGGGCAGTTGCGATGCAGACGCATATGATCGGAATGTATTTTCCGATGTTATTCTTGCCATTGATGGTAGATCGTTTCTCGCAGGTATCTCAGATAGTGGTTGCGTTTTCGGTGGGAATTGGTGGTATGGCTATAGGGGCTATCAATTCTCCACTAGCTGTTCTTTTTTCTCTTTTGGCCATTGGGGTAGCCTGGGCTGTCTTGTATGGAGTGGGAAGTTCGTTGCTGACAACCTCCTACTCGGCGGATGAGCGTTCCGTTGCGCGCGGAGTGGGTGAGCTTTTTCCTGTTGCTGGCCTTGCACTGGGTAGTTTGTTGGCTGCAGTTATCGTCTCTGCAGGGGGCTGGTATCCGCTCATTGCCACGGCTGCGGCGGCTATGGCTGGGGCGTGGCTGGTGGTAGGGAGACTCCATAAGGCGGAGTAAGCTAGGGGGAGGTGTGTTGCGAATATTAGGTAGCTAGAAATGGTAGAAACGAGCAAGCCGGGAGCTATGATGCAGGAAGAAGAGCGGGAATCGCCAGCCACGCGGCGGCGTCGGCTGGCGTTCCAGCGGCGACAGAAAGATTTTCTTCGTATCGCTCTTGCAAAATTTAAGGAATCGGGGATTGAGTCTTTTACCCTCACCGGTTTGGCTGCGGAGAGCGATTACTCAAAAGGTACCTGGTATAATCATTTTGGTTCAATCAGTGATGTGATCGTGGCTATCGCCACGGAAAATGCGATGCAGCAGCAGCAATACTTTAGGGAAATTTTTTCTGAAGAGAATCGGCCGCTTGACTGGAAGGTTACCTCGATCTTCCTGGACTATGTTAGTCATGCTATCACTAACCCAGAAATGTGGACCTGTGGTGTCCTGTCGAGAACTTGGGCGCGGGGGGAGGGGGACGTTTCCCTAGAGGGGATCGCGTCGCTTGATGCAGCGGAAGGTGCGAACCAAGAAATCGTGCTGCGAATGCTTCGTGAGGGTGACAGGCTTGCCGTGCGGGGGGAGGGCGCTGACGAGGCGCTGCGCCGCGCTAAGTTTGCCTTGCATACGGTGCGTGCCGCAGCGGCGGGTCTATGCGTGCTTAACGTAGTGGATAATAATTATGCATGGGCACAGGAGACTGCCTATGAGCAAACAATTACTCTGATTTTATCGACCCTGGAAACCGTGCGCCTTCCTGTGGATCGAGTGACTCCGCCGGAAAAATTATGGGAGAGCTCTCGGGGGCGTGTGCGGCGGCTTTCTTATGAATGGATAATACCATAGGAGATAATTAATGGTATTTTTATTGAACAGTGGAGGGGGTGGCTTGTTTTATGCACATGTTAATGAATTTGTTTGAGGGGGTGGTGTTCGTTCTGGATCGACGGTAGGGGTTAAGCTACACAAGAACGACGAGCGCGGTGACCCTCGCAGTAGGCGAGGAACCACGCATCGAGAACCCCGGAATTCACCCTCGCGGCGCATGAACCTTTCGACTAGGGAGCGTTAGCATCGCTGCGGTGGCCTTGGCTGCGCGCACGAACCCTGATCGGAGGAGTATTGATGATGGACACGGTGCAGCAATCGCTGTTTGAGGAAGATGATCGGTCTCGGCCGCTTGCGGATCGCCTCCGTCCACAGAGGTTAGAGGACGTTGTGGGGCAGGATCATCTTCTCGCCAGCGATGCCCCGATCGGGCGCATGGTGGTGGGGCGTCGGCTCGTGTCGATGGTGCTGTGGGGCCCGCCGGGGTGCGGAAAGACTACGATCTCGCGGCTGCTTGCCGCGCAAAACCGACCTGGCATTTGAATCCCTCTCGGCAATGTCCACCGGGGCCGCAGACCTGCGCAAGGTATTCCTGGCGGCCGAGCAGCGCCGGAAAATGGGGCAGGGCACCCTGCTCTTTGTCGATGAGATCCACCGATTTAATCGCGCCCAGCAGGATTTGTTCTTGCCCTACGTGGAAAACGGCACCATTGTGCTGGTGGGTGCCACCACGGAGAACCCGAGTTTTGAACTCAATGGCGCGTTGTTATCGCGCTGCCAGGTATTTGTGCTCAAACGCCTCGATGAGGAGGCCTTTGCCGCGCTCATAAAGCGTGCCGAGGATCTTTTAGGCGGGCCGCTTCCATTAGATGAGGAAGCCCGGGAACTGCTTATAGCGATGGCGGATGGCGATGGCCGGTACCTGCTCAACATGATCGAACAGGTGCAGGGGCTTCCGCGTCCTGTGGAGAGGGCCGCGCTTGCGGCGGCGGTGCACAAGCGCGCTCCGCTGTATGACAAGTCTCAGGAGGGGCATTACAACCTTATCTCCGCATTGCATAAGGCCATGCGGGGCTCTGACCCGGACGCTGCTCTGTATTGGCTTTCCCGCATGCTCATCGGGGGAGAGGATCCTCTGTTTATCGCCCGGCGCATTACCCGTTTTGCCAATGAGGATATCGGCCTGGCGGACCCGCATGCGGTGCAGCAGGCGCTGGCCGCCTGGGACGTGTATGAGCGCCTCGGTTCCCCGGAAGGGGAACTGGCCCTGGCGCAGGCTGTGGTGTATCTGGCCACGGCACCAAAATCCATCGGTGTGTACTCGGCTTTCAATAAGGCATGGAAAGCCGCCCGGAGCACGGGATCGCTCATGCCGCCGGCGCATATCCTCAATGCTCCCACCCGCCTGATGAAGGACCTCGGCTACGGCAAGGGATACCAGTACGATCCCGATACCGAGAAGGGCTTTTCCGGGGCGAATTATTTTCCCGAGGGCATGGAGCGGGAGACGTTTTACCAACCCGCCGACCTTGGATATGAACGCACGATCGGCAAGCGGCTTGAATACTGGGAGCGACTGCGCGCCGAGGCTCGTGACAACCCTCAGCGGTAGCGCCCACCCGCGGTAGGGGCGGCGTCGAAAAGCGGGTGCGGGAAGCCCCGATAGCCGGAAGACGCCCGCGCACGGCGTGCCGCGCGGAAAACGGCGCGGCGGTGTCCTAGAGTCATTCTTCGTTGCCAACCCTCAAGTAATCCTTGACCCTGCCCCGGATGAATGCCCGGATAAACCCCGAAAGGAGCAGCCAGCCATCATGCATCGCATTGCCGCCGAGCTGCGCCACCGGGAGCTCACCCAGGAGCTTTATGACATCGGGGATGAGGTGGCGGAATACATTGAGCACATCAGCCAGGCCGTCGCGGATTGGGATGCGGAACTGGTGGAGGATTGCCTCGCGGAGTTTGAGGAGATCGTGGCGGATGCCCGCGTGGATTCGCGCGTGGCGCTGGGGGAACTGATGGGCCTGCGCCAGGCGTTGACCTCGGGCCTGCGTTCCGGGAGGCTGAGCGCGCGGCCGCTGCCGAGCCCCAGCGTCCCGCCCACGCTGATCGATGCGGAATCCCTGCGCACCCGGCACCCCTTGGAGTCCTCTCCGGTGATCGTGGCGGAACTGGCCGGGGCGCTCGATGCCCGAACGAGGGCGACGCAGGACTGCCTGGCCGAGGTGGTGGAGTGGGTGTTGGCGAGCACCGACGTGGCCGCTAACGATCTTGAGGCGTTGAGCCTCCCGCACTTCTATTCCCGCGTGCGGCGGGCGGTGCACGCGGCCACGGAGGGGTGGCTCGAGTGCGTGGCCCACGCGCACCCCACCTACTCGCGGGCCAGGCGCGGCGGCAACCCCCCGGATTTCCTCGCGGAGCGGGCGCGCATCGACGCCGTGGTGGCGCGGGTGGCCCAGCGCAGGCAGCAGGCCGCGGGGTCCGGCGCGGCGAGTTAAACATCGCTGGCTAGGGTGGTGCGCATGAACCAGGACGATCCCTTTGGCGTGTATGTGCATGTGCCTTTTTGTGCCACGCGCTGCGGTTACTGCGATTTCAACACGTACACCCCCGGCGAGCTGGGCTCCTCGGCCTCGCCGGAGAGCTACCTTGACGCCCTGGAACGGGAACTTGACCTCGCCGCGCAGTCCCTCGCTCAGCGCGGCCTGGCCCGCCCGGCCCACACGGTTTTTGTGGGCGGCGGCACCCCCTCGCTGCTGGGGGCGCGGGGTTTGACCCGCCTGTTGGCGGCCGTGCGTGATTCCTTTGGCATCGCGCGCGGCGCGGAGATCACCACGGAGTCCAACCCGGAATCTACCTCCCCGGAGTTCTTCGCGGGCCTGCTCGACGCCGGATTCACCAGGGTATCCCTGGGCATGCAGTCCGCCGCGCCCCACGTGCTGGCGATCCTGGAACGCCGCCACACCCCCGGGCGCGCGGTGCAGGCGGCCAGGGAGGCCCTGGCGGCGGGCTTCGAGCACGTCAACCTGGACATGATCTACGGCACCCCCACGGAGACGGACGCAGATGTGCAGGCCACCCTGGAGGCCATCGTGGGGGCGGGGGTGGATCACGTTTCCGCCTATTCCCTCATCGTGGAGGAGGGCACGCGCATGGCGCGCAAGGTGCGCCGGGGTGAGTTGCCCGCCCCGCAGGACGACGTGCTGGCCGCGCGTTACGAGATGATTGATGCCTACCTGGCTGCTGCGGGAATGGAATGGTACGAGGTATCCAACTGGGCCCGCCCCGGAGGGCAGTGCCGCCACAACGAGATCTATTGGCGCGATGGCCAGTGGTGGGGGGCGGGGCCGGGGGCCCATTCCCACATCGCCGGCGAGCGCTTTTATCACGTGAAACACCCGGCCACTTATGCTCGCGCGGTGGCCGAGGGCCGGTTGCCGATTAAGGAGAGAGAACGGCTGAGCGCGCAGGAGCGGCACACCGAGCGCCTCATGCTGGGGCTGCGCATGCGCCGCGGGGTGCCCGCCGAGTGGATCGCGCCCCAGGCGTGGCCGGTGGTGGAGGATTACTGCCAACGCGGCCTGCTCCGGTGCTTCCCGGAAAAGTGCTTTCGGGAAAAAGCGGAGGGAGAGGAACTAGCGGCGCCGGAGGCTTTCGGGGAGGATAATCCCCGGGAGGGGGGGTCTTGTGCGCAAAAGGGGCAAAGGCCTCCCGCCGAGGCCGCGCAGCGCGTGGCGGTGACCGACGCCGGGAGGCTTTTTGCCGATGGGATCGTGGCCGATCTGTTGGTGGCGGAGGAACGAGCTAGGTAGAACGAGCCAAGTAGGACTAGGGCGGGCCGTGGGAGAAGCACAGGAGAATTACGTAGAATATGGCCCGTACATAATGCCGTAACGCTGCGGCGCCCCGAGGAAATGTCCGCGCAAGACTCCCCCGCGTGGAATTGCGTGGAAACGAGCGGGAATTGCCGGGCGCTACCAGGCAACGAGACTCACGGAGGTGCAAGGAACATGGCTGGGGCCACCGATCAGCGCCGCCGCGAGGTGTTGCGCGCCATCGTGGCGGACTACATCGCCTCGCAGGAGCCGGTGGGCTCCAAGGCGTTGCTGGAGAGGCATAAGCTCAACGTTTCCTCGGCTACCATTCGCAATGACATGGCGGTGCTGGAATCGGAAGGGTATATCCAGCAGCAGCACGCCAGTTCCGGGCGAATCCCCACGGAGAAGGGGTACCGGCAGTTCGTGGATTCCATTCATGAGCTCGCCCCGCTGTCCGCCCCGGAGCGCCGCGCCATCTTGAGTTTTCTGGAAGCGGGGATTGACCTGGAGGATGTGCTGCGCCGCTCCGTGCAGTTGCTCAGCCAGCTCACCCGCCAGGTGGCGATGGTGCAGTTGCCCACGCTCACGGTCTCTAAGATCAAGCATTGCGAGGTGGTGGCGCTTTCCCCGGTGCGCCTATTGCTGGTGCTCATCACGGACACCGGGCGGGTGGAACAGCGCAACGTGGCCCTGGCCGATCCGGTGAACGAGGCTCAGGTGGCTACGTTGCGCCAGACGCTTAACTCCGTGTTGGAGGGGCAGAAGTTCGCGGAGGCCTCGGTGCGGCTGAGCGATCTGATGGCGCAGGGGCCGGATGATCTGCGCGGGGTGCTCACCCGCACCTGCACCGTCTTGATCGAGACGCTGGTGGAGCAGCCCACCGATCGCCTCATTCTGGCGGGAACCTCGCATCTGACCCGCATGTCCTATGACCTCCCGGAGAACCTTCCGATGGTGCTCGACGCGCTGGAGGAGCAGGTGGTGGTGCTGCGCCTGCTTGCCGACGCCCCGGGCATGGGCTACGTCAATGTGCGCATCGGGGAGGAGAACGAAAGCGAGGAGTTCCACGGGGCGTCGGTAGTGACCACCGCTTATGGCGCGGATGGGGCCTCCCTGGGGGGCCTGGGCGTGGTGGGGCCGACGTACATGGATTACACGGGAACGATGTCTAAGGTCTCGGCGGTGGCGCGATATGTCAGCAGGGTGCTCGCGGTCAAGTAGGGGCGCTATTACACTGTTTCGGGTATGTACTGGCACCGACTAGGAAGCACTGTATAACTGTGGCTCGTGATTACTACGGCATCTTGGGCGTGAGTTCCTCGGCAACCGAGCAGGAGATTAAAAAGGCCTACCGCTCGCTCGCCCGGAAGTATCACCCGGATGTCAATCCCTCGGAGGAGGCGGCGGAGAAGTTCAAGGAGGTTTCCACCGCCTATGAGGTATTAACCGATCCAGAGAAGCGACGGATCGTGGACATGGGCGGGGATCCCCTGGCCCAGGGTGGGCAACCCGGCCCCGGCGCCGGGGGGTTCGCCGGCGGGGGCCTGGGCGATATCTTCGAGGCTTTCTTCGGCGGCGGTGCCGCCTCGCGGGGCCCGCGTTCGCGCGTGCAGCCGGGCAACGATGCCCTGCTGCGCCTAGACATCTCCCTGGAGGACGCCTACGCGGGGGTGCGCCGCGAGGTCACGGTGGACACCGCCATTCTGTGCGATCGCTGCGAGGGCTCCGGCTCGGAGTCCAAGGCCCAGGCGGTGACCTGCGAGCGCTGTCACGGCATGGGCGAGGTGCAGGAGGTACAGCGTTCCTTCCTCGGCAACGTGATGACCACCCGGGAGTGCTCCGTCTGCCACGGGTACGGCGAGATCATCCAGGATCCCTGCCACAAGTGCGACGGGGAGGGCCGGGTGCGCTCCCGCCGCGACCTGACGGTGGCCGTGCCCGCCGGCATCTCCAGCGGAATGCGGATTCGCATGTCCGGCGCGGGCGAGGTTGGTCACGGCGGCGGCCCCGCCGGCGACCTGCATGTGGAGGTCACCACCCGCGAGCACCCCGTGTTCGAGCGTGAGGGGGATGACCTGCACCTGACCCTGCGGGTGCCGATGGTGGACGCCGCCCTGGGCACCGCCGTGACCATTCAGGGTCTCGATGGCACAGAGCGCGAACTGACGATCGCCCCCGGTACCCAGCCCGCCGCGCGTCTGCGCCTGGAGGAGGCGGGCATGCCGCACCTGCGCCGCGAGGGCTACGGGGACATGCTGGCGCACATCGACGTGGTGGTGCCCACCGACCTCGACGAGCGCACCCGTTCCCTCCTGACGGAGGTGCGGGAGCACTGCCGAGACTCCGCCAAGGTGCAGCGCAGCGACGACGCCGAGGAAGGCCTGTTTAGCCGCCTGCGCAATAAGTTCCGCAAGTAGGGGCGGGGAGATACCAGCCATGTCTCTTCCCGTTTTTCTCTGCGAGGCGCTCTCCGCCGAAACTCCCCCCGGCGCCGTCCTGGTGCTCGACGGGCCCGAGGGGCGCCACGCGGTGACGGTCAAGCGCATCCGCGAGGGCGAGCGCGTGGAACTGGTGGATTCCCACGGGGTGCGCGCCGTGGCCGTGGTACGCGCGGTGGAGGCCAAGGCCCGCCTGAGCGCCGAGGTGGAAAGCATCGCCGTGGAGGGGCCACCCCGCCCCCGGGTCACGGTGGTGCAGGCGCTGCCCAAGGCCGAGCGCTCGGATCTGGCCATTGACCTCGCCACCCAGGCGGGCGCCGATGCCTTTGTGCCCTGGCAGGCGGAGCGCTGCGTGGCCCGCTGGGTGGGGCCCAAGGAGAAGAAGGGGAGGGAGAAGTGGCAGGCCGTGGCGCGGGAGTCCGCCAAGCAGGCGCGCCGCGCCCGGGTGCCCGAGGTGACGGCGCCGGTGGACACGGCGGGCCTGATCGACCTGCTGCATGACACTCCGGGGACGCGGGCGCTGTTGCTACACGAGGCGGCCGCCCGCCCGATTTCCGCGTGCGGCCTCGACGCGGATGACGTGGATCACGTGTACCTCATCGTGGGCCCCGAGGGCGGTATCGGGGAGGAGGAGGCCGAGCGGCTGCGTCGGGCGGGGGCCGTACCCGTGCGACTAGGCCCGGAGGTGCTGCGCACCGCGAGCGCGGCGATGGTGGGGCTTGCCGCCCTCGGGGTGCTCACCTCCCGCTGGTAGGCTGGTGCGCCGTGGCAGGAACGACCTCAAAGCAAAGGCCTCCCGTGGTCGCGGCGCGGGTGATCCTCGATGACGCCGCGGCCCCCTTCGTGTTAGGGGTGAACGATCAACATCTCCGGGTGCTCAGCGACCTGATCGATTGCGATTTCTTTGCCCGGGGCAACGAGGTCAGCCTCACCGGCCCCGGCCCCGAGGTGCAGCGCGCCAAGCGCGCCCTGGCGGAGATGCAGGCCACGGCGCGCCGAGGGGTGATAATAACCCCCGATAGCGTGCGGCATACCGTGGCGATCGTGACCGCCGAGGCCCCGGAGACCGCAGCCCAGCTGGCGGTGGCGGAGATCGTGGCGCGCCGGGGCAAGGTGATCCGCCCCAAGACGATGGGCCAAAAGGCCTACGTGGATGCCATCGACGCCCACACGATCACCTTTGGCATCGGCCCCGCGGGCTCGGGCAAGACATACCTGGCGATGGCCAAGGCCGTCCAGGCCCTCCAGGCCAAGGAGGTTAATCGCATTATCCTGACCCGCCCAGCCGTGGAGGCCGGGGAAAAGCTGGGCTTTCTTCCCGGCACGCTGGGGGAGAAGATTGACCCCTACCTGCGTCCCCTGCACGACGCGCTGCGGGACATGGTGGAGCCGGAGACGATTCCCAAGCTCATGGAGGCCGGGATCATCGAGGTGGCCCCGCTGGCCTACATGCGCGGGCGCACGCTGAGCAGATCCTTTGTGATCCTGGACGAGGCACAAAACACTACCTGCGAGCAGATGAAGATGTTCCTCACCCGCCTGGGCTTTGGCTCCACGATGGTGGTCACCGGAGACGTCACGCAGGTGGATCTCCCCGGCGGCCAGCGTTCCGGCCTGCGCGGGGTGCGCGAGGTGTTGCGCGGCGTGCCGGACATCTTTTTCGCGGAACTAGGCAGCGCGGACGTGGTGCGGCACGCCCTGGTGGGCAAGATCGTGGAGGCGTACGAGGAACATGAGGAAGGGCGGCGGCCATGAGCATTGAGGTTTTCAACGAGTCCGGCTATCCGGGGGTCAACGAGGAGATGCTTATCGACGTCGCCTCTTTCACCCTGGGACGCATGGACATCCACCCGGACGCGGAACTGACCATCACCATCGTGGATCTGGAAACCATCGCGGATTTGCACGTGCGGTGGATGGATCTTGAGGGGCCCACCGATGTGATGAGCTTCCCGATGGACGAGCTCACCCCCGGCCAGCGCGGGCAGCGCCCGGATGCCGCCGACCCCGGCCCGCAGATGCTGGGAGATATTGTGCTGTGCCCGGAGTTTGCCCTGCGCCAGGCCGAGGTGGCCGGCCACAGCCTCGATCATGAGCTCGCCCTGCTCACCACGCACGGCTGCCTGCACCTGCTGGGCTACGATCACGCCACGGCGGCCGAGGAACGGGAAATGTTTGCGTTGCAAAATGAGCTGCTCGCGGACTGGTACGATGATGCCGCCGCGCGCGGGGTGGAGTATCAGCCCAAGCCCAGCGGCGCGGGGGCCTTTCCCACGGCGGCGGATCGCGCGGCGCTGGATCGGCAGGTGCCGGGGGGCGGGATTCCCGCGATCGGGGAGCCCAAGGACGCATGACCTCGCTGCTTCTTGCCTGTGCCACCCTGGCGTCCCTGCTGCTGACCGGCCTGCTGAGCACCACAGAATCCGCGCTGTCCTCCATATCCCGGGCTCGGGTGGAGCAACTAGCCCAGGAGGAGCGCCCCGGGGCGCGTCGGCTGCTGGCCGTGCTGGATCGCCGGGCGGATCACATCAATCTTCTGGTGCTGCTGCGCACGCTTCTCGATGCCACGGCGGCGGTCTTTGCGGCGTCGCTCGCGTTTAGCCTTATTCCCTCCGAGGCCTGGGCCTTTGCCGCCGCCATCGGCGGGGTCACCCTGGTGAGCTTCGTGGTGGTGGGCGTGTTCTCGCGCACCGCAGGGCGGCAGAATCCGTATTCCATCTCGCTGCGGGCCGCGGTGCTGCTCGGCGTGGTGGGCACGGTGCTTGGCCCGGTGGCCCGCCTGCTCATCGCCGCGGGCAACGCCCTGGCCCCCGGGCGCGGTTTTCGCGACGGCCCGTACGCCACCGAGGTGGAATTGCGGGAGATGGTGGACATGGCCCAGGAGCACGGCGTGGTGGAGGTGGAGGAGCGCCGCATGATCCAAAACATCTTTGACCTGGCCACCACCACGGCCCGGCAGGTGATGGTGCCGCGCCCGGAGATGATCTGGATCGAGGAGAGTAAGACCGCCGGCCAGGCCACCACCTTGTGCGTGCGCTCGGGGCACTCGCGCATTCCCGTGGTGGGCGAGAACATTGATGACATTGTGGGCGTGGTGTACCTGAAGGATCTGGTGGCTCGGACATACCACATGAGCGACGGCGGGCGCTCGGTCACGGTGGCGGACGTCATGCGCGACGCCGTGTTCATCCCGGATTCCAAGCCCCTGGACGCCACCCTGCATGACATGCAGCGCGACCACAATCACCTGGCCATGCTGGTGGACGAGTACGGCGGCATCGCCGGCATGATCTCCATGGAGGACGTGCTCGAAGAGATCGTGGGTGAGATCACCGACGAGTACGACGGCACCGAGGAGGTGCCCATCGAGCAGATCGGGCCGCGCTCCTTCCGCGTGGTGGCCAGGGTTTCCCTGGATGACCTGGAGGAGGAGGTGCACGAGCAGCTGGGGGAGAAGCTCCACTTTGACGAGGAAATCCGCGATCAGGTGGACACCATCGCGGGGCTCGTGGCCTATGGCATGGGCAGGGTTCCGCTGCCCGGCTCCACCGTGGAGGTCGCGGGGCTGCGGCTGCGCACCGAGGGCGGGCACGACCGCAGGGGCCGCGTGCGGGTGCGGCACGTGGTGGTGGAGTTGCCCGGCGCCGAGGGCTCGGGCGGTGTGGACACCGAGGGCGAGGTTGGCGCAGAGGGAGCCCATACCGCACGATAGAGGGCATGAACATTCTGTCTATCCAGTCCGCCGTGGCCTACGGGCACGTGGGTAACTCCGCGGCGGTCTTTCCCCTCCAGCGCCTGGGGCACGAGGTCTGGCCGGTGTACACCGTGAACTTTTCCAATCACACCGGATACGGTGCCTGGCGTGGCCCGGTGATCCCCGCAGAACAAGTGGCCGAGGTGATCGAGGGCATGGCGGAGCGCGGAGCCCTGGCCCAGGTGGACGCCGTGCTCTCCGGGTACCAGGGCGGGGCGGACATCGCCCAGGTGATCGTGGAGACGGTGGCCCGGGTGAAGCAGGCCAACCCCCGGGCCGTGTACGCCTGCGATCCGGTGATGGGCAACGCCAAGTCCGGCTGCCACGTGGACGAGGCCATCCCGCCCCTGCTGCGCGACGTGGTGGTTCCCGCGGCGGACATCATCACCCCCAACCAGTTTGAGCTGGGCTACCTCACCGGGCGCACGGCCGATGACCTCGATTCCACCCTCGCGGCCGTGGCGGCCGCCCGCACGATGGGGCCGCGAGCCGTGCTGGTGACCTCCGTGGAGCGCCCCGATCGCCCCGAGGGCACCATCGAGATGATGGCGGTGGACGATGGCGGCGCGTGGGTGGTGCAAACCCCGCACCTGCCCTTCAAGCGCAACGGCTCGGGCGATGTGGCGGCCGCCCTGTTCACGGGGCACTACGTGGCCTCCGGCAACGCGCGCCAGGCGTTGGCGGACACGGCGTCGAGCGTGTTTGATCTGCTGCGGTTGACCTTTGAGGCGCAGAGCCCGGAGCTGGAGTTGGTGGCGGCGCAGGATTATTATGCACGGCCCCGGTGCCAGTTTGAGGTGCGGGAACTCTAGCGGCCTATATTGTTAAGAGGTACCCCGCTGCCGGTCTATACGGTCGATATAAGGAGATAGGTGAGCTTTGCAGATACGCCCGAGGGCTTTCGCTCCGGGTTCTTGAGTTTTGTGGGCCGGCCCAACACCGGCAAGTCCACCCTGACCAATGCGCTGGTGGGGGAGAAGATCGCCATCACCGCCGATCAGCCGGAAACCACCAGGCACCCCATTCGGGGGATTGTTCACCGCGAGGACGCGCAGATCGTGGTGGTGGACACCCCGGGCCTGCACCGCCCGCGCACCCTGCTCGGGGAGCGTCTCAACGCCGCGGTGAAGGATACCTACGCGGACGTGGACGTGATCGGGCTGACCATTCCGGCTAATGAGAAGATCGGCCCCGGCGATCGCTGGATCCTCGACAACGTGCGATCGGTGGCCCCGCGCACCCCGATCGTGGGGGTGGTCACCAAGATCGACGCGGTGTCCAAGGATCAGGTGGGCGCGCAGTTGCTGGCCCTGCACGACCTGCTGGGCGGGGACTCCGAGGTGGTGCCCGTCTCCGCCGCCGATGGCCTACAATTGGACGTCCTCAGCGAGGTCATCACCGCGTATCTGCCGCAGGGCCCCAAGCTCTACCCGGACGATCACGTCACCGACGATGACCGCGATACCCGCATCGCGGAGCTTATCCGTGAGGCCGCGCTGTCCGGCCTCAAGGACGAGTTGCCGCACTCCGTGGCCGTGGAGGTAGACGAGATCCTGCCCAGCCAGGAGCGTGAGGGGGTGCTCGATGTTCATGCCATCATCTACGTGGAACGCCCCGGGCAAAAGGACATCATCACCGGCTACAAGGGCCGCCGCATGGGCCGGATCATTCATCATTCCCGCAAGTCCATCGTGGAAATGCTGGGGCAGAACATCTACCTTGACCTGCGGATCAAGGTGCTCAAGAACTGGCAATCAGACCCCAAGGCCCTGGGGAGATTGGGCTTTTAGGTGCGCAGGCCCAGTTACCGCGACCGCGCCGTGGTGGTGCGCACCTATGACTTTGGCGAGGCCGACCGCGTAGTGGTGCTGCTGACCAGGGGGCACGGCCTGGTGCGCGCGGTGGCCAAGGGGGTGCGCCGCGCCAAGTCCCGCTTTGGTTCGCGCGTGCAGCTCTTTGTGCACCTCGATGTGCACCTCTACCCCGGCCGCAACCTCGCCACCCTCACCGGTGCGGATACCGTGGCTTATTATGCCTCCGGGATCATCGAGGATTACGCCCGCTACACCGCGGCCTGCGCCGTGGTGAACTGCGCGGAGCGGCTGTGCGTGGCGGAAACGGGGGAGGATCCCTTCCTCTTTGACGCGGTGGTGGATACCCTCGCCGTCATGCAGCGCGAATCCCAGCCCGAGGTGTGCCTCGATGCGTTTTTGCTGCGCGCTATGGGGCACTCCGGGTGGGCGCCAAGCCTCTTTGCCTGCGCCCAGTGCGGCGAGGCCGGCCCCCATCACGCCTTCCACCCCCGCGCGGGGGGCGCGGTATGTGTGCGTTGCCGCCCGCCGGGCTCGGCGGATATTCCCCCGGAGACGCTGCACGCCATGTGGCTTCTGCAACAGGGGCACCGCCAGGCCGCCGAGGAGATCATGCGGCGCCACGATCTCCACGAGTGGGTGCACCGGCTCACCAGCGTGCACCTGCAATATCACCTGGAGCAGCGGATTACCACGCTCCTGCCCTCGGCGTAGGGCGGCGCACGGGACTACTGGGTGCACTGGGGGCTCGTTGGGCGGCACTGCTGCGTAGAATGGCCGGGTGATCTCTGAGAACCGGAATCTTCAGCCCCCGCAGATACCGGCGCGGTTCCTGCCCCGGCACATCGCCTTGGTCATGGACGGCAACGGCCGGTGGGCGCAGCAGCGCGGCATGAAGCGCACGGAGGGCCACCGGCGCGGCGAGGCCGTGCTCATGGAGGCCGTAGACGCCTGCCTGGCGATGGGCGTGCCGTATCTCTCGGCGTACGCCTTTTCCACCGAGAACTGGCGACGCAGCGCGGAGGAGGTGCGCTTTCTCATGGGCTTCTCCCGCGATGTTCTGCGCCGCGAGCGCGACATTCTGCACGAAAAGGGCGTGCGCGTGGTGTGGGCGGGCCGCCGCCCGCGCCTGTGGCGCTCGGTGATTAGGGAACTTGAGGCCGCGGAGGAACTCACTCGCCATAACACCCGCATGACCTTGGTCATGTGCGTGAATTACGGCGGCCGCGCGGAGATTATCGACGCCACCCGCCGCATCGCCGCCGAGGTGGCGGCGGGGAGGCTGCGCCCGGAGCAGATCACGGAAAAGAGCTTTCAGCAGTGGCTCTATGATCCCGATATGCCGGACGTGGATCTCTTTTTGCGCCCGTCGGGGGAGAAGCGTACCTCGAACTTCCTGCTGTGGGAATCGGCCTATGCGGAGATGATCTATCAGGACAAACTCTTCCCGGATTTTCGCGCGGAGGATCTCTTTGCCGCCGTGGAGGAATACGCGCGCCGGGATCGTCGCTTTGGCGGAACCGCCTGACTCTTCCGCTGCCGCTGATCGGCGCGTAGCATAATCCAGGATTGTTCCCACCCCACCCGGAGAACCACGAGTGAATACGTCTCCCCCTCCCACCCGCAAGCAAATTCAGCGCTGGCGGCAGTACCTCGCGGATGAACGAGCCGAGGCCGCCGTGTACCGCGAACTCGCCCGAAAAAAGACGGGAGAGGAGCGCGAGATTCTATTGAAACTGGCCGAGGCGGAGTCCCGCCACGAGGAATACTGGCGGGAGAAACTCGGCGATGAGGTGGGCATGCCGCAGCGCCCGGGGGTGAAAACCCGCTTCACCGGGTGGTTGGCGCGCCGTTTTGGCTCCGTATTCGTGCTGGCGATGATGCAAAGCGCGGAGGCCCGCAACCCCTACAGCAGCGATGACGACGCCCCCGATCAGATCGCGGCGGACGAGCACGTTCATTCCGAGGTGGTCAAGGGCCTGGCCGCCCAAAGCCGGGAGCGCATGTCGGGGGACTTCCGGGCCGCCGTCTTTGGGGCGAATGACGGCCTGGTGTCCAATCTTGCGCTGGTGATCGGCGTGATGGGCTCGGGGGTTTCCTCCTCGATGATCCTGCTCACCGGCGTCTCCGGCTTGCTGGCCGGCGCCCTCTCCATGGCTGCGGGGGAGTACATCTCCGTGAAGTCCCAGGCGGAACTCCTGGAGGCCTCCACCCCCCAGGAGGACACCGCCACGCTGCTGCCGGAACTCGACGTGAACGCCAACGAGCTAGCCCTGGTATTCCGCGCCCGCGGCTACGGCGCGGAGGAGGCGGAGCAGCGCGCCCGGGAGGCCTTCGCGCAGGCGCACGGGGCGGTGGCGGAAGCCAGCGGCGAGGTCGCGGCGTCGAAAGCCAAGGACGGAGCGTGGTCGGCCGCGATGTCGAGTTTTTTGTGCTTTGCCACGGGCGCGCTGATCCCCGTGCTGCCCTTCCTCTTTGGGGCCTCCGCCCTGCTGGGCGGGGTGATCGCCATCGCCCTGGTTTCCGTGGCACTGCTGTGCACGGGGGCCTTCACCGGGATCCTTTCCGGTAAGCCGCCGGGGCCGCGCGCGCTGCGTCAATGGCTGGTGGGCATGGGGGCCACCGCGGTGACCTACGTGCTCGGCGTGCTCTTCGGCCAGGTGATCGGCTGATCCTGCGCGCCGCGCTGTGGCATCCTGGTGGGCATGAGCGAACATCACAATGTGGCCGAGGTTTATGCGGATGCCCAGTTGAGTCCCGGTAAAGAGCATTTTCAGCGCCTCTTTGCGGAGCGCGAGGGCCTGATGGAACCGGGGGAGGATCTGATTCCCCAGGCCTCGTGGCGGCTGATTGACCCCGAGGGACAGGTGGGCATGGAGGTGGCCGTGGTCTCGGTGCGCGGGCGCTTCATCCAAGTGCCCCTGGCGTATCGCCCCAGCGCCCTGCCGGATACGGCCGGGCTGCTGGGGGAGATGGATCATTCCGTGCTGGGCACCCGCTATATTTACGACGCCCGCCGCGACCCGGCCTTCCGCGCAGCCCTGGCGGAGGCGGTGCGGGAGGGCCGCCAGCCCGCCTCGAAGAAGGACCTTGGTACCGGCGAGATCATTCCGCCGCAGGTGGAGTTCCGCGTGGCCTCGGGCTTGGACGCCGGGAGCGCCGAGGTTGCTGAGATCAAGGTGTTGCCCGAGGAGCCGCGCGAGGGGATGGAAGCACAAACCCCAGGCACCATCGTGGGCACCTGGGGCGAGGGAGACCGGCGCCGCAGCGCGGTGCTGGTGGCGCCGGGTGAGCGAGTCTAGATCCCCAGGGCCTCGGTCACGGTGAAGAAGAGGTCGGTCTGATCGCTCAGGCCGGCCACGTTGGCGGAGTTCGGGCCAAAGGCGGCGATGCGCAGCTGGGTGCCCGTGTGCTGCTGGGAGCCGTCCACGTCATCCGTGGTGGCGTAGCTGATGGTCATCTCCGAGCCCTCGCGGGTGAGCAGCTTGCGGGTCAGGCCGGGGTAGAGGCCCTCTTCCTCCTCGTCCTCGGTGGGAACGATCTGGCTGGTGTGCGCGTGATCGGCGGTGACTACCACGAGGGTCTCGCCGTCGGCCTTGGCGAACTCCAGGGCCTTTTGCACGGCCTCGTCAAGATCCACGGTCTCACCGATCTGCCCGCAGGGATTAGCGGCGTGGTCCTCCTTGTCGATGGAGGCCCCCTCCACCTGGAGGAAGAAGCCCTCCTCCTTGTCCTTGAGCAGGTCGATCGCCTTGGCCGTCATATCCGCCAACAGCGGCACCTCGGCGGTGCGCTCGGGGTTATCGGAACAGGTGGCGGCGTCCTCAAGGTATCCGCCCTTGGCGGCCTTGGGGCCCTCCCAGCGCACCGGCATGTTCCCCTCGGAGAAGAGCCCCAGCACCGGCTTATCCTGGTTGGCCTCGGTGATCTTGCCCAGCTCCTCGGCGTTGGTGGGGAGCTGGTAACCGCGCTCGCGGGCCTGCTCCAGCAGCGTCTTATCCTTGTACTGCCCGGCCTTGGCCTTCTCCTCGAAGCTCTCGGCGCCGCCGCCCAGCGTCACGTCCGCCCGGGTCTCCAGTATCTGCTCGGAGATGGAGCCGCGCCCGCCGTTTTCCAGGGCGTTCTCCGGGCACTTCTCCGCGGTGGAATCCGGGCCGTAGCACTTGCGGTGGCTCACGTGGGCGGCCTGGACGGCGGGGGTGGCGTCCTGGATCTCCGCGGTGGAGACGTTGCCGGTGGCCAGGCCGGCCTTCTTGGCGCGCTCGAGGATGCTTTCCTGATCCTTTCCGTGGATGTCTACGGAGATGGCGCCGTTGTAGGTCTTGGTGCCGGTGGCCCAGGCGGAGCCGGAGGCTGCGGAGTCCGTGACGTAATCCGGCTTGCCCTCCTTGTCCAGGGAGTAGTGGGTGTACTGGCCGGTTACGGGGAGGGCGTCGAGGCCCTTGAAGGAACCGCCCGCCCCCTCGGCGTAGTTGCGGGCGGAGGTGATCTCGGAATCGCCCATGCCGTCTCCGATGAGGAGGATCACGTTCTTCGCCCCGGTCTTGCTGATGGCCTCCTGGAGGCTGCCGGATTGATCCCCCTGGAGGCGTCGGGCGCCGCCGTGCTCGGAGAGGGTGCCCGCGGCCTCGCGGCTGTTGGTGGACTCCGTCTGAGACACGGGGGTAATGGTGTTGCTCGTCTGCTGCGCGGTGCTCTGCGGGGTGGAGGCATCGGCGGCGTTGGTATCGGTGTTATCGGCGCTGGAACACCCGGCGATGAGCACCAGGCTGGTCAGGGCGGCCGCAGCGGGGAGGATATGGCGGGTATAAGACATAGCTACTCTTCCAAGTGTTGATGAACCGGGATGACACCGGGAGGACAACGAGCATCGCTCAGGGGAAAAGATAGGGGGCCTTTGTGAACATGACATGGACAAAAGAACCCCCGCAGGTGAAAACCTGGTGAACGGAAGGTAACGCAGCTTAGTCTGGGTTTAGTTGGTTTTTGTGTTTCCGGTTGTTTCGGCAGCGGTGGTGCGGTCGGCGTGGTCGGCGCGCGAGCGGCAGGCCGGGCACAATCCGTAAATCTCGGCGTCGTGGCCGGTGAGGGCGAAGCCGTGATGGGAGGCTACCTCCTTGGCCCAGTGCTCCACCGGGCCGCCGTCGATTTCCTTGGTGGAGCCGCATTCGGTGCACACGAGGTGGTGGTGGTGATCCTCGCTGAGGCAGTGGCGGTAGAGGCTTTCGCCCCCGGCCACGCTGAGCACGTCTACGGCGTGGACCTCGGCCAGCGATTGCAAGGTGCGGTACACGGTGGATAGTCCCACGGGGGTGCCCCGCTGGGTGAGCTCCTGGTGGATCGTCTTGGCCGAGGCGAAGTTATTGAGCGCGACGAGCGCGTCCACCACGGCGGCGCGTTGCTTGGTGTTGCGCGCGCCGAGCTTGGGTGCCCGCGCTGCGGATCTGTTATTCATTCTCCGTGTCCTTCCCCGTGTTGTCTGGGGGTGCTGTTCGCAGGGTACTACACGGGCGTGGCGGGGGTCAGGGGCGCATTGGACTCCTCGGTGACCTCTGAGACGTCGATCGTGGCTATTTCTGCGATCTCCGCCGAGGGTTTGAGCAGGTGCGCATAACCGTGGCGGAGAGGGCGATGATGTCGCGGAAGAATCCATGTAGCTCGGGGGAGCTGAGCTTGTAGCAGCGGCTGCGCCCCTGGGGGTGGGAGACCACAATCCCGGCGTTTTTGAGTACGCGCAGGTGTTGGCTGATAAGGGGCTGGGGTCGGCCGAGTTGCGTGACGATCTCACTGACCAGATACTCGCGTTCTACCAGGAGGGAGAGGATGCTGACGCGGATTTCCGAGTCGATTGCACTAATCACTGTGCTGGCAGCGTGGCTGCGAGCAAGGAGTGGGTGTGTTTCTTCGGTGTGCCCTGGCATGTCGTTCTCGTCTATAAATCGTCCAGTAACTAGTAACCAAAAATAATAGACCAAAGGGTGGTGGTGTGTGCTACAGATAGAATTTTCCTGAATGATTCTAGTCACAATACTGATAGTTTGGCTATATATTATTTTCTTTGGTCTGTAACTCTGGTGATAAAAGGGTGGGTTCGTTGTGCGTGAGCGCCTTTCAGGTACCCGCCCGGACCGTCGCGCCAGACCGTCGCGTCGGCCTCTCGCGCCGGGCTCCGGGTGGGCTCTGGGTGGGCGAGGGCGCGGCGGCGGTGGGGTACGGCTAGAATGACGAGGAATCTTCTCTCTGGCACCGCGCGGGCCGCGCAGGCTAGGATAGCTGGCGCAGGCTGTGCGGACAGGCGCGGTGGTGTGGGTCGAGGCGATCCGCATGCGGGTGGCCTATTCGCCCCGCGGACGATACGCGGGCACCGGCCGGGAGGGATGCACCGGCGATTACTACTAGGAGGAATCTCCCCTTATGGCGCAGCAGTCCGTCATCGAAACCGTGGTCAATCTGTGCAAGCGGCGCGGTCTGGTCTATCCGGCGGGCGAGATCTACGGCGGTACCCGCTCTGCCTGGGATTACGGCCCGCTGGGCGTGGAACTCAAGGAAAACATCAAGCGCCAGTGGTGGCGGCACATGGTGACCTCCCGCGCGGACGTGGTGGGCGTGGATACCTCGGTGATCCAGCCGCGCCAGGTGTGGGTGGCCTCCGGCCACGTGGAGGTGTTTACCGATCCCCTCGTGGAGTCCCTGTACACCCACAAGCGCTACCGCGCGGATCACCTGATCGAGGCCTACGAGGAAAAGCACGGGCACCCGCCGGAGAACGGCCTGGCGGACATCAACGATCCCGAGACCGGCCAGCCCGGCAACTGGACGGAGCCGCGCGCCTTCTCCGGCCTGCTCAAGACCTTCCTCGGCCCGGTGGATGATGAGGAGGGCCTGCACTACCTGCGCCCGGAGACGGCACAGGGCATCTTCATCAACTTCAAGAACGTGATGAACTCCGCGCGCATTAAGCCCCCGTTTGGCATCGCCAACATCGGAAAGTCCTTCCGCAACGAGATCACGCCGGGCAACTTCATCTTCCGCACTCGTGAGTTCGAGCAGATGGAGATGGAGTTCTTTGTCAAGCCCGGCGAGGACGAGCAGTGGCACCAGTATTGGATTGATAACCGCTACCAGTGGTACGTGGATCTGGGCATTAACCCGGAGAACCTGCGCCTGTACGAGCACCCGCAGGAGAAGCTCTCCCACTACTCCAAGCGCACCGTGGACGTGGAGTACGCCTTTGGCTTTGCGGGTTCCCGCTGGGGCGAGTTGGAGGGCGTGGCCAACCGCACGGATTATGATCTGCGCGTGCACGCGGAAAGCTCCGGCGAGGACTTGAGCTTCTATGACCAGGAGGCCGACGAGCGCTGGATCCCTTACTGCATTGAGCCCGCCGCCGGACTGGGCCGCTCCATGATGGCCTTCCTGGTGGACGCCTACACCGAGGACGAGGCCCCCAACGCCAAGGGCGGAGTGGACAAGCGCGTGGTGCTCAAGCTGGACTACCGCCTCTCCCCGGTCAAGGTGGCCGTGCTGCCGTTGTCCAAGAAGGAACCGCTGGCGGGTAAGGCCAAGGAGTTGGCCGATAAGCTGCGCGCGTACTGGAACATCGATTACGACACCTCCGGTGCCATTGGCCGCCGCTACCGCCGCCAGGATGAGATCGGTACCCCCTTCTGCGTGACCGTGGACTTTGACACCCTGGAGGATGAGGCGGTGACCGTGCGGGAGCGCGACACGATGGAGCAGGAGCGCGTGAAGATCGCTGATCTTGAGGCCTACCTGGCGCAGCGCCTGCTGGGGTGCTGAGATGACGTTCTCGGCACGCTACACCTCCTGGGGCCAGCGCGGCTCCACCACTCCCTTGTTGGTGGAGGAGGGGCCCGAGGAACTGGGCACCTTTGGGGTGGAGCGCGCCACCGTGGGGGAGCAGTCCTGGTTGCTCAGCGCCACCAAGGAAACCGTCACCGCCACCACCGAGGCAGGGGTGGCGTTTACGCTCACGGGCAAGCGCGCCCGGGCCAAGACGCTCAGCGCAGACCTGGGTGGTAGGGCCGTGACCCTCCTCAACGAGGCGCGTCAGGACTGGGTGATCGTGGACGCCCAGGGGACCAAGATCGCGCAGTTTTCCGGCGGGAATAACGGCGTGCGGCGCTGCGTGCTGGAAATAGAGGAGGGCGCTCGGGTGTCCACCGCCGAGGCGGTGGCGTTGAGTTGGTTTGTGCGCTTGATCCTGGAGGCGCGCCTGGGGGCCTCCTCCACGGTGCTCATCGTCACGCTGCTGGCAGCCACGCTCATCGCGGTGCTGGCGGTACTGCTCTAAGGAGAATCGGGTGGCCAAGGCAGCCGAGGGTGTGTGGGTGTGGCAGGGCAACGAGCTTATCGACGCCAACGGGCAGACCATCGCCTCCGTCCGCTCGGATGTGCTCTACTGCGGGGAGGAACGCCTGCTCATCGAAAGCGCCGCCGAGGGGCCGAGGTTTCGCGCCCGCGCCACCTCCATGAGCGGGGGAGTGTTTACCATAGCCCAGGCGGGCTTTACCGTGCAGAGGTTGCAGGCGCGCTGCATGGAGCGGGAGTACGACCTCATGCGCAGCAGCCTGTGGCGCAAGCACCGGGTGATTAGCAGCCAGGGTGTGCCCCTCATGGTGGTGCGCCCCCTCATTAGCGGGCGCGTGGAGGTAGAAAAAGCCCCCGAGGCCCCCCGCCCCATCATCCCGCTGGACACGGTGTTTTTGTCCTGGGGCTGCGTGCTGGTGGACTCCCCGGTGCGCCGCCCCCGGCTGAGCCGGGGGTAGAAACCGGGCTAGAAACTCCCGCCGAAGACGTCGTTGCCTCCGTCGAAGCCGCCGCCAAAGTCATCGCCAAAGCCGCCCCCGAAGCCCCCGCCGTGGTTCCCGCCGCCGAGGATATTGCCGATCACCATGCCGGTAATCAGGCTCCCCGCGCCGGAGCTAAACTCCTGGCGGCGTTGGCGCCGATAGTGCTCATCAATATCATCTTGCGCCGCCCGCACGGCGGCTTGGGCGCGCTGCGTGGCTTGCCGCGCGGTATCCACCGCCCGGCGTAGATCCTGATTTTCGAGGGAGTCGGCGCGCTGGGCGAGTTGCTTGGCCTCGGAGAGGTAGGTGCGTGCCTGCGCCCCCACCAGGCGGCCACGTGAGGAGATGAGATCCTCGGCGGCCTGAATGGTGGAGTTCGCGGCGTCGCGGTGCTGGCGGTACATGCGCACCAGGCGATCCTGGGTGGAGGTGGTCTCCCGTAGGGCGTCGAGCTTCTCATCTAGGCGGGCATCGAGGTCGTTCAGCTCGGTGTAGGTTCCCAGGGGATCCTCTTGGCCGTGGCGCTGGGCCTTATCCACGAGCCCGCGCGCCTCTGCTACCAAGGCATCCAGTGCGTCCCAGTCCGCGCGGGCGCCGTTGGCGGTCCCGCGAGCACGCAGCTCCTCGGCTTCCTCGATCTCCTCTTCTACTTCCTCGACGAGGGAATCCAGGGAGGCCCGCGCGGTGGCGATGTTCTCGTCGGCGTGCTCCACGGCGGAGAGCATGCGGTCGGCCACCTTCACGGCGTGCTCGGCCTCCCGCAGAACCATCACCAATCCGCCCTGCTGACCCGCGGGCTTGCTGGCCAGGGAGCGCGCGGCGCTCAGCGAGTTCTCTGCGGCATCGAGGCTTGCGGAGGCCAACTCCGGGTTATCCCGCACCGAGGCCAAGGTGGTCTCCGGGTACCTCGCGGCGAGGTTGTCCAAGGTATCGGAGACCCTGGGCAGCCGCGCCCTAATATCCACCGTGCGCTGCGTGATCTCGGCGATCTTCTTATCCGCGTTCAGTAGGAGGCTACGCATGTCGGCGAAGTCCTTGGCCTGCTTATCCAGTTCCTTTTGTGCGGAGGAACAGG
This sequence comes from Corynebacterium oculi, assembly GCF_001412105.1. Classification (GTDB taxonomy): domain Bacteria; phylum Actinomycetota; class Actinomycetes; order Mycobacteriales; family Mycobacteriaceae; genus Corynebacterium; species Corynebacterium oculi. Next base: position 253,032 of record NZ_LKST01000001.1, read on the forward strand.
AGGTAATCACCTCCGTGAGCAGGGCGCGTTTTTCCTCGTCGGTCTCCGGGATGGCGTCGTGGAGTTGATCGTGAATATCGTAGGCTCGCTTTAAAGCGGCCTGCGCCTTGTCCAGGGCGCGCCTAAACGGGCGGGTGCGCGCGGAGCCAAACTCGGCGGTGGCCACCTCTAATTCCTCTTCGCCGCGCCGGATGGACTCGTCGGTGGCCACAAAGTAATCATCGGCCACCTGTCCCAGGGCGGGGATGGGCAGTTGGGTAAGGGATGCGGTATCAGCGGGGTCGATGCGGCGGGCGCTCTCTACCACCTGCTTCTTTTCCTCCTTGCGGCGTTTGCGGCCGAAGTACCAGATCCCGCCTCCGGCCCCGGCAACCGCCACGGCACCGGCCCCCAGCCAGGCCACGGATTCCCCGGAGACCTCGCCGCTGGATTCGGCGGCGTCGATGAGCGTGGAGGCGGCGCCGTAGAAATCCTTTTCCGCGATCGGAGCGCTAATAGCCTTGTCCAGATCCGCTAATTCCGAGTTCGTCCACTTATTTCCGCCGACAAGGCTGTATTGATCATCGCCTGTATTAATGGCCAGGAGAGCGAGGTTCCCGCCGCCGTTGGCCTGCAAGGATTGCTGAGCCCATTCCGCGCGGCCCATGCCGTCAAAGCTATTGACAAAGACGATCTTGAGGTTGCGCTGATGGGACTTGAGGAACTGAGAGATCCGCTGTTCCAGTTCCGTCACCTGAGCGTCGCTGAGCACCCCGGATTCGTCATAAATCGCCTCGGCAAAGGCCACGGGGGCGGCGGCGAGGACCTGCGAGGAGGCGTGCGCGGGGGCCGCGAGAGCCGCCGTGGTCGCGGCGGGAATCAGCGTCATGGTGCAGGCCGCAGCGGCGGCAAGGGTTCGCGTGAACGGGATATTCGCCATCATGGGGCCAGGATACTCAACTGGATAAGATAGGGGCGATGAGCACGAGGCACCCCCACCAATACACCGCCGAGGACCGCCAGCGCCGATTTTCCGAGGGCCCCAAGGGCAGCGGCCTGGGGCACGCCCCCCAGGAACATCGCAGCGCCTTCTCCCGCGACCGTGACCGCGTGCTGCACTCGGCGGCGTTGCGTCGATTAGCGGATAAAACCCAGGTGGTGCGCCCCCGCGACGGGGACACCCCGCGCACCCGCCTCACACACTCCCTGGAGGTGGCACAGATCGCCCGGGGCATGGGGGCGGGCCTGGGGCTTGATCCGCACGTGGCGGAGCTGGCCGGACTCACCCACGATATTGGGCACCCGCCCTACGGGCACAACGGGGAGCGCGCGCTCAACGAGGTGGCCCAGGACTGCGGGGGCTTCGAGGGCAACGCCCAGACGCTGCGGATACTCACCCGCCTAGAGCCCAAGGTTCTCGATGAGCAGGGGCACAGCTTTGGCCTCAATCTCACCCGCGCGGCCTTGGACGCCACCTGTAAGTATCCCCGGCTGCGCAGCAACCCCGATGGCTCCCTCAACCGCAAGTACGGCTGCTACGACGAGGACGCCGCCGTGCTGGAATGGGTGCGCAGGGGGCATGACGACGCCACTGCCTGCATGGAGGCGCAGGTGATGGATTGGGCCGACGACGTAGCCTATTCCGTGCATGACGTCGAGGACGGCATCGTCTCCGGGCGCGTCTCGCTCGGCGTGCTGTGGGACTTCGTGGAGCTGGCCAAACTTGCGGAAAAGGGGGCGCGGGCCTTCGGCGGCACCCAGGAGGAACTCATCGAGGCGGCCGATGGTCTGCGCCAGTTGCCCCTGGTGGCGCAGTGCGCGGAGTTTAACGCCAGCCTGCGGGCGCACGCCACCCTCAAAAAGCTCACCAGTGAGTTAGTGGGACGCTACGTCTCCTCCACCATTCAGGCCACCCTCTCCGCGCATTTCCAGGGGGACGGGTGGCTGGGGAGAACCCACGGCAGGCTGGTGGTTCCCGATCAGGCGCGCGCGGAGGTCATGCTGCTCAAGACCATCGCGGTGCTCTACGTGATGGACGAGCACCGGCACCTTGTGCGCCAGGATCAACAGCGCGACCGCATTTACCGCGTGTTTGATTACCTCTGCGCGGGTGGTCCCGGCGCGCTCGATCCCATGATGCGGCAGTGGTGGTATGAGGCTGACGGGGAGGCGGCGCGGCAGCGCGTGGTGATAGATCAGATCGCCTCCATGACGGAATCGCGCCTGGAACGCCTGGCGCGCCGGGCGGCGAACCTGGCGGACTTTTGGGGGTAGGCCCCGCGTTTAGCGCTGGAGGGTGATCCCGAGGTCGCGGAGGACTTCTTGCACGGCGCGGGAATCCCCGGCGGGTAGCGCCCATTGTGCGCAAATGATGGTGCGCACCTGGGCCTCGCGCAGCAGGTCGGCCATGCCGTCCAGGTTGGTAGGCGCGGGGCGATCCGCCTGGCACAGGCAGCACCCCAGGGCCTGATACAGGTCGTGGCGGGAGGTGAGTGGGCAGGTGATGAGGAGGGGATTATGGGTCATGGCTCTTATAGGTCGGGGATCTCGCAGAAGGATTCGTAGTGATCCGAGGTGTAGTACCAGACCTCGGGGTCGGTGGGCTGCTCCCCGCCGGTGACGATGCGCCGGGGGCCGCGATGGCTAAGGCCGGGGGTGTCCACGGTGTATTCGCGGTAATAGTTGCGATCTTGCTGCGGGAGCAGGCCCTCATAATTGCCAAATCGGGTGCCATCGTTGTCCGGGTACTCGAAGGGGCCACCGGCCATGATCGTCTCCACGACTTCGTCGGCCTCCGGGGGCAGGCTCTCCAGGGCGCAGGTGGCGCCGCTATTCGACGCCGGGGAATCCGCCACCGAGGTATGCGCGGCCTGGGTGGTGGGGGAGGTGCCGGGGGAATCGCCGGAGTCCAGGCCAAACCAGGCCGCCGCTGCCGCCAGGGCCACGCCCCCCACGGAGGCGAGGATGGTGCGCAGCCGGGTGCTGGGTTGAGCAGTCATGTCCTGTATCTTGGCACGGCGGTCTCCGGGTAAAGAACCGGCCCCGTGGTTTGACCGCGCCGGTAAGTTGGAGGCATGGCGAAGGGACGCATACCGGAAAGCGATATTCAGGCGATCCGGGAGCGCACGCCCATCGAGGAGATCGTGGGGGAATACGTGCAGCTCAAACCGGGAGGCTCGGATTCGCTCAAGGGGCTTTCCCCCTTTAAAGATGAGAAAACCCCGTCCTTCCACGTGCGGCCCAACCGGGGCTATTATCACTGCTTTTCCACGGGCAAGGGCGGCGATGTGTTCTCCTTTCTCATGGAGATGGAGCACATCACGTTTCCCGAGGCCGTGGAGTACTGCGCGGAGAAGATCGGCTACCAGATCAATTATCAGGGGGGCGGCCCGGGGCGGCGGGAGGAGCCGGGCACTCGGCAGCGGCTCATCGCGGTCAACAAGGCCGCGCACCAGTTTTATCGGGAGCAGCTGGAAACGGAGCAGGCCGCCCCGGCGCGGCAATTCCTGCTGGATAGGGGGTTCTCCCAGGAACACATCTATGCCTTTGAATGCGGATACGCCCCCGAGGGCTGGGACACCGCCACCAAGGTGCTCCTGGCCAAGGGATTTAGCTTCAAGGAACTAGAGGCCGCCGGGGTTTCCAAGATGGGCAAGAGGGGGCCCATCGATCAATTCCACCGCCGCCTGCTGTGGCCCATCAAGAACATGTCCGGGGACGTGATCGGCTTTGGGGCCCGCAAGCTCTTTGAGGATGACAAGCTGGGTAAATATATGAATACCCCGGATACCCTGCTGTATCACAAATCCAAGGTGCTCTTTGGCCTGGATCAGGCGAAAAAGAGCATTGCGGCGGGGCATCAGGCCGTGGTGGTGGAGGGCTATACGGACGTGATGGCCATGCACGCCGCCGGAGTCACCGCCGCCGTGGCCTCCTGCGGCACCGCCTTTGGCGACGAGCACCTGCAAATGCTGCGGCGGCTCATGCTGGACGATCACTACTTCCGCGGCGAACTCATCTACACCTTTGACGGCGATGAGGCCGGGCAGAAGGCCGCCATGCGGGCCTTCGAGGGGGATCAGAAGTTCACCGGGCAGTCCTTTGTCTCCGTGGCTCCCGAAGGCATGGACCCCTGCGATCTGCGCCTGGAAAAGGGCGATAGCGCGGTGCGCGACCTCGTGGCCGATCGCGTGCCCATGTTCGAGTTCGTGGTGCGCTCCATGCTCGCCCAATACTCCTTGGACACGGTGGAGGGGCGCCTTCAAGCGCTGCGCCGAACGGTTCCCGTGGTGGCGGGAATCCGCGACCGCGTTCTGCAAAGCGAATACGCCCGCCTGCTCTCCGGGTGGATCGGTTGGTCCGACCCCAACGAGGTGCTCAAACAGGTGCGGCAGGAGGCCGCGCGCCCCAAGAAGGCGGAGCCGCGCCGGGCCCGGCGTTTCGACGCCGCCGCGAGCGAACCCCTGCCGCAGGGGGCGTCGATAGTCATGCCCAATCCGCGGAACCCGGCGCTGTGGCCGGAGCGGGAATCGCTGAAACTGGCGCTGCAGTACCCGGAACTCACCGGCGGCTACTTTGACGGCATGGGCAAGGAAGCCTACACCCACCCGGCCTATCGGGCGGTACGCATCGCTATCGCGGAGGCGGGGGGGTGCGCCTCCGCGCAGAGCGGCGCGCAGTGGATCGCGCGGGTCTCCGATCGCATGGCCGATCTCACCGGACGCTCGCTGGTGTCCGAGTTAGCGGTGGAGGATCTGTGCATGGAGGAGGCTCAGATGAGCAGGTACGCGGATTCGGTGTTGTCCCGGTTGCAGGAGGTACAGGTGGGCAACCAGATTGCGGAATTGAAGGGGCAATTGCAGCGCATGCGCCCCTCGGACGACGAGGTGACCTATAACTCGCTCTTTGAGGATTTGGTGGCCCTGGAAAAGGCCCGCCGCGATCTCCAGGACAGGGCGCTGCGCGGCTGATCCTCCTAGCCTTTTAGTCCTCGTCCGGCTCCAGGATCGTGCTGGAATCATCCCGGCGTAGGTTTTTGACCTCCCGCATGCGCGGCTGGGGATCAAGCCGATCGGCCAGGGCCTTGCGCCCGGCCTTGAGGGCGTTCTGGGTGACCTCGGAGTTGATGGTGGTCTGGTAGCCCTTTTTGATCTGTTCGTAGCGCTTGCGCCCGGCCTTGGTGCCAAAAACATAACCGGCGGCGGCGCCGATAACGAGCTGGATCATGGCGGTCAACGTCCTAACTGATCGCGGGGACAGGGCAGGGGACTCCCGCGAGGGGAGTCACGCTTGGGTATATCTTACAGTCCCGGCGGTTCCTCGGCCTGCGGTGGCGGCGGGAAAGCAGGCGAAAACCACCCCCGGCGCCCTTATCCGGCGCGCTGGGGTGGTGAAGGAAAACGTGGGGCCACCGGGGCTCGAACCCGGGACCTGCGGATTATGAGCTAGCGGCTCAGGTTGGGGTCGATTCCGGGCTGATCCATCAAGGAGAAGTCCAGATCATGGCTAACCTAAACCCCGGAGGCGAGCGGGCGGCGGAGCAGGCGCAGACGAGGCAGCAGGGCGACGGGGTACGGCAGACCGGCGGCACGCCGCACGCGGCCGTAGCAACGCCAAGTTGCGACCCCATAGACCAGCAGCCGCAGGCGCGCCGCACCGCCGAAACCGCCGCCCCGGAGCGCCCCCGAGAGGGGGGCGCGGAGGGGGATCTTGATAGTAATAAGAGTTATTGCTGCCACCCCCTACGACCAGCGGAAATAGAAGCAGAGCTAAAACGGGCGGAGCGCCGCGAAGAACGGTGGTTGGCACGATCGAGGTTGTGGGCGGCAAGCACGTTGAGGGGGGTTCGGTACTGCGGAAGGTTGATTACCGATGACATGCCGGGCGTGGGGGTCAAGCGGTTCCAAGGGGCATCTGGGTTCATTGGACTAGCGACATGTTCATCAGTGTGGGTGTGTCCAAGATGTTCAGCAGTGATCGCTATGAAGCGGACACGGGAGATTGGTTCCGCGATTGAACAGTGCCAAGTAGAAGGCGGCGAGGTCTACCTGATCACGTTGACCGTGCGGCATCATGCCGGGCAATCCCTACAGGATGTGTGGGAAGCAGTTTCAGCAGGTTGGCGTGGTGTTACGGGGAACACGAGGTGGACGGGGCGCAAAAAGCGAGGCACAGAAGGAGAGCGTGACCGGCTTGGCGTTGCAGGTACGGCTCGTGTTGTGGAGGCAACCCATGGAGACAACGGGTGGCATGTCCATGTTCATGCGCTGGTGTTTTTAGAGAAGCCACTGATCGATACCTTTTCCGCAGACCTGCTGGGTATGCCACCACGTACTGATGAAGAAGAAGCGAAGGGAAAAGGAAAAGCGATTTCCCGGATCGCTAAGGTTCTTGGACTACCGGAGAACGAGGTAAGCGATGCCGCGCAAGAGGCAGTGTTGCGTACTTACCTTGGATCTATGTGGGCGCGGTGGTGGATCGATGCGGTGAAGAAAGCCGGGTTTGCTAGCCCAGGGCACCAAGGTTTCGATATACGCCGTATTTCTGATGGGGGCAATGAATACCTAGGAGACTATCTTGTGAAGAACTCGTACACCCCAGCTGAGAAATTAGGAATTGAAGTAGCGTCCGGTATGCACACGAAGAAAGGAGGAGGGCGCACTCCTTTTCAAATTCTTGCCGACGCGATTGAAGAGCAGCCCAAATTTGGTTTTCCTTTACCTAAGGGGTCAATATTCCACCATATTGGCGAAAATGAATACTTGCTTGTGGAAACAAAAACCGGTGAAGTGGTGGAGATGAGGGCGAAAAAGTCATGGCGACTATGGCACGAGTGGGAGCGTGTTTCCAAGGGGAAACGTCAGATCATGTGGTCCAGGAGGGTGAAGAAAAACATAAGGTCACACCATGAAATGTGGAATAGGATCCTGGATGCGCGCGGTCAAGAGATGAGCGACCAGGAGATCGCGGAACAGGGCACATTGGATGATGAGTTTCTCGGAGAAATCTCGAGGGAGTCCTGGTATAAAAATTTGACATGGCGACCGTCATTAATTTCCGGACTGTTGGAATCTCTAGATAACGCAGGAGAAAAGGAAGCCCGATCTACGCTTATCCGGTGGGCGGATGAACATGGCGTTGAGCTTAATTCGTAACCGGTTCTGGGTGTGGAAAAATTTCCAAGATTGGCTATTGCACGCCCGACGAAAATGTGTTCTAATGTAGTCGCGAACCGTTCCCTACGGGTCGTGAATAGTAATTTTTAGTATGAAAGGAAAATATCCGTGTCCAAAAACGCACGAACTATTAAAGCGCCCTCAGTGCGCATCCTCCCCCTGGTTGATGTTGTGCCGCAGCCGCGTTACCGCTGGGAAAACGGCGAGCGCACCAACGTCCAGGAGGTCACCCCGTCGGGTCGCCCGGCTTACCAAGTGCGCGACGTGCTGGTGATCTGGGAGGGGGAAGCTGAGATGGGCAACCTAGTCACCGCGATAAGCGCTGAGCTTAACGGCGGCTATGTCTACGCCGTGGACCCCGACGCGGTGGTGACACTCGGGGCACGCACCGCAATGAACTCAACGTTCGCCGAGCAAACTATTACCGTGACTTCCGATGGGCTCAAGCCGGTATCGGATCTTCGCGAGGCGCTCTACGGGCAGGAGGCAGCGTAATGGGTTTGCTAGTGCTAGTAGCGGGCATTGGTCTCGTGGTGTTGGGTTTGTTGGCGTCGAAGCTGGAGAAGTCCGACGAGGAGAAGGACACCTACGGCGGGATGAACAAGGCGGCGATGTCGGTCGATGACGAGGACTTCGTCAGCTTGTTCTCGAACACTAAGCGCGCCCGGGAGTTCTTCGACGCCACCGGTTGCTACGAGAAGGGGTTCGTTGACGACGACGAGCCGAAGCGCTACTACCCCCAGAAGCGCTGCGTTGACCAGACCTCGACGGGCGTGGAGATCCTCTTCGACCTACCGCTGGGCATGCCCTTTGAAGAGTTCGAGAAGGCGATCGCCAAGGGTGGAGGACAGCTTGTGTTCGGCAAAGCCGAGCTACGGTGCGAACGGGTTGGGTTCGGACAAGCCAAGCTGACGCTGATTAGCCGCCCGCCTTTTTCTGGTCGCCTTACAGGGGATTTCCTTGAGTAGGCGGCTACGGTGGGCGCTCGACGAGGACGGCGAGGAGATCCTCTTCGCCCCCACAGTGGCGATGCACACCATCGTCGCCGGGGCTACGAGGTCGGGCAAGTCGAAGCTATCCCAGGCGATCCTGGTGCAGTTGGCGAGGTGCCCGGAGGTCGCGGTGTGCGGGGTTGATCCCGCCGGTGGGCTGCTCGCCCCCTTCGCCAGGCTTCGCCCCGAGGACGTCGTGGTAGGTTCCGGGATCCCCGCTTTGGAGAACGCCGTGAAGCTTATCGACCATCTCGTGGAGGTCATGGAGCAGCGCAACATGGGCTTGCTGGACCGCCTCGAGGAGAAGATGGACCATTTCTCCCCGGAGTGCCCGTTGATCGTTGTTGTACTCGAGGAGTACGCCGGGATGCTCGCCGCACTCGAGGCATGGGATAAGAAGCGCCAGAAGGGCTTTGTCCTTCAGGTTGGGCGTCTACTGCGCGAGGGTGCGAAGGCCGGGATCCGGGTTTTCACGGTGATCCAGCGCCCCGAGGCGGCGGTGCTTCACGATCGTGCCCAGTATTCCCGGCGCATCAGCTGCAGGTTGGACAACGCGGATTCGGTCCGGATGCTCTTCGAGGATGCCAGCGCCCCGGTGGTTGCGAGGTTGGTCAACGTGCCACCCGGGCAGGGCTTGGTCTGGGAGGCGGGATCTCCACCGAGATGGTTCCAAGCACCAGATCTGAACTACGCCCGGTATTGCGAGCTAATCTTTGACCGCTATCGAGGTCCCACGCTCGGCTTGGGGGTATCGGGGGCAAGCCCCCGATCCTTGCGGGGTGTGGGGGAGTAGCCCCCACCGATACACACCACACGCCCCCACCAAGCAGCAGCGCAGGGTGATCACCCCAGCGCCACGACCAACACCACCTCCTCCCGTCCATGCCGGGGGACCGGGGGTATCCCCCGGGAAGAACCACAACGAACCCATAAGGACAACGACATACATGAACACACAGGTCACACCACTTTTTGAACCATACGCACGAGACTGGCTTACCCTTCACCCCGTAGCCGAGCGCACCCGCCAGGACTATTCCTCACTTCTCGACCGGATGCTCATCCCAGCATTCGGCGCCTACAGCTTGAGCGATATCGACTACCGCCTCATCCAGGAGTGGACCAACCGCAGTGCCGAGCATTCCCATAGCCAAACCCGCCAGGCACTCACGGTGCTAAGCCAGATCCTTGATCTCGCGGAGAGGGAGGGGCACATCCAGCGCACACCGATGCAGTGGGTGCGCCTCCCCTCGGCAACCCGGTCCTTACCTGATCCGCTTTCCCCCGAGGAGTTCCACCGTCTGGTGGAGGCGATGCCGACCACGAGGGACCGTTTGATGAGCCTAGTGCTAGGACTTGGCGGGCTACGGTTCTCTGAGCTATCCGCCCTGGAGGTCCGCGATGTCCACGAGGACTATCTCAACGTAGGAGCAGGGCTGCAGCCCCGCCGGGGAGGCGGACTTATCCGCAGCGACACCAAGGCTCACCGCCAGCGCCGCGTCTACCTACCCGAGGCGCTGCTTGACGAGCTGCAGTCCTACATCAAGGGCAAGCACGAGGAGGAGGTACTCTTCCCCTCGAGTACGGGCACCCCGGTTCATCGCGGTAATTGGGTCAAGAGGATCCTGAAGCCGGCATGTAACCGAGCCGGGATTAAGCAGGTCACCCCGCATGCGCTCCGCGATACGTGCGCAACCCTGGCGCTGAGGCAGGGCGCCGCTCCCCAGGTTGTCGCGGCGCAACTAGGGCATACAGATGCTTCGGTGACGCTGAAGCACTACGCTGGTGTACTTGTTGGTGACCAAAAAAAATTAGCCGATGACCTGGGACAACTTTTTGCCGAGTATTCCCAGACCGCCAGCTAATTTTTTCGAAAGATCCGAACACCAGACAAAATGTTCCGGGATCTACAACCAACCAAGACCGTAGCACACAATCCTGATTGAGTGGGGCTACTGGGGCTCGAACCCAGGACCAACGGATTATGAGTCCGTAGCTCTAACCGACTGAGCTATAGCCCCTCCACCGTCTGAGGTGACCTGCGCGAACAGGCACCGCGTTTTTCGGCGCTACTCAGTATATACAGCCCCGATGGCTTGCCAAAGGTGGGGCCGGGTGCCCGGCGGTGCGGGGTGGGAGTAGCGGCAATGACCAGGCGATTTGCCCCTTTCTTTTGGGTGGAACTATAGTGAATCCTCGTTGCCGCCGAGGGGATCGGCGCAGACGATAATCCTCCATAGCTCAGTTGGCAGAGCATTCGACTGTTAATCGAAGGGTCACTGGTTCGAGCCCAGTTGGAGGAGCAAAGATTAGCCTCCTGGCCGTGGATGACACTCCACCGTCGGGAGGTTTTCTGCGTGCGTGGGGTGGGTGGCTATGATTCTGGGCAAAGTTGCCCAGCGTTTACGGGCCTGTAACCGAGTGTTTACTTGGGTGCGGCAGGTTATATTGCGGAAAGACGGTCAGCGGGGCACCAGGAAAAGAGGGCACGGTATGAAGTACACGGCGATCACGCGGGCGGCAGTCGCGTCGAGCGTGGTGGTGGCGTTGGGGGCGGGAACGCTGGGCCCGGCGGCGTGGGCGCAGGATATGCCGCAGGAGTTGTCCTCGGCGGCGTCGGCAGGCGCGGCGGAGTACCTGCCGGCTAACCCGGTGCTGGTTCCCGCCGCGGTGGCGCACGAGGGCGCTCCCGCGCCGCAGCCGTTTAGCCCGGAGCGCGTGGTGCGCTGGTATCAGTCGGATGCCTCCTCGCACGGGGTGTTTTATTTCCCCGTGGTGGATGCCTTTGACCAGGTGCAGCGCGAGCACCCGGAGGTGATGAGCCGCAACCTGGAGGAGGTGGTGCGCATTAATAATGCTGCCGCGTCCGATCCACAGTTGGTGGAGCGCGCCCTGGCTGACGATCACGATGACCTCATGCTCACCATGTCCGAGGCCTGGGGCACGGAGTTAGGGGAGGCGTTTAGGCAGGCCGTGGCGGAGAATCGCCTGCCCAAGACCGCGCAGTTGTTGTCCGGGAACCTGGCGCGTGGCGGGGGGCTGGCCTCCTCGACGTTCGTGGAGAAGTATTGGTTCGGCTATGACCGCCCCTTCGTGGTGGCCCCGGATCGGATCAACCGGTATCACCGCGAGGGCGGGGACGATGAGTACTCCACCACGCCCTCGTACCCCTCAGGGCACACGAATATGGCCACCTGGAAGTCCGCGGTGATGGCGGCCCTGGTGCCGGAGTTTGGCGCGCAGATGTTGGCGCGAGGGTCCGAGGTGGGTTATCACCGCCTGGTGATGGGCGTGCACTATCCTCTGGACGTGATCGGGGGGCGCATGTCCGGCATGGCGGCGGCGGCGGATCGCCTGAACGATCCCGAGTTCCGGGGGCTGATCCAGGAGGCCGCGGCGGAGGTGCGCGCGGAGCTGGAGTGGCGCTGCGGGGCGTCGATAGCCGAGTGCGCGCAGCGAGGCGAACAGTATTTGAGCGCCCAGGAGGCGCAGGAGGCGTTCACGCAGCGCATGAACTACGGCTTTGAGCAGGTGGGGCAGGCGGGTGCGCCGATGGTGGTGCCCGAGGGGGCCGAGGTGCTGCTGGCGGCCCGGTTCCCGGATCTTAGCCCGCAGCAGCGCGCGCAGGTCCTGCATCTGACCGCTCAGGATTCCGGCTACCCCCTGGATAAGAGCGGGCCCGAGGGTCCGTGGCAGCGGTTGAACCTGGTGGCGGCGTGGAACGCTCACCCCGTGGTGAACCCGGACGGCACGGTAAGCCTGGGGTGAGCTGGGGGTAGCGCCGTGCGGGTAGCATGTGGGGCATGACTGCTCGCGCGCTGCTCGATGTACTCCGGGAAACTCAACAGTGGCCCGCCGATCACGTGGTTGCGGCGGTGCTCTCCGGGGGTGAGGTGCACGCGGCGGGAGATCTGCACCGGCCGTACGCGCTGGCGAGCGTGACCAAGCTGCTGTCCGCGTATGCGGTGCTGCTCGCGGTGGAGGAGGGGGCGGTGGGCCTCGATGACCCGATGGGGCCTCCCGGTTCCACGGTGCGTCATCTCCTCGCGCACGCCTCCGGGGTGGCCTTTGATTCCCGCGAACAGATCAAGCCCGTGGGTGAGCGCAGGATATATTCCTCGGCCGGCTACGAGCTGCTTGCCGACGCCCTGACGGACCTCACCGAGATCCCCTTCGCGGAGTACCTGCGAGAGGGGGTGTGCGCGCCGCTGGGCATGGATTCCACGGTTTTGGAGGGCTCGGCCGGGCACGGCGGCGTATTGACGGCCGCCGATCTTTTGGCCTTTTCCCAAGAACTACTGTCCCCGAAGCTATTGCACCCGCAGACGGTACGCGAGGCGATGCGCCCGCAGTTTCCCGATCTGCGGGGGATCGTTCCCGGATACGGGATGCACAAGCCCTGTCCATGGGGATTGGGCTTTGAGCTTCATGGGGAAAAGCGGCCGCACTGGGTGGGGGAGACCATGCCGGGGAACGTGGCGGGGCACTTTGGCATGAGCGGAACATATCTGTGGGTGGCCCCGGAGCAGGACTGCGCGATGGTGTTGCTCGCTGACCGGGATTTTGGCCCCTGGGCGGCGCAACGCTGGGCGGGATTCAACGATCAGGTATGGGCCGCCCTGGCCGGATAAGCCTGAACTAGAACTTGAATAATCGGGGGATAAAGCGGAACTTGAGAGTTGCCGCCTTCGTGCCCCGAGGGGAACACTCGAATGCAACAGTGTTCATACGTACGGGCCAGAAGCCACCGCGAGATCGTTGGGGAAGACGAAACTCGTCTGGTGCCGCCTCATGCAAGGGCGGCATAAATTGTGCCGAAGGAACCCACACAATGACCACACTCTTGCTCGATACCCCGGTGGAGTCCTTGGCAGAGGGCTCCACGGAGATTTTTCATGGCGTTCTTAGCATCGAGGCCATGCCCAGGGCCCTGCGGCCCAGGGTCGAGGCCCTCATGGTGGAATGCCTGCTCAGCCAACCCCCGGCCGCGCAGCCGGGCGTCGATCCCCTCGACGCCCACTGGTGTACCCGATGGGGCAGGGCTGGCCTCGGCATCGTGCGCTGCCGCGAACCCCTGACCGCCACGCGGGAGGAGTTCCAACGCTTCGAGCGCGCCCTCGTGGCGCTGGCTCAGGCGGAGGGATTTTCCGCCTCGGTGGATCCCGCGGAGGCGTAGAAGCTGCCGTCCCCGAAGGGATCGTCCCAGCAATCGGCCAGGTCAGCCACGGAATCCAGAACCCTGGTGGGGCGGTAGGGGTAGCGGTTAATCTCCGAGTCATCGGAGATGCCCGAGCGCACCAGGATGGTGCGCATTCCCGCTTCCAGCCCGGATCGCATGTCCGTATCCATGCGATCGCCGATCATCACCGTCCGCTCGGAATGCGCCCCGATGGTGTTGAGCGCCGAGCGCATCATCACCGGGTTGGGCTTACCCACGTAATAGGGCTCCTGGCCGGTGGCCGCCGTGATGAGCGCGGCCACCGAACCCGTGGCCGGCAGCAGCCCCTGCGGGGCGGGGCCGGTGACATCGGGGTTGGTGCAGATGAAGCGCGCACCACCCAGAATGAGATTGATCGCCGTGGTGATCGCCTCGAAGGAATAGGTGCGGGTCTCGCCCAGCACCACAAACTCCGGATCGTTATCGGTGAGGATCCATCCGGCCTCGTGCAACCCGGTGGTCAACCCGGACTCCCCGATCACGTAGGCGGTGCTTTCCTTCTCCTGGCTCCTGAGGAAGTGCGCGGTGGCCGTGGCGGAGGTCCAAATGCGCTCGGCGGGAATATCCAACCCGGTGTTGCGCAGCCGTGCCGACAGATCACGCGGAGTGTGGATCGAGTTATTGGTGAGCACCATGAAGTTGACGTCATGGTCATAGAGGGCCCGGAGGAAGCGATCCGCGCCGGGGATCATGTCTCCCTCTTTGATGAGCACGCCGTCCATGTCAGAGAGATAGGAAATATGGGCAGTCATGCGTCCCATTGTGCTCTTTTTTATCGGGAAGTGTTATCCAGAAAATCCACCACGTCCCCCACGGTCTCAAAATCGGCCACGGTGCGTCCCTCTAATTCCACACCAAAGGCCTCTTCCGTTCGCACCGTGATTTCCACCAAATCGAGGGAACTGGTGCCCAAACCATCGCGCAGCCGTGTGCTTGGCTGAATCTCCTGGACGTCGCGCCCGGTGGCCTCCGCCACGATGAGGGCCAACCGGGCCAGGGTGCCCTCTGGTTTCTCCTTTTCCTGCGTTTCCGCCCCGAACTTGGCGGCTAATTGGTCGGCAAGGTTTCCCATGCTTTCAAAATTATAGCGGGAGATTCTTTCCCAAAAATCTCCCGCTATCGGCACCTCACGGCGGCGCTATGCCCGCGTGGGGTCGTCGAGGTGGAACCGCTCGGCGGCGTCGGCGGCCACCTGCATGTCGATCTTGCCCTCGCGGGCCAGGCCGATGAGCACGGCCACCACCACGGACTCCGCGTCGATGTTGAAGTACCGTCGGGCGGCCGGGCGGGTATCGGAGAAGCCAAAGCCGTCCGCGCCCAGAACGAGGTACTCGCCGGGAACGTAGGCCCGGATCTGTTCCTGCAAATCCGTGGCAAAATCAGACACCGCCACGTACGGTGCGGAACCCTGCCGGAGCTGCGTGGTGGCAAAGGGCTCGGGGTGCTTCCCACCCGGGTGGCGCAGGGTCTCCTTGTTGATCCTGGCGCCCTCGCGGGCCAGTTCCACCCAGGAGGTCACGGAGAACACGGAGGCCTTCACGTCAAAGTCCTCGGCCAGGATCTCCTGCGCCCGCAGCGCGGCCTGCATGCCGATGCCGGAGGCCAAGATGGAGGCATTCAGGGACCCCTTGGTGCCGCGATCGTAGAGGTAGATGCCCTTGTGCAGGCCCTCCACGTCCAGATCCTCCGGCTCGGCGGGCTGCGGAATGGGCTCGTTGTAGATGGTGAGGTAGTAGATGACATCCTCGCCGCGGTCGGGGCCGTACATACGATCAATGCCCTCGCGCACCAGGTGCGCTACCTCGTAAGCAAAGGCGGGGTCGTAGGAGACCACGCCGGTGTTGGTGGAGGCCAGGATCTGGGAATGGCCGTCCATGTGTTGTAGGCCCTCGCCGGTCAGCGTGGTGCGTCCGGCGGTGGCGCCGAGGAGGAAGCCACGGGCCATCTGATCCGCGGCGGCCCACACGGAATCGCCGGTGCGCTGGAAGCCGAACATCGAGTAGAAGATGTACAGAGGGATCATGGCTACGCCCTGGGTGGCATAACTGGTGCCCGCCGCGATGAAGGAGGCCATGGAGCCGGCCTCGTTGATGCCCTCGTGCAGAATGTGGCCGTCGGTGGCCTCGCGGTAGGAGAGCATGAGGTCGTGATCCACCGGCACGTAGTTCTGCCCGTGCGGGTTGTAGATCTTCATGGTGGGGAACCAGGAGTCCATGCCGAAGGTGCGGGCCTCATCGGGAATGATGGGCACCAGGCGATCCTTCAGCCCCTTATCGCGCATGAGTTCCTTGAACGTGCGTACCAGGGCCATCGTGGTGGCCACGGCCTGCTTGCCGGAACCCTTACGCACCGAGCGCAACTTATCAATCGGGGGAACCGCAAGCGGCTCGTAGGACTCGCGGCGCTCCGGGAGGTAGCCGCCGAGTTCCCGGCGGCGCTCCTTCATGTACTTGATCTCCGGGGAATCCTCACCGGGGTGGAAGTACGGGGGCAGCTTGGGGTTCTTTTCCAGCTCCTCATCGGAGATGGGAATGCCCTGCTTATCGCGGAAGAGCTTGAGATCGTCCAGCGTGAGCTTCTTCATCTGGTGGGTGGCGTTGCGGCCCTCGAAGTTATGGCCCAAGCCGTAGCCCTTGATGGTGTGCGCCAGGATCACCGTGGGGCGATCCTTGGTCTCCAGGGCGCGCTGGTAGGCGGCGTAGATCTTGCGGTAATCGTGGCCGCCGCGGCGCAGCGCCCAGATCTGATCGTCCGTCATGTCCTCGACGAGTTTAAGGGTGCGCGGATCGCGGCCAAAGAAGTGCTCGCGCACGTACGCGCCGTCGTTAGCCTTAAACGTCTGGTAATCGCCGTCCGGCGTGCTGTTCATGATCTCCACGAGCGCGCCTTCTTTATCCTTTTCCAGCAGCTCGTCCCACTCGCGGCCCCACACGACCTTGATGACGGACCAGCCCGCGCCCCGGAAGAAGGACTCCAGCTCCTGAATGATCTGGGTGTTGCCGCGCACCGGGCCGTCGAGGCGCTGCAAGTTGCAGTTCACCACGAAGGTGAGGTTATCCAGGTTGTTCAGGGCGGCCTGCTGCAAGAGGCCGCGAGACTCCGGCTCGTCCATCTCGCCGTCACCGAGGAAAGCCCACACGTGCTGCTGGGAGGTGTCCTTGATGCCGCGATTGTGCAGGTACCGGTTGAACCTCGCCTGGTAGATCGCGTCCATCGGGCCCAGACCCATGGACACGGTGGGGAACTCCCAAAAATCTTTCATGCCGTGCGGGTGCGGATAGCTGGGCAAGCCGCCCTGCTCGCGGGAAACCTCCTGGCGGAAGCCGTCCAGGTCATCCTCGCTGAGGCGGCCCTCCAGGAAGGCGCGGGCGTACATGCCGGGGGAGGCGTGCCCCTGGAAGAACACCTGATC
This sequence comes from Corynebacterium oculi, assembly GCF_001412105.1. GTDB lineage: Bacteria > Actinomycetota > Actinomycetes > Mycobacteriales > Mycobacteriaceae > Corynebacterium > Corynebacterium oculi. The sequence goes on from NZ_LKST01000001.1 coordinate 269,808, forward strand.
GCCGCCGCCGGGATGATCCTTGCCGCGGAAGAAGTGGTTGAAGCCCACCTCGTAGAGGGGGGCCGCGCCGGCGTAGGTGGAGATGTGCCCGCCCACGCCGATCTCCGGGCGCTGGGCGCGGTGCACCATGATCGCGGCGTTCCAGCGGATCCAGCGGCGGTAGCGCTTCTCAATCTCCTCGTCGCCGGGGAACTCCGGCTCGGAGGAGGTAGGGATGGTGTTCACGAAGTCCGTGGAGAGCAGCGGGGGAAGCTGGACGCGCTTTGCGGATGCCCGCTCCAGGAGGCGGAGCATAAGGTAGCGCGCGCGATCGGGGCTGGAGCTATCCAGCAGTCCATCGAGGGAGTCCATCCACTCGCGGGTCTCCTCAGGATCGGAGTCATTCAGGTAGGACGCCACGCCATCGCGGATGAGGGCGAAGTTGGTGTCCTCCGTCGGATTTCCGCTGAGATTGCCCTCAGCCATAGGTAAACCTCCTGGGTTTGTTCAGGTCTATTACAGGCGTGCTTCGCGTTCAGGGTTGCCTTAACGTGCGAATAGCCACGCACCTTTACCCAAGTGTAGTGATAAGGCCGGGTGCGTGCCGCAGAGGGACGGGGCTGAAATGGGGAGAAAATCGGGCGAAGGCTGTATCCTGCTTGCAAAGAGCAGATTGTGCCCGGAGATGCCCTCCTCACCCGGTGAGCGGCGGCACCACCGGGGGACAGGAACGGGAGGAATATCACAGTGGTGGACGCTCCGGGCGTTATGAACAAAGACGTCCAGGACTACGCTCAGCGCCTTGGCATCCAGCAGGGCACCGTTATCCAGGAAGTGGGCTGGGACGAGGATTGCGATAGCGCGATCTCCGAGTCCATCGAGGATTTTCTGGGGGAGGCGCTGCTGGACGAGGACACTGACGAGATCTGCGATGTGGTTCTGCTGTGGTGGCGCGAAGAGGACGGCGACCTCGTGGACGGGCTGGTGGACGCGGTGCGTCCGCTCTCCGACAACGGGCGGGTGTGGTTGCTCACCCCGGGCGCGGGGCGCTCGGGCACCGTGGAGCCGGGGGTGATCGCGGAATCGGCGCAACTTTCCGGGTTGGTGCAAACCAAGGCGGAGCGCCTGGGGCAGTGGCAGGGATCCTGCCTGGTGCAGCGCGGATCCACGCGCAAGTAGCCCGCGCATCGTCTCCACATAGCCACTGTGCTATAGTGTATCGAGTTGCCTGAGCGCCGTGACATACGGCCGCGCGCAGCTTTTGCTGCCTTTTCAGGTTTGGCGTCTTTAGCTCAGTTGGGAGAGCAGCTGGTTTACACCCAGCAGGTCGGCGGTTCGAGCCCGTCAGGACGCACGGATGAAACGCAAGGTCAGGGGCGGTTTCCCGGAAAGGGGCCGCCCTTGATTCAATTCTATTCATGCTGCTCGTAGTCTCGTACTGCTTTTCGCGGGAGCTGGTTTCGCAGGGGGATCCGGGGCGGGGTTTAAGTAAAGAAATGCGTACTTGATTGGCATGAGGCCGTGGAAGTAGGACGACAGAAGTATGACATCAGTCCTATTTTTCCCTTGTTACGGTGCGAGTCACCGCAGGCCTTCCCTGCCGCCATTCACGCCGCGCTCAGCGCTCCTGCGATCCGCCTCGCCGGCGGAAAGGCCCTGGTGAAAAGGAGAAACATTAAGAATGCCCCCTAGATCTTGAGCGATGAACAGAGGCGATACCACCAGCGTGAGCGGCCACATCGGGCCACGATGGGTGCCTTGGAGGGGACATTCGTCTCTTTTGCGCCGCGCAATACTTCCCCGGCGCCGTATCCCCGGCGTTCCTCCCCTTTTGCTTCCCCACAGGTTAGGTTATTCTTATCCGCGCATGGTGGGCCAAGCCATAGAGGTGCTGGTCACACGCTCGTTGTTCTTTGAGAAAGGATCTTCCATGAACCTGAAGCGCAAGTTTGCCGTTTCCGTTGCCACCGTGGCCATCGCCGCCACCGCCGCTATCGCCCCGGCCACCGCCGACACCGTGGTGGGCCAGGATCGTCCGGCAACCGGCCAGCAGGACGTTGTGGCCACCAAGCCCGCCGACGATCAGAAGGAGCGCCTGGAGGCTGCCGAGAAGGGCGTGGATCTCTTCGCCAAGGTCGTTAAGACCATCGCCGACACCGTGGCTCGCTTCGTGGGCTAAAGCCTTCGCAGAGGCATAGGGCCTCCCCAGGGTGCATCGCGCTCGGGGGGAGGCCTCATTTTTATGCGTGCGCCCTGCACGAGTCGCCTTGCATGAGTTGTCGTGCACGATTCGCCGTGCGTGGGCCTGGCCCTTGGGAGCAGGACGCGAAAACCGTGCGCCCTGCGTTGGAGGCCCGCGTGCAGTCCCGCGCCGGCCTAATCGTTGCGTCTGGTCTGCCTCGCCAGCACCCGCGTGCGTAGCGGCTCGGCCGCCAGGAGAGCAAGGAAGGTAAGTGCCCATCCCGCGACGAGAAATCCGAGCGAATGGCCGATGCGCGCAGGCATGTCCATTGATTCCGATGCGGTGAGCATCAGGGAAGCCAAGCCCGCTCCGCAGCAGAATCCGAAGGCTCCCACGAGGAAAGCAGGGAGCATCACCTCAATGAAGGATGTCCGAGAGAGGAAGCCACGGCGCACGCCGATGAGGTGCAGCGCTCGGGAGAGCGCGGCGGACTCAAAGACCTCGCTCGCCTGTCCTAAGAAGATAGAGGTGCTGGTGATGAGGAAGCCAAAGAATAGGGTGAGGATTGCGCCGGTACTGATATCGCCAAAGATGAGGTCGATTCTCGGATCCTCCCGGAGAGCCTGGGTCAGCTCGTCCTCGACGAGGGGAGTGATGATGAGATACCCGGCGAGGAAGCCGAAGAAAGCGATGGGTGAACTGCGCTTCCATGCCGCCTTCGCGTTGCCGGATATGCGCCGGCAGGCCACCAGGTGTGCGGTTCCGGGCAGGAGGGCGAGCATCCGTGCCGCCACCTGAAGCAGGTAGGGGGCCACGATATTCACGCACAGGATGAGGAAGAAAAGGAGCGCGATCGCGCTGAGCATCACGTCTGCCTCGGAATGGGTGATGTCCAGCCTGCGCAGTACCAGGGCGGTGAGGAGGAAAACGGCGAGGAAAACAATAAGCCGCCATCGTCGCAGCGCCGCGGGCATATTCTGGCGGGCCACCCCCAGCGGGGTGACGCGCACGCGCTGCATGCCCGCGAAGGCGGCCCCGAGCGCGAGCAGGAGAAGAATCGCGGACACGGAGAGATAGCCCCACCACGGCAGCAGAATCTCGTGGAGCGCCACGGGCCGTTGCTGGAAACGAAAGGACGTCAAGGCCGGTGCGCTTAAGAAACTCAAGGCCAGACCCAATCCGATCCCAAGGATCGCCTGGAATCCCGTTTCCACCACGGTGATCCGGGTCACGTCGCGGGAGGAAAGCCCCAGCAGCCGGAGGGCGGCCAGGCGGCGTTCACGCCCCGCGGCGCCCAGAACTGCGGCCTGGGCGGTGAGGCTAAAAAGAGCGGGCAGGATAAAGGCGCAGGAAAAGAGCGCGAGGAAGAGCCAGTTAAGGGGAGGGAGTTCCTCGCGGACAAGCACCGTGGCTTCCTCGGGATGCTGAGCGCGCTGCCAAAACATCCAGGTTCCCCCGGCCACGAGGAACGCCACGGTGGCACTCACGGTGAGGGAGAGGAGCGCCAGGAGGGGCAGAAGCCAGGCCCCGGTGCGGGATCGGAGGCCTGCCTTGTGCAGATCGAGGGTAAGGCGTAGGGCCACGGTGGTGGTCACTGGGCACCTCGCAGCACACGGTCGTCGTGGATAATGCCATCGCGGATTTCCACGCGCCGCTCCATCCACCGCGCCACTTGGGCGTCGTGAGTCACCATGATGAGGGTGGCTCCCGAGTGTTGTACGAGGGCGCTGAGCATCTGCATGACCTCGTGGCCCGTGCCCTGGTCGAGCGCTCCGGTGGGCTCGTCGGCGAAGATGACGGCGGGTTTGGTCACCAGCGCGCGGGCGATCGCCACGCGCTGCGTCTGGCCGCCGGAGACCTCCGCGGGGCGGCGCTGGGCGATGTCGCCGAGGCCGAGCTGGTCGAGGAGGCGCTGGGCGCGCGTGCGGGCCGCGCGCCGGGTGAGCCCGGTGAGGAGGGCCGGCAGGGCGATGTTCTCCAGGTTGGAGAGTTCCGGTAGGAGTTGTCCGTCCTGGAACACAAAACCATAGTGCCGCAACCGCAGGCGGGAGCGCTGGTGATCGGGGAGGGAAGAGACGCGGGTATCGCCAAAGCATACGTCGCCGTGCGTGGGAGTGAGCACCCCGGACATGCAGTGCAGGAGGGTGGATTTACCGGATCCGGAGGGGCCCATGATGGCGACGGTCTCTCCGGCGTTGACGGTCAGTGATACGCCGGAGAGAACATCATGGCCACCGTAATTCTTGGTGATGTCTGAAACTCGGAGTGAATGGGTCATGGCTTTTATTTCATGCGACGGTGCGGGGAGAAACCAGAGTGCTGGCAATGAAGTTCGGGGTAGTGCTGGCAATACCCCCATTTTTACCCTCGCATTAGTGTGGTAAACCAGATCGGCCCAAAGGAGGGAAAACATGCCGTGGTGGCGGGGAAGGCAGAAGAAAAAGCCGAGCGCGGAGGGCACGCACGAGCAGCGGCAGGCGGCAAAAATAGCGGAATTGACGGCCTCACGCAGGGCCATTGCCGACGCCTACGAGGTGGAACGCCAGCGCATCGAGCGCGACCTCCACGATGGCACCCAGCAGTACCTGGTGGCGGCCGCCATCAAACTGGGGGAAGCGGAACTCGACGCCCACGGGGAGACGTTAGCCCTGGTGCGCGCCGCCAAGGCAGACCTCGACGCCGGCCTGGCCGCCCTGCGCTCGACGGTACGCGGGGTACACCCGCAGGTACTGAGCGATTTCGGGTTGAGTGCCGCGGTGCGCGACGCCGCCGCGAACTATGGGCCGCACGTCAGCGTGCACACTCCGCACCATCTTCCCGATCTTTCCCCCAGCGTTTTAGCCTCGGGATACTTCTTCGTGGCGGAGGCGCTGACCAACGCCGCCAAGCACGCCCCCGGAGCCCGGGTGAGCGTACTCGTGGCTTCCGACGCCCACCTGCGCATCAGCGTGGTCGATCACGGCCCAGGCGGAGCGACGCTGCGCGCGGGGCACGGGCTCGACGGAATGCGTGAGCGGCTGGCGGCCTTTGGCGGAACGTTTAGCCTCATCTCGCCCCAGGGCGGCCCCACCAAGGTGTGCTGCACGATCCCCCTGCTGCTCGAACGCGGGCAAAGCGGAGTGCAGGAACCCGCATGAGCCTACGCATCGTTCTCGCCGATGACTCCGCCCTCCTGCGCGAGGGGATGGCGGGACTCCTGGAACGCCGAGGCCACAGCATCGTGGGCAAGGCGGCCACCGGGCCGGAAATAGGGGAGGTACTCGGCGGGATCGCCCTGCCGGATGTCCTCATCACGGACGTGCGGATGCCGCCCACCATGGCCGATGATGGTCTCAGGGCCGCCGTGTCCCTCCGCGCGCGATACCCCGAGATGGCGGTGATGGTGCTGAGCCAATACGTGGCCCCCGCCTATGCCGTGGAGCTTTTTGCCCATGCCACCAGCGGCACGGGATATCTGCTGAAGGATCGCGTGTCCGACGTAGCGGATTTCCTCGCCTCGCTCGCGGTGGTGGCCCAGGGCGGCACGGTGATCGATCCCACGGTGGCCAGTGCGCTCATGGCCTCCGGGCGCAGCGGTCTGGGGGAACTCACCCCCAGGGAACGCGAGGTGTTGGAGTTGATGTCGCGTGGGCAATCCAACCGGGATATTGCGCGTAGCCTGGTGATCTCCGGGGCGGCGGTGGCAAAGCACGTGTCCAATATCTTCAGCAAATTGCGCCTTGACCCGGCGGAGGAAAACCGGCGGGTCAAAGCCATCCTGGAATACCTTTCCGCGCGCGGTTAACCCCCGTAGCGATCCTTCATGGTGGGGGAGTCGCCCGAGGCCTGCCCATCATCCCACAGCTGCTCCTGGAAGCGTTTGCGGCGCTCGCGACGGGAAAGCCGGGGCTGATGATCGTGCGGGGTGTCATCGGCGCTCGCGTTCATCTCCGCGGCCTCTGCCTTGGCGCGGCGGCGTTCCCGCGTCTCGGCATAGATGAAGTAACCCAGGCCCAGGGGAGCCATGACGCCAAAGGCGATCCATTGCAGCCCATAGGAGAGGTGCGATCCGCGGTCAAGCTTGGGAATGGGCATGGCGGCGATCTCGCCCGGCTCCCCCTCGGTGAGCTGAACGTAGTCCCGCGCCAATTCCTGCCCCGTGGCCTGGGCGATCTGCTCGGTGTTGATGCCGTACACCTGCATGTGGCCAGCCTCCTCGAAGGGCTGGCGATCCGGCGTGGCCTCGTTGAGGCGCGCCACCCCCGCGATGCTGACCTCCGTGGCGGGAGCGGGCTGATACTCGGGCACCCCCGCCCCGGTGGTGGGTTCAAAGCCGCGATTAACCAGGTAGGTGGTGCCGTCGGTGGCGCGGAATGGGGTGAGCACCTGCACGGCGGGGCCGGAATCGCTGGCCCTCATGCGCAGCACCGCTTCCGCCTCGGGGAGGTAGCGCCCGGTGAGGGTCACCCGGCGCCATTCGTCGGAAGGCGCGAGGGTGCCGTGGTCAAAGACCTCGGTGACGGGCAGTGGATCGTGAGCAAAGGCCTCAGCGATGCGCTCGTTGCGCTCGACGATGTCGGAATCTTTGCCGAGTTGCCAGGGGGCCAAAAAGGTGAAGGCAAAGTAAGAAAACACCACGATCACCAGGGCAGAGATAATCCACCCGGGCTTGAAAAACACGCGCCACAGAGGGCGGCGGCGTTGCGCTCCGTAACGATCCTTCACGGTTGTGCTCACGCGGTTAAGCCTAGCCGAGAGCCCGGGCGGGGCTCGGATCAGGAGACCTCATCGCGGCGCGAGCGCACCCAGTCGAGCATGCCGGGTAGCGCGGCCTCGATCTGCTCGTAACAGGAGCGAAAACCTTCCTGCCCGCCGTAGTAGGGGTCGGCCACGGACGCCTCCTCGGGAGATTGCGGGTCAAAGCTGCGCAGCAGGCGCACGCGCTCGGCGGGGATACCGTGCTCCGCGATCAACCGGGAGCGATGCCCCGTATCAAGGGCCACGAGTAGATCTGCCCGAGCGTCATCGGGCCCATATACGCTGGCGCGCAGGGCCGAGCCGTCATGCCCGTGCGCGGCGAGTTCCGCCAGGGTGCGCGCATCCGCAGGCTCCCCCTCGTGCCAGCCGCCGAGCTCGCAGGAGGTGACGGTGAGGCATTCGCCCATGCCCGCCTGCGCGGCGGCGTCGCGAAGCATCACCTCTGCCATCGGAGAACGGCAGATATTTCCGGTGCACACAAAGTCGATATGTAGGTGCGGGCCTTCTGCCTGGGTCATGCTTCTCCTTCCGATGGAAAATGGGTTATACCCTCACCAGTGGGGCAGAAGAATACCTACACTGTGGAGAATCAGGAAGGCCACCGGCCGTATCAGCAGCGCAGGAAAGGACGCACCATGAATCATGTGAATAATGCCACGGTGAGGGAATCGGGTTCCGCGATCACCGTGGGCGAGGTGCGCGCCGCGCTCGAAGCCGCTTACCCGCCGCACCTCGCAGAAAGCTGGGATCGCGTGGGGCTCATCTGCGGAGACCCGCAGGCCCCGGTGGACACGGTGGCCTTTGCCCTCGACTGCACGCAGGCGGTGGCCGAGCGCGCCGTGGAGATGGGGGCACAGATGCTCGTGGTGCACCACCCGCTCCTGCTGCGCGGGGTGCACAGCGTGGCCGCCGATACCCCCAAGGGCAGGGTGATCCATACCCTGATCGCCGGGGGAGTGGCGCTCATGGCGGCACACACCAACGCCGACTCCGCGCGCCCCGGCGTCAATGATCGCCTGGCGGAGCTGGTGGGCATCACCCCGGGCCGCCCCATCAGGCCCACCGACCCGCACGCCGAGCGGCTCGATGAGGCCACCGGACTGGGGCGCATTGGCACCCTGCCCGCCGCCATGCCGCTGAAGGATTTTGTGCAGCAGGTGGCGAACGCCCTCCCCACAACGGCGTGGGGCGTGCGCGCCGCGGGCGATCCAGAACAGATGGTGCGTACCGTGGCGGTCTCCTCGGGCTCGGGGGATAGCTTTCTCGACGCCGTGCGCGAGCTGGACGTAGACGTGTACGTGACCTCTGACCTGCGCCATCACCCGGTGGACGAGTACCTGCGCGCCGGGGGACCCGCCGTGATCGACACCGCGCACTGGGCCAGCGAGTTCCCGTGGACGCAGCAGGCCGCGCAGATCGTGGCGGATCGGACGGGACTGCGCACCGAGGTCATTGACATTCGCACCGACCCGTGGACACTCTCCGCGCACCCGCAGGGGTAAAAAGGACAGATATGAAGCTCAGCAACTCTGAACAACGCGCCCTCCTGGAACTGTCCACCCTGCTCCGCTCCGCCGCCGTGGTGGGCAGCCGCCCGCAGCGCAGCGCCGAGGAAGAAGAAGTAGAGAGGCTGCGTGCTGAGCGCCAGCGCCTCTCCACCGCCGCCGCCAGCGCGCGCATGGCCGTGGCGGACATGGAGGCAGAAATCCTGCGAATCCAGGATGACGAGCGTAAGTTGCGCAAACGGGAGCGTGAGGACAAGCGGGAACTCGGAGCCACCGAGGACGAGGAGCGCCGCCGTGACCTGAAGCACGATCTCTATTCCGCCAAGTCCCGCATAGCGGACCTGATGAGCGAGCTCCAGGAGGCGCACAACGAGATCCACGCCCTGCGCGCCAACAGCGATGTGCACGAGGAAAAGCTCAAGGATCTCAACGGGCGCATCGAAGCCGCCGAGCAGGCGGCCGTGGGCAGCACCCCCCAGAGCCAGGAGGAAACCCGGCGGGCCCGCGTCCGGGAGATAGAAGAGACGCTGGGCGAGGAGGCCGTGGCGGAGTTTTACCGGCAGCGCGAGGAAAACGCCGTGGGCGCCGCAGCCTTCAACGGGCGCTCCTGCGGGGGCTGCTTCATCGTGCTTCCCGCCGCGGATCGCTCCGAGATCACCCGCGCCCCCGTCGAGGTGGTTCCGCAATGCCCCAACTGCGGCTCCTACCTGATCCGGCAGGGGAGCGCCTCATGAAGGTATGCCTGGAGGCAGACGGCGGTTCGCGCGGCAACCCCGGCATCGCGGGCTCCGGCAGCGTGCTTTACGACGCCCACCGCACCACGATCCTGCGCGAACAGGCTTACGTGGTGGGGACGTCCGCCACGAACAACGTGGCGGAATACTACGGGCTGCTCATCGGGCTTGAGGCCGCCAGGGACTACGGTGCCACCGAGGTGGCGGTGTACATGGACTCCAAACTCGTGGTGGAGCAGATGTCCGGGCGCTGGAAAATCAAGCACCCCGATATGCAGAAATTGGCGCGGAAGGCCAGGCGCGTGATGGACACCTTTGACAAGGTGACCTTCCAGTGGGTGCCCCGAGAGAAGAATAAAAAGGCCGACGCCCTCTCCAACGTGGCGATGGACGCCGCCGCGCGCGGGGAGAAACCAGGCATGGTGAAGGACACGGGGGCGGTGCCCCTCGCCGGGGCTTCGCCGGACTCTCCAGCCCCGCCCTCTCCCGCCCCGGCTGCGGGGCCAACTACCGTGATGACATGGCTCAACCCGGAGCGCAAGCCCACCACCAGGTTCATCCTGGTACGCCACGGGGAAACGGAACACACCGTGCGCGGGTGCTACTCCGGGCAGAGCGACCCCGACCTCACGGAGAGAGGGACAGCGCAGGCGAAGAACGCCGCCGCCGTGGTGCGCTCCCTGGTGGGGGACTCCACGCCGGTGATTATCTCCTCCCCCCTGGCTCGTGCCCGCCACACCGCGCAGCAGGTGGCGCGGGTGGTGGGGGGAACGGTGGAGGTGGAGAATGCACTCATCGAGTTGGATTTTGGCGATTGGGACGGCAAGGAAATCGCCAGGGCGCAACAGGAAAACCCCAGGCTTCACGCCGCTTGGCTCAACGACGCCGCGATCGCTCCACCCGGCGGAGAATCCCTCGATGACCTGCATCGACGCGTCGCGCAATGGCGCCAGAGGATGCTGGAGGATCATGAGGGTGCCACGGTGGTGGTGGTCAGCCACGTGAACCCCATCAAGTCCCTTCTGCGCCAGGCCCTCGACGGCGGGCCGGAGTTCTTCCACCGAGTCTTTGTGGAGATCGCTTCTGTTTCCGTGGTGGAGTTCATGGGAGACCGGGGCCTCATCCGGGGCATCAACATTGGACGCGCCGGATGCTAACCAGCGGCCTTTTTGCTTCGTGGCCGAGGGAGTATCCTTAACAATCGCGAATGAGTCGATCGGGCGAACGCGACGAGGCGAACCACCCACCCGTGTGGGCAGGCGCGCCGCCGAGGAAAGTCCGGACTCCACAGGGCACGGTGGTTGCTAACGGCAACCCGGGGCAACCCGCGGGAAAGTGCCACAGAAAGGAGACCGCCCGCGCCGAAGGCGCGGGTGAGGGTGAAAGGGTGCGGTAAGAGCGCACCGGCGGGGCAGGTGACTGCCCCGGCCAGGTAAACCCCACCGGGAGCAAGGCAACGAGGGGCACCACGAAGTGCGCCGGGAGCGGATGATTGAGGGCTGCCCGCCCGAGTCCGCAGGTAGCTGCTTGAGGCGATCAGCGATGATCGACCCAGATGGATGTTCGCCGCCACCTATCCGCAGCGGTGGGAGGAGACAGAATCCGGCTCATAGATCGACTCATTCGCCCTTCTTGGGCTTATCCCTCTTGGGCCTGCGCGATGTCACCAGGGCGCAGTACCACGATCTCCCGGGTGGTTGCCATCCTTTCGCGGAGTGCCTCGGCCTCTTCCGCCCCCACCAATACCGTGACCCATTCGGAGACGCCGGCCCGCGCGAGACGCACACCGGAAGCCCCCCGACGCAGGCACTCCCCAACAAGACCCGATGCGGCCTCCCCATAGGCCTTGGCGACAGCCTCGCGAGACTCGTTGAGCAGGGCCGGTACCTCGCCCTCGCGCCGCCCGCGCAGCAGGGACACAAGCCGGTGGCTTCGGTGGGTTTCCTCCTCCCAAAAACGCAGCAGGGTGGCGGCCTCCTCCACGGAAGGATAGCCCTGCGGGCCGTGCACGGCGTACACCGCTTTGAGCCAATCGAGAACCCGTGGCGTGGAATCGGGGAGCAGCCGCAAACATTCCGTGCCAAAAGCATGGGCGGCATCCTCGATGAGGCGTCTCCGCGCTAAAACCGCCGCATCTTCGGGAGAATGCGGCGATTCTGCGGAGGGAGCCGGGCGCGGAGTATCCCTGGGCTTATCTGCGCCCTCATGCACGAGGTTTGTGGTGCTCTCGGCTCCGCCGGGAGCGATGCCCAAAGCCACGGTGCGCGGGGAATGAAGCGGGGGAGTCTCGGTGACCGAACCATCGGAATAATCCACCATGCAGGGTCGGCCCGATACCCCCCGCAACGCGGCGATGTGGCGGGCGCGCAAAACCTGCGCGCCAGGAAGACTCCGCACCGCCTGAGTGCACACCGAGGCCAATCGAGCGCGCGAGGGAGACTCCGCAAGCGGATGGGCCTCGGGATAAAGAGCCAACCCCAACGCCGCATCAAAGGAATGAAGAGCACCCAGCCCAGAACCAAGAGGAACATCGGAGCACACGGTGAGGTCAAAACCGGAGGTATCCCGGCTGAGCATTTGCCGCTGGATCAACGTGACGATCAGTCGTGCCGCGCGCGCGAGTAAACCAGAGTGGGAGGTTGAGTGCCGAAAGCGAGCGGTTTCCTGCGCGATGGGGAAACCCGCAAAATCACCGCGCACGGAGAGCATTCCGTCCTTCCGGGGGCTAAGAACAACCGCGGTGGCCAGGTCGAGCGGGGCGATCACCACAGTTCCTCCGAACTCATCGGTGTGCTCACCGACGATGCACCAGGTACCAGGGGCCGTGGCCCCCATGCTGGGGGGCACACCCAGCTCGCGGCGGTGAAGCGCCCTGGCACGATCCATAACCGAGGTGGATTGCAGCATATTCGCGATGGCTCCTGGTGAAACGAGAACGGTAGGGGACGAGGATACCGATAGTCTAGTGACCGCTTAGGTTATAGCCTTGAGCGCAGTGGAGCACTCCCCGCCCCACGAGAATCGCTGCAAGGGCAGCATAGACAGGAGAGCAACACCGTGCAGGAAAAAGAAACACAATGGTTCTACCACCCGGCCACCGGCGAGGTAACTCAGGGATTGAACGGATCGTGGGAAGATCGCATGGGCCCCTATGCCACGCGGGAAGAGGCCGAGCGCGCCCTAGACAAGGCCGCCCAACGCAACAGTGCGTACGACGCCCAGGACGAGGACTGGGATTAAACCGAGTTAATCGAGGCTGCTGCTACCTTAGGCCACGCTAGTCACTCCGAGTCACGCTATGGACTGCTTGAAGCGCTTGTACCCAGATTTCACCGAGCGGTGACGCTGATCAATAGTTCGGAGAACCTTCCGGGAGCGTTCCCGCTCCGCCTGATACAACAGCCCGTAAGCGAAGGTATCTTCCCCACGCCCGGCGGCCTGGCGGGCTCGCTTGAGGATCAACTCGCAGACGGAGACGGAGTACTGGGCTTCAAGCAGCGTATCCACGAGCTTCTTCGATTCCTTGGATAGCCGGCTGGAATCATAGGGGGTGAACTCTAAAGCCACGCGCGATACCGTGCGCAGGCGCTCCGCCACCCTGTGCATCTGAGAGAGATGGGCCTCATACTCGGACTCGGTGACCTCGGGATCGTCAAAAACCTCAAGCGCTGAACTGCGGAGATTCTTGAAGTCCATGTATCCCCGCTTTACCGCACGCACGATGATGGCCGTAGCCTTGCGCCGTTCCATCCTTCCGGGCAACGGGGGATCGGCCAGAAAGTCGTCGAGTGTATCGAGCATAGTGAGATACCGCTCCGAGTCCAGCGCTGCCCCTACACGGTAGTAGGCTCGCTTTTTCCTGGAATCCACATCGTGCTCTAGTCGTTGCCGGGCTTGACGGTCAATGAGTTCCGTGGCATCAGCGTCTAATAACGAATGCACCTGCTGGGCCACGGCGTCGGCGTCACAGGCGCGGTGCAATACCACCGTGAGTTGCTTTAATTCCGCCTCAATATCCGAAGCCGTGGCGATGCGATTATCCCAGCGCTCATGATCGAAAAGCTCGGTAAACATGTTAAGAACACTCCTCAGATCGCGGACAGCGTTCAGCATGGTGCGCACAGAACGGCGATCGCCTCGGCGCGCGCCGGGATCTTGCTCCACCAAGGAGTCCCGAGTGGCGATCAGGGCGTGGAGAACACCGGCAAATGCCTCATCGCGGTCATCGTATTTACGGAAAACGAGGGGAGTGGGCGGCGCGGGGGCCAGTGCGAAGCTCTCCCCCAGGGCGGTAAGTAACTTGGAGGGAGAATGAGAATCCACCGCGCCAACGGTAGTAAGTTGCTCATCGGCGGATTCAAGTATTTGCCGACCTAGCTTTGTGGAGGCGAGAGATTCGGCCAGTTCAAATTCCCACTCGCGCCAGTGGCGTGGCTCCGGTGATGCCTCGGGAAGGAGAGACCACGCCGTGACGCGATCATCGCAGAAGTCCGCTACGGCGCTGCCGTCCTCGGCTTGGAGCGTGGACTCCACACGGAGGTTATCTACCTGCGCCACGGGAATGAGCTTGTGATCTCGCACCACGGCGCGCACGTGACTGAGCAATTCGGCGGGGACGGCGTCGGTGTTGTTGCCGATGGGGCTCGATGGGGCGTGGGCGGCCGAAGCTTCTTGGCCTAAGGTCGTGCTTATCTCTAGCCGCCCGCTGCCGGTATCGGGGAGTTTGAGATGCCAGCCGTCATCTTTCCCGCCGGTCCGCCGCCTCAGCGTGATTTTAGAACGGGTGAGCCGAAGATCGCGGGTGTCATAGTAAATGGCAGAGAGTTCGTATTGCTGCGTCGCCTGGGTGGAATGGACGTTCAGGATCTTGGTGAGATCCGGCACGGGATCGTCCGCGCCTACGGAATACTTGGCCTCTACCTCAAGAAACTGTGTGGTGCTCATGGGGGTCATCCTCCAACATGGTTGAAAATGGTGCAGTGATCTCGTAGCGCTCTATGGTCTCATTGCATTTTCTCTGTGGCATGGGGCGCTATGCCGCACCACAGATTGCTGACTCCAGGGTAGCCACGGAGCCACGGAGAGCATCCTCTGCGGCGGTCATTCCCTCCTGGTATCCGCGAATATTCGTGGGGTGGGAGGGCAAAAGGCAGGGTTGGGTGAGGGGAAGGATCTGAGATAGGCGCTGGGCATAGCCGAGCATGAAGCTTGGCTTATAAGAACGCGGGAGCGGTGAAAGGGAGCGCTCTGATTGTGCTTGGGAGAGGAGTTGGTGTTGATGCTCATTCAAACGATGGAAGAGCGCCATCGGGCCGCGATGTCTGCCAACGGGCGTGATTAAAGTGGCGATGCCTTGGGGGCTGAGGAGAAAAGCCTGGGCGCGATGGGCCTGTGCCACGACGCGGAGCAGGAGAAACTGGTGCCGTACCCACGGTCCATGAAGATAGACGCGAGTAGAAACATCGGGTGGAAAATCGTGTGGATGGTTAAAGGTGACGCATGGGGGCGGGGCGAGGATCGCGCGATCAAGGAGGGGAGAAACCCTTAAAAGGCGCGTGGACTCAGGGAAGAGAGACCGCAGTTGTGGGAGGGCAGAATTGGTGGAGCCACTGCTCATCAGGTGATGCTTCCACCACGAAGCGACAGGACGAGACACGGCGGTATCACGATGAATCTGGGCAAAGACGGTGGGGAGAGGGCGGACGACGTCCTCTCGGCCGATGTGGCGGAGGTCGCGCGCCGTCCAGCCGTTGCGGGCTGCTTCCTGTAACAGAACAGCGGAGTCGATCATGTGTTTCTCCTTTGATCTCGGGTAGACGTATCCAGGTTGGTGTTGAGGTCATCTTGCTGGTGATATGAGCGACGATAGAGGGTGGCGTGAGGGACTTACCCCCATCTGTTCGAAAATTTATTCCCCTAACCGGGCTGAGCGGCACCGATACTGCGTGGCGCGTACCCCCAGGGGCGGGAGCATGTGCCGTGGCGCAGTCGATGGCTAAGGTAGTGGCATGAACAGCCAACAAGAGTTCGTGCTGCGCACCGTTGAGGAACGCGACATCAAGTTCATCCGCCTGTGGTTCACGGATATTCTGGGATACCTCAAATCGGTTATGATGGCCCCTTCGGAGTTGGAGAGCGCCTTTGAAGAGGGAATAGGCTTTGACGGCTCCGCCATCGAAGGATTCTCGCGGATCTCAGAGGCGGATACCATCGCCCTCCCAGATCCCTCCACGTTTCAAATCCTTCCCTTCGACGAAGGGGCGGAGGTGCAAACCGCACGAATGTTTTGCGATATTTCCATGCCGGACGGGCAGCCCTCATGGAACGATCCGCGCCAGGTGCTGCGCAGGCAGGTTCAGCAGGCTGCGGACGAGGGCTTTACCTGCATGATCTCCCCGGAGATTGAGTTTTATCTATGCACGAACACGGCGCAGGAGGACGCCGATCCTCAACCCAAACCCACGGATAACGGCGGCTACTTTGACCAGTCCACCAGGAATGCGACTCCCAAGTTCCGCGGGCAGGCCATGCTGGCCCTGGAAGCCGTGGGGATCGCCACGGAGTTCTCCCACCACGAAACCGCTCCCGGACAGCAGGAAATTGATCTGCGTCATGCAGAGGCCCTCACGATGGCGGATAACGTCATGACCTTCCGCTACCTTATGAAGCAGGTGGCGCTGCGCAACGGTGCGCAGGCGACGTTCATGCCTAAACCATTCCAGCAATGGGCGGGTTCCGCCATGCACAGCCATATCTCTCTTTTTGAGGGCGATAGCAATGCCTTCCATGATCCCGATGCGGAATACTCGCTATCACACACGGCCAAACAATTTATCGCGGGGGTGCTGCGTCATGCTCCGGAAATCTCTGCGGTAACAAACCAGTGGGTGAATTCCTATAAGCGCATCATCTTTGGCGATGAGGCCCCTACTGCGGCCACCTGGGGGGTGTCTAACCGCTCTGCGATGGTGCGGGTGCCCACCTACCGACTGACAAAGGAAGAATCGCGCCGAGTGGAAGTGCGCAGCATTGATGCGGGCTGTAACCCGTATCTTTCTTATGCTGCGTTGCTGGGAGCGGGCCTCAAGGGTATCCGGGAGGGGTATGAATTAGGCGATCCCGCCGAGGACAATATCTCCCGATTGACGCGGCGGGAGCGCAGGGCGATGGGTTATGTGGATTTACCATCAAGCCTGGATCAGGCTCTGCACCGCCTGGAGGAATCGGAACTGATGGCGGAGATTCTCGGGGAGAGGGTGTACGAGTTTTTCCTGAGGTCTAAGTGGCGGGAGTGGAGAAACTATCAGGAGCAGATCACCCCGTGGGAATTGCGCAGTAATTTTAATTATTAGATTACATCATCCGTAGGGCCCTGGCATACTGATTCTGTGAAAGGGAAATAATGGCGTTATCGAATCCCCGTGTTTCTATCCCCACCCCCGCTGTTTTAGGTCTGAAAGGGACCCGTGCGGCGGAAGATATAGGCCATGTGGGTTGGGATAATCAGGATTCCCTTGACGTTCTTTGGGCACTAGCGGGCTCGGGAGATCCCGACCAAGCTCTTAATATCCTTGTTCGCTTGGTGGCTGCTCTGGAGGGTATTGGTGAGGCTGAGGCCTTCCATCGAGCGTTGCGGGAGAACCATGCGTTTCGCATCCGCCTGATGGCCTTGGTGGGCGGATCGGTGGCATTGGGGGATGACTTGGTGGCGCACCCTGAGTCATGGAAAGAACTCCTTGGCCCCCTGCCTAGCAGGGAAGAAATGCTGAGAGGGCTACTTGAGGTGCTCGATGCGGTCCCCGCAAGTTATGGCCCCGCGAGCAATGGGGAGGATCTGGAGAAGCCGGACCCCGCTTGCTCGGATTTGAGTAGGGTGGGTACGTATCGGGCGAGGTTGGCGGATGCGGAGACGCAGCGCCGATTGAAGGAGCGGTACCGTCTTTTCTTGATGCGGATTGCCGCCCATGATCTCGCGGGAACGTACCCATCGACTAAACGGCAACAGGGACTAGAGCCGATCCTCTTCGAGCGGGTCACGGAATTACTTTCCGATCTTGCGGATGCGGCCTTAACCGCGAGTTTAGCTATTGCCGTTGATAATGTTTATGGAGATTCCCCCCTTGATGCGCGCTTGGCTGTTATCGCACTAGGAAAGTGTGGTGCTGGTGAACTTAACTATATTTCCGATGTTGATGTCATATTTGTGGGAAGTGATGTTACCCCGCGTCTGACTCGATTGGCGGGAGAGTGTGTGCGGATCGGCTCGCGTCACTTTTTTGAGGTAGACGCTAACCTGCGCCCGGAGGGACGTTCTGGTTCCTTGGTGCGCACCGTGGACTCGCACTGTGCTTATTACCGGCGATGGGCGGAAACCTGGGAGTTTCAGGCCTTATTAAAAGCACGTGTGCAGACAGGGTATCTGCCGCTGGGTGAGGAATACCGGGAGAAATTAGCTCCCCTGGTATGGTCCGCTAGCCAGCGCGATTCCTTCGTGGAGGACGTCCAGGCCATGCGTCGTCGCGTGTTGGACAACGTCCCGGCAGAGATGCGGGACAGGGAGTTAAAACTCGGCCGTGGTGGCTTACGAGATGTGGAGTTTGCGGTGCAGCTTTTGCAGCTGGTGCACGGGCGCTCTGATGAATCGTTAAGAGTACCGGCCACCGTGGCGGCCCTTCGGGCTTTGGTGGAGGCGGGGGCCATTGGGAGAGAGGACGGGCAGGGGCTTATCCAGGCGTATGAGTTTCTGCGTCTTTTGGAACATCGCTTGCAGTTACACCGCTTGCGTCGCACTCATACGCTTCCGGAGGAAGATGATCGCGCGGCGATGACGCGCTTGGCGCTTACCTCAGGCTATGGGGCGGTGGAGGGGAAATCCTCGGTAGATAATTTGCGTACCACCCTGCGTCGTGTCCGTTTCCTTATTTTGGGGTTGCACTCCAAATTGTTCTATCGCCCGCTGCTTAATTCCGTGGTGAATATGTCGGTGGACACGCTGAAGCTTTCTCCCGACGCCGCAAAGTTGCAGCTCGCAGCGCTGGGGTATCGTTTCCCGGAGCGTGCCTTTGAACATCTCACGGCCCTGGCTTCGGGGGCCTCGGGAGCCAGCCGTAAATCTAAAATCCAGGCGATGCTGTTGCCTACGCTGATGGACTGGCTTTCTCAAACGGCCGATCCCGATGCGGGATTGCTTAATTACCGTAAACTCTCCGATGCCGCCTATGAGCGCAGCTGGTTTTTGCGTCTGCTTAGAGACGAAGGCGTGGTGGGGCAGCGGTTGATGATGATTCTGGGTTCCTCGCCTTATACGGCCGCTCTCATCATCTCCTCTCCTGATTTTGTTAAGGCGTTGGGAGACGGGGCGAGCGGGCCGAAGATATTGGATAAAGCACCGGGTACGGTGTCCTCTTCCCTGGTTGCGGCGGCAGGGCGACATCGTGACCCCGATAAGGCTATTGCTGTTGCTCGTTCCCTGCGCAGGGCGGAGCTGGCGCGGTTGGCCTCAGCGGATTTGCTGGGCATGATGGACGTGCGCTCGGTGTGTCGGGGGCTGTCGATGGTGTGGAACGCGGTACTTGAGGCTGCCCTCCAAGCGGAGATTCGCAGCAGGCTGACGGAGGGAAAGACAGCGGAGGGGCAGGGGAGGGCTCCGGCGCGCATTGCTGTCATCGGGATGGGGCGCCTGGGGGGTGCGGAGCTCGGTTTTGGCTCGGATGCCGATGTGATGTTTGTGGCGGAGCCAGAGGAAGGACACGATGAGCACGAGGCACTGCGTTGGGCGTCAAGCGTGTGTGAGTCCATGCGGTCGCGGTTGGCCAAGCCTTCTGGTGATCCCCCGCTGGAGGTGGATTTGGGACTGCGCCCCGAGGGGCGCAGCGGAGCGGTGGTGCGTTCTATCTCCTCGTATCGGCGTTATTACTCCTCCTGGGGAGAGGTGTGGGAAACGCAGGCCCTCTTGCGAGCCACGGTGGTGGCGGGTGATAGGGAGGTAGGAACGGAGTTTCTGCATATGATCGATGAATTCCGTTACCCCAAGCAGGGTATTTCTCCCGCTGTGATCCGGGAGGTTCGGCGCATGAAGGCTCGCATTGATGAGGAGCGGTTACCGCGTGGCGCGGATCGGAATACGCACACGAAGCTGGGCCGGGGTGCGCTCACGGACATTGAGTGGACGGTGCAATTACTCACGATGCTGCACGCTCATGAGTATCCCGCGTTGCACAATACCTCGACGCTGGAGGTATTGGAGGTACTGGAAGCAGAGGCGATTCTGCCGGAGGAGCAGGTGCGTATATTGCGCGAGGCATGGTTGGAGGCCACGAATGTACGCAATGCCTTGGTGCTGGTTCGGGGTAAGCGCACGGATCAGATTCCGGGCCCAGGGCCGCAGTTGGCCCAGGTGGCGGGCGCTGCGGGGTGGGACCCCGCGCATTATCAGATGTTCCTGGAGGATTATTTGAAGAAGACGCGGCGCGCGCGTCGGGTGGTGGATCAGGTGTTTTTTTTGGGGGGAGGCATCCATGCGGTAGCGGGTAAAATCAACCAAAAGAACGATGGTAGGTATGGGTAACCTAATTTAGTCTCAGTGGTACTCCATGACCGCGTGGTGCCTGGCTTGGAAGCCCATCGCGCGGGGTACCGGGTGGTCCGGGCGAGGATAACCATTATGAGTCAAGAGAGGGGGAACCCTGCATGGCGAGTGTAGTTCTCCATAACCAGAATCTGTCGGCCGATCTAAAAACATTTACGGCGGTGGCCCACGAGGAGGCGGAGTCCTCTACTTTTATGGCCGATCTGTTGGCGGGAAAATTGAGCGCTGCGGAATTTGTGCGCCTCCAGGAGCAGGCGTGGCTCTTTTATTCGGCGCTGGAAAAGGCGGCGCATGCGTTGGCGGATACGGAGCGTGCGGGGAAGATAATTGATCCGCGTTTGGATCGCGCCGCGGCTCTAGAGCGTGATCTCACCTATCTACACGGTCTTGGGGAGGGGGAAACGGGAGACTGGCGGGAGAGGGTAGTGCCTCTTCCGGCGACGGCAGCCTACGTGGAACGACTGCATCGTGTGTATGAAAGCCTGGACGAGCCCAGGTTGGTGGCGCACCACTATGTGAGGTATCTCGGTGACATGTCGGGTGGGCAGGTGATAGCGACGATGATGGCCCGCCATTACGGCATTGCTTGGGAGGGGCTGAGCTTTTATCGTTTCGCGGGTATAGAGAAGCTTAAGCCTTACAAGGATGCTTATCGCGCCAATCTCAATGCCATGAATTTTAGTGAGGATGAGCGCGGCGTTTTGCTCGAAGAGGCTGCTTATGCCTTCGTGTTGAACATGAATGTTTTTGCCGATCTAGGGCGTGACGCTTAAGGCGATATACTGGGCACGGTAAGGCGATAGCGTTTATGTAAAAGGAGTGTGCATGGCTCTTCACCTTTCCCTTGATCTTCACGGTGCCACGTTGGGTGACGTGGAGGCCCTCGTCGCCGCAGCGCGCAGCGCCGGAGCGCAGAGCAGTAGTGTGATCGACGTCGATGCGGAAGCGGGCGTGCTCTCGGTGCGGGCGCAGGCCCCGAGGTACGCCTCGCAGGATGCTTCTCGAGGAGAGGGAAGCGGGGTGGGGGAAGCGGCGGTGCGCAGCGTGATTGATATTCTGACCGGCCGCCAAGAGCCGCCACGGCGTTAACGGGGGAGATTCTCATCTTTGTTTCAGGAAGCGGCCACCTCGCGGGGAGGTTTGCTTCCTACCATCGTGGGAAAAGCGCACGGGAAGGTGGCTAAGACATGCGGATTACGCAAACTCGGGTGATGGTGAGCATCGGTATTGCGGTGGCGCTGGTGGCCGGAGTGCTGATCGTAGTGAAAAGCCAGGAAACCATCGAGGAATCACCTTTGACGGTGGAGCAGTGGCACCAGGAGTATTCGGGACCGTTTTTGAAACAGATGGCGACGTGGCATCAATTGACCGAGGACTTGGGTATGGTTCCCGTAGCGGACACGGCGCGGCCTGTCGAGGTGGCGTGGGATTAGGCGGCGATGAAGCAGAAAGTGGCCCTCGCCGTGAGGCGGCAGGCTAAACTTATCTGCCATGCGCTACATTTCTACTCGCGACGCCTCCTCCACCCCCACCCGCTTCACCGATATTCTGCTGGGAGGTTTGGCCCCGGATGGCGGCCTCTACCTCCCGGAAGAATACCCGCGCCTTGATGATTCAGATCTCACCCGCCTGCGGATAACCCTCAACCAGCGAGGTTACGCGGCCTTGGCGGCGGAGGTGCTGAAGCTTTTTATTGATGATATTCCCGAGGCCGATATTGATGCGATCACGGCGCGGGTGTATCGCTCTCCGATTTTTGACGATGAGCAGATCGTTCCAGTTTCTCATGTGGAGGGAAATCTCTACCTTGGCCATCTTTCCCAGGGGCCTACGGCGGCGTTTAAGGATATGGCCATGCAGCTGCTGGGAGAGTTGTTTGAATACGAGTTAGCACGGCGGGATCAACCGCTCAATATCCTGGGTGCCACGTCAGGGGATACAGGATCGGCTGCGGAGTATGCCATGCGCGGGCGCGATCGCATCAGCGTGTTCATGCTGACCCCGGCAGGCCGCATGACGCCCTTCCAGCAGGCACAGATGTTTGGTCTTGATGATGCGAACATCGTGAACATGGCTCTCAATGGTGTGTTTGATGATTGCCAAGATGTGGTTAAGGCGATCTCCGGCGACGCCGAGTTTAAGGCAAAGTATCACGTGGGCGCGGTCAATTCTATTAACTGGGCGCGGCTTATGGCCCAGGTGGTTTACTATATTTCCTGCTGGATTCGGGTGACCACGGATAACGCGCAGCGCGTGAGCTTCAGCGTGCCTACGGGTAACTTCGGGGATATTTGTGCCGGGCACATCGCTCGCCAGATGGGGCTGCCCATTGATCGGCTCATCGTGGCCACCAATGAGAATAACGTCCTCGATGAGTTCTTCCGCACGGGAGAATACCGTGTGCGTTCCTCCGCAGAGACCTGGGAGACCTCAAGTCCCTCGATGGATATTTCCCGCGCCTCCAATTTCGAGCGTTTTATCTTTGACGCACTGGGGCGCGATGCCGACCGTACCAAGGAACTTTTTGGCGTGCAGGTGAAAAACGGTGGTTTCTCCCTCGTTGAGGACGAAGCATTCCCCCGCTTGGCGGCGGAATTTGGCTTCGCGTCCGGTTCCTCCCATCATGAGGATCGGGTTCGGGAAATAGGAGACCTCTATGCTCGGCTGGGGGTGTTGGTGGATCCCCACACCGCCGATGGCCTCGTGGTGGCGCGTCGCCTGGGCGAGGACATCGAGGGGCCGATTGTGTGCTTGGAAACGGCTCTGCCGGTGAAGTTTTCCGATACTATCCGGGAAGCCACGGGCCAGGAACCCCCGATTCCCGAGCGATTTGAAGCGATTATGAGGGCCCCGCGGCGCGTGCGCACGGTATCGAATAGCGTGGACGAGGTAAAGGAAATCATTGCGGCCCACGTGGAAAATCATCCCGCGCGTTGAGGCCCTGCACAGTACTTCACAGTGCAGAGACAATAGAGGAGGGAGATTCGTCATGCGCATCAATATCGTGAGCGTTTTTGTGGATGACCAGGAGCATGCCCTGGGTTTTTACCGGGATACCCTCGGGTTTGAGGTATCCAAGGACATTGTGGTCGATGAGGCGGGAAATAGGTGGTTAGCGGTGGTCTCCGCGGAGAACCCGCAGGGGCCGGAGCTTTTGCTGGAGCCTGCCGCGCACCCCGCAGCGCGGGATTTCCGTGAGGCCCTGTACAACGATGGCATCCCGTTCACGCAGTTTGACGTGGACAGCGTGGAGGAAGAGTATCGCCGACTCAGCGGCGAGGGGGTGCGGTTTACCCAGGGGCCGATGCCGGTGCCGGGCGCCGTGATCGCGGTCTTTGATGATACTTGTGGCAACCTCATTCAGATCGTGGAACCCACGGCCTAGGCTGCACGGCTGGGCGCTGGGCCCGGGCAGAGGGGAAGCTACTTGTTGAGCCACTCGGAGAGGCGCTTGGCGGCCTTCCGGGTTTGCTGAATCACCACGCCGATCTGGGCGTCTTTTGCGGATACCCCGAGGAGGAGGTCATGTACCTCGGGGAAGGGCACGCTGGCGATGACGAGGTTTTCGTCGGGAAGCGTCATGGCCACGATGGTGCCCACGCCGTCATCGTCCTTGTGCCCAAGTAGCACGGATTGTGCTGCGGAGACCCCTGCCATGGAGGCGTTGAGCGCGGCAAGCTGTGCGCCCTCCACGGCGTTGGAGAGGCCCATGGAGCAGATGTGCAGTCCGTCGCCCGTGCCTAGAACGATGGAGCGGGCGCCGTCGAGAGCCTCGAAGATATTGCCGAGGATCGGCATGGCGGCCTGGGCGAGCGGGTTCGAGTCAAGATCCGTGGTGCGGATGCGGGAGTGGGGGGTCATCATGCGGGGAGTCCTTGGCGGCTAATAGCGGTGGTCACGAGCTGTCGTACTTCTTCTTCACGGCGGGGATCAACCAGATGCACGGGGACGCCCTTGTAGCCCTTCTTTTTCAGGCTCTTTTGCACGTCGGAAAGATGCGAGGTGCTGGCATAGTTGAGCGCCACGGTGAGGCGGTGTGCGCTGTCCTTGCCCCCGGCAACATCAATCCAATGGTATAGATCCTCCAGGAGTTTGGGCGAATTGCCGTAGAGCCAGATGACTATTCCGGCTTGGGGGTTGAGCATCGGGGTGCGGCAGGCCACGAAGCGGTCTTGTCCGGGGGTGCCGTACAGCCCCACGAGGGTGCCGTCGGGACGTTCCCATAGGCCGATGTCGAGCCCCACCGTGGTGGATTGCTTGGTGGGGGTGTGCTCGGGGGATAGGTCGGCCTCGGAGGAGAGCTGGGCCTCCGTGTTGATCGTGGGAATGCTGGAGAGCGTCCGTACGGCCGTGGTTTTGCCTACGCCCACCGGGCCGATAAAGACCACCTCGGTGGAGGTGGGGGAGCCGACGAAAAAGTCGCCGGGGTGTCGCGCGGCGTCGGTCACGGTAGAGCGCTTCTTCGTGAGCCGATGGCGAGGAGTCATGGGCTTAGTACATCCTTCCTGTCCTTGGAACACCAGCGCGAGGCGTTGCGCCCATAGGTATGGGCTGTGCATGGGCATTGTATAGGGAAACCCTCAGATATGTGCTTTGAGGGGGTGACGGGGGAAGGTTCGCATGATTCTTCCGGCTAATTCTGGTACATATAGTGATGTTGCAACGTCCGCACGAACGATGAATGTTGTGGCACCTGGACACCTCCTCCGCGACCCTGCGGGTGAGGACGGCATATTCCTAAAAGTGTGAGAAAGGTTCTCTTTTTATATGTCTCGCCAAACCGACCTGAACGATATGCTCAACGACATCGCCAATGAGCTTGAGGGCTTCTACGGTGCTTCCGTGGTGGACCTGGACACCGGCATGTCGTTGGCTAGCATTTCTCGCATCAACAACTTTGACCTTGATGTGGCTTCCGCCTACAACAGCGAGATGGTGAAGGCTAAGTTCAAGACCATCGCTGCCCTGAACCTGGACACCGGCCTGGAGGATATGCTGCTGACCCTCTCGGATCAGCTTCACCTTATCCGCATGCTGAGCAACACCGAGTTCATCTACGTGGCTGTTTCCCGTCAGGGTACCAACCTGGCCATGCTGCGTTCTGTGGTGAACCGCTACGTGAGCGCCCTCCAGAATTGAAGGGCGCGGCGGGACGAGGGCGCTAATCGTCTCAGCAAAGAACAGATAAGCGCACCCTCGGGTTCGTCACAAACCAGCACGCCCGCACCGGGATCCGTGAAGGTGCAAACGGGACGGGCCCAGAACAACGCGACGAAGAACCAGGCGGCCTCGTATCCGGGGCCAGCGGTACGCCGCGCGGAACCGCAGCCCAAGCAGGCGGCGAAGCCGAGCGGAGGGGTAAAGCCCGATCAGCGGTTTTACGCTAAGCCCTCCGAGGCGGTCAAGCCGAAACCCGCTGGGTATGCTCCGCCGGTGAAAAAGCCTGAGCCGCGTTTTTCTGCACCCAGCTCGCCTAGCCCGTCACAGCAGCGTCAACCCGCCTCCGGCGGAAAGACCATCACGGGACCTAAGCAGGCTACCGCCCGCACGCAGGACAAGGGCTCCAGCGGTGCCAAGGTGATTAATCCCGATCCCTTGGCTCGGCCGGTGGAAGATCCGGAGGGCTTTAAGTTCAGCGATTGGTTGCGTTCCTGGCGAGAGAGCCAAGAACGAAGCTAGTTATTGAGGGTCAAGAGGCACTTCCTATCTTGAAGTAAGGATAGGGGGTGCCTCGCTCTATATGCATAACGGGAAATATATAAGGAGCGAGCAATGGCAACCCCGGATTTTATTGTGGAATTGAGAAAGAAGATCGGCCATGATCCCCTCTGGCTGCCGGGAGTCACGGCAATCGTCGTTCGAGATATTCCCGCCGATGCGCCGGCGTGGGCCACGGCTTCGGTGCTGCTGGTGCAGCGCGCGGATAACGAGCAGTGGACTCCGGTGACGGGGATTGTCGATCCGGACGAGCAGCCCCACGATGCTGCTGTGCGGGAGGTTTGGGAGGAAACGAGGGTGGCGGCCCGCGCGGAGGCGCTCTTGGGGGTGGGGGCCGTGGGGCCGGTGACCTACCCGAACGGCGACGTAGTCAGCTACGTGGATACCGCCGTGCGGCTCTCCGTTTCTGGCGGTGAGGAGGAAGCGAAGCCTGTCATTGGCGATGATGAATCCATCAATGTGGGGTGGTTTGAGGTGGCGCAGTTGCCGCCCATGCAGCCGCGGTTCCGGCTCCTCTGCGCAGACGCGGTGGCGCAGCTGCGGCATCCGGCGGGTTTCCGGCCTCGCATGGGCTATCACAAGCGTTCCCGCCCCTAATGGGCTGATGGGCATGGGAAGGGCGGGGAGGCGGAACCGAGGTAATAAAAAATCCTGCCCCGAGCGGAGGCTCGGAAGCAGGATTGTGGAAGGCGGGATTTACTTGCCGCCACCGTTGTTCACGCCGAACAGGCCGCCGAGGCCACCCAGGGTGTCCACGATGCCCTTGGCGGTCTCCACGCCCTTCTTGGCGTTGTCCAGGCGCTTGCCGGTCAGCTCAGCCTGCTGAACTTGCTCCTCGTAGGACTTGGGAGCCTTCGGAGCGGCGGGGGTAGCAGCCATGGCCGGGGCAACAGCGGTGGTGGTGGCGATGGAAACAGCGGCAACGGAAACGGCCAGCTTGCGGGAGAGCTTCATGCTCTGTCCTCTCACTAGTATCGACATGTCAGTAGCCACGGCGGGGTACGCGCTAGCTACAAGTGCTAAACATAGCAGCCTCTTCCGTCCAGGGGAAGAGCAAGCGGCATTTTTCTTGGGAAGAGCGGTAAAAATTTTTGGTAAGGGCGCTGAACTGGGCTTTTCCTGGGGTCTGGAATGATGTGCCGCGGACGGTCGTTGTGCTCACTGGACGCACAAGGACGCAGCACAAGGACGAAGCACACGGAGGATGACAGGAAATGACTGAACAGAAGCAGCAGAAGAAGGCGATCATCGTGGGCGGACACGGGAAGGTGGCCCTGCTGGCCGCGCCCCTGTTGGCTCGGGAGGGCTATGCCGTCAGCTCGGTGATCCGCAAAGAAGAACAGGCAGACGACGTCCGCGCGGCGCAGGCGACCCCGGTGGTGGCCGATGTACAGGCGATGGGCGTGGAAGAACTCGCGGAGCTATTTGCCGGGCAGGACGCCATCGTGTGGTCAGCCGGGGCCGGCGGGGGAGACCCCGAGCGCACCTACGCCGTAGATCGAGACGCCGCGATTCGCAGCATGGAGGCCGCAGACCGGGCCGGGGTGAAGCGCTACGTGATGGTGAGCTGGGTGGGTTCCGTGCCGCGGCATGGGGTGCCGGAGAGCGAGGACTTCTTTTCCTACGCTGACGCGAAACTTCAGGCCGACGATTATCTGCGCGGGACCGATCTGGACTGGACGATCCTGGGCCCGAGCACGCTGAGCGCCGAATCCGGCGATGGGCGCATCGAGTTGTTGGCGCCCCAGGACGAGTGGCGGGAAAAAGGCGGCACGGCTTCCCGCGAGAACGTGGCCAAGGCGATCGTGGAGAGCCTCAACGGTGCCGCGGTGCGCAAGTTCGTGCGCTTTAACGACGGCCCGGTGCCCCTCGCAGAGGCGCTGCGCGCCGCCCGATAGGCGGTGGCTGGGGAGGGGAGCGGGGCGGCGTCGCTAAGCAAAAACCTGTATGCTCAAACCCTGCTACACAATCATCCTTGACGGAAAGAGTTTCGGGATAGTGAAAAAGTCCCTCCTGGCGGCCGTGAGCGCCGCGTGCATTTGCCACCGCCCACCTGGCCCCCCTGGCCACGGCTGACGACGACTCCCGCCTGCCGCAGCCGGATCCGGCTGGCTCCGTGCTGGACGGGCACCTCTCCGAGATCAACGACAAGGGTGCATACTTTGCGGATAAGCCCTACACCGAGCAGGCGGCTTCCCGCGCCGTGGGTCAGCTGCGCAACGCGGGCTCCCTGTGCACGGGTTCCGTGATCGACAGCGCCTCGGGGAGCTTGGTGCTCACCGCGGCCCATTGCTTGGGCAAGCTCAAGGACGGCGCGTGGGAGATTTCCCAGGCCACACACGACGCCATCGCGGCGGGCAATAGCGTTTTCATTCCGGCCCTTGAGGGGACGGCGGAAACCCACGAGCAGCGTTTCCCGCTGGGCAGCTGGAAGGTCACGGATGCTCACGTTTCCGCGACCTCCGGGGTGGACGTGGCGGTACTGGAGATAGCCCCCGACGATCAGGGGCGCACGATTCAGGAGGTCACCGGGGCCTTTGGGGTGCGCGAACTACAGCAGGGCGAGGTGGTGCAGGCATCCTTGATCGGGTACCCCGCCCCGGCACCGTTCCACTCTAAATCGCAGTCCGTGTGCGTGGGCAACTACACGAAGTACGAGGGCGGCGGCAACAGCCAGATTCGCCGGGTCAATGGCGAGCGCGAGTGTTGGGTGGGCGGCGGCTCCAGCGGCGGCCCCTTCGTGACCACCAGCGAGAATCCGGCCTTGGCCGGTGATGTTATCACCGTCCTGAACTCCGGCGGTGGCGGAGACATCGCTCCCGTGGTGCGCGAGCTCGTGAGCAACATCAAGGGCGGCCTTCCCGCCGAGGCCCCGAAGCCGGAACAGCCGACGGCCGAGCAGCAGCCCGCCGAGGAGGCCCAGCCGGCCCAGCCCGCTCCGCAGGAGAATAAGCCTGCGGAGGAAGCCGATCCCGCCGAAAAGCCCTCCGCGCCGGAGGCCCCGGTCAAGGGCATCGATCCGGCTCAGTTCGAGCAGCAGCCCCAGGCTCCCGTGAAGGGGATTGATCCCGCCACGGTCTAATCTCTATTGAGAGATCCCGGCACCGGTTGTTCTCCGGTGCCGGGATCTTTTTCTTGCCAGATGCCGGTTACCGCGTATCCTTTTCCATCAAGATGTCTCGCTGGGGATCATCTCCCACGGGGAAAATGTGATCCCCTATCTCCCGGAACCCCAGGGAGGAATAAAATTCTTTGGCGGCGGTGTTGTGCTCCCACACGCGCAGCCAGATATAGCGCTTATTTTCCTCCCGCGCGCGACGCTCGGTGAGATCATAAAGAGCCTTGCCCAACCCCTGGCGCTTGTGGGCAGCACGGATATAGATGCGCTCTAGCTCCAGGTGATCCGCCCCCATCGGCTCGGATTGGGCCGCGCCGATATTGAGCTTTAAGTATCCGACCGGTGGGCCCTGCGGCTCGGAATCGTGGTAAATAAAAAAGAACTGCGATTCTGGATTGTCTATTTCCTGGCGTAATTTATCCACGTGATAAGCGCTATCGAGGTACGCGCGCATGTTCTCCTCGGTGTTGTGCCGCGCGAAGGTCTCCGTGAACGTCGTCCGGCTGATCTCCTGGAGGTGTTCCACCTGCGATTTTGTGACGGGAACAATGCGGTGCGGGGGCTGGGACATGGCGGAGCCTTTCCGTCTCTCCTGCTTGATCGACTATGTGATCTTTCACTTTACGCCCTTGTGCGGCCGCGTGCCGGGACTATTGTGTTGTGTCATGGAGAGGCGTCAATGAGTGAACTAAGAAACAGCGCGCGGCTGTCCACGCGCGTAACGCTCGTCCTCTTGGGCATGAGTGCCCTGCTCAACATGTACTCCACGCAGCCGATCCTGGCGGACGTGGCCCAATGGGCGGGGACAGAACTGCGGGGAGCCACGTGGACGGTGAGCGCCACCACGGTGGGGGTAGTGCTCACCGCGCCGTGGGCGGGAATGATCTCCGATCGCTGGGGGCGGCGCCGCATCATTCTGGCCGCCCTGTGCTGCATGGCGCTATTAAGCCTCGGCGGCCTCGTGGCCTGGAATCTGGCCTCCCTCCTGGCGATCCGCGCGGCGCAGGGAATGTGCTGCCCGTTCATCTTTGCCGTGGTGGTGGCCTACGTGGGAGAGGAGTATGCGCCGCCGCTCGCAGCCCGGCTTAACTCCCTTTACGTGGCGGGCACCGCCCTGGGCGGATTCTTGGGGCGCATGGTTGCGGCCCTGATCGTCGAGACGAGTGGGCAGTGGCGGCTTTCCTTCCTGGGCAATGCCTTGATGATCGCGGGCACCTGGGCGGTGGCGCGTGCCTGCCTTCCCCTGGAGCGGCGCTTCGAGGCGCGCTTCCACTCGGCTGAGCGGGGCCGTGGGGGAGCGGGCATCATATTCCATAACCCCCGACTGCTCGCCACGGTTCTGCTCGGGGCAACCCTGCTCTTCCAGCAGGTGGGCTCCTTTACCTTCGCCTCCTTGACGCTGGCACGGCCGCCCTTTTCCCTCCCCACGGGTGCCGTGGGGCTGATCTTTGTGATTTTCCTTCTCCCCATGCTCACCACGCCACTGAGCGGCAGGCTCATGCAGAGCCGGGGAGAATTACGGGTCTTTGCCCTGGCCCAGGCTGTGAGCGTGGTAGGGCTGGCGATCAGCCTGATTCCCACGGTGCCTGCGATGGTCTCCGGCCTGGCCTTCTCCTGCGTGGGCGTGTTTGCCGGGCAGGCGGCGGGGACGTCGATGGCGGGAAAGCTGGCGCCGCAGGCCCGCTCGGCGGCGGTGGGGCTGTATCTATCCGGCTATTACTTGGGTGGGGCCCTTGGGGCTTCGGCCCCGGTGGGCCTGTACCTTGCCCACGGGTGGGAGGCGGTAGCGATCCTGCTGATGGCGGTGGTTTCTTGCGGGCTGGTCCTCGGCGTGGGGGCGTGGCGGGGCGTGAAGGTTGTATTTTCCCGCCACTGAACCGCCCTGCACGCCGTGCACCAGCAAAAACGCCCCACCCGCAGGGTGAGGCGCTGCATTACGGAGGCGCTAAAAAACTAACAATCGTAGTACATCTCGAACTCTAGCGGCGTGGGCCGCAGGCGCGCCGGGGTGATCTCGTGGTCGTACTTGTACTGGATGTAGGTCTCGATGAGGTCCTCGGTGAACACGTCACCCTCGGTGAGGAACTCGTTGTCCCCCTCCAGGGCGCGCAGGGAGGCGTCCAGGGAGGTGGGGGCCTGGGGAATGGAGGCGGCCTCCTCGGGGGGAAGCTCGTAGAGATCCTTGTCCACGGGGGCGTGCGGCTCGATGCGGTTCTTGATGCCGTCCAGGCCGGCGAGCATCATGGCCGCCAGGCCAAGGTAGGGGTTGCCGCTGGGGTCCGGGGCGCGGAACTCGATGCGCTTGGCCTTGGGGTTAGAGCCGGTGATCGGGATGCGCACGGCAGCCGAGCGGTTGCGCTGGGAGTACACGAGGTTGATCGGGGCCTCGAAGCCGGGTACCAGGCGGTGATAGGAGTTCAGCGTGGGGTTGGTGAAGGCCAGGACGGCGCCCGCGTGGTGGAGGATACCGCCGATGTAGTAGCGGGCGACGTCGGAAAGCCCGGCGTAGCCGGACTCGTCGTGGAAGAGGGGCTGGCCGTCCTTCCATAGGGACTGGTGGGCGTGCATGCCGGAGCCGTTGTCGCCGGCCAGGGGCTTGGGCATGAACGTGACGCTCTTCCCCTCCAGCGCCGCGGTGTTCTTGATGATGTACTTAAAGGTTTGGAGGTCATCGGCAGCGTGGAGCAGGGTGTTGAACTTGTAGTTGATCTCCTGCTGCCCGCCGGTTCCTACCTCGTGGTGGAAGCGCTCAATCTCGAAGCCGGATTCCGCCAGGGTGCGCACCATGCGATCGCGCAGCTCCACGGTCTGATCGTAAGGAGCCACGGGGAAGTAGCCGCCCTTGAGGCGGTTCTTGTAGCCGGTGTTGGGAGAGCCATCGAAGTTTTCCAGCTCGCCGCGGTTCCACCAGCCCTCGTTGGAGTCGAGTTCGTAGAAGGCATGGTTGGTCTCGGCGCTGTAGCGCACGGAATCAAAGACGTAGAACTCGGCTTCGAGGCCAAAGCTACAGGTATCCGCGATGCCGGTGGAGGCGAGGTATTCCTCCGCTTTGCGTGCGACGTTGCGCGGGTCGCGGGAGAAGGGTTCCCGGGTGAAGGGATCGTGCACAAAGAACTTCATGTTGAGGGTCTTGGTGCGGCGGAAGGGATCGATCTTGGCGGTGGCGAGGTCGGGTAGGAGGTTCATGTCCGACTCATCGATGGTGGTGAAGCCGCGAATCGAGGAGCCGTCGAAGGCCAGGCCCTCTTCGAGCGCGTCCGCGTCAAGCGCGCTGGCGGGAATGGAAAAGTGCTGCTCGGTGCCGGGGACGTCGGTAAAGCGCACGTCAATGAACTCCACCCCCTCATCCTTGATGTACTTGAGTAGATCTTCATGGGAGGCGAAAGCCATGGTTTGCTCCTGGGGTCCTCGCGGCTAGGGGTATGGTATATGAGTGTAACGCAATAACTATAGGACTACCAAAAATACGCGCCACCAAACACCTTGTAGTGTACCGCGTGCCGCATCACGTGCGATAGATTGAGCGGTATGGAGAATCCCAAGAGAAGTTGGCTCGACGGCCCCCAGATTCCCTCGCAGTTTGACGGCCCCGAGGGGCCGGGCGCCTATCCGGGAGCCAACCTGGGGCTGCCCCGCAGCGGCCCCGGTTCCCTGGGCACGGTGGCACGGCGCGCGGGTGGAGTGCTCATCGACTGGATCATCGCCTGGATTCTCGCGGGATTCGTCCACATGTTCACCACCGCCCTGGGCGGGGTGAGCACCATGACTTACCTCTTTTATGCGATCCTGGGCATCCTCACCGGCTGGCTCTTCGCCCGCACGCCCGGCCAGGCGCTGCTGGGCATGGGCATCGCGCGTATCGACGCCCCCGAACGCGTGGGCCTGTGGCGCGCGGCGGTGCGAACCCTGCTGACCTGCCTGATCTTCCCCGCAGCCCTCGTGGACTCCGACGGCCGGGGAATGCACGACCGCGCCACCGGAACGGCCGTGGTACGGGGCTGAGCGCCCCGGACTACTGGCCCCTGTTGGAGCGCTCCGCCGAGCGCCGGGCGCGGCGATTCAGCCCGGAGACCTTCGCCCCCTTGGGCAGCGGCCCCTTGGGCATCCCGGCCGGCGCGCCCGCCACGGCATTATCCATCGCCTCGATCTTGGCGTTGATGGGGTAGACGTCATTCTTCTTATAGTTGCGCGGCAGTTTCAGTAACTCCCGCTGTAGGCGCTTCAGCGGAACCTCGTCCTCACCATCGCCCGCATAGATCTCATAAATCGGCACGCCGCCCACCAGGCGGTTCAGACGCTTCTTCTGCTGCTCCATGATCGGGCGCACGCGGTGCCGAGATCCCTCGCCCACCAGCACGATGCCGGGCACACCGACCACGCGGTGCACGGCATCCATCTGCGTGGTGGCCCCCACGGCGGTCTTGGTAAACCACACCACGCCCACGGTGTTGCGCATATTCTCTAACGCCCACCCGGCGGCACCGGGGGTGTCGCCTGCGCGCTTGTACATGGAGGATTCGATGCGGCGAGAGAAGATCCACATCGCCAGAACCACACCCAGCAACAGGCCGATGGGAAGCATAAACCATTCGGCATTAAAGAGCAGGCCAATGAGGAAGAACGCCACTGCCAAGCCCACCACGGAGGCGAGCATGAGGGGAATGAGGGCCTTATCCTGCTTGCGCTGGAGGTTAAAGGCCTGCCAGATCTGCGAGTAATTCTGTTTCCGCTTGGCGCGCTTGGCCGCGCGCTCTTCCTTCTTGGCGGCTTTCGCAGCCTGCTTCTTCGGATCAGCCATGCCCCTCATGATAGGGGATAGCCGATCCGAAGGGATAAGCGCATCTCTAGCGCGCCAGCGCCGATACCACCGGGGTTTCCTGGGAAGGCCCGTACTTAGACAGTAGGGTGGAGGCCTCTTGAGCGGTGGAACCCTGAGAGGTTTCCGCCAGGTGCATCAGGTTCTCGGGCAGATCCGTACCGCGCGCCGCCATCGCCTGGGCGTACAGGCGGCCGGCGCGATACGAGGAGCGCACCAGCGGGCCGGACATAACGGCGCCGAAGCCCATCTCCTCCGCCGCCGTGGCGTACTCTACGAACTCCTCCGGCTTCACCCAACGATCAATGGGGTGGTACATCGGGCCGGGGCGCAGGTATTGGGTGATCGTGATAATGTCGCAGCCCGCCTCGTGCAGGTCGGCCAGCGCCTCAAGAATCTCTTCCCGGGTTTCCCCCATGCCGAGGATGAGGTTGGACTTGGTGATGAGCCCAAAATCACGCGCCTGGCGGATCACATCTAGGGAGCGGTCATAGCGGAACGCCGGCCGAATACGTCGGAAGATGCGGGGAACCGTCTCCACGTTGTGCGCGAAAACCTCGGGGCGCGACTCAAAGACCTCCTGAAGTAGATCGGGCTTCCCGGAGAAATCCGGTACCAGGTTCTCCACGCCGGTGTGCGGATTAAGCTGGTGAATCTGGCGCACCACCTCGGCATAGAGCCACGCGCCCTCGTCATCGAGATCGTCGCGAGTCACCCCGGTGATGGTGGAATAATTCAGTCCCATCTCGCGCACGGACTCCGCCACGCGGCGGGGCTCGTCCACGTCCAGGGGCTCGGGGCGGGCGGAATTGATCTGGCAGAAATCACACCGGCGCGAACAGTTTGCCCCACCGATGAGGAAGGTAGCCTCGCGGGACTCCCAGCACTCGTGGATATTGGGGCAGCCCGCCTCCTGGCACACGGTGTGGAGGGAGGCACCGGAAACGCGCTTCTTCATGTCCTGGTATTCCGGGCCATTTTTCACCTGGTTCCGGATCCAGCGCGGTTTGTGCTCGATGGGAGTCTGCGCATTGCGCTTTTCAATGCGCAGTAACTTACGGCCTTCAGGTGCGATAGTCACAAGCGTCACCTTACAGCCCTTGACCACCGGGAGGTAAAACCGCGTGAAGAACGAGACAAAATCTCAGTCCCGGCGGGGCAGACCCTTGGTGGGATCGGGGGCGGAACCAAAGGAGTGATCGGCCACGGTGAGGCGGCCGGACAGGGCGGCGTCCAGACAATCGAGCAGAGGGGCGGACATCTCCTCCGTGCTGACCTCGCGGCGTAACTCCCGCGACATCGTGGTGACCCCGGCGTCAGTGATCCCGCAGGGAATGATGTGATGGTAATACTCCAGGGTGTTGGAACAATTCAGCGCGAGGCCGTGCATGGTCACGCCGTGGGTAATGCGGATCCCGAGGGCCGCCACCTTGCGGTCCGGCTCCACCCCGGAGGCGGGAACCCAGACCCCGGAACGGCCGTCGATACGCCCGGCGTTGGCGATGCCCGCCTGCCGCACCGCCTGAATAATTGCCTCCTCCAGGCGGCGCACGTAATCCACCACGTCCACGGGGTCGGCAAGCTGGATAATGGGGTAGATCACCAGCTGGCCGCGACCATGCCAGGTGATCCGCCCACCCCTATCCACGTCGATCACGGGGAGATCGTTGTGGGGGCGATCCTCCGGCTGCGTGCGCTTGCCCGCCGTGTACACGTTGGGGTGTTCGAGCACCAGCACGGTATCGCCCACCTCCCCCCGGTGGCGTCGCGCGGCGAGATCGGCCTGAAGATCCCACGCCTCCTGGTAGTCCACCACCCCAAGATGGCGGATGACCAGGGGGTCCTCGGTGGAACGGATGGAACGGTGAGCGGGAAAAAAGGGGGCTCGAGGTGCAGTCATAGTGGCTACATCATAGCCCCTGGGGCGCGTTACTCCACGCCGTTGGCGGCCGCGTAGTCCGCGGCGGTGAGCAGCTCACCCACCTCCGTGACCTCGACCTCGTAGAGCCAGCCGGCCCCGAAGGGATCCTCGTTGATGACCTCGTAGTTATTCTCGATCTCCTCGTTGACGGCGGTGACGGTGCCGCTCACGGGGGCGTAGAGATCGGAGACGGACTTGGTGGATTCCACCTCGCCGCAAGGCTCGCCAGCGGTGACGGTATCGCCTACCTCGGGAAGCTCGGCGAACACCACCTCGCCCAGGCGCTCCGTGGCCACGGAGGTGATGCCCACGCGCACGGTCTTGCCCACCGCTTCATCGGCGGCGGAGTTGATCCACTCGTGCTCGTCGGAGTAGGAGAAGGAATCGGGAAGGGTAGCCATGAGGGGCTCCTTTCATACAGTGAGGGATGCGATAGTGAGTTTATCGGGAGCGCCGGTAAAACGGGGTCTCCACGACGCGGAAGGGGTAGTGCTTACCCCGAATATCCACGGTGAGTTCCGTGCCGGGGGTGGCCAGCGTGCGATCCACATAGGCCAAGGCGATGGGATGCCCGAGCGTGGGCGAGGGCTGCCCGGAGGTCACCACGCCGACCTCCGCCCCCTCCTCGGAGAGCACCGTGGCCCCCGCCCGCGCGGCGCGCTTCCCCTCGGAAACCAAGCCCACCAGCAGGCGGGAGGGCTGCTCCACGGAGTCGAGGGCCGCGCGGCCAACGAAGTCCCCCTCCTTTTTCTTGGAGACGAGCACGCCCAGGCCGGCGTCGATAGGCGTGAGTTCCTCGGAGAGCTCGTTGCCGTAGAGGGGCATGGCGGCCTCCAACCGGAGGGAATCGCGGGCGGCGAGCCCCGCGGGCCGGATCTCATGGGGCTTCCCAGCCTGGAAGGCGGCCTCCCATAGGGCGGGGGCGGTGGCATTGGGGGTAAAGAGCTCGAAGCCATCCTCGCCGGTATAGCCGGTGCGGGCCACCAGGACGTCCGGGATACCCGCCACCGTGGCGGAGAAGGCCGCATAGTACTTCAGGGTGCGCAGCGCCTCGTGATCCTCCGGGGCCAGCAGGGAGAGGACGATCTCCTGGCCGCGCGGGCCCTGCACGGCGATAAGCGCGGTGCTCGTGGACTCGTCCTCCACGGTGACCTCGAAGCCCTCGGCGCGCTCGCGCAGGGCGGCCACCACCGTGGCGGTATTGGAGGCATTGGGCACCACCAGGAACTCGTGGTCGCGCAGGCGGTACGTGATGAGGTCGTCGAGGATCCCGCCATCGGGCCGCACGATCATGGAGTACTTTGCTCGGCCCACGGCGAGTGCAGAGAGATGGGAAATAAGGGCGTAATCCAGGAACTCCGCCGCCTGCGGGCCGGTGACGCGCACCTCTCCCATGTGCGAGAGGTCAAAGAGCCCGGCGCTGGTGCGAACCGCGCGGTGCTCATCAAGTTCCTTGCCGTACTTCAGCGGCATGGACCAATCCCCAAAGGGAGTAAAAGACGCGCCCAGGGCCTCGTGCTCGGCATGCAGAGGGGACTGGCGCAGGGAATCGGAATGAGACATCGTTCCTCCGTTCTTGGTGGTATCGGTGGTCACAGGGAGCCGGTGGGATCGGGGGCATGATCGCCGGAAATATCGAAGGCCTCCGGGGCGGGGCACGAACACACAAGGTTGCGATCCCCATAGGCCTCATCAATGCGGCGCACCGGCGGGAAATACTTAGCCCGGTAGAGGGAGGCCACCGGCCAGGCCGCCTCCTCCCGGCTGAACGCATACGGCCACTGCGTAGCGGAAACGCTGGCGGCGGTAAACGGCGCGTGGTGCAGCACGGAATCCTCGTAGGCCACCTCACCGTCGATGATGGCCTGAATCTCCCGGCGGATAGAGCGCATGGCGGTGATGAAGCGATCAAGCTCCTCCTGGCTCTCCGACTCCGTGGGCTCCACCATGAGCGTTCCCGCCACGGGGAAAGCCAGGGTGGGGGCGTGGAAGCCATAATCCACGAGGCGCTTGCACACGTCCGCGGCGGTGACCCCAGACGCATCGGTTAGGGCGCGCAGATCCACGATGCACTCGTGAGCCACCAGGCCGGTGGAACCGGTGTACAGGATGGGAAAATCATCGCGCAGGCGGGCGGCCACGTAATTAGCCCCCAAAATGGCGTGCGCGGTGGCCTGACGCAACCCCTCTCCGCCCATCATGGCGAGGTAGGCCCAGGAAATGGGCAGCACGCCCGCCGAACCGTACCGCGTGGCGGCGATGGGCACCCCGCCGCCCTCGGGGGCGGGGTGGAGCGGATCGGCGGCGTTGGGATCGGTGGGCAGGAACGGAACCAGGTGCTCGCGCACGGCCACCGGGCCGACGCCGGGCCCGCCGCCGCCGTGCGGAATGGTGAAGGTCTTGTGCAGATTCAGATGGCTGACGTCGCCGCCGAACTCTCCGGGCCGCGCCAGGCCCGCCAGGGCGTTCATATTCGCGCCGTCGATGTACACCTGGCCGCCCACCGCGTGCACCTTCTCACACACCTCGCGAACCTGGGGCTCAAACACGCCGTGCGTGGAGGGATAGGTAATCATGATCGCGGCCACGTGATCGGCGTGCTGAGCGAGCTTGGAATCCAGATCCGCAAGATCGATGGAACCGTCCTCGGCGGTGGCCACCACCACCACGCGCAGGTGCGCGAGCGTGGCCGAGGCCGCGTTGGTGCCGTGCGCGGACTGCGGAATAAGACAAATATCACGCGCATGGTCCCCGCGTGCCACGTGATACCGGCGGATCGCCAGCAGACCGGCGAGCTCGCCCTGGGAGCCGGCATTAGGCTGCACGGACACCTTGGCATAGCCGGTGATCTCGGCCAGCCAGGCCTCGATCTCCTCGATCAACTCCCGCCAGCCGCGAGTGTGCTCCTCCGGGGCGTAGGGGTGAATATTGGCAAACTCGGGCCAACTAATCGGCTCCATGCCCGCCGTGGGATTGAGCTTCATCGTGCAGGAGCCCAGGGGGATCATCGTGCGGTCGAGCGCGAGATCCTTATCCGAAAGTTCCCGCAGGTAGCGCAGCATGTGGGTCTCCGAATGCACGCGCGAGAAGATCGGGTGCGTGAGCGTCTCCGAACGCCGCAGCAGGGCCTCCGGTAGCCCCTGATTCTCCGGGACATCGGAGCCTGTGGTGGCGCCCAAAACCTCGGCGATCGCGCGGACGTCCTCGTCCGTGGTGGACTCGCCAAAGGCAATGGAAACGGTGTCCTGACTTAGCGTACACACCAAGTAGCCAGCCGAGGCGAGTTTCTCCGTCACCTCCGAGGCCGCCTGTGGAGTGCGGATCGCCACGGTATCAAAGAACGTATCGTGCACCAGATCTAGCCCCGGTGCCTCCGCCACGGCGCGGGCCAGCAGAGCGGCCCGCCGATGAATGGCGTGGGCGATGCGCTTCAACCCCTCGGGGCCGTGGTACACCGCGTACATGGAGGCGGTGACGGCCAGGAGCGCCTGCGCGGTGCAGATATTGGAGGTGGCCTTTTCCCGGCGAATATGCTGCTCGCGGGTCTGCAACGCCAAGCGATAGGCAGGCGTCCCCGCGGCGTCCTTGGACACGCCCACCACGCGGCCGGGGAGTTGGCGCTTAAGCTTGTCCGTCACGGAGATGAAGGCGGCGTGGGGGCCGCCGAAGAAGAGCGGAACGCCAAAGCGCTGGGAGGATCCCACCGCGATGTCCGCCCCGAGCGCCCCCGGAGACTCCAACACCTGCAAGACCATGAGATCGCAGGCCACGGCGGCCAAACCACCGCGGGTGTGCATCTCCTCGATGATCGGCCGGGGATCCACAATGTCCCCCTCTGTACCGGGATAGGCGATCACCACGCCCACATAATCCTCGCCCACGATGGGGCCACGGAGGTTCTCCACCTCCACCTCAAGCTCAATCGCGCGGGCTCGCTCAGCAGCCACGGCCAGCACCTGCGGGTGCAGGCGGGAATCGAGGAGCACGCGGCGCCCCTTCTTCTTGGCGCGGGACATCAGCCCCACGGCCTCCGCCACGGCGCTGGCCTCATCGAGCAGGGAGGCCCCGGCAATCGGCAGGCCGGTGAGCTCGGAGATGAGGGTTTGGAAGTTCAGCAGGGCCTCCAAACGCCCCTGAGAAATCTCCGGCTGGTAGGGGGTATAGGCCGTGTACCACCCCGGATCCTCTAATACCCCGCGGCGAATCACGGGCGGCGTGATGGTGTCATAGTAGCCCTGGCCGTAGAGAGGGGTGAGCGCCACATTTTTGGCCGCCAGCTCCCGGAGCCGGGATTGCGCCTGGTGCTCGGAGAACGGGGCGGGGAGTGCCGGGGCCTCGGCGGCCCGAATGGCCGGGGGAAGGGCGGAATCGAGGAGTTCTTCCATGGAGGAAAAACCGAGGGCGGCGAGCATCGCGCCGGACTCGGTGTGATCCGGGCCGAGGTGCCGCGCGGGATAAGACGAGGGATCGGTCACGGGGGTGAGGTGAGTCAAGTGAGGTGTCTCCTTTAACCACAAGATGAGTGAGCTATCTAGCCGCATTATAAGCACTGCGAGGTGCATAACAACGAGGCCCTAACCCCAAATGGGGTTAGGGCCTCGTATTACCTGGGCAACCTCGGGTGAGGCGCGCCGGGGAGGGGCTTAGAGCAGAAGATCGCCCTCGAAGTCGGCGGTCTCCAAACGATCCTTGACGGTGGTCAGGAAGCGACCGGCATCGGCGCCGTCCACCAACTGATGATCGTAGGTTAGCGGGAGGAACACCATCTGGCGGATGGCGATGGAATCCAAGCCATCGCGGGTGACCACCACCGGGCGCTTGGTAATCACACCCGTGCCCAGGATGCCGGCCTGCGGCGGAACCAGGATCGGCGTATCGGTCAGCGCGCCCTCGGAGCCGATGTTGGTGATGGTGAACGTGCCGCCCACCAGGTCGTTCGGCTTGAGCTTGTTATTGCGGGCGCGGTCGGCCAGCTCCGCGATGGCCTGAGCCAACTCCGGCAGGGTCTTTTCCTGTGCGTTGTGGATCACCGGGGTGAGCAGGCCGGCAGGGGTATCCACCGCGATGGAAAGATTCACGCTCTCGTGGTACGTGATCTCCTTGGTTTCCGCATTGTAGGAGGCGTTCACGTTCGGGTGAGAGACCAGGGCTTCCACCACGGCCTTGGCAAAGAACGGCAGATACGTGAGGTTCGCACCGTGCTTCTCCGCGAAGGTGGGCTTATTGGCCTTGCGCAGCTGGGCCACCTTGGTCATGTCTACTTCCTGCACCTGCGTGAGCTGCGCGGAAGTCTGCAATGCCTCCACCGTCTTGGTGGCGGTGATCTGGCGGATGCGGTTGGCCTTCTGCACCGTGCCGCGCAGCTTGGCCTTCTCCGGATCCACGGACTTGGTGGAAGCCGCCCCCGGAGCCTTGGGGGTGCTCGTGGACTCAGCGGACTCGGTATCGCCGGAAGCGGAGGCGCCCTCGGCGGCGTCAAGAACGTCCTGCTTGCGGATGCGCCCGCCCACTCCGGTGCCCGTGACGGTGCTGAGATCCACGGAGTGCTTCTCCGCGAGCTTGCGCACCAGGGGGGTGACGTAGGGGAGGTTGCCGGAGGTAGCGGAGGGCTTGGCGGGCTCTTCCTTCTTTTCCTCCGGTTCCTCGGTCTTCTCCGCGACGGGAGCGGGGGTTTGCTGTGCCTCCTCCTCGGCGGGGGCCTCCGCCTCGGGAGCGGTGGGCTCGGGAGCCTGCTCCTCCGGCTGCTTCTTAGCAGGGGCGGCGTTCTTATCCCCGATGCGGGCGATGGTGGCGCCCACGTCCACCGTGTCATCCTCCTCCGCGAGGATTTCTAGCAGGGTGCCAGCGACGGGGGAGGGGACTTCGGTGTCTACCTTGTCGGTGGAGACCTCCAGGAGGGGTTCGTCGGCTTCAACGGTGTCACCGACGGACTTGAGCCACTGGGTGATGGTTCCCTCGGTGACGGACTCGCCCAGTTCCGGCATGGCCACGTCGGTGGCCTCCCCGGCAGAACCGGAGGAATCGGGAGCCTGCTCCTCGGCGGCGCTCTGGGGGGCCTCCTGGGCCTCCGCGGGGGCGTCCTCGGGCTCCTGGGGCTCTGCGGGCGCCGGAGAATCCTCGGCCGGAGCCTCGTTGGCATCGCCAATCACGGCGATGACGGAACCCACGTCCACGGTGTCATCTTCCTCCGCCTTGGTTTCGAGGAGAACGCCGGAGGTCGGGGAGGGGACTTCGGTGTCTACCTTGTCGGTGGAGACCTCCAGGAGGGGTTCGTCGGCTTCAACGGTGTCACCGACGGACTTGAGCCACTGGGTGATGGTTCCTTCGGTGACGGACTCGCCCAGTTCGGGCATCTCTACTGAGAACGCCATGTGTGTCAGACTCCTCGATAGTCGTGTAGGTGGATCTAATACATTAACCGTACCTGCCCGCCGTCACTGGTGCGCACCGGAGGTACCTCCAGAGTCACGGCGGGAGGATCATCGCGGGATAACAGCAAGTACCCCTACAATTGTAGGCCGTGTTTAAACTTTTTGGTCGCCGGAAAAGCAAGCAGGGGACGCGCCCGCCCCGCGCCCCAGGCGCGACGATCCGCCCCGACGACGCCGAGGAACTGCGCCAGTGGGCCCAGGGCCGAGCCTTCGTGGAAGCCTTCGTGGAGCCGGAGACCTTTGTCAACGAGATGTCCGCCGTGGTGGTGGACGAATCCGGGGACTTCATCCGCCGCCGGATCGGCGGCCCCAAGGGGATAGACGCCCTGGCGAAACTCTTGGACTGCCCGGTGTATGACGTGGAGGAAACCGGATACCCCCAGCGCATGCGGGACCGCATAGAGCGAGAGCGCATCGTGCGCAAGCGCGAGGAGCAACAACGACGCCGCGCTCACTGGGAACGCGGCGAGAGCCCTTAGCTCTTCCGCTGCGCCAGGTGTTCCAAGGCACGCAGGACGGTGCGCACCGGGGCTCCGGTGGCGCGCTGCGGGGTATAGCCGTAGGCCGCGCCCTCGTTCCATGCCGGGCCGGCCACGTCGAGGTGCGCCCACTCGATCCCCTCGGCGATGAAGCGCGAGAGATAGGCCCCGGCGAAGAGCATCTGACCGTTACGGGAATTGTGCGTGTTGCGCACGTCGGCCACCGGGGAGGACAGGGCCTCTTCATGCTCCTCCACAAGCGGCATGGCCCAGGCGGATTCTCCCACCTCGTTCCCTGCCTCGGCCACGAGATCGCGCAGATCCTCCGAGCCCATCACCCCCGCGGTGCGGGTGCCCAGGGCCACGAGCTGCCCGCCGGTGAGGGTAGCGGCCTCGATGATTGCGTCGGGGCGATCCTCGCTGGCGCGCGCGAGGGCGTCGGCAAGCACCAGACGGCCCTCCGCGTCCGTGTTGATGACCTCGGAGCTGATGCCGCCGTAATGGGTAATGACGTCGCCCGGGCGGGTGGCGGAACCCGAGGGCATGTTTTCCGCGAGCGGCAGCCATGCCGTGATCTCCACGGGAAGCCCCAGGCGCGCGGCGGCGAAAACGCTGGCAGCCATCGCCGCAGAACCACCCATGTCGGAAACCATAATCTCCATGTTGGCCGGGGGCTTCAGGGAGATACCGCCAGTATCAAAGGTAATTCCCTTGCCCACCAGCGCCACTTTTGTTGGGGGCTGGGAAGTTTTCCGGGGCGTGGCGGGGGCCCAGCGCAGCCGCACCAGGCGGGGAGCGCGCTGGGACCCGGCGCCCACGGCCAGAATCCCGCCGAAGCCCTCTGAGGAGAGGCGATAGGCGTCATAGACCTCGGCCTCCACCCCGTACTCTGCGGCAAGGTCTGCGAGGGCGTCGGCATAGGAGGCCGGGTAGAGATCCCGGGCGGAGGTATTGGTGAAATCGCGGGCCAGGGCCACGGCCTCGGCAGCGATCGTGGCGCGCCGGAAAGCGGCCTTGTTCCGCTTGCCCTTACCCAGGAACGTAACCTCGCCGGGGGACTCGGGCTGCGTGGAGCGCCTGCCAGGGTAGGAGTATGACCCCAGGAGATAGCCCTCGACGGCGGCCCCGAGGGCGTCGTCGCCCAGGTTTCCCACCGCGGCGAGGACATGCCCATGAGCGCGAAGTGCGCGTGCCGCCGTGCCCATCGCCCGCCGCAGAACCTCATGATCGAAGTC
The DNA here is from genome assembly GCF_001412105.1 of Corynebacterium oculi. GTDB lineage: Bacteria > Actinomycetota > Actinomycetes > Mycobacteriales > Mycobacteriaceae > Corynebacterium > Corynebacterium oculi. Next base: position 313,251 of record NZ_LKST01000001.1, read on the forward strand.
GTCGGCGGTACCTAGCCCCAGCAACGCGACTGCCTGCGCCGCGATCTTGGCGGGAGCGGGCACGACGATAACCTCGTTGGGCTTGCCGCTAAAGCCCACGGCCTCAGCGGCGTCGATAACGCCACGGGCGGCCTTGGCGTTGAGGATCGTGGTGAGTGGAAACTCCGGCCCTTCCTCCCCAGAAAAGGCCGGGATGAGCATCACCTGGACGTGATCGGGGATGGTTGTGGCCAAGGTGGCGGGCGCAAGCGCGCCGCGAATGGGTAGGCCGCTGAGCATGGGAAACCTCCTGTGATGAAGTAACAAAGCTGGGGTCATCGAACAGACTTCCATCAAGCCTATCGTTTGGGCAGGATCAGCATGAGGGGCATGTATGGTGAGGATCATGACTTCTCTTACTTTTGGCGTCCACCGTAATCCCAACCCCACCCCCGCAGAACGCCGCGAGGAAATCCTGGCCAACCCCGCTTTTGGCCAGCAGTTTACGGATCACATGGTGCGCATCGAGTGGAACCGGGAATCGGGCTGGCACGACGCCCAGGTGATGCCCTTCGGGGCCCTCGAACTATCTCCGGCGGCCTCGGTGCTGCACTACGGGCAGGCCATCTTCGAGGGGATCAAGGCCTACCGCATGCCGGACGGCTCGATCGCGACCTTCCGGCCCGAGCGCAACGCACAGCGCATGCAGGATTCCGCGCGGCGCATGGCCATGCCGGAACTGCCGGTGGCGGATTTCCTTGAGGCCCTGCGCGTGCTCGTCGAGGTGGATCAGCAGTGGGTCCCCGCGGCCGGTGGTGAGGCTGCCCTATACCTGCGCCCCCTGATGTTTGCCACGGAGGCCACGCTGGGCGTGCACCCCTCGGCTTCCTACACCTTCCTGCTCATGGCCTCCCCCTCGGGAGCGTACTTCAAGGGGGGCGTGAACCCGGTGAGCGTGTGGCTCTCCGAGGACTACGTGCGCGCGGCCCCCGGAGGGACCGGGGCCGCGAAGTTCGCGGGCAACTACGCAGCCTCCCTGTTGGCCCAGGCCCAGGCCAGTGAGAAGGGGTGCGACCAGGTGGTATGGCTGGACGCGGTGGAGCGGAAGTACATCGAGGAAATGGGCGGCATGAACCTCATGTTTGTCTACGGCTCCGAGGACTCCCCGGAGGGAGTCACCCTGGTGACCCCGGAGCTGAGCGGATCGCTCTTGCCCGGCGTGACCCGGGACTCCCTGCTGCACGTGGCACGCGACCTGGGCTACGCCACGGAGCAACGGCGTATTTCTAAGGAAGAGTGGCGCGGGGACGCCGAATCCGGCGCGATGACCGAGGCCCTAGCCTGTGGTACCGCGGCGGTGCTTACCCCGGTGGGCGTGGTCAAGTCCCAGGACGGCGAATTTGTGGTGGGTAATAACCAGCCGGGCGCGGTGACGATGAAGCTGCGCCAGCGGCTCACCGATATTCAGCGCGGGGTGGCGCAGGACACCCACGGTTGGGTGTACGGCCTGGTCTCGGCCGGATAGGCCCGGGCTTAACCTCTGGGCCTTACCCGCAGGAGCGCAGGGTGGGGCTCCCGGGGGAGTCGGGCGGCCCAGCGACCTTAACCGGAGTAGAGCGTGGTGGCGGCCCGGATGAGGGGTAGAGCGGCGGCCGCGCCGGTGCCCATGCCCAGCGGCATGTTGAGGGCGAACAGGGGAGTCAGCCCAAGATGTCGCACGGCGAGGAGATGCCCCGCCTGGGGGGTAAGCTGCCCGGCCAGCATCCAGGACTGAGCTCCGGGGGCGAGGGCCTGGGCGTAGCAGGCAGCCACGCAGGTCACGGTGGTGTCTAACAAGACCGGGGTGCGGCGCACCGCGGATTGCGCGAGAAAACCCACGAGGGCAGCCATCGCGGGGCTGGACAGGTGACGCAGAACCTCGGCGGCAGACCCCCGGTGGGAACGCACACCAAACATGAGATCGCGGACACGCTCTACGCGCTGGCTCCACTGCTTATCTGCGGTGCCGTGAAAACCCACCACCACCACGGGTTCTTCCGAGCACAGTAGCCCCAGGAGCGCCAAGGCCTCTTCGTCCGGGATTCCCAGGGGGGCGGGTAAAACGAGATCCACGCCGCAATCCGCTTGGGCGTCGGCGGCCCGGATACCCAGGGCCAGCGCCTCCTCAAAGGAACTGTGGTGTGGGACGTCCACGAGTTCGGCGGGCACCCCTGTGGCCTCGGCAAAGGCGCGGACGGGGCCGGTGCCGGAGCGGAATTGAGCGATCGGGGTGAGGCTGCTCGTAGCGGTTGCGGTATCAGCGGTGGCTGTAGCCTTAGCGACGTCGGACTTAGCGACGTCGGTGGGGGCGTCGGAAGTGGAAGCCGTGGGGGAGACGCGGCGGGAGTCCTCCCCACCGAGGGCGATGAGCCGTGGTTGGGCGATGGGCCTCAGCGGAGCCTCGGGGGAAACGCCCTGGACGGCGGCGAAAAATGCGGCGATGTCGCGCAGCCTTCCTGCGGCTTCCACGGGGACGGGCGCGGGCAGGTGCTCCGCGCCGCCGGTGGGGGGCGTGACGGTCCTGAATAACTCCACGGTGACCTCCGCTGCTGGCTATGGGGTTGTGCTACTGGTTCCTGCGGCCCACGCTGGAGCCCAGATCAACGCGCGGCTTGGGGCTGCGCCAGCGCCGGGGCTGCGAGGCGCGGGAATAGGCGTAGAAGGCAAGGCCGATGCCCGCCTGGGTAGTATCGGGAAATTCGGCGCGCACGGCGCGGTTGGCGCGTCGCCCGATGATGATGCCCTCCACCGCGAACACGAGGATGATGGCCATCGAGACGAGGGAGACGATGCCGGCGGCCTGGGGGAACCCGTTGGTCACGAACATGGATACCAGGAGTGCTAAAGCAAAGGGCATCACCCAGTTGGTGAGGAAGCGCCGGGAGTCCACCCAATCGCGGGCAAAGGCGCGCTCGGGGCCCTTATCCCTGGGCAGCAGGTAGCGCTCCTCGCCGCGATCCATCGCCGCTTGGGTTTCCCGCTGGCGACGCCGCGACTCCTCACGCTCCTTGCGCTTGTAATCCTTCCACTCCTGCTTGGACATGGAGGCCTTGAGTTCCTTGCGCTTTTGGCGCTGCTGCTGGGGAGTAGTGGGGGCCATCGAGGTCCCGCGGATCACTCCGCGCTCTATCTCCACGTCCTTGCGCTTGGGGGTGGGGCGGCCCTTGGGCGCGGTATATCCCTTGGGGAGGGGAGCGCTCTCCGATTGCTGTGGCGCGGAAGCCTCGGCGGGAGAATCGTCCCGGGGGGTGGGATCGCTACTGTTCTGCCACGGTAATTTCACGGCTACAACTGTACAAGCCCACCGTGTCCGGCGGGAATACCGGCGGAGGTTCCCGCGTTACACTTGGCAGCGTCACCCCGTGACCTCGATAACGCGACGGCAGCGCCGGGGTAGGGTGATGGGAAACCCCAGCATGATAGTTCAGGCAGCAAGGAGTTTATCGAGATGACTGCACCCACCAGCACCGGAGTAACGCTTTCCGACGCCGCTGCGGCCAAGGCGAAGGCGCTCTTAGACCAGGAAGGCCGCGACGACCTCTCCCTGCGCATCGCCGTGCAGCCTGGCGGCTGCGCAGGGTTGCGCTATCAGCTTTACTTTGACGACCGCACGCTCGATGGGGATAAGGTCGACGAGTTTGGCGGAGTGCGCCTGGTGATAGACAAGATGTCCGTGCCGTATCTGATGGGGGCCACGATCGACTTCGCCGACACCATCGAGCAGCAGGGCTTCACCATCGATAACCCCAACGCCGGTGGCTCCTGCGCCTGCGGGGATTCCTTCCACTAGGTTTACGTAGCTTAATCGCACAAAGCCGCGGGCGGCCTCCTTTCATTGTGGGAGAGGCCGCCCGCGGCTTTCTGCGTGGTTCTAGATGTCCACCGGGTAGTCCTTGTGCTCAATCCGCGGATCAATGCGCTGTTCCACAAAGATGCCATGCCAGATCATGAAGGCAAGCACCGTCCACAGCCGCCGCGAGTGATCGGAGACCCCATCGCGGTGCTCCTTGAGCATCTCCAGGACGGCCTGCTTGTGAAAGATCTCCTCGGTCTGGGACTCCAGGATCGTGTCCTGCGCCCACCCGTATAGTTCCTCACCAGCGAGCCAATGGCGCATGGGAACGGGGAAGCCCAGCTTCTTGCGGTGCAGGACGTGCGGCGGAACGATCTGCTCCATGGCCTTGCGCAGGGCGTACTTGGTAGTGCCGTGGGAGATCTTGAACTCGTGGGGAATGGACTCCGCCACACGGAACACCTCCTTGTCCAGGAAGGGCACGCGCAATTCCAGGGAATTGGCCATATTGATCTTGTCTGCCTTGACCAAAATATCGCCACGCATCCAGGTAAAGAGGTCAAGATGCTGCATCCGGGCCACCGGATCCATGTGCCGGGACTGCGCGTAGATGGGGGCCGTGACCTCCCGGTGATCCCACTCGCGGATCGCCCACGGAAGCACCCGCTGCATCTGCTCGAAATTAAAGGAGCGGGCATTGCCGTAGTAGCGCTCCTCCATGCTCATGGTGCCGCGCTCCAGAAGCGACTTGCCCTTCATACCCTCGGGAAGCACGGCGCCCAGACGGCGCAGACCCCTGCGTAGGGGGGAGGGGACCTTCTCGAACGGCGCGAGGGAAAGCGGCTCCTTGTAGATGGTGTATCCGCCGAAGAGCTCATCGGCTCCCTCGCCGGAGAGCACAACCTTGACGTGCTTGCGGGCCTCGGCGGCAACGAAATACAGCGGAACCAAGGAAGGATCGGCCACCGGATCATCGAGGTACCACATGATCTTGGGCAGGGCGTTCGCGTATTCCTCGGGGGAAACGATCTTGACGATGTGCTTGGCCCCAATGGCCGCCGCAGATTCTGCCGCCACATCGACCTCGGAGTATCCTTCGCGCTCGAACCCGGTGGTGAACGTGAGCAAATCCGGGTTGTGGCGCTTTGCCAGGGCGGCGATGGCGGTGGAGTCAATCCCGCCGGAGAGGAAAGACCCCACCGTGACATCGGCGCGCATGTGCTTTTCCACGCTGTCTTCCAGCGCGCGCGCGATGCGATCAAAGAGGGCCTGCTCCTGTCCCTGGGGGATCGGAGAGGTGCGGAACTGGGGGCGGAAATAGCGGGTGATCTCCGGTTGCGCGCCGGGGGTGATAGTGGCGTAACAGCCGGACTCAAGCCGCTGGATTCCGGAGTGCAGCGTCTCCGGCTCCGGCACGTACTGGAGGTCCACGTAGTGCTCGATGGCACGCCGGTCAAGGCTGAGATCTAGATCCAGGGAGGAGGCCATGTCCATAATGGACTTCTTCTCCGAGGAAAAAACGGTGCCGCGATCCGTGGTGGCCAGGAAGAGTGGCTTGATGCCAAACTGATCTCGGGCGAGGAAAAGCGTGCGCTCCTGGGAATCCCATACGGCAAAGCCAAACATGCCGCGCAGGTGCTCCACGACGTCCGCGCCCCAGTGGTGATACCCCACCACGATGGTCTCGGAATCACCCGTGGTGTGGAACTCGTGTCCGGCGCTTTGAAGTTCCTCGCGCAGCTCCACGTAGTTATAGATTTCCCCGTTGAAGGTCAGGGTATAGCGCTCTGGGTTCTCCGGGGGCCCCCAGCGCAGGGGCTGGTGGGAGTGCTCCAGATCCACGATGGAGAGGCGGTTGAAACCTAAGACGATGTCACCGTCCGACCACGACTCGGAATCGTCGGGGCCGCGGTGACGCTGGCAGACAAGCGCGTGGGTCACGGCGTCGGTAAAGCCAGCGGCTTTCCCATCGGCGGATAGGAAACCAAGAAGCCCGCACATATTCTTTGTCTACTCCTTACACAGGTGGGGGAGGGTGAAAAAGTATTATAAGTAATGATGGCACGAGAGGTTGTGCGCCGCACACGGGTGATCGCCATGAAGATGGCTTCCGCTCGCAGTGAGGGGGAGGCGAACTGCCGGCAGAATCCGGAGGATGATCGGTGGATATGCCGGGAAACCTCGGTCGCTCTCCCCGAATGGGTGACAACTTTCGATGGATCTTTGGTGAGGGCTGCGCCACAGCGTAAGGGGAGGGATGGGGGCTGAAAAGGGGCTAGGCCAGTAAGATTCGCTTCGAGTGGGGATAATCTGTGGCGATGCTGAGAGTTAGGGCGGAGGGGTTCAGCGTGGTTTCAGGAGTCTTATCGGCTATCCTGCTGGTTAGGAATGAACCACAGTCCTCTTTGATTGATCTTGGTTCTTGGAAGCTGTGTGGAAGGAAAGGCAGACACACGTGGAACAGCGAAATCGAGCAGGCCGCGGCCGGAAGGTAGCCCTGGGGGGGCATCGTTGCCGCTGCGGGTCTTGCCTTGTCTGGCTGTGACGTCGCTCCGCCGGAGGCCGTGGATCGGTTGCTGCGCATGGGCTGGCCCGAGGGAATTACCCCGGAGGCCACCGCCATGGGCAACTTCTGGGTCTGGGTCTGGGTTGCGGCGTGGATCATCGGTCTCATCATGTGGGGTCTCTTCCTCACCGCTATCTTCCGTTGGGGCGCAAAGCGCGCCGAAAAGAAGGGGGCCGGCGAGTTCCCGCGGCAGACGCAGTACAACATTCCCCTGGAACTCGTGCTGACCACCCTGCCCATCGTGATCGTCATGGTGATCTTCTTCTTCACGGTGCAGACACAGCAGAAGGTGACTGCCCTGGACAAGAACCCGGAGGTTACCGTTGACGTCACGGCCTTCCAGTGGAACTGGAAGTTCGGTTACGCCGAGGTGGACGGTTCCCTCATGCCGAGTGGGCAGGATTATGTGGGCACCGATGAGGAGCGTCAGCGCCTGGCCGATGAGACCCAGGTGAACCCCAACGGCGATAACCCCATTCACGGCAAGTCCAAGCGCGATATGTCCTACCTGAACTACAACAGGGTGGAGACGCTGGGCACCACGGAAGAGGTGCCGGTGCTGGTTCTGCCGAGCCAGACTCCGATTGAGTTCCGCCTGGCCTCCGGCGATGTGGCTCACTCCTTCTGGATCCCCGAGTTCCTGTTCAAGCGTGATGCCTACGCCCACCCGGAGGCCAACCAGCAACAGCGAGCCTTCCAGATCGAGAAGATTGAGAAGGAAGGTGCCTTTGTGGGCCGCTGCGCGGAGATGTGCGGCACCTATCACGCGATGATGAACTTCGAGCTGCGCGTGGTCACCCCGGATCAGTTCCGCGATTACATGGCGTTCCGTACCGCTAATCCCGGTGCCCCGAACTCCGACGCGCTCAAGGCCATCGGTGAAGAGCCCTACGCCACCAGCACGCACCCGTTCAACTCTGATCGCAACACCAGCGACGGCGATAACTACGTGAACAACAACGCTTAAGGCGTAGGAGCTGCATCATGAAATCAAGCACCAAGATTATGTACTCGATGACCGCCTTCCTGGTCATCATGGCGGTGATCTACATCCTGGCCACCACCTACGTGCAGGATGATGGCTACCGACACGGCACCGAGTGGGCCGGTGTGGTGGGGTTGGTTCTGGCCTCTGCGCTGACCCTCATGCTCGGCGGCTACCTGCACTTCACTGAGCGCCGCATTGATATCCTTCCCGAGGACTGGGAGGAGGCCGAGGTGGCGGATAAGGCGGGTACCCTCGGGTTCTTCAGCCCCAATTCCATCTGGCCGGCGGCCATGTCTGGCGCGATCCTCGTGCTGGGCCTGGGCATTATTTACCTCCACTGGTGGATGATCGCCCTGGGTGCAGTGCTATTGATCTACACCACCACCAAGCTGAGCCTTCAGTACGGCCAGCCGAAGGAAAAGCACTAAGAATTGATAAAAAGAATACCCCGCTATTAATTATCGGCGGGGTATTCTTTTTTCCATTATTATCGCTTAGATTAATGGAATGGTGGCCGCGTAGGGCGGCGGGGATGTCGATAAAAAGGATGAGGGGCGGGGGTTATCCAAAAGTTTGATCCGGGCGGGGTGGGCGCGGGCTAAAATGTGAGTTACGTCTCTCTGGGGAACTGTGGGAAACCGGCGTGCGACGCCCCCTTCTCGGGAGTGTGCTGCCAGCCTCTACCTGCTGTTTCTTGGTGAGGTGCCCTTCGCCTCCGTGACCTGCGTGAATGCCCATGCCGGGAGGGGTGGGGTGGATGGGTTTCTGGAGTGACTCTGGGGGTTGCTGCCCTTTTGTTAAGGGGTCGCTGAAAAGGGGAGGGGGAGACGAAGTGACTTCCAGGCTTTGAGCAGTCATACTAATAGGCGTGACGAGCGCAATTTCAAACTCAGGTACGGCAGCACCGCAGCGTGTTCCGACGCTGAACCGCCCCAATATGGTCAGCGTCGGCACCATCGTGTTTTTGTCGCAGGAATTGATGTTCTTCGCCGGACTCTTCGCGATGTACTTTACGTCGCGGGCCAACGGCCAGTCTGGAGACTGGGCACACCAGGCCGAGCATCTCAACGTGTGGTACGCGTTGATGATTACCGTGGTGCTGGTGACCTCCTCCGTGACGTCGCAGTTCGGTGTGTTCGCAGCGGAAAGAGGTGACGTATATGGGCTGCGCAGGTGGTACGCGCTGACGATCCTGCTGGGCGTAATCTTCCTCTGCCTTCAGGGGTACGAGTACGCGCACCTCATCATGAATGGGGTGACCATCTCGAACAGCGTGTTCGCTTCCGTCTTTTACATCACCACGGGCTTCCACGCCGCCCACGTGCTGGCCGGCGTGCTGGCCTTCGTGGTGATCCTGCTCCGCGTGGCAAAGTCCAAGTTCACGCCCGCGCAGGCAACGGCGGCCATGGTGGTGTCCTACTACTGGCACTTCGTTGACGTCGTCTGGATCGGTCTGTTTGTGGTCGTGTACGTGATTCACTAGGGGAGCCCGATCCAGTTTCACTGCACCTGGATCGCCCCGCGTGTTCATGACCCGCATAAAGAATAAAGGGAAATGATGGATACCAACCCAAAGAACACCGAGCGGCAGGATTCCGCCGCCTCGGGTAAGAAGGTCCGGAACCGTCGCAAGATGCGCCGGACCGCTGGTGGTGCGCTGGCTCTTACCCTCGGACTCACGAGCGCCGGTGTGCTGGCCAGCGCCCTCACTCCGGACGCTCAGACGGCTTCCGCTAGCCGCGACGATCAGGCGCTGATCCAGGAGGGCAAGGATCTCTACGACGTCGCCTGTATTACGTGCCACGGCGCGAACCTTCAGGGCGTGGAAGATCGAGGCCCCTCCCTCATCGGCGTGGGCGAAGGCTCGGTGTACTTCCAGGTGCATTCCGGCCGCATGCCGATGATGTCCAATGACGCCCAGGCGGAGCGCAAGCGCCCGCGCTACACGGAGCAGCAGGCGCTCGCTATGGCTGCGTACGTGGCGGCAAACGGCGGTGGCCCGGAGATCGTGTACAACGACGACGGCTCCATTGCCATGGAGGAGCTGCGCGGAGCGAACTACGACGGCAAGATTGATCCGGCCGATGTGGCCCGCGGCTCGGAGCTTTTCCGCCTGAACTGCGCTTCCTGCCACAACTTCACGGGCCGCGGCGGCGCGCTTTCCTCCGGTAAGTATGCGCCTGTGCTCGATCCCGCCAACGAGCAGGAGATCTATCAGGCCATGCTCACCGGCCCGCAGAACATGCCGAAGTTCTCGGATCGCCAGCTCTCCGCGGATGAGAAGAAGGACATCATCGCCTTCATCAAGTCCGCGAAGGAGACGCCCAGCCCCGGTGGTTGGTCGCTGGGTGGTCTCGGCCCGGTTTCTGAGGGCTTCTTTGTGTGGTTCGTCGGCATCGTGGCGCTCATCGCCGCTGCTATCTGGATTGGAACGCGCTCATGAGTAACGCAAAGCATCACGAATATACGGAACAGCAGCTCAAATCCATGAGCAATGAGGAACTTGCTCGTCTGGGTACTGAGCTTGATGGCGTCACTGTGGCGTACCGCAAGGAACGCTTCCCGGTGCCCAATGACCCGGCGGAGAAGCGCGCTCAGCGCGTCCTCAACGCCTGGCTCATCCTTGCCATCGTCTCCGGCCTCAGCTTCCTGGCCACGTACCTCTTCTGGCCGTGGCAGTACAAGGGCCTGGGGGATGAGGGCATGTGGATGTACACCTTCTACACCCCGATGCTCGGCCTCACCGCGGGCCTGACCATTCTGAGCCTGGGTATCTTTGCGGTTCAGTACGTGAAGTCCTTTGTTCCTGAAGAGATTTCCGTGCAGAAGCGCCATGACGGCCCCTCTGACGAGATTGATCGTCGCACCGTCACGGCTCTCCTGAACGATGCCTGGACGACCTCGACGCTGGGGCGTCGTAAGGCGATGCAGGGGCTCTTGGGCGCCGGTGCCATTTTCGCGGGTTTGGTTGTGGTGGCTCCGCTGGGTGGCATGGTAAAGAACCCTTGGAAGCGACACGAGCTGAACTATAACGGTGACGGAACTCTGTGGACCTCTGGGTGGACGCTGCACGAGAATGGGGTGAAGCTTTACCTTGGCCGCGACACCGGTGCCGTGGCCGAGGAACACAAGGGGCAGACCGGCACGCACATGACCACCGAGGGCGTTTCCCGCCTGGTGCGTATGCGCCCGGAGGATCTCGACGCCGCCGCAATGGAGACGGTGTTCCCCCTCGCCGAGGAGGACGTCAACGATGGCGACCGCTACGACCCCAAGCGCGACGTGTACACCAACCACATGCACTCCATTCACGGGCCGCGTAACGCCGTGATGCTGATTCGCCTGCGTTCCGCAGATGCCACCAAGGTGGTTGAGCGCGAAGGGCAGGAAGATTTCCACTACGGTGATTATTACGCCTACTCGAAGATCTGTACGCACATTGGTTGCCCCACCTCGCTGTATGAGGCTCAGACCAACCGTATTCTGTGCCCCTGCCACCAGTCGCAGTTCGACGCGCTTCACTACGGCAAGCCGGTATTCGGCCCCGCCGCTCGCGCGCTGCCGCAGCTGCCGATCACGGTGGACGAGGAAGGCTACCTCATCGCCAAGGACAACTTTGTTGAGCCCGTTGGCCCGGCATTCTGGGAGCGTAAGTCATAATGAGTAATAAACTTGCCCACATTGGCAATAACGTTGATGAGCGGTACACGGTCTCGGGCCTACTTCGCCCGCAGATCAACAAGGTCTTTCCGACCCACTGGTCCTTCATGCTCGGTGAGATTGCGCTGTACAGCTTCATCATCCTGCTGCTGACCGGTGTGTACCTCACACTGTTCTTCGATCCCTCCATCACGAAGGTGATCTACGACGGCGCTTACCTCCCCCTCAAGGGCGTGGAGATGTCTCGCGCCTACGAAACCGCGCTGAACATCTCCTTTGAGGTGCGCGGTGGCCTGTTTGTGCGCCAGATGCACCACTGGGCTGCGCTGATGTTCATGTTCTCGATGGTGGCTCACATGCTGCGCATCTTCTTCACGGGTGCTTTCCGACGCCCCCGTGAGGCCAACTGGATCATCGGCTGCACCCTGCTCGTGCTGGGCATGGCCGAGGGCTTCCTTGGCTACTCCCTGCCGGACGATCTGCTCTCCGGCGTGGGTCTGCGCATTATGTCCGCGATCATCGTGGGCCTGCCGATCGTCGGCACCTGGCTGCACTGGCTGATCTTCGGTGGCGACTTCCCCTCCGAGATCATGCTCGATCGCTTCTACATCGCCCACGTGCTCATCATCCCGGGCATCCTGCTCGGCCTGATCGCCGCGCACCTGGCCCTGGTGTGGTACCAGAAGCACACCCAGTTCCCCGGTGCTGGCCGCACGGAACAGAACGTGGTGGGTGTTCGTATCCTTCCGGTCTTTGCCGTGAAGAGCGTGGCCTTTGGTCTGCTGGCTGCTGGCGTGCTCGCGCTCATGGCCGGTCTGACCACCATCAACGCCATTTGGTTGCTGGGTCCCTATAACCCCTCGCAGGTTTCGGCTGGTTCGCAGCCGGATATTTACATGCTGTGGACGGACGGCGCGGCTCGTGTGATGCCAGCCTGGGAGCTTTACCTGGGTAACTACACGATCCCCGGTGTGTTCTGGGTGGCGCTGTTGGCGGGGCTCATGGTGATCCTTCTCTTCGCCTATCCCTTCATCGAGAAGGCCATCACCGGCGATGATGCTCACCACAACCTTCTCCAGCGTCCCCGCGATGTGCCGGTGCGATCCGGCCTGGGCGCGATGGGCCTGACCTTCTTCATCCTGCTTACCCTTTCGGGTGGTAATGACCTCATTGCCTATCACTTCCAGATCTCGCTGAACGCGATGACCTGGGTGGGCCGCATCGGTCTGCTGGTTCTGCCTCCGCTGGCGTACTTCATCACGTACCGCATCTGCATCGGCTTGCAGCGCTCGGATCGTGAGGTACTGGAGCACGGCATCGAGACAGGCATCATCAAGCAGTTGCCCAACGGCGCGTTCATTGAGGTGCACCAGCCCCTCGGCGGCGTGGATGAGCATGGCCACGCGATTCCGCTGCCGTACTCGGGTGCTAAGGTGCCCAAGCAGCTCAACGAGCTCGGCTTCGCGGATTCCGAGTCCTACGGTGTGTTCTCCGCCGATCCTGAGAATATCCAGGAGCGGAAGCGTCAGATTGCGCGCGAGAATCACCACGAGGAAACGCAGATGTTTGAGAATCTGAACAAGGCCAATGAGGAGCGCGATCGGGATTCGGATCGTTAATCCGCTGAGGACCCCGGAGGAGGGATGAGCGGGCTGCTGTGCGCAGCCTTTATATAAGGCCTCCCGGGTGATCTCAGAGGGGAGAGGGCGCCGCCGCATCATTGCGGGGGCGCCCTCTTTTTGTGTGGGGCGTGCTGAATGGCGGGTGCGCCGGGTGAAGAAGCTCTTGGGTAGAGGGGCTACTGGCGTAGGGCCGGGGATCGGGCGGCCAGGGGTGTCTCTCCCAAACCCAGGGTGGCTAGATCCACGGGGGAGAGGGAAGAATGGGTTGCGTTGGCGTTGCGAGTCGAATGGGGCGGGAGAGAAACATGTGACGGCCCGGGACGGCGCCAGAGATCATTGTGTCTAAGGTCACAGTGGGAGATTTGCAGCTTAATTCTTCTTGGGAAATGCGTGGGGATGCCGTGATGGTCGCCGGAGTCTCGCCTCATGTGTAGAGTCTTTGACCTGCGAAAACGGTAGAGCCGACGGGAGCGGTGCGAGCGAGGGTGCTGCCAAGAGAACGTTAGGGAAACTTTCAGTATCTTTTTGATAACGGTTCGGTAACGGCGCTTCGCGGCGGGGGCGGTTGGACAAGGTTTGTGGCCGTTTCGTAACCTAATTGAGACATTGCAGCGGGGCAGCGCCCTGGGGCAAGTACATGAACTGAAAACTAAAGCCGAGTCTCGGCGGGAACCCCAAGGTTTCCACCGGGAGCCGGGGAACCACTCGCTTCTGGGGTTTACCCCTCGGGAGAGTCTGGAGGGGAAGGGCATGGCGCTCTTCCTATCTGGATGGACTGAGGGGAGGAGCCTTCCGTTTCCTCACTCGACAGCTAACCCGGTAGGCATGACAGGAAGATTTGGAGATCATTCGTGACTAAGCACCGTCGGCAGGAGAACACCGCCGCTCGTCGTTTCGCCGCCGCTTCTGCCCTCGCCGTGGGTGCCACCGTGGTGACCCCGGGTGTGGCTAACGCCGCCACCTTCACCGTTCCCAACACGGATTTCTCCGTGGACATCCCGGACTTCGGTAACGCGGGCTTCTTGCAGGACCTGGGCTCCTTTGACCAGCCCGCGCAGAGCACGGAGTTCACCCCGGCCTCCGTCTCCGAGCTGTCCACCCCTCCGGCCCAGGACTTTGGGGTTCCCAGCGCGGCCTCCTCGTCTGTGGGGCAGAGCATCGTGGATGTGGCTCGCGGCAAGATCGGCTCCCCCTACGTGTACGGCGCCGCGGGCCCCAATGCCTTCGATTGCTCCGGTTTCACCTCCTGGGTGTATTCCCAGGTGGGCAAGTCCATCCCGCGTACCTCTCAGGCCCAGGCCTCCTCGGGCACGCCGGTGGCCTATGGTGACTTGCAGCCCGGTGACATCGTGGCCTTCTACGGCGGGGCCTCCCACGTGGGCATCTACGTGGGCAACGGCATGATCATTGACGCCCTCAACTCCGGTTCCCCGGTGGCGGAGCGTCCGCTTGATATGATGCCGTTCCACTCCGCGGTGCGCTTCTAAGCAAAAATAATTATAAGAGCCTCGGCGCCTCCCAGGGGGCGCCGAGGCTCTTCCCGTTGGGTGCTTGGGATCGGGGCGGTGGGGCGGCCGGTGTGATAAGGCGGGCCAGGGGGAGACCAATAAAATTTTTCTCTTGCTCCACTAGGCAAGAAGCCTCTTTTACCGCTATAGTTCTTTTCGTTATCTTCGTCCCTCCTCTCATAGCCTGGAGTACAAGAGTGTTCAACCCACGTCGCGCTGCGAGTTACACCCAGCGCTTGCTCATTGGTACTGGCACGGTCCTCGCCCTCACCGTGGGGGGTGCGTCGGTAGTGCACGCCGATGAGACCGATGACCTTATCGCCTCGATGGAACAGCTTTCCCGTGATGCTGCCGCCAAGAATGAGGAGGTGAAGCAGCACGAGGAGGAACTTGATAAGGAGACCGAGGAGGTCGATAAGCTCCAGGAGGCTGCGGAGAAGGCTCAGGAATTAGCGGACGAGGCCAAGGAGAAGTGGGAGAAGGCGAAGGAGGACTTTGATAAGTTAGCCGGTTCCCGTTATCGCCTCTCCAACCTCAACCGCGAGGTGAGCACCCTGGGTGCGGACGATCCCCAGCACGCCATTGACCGCGCCTCCTACCTGGGCACGCTTTCCCGCAAGGCGGACGCGGTGATGAAGAACCTCCGCGATGCCTCTCAGGAGGCGCTCAATGCGCAGGAGGACGCCGAGGAGGAGGCGGCCACGGCCAAGTACGAGCAGGCGAAGCTCCAGGACGCTCTCGACGGCCTGCGCGCGGAGAAGGAAGAACTTGAGGCCAAGGTGGCCGAGGTGAAGGAGCGCATTGACGCCCTCACGGAGGAAGAGCGCGAGCGCTGGGAGGGGAAGAACAACCCCCAGGTGGTCAACCTCGATGAGTTCACCGCGCGGTTGCGTGAGACGATCATCGAGACCGTGGAGGAGGCGGCCCCGGAGGAGATCGAGGAGACCACGGAGCTTTCTACCAGCACCATCACGGAGATCACCGAGATCACAGAGGAGCTGAGCACTCCGGCCGCCCCAGAGGAGGGTTCCTCGCCTGTCCAGGGGCCCTCCGTCCCGGAATCTACCCCGAGCAGCGCAGGAAGCAGTGGCGGAACTTCGGAGTCGTCGAGCATTCCGGCGGGTTCCGGCAGGGCCGCCGGTGCCGTGCAGGCGGCCCTCTCTAAGCTGGGAGCGCCCTATAGCTGGGGGGCCACGGGGCCGGATGCCTTTGACTGCTCGGGCTTGATCTACTGGGCGTATCAGCAGCAGGGCATGACGGTGCCGCGTACCTCGCAGTCTCAGTTGGCCGGTGGCACCCCGGTGAGCCGCGATCAGCTCCAGCCCGGTGACGTGGTGGGCTATTACCCCGGCGTGACCCACGTGGGCATGTACATCGGTAACGGCAAGCTGGTGCACGCCTCGGATTATGGTATCCCGGTGCAGATCGTGGACGTGGATTCTATGCCGTGGGCGGGGGCGGTGCGCTTCTAGCGCTCGGGTTAGAGTGGGTCTATGCCCACCATGCTCCTGGTTACCAATGACTTCCCGCCCCGAGTGGGCGGGATTCAGTCATATCTGAGGGATTTTGTTTCCCGCCTTGACCCGCACGACATCGTGGTTTTTGCCTCCACCCAGGACGCGGAGGCTGCTCGGGAACATGACGCGCAGGTGCCTTATACGGTGGTCCGGTGGCCACACTCCGTGATGTTGCCCACGCCGGCGACCGTGCGGCGCATGCGCGAGTTGATACGAGAGCACCGGATCACCACGGTGTGGTTTGGCGCGGCGGCGCCCCTGGCGGTGATGGGAGGCGCGGCTAAACGGGCCGGAGCCCGGCGGGTGATCGCCACCACGCACGGGCACGAGGTGGGGTGGTCGATGCTTCCCGGTGCGCGGCAGGTACTGCGCGCGATCGGCAGGAAGGCGGACGTGGTGACCTACATATCCGAGTACACCCTGCGGAGGTTTCGCCGGGCCTTTGGGCCGGGGCCGCGCTTCGAGCACCTGCCCTCGGGAGTGGACGTGGAGGTGTTTGCGCCCCTCGGCGCGCACGCGAAGGCCAGCGTGCGTGCGCGGTGGGGGATAGCGGAAGGAACCCCGCTGGTGGTGTGCGTTTCTCGGCTGGTTCCGCGCAAGGGGCAGGATCAACTGCTGCGCGCGATGCCGCGGGTACGCGAGGCGGTGGGGGAGGTGCAACTGGTGATCGTGGGGCAGGGGAGATATGAAGGCGTGCTGCGCGCGCTTGCTCGGCGCTACGATCCCACCGCGATACTGGCGGGCAGCCTGCCTTTTGCGCAGATGGTGGAGTTGCTGGGCTCGGCCGATGTGGCGGCGGTACCCGCTCGCACCAGGGGGAAGGGCCTGGACGTCGAGGGGCTGGGGATTGTGTATCTGGAGGCCCAGGCATGTGGGGTTCCGGTCATCACCGGGGATTCCGGTGGCGCCCCGGAGACGGTGCGGCCCGATACCGGCTACGTGGTGCGGGGCAACGACGTCGATGAGCTGGCCGAGGCGCTGATCGATGCGCTTGGCTCCCCGCAGCGTCGCGCGGCGATGGGGGCGGCGGGGCGTCGATACGTGGAACAGAACTGGACGTGGGAGATCATGTCCGCTCGCCTGCGGCGGCTTCTGAATGTGTCCGAACCTCGCCTATACTGAGACGGTTATCTATCACCAGGTCTGACGGAGGCGAGAAAGCGATGACCCTCACCGTGGGCTTCGACATCGGCGGTACCAACATGCGCGCCGGCGTGGTGGACGCCGGGGGGTGCATTATCGACGCCCGCTCGCTCCCCTCGCCGCGCGACGCGGAGGGCATGAGCGGGGGCATCGCGCACCTGGTGGATCTGCTGCGCCGGGATCACGAGATCGCCGCCGTGGGCGTGGCCGTGGCGGGCTTCCTTGACCCCAGCTGCGAGGTGGTGCGCTTTGCGCCGCACCTGCCGTGGCGCGACGCCCCGGTGCGTTCCATCCTGGAAGAGCGTCTAGACCTGCCGGTGCGGTTGGAACACGATGCGAACTCGGCAGCCTGGGGAGAGTACCGTTTTGGCGCCGCCCGGGGGGTGGATACCTGGGTGCTCTTTGCGGTGGGAACGGGCATCGGGGCGACGCTGATGAACCACGGAGAGATTTTCCGCGGGGCCTACGGCACGGCCCCGGAGTTTGGCCACCTCACGGTGGTGCCGGGGGGACGGCCCTGCCCCTGCGGCAAGCTCGGCTGCCTGGAGCGCTATTGCTCGGGCACGGCGCTGATGGATTCCGCCATCGAGCTGGTGCACCGCCGGCGGTTCTCCGGCTCGGCCCTGGCCGCGCGGGTACGCCGCGATCCCAGTTCCGTGGACGGGTTGCGCATCATGCAGGCCGCCCGCCAGGGGGACGCCGCGGGCCTGGCGGTAGTGGAGGAATTCGCCTCCTGGCTGGGCACGGGGCTTTCCATCGTGGCGGATATTTTAGACCCGGAACTGATCTTGCTGGGGGGCGGGGTGTCCCGCGACGCGGATCTGTATCTGGAGCAGGCCACGGAACAGTTCTCCTCGCAGATCGTGGGAACCGGGTATCGACCGCTGGCGCGCGTAGCCACGGCGGAGTTGGTGGCGGATGCGGGTATGATTGGCGTAGCCGATCTGGCTCGGGGGCTTGTGGCCGGATAACGGGCCGGATAGCCCGCCGAAAGAGACTCAACCCGTCACGGAGGACGAGCAATGCACAACAAATGGTACTGGACTTTCAAATACATCCTGATGGGGCCGTTTTTGCGCGTGTGGAATCGCCCCGAGATCGAGGGCGTGGAGAATATTCCGGCCAAGGGGTCCGCCCTGCTGGCCTCCTCCCACCAATCCGTGATGGATTCCTTCTTCTTCCCCCTGATGTGCCCGCGCCAGATCACCTTCCCGGCCAAGTCCGAGTACTTCACCACCCCCGGCGTGGTGGGCCGGGCGCAGAGCTGGTTTTTTAGCACCGTGGGCCAGGTTCCCGTGAACCGCAACGAGGCCGGGGCGGCGGAGGCCGTGCAGAAGGCCGCACAGGAGGTCTTTGACCGAGGCGATCTCTTTGGCATCTACCCGGAGGGCACCCGCTCTCCCGACGGCCGCATCTACCGCGGCCGCACCGGGGTGGCGCGCATCGCCCTGGCCACCGGGGAGAAGATCATTCCGGTGGGCATGATCGGCTCGCGGGAGGCCAACCCCATCGGCTCCTGGCTGCTGCGCCCGCGCAAGGTGCGCATGAAGGTGGGTGAGCCGATTGATCCCATCGCCTACGTCAAGGAACAAGGCCTTGACCCGGATTCCCAGCAGGCCGTGCGCGCTCTGACCGATCACGTGATGAGTAGGCTGGTGGAACTCACCGGCTATGACTATGTGGACATGTACGCCTCCGAGGTGAAGAAGTCCCTGGAGGCGGGGAACGGCTACCCGCGCGGGGCGGAGCCGAGCTTTTCCTGAGTCTCCTCCGAAGGAGGGACTCGGGCGGGGTGCGCGGGGCCACGGGTAAGACCTCTGACTTCATTCCCAGGCGGTGCTCACTGTAGGGTAAAACGCATAAGTTTTCTTTCAGATTCCCGCATACGATAGGACCCCGCTCTTTTTCTCATGCTTATGGCCCCGCACCTTGCCGCCTCCGCTCCGGGAAAAGCCAGCGTTCCGGGGCGAGTGGCGTGGCCGGACGTGGCCAAGGGGGTCTCCATCCTGGGCGTCGTGGTTCTCCACGTGTGCCTGGCGGTGCCCTTTGGCATGGATACCTTTGCCGCGCAGGTTAATCACCTCCTTGATCCGCTGCGGATGCCGCTTTTTTTCCTGGTGAGCGGGGTCTTTTCCACCAAGGTGCTGCGCATGAGCCTGTGGGAACTGTTCAGCAGGCGGCTGTGGTTCTTCCTCGTGCCCTATATTTTGTGGACGCCCATCGAGGTGGGCCTGATGGATTGGCACAGGGCCTCCTATTATGGTTCCGACCTGGCGGATTTCTCCTTTTATGCGGAGACCCTGCTCACGGCCCAGAACATGTATTGGTTCCTGTATGTTCTCACGGCCTTTAATCTGGTGCTCTGGGCCACCCGGAAACTACGTCCGTGGGTGGCGGTGGTGATCTCCTTTAGCACCGTGCTGGCCCTTCCGCTCAACTCTTCCTGCGATACGGTGGGCAAGTTCATCATGTACCTGCCGATCTTTATGGTGGGGGCGCATCTTTCCCGCACGGTGCGCGGCTTTGCCGGCGGCGCGATGACCCCGCCGAAGATCGTGGGCGCGGCCACGGCCTACGTGATTGGTTTTGCCGTCTATGCCATGTGGTACCTCGTCTCCACCGACGGCCCGGCGATCATGGACTGGCCGCTGTGGCCGGGAGCCGTGGTGGAGGCGAATGACGTGTGGACTCTGGTGCGCACGGTGGGGCAGTTCCTCATGTTGCCCATCGCGGTGCTCGCCGCAGTGGGGCTTTCCAAGGTGCCCTACCTTTCCCCGGCGCTGCAATTTTTGGGTCGCCATACGTTGCCCATCTACTTGGGGCATCCCATCGCGCTGACGATTTTCTTTCATGTCCCCCTGGCGCGCCTGGGCGGGGTGGAGATTTCCTTGGACGCTACCCAGTGGGAACACAGCACTCAGTTCTGGGTAATTGCCTGCATTATTCTGAGCTTCGCCGGGGGCGCGGCGATGTGGGCGCTGCAACGTACTCCGGTAGTCGGGTGGACGCTGAAGCCGCCCGCCATCGCGCCGCTACCGGGCATGGTATGCGCGCACCTCGGGCGAAGGAGAGGCGCGGAGCCTGCGCATCGTGAGTGGGGTGGGCAGAACCCGAGCGGTGCGGGAGCGAGTAAACTGCGGCGATAATCCGGCAGTGGTAGTCCGGTAGCAGCAGTCCGGCGCGGAAAACATAAGGATGGGGAACCTGAGATGAAGAAGATTCTGGTGGGCCGCATGGTGGTGGCCGTGGCGCTCATCGTGGCCTACCTGGTGCTGGCGGTGCTGGAGTTTCACCACCTGGAGGCCGGGCCGGTGTTTTTTGTGCTCATCGGGTTGGTGATGTTTGTGCCGCTGCCCGGAGCCAAGAACCCGACGCCCGCGGAGGCTTCCCAAGCAGGGGAAACGGGGGCGACGCCGCGCTATTAGCCGACCGGCGGCTGCCCGGTGGGGCGGCCGCGCGGACACGCGGCCTATTATGCTTCAGCGTTTTATGCTTCAGCGCTGCTGAATCGGGGCCTGCGCGGGGGCGAAGTGCCGGGGGAAGATCGCCGCGTAGCCGAGGAGAAGAAGCGCGAGCACCAGGTAGGCGTTTCCCAGGGGGAGCGCCCATAGCGGCCAGTCGAGCTCGCGGCCGTCGTTCGTGGGCAACAACCAGTGCGGGGCGGCGAGGATAGCGGCAGCGATGGCGACGGCGAGCGCTCCCAGGGCACGGTGGGTGCGGGCGGCGGCCCCGGTGACGATGAGCGCGGGAATCAGCCACACCCAGTGGTGCGTCCAGGAGATCGGGGAGCAGATCAGCGCGATGAGGGAGTTCACCACGAGCGCCGCCGGTACCGCGCCGACATGAAGCAGCCGGTGCATCGCCCATGTCACGAGTGCGACGCAGAGAATGCTGCCGACAACCCACACGACGGAAAGAACCTCGGGTGGCACCTCCATGCGGTACAAGAAACCCTGGAGCGACTGATTGGAGGCGTAAAAGGGAGAGCCGATGCGCCCGGTATTGGAGAGCGTGTCGAGCCAATACACGCGGGAATTATGCGGGCTGATGAGCGCGGCGAGGGCGGTAAAGCCAAGGCCGGAACCCACGGCCCACCCCGCCGCCCGCCAATCCCGCTTGACCAGGAAATACAGGCCGAATACCGCCGGGGTGAGTTTGATCGCGGCGGCTAGTCCCACCAGGACGCCCCGGGGGAGGGGCAGGCGCCTGCCCAAAATATCCGTGCACACGATGGCCATGAGGATCACGTTGATCTGGCCAAAAAGGAGGGTTTCGCGCACCGGCTCGGAAAGGAGCACGAGGGGAAGAACACAGGCGGCCCAGGCCGGGGCGGAAAGCCGTGGCGCGCACCAGCGCAGGGTGAGCACCATAACCCACCAGATGCAGGCGGCATTGATGATAAAGAGAAGCACCGCCCCGAGTGCCGAGGGCAGCCAGGCCAGCGGCGCGAACAGCAGGGCAGCAAAGGGGGGATAGGTAAACGGCAGGGTGACAATGCCCATGTCATAGTCCCGCTCATAGATGGATTCCCCGTGGAGGAATGCCTGCGTGCCGGCGCGGTACACCTCGAAGTCGAGGAAGTACCGCAGGTGAAATGCGCCTTGGAAAAGGGTCAAGGCGGTGACCAGGAGGAGCAGGGCCGCCCCGGTGTACTGAGCCCACCTCGGAGGTGCAATCAACCTGGGCGCTGCCTGTGTTTTATCATCGAGCACCTGCGTATTATAGGCACAGCGAGTAGCGGGAAGGGCCGCCATGATGAGGGCGAGGTTCTTTGGGCAAGGCGTGCGCGCTACCCTCGGGGAGAGAGGAAAATCCTTGCAGGACAATACACCTGGACGGAAAGGGAATGAGGGCCGCCCGTGCGGTATTTCTATGACACCGAGTTTGTGGAGGATGGCCGCACGATAGAACTCGTGTCCATCGGCATCGTGTCCGAGGACGGGCGGGAGTATTATGCGGTGTCCACGGACTTTGACGAGCGGCGCGCAAACCCCTGGGTACGGGAGAACGTGCTCAGTAAACTTCCCAGCCCCCATGCTCGGGAATGGAAGCCGCAGCAGGAGATCCGGCAGGAGGTATATGAGTTCCTCACCTCCGGGGCGGGGCGCCCGGAACTATGGGCGTGGGTGGGAGCCTATGACCACGTGGTACTGGCCCAACTCTGGGGGGACATGGCTGGGCTGCCCAGGGAGATTCCGCGCTATACCCGGGAGCTAAAGCAGCTGTGGGAGATGGCGGGCCGCCCGGAGTTGCCGGCACCCCCGACCAATGCTCACGACGCCTTGGCGGACGCCCGATATAACGTGGTGAAATTCCGGGTGTGCCAGGAGCGGCTTTTCCTGGGCGAGGATAATCGGGTGCGCGGCGTGAGCTGAGCCCGGCGGGCCGGAGGCCGTAGCGGGGGTGCGGTGAACAAATAGCCGCATGGTTGTGGGCTTCTTGATTACACTGGGAGTGTGAGTTGGACCGTAGATATTCCCAAAGAAGCCCTGCCTGATCTTCCCCCGCTGCCGGACGGCATTCAAGAGGTGTTTGAGGACGTGATCGCGCGTCCCGCTCATCAGCAACCCACCTGGGATCGCGTGAGCGCCGATAACGTGCGTAAACTCCTGGAATCCGTGCCCCCGGTGGTGGTGGCCCCCGAGGTGCGCGAGCTTAAGCAGCAGCTTGCCGACGTCGCCCTGGGCAAAGCATTCCTCCTCCAGGGGGGAGACTGCGCGGAAACCTTCGAATCGAATAACGAGCCGCATATCCGCGCCAACATTAAGACCCTCCTGCAAATGGCGGTGGTGCTGACCTACGGCGCCTCTACCCCCGTGGTGAAGCTGGCCCGCATCGCGGGGCAGTACGCCAAGCCGCGTTCGGCCGACCGGGACGATAACGGCTTGCTGAATTACCGAGGGGACATCGTCAACGGCGTGGAGCCCACGGAAAAGGCCCGCGAGCACGATCCCGCCCGCATGATCCGCGCCTACGCGAACTCCTCCGCCGCCATGAACCTAGTGCGCGCCCTGACCTCCTCGGGGACCGCCGACTTGCACCGCGTGACCCAGTGGAACCGGGACTTCGTGGCCACCTCGGCGGCGGGGGCCCGCTACGAGGCCCTGGCCAAGGAGATAGAGCGCGGCCTGAAGTTCATGGAGGCCTGCCAGGTGCGCGACGACTCCCTCAGCAGCGCCACGGTGTACTGCTCTCACGAGGCCCTCCTGGCCGATTACGAGCGCGGCATGCTGCGCCTGGCCAAGGACGAGAGCGATACCACCCGGCTTTACGACCTTTCCGCCCACCAGCTGTGGATCGGGGAGCGCACCCGTGGCATTGATGATTTCCACATCAACTTCGCCGCGATGATCGCTAACCCGGTGGGCTTGAAGATCGGCCCCTCGGTGACCCCGGAGGAGGCCGTGGCCTACGCCGCGAAACTTGACCCGGAGCGCGAGCCGGGCCGCCTGACCTTTGTCTCCCGCATGGGTTACGGCAAGGTACGCGAGGTGCTTCCCGGCGTGGTGCGCGCCGTGGAGAACGCCGGGCACAAGGTGGTATGGCAGTGCGACCCCATGCACGGCAATACCTTTACCGCCTCCAACGGGTACAAAACCCGCCACTTCGACAAGATTATTGACGAGGTGCAGGGCTTCTTCGAGGTACACCGCGCCCTGGGCACGCACCCCGGCGGCTTGCACATCGAACTCACCGGGGAGGACGTCACCGAGTGCCTGGGTGGTGCTCAGGACATCACGGACGTGGATCTGCCGGGGCGTTATGAGTCCGCCGTAGACCCGCGCCTGAACACCCAGCAATCGCTGGAACTGGCGTTCCTCGTGGCGGAGATGCTGCGCCGCTAGAGGCCAAGCGGGTGGTGGCCCCTAACCCAGGGCGGTGACCACCACCGGGGAATCCAGGGAGAGCGCCTTGCCGGGGAGGGGGGACTGGGTGATGATCCGGGCTTGCCCGGAGGTGGAGTTCCCGGCATCCAGGGTGAGGCCCTGCTTGCGGGCGATCCGCTCCGCCTCGGAGACGGTTTTGCCTAGGAGCAGCGGCGCGTGCACCCGCCCGGGGAGAACCAGGTCCACGGCGGTGGCATCGGGATCCACGCGGGTTCCGGCCTCCGGGGTGCTGCTTTCCACCTCGCCGTAGGAGCCGGTGACATCGGGATCGGTGGTGATCTCCCCGAGGGTGAGTCCCTCCTCCGCCAGGCGGGCGGCGGCCTCATCGGTATCCATTCCCGAGAGGTCCGGCACCGTGCGCGCGGAGGATAACGTGAGGCGCACGCCATCTCCACGGGCGGCCTCGGACCCGCTGTCCGGCACCGTCGCGCTGACTTCTCCGTAGTCACGGCGGGAATCAAAGGCCCACTCCACCGCGCTGACTTTCAAGCCCGCTTTATCCAGGGCCTTTCGGGCTTCCTTTTCCTCCATGCCTCGAAGATCGGGGATTTGCACGGGAGCCGGCCCCTTGCTGAGCGTCAGGCTCACGGTGGAGTCCGTGGGCACGGATTCCCCGGCCTCGGGGGAGGTGGACAGCACGCCGCCGGCGGGAACATCATCGGAGTATTCCCGTCCCGCCACGCGGGAGGAGAGGGTGCGGTCGCTCAGAAGCTGCTCGTAGCGCTGTGCATCGGCGCCGTCGGGAACGGTGGGCACCGTGGGCCTGCCCTGGGAGACCAGAACCGTCACCTCCGATCCCCGTACCGCGCGCTCCCCGGAGGGATCGGTGTCGATAATTTCGCCCCGGGCCACATCGTCGTCGTAGACTTCGCGTGCCGTGGCCTCGAATCCGGCCTCCTGCACGGCGGCCAGCGCGTAGGCCCTATCCGTGCCGATGACCTCGGGAATCTCGCCGTAGCGGCCGGAGCCGAGCCACCACCCGCCCAGGGCCACGGCCCCGATGAGCACGGCAACGGCGATGAGCCAGGCCGCAAGCCTTACCGAGGAACGGTTGGTGTAGGTCCGGGGCGATGAGGCCGGGCGGGGTGCGGGGGTGGGGGCCTCAGCGGGAGAGGAGATCGCGTCCGGGGGTTGGGGCGCCTCGGCGGGTAACAGGGCGGTGTGATCTGTGGCGTCCCCCGGGGGCGGGGTGGCGGCGGAAACCGTGAGCGCGGTTGGGCTCTGGGGCGGGGCGATCACCCCCGTGGCCATCATCTCCGTGGGCAGTGAGCTGGTGTCCGTGGGAATCTCCGCTGCGCGGTGCGCGGCGGAGTTACGTGGTAGAGGCACCGTGAAGGCAGGCAGGTGCAGCCCCCGAATGATCTGCTCGGTGGCGTTTAAGAACGCCGGGGCGTCTGCGTAGCGGTGGGCGTGCTCGCGCCGGGTGGCCCGGGCCACCAGGGCGTCGATCTCCGGGGGAATCCCCTCGATCACCTCGGAGGGAGGGGGGACGTCGCGGTCGAGGCGCTGATAGGCGCATTCAAGATCGGTGCCGCCGTGGAAGGGGGTTTCCCCGGTGAGAAGCTCGAATAGGACGATGCCCGCCGAATACACGTCGCTGGCCGGGCCCAGTTCCGAGCCGCGCACCTGCTCCGGGGAGAGATAGGCGGCCGTGCCCACGATATGCGTGGTGGTGTGTTGCTCGGAGTCCGTGGCGCGCACGAGGCCAAAGTCCGCCAACTTCACGGCGTGATCGGCGCTGATGAGCACGTTATCCGGTTTAATATCGCGGTGAATCAGGCCTCCGCGATGAGCCTCGGCCAGGCCGGTGAGCACGGCGCGCATGACGGACAGCGCGGCATGGGGCGGCATGGGGCCGCGCTCGGCCACCAGCTCCCGCAGCGTTCCGCCGGTGATGAGTTCCATGACTAAAAAGACGTGGTTGCCATCGGAACCGAAGTCATAGACCCCCACGATATGCGGGTGGTTGATCTTGGCCATCGCGCGCGCCTCGCGGCGGAAGCGCTGACGAAAGACGGGATCGTCTACGTAGCGATCGTCCATAACCTTTACCGCCACGGCTCGGCCCAGGCGGAGATCCACGCAGCGATAGACCGTGGACATGCCGCCGCGAGCGATCGGGTGATCTATCTGGTATCTGCCCTCAAGGACGTCTCCCACCTGAAGTTGAGCCATGGCCCCAGTATGGCCGAAGGCACAGGGGGAGTGGTAGCCACATCGTCTAAACTCAGGTGCCGTGAGTGTTCAAGCTGTGTCTTCTGCCGTCCTCCCCGCGCCCGAGCCCCTGTTGACCCTGGAGGAGGCCTCCGAGCGCCTGGGAATCCTGGTCACCCGCGTGATCGACATGATCCGGGATCACAAGATCATCGCCATCACGCACGAGGGCGTGCGCATGATTCCCGAGATTTTCCTGGGGGACAAGGGAACGGTACAGCGTTTTGTGCCCGGCGCGATCGCGCTGCTTTCCGACGGCGGCTACAGCGACGAAGAGATCATCCGCTACCTGTTTACGGAGGACGATTCCCTCCCGGGCAGGCCTATCGACGCCCTGCACGGGCATCTGGCCCGGGAAGTGATGCGGCGGGCGCAGGCGATGGCGTTGTAGGGGCCGTGGAGCGAAACAACCAGGAGGTCAACGCCCAGGCGATCATCACGGAGGCCAGCATCCACAGGGGGTTGTACAACTGGTGATTGCCCGAGCCGGTGAAGGCCAGGGTGACCACGATGGAGGCCGCCGTGGCCCAGGGCAGCACCCAGCGCGGCACGGGAGTGACGGCCACCAGGGAGAGAAGGCTGGCGTAGTACCAGGGCAGGGTGACCGAGTTCAACGCGAAGGCCACGCAGTACGCCACCGCGATGCCGCGCACCGCCTGGGACGCGGTGGAACGGAAGAACCACCACGCCGCCACGAGTCCCAGCCCCATGAGCGCCGTGGAAACCTGGCGCAGGAACCCCAGGGGGACGTTGAAGGTGAGGGAGGCGTCGAAAAGCAGAAGAAAATCCGTGGCCACCCCGGCGAGGAGGGAGGGAAGGGCCAGGGGATTAATCACCTTGGAGTTGCCGGATATTTCCGCCAGCCAGCCCCAGGAGGAGCGCGAGGCCCAGGTGATGGCGGCCACCACGCCGAGGGTAAGAAGCGCGCCCGCCGTCCCGAGCCCGAGGAAAGCGGCGCAGCGCTTCAGCACGGGGGTCTGCGCGGTGGTGTAATGGCGCAGGGCCATCCACACCACGAAGGGCAGGGCGAAGGCCGCCGTGGCCTTGAGGGCCACCGCCACCGCGATGAGGATGATCGCCCCGACGTAGCGGTGGCGCGCGGCGCACACGAGGCCGAGGCTCACGAGCCCGACCATGATGGACTCGTTATGCATGCCGCCCACCAGGTGCAGGATCGTCACCGGATTGGCGGCGCCTATCCATAGGGCCGTGGCGGGCGGGGCGGAGAAGGCCCGGGCCAACCGGGGAATCGCCCAGACGATGGCGCTGAACCCGGCGATGGACAGCAATTTATAAAGGATGATGCCCACGGTGATGTTATCCCCCACGAGCCGGGTGATCCCCTCGCCGAGCCACAGGTGGAGCGGGCCGTAAGGCGTGGTGGTATTGCGCCAATCGTGCGAAACCTCTAGGAGCATGGGGCCTGGATTGATAGCGGCACCCTGGGTATAGGGATCAAAGCCATCGCGGAGCATGGCGCCCTGCATGAGGTAGGAGTACACGTCCCGGGACAGGATGGGGGCGGCAAATATCAGGGGAATGACCCAGGCGATCAGGCTCCGGCGTACCTCGTCAAGCCGTGCGGCCGAGGCGGAGGGAGAAGCGGCGGAAAGAACCCGCCTGCCCAGGAGCACCCACGCCGCGATGAGGAGCACGATCCCCGCCCACAGGAGGGTATTGGCCAGGCCCGCGCCGTGCCCGTAGGCAAAGAAATCGAGCCCCAGCGCGTGCAAGACCCCGCCGCGATTGCGGGTGGCCCCGGCGCCGAAAGAGCCGATGGCGATGAGCGCGGTGCCCAGCGCTCCTACGGGGAGCGGGCGGAGAGAGAACGCGGACATACCTGCTGACCTGCGCTTTACTTTCGGCGCGCCGTGGAACGAATGGCTAGACCATTGAGCGCGGTGCGCACCTCGGGGGAGATCTCCTCTACCTCCAGATGCGCCACCCCGGAGGCCACCAGCGAGGCGATGCGGCGCTCCACCTCGTCTTGGGCGCCAGAGGCGGCGATGATCTCCGTGAGGCGGGCCAGCTGGCGCTCATCAAGCGGGGAGCCGACGCCGCGGCGCAACTCCTCCGCGGCGGCCGGGTCCTGCCGATCCGTCGCGGCAAGAGCGAGGGCCAGGAGCACCGTGCGCTTGCCCTCACGCAGATCGTCGCCGGCGGGCTTCCCGGTTACCTCGGGATCACCAAACACCCCCAGCACGTCATCGCGGAGCTGGAACGCGATCCCTACGTCGTGCCCATAGCGCCGGAAAGCCCGAATCACCTCCGGGGAGGCCCCGCCGATAGCGGCACCGAGATGCAGGGGGCGTTCGATGGTGTAGGCGGCCGTCTTGAAGCGATTGACCGCCTCCGCCAACGCGATGTCCTCGCTGGCGGTGGCCTCCACCGTGATGTCGAGCAACTGTCCGCCGATGACCTCCGTGCGCATCGCGCGCCACGGCTCGCGCGCTCGGGTCATGGCGGCCTCGGACAGCCCGGCGTCGTGAAGCATGTCATCTGCCCAGGACAGGGCGAGATCGCCGACGAGGGTAGCCACGGATCGGCCGAAGTGGGCGCTCTCGCCCCGCCAGGCGGACGCGCGATGGTGGCGTTCCATGCGGCGATGCACGGTGGGGGCGCCGCGCCGGGTATCGGAGGCGTCAATGATGTCATCGTGAATGAGCGCGCACGCCTGGATCAATTCCAGGGCGCTGATCGCCTGAAGAACGGCTTGAGGATCCTCCGCCCCGCTGCCCGTTTCCACTGGGTTGTGTGCACCCAGGAAACCCGCCCAGCCGTAGAGGGGGCGGATGCGCTTGCCGCCGCCCAGGACGAAGTCCCGCAGGCTCTCCGCGGCCTCGGTAACCGGCGCGCCAATGGCCTTGATCTCGGGGAGGCGGGAATCGAGGTAGGCGGTGAGAATCTCCTGGGTTGCGGCGGGAATATCGCGGAGGGAAACCAAGCGAGCGTCATGAGCCACGATGGGGGACAGTCCTTTCAAGGAAGGGCAGGGCGCGGGGTAATACACACACGATACCTAGCCGGTGGGACTTTCCTGCGGGGGCGGGGGCGGGGGAGAGGAGAAAACCAGCGGAAGAGACGCGCCCAGCACGGCAAAGGGGCGAGAATCTCCGGGAAAATAGAAGGAACGGAGCACGTCCCGGAAACCGAAGGAACGATAGAGGTGAAACGCGCGGTTATCCTCCCCTGGAACCTCAGGGGTGGATAGGAGCGCCTCGGGCTCGGAGACGTGCTCAAGGAGGCGGGTGAGAAGCGCGCGTCCCACGCCGCGACCTTGGTGAGCGGGGGCCACGTGTACCTCGGCGACCTCGAAGTAATCGTTCAACACGGAGGCGGGCTCCCGGCGGTAGAGCAGGCCGCGGCGGACGTTGTGATGCCACCAGGTATCCGGGGAACCGCGGAAACCATAGGCGATCCCGGCGAGGATTCCATTTGCGCTTTGCGACGCGCCCCCTGGGCTTGGTGCGCGGGAAGCACCGGGTGGGGTTT
The DNA here is from genome assembly GCF_001412105.1 of Corynebacterium oculi. Lineage (GTDB taxonomy): Bacteria > Actinomycetota > Actinomycetes > Mycobacteriales > Mycobacteriaceae > Corynebacterium > Corynebacterium oculi. The sequence continues at coordinate 342,659 of NZ_LKST01000001.1, forward strand.
GCGGTGAGGGTGGGGGCGGGGTGGAGAACGCGCAGAAGGCGAGGAATCCGGGCATGGTGCTGTCTTGTTTCCACGCTGCGATCCGACTTTCGCGCAGGCGAGCGGGATAGCGCATGGCGCTGAGGTGGATGTCCACCAGGGAGGGCGCGGTGGCGACGAACTCGGGGGCCGTGAGTGCGCGGAGAGACAGGGGCATGCGTCTATGCAACCACGTTGGCTCGTGAGGTGCGTGGGCGGAGGCTGATTGAACGGTGGAAATCGAAAACATGTTCTATGATGGGGGTGTGGTTGTCCTGCGGGGTGTTTAGGGTGAGCGATGTTCTTGAGGTACGGCGCGGTGGAGCGTCAGTGAAGGCGCGCGGCCCGGTGGTGGATGCGGTAAGGAGAGGGGATAGAGATGGCGCAGGTAATTTCTGCCACGGCTTTGGGGGCGTATCGCGGGAGTCATCGCGCCGTGCGCCCCTCCGGGATAGGCCGAGAGGATTTTATCGCCAAGGCGAAGGGCCTGCTGGCCCAGGCGTTAGCGGATCATGACGCCGGGCGATACGGGGAGGCCTTTGAATCTTCCTATCGCTGCGCCCTGCGCGTCGCGGGGGCGGTATTGGCCTCTCACCCCGCTGCCCGCCGCCGACGCGCCGTGGATGGTGCATGGGGCCGCCTGCGTTTGGTGGATGGGCGGGGGGATTATTGGGCGGGGCAGTTCGAGGCCTTTTCCCGGCTGCGCTCCCGGTGGAACTCCGGGCTAGAATCGCGGATAGAAGAGCGTGTGGCGCATCGGCTGATTGATTTGGCATCTGCCTTTCTGGCTGAGGTGGAGGCAGAATCTCCGGTTGTTGCCGCCGCTGCCTAGCCGGCGCCGGGCTGCGGTATCGGCTAGGGCGCCCGGGCTGAGGCGTGGGGAACACAGTGGTGTTCCCCGACGTTGAAAGCATAGTGAGCGGCGAACGGCCAAAATATTATGGGAGGAATCGTGGCGCTATCAGAGCAGGAGCAGCGAGCACTGCGGGAGATTGAGCAGTCTCTCTTGGCGGAAGATCCCGGCTTTGGCTCCTCGGTGACCGGCGGGCGGGGAGCGCTGGGGGCCGCGCCGGGGCGCGTGTTTCGTGGTATCGCCCTGGGCGTGTTGGGTTTGGTCATGCTCATCGGCGGGGTGGCTCTTGCGCAGAACTCCCTGTGGTTCATTGCGCTCAGCGTGGCCGGGTTCCTCTTGATGTTTGGTGCCGGGGTGTGGGTGCTCCGTGGTTCCGGGGCGGCCCTGCCTGGGCGGGGAATGGGAGGGCGCGCCGAGAGCACTGGGAGGCGAGCGGGGGGTTCCACTATGGCGAGCCGGATGGAGGAGGATTTTCGGCGCCGCTTTGAGTAGAGGGCGTGGCGCCAACAAGGCGTCCGGTTGTCGGTGAGACCTCGCTCGCTTCTCTGGTTTTTTGAGGAGTGGGCGTAGGTCTTTTGTCATTTCTTGGGGAGGGCGCCCGGGGTGAAGCGGAGGGGTGAGGTGGGCCCCACTTTCTCCCACCGGGATTTCCGGGAAGGTCGGGGGCGGGCGGCGGTGTGCCGGTGTATTCGGGTCTTGTAGGGGAAAAGGGCAGTTCACTGCCGGAAAAGGCCATGTGGGACTTGGTGGGGTGCGGGGTGTAGTGCTCTCTTGCGTGGCGGCATCGGTGGCAAGGGGGAGATGGTGTCAATGTTTCTAAAGTTGCTCTAGGTTTTAAAGTGGTTATTGATGTTTGGGCTCGTGGGTGGCCCACCCACGAAAAAATAGGGCCATGACCTGTGTTTTCTGGTGTCTTGTGTGGCTAAAGTTGTCTTATGGCTAGTGGTGGTGGGGGGAAGTGGGGTAGAGTGGGGCGCACTGGTTGATGCTGGGGAGTGAACGCCCCGGCACCGGCTAGGGGAAGGGAAGCCGGTCCCGTGGCAGCGAGTGAAGGAAGGTGGTTCCGGGATGTTTCTCGGTACCTATACTCCGAAGCTCGATGACAAGGGGCGTCTCACTCTCCCCGCCAAGTTCCGTGACGAGCTGGTGGGTGGATTGATGGTTACCAAGGGGCAGGATCACAGCCTGGCGGTCTATCCGCGCGAGGAGTTCGCGCAGCGAGCGCGTAAGGCTGCGGCGGTGTCCCGCACTAACCCGGAGGCCCGCGCGTTTATCCGTAACTTAGCGGCGAGCGCCGATGAGCAGCGTCCCGACGGACACGGCAGGATCACGCTCTCTGCGGCGCATCGGAATTACGCGGGGCTCACCAAGGAGTGCGTGGTGATCGGCTCGGTGGACTTCCTGGAGATTTGGGATGCGGAGGCCTGGACTCAGTACCAGCAGGAGACGGAAGAGGCATTTTCCTCGGCGGACGCCAATGAAGTCCTCGGAGGCCTGCTCTAGGGGCTGGTGTTGAGACCACCGCGGCAGAGTGCGCGGAGGACTCTGCCCGGATAGAACGAGCGTTCTGGTGTACTTCCCCGACATCAGAGCCTCGGAACAATCCGGGTGGGGCCCTGCACGCACTTGGCTATTACTCGCGGATACGACCTTGACCAGAACCTCGGCTAGAACACGGTGCAACACTGCGGCACAGCGTGACGCGGCACAAGCAGGAAAGGGGGAGAACGGTGACGATGGAAGAGCACAAGCACGCGGAATACGGCGAGCGCCTTGCAGAAAATCACGGGCACGTTCCTGTGCTGCGCGATCGCGTGACCGCTCTCCTCGCTCCCGCCGTGGAATCGGCGGGTGACCGGGCGGTCATCGTCGATGGCACCCTTGGTGCCGGGGGCCATGCCGAGCATTTCCTGCGGGTATTCCCCCAGGCAGTGCTGATGGGCTTTGACCGCGATCCGGCCTCCTTGGACAACGCCACCCGCAGGATTCACCGGGCAGGCTTAGGGGAGCGGTTTTATCCCGTCCACGCGCGCTATGACCAGGTGAAGGAGGCCCTGGAGCGGGGCGAGGGGGCGATCGTGGAGCGTGCTCGTGCTCATGGGATAGCCGGTGCGCTCTATGACCTCGGGGTTTCCTCCATGCAGTTGGATCAGGTGGAACGAGGCTTTGCCTACCGGGTGGACGCTCCCCTGGACATGCGGATGGATCCTACCTCGGGCCGCACCGCCGCCGACGTGCTTAATACTTACAGCCACGGAGAATTGGCCAAGGTGCTCAAGACCTACGGCGATGAGCGCTTTGCCGGGAAGATCGCCTCCGCCGTGGTGCGAGAGCGGGAAAAAGAGCCGTTTAGCACCTCGGGCCGGTTGGTGGAACTCCTCTATGCGACGATCCCCGCCGCCGCCCGGCGCACAGGCGGGCACCCCGCCAAGCGCACGTTCCAGGCCCTACGCGTGGAGGTCAATGAGGAATTGGCCTCCTTGGCGGCGGCTCTGCCCGCCATCACAAGCAGCCTTGGCAGCGGCGGGCGAGCGGTGTTCATGAGCTATCAATCCCATGAGGATCGCCTGGTCAAACGGCACTTTGCGGAGGTAACTGCCTCCGCCACGCCGCCGGGCCTCCCCGTGGAGCTGCCGGGCACGCAACCGAATTTCCGGTTGATTACCCGGGGCGCGCAAAAGGCCACGGACCGAGAAATCGACGATAACCCCCGCGCCGCCCCGGTGCGGGTACGCGCTATCGAAAGAATACGAACAGACGCCGAGAGCACGATCCCCGGAGGATACCAATGAACTCCCACAGCGAGACGAGCGCTCGTCGTAGCCGAGACATGAGCATGGAGGCCACCGCGCCCGCATCGGCTACCGCGCTTTTGGACCGCGAGGCGCGCTATCACGCCTCCGCGCGTCCGGCCACTGCGGTGCCGCACCGCACCCTGCGCAACCCCGTGCGCCGCGTGGTACCCAAACCCGCCGCGGGACGGCTGGGGTCTCGTCAGGTGGTGTCCGTGCGCGGACGCAGGGTGGCCACGGCACGGCAGTCCTCCAGGCTGACACGCATTAGCCTGGTAGCGATCGTGCTGCTGGTGGGCGGCGTGGCCCTGGCGATGGCTCTTTCGGGCATCTCCACGCAACAAACATTCCGGTTGCAGCAACTCACAGCCCAGGAAAAGCAGCTGGACAACCAGATCGAGACGCTCAACCGCGATGTGGAGACGGTGCGCAGCTCCTCCGAGTTTGTGCGCCACGCCAACGACAATCGGATGGTGGTGCCCCAACAGCCCGGTATCCTGGCCGTGGAAGAAAACGGAGAGGTAACGGAGCGCCGCCCGGCCGAGGGCGAGTCGCGCCCCATCGTCGATGTCAACGGGGCGCCCACGCGCGCCAACGCGGCGTCGAGTAGCCCAGATAAGACCGAGGGCATGGGTGAGAACCTTGAGGCGGTGCCGCAGGGCCAACAAGCCCCGCAGGCAGCGCAACCTCCGGCAGGCGGCCAGGCGCAGCCTCCTTATCTGAATTAACGGCTATGAGCACTAGGGAAGGTGGCATTGGGCAGTGACTCCCCCTCATGATCGCCGCACCCCGGCGACGCCCCGGTACTCCGCCGGGGCGTCGTATCGCCCTGCGCCCCCCGCCGAGCGGACGCGCCCTACGCCGCGGACTCAGCAGCAGGTGATGCGGCGCAGGCTCAGCCTCGTTCTGGCGTTCCTCGTGGTGGTGGTGCTCGTGCTGGCCACCCGCCTGGCCTGGGTGCAGGTGGTGTGGGGCCCAGAGCTTTCGGCCAAGGCAGAGGAACAACGCGCGCGCATTTACGTGGAGCCCGCCCGCCGGGGCGATATTACCGACCGCAACGGCCGGGAAATGTCCTATACCATGCAGGCGCGGTCGCTGACCGTTTCCCCCGATCTTTTGCGCAAGGAACTGCGGGAACAAAAGGAACTGGATCTGCGCATGGAGGGCGCGGCAGTGCCGCAGGACCGTGACGCCTACCTTGATGACCAGGTGGACGCCACCTTAAAGGAGATGGCGGAGCGGATTCCCAGCATGATTAAGGATTCCGGGGCTTCCACCGACGAGGTAGACGCGAAGGAAATCGAGGAGAAGCTGCGGGCCGATAGCCACTATGAGGTGCTGGTGCGCAACGTGGACCCGGACGTGGCGGCCCAGATCGCCGAGACCTTCCACGGCGTTGCCGCCGATCACCAGGACATCCGCCAATACCCCAACGGGGCGGTGGGGGAAAACATCCTGGGTAAGGTATCCATGGACGGCCAGGGACAATTTGGCTTTGAGGCCTCCGGTGACGCCCTCCTATCCGGCATCAACGGGCGGATGACGGAGGACGTCTCCACCGATGGGCAGGTCATTCCGGGCACGCTGCGCGATCAGGTTCCGGCTATCGACGGCAAGGACGTGAGCCTCACCGTGGATCTGGACGCGCAGAATTACCTCCAACAAAAGGTAGAGCAGGCGCGCGCCAACTCCGGGGCGAAGGATGCCGAGGCCGTGGTACTGGACGCGCACACCGGCGAGGTGGTGGCGATGGCCAACACCGGCACCATCGACCCCAACGGGGACATCGAAAAGCAATTAGAACGCGGCAAGGATTTTGACAACCCCGCCATCAGCGCTCCGTATGAGCCGGGCTCCGTGGCCAAGATCATCACCGCCGCAGGCGTGATCGAGGAGGGCCTGACCACCCCGGACGAGGTGTTGCAGGTACCCGGGGCGATCAGCATGTCCGGGGTGACGGTCAACGATGCCTGGGAACACGGCACCGCGCCGTACACCACCACGGGCATCTTTGGAAAGTCCTCCAACGTGGGTACCCTCATGCTCGCCCAGCGGCTGGGAGAGGAAAAGTACGCGCAGTACCTGGAAAAGTTTGGCATCGGGCAAACCACGGGCGTGGAACTGCCCAACGAGTCCGCCGGCCTGCTGCCCTCTCCCGAGCAGTGGTCCGGCGGCACCTTTGCCAACCTGCCCATCGGGCAGGGCATGTCCTGGACCACCCTCCAGATGGCGAGCGTGTATCAGGCGCTGGCCAACGGCGGTGAGCGCGTGGAGCCCAGGATCATCAAGTCCGTGACCAACCCCGACGGCACCGAGGAGGAATTGCCCGCTCCCAAGCGCACCCAGGTGGTGCGCCCGGAGACGGCCCGCACGGTGGTGGATATGTTCCGGGCGGTTACCCAATCCGATCCCACCGGCGTGCAATCGGGCACCGGGCCGGGCGGTGCTATCGAGGGCTACCAGACCTCCGGCAAGACCGGCACCGCGCAACAGGTGGACCCCAACACGGGGGCGTATTCTATGAGCGACTTTTGGATTACCTTTGCGGGCATGGCCCCGGCGGATAATCCCCGTTACGTTATTGCCGTGATGTTGGATGACCCCGATCGTGGCGTGGAACCGGGCGGCCAGGGAGGACAATCGGCGGCCCCGGTGTTCCGGGATGTGGCCTCCTGGCTGCTGGACCGGGATAACGTGCCCACCTCGGCCCCGATGGAGGGGTTGCTGACCCTTCAAGCGGGATAGACCTTTGGGATAGACCTTGTGTGTTGTGAAAACGAGAATGACGGAGAGGAAAAATGACAGCAACGCTTGCTGAGGTTGTGCGCGTGACCAAGGGACGGGTTGCGCTGGGCCAGGCAGACGACTCCCAGATATTTGCCTCGATGAGCCTGGATTCCGCCGCGGTGGAACCGGGTGGCCTCTTTGCCGCCCTGCCGGGAACGCGGGTACACGGCGCCTCCTTTGCGGATAAGACGCAGGCGGGGGCGATCCTCACCGACGAGCACGGAGTGGGCATCCTGAAAGAGGCGGGAGAGACGCGGCCGGTGATCGAGGTGGCCGACGTCCGCGATGTGCTCGGCGATGCCGCCGCCGAGGTATATGACCACCCGAGCCACAGGCTCACCGTCTTGGGGATCACGGGAACCTCGGGAAAGACCACCACGAGCTACCTGGTGGAGGCCGGATTGCTGGCGGCCGGGCACTCGGTGGGGCTGATCGGCACCACCGGCACCCGCATCAACGGCCAGCCGGTGCCGACCTCCCTGACCACCCCGGAGGCCCCCACGCTCCAGGCGCTTTTTGCCCGCATGGTGGCGGAAGGCGTCACGCACGTGGTGATGGAGGTATCCAGCCACGCCCTGGCCCTGCGCCGCGTGCAGGGAACGCGGTTTGCCGTGGGGGCCTTTAGCAACCTCTCCCAGGATCACCTGGATTTCCACCCCACCATGCAGGATTACTTTGACACCAAGGCGCTCTTTTTCCGTGAGGGCTCCGCCCTGCGGGCGGAGAAGGCCGTGGTGTGCGTGGACGATGACTGGGGCCAGCGCATGGCGGCATTGGCGGGGGAGCGCCCGCTGACGGTATCCACCCGAGGCCGCCAGGCGCTGGTGCAGGCGCACGACGTGGAGGCGGACGCCCAGGGAATCCAGACCTTCCGCCTCGACGTGGAGGGCACCCAACTGGAGGTCACGCTGCCGCTTCCGGGCCGCTTCAACGTGGCCAACGCCGCCGTGGCGGTGGCGATCGCGCATGCCGCCGGGGTGGACGTGGAGGTGTTTACCCGGGCGCTGGCCGAGGTGGCGGTGCCTGGGCGCATGGAGCGCGTGGACGCGGGGCAGGAATACATCGCCGTGGTGGACTACGCGCATAAGCCCGCCGCGATCGCGGAGGTGCTCGACACCCTGCGCGGACAGGTGGCTGGTCGCCTTGGCATCGCGGTGGGGGCGGGCGGCAACCGCGATCACTCCAAGCGCCCGATCATGGGGACGGAGGCGGCGCGGCGCGCGGACTTCGTGGTGATTACGGACGATAATCCCCGCGACGAGGAGCCCGCGCCGATTCGCGCCGCCGTGGTAGAAGGCGCCCGGCAGGCCGCTCAGGGCCGCGAGCCGCACCCGGAGATCGTGGAGATGGGGGATCGTCGGGAAGCCATCGCCGCGCTGGTGGCGTGGGCCCGGCCCGGCGACGCCATCGTGGTGGCGGGTAAGGGCCATGAAAACGGCCAACTGATCCGGGGAGTGAACCACCCCTTTGATGACCGCGAAGAATTGCGCCGCGCCGTGGAAAAGCGCGCCGCGGCCGACTCGGGTACGGAAAGGTAAGTATGATACCGCTTTCACTCGCGCAGATAGCCGATATCGTCGGCGGTGAATTACATGATGTTCCCGATCCCGAGGCCCTGGTGACGGGCTTTGTGGAGTTCGATTCCCGCAAGGTCACCCCCGGCGGCCTCTTTATCGCCCTGCCCGGTGCCCGCGTGGATGGCCATGACTTCGCTGCTACGGCGGTGTCCGCTGGCGCGGTCGCCGTGCTGGCCGCGCGCCCGGTGGACGCGCCCGCGATCGTCGTCAAGCCCCGGGGCAAGGCGAGCAGCAACGCGGAACTATTTAGCCACGACGAGGACGGCTCCGCCGCCGCCGTGGTGGAAGCGCTCTCTGCCCTGGCCCGCGCTGTGGTAGGGGAACTGAGCCGGGAGCACGGGCTGCGAGTGATCGGCGTGACGGGTTCGGCGGGCAAGACCTCCACCAAGGACCTGATCGCCTCGGTGCTGCGCCAGATCGGCCCCACGGTGGCACCCCCCGGTTCCTTTAATAACGAGATCGGGCACCCCTACACGGCACTGCGGTGCGAGCCGGATACGAGGTTCCTGGTGGCGGAGATGAGCGCGCGCGGGCTGGGGCACATCGCCCACCTGGCGCGGATCGCCCCGCCGCTGATGGGCGTGGAACTCAACGTGGGCAGCGCCCACCTGGGGGAGTTTGGCTCCCGGGAGAACATCGCGCAGGCCAAGGCGGAGTTGGTGGAGGCGTTGCCCGGTGAGGGCGTGGCGATCCTCAACGCCGATGACGATTACGTGGCCTCGATGGCGCGGCGCACCCAGGCGCGCGTGCTCACCTTCTCCGCGGAAGGGAAACCGGACGCGGATCTCCGGGCCACGCAGATCGACCTCGACGACGTGGCTCGCGCCTCCTTCACCCTGACTCACCGGGGAGACAACGTGCGGGTGAACCTCCAGGTCTTTGGCGCGCACCAGGTTTCCAACGCCCTGGCCGCCGCGGCGGTGGGACTGGAAAACGGGCTGAGCCTGGAGCAGATTTCCGCCGGGCTTTCCAGCCACGTGACGGCCTCCGCGCACCGCATGGACGTACACACCCGGGCCGATGGGGTGACCATCATCAACGATGCCTATAATGCCAATCCTGACTCCATGCGCGCGGGCATCGCGGCGTTGGCCTACACGGCCTCGGCCCGCACGCAGGCGCGCTCCGTGGCGGTGCTGGGCGAGATGAGCGAACTCGGCGCCGAGGCGGTGGCCGCCCACCGGGAGCTCGGCAGGGAGGTGGCGCGCTACCACATCGCAGATTTGGTGATGGTGGGAACGAGCCAGGCCTGCCGGGCGACGGCCGAGGCGGCAGCGGAGGGCGGCGTGCGCACGCGCATGGTGGATACTATCGACGCCGCCGTGGCCGAGCTGGAGGGCCGCCTGGGCCCCGGCGATGCCGTGCTGGTCAAGGCCTCCAACTCCCAGGGGCTCTGGCGAGTAGCCGAGCGCCTGATGAGCGCGCACGATAACCCCCGAGATATTTCTAGGTAAGAGCAGGCGAAGGAATCCCCGTGACCCACATCATCATCGCAGGAATCGTTAGTTTCCTCGTCTCCATCGTGACCACACCCGTCCTCATCAAGCGATTCAGCAGCGAGGGGTTGGGCCAGGAGATCCGGGAGGACGGCCCCAAGTCCCACCTGCGCAAGCGCGGCACCCCCACGATGGGCGGCATCGCGATCATCGCGGGCATCGTGGCTGGCTACGCCGTCACCGGCCTCTACGCCCTGGCGACGGATACCGGCTCGGGGGGCTTTACCGCCTCCGGCCTCCTGGTTCTGGGCCTGACCCTGGGCCTGGGTGGCCTGGGCTTTGCCGATGATTCCATCAAGCTCTTCAAGTCCCGCAACCTGGGCCTGAACAAGACCGCCAAGCTGGTGGGGCAACTCGTGCTGGGCATCGCCTTTGCCGTTTTGCTCTTGCAATTCCCGGACGATAAGGGCATTACGCCCGGTTCCACCAACCTCTCCTTCATCCGCGATATTCCCACGGTGGATCTGGCCCTGGGCGGGGGGATCGGCCTGCTCTTTTTCATCGGCTTCATGGTGATCCTGATTAGCGCCTGGTCTAATGCGGTGAATCTCACCGACGGCCTGGACGGCCTGGCGGCGGGTACCACCTCCCTCGTGATGGGCGGGTACATGGTGCTCACCTTCTGGCAGTACCGTAACTCCTGCTCCGAGCAGGTGGGTCCCGGCTGCTATTCGGTGCGCGATCCGCTGGATCTCGCGGTGATCGCCGCGGCGGCCCTGGGCGCGTGCCTGGGGTTCCTGTGGTGGAACGCGGCCCCCGCCAAGATCTTCATGGGCGATACGGGCTCCCTGGCCCTGGGCGGGCTGGTGGCCGGCCTGTCCGTGGTCTCGCACACGGAACTGCTGATGATTATCTTTGGCATCCTCTTTGTGATGGAGGTTTCCTCCGTGGTGATCCAGGTGGCGGTGTTCAAGTCCACCGGCAAGCGCTTCTTCCGCATGGCCCCCATTCACCACCACTTTGAAAACGGTGGCTGGGCGGAGACCACCGTGGTGATCCGCTTCTGGATCCTCGCGGCCCTGGCCGTGGCCGTGGGCATGGCGTTGTTCTACGGCGAGTGGGTGGGGGCTGCGGATGAATACACCGTGGTAGCACTCGCGGAGAGGATGGGGGCGTGAGCGAGGTGAATAATACGGTGCGGCGAGACAACATTCCCGCGGATCTCCGCGGCCCCGCCCTGATCGCGGGCGCCGGGGTATCCGGCCGGGCCACCGCGCGCATGTGTGAGGCGATCGGCGTGGAATACACCCTGGTGGACGAGAACGCCCAGGATGCCCTGGACATGGCCACGGCTCTGGCGCGCCTGGAGCATTATGCCCTGGTGGTTACCTCGCCGGGGTGGCGGCCGGAGACGGAGCTTTTTGAGCGGGCGCGCCTGCGGGGAATCCCGGTGCTGGGCGACGTGGAATTGGCCTGGAGGCTTGACGCGGCAGAGGTATTCGGGCCGCGCCGCACGTGGTTGGTGGTCACGGGCACAAACGGAAAAACCACCACCACCGCCATGCTGGCGGCCATGATGCAGCGGGGGGGCTTCCGGGCGCAGGCCGTGGGCAACATCGGGACCGCGGTGGGCGAGGCCCTGTGCCACGGCCAGGTCACCGAAGAGGGAAGCGCCCGCGTGGACGTCATGGTGGCGGAACTATCGAGCTTCCAGCTGTACTGGTCGCAGCGGCTTGTCCCGGACGCTGGCGTGCTGCTCAACCTGGCGGAAGATCACCTGGACTGGCACGGCTCCTACGCGGCCTATGCCAAGGCCAAGGCCAAGGCCCTGAGCGGCCCCGTGGCGGTGGCCGGGGTGGATAGCGCCGAGGTACGTGCCCTGATCCAGGCCGAGGGGTTGGAGGAAAAGATCATCCCCTTTACCTTGGGGGAGCCGGAGCCGGGTGCGTTGGGCGTCGTCGAGGGCTACCTGGTGGACGCGACGCGGGCGGCGCTGGCCCCCGCCGAGGGCATCGAACCCGCGGGCCCGGCCGGTGTGCTCGACGCCCTGGCGGCGGCGGCCGTGGCGCGGAGCCAGGGCGTGAGCCCCGAGGCGATCGCCGAGGCCCTGCGGGATTTCCATGTGGCCGGGCATCGCGGGCACGTGGTCAGCGAGTGCGGCGGCGTGCGCTGGGTGGATAATTCCAAGGCCACGAATCCCCACGCCGCCGAGGCGGCGCTGGCGGCCGAGGAATCCGTGGTGTGGGTGGCCGGGGGCCAACTTAAGGGCGCGGATGTCACCAATCTTGTGCAAGAACACGGGTTTCGCCTGCGCGCCGCGATCCTCCTGGGGCAGGATCGCCTGCTCATCGAGGAGGCGCTGCGGGCCCATGCCCCCGAGGTGGCGATCTATAGCGTGGCGGAACGCGACCCACGCGAGGCCATGATGGAGGTGGGCGAGATCGCGCAGCGGGTGGCGCGGCCGGGAGATACGGTGCTGCTGGCCCCGGCGGCGGCGTCGTTAGACATGTACACGGGCATGGGGCAGCGCGGCGACATGTTCGCGGCGGCAGCGCTGCGGGCGGCGGCGCGTGCCCCCCAGGCAGAACCGGAACCACCGTCGAGGTAGGACAGGGAGAACCCACATGAGCACCATCACCGCACCGACGGCCCCCACCGAGCCGCCCTCACGGATCGCCCAGGCCATTCGCCGTCTCAATCGCGCGATGGACGGGCAGCCCGGGTTGGACTACCTGATGCTGCGCATCACGGTTTTTCTGCTCACCGGCATTGGCCTGGTGATGGTGATGTCCTCCTCGATGACCTGGTCGATCATCGAGGGAGCCACGGTGTGGAGCACGGCGCTGCGTCAGGGCAGCATGGTGGCGGCGGGCCTGGTGATGTTTTGGCTCTGCCTGAAGATCCCGCCGCAGACGGTGCGCAAGTGGTCCGGTGGGATCCTGCTGGTGGCCGTGGTGCTGCTGGTGATGGTGCTGATCCCCGGCATCGGTACGGGCCGCGAGGAGGTGGGCTCGCAGTCCTGGATCGTGCTGGGGCCGCTGCGCTTGCAGCCCTCGGAGTTTGCCAAGGTGGCCATCGCCATTTTTGGCTCGCATTTCTTGGCCAATCGTAGGGTGGAAAGCTCGGGCTTGCGCAGCCCCTATACCGTTTTTACGGGTATCGCCATCGTGCTCATGCTGTTGATTATGGCGGAGGGCGATCTGGGCATGGCCATCTCCTTCGCCATCGTGGTGTTGTTTGTGCTGCTCTTTGCGGGGGTCTCGCACCGGTGGATCGTGGCGGCCTTGGCTTTTGGCTTCCTCGGCATGGCCGCGGTGCTGGCGGTGGGTGGTTTCCGCTCGAATCGTTTCCACGTGTATTTTGACGCGCTCTTTGGGCATTTTGATGACACGCGCGGCACGGCCTTCCAGTCCTACCAGGGCTTTTTGTCCCTGGCCGATGGCTCCGTGGGCGGGGTGGGGTTGGGGCAGTCCCGCGCCAAGTGGTTTTATCTGCCCGAGGCGCGCAATGACTTCATCTTTGCCATCATCGGTGAGGAACTGGGACTGTGGGGCGGGGTGGTGGTGATCGCGCTCTTTGGCATCCTGGGATTCTTTGGTTTCCGCACGGCGCTGCGGGCGCGGGATAATTATCAGTCGCTCCTCGCGGCCACGCTGACGGCGGGCATCGTTTCCCAGGCGTTTATCAATATCGGTTACGTGGTGGGTCTGCTCCCGGTCACGGGCATCCAGCTGCCCATGATCTCCGCCGGTGGTACCTCCGCGATTATCACGCTGACCTCGATGGGCCTTCTGGCCAACGTGGCCCGGCACGAGCCGGAGGCGGTGTCGGCCGTGAAATCCTATGGCCGCCCCATGTTTGATCGCCTGCTTTTCATCGCGGAGCCGGACTCTCCCGATGCGGAGGCGCACCCGGAGAACGGGCGACGCCCCCAGGGGCTGCGCCGGGGGCGCGGGGAGGAAGATCGGCAGGCCCGATTCGGGCAGCCGGTGACGGGGCGGCCGCGCCGCCCGGCCCAGACGCCGCGTGGGGTGGCTCACGCCGCGCGCGGCGGGGCCGGATCGGGTGCCCCTGTGGATTCGCCCCGCTCGCACCGGGATTACGATAGTGTTCCTACGCGCAATCCTCGGCCCCGAGGATCTGCTTCCGGGGGCCAGAGGGCACCCCGGCAGCCACGAACAAGGAGAAGCAAGTAAGACATGGCGCACCAATCTCAGAGCCCGTCCATCGTGGTCGCCGGCGGCGGCACGGCGGGGCACATCGAACCGGCCTTGGCGGTGGCCGAGGCTCTGCGGGATCGACACGGCATGACGGTGACGGCGCTGGGAACCGAGCGCGGCCTGGAAAAAGATTTGGTGCCGGCGCGGGGCTTTCACCTCAAGATGATCCCGCCGGTGCCCGTGCCACGCAAACTCAATGCTGATTTGCTGCGCCTCCCGCTGCGGGTGCGCGGTGCCGTGCGGGAGACCAAGAAGGTTCTGCGGGAGGTCTCTGCAGATGCCCTGGTGGGCTTCGGCGGCTACGTGGCGGCCCCGGCCTATCTGGCGGCGGCGGGCCTGGGCCTGCCCTTTTACGTGCACGAGGCCAACGCCAAGGCCGGCTTGGCCAATAAGCTGGGGGTGTGGCTGGGGGGCACTGGCTTTAATGCGGTGTCCGGCTCCGGCATGAAGGGCGATGTGGTGGGTATTCCCATTCGGTCCTCGCTGTCCAATGACCGCGAGGGCGCCGCCGCCGAGCGCGGCCGCGCCGCGTGGGGCCTTGACGTGGATCGCTCCACGGTGCTGGTCACGGGAGGTTCCCAGGGCGCGGTGAGCCTGAACAAGGCCTTGGCGGGGGCGCTCGATGAGATCACGGGGGCGGGGATTCAGGTGCTGCACGCCTATGGCAAGAAGAATGCGGCCCCGCAGGCCCGCGAGCATTACGTGCCCCTGCCCTTCATCACGGATATGGCGGCCGCCTATGCCGTGGCCGACCTGATCGTGTGCCGCTCCGGGGCCATGACAGTGGCGGAGGTCACGGCGGCGCACCTCCCGGCGATTTATGTGCCGCTGCCGCACGGCAACGGGGAGCAGGGGCTCAACGCCAAGGACGTGATTAAAGCCGGGGCTGCCCGCACCGTCGCGGATTCCGATCTTGATGCCGGGCGCCTTGCCGCCGAGGTCTTGAGCGTTTTGTCCAACCCGCACGAACACCAGAAGATGCGCCGCGCCGCCGCCGCCCGGGCGAGCAATAATGCCGCCGAGGTCATCGCGGATCGCGTGGCGGCGGCGCTGGCCTGAGCTCCCTGAGCCCCATTTCCATGAGAAACCACTGTGAAAGGACACCCCATGACCTCCCCTGAAACCAGCCCGACCCCCTCCCTGGAGCGGGTGCACCTCGTGGGCATCGGGGGTGCGGGTATGTCCGGGCTCGCGCGGATTCTGTTGGATCGGGGAATGACGGTCACGGGTTCCGATGTGTCCGATTCCGCCGTGGTGGAATCCCTGCGGGGGGCCGGGGCCATCATCGCGGTGGGCCACGCGGAGGAAAACCTCACCTTGTCCGGGCAGCTGCCCACCGCCGTGGTGACGTCCTTTGCGGCGATCCCCAAGGATAACCCGGAGCTGGTGGCGGCCCGCGCCCACGGCATCGAGGTGATCCGCCGATCCGATCTCTTGGCCCTGCTGATGGAGGGACTCCAGCAGGTGCTCATCGCCGGGACGCACGGTAAGACCTCCACCACGTCGATGACGGTGGTGGCCATGCGGGAGGCGGGCCTGGATCCCAGCTACGCGATCGGCGGGCAGCTCAACCGCGATGGCCTGGGTGCTCATCACGGCGCCGGCATGGCCTTTGTAGCCGAGGCGGACGAGTCCGATGCCTCCCTGCTGCGCTATCGCCCCCAGGTGGCGGTGGTGACCAATGTGGAGCCGGATCACCTGGATTACTTTGGCAGCGCCGAGGCGTACTTTCAGGTATTCGAGGACTTCGCTTCCAGAATCACCTCCGATGGGCACCTGGTGGTGTGCGTGGAGGACGATCACGCGGTGGGGGTGGCGCTGCGCGCCCAGGAGCGCGGGGTGAGCGTGCGTGGCTATGGCACGGCCGAGGCCGCGCGCCGCCACCCGGAGATCGCCATGCTCGCCACCATCACCGGCATGGAGACCACGGCCGCTGGAACACGGGTGGCCGTGCACCTGGACGGCGCGGAGGTGCGGATCAACCTGGGGATTCCCGGACGCCACATGGCGCTCAACGCCACGGCGGCGCTCAGCGCGGGATACCTCGCCGGGGGCGAGCCGGAGGCCCTGGCCGAGGGGGTATCGAGCTTTGACGGCGTGCGGCGTCGCTTCGAGCGCAAGGGTGAAGCCGGCGGGGTGGAGGTGTACGACGATTACGCCCACCACCCCACGGAGGTGACGGCCGTGCTCAACGCGGCGGGCGCGGCGCAGGAGGCCGCCGGGCGCGGCGGGCGCGTGGGGGTGGTGTTTCAACCACACCTGTATTCGCGTACCGCGGAGTTTGCCCAGGAGTTTGCCCAGGCGCTGAATCTGGCGGATCACGTGGTGCTCCTGGATATCTTTGGTGCTCGTGAGCAGCCCCGCGAGGGCGTGGATTCCGGGTTGATCGCGCGGGGCATGGCCCCGGGCGTGGCGGTGCGGGAAGAGGACTTTGATGCTGCCCCCGCTCGGATCGCGCGGTGGGCGCGGCCGGGTGACATGGTGTTGACGATGGGGGCAGGATCGGTCACGCGCCTGGGGCCGAGGGTCCTTGAGGAACTGGGACGCTGAGGGCGGATATGGCTTCTTTTCCTTCTTTTCCCTGGCGCAGGTCGCGGCGGGAGCAACCGGAACAACCGGAGCGATCCCCGAGGCGGATCACCCCCCGCCTGCTGCTCATCATCGCGGCGGCGTTGCTGGTGCTGATCGCGGGAGCGGCGGCGGTGTTGTGGACGCAGCCGGTGCTCAAGGTGGGTGCCGTGGAGATCACGGGGACCCGGCACGTGCCGGTGGAGCAGGTGCGCGAGGTCAGCGGCGTGACGGAGGGCCAGAACCTGGTTCGGGTGAACGAATCCGCGGCGGCCACGGAGGTGGCCCGGCTGGATTGGGTGGAGAGCGTGACGGTATCGCGCTCCCTGCCGTCCACGGTGCGCATCGAGGTCACGGAGCACACCCCCGTGCTGTTCACGAGGGAGGGGGATCAGGCGCTGCTTATCGACGCCCACGGCCAAGCCTTTGCCTACGGCGACCCCCCGGAAGGCACGGTGGAGGCCACGGGCGAGGGCATAACCGGGGAGGCAGCCGATCCGGAGATGGTGAGAACCCTGGTGGAGGCCGTGAATGCCATTGATCCCGGGGTGCGTGCGCAGGTAGCCTCGGTGTCTGTACCGAACCAGTGGGAGATCGAGTTCCGCCTTGCCGATGGCCGCACGGTGTATTGGGGCTCCCTGGAGGATTACCGAGACAAGGCTTTGGCCATGCGCACGGTGCTCACCCGGGAGGGGCAGCGGTGGGACGTGTCTAATCCCCGGCTGGTCACGGTGCGCTAGGCCGTGCCCGGCGGCGGCGCGACACGCCGCCGCAAATGTCCGCCACTCCGGCGGATTTTTCCCTCATGATGGACAGCGTAGATTTTTATAGAATTCTCAACTCTTCTGAAAGGCGAGCCGCATCTCATGACCTCTCCGAATAATTACCTCGCCGTCATCAAGGTCGTCGGCGTCGGCGGCGGTGGCGTTAATGCCGTGAACCGCATGATCGAGGAGGGACTCAAGGGTGTTGAGTTCATTGCGGTAAACACCGATTCCCAGGCCCTGATGTTTTCCGACGCGGACGTGAAGCTGGACATCGGGCGCGAGGCCACTCGCGGCCTGGGGGCCGGGGCGAACCCGGAGGTGGGGCGCGCCTCGGCGGAGGATCACAAGTCGGAGATCGAGGAATCGCTCAAGGGCGCGGACATGGTGTTCGTGACCGCAGGTGAGGGCGGCGGAACCGGCACCGGCGCGGCTCCCGTGGTGGCGGGGATCGCCAAGAAGATGGGTGCTTTGACCATTGGCGTGGTGACCCGCCCCTTTAAGTTCGAGGGTAAGCGCCGCACCCGGCAGGCGCTGGAGGGGATCGACGCCCTCAAGGAGGTCTGCGATACCGTCATCGTGATCCCGAACGATCGGCTCATGGAGCTGGGCGACGCCACGCTCTCCATGATGGAGGCCTTCCGTGCCGCCGATGAGGTTCTGCACAACGGCGTGCAGGGCATCACGAACCTGATTACCACCCCCGGCGTGATCAACGTGGACTTCGCGGACGTGCGCTCCGTGATGGCAGATGCCGGTTCCGCCCTCATGGGTGTGGGCTCGGCGCGCGGCGATAACCGCGTGATGAACGCCGCCGAGCAGGCCATCAACTCCCCGCTGCTGGAGTCCACGATGGAGGGCGCTACCGGCGTGCTGCTCTCCGTGGCTGGCGGCTCCGATCTGGGCCTGCACGAGGTCTACGAGGCGAACTCGATGGTGGAGGACAAGGCGGACGAGGACGTGAACCTCATCTGGGGCACGATCATCGACGATAACCTTGGCGACGAGGTGCGCGTGACCATCGTGGCCACCGGCTTCGACGCCGCCACGAACGCGGTGTCGGAATCCTCCCGCGAGCAGGCCCCGGCGGCCGCGTCGTCGGCGTCGGCAGCCTCCGCGGCTCCGGCGGCTCCTGCGGAAGATCCCACCCCGGCGCCGAGCGAGCGCGGCTCGCTTTTTGCCGAGCGGGAGCGCCGCCGCGAGGAGGAGCCCTCCGCGCGGCACCGCCTGGATTCCCCCCGGCGTCGAGAAGGCGGCAGCGGGCTCTTTACTCACCGCGAGGAGGAGCGCGATTGGCGCCGCCGCGACGATGAGGGTGACGAACTCGACGTGCCGGATTTCCTGCGCTAGATTCCGCTGGTATGCCACTGACCGATAGCCCCCGCCCCGTCCGCAAGGTTTTTACCAGCCGAGCGGGCGGGGTTTCTTCTGCCCCGTACTCCTCGTTCAACCTGGCCCTGCACGTGGGCGATGACCCACAGGACGTGGGGGCCAACCGGCGTCGATTAGCCCGGGTGGTGGGAGTGCCTGCGGAGCGCTTCGTGTGGATGGAACAGCTGCACACCAATACGGTAACGGTGGTAACCGAGCCCGCAGAGGGCCCGGTGGAGGCCACGGACGCGCTGGTGACCACCACCCCGAACCTCGTGCTCGCGGTGCTGGTGGCCGATTGCGTGCCGGTGCTGCTCTCTGACGCTCGGGCCGGGGTGGTGGCGGCCGTGCACGCGGGTAGGCTGGGCGCGCGTAACGGGATCCTGCCGCGCGCGGTGGAGGCGATGGTACGCTGCGGGGCCCACCCGGAGGATGTGCACGCGCTGGTGGGGCCCGCGGCGGCGGGAGAATCCTACGAGGTGCCGGAGGCGATGGCGAGGGACGTGGAGGCGCGGCTGCCGGGGGCGTTGACGCGGACGCAGGCGGGCACGCCGGGGCTGGACCTGCGCGCGGGCCTGGAGAGGCAACTGCGGGGATTAGGCGTGCGGGCGGTGGACGTAGACCCCCGGGATACCATCGCCGATGAGCAATTCTTCTCTTATCGCCGCGAGGGCACCACGGGGCGGCAGGCCGGGCTGGTGTGGTTGGAGGGGAAGGAAGCCTGATGAATCGACGCGAGGAATTGCGGCAGAACCTTCAGCGCGTGCGCGAGGTGATCGCGCGGGAGGCCCAGCGCGCCGGGCGCGATCCGCGAGGGATTACCTTGCTGCCGGTAACCAAGTTCCACCCGGCCAGCGATGTTGCCCTGCTTGCGGAACTCGGCGTGCGCGAGGTGGGGGAGAACCGCGAGCAGGAGGCCCGCGCCAAGGCGGAGGAACTGCCCCGTGTGCAATTTCACATGATCGGCCAGGTGCAGACTAAGAAGGCCAATTCCGTGGCGCGCTGGGCGGCGAGCGTTCACTCCGTGGATTCCCTCAAGCTCGTGGCCGCCCTGGATCGCGGGGCGGGCCGGGCTGTGGAGCGAGGCGAGCGGGAGAGCCCCCTGGCATGCTTCGTGCAGTGGAGCGCGGACGGGGACGCTCGGCGCGGCGGAGCTACCGAGGTCGCTCCGCTTCTTAACGCCCTGGTGGCCGCCCCGCACCTGCTGCTTGCGGGCATCATGTGCGTGCCGCCGGTGGGCAGCGAGGCCGCCGAGGTCTTTTCCCGCGCGCACCGCTTGCGCCGCGAGGAGGAGGAGCGCCTGGGGCGTCGCCTCCTGTTGTCCGCCGGGATGTCGGGAGACATGGGTGAGGCGATTGCGGCGGGGACGGATATTGTGCGTGTCGGAACGGGAATCATGGGCGCGCGCCCACTAGCCTGAGTACCGATTCAAGTTAGCCACCGCGGTGCTCATGGCGCACCGCGAGCAGAGGGGACGTGAGAGATGTCGATCATCAAGAATGCCAAGGAGTTCTTCGGCCTGGCGCCGGCGGATGCCTACCACGACGACGCCTACTACGGTGAGGACGTCCACTACGAGTCGCAGGGTAGCGCCGCCTACCAGCCCCGCCGCGAGCCGGGATACGAGTACGGCTCGGACTACGGGCGGGAACGCGGTGCGGCTTCGGCACCCAGCCGACACGAGCCGGTCAGCCGGGGGAACGTGGAGCGCGCGGGCAGCGTGGCGGCCGGGCCTTACGTCCCCGCCGTGGTGCCGGTGCGGCTGACCTCCTTCACCCAGTCCGCGGAGGTGGGCGAGCCCTTCCGCGATGGCGACGCCGTGGTGTTCGATCTCAGCGGCATGGACCTTGATGAGGCCAAGCGGGTGCTCGACTTCGCCTCGGGCCTGTGCTTCGCGCTGCGCGGGCAGATGAAGAAGCTGGTTCCCCGCGTCTTTGCCATCGTTCCCGATGGCGCCTCCATCTCCACCCGGGAGTTGGAAGAGGCCGCCCGCCTGCGCTAACCCGCGGGCGGCTACCCCTGGCTCCCGTGCGCGGGAAACTCCATTAGGCTGGATCACCGTGATAGACCTCGGCCTCGTACTCCTGATCCTGTTGCGGATCTTTACCCTGCTGCTCATCGTGCGCATCGTGGTTGAAATGATCCAGTCTTTTTCCCGGAGTTTCCGCCCGCCACGGGCCTTTTATCTCGTGGCGGAGCCGATTTTCCGGGTCACCGATCCGCCGCTGAAGGCCCTGCGGCGGGTGATTCCCCCGCTGAACATGGGCGGGGTGGCGCTGGATATTTCGGTGATCGTGTTGTTCTTGATCTGCTCGCTGCTGAGCCAGTTGGTTCTGGTGGCTTTCTTCCGCTGATGCCGCGGGGGTGGCGGGTAAAAACCCGCTTTGATTGGCGGAAACACTCAAGATCAACTAAAGAATTAAGTTAGGTACTATACTCGGTGTCAGTGTGGATTCATCTACACTGGCTGCGAAGAACCGCAATGTAATTTACAGAACGCAACCGTAAGGCTTGATGGGCCTTACACCTAGCCCCATCGGGGCGACGAACTCGAAGGGATCTCCAATGCCGCTGACACCAGCAGATGTGCACAACGTAGCTTTTAGCAAGCCGCCGATCGGCAAGCGGGGCTACAACGAGGACGAGGTGGATCAGTTCCTCGATCTGGTGGAGGACACCCTCGCTCAGTTGCAGGAGGAAAACGAGGATCTGCGCCAGCGCGTGGGCGAGCTGAAGGATTCCTCCTCCTCCGCTGGGGCTGCGGCTTCCCGTTCCACCTCCTCCTCCGTGGACGAGTCCGCGCTGCGCCG
Source organism: Corynebacterium oculi (assembly GCF_001412105.1). Taxonomy (GTDB): domain Bacteria; phylum Actinomycetota; class Actinomycetes; order Mycobacteriales; family Mycobacteriaceae; genus Corynebacterium; species Corynebacterium oculi. The sequence goes on from NZ_LKST01000001.1 coordinate 363,855, forward strand.
CGAGATTGAGTCCGAGCTGCGTTCCGAGTATGAGGCTCAGCTCACCCAGGCGAAGAAGGCCACCCAGAAGGCCGAGGCTGACATCAAGGCCGCCCGCGAGGAGGCCGACCGCGCGAAGAAGGAGGCCGCAGAGGCCAAGAACCGCGCCTCCGCAGCCTCCTCCCAGCAGGCACAGGCCTCCGCCGCAGTGGAGACCTCCACGGATTCCAACGTCCAGGCCGCGAAGGTTCTGGGCATGGCCCAGGAGATGGCCGACCGCCTGACCACCGAGGCCCAGATGGAATCCAAGTCCATGCTGGACGAGGCCCGCCAGGCCGCGGAGAAGCAGCTCAGCGAGGCCGATACCAAGGCGCGCACCCTGGTGGCGGACGCGGAGAAGAAGTCCGAGGAGACCTTGGCCGCCGCGCATTCCCGCGCGGAGACCCAGGTGCGTCAGGCAGAGGAAAAGGCCGCCGCCCTCAAGCAGGACGCGGAGCGCAAGCACTCCGAGATCATGTCCACCGTCAAGCAGCAGCAGACGGCCCTGGAATCCCGCATCGCGGAGCTGCGTACCTTCGAGCGCGAGTATCGCACCCGCCTCAAGACCATGCTGCAAAGCCAGCTGGAGGAACTGGAGTCTCGCGGCTCCACGGTGACGAACTCCACGGAGAGCTAATCGCCCCTCCACGCCCCTTGACCCCCGCCGCGATAGCACCTCGCGGCGGGGGTCAAGCGCGTCTGATGAAGGACGGTGCCGGAGCGAGGGGAACGCGGCGGCTACACTGGGGCCATGCTCGTTGCCGCCTTGATCTGTACCGCCCTCGCCCTGGTGAGTTTCGTCGTCGTGATCGTGACGGGATACACCCTCGGGCTGGTGGTGATGTTCCTGTTGGTGGCGGTGGCGGCCTCGCTGCTGGTGATTGACATGAGCGCCAAGCGGCACCCCACGGGGCGGCACTCGGCGGGGGACCGGTAGGGCGCTATACTGTGGTGCATATGCGTCGATCCGGCCATCACCGGGGAGCATTCGGAAGAACGGCGGGGTGCCGCTTAGTAGAACCGAACGGCTGAGGCCCGTTAGTGCCTTCACTTGAGCAATGAAGCGGCTGTGTTGCGCGGCGGAAAGCGGCGGGGCGCGGCAAGCAGGGTGGTACCGCGCGGTGATCCGCGTCCCTGCATTCCAGTTCGCATGAGTGAAGGAGAGGCGTCATGGCCGCGAGTGCCGGAAATAATGAAAACCAGGTGGGTTCGGTATATCCCAAGGTGGATCTCACGGGGGGGTCTACCCGTTTCCCCGATATGGAGCAGCAGGTGCTGGCCTACTGGAAGGAGGACGGCACCTTCCAGGAGTCGCTGCGCCGCCGCGAGGGCTGCCCGGAGTACGTCTTTTATGACGGTCCGCCCTTTGCCAACGGCCTGCCGCATTATGGGCACCTGCTCACCGGGTATGTGAAGGACATCGTTCCGCGCTTTAAGACCATGCGCGGCTATCACGTGCCCCGCGTGTTTGGCTGGGATACCCACGGCCTACCCGCGGAGCTGGAGGCGGAAAAGCAGCTGGGCATCAAGGACAAGGGCGAGATCGAGGCGATGGGTCTGGCCAAGTTCAATGAGTATTGCGCCTCCTCGGTGCTGCGGTACACGGAGGAGTGGAAGCAGTACGTGACCCGGCAGGCGCGCTGGGTGGACTTTGATAACGGCTACAAGACGATGGATCTCTCCTACATGGAGTCCGTGATCTGGGCGTTTAAGCGGCTCTATGAGAAGGGCCTGGTGTACCAGGGCTTTAGGGTGCTGCCGTACTCCTGGGCGGAGCACACCCCGCTCTCTAATCAGGAAACGCGCCTGGATGATTCCTACAAGGAGCGGCAGGATCCCACGCTCACGGTGACCATGCCGATCACCGGGGCCAAGCCGGGCACCCGGGGCGAGGAGACCCTGGAGGCCCACCCGGAGTTGCGCGAGGCCGCCGCGATCGCCTGGACCACCACGCCCTGGACGCTGCCCTCGAACATGGCCCTGGCGGTGAACCCCACGGTGGATTACGCGCTGGTGCGCGTGGGGGAGCAGGGCGCGGAGGGCTTTGCCGGGGCCACGCTGCTGCTGGCGGAGAACCTCCGGGGGGCCTACGCCAAGGAGTTGGGCGAGGACGCTCAGGTGCTGGGCACCTATGCCGGTGCGGATCTGGTGGGGCTGACCTACCGGCCGATCTTCGAGCATTTTGCGGAGAAGGCGGAGGAGGGGGCGTTCCGCATCTTGGCGGCGGAGTACGTGACCACCGAGGACGGCACGGGCATTGTGCACCAGGCCCCGGCCTTTGGTGAGGACGATATGAACACCTGCCAGGCGGAGAATATCCCGATGGTGCTCCCGGTGGACATGGACGGCAAGTTCACCTCCCTGGTGCCGGAGTACGAGGGGCAGCTGGTATTCGACGCGAACAAGAACATCATCAGGGATCTCAAGGCCACCGGCCGAGTGCTGCGCCACCAGACCATCGTGCACTCCTACCCGCATTCCTGGCGTTCCGGGGAGCCGCTGATCTACATGGCGCTGCCCAGCTGGTTCGTATCCGTGACCAAGATCCGCGAGCGCATGGTGGAACTCAATCACGAGGGCATCGAGTGGATGCCGGAGCACGTGCGCGACGGGCAGTTTGGCAAGTGGCTGGAGGGAGCGCGCGATTGGAATATCTCGCGCTCGCGCTACTGGGGTTCGCCCATCCCGGTGTGGGTGTCCGATAACGAGGAATACCCGCGCGTGGACGTGTATGGCTCCCTGGACGAGTTGGAGCGGGACTTCGGCGTGCGCCCCACCTCCCTGCACCGCCCCTACATCGACGAGCTGACCCGCCCCAACCCGGACGATCCCACGGGGAAGTCCACCATGCGCCGCGTGCCGGACGTGCTCGACGTGTGGTTTGATTCCGGCTCCATGCCCTTTGCGCAGTTCCATTACCCCTTTGAGAACAAGGAGTGGTTTGAGTCCCACGCCCCGGCGGACTTCATCGTGGAGTACATCGGGCAGACGCGCGGTTGGTTCTACCTCCTGCACGTGCTTTCCACGGGGCTCTTTGACCGCCCGGCCTTCAAAAAGGTGGTGGCGCACGGCATCGTGCTGGGCGATGACGGGCTGAAGATGTCCAAGTCCAAGGGCAACTACCCGGACGTCAATGAGGTGTTTGACCGCGATGGTTCGGACGCCATGCGCTGGTTCCTCATGAGCTCGCCTATCCTGCGCGGCGGCAACCTCATCGTCACCGAGCGCGGTATCCGCGAGGGCGTGCGTCAGGCGCTGCTGCCCCTGTGGAACGCTTATTCCTTCCTCCAGCTGTATTCCTCCCAGCCCGCGCGGTGGTCGGTGGATTCCCCGGATGTGCTGGATCGTTATATCCTGGCCAAGTTGCACGACGTGGTGGCCGGGGTGGAAAGGGCCCTGGATGCCACGGACATCGCCTCCGCCTGCGATCAGGTGCGGTGGTTCTGTGACGCGCTGACCAACTGGTACGTGCGCCGATCCCGGGAGCGGTTCTGGGCCGGGGATCAGGAGCACCCGGAGGCGTTTAACACCCTGTACACGGTGCTAGAGACCATCACCCGCGTGGCGGCCCCCCTGCTGCCCTACGCCACCGAGGTCATGTGGCGCGGCCTCACCGGGGGACGTTCGGTGCACCTCACGGACTACCCGCAGGCGGCGGACTTCCCGGCGGATAAGAACCTGGTGGCCGCGATGGACGCGGTGCGCGGGGTGTGCTCGGCGGCGTCGTCGGTACGCAAGGCGCACAAGCTGCGCAACCGCCTGCCGCTGCCGGCGCTCACGGTGGCCATGCCGGGAGCGGATTCCCTGGCGGAGTTCGCCGCGATTATCCGCGACGAGGTGAACGTCAAGGAGGTGCTCCTAAGCGATGACGTGGACGCGGTGGGCCGCTTCGAGGTGGTGGTCAACGCCAAGGTGGCCGGGCCGCGCCTGGGCCGCGACGTGCAGCGGGTCATCAAGGCCGTGAAGGCCGGGAACTACGAGCGTATGGGGGAGACCGTGGTGGCCGATGGCGTGGAACTCACGGCCGAGGAGTTCACGGAGCGCCTGGTGGCGGCCCACCCCGAGTCCACGGCGCGGATCGACGGCCTGGGCGGGCTGGTGTCCTTGAACATGGAGGTCACCGAGGAGCTGGAGGCCGAGGGCTGGGCCGCCGACGTGATCCGGGGCCTCCAAGACGCTCGCAAGGCGGAGAACCTGGAGGTCTCCGATAGGATCGCCGTGGTGCTGAGCGTGCCGGAGGACAAGCGCGAGTGGGCCGCGCGCCACCGCGACCTCATCGCGGGCGAGGTGCTGGCCACCTCCCTGGAGATCATCACCGAGGAGCCGGGCGAGCGGGCGCACGAGGTGGTGAAGGGCGTCACCGCCACGGTGCGGGTGAACAACTAGGCGGGAATAAGGGTGCTCCGTGTGGTTTTATACCTGGTATGAGCACTCTTGATCTGGACGTTGTGATCCTCGGCTTCGGTAAGGCCGGAAAGACCATCGCCATGAAGCGGGGCCAGGCGGGAGACCGCGTGGCCATCGTGGAGCAATCGCCGCAGATGTACGGCGGCACCTGCATCAACATCGGCTGCGTGCCCACCAAGACGCTGCTGACCGACGCCCACCGACACCACCGCACCGGGGACGCCAACCACGCCACGGCCCTGAAGGAGGCGCAGCGCCGCCGCGACGGCCTGACCGCCAAGCTCAACGAGGCGAACAAGCGCCTGGCAGAGGGCAGCAACGTGATGCTTATCGACGGCCGCGCGGCGTTCACCGGGGAGCGAACGGTGGAGGTCACCGGCGGGGAGGAGCGGCTCACGATCACGGCGGAGACCGTGGTGATCAACACCGGCGCGGTGCCGGTGCGGCCGGGTATCCTGGGAATAGACCTCGACCGCGTGCTGGACTCCACCCAGGTGCAGCGCGTGCCCGAGTATCCCCGCCGCCTGGCGGTGGTGGGCGGCGGGCCGATCGGCTTGGAGTTTGCCACGATGTTCGCGCAGTTTGGCACCCAGGTAACGGTGCTAGACGGGGCCTCGACCTTCCTGGGGCGCTATGACCGAGACATCGCCCAGGCCGTGCGGGGCGACCTAGAGGCGCAGGGCATCGAGATCATCAGCGGCGCGCGGGTGGAGGAGTTCCGGGCCGAGGGCGAGGGCGTGGTTGTGCGGCATAGCGGTGGCGAGGTGGAGGCGGATTACGCCCTGGTGGCCATCGGCCGCCGCCCGGCCACGGAAGGGCTGGGCCTAGACAAGGCGGGGGTCGCCACCACCGAGCGCGGGGCGATCGAGGTGGACGAGCACCTGCGCACCAGCGCGCCGGGGGTTTATGCCGCCGGCGATGTGACGGGCGGGCCGCAGTTCACCTACATTTCCTATGACGATCACCGGGTGATCCTGGACGATCGGTGGGGAGACGGCGAGCGCACCACCGAGGGCAGGATCTTCCCCACCACCACCTTCGTGCAGCCGCCGCTGGCGCAGATCGGCATGGGGGAGGACGAGGCCCGCGAGGACACCCAGCGCCGGGGACACACCCTGGAGATCAAGGCACAGGACGTCGCGGACATGGCGATTGTTCCCCGCCCCAAGATCCTCGAGCAGCCGCAGGGCCGGGCGAAGTTCCTGGTGGATAAGGAGGATGACCGCATCCTGGGGGCCACCCTGTACTGCGTGGACTCCCAGGAACTCATCAACACCGTGGCGGTGGCCATGCGGCATGGGGTGGCGGCCTCGGAGCTAGGGGCGGGCATTTATACTCACCCCAGCAGTTCCGAGGTGTTTAACGCCCTGTTGGGGTAAGGTTCCCTGAGCCATATTTTCGCACATGTGATCGACAAATCGCGGCGGGTGACGTATCCTCACAGATATGCAGCGATGGGTCCTTCATATTGATATGGATGCCTTCTTTGCCTCCTGCGAACAACTCACTCGTCCCACGCTGCGGGGACGCCCGGTGCTCGTGGCGGGGGTGGATGGGCGCGGGGTGGTGGCCGGGGCCTCCTACGAGGCCCGTCGCTTTGGCGCGCACTCCGCCATGCCCACCCACCGCGCCGCAGCCCTGGTGGGGTACCGTGCGGTGCTGGTCAAGCCGCGTCGCGCCGTGTACATGACGGCCTCGCGCCGGGTATTCCAGATCGTGCGGCGCTACGCGGGCGTGATCGAGCAACTTTCCGTAGACGAGGCCTTCCTGGAACCGGAGGAGCTGGTGGGGGCCAGCGCGGAGGAGGTGGAGGAATGGGGTAACCGCCTGCGCGAGGTGATCCGCGAGGAGACCGGCCTGCCCTCCTCCATCGGGGCGGGATCGGGCAAGCAGTACGCCAAGATCGGTTCCGGAGAGGCCAAGCCGGATGGCATGTACGTGATCCCCGTGGAGCGCCAGATCGATATGCTGCATCCCCTGGACGTGGGAAAACTCTGGGGGGCGGGGCCAGTGACCCAGAACAAGCTGCGGGCCGTGGGCGTGAACACCATCGGCGATCTTGCGGCGATGACCCAGCGCGAGGTGGAAATCACCCTTGGTTCCACCCTCGGCGTCCAGCTATGGCACCTCGCGCGCGGGCACGACGACCGCCCGGTGCAGCCGCGTGCCGAGGCCAAGCAAATATCCGCCGAGCATACCTACCCGAGGGACCTGGTTACCCGCGCGGAGGTCGATGCGGCCATCACCCGCGCGGCGCAGGGGGCGCACCGTCGGTTGCTTCGCGACGGTCGCGGGGCACGCACCGTCACCGTGAAACTGCGCATGGCGGACTTCCATATCGAATCGCGCTCGGTCACCCTGCCCTACGCCACCGACAACCCCGAAACCCTGCGCGCCACGGCAAACCGGCTGGTGCGTTACCCGGACGAGGTAGGCCCGATCCGCCTGGTGGGGGTGGGGTATTCCGGCTTGGAGACCGCCCAGGACGTGCTCTTCGCCGAACTGGAGCGGCACCTCTCCGCCCCGGAGCGCGCCGATAACGATTACGAGGTGGGCGTGGCCGCGATCCCCGGGGAGCCGGAGAAGGCCGAGGCCGTGAGCATCGAGGCTCCGCCCGCCGGGTGGTACGCCACCGAGGACGTGTACCACCCCGAATACGGGCACGGTTGGGTGCAAGGAAGCGGGCACGGGATCGTCACGGTGCGCTTTGAAACCCGCACCACCAAGGCCGGTTGCACCCGCACCTTTGCCCACGACGATCCTGACCTGCGCCCCGCCGACCCGGTGGACAGCCTGGACTGGGGGGACTGGCTAGCGCACCAGGAGGAAGAGGAGGAATTATAGATCGTTGGCGTCAAACCGCGTGTACCCCTCGTAGGCATAACTGGCGTTGATGCCGCGGGCAAAAAGGGTGCGGTCGCCGCGATCAGGAGTGGTATGACGCTGCACGAGATCGTAAAGCTCCAGGGTGTTCAGGGGGCTGCGCCGTATAGCAGAAAGATACTCCTCCGAGTTAATAAGATGCCACTGTACAACCAGGCCCTGCTCATGGGAGAGCAGGTGGTCCAGCCAAATACGCATGGAGCGCCCGTTGCCCTCGCGGAAGGGGTGAGCCACATTCATTTCCGCGTATTTATCCACGATCTCACGGAGGGTCGTGTGCGGCATAGCTTCAATAGCGTGCACGGCCTCGGGGAGATAGAGCGCCGAGGCGAAGCGGTAATCATTTTTAGAGATATTGATTGTGCGAATTTTTCCGGCAAAGTCATAAATATCCTGAAATAGGATTGTGTGAATGAATTTTAATGTGGAGAACGTTCCTGCAGGGTGATTGAGGAGAAGGCTTTCATCGATAATCCGCATGGCTTGGGATTTGGTGATGCGTTCTTCTATGAGAGAGAGTTCGTGAGGATCGGTGATTCCGAGCTTGTTGGCGAGCATGTGTATCCATCCTTAAAAAACATCGTCCGGCCGTATCCCCGCCGCTAGGGCCACCAGCAGGGCCATGCGGGCCTGCCCGGCCCGCAGATACCCGGCCCCCACGGCACCCCGCGCGCCCAGGGAGGCTCCTCCGCCCTGGCCGCCGTAATCAAAGCGCACCTCGCCGCGATGGGTGCGGGTGGTGATGACCACGGGGATCCCCTGGTCAAGTCCGTCCTCCACGCCACGGGCCAGGTCGGTGCCGATGTTTCCGGCCCCCATCGCCTCGATCACCAGGCCGTGAGCGCCGGCGGAGACGGGGGCGTCGATAAGCGCCCGGGGCGCGCCGGGATAGGCGGCGACGATGTCTACCCTGTGCCCGCTCAGCGCCGCCACGGGGAGGGGAGCGGGGCGGCGGGGTTCGGCGGGGCCGAGGTAGGCGAATGCCTCCAGGGCGGAGGTATCCACCTTGATGGTGCCGCGCGCGGGCAGCACCTTGTGGCCCATGACGATCAGCGCTCCCATGCCACGCGCGGCGGGATCGAGCGCGATGGTGCAGGCCTCGAAGAGGTTATCGGGGCCGTCCGGGGCGGGATCGTCGCTAGGGCGCATGGCCCCGGTGAGGATCACGGGGCGCTCGTCGGAGTGGAAGGAATCGAGGGCGAGGGCGGTTTCCTCCAGGGAATCGGTGCCGTGGGTGATGATGACCCCGGCCACGGCGGGATCGCGGAGTTCCTGGTGGACGGCGGCGATGAGGGCATCGACCTCGTCGAGGCGCAGGGAGGAGGAATCCACGCGGCCGAGTTCGCGCACGCGCAGGCGAACGCGCTCGGGGTGGAAGCGGGAGCGTAGCGGGGCCACCAGATTCTCCCCGGAGAGCGTGGGGATGAGCGCGCCGGAGGCGTCGGTGGTGCAGGCGATGGTGCCGCCGGTGGTGAGGAGGGAGAGGGTCTGCGGGCTGCTCATGATCCCGCCATTGTAGGCGGTGTACGCTGGGCGCGTAGTGTTATCATAAAAACAGGTGTAACATCTTTCCCAAACGTAACTGTTGAGCCCTCGCGCGCCGTCCTCATGCTGTGCGAGATGCCAAAAGTATATGAGGAGAGACCCGTGAAGTTGCACAAGATCGCCGCCGCCACCGCCGCGCTCGGCCTGGGGCTAAGCCTGACCGCCTGCTCTAGCGATGATCAGGACGATAAGGCGGAAGCCACCACCAGCGCTCCGGCCTCCACCACGGCCGCCGAGGTGGCCCCCGCGCTGCCCACCGCCGCCGATCTCAACCAGGTTCTCGCCGCCGCCACCGACCCAAACCGGCCCATCGAAGATAAGATCGCCACCGTCCAGGGCGGGGAAACGGCACCGGAACTCTTTGAGGTCATGGCGCGCTCCAAGGAGGAATCCGGCGCGGATTTCCAGGTGGTAGACCCCGTTTTGGCCGGATACGCCGCTAATGAGGTGCTCACCAGCGTGCAATTCATTCGCCCCGATCAGCCCGAGCAGATGGCCGATAACGTCACCTTTGTGTATGAGAATGGCACCTGGAAGCTCTCTAAGAGCTGGGCCTGCACCCTGATTACCCGCGTGGTGCCGGATCGGGCCCCAGCGATGTGTGCCGATCAGGTGCCCTCCAACGTGCCCCCCGCGCCCGCTCCGGCTGACGACGCCGCTGATGTTCCGGCCCCCGAGGCCCCGGCTGGTGAGGGTGCTGCGGCTCCGGCCGCTCCCGCACCGGGGCAGGCTCCGGCGGAGGTTCCGGCACCTGCTCCGGCTGCTGATGACGCCGGGAACGCCCCGGCGCAGTAGCATATGCGTTGCGCTTCATTGTGCCGTGACCCCTCCTAGGGGGTAGTTCTTAGGGGGTAGGGCCGTGGTGTACACCACGGCCCTTTTTCTGTGTGGGGAATCGTGTGCGTCTTGTGCTGTGTGCCTTGCCGCTGGGGGGGGGTGGCTCTTTACCTGCTGTTTTGTGCTTCTTCGCTGCCAGTAGTGCCGGGATCATAGACCTATGCGGCGGTGTGTGGAGGGGGTTTCTGCTGTGAAATATGCCATATATTTACAGGGGAGAAAACTCTATCGGCGTGGCTATTGCTAGGAGTATGTTCAGTTCTATTGCAGATTCTTACAGGAACTTATGCTTGGAAGTGAGGACTATTATGCTTCAACACCTATGCCGTGCCCTGGTGGCGTGCGGGTGTGCAGTTTCCCCTGTTTTCTTGCCGGGACTGGCCTCCGCCGCGCCGATCATTGATTTTCTGCCCTACCCGGCCGCGCCGTTTGGCGGAGAGAAGCAACTACCGGATCGTTAAGCGGAGCGGGTCACCGCAGACGGCTGGGTGCTCCACGCACTAAAGGAGGGGGAGAAAATCAACGTCGCTCCGCCGTTGGATTCCGCAGCCACCACCGGAGAGAGTTTTGGCACCGTGACTGGGTGGGTGTGGATCGACGGCCACGGCAATCCGGAGATTGCGGGGGCGGTTTTTGAATCGGGATACCAGATCGGCTGTGGCGTGGACGTCTCCGGCGGAGTGGACTATGACGTGACCGGAACCGTGGGGGTGGCACCGCACGGCACCGTGGGCATGGAGGGCGGCCCGCACATCAACGGCGGAGTGGAGGGAGGCCCGAGCGTTAGCCTCGGCGGAGAGGCAGGCCCCGAGGTCAAGGTGACGCTTCCCGACGGCTCCCTCACCGCAGGCGCGGACGCCAAAGTCAAGCCGGAGGCGGGTGCCGATGCCACCGGGAAACTGGAAATGGGCGGTGATGCCACCGCCAAGGGAGAGTTCGGAGTAGACACCAAGGCGGAGGTCACCCCCACCATTCGCGGACATCTGCACCCGGGCAAGGTGACCAACGTGGCCCTGGTATCCATGCCCATTGATCCGCGTTTCCAGCGCGCGGGCGGCGGCTTTACCGGGGCGCATTTGCAGGTCAACGGGTGTGCCGGCCCGGTGACGGTGCGTTCCTACGTGACCATCTCCGCCAAGTCTGCCACCTCGATGGATGCGGTGAGCGTGTACGGGGACGCGCAGCGCATCCGGTAACAAGCGGGGCCGAACAGGGATACAAGGGGAATGCTATGGGACAGCATGAGCGGTATGACACGGAAGGCACCGATACCTTGGTGGGGGCGGATTATACGGGCGATCAGTGGCAGGCGGCCGAGGAGGGCGTGTACCCGGTAGCGGGAACACTGCCGCAGGACTCCCAGGAACCCGCCGCCTCGGCGGTGTGGGCGGGCATCGGTAAGGCCGTGGTGGGGCTCATCGCGATGATCGGTGTGCTAGCCCTGGGGCAGAACATGGGCGCGTACATAGAGCGCTGGGGATACGTGCCGGTGATGCTCGTGTACATGGTGGACATGATGTGCGCCGGTGCTTTGCTCACTGCGGGGGCGATGGGCATATGGGCGACGGTGAGGAACAAGTGGGCATGAGGAACAAAGGCGCTTTTCCGGGTGCTGCTCGCCGCAGGCACGGTACACCTCTTGTGTACACCGATGGTGCAGGCGGAAACCCCGGAGCAGCGGTGCCAACGCGAGACCGCAGCCTGGAACTCCACGCAGGAGGCATTGTGGCGAGCCACTCACCCCGGCCAGGAACCCGGCCCAGGGGCGTGGCCCGGATACGTGTGCGTGGGTGGGCCGGATATACCTGGTACCTCCGGGGATACCGAGCAGGGCAATGGGGTATCCGATGATCTGGGCGGAGTACCAAGCCCGGCGGAGCAGGACTCCGGCACCGGGCACCAACGGGTACACCGCTGGGAAGATGACGCCACCCCGCCGGGACGGGTCCACAGGTATGAGGGCTTTGGCCCGCGCGAATCCGAATACTCCCAGGACATGCGCCTGGGTGGTCTGGGAGAAACGAGCCGAGGTAATCAAGGCGGTGCTGCCCCTGTTTCTTCTGCACCGGGTGATGGAACGATGGGTCCTGGTGGCGCGCGTTCCAATGTGCCCCAGGTGCCCTCCTGGGAGATCACCGTCCCGGAACCTGTGGACACTCATGGCGCAACCGGGACGGAATCGCGGCGGGTGCGCGTGGTGGAGGATCAGCAGGGCCGCACGGTGGTGGTAGACGACGCCGGACGAGCCACCGGGGAGGTGATTGTGAGCGATCCCGCCACCGGGCGCAATATCGCCGTGGCGCGCGATGAATCCTTGGCCGGGCAGCTCTTTGAGGTACTCGATGAGGCAGGCGCGCCCCTGCGGAACGAGAATGAGCTGACTACTGCGAGGAGCGAAACCCCTGCGGCGCCCCATGAAGAATCAGGTAGAACCAGCGGCGACGAGCAAGAAAATCGGCCCGCCACCGGGGCACCGGGAGAAGGGCTACTCGGCACAGCCGGAGCCGTGGCGGGTGCGGCGGCCGTCGTAGCGAGGCGGGTACGACGCCGCGATGGCTCCCACCGGGCAGATATTGATTGGGGTGGTGGACGCAAGCAATCGCTGGTGCTACTCGAAGGGCCAAACTCACCCCGCGAGCACGTATTTGACATGGACGTGCCTCCCGGCGGGCGGCTGAGCAAAAACGCCGACGGCTCCGTGGACGTGCTGGACGCTCAGGGAAACGTGGTGGAACACGTCCAAGCTCCCTGGGCTTACGATGCCTCCGGCCGCAAGGTGCCCACCTGGTATGAGGTGGGGGAGGATAACCGGTTAGTCCAGATAGTAGACCCCCAGCGCACCACTGCGTTGCCAGTGGTGGCGGACCCCGATAGGAAAAAGGCTAGAGCAAGCGCCTATAAGAGTAAGAGCGCAGGCGGTGGCAAGAGGCCCCCACGGCAGAAGATTAAGGGGATCGGGCAGCCGCCGTCATCGCAAAAAGGAAGTGGAAAGCCCACGGCTACGGCTCCTAAGCCGAGTACGCCCAAACCAAGCGCTAAGCCTAGCCCGAAGCCGCAGCAGCCGGTGAAGCAACCCGAGGTAAAAACGCTGCCTCCGGGGAGCCCGAGGCAGAAGATTAAGGGTGTAGGGTATCCACCGCAGTCAACGGCTAAGAATGATCCCCTTGCAAGTGGCAGGAACATATTGAATGTTCCACCAGCTGACCCGGAGAAAGCGTCCGTGGTGCCCGAAGGGCAGTACAAACCGATCCAGATGTTCAATCAGGACGGAACCGTCAACCCCAACTATCAGAATAACTTTCCTAAGAAAGTTGATTCCCAGGGGAAGGACGGAAACCTTGACAAGCATGTACGTCCCGGTAAGAATCCGTTGCCACCGGACTATAGTCAGGTGGGTAAGCCGTTGCCGCCTAATGCGCCACGCCGGAAGATCACGGCAGTGGGAGGGCCTCAGCCTGATCCGTATGCACAAGAGCAAGGTGGGAAAGGAAATAATGCTGCTCAGAATCAGAAGCTGACTAAAGATTCTTCTGGCAAGAATGAGGAGGAGAATAAGGGGTTCCGCACGAAAGTAAAAGATGCCATTCGGGCCGGGGGTAAAAAATTGACAAATGGGAAGATGGTAACTTAAAGTGCGAAGAAGATGCTCTAAAGAAACGTGAAAAATCTGATAATAAAGTAATTAGAGGTACGGCGAAGGTTGAACGCTGGATTTATCGTGGAGAAAAGAAACTCTCTGAGTCATTCCGTGATGGGATTGGGGGTGCGGCACCCCTGGTCGGACTAGGGGAAGATGGCGGACCCGGTGTCAAAGAGTCATGGCGAGACGGACCAGGGGCATTAGTTGGTGCTAGCGATGATGTATCCCCTAAAGAAGCATGGAAGTCTGTGGGTAAAGAAGCAATTGCCTATGATGAATGGAAGGAGAAAAAGTACCCAGAGGCGATTACGCTTACCGCAATAAACCTCGTTGGGCTAAAAGGTGTAGATAAGTCTGGCAAGGCGATAAAGCCTAAAAAGCCGACGCAGCCATTTCCGCAACCTAAGCCGACACCGAAACCTGCAAAACCTATACAGGGTAGCCCACGTGTTCCGGAGCAAAAACCGACAAAACCTGTAAAAATTTCACTGGAAAAACCACGGGCTGTCAAACCGGAGACGACGTCCCCTCGAGTTCTTCCTCCACAGCAGAATCCGTTGCCGAAAGAAACGGGTAAAGTTGATTCCAGTCCAGCATGGTACCGCGCAGAGGGGCAGAACCCTGATACCGTTCCGCCTACCATTCGGAACGAAGAGTTCTTCCCCGAGGAATATCGTCCGTATGGAGACCTTACTCATCCAGAATTTGTTGAGAAATGGGGGCCGGGAGATGATCCCAAGTGGCCACCAAAGAATGGATTTGTTCTCGACGCAGAGGGAAATCCGATTACAACCTTAGTGGAAGATATACCTGAACGGAAGGTTCTTGATAGGATAGGTAACCTAGAAGGAAAGTTCTTGGGTGATGCCGGAGACTCATTCCCGATGCGATCCATGCACCCGGATAGGCCGTTTGAAAAGTACACGAAGGTGATTAGGACAGATGTACCGTTGCCGGATAATATTCGAGTTCGTTTTGGCGAGATTGCTCCTGCTTTTGAACAGCCCGGTGGTGGTACGCAGTATATCTTTGAAAAGATTATCGGAATGGGAAGCGATGGTCCAGAAATTAAGTTGGTCAGTTTAAGGGAATTGATAGACCGCGGATTTTTCAGGGAGATAATTTAATTATGATTGTTATGGAATATGGTAGTCTGATTTTTGCCGAGAGGAATAGTGGGGAAAAGTATGCATTGCCAATTTCCCCGCTGTCAGATAAAGATTGGGATACCGCTATTCGAGGTGTAAATAAATATGAAGAGTGTGCCTTTCGTTACCTTGGTGAGAAGGTGAATAGGGGGTTATGGCTGGGAGATGAGTATCTTGCTTATGGTGCTCAAGGTCTTTTGGAAAACGGTAATTGGTATGGGGGAGTTCGAAAGTGGAAGCAGATTCCTTCTGGATGGATGAAGGCTTCACTTTCGGATCGTGGTGATGAGACGCTAGATACACAGGGAAGTTCCTTCGATGTGGTGTGGAAAGATAATATGAGGTCTTGTGTGGTTGATAGCTTTTGGCGTACGCCGCATTGGAGGTCAGAGTTACGGCATATTGTCTTTAGGGGGGAGATTCCTGATTCTGTAAATACTTTCCAGGTATCGATGTATGGAGATATTGTAGAGGGGAATCCCGAGAAAGATGGTTTTCATTGGAGTGATATTATCCGCGATTCGAAAAAAATATGGGGCAAAGATTATATTTCGTCCGGCTCTGGCTTTATTTTTTATCATCGCAATGACCCCTTGCAATGGTATCTTACAGATACTGAATTAGATACAGATCTTGCTTGGGGATTGGGTCTTGATATTGAGGATTATGTTGAACTTTTATTCCAAACTGCAATATCTTGACGTGTGAGTAGGGCTTCACCTTACCGTCGTGTTCGTTCCAAGATTCAATCCCGAAAATCGGTATGTGCTATTTGCCATTATCTTGCATTTCGCATAGGCTACTTGGAGGAATGGAGAGATGAGAAATTTTGATATCACGGTAAGGCGGTTTTCCACTCACTTTCTCCACTATCTTGATGGAAGCATTGAGGAGACCATGAATGAAACTATTTAAATAAGGTATATAAAAATCGCTGACATGAAATTATGTGATTGAGGAGTTGCTGTGATTGATAGGCTTGGTAGCAAAAAGGGAAACTACCTATGGAACGCTACAGATTCTTTCCCCATGCGTTCGCTTCCGCCGTGGATTGAAATGACGTACTATGCCAAGTTTGAAAGGACGGAGAATCCGCTCCCGGAGGGGGTCCAGGTCCGCTATGGGGAGATCGCTCCGGCTTTTGAACAGCCCGGTGGTGGAACGCAGTACTTGTTTGAGAAGGTTCTCTATCGTAATGGTGAGCCGGTAGGGGTGGAATCGCTGTCGGTGGAAGAACTTGTGGCTTATGGAATTTTGCGAGAAGTTGAGTGAGGAAAGGATTTATCCATGCAGGTAATGGAATACGGAGCGCATAAGATCGCTAACGCGAATAGTGAAAGGGAGCCGTGGTATCTTCCGATCGCGCCGCTGGATAGTGAGGACTGGGCCTTGGCGATACGAGGTTTGCGCTGCTATGAGGAGAAGGTTGAGGAGCGCTTTGGCGAGAAGATTGATCGTGGTTTGTGGTTAGGGGATAAGTATCTCGTGTACGGCGCTGATTCTCCCTTGGAGTTGGGCGGCCGTTATCTTGGTGTTCGGCGGAGGAATCAAGTTCCTTCAGGCTGGTGTGTGACCTCTCTTTGTGATAGAAATGGGGAGGGTTCTGGAGGTATAGATCAGGCGAGTACGTTTGATCTTGCGTGGAAGTATGTCATGCGTAATTGCGTCTTGGATCATTTTATTGATTCTGATCTTTGGAAGGGTCTGGGGCGTTCTTCTTTCTTTGGGAATAAATCGGATCAGAGCGCTGCATATTTGCAAGTAGGTGTTGACGGAACACCGCACCCGCATGGTCGTCATTCATCGCTCGGTCACACGTGGTGGGAGGCTCATCGTGAGAACTTCCTGGGTGACGGAGGATCGGAAAAACTGTCCCTTGGTCCGGGGTTTGTATTCTTTTCCATAGATGATCCTTCTGATTGGTATAAGAATGTTTGGTCGAGTGGTGTGGATCTTACGTGGGGGTTTGGTTTGGATATTGAGGACTATGTTTCCTTGCTTTTCACCGTGGGAACGATGGAGTCCTTGAATGATCTTGAGGGGATCGCCTAATGCTTAACCTAACCTAAATACTGTAGGTACTACGCATAATAAAAATGTGGAGTACCACGTTCTATCGGCTGGGATTGGAGGTGTGTGAATATTTGCTGGATATTATCATCGCGTTATCGTTCTTCTGGATAGTGGTCCTGTTTTGCGTTATCAGATACAATTATGATAATCTCAGTGTGAAGCAAGAGTTGATTTTATATGGTTTTATTGTATTTCCCCCGTTCCCACTCATGTTTCTATTCTCTGTATCGGTATTCCTGTCGTGGTTTCCGAGATATTCATCCAAACTTTTCGATCCATTCCTATCTCCATCGATAATTATTTCGCCGATATTTTTGATCGCGGTGATGATCATTCCCTTGATGTTCATTGAAGAGATTCCTATCAAAAGAATTTTTGATATTAGATTCGATCTGATATGTTCAGCTGCCATCTTTTATGTATGGATGTACAGATTTGATATCCTATTCATGTTTCTTCGGGGGAATGGCTGGACTCACTCTCGGGCGGGACAGGCCCGGTGGGATGGCTTCTGTGAAAGGGTGAAGGCATATGGATATGCGGATATAGAGGGGGATAGGTGGTTGGATGTGGGTGATGGTGAATATCAATTTTATTATAGGGACCATGTGGAATTGGTGGATGGTAGGAATAGGCGGAGGCGTCAAAGTAAGCCCACGTGGTTCTTGTGGTTGCGGAGTTTTTGGGATCGGCGATGATCTAGAAGGAATAATCCTGGTGGTAGGAGGGGGCGGGTGGGTAGAGAGGGCATGGGGGATTTAAAGCCGCTATATGCGGGGGAGGGAAGCTGCTTCTGAGAGGATTGGATGAGAGGCTTGGAGGGGGAGAAGAATGGAGAGGAGTAAGGCCTTTTATAAGCGCCCCTGGAGAACCGCGCCAGCCTGGCCCCACTCCGTACTTCTTCTAGCATCTTTTTCCAACGCGGTGAGGTGCATCCATGATCCCCCGGAAGCCCGGTTCCTGCTGTGCAGGGAACGGGGCAGGGAACGGGTGTAGGTGGCCCAGAAATTGGGGGCTAGCTAAACCGTAACTGCGTGGCGGTGTCCTGCACTACGCGGACGTCGGATTCCTGCTGCCCGTAGACCACGCGGGTGGTCAGCGCCACTGTGCCCTCGTGGGGAAGGGCCTCGTTGAGGTTGAGCCGCAGGGTGCCGGTGCTGCTGGTATTGGTGTTCATGACGTCGAGGGTCTGTGTCCCTAGGTTGGCCTGGGAAGGGGCGTCGGCAGTAGTACTAGCCGTATCCGAATCCTCAACCTCCGCGCCGTTCTCCGCAGAGGCAGCACCAGTATCGAGCGTGAGCGCCCCCTGCGCGGGCCGCTGCTGCACGCTCACGCTAAGTTCCACGGTGTCGCCGTCGAGCGCGGTGAGGGTGTACGTGGTGGTTTGTAGTAGGGTGGCCTCCCCGGTCACGCGGGAGTCCACGCTCCATACGGCCCCCACACCCACGGGTTCCTTGGGGAAGATCACGGGGAGGGAAAGCAGTTTCATCATGGCTTTTTCCACGAGGGCGCGGCTCTCATCATTGGCCTCGGTGGGGGCGGCGAGGTTCACGGTGTCGATGCGCCCGCTGGCGTCGCCCTGCCAGCCCAGGGTGAATCCCTGGGCCGTCTCTAAGTCGGGGTTTTGTTCTGCGAGGGAGGAGGTGGGCTTGCCCAGGGTGGTGTCCACGCGCCGCGTGGCGGCCTCCTCGGTTCCCGCAGAACCGGCTCCGCCGTCCTTGTCGGAATCGCCGGAATCGTCAGAATCGCGCGAGCCCTCCGCCGCGCTGCCGGTGGCCCGCAGGGGCAGGGTGAGGGTTTCCGCGTCCTGCATGAGGGGGGTGTCTTGGGCGGCCTCGGGGGCCTGTACCTGCACGGCGTCGGCACGCATCACCTGTTGCTCGAAGCCGGAGGTGACGGCCACGCTGACCTTTTGCTCGGGGCGTTCGGAGGCGTATTCCAGGGTGCGGTGTGGGGCGTTGCCGGGGGTTTGGAGAAGCACGCGGGCGGGATCGACCTGGAGGGCCACGGGGGTCTCCACGTTGTCCGGGGTGTCCTCGGTGGAGCAGGCGGTGAGCACCAGGGTCGCGCTGAGCGCTGCGCAGAGCAGGGCGCGGCGGTAGCGGGGGGCGTCGATACGCGGGCGGTGGGAGTAACGGAAACCTAGTACACGCACGGTGTCCAACTTACCGCCTGACTTCCGCGCGGGGTGCGGTGGTGCCGGGCGGTGGGGATGGGGGACAATGGGAGCCGTGACGCAGCGCTCAACGGAGAAAAAACGGCCCTTTGTGGTGTTCATGGCCGCCACGGTGCTCCTCGTGGCGGCGGTGGATCAGGCGGTCAAGGCGATTATGCTGTCCTGGTTGGAGCCGGGGGTGCCGCAGCCGGTGCTGGGGGACTGGTTCCGGTTCCTGCTGCTTTTTAATCCCGGGGCGGCCTTCTCGATGGGCCAGAACTCCACCTGGCTTTTTACGTGCTTCCAGATCGCGTTCATCGTGGGGGTGGCGGTGGCGGCCCCCCGGGTGCGCGATCCCTGGACGGCCCTGGGCTTGGCTCTGGTGGGCGGCGGGGCCCTGGGGAACCTCATGGATCGCTTGTTCCGCGACCCGCAGTTTTTCCTGGGGCACGTGGTGGATTACATCTCCGTGGGGGGTTTTGCGGTGTTTAATATCGCCGATGCCTGTATTAGCGTCGGAGTGGTGATCTTCATCATCGGTATGCTTCTGGAGGAGCGACGCGCCAAGGAGGTGGGCTGATGGGCAGGGAAGTGCGGAGCCTCCCCGTCCCCGAGGGGCTGGTGGGTATGCGTATCGACGCCGCCTTGTCCAAGCTCCTCGGCTTATCCCGCAGCGTGGCGGCGGATCTCGCGGCGGCGGGCGACGTGCTCGTCGATGGCGCGGCGGCGGGGAAGTCGGCGCGGCTGGGCGCGGGCAGCCTGCTTACGGTGACCCTGCCGGAGCCCGCCGTCTCAGCCGAGCCCACGCCCGAGGAGGTAGAGGGCATGGAGATCCTCTACTACGATTCCGACGTGATCGCCGTGCACAAGCCGGTGGGCGTGGCCGCGCACCCCACGGTGGGCTGGGAGGGTCCCACGGTGGTGGGTGGCCTGGCCGGGGCGGGCTTTCGCATCTCCACCTCGGGCCCACCCGAGCGCCAGGGCATCGTGCAACGCCTGGACGTGGGCACCTCCGGGGTGATGGTGGTGGCGGCCTCCGAGCGCGGATACTCCGTGCTCAAGCGCGCCTTTAAGGAACGCACGGTGACCAAGACGTACCACGCCCTGGTGCAGGGCCACCCGGACCCGTTCACCGGGACTATCGACGCCCCCATCGGCCGGCACCCCTCCTCCGGCTGGCGCTTTGCGGTGACCACCGACGGCAAGCCGGCGGTGACGCACTACGAAACCATCGAGGCCTTCCCGGAGGCCACGCTGCTGGAGGTGCACCTGGAGACGGGCCGCACCCACCAGATCCGCGTGCACATGTCCGCCATTCATCACCCCTGCTGCGGCGATCCGATGTACGGCTCCGATCCCGAGCTGGCGCGCCGCCTGGGGCTGATCCGCCAGTGGCTGCACGCGGTGCGCCTGGGCTTTCATCACCCCGCCGATGGCCGCTGGATGGAGATTGAGGCCCCCTACCCGGCGGACCTTGAGGCCGCTCTGGAAAGGGTGCGCGCATGAGTGCCCGGATCGCGCGCACGCTGCTGCCCTCCCTGATCCTGGTGATTTTCCTCGGCGGCGTGCTGCTCCTGGGTTCCTGGGCGCAATCGCGCGGGGAGGCCACCCCGCTGATCAACGGCGATTCGGTGGGGATCGAGGCCGAGGAATCCTACGCGGATTACCAGACCCGCGCGGCGGCCAGCCTGCGAGCCGCACCGGAGGATCAATCGGCCTACGCCCTGGTGGTGTTTCGCGATTGGCTCGATCCCGAGCAGGCCGGTGCCTTGGTGGAGCCGCTGGACAGGGTGAACGCCGAGATCGTGGACGCGGTGCACATCGCCGCGCTGCCGGAGCCGGTGGCCGAGGCCTCGCGCGCCGAGGTGCTTGACCTGGGTATGCAGCGCACGCTGGTGATCTATGACACCGCCAAGCCGCGCCTGAGCGCGGTGGTGGTGCGCGATACCGGGGCCACGCTGCGCGACTGGGCGCGGGAGCATGAGGAGGATCTGACCGCCGTGGACGTGCTCCCCGCCGACGCCGTGTGGGGTTTCTTTGGCATACGCTTTACCCCGCCGATGGATCACGAGGGGGAGTAGCGGGGCTGCGGCGCGCCCGGTGCCGGGTGGCGTCCGTGATGAAGATCGCCACCGCCACCCAGATCAGCAGGAACCCCACCCAGCGCTGCGGGGAGATGTGCTCCTGCACCACAAACAGCGCCCAGAGCATCTGCATGGTGGGGGTGAGATATTGCAGCATGCCCACGGCAGACAGCGTGATCGCCTTGGTGGCGCGGGCAAAGAGCAGCAGCGGAATCACCGTGATAACCCCGGAGAGCATCAGGAGCCCCAGGTGGCCCGGGCCGTGATCGAAGGCGGTGCCCCGCCCGGTGCCCTCAAGCCAGCCCAGGTAGCCCAGCGCCAGCGGGGTGAGCACCAGGGTCTCCGCCGCCAGGCCCGCCGCCCCGGACACGGAAATCTGCTTTTTCAACAGGCCATACACCCCAAAGCTCAGGGCCAAGCCCAGCGCCAACACCGGGGGATGGCCCCCGATGACCGTCAGCCACAGCACCGCCACCCCGGCCAGGAGCACGGCGATGAGCTGGAACCGGCGCAGCCGCTCGCCCAGGATGAACACGCCCAAGAGCACGCTCACCAGGGGGTTGATGAAGTACCCCAGGGCGGCGTCCGCCACGTGCCCGGAGTTCACCGCCACGATGTAGATCAGCCAGTTGGCCGCGATGAGGAGGCCCGCCGCCCCCATGCGCAGCCAGGTGGCGCGGGAGGCGCGGCGCAGCTCGGCCCAGCCCTTGGTGGCGCTGAGCACCAGGGCCATGAGCACGGCGGCCCATATGATCCGGTGAGAGAGGATCTCTACCGCGTTGGCGGGCTCCAAGAGCGGGAAGAACGCGGGGAAAAGCCCCCACAAGAGATACGCCAGGATGCCGTAGACCATGCGGTTACTGTAGCCGCTGGGTGGGGCGCGTGCCCGCGATGAGCTCTACCTGCCGGTTTCCGCTCGGGGTGGGGGATTTGCCCCAGCGGATAGACTGAGCGGCATGGCCAAGAACTCCTCCTTTGTGCACCTGCATAACCACACGGAATACTCCATGCTCGACGGAATGGCCAAGGTGGACATGCTGGCCGAGGAGGTGAGCCGCCAGGGGATGCCAGCGGTGGGAATCACCGACCACGGCAACATGTTTGGCTCCAACGCCTTCTACCGCAAGATGGTGGAGGCCGGAATCAAGCCGATCATCGGCATCGAGGCGTACATGGCCCCGGAATCTCGCTTCAATAAAAACCGCGTGCGCTGGGGCGAGCCCCACCAGAAATCCGATGACGTCTCCGCCTCCGGCGCGTACCTGCACCAGACCATGCTCGCGGAAAACGCCACCGGCCTGCGCAACCTCTTTTATCTCTCCTCGATGGCCTCCTACGAGGGGCAACTGGGCAAGTGGCCGCGCATGGACGCCGACCTCATCGCGGAGCACGCCGACGGTATCATCGCCACCACCGGCTGCCCCTCGGGGGACGTGCAAACACGCCTGCGCCTGGGGCAGTTCGATAAGGCCTTGGAGGCCGCCGCGATGTGGCAGGACATCTACGGCAAGGACAATTACTTCCTGGAACTCATGGATCACGGCCTGGACATTGAGACCAGGGTGCGCTCCGAGCTCCTGGAGATCGGCCGCAAGCTGGGCCTGCCGCCCCTGGTGACTAATGATTGCCACTACGTGCTGCAATCCCAGTCCCAGCCGCACGAGGCCATGCTGTGCGTGCAGACGGGCAAGACTCTGCACGATCCCGACCGCTTCAAGTTCGGCGGCGACGGCTACTACATCAAGTCCGCCGCCCAGATGCGCGAGATCTGGGACGAGATGGTGCCCGACGGCTGCGATAACACCCTGTGGATCGCCGAGCGCGTGGGAGACTACGGCGAACTCTGGGAGGATCACCCGCACGATCGCATGCCCATCGCGGACGTGCCGGAGGGGGAAACCCCCACCTCCTGGCTCACCCACGAGGTGATGGCGGGCCTGCAAGAGCGCTTTCCCAGCCAGGAGGTGCCGCAGGAATACATCGAACGCGCCAAGTATGAGATCAGCGTGATCGACATGAAGGGCTACCCCTCCTACTTCCTCATCGTGGCCGAGCTGATTAAGCACGCCCGCTCCGTGGGAATCCGGGTGGGGCCGGGCCGTGGCTCGGCCGCCGGCGCCCTGGTGGCCTACGCCCTGACCATCACCAACATTGATCCCATTGAGCATGACCTCCTCTTCGAGCGATTCCTCAACCCCGAGCGGCCCTCCGCCCCCGATATTGATATTGACTTTGACGATCGCCGCCGCGGCGAGATGATCCGCTACGCCTCCGACCGCTGGGGCGAGGACAAGATCGCCCAGGTGATTACGTTCGGCACGGTGAAAACCAAGCAGGCCATCAAGGACTCCGCCCGCGTGCAGTTCGGCCAGCCCGGCTACCAGATCGCCGACCGCATCACCAAGGCCCTGCCGCCGGCGATCATGGCCAAGGACATTCCACTCTCCGGGATCACCGACCCCAACCACGAGCGCTACGCCGAGGCCGGCGAGGTGCGCTCCCTCATCGAATCCGACCCGGACGTCAAGCAGATCTACGAGACCGCGCGCGGCCTCGAAGGGGTGGTGCGCCAGGCGGGCGTGCACGCCTGCGCCGTGATTATGGCCTCCGTGCCGCTGCTGGATCACATTCCCATGTGGAAGCGCGCGGCCGACGGCGCGCTGATTACCGGCTGGGACTATCCCGCCTGCGAGGCCATCGGCCTGCTGAAGATGGACTTCCTGGGCCTGCGCAACCTCACCGTGATCGGCGATGCGATCGAGAACATCAAGGCCAACCGGGGAGAGGAGGTGCCGCTGGAGACCCTGGAGACGGAGGACGAGGAGGTGTACAAGCTGCTCAGCCGGGGCGATACCCTGGGCGTGTTCCAGCTCGATAGCGGCGGTATGCAGGAACTACTCAAGCGCATGCAGCCCACGGGATTTAAGGATATCGTGGCCTCCCTGGCGCTGTACCGCCCCGGCCCGATGGGCGTGAACGCCCACTGGGACTACGCGGACCGCAAGAACGGCCGCAAGCCGATCACTCCCATCCACCCGGAACTGGAGGAGCCGCTGCGCGAGATCCTCGATGAGACGTATGGCCTGATCGTGTACCAAGAGCAGATCATGCGTATCTCGCAGAAGGTGGCCAATTACACCGCCGGCGAGGCCGATAACTTCCGCAAGGCGATGGGCAAGAAGAAGCCGGAGGTGCTGGCCAAGCAGTACGAGAAGTTCGCCGGAGGAATGAAGAATAACGGCTATTCCAAGGCCGCCGTGGACGCGCTCTGGGGCACCATCGAGCCCTTTGCCTCCTACGCGTTTAACAAGTCCCACGCGGCGGGCTACGGGCTGGTGTCCTTCTGGACGGCGTACCTCAAGGCCCACTACGCCCCGGAGTACATGGCGGCCCTGCTCTCCTCCGTGGCGGATAAGAAGGATAAGTCCGCGATCTACCTGGCGGACTGCCGCCACCTAGGCATCAGGGTGCTCTCCCCGGACGTCAACGAGTCCCACAATGACTTCATGGCCGTGGGGGAGGACATCCGCTTTGGCCTGGGCGCGATCCGCAACGTGGGCAAGGACGTGGTGGACTCCATCGTGCGCACCCGCGAGGCCCAGGGCGCGTACAAGGACTTTGGCGATTACTTAGAAAAGATCGAGCTTTTGCCCTGCAATAAGCGCATCACGGAATCGCTGATCCGCGCCGGGGCCTTTGACTCCCTGGGGCTGCCGCGCAAGGGGCTGACCCTGATCCACGAGGACGCCGTGGACGCCGTGACCGCCACCAAAAAGGCGGCGGATAAGGGCCAGTTTGACCTGTTTGCGGGCCTGGGCGGCCAGGATGAGGCGATGGATAACGTCTTTGCCATCGAGGTGCCCGATGCCGAGTGGGATCGCAAGCACAAGTTAGCCCTGGAGCGCGAGATGCTGGGCCTGTACGTCTCCGGGCACCCCCTGGACGGCTTCGAGGAGGCCCTGGCCGCGCAAACCGATACCGCGATCACCACCATCCTGGGCGGGGAACTGCGCCACGGCCAAGAGGTGACCATCGGCGGCATCATCTCCGGGGTGGATCGGCGCTTTTCCAAGAAGGACGGCTCCCCCTGGGCGATCGTGACCGTGGAGGATCACAACGGCGCGCAGACGGACCTACTGGTGTTCAACAAGGTCTACGCCCTGGTGAGTTCGCAGATCGTGGAGGACAACATCATCCTGGCCAAGGCGCACGTTTCCATCCGAGACGAGCGCACCAGCCTGTTCTGCGATGACCTCAAGGTGCCCGAACTCGGCGCGGGCAACGGCAGCGGCGTGCCGCTGCGGCTGACCATGCGCACCGATCAGTGCACCCCCGTCAACATCAAGAAGCTCAAGGACGTGCTGGTGGCCAACAGGGGAGAATCGGACGTGTACCTCAAACTGGTCAACGGGGAGGAATCCACCCTCATGATCCTGGGTGAGCATCTGCGTGTGGATCGTTCGGCTTCTCTCATGGGTGATCTCAAGGCCACGATGGGGACCGGAATTTTGGGCTAAAAAGCCCGTGCGCGGCTGGTCAGGCGATTACAGTATGGCTATGTCGCACAATGGTCTAAGTAAAAGCCTCACCCGCAACGAGCGCCTGGATCGCCTGCCGCTGACACCCAAGCACAAGAAGATGCTCTGGGGCTCCGGCATCGGCTGGGCGCTCGACGCGATGGACGTGGGCCTCATCTCCTTCATCATGGCGGCCCTGGCTACGCACTGGGGGCTAAGCCACACCCAAACCTCCTGGCTGGCCTCCATCGGCTTCGTCGGCATGGCACTGGGGGCCACCTTCGGCGGGTTGCTGGCAGATCGGCTGGGACGCAGGCAGGTCTTTGCCGCCACCTTGCTCGTCTACGGCGTGGCCACGGGGGCCTCCGCGCTGGCGACGTCCCTTGCGGCGCTCATGGCGCTGCGCTTCGTCGTGGGCCTGGGCCTCGGCGCGGAACTCCCCGTGGCCTCCACGCTGATCTCGGAGTTCTCCCCGCGCCGCCTGCGCGGCCGTATGGTTGTGCTCCTTGAGGCCTTCTGGGCGCTGGGTTGGATCGCGGCGGCGGCCATCGGGGCGTTCGTGGTCTCGGCCTCGGAAAGCGGCTGGCGCTGGGCGCTGGCCCTGGGCTGCGTGCCGGCGGCCTACGCGCTCTACGTGCGGCTGCGGCTGCCGCAGTCCGTGCGCTTCCTGGAATCGAAGGGCAGGCACGAGGAGGCGGAGCGGATCGTGGCCGAGTTCGAGCGCGAGGCGGCGCTGATCGACGCCGCTCCGGTGAGCGAGGAAGAAGAACGCTACGACGAGACGGCCGCGGGGGCGCGGAGCATCTGGGCGCGGGGCCTGCGCGGGCGCACGGCGGCGCTGTGGGTGGTGTGGTTCTGCATCAACTTAAGTTATTATGGCGCGTTTATTTGGATTCCCTCGCTGCTGGTGGCCGATGGTTTTGGATTGGTGAAGTCTTTCCAATTCACCCTGATTATCACGCTGGCGCAATTACCCGGTTATGCGGTGGCCGCCTGGCTCATTGAGGTTTGGGGGCGGCGGGCCACTCTCGCAGCGTTTTTGGCGGGATCGGCGCTTTCCGCTGGGCTGTATGGTTACGCGGATTCCGTGCCGCTGATTATCCTGGCCGGGTGCCTGCTGAGCTTCTTTAACCTCGGGGCCTGGGGAGCCCTGTACGCCATTGGGCCGGAGCTTTATCCCACGGCGGTGCGCGGGGCAGGCACCGGGGCCGCAGCGGGGGTCGGGCGCATCGCCTCCATCATCGCGCCGCTCATCGTGCCGCCGATTGTGGCCGGGTGGGGCACCGGGGCGTTCTTTGGGCTCTTCGGGGCGGCCTTTGTGATCGCGGCGCTGGCGGCCTGGACGCTGCCGGAGCAGCGGGGGAGGGTGTTGGGGTAGGGGCGTATGTATGGGGGACTATCCCCGAGGATATTCCTACTGCGATTCCTCCTCTCTGATCTCGTTGATGGATTCTGCAAACGCCTGCGTGGGATTTTTCTTTTGATGCTCGCCAATGGCCGTGGAGGAGGGGAGGGGTTTGCTGCTCTTCTTTATATTTTCGGAGAGTATTTCCGGGACGCCGACTATGATGGTGGACACTATCCCAAAGTTTGTTGCCATAGCGTAGTTTCCCTGGAGGGCAAACCATATGGTAAAAGCCCCGCAGACGAGCCTAATTCCCCAGAGCAGTGGCCGGATCTTTTGCAGGAAGTTCCTCAAGTCTGGCCTCCAATGCGGCTTTTCTCATATTTCAGCCGCCGACGATAGCCCGGAAGCGGTCATGGGGCAAGGAACGGAAAGGAAAAGTTACCGAATTGTGATGCCACGCATGTTTCAGATTTGCGTGGTTGCATGGGTCGATCCGTGCGGGAATCCCCCGACCCCCCGATCACGGTTGAGCGCGGCTTATACCCCCGCGCGCTCCACGCCGTGCAGCTCGGAATCCTGCGCCAGGCCCTCGCCCTGGTAGATCTCGGTGCTGCGCGGGCTGTGGGTGGTGGTGTACTCCGCGAAGGAAAGCACCAGGCCGCCGAGCACGGAATCGGCGGGATCGCCGGTGAAGGTGCCGTGGTAGGAGCCGTTGACCACGGCCCACCACTTCGGGCCGGTGGCGCGATCATAGAGCATGCGCGAGAGTGGGTGCGGCACCAGGGACTCGTTCTCCGCCAGGGTGAAGAGCACCGGCTTGGTGGTGGCGGGGGAGGCCAGGCCAAAGTCCGAGGGGCCGGGGTTGACGGCCACCACGCCGGTGACGTGGAAGTTATTGTCGCCTGCGGCGTGCGCGCCCTGCTCCAGGGTCTCGGAGACGCGCACCACGGAGCCGCCGCCGGCGGAGTGGCCCACCAGCGTGGTCTGGGAGGTATCCACCTTGCCGAACAGCGGGGAGGCGGGATCCTGGTTGGCGGCGATGGTCTCTGCGGCGGCGCGCTCCACCTGCTCGCCAAACCAGTTCACAAAGGAGTAGCCCAGGGCCACCACGTAGCCATGGGAGGCATACAGCTCCGCCTGGCGGGAGACGAGGCCGGGCTCGGCGCCGATGCCGGGGCTGAGGATCACCAGGGGGGCCTTTTCCATCGTGGCGATGTCGGCGGGGTAGATGAACTTGCTGCCCACGGGGGATTCCTCGCCGGCGGGGAAGGTGTCATAGCAGGGGGCGCCGCCCGGCACGCCGTGCTGGAAGCGCAGGATCTGGTTGTAGATGGAGAACACCAGGTCGGTGCACTCGTGGGCCTCGGCGGTGGCGGTGACGGGGTGCGGGCCGCGCTGCCCGAAGGTGGTGCGGATGGCCCCGGCGGGTTCGTTGTAGGGGGCGGTGGCGATCACGCCGGTGCTGCCCTGGGCGGCGAGCTCCTCGGGCACGGGCAGGGTGATGTTGCGATCCAGGATGGGAATATCGCTGGAGGAGGGGGCGGCCTGGGCGATACCCGGGGCGGCGAGGGAGGCGGTGAGGGCGGTGGCGAGCGCCAGGCCCAGTGCGGTGCGCTTCATAGAAAATATAACCTTTCCTGATAAAGGATTGACTAAAAGCAATATAAGTGAGGGAGGGGCGAGGGTACTAAAGTGACCACCCGTATGGAGGTGGCGCCCAAGGGGCTAGAATCCGTGTGCATGAGTAGCACGCCGATCCATGCCTCGGATATTCAGCTGGCCCAGGCGAGGATTTCCTCCGCGATTGCGCACACCCCCCTGCAATACTGCCCCCGGCTTTCGGAGGCCACGGGCGCGCAGGTGTACCTGAAGCGGGAGGATTTGCAGGACGTGCGCTCCTATAAGATCCGCGGGGCGATGAACGCGATCAGCCAGCTCAGCGAGCAGGAGCGCGCGGCGGGGATCGTCGCGGCGTCGGCAGGCAATCATGCCCAGGGCGTGGCCTATGCCTGCAAGACCTTTGGCATCCAGGGCAAGATCTTTGTGCCCACGCAAACCCCTCAGCAGAAGCGGGATCGGATTCGGGTGCATGGGGGCGCGGCGGTGGAACTCGTGGTCACCGGCAATAACTTCGATGAGGCGGCCCAGGCCGCGCGTGCCGACGCCGCCGCGCGCGGGGCCACCGTGGTGGAGCCCTTCGATAACCGCTCCACCATCATCGGCCAGGGCACGGTGGCCGCCGAGGTGCTCTCCCAGCTCACGGCGGAGGGCAAATCCCTCGATACCATCGTGGTACCCGTGGGGGGCGCGGGGTTGCTCTCCGGGGTGCTTAGCTACGTGGCGGACATGGCCCCGCGCACCGCCGTGATCGGCGTGGAGCCGCGCGGCGCGGCCTCCCTGCAAGCAGCCATACGCAACGACGCCCCGGTGACCCTAGAGAGCGTGGACCCCTTCGTGGACGGCGCGGCCGTCAAACGCCTGGGCGATCTGAACTGGGAGGTGGTGGAGGCCAACCTCGGCCGCCTGCACGCGATGGACGTTTCCGAGGGGTCCGTGTGCACAGAGATGCTGGGCCTTTACCAGAACGAGGGGATCATCGCGGAACCGGCCGGGGCGCTCTCCGTGGCGGCGCTGCGCGAACTGAAGCTCCAGCCCGGCGAGGTGGTGGTGTGCATTATCTCCGGGGGCAATAATGATGTGCTGCGCTATAACGAGGTGATGGAGCGTTCCCTGGTTCACCGGGGGCTCAAGCACTACTTCCTGGTGAACTTCCCCCAGGAGCCGGGGCAGCTGCGGCACTTCCTTGAGGAGGTGCTGGGGGAAAAGGATGACATCACCCGCTTTGAATACCTCAAGCGCAATAACCGGGAGACCGGCACCGCCCTGGTGGGCCTGCAACTGAGCGCCGCAGCAGACCTCGTTCCGCTGCTCGACCGCATGGAATCCTCCCGCCTGGACTGCCGCCAGCTTCACCCCGGCAGTCCGGAATACGAGTTCCTGATCTAACCCATGTATCTTCGTCCCGCGCCGCAGACCATCACGCATACCCTGGAAATCAAGCGCTCGCGCTTTATCACCCACATCGCCCGGATCACCGACGAAGCCTCGGCCCGCGCCTTCGTGGACTCCGTGCGCGCGGACTTTCCCGACGGCCGCCACCATTGCAGCGCCTACATCTACCACGTGGAGGGAGCTAACCCGGTGGAACGCTCCTCCGACGACGGCGAGCCCTCCGGGACCGCCGGTACCCCCATGCTGGAGCAACTGCGTGGCTCGGGAATGCTCGACATCGCCGCCGTGGTGGTGCGCTACTTCGGCGGAATCAAACTCGGGGCCGGGGGCCTGGTGCACGCCTACTCCAACTCCGTGGGCGACGCCCTACCCCTGGTCACCCGCACCCGGCGGGCGCGCAAGGAACTCTGGCGGCTCGACCTTCCCTACGCCCAGGCCGGGCGCTACGAGGCGGAACTACGCGCCCGGGGAATCGCCGTGACCGACGTGGAATACGGGCAGCAGGTGCACCTGACCCTGGCGGCCGACCCCGGAACCGGAGACGCGCTCGCGCACACGATCAGCGCGGTGACCTCCGGCCAGGCGGCCCCGAAGGCCGCCGGAAGCACCTGGGTGGAAGGGTAGACTGGCCGCCATGACTATGCAGCCGCGCCCGAATAACCCCATCGAGGCCCGCAAACAAGCCGCGCGCCATCACCTCAACCGCATGATGATATGGGCGGGCGGCGGCGTGGCGGCCAGCCTCGGCGTGATCGTCTTTGCCTCGAACTCCTGGTGGCTGGCGGCGGTGATCCTGCTGGTGGGCGTGGTGGGAGCATTCTCTCATTACCGAAAGGTCCAGCAGATCGTCAATCACAAGGACGAGGGCTGATGCCGCCGGAGGGCACCACCCCCGCCGCGGGCCCCGTGCGCATCGACGCCTGGGTGTGGGCCGTGCGCCTGCTCAAGACCCGCTCGGAGGCGGCCGCCGCCTGCCGCGCGGGGCACGTGAAGATCAACGGGGAGAGCGTGAAACCCTCCCAGCAGGTGGTTCCCGGAGACCGCGTGCGCGTGTGGGCGCATCACCGCGAGGTGGACGTGGAGGTCACCGCCACCGTGCGCAAAAGGGTGGGGGCTGCGGTGGCCACCCAATGCTATGTGGATCACACCCCGCCGCCCCCACCCAAGGAAGCGTTCCTCCGCCTACCGCAGCGCGATCGCGGCAGCGGGCGGCCCACCAAGAAGGAGCGCCGCCAGCTCGACCGGCTCCGGGGCCGGAGTTAACCGCAGTTAACTGCGGTGGCTACAGGCCAAACATGCGCAGCAGCTCGGTGAGGCTCAGGCCCCACACGTGCACAAAGTCAGAGATGCGCTCGGAGGTAAAAAGCATGGTCATGGTTTCCCCTTTCTTTTGTGAGGGTATATCAGGAAGAACCCATCACCATCGTAGTGGCTGACGCCGTCGAGGCTATGGCGCAGCCGCACTGCGCAGAGCCTTGAGCCGCCGGGCGAGGCGGTGCGGGCGCTGCTCGGCCCTCTTCCCGCTGCCACCTGTTAGTTCGATGTGTTCCTTTCCATAGCGGTTGAGTAAGAGATCGTCGATGATGCGGACCTGGCTGGGGCGGTAGCGGTACTTCATGGCGGCGCGCACGGCCTGAATATCGGATTCCTGCAAGAGATCCCGCAACTGCGCCATCTTTGTGATGCCGTGGGCGCTGAGCAACTCCTGCAACCAACGGTAGTGATCGGAGCGGGATCGCGGAAAGCGCGATTCCATCAGCACCGCCAGCACGCCGGGCAGGGTCTCGGCGGTGAGTTCCACCTCGTCCCCGGCCTCGACCTGGCTGCCCTTGAGGGCGGCGATCTGGTCAAATTGCTGGTCGGCCAACTCGATCAGCCCGGCGGCCAGGGTAAAGGCGCGATCCACCTGGGGGTCTAGGTGATCCGCCCCGCTCTTGTAGCGAATATCGTGCTCGAATTCCGCCCAGGCGTGCTGCAAGACCGTGCGCACCTGCACCTCAAAGACCATGCCGCGATAGTCCTCCAGTTCATCGGAGTCCTCCTCCACCCGCAGCACCAGGTGATGCGAGCCGTACCCAAAATCCCCGGCCACCTTGGTTTCCGCGGCCTTATCCACGGAGCGCAGCACGTGAAAGGACTGGCCCAGCACGTTGATCGCCACCGGAATCTCGGTGGAATGGAAGGTAGTCACCCGCACCCCGATGAGATCGTGAATGTTCTCCCACGGATCAGGATAAAGGGGGTTGCCGTCGGCGGTGCGCTTGCGGGCCTTGGCCTTGAGGGAGGGCCAGGCCTTGATCCGGGCCACCACCCGGTCATAGGTCACGCCGGCGTCGGAGAGAAGCTCCTCGATGGTGTCGATGAATCGCTCGGCGGCGTCGGGGTGGGCGCGAACCCACTCATGGTACGTGGTTCCCAGTCGGGCAATGACGGTATCGGACATCGTGGTCTCATGCTACCCCTGCTCACCCGGGAGGAGGACGGGAAAGCCGTGCCGATACCCAATGGGGTGGGCGCACAGCCGCACGGGGATCACCGAGAGGTCGATGTGAGTGCCGCGCGGGGCCGCCAGCAAAATATCCGGGCGTGGGGCGAAGTACCAGGGTTGTGCGCCTTTTCCCAGGAAGGTGAGGTGGCGGTGCAGCACGGTAAAGGGGTAGGGGTGGGCCAGCCAGGCGGTGGCGGGGGAGCCGGGGCAGTCCACCTGCCACACCGGTTGGCCCCGGAAACATGGATGCAAGGCGGTGGCCGCCCGGGTGCGAAATTGCGTTCCCTGGGCGCGCTGCGCGGTACCCAGCAGGCGGGCCGCCGCGCGATCCCAAGCCTGGTGCAGGCTCATGCCCAGGGCGGCGATCTCATCGTGGGCGGCGGGGTGATCGCCCACGAGCAGTCCGGAGGCGAAGTCGCGGGAGAGCATGACGGCCGCCCGGGCGCGGCCGTAGGCCTCATCAAGGGGCGGCCCGCTTCTGGCTTGGCGGAGCAGGAGCTGGGGACTCAGGGGCGGGGCCGGGGCGAGGAGGATGGTGGTCATGGGCGTGGGGCCTTTCGAGGGGGTCTTAGTGTTGTTCCCCTTAGACTCCGTGGCCGCCGCCCGTGGTTCCCCGTGAGGTGGGGAAGCCTAGAACGGCGGTTGCTCGTTAAGCCCCAGTGCCGCCAGGAGTTCCTCCTGCGACCAGATCTCTATGGGCTGGCCCTGGGCCTGGAGCTCCTCGGCGCGCTTGTGCTTGGAGGTCTTGGCGGTCCACGCGCCGGTGACCAGGATCGTGGTTTTCTTGGTCACGTTCTTGCCGATGCGCGCCCCTTGATCCGCGATCCGCTGCCACAGCGTGCCCTTATCAAAAGGCTCAAACTCCCCGGAGAGGGTGACGTGGTGGCCAAAGAGCAGGCCGTCCGGTGCGGCATTCGGGTTGGGATCGGGAATGACCTCGGGTGTGGACACGGCCTGCCAGTTGGCCCTCCGCCTAGCGGAGCCACGGGTTTCCTTCACGGCGCTCGGGCTCTTACCGGGCTCCGCCTCCGCCCGCTGGGTTTCCAAAACCGCGCGTACCTTCTCCGGGGAAGCCAGATCGCGCTGCTGAAGCGCGATCCCGGCCCCGGTGCGATCCTTGAGCACGGGGAATACCCGCTGCTTATCCACGGTGCCCAGGGTGAAGCCCTGGGAATGGATAAAGCCCAGGGTGGAACCGGACCACCCGTGGCGCGCGGCGAGCGCCGCCACGATGGCCCCGCAGGCGCGGGCATCGGACAGAGCCTCGTGGTGCTGATCGAGGGGAACGCCGAGAGCGGCCGCCACCGTGGGCAGGCGATGATTAACCACGCGCAGGCCGCTGCGGCCCTGGGTGCGAGCGAGCGCCAGGGAGCAGCCGAAGTGCAGCGTGGGGGCGTCAATCCCGGCGGCGGCGCAGGCGCGGTGAAGGGCCGTGGCGTCGAACTGGGCGTTGTGTGCCACGAAGGGAAGATCGCCCAGGAACTCCACGATCCGCGGGAGACATTCGGCAAAGGTGGGGGCCTGGGACACATCGTCTTGCGTGATCCCGTGGACGCCCACGTTGGTGGGGTGGAAGCCGGGCACGGGTGGCTGGCACAGCCAGGACTCGGCGGCGACCTCGCGGCCGTCGATAAAGCGCACCGCGCCCACCTGGCAGATCGAACCCCAGTCCGCGTTGGCGGTCTCCACGTCCAGGGCCACGAAGTTCAGGCCAGGAACGCGCGCCTCGGCCCCGGCGGGGTCCTCCCCGCGCAGGGCCGCGCTGAGCGTTTGCGCACACAGCCGGGCCTGGGCCTCCTGGTGCGGGGCGAAGCGCACCCGCACCGCTGGCTGTGGGCCGCGCAGCTCCACCCAGCCGCCCCGGTGGGCGGTGGGCAGGTGCGTCTCTAGGGAATCTATCTGGCTCAGCGGCACCGTGCGCCGAGGTATCCCGGAGAGGGCGGCCGCAAGCTCGGAGTAGGCGATGCGTACCTCGCCGTGGGCGACGGTTACCTGGGCGCCATGAGCCGGAATCACGTGGGAGACCTATCCTTTCAGCCAGACCTGCGGTGCGGGCCGCTGCGGGCCCATGCGGGATAGCCTACTCGGCGTCCGCGACGCTAAAGCGGGCGCGCCGGTGCCGGGGGTTTTCCACCTCGTCGAGCAGCGCCACCGCAAAGGTTCCGGTGCTCACGAAGGAACCGGCGGGAGAGTCCGTGGAGAGGCGGTGCGACGCGGCGGCGGGGCCGGGGGCGATCTCCGGGGAGGGGGCGAGCATCGTCCAATCCAGGGCCTCCGGGGCCTGGCGGTACAACGCCAGAATGCGCACGAAGGCGCGGGCCTCGGCCCGGTATTCCTCGGGGAAGTCGGGGGTATCCACCAGCAGCGTATTCTCATCGGCCTGGAGGCCGCCGGCCCCGCCCACCACGATCACGCGGGTATCCGGGGCGGCGGCGATGAGGCTGCGATGAGCCTCCACGATGGCGTCCGCCTCTCCGGTCGCGCGGTTGATCGGAACGGTGACCACTAGGGCGTCGGCACCGCGCGCGGCGTCGAGTAGCGCCCCGGTATCGCTGACCTCCCCCTCGTGGTACTCCACGCCCTCCACCCGCTTCTCCGGGGCGGGAATATGGCGGGACAGGCCGAGGACCTCGTGGCCTCGGGAACGGGCCTCGGCGGCCACGGCGGAACCGATCATGCCGGTGGCGCCCATGATGACAATGCGGGACATGCGTTCTCCTCGAAAAGAAGCGGGGGATGATTTCTCCTTCTTCAAGCCGGAAAGCACCGCCGTTATTCCCAGCACAAAAAACTCCTCCGCGTTGGCCTCCGGGTGGGCGTCCGCGCCCAGGCCGGTGACCTCCCGCAACTGCCGCTGCGCCTGCTCCAAGGTGGCCGAGCCCAGGACAAAGGCCAGGAACGTCCGGGAGGTTACGGCGTCGCCGCCGAGCACGCGCCGACCCGCCGCCACCACCTCTCGGTGCAAGTCGGGCATGGAAAGGCCCGCCGTGACGATCTCCGCTCCGTCGCGGTGGCTAAGGAGGCACGAGCGCACCAGCCGCGCGTATCTCACCGGGTCCAGGGGGGTATCGCCCGTCGGCGCGGCACCCAGGGCCGGGGCGAGCATGTGCCGCGCCACCATCTCCAGCAGGTGCTGCTTGCTCTCCACATGCCAGTACAGCGCGCCGGGGGTCACCCCCAGGTGCCGAGCTAGACGGCGCATGGAGAGGTCAGCGAGGCCGTAGCGGTCCACGATGTCCAGGCTCGCGCTAATCAGCGCTTCGCGGTGAAGATGCACCCTGTCAGCCTAGGCGCATCGGACTATCGACGCCCGGCGGCGGGGGCACACCCGGCGGCCTGTAACGCCGGCCCGAGGGGGAGGCGATAATGCTTGGTAGAGTGACATGCATCGGGCAGCGGGCTGCCTGAACACGCTGAACCGACAGCCGCCGAAAACCACAAAGGAGATGGAACCCCGTGGTGAACCTTTCCGCTTCCACCAAAGTCCTGATCGCCGCCCTCGTGGCCGCCCCACTCGTGCTCAGCGGGTGCAGCAAGGATTCGGAGGATTCCACGGAGGCCTCGGCGTCCGCCACCAGCAGCGTTGCCGCCTCGGGCACGGCCGCCCCCTCGCAGGCCCCGAGCAGCCAGGCCCCGGCCAATACCGCCTCCGCCTCCCCGGCGGCACCCGAGCAGCAGCTCACTCCGGTGCCGCAGACCGCCCCGCCGGCGGGCACGCAGGCGGCGCAGGAGCGTAACGGCGCCCAGGGAGACCAGCAGAACCAGGCGCAACCGGCCCCGGCGGACGATAACGGCCTGCCGATCGCCACCGTGGCCCCCATCCCCGGCGGGCAGCCCGCCAACGATCAGGACGCGGAGGCGATCCGCACGCTGGTCACCGGTTTTAATAACGAGACCTCTATGCGCCGCAAGATGGAATACCTGCCGCAGCACACCTGTTCCCGGGTGATCCAGGAAAACGGCGGCCCCGAGGTCTTTGACTTCTCCGCGATCCCGGATGTCAACCTCAACGACATGCCCGGCGGGGAGCAGTATGACTCCTCCGTGACGGAGGTGCGGGACATTGTGGTGGACAGCGACCAAGCCTCCGCCACCGTGGTGGCCACCTCCAATAACGGCCCCTCGGAGGCCACGCAGCGCTTCACCCGGGAGAACGGCGCGTGGACGTTCTGTAACTAAATGTCGGTGCGAATGCGCGCGGCGCTCAGCGCGGCCAGCGGCGTGCTGGCGCTGAGCGCGCTTCTTTTTCTCGCCGCGGGGCTGCTGTGGGGACTGGCGTACCCGAGTTATCGCGGCACCCTGCTCGAAGGCGGAACCGTGGCCCTAGAGCCCGGCCAGGGGACGGAATTTAGCGCCTGGTTACTGCTGGTGCTGGGCACGGGCCTGATTGCCAGCGCGCTGGCGGTGGGGGTGTTCCTGCGCTCGGAGCGCAGCCGTAGCCTCCTGATGCAGGTGTGGTTGGGGCTGCTCGCCGCCGGGGGAACCGCCTGCGCCTATGAGGTGGGGCTGTGGCTGGCGCGGCGGCGCGTTCCGGTTCCCGATCCCACGGCGCTTCGCCCTGGAGATGAGGTAGAAATCCTCGGCGCGGTGGGGCTGGGGGCACCCATTGCCTTTTTATTCCCCGCGCTCATGGCGGTGCTGGCCTATTGGAGCTGCCTGGTGATAACCCCCGGCGAGCCCGGAGCCTTGACGGCAGGTGCGGCGGGAGCCCTCAGCGATGAGGCCCAGGACACACCGGGATATTACAATCAAGAGGCAGAAAAAACGTCCTGACGGAAAGCAGAGCGCCCTATGATGATGCAGCGTATTGATCTCACCGGTGGCCACCCCACCACCGCGGAACTCCGCCGTCGATTGCCCCGAGGGCGTACCGACGTCACGGCGGTATCGGAGACCGTGGCCCCCATCATCGCGGAGATCCAGGAGCGCGGCGCGCAGGCGGCCCTGGACTACGGGGAACGCTTTGACGGGGTGCGCCCGCAAGCCGTGCGCGTTCCCCGGGAGGTCATGGAGGCCGCCGTCTCCGCCCTATCCCCGGACGTCCGCGCGGCGCTCACCGAGGCGATCACGCGGGTGCGCCGCGTCCACGCGGATCAAGTACCCGCCGAGCACACCACGGAACTTGGCTCCGGCGCGAGAGTGATCGAGCGCTTTGCCCCCATCGAGCGGGTGGGTCTGTACGTTCCCGGTGGTAGGGCCGTGTATCCCTCCAGCGTGATGATGAACGTGATTCCGGCCCAGGAGGCCGGGGTGGAGTCGATGGTGGTGGCCTCGCCACCGCAGGCCGATCACGGCGGATGGCCGCACCCCACGATCCTCGCGGCCTCGGCACTGCTGGGGGTGGAGGAGGTTTGGGCCGTGGGCGGCGCGCAGGCCGTGGCCCTGATGGCGTATGGCGATGAGCAGGCGGGCCTGGCCCCGGTGGACATGATCACCGGCCCCGGCAATATCTTTGTCACCGCCGCCAAGCGCCTGGTGCGCGGCGTGGTGGGTACGGACGTGGAGGCCGGCCCCACGGAGATCGCCATCGTGGCCGATGAGAGCGCCGATCCGGTGTACGTGGCCTATGACCTGATTAGCCAGGCCGAGCACGATCCCCTGGCCGCGAGCGTGCTGATTACGGATTCGCCCGCCTTGGCGGATGCGGTGGAGCGGGAGGTGGCGCAGCGCTACACCGTCACCGCCAACGCCGAGCGCGTGGCGGAGGCGCTGCGGGGGGATCAATCCGGGATCGTGCTGGTGGACTCGATCGACGCCGCCCTGCACGCCGCCGACGCCTACGCCGCCGAGCACCTGGAGATTCACACCCGGCAGGCGGAGGCCGACGCCGCGCGTATCCGCCACGCCGGGGCGATCTTTGTGGGGCCGTATTCCCCCGTGCCGTTGGGCGATTACGCGGCGGGCTCCAATCACGTGCTGCCCACCTCGGGCACCGCGCGCTTTTCCCCGGGCCTGTCTACCCACACGTTCCTGCGCCCGGTGAACACCATCGTGTATGACCGTGCGGCGCTGGAGCAGATCGCGCCGGCGATCATCACCCTGGCCGACGAGGAGCGGCTTCCGGCCCACGGCGAGGCCATCCGGGCTCGCTTTGATTCCAAGGAGGAATGAGCAGATGACGCGCGACTACGCCGAGGCGACGGTGGCCCCCCAGGTTCGGTTGGATGAGGTGCCCCTGCGCGAGGAACTGCGCGGTAAGCACCCCTACGGGGCGCCGCAGCTTCAGGTGCCGGTGCAGTTGAACACCAATGAGAATCCCTATCCGCCGTCGCCGGCCCTGGTGGATAAGATCGCCCGCCACGTGAGCGAGGCTGCGGGTAGCCTCAACCGATACCCCGACCGCGATGCCACGCGGCTGCGCCGCGCCCTGGCCGGGTACGTGAGCGCGCAGACCGGCACCAGGGTGAGCGAGGATAATCTCTGGGCGGCCAATGGCTCTAATGAGGTTCTTCAGCAGTTGCTTCAGGCCTTTGGCGGGCCGGGGCGCACCGCGCTGAGTTTTAGCCCCAGTTACTCGATGCACCCGATCCTCAGCGAGGGGACGCAAACCACCTGGCTGAGCGTGCCGCGCGACTCCCACTTCCAGATCGACGTGGAGGAGGCGCTGGCGGTGCTGCGGGAGAAGCGCCCCGAGGTGGTGTTTATCACCACCCCGAACAATCCCACCGGCTCGGTGCTGCCGCTGCCGGATCTGCGCCGCCTGGTGGAACAGGCCCCCGGCATCGTCATCGTGGACGAGGCGTACATGGAGTTCTCCGATTCCCCCTCGGCGGTGAGCCTGGTGGCGGAGTATCCCACCACGGTGGTGGTATCCCGCACCATGTCCAAGGCCTTTGACTTCGCCGGCGGACGCCTGGGCTATTTGGTGGCCGCTCCGGCGATCATCGAGGCGATCATGCTGGTGCGCCTGCCGTACCACCTCTCCACGCTGAGCCAGGTGACGGCCCTGGCCGCCCTGGAACACGCGGGGGAGACCCTAGCCACGGTGCGCACCATCGTGGGGGAGCGCGAGAGGGTGGCGAAGGCGTTGGGCGAGATGGGGGCCACGGTGGTGCCGAGCGAGTCGAACTTCCTGCTTTTCGGCGGGTTGGCCGATGCCGCTGCCGCATGGCAGCGCTTCCTGGATCAGGGGGTGCTCATCCGGGACGTGGGTATTCCCGGCCACCTCCGGGTGACCATCGGCAAGCCGGAGGAAAACGATGCCTTCTTGAGCGCCGCCCAAGGCATCTTTGGCGGCTAGGGCCGCGATGATCGGGATAACCAGAAAGGATCTTTCAACTATGCCGCAACGCATTGGCCGCGCCGAGCGGGCCACCAGCGAATCCCAGATTTCCGTGGAGATCAACCTTGACGGCGCCGGAACCGCTCAGATTAATACCGGCCTGCCCTTTTTTGACCACATGCTCACCGCCTTTGCCACCCACGGCTGCGTGGATCTCACGGTGCAAGCCAAAGGTGATATTGAGGTGGACGCCCATCACACCGTGGAGGACACCGCGATTGTGCTGGGCACGGCGATTGCTCAAGCGCTAGGCACCAAGGCGGGAATCCGCCGCTTTGGCTCCCAACAACTGCCGATGGACGAGGCCCTGGTAGAGGCCGTGGTGGATATTTCCGGCCGACCGTACTTTGAGATGCGCGGGGAGCCGGAGCACATGGTGCACCAGATCATCGGGGGGCACTACGCCACGGTGATTAACCGGCACTTCTTTGCATCCCTGGCCTTCCACTCCCACATCACCCTGCACCTGGTGTGCCACTATGGGCGCGATCCGCACCACATTACGGAGGCGGAGTACAAGGCGGTGGCACGCGCACTGCGCCAGGCCTGGGAACCCGATCCCCGGGTGAAAGACATTCCCTCCACCAAGGGGGCGCTCTAGCATGGAGACGCTGCTCGCGGCCGCCCAGGGGGCCAATAGCACGAATAACTGGTTTATTTACCTCATGTTTGCGGTGGCCGGGATCCTGGTGGGCGGCACGTGGTCCGCTTACCAAAACGGCGCGAAGAAACTCACCCTTGTGTGTGGTACGCTTGCCGCCCTCGCCCTGGCGGGGGCGATACTGTGGCTGATAGGAGGAATGAGGTAAGTGGCAGATCGGGAGTACGGCCAGCACACCC
Organism: Corynebacterium oculi; assembly: GCF_001412105.1. Lineage (GTDB taxonomy): Bacteria > Actinomycetota > Actinomycetes > Mycobacteriales > Mycobacteriaceae > Corynebacterium > Corynebacterium oculi. Next base: position 404,132 of record NZ_LKST01000001.1, read on the forward strand.
AGAGCGCGGAAGCGCGGCGGATCAGCAGCGTGTGGCAGACTCCCGGTTATATTCCCACCCTGCTGGCGGTGGCCTGTGCTTTCGGCTCGTGGTCGCTCCTGCTGCCGGTGGTGCCCTCGGCGGTGCTCGACGCGGGCGGCGGCGATCTGCTGGCCGGGGCCACCACCGGCATTTTCATGGCGGCCACGGTGCTCACCCAGATGTGTACCCCGGCGCTGCTGCGGCGCGTGGGCTATAACCCCGTGATGGTGGCCTCCGCGCTCATGCTGGGGCTGCCCTCCCTGGGGTACCTGATGGGCATGGACGCGGCACCGGCCCTGCTGTTTTCCGCGCTGCGCGGGGTGGGCTTTGGCGCGCTCACCGTGGCGGAATCGGCCCTGGTTGCGGAGCTGGTGCCCGTGCGGTTTCTGGGGAAGGCCTCGGGAATGTTGGGGGTGTTCATCGGCCTGGCACAGATGGCATTCCTGCCCCTGGGCCTCGTCCTGGGTCAGACGGCCCTGGGATACCCGGGGGTGTACGTGCTCGCGGCGGCGGTGGGTGCGCTGGCGGGGGCGATGTGCCTGCGGATTCCCAAGCTGAAGGCCTCGCGGACGGCCCCGGCGGAAACCCCGGACGCCCGGCGGGAGGAGGAACCCCGCCCCCTGCCCGCCGTGTCCACCTGGAAGCTGGTGACGGTGCCCGCCCTGGCCGTCACGAGCATCTCCATGAGCTTCGGGGCGGTCTCCTCGTTCCTCCCGGCGGCGGTCACGGCGCTGGACGCGGATCTCGGGGCGCTGTTGGCGGGCTTCATACTTTCTATCGTGGGTGGAGCCTCCATGATCTTCCGGTACTTCTCCGGTATGTTTGCGGATCGTCGCGGCACGCCCGGAGCGCTGATGATTCCCGGGCAGGTGTTGGCGGGCCTGGGCGTGGCGCTGACCGCCGCCGTGCTGATGGCCGAGGGGTCGGTGTGGTGGTTGGTGCTGGGGGCGGTGGCCTTTGGCGGTGGCTTTGGCGTGGTGCAAAACGAGGCGCTGTTGTCCATGTTCCTGCGGCTGCCGCGGTCGAAGGTCTCGGAGGCCTCGGCCATCTGGAATATCGCCTACGATTCCGGCACGGGGGTGGGTTCCTTCCTCCTGGGCGCGGTGGCGGCCCGCGCGGCGTATTCCGGTGCCTTTGCCACGGCGGCGGCGCTCATCGCGGTGGGCATCGCGCTCACGGCGGCCGATGCCTTCGCCGGGCGGCATAGGCTCACGGAGTATCACAACACCCGCGCGCGCCTGCGGCAGATTCCGGCGGCGCGGCGGGCGTGGCGGCTGGTGCGGCGGCGTCGATAAGCGCAGTAGAATAATCCGCATGTCTGCGCATGTGGCTCTTTTAGATTATGGTGCTGGTAATTTGCGTTCGGCACAGCGGGCCTTAGAGCACGTGGGTGCCCGGGTGAGCGTGACCGCCGAGGCGGAGGTGGCCACGCAGGCCGACGGCCTGGTGGTGCCCGGAGTGGGGGCCTTTTCCTACTGCATGGAGGGCCTGCGCAGTATTTACGGGCCGCGCATCATCGGCCAACGCCTAGCCGGGGGCCGCCCGGTGCTGGGTATCTGCGTGGGGCACCAGATCTTATTCGAGCGCGGGGTGGAGCATGGCGTGGACACGCCGGGCTGCGGGCAGTGGCCGGGCGTGGTGGAGCAACTACAAGCCCCGGTGCTGCCGCACGTGGGGTGGAACACGGTGCAGCGGCCGCAGGATTCCGCGATGTTTGCGGGCATTGATCCTCAGGAGCGTTTTTATTTTGTGCATTCCTTTGGCGTGCGCACCTGGGAGTTTGAGGGCGATGACCTCACCGAACCCCCGGCGGTGACCTGGGCTGAACACGGCGGTGATCGCTTTGTTGCGGCGGTGGAGAACGGCCCGCTGTGGGCCACGCAGTTCCACCCGGAGAAGTCCGGGGAGGCGGGCCTGCGGCTGCTGCGCAACTGGGTGGAGCAATTATAGCCAGGGGCGCGGGCGCGCGGCTAGACTGTGTGGCTATGATCCTGACACTCCTGCCCGCAGTAGACATTTCCGAAGGCAAGGCGGTGCGCCTGCACCAGGGGGCGGCCGGGACGGAAAAGTCCTACGGCAGCCCCCTCGACGCCGCCCTGGCCTGGCAGGAGCAGGGCGCGCAGTGGGTGCATCTGGTGGACATTGACGCCGCCTTTGGGCGCGGGAGCAACCACGAGATCCTGGCGGAGATCGCCGGGAAGCTGGACATTTCCGTGGACATCGCCGGGGGAATCCGCGATGACGCCTCCGTGGAGCGAGCCCTGGCCACCGGGGCCTCGCGGATCAACATCGGCACGGCGGCCATAGAAAACCCCGAGTGGATCGCGCGTGTGCTGGAGCGCCACGGCGATACCGTGGCTATTGATCTGGCCGCGCAGGAAGTTGAGGGAGAATGGCGGGCTAAGACGCGCGGCTGGGCGGCCGACGCCGGCGATCTCTGGGAGGTCTTGGAGCGCCTCGACTCGGCGGGCTGCCAGCGTTTCGTGGTCACGGACGTATCCCGGGACGGCACGCTCGGCGGCCCGAACGTGGATCTCCTGTGGGAGGTCGCCGCCGCTACCGACGCCGCCGTGACCGCCTCGGGGGGCATCTCCACGGTGGCCGATATTACCGCGCTGGCCCGGGTGGCCGAGGAGGGCATTGATTCCGCCATCGTGGGCAAGGCCCTCTACGAGGGAACCGTGAGCCTGCCAGAGGCGCTGGCGGCGCTGGAAGCGCTCGCGCGGTAGCAAAACCGAAGGAATACGAGGCAGCATTTTGCCCAGGCGCAAGCGTAAGGAGGCCGCGTGGACGCGCAAGAATTACTGGCCATAGCGCAGGCCGTGGTGGACGAGGCCGAGGCCCTTTTCCTGCGCGGGGTGGGCACGCTTGAGCGCCACGAGAAGGCGCCGGGGGAGTACGTCACCGACGTGGATCTGCGCATCGAGGACTACGTGCGCACCACGCTCATTCAGCTCACCGGGATCTCCGTATATGGGGAGGAACACGGCGGGCGGCTGGGTTCGGACCCGGTGTGGGTGATCGATCCCATCGACGGCACCGCCAACTACGCCGTGGGCAACCCGCTTTGCTCCATCTTGTTGAGCCTCCTGGTGGATTGTCGGCCGGTGTTGGCCATCAGTTCCCTGCCGCTGCTCGGGCGCAGGCTGAGCGCCTGGGAGGGGGGAGGATTGCAGGTCAACGGCAGCCCCGCCACCCCGCTGAGGGCCGCGGATAAGGACGCTAAGGATAAGGATATAGCCCAGGTGGGCCTCTCCTCGCTGTCCTCCCAGACGCGGTGCGGGTATTCCACCTTCACCCGCCATCGGCTCCTGGCCCGCCTCTCCCAGACCTACCTGCGCCCCCGCGTGACCGGCTCGGTGGGGGTGGATCTGGCTTTTGCCGCGCAGGGGATCTTTGCCGGGGCCATCTCCTTCTCCCCGCATGCCTGGGATAACGCCGCCGGTGCTTTGCTGATCAGCGAGGCCGGGGGAGTGGTCACCGACATTGCCGGGAGACCCTGGACCCCGGAGTCCTCCGGCCTGGTGGCGGGCGATGCCGCCACTCACGCGGTGGTGCTGAGTACCATGAAAATGGCATTATTACCGGAAGGGGATCGCGCTGATGACCAGCGCTAATCCCCCAAGAATCCCAAAAATTACGCGATAGAGACGGTGGAAGGTAACCGATGGCGCTAGCGGTGCGGGTGATCCCCTGCCTGGACGTTGATGAAGGCCGTGTGGTCAAGGGCATCAACTTTGCTGACCTTAAGGACGCGGGCGACCCCGTGGAACTGGCCACGCGCTACGGGCGCGAGGGGGCAGACGAGGTGACCTTCCTCGACGTGAGCGCCTCGGCCGCCGGGCGCGGCACCATGATCGAGGTGGTGCGCCGCACCGCCGAGGCCCTGTTCATTCCGCTCACCGTGGGCGGCGGGGTGCGCAGCGCTAAGGACGTGCGCGCCCTGCTGCGTGCCGGGGCGGATAAGGTCTCGGTCAACACCGCGGCGCTGGCCCGCCCGGAGTTGCTGAGGGAGCTTTCCCAGCAGTTCGGCGCCCAGTGCATCGTGCTCTCCGTGGACGCGCGCCGCAGTGCGGAGCAACCCTCCGGCTTCGAGGTGACCACGCACGGGGGGCGTCGTTCCGCAGGCGTGGACGCCGTGGCCTGGGCGCGCCGGGCGCAGGAGCTGGGTGTGGGGGAGATCCTGCTGAACTCGATGGACGCCGATGGCACCCGCGATGGCTTTGACCTCGAACTCATTCGGGCGGTGCGGGCGGCGGTGACCATTCCCGTGATCGCCTCGGGCGGTGCGGGCAGCGCGGCGGACTTTCCACCCGCCGTGGAGGCCGGGGCGGATGCCGTGCTGGCTGCCTCGATCTTCCACTTTGGGATGACCTCTATCCCCGAGGTTAAGGCGGGTCTGGCCGAGGCGGGCCAGGAGGTACGGCGATGAGCGCGGCGGTGGAGCAGTACACCCTCGATGCGGACATCGCGCGCCGGGTGCGCTTCAACCAGGAGGGGCTGGTGCCGGCCATCGCTCAGGACGCTCGCAGCGGTGCCGTGCTCATGCTGGCCTGGATGGACGCCACGGCGCTGGCGCACACGCTGGCCACCCGGCAGGGCACCTACTGGTCGCGCTCGCGCGGGGAATACTGGATCAAGGGCGCCACCTCCGGGCACACCCAGGCGGTGCGTGAGGTGCGCCTGGATTGCGATGGCGATACCGTGCTGCTCCTCGTGGATCAGGAGGGGGCGGCCTGCCACACGGGGGATCGCACGTGCTTCGATGCGGGCCTCCTTGTGGGTGAGCCCGCATGAGCGCGGCGGCCTCGCGCCGGCCCGGCCGCGTGGCGGCGCTGGGATTGCTGGTGGCCGCGGGCCTGAACTGGGCGGCCTCGCGCATGACGTGGTTGGACGTGGAGGCCTTCGACGATAAATCGGGGGCCGTCTCCGCCTCGTTAACGGGGGCCACCTGGGCCACGGAACTCACCGCCGTGGCGCTGCTGCTGGCCGCCGGGTGCGTGGCTGGTTTGGCTTTACGACGCCTCGGCCGCCGCGTGGTCGGCACCGTGTGCGCCTTGGCGGGGGCCGGGATAGCCTGGATTCCCGTGCGCACCCTGAACCAGGAGATCGATACCCAGCGCGTACACAGTCTGCTCAGCAGCAGCGTGGAGGGGGGAGCGCAGACCGCCACCGGAACCCAGGCGGGATCGGTGACGCTCTCGGAGTGGGCGGAAATATCCTCGGTGACCCTGCACTACGCGGGCCCCGGGCTCAGCGTGGCCGGGGCGGCGATCGCCCTGGTGTGCGGGATTATCCTGGCCCTGCGCCCGGGGCAGGACGCTGCCACGATGAACCGTTACGAGCGCAAGCAGAGCCGCCAGCAACGCCTGCGCGATGACCTTAACAACGCACCGGATTCCGGGCGCGTGATGTGGGACGCGCTGGACGCGGATATTGATCCCACGGAGGACACGCGGCGAGACTAGCCGGCGGGCGGCCCGGTGGCCCGGCGGCGAGGCCACGTGATTTTTCTCTGTTCTGCGCAGCGGTTATCCTGTGTGGGGAATCCACAGGTGGTATGAGTCACGTCCGGGACATGAGCGGAGGAGGGGCCATGGGACTTTCCGCGGTTGTTGATCCCATTCCCGCCCTGGCCCGCCACCACCTCGCCCTGCGCGAGGCGCGGCTGCCCTTCCAGGAGATCAAGGCGCGCTCGCGCGCCGTCGCCCCCGCGCGCGATGCCGTGGCGGCCCTGCTGCGCAGCGGCTGCGGGGTGATCCCCGAATTACGGGGCCTGACCTCCTCGGACGCGCGAGAAAGCGGAGTCCAGGAGGCGGCGCGCGGATACGAGGAGGAAGGCGCGCACCTCATCGCCTGCCACGCGGAACCGCAGCGCTTTCTCGGGGCGCTGGCCACGATGGTGCAGGTGCGCCCCGCAGTGAGCGTGCCGGTGATGGCGCGGGGGCTGTTCTTTGACCCCTACCAGATCCACGAGGCCCGGGTATTCGGGGCCGATGTGATCCCCCTGCACGTAAAATACCTGGACGAGTACCGCCTGGTGGCCCTGGCGGATCGGGCGGAATCCCTGGGCATGGTGGCCCTGGCGGAGGTGCGCACCCCGGAGGAGGCCGGGCGCGCCCTGGACGCGGGCCTGCGGGTGCTGGGGATCAACACCAGGGATCGGCACACAGGGGCGGCGGACTCAGAACTCTTTGCGGAAATAGCCGCCGGGCTGCCGGAATCCGCCCTGTGCGTGGGGCTCGCCGGGGTGGAGGACCCCAGCGATCTGCTGTCCTACGCCGCCAACGGCGCGGATGCCGTGGTGGTGGGGCGCGCGGTGCGCGGGAGCGCGGGAATCCGGGAGAGCCTCCGCGCGCTCACGGCGGCGGGGCAGCACCCGGCCTGCGCGGCGCGGAGGGTCAAACCCGCGCGGTGAGCGCGGCTGGGCTTTTTTCTTGTGCGTCCGTCCTTGTGTGCCTGTTCTTGTGTGCCCGGGTGCGCTTTCCCGCGCGGGCCCGGGTGGGGCAGCGCGACCCGTGGGCGATGAGGCACACTGATAGGCGTGCGTGTTGATTACTTAGCCAATATTCCCTCCCCGCCGCAGGGCGTGTGGTACCTCGGCCCGGTGCCCATCCGCGCCTATGCGCTGTGCATCATCGCCGGAATCGTGGTGGCGCTGTGGCTGACCACCCGGCGCTACGCGGCTCGCGGGGGCGATCCCAACCTGGTTCTGGACGTGGCCATCGTGGCCATTCCCGCCGGAATCATCGGCGGGCGGATTTATCACGTGCTCACGGACTGGCCCAAGTACTTTGGGGAGGGGGCCAACCCGATCGACGCGCTGAAGATCACCAACGGCGGCCTGGGGATCTGGGGCGCGGTGGCCCTGGGTGGGCTGGCGGTGTGGTGGTACCTGCGGCGGAAGAAGGTGGCGCTGGGCCCCTTCGCGGACGCCGTGGCTCCCGGGGTGATCCTGGCGCAGGCCATTGGGCGCCTGGGCAACTGGTTTAATCAGGAGCTCTACGGCCGTCCCACGGAGGTGCCCTGGGCGCTGGATATTTATCAACGAGTAGACGAGCAGGGCCGTCCCGCCCCGGTGACGGGAACCTCCACGGGGGAGGTGCTGACCTCGGTGCACCCCACATTCCTGTACGAGATGATGTGGAACCTAGCGATCTTCGCGCTTTTGTTGTGGATCGACCGGCGCTTCACGCTGCGCGGCGGTCAGCTCTTTGCCCTCTACGTGGCGGGATACACGGTGGGGCGGTTCTGGATCGAGCTCATGCGCGACGATCCCGCCACCCTGGTGGGGGGCCTGCGGATCAACACCATCGTCTCCGCGGTGGTGTGCGCCGGGGCGGTGGCGGCGTTCTTTGCGCTGCGCAGGCGGGGGACTATCGACGCCGCCGAGGGCACCGCTGGCAGCGAGGCGAGCGAGCGCTGAGACGGGTACATTGGCATACGGAAGAGGCCCGGATAACCCCACAGGAGTGGGCGTATTCGGGCGCATATCCGTGGAGACCGGACGCGATTATCAGTAGGGTGGAATAACGTGGATAGAAGAACAAAGATTGTTTGTACTCTCGGCCCGGCCGTGGCGAGCGAGACCGCCATCTTGGATCTGGTCAACGACGGCATGAACGTCGCGCGCATGAACTTCTCGCACGGCTCGCACGAGGATCACGCACAGAACTACGCCTGGGTGCGCCAGGCCGCCAACAAGACCGGCAAGGCCGTGGGCATCCTGGCCGACCTCCAGGGCCCCAAGATCCGCCTGGGCACGTTCACCGAGGGCGCTACCCGCTGGGAGACCGGCGAGATCATCCGCATTACCACCGAGGACGTGGAAGGCACGCACGACCGCGTGTCCACCACCTACAAGGGCCTGGCCAACGACGCCAAGGCGGGCGATCGCCTGCTGGTGGATGACGGCAAGGTGGGCCTGGTGTGCCTTGAGGTAGAGGGCAACGACGTGGTGTGCAAGGTCACCGAGGGCGGCCCCGTCTCCGACCACAAGGGCGTTTCCCTCCCCGGTATGGACGTCTCCGTGCCCGCGTTGTCCGAGAAGGACATCCGAGACCTGCGCTTCGCCCTGGAACTCGGCGTGGACATCATCGCGCTGTCCTTCGTGCGTTCTCCCGGCGACGTTGACCTGGTGCACGAGGTCATGGACGAGGTAGGCCGCCGGGTGCCCGTGGTGGCCAAGCTGGAGAAGCCGGAGGCCGTGGACGCCCTGGAATCCATCGTGCTGGCCTTCGACGGCATCATGATCGCCCGCGGCGACCTCGGCGTGGAGGTGCCCCTGGAACAGGTGCCGCTCTTCCAGAAGCGCGCGATCCAGGTGGCCCGCGAGAACGCCAAGCCCGTGATCGTGGCCACCCAGATGCTGGACTCCATGATCCAGAACTCGCGCCCCACCCGCGCCGAGGCCTCCGACGTCGCCAATGCCGTGCTCGACGGCGCGGACGCCGTGATGCTCTCCGGCGAGACCTCCGTGGGCGTGGACCCGCACAATGTGGTGCGCACCATGGCCCGCATCGTGCGCCAGGCCGAGGACGGCGGCGTGGTTCCCCCGCTCTCGCACATTCCGCGCACCAAGCGCGGCGTGATCTCCTACTCCGCCCGTGACATCGCCGAGCGCCTCGGCGCCAAGGCTCTGGTGGCGTTCACCACCTCCGGCGATACCGCCCGCCGTGTGGCCCGCCTGCACTCGCACCTGCCGCTTTTGGCATTCACTCCTAACGAGTCCGTGCGCTCGCAGCTGGCCCTGAGCTGGGGAACGCGGACGTTCCTGGTGGACGATGTGGACTCCACCGACCGCATGATGGAAGAGGTCAACGCGGAACTGCTGGAGATGAAGGAATACTCCCGCGATGACATGGTGGTGGTGGTGGCCGGTACGCCTCCCGGAATCCAGGGCAACACCAACATGATCCACGTGCATCTGCTGGGCGATAGCTTCAGCAAGGCCGAGGCGCAGTCCGCGCGCGGGGACGAGTAGGGCATCCTTGCCGCTTAAGACTCCCACTGTAAGTGGGAGTCTTTTTCATTAGGGTGGGGTGACATGGCGCAGCACTGGGATCTCATCATTATTGGCGGTTCGGCAGCGGGGGTAGCAGCAGCGCTCACTTCTGGGCGCTCCCTGCGCCGCACCCTCGTGGTGGATGCGGGTGCCCCGCGCAATCGCTTTGCCGCCTACATGCACAACGTGGTGGGGTTTGATGGCAAGGAACCTGCGGAGTTTGTGGCGGCGGGCCGGGCCGAGGCCCAGGCCTATGGGGTGGAGTTTGTGAGCGGCGCCGTGACCCGGCTTGCCGAAGGCACGGTTGGAATGGACGTGACCTTTACTACCGATTCCGGTTCGGCCACTCACCGCGCACGTCGCGTGCTGCTGGCCACCGGTGCGGTGGACGTATTGCCGGAGATCCCCGGCCTGGAACGGCACTGGGGAAGCGGCGTTCTGCACTGCCCCTACTGCCACGGCTACGAGGTAGCACATAAACGCCTAGGCGTGATCGCCACCTCGCCGATGAGCGAGCACCAGGCAAAACTGCTTACCCAATGGACGAGCGACCTCACGCTTTTTGCGCAAGGCATGGAACTGGAGTCCGCCGAGAGGCTGCGCGCACACGGAGCGCGCCTGGTGGAGGCCTCGGTGATGGAGTTGGTGGGGGAACCGAGTGCGCTTGCAGCGGTGCGCACTGCGGCAGGTGAATACCCAGTAGATGCGGTATTCGTGGGAACCATACTGCGCCTTGAACTCGGCTTTGCCTCGGAGTTGAGCCTTGCCACCACGCAGACCCCGATGGGGGAGGCCTTAGAGGTAAATAACATGGGCCAAACTTCCCACCCGCTCGTGTACGCGGCCGGAAACGTGTGTAACCCCGGGGCGATCGTCCCCGTGGCCGCCGGGGCGGGTGCTCAGGCCGCTGCCGTTATCAACATGACGTTGGTGGAGGAGGATATAGCGGGGCAGGGGGTTTAGATTCCCAAATACGCCAACACCGCCGCCGCCCCCGCGCGGGTGGCGGCCGCCACGGTGGGCTCATAATCCGGGAGGAAGGTGGGCATGTGGTTCACGGGGACGTCCTGGCCCACGCTGTTATTGGCCACTGCCTTGTCCCATACCTCGGGCGGGGTGCAGCCCACTAGCCAGAAGAGGTAGGGCACGCCGAAGGCGCGGGGAATGTGGGAGAAGTCCTCGGAGACGGTGGAGCGGGCGGAGTCCACGGAATTGCGGCCAAACACATCGTCAAACACCGGGCGCACGCGGTCGAACACGGCCGGGGAGTTATCGGTGAGTTCCCCGTGGGAGAAGAACTCGAATTGTGGGGGCTGCGGGGAGCCGGAGGCCTCGCACTCGGCGGTGACCACGCGGCGAATGGCGCGCAGCACGTGGCGCTTGACGTCCTCGTTGTAGAACCGGCAATTGAGCACGATCTCGGCGGTATCGGGGATGATGTTGTTGGTGCTGCCGGAGCGCAGGGAACCCACGGTGACCACGGCGAACTCGTTGGGGTCCACCTCGCGGCCCACGATTCCTTGCAGGCGCACCACGATCATGGCGGCGAGGTAGGTGGGGTCGATGGCGCGGTGCGGCATGGAGCCGTGGGCGCTGCGCCCGGTGACGGTGATTTTGATGGAGTTGGTGGAGGCCAGCTGCGCGCCGGGCATGGTCTGTACCTCTCCGGCGCGGCCGGGCATGACGTGCTGGCCAAAGCACACGTCGGGTTTGGGAATGTGGCGGGCCAGCCCGTCGGCCACCATCGCGTCCGCGCCGGTGCCGGTTTCCTCGGCGGGCTGGAAGAGGGCGATGAAGGTGCCTTTCCAGTGCTCGCGGGAGGCGTCGAGAAGCGCGCATACGCCCATGAGGGCGGTGGTGTGCATGTCGTGCCCACAGGCGTGCATGACGGGGGTGGTGGAGCCGTCGGGGCGGGCCTGGACGCGGGTAGAGGCGTAAGAAACGCCGGTGGCCTCCTTGACGGGGAGGGCGTCGAAGTCGGCGCGCATGAGCGCGGTGGGGCCCTCGCCGTTGCGGAAGATGGCGACGATGCCGAAGCCGCCGATCTGGGTGATGACCTCACAGCGGAAGCGTTCCAGCATGGTTTCGATGCGCTGCGCGGTGGCGCGCTCCAGCCCGGAGAGCTCCGGGTGCTCGTGAAGATCCTCGTAGAAGGCGCGCTGGAAGGTGAGATCGACGGAATTGGTCTGCAACAACTGAGCAATGGTGCCCATCGGTGACGTTTCACTCCTATGAAAAAATGTGGGTTGCCACCATCATAGAACCATTCGCGGACATTTCTAGTTAGGCTTGCCTCATGCCTCAGATTCAGTTTGATGTGTTGATCCCCAGCGATCAGGCCGAACAACTGCGTTCCGCCTTCTCCACGGCCAGCGAGCGGCTGCGTTCCACCGGCAAGGCTCGCCACGCCGCGCTTTCCTTTGACCCGAGCCCGCAGGTGGCCGCGGGGGTGGAGGATCAACTCCGGGAGATTTTCCGCGCCGAGCATGAGGGCCGTGACCTCGACGGCGCGAGCGTGCGCCGCTATACCCTCGACGTGGACGGGGTGAATGGTTCTATTAACGAGCTGACCATGAGCCTGTCGAGGATGCTCACCCCGCAGGCGAACCTCCCGCAGGACCCGGTGCTGCTGGCCAACGAGGCCGCCCACGAGCAGCCCGCGCACTACCCCTGGACGGTGGAGGTGCGCAGGTAGCGCTGGGCTATGCGACGCCCGGCGTCGATAAGCTGGGCGCGATCGTCTGGGTTGTCCTCAAGGAGAGTCACCGACGCCCCGGACGGCACCTCCCCGGCCACGGAACCGGTGGCCACCGCCACGGGGGTGTGGTGGGGGCGGGCGAGGTCGAGCACGGTGCCCACCACCTTGCCCTGGGTGGATTGGTGATCCAGGCGGCCCTCGCCGGTGATAACCAGGTCTGCCTGCGCGATGAGTTCCGGTAGGCCCAGGGAGGCGGCCACCACGGGGGCGCCGGGGAGAAGCCGGATGTGGGAGTCATCGCCGTGTAGGGTGCGCGAGAGCCAGGTCAGCCCGATGCCCACGCCGCCGGCGGCCCCCATGCCGGGGGTAGCGGGATCGACGCTGAGGAGCGAGCAGAGGTGGCCCAGGCCGCGATCGAGGATCTCCACGTCCTCCGGCTCGGCCCCCTTTTGCGGGCCAAATACGGCCGCCGCGCCCTGCGGGCCGGTGGCGGGGGAGGAGACATCGCACAGCAGCACCCACTCGCAGGCGGCGGCGGGAATGTTGAGTTGGGCGGTGTCGATGCTGCGGATCGCGGAGAGATAACCGCCGCCCTTGGGCACCGCGTAGCCGCGCGGGTCAAGCGGGGTGGCGCCGAGGGCCACGAGGATTCCCGTGCCACCGTCGATGGTGGCGGTGCCGCCCAGCGCCAGGGTGATGGTGCGTGCCCCGCGCGTCTGCGCGTCCGCGATGAGCACCCCGGTGCCGTAGGTATCGCCGGTCAGCGGCACCGGGCGGTCGATCACCGCGGGGAGTCCGGAGGCGGCGGCCACGTCGATGTAGGCGGTGGCGGAGGTCTCGTCGTAGCGGTAGCTGGCCTCGGTGAGGCGGCCGGAGGCGTCGGTGGTGGGCAGGGTGATGGTGCGCCCGCCAAACGTGGCGGAGGTGCCCTCCCCGCCGTCGGCCATCGGGGCCAGGGTGATCTCGGCGTGGGGAAGCACCTCGCGTACGCCCTCCCCGAGGTAGGCGGCGGCCTCGGGGGCGGTGGCGCGGCCCTTGAAGGAATCGGGGGCGATGACGATGGAGAGGGTGCGGGGGCTCGTATTTTCGGTCACCCGACCAATGATACTTACCCGCTCTGAGCATGGGAAACGCCGGGGCGTGAACAAAAAGGTGTTCCGTTTGGGCAATACCTGTGCTTTAATTGAAATGTCTCGATCACGCACCGGCTCGCGCCGCACTGCACGGAAGAAGCAGGCGGCGGGGCCGCGAGAGGAAAGGAACCCCCGTGTCCATTGAAGAGCAGGTATCCAGCTACTACGACATGTTGCTGAAGCGCAACGCCGGAGAGCCGGAGTTTCACCAGGCGGTCGCCGAGGTGCTGGACTCCCTCAAGATCGTGCTGGAAAAGGATCCCCACTACGCGGACTATGGCCTGATTCAGCGCCTGTGCGAGCCGGAGCGCCAGCTCATCTTCCGGGTGCCCTGGGTGGATGACGAGGGCGTGGTGCAGGTCAATCGCGGCTTCCGCGTGCAGTTCAACTCCGCGCTGGGCCCGTACAAGGGCGGCCTGCGCTTCCACCCCTCGGTGAACCTGGGCATCATCAAGTTCCTGGGCTTCGAGCAGATCTTCAAGAACTCCCTGACCGGCCTGCCTATCGGCGGCGGCAAGGGCGGCTCCGACTTTGACCCCAAGGGCAAGAGCGACGGAGAGGTCATGCGCTTCTGCCAGTCCTTCATGACGGAACTGCACCGCCACATCGGCGAGTATCGCGACGTTCCCGCCGGTGACATCGGCGTGGGCGGCCGCGAGATCGGCTACCTCTTTGGCCAGTACCGCCGCCTTGCTAACCAGCACGAGTCCGGCGTGCTCACCGGCAAGGGCCTGACCTGGGGCGGCTCCCTGGTGCGCACCGAGGCCACCGGCTACGGCGCGGTGTACCTCACCGAGGAGATGATGAAGGCCCACGAGGAAAAGCTTGACGGGGCCAAGGTGGTGGTCTCCGGCTCCGGCAACGTGGCCATCTATGCCATCGAAAAGGCCCAGGAGCTCGGCGCCACCGTGATCGCCTTCTCCGATTCCTCCGCGTGGGTGGAAACTCCCAACGGCGTGGACGTGGAACTGCTCAAGGAGATCAAGGAGGTGCGCCGCGCCCGCGTGAACGAGTACGTGGAGGAGGCCGAGGGGGCCGTGCTGCACACCGAGGGCAGCCTCTGGGACTTGACGTGCGACGTCGCCCTGCCGTGCGCCACCCAGAACGAGCTCGACGGCGAGCATGCCCGCACGCTGGCGGCCAACGGCTGCCGCTACGTGGCGGAGGGTGCGAACATGCCCTCCACGGCCGAGGCGATCGAGGTATTCCGCAAGGAGGGCGTGCACTTCGCCCCGGGCAAGGCCGCTAATGCCGGCGGTGTGGCGACCTCCGCGCTGGAGATGCAGCAGAACGCCTCCCGCGATTCCTGGAGCTTCGAGTACACCGACGAGCGCCTGCACAAGATCATGTCCAACATCTTCAAGGCGGCGGATCGCACCGCCAAGGAGTACGGACACGAGGGTGATTACGTGGTGGGCGCGAACATCGCCGGCTTCAAGAAGGTGGCTGACGCCATGCTCGCCCAGGGGATCATCTAGGTTCTCAGCTTTCCGACGCCGGGTTGCTCCCGGTAGGAGGGTCCGCGCCGCGTGCGCGGGCCCTTTTCTTGTTGCCGGTGAGCGTGGATTCTGGGGGTGAGTACCTTAGCGGGGTGAAAATTTTATGAGAAAACTTGCGCGAAGCGCCGGGGAGGGTGTTAGTATCCCTTTTCATAGTTGAAGGAAACAATAAAGTGTCTGCCCTCACTCCTCCTGTATGGTGAGGTTGCTGCCACTTTTAAGTTTGGAGGAGGAGAGCCGTGGGGCACATTAGGAAGATTCGATTCGCAGCCATCATGGCTGGCAGCGCGCTGGTGACGGCGGGCATGGGCGTGGCGATGGCGCAGGGCGGACTCTCCGCCAACCTGGCGCTGTCCAACACCATCTTTTCCATGCAGGTGGGCAGCCTGGAGGCCCAGGGCATGAACCTCTTTGTGGACAACGAGCAGATGCGCGACGGCAATACGGGCGTGACGCGCCTGCGTCTCGACGAGGCCACCATCAGCGACATGTGCATGTCCATGCCCATCAACGTCCCCGGTCTGGGTGAGCGCAAGTTCCAGATGATCGCCAGCGGCCCGAACACCACCGCCTCAAACCTGGTGATCGGCGCAAAGAACCTCGACGGTTCCCTCACCATGATTAAGCCGCAGATCGGCGTGGACGCCCAGCAGCTCTCCGATAAGGCGGAGCCGGGCGCAAGTGCCATCGTGGCTCAGGGCCTGGTGGCCAACGACCAAAAGATCAGGGCCGCCTCCGTGGCGGCGGACAAGCTCACCGCTGCGGGTGCCAAGATCACCATCGAAGAGGTGGACAAGAGTGTCTGCTAAATACTCGCAGACGGAGGAGGCCAACGAAATTACGCGCGACCTCGGGCCCGCGGTGGGGGAGAATACTGTTGACCACGCCGGGGCCGCTGGGGTTGCTGAGGCGGTGGAGAACCACGAGGCTGAGAGCACCAGCGAGAGGCTGGAAAAGAACAACAGGCGTTTTACCGCCTGGCGCAGGCAGCGTCCCTTCGGGGCCGGGCTGGTGATGATCTTCGCCGGGGCCGTGATTATGACCCCCGCGTATCTCTCCTTTGAGATCTCCAATATCCAGGTGCAAATATCCACCATCTCCGGGGTATCCACCCTCATCATCGGGGTGCTGCTCATCGTGTGCGGATTCCTCACCTGGTTCCGGGGGGAGGGGCGCATTCTCACCGGAGTGGTTTCCCTGATCCTGGGTGTGGTGGCCCTGCCCACCTCGAACTTCGGTGGCTTTGGTGTGGGTACGCTGCTGGCCCTCGTGGGTGGCGCGCTGGCGCTGTCCTGGACGGAAGAAGATAAGGAGCCAAAGGAGCGTAGAAAGAAGCGGCGACGCGCCGCCGGAAGCAGCGCGGTGGCGGCCGTGACCGCCGCCGCCCTGGGAATCTCGGTGATGGAACAACCCGCCGCAGAGGCCAATCAGGCCCTGCTTCCCCGGATCCAGGACGTGATCCCCTTCCTCCCGCAGGAGGATGAGGCGCCGCAGCCGCAGGCTCCGGTGGGGGAGACACCACGGGAAAATAACGGAAATAATCCCGCGCCCCCGGCGCTTCCCGGTATACCGGGCCTGCCGGAACTGCCGCCGCTGCCCGGTGCGGAGGAATTGCGCGAGCGCGGTGAGGAGATACTCGACGGGGAACTCATGGACAAGATCAACCAGGCCCCGTTGCCGCAGGTGCCGGGGATCGATCTTGCGCCACCCGAGCCGATTCCGTGGACCGTTCCGCCCAGCGGTAACCGCTACACCGTGATGACGGATAAGACCTCGCTGGTGGGGAACGTGAAGTTCTCCTATGTCACCATCGATACCGTCCAGGGGCCGCGCCAGGCGATCAGAATCGACGCGGATCACGCGATCCTAGATAACCTCTCTGTTCGTTTCCCCGGAGATGCCTCCGGGGTGCCTCCCGTGTGGAAGCGCAGCGCGCCGGGGGCGATTACCACCCTGAACGGAAACTTCCACATCATCGTGCACGCGGTGGAGGTGACCCCGCAGGTAGCCGGGGTTACCCTTCCGGCTTCCCTCACCCTCAGCGCGGACATGCCCCCGGAGGAACTCAAATCCGCCCTGCAAACTCTGGGGCTGGGCCTGCCCGACGTGCTCTCCGATCAGATGGTGATGCTCAACGGCACGATGGACACGTATTACATCTCTTCCGATGATCTGATCGCTTCCCCTGCCACCACGTTTGGTGAGTGATCCGGGGCAACGAGCCTTCTGAAGCGCCCTGGGTTTTGGTTCCTGCCTTCCTATAAAAATTGGGGACCAAAACCCAGGGCGCTTCAGGGCTGTCTGCGTATTCTGCCGGGGTGCCTGTGCTGTGCCCAGCCGCGCACCCCACGGGCGTCGATAAGCCCGCCGCGGGAGGCCCCACCCCGAGAATTGATCGGCCAGGGGGTATCGCTGACCAGCGCTAATGATATGTTCGCGGGCCAACAGGTAGCATTTTTTCCATGTACCGCGTATTCGAAGCCCTGGATGAACTGGTTCAAACAGTGGAGCAGGCTTACGGCGTGCCCATGACCTCCAATTGCATGGTGCCGCGTAATGACGTCCTGGCACTCCTCGACGATCTGCGCAACGCCCTGCCCATCGAGATCGACGACGCGCAGGACGTCCTGGACAAGCAGGACGAGATCCTGCGCGGTGCGGAGGAGCGCGCCAGCACCATCGTGGGCGATGCCGACGCCCAGGCGGCGGAGATCGTTGATGGCGCGCAACGCGAGGCCGATGAGATGGTGGCGGACGCACAACACCGTGCCACCACCGTGGTGGCACGCGCGGAGGAGGACGCGCACCAGACCGTCAGCCGTGCCCGCGCGGAGGCCGATGACACGCTCTCCCGCGCCCAGGCGGAGGCGGATCGTTTGATCGCGGACGGCAACGATTCTTACCAGCGCAGTGTGGACGAGGGCCTGGCGGAGCAAAATCGCCTGGTCTCCGAGTCCGAGGTGGTGCGCCGCGCCAACGAGGAGGCACACCGCGTGGTGGACGCCGCGCACGCGGATTCCAAGAAGCTGCGCAGCGAATGCGATCAGTTTGTAGACGGCAAGCTCGCGGACTTCGAGGAGACCCTTTCCGGGGTGCTGCGCACCGTGTCCCGGGATCGGGCGGCGCTGCGCCGCGGCGCGGGGGCGGCGGGCACCGGCCGCGAACCGCGGGAGCCGTACGGGTACGAGGATTAATCCCCGCAAGGGTAGGCTGGGCACGCTATGAACTCACCTTTTGTTTTTGATGTCTCGGGCCTCGTGCACTCCTCGACCGCGCAGCGGCGCACCCTCACCGGGCCTTCCCCGGCGCGCATCGGCGCGGCGATGATCGCTATCGAGGAGGGGGAGAAGGTCACCGTGGAGGCGTTGGTGACGCCGCTGGGCACCGGCGTGCTCGTGGACGCGCAGGTACAGGCCACCCTCCGGGGGCAGTGCGTGCGGTGCCTGGCGGAACTGCACCAGGAGGGGGACTTCCACATCAACCAGTTCTTTGCCGATTCCGCAGACGTGGTGGTGCATGAGGAAGGCTCGGACGACGACGAAGCGGAAGAGATCCCGCAGATCGTGGACGATCGCGTGGATATTCAGCAGGCGGTCACCGATGAGGTGGGCCTGACCCTGCCGTTTAACCCCACCTGCCCGGAAGGCTGCGCGCAGGATGAGTCCGCAGCTCCGGCTCCCGACGGCGTCTCCGGGGAGGACGAGGGCTCCCTGCCCGATCCGCGCTGGGCGGGGCTGGAGAAGTTTCTGTGATGAAGAAGAAGCGGCTCAGCGGACAAGAGGCCCTCGACGCGGCCTTCGGGGCGATCAATCACCGCCCGCTGCTGGACAAACTCGGCGTAGAGATCAGCGAGGAGGGTCTGCGCCTGGCTCTCACGCACCGCTCCTTTGCCAACGAGAACGGCATGCTGCCCAATAATGAGCGCCTGGAGTTCCTGGGGGACGCGGTCCTGGGGCTCTCGGTGGCCACGCAGCTCTATGCCCAGTACCCGTCCAGCCCGGAATCGGAAATCTCCAAGATGCGCGCCGGGATTGTTTCTCGCTACGGCTGCGCGGATATTGCGCGGGATATTCGCCTGGGCGATCACATCCTTTTGGGCAAGGGGGAACTGGCCACCGGAGGCCGACGCAAGGAATCAATCCTGGCGGATACCACCGAGGCGATCCTGGGCGTGATCTACCGGGAACACGGCTTTGAGGTGGCCCGCGAGGTGATCCTGCGGCTTTTTGGCCACAAGATTGACACCGCCACGGCCAAGGGCCGCCACGAGGATTGGAAAACGGTGCTCCAGGAGCGCCTGGCGGAACTGAAGCTGCCCATGGCCACCTACTCCTCCACCTCCACCGGCCCGGAGCACGAGCTGGTGTTTAGCGCGCACGCGGCGGTCAACGGGCACGCGGTGGGCTCGGGCACGGGGCAGAACAAGAAGATCGCGGAGCAGGAAGCAGCGCACCAGGCTTATCTGGCGTTGGCCGATCCCCAGGTGCGCGCCGCCGTGTCCGTGGCAGAGGGGTCTGCGGTGGAGGGGCTTGCGGTGGAGGCCCCCGCAGAAGACTCCCCGGAGATCGTGGATTCCACCCCGCCCGATGATGCCGCCCATGCTTGAGGTAGCACATGCCTGAGTTACCCGAGGTGGAGGTGGTGCGCCGGGGCCTGGCGGATCACGCGGTGGGCCGTCGCCTGCACCGGGTGCAGGTGTCGCACCCCCGCGCCGCGCGCAACCAATCCGGTGGCGGGGCGGCGCTCGAAGAACTCTTGGAGGGGGCCACGCTCACGGGCGCGCACCGGCGCGGCAAATTCCTGTGGCTGAGCACGGATCGCCCGGAGCGTCTGCTGGTGCACCTGGGCATGAGCGGGCAGATGCTCATCAAGGATCACCAGGAACCACACCCGCACCTGCGGGCGAGTGCGTTCCTTTCCCCGGTGTTGGGGGCGGAACACACCCAGGGAACCTGGCTTCACTTCATTGACCAGCGCACCTTTGGCTACTGGCACGCCACCCCCGGCGATGCACAGGGGGTTCCGCTGCCCGTGGCGCACATCGCCCAGGATCTGCTCGATCCGGCCCTGGATATTGCTGCGTTGGCGCGGCGGATCAAGGCCCGCCCCACGGAGATCAAGAGGGTGTTGCTTAATCAGGAGGTGGTCTCCGGTATTGGCAACATCTACGCCGATGAAATGCTCTGGGAGGCGCGCCTGCACGGGCGGCAACGAGCCTCACGGGTGAGCCTGGCCCGCCTGGAGGAACTGCTGTGGGCGGGGCGGGGCGTGATGGAAAGGGCGCTGGAACAGGGTGGTACTTCCTTTGACTCGCTGTACGTGAACGTCAACGGGGAATCGGGATATTTTGATCTGAGCCTGCACGCCTATGGCCGCCACGGCCAGCCTTGCCCCCGTTGTGGAACGGAGATCAGGCGTGAGGCGTTTATGAATCGTTCCTCGCACTTTTGCCCGAGGTGTCAGCGGCCCCGGTAGGAGGGGGCTTTGCGACGCCGCCCCACCCGCGCAAAAAGAATCGGGACGATAAATGGCGGGGGTAATAATGCCGCCGCACCGTGCGCGGAGTTATTACCCAGGCGCGGGGGAACGGTAATCTTTTGCGCATGGATTTTTTGGTCGATGCCGTGGAGGCATTCAATGAGGGCTTCTGGACGTGGTGGGTTGTCCCGGTTCTGGTTCTCTCCGGTGTGGCCTACTGCTTCCGCACCGCCCTGGTGCAGATTCGCTTCCTGCCGGATATGTTCCGCTCCGTGGTGGAAAAGCCCTCGGACATTTCTGAGGGCACCAAGGGCATCTCCGCGTTTAAGGCGTTTACCATGTCCGCCGCCTCCCGCGTGGGCACCGGCAACGTGGCCGGGGTGGCCCTGGCGGTGGCCGTCGGCGGGCCGGGCGCGGTGTTTTGGATGTGGTGCCTGGCGATCATCGGCGGGGCCACCTCCTTCGTGGAATCTACCCTGGCGCAGGTGTACAAGGTGCGGGATAAGGATTCCTATCGCGGCGGCCCGGCCTATTACATGACGCGCGCCCTGGGCTGGAAGCCCCTGGCCGTGATGTTCGCCGTGGTGATCTGCGTGACCTACGGCTTTGTGTTCAACGCGGTGCAGTCCAATTCCATCAGCGCGGCGATCTCCACCTCCGTGGGCAGCGAGGGCATGGGCACCAACGCCGTCATCGGCTTGGTGCTCGCGGCGGTGACCCTGCTCATCGTGTTCGGCGGGGTGCAGCGCATCGCCTCCTTTACCCAGACCGTGGTGCCGGTGATGGCGGTGCTGTACATCGTGCTGGCCTTCATCGTGATCGGCCTGAACATTGATAAGGTGCCGGGCATGGTGGTGGACATTGTGGCCCACGCCTTTGGCTTCCGGGAGTTCGCCGGGGCCGCGCTGGCTACCGTGTTTATTCAGGGCGTGCGGCGTGGTTTGTTCTCCAACGAGGCGGGCATGGGCTCGGTGCCCAACGCCGCCGCCACCGCCTCCGTTTCCCACCCCGCTAAGCAGGGGCTAATCCAGACCCTTGGCGTGTATTTTGACACCCTGGTGGTGTGCTCCATGACGGCCTTTATCATTCTGCTCGCAGGGCAGGATCTCAGTAAGGAAACCGGAGGCATGGAACTCACCCAGCACGCCCTGGCGGCCTCGGTGGGGGAGTGGGGGATTCACTTCCTCACGTTCATCATCATCTTCCTGGCTTATTCCTCCATCATCGGCAATTATTATTACGGCGAGTCCAATATCGAATACCTGGCGGGCAAGCAGCGCAGCCAGCGGTGGCTGCGGGCCTTCCGCGTGCTGGTGGCGGTGTGCGTGTTCGGTGGGGCCATCGGCTCGGTGCCCCTGGTGTGGGCGCTGGCGGACGTGTTCAGCGGAATCATGGCCTCCATTAACCTCATCGCGCTCATTCCGCTCAGCGGGGTGGCCGTGGCGGTGCTGCGCCATTACTCCGTGCAACGCCGTGCCGGGCTCAACCCGGTGTTCCACCGGGAGGATATTCCCCGTTCCACCCTGGGCTGGAAGCACATGGAGGCCTGGGACGGGGCCGATCCCATCACCCACCGTGACGGGCGCTACGAGAACCTGGATTACCAATGGCACAGGTAGCCCCGGATACCCGGCTGACGGCCTTTGTCCACGGGCACGTACAGGGGGTGGGGTTTCGGTGGTGGACGCGCAGCCGCGCCCTGGAGATCGGCCTGCGCGGTTCCGCCACGAATCTCCCCGATGGCCGCGTGTGCGTGGTGGCCGAGGGCACCCGCGCCCAGTGCGAGGATCTGCTGGGTCTCCTCCGGGGCGGCGGCACGCCGGGCCGGGTGGATACGGTGGTGGAGCAGTGGGCACGGCCCAAGGGGGAAGAAGGGTTCGTGGAGCGTTAGGCGCGGCCGCTTCGGGCCTGCGGGGCGTCGATAAGCTAAAATCTTCCCACCATGCACCTCAAATCGCTGACGCTCAAGGGATTTAAATCCTTCGCGTCCGCGACCACCTTGAAGTTTGAGCCGGGTATCTGCGCGGTGGTGGGGCCTAATGGCTCGGGAAAGTCCAACGTGGTGGACGCCCTGGCCTGGGTGATGGGGGAACAGGGGGCCAAGACGCTGCGCGGCGGCAAGATGCAGGACGTGATCTTTGCCGGCGCGGGGGATCGCAAGCCCCTGGGCCGGGCGGAGGTGACGCTCACTATTGATAACGCCGATGGGAAACTCCCCATTGATTATTCCGAGGTATCGGTTACCCGCCGTATGTTCCGGGACGGGGCCAGTGAATACGAAATTAACGGCTCCAAAGCCCGGCTGATGGATATTCAGGAATTGCTTTCTGATTCCGGAATCGGCCGGGAAATGCACGTCATCGTGGGGCAGGGGAAGCTATCTGAGATCCTGGAATCCCGTCCGGAGGAACGCCGCGCCTACATCGAAGAGGCCGCGGGCGTGCTCAAACACCGCAGGCGCAAGGAAAAAGCCCAGCGCAAACTCGCCAACATGCAGGGCAACCTGGATCGCTTGCGCGATCTCACCGAGGAACTAGCCCGCCAACTCAAGCCCCTGGCCCGCCAGGCCGAGGCCGCGCGGCGCGCCGCCACCGTACAGGCCACGGTGCGCGATGCCCGCCTGCGGCTGGCCGGGGATCGCATTGTGACCCTGCGCGCGGAACTAAGCGATACCACCCGCCAGGCCGAGGTACTCAGGGAACGGGTGAGCGCCCTCACCGAGGAACTAGAGGAGCGCACCGAACAGCAGGTGGAATGGGAGGAGCGCCTCTCCGAGGTGCTGCCCAAGGAGGAAGCCGCCCAGCAACTCTGGTTCCGCCTTTCCACCCTGACCGAGCGGGTCAGCGCCACCGCGCGCATCGCTGCCGAACGCGCCCGGGGAGCGGGCCACGAGGTTCCCTACTCCGGGATAGACCCCGAAGCCCTGGAACACCGCGCCGAGGAAGCGGACGCGGAGTTCGCCCGCCTGGAAGAGGCCGCGGCGATCGCGCGGGAGCGCCTGGAGGTCATCGAGGAAGAAGCCGCGCAGCGGGAGGAAACCGCCCGCGAGGCCGAGCGCGAACACCTGGCGCAGATCAAGGCCCTGGCCGATCACCGCGAGGGCGTGGTGCGGCTGCTGGCGGCCGAGGAGAACCACTCCGCGCGGGTGAACAGCGCGGAGGAGGAATTAGAGCGCCACCGCAGCGCCGGGGAGGAGGCGCAGGCGCGCTTGGCCCACACCCGAGAAGAATGGGAGGCGGCGCGGGAGGAACACGAGCAAGCAAACCATCAGCGCGAACCCCTGGCGGAGGCCAGCACCCGGGCTACCGCCGAGGCCCAGGCCGCCGAGGAACGCCTGGAACAAGTACGCGCCACCCAGCGGGAACACGAGCGCGAGGTGTACACGCTCAGCGCCAGGATCGAGACGCTGCGCCACACCCTCCCCAGAGCCAGCGCGACGGAGATCCTGGACGGGGAACTGTGGCGGGGGCTTAGCCGGGAGGTACGTCCGCACACCGGGATGGAGACCGCCCTGGCCGCCGCCCTGGGCGCTCATGGAGAGGCCCTGGTGGGGCCGCTGACCGGCGAGGTGATCGAAACCCTGCGCGAGGCGGGAGTAGAGCGCACGGTGCTGTTGGCGGCCCCGCGAAGCGGCGGGGAGGGCGGCGCGGACGCGGCGACCGGGCAGGACGCGGAGCACGGTGCCACGGGGGAGCACGAGGGACCCGGGCGACCTGAGGAGACCTGGCAGGACGCGGCGCGCACCTGGCGCCTTGATGCCGATCTCCCCGAGGGGGCCGAGTGGTTGCTTGACCACGTGGACCTCTCCCCGGCGGTGGCTCCCGCCATCAACCGTCTGCTGGCAGACGTAGCACTCGCGCCCTCCTGGGCGGCCGCCCAGGAGGCGGTGGCCGCCGATCCCCGCTTGCGCGCCGTCACCCGCGAGGGCGAACTTGTAGGCCAGGGCTGGGTGCAGGTGGGCCAGGCCGCCGCGAGTTCCGTGGAGGTGGAGGGGCAGATCGCCCAGGCCGAGGGGGAACTAGCCGCCGCTCAGGGACGGCTGGCGGAACTCTCCGGCACGGTGGAAGGTGCCACGCTGGCCGCCCAAGAGGCCCGCGTGGAGGCGGCGTCCGCCACCGCCGCGCTGCGCGAACACGATGCCCAGGCCGAGGGATGGGCCAGGGAGGTACGCCGCTTAGAGCGCGCGGTGACGGAGCAGGAGGCGGCGCGCGATAAAACGAAGAAGCGAGGCGAAGGGATTGAACAGCGCCTCGCCCAGGCGCGGGCGGAGTTAGCGGCCGTGCGCCAGCGCCTCGCCCAGGTGGATACTGAGGACACCGCCACCGAGGAACCCTCCACCCAGGCTCGCGATACCGCCAAGGAGGCCCTGAACCAGATCCGGGCGATGGAGATGGAGGCCAAACTCAGCGCCCGCAGCGCGGAGGACCGAGTGGAGCAGGCTCGCGGCAAGGCGCAGCAATTGCGCCGCCAGGCAACCCATGAGCGCAAGGCGCGGGCCCGCCACGAAGAAGCCATGGCTAAGCGCAGGGCCGAGGCCGCCCTGGCACGCGCCGTGGCGGCCGGGGCTCAAGAGGTGGAAGGCCGGGTGGAGGAGGCCGTGGGGCGCGCCGCCGCGCGGCGCGACGAGGTGCAACGCAGCAAGGCGCAGATCACCGCGCGGCTTTCCCAGGCTAAGGACGCGGTGAGCGCGGTGCGTCAGCAGCTGGGAAGGCTCAGCGATACCGCGCATGCCTCCGAGATCGCGGCCAGCCAGGCCCAGGTGCGCATCGACGAGGCCGAGGCCAAGACCGTGGAGCAGCTGGGTGTGGCCATTCCCGATCTGTTGGCGGACTATACCCCGGAGCCGGACTTTGATCGCCGGGCGGAGCAGGCTCGGCTCAAGCAGGCGGAGAAGGACTTAAGCGCCCTGGGTAAGGTCAACCCGCTGGCCCTAGAGGAGTACAAGGCCTTAGAGGAGCGTTACCAGTTCCTGTCCACCCAGTTGGCGGACGTGGAGGAGGCGCGCGAGGATCTTCAGGGTGTGATCGAGGAGGTGGACGCCCGCATTTTGCAGTTGTTCACCGAGGCCTGGCAGGACGTGGAGGCGGAGTTTCCCAAGGTCTTTCACACGCTCTTTCCGGGTGGCCAGGGCCGCCTGGTGCTCACCGAGCCGGAGGATATGCTCAGCACGGGGATCGAGCTGGAGGCCCGCCCGCCGGGCAAGAAGGTCAAGCGGCTTTCCCTGCTCTCCGGCGGTGAAAAATCCCTGACGGCCTTGGCCCTGTTGGTGGCGATCTTCCGCGCCCGCCCCAGCCCGTTCTACGTCATGGATGAGGTGGAGGCCGCGCTGGATGACGTCAACCTGCGCCGCTTGATTAACCTGTTCAGGGAGTTGCGCCGGGATTCCCAGCTCATCGTGATTACGCACCAAAAACCCACGATGGACGTGGCCAACGTGCTCTACGGCGTGACCATGCGCGGCGACGGCATCACGAGGGTGCTCAGCCAGCGTATGCAGCCCGACGATACCGCGACGGGCGCGCCTGCTCTAGGCTGATGAGGGTTGTCAGGAACGATCGAGGGAAACATTAAGGGGTCGAACACACGGTGATGAGCGAGCACGGTACGGGGGCAGGTACTCCTTTTGCCGATATGACGGATTCCCTGCTGGGCTGGGCCTCGCAGGGAGAATTGCGCCTGGCGGAGACCTTCGCGCAGCACCCGTATTTCCCGGAGGCGGGGCTAAGCAGCGATGAGATGGAGCGCTATGACAGGCTCTTTGGCCTGTTCCTTTCCCGGCAGGTCACGGCGGGTGCGGATCTGCCGAGCCTGTGGGAGGTCACCCCCGTGATGACCTCTGTGACGCTGATCTTCCGCGCCAGCCGCCTGGTGGATCGCGCGGAGTTCTATACCGAATACTTTGCGGGGCTGGGATTGAGCGCCACCGAGGACTGGGTGGCGGCCCTGGATCGGGAGGTCCCCGGGCTTTTGGCTCGGGCGGGCCTGGAGACCCCCGAGGGGCTGGGCAGCGTGGATCTGCTCTGCTATCACGCCGGGGTGATCTACCGCGAGGTGGCGGGCCTGCTGGAGCTGCTCGATCAGCTCGATGAGAGGGGCAACCCAGGCGAGCAGGAGGCCCTGATTGCCCTGGAGAGCAGCGATCTTCCGGCCACCGCCCTGATCGCCACCCGGGCGCCCGAGCGCATGGGGCATCTTGTTCGCGGTGTGCAGGCAGTACGGGCCTTTTCCACCCAGCACCCTACCTCTTGGTTGGATCGGGATCGCTCCCACCTGGAGCCCGCCCTGCCCAGGCTCGTCGATGAGGCCGTGGTGGCGGAGTTACGGGAGCGTCCCGTGGGCACCCCGGAGCGCGCCACGGCGGTGGGGGTGGCACCCCGCGAGATTCGCCCGCGCCTGGTGCTCGATACGCAGCGCGGGCGAGTATGTCTGCGTCTGCCGGAGCAGCGGGTGTCCACGCAGTACGTGGGCGATGGCGTGCACGCCGAGGTTTCCTGGAGGGTGAGCGTGGCGGGCACCACCAGGATCTTCCGCACCGCCCGCCCCTGGGGGGAACCCACCTACGCGGAGTCCCTGGACGTGGCGGTGG
This sequence comes from Corynebacterium oculi, assembly GCF_001412105.1. Lineage (GTDB taxonomy): Bacteria > Actinomycetota > Actinomycetes > Mycobacteriales > Mycobacteriaceae > Corynebacterium > Corynebacterium oculi. The sequence continues at coordinate 430,551 of NZ_LKST01000001.1, forward strand.
AAAACCAGGTGCGCGAGGCCACGGTGCTCGATACCACCAACGGGATCACCTGGGTGGTGCCGGTGGTGGACGCCGAAGATCCCGTGTTGATCTTTGCCGCCAATGGGCAAAACCTCACGGATAAGGTCTCGCTGCATCACTCGGAACTCTTCGTGGTGGTGCCCGATGACGCGCAGCTAGTGGACGCCGTGTCCGGGCAGCCGGTGCCGGTGCTGGGTACCCAGTCCATCCAGGGCTGGTCGGGCTGGGAATGCCGACGGGTGGAGGCGGCGTCGATAGCCTCTCTTCAGGTGGTGCGGGTGGGGCAGTCTCCGTCCGCGATGTCGCACCTGCGCAGCGTGGACCCCCGGCAGCGTGTGCGCTTCGTGCACCCGGTGGAGCCGGTGGCGGACGTGCGCACCCTCAACCGCCTGCCGGTGCACGCGGAGTCCCTGGTGGCGGACTTCCCGGCCACCCTTTCCGGGCGTGAGGAGATCTGGTATCTCTCCATCTCCGCCTATTCCGGGGTGGGGGAAACCGCCGAGGAGATCGCGGAGCCGGAGCCGCTGGAGGTACCCGCCGAGGGTGGGGCCTTCCAGATCTTTGACCCCGAGGCGTACGACGCCCCCTGGGTGGGCGAGTACCTGGTGCGCCTGCGCGGCCCGCGCAACGAGTCCTTCCGGCATCGCTACGCCATCGTGGAGGGCATGGTCTGCGAGACCACGATGGAGGGCGGGCACAGCGTGCGGATTCCCGCCCAAGGCGGGCTTTCCCCGGCGGTGCTCGCGGTGGGGCATGGGGAGAAGGATTTTTCCGTCTCCCCGCGCCGCATCGCCGTGGCTCCGCATGAGGCAGGCGCGGACTTCGTGGTGAGCACGGACGAGGGCGATAGCCTCCCGCTGCGGTTTAGCCCCCCGGCGTTGTCCTTTGAACTGGGCATGACCACGTACCAGCCCATGTGGCGCACCAGCCGCCTATACCTGGGCACCCGCCACATTGATCCGGCGGGGCGGATCCGTGTGCGCGCCACCGGGGAACTGGAGCGGCCCCGGGTGAGCGTGCGCAACCAGCACGGTTCCCCGGTGCGCACCGTGGCGCTGACTAGGGAGGACGCGGTGACTTACTCCGCGCCGGTGGACGCCATCGCGCAGTCCGTGGCGGTCATGCCCGAGGGGCGCCTGGAATTCGAGTGGACCGATCCGGGCAGTAATAATCGCGTGTCCGTGACGCTGGCGGTGATGAGTTCCACCCCGCACGCCACCGAGGTGAGCGTGGCGGACGGGGCTCTGCGCTTTGCGGACCTCATGGAATCACGCAACCTCGCGGCCTGGGTGTGGCCCGCCACCGCGCCGTGGTCGGTGGCCCGGCACATCCGCCACGTCACCGAGGTCACGCCGCTGCCGGAATCGCTTATCGACGCCGGCGATCTCGTCGTGCAGCTCTACGCCGGGGATCCCTTTGGCACCCTTCGCGCCCCGCAGCACCCCGGCGAGACGGCGCTGCGCGTAGAACAGCCCGGCTACCTTGCCGACCAGCCGGAGGAACTAGCGCGCCTTTCGGCCTTCCTCTCCGGGGAGGAGGAGACCCCGCCCGCCAGCGCGCAGGTGCTGCCGGTGATCTGGGATCACTTTGGCTCCACCACGCGGGAACGCGACGTGACCCACACGATCTTTGAGGAATCCCCCCGCGCCGCCCTGCGCGGGCTGTCTGATTCCCTGGTGCCCGCTCACTTACAGCCCGGTCGCATGATCGTCACCGGCCTGGTCAACCACTCCTTCAACCTCACGGAGGAGGCTCCCGTGGAGCGCGAGGATCACCGCAGCCCGTGGATCACCATCATGATGCAATTGGGCGAGGTGGGCGGGGCTCTGGGGCGGCCCGAGAGCACCAAGGAACTCAAGGCCCTGCTGGCGCAGCTGAAAAAGACCGCCGGCCCAGCCCTGGTCAACACCCTGCTCACCGGGCGCGATTCCACCCTGGACTCCGCGTGCATTGATGCCTCCACCGTGCGCATCGCGCACATGGACTCCGCGCAGCAGGAGCAGCTGATGAGCATGTTCTTCGCCAACGCGGACATCGTTCCCGGCCCCATCATGGAGGACGGCCCGCGTCTCATGGCCGTGTTTGAAACCTTCCGCAAGCGCGAGGAACTCAACCGCCTGCTCACCTCGGAGGGGCTGGTCAAGCCCGCCGTTTCTCTCCTGCGGGCGCTACGCAACACGCACCGGGCCCTGTACTCGGCGGCGCGCGTGCGCTTTGACAAGCTCGACGGCGTGAATACCGAGGATAAGGACAACGCCTGGGCCCTGGCCCCGGTGGTATCCCTGGTGTTTGCGCTTGCGGCGCGCATGCACGCCCACGGTTTGATCGGCAAGTCCAAGACCCTGGATGCGGCCGCGCAGGGGTGGTCGCAGCTGGCCGACGTGGTGCCGGATCTGGTCACGGGGGACGTGATCTCCGCCGAGGCGATGGCCCTGGCGGCCTCCGCGGCGAAGGGGTAGCAGCGTAGTTTTTCAATGCCGATCCCCGGGGTTTTACTCCCGGGGATCGGTTTTTTGGGGGGTGTGGTGATTTTTCCTGCCGGTGTGTGACGGGTGTGAATCCGTGGTGCCCCTTGGTGGCCAGGTAGTACTTTTCCCTGCCGCTGTGTGACGGAAGTGAATCACATGCGTCACATTGCGGTGGGGAGGGCGGCGAGGGAGGGGGCTGTATGGTGTGGTGCGGTGGTCAATAGAGGGGGTGTGCTGCCATGATGGAGGGCATGACTACGGATTTTTGGATCATCGCTGGCATAGCGCTCCTTGTCATCCTTCTTTTGGCGGCGGTTTTGGTACTCATTGGCCGCAGGAACGCGGCCTCTAAGACCGTGACCTTTGAAAAGAAAGAAGAAGAGGAACCCAAGCAACTCACCCAGCAGCAAAAATCCGGTAACTATCAGGCCAAGGGCGGCTTTAATTTTGCCTCCGGTGGCGCGGCAGACGCCAGCGTGGCGGCCTTTACCAAGAACACCCCGGCCGCTGAAGATAAGGAGAAGGAACCGGTGCTGCGTGCTGACCAGCAGGTTCAGCAGAGCAACCAGAGCAATCCCGAGCCCCCGGTTCGTCGCGCGCAGCCGCACCCGCGCCCCTCGGCACCGGCAAAGCGAGTCAAGCCCGCTGAACAGGTAAAGCCGGTCGAGCGAGTAGAGCAGGCTCAACCGGAAGCTGCGCAGAAGCCCGTGGCACCGGCACAGCCAGCAACGGAAAAGACCGACAAGCCCCAGCAGGAGCAGACCCCGGCGGCCCCCGCCCCAGTTCCCTCGGAGGTTGCGTCCCCTGAGCCGCCGAAGCCGGTGGTGGAGGAGGCCCCGCAGGAGAGCGTGCAGCCGGAGAAGGCCGTGGAGGAACCCGCGCGGAGCGCGCAGCAGCGGCAGGAGCAACCGGAGCCGATCAGGGCTGAGGTGACTGAAAACCGAGAGGTCGTAGAGGCAGCGGAGGGGCGGGAAGCCGCCGCAATCTCTGCCGAGGTTTCGGAGCCTGCCGAATCTACCGAGCCCACCGAACCCGCGGTCACGGAGGAAGCGGCCTCCGCTGTCGAGCCTGCTGAGTCCACCGAGCCCGTTGGGTCTGAGTCCGCTGACCCGGTCGAGGAGATCGAGGCAGCCGAGGAAATCAGGGCCGAGGAGGCCGCCGCTGCTGCGGACGCCACCGCTCGCACGGCAGAGGAAGCACTGGCAAGCACCCCCGCCCCGGAGCGGGTGGAGGCGGCTCAGGAGGCCGAGGCGGCGGAGCCGCAGGAGGAGATCGCTCCGGTTGCGGGCCGCATTGGCCGCCTGCGCGGGCGGTTGTCCCGCTCGCAGAATGTGATCGGCAAGTCTGTTCTGGATATTCTTTCCGCCGGCGATCTGGACGAGGACGCCTGGGAGGAGATCGAGGACACCCTGGTGATGGCGGATCTGGGCACCACCGTGACCACCAAGGTGGTGGAGGATCTGCGCGTGAAGATCGCGGAGCGCGGGGTGTCATCGGAGGCTGAGGCCCGCGCCATGCTGCGCGAGACGCTGATCGAGGCCTGCCAGCCGGGGCTGGATCGCTCGATCAAGGCCATGCCCTATGAGGGTAAGCCCGCCGTGGTGCTGGTGGTGGGCGTTAATGGCACGGGCAAGACCACCACCACGGGCAAGTTGGCCCGCGTGTTGGTGTCGATGGGGCACAAGGTGGTGCTGGGTGCGGCGGATACCTTCCGCGCGGCGGCGGCCGATCAGTTGGAGACCTGGGGGCGCCGGGTGGGGGCGCAGACGGTGCGCGGCGAGGAGGGGGCGGATCCGGCCTCGGTGGCTTTCGACGCCGTGGCTCAGGGCGTGGACTCCCAGGCCGATGTGGTGCTGGTGGATACGGCCGGGCGCCTGCATACCTCGGTGGGGCTGATGGATCAGTTGGGCAAGGTCAAGCGCGTGGTGGAGAAGAAGGCCAAGGTGGACGAGGTGCTGTTGGTGCTGGATGCCACCGTGGGGCAGAACGGGCTCATGCAGGCGCGCACGTTTAGCGAGGTGGTGGACATCACCGGCGTGGTGCTCACCAAGCTTGACGGCACGGCCAAGGGGGGCATCGTGTTTAAGGTGCAAGAGGAGCTGGGCGTTCCGGTGAAGCTGGTGGGCCTGGGCGAGGGTTCGGATGATCTGGCGCCCTTCGAGGTGGAGGGCTTCGTGGACGCCTTGCTGGGGGAGTCTGCTTAGGGCTGTATCGGGCTGAGAATGTGGCGCAGGTTTTATGGTCTGCGCCACTTTCTTTTCTATAGACCATTCGGAAACCGCTCTCCTGGGCTAGGTTATCTATATAACGATAGAAACCCGAGAAAGTAGGTGCCCGATGGATTCAGGAGTTCTCCTCGCCAACGCCGCATGGGTGCTGGTTGCGGCCTCCCTCGTCTTGCTGATGACCCCCGCCCTCGCCCTGTTCTACGGCGGCATGGCGGGACGCCGCGCCGTGCTGAACATGATGATGATGAGTTTTGCCGCCCTGGGCGTGGTCACCGTGGTGTATCTGCTGTGGGGCTGGTCGATGTCCTACGGCACCCGTTCTCTCGGCGGGGTGGTGGCCGATCCCACCGAGTTCTTCGGCCTGCGCGGGATCGACGCCACCATGCAAGGCGATAACGGCTACCCCGCGCTGATCGACGTCGCCTTCCAGCTCACCTTCGCCGTGATCTCCACCGCGATCATCTCCGGCGCCCTGGCCGGGCGCGTGAAGTTCTCCACCTGGTTGGCGTTCACCGCCGCCTGGCCCACCCTGGTGTACTTCCCCCTGGCGCACATGGTGTGGGGCGGGGGCCTGCTCTCGGAGAGCGCGGACTCCCTGTCCGCCTGGATCTTCGGCACCACCGAGGAGGGGGAGGCGCTGGTGGCTCCCATCGACTTCGCGGGCGGCACCGTGGTGCACATCTCCGCCGGCGCGGCGGCCTTCGTGCTGGCCCTCGTGGTGGGCAAGCGCCAGGGCTTCCCGCGCCGGGTGTCTCGCCCGCACAACCTGCCGATGGTCATGCTGGGCGCGGCCCTGCTGTGGTTCGGGTGGTGCGGCTTCAACGCCGGTTCCGCCCTGTCGCCCGATGCCACGGCGGGCCTGGCCTGGGTGAATACCGCCGCCGCTGCGGCTGCGGGCCTGCTGGCCTGGCTCGCCACGGAGCGGCTGCGCGATGGGCACGCGACCTCGCTGGGCGCGGCGTCGGGAATCGTGGCGGGCCTGGTGGCCATCACCCCGGCGGCCGGGGCGCTGAACCCCATGACCTCCCTGGTGCTGGGCGCGGTGGGCGGCGTGCTTGCTTGCCTGGCGGTGGGCTTGAAGTTCCGCTTTGGCTATGACGATTCCCTCGACGTGGTGGGCGTGCACCTCGTGGCGGGGCTGTGGGGCACCGTGGGTCTGGGAATCCTGCTGGGGGACCTCAAACTCACCGTGGTGCAGATCGTCATCGCCGTGGTGGCGGTGCTGTTCTCCGGGCTGATCACGGCCGTGATCGTCCTGGCCCTGGAGGCCACGATGGGGTGGCGCGTGGATCGGGAAGAGGAATACAACGGCGTGGATTACGCCCAGCACGCGGAATCCGCCTATGACACCGCCGGAACAAAGTAGAATTATGCAGCGTGGAGACACCGCCCAAGCGCGAAGGAGAGCAGGAATGAAACTCGTTACCGCAGTGGTCAAGCCCTTTACCTTGTCCGATATCCGGGAGAGCCTGGACGCACTGGGCATCTACGGCATGACCGTCACCGAAACCCAGGGCTTTGGTCAGCAGCGCGGGCACACGGAACTCTACCGGGGCGCGGAGTATGCCACGGAGTTCGTGCCCAAGGTCAAGGTGGAGGTGCTCATCGAGGATGAGGCCCTCAACGATGTGGTCACCGCCATCACCGAGGCCGCACACACCGGCAAGGTGGGTGACGGCAAGGTGTGGGTGAGCCCGGTGGAGCAGGTGGTGCGGGTGCGCACCGGGGAGCGCGACCACGAGGCCCTGTGAACCGCCTGCTGGACCTTCTGGAGGTTCCGGCGGGCTGCGCGCTGGCGGCCACCGGCTCCGTGGCCAGGGGGGAGGCCACGGAATACTCCGACGTTGATCTGATCCTGCTGCACCCGGAGGGCAGCCAGCCTAGCCGGGAGCAGGTGGAGAGCCTGTGGTATCCCATCTGGGACGCCGGGCGGCGCCTGGATCACTCGGTGCGCAGCCCCACCGACTGCGTGGAGCTGATTACGCAGGAGGCCACCGCCGCCCTGGCGCTGCTCGATCTGCGCCACCTGCGGGGGGAGGAGGCTCTGACCGCGCGGTGCCGAGGCGCCGTGCTGCGCACCTGGCGCAGGGAACTCAGCCGCAGCTTCAATGCCGTGGTGGATACGGCGATCGCGCGGTGGCGTCGCTCCGGCTCGCTGGTCACCATGACCCGCCCCGACCTCAAGCACGGGCGCGGCGGGCTGCGGGACATAGAGCTGCTGCGGGCCTTGGCCCTGGGCAACGTCTGCGATATGCCCGACCTGCGCGCGGAGCGCGCTTTGCTTCTCGACGTCCGCGCGCGCCTCCACCGGCACGCACGGCGGCGTCGGGACGTGCTCGATCCCGAGTTCGCCGCCGAGATCGCGCTGGACTTGGGCTTTGGGGATCGCTACGCCCTGGGGCGCGCCCTGGCGGCGAATGCCCGCCGCGTGGAGGAGGAACTCACCGCCGCCCTGGCGCAGGCCAGGGATCTCCTGGGCACTCGCACCCGGAAGCGGGTTCGCCGCCCCCTGGACGTGGACGTGGTGGAGGATAGCGGGCGGATCGTGCTTGCCCGCAAGCCGCACCTCGATGACCCCGCCCTGCTGCTGCGCGTGGCGGCGTCGGCAGCCCGTACCGGATTGCCCGTGGCCCCGCGCACCTGGGCACAACTGGGTGCCCTGCCGCCCCTGCCCGAGCGATTCTCCCGCCAGGCGGCCCTGGACTTTCTTTCGCTGCTTAATTCCCCGGAGCACAGCGCCCCGCTGATCCGCCAGATGGACGCCCGGGGGCTGTGGGAAAGGGTGGTGCCGGAATGGGCGCATATTCGCGGGCGCATGCCCGCCGAGCCCAGCCACACCCACACCATCGACGAGCACACCCTGGGGGTGTTGGCGCGCTGCGCCTCGGCCAAGACCACGGTGGCGCGGCCGGATTTGTTGCTGCTCGCGGCGCTCTATCACGACATCGGCAAGGGGCAGCGCCGCCCGCACGAACTGGTGGGGGCGGAACTCGTGGCGCGCATGGGCACGCGCCTGGGGCTCAACCTCCGGGAGCGCAGCTGCGTGCAAACCATCGTGGCGGAGCACACCACGCTGGCCCGGCTGGTGTCCACCCGCGATCCCGGAGCGGAGGAGACCGTCGATGAGCTGCTGCGCGCCGTGCACTATGACCTGCTGACCCTGGATCTGCTCACGGCCCTGGCCCCGGCGGACGCCCAGGCCACGGGGCCGGGGGTGTGGAACCTCCGCCTGGCCCACGGCATCGCGGAACTCAGCGGGCGGGCCCGCCGCCACCTCACCGCGCTTTCCCCCACCCCGCCGCTGGTCAACGCCCCGGCGGACATCGGCGTGCGAGGTTCCACCGTGTATTGGCGCTCCGCCGGCGGCACGGGGCTCACGGGGGTGCTCGCCGTGATCGCGGCCAAGGCCTGGACTATCGACGCCGCCCGCGTTATCACCCGCACCGACGGCCAGGTGCACGCCGAGTTTGAGGTGCGATCCACCGTCCACCCCAGCCTGGACACCCAGGGCCTCGTGCGCGCCTACCGTTCCGGGGTGTACCGCGACCTGCCGGTGGTGGCCTCCACCCAAACGGACGTCTACTGGCACGGCTCGGTGGTGGAGGTGCGCGCCGTGGATAGCGTGGGCGCGCTCGGAGCGGTGGCCACAGCGCTTGCCCCGGCGCGGTGGCTGACCATGCGCAACGTGGGTGGCACCATGATCGTCCAGGCTCGCTTGGAACAGGGCATAGATCGCGTGGCGGTGGAGCGCGGGATCGCCCGCGCGATGGGCGGTAACGTAGACTAAACCAAGCAGTGAACAGCCCGTAGTTCTACGAGGGAGCAGCACCAACGTGTTTGAGTCTTTGTCCGATCGCCTTTCCGGAGCGCTCAGCGGTATCCGCGGAAAGGGCAAACTCACCGAGGCCGATATTAACGCCACCGCGCGGGAAATCCGCCTGGCGCTGCTAGAGGCGGACGTCTCCCTCCCCGTGGTGCGCGGCTTCATCAAGCGCGTCAAGGAGCGCGCTGGCGGCGCGGAGGTCTCCCAGGCGCTCAACCCCGCCCAGCAGGTCATCAAGATCGTCAACGAGGAACTCACCGCGATCCTCGGCGGGGAGACCCGCAGGCTCAACCTGGCCAAGAACCCGCCCACCGTGATTATGCTCGCCGGCTTGCAGGGCGCGGGTAAGACCACCCTGGCCGGAAAACTGGCCAAGCACCTAGAAAAGCAGGGGCACACCCCCATGCTGGTGGCCTGCGACCTCCAGCGCCCCGGCGCCGTGCAGCAGTTGCAGATCGTGGGCGAGCGCGCCGGGGTGCCCACCTTTGCCCCCGATCCCGGCACCTCCATCGACTCCTCGGAGCATGAGATGGGTACCTCCCACGGCGATCCCGTGGCCGTGGCCCAGGCCGGAATCGAGGAGGCTCGCCGCGCCCAGCACGACGTGGTGATCGTGGATACCGCGGGCCGCCTGGGCATCGACGAAGAACTCATGACGCAGGCCCGCAATATCCGCGACGCCGTGCAGCCGGACGAAGTGCTCTTTGTCATCGACTCGATGATCGGCCAGGACGCGGTGAGCACCGCCGAGGCCTTCCGCGACGGCGTGGACTTCACCGGCGTGGTGCTTACCAAGCTCGACGGCGACGCCCGAGGCGGCGCGGCGCTCTCTATCCGCGAGGTCACCGGCAAGCCCATCCTCTTTGCCTCCACCGGCGAGAAGCTGGAGGACTTTGACGTATTCCACCCCGAGCGCATGGCCAGCCGAATCCTGGGCATGGGCGATATGCTCTCCCTGATCGAGCAGGCGGAGACCGTCTTTGACCAGCAGCAGGCGGAGGCCACCGCCCAGAAGATCGGCACCGGGGAACTCACCCTGGAGGACTTCCTGAATCAGATGCTGATGATCCGCCGCATGGGGCCCATTGGCAACCTGCTGAAGATGCTGCCCGGCGGCAAGCAGATGAACCAGATGGCGGACATGGTCGATGAGAAGCAACTCGACCGCATCCAGGCCATCATCCGGGGCATGACCCCGCAGGAGCGGGAAAACCCCAAGATCCTTAACGCCTCACGCCGCAAGCGCATCGCCGCCGGTTCCGGCGTGGAGGTCTCCGACGTGAACCAGCTGGTGGAGCGGTTCTTTGAGGCCAAGAAGATGATGGGCAAGATGGCCGGGCAGTTTGGCATGGGCGGCGGCATGCGCTCTGCCACCAAGAAGAAGCCCAAGGGCCGCAAGGGAAAGAACGGCAAGCGCAAGCCCGCCAAGAAGGGGCCCACCCCGCCCAAGATGCCCGGCATGGGGGGAATGGGAGCCGGAATGCCGGACATGGCGCAACTCCAGCAGTTGCAGCAGCAGATGGAGGCCGGGGGCGGTATGCCCGGCCTGGGTGGCCTGGGCAAACTGGCCAAGGGAATGCCCAAGATGCCCAAGGGCATGGAGAATATTGACCTCAACAACCTGGACTTTGGTCAGGGTAAGGGCAAGTAGCGCCGGGGAAGGTCGCTGTAGTAGTATTTTCCGGGTTGCCCCAGCGTGGGCAGCGCTAGAACATTCCTGTGTGACGCTGTTCCCGGCCACGGCCGGCCAGCAGGTTCACGCGCAGGCTAATCCAAGGGTTGAACCGGCCCGCCCCACCTGGGCGGGTGCCCGAACTGCCCAGTGACCAACAGAAAAGGACACACCAGCATGGCTGTCAAGATCAAGCTCCAGCGCCTCGGCAAGATCCGCACCCCGCACTACCGCGTGGTGATCGCGGACGCCCGCACCCGCCGCGACGGCAAGGTGATCGAGAACATCGGCATCTACGAGCCCAAGGAGAACCCCTCCGTTATCAAGATCGACTCCGAGCGCGCCCAGTACTGGCTGGGCGTGGGCGCTCAGCCCACCGAGCCCGTGCTGGCCCTGCTCAAGGTCACCGGCGACTGGCAGAAGTTCAAGGGCATCGAGGGCGCCGAGGGCACCCTGAAGGTGGCCCCGGAGAAGAAGTCCAAGCTGGATCTGTTCAACGAGGCCCTGTCCGAGGCCAACAACGGCCCCTCCGTGGAGGACGTGGTGGAGAAGAAGCGCAAGGCCAAGGAGGAGAAGGAGGCCAAGGCCGCAGCCGAGAAGCTGGCTGCGGAGAAGGCCGCCGCCGAGGCTGGCGAGAAGGACGCCGAGGAAGAGTCCGCCGAGTAATTATTGCGTGGTGCGATAGCACCACGATGCTCATGCCCGCCCCGAGGATCGCCCAGGGCGGGCTTTGGTATATCTCATGCCTCCTAGCGCTGGGGAACGAGGGTGGTACGGTACAATTCCGTGCCCTGGGTGGTGAGCAGTTTGACCGTCATTTCTTGGGTTTCCCCGTTGATGTCCACCTCACCAAAGTGCTGGAACTCGTCTAAGGGAGACTGATTGGGCTCCTCCGGGGCGTGCACATATACCACCTCGGGCCCAAAGGTGGAATCCATCTCATTCGGCCCAAAGGCCCCGGCTTGCAGCGGGCCGGAAACAAACTCCCAAAACGGCGAGAACTCCTGGAACGCCGCGCGATCCGGGTGATAGTGGTGCGCCGCGGTGTAATGCACATCGGCCGTCAGCCACACCACGTTGCGCACCTCGCGGATCGCGTGCAGCACGCGGGCGATCTCCGATTCCCGCCCCACCGGAGCCCCCGGCCCGCCGTTGGCCACGCCCTCCTGATTACCACTCTTGCCGTCCGGCACGATGATCCCCAGCGGAAGATCATTAGCCACCACCTTCCACGTGGCGGTGGAGGATTGCAGGCCCTGAATCAGCCACTTTTCCTGCTGCTCACCCAGGATCGCGCCATCGGCCTTGGTGCCGCGATGATTCAGCTCGTTATCGTCCTTATAGGAACGCATGTCCAGCACAAAAATATCCAGTAGCGGCCCATAGGAAATCTTGCGATAAATGCGCCCATCCACCGCCATGCTCTGATCGGTGGGCTGCCACTCGTGGAAAGCCTGGTGCGCCCACCCGGCCAGGGTATTCACGTCCTTCACCCGATACTCCGGGAGGTCAAGCACCTCACCCGGATACCAGTTATTTACCGTCTCATGGTCATCCCACTGCACGATCTGCGGCACGAGGGAATTGAAATGGCGGTAATGCGCGTCCATGAGGTTATAGGCATAATTGCCGCGATAATCGTCCAGGCTCTGCGCCACGCGGGACTTCGCCTCCGTGACGATATTGCGCCACACCCGCCCATCGGGCAGCGTCACCGATTCCTCGATCTTATTATCCGCATAGATGGTATCCCCGGAATGAATAAAAAAGTCCGGGTTGCGCTCCGCCATCTTTGACCACGCCGTCCAACCACCAAGATCGGGATTAATGCCATAACCCTGGCCCGCCACATCGCCCGACCACTGGAAGCGGATATTCCTGCTTTGCGACGGCGCGGTGCGGAACGTCCCCTGCACCGGCTCGGAGAACAGGCCGGTATCGAGGTCCTGGGCGAACACCCGGTAATGAACATCGGAATCGGTATTGAGACCCACCAGGCGGAGTTTGCCGGTGTGATCGGACTGCGGGGTCATGGTCATGCCGGTGAAACGGCGGGGATTGTGAAAGGAATCGGTGGGGGAGACCTCCACGATGAGGCGGCTGGGGCGATCCGCCCGAGTCCAGATCAGGGCACCATCGGGGCGAATATCGCCCGAGGCCACGCCGTGCGTAAGGGAGGGGCGCTCGGGGATAAGGCCGCCGAAGGAAGAGGAGGCTTGTGTATTGGAAGAGGCTGCGGTGGCTGCGTGGGGGAGGAGGGTGCTGGCGGTGACGAGGCCGGAGGAAGCCAGGAAGAGACGACGGGAAACAGACATGGGGGTGATGGTAGGGGGTGGAGGTGAACGGGGTATGGCGGGCGGGTGAACGGGAAGAATATATTTCTTCTTGATATTTTCACTGCTATGAGCCACATGGGGCCAGGTATGTACGATGAAGAATGTTTTGGGATAAGGAAGCCCCTGCTGATCGGTGGGGATAGCCTTTCCGTGAATATGGAGTTAGCGGCCTCCTACCCACGGGGAACTGTGTTGAATGAGGATATTGATCCGCTGCGGGATTTCCGGGACTGTGAGAAAATCCTGGGGTTTTCGTGCACCGGGGAGTGCGAGTGGAAGATCAGCGCCGCTCCCGCTGCTTCGGCTGCGCTGTGGGAGGTGCACGATTATCACAACCTCCCGGCAATGTTGGGCGAGGCCCCGGAGAACGGGGAGTGGGCCACCTTTCTCCTCACCGTGGCGGTGACGGGGGATCGCTTACCCCTCCGGCCCTTGTTTGCGGTGTGGTCGCTCGTGCTTGCTGCGATAACCCCGGTGACTCCCATGTCCCTCACCATGAGCATTGGCAGCAAGGACGGCGGTGATTGGCAGCCTTATCGGCCGGAGTATTTGATCCGTTCCCATGCCTACCGGGATAAGGAACCTGATTTGATCTTCCAGGATATTTCGGAAACTGATGCGCATGTGTTGTGCCGGGTGACGAACTCGGAGGGCGATAGCACCGCGGCGAGGTGCAAGCAGTTCACGCCACTGCGGCTGGTGGAGAACTTTGAACTGCTCACGCCAGCCATGACGGAACCTTCTGTGGAGGAGTTTTATGTGCGGGCGGCTCCCGCTTTGTGAGGTAGAAGAAGGGGTATGCGGGCTAGCACTTCTAGAGGGAATCAGGGTGGGGTATAGAGGGGGTTCGTGACTACGGGGTGGGCAGATAGATACGTAATCACCATAGGTGAAGCGGGTGATCTAACCCTATAAGGTCTGTACGTGTTCGGGTGATGCAGATGTTTGATGTTCTTGCAGTGTATGGGGTATTTTTATTGGATCTTGCCCATTTTTTGCAATAGTATTGAAAATAATTGAAATTCTTGTTTAATATCTCGCTGGATGGTGTTATTCTCGTCATTGTCCGATACTCTTCTATCTGTGAGGAGTTGTCTGGGATGAGACTTTCGGTATCCTTGGCTAAAATTTTGGTGCCTGCCCTATGTTCGATGTTGGTGCTGCCGGTAGCAAATGCAGAGAGTGGTGATGGGCAAGATTTTTCCTTGGCCTCTGGTGAAGTTGTTGAGGTAGATCTGGATAGCTTTTCGGTGATGGAGATTGGTTCTGCTGGCTCCTCATTCTCATACTATGCTAGTGGGGATCCCGCTCCTAGCTGTGTGGAAGTGAAAGTTAAGGATGGGAAAGCGATAGTGGAGAATAATTGTGCTGAGGGAGGAGAGGCATTTTTTGTGAAGGTGAGGAAAAACTCGATCACCAGTCCTTTGCCGGGTTCCCCCGATAGTGATTGTCAGTCGGTGGCTCCCGGGGAAAGTGTAGAGTTTGGTGGAGCTGGAAACATTTTTCAGCGTGTTGATGGAGTGATACTATGCGCCTAAGTGTGAAGAAAATTTTTGGTTCCATTCTAGTCGCAGGAACTTTCTTCTCCACTGTTCCTGCTGTAGTGGTGGCGCAGGCAGGGGAAGTTCCGCCTGCGGGAACTGTTCGGGATTGTCGCCATACCGCCTTCACGCAGGAGGGATGGAAAGATTTTGAGCAGGCGAAGAAGTATCTTGCGGAGCGGTTTGAAGGGCCTAAAGAGAAAAGTCATTCATTTGGCTTGCGAATAATGAGGATGAGATATGGGATCTATTCTGTGAAGCTACTGGCGCTCAAGCCAGGCTTGATTCGGATGGTGCCGAGGTGAAGCTCTCTTCCCTTAAGAATCCTTATGTGATGTATGGGGGTGGCTCGACTATCTACTTCAGGAATGATAGTAAATCTGGAGGTATGACGTTGGATTTTTCCAAGGATACTGGTGGAAAAAGGAAAAGCATAAACTGCATGTCAAAGGTGAAGGGGACTAAGGGGTATTGGTATGGGAAAAGATCTTTACTATTGGGTGGAGGAATACCTTGAAGAGGTTAGGGACTGGCCCTCCCTGTACGACGTGTATTGTTTCTTCGATTACAGTCCCTTTGGGCCAACCCGGGAGCAAATCGCCGCGTCCATCAACGCGATATTCGACACGGGAAAGCTGAAGGTGATGCTGGTGGACCCGGGTATCAAAAAGGTTTTTCTCCCGGGTGAGGTCGATGTGGAGGCGGTGATTGAGGAGGTGGATTCGCATGACCGGAAGTACTCCGCGATGGCCTACTACATTGATGTGCTAGAGGATTAGCCTCCGGGGAAAAGAGGGGTGGGAATAATACCCCGCCCCTCCTTTAAAACACAATTACCCCCACAATCGCCGCGTTGAGCATGTTGGTGAGGAACCCGGCGAAGAGCGCGCGCAGCCCTAGTTCCGCGACGTCGGAACGCCGCTCCGGGCACAGCGCCCCGAAGGAGCCGATCTGAATGGCGATGGAGGCCAGGTTGGCAAAGCCCGCCAGGGCAAAGGTGCTGAGCATGATCGCCTTGGCGCTCATGGTGTCCACGTGCTCGGAGAAGCTGGTGTAGCCCACAAACTCGTTGAGGATGGTCTTTTGGCCGATGAAGTTGCCCACCAGGGAGGCCTCGTCCCAGGGCACGCCGATGGCCCAGGCCACGGGGCTAAAGAGGATTCCAAAGAGCCCGTCGAGGGACCAGTTTTCCTGCCCAAAGAGGTGGCCGATGCCCCCGAGCGCGGCGGAGATCATGGCGATGAGTGCGATGAAGGCCACCAGCAGGCAGGCTACGGTCACGGCGATGCGCCCGCCGGAGAGCGCCCCGGCTCCGAGGGCGTCGATGAGGTTGCGGTTTTCGGTATCCCGAATGTCGCGCACGTTGGCGCTGGCCACGGATTGTTCGGTTTCCGGCATGAGCCCCTTGGCCACGATGAGGGAGCCGGGGGCGTTCATGATGGAGGCGGCAAGCAGGTATTCCAGGGGCGCGCCCAGCAGGGAGTAGCCGATGAGGGTGGAGCCGGCCACGGAAGCGAAGCCGCCTGTCATGCAGGCGAAGAGTTCGGAGCGGGTGAGTTTGGGCAGCCAGGGTTTAATCACCAGGGGTGCCTCGGATTGTCCGAGAAAGATCACGGTGGAGGCCCACACGGATTCGAGCTTGGAGGTGCCCAGAATCTTGTTCAGCGCGGTGCCCACGATCTCCACGAACCATTGCAAGACGCGCAGGTAGTAGAGTGCGCCGATGATCGCACCCAGGAATACGATGATGGGCAGCACGTTGAGGGCAAAGACAAAGCCGCCCTCGGTGTCAAAGAGGGAGCCAAAGACAAAGCTGGTGCCCTCGTTGGTGAAGTCGATGAGTTTGGATATTCCGTTGGCGGTGGCCTTGAGGGCCTGGAACCCCGGTTCCCATTTGAGTACCAGGAGGGCGAAGATTGCCTGGAGGGCAAAGCCCACGCCCAGGGTGCGCCATTTAATATCGCGGCGGCTGCTGGAAAAGGCCACGATGATGGCAAAGATGCAGGCAATGCCGATGAGCCCTTGAAAACGATCCATTTTCTATTCTCCCTGCGTGTGAGGGGCGGAAGTTAAGGCCTCGGGGCCAAAGGAGTGGGGCAAAATCTCTGCAAAGGACACGGTGATGGGTTCCCCGGAGGCGTCCTCCACGATCACGTGGTGGCAGTGGAACTCGCGCAGCACCTGGCGGCAGGCGCCGCAGGGCCAGCAGGGAGCGGCGCGCAGGCCCACCACCGCCACGGCCTCGATGGTCGGGGGCGTAGCCCCTTCGGGTCGGTCAGAACCGGCGACCATACTGGTGACGGCGTTGCGTTCGGCGCAGATGGCCTCGCCATAGGCGGCGTTTTCCACGTTGCAGCCGGAAACGATCTGCCCCTGGGCGGTGAGCACCGCCGCGCCCACGGGGAAGCGGCTGTAGGGCACCCAGGCGCGGTGGGCAACGTCGCGCGCGGCGTCGAGGAGCCGCCGGGCGGTATCGAGGGAGGGCGGGGGAGTCATGGAGTCTCCTGGGATATCAGGGCGTGAGGCCATAAAAGACAAGGATTACGTTTTGATAAAGATGATAAACTTCAGTACGGAAACCGGCCAACTTAATCCGAGCCATACCGCATGAGGGAATATCGGCACGGTAAATACGAGCGAAGGGGCCAGGCATAACCATGAGCAGCACCGAGCAGTTTGACGTGGTGGACATTATCCGAGCCAAGCGCGATGGCGGCGAGTGGGAGGAGGCCCAGATCGCCTGGGTGGTGGATGCCTATACGCGCGGGGTAGTGGCCGAGGAGCAGATGGCGGCTCTGGCAATGGCGATCTTCCTGCGCGGAATGAACCGCCGCGAGATCGCGCAGTGGACGCGCGCGATGATCGCCAGTGGCAGCACCCTTGACCTGGGAACCTTGACCAAGAGGACCGTCGATAAGCATTCCACGGGCGGGGTGGGCGATAAGGTGACGCTGCCGCTGGGGCCGCTGGTGGCGAGCTTTGGGGTGGCCGTGCCGCAGCTCTCCGGGCGCGGGCTGGGGCACACCGGCGGCACCCTGGATAAGTTGGAGGCCATTGCTGGCTGGTCGCCGGAGATGAGCACCGGGCGCATGCGGGAGATTCTGGAGGACGTGGGTGCCGTGGTGGCCGCGGCTAGCGCCGATCTTGCCCCGGCGGACAGGAAACTGTACGCCCTGCGGGACGTCACGGCCACCGTGGACTGCATACCCTTGATCGCCAGTTCCATCATGAGCAAGAAGATCGCGGAGGGCACCTCCGGGCTGGTGCTGGACGTGAAGGTGGGTTCCGGGGCCTTCATGCGCGAGGTGGACTCCGCGCGGGAACTCGCGCGCACGATGGTAGACCTCGGAACGAACGCGGGCGTGGCCACGCGCGCCCTGCTCACGGACATGGAGGTGCCCCTGGGGCGCACCATCGGCAACGCCCTGGAGGTGCGCGAGGCCGTGGAGGTGCTGAGCGGCGGTGGGCCGGTGGACGTGCGCGAACTCACCTGCACCCTGGCCCGCGCCATGCTGGAGATTGCGGGCGTGCCCGAGGCCGACGTGGAAGCAGCCCTCGATGGCGGCCGGGCGATGGACACCTGGCGGCGCATGGTGATCGCCCAGGGCGGGGACCCCGAGGCCCCGCTGCCCACCGCCCGTCACACGCACGAGGTGCGCGCGGAGCACGAGGGATACGTGGATAGGCTCGATGCCTTGGCCCTGGGCGTGGGTTCCTGGCGGCTGGGCGCGGGGCGTGCCCGCAAGGAGGACGCGGTGCAGGCCGGGGCGGGCATAGAATTGCACGTGGACTACGGGCAGCGGGTGGTGCCGGGGCAGCCGATTGCGACGCTGCACACCGACACCCCGGAGCGCCTGGATCGCGCCCTGGAGTCCATCACCCCCGGTATCCGCATCGGGGAGGAACCACCTGCGCCGCGCACGCTCGTGCATGACGTTATTTCTTAAAACCATCAGGAGGACACCCCTATGAGCACCATCGCCCGCATGATCGACCACACCCTGCTCAAGCCCGAGGCCACGGCGCAGGACGTCGCGGAACTTATTACCGAGGCCGCAGACCTCGGCTGCTACTCCGTGTGCGTTTCTCCCTCGCACCTGCCGCTGGCCGCCGACCTCCCCGAGGGCCTGCACCTGGCGGTGGTGTGCGGCTTCCCCTCCGGGGCGCACCACAGTTCCGTCAAGGCCGCCGAGGCCGCCCTGGCCGCCGCTCACGGGGCCGAGGAGATCGACATGGTGATCAACGTCGCCGCCGCTAGGGAAAACAATGCGCAGGCGGTAGAGGATGATATTCGCGCGGTGCGCCAGGCCGTCCCCGGTGTGGTGCTCAAGGTGATTATTGAGGCCGCCGCGCTCAGCGACGAGCAGATCGTGCTGGCCTGCCGCGCCGCCGAGGCCGCCGGGGCGGACTTTGTAAAGAACTCCACCGGATTCCACCCGGCGGGCGGGGCCACGCAGCACGCCGTACGCCTCATGCGACAGACGGTGGGCGATCGTTTAGGGGTCAAGGCCTCCGGGGGTATCCGCGACGCCGCCACCGCCCGCGCCATGATCGAGGCCGGGGCCACGCGCCTGGGCTGCTCGTCGAGCCGTGCCGTGGTGGAGGGGTAGGGGAGTGTCCGCGCAGCGGGAACCCGGCGCAGAGACCCTAGCCCGCGCCCGCCACTGGCGCGATCACGATCCCGACCCGCGCACCAGGGCGGAGATAGATGCGCTCATCGCTCGGTGTGACCCGGAGCTGGAGCAGCGCTTCGCCGGGCCGCTGACCTTTGGCACCGCCGGCCTGCGCGGTCGGCTCGGCGCGGGGGAAAGCCGCATGAACCTGGCCACCGTGATCCGCGCGAGCCGGGGCCTGGGCCGTTGGCTGAGCGCGCGCGGGGAGCGCGAGGGCTGGGGGACGCGCCCCCGCGTGGCGGTGGGCTGCGACGCCCGCCACGGCTCCCGCGAGTTTCACCGCGCGGCGGCGGAGGTGCTGGCCGCCGCCGGGTGCGAGGTGCTGTTTTTACCAGAGCAACTGCCTACCCCCGTGACGGCCTTCGCGGTGCGGCAGCTGGGCTGCGAGGCGGGCGTGATGGTCACCGCCTCGCACAATCCCCCGCAGGATAACGGCTACAAGGTGTACCTGGGCGGACGCGCGGTGCCTACCGACGCCGCCCGGGGCGTCCAACTCATTTCCCCCGATGACCGCGAGATCGCCGCCGCGATCGAGGCCGCCGAGCCCGCCGACGAGGTGCCGCGCTTTGCCCCTGCGGAAGATGAGGAGAGCGAATACCTGGTGCCGGTGGGGGAGGAAATCGTGGCGGCCTATGTGCGCGCGGTGCTAGACGGGGCGTCGATAAGCGAACGCCCCGCGCCCTGCGACCTGCCCATCGTGGTGACCGCACTGCACGGGGTGGGTGGGGAGACGCTCGTGCGCGTGCTGCGCGAGGCGGGCTTTAGCGCGGTGACCCCGGTGGCGGAGCAGCAGCGGCCCGACCCGGACTTTCCCACCGTGGCCTTCCCCAATCCGGAGGAGCCCGGAGCCCTTGACCTGGCCTATGCCACCGCCGAGGCCACCGGCGCGCGGCTGATCCTGGCTTTAGACCCGGACGCGGATCGGTGCGCGGTGGCGATCCCGGCGGGTGGGGCGGACGAGGACAGCGGAACCCGTTGGGAGCAACTCAGCGGGGATCGCGTGGGCGCGCTGCTGGGGGAGGAGGCCGCCCGCTGCGCCGCAGGGGAGGGAGTGCTGGCCTGTTCCATCGTGAGTTCGAGGCTTCTGGAGCGCATCGCGCGGCGGCATGGGCTGGGTTTTGAGCCCACGCTCACCGGCTTCAAGTGGATCGGCCGGGTGCCGGGGTTGGTATTTGGGTATGAGGAGGCCATTGGTTATTGCCCCGATCCCTGGGCGGTGCGGGACAAGGACGGCATTGCCGCCTGCCTGCGCGTGGCCCTATTGGCGGCGCGCTGCGAGGCGCACGGCGAGGATCTGCGGGAATACGGTAGGCGCATCGACGCCACCTATGGCGTGTACCTCACCCGCCCGCTCACGGTGCGCATGGATTCCCCGGAACAGGCCACGGCGGCGGTGGAACGCTTTATGTCCGCCCCGCCGGACTCCCTGGGCGGAATCACGGTCACCGCCACCCATGACCTCGGCGCGGGGTACCGGGGCCTGCCCGCTACCCCAGGTGCGGTGTTATTCACGCAGGCCGATGATCGGGTGATCCTGCGTCCCTCCGGCACGGAACCCAAGCTCAAGTGCTACGTGGAGGTGATCGCCCAGGATCGCGCCGAGGCGCAGGCGCGCATGGCGGCGCTCCTCGATGATCTAGAGGCGGCACTGGGGTTCATCTCATTGAACTAGGCCGGGGTTCGTCGCCCCGTGCCTATACCGCCTGTTTAGACCGCCACCAGCGGCAGGGCCAGCTCCATCATGGAGGTAAAGGCGGTTTGGCGTTCCTCCGGGGGTGGTGGAGGCCCCGGTGAGAATGTTATCGGAGACGGTAAACACGCCCAGGGCCTCCACCCCGGCGCGGGCCGCCACGGCGTAGAGCCCCGCGGACTCCATTTCCACGCCCAACACCCCCATGCGGGACCATCGCTCCACGGCGGTGTCATCATCGCCATAGAAGGTATCGCTGGAGAGGATATTGCCCACGTGCGTGGTGATCCCCTTCCTGGCGGCCTCCTCCTGGATCGCGGAGAGCAGCCGCCAGGACGCGATGGGCGCGAAGGTACCGGGCACCTTGTACTGTTCCAGGAAGCGGGAGTCCGTGCAGGCCCCCTGGGCCACGATGATCTCGTAGGTATCCAGGTGCTTTTGTAGCGCCCCGCAGGAGCCCACGCGAATGAGCCTCGTGGCCCCGAAGAAGTGGATCAGCTCGTAGGCGTAGAGGGAGATGGAGGGGATTCCCATGCCGGAACCCATCACGGAGACCTCCAGGCCCCGATAGGTGCCGGTGTAGCCGAGCATGTTGCGCACGGAATTGAACTGCACCACATCTTTGAGGTAGGTCTCCGCGATGAACTTGGCGCGCAGCGGATCGCCGGGCAGCAGCACCGTTTCCGCGATGGGTGCGCCGTGGGGTTGGATATGCGGGGTGGAGGCGGTGGTGGCGGGCATGGTTTTCCTTCAAGGCTGGGGGTAGGAGTACTGGGGGAACGAGTAGATGCCATCGAGGTTACCGCCGTCCCTCGGGCGTTGGGCCCTGCACCTCGGGGCCTGGCTAGACTGCTAGATCATGGAGCTGATGATCGGAAGGGTAATCAAGTCCCACGGAATCCGGGGTGAGGTCTCCGTGGAGGCCACCACGGACGAGCCGGAGGAGCGCTTTGCCGTGGGGCAGGTGCTCACCGGGAGGCAGAATAAGAAGGATCGGGAACTCACGGTCAGCGCTATGCGCCCGCACAAGGGGCGGCTGCTGCTGACCTTCGAGGAGGTGCCGGATCGCACGGCGGCAGATTCCCTGCGCGGGATGCAGTTCTTTGCCGAGCCCCGCGAGGGCGGCGATGACGAGGGCTTTTATGATCACGAGCTGGAGGGGCTGCGTGTGCTGCACTCCGGTGAGGAGATCGGCACCGTCACGGGGATTATGCACGGGCCGCACCGCAATCTCCTGGAGGTCACCCTGGAGTCCGGGAAGGAGGCCCTGGTGCCCTTCGTGGAGGAGATCGTGCCCGAGGTGGATCTGGAGGCCGGCACGGTGACCATCACCCCGCCCGAGGGGTTGCTGGAACTCTAATGCGCCTAGACGTCATCACGATCTTTCCCGAGTACCTTGACCCTCTGCGTCACGCGCTGCTGGGCAAGGCCATCGAGCAGGGCCGCCTGGAGGTGGGGGTGCATGACCTGCGCGCCTGGGCCACGGACGGGCACAAGTCCGTGGATTCCTCCCCGGCAGGCGGCGGGCCCGGCATGGTGATGAAGCCCCAGGTGTGGGGTCCCGCGCTTGACGACGTCGCCACCGGAACCGCCGCCACCCCCGCCCTTGAAAGCGCGCTGCCTCACCTGGATCGCGCCCGCCACGACGAGTTGGAGGGCGTGGCCGAGCACCACTACGCCGAGCGCGAGGAGGACAGCGACCTGCCGCTGTTGCTCGTGCCCACCCCCGCCGGAAAGCCGTTCACGCAGGCGGACGCGCGCGCCTGGTCGCACGAGGAGCACATCGTTTTTGCCTGCGGGCGCTACGAGGGGATTGACCAGCGCGTGCTGCTGGATGCCGCCCGCCGCTACCGCGTGCGCGAGGTATCCATCGGGGATTACGTGCTCATCGGCGGGGAGGTGGCGGCCCTGGTGATCGCGGAGGCGATCGTGCGGCTGATTCCCGGGGTGCTGGGAAATAGGCGCAGCCACGAGGAGGATAGTTTCTCCGAGGGGCTCCTGGAGGGGCCGTGTTACACCAAGCCCCGCCGGTGGCGGGATTTAGAGATACCGGAGGTGCTGTTCTCGGGGGATCATGCGCGGGTGGATCGGTGGCGGCGGGAGCAATCCCTGCTGCGCACCCTGACCGTGCGCCCGGAGCTTCTCGACGCCGCGGAGCTGAGTGCGGAGGATCGCGCTTTCCTGGCGGAACGGGGGTGGAAGGGTGCGTGACATCGCCACCGATCTTCAGGCGCTCCTGCTGCCCGCGCAGTGGCGGCGGTGTGAATCCGCGCTGCCGGAGGAACTAGAACGGCGCGGTTATGCGGTATCCGGGCTGTGGGCGCAGGAGGTGGATCTGACCTGCGAGCCGGATAACATGCTGGCCACCCAGTACGCCCAGGTAGAGGGGCGCCCACCGATCGCGGAGGTGCTGCACCACATCGTCATCAACGGGAGCAGCGACCTCGACCTGCGCGCGGCCACCGCCGCCGTGGTGGCCTGCCTGCCGGAGGGCACGTACTGGTACGGCACCTCCTCAACGGGCACCTTAGCTCTGGCGAGGTTGCCGCGTGTGCGTGGCAGCACCCTCGGGAGCCACGGCATAGGAGTTGAGCACGGCGGCGGCGTGCTCGGCGTCCGTGCAACTCACCTCGACCATGCCTCCGGTTTTGGTATGCACCCGTAGTCCGGTGCCACCCCGCAGCATGAGGGCGCGCCCGCGCGAGGAGATGCGCCAGCCCCAGCCACCCCAGTCGGCGGGGTTGAGGCGAGCAACCTCGGCGTGCTTTATCTCTTCGGGGGCAATGGTCAAGCGCGGCCAACCCACCAGGGAGCGAACGGTCAGGCCGTGGGAATCGGCGCGCACCTGCCAGGCGGCGGTGCTCAGGGTGATGAGGAACATCACCAGCCCGGCGGGCAGGGGCCACGGTTCCAAGAGCACCCCGCACAGGAGCACGGTGGCGGTGCCAAGACCCAGGAGAACGATCAGCGGCAGAGGCAGGGAGGTCGTGCCGATCCAGGTGGCGGCCCCGCCGGCGGGAATCTCTAGCGCGCCGGGAACCATCGGGGCGGTTGAGTACGGCGGCAGAGGCCGGGCGATCGCGGCGATGAGTGCCCCGCTCGTTATTGCGCCACCCAGGAGAATAAGGATCGGGGTGGCGGTGAGGGAAGAACCCACAGGGAGGAGCAGAAGCATGAGCGTGGTTCCCGAGACGAGGAAGCAGCAAAAGGCGGCGCTCCCGGCGTGAAAACGGGCCGCGAAACCATAGGCCAGCCCGCGCCGGGCGAGCCAGCAGAACAGCCCCAGGAGCGCGATCACCAGGCCGGTAGAGAGGAACCAGAGCGTCCACGGGGAGGCAAAACCATCGGGGGTGGCGCCGGAGAAGTGCACGGCGAGGGGGTTGGGGGCCTCACCGAGGAGGAGAAACGACCACAGCAGCAGGGCGGCGCTGATGAGGCCGGTGGGTAGGGCGGTGCTGAGCAGAAAACGAGTCATTGCAGACCTCCTTGGGAAAGTAGCTTGGTTACGTCAGCGAGGGAGAGGCGGTGACGCTGGGCGGCGTCGATAAGCGCCTGGACGCTGCGCTGTACCTCCTGGTCGGTGGCGGGTTCGGGTGGGGCGAGCGCCACGGCGCCGCGCCCGCGACGCAGTTCCACCAGCCCGCGATCGCGCAGCAGGCGGTAGGCCTGGAGCACGGTGTTGCGGTTGAGGCTCAGGGAGGCGGCTAGTTCCGTGGCGGCGGGGAGGCGCTGCCCGGGCGTGACGGGCCCCTTGCGGATCTGGCGCTCAATCTGCGCCGCGATCTGCTCGTAGATGGGCTGGGGGTCCTGGGGATCAATAAGAACTAGCACAACTAGTAAAACTAGCACAATGGTGGGCAGGGGGCTACCGCTACAATGAACCGAATGATCGCAGCCACCATCGCCCAGGAGATCGGCGCGGGCCGGGAGCAGGTCGAGGCCGCCCTGCGCCTGCTTGAGGAGGGCAACACCGTGCCCTTCATCGCGCGCTACCGCAAGGAGGCCACCGGCGGCCTCGACGACACTGCCCTGCGCACCGTCGAAGAACGCGCCACCTACCTGCGCGAACTCCAAGACCGCAAGGAAACGGTGCTGGCCGCCATCGAGGAACAGGGCAAGCTCGATGACACCCTGCGCGCCCTGATCGCGGAATGCACCACCAAGGCCCGCCTAGAGGACCTCTACGCGCCGTTTAAAAAGCGCCGCAAAACCAAAGCAGACAAGGCCCGCGAGGCCGGGCTGGAACCGCTGACCGACGCCCTCATCGCCGATTCCTCCCTCGACCCGGAGAAAACCGCCGCCACCTACCTCACCGAGGGATACGCCGACGCCAAGGCCGCCCTCGACGGGGCACGGGCCATCCTCATCGACCGCTTTGCCCTCAACGCCGACCTCGTGGGCGAGGTGCGCGAGGAGGTATTCGAGCGCGGGCACCTGCGCTCCGGGGTGATCGAGGGCAAGGAAACCGAGGGGGCCAAATACAAGGACTACTTCGAGTTCTCCGAGCCGCTGCGCGCCCTGCCCAGCCACCGCATCCTCGCCCTGTTGCGCGGGGAGGCCGAGGGCGTGCTGCGCCTCGACCTTGACGCGGGTGAGGACGAACTCTACGAGGGCATGATCGCCCGCGCCTTCGACCTGGACACCCACTCCTCGCGCTGGCTTGCCGACGCCGTGCGCTGGGGCTGGCGCACCAAACTAGAGGTCTCCTCCGGCCTCGACGCCCGCACCCGGCTCAAGGAACGCGCCGAGCAGGGGGCACTAGCGGTCTTTGCCGCCAACCTACGCGACGTGCTGCTCGCCGCCCCCGCCGGGCCCAAGGCCGTGCTCGGGCTCGACCCCGGCTACCGCAACGGCGTGAAGTGCGCGGTGGTAGACGCCACCGGAAAGGTGCTTGATGCCGCCATCGTCCACCCTCACCAACCGCAAAACCGCTGGAAGCAGGCCCTAGAGACCCTGGTGGCCCTGTGCTCCCGGCACGGGGTGGAACTCCTCGCCGTGGGCAACGGAACGGCCTCGCGCGAATCGGAAAAACTCGCCCGCGAGGTGGCAGACTCCCTCGCCCAGGCTGGAGCGGCGCGCCCCACCCCCGTGGTGGTCTCCGAATCCGGGGCCTCGGTGTACTCGGCCTCCGAGCTGGCAGCCCAGGAATTCCCCCACATGGACGTCTCCCTGCGCGGGGCGGTCTCCATCGCCCGCCGCCTCCAAGATCCCCTGGCGGAATTGGTCAAGATCGACCCCAAGGCCATTGGCGTGGGCCAATACCAGCACGACGTCAACCAGGCGGCCCTGGCCCGCACCCTCGACGGCGTGGTGGAGGATGCCGTCAACGGCGTGGGCGTGGACCTCAACTCCGCCTCCGCGCCACTGCTTACCAGGGTTGCCGGAGTCACGGCCACCGTGGCCGAGAACATCGTGGCCTATCGGGACGAGCACGGGGCCTTTAGCACCCGCAAGGAACTGGGCAAGGTACCGCGCCTGGGCCCCAAGGCCTTTGAACAGTGCGCGGGCTTCCTGCGCATCAACGGCGGTGCCGAACCCCTCGACGCCTCGGCCGTCCACCCCGAGGCCTACCCCGTGGTGGAGCGCATCGCCGCCGCCCAGGGCTGCGCGGTGGCCGAACTCATCGGCAACACCCGCCTGCTCAAGGGGCTGCGCCCCGGTGACTACGCGGACGAGACCTTTGGCGTTCCCACGGTCACGGACATCATCGCGGAGCTGGACAAGCCGGGCCGCGATCCCCGCCCGGAGTTCACTACCGCCACCTTCAAGGAAGGGGTGGAAAAGGTCTCCGACCTGGAACCCGGCATGATCCTGGAGGGCACCGTCTCCAACGTGGCGGCCTTCGGGGCCTTCGTGGATATCGGAGTACACCAGGACGGGCTGGTACACGTCTCGGCCATGTCCAAGAACTTCGTTTCCGACCCGCGCGACGTGGTGCGCTCCGGGGAAGTGGTGCGCGTGAAAGTCCTTGACGTGGACGTGGAGCGCAAGCGCATCTCGCTCACCCTGCGGCTCGACGATGACCCCGGTTCCACCCGCGAGGAGAAACCCACGGGGAAGAACAGGCGCGGCGCTAATAAGCGTGGCGGGGATAAGGCCGCTCGGTCTGGGCGGAACCAGAGTGGACGAGGAGGCCGCCACCGCGGTGGTGCGGGAACCTCCGCCGGTGGTTCGATGGCAGAGGCTCTTAAACGCGCCGGGTTTGGTGCTTAGGTGTTTTCTTCTGCGGTAGCGGAATGAAGCCCCAGAGCTTCCGGGGCTTCGGCAGGAGCCTCGGCGGCGTGCGGCCGACCATGTAGTAGTACTTATCGGGAACCTCGACATCGATGCGATCGGCGATGTTGGTCTGGATA
The DNA here is from genome assembly GCF_001412105.1 of Corynebacterium oculi. Classification (GTDB taxonomy): domain Bacteria; phylum Actinomycetota; class Actinomycetes; order Mycobacteriales; family Mycobacteriaceae; genus Corynebacterium; species Corynebacterium oculi. The sequence goes on from NZ_LKST01000001.1 coordinate 457,356, forward strand.
CGGGCGTACGAAATCTCGGACCTGGGTGACAGCGGATACACCATGATCTGGTTCCTCTCTTCTAGCGCTATGGCCAGCGTACTTCTCCACGGAGCAGGGTGTCCATTGGCCGTCGATGGGTAACCAAAGAACGGGACGGGGATGGAGTACTTGGGCACCGGACCTTACCCAATATAATTCCGTGGGCGTCAGCAGGGCGCTGCCGCTGAGTTCCTCCAGCGCGTTCCACCCCATTTCTCGGAGCAATGTGGAAGAGTCTTGAGTCTTATCCACCGCCCAAGTGAACCGCTGCCACCACTCGGCGCGATTATCCGCCAGCACCTTTTGAATATGTGCCTTGGTGTTCAACCGGATCGTCCACACCACCGTGATGAACCCCAGGACGGATACCGCCACCTGTATCGCGCGCCAGACCAGATCCCAGTTCCAGTCCGCCGTGTGACTCTGCACCGCGCCGATGAGCGTCTCCCCATGTTCCAACATTTCCTTTACCCCCGATATGCGTATTCCCCGATTATGCCCTAATTAAGGGCGTGGCACCCCGCCGGGCAGGCTGATGAGTTCGTGCCCCATCTCCTGGGCCAGGGCGGCGTAGTTGCGCACGAACTCCGCGCTGCGTTTCCCGGAGGCGCAGTACACCACCACGCGCCGGGTGGACAGCGAGTTTAATGCCGCGCGAACCTGCTCACCGGCCTCGTCGAGGGCGCTCAACGGCAGCCTGTGGGGGCGTATCGGTGCGGGGAGATCGGCCAGCAGGGATTCGTGTGGCTCGCGCACGTCGAGGGCGGTGGCGGTGCCCGCGCGGAGCTCGGCAAGCAGCACGCGGGCGGCCTCGGGATCGCCGGGCGCGGCGCAGGCCGCGGCCGCGTAGGAGTCCTGCAATTCCTGCACGCGGGGGCGGGCGGGGTCGGCGGTGACGGTGAGGGTGCGCAGCGTGGCGGCGAGGGCGTCGTAGGAGGTCACGCGCCCGGGGATCACGGGGTGCAGGCCGCTGAGGTGTTTGATGGCCTCCGTGGCCATGAGGTTTCCCACTACCGCCGTGGTGGCACCGAGCACGCCCGCCGTGGCGCAGTCGGGGGCAAAATCGGGGCCGGGCTGGGTGGGAAAGAGATCGCGCAGCCCCACTCCGCCCCCGGGTGCGGCGGTCCCGGAGTGCCACAGGGCTACCTGCCCGGAAAAGCGCAGAACCGTGCCCCAGATCAGGGGGGTGCCGGTGATCTCGGCTGCGTCGGCGCTGAGGTACTTGGTGGCAAAGGAATCGGAGCCGTCGATCACCAGGTCGGCGGCGCGGAAGAGGCCAAGGGCGTTATGCACATCGAGGCGGGAGAACAGCGCGGTAACGTTGATTCCGGGCTGCAACTCTCGCAGCCGAGCGGCGGCCACCTCCACCTTGGGTTTTCCCTCGTCGGAGGCACCGAAGAGGATCTGCCGGTGGATATTGCTGAGGTTCACCACGTCGTCGTCGATCATGCTCAACCGCCCCACCCCTGCCCCGGCGAGGGATTGCAGCAGGGGGCAGCCCAAACCACCGGCGCCGATGACCAGCACGTGCGCGCGGCGAAGGCGTTCTTGACTTTCCAGGCTAAAACCCGGCAGGGCCAATTGGCGGGCCACCCGGCGTAGTTCCTGCTCGTTCATGGCCTAGAGCACCTGATCCGCCCACTGCGCGAGGCCCTCGAAGTCGGAGGAGGCCCGGGCGTGCCGGCGCTGGGGAATGCGCCCGGATTCCCGGGCCAGGTGCCCGGCCTCCACGGCGAGCCGCATGGAGCGGGCCATGCCCACGGGATCGTGGCAGCGGTTAATCGCGCTGGCCAGCAGCACCCCGGAGCAGCCGAGTTCCATGGCCAGGGTGGCGTCGGAGGCCGTGCCCACCCCGGCATCGAGGATCACCGGAACCTCCGCGCGCTGGCAGATCAGTTCGATGTTGTGGGGGTTGAGGATCCCCAGCCCCGTGCCGATGGGCGAGCCCAGGGGCATGACCGCCGCCACGCCGATGTCCTCTAGGCGGCGCGCGGTGACGGGATCGTCGGAGGTATAGGCCAGCACCGTGAAGCCATCGGCGATGAGGAGCTCGCAGGCGTCGATCAGCTCCGTGGTATCCGGCAGGAGCGTGTGCTCGTCCGCGATGACCTCGGCCTTGACCCAGGAGGTGCCCAGCGCCTCGCGCGCGAGCTGGGCGGTCAGCAGGGCGTCGCGGGCGGTGCGGCACCCGGCGGTGTTGGGCAGGGGAGCGATGCCCAGGCGGCGCAGCAGATCAAAGAGGGATTCCCCGCCGCCGGGGGTGCGCGCGGAGTGGCGGCGCATGGCCACGGTGGTCAGTTGCGTGCCGGAGGCCACCAGCGATTCCTCCAAGATGGCCTGCGAGGTGGCCCCGCCGGTGCCCATGATGAGCCGGGACTCAAAGGTTCGATCAGCGATGGTGAGCACGGCTACCCTCCCTGCACGGCGGTGAGAATATCCACGGCGTCGCCCTCGGCGATCGGCCGGTGCCAGCGCGAGGCGGGCACCACCTGGGCGTTGATGGCCACCGCCACGCCCTCGCGCGAGCCCGCCTCCGCGTCTACCAGTTCCGCGACGGTCAGCGGGCCGCCCGTGCGCGTGCTTCCATTAACGGTGTAGATCATTGTTCCTCCCTGTGGCGTTGCGGGTGGCAAGCACCGATGTCATAGCCGGGGTCGATCCCCAGGGCCAGGCGCGCGCCGACGAGCCCGCCCAGGGCCGCCAGCAAGATGCCGTGGCGGAAGTACCCGGTAGAAACCACCGTATCCCCGATGAGCCCCAGGTAGGGCAGATCGTCCGGGGTGCCGGGGCGCGCGCCCGTGCCCCATTCCACCAGGTCCGCCTCCTCTAAACCGGGCACGATCCGGCAGGAATCGCGCAGCAGATCGCGCACCGAACCCAGGGGAATATCGGCGCGGTGATCCTCCCGCGAGGTCGCCCCGATGGCGATCGTCTCGCCCCGGGGAATGAGGTAGATGGGGCGATCCTCCACGAAGCCGCGCACCACCCGATTGAGCAGGCCGGGGCAGCGCGCGATCAGAATGTCCCCGTACACCGGCCGCAAGGCTAAGCCCGCGGTGAGGCGGGAGGCGCCGAGCCCCGCCGCCAGCACCACGCGCGCGCCCCGCGTATCGACGTCCCCCCGATCCGTGTGCAGTTCTTTCTCGCCCACCCCGGTCACGGTGGCGGGCAGGAACTCCACCCCCCGGCGGAGCAGCGCGTCCTTTAGCGCTGCGGTAAAAAGCCGAGGCGCCACCTGGGTATCGCCGGGAATGGAGACCGCACCGGCTAAGGCGGGGGAGAGGGCCGGTTCCAGCCGACGCGCTTGGCGCACCCCCAGGGGCTCCACCGTCATGCCGTGTGCCTGCTGGTGAGCGGTGAGCTCGCGCAGGTGGTGCGCGTCCGCGCGGTCGGCGGCCACCACGAGGGTGCCCTCTCCACGAAATCCGGTGGGAAGATCGGTAGCCTCGGCCACCCGACGGATCAGGCTGGGATACAACCGGGCCGATTCCAGCATGAGGGGATACAGGGCTTCTTGGCGGTACTGCACCTCCGCCACCGGGGCGAGCATGCCCCCGGCGTACCGGGAGGCGCCGCTGACCGGGGCGGGGTCAATCACGGTCACCGCGAGGCCGCTTCCGGCGATCTCCGTCAGCTCAAAGGCCGTGCACAGGCCGACGATCCCGGCCCCCACCACGATCACCCGTTCCGGCAGGCCGTGTTGGCGGAGCGTGGCGCTCATGCAAACGCCCCGAGCACGCTGCGGGTTACGGCCTCGGGGTCCTCGGCGCGCATGAGGCCCCGGCTCAAGGCCACGCCGGCCACCCCCGTGTCCGCGAGCGCCGGGGCGTCCTGGGCGGTGACGTCACCGATGGCCACCACCGGAACCCTTGAGGCCTGCACCAGGGGTATATAGCCTGCCACCCCCAGGGGCGGGCGGCCGGAATCCTTGGTGGGGGTGGGGCGATACGGCCCGGCGCCGATGTAATCAATGGCCTCGGCCACCTCGTTGGCGGCCTCCACCAACGGCAGGGTGCCGGTGGTCAGGCCGATGATGGCCCGGGGCCCCAGGATCGCGCGGGCATCGCGCACGGGGAGGTCATCTTGCCCCAGGTGTACCCCGTGGACGTGCTCGCCGCGGTGCATGAGGGCGGCGGCGATGTCCACGCGGTCGTCGATAAGCACCCTGGTGGCGGGATTGGCCCGGGCCACGGCCCTAGCTACCTCGGTGGCGAGGCTGAGCAGATCGCGGGGGGAGATGGGCTTGCTGCGCACCTGCACCACCCCGGCCCCGCCGCGCGCCGCGGCGGCGGCCACGCCCACGGCATCGCCCGGGCCGGTGACCAGGTAGCACCGTAGATCCAGCATGATTCTCCTTGCTTCCTTCGCCGGTATGATCCGGGCAGGTTCGACGGTCCGCGCGGCGGGCAAAGCGCGTTCTCAGCCCGCTTGGCCGCGGGCTCCCGTGAGGCTGTGGCCCAGTGTAGCGCGGTGGGTGGGTTTGGTGATCGCCGGGGTGCAGTGGAATAATGAACAGGTTGCTTGCTCAGCCTGCCTTGTTTTCTTGGGGGCGGGCACGCGGCGAAGATATGTCACGGATACGAACCGGCCGAGCGCCCGGAAGGGAAGCGCCGCCAGGGTCCTCTTTCCCGAAGATTAAGGATTGTTTCTCATGAACATTCTCGACAAGGTCGATGCAGCCCAGCTCCGCGATGATATCCCGGACTTCCGCCCCGGCGATACCCTGGGCGTGAACGTCAAGGTGATCGAGGGTTCCAACGAGCGCACCCAGCTCTTCACTGGCGTGGTGATCCGCCGTCAGGGTTCCGGCATCCGCGAGACCTTCACCGTGCGCAAGGTGTCCTTCGGCATCGGCGTGGAGCGTACCTTCCCGGTGCACTCCCCGAACATTGCCTCCATCGAGGTCACCCGCCGCGGCCGCGTGCGCCGCGCCAAGCTGTACTACCTGCGCAACCTGCGCGGTAAGGCAGCTCGCATTAAGGAGCGCCGCTAGTCCTCCACGGCGTACCGATACCCCCGCGATCCCGGTTATCCGGGCGCGGGGGTATCGCGCGTTTGGGTGGGGATATCGGGGCTTATCGACGTCGCTGATCCGGGGCAGTGCGTGCTTACCCGTGCGAAGTCCTCCGCTCGAAGTCCGGCAGAATGAGCCTGGCGACGCAGCGGCGCTGTGGTGTGTGCGGCTGTGCGCGGGCCGGGCACAACCCCGGCGGTGGGGGTTCAGCCTGGGTTCCACGGGATTGCCGGGGCTGCCTGCTAGAGTCGAGAGCCGTGACTGATTCTTCTCGTGCTTCCCGTGCCGCCGAGGGCTCCGCAGCTGAGGACGCTAAGGCAACCAAGAAAGAGAAAAAAGAACTGCCGTGGTACCTGGAAATACCGCTGATCATCGGCGTGACCTTCCTGATCGTCTTTTTGGTGCAAACCTTCGTGGGGCGCGTGTACATGATCCCCAGCGCTTCGATGGAGCCCACGCTGCATGGTTGTGATGGTTGCACGGGCGACCGCATCGCGGTGGAGAAGGTGTCCTATTACTTCTCCGAGCCCAAGCCGGGTGACGTGGTGGTCTTTGCCGGTACTCCCTCCTGGAACGAGAACTTTGTTTCCCAGCGCTCGGAGAACCCAGTGGTGCGCGGCTTCCAGGAGCTGGGTTCCTACGTGGGCCTGGTGGCCCCCGATGAGAACAACCTGGTCAAGCGCGTGATCGCCACCGAGGGGCAGACGGTGTCCTGCCAGGAGGGCGATCCGGCCGTGATGGTGGACGGCGAACCCACCGATCAGTCCTTCACCCTTGACCCGCCGCAGTTCCCGGTTGTTGGTGAGGGCGGCTCTGATGCCTGCGGCGGCCCGTACTTTGGCCCCGTGACAGTGCCGGAGGGCAACGTGTGGGTGATGGGGGATAATCGCACCAATTCCGGGGATTCTCGTGCGCACATGGGCGACGAGTACCAGGGCACCGTTCCGGTGGAGAACATTCGAGGCAAGACGGTGGCGCGGATCTGGCCGCTGAACCGCATCGGCCTGGTGGACTCCCCGGATCTTCAGAATGACGCCGCGGCGGAGGGAGCGGCCGCCTAATCATGCGTCGCCTGACGCAACTGCGCACCCTGGAGGTGGCGCTGGATCGCGCGGGGCTGGGCCCGGTGGCGGGGGTAGACGAGGCCGGGCGCGGCGCCTGCGCCGGGCCCTTGACCATCGGGGCCTGCGTGCTTCCGCCGGGCGCCATCGCGGAGTTGGATCGCCTCACCGATTCCAAGAAACTCACCCCCGCCGCGCGCGAGCGCCTCTTCCCGCTGATTAAGCGCCACGCGCTCGCCTGGGCCGTGGTGGTGGTCAGCGCACAGGACATTGACGCCTACGGCATCCAGCGCGCCAACGTTTCCGGCATGCGGCGCGCGGTGGTGGCCCTGGATAAGGTTCCCGGCTATGTGCTCAGCGACGCCGTGAGGATCCCGGGAATGCGCCAGCCCCACCTGCCGATCATCGGCGGGGACGCCGCCGCCCGGTGCATCGCCGCCGCCAGCGTTCTGGCTAAGGTCACCAGGGATCACATGATGGCGGACCTCGACGCTCAATATCCCGGTTACGGATTCGCCGGGCACAAGGGGTACGGCACAAAGGCACACATGGACGCGGTGCGCCGCCACGGGGCGAGCCCGGAGCATAGATACACTTACTCCAACGTGAGTGCTGCTCACTCCCAGTGGCTCCGAGGCCAGGATGCGCGCTGAGCGCGCCGGTGTTTTTGTTGCGGGGGTGGGCGTTGAGATGAGGAAGGATATAGGAGCGCGATGAGTGCGGAAGAGCTGGAAAACTACGAGGCCGAGGCGGAACTATCCCTCTACCGCGAATACCGCGATGTGGTCAGCCAGTTCTCCTACGTGGTGGAAACGGAGCGCCGTTTTTACCTGGCCAACGCGGTGGAGTTGATCCCTCACGGAAGTGGGGCGGACGTGTATTACGAGGTACGCATGTCCGATGCCTGGGTGTGGGACATGTATCGCCCCGCCCGATTCGTCCGGTACGTGCGGGTGATGACGTTTAAGGACGTGAACATCGAGGAACTGGATAAGCCGGATCTGGTGGTACCGGACTAGGCCTGTCACCGCCAGCGCGAGCGGCACCCGGGGTGTGGATAACCGAGGTTATGCACACCCCTTTTTGTGTGTTCCCCGGCGGTGCGGGCTTTGCGGGGCAGGCTGGCGAGCATGACTAAGACAACGGCAATGGCGGCGATGGCTGCGATGACACTGGGCCGCCAAGGAGAGGCCTTCGCTGCGGCGTATTACCGTGAACGCGGTGCTCAGGTGGTGGGCATGAACGTGCGCTGCGCCTCCGGGGAAATCGACCTCATCGTGAGAGAACCCGGGGGAACGGTGGTGTTCGTGGAGGTCAAAACCCGCAGCGGGAACGCCTTCGGCGGGGCGGAGGCGGTGGATAGCCGCAAATTATCGCGCATGCGGCGCGCCGCCGCGCACTGGCTGCGGGATAAACCCTGGCAACGGGTGCGTTTCGACGTCCTCGTGCTCACCGTGGCGGACAGGGACGCCGATTCTCGGTGCGAGCGCCTGACCTTTCATGCACAGCGCTACGAGGGGGTGGAATCCGGTGCCCGCTGATCTTGTGACCCCCTGCCGCCTGGGTAGAACGCACACCACGGCGCTGCACGGTCTGCGCGCCCACCACGTCACGGTGGAAGCCAACATCGGGCCCGGTTTACCCGGCATGTACGTGGTGGGGCTGGGCGATGCCTCCGTGCGGGAATCGCGTGACCGTATCCGCACGGCGGTATCGAACAGTGGTTTGGCCTGGCCACACACCAAGATCGTGGTTTCTCTTTCCCGGCATCCCTACCCAAATCGGGCGGGCATTATGACCTCTCGATCACTCTGGCCATTCTCAGCGCAATGTCCACGGGGGCGGAAGCAGAGCAAATGCGGCACCGCTTGCGCTCTACTGTGCTGCTGGGCGAGGTGGCCCTCGATGGCACCCTGCGTCCCGTCTCCGGGGTGCTGCCCGCGCTGTTGAGCGCGCACCGCCAGGGGCTCACCCGCGCGGTGGTACCGCCGGGAAACGAGGCCGAGGCCGCGCTGGCCAGCCCCCTGGAGGTGCTGGTGGCTCCGACCCTGCGCGCGGCGATGGAATGGGCGCGTGGGGAACGGACGTTGGCGCAGGCGCGGGGCGGGGATGCGCTGAGCCCTCCCGCAGAATCGGGAGACTTCTCCGAGATAGCGGGCCAGGATCACGCGGTGCGCGCCGCCGAGATCGCTGCGGCGGGCGGGCACCACTTCATGCTCATCGGGCCGCCGGGTTCGGGGAAATCCATGATCGCCCAGCGTCTGCCCACCATTCTGCCGTCCCTGACGCAAGAGCAAATGCTGGAAGCCACGGCCGTGCACTCCGTGGTGGCCCCCTCCTTTAGCGGGCCGATCCACCGCGCACCCTTCGTCGCCCCGCACCACTCGGTGAGCAGGGCTGGACTTCTGGGTGGAGGCAGCGGGGTGCCGCGCCCGGGCGCGGTGAGCCTGGCTCACCACGGGGTGCTTTTTCTCGATGAGGCTTCGGAGATTCCCGCCTCCGTGCTCGACGGTCTGCGCACCCCCTTGGATAACTCCCAGGTGCGTTTGGTGCGCGCCCACCGCGAATATCTCTTTCCCGCCCGGTTCCAGCTGGTGCTGGCCGCCAACCCCTGCCGGTGCGCGGCGAATGATCCCCAGGAGTGTCGGTGCCTGCCCCGGCAGCGGGCCACCTACCTCGATAACCTATCCGGCCCGCTGCGCGATCGCCTGGACATCGTTGTACACACTACCGCCGTGGGAGCACACCTGCGTACCGATTCCGCGCGCAGCAGCGCGGAGTTGGCCGCGAACGTGACCCAGGCCAGGCAGAGGTCTAGGCGCCGGTGGGGTGATGCCGGGCGGAGCGAGCGGTGTAATTCCGCGGTTCCCCCGCACGTATTGCGCCGGAACTTCCCGGCCACGGAGGAAGCGATGCTGCTTCTGGAGGCATACCTGGCTCAAGGGGTATTGAGCCAACGCGCGGTGGATCACGCCCTCAGCGTCGCCTGGACGCTCACGGACCTCTCCGGCGGGGATCAACCGGGGCTGGCGGAGATCACCGAGGCGATTCACCTTCACGGATCGGTGCGGGAATGAACACGATATTTTCCGCCGAAGAACTCGCCTTTGCCTATCTTTCCCGCGTGGTGGAGGGCCCCTCGCGGCAACTCACCACGCTCCTTACCGAGGGCCGCGAGGCCCCGGTCATCGCGGAGGGGATCCGCATGCGCAAGCGGTGGGTGGGGGATTTATTAGAGCAAACGGCCACGCGCTATGACTGGGAACGAGCGGAGCGCGACCTCACCCTGGCCCGCACGCACGGGGCCAGGCTCCTTTACCCCGGCCACGAGGAATGGCCGACCACCCAGTTCGACCACGCCTTTGGGTTTGCCCGCAGCGGCGTGAGCACTCACCTGCGCACCTACCAATCCGACGCCGTGGCACCGCACGCCCTCTGGGTGCGTGGGGCACACCTGGATCAACTCTGCACACAGGCGGTGGCGGTGGTGGGTACCCGCGCGCAATCCCGTTACGGCGCGCAGGCCACGGCACACCTGGTGCAGGGCTTAGCGCAGCACAGGTGGACGGTGATCTCCGGTGGTGCCCTGGGCATCGACGCCGAGGCCCATAACACTGCCTTGCGCTGCGGCGGCGCCACGGTGGTGGTTGCCGCCTGCGGGATAGATAAGGTATATCCCGCCCGGCACGCCCGGCTTTTCGACGCCGTGGCGCAGCAGGGCGCGGTGATCACGGAATACCCGCCGGAGGTTTCTCCGCAGCGGCATCGCTTTCTCACCCGGAATAGGTTGGTGGCGGCGTTGAGCCAGGGCACCGTGGTGGTGGAAGCGGCGTGGCGCTCCGGGGCCTTAAATACGCTGAGCTGGGCGGAGGGTTTGGGCAGGATCGCGATGGCGGTGCCCGGCCCCATCACCGGGGCGGGTTCCCTGGGCTGCCACGAACGCATCCGGGAGGGCAGGGCGCAATTAGTTGCCAGCGCGGATGATATTAGGGCGTTGTTGAGCGCTGTGGGGGCCGTGGACGTGGCCGAGCAATATGAGCTCAGTTATGCCCCCGATTCCATCCAGGCCTTGAGCAGGAACGAGTTGCGCGTTTTTGATGCCCTTCCGGTCTCCGGTGGTGAAGAGACCTCGGTTATCGCCCGCCAGGCCGGGTTGTCCCTTCCTCTCACGGTTCATCTGCTCGTGGAATTGAGTACCAAGAACATGGTGGCCTTGGAGGGGGATCAATGGCACCGCGTAGCGGGGCGCGAAGGCTGCGAAGGATAGGCCCGCGAGGAACCTCCAACGGAGACCTGTGCGGAAAGGTCGCGTGGAAGGAAGGGGAAAGGGAACCTAAAATGGGCTTCCATGAGCGAGGCTGTGGGGAGTCAGGTGCGCGAGGCAGTGGAGGACTTTGCTGAATACCAGCGCTTGGTGTTGGGCCGTGCGGAGGCTACCATTCGCGCTTATCGCAATGACCTCCTGGATCTCTCGGAGTTGGCGCCCACCTTTGCCCAGTGGGATCTCAATTTTTTGCGTACATGGCTGGGGATAGCGGTGGAAAAGGGAATGAGCCGTTCTACCATTGCGCGGCGTACGGCCGCCGCCCGGGCTTTTTCTCGGTGGGCCTTTGACCAAGGGCACCTGGAGACGGACGTCTCCATACGCCTGAAGACTCCGAAGATCCACCGCACCCTGCCCAAGGTACTCAGCACGGGCCAGGCCCGAGACCTCGTGGAGGGCGGGTATCTTCCAGGTGCTTCCGGGGTGGATCAACAAGCGGTGGGCTCCGATGCACCGCAGACCCCGGAGGGCCTGCGCAATAGGGCGATGGTGGAATTACTCTATGCCACCGGAATCCGGGTATCGGAATTATGTGGCCTCGATGTGCCGAGGCTTGATCTGCGGGGATGCACGGTACGGGTGTTGGGCAAGGGGAATAAGGAGCGCGTGGTGCCTTTCGGCCAACCCGCCCGCGTCGCGCTGCACGGGTGGCTAGAACGGGGGCGCCCGGAGTTAATGCGCAAGAATAAAAAGAGTGCCGCCGGGGGAAAGGACACCGAGGCTCTTTTCTTAGGCAGCAGGGGAGGACGTATTAATCCTCGCCAGGTGCGTCGGATCGTGGAGGTGGCGGCTCGGGGAGTGGGAGCGGAGGGATTGACCCCGCACGGGTTGCGTCACAGCGCGGCCACGCATCTTCTAGAAGGCGGAGCGGATTTACGCGAGGTACAGGAACTACTGGGACACTCCTCTATGCAAACCACGCAAATCTATACCCACGTGAGTGCTCAGCGGCTAAAAAAGGTGTATGACCAGGCGCATCCGCGTGCCTGATTGGCCTTGCTCTAGGGGGAGAGGGGTTTGAGTCGAATCACGGGGGTGGGAAGCAGAATGAGCGGGTTGAGGTACTGATCGTCGGTGGGCAGGACGCGCGCTCCCCAATGCAGGCCGCTTGCCGCGTGGTGACGTTGCGCGGGCGTGCCCCCGAGGTGTCCAATCACCTCGCCTTCTTCTATACGTTGGCCTTGCTCCACCCGGGGGATCACGGGTTGGTAGGTGGTGCGGATCGTTACCTCCGAGCCCGCAGCGAGATGCGCCGTGGCGTGGGCCTTCCCGATGCGTACCGGCTGCTCGTGGTCTATGGAGACGATGGGGCTTCCGGCGATTCTTCCCACGAAGGCCACCACGCCGCTTCCCGCCGCGTGGATAGGGGTTCCGGGGGCGGCGGTGAGGTCAACGCCCCGGTGCCCGCTGAGCCAGTTGTGCGGGGGTGCGTGGAAGGCCTGGTGGATTCCTCCGGGGCGGGGGCCGTTGGTGGTGGGGGATACCCACGCGGAGGCGTGCGGAGGGGAGACCGGACAGTAGAAAAGAACAGTGAGGGCACATAGGAAGTACAGGGCGATGAGGGTGCGGTGAGCATTCATGCCTCCATCGTGCGGGCATCTGCCCGGCGTGGATGGAGGCGTGCGATAGCGGCTGTGGATGGTGGTGCGGGAGTGAAAGGCGTGGTTTACCTGTGGAAAAGTCCGAGGGTGGGTTTGATGTGCGGTGGGAAGGGCGATATTATGGCCGATAGCAGTGTGTCCACCGTAGTGGTGGACGTACTGACTACGCGCGGAATATGCAATGTGCCCCGACGTGGTCCCGGCTAATGCCGGGTGTTGGGGCTATAAGGCGTAGCCGCCAGGGCGCAGGACAAACCAACAAAACCTGTTGCAGCTTCAAAACCGAAAGACAAGATAAGAAAGGGAGCACACCATGGCAGTCGTGACCATGCGCGAGCTTCTGGACTCTGGTGTCCACTTTGGCCACCAGACCCGTCGCTGGAACCCGAAGATGCGCCGCTTCATCTTCACCGATCGCAACGGCATCTACATCATTGATCTTCAGCAGACGCTGACCTACATCGATGAGGCCTACGAGTTCATCAAGGAGACCGTCGCGCACGGCGGCAACATCCTCTTTGTGGGCACCAAGAAGCAGGCCCAGGAGGCCATTCAGACCGAGGCTGGGCGCGTGGGCATGCCCTACGTCAACCACCGCTGGCTCGGCGGTATGCTCACCAACTTCCAGACCGTGTCCAAGCGCCTGGCTCGCATGAAGGAGCTTCAGGCCATGGACGCCGCCGAGGACGGCTACAAGGGCCGCACCAAGAAGGAAGTTCTCATGCTCACCCGCGAGCGCGTGAAGTTGGAGCGCGTCCTGGGCGGCATCTCCGAGATGACCAAGGTTCCCTCCGCCCTGTGGATCGTGGACACCAACAAGGAGCACATCGCCGTCCACGAGGCGCACAAGCTTAACATCCCCGTGGTGGCCATCCTGGACACCAACTGCGATCCCGATGACGTCTCCTACCCCGTTCCGGGCAACGATGACGCCATCCGCTCCGTGAACATCCTCACCCACGTGGTGGGCGAGGCCGTGATCGAGGGCAAGAAGTCCCGCGAGGAGCGCCAGCTGGCCGCCGCTAAGGAAGCCGCCGGTGATACCCAGGAGAAGGAAGCCCAGGACGCGCAGAAGGCTCAGGAAGCCGACGCCGCCGAGGCATCCCAGGAGGCTTAATCCTCTTTCCGGGTACCGTGCCCGCACAAGCGTAGGCCCCAGGTGAATGCCGCCATGAACTGTGGTGGAGGCACCGCGGGGCCTCTCGTTTTGTTTTCACTTTATTATAATCTGCCGTGGACTATCGTGCTGGCGCTGCGAGGCAGACGCTGGGGTCAACGCGCTCAGCGTTTCTCCGCTACGATTTTTAACGGTAACTGTTTCTACACAAGGAGGATCGCCCCAACAATGGCGAACTACACTGCTGCTGATGTGAAGAAGCTGCGCGAGATCACCGGCTCCGGGATGCTCGACTGCAAGAAGGCCCTCGACGAGACGGACGGCGACTTCGAGAAGGCCGTGGAGAACCTGCGCATCAAGGGTGCTAAGGACGTCGGAAAGCGTGCCGAGCGCAACGCCCTGGAGGGCTTGATCGCCGTTTCCGGCAACACCATGATCGAGGTGAACTCGGAGACGGACTTCGTGGCCAAGAACGCCGAGTTCAAGGATCTCGCCGCCAAGATCGCGGAGGCTGCCGCCGCGGCCAAGGCGAACTCCGCCGAGGAGCTGGCCGCCGTGGACGTTGATGGCAAGCCTGCCTCCGAGGTGGTGCAGGAGCTTTCCGCCAAGATCGGCGAGAAGCTGGAACTTCGCCGCGCGGTCACCCTGGAGGGTGAGAAGATCTCCGTGTACCTGCACCAGCGTTCCGCCGATCTTCCCCCGGCCGTGGGCGTGCTCGTGGCCTACGAGGGCGAGGATGAGAAGGCCGCTCACGCCGTGGCCATGCAGGTGGCCGCCCTCAAGGCGCGTTACCTCAACCGCGAGTCCGTGCCCGCCGAGGTGGTGGAGAAGGAGCGTTCCATCGCTGAGCAGATCACCCGCGAGGAAGGAAAGCCGGAGCAGGCTATCCCGAAGATCGTGGAGGGCCGCCTCAACGGCTTCTATAAGGACGTCGTGCTGCTGGAGCAGGCCTCCGTGGCGGACGGCAAGAAGTCCGTGGGCGATATGGCCAAGGAGGCCGGGGTGACCATCACCGGCTTCGCCCGCTTTGAGGTGGGCCAGCAGTAATTACGCTGCGGAGAGCGGTCCGCGCCGGGCACCGAGAGGGTGACTCGGCGCGGGCCGCTTTTCTCCGTGATGTGTGCGCGCGGAACGCCTGTGCCGCAGCGCGGTCTGGCGCGGCGGGCACGGTAGACTATCCGAAGGAACACAGCCCCACGTGATATGAGAAGGAGTCTCCCGGTGACCTCTGCGCAGGATAACGCCAGAAGCGAAGGATACCGCCGCGTCATGCTCAAGCTCGGCGGCGAAATGTTTGGCGGAGGTCAGGTGGGCATTGATCCTGACGTGGTGGAGAACGTGGCCCGCCAGATCGCGGAGGTGGCCAGGACGGGCGTGGAGATCGCCGTGGTGATCGGCGGCGGCAACTTTTTCCGGGGCGCGCAGTTGCAGCAGCGCGGCATGGATCGGGCACGCTCGGATTACATGGGCATGCTCGGCACTGTGATGAACTGCCTGGCCTTGCAGGACTTCCTGCTGCAAGAGGGCGTGGAGTGTCGCGTGCAAACGGCCATTAACATGGCGCAGATCTCGGAGCCGTACCTGCCCTTGCGCGCCGCGCGCCATCTGGATAAGGGGCGCGTGGTGATCTTCGGCGCGGGCATGGGTATGCCGTATTTCTCCACGGACACCACCGCAGCCCAGCGTGCCCTGGAGATCGGCTGCGAGGTATTGCTCATGGCTAAGGCCGTCGATGGCGTGTACTCGGACGATCCCCGCACCAACCCGGAGGCAACTCTCTATGATGAGATCACTCCCCGGGAGGTCATTGAGAAGAACCTCAAGGTGGCGGACGCCACGGCCTTTAGCCTGTGCATGGATAATGACATGCCGATCTTGGTGTTCAACCTGCTCACACAGGGCAATATCGCCCGTGCGGTGGCTGGGGAGCGCATTGGCACTCTGGTGCAGTCGTAAAGCAGTCGTAAATAGGCATCCCCGTGCGGGCGCGCCTGATAGATTGAGGCGGTAAGGTGCCGCGGCGGGCTGCCCGTACGTTTTCAACAATCACTATAGAAAAGGATTGAGCCATGATCGATGAGATTTTGATGGAAGCAGAAGAGCGCATGGGTAATACCGTGGAGCACACCCGCGAGGATCTCACCACGATCCGCACCGGCCGCGCTAATCCCTCCATGTTTAATGGCGTGGTCGCTGAGTATTATGGCGTGCCTACTCCCATTACCCAGATGGCTTCTATTTCCGTGCCGGAGCCGCGCATGCTGCTGATTAAGCCCTACGAGCCCTCCATCATGGGGGAGATCGAGGACGCCATCCGCAATTCCGATCTGGGTGTCAACCCCACGAATGACGGCCACGTGCTGCGGGTGACGGTTCCCCAGCTCACGGAGGAGCGCCGCAAGGAGATGGTGAAGCTGGCCAAGTCTAAGGGCGAGGACGGCAAGATTGCCATCCGCAACGTGCGCCGCAAGGGCATGGAGCAGCTGAAGAAGCTGCAAAAGGATGGCGACGCCGGCGAGGACGAGGTGATCGCCGCGGAGAAGGATCTGGACAAGACCACCCAGGAGTATGTGGCCAAGGTGGACGAGGTGGTCTCGAACAAGGAAACGGAGTTGATGGAGGTCTAAGCCGGAGCCGAGTCCCCGTTCACCGTCGAAAAGGAGCATCATCGTGGCCGGATCCCGCAGCGCCGAGCGGTTTAAACCCAAAAACAGCGCGGGGCGCAATCTCCCGGTCGCGGTGGCCGTGGGGGTGGGCCTGGGTGCCCTGGTGATTGCGGCGGTTCTTTCCGGGCCGCTGGGCTGGTACCTGTTGGTCAGCGCGGCCGTGGGGCTGGGCACCTGGGAGGTGACCACCCGCCTGATGGAGGCGGATTATCTGATTAGCCGCCCGGTGTTGATCGTCGGTGGGCAGTTCTTGGTGTGGCTTACCTGGCCGTGGGGGGTGGGGGGTATGGCCGCCTCGTACGTGGCCGTGGCCCTGGTGGTGATGTATGGTCGGCTCTTTGTGCAGGTAGACAGCGTGCGGGCGCGCAATTACGTGCGCGACGTAGCTATTTCTCTCTTTGTGCTCACGTGGATCCCCATGTTTGGGGCCTTTGCCGCGTTGATTTCCCGGATCGAATCGGATCTCGCCGCGGCACCGTTGTTCATCGTGACCTTCATGGCTTGCGTGGTGGCCTCGGATACCGGCGGTTATATCGCCGGGGTGTTCTTTGGATCGCATCCGATGGCCCCGGCAGTCAGCCCTAAGAAGTCCTGGGAGGGCTTCGTGGGGTCGCTCACCGCCGGGGCGCTCGTGGGGCTGCTGTGCGTGGTATTTTTCCTGGGGCAGCAGTGGTGGCTTGGGGTGGCGATGGGCCTGCTCATGGCCGTCTGTGCCACCCTGGGGGATCTGGTGGAATCTCAATTCAAGAGGGACCTGGGGATCAAGGATATGTCGGCCATGCTGCCCGGCCACGGGGGCATGATGGATCGCCTCGATGGGCTTTTACCTGCGGCGATGGTGACGTGGCTCCTGCTGAGCCTGGTCACCCAGGGGATCTCCTAAGCAGGGTTACTCGCGAGAGTTTTTCTTCGCTATGCGGCGCAGCTCGAACATGCGCACCCCGCCTACCAGTGCCATGATGAGTGCCCCGGCGATGGCGGCCAGCAGGAATCCCACCCCGGCGGGGAAGCTAAACTTCCACACAAAGAGCGTGAGTTCCACGGATTGCTGATTCTGCATAATGAAGATGAGCAGCAGAATCAGCAGCAGCGCCCCCACGATCAGCGCGGCCCAGGTGGTGGCGGCAAAGGTGCGCTGCGGCTTGGCGGGGGTGCTTTGCGACGCCTCCGTGGCCTCGGGGGAGGCGGCAGGGACGTCGTCGGAAGTGGGATCGGTATGTGTAGCCATGCCTCTATTCAATCGTGTGCCTGGGCGGGAGTCCACCTTGGGGTGACGCAGGATTAGATTCACCGCCTCCAAGGTGGAACAATGGTGCGCATCATGGCTGAACCAATCAAGCTCCAGTTCGCCGCGCCCAAACGCGGTATGCCCCCCAATCACTTCGCGGATCTCGATGCCGAGGCCCGCGTGTCTGCGGTGACCGATCTTGGATTGCCGCGGTTTCGCGCCAATCAGATTGCCCGCCACTACTACGGGAGGTATGAGGCCGATCCGAGCACGATGACCGATCTCCCGGCACAGGCGCGGGAAAAGGTGCGCGAGGCGTTGTTCCCACCGCTCATGCGCCCGGTGACGCAGACGGCCACGGACGAGGGGGAGACTCAAAAGACGCTGTGGCGTTTGCACGATGGCACGCTGCTGGAATCCGTGCTCATGCGGTACCCGGATCGCGCCACGCTGTGCATCTCCTCGCAGGCGGGCTGCGGCATGAACTGTCCGTTTTGCGCCACGGGCCAGGGTGGGTTGGATCGCAACCTCTCCACGGGGGAGATCGTGGATCAGGTTCGCACCGCCGCCGCCACGATGGAGGCCGAGGGTGGGCGGTTGTCCAACGTGGTGTTCATGGGCATGGGCGAGCCGCTGGCCAATTACAAGCGCGTGGTCTCGGCGGTGCGGCAGATCACCAGCCCGGTTCCCGAGGGCTTTGGTATTTCCCAGCGCAACGTCACGGTGTCTACCGTGGGATTGGCGCCGGCGATCCGCAAGCTCGCGGACGAGGACATGTCTGTCACCCTGGCCATTTCCCTGCACACTCCCGACGATGAACTGCGCGATACCCTGGTGCCGGTGAATAATCGGTGGCCGGTGGCGGAGGTCTTGGATGCCGCGCGGTATTACGCGGATAAATCCGGCCGCCGCGTATCGGTGGAATACGCCCTGATTAGAGATAAAAACGATCAGGATTGGCGCGCGGATATGCTGGGCAAGAAATTGCATGCGGCCCTGGGATCTAAGGTGCACGTGAACGTGATTCCGCTGAATCCCACCCCCGGTTCGGAATGGGACGCCTCGCCCAAGGAGCGCCAGGACGAGTTCGTGCGCAGGGTGATCGCCCAGGGCGTTCCGTGCACGGTGCGCAATACAAAAGGTTCGGAAATCGCGGCGGCATGTGGACAATTGGCGGCGGAAGAGAAAGCGGCCACTGCTTAATCTCTTGTTCACTTTTCTTCTATAGACTGAGAGGCACGATACTTCTTTGCAGAAAGGACGTGCCTTTACGTGTTACAGGAAGATCCCACCACGCAAGCCCTCGCGGTGCGGGGGTTGTGCAAAGCGTTTGACGGCAAGGTAGCCGTCAACGAGATCAGTCTTGATATTCCCCGAGGCTCTCTTTACGGCATCGTGGGCCCCAATGGCGCGGGCAAAACCACAATGATCTCCATGGTTGCGGGCCTGCTGCGCCCGGATCGCGGCGATACCTGGGTAGCGGGGCACCACACCTGGAAAGAGCCCCTGGACATGAAAAAGTCCATGGGCCTCCTGGCAGATGGCGTTCCCGTTTTTGATCGCCTCAGCGGCCCGGAATTGCTCAGCTATGTTGGGGCGCTGCGCGGCATGGATTCCGCCACGGTGGAGGAACGCAGCCGGGAACTCCTGGCGGCCCTGGGCTTGGAGGAGGCGGGGGAGAAGCGGGTGGTGGACTATTCCGCCGGAATGACCAAGAAGATCCTGCTCGCCCTGGCCCTGCTGCATAATCCCGAGGTGCTGATCCTCGATGAGCCCCTGGAGGCCGTGGACCCGGTTTCCGGGCGCACGATCCAAAACCTCCTGCGCAGCTACGCCGCCTCCGGCGGCACCGTGGTGATTAGCTCTCATGTGATGGAACTGGTGGAGGGGCTGTGCAGCCACGTGGCCATCATCAACCAGGGCCGGGTTCAGGCCGCGGGCAGCGTGGACGAGGTGCGCGGTGGGCGCTCTCTCACGGACGTCTTTGTGGACGCCGTGGGCGGGGAACGCGGCGGGGAGGGGCTTACCTGGTTGGGCGGTGAGCACTCCCGATGACCAAGACTCTGATTAAGCTGCACACAACGCTGTGGGGCCGCACGATGAAGTCCAACCCTTCCGTGATTATCATGGCCCTCTTCGTTGGCTTTTATGCTTTGATCGGCATGGCCTCGGCGGGTGCTCTCCTTTTCCTCTACATTCAGGAGGAAGAGACCGCGATCATTCCCGCGGCGATCGCTGCCGGAATGATCGCATACATCGTGCTCATGGCGATGATGCCCTCCGGCGAACAGCAGGTCACCGCCCGTGATCTCGCCACGCTCCCGGTGACCCCGCAGCAGGCGCGCACGGGGTTATGGTGGCTGGCGTTTTTGCACAGTCGCGCGGTGGTGGCGCTGTTGTGCTCGGTGGCCACCGCGCTCGTGGTGTGCCTGGCGGCGGGATCGGCCGTGGCGGTGGTTGTGGCGGTGCCCTTCCTGGCGATCTCCTTCCTCACCACGGTTCTTTCTGGTGAAGTGCTGGGAAGGCTCCTGGGGCGTGGCGCCGTGGGGAAGGATCGCCTGGCGGCGTGGAGCATGGTGGGGTTCATCGCCTTGGTTCTCGCCTTCAACATGGTGGTCAATGGCAACGAGAGTGTTCCCCTGGAAACGTTGGGGAACGTGGTCGCCTGGACTCCCCTGGGCGCGGCGGGTGGTGCCGTGGGGGCGTCGATAAGCGGGCAGTGGGCGGTGGCCGTGGCGCAGGGGTTGATCGCCGTGGCCAGCCTGGGCGCGCTGCTGTGGCTGTGGTACCGGGGCGTGGCGCAGGATCTGCGGGAGCCGCAGATACACAGCGTGGCGGTGAAGGAGAAGAAAAAGAGCCGCCGGGGCAAGGAGGGGCTCGCCACGGTCTTTCTGCCTGGTCTAAAGCATAATCAGGCCACCGCCATTTTCTCCCGCGCGCTGCGGTATATGCGCCGGGATAGCCGCATGGTGGGTTCCTTGCTTGTGCTTCCGCTGGTGATGGTGTTTTTCCTGTATCGCGGGTACGCGGACGGCGCCTTTAGCGCATATATGGGCGCTTTTATTCTGTGCTTCTTCCTGGCCAGCACGTCCGCCAATGATTTTGGCTATGACGGCCCCGGTGGGTGGCTGCACATGGTGAGCGGGGTGCGGGCGCGCACGCTGCTCTTGGCGCGTCACGCGGGATCGGTGGCGGTGCCGGGGGCGTTCCTCGTGCTGTATTGCGCGGTGGTATTGGTCCTGCTCCCGGATCGGGGAAACTCCGCCTTGGTGCTCGCGGCGGTGCTGGGCTATGCCCTTTCCGCCGCGGGATCGGGGCTACTCCTATCTGTGTACAATCCCTTTCCCACTTCAAGGCCGGGAACAAACCCCTGGTCCGATCGCTCAGGTTATTCCTCCGCCGCGATGATCAGCGGCTTCGCCTTCCTGCTGATGGGGTGGATTCCGCTCATTCCCGGTGTGGTGGCCCTGGTCTTGGGTGCTACCCAGGACATTGCGTGGGTGGCGGGGCTCGGCGTGGTGCTGGCCGTGGGTACCCCGCTGGTGCTGTACCTGGTGGTGATCCGCCGGTGCGCGCGCAGGATAGATGAGAAGTGGCCGGAGATTTATACCAGGGTGCGTTCCTGGGTGAATTAAGAGGCGGACTTAAGGGGTGAAAGATCCGTTCTGACCCCCGGAACTCCTTACCGAAACCCGGCGCAACACTGGAAAGCATAAAAATAAGGGGCCTCGCTCAGAGCGGGCCCTTTATCCGTGCGGAAAATAGTACTAGTTTTGCGGGATCGCGGGCAGGTGCTCCACTCGGGAGGGCTCGATGTTGAGGGCGCGGAGCTCACTATCGCTCAGCTCGGCATAGGGGCCCTGGAGCGTGGCCTGGAGGTACGCCCATTCCGGCTCCTTGTGGCCCACCGGCTTGTTGTGGGAACTCAGCGTGCGCACCTGGCTGAGCTTGGGGCGGAAGGCGTGGAAGAGCAGGCCCACCGCGATGAGCGCGGCGAGGGTGAACAGCCAGATGGTCTCCACGTGGCCCTTGTGGTTACCAAAGTTGTAGCCCAGCAGGAAGATCACGGAGACCCAGCCGGCGAGCTGGGTGACGCGGAAGCCGATGTCATGCCAGCCCCAGGCGGCCGAGGGCTCGTCCAGGGTGGACACGCCATTGTGAATCTCAGGCTCGATGTGGTGGGAACCAGCCACGGTATCTCTCCTTTAAGTACATGCTGCGGGCTTCACGCTTGCGCAACGCCCCATTGGCGCTCGAATGGTTTGAACGGCTCGAACGGCGCTTGCGCACTGCCTCATATTGTGCCACAGGGGTGGGGGCGGGGAGAACTTATCGCCGCGCCTCTGGCCTGGTGGCGCCCACATATCCACCTTTCGGTTGCCCCTGGGGCGTGGGTCGGGGAGGCCGGAAGGAGAGGCCGCAGTGCCGCCGTGTCCCGTCGATGGTGAACAATGGTGTTCGTGGCACAGCGCATTCTTATTCTCGGTTCCACGGGGTCCATCGGCACGCAGGCCCTGGAGGTCATTGCGGAAAACCCCCATCTCTTCGAGGTCGCGGGGATCGCCGCCGGGGGTTCCTCGGCGGCGCAGATCATCACCCAGGCGCGGCGGCTGGGCCTGCCCGCGGAGAGGGTGGCGGTGGCCCGCCCGGAGGCCGCACGCGAGGTCTCCGAGGCCCTGGGCGCCACGGTGTTTGACGGCCCCGACGCCGCGCGCGACCTCGTGCAGGCTCTCGACGCCGCTCGCGGCATGGACGTGGTGCTCAACGCCCTGGTGGGTTCGATGGGGTTACCAGCCACGATGGCGAGCCTGCGCGCCGGGGTGCGTCTGGCGCTGGCGAATAAGGAATCACTCGTGGCCGGTGGGGAGGTGGTGCTCGGCAGCGCCGCACCAGGGCAGTTGGTTCCCGTGGACTCAGAGCACTCCGCGATGGCGCAGTGCCTGCGCTCCGGAGCGCGCGGGGAGGTGGCGAGGCTGGTGCTCACGGCCTCGGGCGGGCCGTTTCGCGGGCGCAGCCGCGAGGAGATGTGGGAGGTCACTCCGCAGCAGGCGGCCGCGCACCCCACGTGGTCGATGGGGCAGATGAACACCCTTAACTCCGCCACCTTGGTGAACAAGGGCCTGGAACTCATCGAGGCCGCCTTACTTTTTGGCGTGGCTCCCGGCGACATCGACGTCACCGTGCACCCACAGTCCATCGTGCATTCGATGGTGACGTTCCGCGATGGCGCCACCATAGCCCAGGCCTCGCCGCCGTCGATGAAGTTACCCATCGCCCTTGCATTGGGGTGGCCGGATCGGGTGCCCGGGGCCGAGGCCGCGCTGGACTTTGGCCGGGCGTTTTCCTGGGATTTCGAGCCGGTGGATCACCAGGCCTTCCCCGCCGTGGAATTGGCTCGCGCGGCGGTGACCCAGGGCGGCAGCCACCCGGCCATCTATAACGCCGCCAACGAGGAGGCGGCGGCCGCGTTTCTCAAGGGCGGGATTCGTTTCCCGCAGATCGTGGACGTGGTGGAGCGGGTGCTGGCCCAGGCCGGGGGGTGGGCTATCCACCCCGCCACGGTGGAGGACGTGCTGGGCGTGGAGGAACAGGCGCGGCGTCGCGCGCGGGAGATCGTGGCTACCCTGGCGCGCTGAGGGGTAGGCAACAGGTAGGAGAGGAGAGCGGATCTATGGCGGCAAACCTCATGGGGGTGGCGCTTTTTGCCCTGGGCATCGCGGTGACCATCGCCCTGCGCGAATGGGGGCACCTCGCGGTGGCCCGCGCCTGCGGAATGAGGGTGCGGCGGTACTTCATCGGATTTGGGCCCAAGGTCTTTTCCTTCCGTCGCGGTAATACGGAGTACGGCCTCAAGGCCCTGCCCTTCGGCGGGTTTTGCGATATTGCTGGCATGACGGCACAGGACCCCGCCCTCACCCCCGAGGAGGAACCCCACGCCATGTACAAGAAGGCGTGGTGGAAGCGCATCGCGGTGTTGCTCGGCGGGATCACCATGAATCTCATCGTGGGCATGCTCATTCTCTACGGCGTGGCCATGACCTCCGGTTTGCCCAATCCCAAGGCGGATTTCACCCCCACCGTGGCGGAGGTGCATGCGGGCCCGGCACAGGAGGCGGGCCTACGCCCCGGCGATAGGATCGTGGAACTTGACGGGCAGGCCACGCAGAACTTTTGGCAACTGGCCGAGGACATTCGCCAGCGCCCCGGCGACACCCTGACGCTGACCATCGAGCGGGAGGGGCAGCGCAGCCAGGTGGAGGTGGTGGCGGCCACCGGGGAGCAGGGCCAGGGCATGATCGGGGTGGCCTCGGCCCCGGTGGATAACGCCATCGCCACCTTCGGCCCGGTGGAGGCCGTGGGGGTGGCGTTTTCCTACGCCAAGGATCTGATGGTGTCCACCGTGCAGGCCCTGGGCCAGCTCCCGGCCAAGATCCCGGGGGTGGCGGCCTCCATCTTTGGGGCGGAGCGCGCGGCGGATAGCCCCATGAGCGTGGTGGGGGCCTCGCGCGCGGGCGGGGAGCTCGTGGAGCGCTCGTATTGGGGCATGTTCTGGATGCTGCTGGCTAGCCTCAACTTCTTCCTGGCGGTGTTTAATCTGATCCCGCTGCCGCCTTTCGACGGCGGCCACGTGGCGGTGGTGCTCTATGAAAAGGCGCGGGACGCGGTGCGCGGGCTGCGTGGGTTGGCACCGGCCGGCCCGGCGGATTACACCCAGCTGATGCCGCTGACCTACGCGATGGGGGCGGCGCTGCTGACCCTGGGGTTGGTGTTCGTGGTGGCCGATGTGGTCAATCCGGTGCGGCTCTTCCCCTAGTGGTGGCCCGTGTATGCTCGTGGTGTTGGCAGAGAGCCTGAGAGTGTTGATTCGAGGGCGGTGCGCGCGGGCCGTGATGGTGCGGCGCGGCACTGCCTTGCAAGGAGTATGAGAACTTGTCCATTCCCGTCGGACTAGGTATGCCTGAAGCCCCGCCGGCCACCCTGGCGCCGCGCCGCAAGACGCGCCAGCTCATGGTGGGATCGGTGGGCGTGGGATCGGACTATCCGATCTCGGTGCAGTCGATGACCACCACCAAGACCCATGACGTCAATGCCACCTTGCAGCAGATCGCGCAGCTCACCGCCTCCGGCTGTGACATCGTGCGCGTGGCCTGCCCCAAGACCGTGGATGCCGAGGCCCTGCCGGCCATCGCCAAGAAGTCCCCGATCCCGGTGATCGCGGATATTCACTTCCAGCCCAAATATATCTTTGCGGCCATCGACGCCGGTTGCGCCGCCGTGCGCGTGAACCCCGGCAATATCCGCGAGTTTGACGGCCGCGTCAAGGAGGTGGCCAAGGCCGCCGGGGACGCGGGCATTCCCATCCGCATCGGGGTGAACGCGGGTTCCCTGGATAAGCGCATGCTGGAAAAGTACGGCAAGGCCACCCCGGAGGCCCTGGTGGAGTCCGCGATCTGGGAGGCCAGCCTCTTCGAGGAGTACGGCTACGGGGACATCGCCATCTCCGTGAAGCACAACGATCCCGTGGTGATGGTGGAGGCGTATCGCCAACTGGCGGCCAAGACGGATTACCCGCTGCACCTGGGTGTGACGGAGGCCGGGCCGGCGTTCCAGGGCACCATCAAGTCCTCCGTGGCCTTTGGCTGGCTGCTGGGTTCGGGGATCGGGGATACCATTCGCGTCTCGCTGTCCGCCGACCCCAAGGAGGAGGTGAAGGTGGGCGATCAGATCTTGCAGTCGCTCAACCTGCGCCCCCGGGGCCTGGAGATCGTGTCCTGCCCCTCGTGCGGGCGCGCCCAGGTGGACGTGTACACCCTGGCGGAGGAGGTCACCGCCGCGCTGGAGGGCATGGATGCGCCGCTGCGCGTGGCGGTGATGGGCTGCGTGGTCAACGGCCCCGGCGAGGCGCGCGACGCCGACCTCGGCGTGGCCTCGGGCAATGGCAAGGGGCAGATCTTTGTCAAGGGTGAGGTGATTAAGACCGTGCCGGAATCTCAGATCGTGGAAACGCTGATCGAGGAGGCCATGCGGATCATGGAGGGGATGGATCCAGAGGAATTGGCCGCCGCCCAGGCCGCGGGGGTGGGTTCTAAGGTGCGCGTCACTCAGTAGGAGGCCGGGCGCGCACTGCTAGTCTTGGGCGCTATGAAAAGGTTGCCCGCTTTGCTCTTGGCGCTGGTCACGGCGTCGATAAGCCTCGTGGCCTGCACGCCCAAGCCGGCGGACGCGCGGCCGGTGGCCCAGGACTTCCTTAACGCGATCGCCGCGCGGGATTGGGATGCGGTGGGAGGGTACGTGGACGATCCTACGTCCGCGTTGCCGCTGATCCAGGCCAGCGTGGAGGGGCTTCAGGCGGAGGGGTTGAGCGCCACGGTGGAGGGGATAGACCTCAAGGAGCAGTCCGCCACCGCCCGGTACCGCATGGAGTGGCAACTCCCCCGGGAACGCACGCTGAGTTACGAGTCCTCCATGCTGCTCACCCGCAAGGAGACGGCGGAGGGGGAGTGGTCGGTGCGCTGGCAGCCCACCATCATGCACCCCACCCTCGGAGCGCATCAACACCTGGAACTGCGCCCGGTGCCCGCCGAGCGCGCCAGCGTGGTCAGCTCCGATGGAGTAGCGCTGCTGAGCCCGGGGGTGATGCAGCGCCTGCTGGTCAATACCGAGGAACTCAGTGATCCCGGGCGCACCGCCCGCACCATCGAGGCCGCGTTGAAGAAGGCCAAGGAGGCCGATCCCACGGTGCGCACCGTGGAGGCCTCCGCGCTGGAGGGGACGCTGCGCAGCGCGCGGGGGGAGTACTCCGTGACCACGCTTCCCGACGCCGTGACCCAGCAGGTCACCGAGGCCCTCTCCGGCGACCCGGCGGTGCGCCTGAACCCGGAGGCCGCGATGGTCACGCCCAAGCCGGACTTCGCCCCCGATATCATGTCGAGGGTGCGCACCATCGTGGAGGATGACCTCGACGGCGCGGCGGGGTGGCGCGTGGCGGTGGTCAATGAGCAAGGCTCCTCCCTTGACGACGTGGAGTATCACGCCGCCACGGTGGCCCCGGCGGTGGGAGTGAGCATCGACTATGACGTGCAGCGCGCCGCCGAGGAGGCCGTGAACACCCGCGCGGGGGATAAGGCGATGCTGGTGGCCATTAGGTCCTCAAGCGGGGAGATCCTGGCGGTGGCGCAGACGGCAGAGGCGGACAAGGATGGCGATATTGCGCTTAGCGGGCAGTATCCCCCCGGATCCGTATTCAAGATGATTACCGCCACCGCGGGGTTCGAGAACCAGGGGCTCAGCGCGGATTCCATTGTGCCCTGCCCCGGAACGATGGATATTTATGGCCGCACGGTGACCAACTACAACCAGTTCTCCCTGGGCAACGTGCCCCTGGAGCAGGCCTTTGCGCAGTCCTGCAACACGAGTTTTGCCGATATTTCCACGAAGCTGGAACCCGGCCAGCTCAAGGAGACCGCCAAGCAGTTTGGCGTGGGCCTGGACTATGAGATTCCCGGCCTGGATACCATCACGGGTTCCGTGCCGGAGGGGGAGAGCGCGCTGGATCGCACGGAGGCCGGGTACGGCCAGGGCTTGGATCTGGCCAGCCCCTTTGGCCTGGCGTTGAGCGCCGCCACCGCCGCCGCCGGGCACACGCCCACGCCCACGCTGATTACCGGCCATGAGACCACCGTGAGCGAGAAGGTGGCCCCACCAGCCCCGGAGGCGATAGATAACCTGCGCCGCTCCATGCGCAGCGTGGTTACCCAGGGCACCGCGCGGGGCATGAAGTCCGAGGGAGAGATTTACGGCAAGACGGGTGAGGCGGAAATCAACGAGGGCTCCCATGCCTGGTTCGCCGGATACCGCGACGATATTGCCTTCGCCACACTTGTGGTTCTCGGTGGCGGTTCCGAGGTATCGGTGCAGATCACCGATCACTTCTTGACCACGCTGGACAAGTATAAGAACCCGGAGGCCGAGGAGAATCTACTTTAGTACCTGGTTTCCTGAGTTTTATCGGGATTCCTGGGGAGAAAGCCCAGGATAACCTCATAATGAGGGTTGTCAGACCTGCTGAGCGTTGCTATCTTCGGGTAACTGTCAGCGCGGTGTCATGCCGCGCCTTCATCGTTGCCAACGGGAAAAGGAAGAGATGGTTGTGCGCCACAGCGGGCGGGGAATCCTCGCGCTCGCACTGAGTACCGTCCTGCTCGGCGCGGGGGTGAGCGCGTGCTCCACGGGGAATCACCAGGCCGCCATCGCGCAGCATTCTCAGTGCGAGGTCACCGGCGCCGACACCGTCGCCCAGGCCCCCGAATACATGGCGGCCACCACGCACCCCGATGCCACCCGCGCCGCCTGCGACGTGCTGGCCGAGGGCGGCAGCGCGGCCGATGCCCTCATCGCCGCCCAGGCGGTGCTGGGGCTGGTGGAACCACAGTCCTCGGGGCCCGGCGGCGGGGCGATCGCGCTCTACCACGACGCCGCCACGGGACAGACCCGCGCCTACGACGCGGTGGTGCACAGCCTGAATAACGATGACGCGGTGACGGACGGGGTGGACGAGGAGGTGCGCAGCATCGGCGTGCCCCAGACCCTGCGCCTGCTGCGCCAGCTCCACGAGGATCACGCCACCATGCCGCTGAGCGACCTGGTTGATCCCGCCTACCAGCTGGGAACCCGGGGTTTTAGCGCCAGCGCGCGCCTGGCGGGGGCGATGGAGGGAAACCAGCGCCCCTTTAGGCTCTCCAAGCCGGGGGCGGTGTTGCGCAACGCCAGCGGGGACCGCCCCGCCGAGGGGGACGAACTGCACAATAAGCCCTACGCGGAATTTCTGCGGGAATGGGCGCGCGAGGGCGGATTGAGCGAGGAAATGGTGGCGAACATGCGCGCCGAGCTGTTGGACCAGGCGGCGGGGGAGGAATACGTGGACTCCCTGCTGGCCGAGTGGCAGCGGGAGGCATCCGCCCCCGTGGAATCACGGGAGGCCCTGTGCACGGACTTTGCTGAGTCCAGCGTGTGCGGCAACCCCTCCACCGCCACCGGCATGATGGTGGTGGCCCAGGCCCTGGGCATCATGCGTCACCTCGATCTGGGCAGGCTAGACCCCTATTCCGAGGAGGATACCCAGGTGGCCCGGGCCACGGCGGCGCACATGATGACGGAGGCCGAGCGCCTGGCCTTCACGGACGCCAACACCTGGATGGACGATCCGAACTTTGACCCCCAGCGCGCCCGGGCTTACCTGGAACAGGTGGTGACCAACGAGGACTACCTGCGCGCCAAGGCCGGGGAGATCACGCAGAAAAACAGCGTGGACGATCCCCAGCCCGCAGACCTTGAGGGCTTTAGCCACCACGGCTACGAGGACTCTCAGGAGGAGGGAACCGCGCAGATCACCGTGGCCGATGGGCAAGGCAACGTGGCCGCCATGACCACCACGCTGCAACGCAACTTCGGCAGTGGGTTGATGGCGCAGGGCTTCTTCCTCAACAATTCCCTGGATAACTTCTCTGCCGATGCCACCCCGGAGGGGCCGAATGGGCGTCGTAACGCCTCTACCCCCAGAACCATGATGGCCCCGCTGATTGCGCGCTCGGGGGACACCGTGCTGGGGCTGGGCTCTCCCGGAGGGCGCAAGATCCCCTCCTACAACCTCAAGAACCTCGTGGCCATGACCCAATGGGGACTCAGCCCCGCCGAGGCGATCGCCATGCCCAACTTCGGGGCCGATAACCGCAACGGGGCCTACGCGGAAACCATGTACGGGGAGGAAACCCTCTCCCACCAGGGTTCGCTGCAAAGGCTGCTGCGCGAGTGGGGCCAACCCCTCACGGTGGGGGAGGCCGATAGCGGTGCCGGCATCGTGCGCAGCACCCCCGACGGATGGGAAGGCGGTGCAGACTCACGACGCGGCGGTGCCGTGGCTGGCGGATAAACACAGCACGATCTTTTACTCCTCTTAACTAAGAATCAGGAATCACGGATACATGCTTGCTTTCCTCGCGATGTCCGGCGCGCTCGCCGGGGCGTCCATGACCTACTTCCACCGCCACGAGCGCGAGCACCGCGCCCGGCTCGACGGCCTGCGCCACCACGTCCACGTCAACGGAATCCGTGGAAAATCCACGCTCACCCGCATGATCGGCGGCGTGCTGCGCGAGGCCGGGCACAACACCATCGCCAAGACCACGGGAACCTACGCCTGCGTGATCGACGGCCACGCCGAGGAACACCCCATCCGGCGCACCGGCCCCGCCAACATCAACGAGCAGTACCGCTTTGTCAAGGAATGGATCACCCCGGAAATAGACGCCCTGGTGGTGGAGTGCATGGCGGTCAAACCCAAATACCAGCGCATCTGCCAGGATACCATCCTGCGCTCGCCCATCACGGTGATTACCAACGTGCGCCTGGATCACCAGGAGGACATGGGCGATACCTTGGAGGAGATCGCGGCCTCACTGTGCAACACCGTGCCGGAGAACGGGGTGGTGATTACCGGGGAGCGTTCCCCCAAACTGGTGGAGATCATTCGCCATCACGCCCAGGAGCGCGGCAGCCGCCTGGTGGTGGCGGAGGAAACCGAACTCTCCCGCGACCTGGTGCCGCGCTTTAGCTACCAGCAGTTCGAGGAAAACATCGCGGTGGCCCTGGCCGTGGCCGAGGAACTGGGCATTGACACGCACACCGCCGTGCGCGGAATGCTCAAGGCCGCACCCGACCCCGGCACCACCTCCGTGACCAAGATCCCCGACGGACACGACTCCATGTTCTGGGTGCCCATGTTTGCGGTGAACGACTGGGAATCCACCGTGCGCGTCTTTGACAGCGTCTCCGAGACCTTCCTCCCGGACTCCTGCCGCCGCGTGGTGGCCCTCAACAACCGTGCCGACCGAACCGACCGCGCCGCCATGTTCATCGACCTGGTATCCACCGACCTGCGTGCGGAGATCGACCGCGTGGTGCTCTACGGAGACCTGCAAGAAGTGGTGCGCCAACGCCTGATTGACCAGGGATTCCCCGAGGACGGGATCATCACCACCGCCGACTGCGAGGTGGAAAACGAAACCGAGGACGGCAAGGAACTAGTGGCCCGAGCCCGCCGCGGCTTCGAGGGGCAGGACGTGGCCATCTTCGGCATGGTCAATATCCACACCGATCACGTCACCGCCATGCGCCGCTACATTTCCGACGTCGTGGATCGCACCACCAACCGCACGCCCATGCCCGCCGCGGAGACCGAAAGCGAGGCCGCAGCCCAGTGACCAGCGTGGACTTTGGCTCCTATTATTTCCTGGTAGACCTCATCCACATCACCTTCCTGGTGGGCCTGGTGGTGAGCTACCTCTACTTCCGCTCCCGGCAGATCTCCGTGGGCGGCTCGCTCACCGTGGGCTACCTGGCGGCCTCCCTGTACATGCCGTGGAACGTGATCTTCACGGTGGCGGTATCCGTGGTGGCCTGGTTGCTCATCAAGTACGTGATCCTCAAGGTCTGGCTGCCGCGCCCCCGCCAAATCTTCGCCATCGGCCTCTTCGTGGGCGTGCTCTGCGGGGCGCTGTGGGTGATCGGCAGCGAATACCTCTTTGGTGCCCAGGTACACGGCATGGAGTTCGCGCTCATCGGCGTGATCGTGCCCGGTATGCTGTGCAACTCCCTGGTCAAGCAGGGGCCGCGCCGCACCCTGATCCCCCTGGCCTGGATGGTGCCGCTGGCCGGGCTCATCGGCCTGGCCATCACCTGGCTCACCAGCGTGGTGCTGCCGCTTTCTTTCTCCAGCGCGCTCTTCGAGCAGATCGCGCGCTCCGAACCCAAGTTCTTTGGCATCGCGGCGGCCTCCGTGCTGTGCGCCATCCTTATCCAAGACGGCTTCCTTAAAAACCTCAAGCTGCGCACCGGCGGTTACATCACCGCCGGATTGCTGGTGGCCAGCTCCATTCACCCCCGCTACATCGCCGTGCTGGCGGCCTCCGCCGTGGTGGTCTGGGCGATCTATAGCCTGTATGCGCGTCGGGTGCCGCTCTTTGGCAAGGATCGCTTCATCGTTCTGTGCGCGCTCTCCATTCTCACCGTGATTGCTTTGGAGGCCCTGGTGGTGGCGCTCACGGGGCACCGCGTGGGCGGGGCGGAGAATATCGTGTTCTGCATCCTCCCGGCGATCGTGGCCAATGACCTGGTGCAGCATGGCTGGAAGCGCACGGGCGGGGGTCTGGCCCTGGCCGTGGTGGTGTGCGCGGCGATCGCCGCGCCGGTGGCGGCGCTGTCTTAAGGGTCAGGCCGGTTCCCGGCCCGGATGGCGATTTTTCCCCGCCACTGCGTGACGGGTGTGATCCTCGGGAGGCACCGAGCGATAAGCGCGCACCTTTCCTCGCCACTGCGTGACGGGTGTGGCTCCCACCCGTCACCCACAGGCGAGGTGAGGGGAAAGAAAGGGAAAGACTAGCCCCGCGCCGTCAACCACTGTTCCCGCCCCAGCGGCCTGGCCACCAGGCGGGTCTCGCCCATGCCGCCCACCCAGGGGGTATCGGGCTTCCCAGCCCAGATGGAGGCCCCGATCAACCAGGGTTGGTGGGCGGTGGCTAACCCGTTGGCCCCGAGGACGTCGCGCAGAATGGGGGCGTGATCCACGAACATCTCCACGGTGTCGCGGGTGGGATCGTTGACCACGGCCACGTGCAGCCACCTGCCCAGGGGAACCTCGTGGGACCAGTTCGAGGAGCCGGTGGTGTTTCCGCGCGTGGCCACGGCGGACCACTGCACCTCGCGCAGCGAGGAGATGGCCAGCAGCGCCGGGGGTTCCTCTGGTTCCTCTCCGCCGCGTTCGCCCAGGCGGCCCAGCAGGCCCATCCAGAAGTTTTCCTCACCAAAGGCGGGATCGAGGTAAAGGAAGGTCTCTAGGGTGTAGCCCTCCTCGAAGGTCAGGGAGTTGAGCGGGGCGTCGGGCGCGGTGCGCAGCCAGCTGCGGTGGGGCTGTGCCCAGTACAGGGCCGCTCCGTCGGCGGAGAGTGGGTGAGACTCGGGAATCACGCGCAGCCCACCGGGGTCGGCGGCGGTGGCGTGATTGTTGTTGCCGGAGACGTCGATAAGCGTGCCCGGGGTGGACGCACCGGGCCGCCAGTGTGCGGCGGCGGGGACGCGCGGATAGTCCTCGGCGGAGCGGGGGAGCTGGCCGGGATCAATCACCGGGGCGGTGTACCCGGCGGTGATGAGGGTGAGGGCGCGGCCGGTGTAATCCGGGGCGGTGCCGGCGCGCCGGGGGAGCCGCAGCGGCAGCGTCCAGGAGTCGGGTTCGTCCAGGAGTACCGCGTCAAACTGGTTGAGGGTAGCGGAGGGCTTGGTGGCCACCCAGGGGGAGAGCGCCGTCATGGTCAAGGTAGCGGCGGCGAGGTCGAAGTGCAGCAGCCCCAGCAGGCCGTTGCCGCCCTGGTAGGCCATCTGGTAGTCCTGCAAGACGTGGATAACCTCGTGGCCGTGGGCGTTGCGGCGCAGCGTGTATCCCGCGCCGTGGTGGTGCCCGGCCAGGGTGAGGAAGATCTGATCGTTGGACGCGATGAGCCGTTCCCACAGGTGCTCGCCGTATTCCTCGGTGAGAAAGACCTCGCCCTGCGGGTCGATCCCCGTGATCTCGTGCGAGGTGAGAATGGTGGGCACGCCGGGGTGGGCGTCGAGCACCCCCTGCGCCCAGGCGAGGGCGGCGTCGTTAGCGCGCCAGGCCAGGGCGAGCACCAGGAAGTCCTGCTCGGCGGCGCGGAAGAGGTGGTACTCGCATTCGTTGTTGGGTGCCTCGTAGCGTCCCCGGCAGGTGCTTCTCGACGCCGGGAAGTGTGCGGCGAAGGGAGTGGGGCGCTGCTCGGAGAGGTCGTGGTTGCCCGGCAGCACGGAATAGGGCAGCGCGGCCTCGTCGAGGGTGCGCATGGCGGCGCTGGCGACCTCCCATTCCTGGGCAACGTCGGCCTGATCCACGATGTCGCCCAGGTGGGTGACAAAGGCGATGCCTAATTCCTCCTGGTGCTGGCTCAGCCAGCGGGTCTGTTCCGCGTAGGGCTCCACGCCGTAGCGGGCGCGGTAGAGGTTGCCGGTGTCCGGGGTGGCGTAGCGGGAATAAAACTGGGTGTCCGGCAGGACGCCGATGGTGAACCCGGAGCCTGCCTGCGCGCTGGCATAGGCCCGGGCCAGGGCGGGGTGGAGGGCCAGCGCACCCAAGGCGCTGAGGCGGAGGAACTGGCGGCGTTTCAGAGTGTTCATGGGCGGCAGGGTAGCGCGGCGATGTGTCGGCGGCGTGTCGGGCGGGTTACCCCCGGGTAAACAAAGCGGGGCGTTAGCCGGGGGCTACCATGGGCAGCATGTCTGCAACCCGTGCCAAGCTGACCCCCGGAAAGCCCACCCCCATCCGCGCCGTGCCCGAGCACATCGCCCGCCCGGAGTACGCCTGGAAGGACGAGGTGCAAGAAAACATTGGGGAGCCGTTTATCCAAACCCCCGAGACCATCGAGGCCATGCGCGAGGCCTCCGCCATCGCCGCCAACGCCCTGGCTGTGGCCGGGGCCGCCGTGAAGCCGGGGGTGACCACCGATGAGATCGACCGCGTGGCCCACGAATACATGATCGACCACGGCGCGTACCCCTCCACCCTGGGGTACCTGCACTTTCCCAAGTCCTGCTGCGTCTCCCTCAACGAGATCGTGTGCCACGGCATTCCCGATAGCACGGTGATCCAGGACGGGGACATCGTCAATATCGACGTCACGGCCTTTAAAAACGGCGTGCACGGGGACACCAACGCCACGTTCTTGGCCGGGGAGGTATCCGAGGAACACCGCCTGCTGGTGGAGCGCACCTATGAGGCCACCATGCGCGGCATCAAGGCCGCCAAGCCGGGCCGGGAGATCAACGTGATTGGCCGGGTGATCGAGTCCTACGCCAAACGCTTTGGGTACAACGTGGTCACGGATTTCACCGGGCACGGGGTGGGAACCACGTTCCACAACGGCCTGATCGTGCTCCACTACGATTCCGATGCCTACCGCGACGTGCTAGAGCCCGGCATGACGCTCACGGTGGAGCCGATGATTAACATCGGCGGCCTGGACTATGACATCTGGGAGGACGGCTGGACGGTGCAAAACCGCGACGGCAAGTTCACCGCGCAGTTTGAACACACCATCCTCATCACCGAGGACGGCAACGAGATCCTCACCCTCCCCACCGAGCAGGCCGGGGCCTAGCCTAGAACTCCAGCCCCAGCAGGGCGTTTTCCACCACCTCGGGCAGTGCGGGGTGGATCCAATACTGCTCGCGGGCGGCCTTACGCACGTCAATGTCAAAGGCCATGATCGTGATGAGCTGCTGGATCAGGGTGGAGGCCTGCGGGCCCATGAGGTGTGCGCCCAGAAGCCGACCGGTGGAGCGATCCGCGATGAGCTTGACCAGTCCGGTGGTATCCTCCATCGCCCAGCCGTAGGCCACGTCGCCGTACTTTTGTACCTTGACGGTCACGTCCGCCCCGCTGCGGTGGGCCTGCTCCTCCGTGAGCCCCACGGTGGCGATCTGCGGGTGGGTAAACACCGCCGCGGGGACGTGCTCGTGCGGCATGGGGCGCAGATCCTCCGGGTGCAGCAGGTTATGCCACACGGCGCGGGCCTCCGCGTTGGCTACGTGCTTGAGCAGGTGCGGGGAGGAGACGTCGCCAAGCGCCCACACGCCGTGGGCGGTGGTGGAACGGCCGTACTCATCCACGTCCACCCTGCCCTTGGTCACGGACACGTTGCCTGCCTGGGCATCGAGGCGATCACCATTGGGCACCCGGCCGGTGGCCACCAGCAGGTGGGTGGCCTGAACGGTGGAGCCATCGCTCAGTGCGGCGGTGATCCTGCCCTCGGCCTGGGTGAGTCCTTCGATTTCGGCGTTAAAGCGCACGTCGTAGCGCTCGGCGGCCAGCTTGGTGAACTCCCGGCTGATCTCCGTATCCAGGTGGCGCAACAGGGCATCGGAGCGGTTCACTATGGTCACCCTGGTGCCCAGGGCCTCAAACACGTGCGCGAACTCCATGGCGATGTACCCGCCGCCCACGATGATGAGGGATTCCGGCTGCTCGGGCAGCCGCATGATCGTCTCATTGGTGTGGTACTCCACCCCGGAATCCGTGATCGCCGCCGGGATCATGGGGCGGGAACCCGCCGCGATCACCACGTTATCGGCAGAGATGAGGGCTTCCGTATCGCCCTGTCCGGTGCGCAGGGTGCGCTCGCCCACGAACACCGCGTGCCGATCGTACACATCGATATTGGGGGTTCGGGGCCCACGGCGATACTCCTCCCCGGCCTTGGCAAAGGGATCGATGCGCTTGTCAAACACGCGGGACACAATGCCGGGCCAATCCACGGAATTAACCTGTGCGTCCACCCCGAGCCTGGCGGCGTGCCGGGCCTTCAGGGCGAGGTCCGCGGCGTACACGTACATCTTGGTGGGAATGCAGCCCACGTTGAGGCAGGTGCCGCCAAAGCGGGCTTCCTCCACGAGGGCGATGGAGAGATCATCGAACTCGGCGGGCAGGGTATTGCCGGAACCGGAGCCGATGACGATCAGGTCATAATGCTTGGCGGGGGAACTCATGTGGGATACAACCTCCGGGGGCTGGTAGTTATTTCCGTGCTTTATCGGGCGTCTGATCAAGCCACGTGAAGGTCACCTCAAAGGCCTCCTCCCGCACCAGCGGGGTGGAAAGGAAAACATCGTGGCGGGCGGAATCGAGGGGCACCACCGTAGAATCCTCCGCCAGGGCCGGGGCCAGGCGCTGAATCTGTTCCACGTCCAGGACGGTATCGGCGCTATCGGAGGCCGCCGAGTACTCGTGCCCCAGCCAGGACTTGGCGGAGCACAGCGTGAGCAGGGGCATAGGCAAACTCTGTTGGGAACGTGCGGCCGCCTGCCCGGCAAAGATCGCCTGAATCCAGCCGTAATACTTACGGTGCCCGCCCAGGGGCTTGAACGTGGTGTCATACTCCCATTCCCCGCCCAGGGAGCGGTGCAGGGACTGGCCGTAGGCGCTGACCTCCTTCTGCGGCAGGGAAGCGAAGGGGCGTACCCTGCCGACGGTGCTGGTGAGCGCCTTGGTGGCGGCCACCACGGCCTTGGGGAAGGGCATATCGAGCCAGGGGCTATTGAGGATCACCGCGGGAACCCTCCCCAGGAGGGCGGGATCGGTATGGCGCAGGTGATCCAGCCAAAGCACGGTCACCAGCCCCCCGGTGGAGTGAGCCAGGGGAACCACGCCGCCGTGGCGCTCGCCTAGCCACCGCGCCACGGCGGTGAGCTCGGGGTAGTAGTGGCGCAGATCGCTGGTGTAGTGCCAATGCTGGCCCTGGCGGTGCGAGCGGCCGCACTTGCGCAGGTCAAGGGCGTAAAAGGGGTAGCCCTGTTCGCGGAACTGCTCGGCTACGTGCCGCTGGAAAAGTAATCGGTCATGCCGTGTATCCACAGCACGGCTGGTTTGCCGGGGCCCGCCTGGGCGGCGGACGCGGAAGCAGCTGTGGCCACGGGGGCGTCGGCACGCACGAGGGTGGCCACCGCCTCCCCCTCGCCATCCGGGTCACGCCCGAAGCTCAGGGTGGCGGCGGAAAATCCCGCCCCCAGGATGTCCTTATCCCAATGCAGCTCTTCCTCGGCGATACGATCCATGTCGAGCCAGTGTAGATGGTTCTATCCTGCCGTGGTGGGGGAGAGACCGGGGGTGCCATTCGGTAGCCGTGGCATGGCAGAACACCCGATTGGGAAAGAAAAGGCGTGCCATAGTGCGGGACTTCGTCCCCCAGGGGCGTAAGGTGTAGGTCACTGACCGCGGCCCGCGTGAGCATACGGGCGGGGCCGCGGGGTTTGCAGGAGCCAAGCGAGGCAGCCGCCAGCGCAAAGAAGAAGAGGTAAAAGAGCAAGTGTCTGAGAAAACAACGATCAGCGACGAGGTGGATGTCGCACTCATTGGCGCCGGGATTATGAGCGCCACCCTGGGTGCCATGCTACGAGAGCTGGAACCCACGTGGACACAGATGGTGTTCGAACGCCTCGACGGCGCCGCGATGGAATCTTCTTCCCCCTGGAACAACGCCGGTACCGGCCATTCCGCCCTGTGCGAGCTGAACTACACGCCGGAGAAAAACGGCAAGATCGACGTGACCAAGGCCGTGGCCATCAACGAGAAGTTCCAGGTCTCCCGCCAGTTCTGGTCCCACCAGGTGACCAGCGGCGTGCTGCCCTCCCCCCGGGACTTCATCAACCCCGTCCCCCACGTCTCCCTGGCCCAGGGCGAGGACCAGGTGGGCTACTTGCGACGCCGCTACGAGGTGCTGGCGGAGCACCCGCTCTTCCCGAACATGAAGTTCACCGATAACCGCGACGAGTTTGCCGAGAAGCTGCCGCTCATGGCCGCCGGGCGCGATTACTCCGAGGACGTGGCGATCTCCTGGACGGACGCCGGAACCGACATCAACTACGGCTCCCTGACCCGCCAGTTCTTCGACGCCGGGCAGCGCGCCGGGACGCAATTCCGCTACGGGCACGAGGTCAAGGCGCTCAAGCGCGAGGGCAAGAAGTGGCGCATCACCGTCAAAAACGTCCACACGGGTGACCTCTCCGTGGTGCGGGCGAACTTTGTGTTCGTGGGCGCGGGCGGCTACGCGCTCGACCTCCTGCGCAAGGCCGGTGTGGCCGACGTGCGCGGCATCGCCGGGTTCCCCATCTCCGGCATGTGGCTGCGCTGCACCAACGAGGAACTCATCGCCCAGCACCAGGCCAAGGTGTACGGCAAGGCCCGCGTGGGCGCCCCGCCGATGTCCGTGCCGCACCTTGACACCCGCGTGATCGACGGCAAGCGCGGCCTGCTCTTTGGCCCCTTCGCCGGGTGGACGCCCAAGTTCCTCAAGAAGGGCTCCTACCTTGACCTCTTCAAGTCCATCCGCCCCGATAACATCCCCTCCTACCTGGGCGTGGCGGTGCAGGAATTCGGCCTGACCAAGTACCTGGTCACCGAGGTGCTGAAGAACTTTGACAGCCGCGTGGAATCCCTGCGTGAGTACATGCCCCTTGCCGAGGGTAAGGACTGGGAGACCGTGATCGCCGGCCAGCGTGTGCAGGTGATTCAGCCCGTGGCCGCCCCGCGCTTTGGTTCCCTGGAGTTTGGCACGGCCCTGGTCAACGACACCGACGGCTCCATCGCCGGCCTGCTCGGAGCCTCCCCCGGAGCCTCCATCGCCCCGGCGGCGATGGTGGAACTGCTGGAGCGCTGCTTTGGCGAGCGCATGATCGACTGGGCCGATAAGCTCATCGAGATGATCCCCTCCTACGGGCACAAGCTGGCCGGCGAGCCGGACATGTTCGCCGAGGTGTGGGAGCACACCCAGCGCACCTTGCAGCTGGAGGACTAGGTTTTCCTTTTATACCCGCTTGACACCGCCGCTCTTGCTCACGATGTGAGGAGAGCGGCGGTTTTTGCGTGGGGTGGGCGGGATTTTCCTCGCCGGTGTGGGGCGGGAGTGAATCAGTGGTGTTTCCCGGTGGCGTGGTGGTACTTTTCCCTGCCACTGTGTGACGGATGGGGTGCACACCGGCACCACAACGTAAAGAAAGCACCTTTCCTTGCCACTGTGTGATTGGTGGGAATCACTCCCGTCACACACCCCGGTGAAAAGGTGGTGAAAAACCTCAGCGGGCCGCCCCGGTATGGGTACACTCGGCACCCATGACGGCAACGCACCAGTATTTCAGCCCCGGCCACGTGTACTTGGTGGGCGGCGGGCCGGGTGCCTGGGATCTCATCACCGTGCGGGGGATGAGGGCCCTGCAACGAGCGGAGGTGATCCTCACCGATCACCTTGGCCCCACGGCGGAACTGGACAAACTCTGCGATACCTCCGCCAAGAAGATCATCGACGTCTCCAAACTGCCCTACGGCAAACAAACCACCCAAGAAAAGATCAATGCGTTGCTGGTGGAGCACGCCCGTACCGGGGCCGTGGTGGCCCGCCTCAAAGGCGGAGACCCCTACGTGTTTGGCCGAGGCTTCGAGGAATACGAGCACTGCCTGCGTCACGGGATTGAGTGCGAGGTGATTCCCGGCGTGACCTCGGCGGTGGCCGTGCCGGGGCTGGCGGGAATACCGCTCACGCAGCGCGGACTCGTGCATTCCTTTCACGTGGTCTCCGCCCACCTCCCGCCCGGCCACCCGCGCTCCCAGGTGGATTGGCCGGCCCTGGCCCGCAGCGGCGGCACCATCGTGGTCATCATGGGGGTGAGGCAGGCGGGTGCCATTGCGGGGGCGCTTATCGACGCCGCCCTGGAACCCACCACGCCCTGCGCCATCGTGCAGGAGGGGAGCACGGAGAAAGAGCGGGTGTTCCGCTGCTCATTGGGGAACTTGGCGGAAACGATGAGCCGGAACCAGGTGCGTTCCCCGGCTGTGTACGTGATTGGTGAGGTGGCGGGGCCGAGGGGAGATCAACCCTAGGGGTGAGGTGGGGAGGGAGCAGGTGCGTTACGGTGGGGGCGTTATGGGATTGTTGAAGTGGATAACGTGGCCTGACGTGGGTTGGGTGGGGAACCTGTGGCGAGTAATAGCGCTGAGTACGTGGACGATATTTTCATACCTAAGCCTTGTTGATGCTCGGACTTCCACTTCGGTGATGATTCTTGCTTTGGGGGTACTGCTGCTTATTATACCCAGGTCTCCTGATCTGGTCTTGGGTATTGCGACTCTTATATCCTTTATTCTTTATTGGGTATATTATGAGTATTCAGCCATATCATTTGGCTACGCGGTGATATTTTATATGTCCTACCTGGCTGGGGAGAGGTCGCAGAAGATTTCTGCAAAGTTATGGCTAGGTATCATGGTGGTGGGATATTCTGCTGCGGCATTAAGTTGGATGGGGAATATGCTTGATATGGGCAGTATCCGTCTTGTGGTGGAGCATGTTATGGGCTCGTTTATTCTGACGGATGTGTTCATCCTATTTTTCTGGATTTCTGGAAATAATAGGAGGATGGTAAAGGTTCAACGCAAAATTCTTCAAGAGAGGGCTGACATGGCGGGTACTTTAGAGCGAACTCGTATCGCTCGGGAGATGCACGATATCGTGGCGCACAGCCTCTCTGGTGTGATCGCTTTGGCTGATGGCGCGCGCTACAATGCGGCTAAGGAGCCTCAATTGGCGGTGAAGACCCTAGAAACTATCTCGCAAACATCAAGGGAAGCTCTCACACAAATGCGGGGTTTGCTTTCGGTACTGAGGGAGGACGGGCAACGCGATACTCGTTCTGCTCCCGGAGTTGCCGACCTTTCTATGCTGGTGGGAGAGGCGCGTCGCAATGGACTGGAACTTACCGTGATGGGGCTAAGAGATATTCCTGATGATCTTCCCGCCCTTACCCAGTTCATCATTTATCGCACGGTGCAGGAACTGCTCA
Source organism: Corynebacterium oculi (assembly GCF_001412105.1). Taxonomy (GTDB): domain Bacteria; phylum Actinomycetota; class Actinomycetes; order Mycobacteriales; family Mycobacteriaceae; genus Corynebacterium; species Corynebacterium oculi. The sequence continues at coordinate 497,836 of NZ_LKST01000001.1, forward strand.
CCAATATGCTGAAGTATTCCAGCACGGGCACGGGTGGCCTCACGGTAAAGGTGGAAAATCGCGCGGTGGTGATTCATTCGCGCAACCCCGCGAAGGAAAGCGTTGGGGAGAACGGTTATGGGCTCATCGGAATGGGGGAGCGGGTGTGCGCCCAGGGTGGCACCCTGGACGTGAAAAGGAAAGACGGCGAGTTCTTAGTGGAAGCGAGGGTAACCTGGTGAGCGAAAAAATCACGGTGGGGCTGGTGGACGATCAACCTCTGGTGCGCACCGGCTTTGCCATGCTGGTGAATTCCCAGGAGGATATGGAGGTGGCCTGGGACGTTAGCGATGGCGACCAGGTGCCGGGACAAACCCCCGTGGACGTGGTGCTCATGGATGTGCAAATGGCCAGGGTAGACGGCATCGCTGCCGCGGAAGTCCTGCTGCGGGAACAACCAACCACCAAGGTCATCATGCTTACCACCTTTGACGATCACGAGTTTGTGCGCGGTGCCATTGACGCGGGGGCCAGCGGGTTCTTGTTGAAAGACGCCCAACCGGAGGAATTACTGCGCGCCGTGCGGGTGGTGCATTCCGGGGAGGCAGTGCTTTCCCCCAAGGTGACGGCGAACGTCCTGCGAGACCTGGCGCCTGCGGGAGGGGCGGCGTCGATAAGCGCCACGGTGAGCGAAGTGGAGGAATTGACGCAGCGGGAAACGCACGTGTTGCGCCTGATGGCGTTGGGGCTGAATAACCAGGAGATTGCGGAGCAGGAATTTGTTTCTATGGCCACCGTGAAAACCCATGTGCGGCATATATTGATGAAGACCTGTTCCAGGGATCGCGTACAGGCGGTGCTTTTTGCCTATCGGCGCGGGGTGGTCACCCCGGAGGAACTGCTCCATCATCCCCACGGTTGAGCATGGTTTTTCACCCCTGGGGGCGATGTGCTGAGAAAACGGATACAGCACGATGGGGTACATGCTCGAAGTAAAGAATCTGACCAAAACGTATAAGGATAAAAACGCCGTGGACGATCTCTCGTTCACGGTGCCCGACGGCCTAGTCACCGGCTTCCTCGGGCCCAATGGTGCGGGAAAATCCACCACCATGCGCATGGCGGTGGGGCTGGAAAAACCCACCTCCGGCACCGCAACTTTTGACGGTACGGAGTTCCGCAGCCTCCCCCACCCGGCCAAGGTGGTGGGAACCCTGCTTGATGCCACCTGGTTCCACCCCGGACGCAGCGCCCGCGCGCACCTGGGCATGATGGCCGCCCTGCAAGGCGTTCCCATGAGCCGCGTTGACGACGTGCTAGAGCGCGTGGGAATCGCCAGCGTGGCGCAGAAAAAGGTGGGCGGCTACTCCCTGGGCATGAAGCAGCGCTTCGGGCTGGCCTGCGCGCTGCTGGGCGATCCGAAGCATTTGCTTCTCGACGAGCCCGTCAACGGCCTTGACCCCGAGGGCGTGCACTGGATGCGCGACCGAATCCGGGAACTAGCCGCCGAGGGGCGCTCGGTGCTGGTGTCCTCACACCTGCTTTCCGAGATGTCCCTAACGGCCGATCGCCTGGTGGTGATTGGGCGCGGGCAGCTGGTGCGCGAGGGCACCGTGGAGGAGTTCGTGGGCACCAGCGGGGAATCGCTGATCGAGGTGCGAGTGGACCGACCCGACGAGTTGGAGGACGCACTGACCAGCAGCGGGATCAGGGTGGAGCGCGGCCCGGAGAATCAACTGAACGTCTTTGGCGTGGAGGACCCCATGGAGGTGGGGGCGATGTGCCGGGCGCTGGATCTCACGGTGGCCGGATTACAACGCCGCACCCCCTCCCTGGAGGAGGCATTCCTCTCCGCCACGGCCGAGTCCACCGAATACCGGGCTGTATAAGCGCCGTTTCACCACAGAAAGGATCATTGATATGTCATACCTGGTCAGCCAAGCGCGATCCCTCTTTTCCCTCCGATCCACCTGGGTGTATCTCATTATCACCCTGCTCGCGGTGGCGGCGCTCCCCGTTCTTGTTGTTCTCACAACGAGGGAAGAGGATGACGGGCCCCTATCCCTCAGTGGCTTCTTTGGCGGCTCGGATCTGATATGTCTGGTGGCCATCTTCGCCGGGGCCATGCTCATTGGGGCGGAAATCTCCCGGGGCAGCATCGGCTGGATGTACCTTTCCACCAACCACCGCCTTGGCATAGCCCTGGCGCGCGTGACGCTGCTGGTGCTCGGCTTCTTCGCGGCTATCACCCTGGGAGCGGCCGTGGCCATGCTGGTAGTGGTGGCCCTGGGGCATGATGTTAATTTCTCCCCGGAGGGGAGCGACTTCCTCTTTATCTTGGCATCCTATGTGGAGGTCGCGGTGTTCCTCGTTCTGGCGGCCATGCTCACCTACGTCTTAGGTAAGGCCGTGTACGCGGCGATGATCTTGCTCATCGACATGATGATCCTGGAACTTGCTGTTACCGCTTATGCCGAGGGCGGGGCGAGCTGGGCTCAGGCGCTCGCCCACCTGCTGCCCAGGCGCAATACCGCCATCATGATGCTGGGTGAGGATTCCGGCTACACGGTGACGGGGAGCGATCGCCCGGTGGCCACCCTGGTTCTGGTTGGCATGGTTTTTGCCGTCACCGCTGCGGCCGGGTGGGTTATCAATCGACGCGCGGTGAACTAATCCCTGCAATCACATTCGCGGAAAGGAAGAATGACTATGAAGAATATGCGTGTTGGACTGGCTCTGTGCCTGGCCACCACCGGCCTGGGGCTTGCCGCCCCGGTGGCCACCGCCGCCGAGGTCGCGCCGGGGGCACCGATGAAAATCTACCTGGAACCGGAAGAGGGTTCGCCGCTGGCTGAGGCACCCCAGGAGTTTCTGAATTCTACGTGCAGCCAGGGATTGCCAGGAACGGTCACCCTGGAAGATGGAACACGTAAGGACGTTCTTATCAGCGTGGCGCATTGTCTGGTGGGTGAGGAGCAAGATTCCGTCACCCTCAAACCAGAAGTATATGCGCGCACCCCTGAAGGAGATAAACTCATTGCCGTGCGGGAGCACGGGGAAGAGGTGCCTGGATTTCCCGATGACCTTGGCGACATAGAGCGGTTAAGGCTGTTTTTTGATACAGACGATGCGGCCTCGGCGGAATTAGTTGAGGGGGTTCATACCACCAGGGTTGCGGATTCGGTGGATCAATACGGACAATCGCACGGAGAACCCGTGACTCTCACCGGAATACGCGATTACCCCGCGTTGGGGCCCTGGCAGGTTTCCTTTGATAACTTTGGCCAGCCCATCTGCAAGGACGGTCAGACCACCGGACGCACCTGTGGCGTGCAACTCATGAGGACGCAGAACAGCCTGTGGTCGTTGAATGAGATCGCTGGAGGAGATTCCGGTGGTATTCAGTTTGATCCTGAGACTGGGGAAGCGCTGGCAATGGTTTCCTATGGATTGTCCTTCAGCAACATGCTTTCTGTCTCTCAGCCCATTGATCGCACCATCGAGCAGCTCTATGGGGTACCCGATGGACAAGTCAATGAGCGCTTTGCCTTGCCGGAATCCACGGAGGGGCACGACCCGGTGCGCGTGTATGAGGAAGAAAAGCAACAAAAGCGGCAATGGGCTGAGGAAAATTTGGAAGAGGAGGAACCCGCCACGCCAGCGGGGGAGATCATCGAGGCCAATACCCAGGAAGCGGTGGAGGAAACCGTGCAATGGGCGGAGGACTCCACCCAGCGGGTATGGGAGAACCCCGCAGAATTGCCCGCCGTGGTGGCAGATACCCAAGAAGTTGCGCAGCACGTGGCTGCCTTGACCGAGGAAAACATCCAGGCAGGACTAGGCCTGCTGCTAGGAGAGGAAGCATAATGTCGCGTATTCGTTATGGCGCTATAGCCGTGGGTCTGGCGGGAATCGCCGCTGGCATGGTCACCCCTGTTTTCGCTACCACGGCCAGCGCCGCCGAGGTCGCGCCAGGTGCGCCGATGAGAATGGCCACGGACGGCCTTGATGACAGAGTGCAGGAGGAGGTTGGGGAAGTCCCCTTGGAGATCATCACCACGGCTTCATGCTCTCAGGGGATATCGGGGACGGTAACCCTTGATGATGGTTCCCAGCGCAACGTGTTGGTGAGCGCCGGACACTGCCTCTACGGCATTGAGGGGGAAGGAGTAGAAACATATCCCGAGGTATATGCCCCGCTATCCGAAGGCCGGAAGCTTATTGCTCGGCGAGAGCACGGAGACAAGGTGTACCCGGTCCCGGAAGGAGGCGGAATAGACGCGGTGATCCGGCAGTTTGATGGCCCCGACTGGGCCACCGCAGAAGTGGTCGGCGATGCAGATATGACCCGTGTGGCGGATTCCGTGGATCAGTACGGGCGTAGACACGGCGATCCGGTGGTGCTCACTGGGGTGCGAGATTACCGAGACCTCGAAAAGTGGGAAGTGGACTTTGATAACTTTGGTCAGCCTATCTGCAAAGATGGGCAAACTTCCGGGCGCACTTGTGGGGCTCAACTCATGCGCACGAGCAACGGAATCTGGCACACGAACCTCTACCTGTCCGGGGACTCCGGAGGAGTGAACTTTGACCCCGTCACGGGTGAGGCATTGGGTGTTACCTCGATAGGGATCGTGGGGCTCATAGGCCGTGCTCAGCCTATGGACGTGGCTCTGGAACAGGCTTATGGCATTCCCGATGGACAGGTCAATGAGCGTTTCACTCTGCCGGAATCCACGGATCAGCACTCTCAGGCCTACACCCTAAAAGAGGACACGGAGCAGATCGATGAATGGGCGGAACAGAATCTTCCCGAGGACATGCTTGTATCGGAAGAACCTTTGGCACTAGAGGATGCACAGGAGCAGGCCTGGATCAATCTGGAGTCAGGGATAGGCGAGGTGCGGATTCAAACCCAGGACGCCGTAAACCTCCTTTCCGAGGACCCCACCCAGATGGGCACGGTGGTGAGCAATGCCGTGGATACCGCCGAGTACGTGGGCAATCTGGTGGAGGAGACCGCGCAGGCCTATGGCGAGGCCTTTGAGAACCTGCTTGCAGAAGAAGGAAATGAGGAAGAATAATGTCGTGTATTCGTTATGGCGCTATAGCCGTGGGTCTGGCGGGCATCACCGCTGGCGTGGTGATGCCCGCCTCTGCCACCGCCGCCGAGGTGGCCCCGGGAGCATTGATGGTATTGGGGGAGGAGAACCCCTCTCATGATTTGCCCGTCGAGGTACCGCCGGAGTTTGACGTGGTGGGCAGGTGTTCTCAGGGGCTTCCCGGCACGGTGACTTTGCCCGATGGCTCTCAGAGAAGAACGTGATGGTCAGTGCGGCGCATTGCGTGAAGGGATCGGAAGGGGAGGGGGATATTTCCTACCTCTATGCCCCTATGGACGATGGAAATATGCTGATTGCTAGGCCCGATCGTGGGGAGAAAATGCAGAATGAACAGCATTTATTCGACGCGGATTTTTGGCTATGGAATCCAGACTGGGGCACCGCTGAGATCAATCCCGAGGCGGAGATGACGCGAGTGGGCGATTCCGTGGATCAATATGGGCATAGCCACGGCACTCCCGTGGTGCTCACGGGAGTGCGTGATTACCGCGATCTTGGGGAAGGGGAGATTTCCTTTGATAACTTCGGTCAGCCCATCTGCAAGGACGGCCAGACCACGGGGCGTACGTGCGGCGTGCAGTTTCTGCGCACCAGGAATAACATCTGGTCCACCACTCCAGGGCTTCCAGGAGACTCTGGGGGAATCAACTTTGACCCCAACAATGGTGAAGCATTGGGGACGACCTCCAAGACTATATTCGGCGTTCTTTTGGCCACGCAGCCCTTTGACGTGGCGTTAGAGGAGGCCTATGGCATTCCCGATGGGCAGGTGAATGAGCGATTTGAGTTGCCGGAGTTCACGGAGACTGCTGAGCAGAATGATTCGGTATTGACTTACAATGAATATCAGCAACGCCTCACGGAGTGGGAGGCGGAGGCATTACCCGCAGAGACCATGAACTCGGGTGAACCTCCCACGCTGGACGATGCGAACGATATGGCCTTTTTTGCTTCCATGTATGGATTAGCAGAGGTGAGGGCGCAGGCACAGGACGCGGTGTCCACCCTTGCAAACAATCCCGAGCGATTGGATACCGTGGTGGAAAATGCCGTAGACGGGGCCGAGGTTCTCGGTGAGATGGCTAGGCAGACGGCCTCTGTGTATGAGCAAGCATTATTTGCGGAAGAAGAAACCGAATAACTCACACCACCAAAGTGAGCCGGGTGGGGGAGTCCTCCTCCACCGTCATGCCCGCTGCGCGCGCCACCTCGGCCACCGAGGCGGCGTCGGTAGGCTCGGCGTCGCTGAGCGCCAACACGCGAGCCAATTCCCCCTTGTAGTGCTTGTTAAAGTGGCTGACCACCTTGCGGCTGCCGTCCTCGCGCACGGATTCCACTCGCACGGTCAGCGCGCCGGGGCAGGGGCCTAGTTGCTGGTAGCCCCCGGAGCGCAGGTCAATCACCAGGCCCTCCACCTCGCTCAGGGCCTGCGTGATGGCCTTGCCCCAGCGGGCCTTCATGGTGGGGAAGTTCCCGGAGGCGTCGGGGAGTTTGGTGCCGGCGGAAAGGCGATAGTGCGGGATCATGTCCCCCGCGCGGACCACCCCGAACAGCGCCGAGCCCACCGCCAGGTGCTCGCGGGCGGCGGGTGGGAGGGAGGGGGCGTCGAGGGCGTCGTAGAGCACGCCCGTGTAACGCTCGATGGCGGGCATGGTGGGCCCGGAGAGAAGCCGGGTGTTTTCCTCGGCTTCGGGGCGTAGTTTCTCCGAGATTCCGAGGATTCCCAGGGCCTCGTCCACGGGCAATGCCGCGAGGTCGGCGGCGATGCTGCTCCGCCTGGGGGTGAGGGAAGGGAAGGAGAGCGATTCCCAGCGCAGCGGCGCGCCGGAACCCCCGTGAGCCTTGGTTTCCGATGGGGGTAGGACGATCAACATGCGCTCTAGCCTAACGGGTAGAGTCTGAGGGCATGATTACTCGCTTGTCCACGCTCTTTTTGCGCACCCTGCGCGAGGACCCGGCCGATGCCGAGGTTCCCAGCCATAAGCTGCTCGTTCGCGCCGGGTACATTCGCCGTGTCGCCCCCGGTATTTATTCCTGGCTTCCGCTGGGCCTGCGCACGCTGCGGAAGATCGAAACCTTGGTGCGCGAGGAGATGGACGGCATCGGCGCCCAGGAATTGCTCTTCCCCGCGCTGCTGCCGCGCGAGCCCTATGAGACCTCGCAGCGCTGGACGGAGTATGGCTCCTCTCTTCTGCGACTGAAGGATCGCAAGGGGGCGGATATGCTGCTCGGCCCCACGCATGAGGAGATGTTCACCACTGCGGTGAAGGATCTGTATTCCTCCTATAAGGACTTTCCGGTCACCCTCTACCAGGTGCAGACCAAGTACCGTGATGAGGAGCGTCCCCGCGCCGGTATCCTGCGCGGCCGGGAGTTTGTGATGAAGGATTCTTATTCCTTTGACATGGACGATGCCGGGTTGGCGGAATCCTACCAGCGCCATCGCGGCGCGTACCAGCGCATTTTTGATCGTCTGGGCCTGGATTACGTGATCTGCGCGGCCACCTCCGGGGCGATGGGAGGCTCGGCCTCGGAGGAGTTCCTGGCCGTTTCCCCCAATGGCGAGGACACCTTTGTGCGTGCCACGCAGGGCGATTATGCCGCCAACGTGGAGGCCGTGGTCACCCAGCCCGGCCAGGAGCGGGAGATCGAGGGCCAGCCGGAGGCCCGCGTGTATGAGACCCCGGACGCCCCCACCATGGAGACCCTGCTGGACTGGGCGCGGGCCGAGGGGCTGACTATCGACGACCGTCCGGTGCAGCTCAGCGACACCCTCAAGTGCCTCATGGTGAAGGTGACCCAGCCGGGGGCCGAGGAGGCAGAACTGACGGGTATTCTGCTGCCGGGCGACCGCGAGGCGGACATGAAGCGCCTGGAGGCCTCCTTTGAACCCGCCGAGGTGGAACTGGCGGACGAAGAGGACTTCAAGAACAACCCCTTCCTGGTCAAGGGATACATCGGGCCGCGCGGCCTGGCCGCCAACGGGATCACCGTGCTGGCCGATCCCCGCGTGGTGCGCGGCACCCGGTGGATCACCGGGGCCGATGAGAAGAACCGCCACGTGGTGAACCTGGTGTGCGGGCGAGACTTCACCCCGGATGGCTTTGTGGAGGCAGCCCAGATCAAGGAGGGCGATCCCGCCCCGGAGGGCCAGGGCACCCTGACCCTGGAGCGCGGCATCGAGATCGGCCACATCTTCCAGCTGGGCCGCAAGTACACCGAGGCCTTTGACGTGCAGATCCTTGATGTCAACGGCAAGCGCTCCGTGCCCACGATGGGTTCCTACGGCATCGGCGTGTCCCGCGTGATGGCGGTGCTGGCGGAGCAGTTGCACGATGAGAAGGGCCTGCGCTGGCCGGTGGAGGTTGCCCCCTACCAGGTACACGTGGTGGCAGCGAACAAGGACGCCGCCGCCGTGGCGGCCGCCGGTGCCCTGGCCGAGGAACTCTCCCAGGAGGGGATCGAGGTGCTCTTTGACGATCGCCCCAAGGTCAGCCCCGGCGTGAAGTTCAAGGACGCCGAGCTGCTGGGCATGCCCTTTGCCGCGATCCTGGGCCGAGGCTACGCGGACGGCAAGATCGAGCTGCGCGCCCGCGGCGGGGAATCCGTGGAGGTGCCCGCCGAGGAGGCCGTGCAGACCCTGCTGGGCTGGGTTAGGGGCTGAACTAGCGGAAGCGCCCCGCGTGGGCGGCCCCGGTGACGGCCAATTCCAGCCACCCCGCCTCATCGCCGGTGGCGGCCGCAGCGGCCGCCTCCCAGGAATCCGCCGCCTGATTAATCGCGGCGGTAACAAACCCCTGCGCGGAGGCGGCGTCCGTGGGGGAGGGCACGCCGGTGATGAGGTACCCGGCCTCGGCCACGGGGACATCCCCGGTGGGTTCTAGAGCGGTGGTCAGCGCCGCGATGCGCTCGTTGATCGCGGCCGTGAGGTCCTTGAGGTTGCTCGCGCCGAAGGCCTTGGCCACGCCCACCCCGTAGGCCAGGGCGTGCTCCCGGCGCAGCACCTCGCGGGCGGCGTCGGCGGCCTCGGGATCGGAGGAAAGGTCTGCCCGCTGCGCGGCGGCCTCCACGTCGGTGGTGCCGGTGGCTTCTGCGAGAATGATCGCCTGCTGCGCGGCCAGGGGCCGGGATTCCTCCGGGAGGGAGGCAAAACTCAGCAGGATTTGTTCCAGGCCGGTGTGCTCTAGCGGCTCGGTGTTTTCTTCCTCGTTGGTGCAGGAGGCCGGGGTGCTGCCATCCTCCAGGGTGCCGCAGAGGCGGGCCACCTCGGCGTCGAAAGTCCGAGCCTGCTCCTCCCGCAGCGCGGCAAGGTTCGGATTATCCACGGAGAGGCGATCGGCGTCCGCGCGCGCCCCGGCGGCCAGCTCGCTCACCGCTGCGTTGGGGCGAGGGCCCAGGAACTCGTCTATCTCGCAGCCGCTAAGCAGCGGGGCGGCGGCGAGGCCGAGGACGAGGGCGAGGCTGGTGCGGGAGCGAAACGGGAGTGACACGTGCATTGACCATACCGGCTTCACGCTAGGCTTGGCTCATGCCATTCCCCACTTCGGAAGAAATCACCGCCCTCGCCCGCCCCGTGGTAGAAGCCCACGGGCACCCCATTGAGGGGGTGAAGCTCCACCGCGCCGGGAAAAAATCCCTGGTGGCGGTCATGGTGGACGCTGATTCCGACACCCTAGAGGCCATCTCCACCGAACTCTCGGCGCTTTTCGACGCCGCCGAGGCCGCAGGCGAGTGCAACTTCGGCCCCGGGTACACGCTGGAGGTGAGCACCCCCGGCGTGGATACCCCGCTGAGTGCTCCCCGCCACTGGCGGCGCAACCGGCACCGGCTGGTCTCCGTGGCCCTTGAGGGGGAGGGGGAGCCCACGATCGGGCGCATTGGTGCGCTGGCGGAGGACGGGTCCGCCGTGATCCTCGTGCGCGGCAAGGGCAAAAGCGTGGGGCTAGAGGCGCTGCGATTGGATCAGGAAATCACCGCAGTGGTACAAATTGAGTTCGCACAGCCGCCGGAAGAGCAGACCGCGCTCACCGGCCTCACATTCGAAGAAGCCACGCAGTGGCAGGAGGAGCACAAGTGAATATTGATCTGGACGCGCTTCAGGCGATCGAGAATGACCGAGGCATTCCCGTCGATGAACTCCTCCAGACCGTCGCGGGGGCGCTGCTCAAGGCCTACCGCACCTACCGGGGAACCGAACCGGGTGAATCCGCCGAGCGTGCCCGCGTGGACATCGATTCCCTCACCGGCGCGGTCAGCGTGATCGTCACCGAATACGAGGAAGACGGCTCCGTCTCCTCCGAGTACGACGACACCCCCGAGGGCTTCGCCGGGGTGGCCGCACCCGAGGTGCGCACCGCGCTGATTAGGCGGCTGCGCGAGGCGGAAACCGGGGTGGCCTACGGCAGCTACCAGGAACTCCAGGGCAAGGTGGTCTCCGGCGTGGTGCAGCGCGACGTCTACGCCAACGAAAAAGGCATCGTGGTGGTGGAACTGGGCACGGAGCTAGACCCCCAAGACGGGATCCTGCTGCCCGCCGAGCAGCTCCCCGGAGAAAAACTCAGCCACGGTGACCGCGTCAAGGCCTATGTGGTAGGCGTGAACCGCGGCGGACAGCGCCTCCAGATCAACCTCTCGCGCACCCACCCGGAACTGGTACGCGGCCTCTTTGAACTGGAGGTGCCCGAGATCGTGGAGGGTTCCGTGGAGATCGTGGGCATCGCCCGCGAGGCCGGGCACCGCTCCAAGGTGGCCGTGAAGGCGCGTTCCAGGGGCCTCAACGCCAAGGGCGCCTGCATCGGGCCGCGCGGCCAGCGCGTACGCAACATCATGGAGGCCCTGGGCGGGGAGAAGATCGACATCATCGATTACTCCAAGGACCCCAAGAAGTTCGTGGCCAATGCGCTCTCCCCCTCCAAGGTGGTGCGCGTGGAGATCACCAACGCGGAGGAACAGGTCGCGCGCGTGGTGGTGCCGGATTACCAACTCTCCCTGGCCATCGGCAAAGAGGGGCAGAACGCTCGCCTGGCGGCGCGGCTGACGGGCTGGAAGATCGACATCCACTCGGACGCGGAGTAAAAATACCGTTTGAACTGCGGGGAGGGGTGCTATTCGCAGGCTACGCCATCGCCGTCTTGATCTAGCTTTCGGCTGTAGCCGGGGTCGCCTTCATGGAGTGGGGTTTTGGCCCCGGCTTCACGGGCGGCCTTACAGGACTCGTACCCACCGGCAGGCGCGGTGACGGCCTGGATGATGTCGCTTTCGTCTGGCTCGCAGGCGATGCCGTCCCCATCGGCGTCGAGGGCGGTGCGGTAGCCAGCCTGGTGCGGCAGCAGCGGCCCCGGCGCCTGGGCGCAGTTGGCGTAGTACGTCTCGTCTGCCGGTACGTCTTGGGCCTCGATGGGGTTGGGATCGTCCCCGGGAGCTTCCGGCACTCCAGCCTCCACGGGGGCGTCCGGAGCACCTGGGGCCTCGTAGTTCTCCTCGGCGGCAGGTTGCTCCGCGCGCCCCGCATTGGAGTTCCTATCGGCGCGCGTAGACACCCGCACCACAGGGGTACTGGCGGGCTTGTTTCCACTGGTGTTGTCGGCGCGCGGCTCCGCTTCCTGGTCGCGGTCGTGGCGTTCCTCCTCGATCTCCTCGGCTAGGTCGCTGGCCTCCTTATCGAGGTCGTCCGTCGCGCGCGTTGTAGTCGCGGCGGTGGTGGCCTTGGTGGTGGAGGTGGGGCGCGCCGAGGAAGTCACCTGCGGCTCATCATCGCCGCCGGAGCCGCACGCCGTGAGCGCCAGCAACCCGGCCAGCGCCATGGCGCACGCGGCACGCCGCCGAGAGGAGAGAATGGTGGTGGGAGACATGGGGTACTCCTTTTATTGAGTTCAGAGGTTGTCTACTGCATACTGGGCTTCCTCGGCGGTGAACTTCTCCCCGTAATCCGAGGTCAGCTGGTCATAAATCGCATCAGGGGACATATCCATATCGTCTTGGTAACTCTTTGCCTTTTCCAGGGCGTTAGCGTTCCAGTCCGCTTCCATATTGTCCACGGCGTACTGTGCTGCCTCGGGCGAGTATTTCTCCGCATACTCGGAAGTGAGTTGGTCGTAGATACCCTGCTTGGACATGTGCATGGTCTTGGAGTAAGACTCGGCTTTACGCAGTGCAGTTTTGTATTCCTTGGGCACGCCATCATCGGAGTTTTCTTCGGCAGCGGCCTCCTCTCCATTTTCTCCGGAGGCGTTCTCCTGTTGTGCGGCCACCTCCTCGTCCTTTGCGGAGGTGCTGGTGCTTTCGCCGTCGCCGCCCATCGCGGCGGCCGCAATGGCAATGAGGGCGACCAGGCCGAGCGGGATCATGCAGCCTGGCTTCTTGTACCAGGATTTCTTCTCCTCTTTGACGTAGACCACCTGGGGCTGGGGCTGCTGCGTGGGATCGGGGGTAGACACGGGGTATCTCCTTTCGGATAGGTATGGAATTAACTGTGAAATATATTCCTATTCTCTTGAAAGGTGTTACAGGATGGGGGTAGCGGGGGGGGGGTAATCTTTAGAAAAAATGCAGGTCAAAGGGGTGGATATTGGTGCGTGGGCGACACTTCAGAACGTCGAAGGGGGCCATGCGGATCGCTGAGCCCCCTGCCTGTCGGGGTTGTGGCGATAGCTAGTCTCTTGGTTATGGGCCATCTGCTTCCGGTGGTCGCAGGGTTGTCGTCGCCCCCGGCGGCTGGGTAGTTCGTCGAGTGTTATCCCATGTTCCGCTACGGTCGATATTGATGGGGCTCGATAAAGCTCGACATAATGCTTACGGGGGCGGATAGCGTACTTATAAGATTGGCATCACCCGGATTTGGAATAAAATTATTTGTTATTCCGCGGAGGATAAGGTGATCGTGATAGCGCAATACTCGTGTTACTGTGTTGGGGCTGTGTGATCCGTGTGATCCGTAGGCTCGGCAGTCATATTGCGGTCGCGTGCACTGGCCTCAAACCCGTTAGGGTCATCAAGGTCTGCCAGGATCGTGGTGGGGCAAGACTCTGGGAAAACCGGGGGAGTATCGCCATCGCGGGCGGGGATATGTATGCATTCGAGGGGTACATCGTTGGGGTCGATGGAAGCCGGCTGTGCGGGTGCGGTGGGAATTGGCTGCCGTTGATTCGCCGGGGTTGGGGCAGGCTGCTGGGGATAAGCTGGCGCGGCCCCTGGTTGTGCCTGTGCGTCGGTATCCTGTTTAGCCACAGGCGTGGACGGGGCCTGGCTATTGTCGCCGCCGGTAGCGCGCGGCTCCGTTTGCTGGCCCGTGTGATCGCGTTCCTCTGAGATCCTTGAGGCCATATCACCAGCGGTCTTATCAAGATCTTCTGCCGCGTTCGTGCCGGTGGCAGAGGCAGTGACTTTCACGGTGGAGGTGGGGGCGGCTGAAGGGGTATCCTGTGACTCCTCTTTTCCCTCGGAGGCGCAGGCGCTCAGGGTGATGAGGCTGCAGACGCCGAGTGTAAGAACGGCTCGGTTCAAATTCTTTGGTTCGGTAGACATGGGAGGCCTTTCGTACACGAGTATGGACTTTCCCTTTGTCTATCTCTTGCGTGAAGGGAGCGTTACAGATTGGGGGTTGTGGTGTGGGGGTAGTGCCTCTTGGATAAAGCCCATAGTTCTTTGTTATTGCGGAGCGCGGTTCCGGGAAAACCTGGCTGGGCTATCTCATGGAAGGCCCTGCCGCAGTGGTCTCAGCGTACGGCCGTTATCCGGGGTGCTGGAGCAAAAATAACCTCGCTCCTACCATTGACGAGGCTTCCCTCGTGCTGTACGGTGGGAAATTGTTAGTGTTCCGCCATACAGTGTTAAGGAGAGTTCGCTATGTCTAAGTCTTTGCGTCGCGGCATCGCCGCAGCCGCTGCTTCCGCCCTGGCCTTTGGTTCCGCCGCCGTGGCCTCGGCCACCAGCGAGCCGCACCCCGGCTACGAGGAGCACCTGTTCTCCGGTTCCTCCACCTCCGTGGCCGCTTTTGAAAAGTGGTTTGCGGGCGAGGACTTCGTCAAGCCGGAGTTTGAGACGCTCGATCTGCGCAGCCTGAAGGTTAACGAGTACGAGACCGCCGAGGCTGGCGATACCGTGTACAAGGACGATCAGGGGCGCTTCTGGGTGAAGCAGGACGCCGTCGTTAAGTAAAAGTAGTCCCACGTATTCCCCGCGCGCACTTCGCTCTTAGCCTGCACGCGGGGAATAGTGGTGTCAAGGGGGCGTCGATAAGCGGGGGAATACCTAACTACAACTTCCACGATCCGTGGCGTACACTGTACTGCGGCCCTGGCCGTCGCAGGGTCTGGTTACGCATGGAAGATCATAAGGAGGCACGGGGCAGGTTGTCGCACGCAAAGCCAATCCGCACCTGCGTTGCCACTCGGCAGCGCCGCCCTCACACCGATCTTCTGCGTTTGGTGGTAGCCCCGCAGGATGATCGGAGGATTATTCCTGATCCACGGCAGATGATGCCCGGGCGGGGCGCGTGGATCACCCCAGACCTTGAGGCGTTAGAGCTTGCGGAAAAGCGCCGCGCGATTCAGCGCGCGCTGAAGGTGCCCGTGGATACGGACACGAGTGAAGTTCATGCCTACCTGGAGCAGCGTCTGGCAGCGGCCGACGCCGCCCACGGTTCGAGGAACGGAACGGATACAAGGAAAGAAGACCGAACACTGATGAGCACACGATGAAGCATCAGCGATGAACGTCAAGAACCAGGACTAGGAACTGGAAGTATCCTTAAAGACTTTTTACGGGTGCTTCGCGGTTCCTAGCACAACAGCTAAGGAGAGAAGTGCCCGGAAAGCTACGTGTACACGAGCTGGCCAAGCAACTCGGTATTACCAGTAAAGAACTGCTCGCCACGCTCAAGGAGCAGGGCGAGTTTGTCAAGACTGCCTCCTCCACCATCGAGCCCCCGGTGGTGAAGAAGATGCGTGCGCATTATGAGGCGGCCTCCGGCGGTGCGGATAATGCCGCCGATAAGCCCAACCAGGCGGCGCCGAAGCCCGGTGCTAAGTCTGGCGCCGGCAAGCCCGGCCCGAAGCCAGGCCCCAAGCCCGCCGCGAACAAGCCCGCAGCCAAGCCGGGCCCCGCGGCTCAGGCGACCGCGCCGAAGCCCGGTGCTAAGCCTGGCGCTGGCAAGCCCGGCCCGAAGCCGGGCCCCGCGGCCGATGCTGCGGCGCGCTCGGAGAAGAAGCCCGCCGCGAACAAGCCTGCGGCTAAGCCCGGCCCGGCCTTCCAGAGCGCGCGCAGCGCACAGAACCCCACGCCCGCACAGGGGGCCAAGCCCGGCCCGAAGCCGGGCCCCGGTGGACGCGCAGAGAAGAAGCCCGCGCCGAAGCCCGGCCAGGGCGGGCAGGACATGCCCAAGCCCGGTCAGCAGCGCGCTAAGCAGGGCGGGGGAGAGCGCCCCACCCCGCGTTCCATGCCCAAGCCCGGCCCGAAGCCGGGTGGCCGCGCCCCGCGCGTGGCGAACAACCCGTTCTCCACGGGCGGCAGCGATCGCCCGGCACCGCGCCCCGGTGGCTCCGGGGGCAATCCCGGCGGCGCGCCGCGCCCCGGCCAGCAGGGCAAGCGACCCGGTGGCTCGCCGCGTCCGGGTGGCTCGGGTAAGGCTCCCACCCCGGCGATGATGCCGGCACACCCGAATCCGAATCAGATGCCGGCCACCTCCGCCAATGGTGGTCGCGGTGGTCGCGGCGGCAATAATCGCGGTAACGGCCCCGCCGGTGGCGGTTTCCGTGGTGGCCGCGGCGGGCGTCGTGGCGGCACGGCGGGTGCCTTTGGGCGTCCGGGCGGCGCTCCGCGCAAGGGGCGCAAGTCCAAGCGGCAGAAGCGCAACGAGTTTGAGGCGATGAAGGCCCCGAACGTGATCGGTGGCGTGCACCTGCCCGATGGCGGCGGCAAGAAGCTGCGCCTGCGGCGCGGTGCCTCCCTGTCTGACTTCGCGGAGAAGATCGGCACCGATGCCTCCTCGCTGGTGCAGGCCCTGTTCAACCTGGGCGAGATGGTCACCGCCACGGCTTCCGTCTCGGAGGAGACGCTGAAGCTGCTGGGCGAGGAGATGAACTACTCCGTCGAGGTGGTCTCGCCCGAGGACGAGGATCGCGAGCTGCTGGAATCCTTTGATCTTCAGTTCGGTGAGGACGAGGGCGGCGAGGAGGACCTCGCGCAGCGTCCCCCGGTGGTCACCGTGATGGGTCACGTGGATCACGGTAAGACCCGCCTGTTGGATACCATCCGCAATGCGAACGTGGGCGGCCGCGAGGCCGGCGGTATCACGCAGGGCATCGGCGCTTACCAGGTCAACGTGGAGGCCGAGGGCGGCGATCGCACGATTACCTTCATCGACACCCCCGGCCACGAGGCCTTTACCGCCATGCGTGCCCGCGGCGCGAAGTCCACGGACATCGCCATTCTGGTGGTGGCGGCGGACGACGGCGTGATGCCGCAGACCGTGGAGGCCATCAACCACGCCAAGGCGGCCGACGTGCCGATCGTGGTGGCGGTGAACAAGATTGATAAGCCGGAGGCGCAGCCGGATAAGATCCGAGGCCAACTCACCGAGTACGGCCTGGTGCCCGAGGAATACGGCGGCGACACGATGTTTGTGGACATCTCGGCCAAGCAGGGCCAAAACATCGAGTCCCTGCTCGAAGCCGTGCTGCTCACGGCCGACGCCGCCCTGGACCTGCGGGCCAACCCGGAGATGGACGCCCAGGGCACCTCCATCGAGGCACACCTGGATCGCGGACGCGGCCCGGTGGCCTCCGTGATCGTGCAGCGCGGTACCCTGCGCGTGGGCGATTCCATCGTGGTGGGCGATACCTACGGCCGCGTCCGCCGCATGGTGGACGAACACGGCCAGGACGTCGAGGAGGCCGGGCCTTCGCGGCCGGTGCAGGTGCAGGGCCTCAACGGCGTGCCCGGTGCGGGCGATAACCTGCTCGTGGTGGAGGACGATCGCGTGGCGCGGCAGATCGCCAACCAGCGCGATGCCCGCCGCCGCAGCGCGGAGGCCGCGCGCAACCGCAAGCGCGTCTCCCTGGAGGATCTGGACGAGGTGCTCAAGGAGCACTCCACCCTCAACCTCATCCTCAAGGGCGATAACGCCGGTTCGGTGGAGGCCCTGGAGGACGCCCTGCTCAAGATCGAGGTGGATGATGAGGTGCAGCTCAACATCATCGACCGCGGCGTGGGCGCGGTGACGCAGACGAACGTGACCCTGGCGGCGGCGTCGAACGCCATCATCATCGCGTTCAACGTGCGCTCCGAGGGCAAGGCCACCGAGGAGGCCAACGCCGAGGGCGTGGATATCCGCTACTACACGGTGATCTACCAGGCCATCGACGAGGTGGAGTCCGCCCTCAAGGGAATGCTCAAGCCCATCTACGAGGAGCGCGAGGTGGGTACCGCGGAGATCCGTCAGCTCTTCAAGGCGTCTGCGGTGGGCCTCATCGCGGGCTGCATGGTGGAGTCCGGCAAGGTGCGCCGCAATGCCAAGGTGCGCCTGGTGCGCGACGGCAACGTGGTCACGGAAAACGCCACCATCGACTCGCTGCGCCGAGGCAAGGACGACGCCACCGAGGTGTCGGCTGGTTACGAGTGCGGTATGGTGCTCTCGTACCCGGACATCGCGGTGGGCGATCAGATTCAGGTCTACGAGATGGTGGAGGTGCCGCGCGAGGCATAACCCCTTGTGTGGTTCCTTGACAGGCCCGTCGTGAGCCCCGCGTCCACGGCGGGCCTGCCGCATTTCCGCCTGGCCCAGCGGGGTACAATGCCGTGGAATTGACCTTATTGAGCATGACCTCAATTAAGCATGAACCGAAAGGGGAACATGATGGCCGATCAGGCACGGGCCGGGCGGATGGCCAAGCGCATCCAAACCATCGTCGCCACCGCGTTGGAACGCCAGATTAAGGCCCCTCGGGTGGAACTCATCACCATCACGGACGCCCGCGTGACCGGTGACCTCCACGACGCCACCGTGTACTACACCGTGCGCGGAGAGAACATCGGGCAGGCCCCGGACGAGGAAGCCGCCGCCGAGACCTTAGAACGCATCCGAGGCCAGCTGCGCAAGATCGTGGGCGACGAGCTGGGCGTGCGGTTTACCCCCACGCTGACCTTTGCCCTGGACACGGTGCCGGAAACCTCCGCGCACATGGAGGCGGTGTTGGCTCGGGCCAAGGCGCGCGATGAGGAATTGGCGCGGCTCAAGGCCCAGGCCACTCCGGCATGGGACGCCAACCCCTATAAGACGAGCGACGCTGAGGAAGGGCGCTAAACGCCAGTGGCAGAACTAGAGCAGGTAGCCGCGTGGCTGAAAACCGCACGCAGCGCGGTGGTGATTGGCCACCTGCGCCCCGACGCGGACGCGATCGGCTCCGTGACCGCCCTGGTGGCGGCCCTACGAAAGCGGGGCGTGCAGGCCCAGGGGATCATCGGGCAGGAACAGCGCTTTGCGGAAAACCTCTATACCATTCCCGGCGCGGCTGAGGTGCTGCGTGGGGCGCGCCTGCCCGAGGCGGACGTGTACGTGGCGGTAGACTGCGGCTCCCTGGAGCGCACGGGGCTCTTGAGCGAGGGGGTACGGGAGCGCCACCAACGTGTGATCGTGTTGGATCATCACGCCTCCAACCCCGGATTTGGGGCCCTCAATTACATCGAGGTGGAGGCGGAGTCCACCACCATGATCCTCTACGATCTTTTTCACCTCATGGGGGTGGAGCTGACCCCGCAGATCGCGCACAGCCTTTACGCGGGGCTGGCCACGGATACCGGCAGTTTTCGCTGGGGCAGCACTCGCATGCACACCGTGGCGGCGGATCTGATGAGCCGGGGGGTGAACGCCCGCCAGGTCGCCGCAGACCTTCTGGATCAGGTGTCCGCCCATGATCTCAAGATGGTGGGCACCGTGCTTGCGGGGATTGACGTGCTTAATATCGACGGTCTCTCCCTGGCCCTCTTAGTGGCGGAGCACGGGGACGTGGTGGGCCATTCGGCCTCGGCCGTGGAATTCCTGGTGGACTTCGTGCACTCCATTCAGGGCTGCCAGTTGGGGGTGGTGTTCAAGGCCACCTCGCCGGACGCCTGGGCGGTGTCCTTGCGCTCGGAGACGCTGGACGTCTCCCGCATCGCGGTGGCCCTGGGCGGCGGGGGGCACCGGCCGGCGGCGGGCTATACCGCGGTGGGGGAACGTCAAGAGGTGATCGACGCCCTGATCGCGGTGCTGCGCGAACAGAACGAGGACGCATGAGCGCCGCGCAGGGAGCGCGGAGGGAAGCGGTGGAGGATTCTCCACAGGTAAAGGCACGAGACATCTTTGCCCTGGCCCTGCCGGCCCTGGGCGTGCTGGCTGCCACCCCGCTGTATCTGCTGCTGGATACCGCCGTGGTGGGGCGATTGGGCGGCATGGAACAGGCGGCCCTGGCGGTGGGGGCGACGATCCAATCCCAGGTGACCACCCAACTGACCTTCCTTTCCTACGGCACCACCGCGCGCTCCTCCCGGCTCTTTGGCCAGGGCAGGCGCGCCGCAGCGGTGGCGGAGGGGGTGCAGGCCACGTGGGTGGCCCTGGGCGTGGGCCTAGGCCTGGCTTTGGTGGTATTCACCGGAGCGCCGCTCTTTGCCGGTTGGCTGGGCGGCAACGCGCAGGTGGCCCAGGAGGCGGCGGCGTGGATACGGGTGGCGGCGGTGGGCATTCCGCTCACCCTCGTCATCATGGCGGGCAATGGCTGGTTGCGCGGGGTGCAGGATACCCGCCGTCCCCTGTATTTCACCCTGGCCGGGGTGATCCCCGGGGCGATCCTGGTGCCCTTGTTGGTGGCGCGCATGGGTCTGGTGGGCTCGGCGGTGGCGAACCTGGTGGGGGTGAGCATCGCGGCCCTGCTCTTTCTGGGTACCTTGTTCCGGGAGCATCGCGGGCCGTGGCGCCCGCAATGGGGCGTGATCCGCGAGCAGCTGGTGCTGGGGCGCGATCTCATCGTGCGCTCTGCCTCCTTCCAGGTGGCCTTTCTTTCCGCCGCCGGGGTGGCGGGGCGCTTTGGCGTGGCGGCCCTGGCGGCACACCAGATCATGCTGCAACTGTGGAACTTCCTGGCCCTGGTGCTGGATTCCCTGGCGATCGCCGCCCAGACCCTCACCGGCGCGGCCCTGGGCCGGGGCACGGTGCGGCAGGCGCGTGCGGTGGGGGTGGCCATCACGCGCTATTCCGTGGCTTTTTCCTGCCTCCTCGCGGCGTGCTTTGCCCTGGGGGCGGGCGTGATTCCCCGTCTGTTTAGCGCGGAGGATGCCGTGTTGAGGGAGATTGCCGGCCCGTGGTGGCTGATGATCGCCATGATCGTGATGGGCGGTGTGCTCTTTGCCCTCGACGGCGTGCTGCTGGGCGCGGCCGACGCCGCCTTTTTGCGCAACGCCACCGTGGCGTCGGTGCTCTGCGGTTTCCTGCCCGGCGTGTGGCTGGCCTATGCCTTCGACGGCGGCCTCATGGGCGTGTGGTGCGGGTTGCTGGCGTTCATCGGGCTGCGCCTGGTGGCGGTGGTGTGGCGCTTCCGCTCGATGAAGTGGGCGGCGTGAGGTGACCGGGCCTACTCTGTGGGCGGTGTCCGATCT
The DNA here is from genome assembly GCF_001412105.1 of Corynebacterium oculi. GTDB lineage: Bacteria > Actinomycetota > Actinomycetes > Mycobacteriales > Mycobacteriaceae > Corynebacterium > Corynebacterium oculi. The sequence continues at coordinate 518,565 of NZ_LKST01000001.1, forward strand.
ACACGCCGCCGTTCCCGCAAATAGGCAGCACGTGGACGCCCTGCGCCCGAGCCACCCCGGGGATTGGTTGATCGTGGCCGGGGACGTGGCGGAGAAGATGGATCTGGTGGTGGACGTCCTGGCGCGGCTGCGCGAGCGCTTCGCCCGGGTGGTATGGGCACCGGGTAATCACGAGCTGTTGAGCCGGGCGGATGATCCCTACCGGGGCCGCGAGCGCTACGCGGAACTGGTGCGCCGCTGCCGGGAGATCGGCGTGCATACCCCGGAGGACGAGTATCCGGTTTTCCAGGGTATTGCCGTGGCGGCGCTGTGTACCCTCTACGATTACAGCTTTGCCCCGGCGGGGATCACCCCGGAAAGCGCGCGGAGTTCGGGGAGAATGCTGATCGACGCCGTGGCGCTGGAGCCCTTCGTGGACGTTCCGGGGTGGTGCCGGGAGCGCCTGGCCTATAGCGCGGGCAGGCTCGCGGAATTGACCGGTACGCCCACGGTGCTGGTCAACCATTGGCCCCTGGTGCGCGAGCCGGTGGCTCGCATGGGCATACCGGAGTTGTCCCTGTGGTGCGGCACCGAGCACACGCGGCATTGGCCGCAGCGTTACCACGCCCGCGCCGTGGTGCACGGGCATCTTCATCTGCCGGGAATCACCCGGGTGAAGGAGGTGGCGCACATTGAGGCCTCCCTGGGGTACCCGAGGGAGTGGCGCGCGCGCCCCGCCAGCCCGTGGCCCCACCCGGTGTTGAGGGGGTGGGCGCGATGATGGACGCGCTGTTTCCGCCGCAGGTGCAGTGGCGGGTTCTCCGGTCAAACGGCGATTCCCTGTGCCGTTACGCGGAACTACCCGCCGTGGAGCGCGCCCTGGTGGCGCGCGCGGTGGATAAGCGCAAGGCGGAGTTTGGCGATGCCCGCTGGTGCGCGCACCAGGCGCTGGCCTATTACGGGGTACCGCCCAGCGCCCCTATTCTCCGGGGAGCCAAGGGAATGCCGCTGTGGCCGCAGGGTTTCACCGGCTCGCTCGCCCACACCGAGGGGCTGCGCGCGGCGGCGGTAGCCCCCCGATCCGTGGTGCGCTCGGTGGGCCTGGACGTGGAACCGGCCGCCGCGCTCCCGGAGGGGGTGCTGGGCAGCATCGCGCTGGACGCAGAAAGAAAAACGGTGCAGCGATGGCGCGCTGAGGGAAGGGAATGGGCGGATCGGCTGCTCTTTTGTGCCAAGGAGGCCACCTACAAGGCGTGGTTCCCGCTCACACAGCGTTGGCTGGATTTTGACCAGGCGGAGATCGTGCTGCACCCGGAGGGAACCTTTAGCTCGCGGCTGCTTCTCGACGCCGCGCCGATGCGCTCTTTCGCGGGGCGGTGGATCGTGCGCGAGGGGTACTGCTGCGCGGCGATCACGGTGCTGTTATAGGGTGGATGGCCGTGCCACAAAGATGGTGGAGAGCCGTTTGCCCTGTTCCCTGATGAGGGCAATGCTGCGCCCCTCGGGATCCACGGCGGCGTGGATTCCGCTTAGGCCACGGGGTTCCAACCACTGTCCCTTGGCCAGGGCTGCGGCCTCGTCGGCGGTCACCGCCACGGTGGGGTAGCAGCGCCGCAGAGCCTCGTCCAGGGTGAGGCTGAGGCGTGGGTTCTCGGAGAGGGCGTCAAGAAGCACCGAATCCGCGAGCGTGAACGGGCCCACCTCGGTGCGACGCAGCATGGTGAGATGCCCGCCCACGCCAAGGTTCTCCCCGAGGTCGCGGGCCAGGGCGCGGATATAGGTGCCCGAGGAGCAGTGCACCTCCACATCGAGGTCGGTGCCCCGGCGGTTGAGCAGATCGAAGCGGGAGACGGTCACGGGGCGCGGGGGAATCTCCACCTTCTCCCCGGCACGGGCGCGGGCGTAGGCGCGCTGGCCGTCGATCTTGATCGCGGAGAACGTGGAGGGGCGCTGCATGATGTCCCCGGTGAGGGCGGCCAGGGCGGCGTGGATAAGCGCGGGGTTAAGGTCCCGCAGGCGCGCGGCGGGGACCTGCGCGGTGATTTCTCCCTCGGCGTCGTCGGTGGTGGTGGATTGTCCCAGGCGAATGGTGGCGCGGTAGGCCTTGGTGGCGGCGGTCATGTGGGCCAAGAACTTGGTGCCGCGCTCCACCCCTGCCACCAGGACGCCGGTGGCCATCGGGTCGAGGGTGCCGGCGTGGCCTACCTTTTTGGTTCCCAAGGCCTTGCGCAGCCGGGAAACCACGTCATGGGAACTCAACCCCTGGGGCTTATCTACCACTACTATTCCTGAGCGCGCGAGGGGATCGATCATGCCTCGTAGTGTATGCCGTAGTCTGGGTGCGTGAATATTTGGCACGGGCTTGCAACCGTTCCCTCGGATCTCGCTGGATCGGTGGCCACCATCGGGGTATTTGACGGTGTGCACCGGGGGCACCAGCACCTGCTTGGGCGCGCGGTGGAGGAGGCACGCCGCCGCGGGGTGCCCTGCGTGATGGTGACCTTTGATCCCCACCCGGTTTCCGTGTTCCTCCCGGAAAAGACCCCGGCCCGCCTGACCTCCCTGGAGGAGCGCCTGCGGCTGGCGGGGGAACTGGGCGTGGACGCCATGCTGGTGGTGAACTTCACCTGCGAACTAGCGGGCCTCAGCCCGCGCCATTACTTCACCTCGCTGCTGGTGGATACCCTCAAGGCCACGGCGGTGCTGGTGGGGGAGAACTTCACCTTCGGCAAGGATGCCGCGGGCACCGTGGATACGCTGCGCGAGTTGGGTGAGGAATACGGCATCGAGCCGATTGTGGTGGGCCTCTACCACGATGGCGGGCAGCGGCTGTGTTCCTCCCTGGTGCGCCGCTACCTCAGCGAGGGCAATATCGAGGGGGCCAACTGGGCGCTGGGGAGGTTGTTCCGGGTCACGGGCAAGGTGGTGCACGGCGCGGGGCGCGGGGGCAAGGAATTGGGCTACCCCACGGCCAACCAGTACTTCTCCGAGTCCATGGCCCTGCCGGCTGATGGCGTGTACGCCGGGTGGCTCACGGTGGTGGACTCCGGGCCGATCAAGGGGAGCATGGTGGCCGAGCGAAGGTACCCGGCCGCGATCTCCGTGGGCACCAATCCCACCTTTGGCGATGAGCCCCGCAGCGTGGAATCCTTTGTGATCGACCAGGAGGCCGACCTCTACGGGCACACCGCCACGGTAGAGTTCGTGGCTCATCTGCGTCCGATGGTGAAGTTCCACGGGGTCGAGGAACTCCTGGAGGCGATGGGGCAGGATGTTAGCCGTGCTCGGGAGATTCTCGCGGGATAAAGTATGGGGTGATCTCAACCGAACGATCGGCACAAGGAGTACACCCCGTGGCACGTAAAATCATCCTTGACCTGGATACCGGCGTCGATGACGCCCTGGCCCTGGCCTATGCACTGGGCTCCCCGGAGCTCGAACTTATAGGAGTGACCTGCACGTATGGCAACGTGCTCATCGAGCAGGGCGCCGCCAATAACCTCGCGCTGCTTGACCTGCTGGGGCACGCTGAGGTGCCGGTGTTCGTGGGGGAGCCGCACGCGCAGGCCAAGGACAGCTTTGAGGTCTTGGACATCTCCGCCTTTATCCACGGCAAGAACGGCATCGGGGAGGTAGAACTCTCCCCCTCGCCGCGCTCGGTGGAGAAGCGCGGGGCTGTGGACTTCCTGGTGAACTCCGTGCGCGAGCACGGCGAGGATCTGGTGATCGTGGCCACCGGCCCCATGACCAACCTCGCCGCCGCGATCGCCCAGGATCCCGACTTTGCCCGCGCCGCCCACATCATCATCATGGGCGGCGCGCTCACGGTGCCCGGCAACGTCAATGCCTGGACGGAGGCCAATATCAGCCAGGACCCGGAGGCCGCCGATGCCCTGCTGCGCTCCGGGGCGGACGTGACCATGATCGGCCTGGACGTGACCCTGCAAACCCTGCTCACCTACGCGGAGACTCGCCAGTGGCGCGAGCTGGGCACCGAGGCGGGCCGCGCCCTGGCGGACATCACGGACTACTACATCAAGGCTTACGAGACCACCGCGCCCTACCTTGGCGGCTGCGGACTCCACGATCCGCTGGCGGTGGCCGTGGCGGTGGATCCCTCCCTGGTGACCCTGCTGCCGATCAACCTCAAGGTGGATCTGGAGGGGCCCACGCGCGGGCGCACCATCGGTGATGAGAAGCGGCTGAACCACCCCGAGCGCACCTCGCGGGCCGCCGTGGCGGTGGACGCCCCGCGCTTTCTGAGGGAGTTCATGGAGCGCATTGGTTCGGTGCTCCGATGAGCGCCCCCGCCCCGCAGGTAGACCCCCAGGTGCAGCGCAACGCCATGACGGCCATCCCCGGGCTCCTCTGCGTCTTTGTCTTTGGAATCCTGTGCCTGCACTCCTTTAACTTTGTGTTTCCGGACATCGGCCAGGATCTTGGGGCCCCGGGGTAGGCGGCCCTGATTACCTCCCTGCCCGGCGTGGTGCTGGGCGTGGTATGCGTGATCTACGGCTCCCTGGGGGATTTCGTCTCCCTGCGGCGCATGATGATGGTGGGCATGGCGCTCATCGTGGTGGGTTCGGTGCTGGGCCTGTTTTCCACGGCCTCGATCTGGCTGGTGATTATCGCGCGCGTGATTCAAACCGCCGGGTGCCAGGTGGCCGGCTCGGTGTTTTTGGTGGTGACCACCAAATACGTCCCGGGCCCCAAGAAGGCGGTGTACTTTGGCCTGTTTACTGCCGCGTATCAGTTCTCCACGGCGGTCGGCCTGGTGGCGGCGGGGCAGCTCAGCAAGATCAGCTGGGTGTGGCTCTTTGCTATCCCTCTGCTCTCGGTGATCTTCCTTCCCTGCCTGTATCGCAATTTGCCCGACGTGCGCGGTGAGGGGCGCCGCATCGACGTGGTGGGCTTCCTCCTCGTCTCCGCGACGGTGGGCAGCTTGGTGATGTTCATGTCCGAGTTCTCCTGGACGTGGGGAATTGCCTTTGTGCTGTTGGCGGTGTGCTTTGGCGTGTACATCAGCGTGGCGTCCCACGCCTTTATCACCCCGGAGTTCTTCCGTAACCGCGCCTACCTGGTGGCGGTCTCGTTGGTCTTGATCTTCTACGCGGCCCAGTTCGCCATGAACCCCTTGTTCAAGGAGGTGGGCGCTCAGCTTTACGGTTACGACGCCGCGGGCATGGCCTTTGTGCTCATCTGGGCCAACCTCATTGGAGGGGTCACGGGCATGCTCTCCGGGAACATCGTGGGGTGGATTGGGCGCGGGCCGGGAATCCTCCTGGCGGTGAGCCTGATGATCCTGAGCTGCTTGTTGGCTGCCTTTACCTTGGAATCGGGGATCTGGGCGGTGGGCCTGTGCGCGGTGCTGTTCTTCGGCGGCATTTCCATGCTGTACTCCCCGGCGGTGGACACGGTGGTGGGGACGGTGGATGTTTCCGAGTCCGGGCGCGCGGTGGGGCTCAACGACCTCGCGATGGTGGTCTCGCCCTCCATCGGTGTGGCCCTGGTGAGCAGCCTGATGACCGGCGTGGTGTTCGGAGACGTGACGGTGACCGGGGCCACGGCGGGGGAGGCGGCCAACTACTCGGTGATCTTCCTGCTCCTGGGCGTGGTGATGATCGCCGGGGTGGTGTGGTTCCTGGCCATGAAGAAGTATTTGTACCCGGATTCCTGGGGCAGGGTTTCTGTGGAGGAATAAAACCTGCTATCCTGTAGCGCGGTCTGGCAACTGCGGTCCACAGTAGTTGCCCGGATTGTTTTTTCGTGTGGACTGAAATAACCAAGAGGTGATGATCTCAATGTCCCTGGGCGCTGAGAAGAAGAAGGAAATCCTGTCCGAGTACGGCCTCCATGAGACCGATACCGGCTCCCCCGAGGCGCAGGTGGCGCTGCTCACCGAGCGTATCTCCAACCTCACCGAGCACCTGAAGAGCCACAAGCACGATCACCACTCCCGCCGCGGCCTGCTGCTGATGGTGGGTCGGCGTCGTGGCCTGCTCAACTACCTGGCGGAGACGAACGTGGATCGCTACCGCGATCTGATCTCCCGCCTGGGCTTGCGCCGATAGAAGCCGCCGATAAGAGGCGCCGAGAGGCGTATCGGCCAGAGGCATAACGCACCCCGCCGCACCGTGTTTGTCATGGTGCGGCGGGGTGCGTGTCTGCGCGTGGGCGTGTTAGGGTGAGCGTTGTTCATAGCACGCACGAGGATGAAGGCGGCACCGACGATCGCCATCACGCTATGTATGCCTATAGGAGGGCACCCCTTTGCCTAGGAAGTCTCAGTCCGGGAAGCCGAATCCCGGCAGGAAGAACGAAAATAACCCGCTGAAGAACGTGGAAAAGAACCTCGAATTCAATTTCGACGAGGAATACGGCATCACCGAGGCCGTGGCCACCATAGATAACGGTGACTTTGGCACCCGCGAGGTGCGTTTTGAAACGGGCCAGTTGGCCCGCCAGGCCGACGGCTCGGTGACCACCTACCTCGACGAGGACACGATGCTGCTGGCCACCACCACGGCGTCGAGCAAGCCGCGCGAGGGGCTGGACTTCTTCCCCCTGACCGTGGACGTGGAGGAGCGCATGTACGCCGCCGGGCGGATTCCCGGCTCCTTCTTCCGCCGCGAGGGACGCCCCAGCACGGACGCCGTGTTGGCCTGCCGCCTGATCGATCGCCCGCTGCGCCCCACCTTCACCAAGGGGCTGCGCAACGAGGTGCAGATTGTGATTACCGTGATGTCCCAGGCTCCCGAGGACTTCTATGACGTGGTGGCCATCAACGGCGCTTCCGCCGCCACGCAGCTCTCCGGCCTGCCGGTCTCCGGCGCGGTGGCGGGCGTGCGCATGGCTCTGCTGGCCGATGAGGAGCACCCCCAGGGGCAGTGGGTGGCCTTCCCCACGGCGCAGCAGCACGAGGACGCCCTCTTTGAGCTGGTGGTGGCCGGGCGCATCGTCAAGCGCCGCCAGGGCCGCCGCACGGTAGAAGACGTGGCGATCATGATGGTGGAGGCCGGCGCGGGAGAGACCGTGGTGGAGCGCATTTCCCAGGGAGCGCCCGCCCCCACGGAGTCCGTGGTGGCCGAGGGCCTGGAGGCCGCCAAGCCCTTCCTGGCCACGCTCTGCCGCGCCCAGGAGGGCCTGGCCGAGCGCGCGGCCAAGGAGGAACGCGAGTTCCCGCTCTTCCCCTCCTACAGCGAGGAGATTCACGATGCGGTGGAAAAGAAGGCCGCCAAGAAGCTGCGCAAGCTGCTCACCATCGCCGGCAAGCAGGAGCGCGACGAGGCCACCGACGCCTTCTACGCCGAGGTGGAGGAGCAACTGCTGGATCGCTTTGCGCAGGACGAGGAGCCGGAGGAGGCCGCCAAGCAGATTCGCGCCGCCTACGGCGCGGTGATGAAGGAGATCGTGCGGGAGATGATCCTCACCGACGGCTTCCGCATCGATGGCCGCGGCCTCACCGACATCCGCGACCTCGGGGTGGAGGTGGATCTGGTGCCGCGCGCCCACGGCTCCTCCCTGTTCGAGCGGGGCGAGACGCAGATCCTGGGCGTGACCACCCTGGACATGCTCAAGATGGAGCAGCAGATTGACTCGCTGACCCCGGTGAAGTCCAAGCGCTACATTCACCACTACAACTTCCCGCCCTACTCCACGGGCGAGACCGGCCGGGTGGGCTCGCCCAAGCGCCGCGAGATCGGCCACGGTGCTCTGGCGGAGCGCGCGGTGGTTCCGGTGATCCCCTCCCGCGAGGAGTTTCCGTACACCATTCGCCAGGTTTCCGAGGCCCTGGGCTCAAACGGCTCCACCTCGATGGGATCGGTGTGCGCCTCCGTGCTGTCCCTGTACAACGCCGGCGTGCCGCTGAAGGCCCCGGTGGCGGGCATCGCCATGGGCCTGGTTTCCGGCGAGGTGGAGGGCAAGACGCAGTACGTGGCGCTCACGGACATCCTGGGCGCGGAGGATGCCTTCGGCGACATGGACTTCAAGGTGGCCGGCACCGGTGAGTTCATCACCGCCCTGCAACTGGACACCAAGCTCGACGGCATTCCCTCCAAGGTGCTGGCCTCCGCCCTGGATCAGGCCCGCGAGGCGCGCCTGACGATCCTGGACACGATGATGGAGGTCATCGATAGTCCCGATGAGATGAGCGGCCTTGCACCCAAGATCGTCACCGTCAGCGTGCCGGTGAACAAGATCGGCGAGCTGATCGGCCCCAAGGGCAAGACCATCAACGCGATCACGGAGGAAACCGGCGCGGAGGTCTCCATCGAGGAGGACGGCACCGTGTACGTCTCCGCCACCAGCGGGGACGCCGCCGACGCCGCCGTGGAGAAGATCAACAGCATCGCCAACCCGCAGCTGCCCAAGGTGGGCGAGCGCTTCCTGGGCACCGTGGTCAAGACCGTGGCCTTTGGTGCCTTCGTGTCCATCGCCCCGGGGCGCGACGGTCTGATCCACATTTCCAACCTGGGCGGCAACAAGCGCATTGATAAGGTGGAGGACGTGATTAACGTCGGGGACAAGGTGGAAGTGGAAATCGCGGATATTGATAACCGCGGCAAGCTTTCCCTGGTGCCGGTGGCGGAGAAGTAACCGCCCCGGAACCCCAGCACGTAGGGCCTCGCCGCGCCCCGGGAATCACTCCCGAGGAAAACGCGGCGAGGCCCTTGTGCGTGCCACGGGGTGCGGGCGGATCGCCTGCGCTAGCGTGGTGGGAGCATAAAAATATCTCCGAGGAGGAAACACATGACGATCAAGGTTGGCGTTCTGGGCGCCAAGGGCCGCGTGGGCTCCACCATCGTGACCGGGATCAAGGATGCCGAGGGCTTGGAACTGGCCGCGGCCCTGGATCACGGGGACGATAAGCAGGAACTGGTGGACGCCGGGGTAGAGGTGATCGTGGACTTCACGGTGCCCGATCAGGTGATGGGCAACCTGGAGTTCTGCATTGAGCGGGGGATTCATTGCGTGGTGGGCACCACCGGATTCGATGAGCAGCGCCTAGACCAGGTGCGCAGCTGGTGCGAGGGCAACCCGGAGGTGGGCGTGCTCATCGCCCCGAACTTCGCCGTTTCGGCTGTGCTCGCTATGGCCTTTGCCCGCCAGGCCGCCACGTATTTTGAGTCGGCGGAGGTGGTGGAGTATCATCACCCCAATAAGCTCGACGCCCCTTCCGGCACGGCCGTGCACACCGCGCAGGGAATCGCGCGGGCGCGTCGGGAGGCGGGCATGGCCCCCGCACCGGACGCCACCGAGCAGGCTCTCGACGGCTCCCGGGGGGCCGCCGTGGACGGCATCCCGGTGCACGCGGTGCGCATGCAGGGCATGAACGCCCACGAGGAGATCATCTTTGGTACCCAGGGGCAGACGCTCACGATCCGCCAGGATTCCTACGATCGCACCTCCTTTGTCCCCGGCGTGGTGCTCGGGGTGCGCAAGGTGGCCGAGCACCGTGGGTTGACGGTGGGCCTGGACTCTTACTTGGGGCTCTAGCGTGGTACGGCAGGCGACGTTGCGGGTGCGGGTGCTCAGCGCCCCCGCGTTGACCGTCCCGGGGGATACGCCCTGGCGCCCGGAGGAAGGGGCCACGGCGGCGGAGGCCGCGGTGGAGTTCGCGGGAAGGCTGGAATCGGGAAGCCTGGATCAGCCCCGCCCGCGTACCCGGGGCACGGCGGCGTACCTGCGGCATCTTCAGGAGGTGGCCCGCTGGGATCTCATGGCGCACGCCACGGTCACGGTGTACATCACCGGGTTATCGCGGCGGTGCGTGGACACCCTGGCCTGCCGGGAGGACCTCACCGTCACCAGGGCCACCCCGCCCATGGACGCGGAACGCACGGAGGTGGTGATTCCGCCGGTGATCGCGCAGGATGAGGCCCTGCGCACGCTTTTTCTGAGAACGATGGACGAGGCGCATTTTGCCTACGGGCAGATCGTGGAGGGGCTGGGGGAGCAGGAGGCGCAGCATAGCGATGCCGTGTGGGCGGCGCGTCAGGCGCACCAGGCCGCGCACGCGGTGGTGCCGGTGGCGGTGGCGACCTCCCTGGTGGTCACCGGCTCCATGCAGGCGTGGCGCGCGGTCATGCTGAGCTTTGGCGCCGAGCACGCGGATTCCGAGTGGCGCAGCCTGGCCTCGGCCCTGCTGGGGGCCCTGCGGCCGGTGGCTCCGGCGCTGTTCATCGACGTCGAGGAGGTTCCGGCCGCCGACGGCCCGCCGGGGGTGGAAAGCGCCTACGGGGCGGATTAACCGTGGGGCGTTGTGCCGTTATTCCCGCCGAGACTGTAGTGTTTATGGGCATGAGCACAGGATTGACAGCGAAGGCGGGAGTCGAGCACTTCGGCACGGTCAGCGTTGCGATGGTCACCCCCCTGACCAAGGAGGGTGACCTTGATGTTGATGCTGGTTGCCGGCTGGCCGCCCACCTGGTGGACAGCGGATGCGACTCCCTCGTTCTCGGCGGCACCACGGGGGAATCCCCCACGGTGACCGTGGAAGAAAAGCTGCGCCTGCTCACCGCAGTCAAGCAGGAAGTGGGCGACCGCGCGCGCATCGTCGCGGGCGCGGGAACGTATGATACGCGGGCGTCGATAAGCCTCGCCCAGGCCTCGGCCGAGGCGGGCGCGGACTCCCTGCTCGTGGTCACCCCGTACTACTCCAAGCCCAGCCAGGAGGGGGTGTACCGGCACTTCGAGGCCGTGGCGGGTGCCACGGATCTCCCCATCTGCCTCTACGACATTCCCGGGCGCAGCGGCATCCCCATCGAGGCGGATACCATTCGCCGCCTGGCGGAACTGCCCACGGTGATGGCCGTGAAGGACGCCAAGGGGGATCTGGCCACCGCCGCCCCCCTGATCCAGGAGACCGGCCTGGCCTGGTACTCCGGCGATGATCCGCTGAACCTGCCCTGGCTATCCCTGGGCGCGAGCGGCTTCATCTCCGTGATCGGGCATGTGGCGGCCCCGCAACTTCGCTTGCTGCACACCAGTTTCGAGGAAGGCGACCTCGTTCGAGCTAGAGAAATCAACGCCACACTGAATCCGCTGATCCGCGCCCAGGTTCGCCTGGGCGGGGTCAGCCTCGCTAAGGCTGCCCTGCGCGTGCAGGGCATCGAGGTAGGGGATCCCCGCCTGCCCGTGGTCGCTCCGACCTCGCAGCAGGTGGAGGAACTCCGCCGTGATATGCAGAAAGCTGGAGTTCTATAAATATGAGCGAAACCCGAAACCGCTCCCGCAAGGTAACCCGCAAGGCCGGCCCCCCGGAGGAAGCCCCGGTGTTCCAGGCCCCGGAGAAGAACGAGGGGAACGGCAACGGCGCAAAGAACGATTCCGCCCCGCGCTCCCAGGGCGGGGGCAATGGCGGCAACAAGCGCGGCGGCCGGGGCCGTCGCGGTGGTCGCAACAATAACGGCGGACAGGGCGGCAATGGTGGCAACCGCCGCAATGTGGTGAAGTCCATGCAGGGAGCGGACCTCACCAAGCGCCTGCCCGCACCGCCCAAGGCCCCCAAGAACGGCCTGCGCATCTACGCCCTCGGCGGCATCTCCGAGATCGGCCGCAACATGACGGTGTTCGAGTACAATAACCGCCTGCTCATCGTGGACTGTGGCGTTTTGTTCCCCACCTCCAGCGAGCCGGGCGTGGATCTGATCTTGCCGGACTTTGGGCCCATCGAAAAGCACCTGGATCGGGTGGAGGCCCTGGTGATTACCCACGGGCACGAGGATCACATCGGCGCGATCCCGTGGCTGCTGAAGCTGCGCGCGGATATCCCGATCCTGGCCTCCCGGTTCACGGTGGCCCTGATCGCCGCCAAGTGCAAGGAGCACCGCCAGCGGCCGAAGCTGATCGAGATCAACGAGGATTCCAACGAGAATCGCGGCCCCTTCAACCTGCGCTTCTGGCACGTGAATCACTCCGTGCCGGATTGCCTGGGCATCGCGATCAAGACGGGCGCGGGCCTGGTGATCCACACCGGCGACATCAAGGTGGATCAGACCCCCACCGATGGTCGTCCCACCGATTTGCCCGCGCTGTCTCGCTTTGGCGACGAGGGCGTGGATCTCATGCTGTGCGATTCCACCAACGCCACCACCCCCGGCGTCTCGGGTTCGGAGGCGGAGATCGCCCCCACGCTCAAGCGCCTGATCGGGGAGGCCAAGCAGCGCGTGATTCTGGCTTCCTTCGCCTCGAACGTGTACCGCGTGCAGGCCGCCGTGGACGCGGCGGTGGCGGCGGGCCGCAAGGTGGCCTTCAACGGCCGCTCCATGATCCGCAACATGGAGATCGCGGAGAAACTCGGCTACCTCAAGGCCCCGCGCGGCACCATCGTCTCCATGGACGATGCCGCCAAGATGGCCCCGCACAAGGTGCTGCTGGTGACCACGGGTACGCAGGGTGAGCCGATGGCGGCGCTTTCGCGCATGGCTCGCCGCGAGCATCGCCAGATCACGGTGCGCGAGGGTGACCTCATCATCTTGTCCTCCTCCCTGGTGCCGGGCAACGAGGAGGCCGTGTTCGGCGTGATTAACATGCTTTTCCAGATCGGTGCCACGGTGGTCACCGGCCGGGACGCCAAGGTGCACACCTCGGGTCATGGCTACTCGGGCGAGCTGCTCTTCCTCTGGAACGCGGCGCGCCCCCGCAACGCCATGCCGGTGCACGGCGAGTGGCGGCATCTGCGGGCGAACAAGGAGCTGGCCATCGCCACCGGCGTGCGGGAGGATCACACGGTGCTCGCGCAAAACGGCGTGGTGGTGGACCTGGTCAACGGCCACGCCAAGGTGGTGGGCCAGATCCCGGTGGGGCACCTCTACGTCGATGGCGTGACCATGGGCGAGGTGGACTCGGATGTGTTGGCGGATCGTACCTCCCTGGGCGAGGGCGGCATCATGAGCATCACCGCCGTGATTGATAACCGCACCGGCCGCCTCCTGGAGGCGCCCACGGTGCAGACCAAGGGCTTTGCCGAGGATGACCGCTCCATGGTTCCGCAGGTTCGGGAGTTGGCGGAGAGCACCCTGAATGATTTGGCGGCGGAGGGGGAGAATGATCCCTACCGCATGGTGCAGCAGTTGCGCCGCAAGGTCTCGCGCTTTGTGGAGCAGAAGTGGCGGCGCGAGCCGATGATTATGCCCACGGTGATCCCCATGAGCTCGGATCAGGGTGGCCCCGTGGCCGACTCGGACGTGGATTCCACCCGCGAATCCCTCTAAACCCTGCACGCTCATGCGCCCCGGCCTATGCTGGGGCGCATGTCTTTTGCGAGCGCCGAGCGCGCCAAACTGCGCGATTTATTGCTGGAAGTGGGGCCGGAGGCGCCCACGCTGTGCGAGGGGTGGGTAACGCACGATCTGGCGGTGCACCTGTGGCTGCGGGAATGCCGCCCCGATGCCTCGGCGGGAATGGTTCTTGGCTTTCTCAACGGGCACCTGGAATCGCTCACGCGCCGCCAGAAGTCCCGTCCGTATGAGTCCGTGGTGCGCGAGTGGGGTTCCGGCCCCGGCAGGCTGTCTCCGGCGCGGCTTATCGACGTCCCCTTCAACACCGTCGAGCACTTCGTCCATCACGAGGACGTGCGCCGGGGTGGGGGAGAGGTGGAGCCCCGGGATTTCTCCCGGCGGGTCAACGAGTTGTTGTGGGGGTATTGCGGGCGCATGGCGCCGATGATACTGCGCCGCAACCCGCGCCCGGTGGTGCTGGAGGGGCGCGGTATGCGTCCCATCGTGGCGGCGGATCGGCGCGGGGTGGCGGCCAAGGGTGATGCGGTGACGCGGGTGCAGGGTGAGCCCGGCGAGATCTTGCTGTGGTGCTACGGGCGTTCCGCGGCGGAGGTGACGGTGGAGGGGAACGAGGGCGAAGGCTCCGAGTCAAGCCTCCAGGGGTGACTGGGGGATACGGAAAAGTTTTTAGCGCGCTGGTGTGGCGCATGTGAATCATGGGGCTAGAGGAACTATCCTGGTGCGCATGTCTGCCACGAGTTCGTCCACCCGGAAACCGCGCCGCTCCGGTACCCGCCCGGGTGAAACCCGCCGCCTAGAGGAGCGCACCGCGGTCATCTCGCGTGATCGTGGTGTCCCCGCCACGGCGGCCTTCCGCGCCGCCGAAACCTCGCAAGAGCGCACCGGGAGCGCGGTGGGAGCCGTGAGCAGCGGAGTGAAGTCCCTCTTTGGCGCGGCCGCCGGCGGGGTGGGAAGGCTCACCCGCCGCCTCGGTGGCGCGCACACACCAGAAGAAAAATCGGAGGATATGAGCAGGAAACCCGCAAAGCCCAAGAAGAAGGCCGCTGCCAAGGAAAACTATGAGGAGGAGCCGGAGAAGGAGAACGCCGCTCCCTCCGTAGGCTTGGCCGAGAGCGTGCGCGAGCACTCCGACGGCATCGGCCTGAGCCTCATCGGGGTGGCCGTGGTGCTGGGAGCCTCGGTGTGGTTCGACGTGGCCGGCCCCATCGGGGAGTTCATCGCCAGGGGAGTGCACGCCGTGATCGGGGCCGGGGCCTTTGTGCTTCCCATCGCCCTGGTGGCGGTGGCCGTGGCGCTGATGATGGGAATACGCCAGCCCAAGGAGGTGATGGTGCGCGTGACCGGCGGCACCGCGCTCATCGCGGTGGCGATGCTGGGGCTGATTCACCTGCTCGCCGGCGATCCGGCCGAGGCGACCGGGAGGGACGCCGCCGGGGGGTTGGTGGGAGCCTATACCGGCGGCGTCTTGGCCGTGGGATTTAGCCGTTACCTGGCCATTCCCATCCTGGCGCTGGTGATTTTCTATGGCGCGCTCAAGGTCACGGGTATTACCGTGAGGGAGGGCTATGACTACGTGGTGGAGCTGATCCGCAGCTCCGCTAACGCGGATAGGGAGGAGGAACCCGAGGACGCCTACTCCCACGTGGACGAGGAATTGGAGCGTCGCGTGCGCCCGGAGGCTCAACCGGCCACCCCGAACCCCCGAGAGCCTCGCGCGCCGCGCGCCCCCAAGCGCCCCGCCCCGCGCGGTTATGACCTTCCCCCCGAGGACGTTGAGGAGCGGGAACCTGATCCCGAGGGGCTCTTTGGCCGGAAGAGGCGCGCGCAGGCCTCCCCCTCGGTGGCCGATACCGACGAGTTCCCGGCCCTGGACTTTGAGGAGACCGAGCCGCCGGAAGAAACCCCTGAGGTCCCCCGCG
Source organism: Corynebacterium oculi (assembly GCF_001412105.1). Lineage (GTDB taxonomy): Bacteria > Actinomycetota > Actinomycetes > Mycobacteriales > Mycobacteriaceae > Corynebacterium > Corynebacterium oculi. The sequence goes on from NZ_LKST01000001.1 coordinate 533,707, forward strand.
ATGCGGTCACCACCAGCCGAGAGTCCATCCGCCAGGCCATCATCGCGCGCTCTGGGGGAGCCGCGCCGCGCCGCGCCGCCGAGCCGACGCCGCCCCCCGCGCCCGCGCCCGTGGTGACGGAACCGGAGGAGGACGGGGAGGACGAGGAGTTCCTGCCCCCCGCGGCGGCCACGGGGGCGTCGGAAAGCGACTATGCCCTGCCCTCCACGGAGCTGCTGATCGTCGGGGAACCGCCCCGCGAGCGCTCCGAGGCCAACGATCGCATGATCGAGGCGATCACGGCGGTGTTTGAGGAATTCAAGGTGAATGCGGCGGTGACCGGCTTCTCGCGCGGGCCCACGGTGACGCGCTACGAGGTGGAACTGGGGCCGGGCGTGAAGGTCTCCAAGATCACTAACCTGCAATCGAACCTGGCCTACGCGGTGGCCACGGATAACGTGCGGCTGCTCACGCCGATTCCGGGCAAGTCCGCCGTGGGCATCGAGGTGCCCAATACGGATCGGGAGATGGTGCGCCTGGCCGATGTGCTCAACGCCCCGGCCACGGTGGACAACAAGGATCCGATGCTCATTGGCCTGGGCAAGGACATCGAGGGTGATTTCATCTCCGCCTCCGTGCAGAAGATGCCGCACCTCTTGGTGGCCGGCTCCACCGGCTCGGGCAAGTCCGCCTTTGTGAACTCGATGCTGGTTTCCCTTCTCACCCGCGCCACCCCGGAGGAGGTGCGTCTGATCCTGGTGGATCCCAAGATGGTGGAATTGACCCCCTACGAGGGGATTCCCCACCTGATTACGCCGATCATCACGCAGCCGAAGAAGGCCTCCGCCGCCCTGCAATGGCTGGTGGAGGAGATGGAACAGCGCTACATGGACATGAAGGCCGCCCGCGTGCGGCACATCAAGGACTTCAACCGCAAGGTGCGCTCCGGGGAGATCCAGGCCCCGGCGGGCTCCCAGCGCGAGTACCGGCCCTATCCCTTCATCGTGTGCGTGGTGGACGAGCTGGCCGACCTCATGATGACGGCCCCGAAGGAGATCGAGGAATCCATCGTGCGGATCACCCAGAAGGCGCGCGCGGCGGGTATCCACCTGGTGCTGGCCACCCAGCGCCCCTCGGTGGACGTGGTGACCGGCCTGATTAAGACCAACGTGCCCTCCCGGTTGGCCTTCGCCACCTCCTCTCTCACGGATTCCCGCGTGATCCTGGATCAGGGCGGGGCGGAAAAACTCATCGGCATGGGCGACGCCCTCTTTATCCCTCAGGGCGCGGGGAAGCCGCAGCGCTTGCAGGGCTCCTTTGTTACCGACGAGGAGATTCAGCGGGTGGTGGAGGCCGCCAAGGAGCAGGCCGAGCCGGATTACACCGAGGGCGTGACCGAGGAGAAAGCCGCGGAGAAAAAGGAGATTGACGAGGACATCGGAAAGGACATGGATGACCTCCTGGAGGCCGTGGAACTGGTGGTGACCTCCCAGCTGGGTTCCACCTCCATGTTGCAGCGCAAGCTGCGCATCGGCTTTGCCAAGGCCGGGCGCCTCATGGATCTCATGGAATCGCGCGGCGTGGTGGGCCCCTCCGAGGGCTCCAAGGCCCGCGAGGTGCTGGTCAAGCCCGAGGAATTGGACACTATCGTGTGGATGATTAAGGGGGCCGATCCCGCCGAGGCGCCCAAGGAGGAGACTTTCGACGCCCCCGCGGCGCAGGGACATGGAGGGGGCGCTGAGGGGGCCGATGGTTCCGGGAGCGAGGCGCGCAGCGTGAGCGCCACCTATAATCCCACCGGCGGAGCCTTCTAGTGCTAAACTAATCCGCCATAGGAGGGGAGTACCCCGCCCACAGCATTGATCGTCAACACGGATGGCTTTGCGGCTGCCGGGTGAAGGCGCGGCGAAGTCCCCGGTCATGCTGGCTCGGCTTCGTGGCGAGTGGGGGAGACCTCCGGTTATCTTTCCACCGAACCAGAGGCTGCGTGTCAGCATGACTGTTCCGCTATGGATCTGGGGAGCCACCTGTTTGGTGATCCTCGGTCTTTTTATTTTCGATTTTTACTCCCACGTGCGTACCCCCCACGAGCCCACGATCAAGGAATCCGCCTGGTGGTCGGTAGTCTACGTGCTGCTGGCCCTGGCCTTTGGCGGCTTCGTGTACGCGGTGTGGGACCACCAGCACGGCATAGAGTATCTCACCGGCTATGTCACGGAAAAAGCGCTTTCCGTGGATAACCTTTTTGTCTTTGCCCTCATCATGGGTGCCTTCCAGATTCCCCGGAAATACCAGCAAAAGGTGCTGCTGATCGGCATCGCCTTGGCCCTGGTGTTCCGGCTGGTCTTTATCTTGCTGGGCGCCTCCATCATCAATGCGTGGTCGGACGTGTTCTACCTCTTCGGCATCTTCCTGCTGTTTACCGCGGCAAAGATGATCCTGGACGAGGTGCGCGATGCCCCGCCCACGGACCCGCAGGATATGTGGGTCATCAAGCTGGTGCGCAAGGTGGTGCCGGTGACGGAAACGTACGAGTCCGATCACCTCACCCTGAAGAAGAACGGCAAGCGCTACTTCACCCCGCTCATGGTGGCGCTGGTGGCCATTGGCATGGTGGACGTGATGTTCGCCCTGGATTCCATTCCGGCTATCTACGGGGTCACCCAGGAGGCCTACCTGGTGTTCACCACCAACGCCTTCTCCCTGCTGGGTCTGCGCCAGCTCTACTTCCTGCTCGACGGCCTGCTCGATCGCCTGGGCTATCTTTCCTACGGGCTTTCGATCATCCTGGGATTCATCGGCATCAAGCTGATCTTCCACGCCCTGCACGAGAACAACCTGCCCTTCATCAATGGCGGAGAGTCCGTCCACGGCGTGCCGGAGATCAGCACGGAGGCCTCCCTGCTGGTGATCGTGGGTGTGCTGGTGGTCACGGTGGTGGCCTCGCTATGGAAGAACAAGCGGGATAGGCGCAACGAGCAGACCACGGGGGCACCCGCGCACCCCTAAGGGGTACAGTGATGGGCGTGAATGCCTCAACGACGAGCGGCGGGTCCCCCGTGCAGGCTCCATCGAACTGGAACCTGCCCAACGTGCTGACGTGCCTGCGCATCGTTTTTGTTCCCGTGTTTGCGTGGCTCACGCTGCGCGGGGATAACACCCACACCGGGTGGATGTGGGCGGCCTTTGGCACCTTCGCGGCGCTGATGATGACCGACAAGCTCGACGGCGATATTGCCAGGTCGCGGGGGTTGGTCACGGACTTTGGCAAGATTGCCGATCCCATCGCGGATAAGGCTCTGATGATTACCGCGCTGGTGTGCCTCAACCTCACCGGGGCCATGCCGGTGTGGATCACCGTGGTGATCGTGGTGCGGGAGCTTGGCATCACCCTGTGGCGCATGGTGTTGTTGCGCCGGGGCAAGGTGGTTCCGGCGAGTAGGGGCGGCAAGCTGAAAACCGTGCTGCAATCCCTGGGCGTGGCCCTGTATCTGTGCCCGCTGCCGGGGTGGATGGATTGGCCCACCTACGGCGTGATGCTGGTGGCCGTGTCCGTTACCGTGGTCACCGGGGTGCAGTACGTGGTGGACGCGCAGCGGCAAAAACCAGCCGAGGGGTAGCGGCGTGGTCGGTGAGACCGCGCTCGGGGGTCATGGAGGCCGGCGCGGGGAGCAGGCTACCGCGCGCGACATCGCCGGAGACGTGGTGGCTGCGCTGCGTGGTCGTAGGGAAACCCTCGGCTGGTGTGAATCCCTCACCGCCGGGTTGGCCGCCGCCACCGTCGCGGAGATCCCTGGGGCCTCCGCCGTGTTGCGCGGCGGCCTGGTGGTGTACGCCACGGATCTGAAGGAATCCCTGGCCGGGGTTCCCGCCGGGGTACTGGCCGATCATGGCCCGGTGGCTAAGGAGACGGCCCTGCACATGGCCCGCGGCTGCGCGGAAAAACTGGGGGTGACCTGGGCCGTGGCGCTCACCGGGGTGGCCGGGCCGCAACCCCAGGATGGGCATCCGGTGGGCGAGGTATGGCTGGGGTATTACGGCCCGGGCCTATGGACGGCGCGGCGTCATGACCTGGCGAGGGATCGCGCCGCGATCCGGGAGGAATCCGTGCGCCTTGCCCTGGATGGCCTGCTGCGCTTGGTTCACTCGGCCGCGAAGAGCACCTAGCGCCTCCACGCGGGGAGGGCGCGGCGTGGGGCGGTAGCCCGGTTAGGGCGTTTCCCTGGGGGCGGCCCCGCTGAGATCGCCCGTGGCCAGTTCCTCCGCCACATCGCCCAGAGCCATGGAGCCTGCGGCCTCGATGAGCACGTCCGCCACGGTTACTCCCAGGGCGTGACACACGGAGGCAAGAAGCTCGGAGGAGACCTCCTTGCGGCCGCGCTCCAGCTCGGAGATGTATCCGGGGGAGACGCGCGCGGATTCCGCCAACTCGCGCAGCGTGATGCGCCGTTCGGCGCGGAAGGCGCGTAGGGCGTCCCCAAGGGCCTCGCGCAGCAGGGGCTCCGGGCGGGGCCGCCTGCGCTGGGGTGTCCGTGGGGCCGCGGGGCGGGTGGTCAAAGTAGCGGTTTGTGTACCCATCATGTTATGTAACTCGCCGCACCGGGTTTTTGTTCCCACCGGGGGTTCTGCTCCCCCGGTTCCCGGTGCCGCTGAGCGGGGAACGTGGGTTCCATGGGTGCGCGGTTGGCCCGCTGGGAGGCGCGGAAATAAACGCGGTACTATTCACACTGGATACGCACAATAGGAGGAACACGGACGATGGCAAACCCGTTCAGCAAGGCGTGGAAGTACCTGATGGCGCTCTTTGACAGCAAGATCGAGGAGAACGCCGATCCCAAGGTGCAGATCGAGCAAGCCATGGCGGAGGCCCAAAAGCAGCATCAGGAACTCTCCAAGCAGGCCGCGGCGGTGATTGGTAATCAGCGTCAATTAGAAATGCAGCTTAATCGCCGTCTGGAGGAGATTGAGAAGCTCCAGGCCAATACCAAGCAGGCGCTGCAACTGGCCGATCAGGCCCGCGCCCAGGGCGATGAGAAGAAGGCCGTGGAGTATGAAAACGCCGCCGAGGCCTTTGCCGCGCAGTTGGTCACGGCCGAGCAGTCCGTGGAGGACACTAAGCAGCTCCACGATCAGGCCATTCAGCAGGCGCAGCAGGCCAAGCAGGCGGTGGAGCGCAACTCTGCGAAGTTACAGCAGCAGGTGGCCGAGCGCTCCAAGCTGCTCAGCCAGCTGGAGCAGGCGAAGATGCAGGAGAAGGTGGCGGAGTCGGTCAAGTCGATGAACGCCTTGACCTCCGGTGCTACGCCGAATCTGGATCAGGTGCGCGATAAGATCGAGCGCCGTTACTCGCATGCCCTGGGCCAGGCGGAACTTGCGGAGAACTCCGTGGAGGCGCGCATGGCAGAGGTGCAGCAGGCCGGGATTCAGATGGCCGGGCATTCCCGGTTGGAGCAGATCCGCCGCGAAATGAACGCGGGTACCCAGGAGCAGGCCAAGCAGATCGAGTCCGGCGGCGCGCAGGCCCCCTCGGCGGCGGACGACGCCGTGGCTCGCCGCATGAAGGAACTGCGTGGCGAGATTTAAATAGGCGAGATTTAAATATCAGGGCGGCGAGGTGAGTGCTCCTCGTCGCCCGCGCCGCGGGCCCACAGGGCCTCCGCGATGGCCTGGGCGCGGTTGAGGGATCGAATGAGCACGGGGGTAATGAAGGCGCGGGCGCTCCACGCGGCTCCTCGCGCCCTGCGGGCCTCTAGCACCTCCCGCACGGTGCCCACCTGCACCGGGATCATACGCAGGGTGAGCGAGAGCGCGAGGGAGAATCGCTCGGCGGGAAACCCCCAGCGCGCCAGTGGGGAGAGTCCCTTTTCTAGCCCCTCCATGAGGTCAGCGATGGTGGTGGTCAGGGTGAGCAGGGCGGCCGCCATGAGCGAGGAACCCAGGGTTATCACGAGCACGGCGGCGTGTTCCGCGCCGCGCTGCCACCACTGGAACGCCCCGAGAAAGAGCAGCACGGGCAGGGGTGGCCACAGTTGTGACCACGCCACGGGGAGGGGGATGCGCGCCAGTGCGTAGCCCAGCGCGCAGGGCAGAACGTAGAGCGCGGCGGCAGGGAGGGAATGGACGGCCAGGACGCCCACGAGCACGTATCCCAGCACGGCGAGGAGCTTGGCGTCCACGCCCGCTCGGTGCACCGGGGAATGGCCGGGAACGTACACGCCCAGGGGGGTCATTGCTCGGCCTCGATGCGGGTTTTATATGCCTCAATGACCTCGTGGGGGGTACCGTCGTCAACGATGCCGCCCTGGTCGATGCAGAGCACGCGATCGAAGTCCGCGAGAAGGTCGAGGTCGTGAGTGACCACGATGAGTTGCTGGCGCAGCGCGGCGAAGCGGCTTTGAATAAGGCGACGATTGCGCAGGTCGAGCAGGGTGGTGGGCTCATCGGCCACGATGAGGCTGGGCCGGGAGATGAGCACGGAGGTCAGGGCGAGGAGTTGCTTTTGTCCACCGGAGAGCACGTGCGGGGAGGAGTCCGCGTGCGCGGTAAGCCCCATCTCCGCCAGGGCAGCCTCGGCGCGCTCCTGGCGCTGGGCCTTGCTGAGGGTTTTGTTGGTGCGCAGGGAAAAGGCGACGTCATCGCGCACATTGGGCATGATGATCTGGTTATCGGCATCGGAAAAGATGAAGCCCACCAGTTGACGCACCTGCTTACCCTGTTTGCGCACGTTCAGGCCGTCAACAAGCACCTCGCCGCTGGTGGGGGTGGCTAGGCTGTTGATCATGCGGGCGAAGGTGGACTTTCCGGAGCCGTTGGCCCCGATGATGCCGATGCGGTGCTCGCGCAGCGTGGTGGTGACGTGGTGGAGGATCGGGCCGGTGCCGTAGTCCAGGGTGACGTCGCGGAACTGAATCTCAGGCATGGGCGGCGGGGCGCAGCAGGTGCGGCAGGGCGGCGTGGATCGTCGCCGCGACGGCGATGACCACGAGGAGCTTGAGGGCGTCGATAAGCACGAAGGAACCCTGCGAGAGGGTAGCCGCACCCACGGACATGTCCGCGCGTAGGACGAGGCCGATGGCCCCGCAGAGGTATTGCGAGAACAGCGCGACGATGGCGGCGATGCTCAGCGCGAGGTAGCGGTTGCCGCGCAGGTGGTAGGCGAGAAACCCGGCGAGGGCGGTGGAGACGATATAGCCGATGATGTAGCCCGCCGTGGGGCCGGCGAGGGCGGCGGTGATGCTGCGGCCCCCGGCGAGGACGGGGAGAACGAGGCCGAGGGCGAAGAAGATGGCCACGGTGATGAGGCCGCGGCGCGCCCCGAGGACGAGTCCGGTGAGGATGAACGCGGCGTTTTGGAGCACGATGGGCACGCCCGCGCTGCCCACGGGGATGGAGACGAAGGCCAGCACGATGATGAGCGCGGCAAACACGGCGGCCAGAGCGAGGTCGGTGAGGGAACGAAGCGAGGGATTCATGCTAGAGAACTTACCTTGAACACCGTTTAATGTGGAGCGCGGGGTTCGCGGGTTTGCCATTCGAACATGCGTGCGTGTATGTTCGGGAATTGTCGCGCCCACCGTCTAGGGTGAGGGCCAGGCTAGCGGGGGAACCACGATGGTTCCGCGGCGGTCTAAACTGTGAGGGCTTCCAGCGATCACCGAAGGGTTAAAGATAATGGCTGCAAAGAAAAAGACCACCAACGCAAAGAGCACCGGCGAGGATCGGCAGAAGGCTCTCGACGCCGCCCTGGCGCTGATCGAAAAGGACTTCGGCAAAGGTGCCGTGATGCGCCTGGGCGAGGATAAACGCCCCCCGGTGCGCGCCATTTCCTCCGGCAATACGGCTATCGACGTTGCCCTGGGCGTCGGTGGCTTTCCCCGTGGGCGGATCGTGGAGATCTACGGCCCGGAGTCCTCGGGCAAAACCACCGTGGCGCTGCACGCGATTGCCTCCGCGCAAAAAGACGGCGGCATTGCGGCGTTTATCGACGCCGAGCACGCCCTCGACCCCGAGTACGCCCGCAAACTGGGCGTGGATACCGATGCCCTGCTGGTCTCCCAGCCGGATACCGGCGAGCAGGCCCTGGAGATCGCGGACATGCTGGTGCGTTCCGGGGCCATTGACATCATCGTGGTGGACTCCGTGGCGGCGCTGACGCCCAAGGCGGAGATCGAGGGCGAGATGGGCGATAGCCACGTGGGCCTCCAGGCCCGCCTGATGAGCCAGGCGCTGCGGAAGATGACGGGCGCGCTATATAACTCCGGCACCACCGCCATCTTTATTAACCAATTGCGCGAGAAGATCGGCGTGATGTTCGGCTCGCCGGAGACCACCACGGGCGGTAAGGCGTTGAAGTTCTACGCCTCCGTGCGGTGCGACGTGCGCCGTATCCAAACCCTCAAAGACGGCCAGGATGCCATTGGCAACCGCACCAAGATCAAGGTGGTCAAGAACAAGGTATCCCCGCCCTTCAAGGTGGCGGAGTTTGACATCATCTATGGCGAGGGCATCTCCCGCGAGTCCTCTCTCATCGACATGGGCGTGGAAAACGGCGTGATTAAAAAGTCCGGCTCCTGGTTCACCTACGAGGGCGATCAGCTGGGCCAGGGCAAGGAAAAGGTGCGCCTGAATCTCAAGGAGAATACCGCCCTGGCCGATGAGATCGAACAGAAGATCCTGGCCAAGCTCGGCATGGGGGAGAACCCGGAATCGGAAGGAGCAGAGGGCCCGGCAGGCTCAGCGGCAGGTGCGAACGAGGGATTGAGCGACGAGCCTGTGGACGTGGTGCCCAACGTGGACTTTGACGACGAGGACTGATCCCACCATGTCTGAGAGAGCGAGGCAAGCGATCCGCGAGGAGCGAGAAAGCAAGGAAGAAAAACTCGCGCGGCTGCGCAGCGCCATCGCTCACTATCAGCCGCAGGGTTTCTTTAACGCCGAGGAGGAACAGTCCAAGTCCACGGTGCGCGAGGCGGCGCTGCGGCTGCTGGATCACCGGGCGCGATCCCGGCACGAGCTACAGGAACGGCTGCTGGATAAGGAACACGATCCGGCCCTGGTGGCCGCAGTGCTGGATGACTTGCAGGAGGCGGGCCTGGTAGACGATGCCGCTTTTGCCTGGGAGTGGGTGCGGCAACGCTCCGGGAGGCGGGGCAAATCCACCCGCCTCCTCGCCCGGGAACTGCGGGAAAAGGGCGTGGCGGCGGGGGAACGCCAGGAGGCCCTGGCGCAGATCACCCGGGAGGAGGAGCGCGCCACCGCCCTGGCCTGTGCGCGCAAGAAGGCACGTGGGATCAAGGAGGTGCCGGAGGACTATGTGGGCAAGCACAAGGATCTCCGCCGGGTGGTGGGCGTGTTGGCTCGCCGGGGCTTCTCCGAGGGAATATCCCTGGCCCTAGCGCGGGAGGCGGTGGAGGAGCGATACCGGGAACTTGAGGGCTAGGTGAGTTTGGGTTCTCACCGGTCCAGGCCATTAGAATGTGGCCCGTGATGAAGCAAGAAGCCCACCCCCGCACCTATGAGGTGAAAACCTTTGGGTGCCAGATGAACGTGCATGATTCTGAGCGTCTGGCCGGTCTCTTGGAGGAAGCCGGATACGTTCCGGCCTCCACCGACGCCCAGGCGGATCTGGTGGTGTATAACACCTGCGCCGTGCGGGAAAACGCGGATAACCGCCTGTATGGCTCCCTGGGGCAGTTGAAAAAGGTGAAGGATCAGCACCCCGGAATGCAGATCGCCGTGGGTGGGTGCCTTGCGCAGAAGGATCGCTCCACGGTGGTGGACAAGGCCCCCTGGGTGGACGTGGTGTTTGGCACGCACAACATTGGCTCGCTGCCGGCGCTGCTGGATCGTGCCCAGCACAATGATCGCGCCGAGGTGGAGATCGTGGAGGCGCTGGAGGAGTTTCCCTCGGTGCTGCCCGCCAAGCGGGAATCGGCCTATGCCGGGTGGGTATCCATCTCCGTGGGGTGCAATAACACCTGCACCTTTTGCATTGTTCCCTCGCTGCGCGGCAAGGAGGCAGACCGCCGTCCCGGCGATATTCTCGCGGAGGTGCAGGCCCTGGTGGATCAGGGGGTCACGGAGGTGACCCTACTGGGGCAAAACGTCAACGCCTACGGCGTGCACTTTGCCGATCCCGATCTGGAGCGCGATCGCTCGGCCTTCTCCAAGTTGCTGCGCGCCTGCGGGGAGATCGAGGGCCTGGAGCGGGTGCGGTTTACCAGCCCCCACCCGGCGGAGTTCACCTCGGACGTCATCGACGCCATGGCGGAAACTCCCAACGTGTGTCCGCAGTTGCACATGCCCCTGCAATCCGGCTCGGATGCGGTACTGAAGTCCATGCGGCGTTCCTATCGCACCAGAAAGTTCCTGGGCATCCTGGAGGAGGTGCGGGCCAAGATTCCGCACGCGGCGATCACCACGGACATCATCGTGGGCTTCCCCGGGGAGACCGAGGAGGACTTTCAGGCCACCCTCGATGTGGTGGAAAAGGCCCGCTTTACCTCCGCATTCACCTTCCAGTACTCGCCCCGGCCCGGCACCCCGGCGGCAGAGATGGGCAACCAGGTACCCAAAGAAGTGGTGCAGGAGCGCTACGAGCGGCTGATCGCCCTCCAAGAGAGGATTAGCGCGGAGGATAACGCCGCCCTGATGGGCACGGCGGTGGAACTCATCGTGCAAGATCAGGCCGGGCGAAAGAATCACCGCACCCGGCGCATGTCCGGGCGCGCCCGCGATGGCCGCCTGGTGCACTTTGATCCTTCGGGGGCCACGGAGGCCATTCGCCCCGGCGACGTGGTGGAGGTGACGGTGACGGATTCCACCCCGTTCTTCCTCATCGCGGACTCCGGGGTGGCGTGGCACCGCCGCACCCGCGCGGGAGACATGGCGGAGATCGGCCGCACGCCCACTACCGCGCCCGTGGGGGTGGGCTTGGGCATGCCGAGCCTGCGCCCGCGCTCCTAATTTTTTCGCCGGCATCACATATCAACTGAGCACGACCGAGGGCAGGAATCTCATGGCAGAAGCACACAAGGAAGAGCACTCGGCGGCGCAGTTGGCCGAGCTGGAGCGCAAGGCGGCCTCGCGGCTATGGCTGGGTACACCGGGGTACGTGCTGCTGGGTGCCTTCGTATTCTACGTGGTCTCGCTGTTTCTTCCCCAGGTCACGGGGGTGGCGGGATACCAGGTGTTGCTCTTTAGCGACGCCGCCTCCGAGGCCGGGGTGAAGGTCACCGAGTATATCTTCGCCGTCTGTGCCTTCCTGGGCCTGGGCGTGTTCACGGGGCTGGCGCTCGCCCTGCGTCGCACGGTGTGGGCCTTGTTGGCCTGGATGCTGTGCACCGTGGCAATGGTGGAGGCGCTCTTGGCCATGTGGCTGCGTCAGACCCGCCCGGGCAGCGAGGAGGCTACCAGCGCCGGGGCCGGGGCGTACCTGGCGATCTTCGCGGTGGTGGTGGCCGTGGTGGTGTATTCCCTCATCGCGCTGCGCCGCTCCCCGGAGCAGGAACGCATCGCGCAGGCGCGAGCCGAGGTCAGTGATCTCGACGAGGTGGGCTACGCCCAGCGAGCGGCCCTGGTGAAACAACAGCAGCGCGGCGAGCAGGACAATCCGCTGCTGGTGGATGATCGGCGTAGCCGGGCCACGGAGCGGGCCGCGCGAGCGAGGCGGCCGGAACCCACTGGGAAGAGAAAGAATAGGGAGAAATAAACCGACCCCCTCGGTCGCATCCATGCTGGGATGAGGCCGAGGGGGATTCGTATTGGTGGGTGGCTACCGATTCTCCACGGCCTGCGCCGCAGCGTTGGCCCATTCGGCCCACTGGGCAGCCTGGGCGCGGAATTTCTCGGCCTGAGCGGCGTTGCCCTTGGCCTCCGCCTGCTCGGCCTGGGCGGTGAACTCGTCCACCTTGGCCTGGAACTGCGCGGCCCGCGCCTGGGCGGCGGGATCGGTGCGCCGCCACTTGCTTTCGGCGGCCTCCTTGACGGAGCGTTCCACGGCGGCGATCTTATCCTCGTATTCGCGCACCTTGCCGCGGGGAACGTAGCCGATCTGCTCCCACTTCTCCTGCAACTCCGCCAGCTTGTCTCGGGCGGCTTCTAGGTTGTCCTCGGGGTTAATCAGGGGCCGGTATTCCGCCAGCAGGGCGTCCTTGGCGGCGGCGTTGTCCGCGTATTCGCGGTCGCGGGCGTCGTTGGCGGCGGTACGGGCGTTGAAGAAGTGATCCTGGGCGCTGCGGAACTGTTCCCACAGGGCGTCGTCCGCCTCGCGGGGGGCGCGCCCGATGGTTTTCCATTCCTTCATCAGGTCGCGGAAGGCGCGGGCGGTTTCGCCCCAGTCCGTCGAGTCTTGCAGCGCCTGGGCGCGCTCCACCAGCTCTTCCTTGGAGCGTTTGGCCTGGGCGCGGGCGCGGTCAAGGTCGGCAAAGTGGGAGCCGCGGCGGCGGTTGAAGGAGTCGCGGGCGCGCGAGTAGCGCTTCCAGAGTTGATCGTCGGTCTTGCGATCCACCCCGTGAATGGTTTTCCATTCGTCGAGGATCGCGTGTATCCTGTCCCCGGCGGCCTTCCACTCGGTGGAGTTCGCGGCGATCTCCTCGGCCTCGGCGGCCAGTTTCTCCTTGGCGGCGATGGCCTCGGCGCGGCGGCGTTGCTTTTCCTGGGTCACCTGGGCCTGCGCGGTATCGGTATCCGCGATGATCCCCACCAGGCGGGTGTCCAGGGAGTCGAGGTCACCGATCACGGCGGCGGTATCGAGCTGAGAGCGGATGTCCTTGGCCTGGGCGCGGATGGCCGCGGCGTCCTCGGGGTGGAGGCGCAGGCGGGATTCCAGCAGGGAAACCTCGGTGGAGAGGTCGTCGTAGCGGGACCCGAAGTGCGCCAGGCCCTCCTCGGGGGTGCCGGCCTTGTACTGGCCGATGCGGCGTTCTCCGTCGCCGGTGCGTACCCACGCGGTGCCGTCGGCCTCCACGCGCCCCCATTGCGCCGGATTATTGGGCGCGGGCCGGGCGGCGGGAGCCTGCGCCGCGGCCTTGGGGCCGAGGGCGGGCTTTTTCTTTGCCAATTGCGCCGGGTTGGGGGCGGGCTGGGGGGTCATATCGGAAACCACGTCCTTATTGGTTGAGTTCTCACGCCGCGCTGCGCGCGACCGTCACACATCGCACCTATCAAATGTACAGGCCCGCCCCTTGCGCGTCATGATCCACCCATTAACCTTATTCCTCGTGACTGCTCAACTCTTGGTGATGCCCGGAAGCCCCGCCCTCGTTGCGGCGCTGGCCCAACGCGACGAGGCGGCGCAGCGCCTGCGCGCGCTGGCCCAACGCAGCGCGGAGAGGTACGCGGACATGCCGATTCACCTGGTGGGCAGCGAGGACGAGAGATGGTTTACCGCCCATGCGGGGAGCTTCCGCGCCTGGGGAGCCCCGCAGGAGCAGGTGGGTGAGGGGCACTACCTCCCGGAACTGGTCATGCGCCACGTGCTTGGCCCCCGGGCGAACGTGGTGCAGGTGCGCGATCGCCTGTGCACCCCGGAGGAGGGTGTTCTCACGGTGGTGGCCCTGGACGGCTCGGCGGGGCTGACCCCTCGCGCGCCGCTTTCGCTCCTCGACGGCGCCTCCCGCGCCGATCAGTGGTGCCGCGATCTGCTGGCGGGCCGCCTGCGGCAGGGCGGGCCTGGCGAGGAGGGTGGTGATCTTTGCCACTGGCTGAGCCGGGCCGGGGTGATCGAGCCGGAACTGTGGTGCGAACTCGCCGCGCTGAGACCCGATCGCGCGCACCTGGTGGACGCGGACGCCACCGCCGGGGTGGGCCGGTATGTGGCCCAGTGGGAGTGGGAGGCGTGAGCGCCCCGCACCCGCCCACCCCCATCGCCGTGGTGGGGCCCACGGCGTCGGGAAAGTCCGCTCTGGGCCTGGCTCTGGCTCATCATCTGGGCGGGGAGATCGTGAACGTGGATTCCATGCAGCTCTACCGGGGCATGGACATCGGCACGGCCAAACTCAGCGTGGCGGAGCGCGAGGGCGTACCCCATCACCAGTTAGACGTGTGGGAGGTCACAGAGACGGCCTCGGTGGCGCGGTACCAGCGTGCGGCGGTGGCGGACGTGGAGGCCCTGCGGGGGCGCGGCGTCACCCCGATCCTGGTGGGCGGCTCCATGCTGTACGCGCAGTCGCTGCTCGACGACTGGCAGTTTCCCCCCACGGATCCGACGGTGCGGCAACGGTGGCAGGAGCGCCTGGACGAGGAGGGCGTGGCGGCCCTCCACGCCGAGTTGGCGAGGCGTGACCCGCAGGCGGCCAGGATCATCGAGGATCAAGATCCCCGCCGCACCGTGCGCGCCCTGGAGGTCATCGAACTCACCGGCAGGCCGTACCAGGCGAGCCAGCCACCGATCGGCGCGCCGCCGCGCTGGAATACCCGGATCATCGGCCTGGAGACCACGCCGGAGTGGCTCAACCCGCGCATCGCTCGGCGCACCGAGGGCATGTTTGAGGCGGGGCTGGTGGCCGAGGTGGAGGGGCTGGCGGCCCAGCGCGGCCTGCGGCGCGATTCCACGGCGGGCCGCGCCATCGGGTACGCGCAGGTGCTGGCGGCCCTGGCGGGGGAGCTGAGCTGGGAGGAGGCCCGTGAGCGCACCACCACGGGCACGCGGCGCTATGTGCGCAGGCAGCGGGCATGGTTCCGCCGCGATCCCCGGATTCATTGGGTTGACGCGGCCGGTGATACCTTCGCCCAGGCGCTAGAGTGGCTGGGGTGAGCAAGGAAACGGAATTGCTATATGCCAAAGGCCACGGAACGGGCAATGACTTCCTCATCATTCCCGATGAAAACGAGGAGATTGACTTAAGCCCGCAGCGGGTGGCCCGCCTGGCGGATCGGCACAGGGGCCTGGGCGCCGATGGCATCTTGCGCGTGGTGCGCCGGAATGATGTGTGGTTTATGGATTACCGCAACGCGGACGGCTCCCTCGCGGAGATGTGCGGCAACGGCGTGCGGGTGTTTGCCCACTGGCTCTACTCCCGTGGGTTGGTGGATACCGCCGCGTTCACCGTGGACACCAGGGCCGGGCTCCGCGTGGTAGAGGTGCGCGAGGCCACGGCCCGGCGCGCGGTGGTGTCTGTGGACATGGGGCCGGTGCGGGTGGAGGGGCTCTCCACCGCGCGCATGGGGGAGCGATCCTTCGCCGGATTGGGCATCAACGTGGGCAACCCCCACCTGGCCGCGGTGATCCCGAACCTGGATACCCGGGGCTTAGCGGACTGGCCACTGGGCCAGCCGGAGTGGGACCATGACTTCTTTCCCCAGGGCGTCAACGTGGAGGTGCTCACCCCGCTTATCGACGGCGCGGTGGACATGCGCGTGTGGGAGCGCGGCGTGGGGGAGACCCTCTCCTGCGGTACCGGTACCGTCGCGGCGGCCACCGCGGCGCTTGCCGACGCCGGGCGCACCACCGGGGAGGTCACCGTGCGGGTTCCCGGCGGCGAGGTGACCGTGACCCTCGGGGAGGAATCCGCCACGCTCACCGGCCCCTCGGAGATCGTGGCGGAGGGCACCACCTGGCTTTAATGCCCGCCGCAGCCGCAGGAGCCGCCGCCCCCGCCGCAGCAGCCCCCGCCGAGGGGGGCTTTAATGGAGGCCACCAGCATGACCGTCCCGGCGATGACCTCATCGCGCTGGGGTAACTCGGGGGCATCGGGCAGGCACACGTCGAAGGGGAAGGGGCCGTCCACGGTGGCGTGGATAAAGCGCTGCCCGGTCAGCTCCGCCGTGCGGTACTCCGCCTCAAGCACCCGCGCGGAGAACTCCGCGGAGGCGTCGGGAGCCGTGGCCCCCGTGCCCGCCGCCACGCTTTGGGCCCCCTCCGAGAGGATCATGCCAAGGACGTTGCCGGTGGCGTTCTCATATTCCACCGCCGAGGGATAGACGGCGGTATCAATGCCCAGGGCGGTCACGGCCAGCGGCTGGAACTGCTGCTGGCCGTCCTCGGCCAGCAGCGGGCCCTGGGCAAGGTTGCAGGTGACGGCGGTCAGCGCGTTGCCCAGGGGATCGACGATCTCGCAGAGCGCCACCACGTCGGTCAGCATGTCCACGTGCGCGTAGGTCTGGGTGACGGAATCGAAGCCAGCGAAGGTAGCAAAGGGCTCCACCGCCAGGATGTTGATCTGCGCCCCGGAGCGATCCGCGAACTGGATCAACTGCCCCCCGCGCACCTCCCCGGTTACCGAGAGCGCGTTGGAGGCAATGGCGGCCTCCACCGCGTCCTGCCACGTGGAAAAACCCAGGCCGATGCTTTTGAGATCCGTGCTCATGGCACAAACTCTAGTCCCCCGCGGGGAGTGTGGGACAATGGGCGGCGATGAACAACCCAATGGATTCCACCGATTCCCTCCCCGATTCCCACGAGGAACTCCTGGCCCAGGCCTTGAGCGGCAGCGCGGGCCCGGAGGGGGCGTCGATAAGCACCGACGAACCCACGGTGGGCGATCTCGACCTCTCCGAGCGCAACTCCCTGCGGCGCGTGTACCGCCACACCACCATTCACGCCGAGGAACAAGCCGATGGCTACGAGGTGGAGTACCGCAAACTACGCCTGGAACGGGTGATCCTGGTGGGGGTGTGGACGCAGGGCACCCTCGCGGAGGTGGAGGCCACCATGAACGAGCTGGCGGCCCTGGCGGAGACCGCCGGCGCGGAGGTGGTGGAGATGCTTTATCAGCGCCGCGATAAGCCGGATTCTGGCACCTACGTGGGCTCCGGCAAGGTGGAGGAACTGCGCGATACGGTGGCCGCCACCGGGGCGGACACCGTGATCTGCGACGGCGAACTCAACCCCGGGCAGTTGGTGGCCCTGGAAAACGCGCTGAATACCAAGGTCATTGATCGCACCATGCTGATCCTGGACATCTTTGCGCAACACGCCAAGTCCAAGGAGGGCAAGGCGCAGGTCTCCCTGGCCCAGATGGAATACCTCATCACCCGCGTGCGCGGCTGGGGCGGTAACCTCTCGCGCCAGGCGGGCGGGCGCGCCGGGTCCAACGGCGGTGTGGGTCTGCGCGGCCCCGGCGAAACCAAGATCGAGGCGGATCGCCGCCGCCTGCGCGCGGACATGGCGCGGCTGCGCAAGGAACTCGCCGCGATGAAAACCTCCCGCGAGGTCAAGCGCTCGCGGCGCAGCGCCTCGCTCACGCCCAAGATCGCCATCGCCGGGTACACCAACGCCGGAAAGTCCTCCCTCATCAACGCGCTCACCGGGGCGGGTGTGCTGGTGGAGGACGCGCTTTTTGCCACCTTGGATCCCACCACCCGCAAGGCGCAGCTGGCCGACGGCCGCTCCATCATCTTCACCGACACCGTGGGCTTCGTGCGTCACCTGCCCACGCAGCTGGTGGAGGCCTTCAAATCCACCCTGGAGGAGGTGCTAGAGGCGGACCTCATGCTGCACGTGGTGGACGGCTCCGATCCCTTCCCCCTCAAGCAGATTCAGGCCGTCAACCACGTGATCGCGGACATCGTGCGGGAAACCGGCGAGCAGGCCCCGCCCGAGGTGATCGTGGTGAACAAGACGGACATCGCGGACCCCCTGGCCCTGGCGGAGCTGAGGCACGTGATCGAGGACGCGGTATTCGTCTCCGCCGCCACCGGGGAAGGGATCGGGGAGCTGGAATCGCGCATCGAACTCTTCCTCAACACCCTTGACAGCCACGTGATCCTGGAGATTCCCTTTACCCGGGGCGAGGTGGTCTCCCGGGTACACGAGTTTGGCACCGTGTTGGACGAGCAGTACACGGATACCGGCACGCGGATCGACGTGCGCCTGCCGCGCCGCCTGGCGGAGGAACTGGGGGAGTTTGAGGTTATATCTTCCCTGGAGGAATGATTATTTATCATTACCTCCCCCGGAGGGGCGTTGTGCAGCCCTCTCCGAAAAGCCACCGCCGAGGAAACACCGCACGGCAGGGGCCTCGTATAATCCTCGCGTAAGGGTATTTCTGGCAGATAGGTTCCGCTCATGCTCTCCGTCAAGGAACAACCGTGATGAGGTGGGCCGTCCACGGCGACGGCAAGAAGATCCTTCCCGGGGAGGTAGTGGCCCCCGAGGAGCGCCTGGATTGGCCGCGCACCATCGGCATAGGGATGCAGCACGTCATCGCCATGTTCGGGGCCACCCTGCTGGTGCCCACCCTCACCGGCTTCCCGGTGAACACCACCCTGCTTTTCTCCGGGGTGGGCACCATGCTTTTTCTCCTCCTCACCGCCAACCGCCTGCCCAGTTACCTGGGTAGTTCCTTCGCTTTCATCGCCCCGCTGGCGGCTACCCAGGGCGAGGGGATCGCGGTGCAACTCGGCGGCGTGGTGGCCGCGGGCCTGGTGCTCGCCGCGGTGGGGTTGGCGGTCAAGGTGGCCGGGAGGAAGGCTCTTGATGCGGTCATGCCGCCCGCCGTCACCGGCGCGATCGTGGCGCTGATCGGCCTGAACCTTGCGCCCACCGCCGCGCGTAATTTTGAGGCACAGCCCCTGGTGGCCGCCGTGACCCTGCTGAGCATCACGATCCTCACGGTGGCGGGCCGGGGCATGGCGGCGCGCCTGGGGATCCTCGGCGGGGTATTGATCGGCTGGGTTTTTGCCGCCGCCACGGGCAACCTCGCGGACGGCGCGCGCGAGACGATTGCGCAGGCCGCCTGGGTGGGCGTGCCGCAGTTCCACACCCCGGAGTTCCGGCTCTCCGCGATCCTGGTCACCCTGCCGGTGGTCATCGTGCTCATCGCGGAAAACGTGGGCCACGTCAAGGCCGTTTCCGCCATGACGGGGCGCAACCTCGACGATCGTGCGGGGGACGCCCTGCTTGCCGACGGCCTCGCCACCACGCTCGCCGGTGGCTTCGGAGGATCGGGCACCACCACCTACGCGGAGAACGTCGGCGTGATGGCCGCCACCAGGGTGTATTCCACCGCCGCCTACTGGGTGGCCGCACTCACTGCCGTGGCGCTGGCCTTTATCCCCAAGTTTGGCGCGCTGATCCTGAGCATTCCCGCCGGGGTTCTCGGCGGGGCCACCCTGGTGCTCTATGGGCTCATCGGCATGCTCGGCGTGCGGATCTGGCAGGATAACAAGGTGGATTTCAACCACCCGGTGAATCTGACGGCGGCGGCCGTGGCCCTGGTGGCGGGGATCGGCAATCTCACCCTGCGCGTGGGTTCGGTGGAACTAGAGGGCATCGCCTGGGGCTCGGCCGGAATCATGCTGGGATACCCGGTGCTGATGTGGTTGTATCGCCGCGTGGGGGAGGGAAACTCGGTGGCCCAAGCGCGGTAAAGGCGGTAGAAAAGGACCCGGCCGCTCATGGGGTGGCGGGCCGGGTGCTCGTTTGATTTGGGCCGGGAGGGCTACTCGGAATCCAGGTCCTTCTCGATGAGGGCGGCGATCTTCTCCACGGCCTCGGCGTTCTCCGAGGTCACGGTCACCTGGTCACCCTTCTCCGCGCCCAGGGCCATAATCATCAGGGAGGAGGCGGCATCGGTCTCGTCGTCCTCATCGCCCCCTACCAGGGCGAGGAAGATGTCCTCGTCGTAATCGCCGGCGGCATCGGCAATGATGGAGGCCGGGCGGGCGTGCAGACCCACGGCGGAACCAACGGTGACGGTCTTAGAGGCCATGATTGTCCTTTCTTCCGCGCCCGGAGGCGCGGCGGGAAATAGAAAAATGCTCAGTCTTGTAGTCTAGGCGCGCCGGGGCGGCGGTGCCAGGTTCATGCTCCTGGCCACTCCTGATCGCTCTTGGCCGCACAGCGCGTGCGGGGGATCATGCGGCGGCCGGGGCGTTCTCTGGGGCCGTGGTTGCGGCCGCCTCCCGCACGGCCTTGTTGGGCCACAGTTGCTTCATGGCGAGCACCGCCAGGGTGGACACCGCGATGCCGGCGACCAGGGAGAGCACCCAGGCCAGGGCCGGGGAGATCGCGGGTAGCACGAAGATGCCGCCGTGCGGGGCGCTGGCGGTGACGCCGAGGGCCATGCTCAGCGCGCCGGTGACCGCGCCGCCAGCCATCATGGAGGGGATCACGCGCAGCGGGTCGGCCGCGGCGAAGGGAATCGCGCCTTCGGAAACGAAGGAGAGACCCAGCAGCCAGGAGGACTTGCCGTTTTCCCGCTCGGCGGGGGTAAACAGGCTGCCGCGCAGGAAGGTGGCTAGGGAGAGCGCGATGGGCGGCACCATGCCCGCGGCCATCACGGCGGCCATGATCTTCATGGAGGAATCATCCCCGGTGGAAAGGCCGGCGGTGGCAAAGAGGTAGGCCGCCTTGTTGACCGGGCCGCCGAGGTCAAAGCACATCATCAGGCCCAGGATCACGCCGAGCAGAACGGCGGAGGAACCAGACATGGAGTTCAGCCAATCCTGCAAGCCGGTCATGATGGCTTCCAGCGGCTTGCCCAGCAACAGGAACATCGCCAGGCCCACGATCATGGAGGTCAGCAGCGGGATAATCACCACCGGCATGAGGGAGGCCACCCAGCGCGGCACCTTCCAGGAGCCGATCCACATGGCGATGAGCCCCGCGAGGATGCCCGTGACCAGGCCGCCGATGAAGCCCGCGCCGAGGGCCACGGACAGCGCACCGCCCACAAAACCGGGGGCGATGCCGGGGCGGTTGGCCAGGGCGTAGGCGATGTAGCCGGAGAGCGCGGCTACCACGAAGCCCATCGCGGCCTGGCCGGTAGCAAAGAAAACGGCGGCCAGATAGAGCCCCAGCCCAGCGCGGTCAAAGGCCACCAACTGGCCGTTGATGACGGCCATCTGATCCGGCAGGTTAGTCAGGGAGTACTGAGTCACCAGAACCTGCCAGTAGTCACCCACCTCCCGGCCGCCGAGCATGAAGCCCAGGGCCAGCAGCAGGCCACCGGCGGCCACGAAGGGCACCATGTAGGATACGCCGGTCATCACGGCCTGTTGGATGCGCTTGCCCCAGCTGAGGCCCGAGCCCTCTTCCGGGGCGGAGTCGCTTGGCCTTGCCGCCCCACCGGCCACGCGGCGGGCGCGGGGATTCGCGGCGGCGGTCACCGCCTCGTCGAGCATGACGCCCGGCTCGTTGATGGCGCGCTTAACCCCGGATTCGATCACGGGCTTGCCTGCGAAGCGCTCGCGGTCCTTCACCCCGACGTCGGTGGCAAAGATCACGGCGTCGGCCGCCTCGATGGTGGCGGCGGGCAGCGGGGTGACGGCGGAGGAACCCTGGGGCTCCACGGCGAACTCGATGTCCGGGCGGGCCTCGGCGGTCTGGGTGAGGGCGTCGGCAGCCATGTAGGTGTGGGCGATGCCGGTGGGGCAGGCGGTGATGGCCACCACGCGGGTGACCTTGGCCGTGGCCTCCTGCGCCAGAGCCTTGGGGGCGGTCTCTGGGGCGGGCTTCTTTTTCTTGGGCGCGGCATTGACCACGCCGGTGACTAGTTCCACGATCTCCTCGGCCGTGGCGGCCCCACGCAGCCCCTCCAGGAAGTCCTTGCGCACCAGGGCGCGGGCGAGTTTGGAGAGGATTTTGAGGTGTTCCTTACCCCCGCCCTCGGGGGCGGCGATGAGGAACACCAGGGAGGCCTCCCCGTCCGGGCCGGAGAAGTCCACCGAGCGGCTGAGCCGGGCGAAGGCGAGGGTGGGTTCGGTGACGGCGGCGGAGCGGCAGTGCGGGATCGCCACGCCGCCGGGAACGCCGGTGCCGGATTTCTCCTCGCGGGCCCGGGCGTCGCGGGCGAGCACGGCGGCGTCGGTAGCGCGTCCGGTGTGGGCGACGAGGCGGGCGAGATTGTCGATGACGGCGGCGGGTTCACCGCCGTAGTCCACGTCGAGGCCGACGAGGTCGGCGGTGATGATGGGGGAGGACATCGGGTTCCTTTCTGAGATTGCGGTATGAAGTTGTACGGGTGGGTAAGGATTTAGGCGGCGATGCCGGTGACCTGGGTTCGCTCCATGTCTACCTGGTCGGGCCGGGGCAGGGTAGTACCGGGCAGGGCGGCGGCGGCGCTGCCGTAGGCTACCGCCTGGCGCAGGCGCTGCTCGGGGGCGGCCCCCTGCGTGGCGGCCAGCAGGTACCCGGCCAGCGAGCTATCCCCGGCTCCCACGGTAGACACCACGGCGGTGGGCGGAGGTGTGGCTTGCCACGCGCCTTGGGCCGTCACGAGCACCGCCCCGGCGCCGCCGAGGGTGACGAGCACGGATTCCACCCCACGGGCGACGATGGAGCGGGCGGCCTCCACCACGGGCTGAACGTCACCCGCCGCGGCCCGGCGCTCTAGGTGCAGCCCATCGCAGCCCACCAGTTGCCCTAGTTCCAGACCATTGGGCTTGATGAGGTGGGGGGCGGCGCGGTCAAAGCTTTCTCCCAGGGCGATCATTGCCGCGTCCGAGGTATCCACGGCCACGCGGGCTCGGGGAGCCTCCGCGCGCAGGCGAGCCACGAGTTCCCCGTACCAGCCGGCAGGCAGCCCCGGCGGCAGGGAGCCGGAGAGGGCGATCCACGGGGCGTCGTTGTGCTGCGCGGTTTCCACCAGGGTATCGGCCAGGAGTTCGCGCACCTCGGGGCTGATCTGCGGGCCGGGGCCGTTGAGCTTGGTGGTGGTGCCGTCGGGCTGGGTGATCGTGGTGTTGGTGCGCACGCGCTCGCTCATGGCGATGGCCCGGTGGGGGATGGCCTCCCGGGCGGCGAGTTCCACGAAGGGATCGGTGCTGGGTGCGGGGAAGAGGGCGAGGGTGGGGTGCTGGGCGAGGTGGATGGCGTGTGCCACGTTGACGCCCTTGCCGCCGGCCACGTGGCTGAGGGAGCGCAGCCGGTGGACGGAGCCTGGGGAGAGGGGTTCGGGGAGGGTGAGGGTGGCATCGACGCTGGGATTGGGGGTGAGCGTGAGGATCACGGGAGTCCTTGGGGTCGGTGGGAGACGGAGGTCACTGTAAATGTCTGATTATGTCTTAATCCTTTCGCTTGATGCCCGAAAAGTCAAGAGGTCATATGTCTGTTTATGGGAAAGGTACGGCGTATTGCGTGTTTGCTCGGGCACGTTGCTGTGGCGTGATCTCCGCGATCCCGGCTAGAGTGGTGCGCATGACCGAAGGCTCTGGAAACAATGCTTCTGCTCACCTCACCGTGAAAGGAACCGGCGTGGTCGCGGGCATCGCCTACGCGGACGTGGTGTGGGTGCGCCCTCGCCCCGAACTCCCCACCGGCGGCACCACGATTCCCGAGGAAGAACGGGAGGCGGAGTACGAGCGGTTCGTGGCGGCGGCGGATACCGTCGCGGAGCGCCTCGACGGGCGCGCCCGCAGTGCCGAGGGGCCTGCGGCGGAGGTACTCGACGCCACCGCCGGCATGGTGCGCGATCGCGGCTGGCGCAAAACCGTGCGTAAGAATATCCGATCGGGCATGGACGCCGCCTTCGCCACCGTGGAGGCCACCGCTAAG
This sequence comes from Corynebacterium oculi, assembly GCF_001412105.1. GTDB lineage: Bacteria > Actinomycetota > Actinomycetes > Mycobacteriales > Mycobacteriaceae > Corynebacterium > Corynebacterium oculi. Next base: position 557,123 of record NZ_LKST01000001.1, read on the forward strand.
TTCGTGACCATGTTTCATGCCGCCGGTGGCGTGATGGCCGAGCGCACCACCGACCTGCGCGATATTCGGGATCGCGTGATCGCGCAACTTCGCGGGGAGGAGGAGCCGGGCCTTCCCGCCATTGACGGCGAGGCCATTCTCTTTGCCGATGACCTCTCTCCGGCCGATACCGCCGCGCTGGACATCGAGCACTACCGGGGCCTGGTCACCGAACTCGGCGGCCCCACCAGCCACACCGCGATCATCGCCCGTCAGCTCAATCTTCCCTGCATCGTGGCCGCTGGCACCGCGATCCGCGACTTCGAGGCGGGCGCTAAGGTGCTTATCGACGGCTCCGTGGGCACCGTGCGCAGCGGCGCCGACCCGGAGGAGGCGGTGCGCATGGTGCAGGAATCCCAGGAGCGCGCCGCCAAGATCGCGCGGTGGACCGGGCCCGCCAGCACCAAGGATGGACATCGGGTGCAGATGCTCGCCAACGTTCAGGACGCCAACGCCGCGCGCATCGCCGCCGATACCCAGGCGGAGGGGATCGGGTTGTACCGAACGGAGATGAGTTTCCTCTCCGCCACGGAGGAACCCTCGGTGGACGAGCAGGCGGCGCTGTACGGGAAGGTGTTCGCGGCCTTCCCGGAGTCCAAGGTCGTGGTGCGCACCCTCGACGCCGGTTCGGATAAGCCGATCGCCTACGCGAACATGAGCGAGGAGGAAAACCCCGCCCTGGGCGTGCGCGGGCTGCGCATCGCCCGGGATAACGAGGCCCTGCTCACCCGCCAACTTGACGCGATTGCGCAGGCCGCCGAGGGCCGGGGCGATCAGGCCCCCACCTGGGTCATGGCCCCGATGGTCTCCACGGCGCGGGAGTCTGAGTGGTTTGCCTCCCTGTGTAAAGAGCGCGGCCTCACGCCGGGGGCGATGATCGAGGTGCCCGCCGCCGCCCTCATGGCGGATAAGATCATGCCTCACCTGGACTTTGTATCCATCGGCACCAACGACCTCACCCAGTACACGATGGCGGCCGATCGTCTTTCCTCCCAGTTGGCCTACCTCACCGACCCCTGGCAGCCCGCAGTGCTGCGCCTCATTCAGCACACCTGCATGGTGGGGCACGATACCCACACCGCCGTGGGCGTGTGCGGGGAGGCGGCCGCCGATCCGCTCCTGGCCTGCGTGCTCACCGGCTTGGGCGTGAACTCCCTCTCGGCGGCCTCCACGGCCGTAGCCGGAGTGGGCGCGCAGCTCGCGGAGGTGACCCTGGAGGAGTGCGAGGCGGCGGCCGCTGCGGCGCTTGCCTCCGAGGGGGCCTCCGAGGCGCGCGACGCCGTGCGGGCGATCCTGGCCTGATTGCCTATAAAAGCCGTGCGGCGAGGGTTTTGCCCTCGCCGTTGTGCGTTTCTTGGCGGCTGTTGCGGTGGCGCTAGGAGCCCAAGACCACCTCAATATCGCGGTCGCGCAGGCTCTGCACGTAGGATTCTGGGGCGTTGCTATCGGTGATGACGACGTCAATGTTCTCGATGGCGGCGAAACTCACCAGGTAATCATTGCCGATCTTGCTGGAATCGCACAGCACCACCACCCGCCGCGCGTTGGTGACCATCGCGGACTTGATGGCGGCCTCCTGCGCGTCCGCGGTAGACAGCCCGTGATCGAGGGTGAGGGCGTTGGTGCCGATGAAGGCCACGTCCGCGCGCATGAGGGCCAGGGTGCGCAGCGCGGTATCGCCCACCACGGCCTGGGTGATGGCGCGGACGGAACCACCCAATAGCTGAATCTCGCTGAGCCCCTTATTAGCCATCGTCAACGCGATGGGAAGGCTGTTGGTGACGATGGACCACTGATTGGCTTGGGGAGTATCCGCGATGAGATCCGCTAGGGCGGTCACGGTGGTTCCGGCATCCAAGAAAAGGCCTCTGCCGGGGGTCTCCGGGAGGAAGTTCAGCGCGGCCCGGGCGATGGCGGATTTGGCGTTGGGTGCCGAGCGTAGGCGGGCGTCCAGGGAGAGTTCGGTGGTCTGAAAGGACTGCGTGGCCACGGCACCGCCGTGAACGCGATGGACGATGCCCTCGCGGTCAAGCACCGCGAGATCGCGGCGGATGGTCTCCGCGGTGACATCGAACTTACGAGAGAGCTTGGTCACGTTCACCCGGCCCTCGACGGCGGTCTGCGCGGCGATCTGACGCCGACGCTCCTCTGCGTACATGGCGGTCATTCCTTTCCAATCGGGCTTCCACCGGACGGCGGTCGGATGCAGCCTGGGCATGTGCTCCCACAGTTCCGGCTACTTCCGCTGCTCCTGCGGTGTTCCCATTCTTCCACAAAAACCACATTCTCTTTGTGGGATTGATTGACCTCGTGTTGGCTCGGGCTAAAAGCGGAGGTCAGAAAGTGGGAAAGGTGAGGCGCTGGGAAGGAAACACCCCCTTTTGGGGGTTGTGATCCTACAGTTTCCGCATGACGGATACCACCTTGCCCATGATCTGAGCCTGGGAGCCATCGATGGGGTCAAAGGCCTCGTTGTGGGGCAGGAGCCACACCCCGGTGGAGTCTCGGTGAAACTCCTTCACGGTGGCCTCGCCGTCGATGAGGGCGGCGACAAACTCCCCCTCCTCGGCCACCGGCTGGGAGCGCACCACGATCCAATCGCCGTGCAGGATGCCGGCATCGCGCATGGATTCCCCGGATACCTTGAGCATGTAGAGTTCCCCATCGCCCACCACGTCGCTGGGTAGGGGGAAGTAATCATCAACGTTTTCCTCTGCGAGGATGGGGGAGCCGGCGGCGATGCTGCCCAGGAGCGGCACATACGAGGTGGCGCCGCTCTCGGAGGGAACGGGTGCGCCGGGGGTGGTGGTTTTCTTTTTTGCGGCGGCCGGGGTGGCGTCCCCGGGGAGGTGCCGCACGTCCACCGCGCGGGGCTTGTTGGGGTCGCGGCGCAGGAATCCCTTCTTCTCCAGCTCCTTGAGCTGATACGCCACCGAGGAGGTGGATTGAAGCCCCGCTGCATCTCCAATTTCCCGGATGCTCGGGGGGTATCCGCGCAGTACCACGGCGTCTCGGATGACCTCAAGGATCCTGCGTTGCCGCGGAGAAAGCGTGGAGAGATCGGGTGCGTCTTTATCTGCGGCGGGCTTGCCTGGCGTGCGTGCCATGGTGCGGTACTCCTTTGCCGGTGCGATTCCAATGCTCTTCACTGTACACAATGCCGAGGGGTGTTTGGGACGAGTGTTCGAAAATTTTTGAGGCGAGGCTAGACAGGCGCCGGGCCGGGTGCTACAACAGGTATCGGACATATAGTCGAACATCTGATCTACATGATGTGGGTATCGTGTTCGAGTGTCCATGCTGATATTTCCCATGAAACACGAACAGGAAGGGCAACCCCATGACCACCTCTCTCTACCCCATTAACCACAGTAAACTTCGCGCTCGTCCCGTTCCCCCGGCGGCGGTATGGGAGCCGGGTACTCGCCTTGGGGTGAAGGATTCCCGAGGCTCTATTCGAACGCTCTCTCTTTCGAATAAGAAAGCGGTGCCGGCACGAAAGGAAGGGCCGATGCTTGTGCGCGGCGATGGTACGGGAGGTGGAACACGTCCGCGACGCCGCCTGAGCGATCAGATCACCACCTACGTGGTGGGTGGGGTGTTTGGTCTTAGCGTGGTGCTTGGTGCCGTGTTCCTCACCGATGAGAGCACCGATCCGGCGGTGCCCGCAGGGACGGATATTCATGCAGGGGCGGCAGCGACGGCGCGGTAGGCCGGGATCGCCATAGAATCGGGAGGGTATGATTATTCCTTTGCCGCATGGCTACTTGCCATGAATCCATAAGGAAGCGTGGTTTTTCCGTGTATTGCCCCTTTTGCCACCACATGCATTCCCGCGTGATCGATTCCAGGGTGATTGACGCCGGGGCGGCGATCCGCCGCCGCCGGGAATGTAGCAGTTGCTCCGGGCGCTTTACCACGGTGGAGAAGGCGATTCTCCTGGTGGTCAAGCGCAATGGGGTCACGGAGCCCTTTAGCCGGGACAAGGTGATTACCGGCGTGCGCCGGGCCTGCCAGGGGCGCGATGTTTCCGATGATGCCCTGAAGCGCTTGGCTCAGCAGGTGGAGGAGACGGTGCGCAGCCACGGTAGTTCCCAGATCAATGCCAATGCCATTGGCCTGGCGATCCTGGAGCCCTTGCGCGAACTAGACGAGGTGGCATACCTGCGCTTCGCCTCCGTGTACAAATCCTTTGATTGCGCGGAGGACTTTGAAAAGGAGATTCGTCTCATGCGCCGCCGCGAACGGGAGGGCCGGGGTGATATAGCCACGCACGAGATCTAGAGCTCGCCTAGAGTTTGTCGATGGCCCGCGTAATCCGCTTGCGAGAGACCGGCTGGGCGGTGCCCAGGCGCTGCGCAAACAGGCTCACGCGAAACTCCTCGATCATCCAATAAATCTCCTTCACGGGCCGGGTTTTTTCCAGGCCCTTGGGTTTGGCGGCCAGTACCTTGCGCAGGTGGGTGAGTACGGCGTCCACCTCGTCCTGCCGGGCGGCATCCTTATCGGGATCGCGATTCATTTCCTCCAACCGCAGGTTCATGGCCTGAAGATAGCGCGGGAGGTGCTTGAGGTGCTCGATCCCGTGCACGATGAGGGCCTTGGGCGGGAGCAGGAAGTTGAGTTGCCCGCGCATATCGTCGATGGCGGGGCCCTCCCAACCCCGTAATTCTTCCACCGCGTGCTCGTAGGAGACCAGGGCCGGGGCGATGGTGACGATGCTGCGGCGAACCTCGCCGGCCACCTTGGGTACGAGGGAATCGCGCAGGGCGGCAAAGCCATCAGGGCTGCGCACGGGGCCGCCCGCAGCCAGAAGAAGATCCCGGATGGCCGCCACGCGAGCCTCCTCCACGATCCCCTCCACCCCGCCGTGCGGATAGTGCTCCAGGGCCACGCGCTGTTGCAGGGGTAGCCCCTTGGTCATCTGTTTGGCGTTGACCGGGGCGGCCCGCATCAGCAGGGTGAGCGTGGTGGTGAGCATGGATTGCTCCGCGGCGGCCTTGGTGGGGAGCACCACCACGGAGATAGCCCCCTCGTGCAGCCGGAGGGCGGGGTAGGCGATGACGGAGTGTCCGTCCACGGAGGTCTCCACCGTCTCCGGAATGGTACCCAGGGTCTGTGCGGTCCATTCTTTCGCGGACGTGGTCTCGGCATAACTGCCCAGGCGATCCATGGAGGAGCGGATCTGCGTGGCCTGGCGCTTGCGCAGGGCGTGAATGTCCTTATCTGTGTCGATGATCTTGCCGCGCTTATTCACCGCGGCGAAGGTCATGCGCAGATGCGCGGGTAGGGCGGAGAGGGAGAAATCGGCGGCGTCAATGCCGGTGCCACCCAGGCCCCGTAACCCAGCGGCGAGGGATTCCCGTAGGTCAGCGCCAGGGTTGAGCAGGGGGGCGACCTTTTCCGCGAAGTCGGGGGCGGGTACCACGCTGCGGCGAAGCCCCTTGGGCAGGCTGCGGATCAGCTCGGTGACCAATTCCACGCGCATGCCGGGAACGAGCCACTGGAAGGGGGCCGGGTCAATGCTGGCGAGCATGGGCACGGGGATCAGCACGCGCACGCCGTCATCCTTGTGCCCCGGGGAAAAGGAGTATTCCAGGCGGAATTGATCCCAGTGGTCGGGGAAGAGTTCGTGGGTGATGTCCTGGGCGTCGTCGTGCAGCAGGGCCTCGGGGGAGAAGTCCAGGGCGGTGGGATCTGTGCGGCGTTTTTTCTTCCACCAGGAGTCAAAGTGCGCGCCCGTGGTGATGGAATCGGGTATGCGCTGATCGTAAAACTCGTAGAGAATATCCTCATCGGCCACCAGGCCTCGGCGCCGGGCCTTGTCCTCCACCTCGGCGGCCTCTGCCAGTTTGGCCGCATTATCGTGGAAGAAGTGGTGGCGGGTGGCCCAGTCCCCCTCGATGAGGGCGTGCCGGATAAAGAGGGAACGCGCGGCCTGGGGATCCACGCGATGATAGGGCACGGTGCGATCCGCATAGATGGTCACCCCGTAGAGCGTGGCCTTTTCCCGCACCACCGCGGCGGCCTTGGAGCGCGACCACGCGGGATCGGAGTATTGGCGCTTGAGCAGGTCCCCGGCCAGGCGCTCCACCCAGGCGGGGTCGATGGCGGCGACGTCGCGGGCCCACAGGCGCGAGGTCTCCACCAGCTCGGCGGCCATGACGAACTCCCGGGGCTTCTTGGCCAGGGCGGAGCCGGGGAACACCATAAACCTGGTGTTGCGGGTGCCGTGGAACTCCTTGGAGTTGCTGTCGCGTTGCCCGATGTTCATGAGCAGCCCGGCCAGGAGGCTGGAGTGGATGGCCTCCGCATCGCCGGAGGGATCGGGGATATTCCACCCCAGTTGCTTGGATACCTCGCGCAACTGGCGCACCAGATCCCGCCACTCGCGCGAGCGCATGTAGTGCAGGAACTCGGACTTCATCAATCGGCGTAGGCCGTTGCCGCTGAGTTCCTGGCGTTTGCGGCCAAGGTAATCCCAGAGCTTCAGGTAGCTGAGGAAGTCGCTCTTTTTATCGCGGAATCGCGCGTGCAGCTGATCCGCCTGGGCCTGGTGATCCAGGGGCCGCTCGCGAATATCCTGCGTGGTGAGGGCCGCCACGATCACGATGACCTCGTGGAGACAGCCCAGGCGCTGGGCCTCCACCAGCATGCGGGCCAGCCGGGGATCCACGGGAATCCGTGCGAGATCGCGGCCAATGCGGGTGAGCGTGGGCGGGCCCTCGGGCCGGGGCCGGGAGATGGCGCCGAGTTCGTGCAAAAGGGTGAGGCCGTCGCGGATATGGCGGGCCTCCGGGGGCTGCACAAAGGGGAATCGGGCAATATCGCCCAGGCGCAGCGAGGCCATCTGGAGAATAACGCTGGCGAGGTTGGTGCGCAGGATCTCCGGGTCGGTGAACTCCGGGCGGGATTGGAAGTCCTCCTCGGAGTAGAGGCGGATCGCCACGCCCTCGGCCACGCGCCCACAGCGCCCGGAGCGCTGATTGGCGCTGGCCTGGGAGATGGCCTCGATGGGAAGCCGCTGCACCTTTGTTCGGGTGGAATAGCGGGAGATGCGCGCGGTGCCGGTGTCCACCACGTAGTGAATACCGGGAACCGTGAGGGAGGTTTCCGCGATGTTGGTGGACAGCACAATGCGACGCCCCGCGTGTGGGGAGAACACCCGGTGTTGTTCCTGGTTGGACAGGCGGCCGAAGAGGGGCAGGATATGCGTTCCGCGCCAGCGCCGGGACTCCAGCAGCTCCATGGCGTCTCTAATATCGCGCTCGCTGGGGAAGAAACAGAGAATATCTCCGGGGCCCTCCGCCATGAGTTCCTCGATGGCATGCACGAGGGCGTCGGGGTCATCCTCCTCCGGGCGATAGCGAATCTCCACCGGGTATGTGCGCCCGGATACCTCGACGATGGGGGCGGGGGTGCCCTGGGCGTCCGCGAAGTGATGAGCGAAGCGCTCGGGGTCGATGGTGGCCGAGGTGATGATGATCTTGAGGTCGGGGCGCTGGGGGAGCAGCCGCTTGAGATAGCCCAAAAGGAAATCGATATTAAGCGAGCGCTCGTGGGCTTCATCGATGATAATGACGTCGTAGGCGTTAAAAAAGCGATCGCGCTGCATTTCCGCGAGGAGAATACCGTCCGTCATGAGTTTCACGGCGGTGCGGGGCCCCACACGATCATCAAAGCGAATGGCGTAACCCACCGATTCCCCAATATCCTGGCCCAGTTCCTGGGCGATGCGTTCCGCCACGGTGCGCGCGGCCAGCCGCCGCGGCTGGGTGTGCCCGATCATGCCGCGGCGGCCAAAGCCCAACTCCAGGCAGATCTTAGGAATCTGCGTGGTCTTTCCCGATCCGGTCTCGCCGGCGATGATAACCACCTGGTGATCCCTGATCGCCTGGGCAATATCATCGTGGCGGGCGCTCACGGGGAGTTCCTCGGGGTAGGCGATCTCCGGGATTGCCTGGGTGCGCCGCTCCACCTCGGCGCAGCCGCGATCGACGTCGCGGGCCAGACTCTCCCAGTCCTCGGCGGTGCGGGCCTTGTGGAAGCGGCGGCGCAGGGAGCGCTCCTGGGCGAGGGGAACGTGGGGAAGCCGGGCGGCGATGCGCTCTTTCACACTAGAAGTATCCATGCTATCGGCCGATTTTAGGCCATGCGGGGCGGCGCACCAATGGCGAGGCGGTATATAAAGCACGGCAGAGGTGCTCCGTGCCAGGGTTTTCCCTACAAACGCAGGCTGGTTTGCGATAACCTGGGTGACGCGACAGAGGAGAACAAAGAAAGGAAGGATACCGTAATGACCTATCCGTCTACCCCGCACCCGGAGGATTCTCCGGGTTTTGATAAATATCCCCAGTACGTTCAGGAGACTCCCGAATGGGCCCAGGAAAAGCCCCGCGAGGGCACCGGCAAGGTGAACGTCGGGGAGGCCATATCCTGGGGTTTTAAGGCCGTATTTAGTAGTTGGTACATCTGGATCATCGGCACCCTGATTCTGGGGATCGTGACCGCTGCCCTGTTTTTTGTGGTTTCGTTTCTCCCGGCGATGGAGGCCATGGACTCCATCGAGGCCGATGAGATGTACACCACCACTAATTTGGGGGATGATTGGGGTTCGCTCTTGATGAGCGTGGGCCAAGTGCTCATCACGCCGTTTATCCTCACCGGGTTGCTGGCGCAGGTGAATAAGAAGCGCGTGGGCCTGGGCGATTTCTTCCGTAACGTGCGGTACTTTCAGGTGCTGGCCCTGTCCATCGTGCAGTTCTTCCTGAGCGTGGTGGGCCTCGCGATCGTCGTGGTTCCCCTGGTGGTGGCCGTCGTGACCACGGGGGCAAATGACCTCTTTATCGTGGGGATTCTGGGTGCCGTGATGATCCTCAGCTTCCTCATCAACCCGTTCTTTATCTTCTGGAATTGGTACGCCGCCGATGGCTATGGATTCAAAGAATCCATCGTCCTGGGCTTCAAGGCGGGCAAGCGCAATTACGGCGTGCTGCTGCTCTTTAGCTTCGCGGGCGGCATCGCGCTGGTTCTTGGCGGACTTTTCACCTTCACCCTGGGCTTCCTGGTGCTTTTGCCCGCGTACTATCTGATATACGCGCACATGTTCCGCCAGGCCAGCCAGGGCGCACTCCCGGCCGCCTAAGCACTTCAGTTCATCGGCGGGCGCAGCGGCACGGCCGTGCGATAGGCGCGGGTGATGGCGCCGCCGAATTTGGTGAACTCCGCCGCGCGGGAGCTTGAGGCTCGATACGCCAGGCCCACGTGGCGTTCCGCGCTCACCCCGGGGGCAAAGGTGGCGATGCTCAGGCCCGGGCGCTGGCACTCCGCCTCCACCGCACTGATGGGAACCAGCGTGGAACCCAGCCCCCCGGCCACCAGTTGCACGATGGTGGTTAGGGAGGAGGCGCGGGTGACGGCGCTTGCGGCCTCGCCGGGGTTGAGATCCGCCTTGCGGCAGAGATCCACGATCTGATCGTGGAGGCAGTGGCCGTCGTTAAGCAAAAGAAGCCGCAGTTCCTCAAGCGCCTGGAGGGTGAGGTCGTGCCGCCCGGCCAGTTGGTGCGAGGAGGGAACCACCACCACGAATTCCTCCTGGTAGAGGGGGATATCCACGAGGCCGGGGGCCTCGGAGGGAAGGGCGAGCAGGGCGGCGTCGATACGCCCATCGCGCAGCATGGTGACCAGGTGGGTGGTGCGATCCTCCACGATGCGCGGCTCTAGCTCCGGGTATTCCTGCTGAAGCAGGGGGAGCAGGGTGGGCAGGAGATAGGGAGCGATGGTGGGGATTACGCCGAGGGTGAGCGGACCGGAGAGCTGGCCGTAGGAGCCGCGCGAATGCGCGACGAAGATGTCGGTGGCGTCCAGGGCGGCCTTGGCGTAGGGCAGGAGCCGCTCCCCGATGGGGGTGACGATGACCTTTCGGGTGGAGCGCTCGATGAGCTGCACGCCGATCCCGTTTTCCAGCGCGGAGAGCGCCTGGGAAAGGGAGGGCTGGGAGATATTGAGCTTGGCTGCGGCGGTGCCAAAGTGCTTATTGTCAGCGATGGTGACGAAGGTGCGTAGCTGGGCAAGAGTCGGCCGGTACTCTTTATTGTGCATAGTCCATCACCTTAACCTATGACACCGGCAGGGAGCCATTAATAACTCCCCGTCGGGCTTATCGACGCCGCCCCGGCGCACCCTAGTGTGCGTCGATCCGCAGGGAGGAAAAACGCACCTCCCCGGCCTCGTCGGAGGCATCCAGATCCACCACGGCCTCGTAGGCGAAGGAATTATCGCCCTCCGGGTCCTTGAAGATCTGCCGCACCTGCCAGGCCCGCCCCGTGGTATCCAGGCGGAAGTACTCCGGCCCGCGAGCCTGGGGGCCGGTATCGAGGTCCGAGTACTGGTCAAAGTACTCGTCCATCGCGGCGGGGAAGTCCGGCGCGTCCTCGATATAGTCGGTCAGCTCCGCCAGGCGATCTTCCTTCTCCCAGGCAAAGAGTTCCACCAGGCGGAACATGGCGTTGCGCACCATGATGGTAAAGGCGCGCCGGTTGGCGCTCAGCGCCGTGGGATCCTCCACGCCAAAGGCCAGCTCCTGATCCACCACGGCCTGAGAAACCGGGGCATCGGGATCGGCCATGTGCGCCCACTCGTCCACGAGCGAGGAATCCACCTGCCTAATCAATTCGCCTAGCCACACGATGATGTCCTCCAACTCCTCCGTGCGATATTCCGCGGGGACGGAGTGCTGGAGGGTACGCCAGGCATCGGTGAGGTAGCGCAAAACGACGCCCTCGGAGCGGGCGAGGGAATACGTGGCCACGAGGTCAGAAAAGGTCATGGCGTGCTCGATCATGTCACGCAGGACGGACTTGGGGCTTAGCCGGAACTCGCGGGCCCAGGGGGCGCCCTGAGAAAAGGTCTCAAAGGCATCCTCTAATTCCTCGTGCAGGGGCATGGGCCAGGTGATGTCCTCGATGATGGCCATGCGCTCGGTGTAATCCACGCCATCGGCCTTGAGTTCCGCGATGCGCTCCCCACGGGCCGCCTTTTGCTGCGCCACCAGGACGGGGCGTGGATCGTCCAAGATCGCCTCGAAGGTGCTGATGACGTCCAGGGCGTACCCCTCCGATTCCGGGTCAAGCAGCGTGAGCGCGGCCAGGGCAAAGGGGGAGAGCGGCTGGTTAAGGGCAAAGTCCCGCTGCATTTCCCGGGTGAGGCGATAGCCTTCACCGTGTTTTTCCACGATCCCCGCGCGTAACAATCCGCGCCCTAACTCGATGGTGGTGAGAATATCCTTGTTCTGCTTTGCGCGGGGATCGTGATTGGTGCGCAGCAGATGCGCAAAGTGCTCGTAGGTATTTCCCGGGCGCGAGACCAGATTAATCACCATGGAATTAGACACCTTGAACTGTGAGGCCATGTGCTCCGGCTCGGCCTGGGTGAGTTTTTCAAAGGTGCGCTCGCTCCAACTCACCTCGCCGTCCCGGGCGTGCTTCTTGCGCAGTTTCTTGAGTTTCTTCGGGTCGCTGCCCGCGCGCTGGCGCAGCCGCCAGTTCTCGATCTCATGCTCGGGCGCCTCGACCACCACGGTGCCCTCGGTATCAAAGCCCGCGCGGCCCGCGCGGCCCGCGATCTGGTGAAACTCGCGGGATTTCATGATGCGCTGCCGGGTGCCATCAAACTTGGCCAGGCCGGTCATCACCACGGTGCGAATGGGCACGTTGATGCCCACCCCGAGGGTATCGGTGCCGCAGATCACCTTGAGCAACCCCTTTTGCGCCAGGCGCTCCACGAGGCGCCGGTACTTGGGCAACATGCCGGCGTGGTGGACTCCGATGCCCTTGCGCAGCAGCCGGGACAGCTGCGAGCCGAAGGCCGTGCTGAACCGGAAGGCCCCAATCTCGGCGGCAATGGCCTCCTTATCCTCCGGTGTGACCATGGCCAGGGAGGTGAGTGCCTGGGCGCGTTCGGCGGCCTCGCGCTGGGTGAAATGCACCACGTAAATGGGGGACTTGCCCTGGGAAAGAAGTTCCTCGATGGTCTCATGCACCGGGGTATAAACGTACGAGAAATCCAGGGGAACCGGCCTGGTGGCCCCGGCCACCAGCGAGGTGGTGCGCCCGGTGCGCTCGCTGAGGTCCTTTTGCAGGAACTCCGTGTCCCCCAGGGTGGCGGACATGAGCAGAAATTGGGTCTGCGGTAATTCCAGCAGGGGCACCTGCCAGGCCCAGCCGCGCTCGGGATCGGAATAGTAATGGAACTCGTCCATAATCACCTGATCCATGCGCGCCTGGTTGCTGTCGCGCAGCGCGATATTCGCCACGATTTCCGCCGTGGCGCAGATAATGGGGGCGTTGCCGTTCACGGTGGCGTCGCCCGTCATCATGCCCACGTTATCCGGGCCGAAGGTCTCGCAGAGTGCAAAAAACTTCTCACTCACCAGGGCCTTGATGGGGGCGGTATAAAAGCTCCGCTGGCCCCGCGCCATGGCGATGAAGTGCGCGGCGATGGCCACCAGGGATTTCCCCGAACCCGTGGGGGTGGCCAGAATGACGTTATCGCCCGCCAGAATCCCCAGGGAGGCCTCCTCCTGAGCGGGATAAAGGTTAATATCCCGCTGGCGCGCCCAGGCGAGGAAGGAATCAAAGATGGATTCCTCAAAGAGAGACTCCGGGACTTCGCTGAGGTCAGGCAACATCTGGGAGAGGTTCATTCACCCCACCCTAGTAGACCAACCCCGGGAGAGGGACGGGGTTGTGCCTCCTGGTTATTCCTCCTCGTCGAGGTCTGCCAGGAAGCGCTCGAATTCCTGGCCGATCTCCTCCCCGCTGGGCAGATCCTCCTCTCCGGGAAGCACAGCCTTGGGGTGGCGGGTGCGGTACTGCTCCACCTCTTCGTCGTACTGCTGCTCCAGGGCCGCCACCACGTGCTGGATCTCGGAGGAATCGTCCATCTGCTCGGTGAGCTGCTGCGCCACGCGCTCCCAATCCCGTTCGAGAGTCTGGAGGGGTAACTCCAAGTTGGCGTTATGCGCCACCGAGCGCAATAGCTTCAGCGTGGCCTCCGGGTAGGGGGAGGAGGAAACATAATGCGGAACGTGAGCGGTAAAGCCCGCCACCGCCGTGCGTTGTTTTCCCAGCACCGACTCTAATTGCAGGGCCGCGGAGCCCGGCAGCATGACGGAACCATCAAAACGGAAAAGATCCTGCATGAGTTCGGGGCTGTTGCCGTGGGCGGAGACCACCAGGGGACGGGTATGCGGAACCGTCATGGGGGCGGAATAAAGGCAGATTACCTGGCTCACGTTGTACTTGCGCACCAGATCGGCTGTGGCCTGGGTAAAGGAATCCCAGCGTAAATCCGGCTCCGGGCCGGAAAGCAAAAGGAAGGGCTGGCCCTGAATATCACGCAGCACGCGCATATCCAGGGATAATTTTTCTACCTTGGTAACCTCATTGTTCTCCATGGTGACCGTGGGGCGGCGGGAACGATAATCGATGAGTTCATCGGTATTAAAGGAGGCCACGAGCCTATTTTCTAACGCCGCCAGCAGGTGATCGGCGCTGGCGCTCACGGCCTGGCCAGCATCCGCATATCCCTGAAGGGCGACGATAAGGGTAGGGCCTGCGGCCCCATCGGAGGAAACTTCTGGCGATGGATACTCTAACTCATACATGTGGCGGTGTTCTTCCGGCATGATTGTCCTCCTTAGTTCTTGGTCTATACCGTGCAACGAAGCACCCCGTGGATTGATTCCCAGAGAGACCGTATATCGACGGACAAAGCGGGAATACGCACGGGGGAGGCATCACAGGAACTCGCGGCAGTGTCTCGCCAGTGTAACCAACCTTGCCCGCAGAATCAGCGCCACGCGCCGGGCCTGGGGGTGTGGATAGCGCGGCTTATCCACATGGGCATACCGGTCAGGTGCACTCGCGGTGTTTCACCGGGGCACGCTGTGGGGCATGAAACCACAGAATCCCACCCATGCCCCAGATCCCGCCCCGACCGATGGTGTCCCCGGCTACCTCATGGCTAACCTCCCGGCCGTCTTGGGGTTCTATCCCCAAGACTCCCTGGTGCTGGTGGGCCTCGAACACCACCGGGGCAGCACCCATCACCTGGGGCCGGTTCTGCGGGCTGATTATCCTCTCCCTCCGGGTGTCCTGGACGAGGGCCTGCGCATGATCGGTGAGGCGGGTAGTTCCTCCGCGATGGTCTTTCTCATCGGTGCCCCTCCGTCTCGGCCGGAGGTGGCGGCTTTGCGGCGCCTCCTGGAGGCGCACCGTCTCCCGGAGAATCCGCCCTTGCGGTTGTGGGGAGGATGGTGGTGCCGCAGAATTATCACGGGAGAGCGATACGTGCGGCTCTGGGAACAGGTGGCCAGGGGGCGTGATTCCGGCGGTTTCCCGTACCCCCGCCATGCGGGCGCTGGTGGAATGCGGGGAGGTGCCGGAACTCACCAGGGCGGAGGCCTGCGCGCATTTCCAACCGCGTGGAAAACCCTGGGCAGTAAACATGCGCGATGTGCATCGACTGGTGCACAGGGCGCACCTCTCGCCACCCCTGCTGGGGGAGCTGGCCGCCGAGGCCGGGGAATTATTGCGCGGTGAGGGGGACGCCAGCCACCTGGCGTTCCTGCTCAGCCATCCGATGTTGCGCGATGCGCTGGTGGCACCGACGATAGAGCACGCGGACCAGGCTCATCGGATACTGCGGCGGGTGGCCCAGCGCACGAGGGGGGAAGCGCGGAGCAACGCGCTGTGCCTCTACGCACTTGCCGCCGCAGCCTGCGGACATTCCTGGCGCGTGGCTCTTGCGCTTCACCTGGCGGTGGAGGAGGCCCCGGAGCACGGTCTGAGCGGGCTTCTCTATTCCGTGGTCAGCCGCCGCGGGGCGGAGGCCATGCTTGACGCGGTGAAAGAGGCGGTGGCACCGGCACAAAGCAAAAACAGTGACGCCACCGCAGGCGGTACCGGGGCGGATACCGATGGCCGCCACCGCTAGCCCCGCCTGCGGGTGTACTCCCAGGCGTCGGAGACGATGGTGCGAATATCGGTGCGCTCGGGCCGCCAGCCTAATTCCTCCTTGATTCGCTGTGAGGAGGCGATGAGCACGGCCGGATCTCCCGCTCGACGGGGAGCGACCTCCGCGGGAATCGGGTGGCCGGTCACGGCACGGCAGGCCTCGATGACCTCGCGCACGGAGTTGCCGTCACCCGAGCCGAGGTTATACACGCGGTGGGTTCCGGGGCGATTTGTTTCTAGGGCCAGCACATGGGCCTGGGCGAGGTCTCGGATATGAATGTAATCGCGCACGGCCGTGCCGTCCGCGGTGGGCCAGTCCTCGCCAAAGACGAGGATCTTATCGCGCTGCCCCAGGGCCACCTGCAAGATCAGCGGAATGAGGTGGGTTTCCTTCTCACGGTGCTCGCCCAGGCCACCATAGGCCCCGGCTACGTTGAAGTATCGCAGGCTGGTGGCGCCCAGGCCGTAGGCTTGCGCGTAGGAGGCGATGGCATAGTCGATGGAGAGTTTTGTCGCCCCGTAGGTATTGGTGGGGGCTGTGGGAAAGTCCTCGGTGATGGGCACGGATTCCGGTTCGCCGTAGGTGGCGGCGGTGGAGGAGAAGACGAGGTTGTTCACCCCGTGGCGGCGCATGGCATCGAGCAAGTCCAGCGAGGTTCCCACGTTGTCGCGCCAGTACTCATCGGGCTTCTCCATGGACTCACCCACCAGGGAACGGGCGGCAAAGTGCAGCACACCGGTAAAATCGCCCTCCGCGAGCACGGTATCCGCCACCTCGCTCACCCGGCCCTCCACGAGCCGGGCGGCGTGGGGAACCGCGTCGCGGTTGCCGGTGGAAAAGTCATCCACGATGGTCACATCGTGTCCAGCCTCCAGGAGAACCTGGGAGCACACACTGCCCACGTACCCCGCCCCGCCGGTAACCAGCAACTTCATGGGTGTTATCCCTCCAGGGGCTCCACGCGCACGGCGTGGCCGAGGTCATCGGCGAGTTCGATGCTCTTATCTCCCTTGGAGATGGTCACCAGTCCGCCTTCGTTGTGCACCATGACCTCGGAACCCATGCTGATGCCGGCGTCGGCAAAGGCCCGCAGGTGGCGGGTCTCCATCTGTACGATCTCGTTGAGCTGGAGGAGCAGCGCCGGTATGTCCTGGCCCTCGGGGAGATCCACGGGGCGCACCCCGCGCTCGCTAGCGGATTCCCGATCAATGCCGATTTCCTTGAGCCCGGGGATGGGGTTGCCAAAGGGGGAATAGGCGGCGTCGGCGAGCACGTCCACCACGCGGCGCTCCACCTCGTCGCTCATCACGTGTTCCCAACGGCAGGCCTCATCATGCACCTGTTCTAGATCAAGGTGGAGAATGTCGGTGAGCAGGCGCTCCGCGAGGCGATGCTTACGCATCACGGCGGTGGCGCGCTCGCGGCCCTCGTCGGTGAGTTGCAGGCTGCGATCCGGGCGCACGTGCAGCAGTCCGTCGCGCTCCATGCGGGCCACCGTCTGGCTCACCGTGGGGCCCGATTGCTCTAAGCGCTCCACAATGCGAGCGCGCAGGGGAATAATGCCCTCTTCTTCAAGCTCGTAAATGGTGCGCAGATACATCTCGGTGGTATCGACGAGATCCTTCACTGTTTACCTCTTTGTTGTGTTCTTTCGCGCTAAGGAAGTGACCATCACAATACCCGTACTCCCGGGCTCTTGCTGTCACGAGGCCTCCCCAGGCCCAAGAGAACCGGAAAACTACTGGGCGTAATCGCGGAGGCGGTCGGCGCGTTCCCCGTCGCGCAGTTTGCTCATCACCTCGCGCTCGATCTGGCGCACCCGTTCGCGGGATAGCCCAAAGCGGCGTCCGATCTGATCGAGGGTGCGCGGCACGCCGTCATCAAGGCCGTAGCGCAGCCGGATCACGTCCTGTTCGCGCTCCTCCAGGGTGGAAAGGACGGAGCGAATATCGGAGTGGCGCAGGGAGGCCACCACGGCGCTTTCGGCGTCGGCCGCCTCCGCGTCCTCGATGAAGTCGCCCAGGGGGGCCTCCTCGTCGGCGCCCACGGGCATGTCCAGGCTCACCGGGTCGCGGGATTGACGCAGAAGCATCTCGATCTTGGACTCGTCAATGCCGGACTCCTCGGCCAGCTCCTCGTTGGTGGCCTCTCGCCCGAGATGCTGGTAAAGCTCACGCTTGATCCGGGAAAGCTTATTGACCTGCTCTACTAGGTGCACGGGCAAGCGGATGGTGCGGGATTGATCCGCCATGCCACGGGTGATGGCCTGGCGGATCCACCAGGTGGCGTAGGTGGAGAACTTGAATCCCTTGGAATAATCGAACTTCTCCATCGCCCGGATCAACCCCAGGTTGCCCTCTTGGATGAGGTCCAGCAGCGGCATACCGCGCCCGGTGTAGCGCTTGGCCAGGGAGACCACCAGGCGCAGGTTGGCCTCCAGCAGGTGGCTGCGGGCTTTCTTCCCCTCGCGGGCCAGCACCTTAAGGTCGCGCTTCTTGGCGCGGGTGAGGGGTTCCTCGGAGTTGAGGAGGAGGTGCTCGGCGTAGAGGCCCACCTCGATTTGTTGGGCTAATTCCACCTCGTCCTCGGCGGTGAGCAGGGCGGTTTTGCCGATGCCGTTGAGATACACGCGAACCAGGTCTGCCGAGGGATTATCGTTGGTCTGGTTACGGCGGCTGCCGCGATCCTGTTCCTCAGAGTCAAACTCGGTCACCGACGCTGTCATGAAAGCCTCCTCGTTCTCACCGATGCTGCCCAGTACAACGCCCGGCCCTTCGCATTAGTTCCCGCTTATTTTTCCCGGGTGTCCACCAGGAGGGTAAAGGGACCATCGTTGACGGACTCCACCTGCATCATGGCCCCGAATTGACCCTGCTCCACGCTAAGCCCGCGCTCGCGCAGCGCTGCCACCACGGCCTCGATGAGGGGCCGAGCGAGGTCGGCGGGCGCGGCCTGTGCCCAGGAGGGGCATCGCCCCCGGGACGTGCGCCCCTGCAAGGTGAACTGGCTGACCACCAGTACCGGGGCGCCGGCATCCGCCGCGCTGATTTCCCCGTCGAGCAGGCGCAGCTCCGCGATCTTGCGCGCCATCGTCGCGGCGTCTGCGGGGGTGTCCTCCCGGTGCACGCCCACGAGCGCGAGCACGCCGGGGCCGTCGATAGCCCCCACCACGGTGCCCTCTACGGTTACCTGGGCGCGGGTTACCCGGCTGAGCACGGCCTTCATGCGGCTTCCTCCGTGATGAGATCGGCGGGGAGAAGCAGGCCGTGGCGCACCAGATCCACCACGGCGGCGCTGATCTCCGGTAGCACGCTGGCGGCGTCAAGATCGTGCGCCGCGCAGTACAGGTGCACCACCTCGCCCAGGCTTAATCCCTCGGGGTGCAGGCCGGAGACGATGGCGGCGATGTGCTCGTCTACCTCGTGGCTAAAGCGCGGCCCGTCCATGCGGCTGAGCCGCTGCACGGCGGGCTTAAAGCCCATGCCGGTGGCGGCATCGGCCACGCTCACTCGTTCCTGGGCCACGCTGGGGCGCAGGCCAAAGCGGCAGGACAATACCTCCTGCACCCCGCGGAGGGAGCGCAACCAGTTATTGCGCACAAAGTATTCCTCTACCTCCGGCCCCAGCGGATCGTGGAAGTCGTGGTGCAGCTCCTCCGCCACCACCTCGCTGGGTTCATCATCGGGCAGACGCTCCAGGGCCACAAAGCCAAAACCCACGCCGGTGACGCCCTCCTGCTCAAAGAAGTCCAGCCACTCGCCTGTGCGGCGAGCGGCCTCGGCGGAGCGCGGATCGAGGGATTCGTCGCGCAGCCAGGTGCCCACGTACAGGGCGGGGTCGGCGACGTCACGCTGCAAGACCCAGGCCTGCACCCCGTGGGAGGGCAGCCACGAGGCCACCCGGGACCGCCAGGATTCCCCCTCGCGGTGCACCCAGGCGGCCACCGCGTGCGCGGTACCGCCGGGACGCAAGTGGCGCGGGGCCTGGGAGAGAACCAGCCGCGAGGCGCCGTCGAGCGCCAGGCCGGAATCCCGGTACACGTGCCCCACGGCGGGCGGGCCCACCACGAACGGCGGATTGGTGATGATCCGGTCAAAGCACCGCCCGGCCACCGGCTCAAACCAGGATCCTTCCAGCACCTCCACCTCGGGAAACACAGAAACCGTAGAAGCGGCACCGCGGAACGTGGCGTGGGCAAAGCTCAGGGCGCGGGGGTGGACATCGGTGACCGTGAGGTGCTCCGCGCACGCCGACTGCCCCAGCGCCTGCACACCCGAGCCGGTGCCCAGGTCCAGCACCGATCCCACCGGGGAGGTGGGCACGGAATCGAGCAGGGAGATACTTGCCGCACCCACGCCCAGCACGTGATCGGGGCCGGGAACGTGCTCAACCATAGAGGCATCGGCATCGGAGAACACCCACTGATCCCGCCCGGAAAGAACGTGGGGGCGGACGTCGATGAGCATGCGCGCGAGGTCGCCCTCCCGGCGCAGCGCGGAGGCATTCAGCAACCCCTGAGCCACTTCTTCTCCGAGGACGTCCCGGCAGCGCTCCCAGGGGAGAGTGTCGTGAAGGAGGAAGAAGCGCACGAGGAAAGAGAGGCGGGAATCGTCGAGCGCCGCGCGGCGAACGGCGGCGGGCTCGCCGCGATAGAGGGCGTCGGTGGCGGGCGCCCCAAGATGGCGGCGGATCCCCGAGGCGGTGAACTGGGAGTCACGCAGCAGCGCCACCAGGGCACCGGAGACGTCCACGAGGCGGGAAAGAGGCATGAATTAAGCGTCCTTTGTGGGGTGGGAAGTGGGGGCGGCGGGCAGTTCCTGCCGGTCGGCGGGGGCCGCTAAGGCGGCGGCCTGCTGTTGGCGCGCCAACGCGGGCTTATACACCTGCTGGGCGCGCGGATCGCGGGGTTCCCCGCGCCCGTTGGCGACGACCACAGCCAGCCACGGCATCGGAATAGATACGCAGAATAACGCACCGGCAACCCACCAATTATCCCAGGCCACCAGCGCGAGCATGGCCAGGAAAATCAGGGGCAGGCGCACGCCTTGCATGATCCCGTACAGGCGCTCCCGGTGGCGCAGGTTCTGTTCCGGGGTGCGGTGAGCATCCGTGATGAGCGCTACCCGACGCCGCCGCAGCCCCCTTGGTAGTGCTTGCTGACGCCGTCGGGAAGCGGAAGCAGGGCCCGCGGGGGCGTCGATAGTCCCGGGGTCGGGAACCGCGCCGCCAGCACTGTGAGAAGCCATGATCCCAGGGTAACCGCACGTGTGGCCCCCACCGGTACGAGTGGGGCATGATGGGTGAGGTGAGTACGAGCACGACGACCATTGATCGCCCCGAGATCAGGGAAGAAACCACCACCGATAACGACACCCCTCAGTTCTTCCACTACGTGAAGAAGAACCAGATCGTTGAGTCCGCCGTGAGCGGCAACATGGTGGTGGCCCTCTGCGGAGAAACCTTCCCCGTGACCAAGCAAGCCAAGCCAGGCTCCCCGGTATGCCCCGACTGCGAGCGGGTGTACAAGGGCCTGCGGAAAAAGTGACGGGGCGCGTTAAGGGGCAACTCCGCGAGTGGCAGCGCAAGGCGCTGACCGCCTACCTGGTAAAAAAGCCCAAGGACTTCCTCGCGGTGGCCACCCCCGGCGCGGGTAAAACCACCTTTGCCCTGCGCGTGGCCACCGAGCTTTTAGATAACCGCACCGTCGATCGCGTGATCGTGGTGGTGCCCACCGAGCACCTGAAAGTGCAGTGGGCCAGCGCGGCCGCGCGCGTGGGCATCTCGCTCGACCCGAACTTCCGCAACTCCGACGCCGTCAACGCCGCCCACGACGGCATCGTGGTCACCTATGCCCAGGTGGCGCTGCACCCGTTCAAGCACTACTCCGTGTCTACCGCGCGGCGCACCCTGGTGATCCTCGACGAGATTCACCACGGCGGCGACGCCAAAAGCTGGGGCGACGGCATCCGCGAGGCCTACGCCGACGCCACGCATCGCCTCGCGCTCACGGGCACCCCGTTCCGCTCGGACGACTCCGCCATCCCCTTCGTGCGCTACGCCGAGGACGGCGAAGGCCACCTGGTGAGCCAGGCCGACCACACCTACGGCTACTCCGACGCCCTTGCCGACGGCGTGGTGCGCCCCGTGGTCTTTCTGGCCTACTCCGGCGAGGCCCGCTGGCGCGACAGCGCGGGCGAGGAATACACCGCCCGCCTGGGCGAGCCCCTCAACGCGGAACAGACCGCCCGCGCCTGGCGCACCGCGCTCGACCCCCAGGGCGAATGGATCCCGGCGGTGCTGTCTGCCGCGCACACCCGCCTGCTCCAACTCCGGCAGAACATGCCGGACGCGGGTGGGCTGGTGATCGCCTCCGATACCAAGACCGCCCGTGCTTACGCCAAGATCCTGGAAAAAATCTCCCGCACCCCGGTGACGGTGGTGCTCTCCGACGAGGCCGGGGCCTCCGAACGCATCGCCGAGTTCTCCCACTCCACCGACGAATGGATGGTGGCCGTGCGCATGGTTTCCGAGGGGGTAGACGTGCCGCGCCTCGCGGTGGGGGTCTACGCCACCTCGGCCTCCACGCCGCTCTTCTTTGCCCAGGCCATCGGGCGCTTCGTGCGCTCGCGGATCCCGGGCGAGACGGCCTCGGTGTTCCTCCCCTCGGTGCCGGTGCTCCTCGACCTCGCCGCCAAGCTGGAAAAGTCCCGGGATCACGTGCTGGGCAAACCCGACCGCCCCTCCGATGGCCTCGACGACGCCCTCCTAGCCGAGGCAAACAAGGAAAAGACCGAGCCCGACCTCGACCGCAGCTACCAATCCCTTGGGGCCGAGGCGGAACTACAGTCCCTCATCTATGACGGCTCCACCTACGGCACCGGGGCGCTCAGCGGCTCCGAGGAGGAAGCGGATTACCTGGGGCTGCCCGGGCTTCTTGACGCCGAGCAGATGCGCGCCCTGCTGCGCAAACGGGAAAAAGAGCAACTCGATGCCCGCAGTGCCGAGGCCGAGCGGGAAAAGGAGCGCCAGGCCCAGGCCTCCGAGGGCGCCCGCGCGGCCCGCGACCGGGTGGCCAGCGAGGAACTGCCCACCCTGCGCAAGGAACTCAACGCGATCGTCTCCATCACCGCGGCGCGCACGGGCAGGCCACACGGCTCGATCCACAACGAGGCGCGCCGGGTGTGCGGAGGGCCGCCCACGGCGATGTGCTCGGCGGAGCAACTGCGCGATCGGATTGCCTACTTGCGCAAGTGCTAGCGATCACGCGAGTTGCTTACTGGCGAGCTCGTTGAGCGGGGTGCGGGGGAGAGGCTGGGAAGTTACCATGAGGGATCACTGTGGTAACCCCGTTGCTTTTCCTCAGAAAGGACGCCATGACGCAGCAGGCCCGGCCCGCGACGCAGAAAAACACCCACGCGGTATCCACGAGATTCCTTGCCCCCGACGTAGCCAGGGGCCTCATGCTGCTTTTCATCGCGCTCGCCAACGTGGTCACCGCGTGGGCGCCCGCGCACGAGGGCATGATGGCGGAGAGCATCGGCGGAGTGCGGGAGGGCTCCCTGGCGGATAAGATCGCCGTGGTCTTTGGCACGATGTTCATTCACGTGCGGGGCCTGCCCATGTTTGCCACCCTGCTGGGCTTTGGCGTGGGCATGATCTCCCTGAGCCTGCTGCGGCGAGGCTATCCGCGCAAGAACGCCCAGGTGGTTCTCCTGCGCCGCTACGGGTGGTTGGTGCTCTTTGGGACCATTCACACGGTGTTCCTCTTCTACGGAGACATTATGTTCAGCTACGGAATCTGCGGCCTTGCCCTCGCAGGGCTGATCGCGGTGGGGAATAAAAACCTCAAGAGAATCGCGGCCGGGCTGTGGATCGTGGGAGCGATTGTGACGTTTTTGTTCAGTCTGGTGGACATGGGCGGAGCGGGTGGCGCCGAAGACTACCTGGAGTACCTGGGGCGAGGTGCCCTGACGCTCGTATCCATCGCCATGATGAGCCCGATTTTGCTCCTCACCCTCCTTCCGGCCATGATCGTGGGCCTCCTCATGGCTCGCACGCTCATGCTGCATGACGTCCCCGCGCACCGCCGCGCCCTCACCATCTGGGCCGCCATCGCGGCCGCCTTCATCCTCCTCGTGGGCCTACCCTGGGGACTCGCAGAGATCGGCGTGCTCCCCGCCTCCTGGGCACAGCCTCTCTACGCCCTCAACCAGGCATTAGGCTTCCTCACCGGGCCGGGCCTGGTGGCCGCCATCGCCCTGATCGTGCAACCCGCGCAGCGGCGCCTGCACAGTGAGGGCACCATGAGCCCGATCATTTCTGCCCTCGTGGCACTGGGCAAGCGATCCATGTCCGGCTACGTGGCCCAGTCCGTGCTGTTCTTCCTCCTGGTGTTGCCCTTTACCGCCAACCTGGCGGAGGGAATGGGAGCGGCGGGGAAGTCCCTCATCGCGGTGGGCGTGTGGGCGCTCACGTTGCTGGCGGCGGTGGCCCTGGAGCGCGCCGGGAAGCCAGGCCCACTGGAGGCCTTGCACCGGAGGCTGAGCTACGGCAAAGAGGGGCTGCCGCAGCAGTGGCAGCCGGAGCGCGGACGTGGTGAGCAGGCACCGCAGGAGTGTTAAGGTTTTCCCATAGATGCGCATAGCCTGCGAAAGGATAAGTTGATGACCTCCTCGGAGAAGAACCCCTACGCCAAGAAGCCGGAAACCCCGGAAAGTTCGGATGCCTCGGAGAAGAAGCCCGAGGATTCCTCGGCTCCCCTGATCGCCGTGCCGATGGACGCCCCGGGGCAGTCTGAGTCCCCCGGCGAGGGGGAGAAGCCCGAGGGGAAGAAGAAGGCTGCGCCTGCGGCCTGGCCGGGATTGGAGCAGGCCGCCGCCGAGGGAAAGACGGCGGTGGAAAAGGCCCCCCGGATTCCCACCCCGGAGGAGGAAGAGGCGAAAAAGGCTGCCGCGGCGCAGCAGGCTCAGCAGGGCACGGCCGCCACCAAGGAACCTGCTAAGGGCGATGCGAAGCCGGGGGAGGAGGCGGACGTTCCCGCCCTGGTGCAGGTGCCGCATACCTCCACGGAGCCTGACGAGGGGTGGACGGCCGCGGCGGTGGAGAAGAACCCCCTGGCCTCGTGGTCGCTGGGACTGGGTATTGCCTCCCTGCTTTCTCTGTTTTTGCTGTTTCCCCCTCTGCTGGTGGGCCTGGCGGGCATCATCGTGGGCGCGCTGGCCGTGCGCAAGGCTAAGAAAAACACCACGGAGGGCCGCCGCATGGGCATGTCCGTGGCGGGCCTGGTGATGTCCGGGGTGGCGTTCACTATCAGCCTGATCATCACCATCGTGGGCGTGATATTTTTCGTCCGATACAGCCCCGATATTGTTGACTGCTCCGAGAAGTACCCTGCGGGTTTCGAGCAAGATCAGTGCATCGCGGAGGTGATTGACGGGGCGATTGGCCGCTAGGTCTCGCCGTTAAACGATTCTTGAACGCAGAAAGGGCCCTCGCTGCACCGGCATGATGATCGGTGCGGCGAGGGCCTTTGCTTGCCCCGTGGGGAGGGGATTAGTCCAGGTAGTCCCGCAGCACCTGGGAGCGCGAGGGGTGACGCAACTTGGACATGGTCTTGGACTCGATCTGGCGGATGCGCTCCCGGGTCACCCCGTAGACCTGGCCGATCTCGTCTAAAGTGCGCGGCATGCCGTCGGTAAGGCCAAAGCGTAGTTTGACCACCCCGGCCTCGCGGTCGGAGAGGGTATGCAGCACGTCCTGGAGCTGATCCTGAAGCAGGGTGAAGGAGATGGCATCGACGGCGATCACGGCCTCGGAGTCCTCGATGAAGTCACCCAATTGGCTATCGCCCTCATCACCGATGGTCTGATCCAGGGAGATGGGCTCGCGCGCGTACTGCTGGATCTCCAGCACCTTCTCCTCGGTGATATCCATTTCCTTGGCCAGTTCCTGCGGGGTGGGCTCGCGGCCCAGATCCTGCAATAACTCGCGCTGAATGCGGCCAAGTTTGTTGATGACCTCCACCATGTGCACGGGAATGCGAATGGTGCGCGCCTGATCCGCCATGGCGCGGGTGATGGCCTGGCGGATCCACCAGGTGGCGTAGGTGGAGAACTTGTACCCCTTGGTGTAATCGAACTTCTCCACCGCGCGGATCAAGCCCAGGTTGCCCTCCTGAATGAGGTCCAGGAAGGCCATGCCGCGCCCGGTGTAGCGCTTGGCCAGGGAGACCACCAGGCGCAGGTTGGCCTCCAGCAGGTGATTCTTGGCCTTGCGGCCGTCGCGGGCGATGGAACGCAGATCGCGCTTGACGGCGGGGGTGAGTTTGGCGTCCTTATCCCCGGCGGCAAAGGCCTCGTCCATCTGCTCCATGCGGTAGGTGGCGTAGAGCCCCGCCTCGATCCGCTTGGCCAGGGAGACCTCCTGCTCGGCGTTGAGCAGCGCCACCTTGCCGATCTGCTTGAGGTAGGCGCGCACGGAATCTGCGGAGGCCGTGAGTTCGGCGTCCTTGCGGGCCTGGCGTAGCGCGGCGGACTCGTCCTCGTCCCACACGGAGGAACCTTCGTCCGCTTCCTCCTCGTCCTCGGTGGCATCGTCGGAGGCCTCGGAGTCCTCCACATCGTTAATGTCCTCGACGTCCGCGAAGTCCTCGTCCTCTTCGTCGAGGCCGGGATCGAAGTCCTGATCCTCGTCCTGGGGGGTGAGTTCCTCCTCGGTGAGGGTCTCATCCTCCTCCACGGGAGCCGGGGTCTCTTCCTTTACCTTCTTGGCGCGGGAAGGGGCCTTTTTCGCCGCAGACTTGCGCGTGGTTTTCTTGGCCGTCTCTTTCGCGGTGCTCTTGGTGGCCTTCCGCGCGGTCTTTTTCGCAGACTTTTTGGCCACTTTCTTCGTGGTTTTCTTCGCGGGCGGCGTCGCAGCGGACTCCGTCGCCTCGGCGGAACCCGTGGCGGCGGGACTCTTCGGCGCCGACGAGGGCGCGGAAGCCTCCGGGGCGGCCGTCATGGCTGTGCGGGGGGCGGCCTTGCGGGCGGCTTTGCGCGCGGTCTTTTTTGCAGTCTTTTTCGCGGAGGCGGTGGAGGATACGGGCTGGTGAGCCTCGTTTTCTCCCGCACCGGAGTTTCCTGAAGTAGTGGTGGCTACCACGTACGCCCTTTCGACTTGCTTATGCTTCCTCAACCATCCAAGGATGATACTCGCGAGAACTCCGGCATGGATTCCGGGTGCTCTCGCTGTGCTTGGTGCGTGGCCCTATTACAACACGGGGCTACGATAGACAACCGCACAGTTTAGCAGGTAATGCGCTACGGAGTGGATACCCGCTCCACGGCCATAGCCGCCCCCACAATACCTGCGGTATTGAGAAGCCGGGCGGGAAGCACCTTCGTGCGGCAGCTAAGGAGCGGAATCCACTTCTCGGATTTGCGGGAGATGCCCCCGCCCACGATGAAGAGAGAGGGGGAAAATAGCGCCTCGTAGGTGCGCAGCACCTTGTCCACCTGCTTGGCCCACTGCTTGTAGCTCAAGTCCTTGCGCTCCTTGACGGCCGAGGAGGCGCGGTGCTCGGCCTCCTTGCCATCGACCTCCAGGTGTCCGAGTTCGCTGTTGGGGTAGAGGCGGCCGTCGATAAGAATGGCGGAACCGATCCCCGTGCCCAGGGTGAGGAAGATGACGGGGCCGGTGGCGGCCTCGGGAATGCCGTAGGTGACCTCGGCGAGGCCCGCAGCATCGGCGTCATTCAGCACGGTCACGGTGCGCCCGCCGAGGTGGCGAGAGAAGAGTTCTTGGGCGTTGACCCCCACCCAGGAGGGGTCGATGTTGGCGGCGCTTTCCACCACCTGATCGCGCACGATCCCCGGAACGGTGATGCCCACCGGCCCCGTCCACCCGGCCTGTTCAACGATCCGCGCGGCCACCTCGGCCACGGCCTCGGGCGTGGCTGGCTGGGGGGTGAGGATCTTGATGCGCTCGGAGGCGAACTCGCTGCTCTCCAGGTTCACGCGGGCCCCCTTGACCCCGGAACCCCCCACGTCAATACCAAATCCGATGCTGCTCATAGCATTGCAGTGTACAAAATCGGCACAATGGGGCGCATGATGGAGCAACAGGAACTGATCTCATTGCGTGACCTCGCTGAGGGGTTGGTCTGCATGGCCGCCAGCGCCATCGAGGAAAAGAGGGAGGAACTGGGCGATGTGCGCCCCTACACCCTGACCAAGAGTTCCGCAGTGGACCCGGTGACCGTGGTGGACACGATGGCGGAAGAATTCCTGGTGGAAACGCTCCTGGAACGGCGGCCCGGCGATGGAATCATCGCGGAGGAGGGCTCCGCGCGGCGATCCACCACGGGAGTGTCCTGGATCATTGACCCCATCGACGGCACCGTCAACTTCCTCTACGGCATTCCGCGTTACGCGGTATCCCTGGCCGCAGCCATCGACGGACACGTGGTGGCCGGGGCCGTAATCAACGTGGCCGATGGCTCGCTTTATCGCGCCGCACGCGGGCAGGGGGCGCAGGTACTGCGCGGGGATAGCGAGGAGGAACTGCACGCCTCGAGCGTGGAGGAAGCCGCCCGGGCCCTGGTAGCCACGGGGTTTTCCTATAGCGCCGCGCGCCGCGAACAACAAGCGAAGGCCCTGTGCGCGATCCTGCCGCAGGTGCGCGATATTCGCCGCCTGGGTTCCGCCGCGCTGGATCTGTGTGCGGTGGCGGAGGGGCACGCGGACGCCTATTACGAGCACGGGATCCACTGCTGGGATTACGCGGCGGGCTCGCTCATCGCCCAGGAGGCCGGGGCCGTGGTGGAGACGCCGGCCTTGTCCGTGCCGGGCGAGGAGTTCCGCCGCACGCTCGCGGCCGCCCCCGGGATCGCGGCGGAGATCGGGAGGCTTCTCGACGCCGCCGGGGCCGGGGAGCGCCTGGGCGGCTAAGGGGGCGGAAAATCGCAGTTAGCCTGCGGATATGACAGGGCTGTCCGCGTGGTTTAATATGCGCCTCCAAGAACACAATGCCAGTTCAACGCTTGGGCCCGTGAGGTTGCGTGCTTGCGCATTTTCTGCACGTCACGGGCGGCCGGGAGTGAACTGGCGTGGCACAACGACGACGCCAGAGGTGAACCGCATGGCAACCGATTATGACGCCCCGCGACGCAGGGCCGAAGATGATCTTGAAACCGATTCCTTAGAGGGGATCAAGGCCGCAGAAGCGGAAAACTCCTCGATGAACGAGGACGGGGAGATTATCGACTCCTTCGAGCTGCCCACGATGGACCTCAGCGGCGAGGAACTGAACGTTACCGTGGTTCCGCGCCAGTCCGATGAGTTCACCTGTTCCAGTTGCTTCCTGGTGCAGCGCAAGAACCGCATCTCCCACGTGGAGGATGATGGCTCGATCATCTGCCAGGATTGCGCATAAGGGGCACTAAGAGGGGACTTTAGGGGGTAGAAGAACCGAGGGCCCGCGCCGCCTGGTCGGCCACGCGGGCCGCGTACACCATCACCACGGCCGGAACGATCAGGCCACCCATCGTGGGGATAAGCAGGTACTCGGGGGGTGAGGTTTGTGCCTGCGGTGAGGAAGAAGATCGCGCTGAGCGCCGCTAACGCAAGCATGATGTACGCGCTTTTCACCGAGGCTCGCAGGGCGGGGAGCGCCGCCAGGTGTCCTGCCTCCCACGCCTGATCGGAGGACTGGGTGGCCGTGGTGCGCAACCCCACGAGGGATTGGCGGGGAAGATTGCCGCGCTCAATGGCCGAGCACATCGCCTGGGTGACGGCGATGATAAGGAGAACTCCGGTGAGTGGGGAGAGGTAAGCGAGCAACTCCATATTTTGTCAGGTTACCTGCGGGACAGGGGGAGGTTATTCACCCTGGGTAAAGGCCGCCAGCAGGGCCTCGGGGTTCTTCGACCCGATGAGCCAATAGGGGGTGGGGTCATCGGGGTCGTCGAGAACGATCATCACCATCTCCGGTACCCACCCGTGCGAGACCACGAAGGCCGCCGGATCGAGCTGGTGTCCCATCGCGTTGCGCTTGGCGGTAGCGGGAACCGCTAGGCTGCGATCCACCACGTGATGCGGCAGGATCGCTCCGCCTGCGAGCAGCCAGCGCACTCCCTGAGCGTCCCGTTCCACCTGGATCACGGTGGAGGATAGCCACAGCAGCAGCCATACCGCCAGCACGGAGAGGATAATGGCGGGGGCCACCAGCCACGCGGTAGAGCGATTGTGCGCTAACTGGGCGGTCACCAGGGCCACCAAACCGAACGCGAGGAGCCACCAGTACAGCGGCACCCACTGGCGTTCCCGGTAGAGAACAGTGCGTGCGGGGGAAGCGGAGTCAGTCACGGCTTTCTATCCTACGGCATCGCCGCGCCGTCCCCGCGCCGGTGTTGCGGCCCGTCGGGGCGTCGTTAAGCCCAAGCGGTGCTCGAGGCCGTAGGGTGGGGCGTGTGAATCCCCTTGAAGCAATCAAAATCAAACGCCTTGATCCTGAACTTCCGCTGCCCACGAGGGCTTTTCCCGGCGATGCGGGAGCGGATCTCTACGCCGCCGAGTCCGTGGATCTGGCCCCGGGGGAGCGCGCCATCGTGGGCACGGGCATCGCCCTTGCGCTGCCGCATGGCACCGTCGGCCTGGTACACCCGCGCTCGGGGCTGGCGGCGCGGCAGGGCCTGAGCATCGTCAATAGCCCGGGGACTATCGACGCCGCCTACCGCGGTGAGGTCAAGGTCTGCCTGATTAACCTCGATCCGCGCGAGACGATACACATTCAACGAGGCACCAGGATCGCGCAGCTGCTGGTGCAGCGCGTGGAGCTGCCGGAGTTTGAGGAAGTAGCGGATTTGGACGAGACGGATCGTGGCGCGGGCGGGTATGGTTCCACGGGTATTGATTAAAACTCTCTCCCCGTAGCGCTCCACGCTGCTGGTATCGCTATCCTGGGACTGAAAAAGCCAGAATCCCATACCCCAAGATCCCCGCGATCTTCGTGAAGAAAGGACGTGACCCCCACATGGCTCTGTGGCCGTTTGGTAAGAAGGATAAGGACACCCCCAAGGAAGAGGAGCAGGCCGGTACCGCCGTGGCGGCGTCTGGCACTGAGAACCCCGAGGTGCAACACGTCCCCGCCTCCACGGAGGCCACCACCCAGGCAGAAGAGCCCGCCGCCGGAGAGGGTTTTTCTACCTCCTGGCATGATGCCATTAACGGGGACACCGGCCCCTTCGACGGAGACTCCGTCAACATCGAGGACTTTGACTTCTCCGATTTCGCCGGGGGAATCCTCAACCTCGGCTCCCTCAAACTCCCGCTGCCCAGCGAGTCCCAGGTGCAGGTGGAGATGGGCGAGCAGGGCCCCCGCATGCTGCACGTGGTCACCCGCTATGGCCGCATCACCCCCGTGGCCTTCGCCGCCCCGCGCTCGGGCAGCCAGTGGCGCCAGGCCGTGACGGAGATTGTGGATCAGATGCGCGGTGACGGCCTCGAACCCGAGGTGGAGGACGGCCCCTGGGGGCGTGAGGTGGTCACGCGCGGCTCCGCCGGGGCCATCCGTCTCATCGGCGTGGACGGCCCGCGCTGGATGCTGCGCTTCACCCTCGCCGGGCCGCTGGAGGCCGCCGATGACCTCGCCACCCTGGGCCGTGAACTGGCTGCCCGCACCTTTGTGTATCGCGGGGAGCAGCCCATCTTGGCGGGGAACTCCCTGCCCGTGGCTCTGCCCAAACAGCTCGTGGATCAGGTTAACCAGGCCATGAAACAGCGTGCCGAGCAGGACAATCAGCAGAAGGCCTAAGCATTCGTGGAAGATCAGACAACAACCCCCAGACCGGAACCTACCCTCCTGGAGCGAATGGGGGGATTGACCGGGCTGGTATCCTCCACGCTCCCGGTGCTGGTGCTGGTGCCGGTCAACACGCTATGGGGGTTGACCCCTGCGTTGCTGGCGGCCCTGGGTGTGGCCCTGCTCATCTTCGTGTGGCGCCTGCTGCGCAAGGAATCCCTGCAACCCGCCATCTCCGGGCTCATCGGCGTGGGAATCTGCGCGGCGATCGCGTGGTGGATCGGGGACGCCAAGGGGTACTTCCTCTACGGGATCTGGGCCTCGTTGGTGTTTGGCATTGCGGCTCTCGTCTCGATTGCGGTGCGCTGGCCCCTGGTGGGGCTGATGTGGAAGGGGATCAACGGCGAGGGCATGGCCTGGCGCTCCGTGGCCCCGGCGCGCCGCGCCTATGCCTGGGCCACGGCGGGCTGGGCCGTGGTGTTCTTCTCCCGCTTTGTGGTGCAAAAGGTGCTCTATGAGGACTTTTCCACCACGGACTTGGCCGTGGCCAGGATGCTCATGGGCTGGCCGCTCACGGGCGTGGTTACCGTGCTGACCATCATCATGGTGCGCCGTGCCGACGCCGCCGTGGCGGCACAATTCCCCGATAGCAAGGAGTCCCCGGAAGATGACGGATAAGGAAGCATCAACCCTGCGCGTGCGCATTGACCGCATGGCTCACGGTGGCGAGGGGATCGGCACCGTCGATGGGCGCATAGTGTTCGTGGCCGGGGGCTTCCCCGGGGATACCGTGGATGCGCGCATCACCAAGGCTAAGCGTTCCTTCCTGAGCGGCCACGCCGAGCGGATCGTGGAGCCCTCGCCCCTGCGCGCTGCCTCGCGGTGCGCGGCCGCCGAGCTAGGTGCGGGCTGCTGCGACTTCGCCCCACTGACCCCGCAGGCGGAGATGCAGATCAAGGAGTCCGTGCTGCGCGATCAACTCTCCCGCATCGGCGGGATACGGGTGGACACGATCGCTACCACCGCGCTAGAGCCGGACACCCGGTGGCGCACCCGCACCCGGCTGGGCGTGAATGCCCAAGGGCGGGCCGGGGTGCGTCGATTAGCCTCCCACGATCTCATCACGGAGGTTTCCTGCTCCCAGCCGGTGCCGGGCCTGCTTGACGGCCTGGTGGGCGAGGGGGCACGGGGATTTCGCCCGGGGGCGGAAGTGGTCGCGGTGATGGGCGACGATGCCCAGCGGCACGTGGTGGAAACCCGGCGGGCCTCGCGGGGGCGGCGCACGGAGAACATAGAAAAGACGCTTGAGGGTACCCCCGAGGTAAGGCACACCGTGGCGGGGCACACCTTCCGCTTCCCGGTAACCGCTTTTTGGCAGGTGCACCGCCGCGCTCCGGAGGCCTATGGTTCTAGGATCACGCGGTGGCTGGGGGAGGCGCTGGGCGAGTCTCCCTCCCCGGCGGTGGCGTGGGATCTCTACGGCGGGGTGGGTCTTTTTGTGCCCCCGCTCGCCGCGGCCCTGGGGGAGCGGGCACGGATTTATTCCGTCGATGCTTCCCACGCCGCCACCGCCACCCCGCAGGCCTGCCTGGAACCCTACGATGTGGTGGTGCGCGGCTCCCGGGTGGAGCGCTGCCTGGGCACGCTTCCCGCCCCGCAGGCGGTGGTGCTCGATCCGCCGCGCACCGGGGCCGGTGCCGAGGTGGTGCGCGGCATCGCTCAGGCGGGGCCGCAGGCGGTCATCCACATCGGTTGCGATCCGGCTACCTTCGCCCGAGATGTGCGTGCGTGGGGAGAGAACGGCTACCGGGTGGAGAAGATGGAACTGATTAATGCCTTCCCCGGAACCCATCACAGCGAAGTGCTGGCCCTGATCGTTCCAGGGGAGCAACCGGGGGTAAAGTAGAACAAACGCTAATCGCCGGTGTGAGGCGGAAGGAGCCGAGCAGACTGATGGATATTCTCCGTGAAATATCGTCACCCGCAGACCTAAAGGCGCTGGAAGCCGATCAACTAGAGCAACTGTGCCAGGAAATGAGGGACTTCCTGGTCACCAAGGTTTCCGCCACGGGCGGGCACCTTGGCCCCAACCTGGGGGTGGTAGAACTCACCGTTGCCCTGCACCGGGTGTTTGATTCCCCCCGTGACCCCCTCATCTTTGACACCTCGCACCAGTCCTACGTGCACAAGATCCTCACGGGGCGGCGGGATCAGTTTGATACCCTGCGCAAAAAGGGAGGCTTATCCGGCTACACCGATCGGGGGGAAAGCGAGCACGATTGGACGGAGTCCTCTCATGCCTCGGCGGCGCTGTCCTACGCCGATGGGCTTTCCAAGGCCTTCCAGTTGCGTGGGGAGGCACAGCGCAGCGTGGTGGCAGTGGTGGGTGACGGTGCCATGACCGGCGGCATGTGCTGGGAGGCACTGAATAATATCGCCGCGGACAAGACCCGCAACGTGGTGATCGTGGTCAACGATAACGGGCGTAGTTATTCCCCCACCATCGGCGGTTTTGCGGAGAATCTCGCGGAACTTCGCATGATGCGCACCTATGATCGAGTGATGGAGCAAGGCAAGAGCACCCTCAAATCCCTGGGCTGGGTGGGGGAGCGGGCCTTTGAGGCCCTGCACGCCTTCAAGGAGGGGGTGAAATCCTCCGTGCTGCCCACGGAGATGTTCCCCGAACTGGGCATGAAGTACGTGGGGCCGGTGAACGGGCATAATCTCAAGGCTCTGAGCAACGTTCTAGAATACGCCCGGGATTACGAGGGGCCGATCATCGTTCACGTGGTGACGGAGAAGGGCCGTGGATACGCCCCGGCGGCCACGGAATCTGCCGACCTCATGCACTCCACCGGCGTGATCGACCCGGCCACCGGTCGGGCGGTGGGGGCGGCCAAGGGGCCGAGCTGGACCTCGGTTTTTTCCCGGGAACTGCTTGAAGCCGGGGCGCGGCGCGAGGACATCGTGGCGATCACCGCCGCGATGGCGGGGCCCACGGGCCTGGCCGCCTTCGGGGAGAGGTACCCGGAGCGCTTTTTTGACGTGGGCATTGCGGAGCAGCACGCCCTGACCTCCGCGGCCGGCCTGGCCCTGGGGGGCCTGCACCCGGTGGTAGCCCTGTATTCCACTTTTCTCAACCGGGCCTTTGACCAGCTGCTCATGGACGTGGGGCTCCTTCGCCAGCCGGTGACCCTGGTGCTGGATCGCTCGGGCGTGACCGGCTCCGATGGCCCCAGCCACAACGGAGTCTGGGATCTGGCCATCGCCTCCATCGTCCCGGGCTTGGCGGTGGCCGCGCCCCGCGATGGGGAACAGCTGGCCGCCCTTTTCCACGAGGCCCTGGCCGTGGAGGACGGCCCCACCGTGGTGCGCTTTCCCAAGGGGGAGTTGCCCGAGCCGATTCCTGCGGTGGGGGCGCTGGCCGATGGGGTGGAGGTGCTGCGCTATAGCGACGCCGCCGGGGCTACCGGGGAGGCCGAGGGCGTGGACGTGCTCATGGTGAGCATCGGGGCGCTCGCGGGCGAGGTCGTGGCGGCGGCGGATGCCCTGGCCGCCGAGGGGGTGGGGGTGACCGTGGTGGATCCGCGCTGGGTCTCCCCGATTCCCGGCTCCGTGATCGCGCTGGCGGGGGATCATGACCTGGTGGTGACCGTGGAGGACGGGGTGATCCGGGGCGGGATCGGGGCGCAGATCAGCGAGGCCCTGGCCGCCGCGGAGGTGGACACCCCCGTGCGCCACCTGGCTTTCCCCGATATTTTTCCCGCGCACGCCTCCCGCAGCGAGTTGCTGCGCGAAGTGGGGCTGGATGCCGCCTCGATCGAGGCGAGCACGAAGGATTGGTTGGCGAGCCTTTTCCCGGAACCCTCCGGCGAGGAATCAGACCGCTAAATCCCACAGCACCGGCCCCAGCAGCGCGGCGCTGAGATCCCGCTGCCAGGGGCGGGCTCCGCGCTGTTCGAGCTCCGCGCGGAGATCGGCGGCATCGTGCAGCCGCCGCTCCTCCACTGCGTCCCAGATCACCCGCCGCAGGATCTTGGGGCGCAGGAGGTTTTCCACGGGGGTTCCCGTCTCTTCCGAGAACAACCGGAAGGCCTCCTTGGCTTTTGCCAGGGCGGCCGCCGCCTGGGGCGCCACCTGCGGCCAGCGCGAATGCGAGGGTATCCGCGCGGGCGCGGGGGCCTCGGGGTACTGAGCGGGGTCGAGATCCCGCACCCGCCGCAGCGCCCGCATCCATGCCTGGCTATGTTTGTCGCAGCGGCGCGAGTAGCCGGGCACCTGCCACAGGTGGCCCGCGCGGGCGGGCGGATCGGAGGCGATGGCCAGCAGTACCTTATCGGGCAGGAGGGTGCCGGGGGCGGCGTCGTGACGCGCGGCCAGTTCCTCGCGGGCCTCCCACAGCGCGCGGGCGTGGGCGAGGTCGGCCGGGCGGCGCAGGCGGCCCAGCCCCTTGAGCGCCGTCCATCGCCGCTCGGGGAGCGCGGTGGCGGCGATGAGCGCGGCGCAATCCTGCTCCAGCCAGGGGAGTTTTCCCTGGGAATCGAGGATCTCCGCGAGGGCGTCCGCGAGGTCGAGGAGGGTTTCCACGTCCAGCGCGGCGTAGGTGAGCCATTCTGCGGGCAGGGGAGTGGTGGACCAATCCTCCGCCCCGTGCCCCTTGGCCAGGGCGTAGCCGCAGAGTTCCTCCGTCATGGCCGCCAGGTTGACCCTGGCGAATCCGGCGAGGCGGCTGGCGAGCTCCGTGTCAAAGAGCCGCCCCGGGCGCAGGCCCAAAGCAAGGAGGCTGGGCAGATCGGAGGCGGCGGCGTGGAGCACCCACTCGGCCCCGTTGAGCACGGGAACCAGGGCCGCGCTGAGTTCGGAGCGGTAGCCCTCGGGGGCAAAGAGAAAGGTGCCCGCGCCCCGGCGGCGCACCTGGAGCAGGAACGCGCGATCGTCGTAGCGGTAGGCCGAGGCGCGCTCGGTGTCCACGGCGAAGGGGCCGCGACCCCGCGCGAGGGCGGCGGCCGCGCGGGCGAAGTCCTCCGGGGTGTCGGAGAGAGGCGGGGTGCCCTCGCGCGGGGTGAGCAGCGGGCTAGCGCTCATGGGTGGCGCGCGAGCGAGATAGCTCGGTGATCCCCTCCGGGGGGAGCCCGGCCACGTGGGCCAAGACCTCTGCGAAGGCCTGGACGTGCGGGGCGAGGTTGTCCGAACTAGCGGTCCAGGAGGCGCGTAATTCCAACTGGTAGGCGCGCGGCGGCCCGCCGATGTCCCCGTACCGCACGGAGGAGGTAGAGGTCACGGTGCCACCCAGGTTGCTGTGCGCGGCATCATGGTTGCCCAATCCCTCGGTGAGCCACTGCCACGCCACCTCGGGCAAGAGGGGATCGGCGGCTACCTCGTCATCCATGTCGGCCTGGATGTAGGCCACCAGGCGCATGGAACCTTCCCAGGCGTCCTCGGCCTTGGGATCGTGCAGAACGATGAGCCGACCAAAGGCATCCCCTTCGGAATCGCGGGGCACCACCTCTGCCTCGCCGTGCTCCACTTCGAGGCCGATGGCGTGGCTATAGGGCGCCAGGCGCTGCGGGGGGCGAATCGTGCCCAGGGAAAGCTCGGGGCGCAGCCGCGCGGCGTGCATGGATTCCACCGCGGCGGAAAAAGCGGCGGGCCAGGCCTCGGGGTCGTGCTGCGCATCGGCCGGGTTCGAGGGGCCTGGCGATCGCAGCGCGCGAGGCTGCGGGGACTGCTGCGTGTGCGGCGTCGAGGAGGAATCGGAATCGGTCACGCTCACCAAGGTAGACATCAAGGGGGTGCTTGCCGTGGAGGCGCGCCGAGGAAGGGTCCGTTCTCCGCGGGCGGTGCCTACAACTTATGATGGGGTGGTACGTGTCTTTGAGCCTCGTAGAGGCCCCAAGAGAGGGTCGAAAAGAGAAAGGAAGGCCACAGGATCATGGCAGAGCTTGACCTGGAGGAACTGAACAAAGTACAGCGTTACACCCAGTGGGCGGTATTCCGCACCGCCCCCGGCGCGCTAGGCGGGGATCGCGCCGAGCACGCCACCCAGGTGCAGGATTTCCTCGATCGCCTCGCCGGGGAGGGGAACGTCACCGTGCGCGGCGTGTACCTTACCTCCGGGATCAAGGCGGACGCGGATTTCATGGTGTGGTGGCACGCCGAGGAGTTTGAACACCTCCAGGCCGCGCTCAACGCCTTCCGCCGGGAGACCACCCTGGGGCAGGTATCCGAGCTGGTGTGGTGTGGCAACGGCCTGCACCGCCCCTCGGAGTTCAACAAGTCCCACCTGCCCTCCTTCATCATGGGCGAGGAGGCGGAGCGCTGGATGACGGTGTACCCCTTCGTGCGATCCTACGACTGGTACGTCCTCGATCCCGCCGATCGACGCCGCATTCTGGCCGAGCACGGACGCGCAGCGGCGGGCTTCAAGGACGTGCGCGCCAACACCACGGCGGCCTTCGCCCTGGGCGACTACGAGTGGATGCTGGCCTTCGAGGCGGGTTCCCTGGACAGGATCGTGGACCTCATGCACAAGATGCGCTACACCGAGGCACGCCTGCACGTTCGCGAGGAGATTCCCTTCTACAGCGGGCGGCGCGTGGATAACGCTGAGGAACTGCTGGCGGCCCTGGCCTAGCGGGATGCTTGCCGACGCCGCGCGAGGCTCCACGGAGGGGTGAGGCGGCGTCGGTAGGCCACGCGCTTAGTCCACCGGCTTTTCCTCCAGGGTGAGGCAGATGGAATTAATGC
Organism: Corynebacterium oculi; assembly: GCF_001412105.1. Lineage (GTDB taxonomy): Bacteria > Actinomycetota > Actinomycetes > Mycobacteriales > Mycobacteriaceae > Corynebacterium > Corynebacterium oculi. The sequence goes on from NZ_LKST01000001.1 coordinate 594,707, forward strand.
AGTAGCGCAGATCGGTGGGGGTGGCATAGCCCTCACCGGCAAAGACGTGGCCGAGGTGGGAGCCGCAGGAGGCACACAGAACCTCGGTGCGGGTCATGCCCAGGGAGTGATCCTCGCGCTCGATCACGCGATCGGAGTCCTTGGGGGAGAAGAACGAGGGCCAGCCGCAGTGGGAATCGAACTTTTCCGTGGAACGGAATAACTCCTCCCCGCAGGCCTTGCAGGAATAGACGCCCTCCGTGGTGGTGGAGGTGTACTCGCCCACGTGGGGCGCCTCCGTTCCCGCCTGGCGCAGCACCCGGTATTCCTCCGCGCTGAGGCGTTCGCGCCACTGGGCGTCCGTGATGAGCTTGAAATCAGTCATGGGTGGAATCTCCTTTGCTGGGTGGGGGAGGCGTGGTTTCTTTGCGCAACGTCCCCTTGTGCAACGTTCCTTTGTACAACCCGCCGAGGACGGCGTTTATTGCGGGGCCCATTGCGCGTCTCGTGGGGCCGAACCCCCCGGTGGCGGGTTCTGCGTTGTGTGCCGTGCTGGGCACCGCGCTCGGCGTAGCGCCACCAGCCGATAACGATGCCGGTGATAGCGAACACCAGGAGCGCCCACCCCAGGGGCGCGGTGACGGTGGTGAACACGTATTCGCGGTGCCAGCCCCCGGAGACGAAGGTCTGCGGGGTGAAGAACAGATACGCGGCCACCCAGGTGAGCCAATGATGCGCCACGCTGCGGGTCTGGACGGCGGTGAAGAAGAGGGGAATGAGCAGCAGGGAATAATACTTCTGGCCCAAAGAGGAGAGGAGGAACACCCCGCTGAGCAGCACCGTGGAGGTGGTAACCACCCACAGCAGGGGATCGGTATAGCGCCACCGCAGCAGCACCACCACGCTGATGGCCACGCAGGCCGCGATGAGGAGAAAAGCGACGGTGTGCAGCCCGCCCGGCATGGCAAAATACACCGCCTGGCCGCTTAAGGAGGCATTGGCGTAATCGCGTACCTGGCTCAGGTAGGGGGTGACCTCGGTGAAGTAGCGCTCTGGCTGCTTCATCATCGGCCAGGCCACTAGATTTGAGGCCACGGGGAGTCCGATGGCGGAGATAATGGCGGGCCACTGGGCCTTGACCAGGGGCAGGAGGAGGAGCGGGGCGAAGAAGGGCTTAATCACGATGGCCAGCCCCAGCACCACTCCCGCCCACCACAACCGATCTCGCAGGAGCAGAGCCATGAAGGCCACCAGCGCCAGGAATAGCAGGCCGTTGATGTTGGAGAAGATCAGGGTGCTGCGCACCGCCTCCGTGGCGGAGGCCGCCAGGACGGAGACGGGGAAAATCCAGCTGCGAAGCGAAAAGCCAAAGAGGCGGGTGAGCAGGCCGAGCGCGGCGATGATGGCCAGCGCGTTGGCCACGATGAAGCCCATGCGGGCGGCGCTAAGATCCCCGGCCAGGCCCAGGGGAGAAAGCAGCACGGTGGCGCCGGGGTTGTAGAGATAGTGGGGGTCTACGTGGGAATAAGTCTCGTTGTACACCACCTGGCCGTCGAGGAACCGGGACAGGGCGCGGTACACCGTGGTGAAATCGTCCGTCTCCGTGCCGGTGGCGGCCGGGAAACACACCAGATGGATCATCGAGAGGAGGGCCAGCGGCCACGCGATGGGGCGCAGCAGCCGATCCGCGCGCGGTGAGGTGCTCGGGCGTTGCGAGGTCAGTGGAGAGGACGCCACCCAGGAGGTAGAAAGGCGATCGCGCGGAAGAACAGGCACCCGATCATCGTACCCAGCCAGGATCAGAAGGGTGTGGGGCCGCGCGGCGATAGCGCAGAAACATCGTGGAATCCGGGTGCGCAAAGGTGTGTTCCAGCAGCCAGCGCTGAGGCTCGGCGGGGTCACCGTTCACGAGTGCTCGTTCCACCGAGGAGGTGAGAAAGGGCGCGAGGGTGAGATGGAAGACGTCGATAAGCCGCGCGCTCAGCAACTCCCCGTAGACGCTGGGGCCGCCCTCGCAGACCACGCGGGGATAGCCGAGGCGATGCAGCTCCGCGAGCACTCGCGAGGGGCGCGGATTGGGGAGGAAGAACAGGCGCGCCCCGGCGCGGTGTAGGGCCTGGGCTCGGGGAGTGCCGCGATGATCCGGCACGGTAAAAACCAGGGGCGAGACGTCCGCGTGGGTGAAGAACCTGCTGGCGGGGTCAAGATCGAGGGAGGCGCTCATGGTGGCGATGGGCGGAAGCGGGGCGCGGCCCTCGCCCCGGCGCTGCTCGGCGGCCTCGGCGGAGAGCGCTACTCCGGCGTAATCCTCGCTGCGCACGGTGGAGGCACCACATAAAACCGCGTCCGACCACTGACGCAAGCGAGCGAGCAGCGCGGCGTCCGTGGGATTGCCCAGCGCGCCCGAGGTGCCGTGCAGGGTGCAGCTGCCGGTGGGGGTGCTAATGGCGATGGCTCGGTTCTCCGGGACGGAGAGGGGGAGTTGGGGGCCAAGGAGGGATTCCATGCCCACTATGTTTGCACGGTTTCCCTGATTCCCCCGAAAAGAAAACGGAGCGGATGACGAGACTCGAACTCGCGACCCTCACCTTGGCAAGGTGATGCGCTACCAACTGCGCTACATCCGCGTGAGGATTACTCCTCCGTGCGCGATACTGGGATCGAACCAGTGACCTCTTCCGTGTCAGGGAAGCGCTCTCCCGCTGAGCTAAACGCGCTAACTCTTGAGGTGGAAACGGGAATCGAACCCGTGTGCACGGTTTTGCAGACCGTTGCCTCACCACTCGGCCATTCCACCGTGGCGTGACCGCCTCAGGTACGTGGTACCGGAGCGGATGACGAGACTCGAACTCGCGACCCTCACCTTGGCAAGGTGATGCGCTACCAACTGCGCTACATCCGCGTGAGGATTACTCCTCCGTGCGCGATACTGGGATCGAACCAGTGACCTCTTCCGTGTCAGGGAAGCGCTCTCCCGCTGAGCTAAACGCGCAAGCACTATAAGGGAAATAACCCGGAGCGGATGACGAGACTCGAACTCGCGACCCTCACCTTGGCAAGGTGATGCGCTACCAACTGCGCTACATCCGCATTGCTCCTCCGCGAAAGCAAGGGGTATAACCCTGCTCCGCCGTGGTGCGATGACACATTTTATCCCGAGGAGGGCCGGGAAACAAATCGCCTGTTTGACGGGAGATGCGCGCGGGGTACGGGCTCTTGGGTGTGGGGGCGGCCCCGTAGTGAAGGCGGAACCGATGGTGGCAGCGCGATGCGGCGGCCGGACTGTGGCTGGGGTGGAACCGGGAAATGCTGCATGACCTGCAAATTAGGTGGAGTGATCGGCCCCGTGTTAACTTATTCCTCGCAAGCCACACGGCGAGCACAGCAAGTTTAAGGTCCCATGGCTCAGTGGAAGAGCGTTCCGTTCACACCGGAAAGGTCGCTGGTTCGATCCCAGCTGGGACCACCACAAGATTAAGAAAAGAACCCGCGCTACGGGAAATAGCGCGGGTTTTTCTCGTTTCCGGGTTTCTTTGATGAAGGTGATGCACCGCACGTCCCGGCACGGAACTATCCACCGTGGCGCGCCGACTCCTCCTGCAGGATGCCGCGCCTGGTTCTTGCCTTTCCGGGGTTTGACGGGCGTGCGGGTATCCTGTTCTCCAACCATGTCGGCACAAAATATGAGGTGAGTATTGGTGCGCATTGCTCGTTCCCGTGTTTCCCGCACGGCGGCCTTGGCCGCGGCGGCGGGGGTGTTCTCCTGGACTGCGGTGGGTGCCCTCTATCCCGAACCGGCGCGCGCTCACGATAGCGTGATCGCGGCCACCCCGGAGGACGGCGGCACCGTGGAGGAGTTCCCCCGCGGGATCGTCTTGACTTTTTCCGGCATACCCAAGGACACCTTTAATACCCTGGCCGTGAGCAACACCGAGACCAATGAGGTGCTGTTCTCCCAGGAGCCCACCCTCGACGGGCAGGACGTCAGCGTTACCGTGCCCGAGGACGTCAACCCAGGCCCGGGGCAATACACCGTGGGCTTCCAGATCACCTCCTCGGATGGCCATGCCACCAGGGGAAAGACCACCTTTAGCGTGGCCGGTGGGGACGCGGAAGCGGGGGCTTCGGCAAGCGAAGAAAACGAGCAGGAGGAGAACTCTTCCCTTCTCTCCGGGCCCCTGGCGTGGATCGTCGGTGCCCTGGGGGTGCTGGCCATGGCGGCGGTTGTGGTGGTCGCCGTGGCGCGGCAACGTCACTTTCCTGATAAGGAGTAACCCATTATGAAGGCTATGAAGATCGGTGCGGGCGCGATGGCGCTGGCCCTGGGGCTGTTCGCGGCCGGCTGCTCAAGCAACGATGAGCAATCCACGGCGTCGAGTGCTGCGACGTCGAGCGCCACGGCGTCGGATTCCTCGCCGAGCGTACGGCTTGACGACGCCGTGGTGAAGGCCAAGGGGGAGGACAACGATATGACCAGTATCTTTGGCACCCTCGTTAACGATACGGATAAGGACATCACCGTGGAGTCCTTCACCACCTCCCTTGGCGAGGCGGAGTACCAAATGCACGAGGTGGTAGACGGCGTGATGCGGGAGAAGTCCGGGGGCTTTGAGGTTCCCGCGCACGGCACCCACGCGCTGCAACCAGGCGGCGATCACATGATGGTGATGGGATACGCGCACCCCGTGGCCGCCGGTGATGAGATCACCGTGACCCTCACCCTGAGCGATGGTTCCGAGGTGGAGCTTGATCCCATTCCGGTGCGCAGCATCGGCGCGGGCGACGAGAACTACGGCGATCTTGACGGCCAGGGTGGCCACGAGGACCAGGCTCACGGAGAACACGCGGATCACGCGCACTAGCACCGAAAAAGTCGCGCACGCGAGGGGCGCGAGGAGGAGGAAGAACCGATGAGTTCGGTGAGCCGCAGGGGCTTTCTTTCCGGCCTTTCCCTATCCGCCGGGGGATTAGCGCTGGCCGGGTGCCGTTCCACGGAGGCGGGGGAGCCCGAGACCGCGAGTATGGGAACCGCAGGAGCGGAGACCGTGCCTTTCGACGGCCCCCACCAGGCTGGCATTGCCACGCCCGAGCAGGCCCACCTGAACCTGGTGGCCTTCAATCTGGTGGAGGGGGCGGATCGGCGCGATCTGCGTCGGCTGCTCACCCTGTGGACGCAGGACGCCCGCGAACTCTGCGTCGGCCGGGCCCCGCGCGGCAGCCTGGAACCGGAACTGGCCACCCAACCCGCCCGGTTGACGATCACCTGCGGCCTGGGGCCCGGTGCTTTTGATCGAGTGGGCCTGGCCGATCAACGTCCCTCCTGGCTGGCGCCCATTCCAGAGTTCTCCCAAGATCGCCTGGAGGAGCGCTGGGGGCAGACGGACCTGGTGCTGCAAATCTGTAGTGAAGACCCCCTCGTGGCGGCCCACGCCATGCGCAACATGGTGCGCTCCGGCTCGGACTACGCCCACGTGGCGTGGTTGCAGCAGGGCTTTGTCTCCGCCGGGAAGCCGGAGGAAACAAAGCGCAACCTCTTTGGGCAAAAGGACGGCACCGTCAACCCGCGCGGCGAGGAGGAACTGCAAGATCAGGTGTGGATCGACGAGGGTCCGGAGTGGGCGCGCGGTGGCACCGCGATGGTGGTGCGCCGAATCCAGATGCACATGGACGAGTGGGAAAAGCTCGACCGCACCTCGCGCGAGGAGGTGGTGGGCCGCACGCTCGACAGCGGAGCCCCGCTCTCCGGCGGCGAGGAACACACCGCCGCGGACTTCCAGGCGCGCGATGAATACGGGCTGCCCACCATCGACGTCAATAGCCACATGGCGCGCGCGGTGCCGCCGCGAGAACACCCGGAGCAACGGATCCTGCGGCGGCCCTATAACTGGGATGTGGCCCCCGAACCGGGGGCGGAGGATCGCTCCAACTCCGGGCAGATCTTCATCTGCTTTCAAAAAGACCCCACCGTTCAGTTCACTCCGATCCAGCGGCGCCTAGACGCGGCGGATCGACTCAACCAGTGGATCACCCACATCGGCTCCGCCGTGTACTTTATCCCGCCGGGCACGGGGGAGGGGCGAGGAGATTTTTGGGGAGCGCACCTGCTGGACTAACGCGGCGGTGCACTGTTTCTATGGCCTTCGGGTACCCCGACGCTGTGCCTCCCCTGGGCTTCCGAGCGGCGGGGCCGCCCCGGCGCTTCATTCCGGGGTTTGATCCCCGCCGGGGTATGCTGTGGGCGGATTACTGCCGTGCCGTTCCTAGAACCCCTGAGCACGCCCGTGGCGCACCGGGGGAAAGAACGAGGGCGGATCCGGCAGCAGTGATTGAGACAACAGCGGGGGCGGCCCGGTATGCCGTCTCCCGCACGAGCGCAAGAAGGAGCGCGGAATACATGGTGAACTCTGCCGAGAAAAGGTCCCTGCTTGTCCCCGCCGGGGTGCCGGTGGGCAAGGCGATGCGGGAGCATGATCTTCCCACCAAGGGGCCGGAGGCCATCGTGTGCGCCCAGGATCGGCAGGGGAATCTCCGCGATCTTTCCCACGCCCCGGAAACGGATACCGAGTTCTTCCTGGTTCCGGCCAACACGGAGGAGGGGCGCTTTGTGATCCGCCACTCCGCCGCCCACGTGCTCGCCCAGGCCGTGCAGCTGGAGTTTCCCGGCACCAAGCTGGGCATCGGCCCGGCCATCGAGAATGGTTTTTATTACGACTTCGACGCCGCCGAGCCCTTCACCCCGGAGGATCTGCGCACGCTGGAAAAGCGCATGAAGAAGATCATCAAGTCCGGCCAGAGGTTTGAGCGCCGGGTGTGGGAGTCCCAGCACGAGGCCCGGGAGGCCCTCGCCGCCGAGCCCTACAAGCTCGAACTCATCGAGGATAAGGGCAATGTTGATCCAAACTCGGACGAGGCCGCCGAGGTGGGCGCCGGTGAACTCACCGCCTATGACAACGTGAATCCCCGCACCGGCGAGGTGGAGTGGTTTGACCTGTGCCGCGGCCCGCACGTGCCCACCACCAAGTACATTCCGGCCTTCGCCCTCATGCGCACCTCGGCGGCATATTGGCGAGGCGATCAGAATAACGCCGGCTTGCAGCGCATTTACGGCACGGCCTGGGAGTCCAAGGAGGCCCTGGACGAGTACCGCACCATGCTGGAGGAGGCGGAGAAGCGCGATCACCGCCGCCTGGGTGCGGAACTGGACTTGTTTAGCTTCCCCGATGAGATCGGCTCCGGCTTCCCGGTATTCCACCCGGACGGCGGGATCGTGCGTTTTGCCATGGAGGAGCACTCCCGCCAGCGTCACCTGGCGGCCGGGTACTCCTTTGTGAACACCCCGCACGTGACCAAGGGAGACCTCTTCAAAAAGTCCGGTCACCTGGATTGGTACTCCGAGGGAATGTTCCCCCCCATGCAACTGGATGCGGAGTACAACGCGGAGGGCCAGGAGACCAAGCCGGGCCAGGACTACTACGTCAAGCCCATGAACTGCCCCATGCACAACCTGGTGTTTGCCTCCCGGGGGCGCTCCTACCGCGAACTGCCCCTGCGGCTCTTCGAGTTTGGCACCGTGTATCGCTATGAAAAGTCCGGCGTGGTGCACGGGCTGACCCGCGCCCGCGGCTTCACCCAGGACGACGCGCACATTTACTGCACCGAGGAGCAGTTGGAGCGGGAACTCACCGATGTGCTGGAGTTCATCATCTCCCTGCTGCGGGACTACGGCCTGGACGATTTCTACCTGGAACTGTCCACCAAGGACCCCAAGAAGTACGTGGGCGATGACGAGGTGTGGGAGCGGGCCACCGGCATTCTGCGCGAGGTGGCCACCAAGTCCGGCCTGGAACTGGTGCCCGATCCGGCGGGGGCGGCGTTCTATGGGCCGAAGATCTCGGTGCAGGCCCGCGACGCCATCGGGCGCACCTGGCAGATGTCCACCGTGCAGCTGGACTTTAACCTGCCCGAGCGGTTCAACCTGGAATACACCGCCCCGGACGGCTCCAAGAAGCGCCCGATTATGATTCACCGCGCGCTCTTTGGCTCCATCGAGAGGTTCTTCGGCGTGCTCCTGGAACACTATGCCGGTGCTTTCCCCGCGTGGTTGGCCCCTCGGCAGGTGGTGGGTATCCCGGTGGCCGATGAGTTCGTGCCGCATCTGCGCGAGGTCACCGAGGCCCTGCGCGCCCGGGGCATTCGGGCGGAGGTGGATGCCTCCGATGACCGCATGCAAAAGAAGATCCGCAACCACACCACCGGCAAGATCCCGTTCATGCTGCTGGCCGGTGGCCGCGATGTGGAGGCCGGGGCGGTGAGCTTCCGGTTCCTGGACGGCTCCCAGATTAACGGCGTGCCGGTGGCCGAGGCGGTGGAACTCATCGCCGCGTGGGTGGGCGAGCGCAGGAACGATCAACCGAATGAGGAACGCCTTGCCGCACGACGATAAGGACGCCTGGGTGGATACCGGGGCCGGGGAGCCGGATAGGCTCCAGCGCCTCTGGGCCCCCTACCGCATGAACTATGTGGCCTCGGTGGCCTCCACGGGCGCGGAGAATCCCGGGGCGTCGCACGCCGAGGGGCAGGGTGGCACCGATCCCTTCCTGGCCGCCCCCCGGGGCAGCGATGAGGAGGGGCTCATCGTGGCCCGGGGTAAAAGCGTGTATTGCCTGCTCAACCTCTTTCCCTATAACGCCGGACACATGATGGTGGTGCCGTACCGCAAGGTGGCGGATCTGGAGGCCCTCACGGAGGCGGAGAGCGCGGAGCTGATGGCCTTCGCCCAGATGGCGGTGCGCACCCTCAAGCGGGTCTCGCGCCCGCAGGGGATTAATGTGGGCCTGAACCTCGGCCACGGCTCGGGAGGCTCGGTGCGCGATCACCTGCACATGCACGTGGTACCCCGGTGGGCCGGCGATGCCAACTTCATGACGGTCTTGGCGGGCACCAAGGTGCTCCCGCAGACACTGCGGCACACCCGAGCGCTGCTGGCGGCGGGCTGGGCCGAGATCGCGGCCGAGGGCGTCGAGAGCCCGGCGCAGAATACCCAGGAGGATTCCCATGCTTAGCGTGTACGGGCGACGCCCCGCAGCGGTGGTCGTAGAGCCGGTGGCCTCGGCGCTCTTGCGCACGGGGCTTTCCCCGAACGCCATCACCATCGCGGGTGCCCTGCTTACCATCGCGGTCTCGGTGGTGCTGATCCCCACGGGCCACCTGGTGTGGGCGGCGGTGCTCTCCGGTGTGTTTGCCGCCACGGATATGATCGACGGCACCATGGCGCGCATGCGTGGCGGTGGCACCAAGTACGGCGCCACCCTGGATGCCACCTGCGATCGCATCACCGACGGCGCGCTCTTCGCCGCGATCATCTGGTGGCTGGTGTACTCCTACGATGCCCCGCAGCCCCTGGTGGCGGCGGCGCTGGTGGTGTTGGTGTGCTCCCAGGTGATCTCGTACGTCAAAGCCAGGGGCGAGGCCAGCGGATTCCGCATGGTGGGCGGGTTGATCGAGCGCCCGGAGCGGTTGATTATCGGCCTGGTGGGCATCGGTTTGCAGGGAATGGGCGTGCCCTACGCGATCGACATTGCGATCTGGGTTCTGGCGGTAGGCTCGGTGTTCACGGTGATTCAGCGCCTGCGCATTGCCTCCCGATCCCCGCTGGCCAACCAGCTTTCCGCGCCGCCGGCGGGGTCGAAGGAAGCGCGCCCCGAGCGGGATCATTAACGTACCTCCAAGGCTTGAGACAGAAAGGGCGGTGTATGGACCTCAGCACGATGGGCTACCTCGCGGGGTGGCGGGTGGTGCGCTTCCTCCCGGAATCCTGGGCCCGGTGGCTCTTTGAGCGGGGGGCGGACATCGCCAGCGATCACGGCCGGGGCGCGGAGTATCTGCGCCGTAACCTAGCGCGCGTGGTGGGCCAGGAGAACGTCACCAGGGATCTCGTCCGGGATTCCCTGCGATCCTACGCGCGATATTGGTTGGAGACCTTCAGGCTGCCCACCCAGGCGCGCGACGCCGCCCTGGGGGCGCGATTGGCCCGCTTTGTGCGCGGGAGCGAGCACCTGGAGGCCTCCGCAGCGCGGGGCAAGGGGGTGGTGCTGGTGCTGCCCCATTCGGGAAACTGGGATATGGCCGGAGTGTACGCGGTGAGCGCCTTTGGTTCCGTGGTCACGGTGGCGGAGCGGCTGCGCCCGGAGGCCCTATTCGATGCCTTCGTGGAGTACCGGGAGAGTTTGGGCTTTGATATTTCTGCGCTGTCCGGGGGCGCGCCGCCCTTCCCTCATCTCAAGGAGGCGTTGGGGGAGGCGAAGGTGGTGTGCCTCCTGGGCGAGCGCGATATTAAGCGCAGGGGCGTGGAGGTGGAGTTTTTTGGGGAAACCACCACCATGCCGGTGGGCGCGGTGGAACTATGCCGGCAGACCGGTGCGGCGCTGCACGTGGTGCACTGTTGGTTTGAGGGAAAGGATTCCTGGGGCTTCTCCGTGTCCGAGGAAATAGAGGTGGGAGAGATGCAGCCCACCATGCAGCGCGTGGCCGATATTTTTGCGGAAAATATCGCCGCGCACCCCGCGGACTGGCACATGCTGCAACCCCTGTGGCCTAGCGACGTCGCCTTGCGCAAGGAGCGCCGGGCACGCCCCCAGCGCCCGGCGAAGGAGCGGGGTTAGCCCGTGCGCATCGGTATTATCTGTCCCTATTCTTTCGACGAGCCCGGCGGAGTTCAGGCCCACATCCTTGACCTCGCGCGGATCCTGGGGGAGCGCGGGCATAAGGTGGAGGTTTTGGGCCCGGCGGCGGAATCCACCCCATTGCCGGGCTATGTGATGCGTGGCGGGGGTTCCATCCCCGTTCCCTACAATGGCTCGGTGGCTCGGTTGGCCTTTGGGCCGCAGGTGTTTAGCAACGTGCGAGCCTTCGTGGAACGCGGGCGCTTTGATGTTTTGCACATCCATGAGCCCAATTCCCCCAGCTATTCGATGGCGGCCATGATATACGCCTCCGGCCCCTTGGTGGCCACGTATCACGCCTCCGCGGCGGGGTCGCGCCTGCTGAAGGTCGCCCTGCCGGTGCTGCGCCCGTACCTGGAGAAGATTCGCGGGGGCATCGCGGTATCGGAGATGGCCCGGCGGTGGCAGGTGGAGCAGCTAGGCGGCGATCCCGTGCTGATCCCCAACGGGGTGGACACCGAGGTGTATCGGCAGGCGCGGCGGCGATACGGGAAGAACGGCGGCCGGGTGCCGGAGATAGTCTTTTTGGGCCGCATTGATGAATCCCGCAAGGGCCTGGATATTTTGCTGCGGGCCCTGGACGGGTTGGGGGAGCCCGTGCGTGTGACCGTGATCGGCGGGGGCAAGCCCCGCTCCGTGCCGGGGGTGGATTTTGTGGGCCGGGTGAGCGACGCGGAAAAGGCGGAGATTTTGGGGCGCGCGGACATTTACGTGGCCCCTAATACCGGCGGGGAGAGTTTTGGCATCGTCCTGGTGGAGGCGATGGCGGCGGGCTGCGCGGTGGTGGCCAGCGACCTGGAGGCCTTTGCCGCGGTGTGCGGCGCGGAGGGGCGGGAAGGCACGGCAGGAGCGCAAGGAGCGGCGCCGGCGGGGCTGCTGTTTAAGAATGGCTCGGCGGCCGATCTGCGGGAGAAGCTGCGGCTCCTGGTGCGCGATCCGGGGCGTCGGAAGCAGTTGCAGGAGGCCGGAACGCGGCGCGCCCACCGCTACGATTGGGCCACGGTGGCCGATGACGTCTTTGCGGTGTATGAAACGGTGGCCGATGGCACCACGGTGGGGATACGCTGATGGGCGGCTGGATTGCGCTGGCGGTGCTGCTGACCCTGATCCTGGCGTGGGCGTATTTTACGGCCCAGCGCCTCAACAGGCTTCATATTCGCACCGATTCCGCCCTGCAAAACCTGCACGCTAGCCTGGATCGTCGGGCCAGCCTGGTAGAGGCTCTGGTGCCCGAGGCGGCCGCGCAGGCGCGGGAAGTCCTGGGAGCGGATTATTCGGCGCGGGCGTTGGATCGTCGCGCGCTGGCGGAGGCCCGCATGGAGGAATCGTTGGGCGTGCTGCCGGATTTGCCGGCACAGGTGGTGGATGCCTCGGCGCGCGTGGAACTGGCCCGGCGCTTTTATAACGATGCCGTCACCGATACCCGAGCCCTGCGCACCCGCCCCCTGGTCAGGCTTCTGCGCCTGGGGGGCACGGCGCCGCTGCCGGTGTACTTTGAGTTGATGCACAGCCCGGACTAGGGAAGCGGCGCGGCATAGGCCCCGCATGTGTAGCTGCAAGCATAAAGACGCTACGGTGTGAGGTGTCTTATAGTCTCTTCTAGAGCATGACGAAGGAGCGGCGCATGGAGAGCGTGGAGAAGATTCTGGGCGTCACGCCCACGGAACCGGGTGTATGGGAGGGTATCGCCTCCGGCACGCGGCAGAAGCGGACGTTTGGCGGGCAGGTGGTGGGCCAGGCCCTCGCGGCGGCCACCGCCGCCCTGGGCGAGACGGGAGACGGGGAGAAGGTGGTGGATTCCCTCCACGGGTACTTCGTCTCCGGTGGCGACGCCGCCCAGGCCATGCAGGTGGAAGTCACCCCGGTGCGCCGAGGTCGCAGTTATACCAACCTGGCCGTACGTGCCGCCCAGGGGGAGCGTACGCTCTTCGTGGGTAACGTGAACTTCCGACGCCCCGGCGATCCCGGCCCCGTCCACAGCGCCCCCATGCCCCAGGTGCCCCCGCCGGAGGGGCTGAGCGACGGCCGGGAGTACCTGCCGCAGAAGAACCTGCTGCTCTTCTCCGAGTGGGAGGACTGGGAGTTCCGCATGATTGAAAACCACGCCGCCGAGGGCTATGGGCACCAGCGGCTGTGGTTTAAGGCCAGCAGACCGCTGCCGGAGGATCCCGCCTTTCAGGCCGCCGCCTTGGCCTACATGTCAGACATGACGATCCTGTATGGGGCGATGGCCCCGCACCGGAACCACCCGGTGCAGATGGCCAGCCTGGATCACGCGCTGTGGTTCCACCATCCGGTGCGGGTGGACCAGTGGCTGCTCTACGATCAGGTTTCGCCCAGTGCCAGCGAGGGGCGTGCCCTGTGCACCGGGCGGATTTATACCCAGGAAGGGCAGTTGGTGGCGTCGGTGGCGCAGGAGGGGCTGACTCGCACGCTCAGGGCGTAGGGGCCCTGGGTGCGCGGTGGCGGTGGGGCGGGCATGTGCGCGTTGTGGAAAAGCACTGCGTATAATCGAGCAAGCTGGAAAACCGTACCCGGAGAAGGCCGCACATCGCGCTATGGCTGCCTCCCCGCCCCGCGTTCCTCGCGGGGTGGGTTGCTAGGCCCGTAGCCGCTCGGCTGAGAAAGGACCCACGAGATGTCAGGACACTCTAAATGGGCAACCACCAAGCACAAAAAGGCGGCTAATGACGCCAAGCGTGGCAAGGAGTTTGCCAAGCTCATCAAGAACATCGAGGTGGCGGCCCGCACCGGCGGTGGCGATCCGGCGGCGAACCCCACCCTGGATGACATGATTAAGAAGGCCAAGAAGGCCTCCGTGCCCAATGACAACATCGAGCGCGCCCGCAAGCGCGGCTCTGGGGAAGAGGCCGGTGGCGCGGATTGGCAGACCATCATGTACGAGGGCTACGGCCCCAACGGCGTAGCCATGCTGATCGAGTGCCTCACCGACAACCGTAATCGCGCCGCCACCGAGGTACGCACCGCGATGACCAAGAACGGCGGCAACATGGCGGACTCCGGCGCGGTGTCCTACATGTTCAACCGCAAGGGCGTGGTGCAGGTGCTCAAGGGCGATCTGAGCGAGGACGATGTGCTCATGGCCGTGCTCGACGCGGGTGCGGAGGAGGTCAACGCCCTCGGGGAGGTGTTTGAGGTAGTCAGCGCCCCGGAGGATGCCTCGGCGGTTAAGGAAGCCCTGGTGGCGGCGGAGATCGCGGTGGAGGACTTTGACCAGGATTTCCGCGCCGACCTGGAGGTGCCCCTGGAGGCCGATGACGCCAAGAAGATCCTGCGGCTCATTGATGCCCTGGAGGACTCCGACGATGTGCAGAACGTGTACACGAACATGAGCCTAAGCCCCGAGGTCATGGCGGCCTTGGAGGACTAAGCATCCGCTGCTTATCGACGCCCCGGTGGCGCCGGAGGGATCCGGCCGCCGGGGTTTTCGTAATTATGTGCTAAAAATGAGGGGCGAGTGTGCGGGTGATATAAGGCGGTACAGGCAAGGAGGCCCCGTGAACCTAGAGGGACTGCGGGTGATGGGGATTGACCCCGGCTTGACGCGCTGCGGGCTCTCCATTGTGGAGGCCGGACGCGGCCGCGCGGTAATACCCGTGGCGGTGGGGGTGGTGCGCACCCCGGCCGGGGCGGATTTATCGGAACGCCTCCTGCGTCTTTCCCGCGCGGTGGCCGAGTGGATGGAGGAATACCGCCCGGATGTGGTGGCCATCGAGCGCGTGTTTGAGCGCGGTAACGTCTCTACCGTGATGCATACCGCGCACGCCGTGGGAGTGCTGGTGCTGGCCGCTGCCGAGCGGGGTATCCCGGTGCATATGTACACCCCCAGCGAGGTGAAAAAGGCGGTCTCCGGTAATGGTCGCGCCGATAAGCGCCAAATGACCACCATGATTACCCGCATCCTGGGGCTCAGCGAGCCTCCCAAGCCCGCCGATGCCGCCGACGCCCTGGCGCTGGCGGTTTGCCACTGCTGGCGCGCCCCGCTGCTTGCGCGCACCCGCTCTACCCTTTCTCAAGGAGGAATCCGTTGATCGCTTCACTGCGAGGCACCGTCACGAGCGTGGAACTCCACGGTGCCGTGATCGAATGCGCGGGGGTGGGATATTTCTTCCGCGCCACCCCCGCCACCCTCGGAACGCTGCGCCGGGGGGAGGAGGCCACGGTGATGACCACGCTGGCGGTCAAGGAGGACACGATGGTGCTCTATGGCTTTGCCGACGCCGCCAGCAGGGAGATGTTCGGGGTACTGCAAAGCGTCTCCGGGCTGGGGCCGCGCCTGGCCCTGGCGGCGGAATCCGTGCTCAGCCCGGTGGAACTCGCCCAGGCCATCGCGGGCGGGGATACCAAGGCGCTGCAACGCATTCCCGGCGTGGGCAAGCGCATGGCCGAGCGCATGGTGGTGGAACTCAAGGACAAGGTGGCGCAGTTTAGCGGGCAGGCCCCGGGTGATGCCGAGGGCCTCGATCTTCCCCTCCCCTCCACCGCCGGGGCGCATGGAGCGCAGGTGGTAGAAGCACTCATGGGGCTGGGCTTTCCCGAGAAACAGGCGCAAACCGCCGTGGATCGCGTGCTGGAGCAGCAGCCCGATATGGGTACCGCGGAGGCGCTGCGGGCGGCCCTGGTGAGCCTGGGTAAGAAGTAAGGGCGGGCGATGTCTGATATTGAGCGCACCGAGTTTCAGGTGCAGGCCCCAACCCCCTCCCAAGAGGTCAACCCGCGCCTTAACGCCGGGGAACAGGATATTGAGAAGAACCTGCGCCCCAAATCCCTGGGCGAGTTCATCGGCCAGCGGAAGGTGCGGGAGCAACTCTCCTTGGTGCTCCGGGGGGCCAAGAATAGGGGCGTGGTGCCGGATCACGTGCTGCTTTCCGGGCCGCCCGGTCTGGGCAAGACCACCATGGCGATGATCGTGGCGCAGGAGCTGGGAACCTCGCTGCGCATGACCTCCGGCCCGGCGCTGGAGCGCGCAGGCGATCTGGCGGCCATGCTGTCTAACCTGATGGAGGGGGACGTGCTCTTCATCGACGAGATTCACCGCATTGCTCGCCCGGCAGAGGAAATGCTGTACATGGCGATGGAGGATTTCCGCATTGACGTGATCGTGGGCAAGGGGCCGGGAGCCACTTCGATTCCCCTGGATCTTCCCCCCTTTACCCTGGTGGGAGCCACCACGCGCTCCGGTATGCTCACCGGGCCGCTGCGCGATCGCTTTGGGTTTACCGCGCAGATGGAGTTCTACGATGTTCCCGATCTCACCCGCGTGGTCACCCGCGCGGCGCAGATCCTCGATGTGCGCATAGACACGGAGGCCGCCACGGAGATCGCCTCGCGCTCCCGGGGCACCCCGCGCATCGCCAATCGGCTTTTGCGCCGCGTGCGGGATTTTGCGGAGGTGAACTCCGATGGTTCCGTGGACTTAGCGGCAGCCCAGGGAGCCCTAGAGATCTTTGACGTGGATGAGTTGGGTCTTGATCGCCTTGACCGCGCCGTGCTCAGCGCCCTCGTGCGGGGGCACGGCGGCGGCCCGGTGGGGGTAAACACGCTGGCCATCGCGGTGGGTGAGGAGCCCACCACGGTGGAGGAGGTGTGCGAGCCCTACCTGGTGCGCGCGGGGTTGATCGCGCGCACAGGTCGCGGACGGGTGGCCACGGTGAGCGCCTGGCGGCATCTGGGTTTGGAGCCGCCGGAGGGAGCGATGGGCCTTTGAGATTACGGCCCTAAGATTACGGCCCGCCCGCCGCGCATGGGATAGTAAGGGGCATGGAATGGATCTTTATTATCGGTTTGCTCATGGTGTTCCTGGTCCCGCAGATGCTGCTGATTAGCAAGCAGCGCAAGCGGCAGCAGGAGATCATGAACACACAGCGCTCTCTTACTCCCGGCACGCGGGTGGTCACCGCCTCGGGGATTCACGGCGTGGTACGCGCGGTGCAGGGGGATGTGGTGGAACTGGAAATCGCCCCGGGCACGGTCACCACCTGGGAACTTCTGGCGGTGGTGCGCAACCTGGACGCGGAGAACGCCGCGGCCGCGCAAGGGGAGAATCAGGCAGAGGAGCGGGATCACCCGGAGAACTCCTAGCACCTGGGCGTTCCTATCGCCACGGCCATGACGTACCATGTGGGCTTGGATTCCTAAAAGAAGCATCCGCTGCGCGCCTTTGACGCGAGCCACTGAGGAGAATAAGTAGTGTCACAACCCAGAACACGGGCTGCCAAGACGGCAAGCCGCACCTGGCCGCAGAAGGCGATGGGGGGATTCCTCCTCCTCGTCATGGTGGTCTATGCCCTCATCTTTTTCACCGGGGATCGCCACGCCACCCCCAAGCTCGGCATTGACCTTCAGGGTGGAACGCGCGTGACCCTGGTGCCCCAGGGCGATGAGCCCACCCAGGAGCAGCTGGCGCAGGCCCGCACGATCATGGAGAATCGCGTCAACGGCATGGGCGTGAGCGGTGCCTCGGTGATTACCGACGGCAACACGCTGGTGATCACCGTGCCGGGCGAGGATACCTCGCAGGCTCGCGCGCTGGGCCAGACCTCCAAGCTGCTCTTCCGCCCGGTGGCTCAGGGTGGTAACCCCGACCTCAAGGCCTATCCCGAGGCGGTGCGGGACATGGCTAACCGCTGGGTGGAATACGGCGTGGTCTCCAAGGAGGATGCCACCGCCGCCATCGAGGAGATGGTGGGCAACATCAACTCTGCCCTTCCGGAGGGCGAGGAGGAGACCAAGGCCCCGGAGGTCACGGCCACCGCTAAGCCGGAGCCGGCCAACTCCATCGAGGCCACCGAGCGCCGCCAGGAACTCACGGAGATGCTGCGCAAGGATCGGCAATCCGAGGATCCCACCACGCAGCTGGCGGCAAGCACCCTGCTGAACTGCGATGATTCCATCGACCCGCTTCAGGGCACCGATGACCCCGCCAAGCCCCTGGTTACCTGCGACCCCAGCGCGGGGGGTGCGGGGGCGTCGGGAGTGATCCTTCTCGATCCCGCCCCGGTGCTGGAGGGCCCGGCGGGGGAGGACGGCACCCGTCTTTCCGGCGCGCAGATTGATACCGGCCAGCAGATCTTTGGTGGCTATGATTCCCAGCAGGGGCAGATGGTGATTAACTTTGCCTTTGCCAGCGGCGGCGGATCGGAGACCTGGGCCAAGCTCACCTCGGAGTATAAGGGTCGGCAGGTGGCCATCACCCTGGATTCCCAGGTGATCTCCGCCCCGGTGATTCAGTCTGCCACCCCGGTGGGCGAAGCCACCTCGATCACGGGTAACTTCACCCAAGAGGAGGCCCAGACCCTGGCCAATAACCTCCGCTATGGAGCGCTGCCGCTCTCCTTTGCGGGCGAGAACGGCGAGTCCGGCGGCACCACGGAGACCATTCCGGCCTCCCTGGGTGAGGCCTCCCTGAAGGCCGGCCTGATCGCGGGCATCGTGGGCATGGTGGCGATTACCATCTTCGTCTTTGCGTACTACCGCCTTTACGGCCTGATCTCCCTGTTCACGCTGCTGTGCTCGGGAATCGTGGTGTACGGGGCGTTGGTGCTGCTGGGTCGCTGGGTGGATTATTCCCTGGATCTCTCCGGCATCGCCGGTTTGATCATCGGCCTGGGTGCCACGGCGGACTCCTTCGTGGTGATCTACGAGCGCATCAAGGATGAGGTGCGGGAGGGCCACACCTTCCGTTCCGCCACCCACCGTGGTTGGGATCGCGCCAAGCGCACGGTGATTACCGGCAACATGGTCACGCTGATCGGCTCCGTGGTCATTTACTTCCTGGCCGTGGGTGAGGTCAAGGGCTTTGCCTTTACCCTCGGCATGACCACCGTCTTTGACCTGGTGGTGACCTTCCTGGTCACCGCCCCGTTGATGAAGCTCGCCGCAGATAAGCCGTTCTGGTCCAAGCCCGCCGTCAACGGCATGGGCAAGGTCTTTGCGCTGGCGCAGGCGCGCCGTCAAGCGGACGCTGCCGGTGCCCCCGGGACCGCTGCGGTGGCGCAACCCACCGCCACTCCGGCCGATTCCACCGCTGTTGCGGCTTCCGAGCTTCCTGAGGCTCCCGAGGAGAAACGATGACCACCATCGACACCACAGTTCCCAGGATGAACTTCTTTGATCGGCTCTACACGGGTGAGGGCGGCATCGACTTCATCAGCCGCTCCCGCCTGTGGTATTGGATCACCGCGGCTTTGGTCGCGTTGAGCATAGCGGCGGTGGGCCTGCGCGGCTTTGATATGAGCATTGACTTTGAGGGCGGCACCAAGATGAGCCTCCCCGCCGCGGAGTTGAGCACCGAGGAGGTCACGCAGACCTTTGAGGAGGCTACCGGCGTGACCCCGGAGCTCACGCAGGTGGTGGGCTCCGGCTCCACCGCCACCCTGGAAATTAATTCCCAGCGCCTCAGCGAGGATCAGATCCAGCAGGCACGCCTGGCGCTCTTTGAGGCCTACCAACCCAAGGACGCCGCAGGTAAGGCTACCCCTGATGCGGTGGGTGATTCCACGGTGTCCGAATCCTGGGGTTCCACCATCACCAAGCGCATGCTGATCTCGATGGTGGTGTTCCTGGTGCTGGCCTTCGTGTACATCGCCGCCCGCCTCAAGCGGGAGATGGCGGCCGCCGCGATGATCGCGCTCATTATTGACGCCGTGGTGATCGCCGGTATTTATGCTCTCTTTGGCTTTGAGGTTTCGCCCGCGGCCATCATCGGCCTGCTCACGGTGCTCTCCTTTTCCATCTATGACACGGTGATTGTGTTTGACAAGGTGCGGGAAAACACGGCCGGGATCATGGGGTCGCGCACCCAAACGTACGGCGAGGCCGCCAACGCCGCCGTGAACCAGACGGTGATGCGTTCCATCTCCACCTCCGTGATCTCCGCCTTGCCCATCGTGGCGCTCATGGTGGTGGCGGTGTGGATGCTGGGGGTGGGCGACCTGAAGGATCTGGCGCTCATTCAGCTCATCGGCGTGATCGAGGGTGTGTTCTCCTCGATCTTCCTGGCCACCCCCATCCTGGTGAGCATCGCCAACCGCACCGAGGAGGTGCGCCGCCATAACGAGGAGGTGGAGCGGTACCGGGCCAGTAACCCCGGCGCTGCCGCCTCGGTGTCCGCGCGCGCCTCCCTGGAGGGGGAGACCACGCACACCGCAGGGCAGGGCGCGCGCGTGGTGCGCTTTCCGAACGCCGCCGAGGCGGAGGGCCGTAACGTGACCTGGCGGCCGTAGTACTTGTGAGTGCATAGGGGAGCGGGGCACCGAAGGGGTGGCCCTCGCGGGTAGTGGTGTGGGCCCGGCCGGGGCGGCAGGATAAACTCGGGGGGCGTTATCCCCTCGCGGTCTTGCGGCTGCGATCTCCGGTCGGTTGCTGGTTCCTGTGCCGCACTCCCGGCGCCGGGCGGCGTATCCTGACCCACTGTGGTGGCGCTCCCGCGTGGCGGTGAGGTGACCGGAGGCCAAGGCGGCGACCGGGAGTGAGGCGGCGCGCTCGCAGGGGAGAGATAGAAAGTGTTCGCCGGTAGGCGGAGAAAGGTTCGAGGGACGGCAACTATGCGCATAGCCCGGCAGACGGCAACTCGGCTCGTGGGCGGCTTCGTCGCTGCGGCAATGGCTTGGGGGCTTGCGGCCTGCGCGGATAAGGCGGAGGAGGCCGCCCCGGAGGATTCCACCCTGGACTACCCGGGCTACTTGGTGTCCACCCCGTTGCTGACGTCCAATGCGGGCAGCAGCCTGGGGGCCTCTACTAATGCCCAGGTGTTGTCCGGGCGTGTGTATCCCGGGGTGTACACGCCGGGGCCCTCCGGCCAGATGATCCCCAATACGGACTTGGCCACGGCGCAGGTGCTCCCGGGGGAAAACCGCCAGGTGGTGTACACCATCGCGGAGGATGCGAGGTTTTCCGACGGGGTGGAGATTACCTGCACGGATTTCTTTTTGACGTACAAGGCGGGGGAGATGTCCGAGCTTTTTGGCTCCTATCTTCCGCTCATGGAGCAGGTGCAAAACCTGGAGTGTACGCCGGGGGCCAAGACCTTCACGGTGGTGTTTGAGCAGAAGATGGGGGGCCGCTGGCGTAATCTCTTTGGGCCGGGGGAGGTGCTGCCCGCTCATTCCATCGCCCGCAAGGCCGGCATGTCTCAGCAGCAACTCACCAGCGCCCTGGTGAATAATGACCGCGCCGCCCTGGTGGATCTGGTGCGGGTGTGGCGCGAGGGCTATAACCTCGGTGATCCCGGTTCCTTTGACCCGGACTTGCAGGTCTCCGCCGGCCCGTACCGCATTGAGAAGGTGGGGGATCGCGGTGAGGTGGTGCTGGCGCGTAATGATTCTTATTACGGAGACCCCGCGAGCCTGGAACGTCTGACCGTGTGGCCGGGCACGAGCGATGTTCAGGAACTGAGCGGGCAGACCAGGATCCGCGTGGCCGATGTGAGCAACGGCGCTAGTCACGAGATAGGGGGTGCCGCCGAGGGCGAGGAGGCCGATCCGCACGAGGTGTACTCCGAGGCCGGGGCGCTCACGGATACGTTGCTGCTGGGCAGCGATGGGCTCTTTGCCACCAAGGAGGCCCGGGGGCAGTTTGCCGCCTGCGTGGATCAGGCGGCGGTGGCCCAGGCCTCTTCCCAGGCCAGCGGGGTGGAGGTGCCGCCCACGGCGGCGCACGTGGTGGGGGCCACCGACCCCGTGCGCCATCAGCTGGCCGATATTGCCGATCTGCACCTGGGCGTGGACGTCGGTATCGCGGAGGCGCTGCGCGGGAGCACCGTGCGCATTGGCTATATGGGCCCGGATCAGCGCAAGGCGGACATGGTGGAGGCCATTCGCGTCTCCTGCGAGCCCGCCGGGATCGCGGTGGTGGACGCCTCGGCCGAGGGCGGCGATCTGGGGTCGCTGGCGGGCACGGCAGCCCCCGGCACCGAGACGATGGACGCGGTACTGCGCGCCGTCGATCCGTCCGCCGAGTACGGGGAGATGGAGCTGGAAAACACCGAGACCCCCGCGCTGCGCAACGCGGAGCGCCAGCTGTGGGAGGAGGTGACGGCCATTCCGCTCGCGGCGCAGCCCCGCACCTTTGTGATAGACCCCACGGTGAGTAACGTAAACGTGTACACCGGGCTCACCGGCATTGGCTGGAACCTGGATCGCTGGCAGATGAGTAAGGATTAAGCGTGGCTACACCGCAATTCCCCGAGGCCGTGGCGGCGTTAGATCGCACCATGCGGTATGTGAAGGATTTTCCCGAGCCGGGGGTGATCTTTCAGGATCTCACCCCGGCCTTGGCGGACGCGCGGGCCTTCCATGAGATCGTGGTGGCTCTGGCGCGGGTGGCCCGCGAGTACGGGGCGGAACTCATCGGCGGGCTCGACGCCCGGGGCTTCCTCCTGGGCTCCGCGGTGGCCTATGAGCTGGGCCTGGGTGTGGTGGCGATCAGGAAGAAGGGGAAGCTGCCTCCGCCGGTGGTAAGGGAGGAGTACGCCCTCGAATACGGCAAGGCCTGCCTGGAGGTTCCCGCCGAGGGCATGGATCTGGCGGTGCGCAGGGTGGTGCTTATCGACGACGTCCTGGCCACCGGGGGCACGCTCGTGGCGGCAGGTTCCCTGCTGGAACGGGTGGGGGCCGTGGTGGCCGGGCATGCCGTGGTGCTGGAGGTTCCGGGCCTGGGCGGGCGGGAAAAACTGGGGGATGGCCCGTTGACCGTTGTCTATCCCCCGAATCCCGAGGATCGTTGAGCGCATGACCCAGGAACGCCCCAATAAGCCCCGAGCCGCCGTGGGAATGCGTGGCATGTCCGCACGCCTGGCCCGCAGCCTCACCGGGAACCGCACCAAGGTCAATCCGGTGCTGGATCCACTGCTGAGCATTCACCGGCAGTTTCACCCCAAGGCGGACGGGGAACTGCTGGATCGCGCCTACGCCACCGCGGAGCGGCTGCACGAGGGCGTGTACCGCAAATCCGGGGAGCCCTATATTACGCACCCGCTGGCGGTGGCCACCATCGCCGCGGAGATGGGCATGGATACCACCACCCTGGTGGCCGCGCTGCTGCATGACACGGTGGAGGACACCGAGTACAGCCTGGAGGACCTCACCGGAGACTTTGGCGAGGAGGTGGCCCGGCTGGTGGACGGGGTGACCAAGCTCGACAAGGTGGCCCTGGGCGCGGCGGCGGAGGCGGAAACGATCCGCAAGATGATCGTGGCGATGTCTCAGGATCCCCGCGTGCTGGTGATTAAGGTGGCCGATCGCCTGCACAACATGAGAACCATGCGCTTTCTCCCCCCGGAAAAGCAGGCCAAGAAGGCCAAGCAGACGCTTGACGTGATCGCCCCCCTGGCGCACCGCCTGGGCATGGCCAGCGTGAAGTGGGAATTGGAGGATCTTTCCTTCGCCATTCTTTATCCCAAGAAGTATGACGAGATCGTGCGGTTGGTGGCAGACCGTGCTCCGCAGCGCGATCGCGCCCTGACGGAGATCAAGGGGCAGTTAGAGGAGGCGCTGCGGGAGAATAACATCGAGGCGGAGGTGATGGGCCGCCCGAAGCATTACTGGTCTATTTACCAGAAGATGATCGTGCGCGGCCATAGCTTCGATGAGATCTTTGACCTGGTGGGCGTGCGGGTGCTGGTGGATAACGTGCACAACTGCTACGCCGCCATCGGCGTGGTGCACGCGCTTTTTTCCGCCATGCCGGGAAGGTTCAAAGACTATATCTCCGCCCCGCGCTTTGGGGTGTATCAGTCCCTGCACACCACCGTGATGACCAACTCCGGGCGTCCCCTGGAAGTACAGGTGCGCACCCATGAGATGCACTACAACGCGGAGTTCGGCATCGCCGCTCACTGGCGCTACAAGGAGACCAAGGGTTCCCACAAGGGGGATCAGGCCGAGGTGGATCAGATGGCGTGGATGCGCCAACTCCTGGATTGGCAGAAGGAGGCAGCCGACCCCAACGAGTTCCTCGATTCCCTGCGCTATGACCTCACCACCAAGCAAATCTTTGCCTTCACCCCCAAGGGGGACGTGGTGAACCTTCCGGTGGATTCCACCCCCATCGACTTCGCCTACGCGGTGCACACGGAGGTGGGGCACCGCTGCATTGGGGCCAAGATCAACGGCAAGTTGGTGGCCCTGGAGACCAAGCTCAAGTCCGGCGATCGCGTGGAGATCTTCACCTCTAAGGATGAAAACGCCGGCCCCTCGCGGGACTGGCAGGACTTTGTGGTTTCCGGCCGGGCCAAGGCGAAGATCCGCCAGTGGTTCAGCAAGGAACGGCGCGAGGAGCACCTGGAGGCCGGGCGCGATGCCCTGGCCGCCGAGGTGCAGCGCGGCGGCCTGCCCCTGCACCGGCTTTTTACCGCCCAGTCCATGAAGACGGTGGCGGCGGAGCTGCACTACCCGGACGTGGATGCGCTCTATACCGCCATCGGCGCGGGAACGATCTCCGCGCAGCAGGTGGCGCACCGCCTCATGGCGGTGTTTGGGGATCAGGAGGCCGCCGAGGACGAGCTGGTGAACCGCACCCCCTTCTCCGAGATCATCAACGCCAAGCCCACGGCCACGGCGGATAACTCGGGAATCCTGGTGGAGGGCAGCCCGGACGTGATGGCCAAGCTGGCCAAGTGCTGCCAGCCGGTGCCCGGTGACGATATCTTTGGGTTTGTTACCCGCGGCGGCGGGGTGTCGGTGCACCGCACCGACTGCACCAACGCGGAAAAATTGCGGGCGGAGACGCAGCGGCTCATCACCGTGGCCTGGGCCGGGGAGCAGAAGGGCTCGGTGTTTAGCGCCACCTTGCAGGTGGAGGCGCTGGATCGGGAGGGGCTGCTCATGGAACTCACCCGTTCCATTACCGAGCAGAAGCTTTCCGTGATGGCCATGAATTCCCAGGCCGCCGAGGATCACATTGCCACCATTCGGTTTACCTTTGCGGTATCGGATACTAAGCAATTAGGGGCGCTTATTACCACGCTGCGCAATACCGAGGGCGTTTTTGATGTGTATCGGGTGACCAATTAGGGCAGAAAAAATCCCCGCCGCCCGGCGGGGATTATCTGCTCTTAGGAGACCGTGGCGCTGGTGATCCTGACCTCCTCGGCCGGGGTGCCGTCGTTCGGGGTTGCGCCAGCCGTAATGCCCTTCTCCGCGATCTTATCCAGGGTCTCTAGGCCCTTGTCGCTGATCTGCCCGAAGTAGGTATAAGCGGGCGGGAGCGGGGAGTCCTGATAGTTCAGGAAGAACTGGGAGCCGTTGGTATCCGGGCCGGAGTTGGCCATGGCCAGGGAGCCACGCGGGTAGGTCACGCGCGCTTCCTCGCCCTCGGGGGAATCCGTGGGGTATTCGTCGGCAAAGCTAAAGCCGGGGCCGCCGGCGCCGGTGCCGGAGGGGTCGCCGCATTGCAGCACGTAAATACCATCGTTGGTCATGCGGTGGCACACGGTGTCGTCATAGTACTTTTCCTTGGCCAGGTGCGTGATGGCGTTCACGGTGCAGGGGGACACGGAGCGATCCAGTTCTAGGCCGATCTCTCCCTGGCTGGTGTTCAGCGTCACCGTGGCGGTGCCGGTGGTGGGCACGTCCTTGGTCTGCGGCTTGCTCACCTGCTTGGCGGCCTCGCCGGAGTCCGGGTACTCGCAGGTTACCGTCTTGTCCAGCGGGGTTTCGCGGGACATAGCCAGAATCTCCGGGGTGGGTAGTTCGTCCACGCTGGTATCGGTGGAGCCCTCGGCGGAGGTATCGCCGCCGTCGCGGGTGGCGGCGTAGACGATGCCGCCCACCAGAACCAGGATCGCCACGGCGGCCATGAGCACCACCATGAGCGGCTTGGTCTTTTCGGCGCGATCGCGGCCGCGCAGGGCCCGGTCAAGTTGCTGGAGGGCCTCTTGGCCTCGCTGTTCGTTATTCATCCCGGTGTATGACCTCGGATTCCTCGGTTAGGGGTACTGGGTATCTGTCATATTGTAGCGTTGGGGCATGGAGATTCTCACGCTCACCTGCGGCCCCCTACAAACCAACTGCTACCTGGCCCTGGGAGAGGCGGAGGCCACGGTGATCGACCCGGGCCTGGGCGCGGCTGCGCTGGTGCGCCGAGAGATGGAGGGGGCGGAGGTTCCGGTCACCTCCATCGTGCTCACCCACGGGCACATCGACCATATTCGAGACGCGGGCGAACTCTCGGCGGAGTTCGGGGTGCCCGTGCGCGTTCACCCCGCTGACGAGCACATGCTGGACCGCGGCCCGCTGCTGCGGGAGCTTTTCGACGTCGCCTCGATGGTGCCCATCCGGGACGTCGATAAGCTGGGCGAGGCGGTGCGCATCGCCGGGGAGGAACACCAAGTAGTGCCCGCGCCCGGTCACTCGCCCGGCAGCGTGCTCCTGGTGGGGGAGCAGGTGTGCTGGAGCGGGGACGTGCTTTTTTGCGGCGGAATCGGGCGCACCGACCTGCCGGGCTCCGATCCCGAGGCCATGCTGAACACCCTGCGTGGGCCGGTGGCCGACCTGCCCGCGCACCTGCGCGTGCTGCCGGGTCACGGCGCGGAGACCACCGTGAGCCACGAGCGGGCCACCAACCCCCACCTGCTGCGCCTGGGAAGCTAAAGTATGGAGGGTGAGCGAGAAGAAAAAGTACCAAGCCCATAAGGCCCCCAAGGGCGTGCCCGATTACGTTCCCCCGGCCTCGGCCGGATTCGTGCGGGTGCGCGATACCTTTGTGCAGCAGGCCCGCACCGCCGGGTTCGAGCACATCGAGCTGCCGGTCTTTGAGGAGACGGAACTTTTTGCCCGGGGCGTGGGCGAGTCCACGGACGTGGTGACCAAGGAGATGTACACCTTCGAGGATCGTGGCGGCCGCTCGGTGAGCCTGCGGCCCGAGGGCACCGCCGGGGTGATGCGCGCGGTGATCGAGCACCACCTAGATCGCGGACAACTCCCCGCCAAGCTCTGCTACGCCGGGCCCTTCTTCCGCTATGAGCGCCCCCAGGCGGGACGCTACCGCCAATTACAGCAGGTGGGCGTGGAGGCCATCGGCGTGGACGATCCGGCGCTTGACGCCGAGGTCATCGCCCTGGCCGATCGCAGCTACCGCGCCCTGGGGCTGAGCGGCTTCCGCCTAGAAATCACCAGCCTGGGCGATGCCACCTGCCGCCCCCAATATAGGGAGAAACTTCAGCAATTCCTCTTTAAACTGCCCCTCGATGAGGAAACCCGCCGCCGCGCGGAGATCAACCCCCTGCGCGTGCTCGACGACAAGCGCCCCGAGGTGCGTGAGATGGTAGACAACGCCCCGCTCATGCTCGATCACCTTTCCGCCGAGAGCCGCGAGCACTTTGAGACCGTCACCGGGTTGCTCGATGACATGGGCGTGGAATACGTGGTGAACCCGCGCCTGGTACGCGGCCTGGACTATTACACCAAGACCTGCTTCGAGTTCGTCCACGATGGCTTAGGGGCGCAGTCCGGCATCGGCGGCGGTGGGCGTTACGACGGCCTGCTGGCCCAACTGGGCGGCCAAGACCTCTCGGGCATTGGGTACGGGCTGGGCGTGGATCGTACCGTGCTGGCCCTGGAGGCCGAGGGGATCGACCTGGGTGCTCCGCGCGTGGAGGTCTACGGCGTGGCCTTGGGGGCTGCGGCTAAGCGAGTGATGGCGCGGGTGATAAACGATCTGCGCGTGGCCGGGGTGCGGGCGGACATGGCCTATGGGGATCGCGGGTTGAAGGGCGCGATGAAGGGAGCCGATCGGGCCGGAGCGAAGGTGGCCCTGGTGCTGGGAGATCAGGAGATCGAGGCCGGAACCGTGGCGGTGAAGAACCTGGCCGCGCACGATCAACGAGAGGTGGCGCTGGAATCCGTGGTGGGGGTGGTGAACGAGGTGCTGGGGGAGTAGGTTTTCGGGGCTCGTGAGTGCGAGGCGGTGCCTGGTGGCACCGCCTTTTTGCGTGTTTTTTGGGGGCGGTGCGTAGGGTGCGGGGCTGTGCGGTGCCCAACACAGTGGTTATTGGTGCGGGTGATGAAAATAAATATGTGAAAATCCTTTACTTCTGGTGCTCATGTGATTACTGTTGCTCGACATAGTAATCATGGATCACGCCAGATGGAGGTTGTGAGGATGAAAACATGGAAGATCGCGTGCATGGGTATCACGGGCGTGCTCACCGCGATGAGTGCCGGGGCGGTTCATGCCGCACCCGTGGTGGACGTGTTGCCCTGGCCCGTGGCTCCCTTTGGCGGTGAGAAAGCCCTGGAAAACCGCTACGTGGAAAAGACCACCGATGACGGTTGGGTGCTCCACGCGGAGAAGAAGGACGAGGTTATCAACGTGGCCCCGCCACTGGACTCGGCGGCCACCACCGGAGAGAGCTTCGGCAGCCTCAAAGCCAAGGTATGGATCACCGGGCAGGGGGAACCGGAGCTGCGCGGCGCGGTTTTTGAGGCCGGATACCAGGTGGGTTGTGGCGTGGATATTTCCACGGGCGTGGAGCCGGAACCGTGGGTGTTGCCCCGCGAGTGAGCGGCGGCGTGGAGGGCGGACCCAGCGTTTCTGGTGTTATCGAGGGTGGTCCTAGCGTTTCCGGCGGCGTGGAGGGCGGCCCGAATGTGGGGGTCGGCGGGGAGACTGGGCCGAGCGTATCGGTGAACCTTCCGGAGGGAAATATTCAGGTAGGAGCGGATGGAAAGGTAAAAACCGAAGCGGGTGCGGACGCCACGGCCAAGGTTGAGGGTGGAGCCGACGCCACCGGCAAATTGGAAGCGGGCGCGGACGCCACCGGCAAACTCGAAGGCGGCGTAGACGGCAAGGCGGAGGTTTCGCCCGCCATCAAGGGCCACTTGCAGCCCGGCAAGATTACCAACGTGGCGTTGGTTTCTATGCCGATTGATAAGGAGTACAAGCGCGCCGCCGGTGGTTTTACCGGCGCTCATCTTCAGGTCAACGGGTGTGCTGGGCCGGTGACGGTGCGTTCCTACGTGACGATCTCCACGGTCAGCCCCACCTCCATTGATGCCGTGAACGTGTACGGCGATCCGCAGCGCATTAGGTAAGGGAGAGCGACGATGACTCAGCACGAGCGCAGCGAATACCCCATCGAAGTGGCCAAGGCCACCGCGCAGAAACCACAGCGCACGCCGATATGGATTCCCATCGTCAATTTGTGCCTGGGCGTGGCGATGATGATCGCCACCCTGACGTGGTCGCAGTACCTCGACAAGCCCATCGAGGAACACGGATACGTGCAGGTGATGTTCTTCTACGTGGTTCTCATGATTATTGGCGGCGGACTGATGGTGTCAGGTTTTACCACGCTTTGGGGTCGGGCGACGGCCAAGTAGAGGAGGCATTGATGAGAAAGCAGATGGAGCGCGCACCATGGCGTGGCGTCATTCTCCTTGCTGTAGGTGCTGGCTTGACCCTGGGAACACCATACGCTCAGGCGGAGACCCCGGAGGAACGCTGCGCACGGGAAACGGCAGCTCATAATGCCACGATGGAGGCACTATGGCGGGCCTCCCACCCGGGGCAGGAGCCTGGGCCGGGTGCCTGGCCTCCCTATGTGTGCGTAGGTGGGCCGAGTGGCCCGGACAATGGCAGCCAACAGAACGTCAACCCGCCTGTGGCCGAACAACCGGGAACAAACGGGGCTACTGGCCAGGAGGATTCCGGGCCTATGTACGGGCGCGAGCACCGCTGGGATGACGGGGCGAATCAAGGGCATCAACGCACGCATCGCTGGGAGGAGGGCACAACCGGGCACGAGCGGACTCACCGTTGGGACGATTCCGCGCACACCCCCTCGCAGTATGAGCAAGATATGCGTCTGGGGCCGTTGAGTGAATCGCGCACGGGAGGAGTCCAACCGGGAAACACGGGGCCTGACGGCCTTTCCGCCGCGGATAGCGCTCGCTCCAATGTCCCCACCATTCCCCTCTGGGAGGAGGAAATACGCGGTGATGATGGTCAATCGCGCACGGTGCAGGTAGCCGATATTGGTAATGGCACGCAGGCCGTGGTGGGCGAGGACGGCCGCGCCACCGGGGAGGTGGTGCGGCCGAACCCGGTAACAGGGGAAAAGATCGTGGAGGTGCAGGAGGGTCTGCGCGGCAGGGTGCTGAACCCGGAACCAGAGAACGCCGCCGAGGAAAGCGCTGCTCCGCAGGAAACTGAAGCCGCTGCGCCTGGATCGATTCCCAAGGTCTCGCAGCAGAATGATCCGGCGGCGGAACCCGAGGCTGAGGAAGAGACGAACGAGCTTCCAGTAGCTCCGCTGGGCGCAATCGGCGCGGCTATCGGTGGCATAGGTGTGCTGGAACGACGCCGCCGCAACCGCTCCTGGCAGGGAGACCTGGACTGGGGCAATGGCCGGGAGCAATCCCTGATTCTATTAGAGGGCCCGGAATCTCCCCGCGAGTACCGCTATGATCTTGAGGTTCCTCCGGGTGGGCGAGTGGTGGAAAATCTCGACGGTTCCGTGGACGTGCTCGACGCCCAGGGTAATGTGACGAAACACGTCAAAGCTCCGTGGGCCTATGACGCACTGGGAAGGGAAGTACCCACATACTTTGAGGTAGACCCGGAGACCGGGGAACTTGTACAGGTGGTGGATCCGGAGCGTACTACGGCTCTGCCGATCCTGGCTGATCCGGATAAGTATGATGCCACCAAGCCCGCCAGTGATAATCCCGCTAAAAACCCGGAAAACATGAGCAAGAATCCGGTGACCGGGCAACGCTCCTGGGAACTAAGCGATGGGAGGATCGTCACGGAGCACCCCCGCCAAGATGGTTCCGGACGCACGGACTGGACTCTGACGAATAAAGAGGGAACCAAACAAGAATCCCTCTCCCAGGTTCAGTGGGACGAGGACGGCAGCCCCACGAACCTCAAGACGATCAACAACTCGGCGGTGGATCTACCCCAGCAAGACCGCCAGGACTGGGCAAACCGCACGGGAACCAGCAAAGGCTCCAACATTGATAACCACCCGTTCAACAACGGCGATGGTACCTTCTCCGACCCCACGCAGGGGACGACGGTTCCCGGATACTACAACCGTGAATTGGATAAGCGCTCCTTTGCCGATGGAAACGGTGGCTACATCACCGAGCACCCCAACGGTAATGGCACCTCGGACTGGACGCACAACAACACCGAAGGACAGCAAGAGGCCGTTGCTTCCTTGGAATGGAAGGACGAGGGTGGGCTAGAACAAGCCCAGATGATCGATAATACGCTGGTGGAATCGCCTCCCGAGACGGGGGAGAACGACCAGACCTGGTACAACGGTACGGTCACCCAAGACCCTTATGACGGCATGTTCCAGGACGAGCAGGGGCGCTGGCACGACGGTGCGAAAAACGTTGAGGGTGCGGATACTCCTGTGTATCGGATGGATGATGGGACGGTGTTGTATGGGAAAGAAGATATTTTCAATCACACCGATTGGGTACAGGAAAAGCGGAATGGTGACCGATCTGTAGTTCGAGAATTAGATTGGGATGGTAATGGGGACCCAGAAGTAGTTAAACAGGACCCGTACCTTACAAGAGATGAATATGTTGATAAATATGGAGAAGTGAAGGGCCCCTCCCTTGGAGGAACTGATATAGCAGGCGGTATTTATGACTTTGGGACAGGAACCCCTCTAGCCTTTTCTGAAGTAGAAGCAAAACGAGTCACTAAAAAAATCTCTGAAAAAGGAGCAGAAAAAGCAGGAAGATCGGTTGATGATGTAGCGCGAATTGCGGGACTTAGCAGCCATGTATTTGGAGGTGCTGGTGTTGCTGCTGGAGCCTTGATGGATATTGAAGATGACATGGACCCAACTGAAGCGTGGGTATCTAACGGAGTTGGAGGCGCCGCTAGTCTTGGTGCAGGAGCATTGGCAGCGGGAGGGTTAGCGTTGCTACCTTTCGCGGTTCCCGCAGCAGCAACAATTTTCGTTCCAATTGCTGCTTCATATATTGTCGGAGCGGTAACAACTAAAGGCATTCAATACTTATGGAATGAAAATGATAAAAAATAAGCATAGATCGAATTGGATTGGCCTGACCGTAATCCTACTTACCCTTGTATTTTCCATTTTCTTAATATGTATTATGGGATCATTGCTAGAGGGAGGGGATGTGTATCTTTTTGGCCTTTCGGTATCTGTGTTAATCTCGGCGCTATGTGCAATGTTTATATTTTCTGGACTATTTTTTAATGAAATGATTGGAGGATTGTTGTTTCACAGGACTCATATGTACCCATTCCAGGGTCTAACATATTATCCGTGGGTAGGGCTAGTTTTTTCCTTTCATTGTTTTCGGGATGCCTTTTCATTTGGCTAGCCTCTTGGGGGAATGGTAAAAATATACGAAGTCTTATTTTTCTCATTATATCCGCATCGATACTTTTTTGGATTGTGAAAGTTGTTATCTTGAACCCTGACAGGGGGCGGGGGAATGTGTTCCTATCGAAAGATTGCATACAGTTGAACTTTTCTAAAAAATTCTTTCTGATACCTGGAACAATGGAAATAGTTGATAGTTGTAATAGTTGGGGGGTGGATGAATTTATAATCAGGGGAGAGTGGGAAGTGGAAGAAAAAAGTATTTTCAGGCCAAGTGTTACCCGTCGAGAAGAAAGAGACATCCGTATGACCCCCTACTGCTTCGGAAATTCCAATATGGAATATATTAAAAGTATAATAAAAGGGGGAATTCTAGAAAGAGAAAATTCTATATAACTTATCTGCTATCTGGCAGGAAATTTGTTGAGGTGCAGTGTGGGGTATTAAGATTTTTATCTATTCTATTCCTGGGGTTCTATGTACTGAGGTTTATTCATAGGTTTTTAGAGAGTGGTAGAACATAAGCCCGACAATGATGGTCACAATATCCTCGAACAAGGGCAGCCGCCCGCGGTAGCGGGTCTTTAATACCCGCCAGGATTTCACCTTCGCGATCGTGCGCTCCACTGTGGAGCGGATTGTTCCGTGGCTGCGGTTATAAGCCCGATCGTGAGCATCCAAGGATTATCCTGGTGGTTTCTTCATCGGGGTAATAAACCCTAGACCGATGTAGCCTTTATCTGCCATGATCCTCATGTTGTGGGTGTGGGTGATAAAACCCGAGGCACGCAAGGCTGCCGTGTCGTGCATGCTTCCTGGTTGTGGGTTGGAGGTCCAGACGAGGTGTCCGTCCACATCGCAGGCGATTTGGAGGTTGTAGCCGGTGGTGTGATGCTTCCCGGAGTATAAGTCTTTCCGGGTGTGGGTGTTGGTGCAGGTAATTAAGGCGCCATCGACGATGAGGAACCCATAAGTATCCATGATGTCATTCCAGGTGGGGATCCACACACTGACCAGATGGGCCAGCAGGGGAACATCGTGGGTAAGGATACGGGAGACGGTTGGCTGGGAGATGTCGAAGGTAACAGCGAGGGCTTGTTGGGTGCGGTTTTCCCTCATGTAGTCCAACACGAGAAGCAGGCGGGCTTTTACGGTCAGTGTCCGGGTGCCTACCCTGTCATCTGCTTCGTCAAGGAGATATGCGAGTTCTACTTCGAGGGCTGTTAGGTGCCAGGCGGTAAGCGGTAGGATACTTTTAAAGTTGGGTGTTGTTGTTTGTTTATTGCTCACACTTTAATCAAATCAGCAACACCCCCTTGTTTTGCGTGTGACACGCGGGGAAGTGAGGGAATCATTTGGGTAGAATACTACCTCATGGATAAACCTCAATATGTCCGATAATGCCCACCGCTTCCTACATTCTTTACGGGGATGCTGTGGAATTTCTGGATGATATTGCCGTGTTTCTATTTTTCTTTTCATTTTTGTATACTTATCTTTCCTCGGATATTCGGTTGGATACTTGTTAAGACTATCCGGTCGAGACCTGGGGAAGGGATCGTCATAAAATTATTTCCTCAGAGTCGGCTCATTGTTTTTACTATCTTTAGTTGTAGGGATGATGTATATTTTGGGCGATATCTATGCGGGAAATGGATTTGATATTGGATTGCTTTCGCCTACTTATCCTTATATAGGATTGGAGATTGTGGATATTGTTGGCTTCACTGGATTTGGTATTATATACTGCCATGTGAAGTGAGATTCATTTTCTGTTAAGCCATTCAATAATTACAGCTTAATTCCAGTTGCTGTCAATTTGATGGAAAATAACAAGGCTCTATTCGTTAAAACATTTAAGCTTAAGGGTAAGTGGGAGGTGGGGAAGGGAAAGTTCTTATCCTATAAAAAGCATGGCGTGGTTGAAGGGTTTACTGGTTGGGTTATTAATCCTATCGTGTATGGTCCGTTGGGGCATGAAGGAGTTGTTGGATTGATAAGGGCTGGAAGGTTGCTTTCGGGTGGGTAGATGTCACGGTAGAAAATTTTGAATGGAGGACCTCATGTAGATAGAAAACGTCCCCGTTGTGGGTATGGCCGTAAACAATCCAACGGATTGGACTACCCTTGCCATATTTGGATTAACATTCCTGCTTTTCGTGCCCCCTTGGCTGGCGTATGGAAACCCATTAAAGCTATCCAAATCGGTCAGGCGTGCCATTCTCCTCTTGGGTGCACCCACAGTGTTTGCGTTCGGTATATGGGTGCTGCCCTTACACCGGAAGATAATATTGATACCGTGGATCTCAGTGAATACCTGAATACGCTTGATGCTCTCTATCGGCTTGAGGGGATTGAGGCGGAAACCGGTGGGGCGGTGGTTGATCTTCCCTATAGCGGCCGCTCAAAAACCTATTCTTTTACTTTCAGCGCCTCTCCCAGAGGAGAGGAGGAGGGGTGCAAAGGAACCGTTCGGTTTGAGCGGAGGAATGTACGCAGTGATCGGACCAAAAATGTGTATGCCTCGGTGTGGGCGGCCTGCCCCAGTGATGGTGATCGGGGCCGGTGGATTTTACAGCACGCCCCCTAGCACTCCGTAAAGCTCACCGGCAGTCCCAGGGTCACGGCCAGGCCTCCGGCGGCGGTTTCCTTGTATTTGGTGAGCATGTCGCGCCCCGTCTCGGCCATGGTGCTTACCACCTCGTCTAGGCTCACCCGGTGGGTTCCGTTGCCCAGCTTGGCCAGGCGGGCGGCGTTGATGGATTTTACGGCTCCGATGGCGTTGCGTTCGATGCAGGGGATCTGCACGAGTCCGCCCACGGGGTCGCAGGTAAGCCCGAGGTTGTGTTCCAGACCGATCTCCGCCGCGCAGGTCACCTGTTGGGGGGTGCCGCTGAGGACGGCGCAGAGTCCGGCGGCTGCCATGGCGGAGGCGGAGCCTACCTCGCCCTGGCAGCCCACCTCGGCTCCGGAGATGGAGGCGTTTTCCTTGATGATCGCCCCCACGGCCCCGGCGCTGAGCAGGAATTCTCTGGCCTTGGTGGCGGTGAAGTCATCGAGGAAGTCCCGTGCGTAGTGCATCACGGCGGGGATGATCCCGGCGGCGCCGTTGGTGGGGGCGGTGATCACGCGCCCGCCGGCGGCGTTTTCTTCATTGACGGCCAGGGCGTAGAGGTTGGACCATTCCATTGCGCCGAATCCGGCGGCGTTCTTTTCTTGTTCCTGGAGTAGGTGTTCGTAGACCTCGGGGGCGCGGCGTACCACGGAGAGCCCGCCGGGGAGGATGCCTCGGGTGGAGATGCCTGCGGTGACGCATTGGCGCATGGTGCGCCATACGTGGTCGAGGTGCTCGTTGACCACGGCGATGTCGCCGTGCAGGGCCTCCTCGTTGGCGGCCATGACCTCCGCCACGCTTTTTCCGCTGGCCTGGCACTGGGTGAGGAGTTCCTCGGCGGTGTTAAAGGGGTAGGGCACGGGGGTTTCGGTGGCCTGGGTGGATGCCCCGGAGCCAAGGCCGCCCTCGCTGTCGATCTGTTCGCGTAGTTCCGCGCCGGTGAGGATGAAGCCGCCGCCCACGGAGTAGTAGTCCTGGGTGAGCAGGGGCTGTCCGTGGGTGTCCAGGGCGGTGAAGATCATGCCGTTGGGGTGGAGTTCCAGGGCCACGGGGTTGAAGTCGATCTCGTAGGGGTAGGTGCCTGCGGGCCCGGTGGCGGTGCCTACTACGGCCACGGCTTCCCCGGGGGCGGGGGAGACGTCGGAGGGAACCGTGACGGGGTCGTACCCGGCGAGGCCGAGGATCACGGCGCGGTCGGTGCCGTGGCCGCGCCCGGTGGCGGCCAGGGAGCCGCGCAGTTCCACGCGAATGGTGGCGGGGGCGTCGTCAAGCCTTCGCG
Source organism: Corynebacterium oculi (assembly GCF_001412105.1). Classification (GTDB taxonomy): domain Bacteria; phylum Actinomycetota; class Actinomycetes; order Mycobacteriales; family Mycobacteriaceae; genus Corynebacterium; species Corynebacterium oculi. The sequence continues at coordinate 630,640 of NZ_LKST01000001.1, forward strand.
TGAACGCGAGGGCGGCGCGCATGGGGCCGACGGTGTGGGAGGAGGAGGGGCCAATGCCGATGCTGAAGAGATCGACAACGCTAATGGTCATGGAGAACCCTTCAAATCAGGTTGAGGTCACAGATCCTCCACGACGTTACATGGTTACCGTCGCATGTGTGGCTTAGGCCCCACTGTGCTGGCCGAGCAATCCGAGGAAGGATTCCTCGGGAGCGGACTGGGTGGGCACGGCCCCGGCTACGGCCTGGGCGAGTTCCCCTCCGGCCTTCTCGATGCGCTTGGTCAGCGCCCCGGAGTGGCTGCCGCCGAAGTCCTCCGTGGCGGCAAAGATACCGGTGGGCATGATGGTGGCGCGCAGGTAACTAAACAGGGGCCGCAGGGAATAATCCAGCACGAGGGAGTGGCGGGGAGAGCCTGCCGTGGCGGCGATCACGGTGGGTTTGCCCACGATGGCCTGGGTATCCAGGGTGTCGAAGAACATCTTGAACAGCCCCGAGTAGCTGGCCTTGAACACGGGGGTGACCACGATGAGCCCATCGGCCCCCGTTACCTGCTCGATGGCCTCTTGCAGGGCGGGGGTGAGCAGGCCGCCGCTGGTCATCGCCCCGGCGAGGTCGGAGGCGAGGTCGCGCAGTTCGATGGTGATGAGTTGCACCTCGTGGCCCGCGTGGCCCAATTGCTTGGAGGTGGCCTGGGCAATCTGCTCCGCTATTAGCCGGGTGGTGGACGGAGTGGACAGTCCTGCGGTAATGGCGGTGAGTGTGTACATGGTGTGCTTCTCCTCAATGGCGTATCGCGGGGTGGTGCCAGTGTATGCGAGTTAGCTGCGGCTCCCCGTGTTTTCTTTCTCGGCGGTGGGTGCGCCGGGGCTGACCTGGAAGTGTGGGTTGCTGCGGGAGGTATCCTTAAGCAGGCTGGTGTGGGTCGGGGGATCGGAGGGAACGTGCTCGGGGCGACGTTCCTCCATGCGGCGGCGCACCTCCGGCACGACGTCCCGGCCCAGCCTCTCCACCTGATCCAGTACCACCTCCAGGGGCAGGCCGGCGTGATCCACGAGGAAGAGTTGGCGCTGGTAATCACCTACCCAGTCAGCGAACTGCATGGTGCGCTCGATGGCCTGCTCGGCGGTACCCACTGTCAGCGGGGTCATCTCGGTGAACTCCTCCAGGGAGGGGCCGTGCCCATACACGGGGGCGTTATCAAAGTAGGGGCGGAATTGCTTTTTCGCCTCGGCCTCGGAATCCGCCAGGAACACGTGTCCGCCGAGGCCCACGATGGCCTGGTCGGCGCGGCCGTGCCCGAAGGCCTCGAAGCGGCGTCGATAGTTATGCACCATGGAGGCGGTGTGTTCCTTGTTCCAGAAGATGTTGTTGTGGAAGAAGCCGTCTCCGTAGAAGGCCGCCTGCTCCGCGATCTGCGGGGAGCGGATGGAGCCGTGCCATACGAAGGGCGGGACGTCATCGAGAGGCCACGGGGTTGAGGTATAGCCGTGCAGCGGGGTGCGGAACTTGCCCTCCCAGTTCACGGTGCGCTCGCGCCACAGCCTGCGCAACAGGTGATAATTCTCCACCGCGAGGAGTATTCCCTGGCGGATGTCCTTGCCAAACCACGGGTACACCGGGCCGCTATTGCCGCGCCCGAGCATGAGGTCATTGCGGCCGCCGGAAAGATGCTGGAGGAAGGCGTAATCCTCCGCGATCTTCACGGGATCGTTGGTGGTGATCAGCGTGGTGGAGGTGGAAAGCCGCAGCCGCGTGGTCTTGGCGGCGATGTAGGCCAGGTGGGTGGTGGGGGAGGAGGGAACGAAGGGCGGGTTGTGGTGTTCCCCGGTGGCAAAGACGTCCAAGCCCACTTCTTCCGCCTTGAGGGCGATGGCGGTGATGGCCTCGATGCGCTCGGCCTCGCTGGGGGTGCGGCCGGTGGTGGGGTCCTGGGTGACGTCTCCTACGCTCATGATTCCGAATTGCATGATCTTGTTCCTTACTTCCTGTCGATCCTGGAGGCTCTAATCACGAGCCCTTCTATGACATGTCAACAAAACCCTGCCCGGCCTATTCCCGACCTATGCGCCCCATTCCCTCGCCTCCTATTCTCGCGCGCTGCGGCCTCGTGTGCCGTGGCCTTGTGTACCCGCCTGGCCCAGGGTGTGCTGGTGATCCAGGTATGCCGCCACCAACTGCGCGGTGACATCGGAATTGAGGCTGCGCACGCCGGGAACCGGGGGCCGGGTGAGTACGGCGAGTTGGGTAATGAACTCATGGGCCAGGAGGTCGGGGGAAACAAGGCCGTGATGCGCGGCGACGTCCAGGATGGCCTGCGTGCGCTGGCGTACCAGCGCGCGGTGCCGGGCCCCCTCCTCGCCCAGCTCCTCCAGGGGGGCGGGGGCAAGGGCGGGGATCAGCGCGCCGGTGCCGAGATCGACGAGGGAGAGGACGAAGCCTCGCCACGTTTGATCGGCGCGGGAGGGGTCGGCGGAGAGCCTGGTGAGGGTGTCTAGTTCGATGGTCTCTACCACTTCCAGGAGATAAAAGGAGCAGGTGAGGATGAGTGCCGCGCGGCCGGGAAAGTTGCGGTAGACCGTGGCAATTCCCACCTGGGCGCGTTCGGCTACGCGCTCCATGGTGACCTCGGCGGGGTGATGGGTGCGGAAGAGATCGCAGGCGGCGTCGATAATGCGTTGCCTGCGTTCGCGGGCGTCGGTGCGCACGGCGCGGGAGGCCTCCCTCGTGATATTGGGCCCGATGGGGCGGTGGGGGTGGGATGATGGGGTGCTGCGGGTGCTTGCGGGTGAGGCGCGTGGCGTGGTTGCACACGGGTTGACACCGCACTGCCGCGCATGAAGTATAGATCGGTGGGAAGTGAGAGTCTATCCTCCACTTGATCGCGAACAAGAGGAAGTCACCATGAATGATGGGAGTACAGCCCGGCATCGCTCGGCCTTTACCCTCGCGGCCAACGAGGTGCGCGTGCAGGCCGAGCAGCCCGAGCCGGGGTGGAGCTTCTCCGTGGGGCCGGGGCTGACCCTGCTGCGCAACAGCCGCGAGAACTTTCACACGGCCTTAAGCCTCACCCTGGCGGGGCGGCGACGCCCCACCGCGGGTTCGGTCAGCCTCGACCACCGTGGGATCACCACGCAGCGCCATGCGGATCTCTTTAAACTTGTGGCGCTGGCCGGCGCCGCGGAGGTGGATACCCTCGACCGCATCGTTCCCGTGCGCGCCGTCCTGCGCGAACAGGTCAACTGGGCCAGCCCCTGGTGGAAGCATGTGGGCAAGGATCTGTGGGAGCACGATCTGGTGCGCCCCTGGCTGCAACCCCTGGGCCTGGACATCGACCTCGACGCCAAGGTGGGCGAGATTGACCCGCATGATCGCTTCCGCCTGCGGGTGCTGCTGGCGCTCGTGGCCCGCAAGGACGCCGCGGTGCTTATCATGGATGACGTGGATCAGGTGCGGGATATGGAACTGCGCGACGAGATCCTCGCGGAGTTGCGGGAACTCTCGCTGAGCCTTCCGGTGGTGGCCTCCACGGTGAACCCAGACTTCTCCGGCCTGGCCACCAGGGTGATTGACCTGCGCGCTTCCGGCGAGGCTACCGGGGAAGGCAACGCGCACGGCGAAAGCGAAGAGCGGCACAGAGAACACAGCGGGCACGGTGGGCACGGTGGGCACGGTCAACGCGGGTCCGGGGAGGCAGGCGGCACGCCCATGACTCCCGACACCCCGGCCGCGCCCGCCACGGCGATGACTGCCACAGCGATGACCGCGCAGGATCGCGCCCGTATCCCGGCCCACCAGGATGAGATTCCTACCTTGTCGGAGGAAAACTGATGTCCCTGCTCCATATTGGTTCCGAGTTCCGGCGCTTTGGCCACGGGGTGCTCCCGCGCCTGGCGATCCTCGTGGTCACCTGCCTGCCGTTGGTCTTTGGCGGGCTCTTCGTGTGGGCCTACTATGACCCGATCGGGCACATGGATAAACTCCCCGTGGCCCTGGTGAACTCCGATGAGGGAGCGCAGAGGGACGGTACCACCATCAACGCGGGGCAGCAGGTGGCGGAGAACATGCTCCAATCCGATCAACTGGATTTCCACCTGGTTTCCGCCGATGACGCCAAGAGAGGCGTGACCCAGGGCGATTATTACTTCGCGGTGGAACTGCCCACCGATTTCTCCCAGGCCGCCGTGAGCGTGAACTCGGAGAACCCGCACAGCGCCAAGCTCAACGTGGCTCTGTACAACAACAACGGCTTCATTCCGACGATGGTGGGTAACCAGGCCACCCTCATCATGCTTCAGGCTATCGACGCGGAGTTAGGCAAGCAGATCAGCAATCAACTCCTGGTGGGCTTCAACACCATCGGGGAGAAGATGGGGCAGGCCGTGGACGGCTCTCAGCAGCTTGCCGACGGCTCCACCACGGCCCGCGACGGTTCCCAGCAGCTTGCCGACGGCTCCACCACGGCCCGCGACGGTTCCCAGCAGCTCACCGAGGGATCCGGCACGCTCACCGAGAAACTCGGGGAGGCCGATGCCGGCGCCCACAAACTCGCCGACGGTGCCGGACAGCTCGATGACGGTTTAAGCCGTGCCAAGGACGGCTCTCAGCAACTCGCGGACGGCCTGGGACAGCTCAGCGCGGGCACCGAGCGCCTGGCCGACGGCGCGGGTCAGGTCTCCGGCGGTGTGGATCAGGTGGTGGATAGCCTCAACGCCGTGGCCGGGGTGCAGCAAAACCTCGTGGGCCGCCTGGACAACGCCGCGGGCCTGCTGCGCGAGGCGAATCTTCCACCCACTAACGGTCTGGCCGCCGAAGTGGAGGGTCTCGCCGCGAGCATCCGGGAATCCGGGCTGAGCCAGGATCGGCTCAACCAGTTGCTGCAACTCCAAGACGGCGCCCGGCAGATCGCGGATCAACTGGGCAACCCCGTGTCCGAATACCGCTCCGGCATGGATCGCGCCGCCAGCGCCTCGCAGGAACTCGCCGCCGGAATCTCCCAACTCAAGGACGGTTCCGCGCAGTTGAGAGTGGGGGCAAACACGCTTGCCGACGGCACCAGCCAGCTTGTCGAGGGCAGCCGACAACTCACCGTGGGCGCCACCGCCCTGCGTGATGGCCTGGTGACCCTGGATTCTGGGGCCGGTGACCTCGCCAATGGCCTGGGGCGGCTGGACGACGGCGCGGGCGAACTCAGCCTGCGCCTGGGCCAGGGAGCCTCCCAGGTACCCACCTGGGAGGGGCAGCGCCTTGACGACGCATCCACCGCTGCCGGTCAACCCGTAGAACGGGAACTGGTGGATCAGGACGTGACCAAGTTTGGCGTGGGGCTCGCCCCCTTCTTCATGAGCCTGGCGCTATTTATGGGCTCCTTCGCCATGTGGATGGTGCTGCGCCCCCTGCAACTGCGCGCCGTGGACTCGGGCACCAACCCCCTGCGCGCCGTGCTGGCCAGCTACCTCCCCGGTGTGATCGTGGGCCTGTCCCAGGCCACCATCGTGTGGGTGGTGCTGGAGTTCCTCATCGGGCTGAAGTCCGAGCACCCGATCCTCATGCTGGGCTGCATGTGGGGGGTCTCGGCGGTATTCGTGGCGGTGAGCCAGATGATTAACGCCGTGGTGGGGGCCACCGCAGGGCGCGTGATCTGCATGATCTTCATGGCCGTGCAGCTCACCTCCTCGGGCGGGCTCTATCCGGTGGAAACGCAGCCCGCCTTCTTCGGCTGGGTGCACCCGGTTGACCCCATGACCTACAGCGTGAACCTCTTCCGCTACGCCATCCTGGGCGCGGAGGCCGGGGATCACCGCGCGATTACCGCCGTGGGCGTGCTGATCTTCGTGGGTGCACTCTCCTTGTTCCTCTCCTCGATGGCCGCGCGGCGGCACCGGGTAATCAAGCACAAGGATCTTCACCCGGAGTTGCAGGTATAACCGGCATTATCCCTGGTACACGCCGCGCTCTAGGGTATCGCAGGAGGCCATCTTCCCGGTTTCATAGCCGCGGAGGAAGGCCTCTTTGCGCTCCTGTGAGGTGCCGTGCGTAAAGCCCTCGGGGTTGACCTCGCCCCCGGAGCGCCGCTGAATGTTATCGTCGCCCACGGCCCCTGCGGTCTCGATGGCCTGGTTGAGCTGTTCCTCGCTAAAGGCCTCAAGGCCGTGGTTGTTGTTGGCGTGATGCGCCCACAACCCGCCATAACAATCGGCCTGGAGTTCGATCTTCACGGCGTTGGAATCCGCGCCGGGGTTGCGGTAATCGCTTAGGCCCAGGGTTCCTTCCAGGTGCTGAATGTGGTGGCCAAACTCGTGGGCCTCGATGTACATCTGCGCCAGGGGGCCCGCGGAGCCGCCCAGGGAGGAGAGTTGCTCGAAGAAGGAGACGTCAAGGTACACGGTCTCATCGCCGGGGCAGTAAAACGGGCCGGTGGCCGAACTCGCGGCCCCGCACCCGGTGGTCACGGAGGCCCGGAAGAGGTTGAGCCCGGGTTGGGTATAGGCGATGCCGGACTGCTCGGGAAGCAGCGTTTCCCACACCTCGTCGAGGGTCTGCGCGGTGGCGATCATGCGGCAGTCGTCATAAGCGTTGGCGTCCTCGGCGGTGCCCTGGCAGTGCTCCAGGCTGTAGCCTCCGGTGTTGCGGTCGGTGGCCAGGTTCCCGTTCTGGCCCAGGAGGCCGCCGAGGTCGGAGGGGTTACCACCGAGGAAGAGGTAGAGACCCACCAAGACCAGGGTGCCCACGCCGCCACCGGCGATGAGGCCTCCCCGGCCGTCGGAAGAGGAGGCGCGCCCGGCATCATACGAGGCATCGTTGCGGAAAGTCATGATTGTTATGCTGCCACAGGCACCCGCGCGGGCAGGGGTATCGCGGCCGAGGAGGCCCCGGGGAGGTAAACTACGCGGTTGTACTATTTATCCTGACAGTATCTCTAGGGGAAGGACCAGAGGCTCCGTGCTGCGTACTCACCTTGCGGGGGAACTCCGCAAAGAACATGCCGGTCAAACTATCACCCTCACGGGCTGGGTGGCCCGGCGGCGCGATCACGGCGGCGTGATCTTTATTGATCTGCGCGATCGCTCCGGGGTGGCCCAGGTGGTATTCCGTGATTCCGAGGTGGCCACCCGCGCGCACGACCTGCGCAGCGAATACGTGGTGCGGGTCACCGGCGTGGTAGAGGCCCGCCCGGAGGGCTCGGAGAACCCCAATCTTCCTTCCGGCGAGATTGAGGTGAACGTCACCGAGCTGGAGGTGCTCAACGAGTCCGCCGCCCTGCCTTTCCAGATCGACGATCCCTCCGCCAGCGGCGAGGTGGGCGAGGAGACCCGCCTGCGCTACCGCTATCTGGATCTGCGCCGCAAGGAGCAGGGGGAGGCGCTGCGTCTGCGCTCCCGCGCCAACCGCGCGGCGCGCGTGGTGCTGGACAAGCATGACTTCACCGAGATCGAGACGCCCACGCTCACCCGTTCCACCCCGGAGGGGGCGCGGGACTTCCTGGTTCCGGCCCGATTGAAGCCCGGTACCTTTTATGCGCTGCCGCAGTCTCCACAGCTGTTTAAGCAGCTGCTCATGGTGGCGGGCATGGAGCGCTACTACCAGATCGCGCGCTGCTACCGGGACGAGGATTTCCGCGCGGATCGTCAGCCGGAGTTCACCCAGCTCGACGTGGAGATGAGCTTCGTGGATCAGGAGGACGTGATTGTCCTCGCGGAAGAGATCCTGGTGGAGCTGTGGAAGCTCATCGGCTATGAGATCCCCACCCCGATCCCGCGCATGACGTACGCGGAGGCGATGGAAAAATACGGCTCCGACAAGCCCGACCTGCGCTTTGACATCCAGATCACCGAGTGCACGGAGTTCTTCAAGGACACCACGTTCCGCGTGTTCCAGAATGAGTACGTGGGTGCCGTGGTCATGTCCGGTGGGGCTTCCCAGCCGCGCCGCCAGCTCGACGCCTGGCAGGAGTGGGCCAAGCAGCGCGGGGCCAAGGGTCTGGCCTACATCCTGGTGGGTGAGGACGGCGAGCTGAGCGGGCCGGTGGCCAAGAACATCACCGAGCAGGAGCGAGCCGGGATCGCCGAGCACGTGGGCGCGCGGCCGGGCGATTGCATCTTCTTTGCGGCGGGGGACACCAAGTCCTCCCGGGCCCTGCTGGGCGCGGCCCGCGGGGAGATCGCCGCCAAGCTGGGCCTCATCAAGGAGGGCGACTGGGCCTTTACCTGGGTGGTAGATGCCCCGCTGTTCGAGCCGGCCGCCGACGCCACCGCCTCCGGCGACGTGGCCCTGGGTCATTCCGCGTGGACGGCCGTGCATCACGCCTTTACCTCGCCCAAGCCCGAGTGGCTGGATGCCTTCGATGAAAACCCCGGCGAGGCCACGGCCTACGCCTATGACATCGTGTGCAACGGCAACGAGATCGGCGGCGGTTCCATCCGTATCCACCGCCGCGATGTGCAGGAGCGCGTGTTCAATGTGATGGGCATCGCGGAGGAGGAGGCCCGCGAGAAGTTCGGCTTCCTGCTGGATGCCTTTGCCTTTGGCGCCCCGCCGCACGGCGGCATCGCCTTTGGCTGGGATCGCATCGTCTCCCTGTTGGGTGGGTTCGATTCCATCCGAGACGTCATTGCCTTCCCCAAGTCCGGCGGCGGCGTCGATCCGCTGACCGACGCCCCGGCGGCGATCACCGCGCAGCAGCGCAAGGAATCCGGCATTGACGCCAAACCGGCCAAGGCCGGGAAAGCAGAGAAGGCGGAAAACCAGGGCTAACTGCCCCGAAGATGGACGAGGGATGTGGCGATTTGCTGCCCAGTAACCAGGAGATTCTGGATCGCGCCGAGGCACTGCTGTCCAAGCGCTTCGGCGGAACCCAGCGTTGCGTGGACGCGGAACTGCTCACCGGGGGTGGTAACGCCGTGGTGCACAGGGTGAAGCTGAGCCCCAATCCCTTCCTTCAGGAGCGCTCGGCGGTGGTGAAATACATTCCCGTCACCGACGATGCCCTCGATGACGCCGCCCTGGTGCGCGAGGTGGTGGCCTATCAGTTCACCACCTCGCTGAGCGAGGAGGCGCGTCCCGGCCCGGTGCTGCTGGCCTATGACATCGCCCAGCGGATCATCGTGATTACGGATTCCGGCGACGGCGATACCTTCGCGGACCTGCTCACCAGCGGGGACGAGGAGCGGCGGATCAATATCCTGCGCAACCTGGGGCAGGCCCTGGGGCTCATGCACGCCGCCACCGCCAGGCGCGAGCAGGACTTTGTTTCCCTGCGCTCCCGCATGGCGCGCGCGCACCCCAAGGCGGCGCAGATCAACCGCTACCGGGTGGCCTCCCAGGAGTACGGTATCCGCCAGGGCCTTGATCTGGTGCGCCGGGCGGGCATCGAGGTACCGGACGCGGTGGAGCGCACGGCGCGGGAGGCAATCCGGCGCCTGCGCAGCGGGCAGCGGGCGTTTACCCCCTTTGATCTCTCCCCGGATAACATCATCGTGGCCGAGCGCACGCACTTTTTGGATTACGAGTGGGCCGATTTCCGGGATACCGCCTTTGACCTGGCCAGCGTGGTAGCGGGCTTCCCGCAGTTCCTATTCGCCCGCACCATCAGCGATGATGAGGCGGATGCCTTCATCGACGCCTGGGCGCGGGAGGTGGAAGAGCTATGGCCGGAGGTCGGCGGGGATCGCGGCGAGGATACCCTGCGTTCCCGCCTGGTCACCGCGCTGGTGGGATTGGCCCTGGGCGAGGTCACCTCCATGCACCTGGGAACCTCGCACAACCTGGTGCACGCGGTGGCCGAGGCGGCGGGAGACCCCTCCATCGGCTTGGAGGAGGATCAGGTGCTGCCCGTGGAGCGCCTGCTGCGCCCGGCGGAGCAGGGGGGCTTTAGCGAGGCGGAAACGATGATCCGCCGGGACCTCTACGAGACCTTTGATGCTTTATACCGCTACGCCGCCCGCGATGGCGGGCCGGTGGCGGACTTCGCGCGGGACGTGGTGGCGCGCCTTCAGGAGGGCGTGGCCCGCGAGGCGCGGGGCGTCGGGGCGTCGGAAGTTTAGTGGCAGTGGCACAGGAATCCCTCTTCGGCCCGGAGGATCGGGAAGATCGCGCTACGGATTACTTCGAGGCCTCCTCGGACGCGCCCCTGGCGGCGCGGATGCGCCCGCGCAGCCTGGAGGAAATGGTGGGTCAGCAGCACGTGCTGGGGCCGGGTACCCCGCTGCGGCGGCTCATTCAGGGCTCGGGGGAGGCCTCGGTGATCCTCTACGGGCCGCCGGGCACGGGCAAGACCACGGTGGCCTCCCTCATTAGCGCGGCCACGGGCCAGCACTTCGTGGGGCTTTCCGCGCTGAGCGCTGGGGTGAAGCAGGTGCGCGAGGTCATTACCCAGGCCCGCCGAGACCTGGCGCGCGGGGAGCGCACCGTGCTTTTTATTGATGAGGTGCACCGCTTTTCCAAGACGCAGCAGGACGCGCTGCTGGCGGCGGTGGAAAACCGCACGGTGTTGCTGGTGGCGGCAACCACGGAAAATCCCTCCTTCTCCGTGGTTGCCCCGCTGCTCTCCCGCTCCCTGCTGCTCCAGTTACAGCCGCTTTCGGAAGAGGACCTGCGGGTGCTTGTTCACCGCGCGGTGACAGATCCCCGGGGCCTGGACGGGCGGATCACGGTAGCGGAACAGGCCGTGGATCACCTGGTGCGACTGGCCGGGGGAGACGCCCGCCGCGTTCTCACCTACGTGGAGGCCGCGGCCGAGGCGGTACCGGACGGCGGGGAACTCACGGCGGAGACCGTGCAGGCCAACGTGAACCGCGCGGTGGTGCGCTATGACCGCGACGGCGACCAGCACTATGACGTGATTAGCGCCTTCATCAAGTCCATACGCGGTTCCGACGTCGATGCCGCCCTGCATTACCTGGCCCGCATGATCGAGGCCGGGGAGGACCCCCGATTCATCGCCCGCAGGCTCATCATTCACGCCAGCGAGGACATCGGTCTCGCCGATCCCACGGCTCTCCCCACGGCGGTGGCGGCGGCCGAGGCGGTGCAAAAGATCGGCTTCCCGGAGGGGCGCATCGTGCTCGCCCAGGCCACCATCCATCTGGCCACCGCGCCCAAATCCAACGCCGTGGTGCGGGCTATCGACGCCGCCCAGGCGGACATCCGTGCGGGAAGAATCGGGCATGTGCCCCCGCACCTGCGCGATGGGCATTATGAGGGGGCCAAGAATCTAGGCAACGCGGTGGGGTACCGATACCCCCACGATGACCCGCGCGGGGTGGTGGAGCAGCGCTATATCCCCGAGGAACTGGATGACGCGGTGTATTACCAGCCCACCGAGCACGGCGGGGAAAAACGCATCAGCGATTACCTGGGACGGCTGCGCCGCATGGTGCGCGGAACCAAGCGGCGGTAGGGGAAGCGACCGCGTGCCGGCTGGGGTGCCGTCTGAGGTAAAGTAACCACCCGTAGTAACGGACGAATAGTTAAGGAAGAGACGCTCGTGCAGACTCATGAGATCCGGGAGAGGTTTACCCAGCACTTCGTGGCCGCCGGCCACACCGAGGTGCCCAGCGCCTCGCTGATCCTGGACGATCCGAACCTGTTGTTCGTCAACGCCGGCATGGTGCCGTTCAAGCCTTACTTCCTGGGGCAACAGAATCCGCCCTTTGCGCAGGGGACGGCCACCTCGATCCAGAAGTGCGTGCGCACCCTGGACATCGACGAGGTGGGCATTACCACCCGCCACAACACGTTCTTCCAGATGGCGGGCAACTTCTCCTTTGGCCAGTACTTCAAGGAGGGCGCGATCACGCACGCCTGGACGCTGCTCACCGGCTCCGTGGAGGAGGGCGGATACGGCCTTGACCCGGAGCGCCTGTGGGTGACGGTGTACCTAGACGATGACGAGGCCGCCGACATCTGGCACGAGAAGATGGGCGTGCCGCGCGAGCGGATTCAGCGCCTGGGCATGGAGGATAACTACTGGTCCATGGGCGTTCCCGGCCCCTGCGGGCCGTCCTCGGAAATCTATTACGATCGCGGCCCGGAATACGGCAAAGAGGGCGGCCCCATCGCGGACGATAACCGCTACATGGAGATCTGGAACCTCGTGTTCATGGAGAATGAGCGCGGGGAGGGAACCGGCAAGGGGAACTTTGAGATCCTTGGCCCCCTGCCCAAGAAGAACATTGATACCGGCCTGGGCGTGGAGCGCGTGGCCTGCATCTTGCAGGGCGTGGATAACGTGTATGAGACGGATTTGCTGCGCCCGGTGATCGAGGCCGCCGAGAAGATCACCGGCACCTCCTACGAGGATCCCCGCAGCGATCGGGCTCAGGATATTCGCTTCCGCGTGATCGCGGATCACTCGCGCACCGCCATGATGATTATCTTGGACGGCGTGACCCCCTCCAACGAGGGGCGCGGCTATATCCTGCGCCGCCTGCTGCGCCGCATTGTGCGCTCGGCCCGGCTGTTGGGGGCCACCGGGCCCACGATGGAAACCTTCATGAACACCATCATGGACACCATGACGCCCTCGTACCCGGAGATCGCGGAGAACCGCGAGCGCATCGTGAAGGTGGCCGTGGCGGAGGAAACCGCCTTCCTCAAGACGCTGGAATCCGGGACGCACCTCTTTGAGCAGGCGGTGAACGCGCTCAAAGAGGATAAGAGCAGCACCGTCACCGGCGACCAGGCCTTCGCGCTGCATGATACCTACGGCTTCCCCATCGACCTCACCCTGGAGATGGCCGCGGAGGCGGGCCTGGAGGTAGACATGGCGGGCTTTGAGGCCGCGATGGCGCAGCAGAAGTCCCGCGCCAAGGCCGATAGCCAGGCCAAGAAGCACGGGCATGCCGATCTCTCCGTGTACCGCGAGTTCGTGGACAACCACCCCACGGAGTTCGTGGGGTACACCACCCTGGAGGCTCCCGGCACCGTGCTGGGCCTGCTCAGCGAGGGCACCCTGGTGGGGGAGGCCCACGAGGGTCAGGAGGTGGAGGTCATCGTGGACTCCACGCCCATGTACGCCGAGTCCGGCGGACAGCTGGGCGATCGGGGGCAGATCAAGACCGGCGATGCCCTCCTGGACGTCCATGACGTGCAAAAGATCGGCAAGAAGCTCTGGGTACACAAGGCCACCGTGACCAAGGGCGGGCTCGACGTGGGCAGCCCCGTGACCACGGTGGTAGACGGCGCCTGGCGCCACGGCGCGCGCCAGGCGCACTCGGCCACGCATCTGATCCACGCCGCGCTGCGCCAGGTACTCGGCCCCACGGCGGTGCAGGCGGGCTCACTGAACCGCCCTGGTTATCTGCGCTTTGACTTCAACTACACCGATCAGTTGACCCCGGAGCAGGTGCGCGAGATCGAGCGCATCGCCAACCAGGCCGTGGACGCGGACTGGCAGGTTAACACCGTGGAGACCTCTCTGGATCAGGCCAAGAAGATGGGCGCGATGGCCCTCTTTGGCGAGAACTACGGCGAGGTGGTGCGCGTGGTGGAGATTGGTGGCCCGTTCTCCATGGAGCTGTGCGGCGGCACGCACGTGGCCCATTCCTCCCAGATCGGCCCCATCTCCGTGCTGGGGGAGTCCTCCGTGGGCTCCGGCGCGCGGCGCATTGAGGCCTACTCCGGCATGGATGCCTTTGCCTACATGTCCAAGGAGACGGCCTTGGCCTCGGGGCTTGCCACCATGCTCAAGTCCTCCAGCGAGGATCTCCCGGAACGCATCGCGCAGCTCACCGCCAAGCTCAAGGAGACGGAAAAAGCCGTGGAGCGCCTGCGCCGAGCGCAGTTGGCAGCGCAGTCCGCGCAGTTCGCGGCGGCGGCCGCCGTCATCAACGGTTTCCGAGTGGTCACCGCTCGCCTTCCCAAGAACACCGCTGCGGGTGACCTGCGCGTGCTGGCCACGGAGGCGCGCCAGCGCTTTGGCGGTGAGGACGCGGTGATTCTCCTTGCCTCTCAGAACGAGGAGAAGGGTAACGTGCCGTTCATCGTGGCGGCCACGAAGTCCGCGGTGGAGCGGGGGGCCAACGCGGGTTCCCTGGTCAAGCTCCTGGGCCAGTATGTGGAGGGCCGCGGCGGCGGCAAGGCAGACATGGCGCAGGGCTCCGGTGTGAGGGAAGAAGGCCTGGTAGACGGCTTTGACGCGGTGAAGCGGGAGCTGGAATCGCTGTAATCTTCCTCGCACCGCTCGCATAAACCGGGGAATTACCGTATAAGTATATTGCGAAAAGGTCACGGCCAGTAGCGGTTCTGTGACCATTTCGTTACACTATGTGTGGTCTTGGTGCGCCGGACAATCAGTATTGCCTGGTAGGTACGGTTTCTGCGACCATTTTCTTTTTGTTATCCAACCCAGGAGGTACGCGGTCTTTTATGGCGGTCAGAGTGGACACCCCCGGTTCTGATGATCCCGGTGCCGGTCGGCGCGTGGGGATTGACGTGGGGACCGTCCGCATCGGCGTGGCCGTGAGCGATCGCGCCGCCATGTTGGCCACCCCGGTGGAGACGGTGCCCCGCGAGACGGGGCTGAAGGATCATGACCGGGGCGATATTGATCGCCTTATGGAGATCATCGAGTCCTACGAGGCCGTGGAGGTTGTTGTGGGGCTGCCCCGTGACCTCAAGGGAAATGGATCACGCAGCGTCAAACACGCTAAGGATATTGCGTTTCGCATCAAGCGGCGGTTGAGCAGGGCCGGAAGCAGGGCACCCGTGCGCCTTGCCGACGAGCGCCTGACCACCGTCGCCGCCACCCAGGCCCTTCAGGCCTCGGGGGTTAGCGCCAAGAAAGGGCGAGCATTCATCGATCAGGCCGCAGCGGTGGAAATCCTGCAAACCTGGCTCGATGGCCGCGCTCATGCCATTGCCGACGACGAGGAGAAGTCTCAATGACCAAGAAACCGCGCCGCTCGCCCAAGGGGCGTCGGATGGACCCCAAGTACGTGAAGCGCCGTCAGCGCGGCGCCGCGGTGCTGGTGGCCGCCATCATCTTGATTGTCGGTGCCCTGGGGTGGATCGCGTTGAATGTGGTGGGTGCCGTGGGCGGTAATGACTACGAGGGCGAGGGCAACGGTGTGGTGCAGCTGGTGCAGGTGCCGGAGGGCTCCTCCGTGTCCGAGTTGGGCCAGGAGCTAGAGGAGCGCGGCATCGTCAAGACAGACGCCGCCTACCAGAGCGCCGCCTTTAGCAACCCCAATGCGGGAAGCATCCAGCCGGGCTTTTACCGCCTCCAGGAGGAGATGAGCGCGGCGTCGGCCGTGGCGGCTCTGCTTAACCCCGCGAACAAGGTGGAGATGCTGGACGTTCAGGGTGGCTCCACCCTCATGGACGTGACGGTGGTGGCGGGGGATACCCGCAAGGGCATTTACACCATGATCTCCGAGGTCTCCTGCGCGGAGGCCGGGCAGGGCAATTGCGTGACGGCCGAGCAACTCCGCCAGGTGGCGGCCACCACCGCCCCGCAGGAACTGGGCGTGCCGGACTGGGCGGTGGCCTCGGTGCTGGAGCGCGGTGATGATCCCCGCCGCATCGAGGGACTGATCCGCCCGGCGCAGTACGTGATTGACCCGAGCATGGACGCCAAGGCCATCCTCAAGGATCTCATCACCCGTTCCGCGGATTATTACGAGTCCACCAACATCGAGCAGCGCGCGCAGGCCATCGGCCTGACCCCTTACGAGCTGCTCACTGCGGCTTCCCTGGTGGAGCGCGAGGCCCCGGCCGGAGACTTTGACAAGGTGGCCCGCGTGATCCTCAACCGTTTGCATGAGCCCATGCGCCTGGAGTTCGATTCCACGGTGAACTATGGCCTCTCCGAGCAGGAGGTGGCAACCACGGACGGCGATCGCGCCCGCGTTACCCCGTGGAACACCTATGCCAAGGACGGCCTGCCGGACACCCCCATCGCGGCCCCCTCCGACGAGGCCATTGAGGCGATGGAGAATCCGGCAGAAGGTAACTGGCTCTTCTTTGTCACCGTGGATCAGCAGGGCACCACCGTGTTCAACGATGACTTTGATTCCCACCAGCGTTCCGTGGAAGAGGCCATGGGCAGCGGTATCCTCGACAGCAACCGATGAACCACGCCAATCAGCCTCGGTGCGCGGCCGTGCTGGGCGCGCCCATCGAGCATTCGCTTTCCCCGGTGCTGCACCGGGCGGGTTACGCGGCCGCGGATCTGACGGGCTGGGAGTACCACCGCCGGGAATGCCGGGCGGAGGATCTGCCCGGGATCGTGGGGCAGGCCGGCCCGGAATACGCGGGTTTTTCCGTGACCATGCCGGGAAAGTTTGCCGCGTTGGAATACGCCACGGAGGCCACCGATCGCGCCCGCGCCATCGGCGCGGCTAATACCTTGGTGCGCGTGCCCGGTGGCTGGCGGGCGGATAACACGGACGTGGAGGGGATCCTCGGCGCCCTAGGAGAACTGGGGGTGCGCTCTCCCCGGCGGGCGCTGCTGGTGGGATCCGGCGGCACGGCCCGGCCCGCCCTCTATGCCTTGGCGCAGATGGGGGTACGGCGCGTGGACGTGCTCAACCGCAGCGATCGGGTGGCGGAGCTGCGCCCGCTGGTGGCCGGAACCCCCTGCGAGGTGGTGGGGCACCGGCTTGGCGATGAGACGGTGGGTCTAGCCGCGCTCGCGCGCAGCGCGGAGGTCATCGTCTCCACCGTGCCCAGCGCGGCGATAGCGGACTACGTGCAGGACTTGGCCCACGGCCGGGTGCTGGACGTGATCTATGATCCCTGGCCCACGCCCCTGTGCACCCAGGCGGCGGCCAATGGCTTCCGCACGGTGGGCGGGCATGTGATGCTGGCCCATCAGGCGTATAGCCAGTTCGAGCAGTTCACGGGCGTTACGGCCCCCCGCACGGCCATGCACCGCGCCTTGGAGGAGCACATCGGCTAGCCTGGTATCCCATGTGGGGGTCATACATGGGGGTGGGGTTATGGTTGTGCGCGCTCGTGTGGTGGGACGCACGGCGGGGAATACTGCCGCACGCGCTGACGTTGCCGGGCATCGTGGTGGCCTGGGCCTGGGCGCTGCACCAGAACCCGTGGTGGATCGTTGGCGGGGCGGCGTGGGCCGTGATGTACGCCGTGATCGGCTGGGTGGTGCGGGGAATAGGCGGGGGCGATGTAAAATTGGCGGCCAGCCTGGGCGTGATGGCCTGTGCCGGGGGCGGGATAAGCGGTTGGTGCGTGGCCACCCTCGGGGCCTCAATCCTCTCTCTGGCGCTCATGGTGGTACTGCGGCGCGGCAGGGTGCCGCACGGGCCGTCGATGGTTCTATCTACGCTATGCGGCGCGTTGATGTGAAAGAATGGCGGGCATGCTTCGTTGGACTACCTCTGGGGAATCACACGGCCAGGCGCTGATCGCCTTGGTGGAGCACATGCCGGCCGACGTTCCGCTTACTCGTGAGGATATTGCTGGCCAGTTGGCGCGACGTCGCCTCGGGTATGGCCGGGGGGCGCGCATGAAGTTCGAGGCGGACGAGGTCACCATCATAGGCGGCGTGCGCCACGGCCGGACGCTGGGCAGCCCGGTATCCATCATGATCGGCAACACGGAATGGCCCAAGTGGACCACCATCATGTCCGCCGATCCGGTGGATCTTTCCGATCCCGAGGTGGCTGCGGCGATGAACTCCGGGCGCGGGGCGGCCCTGACCCGGCCGCGCCCCGGCCACGCGGACTTTTCCGGCATGGTGAAGTACGGCTTCACCGAGGCCCGCCCGGTGCTAGAACGCTCCTCCGCGCGGGAAACCGCCGCGCGCGTGGCGGCCGCCACCTTAGCGCGCAACTTCCTCCGCGAGGCGCTGGGCGTGGAGGTGCTCTCGCACGTGGTTTCCATCGGCGCTTCGCGGCCCTCCCAGGGGCAGCCGCAACCCGGCGATACCGAGGCCATCGACGCCTCCCCGGTGCGCGCCTGCGACCCTGAGGCGGAGGCATCCATGATCGAGGAGATTGAGGCGGCCAAGAAGTCCGGGGATACTCTTGGTGGAATCGTGGAGGTGGTGGTGCATGGGCTTCCCATCGGCTTGGGCTCCCATGTCTCCGGCGAGGATCGCCTGGATTCTCAGCTCGCCGCGGCCCTCATGGGGATTCAGTCCGTCAAGGGAGTGGAAGTGGGTGACGGCTTTGAGGAGGCTCGCCGCCGGGGCAGCGAGGCACACGATGAGATGGTGCGCACCGCACAGGGAGTGGAGCGCACCACGAACCGAGCGGGAGGCCTGGAGGGGGGCATGACCAACGGGCAGGCGCTGCGGCTGCGTGCCGCGATGAAGCCGATCTCCACGGTGCCGCGCGCCCTGCGCACGGTGGATATGGCCACCGGCGCGGCCGCCTCGGCCATTCACCAGCGTTCCGATGTGTGCGCCGTCCCGGCGGGGGCCGTGGTGGCCGAGGCGATGGTGGCCCTGGTGCTCGCCCGCGCGGTGCTGCACAAGTTCGGCGGAGACTCCCTGGGGGAAACTCGGCGCAATATCCGGGGGTACCTGGAGGGTGTGCAACGGCGGCTCTCCTTCGATTCCGAGGATATGGGCGTGGACGATACCGAGGGGGAGCGCCAATGAGCCCCGCGGTGATCCTGGTGGGCCCCCCCGGGGCGGGAAAGTCCACGGTGGCGCGCCGCCTGGGTAACGCGCTGAACCTCCCGGTGCTGGATACGGACGAGCTCATCGCCCAGGAATGCGGCAAACCCTGCGGCGAGGCGTTTGTGGAGCTCGGTGAGTCTGCCTTCCGAGAGGTGGAGGCCCGGTACGTGGCCCAGGCGCTTAACCACGGCGGCGTGGTGAGCCTGGGCGGCGGGGCGGTGACTCACCCCGAGAGCCGCGAGGCGCTGCGGGAGCACGTGGTGGTGTGGGTGGACGTCAGCGCGGAGGAGGGGGTGCGCCGCACCCTGGCGGAGGGAACTCGCCCGGTGCTGGAGGCCGAGGATCCCGCCGCGCGCTACCGCAGCCTTCTGGAGCAGCGGGAGCCGTGGTACCAGGAGGTGTCCACGCACCGGGTGCGCACCGACGGGCGTACCCCCGCCCAGGTGGTATCCAGGATTCTGGCGATTCTTGACGTAGAGCAATAACCATGCGCGACGGCGATCGGAGAGATAATCATGCCGAGCATTGAGGTTCGAGGCCCCCACCCCTACACCGTGACCATTGGTTCCGGGTTGGGACAGCGGGTGCGAGACGAGGTTCGGGGACGCGCCGCGATCATTCACCAGCCGGTGATGCGCCCGGCGGCGGCGGAACTGGCCGAGGTATGCGGTCCCGATAGCCTCCTCATCGAGGTTCCGGACGCGGAGGCCGGCAAGAGCCTGGACACGCTGGCGATGATCTGGGACCGCGTGGGCCGGGCCGGCTGGACGCGCCGCGATACCGTGGTGGGCCTGGGCGGCGGGGCGGTCACGGACGTGGCGGGTTTTGCCGCCGCCACTTGGATGCGGGGGATTCGCGTGGTGCAGGTGCCCACCACCCTGCTGGCGATGGTGGACGCCGCCGTGGGCGGAAAGACGGGCATTAATACCTCCCTGGGGAAGAACTTGGTGGGCGCCTTCCACGAGCCCGCCGCGGTGATCATTAACCTCGATTACCTGCGCACCCTGCCCCGAGCGGAGATGGTGGCGGGTTCCGCGGAGATCATCAAAATCGGATTCATCGCGGATCCGGTGATCCTGGATCGCTATGAGGAGAACCCCGCCGCGGCTCTCGATCCCGAGGGGTTCCTGCCGGAACTCATCGAGCGATCCGTGCGGGTTAAGGCACAGGTGGTGGGGGAGGACCTCAAGGAGGCCGGATTGCGGGAGATCCTTAATTACGGCCATACCTTTGGCCATGCCGTGGAGCTGCGTGAGGATTACCGATGGCGGCACGGCTCCGCCGTAGCCGTGGGCATGATGTTCGTGGCCCACCTTGCTCACGGCCGGGGGCTTATCGATGCCGCCCTGGTACGCAGGCACCGAGACATCCTGGATTCCGTGGGGTTGCCCGTTTCCTACGAGCAGGGACACTTTGAAGCCCTCCACGCTGCGATGGCGAAGGACAAGAAGAACCGCGAGGGAACCATACGGTTTGTGGTGCTCGACGGGGAACCCGGGAGCACCACCCGCCTGGAGGGGCCCAGCGAGACAGAACTGAAGGCGGCGTACCGGGCGTTAGCGGGCATGGGACAGGAAGGAAAGGCGTAAAAGATGACCACGATCATGGTGCTCAACGGGCCCAACCTGAACCGCCTGGGAAAGCGCCAGCCGCATATTTATGGTTCCACCACCCTGGCCGAGGTGGAGGCCATGCTCCTGGAGGAGGCCCGGACCCTGGGCGTGGAGGTAGAGTCCCGCCAATCCAACGCGGAGCACGTGCTCATCGAGTGGGTGCACGAGGCCGCGGACGCCGGGTACCCCGTGATTATCAACCCCGGGGGCCTGACGCATACCTCGGTGGCGCTGCGCGATGCCCTCGCGGAGATCGCCGAGGGGCCCGGCTTTATCGAGGTACACATCTCCAATGTGCACGCGCGCGAAGCCTTCCGCCAGCACAGTTATCTCTCCCCGATCGCGCTGGCGGTCATCGCGGGATTGGGAGTGGAGGGCTACCGGGTGGCGCTGGGTTACCTGGCGCGCCGGGGATAGCGCGGGGGTAAGAGTTGGGGGAGATAAGGCAGGGAAGCGCTTACACTGAGCGGTGGAGATCGCTCACAGACAATCCGTATTCAAGGAGGACATCATGGCCCTAGCCGATACTCGTTATTCCCAGCGTCGTCGCACCCTTGCGGCGCGCCTGGCGGGACAGCGCATTGACATGATGTTGGTGACCAACCTCATTCACGTGCAATACCTCTCCGGTTTCACTGGCTCCAACGCGGCGCTCATGCTTTCCAAGGAACTCAATCCGCAGATTTCCACGGACGGGCGATACATCACCCAGGTGGCGGAGGAGGTGCCCGATATTGAGGCGCTCATCGCTCGCAACTGCGCCGCAGCCTTGTTGTCCCAGGTGGAGGGCCCACGCCGCGTGGGCATCGAGGCTGACGAGATAAGCGTGGCGCAGTGGGAGGCCCTTCAGAAGGTGGCGGGGGAAGACGTCACTTTAGTGCCCGTGCGCGGGGTGGTGGAGGAACTGCGCCTGGTCAAAGATCCCCGCGAATTGGAGAGCCTGCGCGAGGTCGCGGAACTAGCCTCGCAGGCGTACCGGGATCTTCTCGCGGCGGGGGAACTGGCGGTGGGCCGCGCGGAGCGGGACATCGCCGCGGATCTGGAATACCGCATGCGAAAGGCCGGCGCGGAGCACACGAGCTTTGACACAATTATTGCCTCCGGGCCCAACTCCGCCAAACCTCACCACGGGGCGGGGGAGCGGGTGCTTCAGCGCGGAGACCTGGTGACCGTGGACTTTGGGGCGTTCATGGGGGGCTTTAACTCGGACATGACTCGCACGGTGGTCATGGGCGAGGCCGACGAGTTTTCCACGGAGATCTACGAGGTGGTCAAGAGGGCTCAAACGGCCGGGGTGGAGGCCGCCACGGTGGGCACGGCGCTCGCGGACGTCGATCGTGCCACCAGGGAGATCATCGAGGAGGCCGGGTACGGGGAGTACTACATTCATTCCACAGGGCATGGCGTGGGTCTGGAGGTGCACGAGGGGCCCTACGCCTCCTCCTCGGGGGAGGGGGAATTGCGCGAGGGCATGACGCTGACCATCGAGCCGGGAATCTACGTGCCGGGGCGGGGCGGGGTGAGGATCGAGGATACCCTCATCATCACGCCCGGCTCCCCGGAAGTGATTACCCGGGTGAGCAAGGACCTCACGGTATTGTAGACTGGCACAGTTAGATACCGGATCACACGAGGGAGAACCGCTAAGTGGCAACCACCGCTGATTTCAAGAACGGTCTTGTGCTCAAGATCGACGGCAAGCTGCAACAGATCATTGAGTTCCAGCACGTGAAGCCGGGCAAGGGGCCGGCCTTTGTGCGCACCAAGCTCAAGGACGTTGTCTCCGGTAAGACGGTGGACAAGACATGGAATGCCGGCGTCAAGGTGGAGACCGCCAACGTGGATCGCCGCGACATGACCTACCTGTATCACGACGGCAGCAACTACGTGGTCATGGACGATAAGACCTTCGATCAGGTGGAGCTGGACGCGGATAAGTTTGGGGACGCCGCTCGTTTCCTGCTGGAGAACATGCGCGTGCAGGTGTCCTTCCATGACGAGGAGCCGCTCTTTGCGGAGCTGCCCGTGTCCGTGGATCTCAAGGTGGAGCACACCGATCCCGGTTTGCAGGGTGATCGCTCCACCGGCGGCACCAAGCCCGCCACCCTGGAGACGGGCGCGGAGATTCAGGTGCCGCTGTTCATCGAGACCGGCAACGTGCTCAAGGTGGATACCCGCTCTGGCGAGTACCTTTCCCGCGTTAATAACTAGTGGCCACCGTGACCAAACGCCAGGAGAAGTGGCGCCGCCACGGCGCTCGTTATAAGGCCCGTCGTCGCGCGGTGGACGTGCTCTTCGAGGCCGAGGCCCGCGACATTGACCCCATGCGCATCGTGGAGGATCGCACGGAGTTGGCGCGGGTGCCGGAAAACCAGGTGGCCCCCATTGCGGAGTACACGAGGCAGATCGTTTTGGGCGCGGCCGAGGAACTAGACGCGGTGGATAGCACCATCGAGCGCTTTCTCAGCGATCAGTGGGAACTGGGCCGCCTCCCCGCCGTGGATCGCGCCATCTTGCGCATGTCCGTGTGGGAGTTGATCTTTAATCCCGATGTGCCCACCCCCACCGCCGTGGTGGAGGGCGTGGAGATCGCCAGCGAGTATTCCGGGGAGCAGGGCGCGCCGTATATTCACGCGGTGCTCGATGATGTGGCGGAAAACCTTGCGGAGGTGCGGGCCTCGGTGGGCGCCGAGGCTACTGAGGTTGCTGAGGCGGTTGAGAACGCTGAGGCCAAGGCCGATCCCGTGGAGAATCAGACCGCGGAAAATCAGGCTAAGGAAGCGGAAACCACCCCCGAGGCTTCCCAGGCCACCACGGCGAATGACTAGCTTCCTTTCTGCTGGTCAAGCAACCCCTCGGCGGCCTGGGCCACGCGCTCCTGGCCGGCGAGCACCTCGTCTACGGCCCCGCGGAGGGCCGCGGAGAGTTGTTCCTCGGAGATCCCGGCCGCGATGGGGAGATCGCACTCGGTGCGCACCATGAGGTTTTCTTCCCGGTCGGCCACTACGGCCTTGACCCCGAACCCGGAGCAGTTCACCTGGTTAGCCGCCAGGTGTAGGGTGGGCACCCCGGAATCGGAGGAGAGGTCGGTGGGGTTATCGGCCCGCACGATGAGCACCGAGTTCAGGAGGGCGAAGGTCACCCGGAAGCCGTTGAGGTTTGCGGTGGCCACGTTGGGATCTTCGGTGGGCCAGAGGGTGATGTGAAAGCCCTTCATTGCGTCGGTGACGCGCTCAAAGGTCAGGGCGGGAATCTTCTGCTCGCTCATTTTTACTTTTCCTCCTCGGCATCGTCGGCTTGGCCGGGGCGATCGTCGTGCCCATCGTGGGTGTGCTCATCATCGCCTTGTTCCCAGGTGATCGCCTCGGGGAACTGGGCCTCAAGCCACTGGAAGCAGGCCACGATGGAGTCCAGGGTGGACATCACGAAGGCTCCCGCTTGGTTGCGGCTGAGTCCTTGGGCGATGTGGAGGCGTCGGCAGGCGGAAAAGGCGAGGGTGCCGGGGGTGGATTCGAAGAAACGCAGGGTGGGGGTGAGCTGCGTGAGGTTCCATTCGTTCACGGCGGCCAGGGCCGTGGCGGCGCGCTGGGCATCGACCTGCCCGCGCCACATGGAGTCGCACAGCAGGTAGTCGCCCTCGATGGCAAAGGAGACGGCGGCGTTGATGAAGCCGGTGCGCACCATCGGGGTGGGGTCTTGTTGCAGACGGTAATCGAGGTTTTCGGCCTCCAGAATATCCACCACGGTGTGTTCGGATACAGGTGCGATGGGGGTGTCGTGTTCGGGGTGAGTCACGCATCTCCTTGTCGTAGGGGTTTTCTATGGCGCGGGGCCTTGTGTATGCCACTGTAGCCAAATTGCGGTGATATGCTTGCGGGGATCCCTTTGACGGGAGTAATCACTGGACATCCTTTAAGGGCCGCACAGAGAGGCGGGAAAGGAGGTCACGATGAGTCAGACGAGCGCGCACGGCGTCGTCGTGTCCATCGCGCACCGGCACATCAGCTGCGTGGAGGCAGCGATATATTACGGGGGGTTAGCATTGGGGGAGAGGTCTCGATGAATCAATCCTCTTTGATGCAGCCCAGCACGCATAACCGAAAGGTCAATACTGTGACGTCTACCCCGCCCGTTCCCGCCGTTTTGGTGCTTGCCGACGGCCGCTCCTTCCGCGGATACAGCCTGGGCAAGGTGGGTTCCACCTTGGGCGAGGCCGTGTTTACCACCGGCATGACCGGTTACCAGGAGACCATGACCGACCCCTCGTACCACCGTCAGATCGTGGTGGCCACGGCCCCGCAGATCGGCAATACCGGCTGGAACGATGAGGATGATGAGTCCCGCGATCGCGGTATCTGGGTGGCGGGCCTGGTGATCCGCGACCTCTCGGCGCGGGTGTCCAATTGGCGGGCCTCGCGCGGCCTGAACGAGGAGATGGAGAGGCAGGGGATCGTGGGTATCCGTGGCGTGGATACCCGCACCGTGGTGCGTCATTTGCGCGATAAGGGCTCGGTGGCGGCCGGTATTTTCTCCGGCCCGGAGGCTGCGTGCCCGGTGGAGGAATTGGTGCGCCTGGTACAAAAGCAGGACGCGATGGAGGGGGCCGATCTCTCCGCGCAGGTGAGTACCGAGGAACCCTACGTGGTGGAGCCGGACGGCGAGCACCGCTACACGGTGGTGGCCTTTGACATGGGGATCAAGACCAACACCCCGCGCAACTTTGCCGCCCGTGGTGTGCGCACCGTGGTGGTTCCCTCCACCGCCACCTGGGCGGACATCGAGCAGTATCGCCCGGACGGGGTGTTCGTATCCAACGGCCCGGGCGATCCCGCCACTGCCGATGCCATGGTGGCCGTGGTGCGCGAGGTGCTGGGCAAGAAGATTCCGTTCTTTGGTATTTGCTTTGGCAATCAGATCCTGGGCCGCGCCTTGGGCATGGAAACATACAAGATGAAGTTCGGCCACCGGGGGATCAACGTGCCGGTGTTGAACGTGGTTACCGGCAAGATTGACATCACCTCCCAGAATCACGGCTTTGCGCTCAAGGGCAGGGCGGGGGAGGTCTTTGACACGGACTTCGGCCCGGCCAAGGTCACCCACGTGTGCCTCAACGATGACGTGGTGGAGGGCGTGGCGCTCGAAAGCGGCTTGGCCTATTCGGTGCAGTACCACCCGGAGGCCGCGGCGGGCCCGCACGATGCCAGCCCGCTTTTCGATCAGTTCATCGACCTCATGGCCGAGCACGCGAGCGCTAAGCACGCGGGCGAACAGAAGTAAGCAGACCAGGAAGGTAAGTTAAGGAATCTCATGCCCAAGCGCAACGATATTAATCACGTCCTGGTCATCGGCTCCGGCCCCATCGTGATCGGCCAGGCCTGCGAGTTCGATTACTCCGGCACCCAGGCCTGCCGCGTACTCAGGGAGGAGGGGCTGCGGGTCACCCTGATTAACTCCAACCCGGCCACGATCATGACGGATCCCGAGTTTGCGGATCACACCTACGTGGAGCCGATCACTCCGGAGTACATTGACAAGATTTTTGCCAAGGAGGCCGCGCAGGGCCACCCCATCGACGCGGTGCTGGCCACGCTGGGCGGGCAGACCGCCCTAAACGCCGCCATTCAGTTGGACCGCCAGGGAATCCTGGAGAAGTACGGCGTGGAACTCATCGGCGCCGATATTGAGGCCATCGAGCGCGGCGAGGATCGCCAAAAGTTCAAGGACATCGTGGCGTCCATCGGCGGGGAATCCGCCCGCTCGCGCGTGTGCCACAGCATGGAGGAGGTGCACGAGGCGGTGGCGGAGCTGGGGCTGCCGGTGGTGGTGCGCCCCAGCTTTACCATGGGTGGCCTGGGCTCCGGCCTGGCCTTTGACGAGGAGGATCTGGAGCGCATCGCCGGCGGTGGCCTGGCGGCCTCGCCGGAGGCGAACGTGCTCATCGAGGAGTCCATCCTGGGGTGGAAGGAATATGAGCTGGAGCTCATGCGAGATGGGGACGATAACGTGGTGGTGATCGCCTCCATCGAGAACGTGGACGCCCTGGGAGTACACACGGGCGATTCCGTGACGGTGGCTCCGGCGATGACCCTGACGGACCGCGAGTACCAGAAGATGCGCGATCAGGGCATCGCGATCATTCGAGAGGTGGGGGTGGACACCGGCGGCTGCAACATTCAGTTTGCGCTTAATCCCCGCGATGGCCGCCTGATTACCATCGAGATGAACCCGCGCGTCTCGCGCTCCTCGGCGCTGGCCTCCAAGGCCACCGGCTTCCCGATCGCCAAGATCGCGGCCAAGCTTGCCATTGGGTACACCCTCGATGAGATCACCAATGACATCACGGGGGTCACCCCGGCGGCGTTCGAGCCCACCTTGGATTACGTGATCGTCAAGGCTCCGCGCTTTGCCTTTGAGAAGTTCGTGGGCTCCGATGACACGCTGACCACCACCATGAAGTCCGTGGGCGAGGCGATGGGCATCGGCCGCAACTACATCGCCGGCCTCAACAAGGTCATGCGCTCCCTAGAGCAGAAGCAGGCCGGGTTCTGGACCGCGCCGGATCCGGAGTTTGGTTCCGTGGAGGAGATCCTGACTGATTTGCGCCGCCCCACCGAGGGGCGCATGTATGACGTGGAGTTGGCGCTGCGCTGGGGGGCCAGCATCGAGCAGGTGCATGAGGCCTCCGGCATTGATCCCTGGTTCCTGGCGGAGTTGGCGGAGCTGGTGCATTTCCGCGAGGAGCTGACCCAGGCCCAGGTGCTCACGGAGGACTTGCTGCGCCGGGCCAAGGTCTTTGGGCTTTCCGACGCCCAGATTGCCCGCCTGCGCCCCGAGTTTGCCGGGGAGGAGGGGGTGCGTCGTCTGCGCTGGTCGCTGGGAATCCGCCCCGTGTACAAGACGGTGGATACCTGCGCGGCGGAGTTCGAGGCCCGCACCCCGTACCACTATTCCGCCTACGAGCTCGATCCAGCCGCGGAGTCCGAGGTCACCGAACAGCGGGATAAAGAGAAGGTCATCATCTTGGGTTCTGGCCCCAACCGCATTGGGCAGGGCATTGAGTTTGATTACTCCTGCGTACACGCGGCCCTGGAACTGTCCCGGGTGGGCTATGAGACGGTGATGGTCAACTGCAACCCGGAGACCGTGTCCACGGACTATGACACCGCTGATCGCCTCTACTTCGAGCCGCTGACCTTCGAGGACGTCATGGAGGTCTACCACGCGGAGTGCCAGTCCGGCACGATGGCGGGCGTGATCGTGCAGCTCGGCGGGCAAACGCCCCTGGGCCTGGCGGAGCGCCTGGAGGCTGCGGGCGTGCCGGTGGTGGGGACCACGCCGGAGTCCATCAACCTGGCGGAGGATCGCGGTGAGTTCGGGGAGGTGCTGCGCCGCGCCGAGCTTCCCGCCCCGGCCTTCGGCACCGCGACGTCGTTTAGCGAGGCCCGCGAGGTGGCCGCCAGCATCGGCTACCCGGTCCTGGTGCGCCCCTCCTACGTGCTGGGCGGGCGCGGCATGGAGATCGTCTATGATGAGTCCTCCCTGAGCAGTTATATCGAGCGCGCGACGGAACTCACCTCCGATCACCCGGTGCTGGTGGATCGTTTCCTAGATAACGCCATCGAGATTGACGTGGACGCCCTTGCCGATGGCACCGAGGTGTACCTAGCGGGCGTGATGGAGCACATTGAGGAGGCCGGTATTCACTCCGGCGACTCCGCCTGCGCCCTGCCGCCCATGACGCTGGGCCCGGAGGACATTGATAAGGTGCGCCGCTCCACGGCGGCCCTGGCCCGGGGGATCGGCGTGAAGGGCCTGATGAACGTGCAGTACGCCCTCAAGGATGACGTGCTGTACGTCATCGAGGCCAACCCGCGCGCCTCCCGCACCGTGCCCTTTGTGTCCAAGGCCACCGGCGTGCACCTGGCCAAGGCGGCTTCCCGCATCATGATGGGGGCCACCCTGGAGCAACTGCGCGGGGAGGGCATGATCCCCACCGAGTATGACGGCGGCTCCTTGCCGATCGACGCCCCCATCGCGGTGAAGGAGGCCGTGCTGCCGTTCAACCGCTTCCGCCGCCCGGACGGCACCATGCTGGATACCCTGCTCAGCCCGGAGATGAAGTCCACGGGCGAGGTCATGGGCGTGGCCACGAACTTCGGCGCGGCCTATGCCAAGGCTGAGGCCGCGGCCTTTGGTGGCCTGCCCACCGAGGGAACGGTGTTTGTTTCCGTGGCTAATCGGGATAAGCGCACCCTGATCTTCCCCATCCAGCGCCTGGCCTCCCTGGGCTTTAAGATCCTGGCCACGGCGGGCACCGCGAGCATGTTGCGCCGCAACGGCATTGAGTGCGAGGAGGTGCTCAAGGGCTCTGACGTCCGCGCCGGTGCCCAGGGGCCCTCCATCCTGGATCGAATCCGCGGGGGAGAGGTAGACCTTATCCTCAATACCCCGGCGGGTTCCTCCGGGGCGCGCCACGATGGTTATGACATCCGCGCAGCCTCCGTGAGCGTGGGCGTGCCTGCGGTGACCACCGTGCAGGGGGTCACCGCCGCGGTGCAGGGCATCGAGGCCCTGCGCGGGGCGGGTTTTGCCGTGCGTGCCCTTCAGGAATTGGATCACACCCCGGCGGCAAAGGCGGCAGGGAAGTGACTCAAACCTTTGGCGATCGGCTCGCAGAGCTGGCGCAGCGGCGCGGCCGCCTCTGCGTGGGCATTGATCCGCACCCGGCCCTCCTGAAAGCCTGGGGGCTGGGGGACACGGTGGCGGGACTGGCGGAGTTTTCCCGCATATGCGTGGAGGCCTTTGCCCCCACGGTCTGTCTGGTCAAGCCGCAGGTGGCGTTCTATGAGCGCTTCGGTTCCGCGGGCTTCGCGGTGCTGGAAGAGACCATCGCCGGGCTCCGGGCCGGGGGAGCGCTGGTGGTGGCGGACGCCAAGCGCGGGGACATCGGCTCCACGATGGCGGGTTATGCCTCGGCCTGGTTGGATGATTCCTCCCCCCTGTGCAGCGATGCCGTGACGGTCTCTCCCTACCTGGGGGTGGGGGCATTGGACCCGGCCTTTGATCTCGCGGAGGCCACGGGCAGGGGCGTCTTTGTGCTCGCGGCCACCTCGAACCCGGAGGCCCGCGTGTTGCAGGGGCACGAGGACGCCGAGGGGCGCAGCATCTCCCAGCAGGTGATCGACGAGGTGGCTCGGCGCAACGCGGCCCACCCCGGCCTGGGAAACCTGGGCGTGGTGGTGGGCGCGACCGTGGCGCAGGCTCCGGATTGCCAGCGGCTTGGTGGCCCGGTGCTCATGCCCGGGGTGGGCGCGCAGGGGGGTAGCGCCAGCGACGTAGCGCAAATCATGGGATCGAGGATGGATTTGGCCTATCCCAATGTGTCTCGTGCCGTTCTTGGCGCGGGTCCGCAGGTGTCTGGCCTGCGCAAAGCCGCAGAATCTTTTGGTTTTGACCTTAACGGGTGACCGGCTGCCGAGGCGGGGCTTTTGCCCTGCTATTTTAGGGAGAGTTGTGCCGGAATCTCCCGCTCGATAACCCATCTGCCCTGCGTCGATTGCGGTGGCCCGCCCCTAGCGGTGTTACACTGAGCGAACATCGGCGTGAGGTAGCGATGGTATTCCAGGCGCACCGCCGAAAAGAAAGAAACAAAAACGAACTGGAGGAACCCCGTGGCCCTTCCGAAGTTGACCGATGAGCAGCGCAAGGAAGCCCTTGCTAAGGCTGCCGAGGCCCGCAAGGCCCGTGCTGAGTTGAAGGAAAAGCTCAAGCGCGGGGACATGACCCTGAAGGAAGTCCTGGATAAGGCCCAGGACGATGAGATCGTGGGTAAGACCAAGGTGTCTGCGCTCCTGGAGGCGCTGCCGAAGGTGGGCAAGGTCAAGGCCAAGGAGATCATGGAGGAGCTGGAGATCGCTCCCACCCGCCGCCTGCGCGGCCTGGGTGAGCGTCAGCGCCGCGCGCTGCTGGATCGCTTCGGCTACACCGAGGAATAATTCATGGTCGGCGAGAACCCTCGGGGTCGGCTGGTGGTGCTGGCCGGCCCGTCTGCCGTGGGGAAGTCCACGGTGGTTCATCGCCTCCGCGGGAGCGTCAGCGATCTGTACTTTAGCGTCTCCATGACCACCCGCAGCCCGCGCCCGGGCGAGGTGGACGGGGTGGATTATTTTTATGTCACCCCGGAGGAGTTCCAGGAGCGCATCGACCGAGGCGAGATGCTGGAGTGGGCCGATATTCATGGCGGCCTGCAACGCTCCGGCACCCCGGCGGCCCCGGTGGAGCAGGCGCTGGCTTCAGGGCGCCCCGTGCTCATCGAGGTGGATCTGGTGGGCGCCCGCAACGTTAAGGCGATGATGCCTGAGGCCACCACGGTGTTTTTGGCCCCGCCTTCCTGGGAGGTGCTCGTGGAGCGCCTCACGGGGCGCGGCACGGAGCCGGAGGACGTGATCGCTCGTCGCCTGGACACGGCGCGCGGGGAGTTGGCCGCGATGGATGAGTTCGATCAGGTGGTGGTCAACGAGGACGTTGATACCGCCGTGGCCGCCATCGGTGGTATCCTGCTGGGCGAGTAGTGCGGGGTGGCGCAGCGGCGCGTACCCCGAGGAATCTTTTTCTACCGAAAAATCTTAAGGTGCAAGTGACAAACGTGAGTAACGAGACCGAGAAGAAGCAGCCGGTTTTTGACCCGCCGGTGGGTATTACTGACCCGCCGATCGACAGCCTTTTGGAAAAGGTCTCCTCCAAGTATGCCCTCGTGATTTACGCCGCCAAGCGCGCGCGTCAGATTAACAGCTACTA
Source organism: Corynebacterium oculi (assembly GCF_001412105.1). Lineage (GTDB taxonomy): Bacteria > Actinomycetota > Actinomycetes > Mycobacteriales > Mycobacteriaceae > Corynebacterium > Corynebacterium oculi. The sequence continues at coordinate 661,638 of NZ_LKST01000001.1, forward strand.
CCAGCAGGCCGACGAGGGTGTCTTTGAGTTCATCGGCCCGCTCGTTACCCCGGAGGCCGGGGAGAAGCCGCTGTCCATCGCCCTGCGCGAGATTGACGGGGATCTCTTGGAACACGAGGAAGGCCGCTAGGCTTTACGTGACTCGATGAAAGACGCCAGGCCGCTGCCCATGCTGGGTGGCGGCCTTTGCCGTGGCGCCAGTAGAGTTCAGTACAGTCCGATCACAGTGGGAAGGAAACAAGCGGCGTGAAGATCATCGTGGGGGTCGCCGGGGGCATCGCGGCGTACAAGACCTGTCACCTGGTGCGAAACTTCAAGGAGTCCGGTGATGAGGTGCGGGTGATCCCCACTCCCAGCGCGCTGAACTTCGTGGGCGCGGCGACCTTCGAGGCGCTGTCCGGCAATCCGGTGCGCACCACGGTGTTCGAGGCCGTCGATGAGGTGCAGCACGTGCGCCTGGGGCAGGAGGCGGATGCCGTGGTGATCGCCCCGGCCACCGCCGATCTGCTATCCCGGCTGGCGGCGGGGCGCGCCGATGATCTCTTGAGCGCCACCGTCTTGGTGGCCACCTGCCCCGTCATCGTCGCCCCGGCTATGCACACGGAGATGTGGCTCAATCCCGCGACCCAGGCGAACGTCGATACGCTGCGCCGCCGGGGTATCACGGTGCTGGAACCGGCCTCCGGCCGGCTTACCGGCGTCGATAGCGGCCCGGGGCGGCTGCCGGAGGCGGAGCAGATCGCGGATCTGGCGCGCATGGTGGTGGCGGGGGCCGCGCTGCCCCGGGACTGGGAGGGCAAGCGCGTGCTGATTACGGCTGGTGGCACCCAGGAGAACCTCGATCCCGTGCGTTACCTGGGCAATAGGTCCTCCGGGCGGCAGGGGTTTGCCCTCGCGGAGGTGGCGGCCCAGCGCGGCGCCCGGGTGGAGGTGATCGCCGGTGCCACGGAGGATATGCCCGCACCCATCGGGGCACGGGTTCGGCGCGTGGTGTCCGCCAGGGAGATGGCGCAGGCGGTGGCGGAGTGGTCTCCGCAGGCGGACGCCGTTATCATGGCCGCCGCGGTGGCGGACTTTCGCCCGGCCGCCCAGGCCGAGGCCAAGCTGAAAAAGGGCGGCGATGATGCCGCCCTGGGCACCCTGAGCCTGGTGGAGAATCCCGATATTTTGCGCGGCGTGGTGCGGGCGCGGGAGCGCGGCGAGATCCCGGCGCGCGTGGTTATCGCGGGCTTTGCGGCGGAGACGGGAGACGATACCCATTCCGCCCTGGATTACGGCCTGGCCAAGTTGGAGCGCAAGGGCTGCGATCTGCTCATGTGCAACGAGGTGGGCGTGGGAAAGGTCTTTGGAGAGCGGCGCAATAGGGGATGGCTGCTGCGTTCCCGAGAGGGGCAGCCCGCGGAGGTCACCGAGCTTCAAGACGCCAGCAAGCACGTCATCGCCGGGGCGTACCTTGATACCCTCAACGTGGCGCTTGGCTCCAGGCTCTTGCAGCGCTAGACCGCTTGGTCTATCCTGACGTAATAATTCATTTCCGGGCAGTAAAGGAAAATCCGTGGCACCTTCCCCGCGCTCCGTGCGGCTTTTTACCAGCGAGTCCGTGACAGAGGGGCACCCCGATAAGATCTGTGACGCCGTATCCGACACGATCCTGGATGCGATCTTGAGGGAGGACGCCCACGCCCACGTGGCGGTGGAGACGCTGGTGACCACCGGGCAGGTGCACGTGGTGGGGGAGGTGCGCACCACCGGATACGTGGACATTCCTAGCCTGGTGCGCAGCACCCTGGTGCGCATTGGGTTTACCTCCTCGGACGTGGGGTTCGACGGCACCACCTGCGGGGTGAACATCGCCATCGGAGAGCAGTCCGCCGAGATCGGACACGGCGTGGATACCTCCCAGGAGATGCGTTCCGGTGGGCATTACGAGGACGACGATCAGGCCGGAGCCGGGGATCAGGGCTTGATGTTTGGTTACGCCAGCAACGAGACCGCCGAGTACATGCCGCTGCCCATCGCTGTGGCGCACCGCCTGTCCCGGCGTCTTTCTCAGGTGCGTAAGGAGGGGATCGTTCCGCACCTGCGCCCCGACGGCAAGACCCAGGTGACCTTCGCCTATGACGAGGAGGGCAAGCCCCTTTACCTGGACACCGTGGTGATCTCCACCCAGCACGATCCCGAGGTGGATTCAGCCTGGCTGGAGGCGCAGCTGCGCCCGCACGTCCTGGATTGGGTGATAAATGACGCCGGGTTGGCGAACTTCCTCACCGAGGATCTCACGCTGTTGATTAACCCCTCGGGCTCCTTCACCCTGGGCGGGCCGATGGGTGATGCCGGGCTGACCGGCCGCAAGATCATCGTGGACACCTATGGCGGCATGGCCCGCCACGGCGGCGGTGCCTTCTCGGGTAAGGACCCCAGCAAGGTGGATCGCTCCGGGGCCTATGCGATGCGCTGGGTGGCCAAGAACATCGTGGCGGCGGGCCTGGCGGATCGCGCCGAGGTGCAGGTGGCCTATGCCATTGGGCGGGCCACCCCGGTGGGCCTGTACGTGGAGACCTTTGGCACCGCCAAGGAGGGCCTGAGCGACGTGGATATTCAGCGCGCGGTCAGCGAGGTCTTTGACCTGCGCCCCGCCGCGATCATCCGCGAGCTGGATCTTCTCCGCCCCATCTATGCTCCCACCGCCGCCTATGGTCATTTTGGGCGCACGGACGTGGATTTCCCCTGGGAGAGCACGCAGCGCGCGCCCCTTCTGCGGCAGGCCGCCGGCCTGTAAAATCGGCCAGCATGGCCACCTCACCCCGCGTTCCCGCAGCACAGCAGCCGGTGGCGCGGGTGCTGCCGCTTCTGGGACTGGCGCACCTGGATAGGCTCTTTGATTACCAGGTGTCTGAGGAGCAGTCCGCGCAGGCGCAGCCGGGGGTGCGGGTGCGGATTCGCTTCGCGGGGAGGCTCGTCGATGCCCTGCTGATCGAAAGGGCTGAGGAGACGAGCCACCCGGGGCAGCTGCGCTACCTTGAGCGCGTGATCTCCCCGGAGGTGGTGTACCCGGAACCCACCCGCCGCCTGGTGGACGCGCTGTGCGCCCGGTACGCGGGAACCCGCTCGGATCTGATCCGGGCGGCGGTTCCGGCGCGCCACGCCGCCGCCGAATCCGTCGATACCAGCACTCCCTGGGAGGAACTGGGCCGGGCCCAGGAGCCCGATCTTTCCGCGTGGTCGGCCTACGAGCACGGGGAATCCTTTGTGGATGCGGTGTTGGCGCGACAGCGCGCGCGGGTGGCCTGGCAGATCGCCCCCGGCGATGACTGGGCCGCCGCGGTGGCCGCCCTGGCAGCCAAGGTGGCCCTGGGGGGCGGAGGGGTGCTCATCGTGGCCCCCGATCAAGGCGACGTGGACGCTCTGGAGGCGGCGTTGCGGGAGCACGTGGGGCCCAAACAAATCACCGTGCTGGGGGCCTCCCTGGGGCCGCAGGCGCGATATCGCCGCTTCCTGTCTATCCTGCACGGCCAGGGGCGGCTGGTGATCGGCACGCGCTCGGCGGCCTTTGCCCCGGTGGCAAACCTCCAATTGGCGGTGGTGCTCTTCGACGGCGATGAAAACCACGTGGATCCGCGCGCCCCCTATGCGCACTCCCGCGAGGTGCTCACAACCAGGGTGGCGGCCACGGAGGCGTCGCTGGTGATCGCGGGGCATTCCCGCACCGCGGAGGCGCAGCTGCTGGTGGAATCTGGCTGGGCGCATGGCCTGGTGGCCGGGAGGGAGGCCCTGCGGGCGCGGATGCCCAGGGTGCAGGCGGTGGCGGACTCGGACTTTGAGCTGGAAAAAGACCCGTTGGCCCGCTCGGCGCGGATTCCGGCGGTGGCGTTCCGCGCGCTGCGCGAGGGGCTGGCGGCGGGCAAGCCCGTGCTGGTGCACACCCCCCGCAAGGGGTATATCCCCACCCTGGCCTGCCGCCAGTGTCGCACCCCGGCGCGGTGCCGCCACTGCAACGGCCCCGTGGGCCTGCCCACGGGGAGGGAGCAAGAGGCCGCCGTGCCCACCTGCCGGTGGTGCGGGCGCCCGGACGCGCGATACCGCTGCCCGCAGTGCGGTTCCGCCTCGTTGCGCGCGGTGGTGCTGGGCAATCAGCGCACCGCCGAGGAATTGGGGCGCGCCTTCCCCTCGGTGCGGGTTATCTCCTCGGGGGGCAACCAGGTGCATAGGGAGATCGCCCAGGCCCCGGCCCTGGTGGTGGCCACGCCGGGAGCGGAGCCGAGGGTAGCGCAGGGCGGACGGTACGGCGCGGCGGTGCTGCTGGATACCTGGGCGCTGCTGGGGAGGCAGGACCTGCGGGCCACGGAGGATGCCCTGGCCACGTGGACGGCGGTGGCGACCCTGGTGGAGCCGCATCGCCGGGGCGGGCAGGTGGTGGTGGTGGCCGATCCCGCGTTGGCGGTGGTGCAGCAGTTGATCCGGTGGGACATGCCGGGTGCGGCCGCGCGGGAATTGGCTCAGCGCCGCGAGGTTGGTTTTCCCCCGGCGGTGCACATGGCGGCTATCGACGGCGCGGCGGCGGCCGTCGATAGCCTGTTGAAGGAGGCGCGCCTGCCGAGGGGGGCGGAGGTGCTCGGCCCGGTGGACTTGCCGCCCGGTGAGCACCTGCCTGGGGAATACGACGAGCGTCGGTTCGGCCCCGCGCAGCGCGTGCTGGTGCGCGCCCCGCTGGGGCCCCGGGGGGAGCTGGGTTCGGCTCTGAAAAGCGCGATGGTGGCGCGGATCGCCCGGCGGGAGGATTTGCCGCTGCGGGTGCGGGTGGACCCGGTGCGCATTGGTTAAGCGGATACAATGAGGCACCATGACTGTTTTGCCCATCCGCCTTTTCGGCGATCCGGTGCTCACCACCCGCGCCAGCGAGGTCACGGAGTATAACGCCGCGCTGCGCACCCTCGTGGAGGATATGACAGAGACGATGGCCGACGCCGGGGGCGTGGGCCTGGCTGCCAACCAGGTGGGCGTGCTGCGGCGCGTGTTCGTGTTCGATTGCTCGCACGTGGAGGGGGGCCTGCGCGGGCACGTGGTCAATCCGGTGTGGGAGCCGCTTGACGAGGAGATGGAGGCGGGCACGGAGGGCTGCCTTTCGATCCCGGATATTTCGCTCTCGATTCCGCGTTATCGCCGGGTTCGGCTCAGCGGGACGGACGTGGCGGGCAAGCCGCTGAGCATCACGGCCTCGGGTCTGCTGGCCCGGTGTATTCAGCACGAGACCGATCACCTCGACGGGGTGCTGTACCTCAAGCGCGCGGCGGTGGAGGAGCGCAAGGCGGCGATGGCGCAGATCCGCGCCGCCGCCTGGTTTGGGAAGGGAGACAAGTAGATGAGGCTCGTTTTTGCCGGTACCCCGGAACCCGCCGTGGTGGCGCTGAAGGCGCTGCTGGATTCCCCGCACGAGGTGGTTGCGGTGCTGACCCGCCCGGACGCCCCGCGCGGGCGCGGGCGTACCCTTCACCCCTCGCCGGTCAAGGCGCTCGCCGTGGAGCACGGGATCGAGGTGCTCACCCCGGGCACGCTCAAGCCGGGCACCGAGGAGGGGGAGGCGCTGCGGCAACGCCTGCGGGAGCTTCAACCCGAGGCCATCCCGGTGGTGGCCTACGGCAACCTCATCACCCCCGACCTGTTGAACGCGGCCCCGCACGGCTGGGTGAACCTGCATTTCTCCCTGCTGCCCCGGTGGCGGGGCGCGGCTCCGGTGCAGGCGGCGATCCGGGCGGGGGATCGCGCCACGGGAGCCACCACATTTCGCATTGATGAGGGGCTGGATACCGGGGAGATCCTGGCCAGCCGCAACGAGGAGATCCGCGCGCACGACACCGCCGATGACCTGCTCACCCGCCTGGCCCACCTGGGGGCGGATCTCCTGGTGGACACCATGACGGGCCTGGAGGCAGGCACCCTGATCCCGCGCCCCCAGGAGGGCCCGGCCACCTACGCTCCGAAGATCGCCACCGGGGATGCCCGCGTGCGCTGGAACGACACCGCGGAGGAGATCGCCAGGGCCATTCGCGCCTATACCCCCGGCCCCGGGGCGTGGACTGCGTGGGGGGAGCGGCGGGTGAAGCTCGCCCCGGTGGAGATTCCCCTGGATACGCAAGTACGGGGGCTGGAACCCGGGGAGATCGCGGCGACGAAGAAGGAGGTGCTGGTGGGCACGGGAACGCACCCGGTGCGCCTGACCCGCGTGCAGCCGCCGGGGAAGAAGATGATGGATGCTGCCGATTGGGCGCGCGGCGCGCAGCCGAAGGAAGGGGAACGATTCCAGTGAGCACCCGATCCGGGGGCTTCCGCTCCCGCTCCAAGTCCGCCGCGCAGGCGGCGCCTCAACCCGACCGACGGACGGGCAAGGGAGGGGGTCGGGGGCGCGCCCCGCAGCGGGGAAAGCAGCGCGCCCAGAGCCCCGCTCAAACCACCTCGCGGGTGGATACGCCCCGGCGCGTGGCCTACGAGGTCATCGGCGCGGTGCGCTCCCAGGATGCCTACGCCAACCTCGTGCTGCCCAAGGCGCTCAAGGAGCGGCGGGTACGCGGCCGCGATGCCGCCTTTGCCACGGAGATCACCTACGGCACCCTGCGCACCCAGGGGGTGTTGGACGCGGTGATCGCGGAGTGTTCCTCGCGCCCGCTTGCGGAAATCGCGCCGGAGGTGCTCGATGCCCTGCGCCTGGGGGCGTACCAGGTGCTCTACACCAGGGTGGAGCCGCACGCGGCGGTGGATACCAGCGTGGAGTTGGTGGTGGGGGCGGGGCAGGAGAAGGCCAGGGGCTTTGCCAACGCCATCTTGCGCACCATCGCGCGCACCCCGGCTAAGGAGTGGATTATCAGGCTTACCCCGCCGGGTGATCTCGCCGGGGCGGCCTTCCGCCACGCGCACCCGGAGTGGATCGCGCGGTCCTTTGCCGAGGCTCTGGGCTCCCATTCCACGGAACTAGAGGCCGCGCTGGAGGCGGATTCCCGGCGCCCCACCGTGCACCTGGTGGCCCGCCCCGGGGAGATGAGCGCGGAGGAACTTGCCCTGGTGGTGGGCGGGGAGCAAGGCCGGTACTCCCCGTACGCGGTGTATCTGGATTCCGGTGCCCCGGCGCAGTTGGAGCCGGTGCGCAGCGGGCTGGCGGCGGTGCAGGACGAGGGCAGCCAGCTCATCGCCCGCGCCGTGGCCCAGGCCCCGGTGGCGGGCGCAGATCAAGGGCGCTGGCTGGATCTGTGCGCGGGCCCCGGCGGCAAGGCGGCCCTGCTGGGTGCCCTGGCCCGGATCGAGGGGGCGCGGGTGGATGCGGTGGAGCCCGCCGCGCATCGCGCGGAGTTGGTGCGCTCAGCGGTGCGCGGACTCCCCGTGACAGTGCACACCGCCGACGGCCGCGAGCCTGGATTAGAACCGGGCTACGATCGCGTGCTCGTGGACGCGCCCTGCTCCGGGCTGGGCGCTTTGCGACGCCGCCCCGAGGCCCGTTGGCGCAAGCGGGAATCCGACATCGCAGACCTCACCGCGTTGCAGTACGAGCTGCTGCGCTCGGCGCTGCGGTTGACCCGCCCGGGCGGGGTGGTGGTGTATTCCACCTGCTCGCCCGATCTGCGGGAGACCCGGGGAATCGTGGAGAAGGCGGTGGCGGAACTGGGGGCCGTGGAGATGAGCGCTCACTGCCTGGTTCCCGGAATGGAGAACGTGGGGGAATACGCCTCGGTGCAGATGTGGCCGCATCGCCACGGCACGGACGCGATGTTCTTTGCCGTGTTGCGCAGGGAGTAGGGAGTTAGGGCGTGACCAGCCGCCGGGCGGCCTCCACCACGGCGGCGCGGCGGCTGGCGGCTTCATCGGGCGCGGCGATCATGCGGGTGACCTGGGGAAGAAGGTGCCAATAGCCTGCGATCCCGAGAATGAGGATGTTGAGGTGGGCGGCGTCGATAGTATCTGTGAAGGTGCCGGTGCGCTGTCCCTCGCGGAACTCGGCGGTGCGCTGTGCGTAGGTGTGGGTGCGCTGCTGTTCGCCGGGGATGGGGGCGGGGAGGGTGAGTGCTTCCCATTGGAGGAGGCGCAGGAGCGCGGGGTGAGCTTCTAAATAATCGTAGAGGTTTCCGGCGTATTCTCCGATGTCGGCGGCGCCGGTGGAGGGCACGGGGAGGGCGGTGGTGGCGCTGGTCATCTCCTGGTCGAGGATGTGGGCAAACAGGGCGTGCTTGTTGCCAAAGTAGTTGTAGATGCGCTCTTTGTTCACTCCGGCGGACCGGGCAATTCTTTCCACGGTGGTGCCATCTGGGCCGTGTTCGGTGAACTCGGTGAGTGCGGCGTCGAGGATGCGCTGCTTGGTCTTTTCGGTGTCCCGAGCCATGAAAACTCCCTTTTCCAACGATTTCGTTGCTTTTCCCGGGTCATGCTACTACAGTCGTTTCCAACGAAACCGTTGGAATAAGGAGATTGTCATGAACATCACCGTCATCGGCACCGGCATGGTTGGCCGAACCCTCGCCGCGCGCCTAGCCGGGCTCGGGCACCAGGTGGTCATTGCCACGCGCAACGTCAGTGCAACCATGTCCCGCACGGAGCCGGACGCCATGGGCACCCCGCCCTACGCCCAATGGGCAGCCGAGCATCCGGAGGTACGCCTGCTCCCTCACGCGGAGGCCGGAGACTTTGCCGAACTCTTCATCAACGCCAGCAACGGCGCGAACTCCCTGCGCCCCCTCGACCTCATCGGACGGGAGCGCATGGCGGGCAAGGTGCTCATCGACGCCGCTCTGCCCCTCGACCTCTCCGAGGGCATGCCACCCACGCTCACCGTGGCCAATACCGATAGCCTGGGGGAGCAGATTCAGCGCGCATTCCCGGAGACCAAGGTGGTCAAGACCCTCAACACGGTGTTCTGCGAGGTGATGGTGAACCCGGAGCGGATTCCGGGCAACCACACCCTCTTCATCGCCGGAGACGATGCCGAGGCAAAGCAGACCGCCCGGGAAATCCTCCACTCCTTCGGCTGGCCGGAGGCCCGTATCATCGACCTCGGCGGAATCACGGGTGCGCGGGGATCGGAGATGTACATGCGCCTGTACTTCCAGCTGGCGCAACTGCTCGGCACCTTTGACCTCAACATCGAAGTACACCGAGCCAACTAAACCGGAAAGGCAAAAACCATGCAGAACCTCACCCTTAACAACGGCGTAGACATGCCGATCCTCGGCCTGGGCGTATTCCAGATGAATGACGAGCAGGTGGCCCAGGCCATCCCCGAGGCCCTGAACATGGGGTATCGCCTCATCGACACCGCCTCGCGCTACTACAACGAAAAAGCCGTGGGCGCGGCCATCAAGGCCTCCGGGGTTCCCCGCGAGGAGCTTTTCATCACCACCAAACTCTGGTTCAAGGATCACGGCCCGGAGGCCACCCGCGCCGCCTTTGAAACCTCTCTGGATAACCTGGGGCTGGATTACCTCGACCTCTGGCTCATTCACCAGCCCTTCGGGGATTACTACTCCGCCTGGCGCGTCATGGAAGAACTCCTGGCGGAGGGCCGCGTGCGCGCCATCGGCGTATCCAACTTCTACGCCGACCGCTACGCGGATCTGGTGACCCACATGGACGTGGCCCCGGCCGTGAACCAGCGCGAAACCCACCCCTTCCACCAGCAGCGCGACATGCAGGAACTCATGTCCCAGCACGGCACCGCGCTCCAAGCATGGGGATCGCTGGGTCAGGGCAACCGCGAAATGCTGGAGCACCCGGTGCTCACCGGGATCGCCCAGGCCCACGAGGTGAGCGTGCCGCAGGTGATGCTCGCCTGGTTGGCCCAGCGCGGCGTGGCGATGGTGGCCAAGAGCACCAAACCGGAGCGCCTGCGCGCCAACCTGGAGGCCGTGGAATTGAGCCTCAGCGCAGAGGAGATAGAGGCCATCGCGGGGCTGGATCGTCGGCAGCCCAACGCGGGCTTCACCCACCAGGATCCTCGCATGCTGGAGGCTCTGCTGCGGCTGGCGTAGCGGTTACACTGGCTTCCATGCAACACGCTCCGATCATCGCCCCCTCGATCCTTGCCGCGGACTTTTCCCGCCTGGGCGAGGAGATTGCCCGCATTTCCACCGCGGATTGGGTTCACGTGGACATCATGGACGGTCATTTTGTGCCCAACCTCTCCTTCGGCCCGGATATCACCGCCACCGTCCGCCGCCTCACGGATCAGCCCCTCGACGTCCACCTGATGATCGAGGAACCCGAGCGCTGGGTGGAGCGTTATGCCGAGGCGGGGGCGCACACCCTCATTTTCCACGTGGAGGCCACGGAGGATCACGTGGGGTTGGCGCAGAAAATCCGGGGGCTGGGTGTGCGCGCGGCCTTCTCCCTCAAGCCCGGAACCCCCATCGAGCCGTACCTTGGCGATCTAGAGCACTTCGACGAGGTGCTGGTGATGTCCGTGGAGCCGGGCTTTGGCGGGCAGTCCTTCATGCCGGAGCAGCTGAACAAGGTGCGTACCCTGCGCCACGAGATCGACGCGCGCGGCCTTAATACCCTCATCGAGATCGACGGCGGCATCTCCGAGTCCACCATCGCCCGGGCCGCGGAGGCGGGTTGCGATGCCTTCGTGGCGGGTTCGGCGGTGTACAAGGCAGAGGATCCGGCCCCGATGGTGGAATCCCTGCGCGACCTCGCCCGGCGATGAGCCTGAGCGACGCCGCGATCAACCGCGCCCTTGACCTCGCCGTTCGGGCCTCCTGGGAGGTGAAGGGAACCACCAGCCCCAACCCGCCGGTGGGGGCCGTTATTCTCGACGCCTCCGGCAGCATCGTTGGGGTGGGGGCCACCCAGCCGCCCGGCGGGGCGCACGCCGAGGTCATGGCCCTGGCCCAGGCGGGGGCGGCGGCCAGGGGAGGGGCGGCCGTGGTCACCTTGGAGCCCTGCAATCACACCGGTCGCACCGGGCCGTGCACCCGGGCCCTGTTGCGCGCGGGGATCGTCGAGGTGCATTACGCGCACCCCGATCCCGGTGAGCACGAAGGCGGCGGGGCCGAGTACCTGCGCAGCCGGGGAGTAGAGGTGCACCGCATCTCTGTGGACATCGCCCCGTTGCTTCCGTGGCTTACCGCCATGCGCAGGCAACGCCCCCACGTGACGCTGAAGTTCGCGCAGACCCTCGATGGTTTTACCGCGGCGCTTGATGGCACGAGCCAGTGGATCACCGGGGAAGAGGCCCGCGCGCAGGTGCATCTGGATCGATCCCGCCGCGACGCCATCATCATCGGCACGGGCACCGCCTGGGCGGATCGCCCGGCGCTCACCGCCCGCACAGAGAGCGGGGAGAACGGGTTGTATCCGCATCAGCCACGCCGCGTGGTTATCGGCCGGAGGGAGTTGCCGGAGTACATGCGCGAACAGGGCTTTGAGCAGTACCCCGGAATCTCCCAGGCGCTGACGGCGTTATGGGAGAAAGGAGACCGCGACGTGCTCATCGAGGGCGGCGCGGGCCTTGCCCACTCCGCCCTGGAGGCCGACGTGGTGGATAGCGTTCAGGCCTACCTTGCCCCCGTCCTGCTGGGTGGGGGCCGAGGGGTCGTCGATAAGCCCCTGGTGCCTACCCTGGGCGCGGCGCGGCGCTGGCGCACCCGCGAGGTGCGCCGCTTGGGGCTGGATACGTTGATAGAAATGGAAAGAGGCGAGTGATGTTTACCGGGATCGTTGAGGAGATAGGCGCGGTATCCTCCGTGGTGGAGCAGGATGACGCGCTGCGGCTGACCGTGGCGGCGGGCACCGTGCTCGACGGCACGCGGCTGGGGGATTCCATCAGCGTCAACGGCGTGTGCCTCACGGTGGCGTCGCTGGGTGAACGCACCTTCGCGGCCGACGTCATGCGGGAGTCGCTTAACCGCAGTAACCTGGGCGAACTCCAAGCGGGCTCGCGGGTGAACCTGGAGCGCGCGATGGCCGTGGGGGAGCGCCTGGGCGGCCACATCGTGCAGGGGCACGTGGATGCCACCGCGCCCCTGCTGAGCTGCGAGCGCTCCGAGCACTGGGACGTGCTGCGCTTCGCGCTGCCGGACTCGGTGGCGCGCTATGTGGTGGAGAAGGGCTCGATCACCCTCAACGGCACCTCGCTGACCGTCTCCGCGCTGGGGGCGGACTGGTTCGAGGTATCGCTGATTCCCACCACCCTGAGGGATACCACCCACGGCGCGCTTGAGCCCGGTAGCCGCGTGAATATCGAGGTGGACGTGCTAGCCAAGTACGTGGAAAGGTTGCTGGCCCCCGGCGCTCGCACTGCGGCGCGGGAGGGCTAAAGTGATCGACGTGACTGTGAATGCGGAGCAGAATATCCCCCTCGATAGCGTCGATGCGGCTATTGCGGACATCGCGGCGGGCGAGGCCGTGGTGGTGGTGGATAGCGAGGATCGGGAAAACGAGGGTGACCTCATCTTTGCGGCGGAGAAGGCCACGCCCGAGCTGCTGGGCTTCATGGTGCGCTACACCTCCGGGTACATCTGTGCCCCGCTGACCAACGCGGATGCCGATCGCCTGGGCCTCCCTCCGATGGTCAGCCGCAACGAGGACGCCCGGGGCACCGCCTATACCGTGACGGTGGACGCCGCCACCGGCACCACCGGCATCTCCGCGACCTCTCGGGCGGAGACCATTCGCCGCCTGGCCGATCCGCAGTCCACCCCGGCGGAGTTCACCCGCCCCGGCCACGTGGTTCCCCTGCGGGCCCGCGACGGCGGGGTGCTGGTGCGCGACGGGCACACCGAGGCCGCCATAGACCTCGCCAGGGCGGCGGGCCTCTACCCCGCGGGCGTGCTGTGTGAGATCGTCTCCGAGGAGGACCCCACGGACATGGCGCGCGGCCCGGAGCTGCGCCGCTTTGCCGATCGCCACGGCCTGCGCATGATCTCCATCGACCAGCTCATCGCCTGGCGCCGCCGCCACGATCGGCTCATCGAGCGCACGGTGGAGACCTCCCTGCCCACCGACCACGGGTTCTTCCGGGCCATCGGCTTTGTCAACCCCATCAGCGGGCAGGAGCACGTGGCGCTCGTGGCCGGGGAGCCGGATCGCGACGGCGGCGAGGACGTCATGGTGCGGATTCACTCCGAATGCCTCACCGGGGACGTCTTTGGCTCCCGGCGCTGCGACTGCGGCCAGCAGCTCCACAACTCCATGCGCATGGTGCAGGAGAAGGGCCGTGGGATCATCGTGTACCTGCGGGGCCAGGAGGGGCGGGGGATTGGGCTCATCGAAAAGCTCAAGGCCTACGCCTTGCAGGACGAGGGGCTCGACACCATCGACGCCAACCTGGCCCTGGGGCAGCCCGCCGACGCCCGGGAGTATGACACCGGGGCACAGATCCTCAGCGACCTCGGCGTGCGCTCCCTGTCCATCATGAGCAATAATCCGCATAAGTGCGAAGCCCTCCATGAGCACGGCCTTGAGGTCACCGGTCGCGTGGCCGTGCCCGTGGAGATCAACGACGATAACGCGCGATACCTCGCCACCAAGCGGGATCGCATGGGCCATCACGTGCCCGACCTCGCTCAATGGGAGGCACAGCACAACCTCCCGGAAGGAGAATAGAGAAGATGGCCAAGGAAGGCCTGCCCTCCGTGGGCACCTCGGCAGACACCCTCGACGCCACCGGCCTTAAGGTGGCGGTGATTACCTCCACCTGGAACAAGGAGATTTGCGATCAGCTGCACTCCCGCGCGGTGGCCACGGCCCGGCAGGCCGGGGCCAGCGTGGACGAGTTCCGGGTGATCGGCGCCCTGGAGATCCCGGTGGTGGCGCAGGAGCTGGCCCGACGCTACGACGCCGTGGTGGCCCTGGGCTGTGTGATCGAGGGCGGCACCCCGCACTTCCAATACGTCTGCGATTCCGTGATGGAGGGCCTGGCCCGCATCGCGCTCGCCGAGGCCACCCCGGTGGGCAACGGCGTGCTGACCACCTACACCTACGAGCAGGCGGTGGAGCGTTCCGGGGGCGAGGGCGCGCTGGAGGACAAGGGCTCGGAGGCGGCGGTCGCTGCCCTGCACACCGCCCTGGTCTTGCGGGGAATTACGGGCTAAAGTTAGTTCTTTGGGGCGAGCCAAGCACACGAGGCAGAGGTAAGTACAAGGTGGATACGAGCAAGCAACCGAGCGAGTCACTCAGTGAACATAGTGAGCTCAGTGAGGCCGACCTCCAGCGGTATAACGCCGCAGACCCCACCGCGATGGTGTCCACGAAGCCGTGGGAGCTGGTGATTACCTCTCCGCGCATGCGCCTGCTGGCCTGGGTGGCCGTGGCGGTCATCATGGCAGTGCACATCTTCATGTCCGCCGTGGTGGGGGTGGGGGATACCGGGGCCGCCCTGACTACCATTGATCGCTTCGCGTTCTTCGGCGTGGGCGTGGTGATCTCCATCGTGGTGTTCATCGGTTTCACCCGCCCCAGGGTGCGGGTGAACGAGGACGGGGTGGAGGTGCGCAACTTCATCGGCACCCGGTTTTATCACTGGTCCGTGATCTATGGCCTGGCCTTTCCCCGGGGTTCGCGCATGGCGCGCCTGGAATTGCCCGATTTTGAGTACGTGCCCATGTGGGCCATGCAGTCCGCCGATCGGGCCAGCATCGTCAAGGACGTGGAGGCCTTCCGCGCCCTAGAAACTCAGTACATGCCGCAGGATTAGCGGGGGGAAGGAAGGCACGGAAAGAATGGCCGATCCCACCACCTACCGCCCCGCCCCCGGCACCATTCCCACCGACCCCGGGGTGTACAAGTTCCGCGGGGATGACGGCCGGGTGATCTACGTGGGCAAGGCAAAGAACCTGCGTTCCCGCCTGTCCAATTACTTTCAGGACATCACCCAGCTGCACCCGCGCACCCGCCAGATGGTGCTCACCGCCTCCTCCGTGGAGTGGACGGTGGTGGGCAGCGAGGTGGAGGCCCTGCAACTGGAATACACGTGGATCAAGCGCTTCGACCCGCGCTTTAACGTGAAGTATCGGGACGATAAAACCTACCCCATGCTCGCGGTGTCCATGAACGAGCGGTTTCCCCGCGCGTTTTTCTTCCGGGGCCCGCGCCGCAAGGGGGTGCGGTACTTTGGCCCCTATTCCCACGCCTGGGCGGTGCGCGAGACCCTGGATCTGCTCACCCGGATCTTCCCCATGCGCACCTGCACCAAGGGGATATTCAACCGCCATGAGCAGCTGGGGCGGCCCTGCCTTTTGGGCTACATCGACAAATGCGCCGCGCCCTGCGTGGGCCGGGTAACCGAGGCGGAGCACCGGGAGATCGCGGAGGGTTTTTGCTCCTTCCTCCAGGGGCATACCGACGCCGTGCGCAAGCGCCTCACCGCGCAGATGGAGCGCGCCGCCGAGGAGCTGGAGTTTGAGCGCGCCGCCCGGCTGCGCGATGACCTGGGGGCGATGGAAAAACTCACGGAGCAGCAATCCGTGGTGCTGGGCGACGGAACCGACGCCGACATCATTGCCTTTTCCACCGACGAGTTGGAGGCCGCGGTGCAGATCTTCCACGTGCGCGGCGGCCGGGTGCGCGGCCAACGCGGCTGGGTGGTGGAAAAGTCCGGGGATCAGGCCGGGGGCAGCGAGCCCCTGGAGGAGGGCCAGCCCGATCCCGCCCTCCCGGCGCTCATGCAGAACTTCCTGGTGCAGTTCTATGGAGATGCCGCCGAACGCGCGGATCAGGAGGACAAGGAGGACGCGGAGTGGGTTCGCCGCCGTGGAGTGGATCAGCTCTCCCACCAGCCGCAGCGCCGCAGCCAGGTGATTCCCCGCACGATCCTGGTGCAGGCTCTACCCCAGGACCCGGAGGAGACCGCCCGCGCGCTGCGCGAAATGCGCGGCGGCCCGGTGGAGATTCGCGTTCCGCAGCGCGGCGATAAGCGCGCCTTGGCGGAGACGGTGGAGCGCAACGCGAGGGAGGCCCTGCGCCAGCACAAGTTGAAGCGGGTGGGCGATTTGACGGCACGCTCGGCGGCGATCCAGGACATTCAGGACGCCCTGGGCATGGAGGTGGCGCCGCTGCGCATCGAGTGCACGGATATTTCCCACCTTCAAGGCACCGACGTGGTGGCCTCCCTGGTGGTGTTCGAGGACGGCCTGCCCAGGAAGTCCGATTACCGCCGGTACCGCATCAAGGAGGCGGCCGGGGAGGGGCGCAGCGATGACGTGGGTTCCATCGCGGAGATCACCAGGCGGCGCTTCCTGCGCCATCACTCCCAGAGCTCCGAGGTGCCGGAGGCCGAGGAGTTTGACGGCTCCACGTTTAGCGATGAGAAGGTGACGGAGATGAGCACGGAGAGCGCCGCGACCAGGCGCTTTGCCTACCCTCCGCAATTGTTCATCGTGGACGGCGGCGCGCCCCAGGTGGCGGCGGCGCAGCGGGTCTTTGATGAGCTGGGCATCATCGACGTCACCCTGGTGGGCCTGGCCAAGCGCTTAGAGGAACTGTGGGTGCCGGGAGAGGAGGATCCGGTGATCCTGCCCCGCAACTCTCAGGGGCTCTACCTGCTGCAACAGATTCGGGACGAGGCCCACCGCTTTGCCATCACCTATCACCGGCAGCAGCGCTCCAAGAGGATGCGCCGCTCCGAGCTGGACGATATTCGTGGCTTAGGCCAGGCCCGGCGCACGGAGTTGGTGCGGCACTTTGGCTCCCTGAAAAAGCTCAAGGAGGCCAGCGTGGAGGAGATCGAGGCGGTCAAGGGTTTTGGCCCGGCCCTGGCGCAGGCGGTCTACGCCGGCCTGCACCCGGAGGCCTAGCGCTACAATGGCCGCCATGACCGCCACGACGCTGCACCATCTTGTTCAACCCCCCATGCTGATTACGGGAATGTCCGGGGCGGGCCTGTCCACGGCCGCCAAGGTCTTTGAGGATCGGGATTGGTACGTGGCGCATAACCTCCCCCCGGAGTTGATTCTGCAACTGGCCTCCCTGTGCGACGCGGAGGATTCCCCGGTGAGCAAGGTGGCTATGGTCACCGACGTGCGGGCGCGCATGTTCCGCGGCAACATGCTCCAAACCCTAGAGGAGTTGCGCGCCCGTGGCCTGGCCCCCACCATTTTATTCCTCGACGCCCGCGATGACGTGCTGATTAAGCGCTTCGATAGCGTGCGCCGCACCCACCCCTTGCAGGGGGAGGATACCCTGCTGGAGGGCATCGCCCGCGAGCGTCGGGTGCTCAGCGAGATCAAGGAGGACGCGGACGTCACCCTGGATACCTCCGACCTTTCCGTGCACGATCTGCGCCGCAGGATCGAGGAAACCTTTGGCCGGAGCGTCGATAAGCGCCGCCATGTCACCGTGCAATCCTTTGGCTTTAAGCACGGCGTGCCCCGGGACTCGGACATCACGGTGGACGTGCGCTTTTTACCCAATCCCTACTGGAAGCCGGAGCTGCGCGCCTATCGCGGTACCGACGCCGCCGTGGCCCAATACGTGCTAGAACAGCAGGACGCGGAGCCCTTCGTGCGTAACTTTTTGCAGATGCTTGATTCCATGCAGCAGGGGTACCGCCACGAGGGCAAGAACTTCGTGACCGTCTCCATCGGATGCACCGGCGGGCACCACCGCTCCGTGGCCATCTCGGAGGAGATCGGACGGCGCCTGCGGGAGCGCGAGGATCTCAGCGTGAATATCGTGCACCGCGACATCGCCCGGGATTAAGGGGAGAGCATGGAGCACATCGTGAGCCTGGGCGGCGGGCACGGCCTTTTTCAGACGCTGCGCGCCGACCGCCTGTGTGAACCCACGACCATTACCGCGATCGTGACCGTTGCCGATGACGGCGGTTCCTCCGGCCGAATCCGGCGCGAGCTGCAAATGATCCCCCCGGGTGACCTGCGCATGGCGCTCGCGGCCCTGGCGGGGGACGCTCCCGAGGATCAGATGTGGGCCACCGCCTTGCAGCATCGCTTTGGCGGCCACGGGGCCCTGGCCGGGCACGCCGTGGGTAACCTGCTCATCTCCGGCCTGGAAGAGGTGCTGGGCAGCACCCAGCGGGCCCTGGACACCGTCGCGCGGCTCACCGGTTCGCGCGGGCGCGTGATTCCCATGTGCTTGCAGCCGCTGGACATCGAGGCGGACGTCTCCGGCCTTGACGACGACCCCCGGATCATGCGCCCCGTGCGCGGCCAGGTGGCGGTGGCCTCCACGCCCGGATCGGTGCGCCGGGTGCGCCTCCTGCCGGAGGAACCCGCCGCCAACCCCGAAGCGCAGGAGGCGATCACCCAGGCCGATGTGGTGACGCTGGGCCCGGGATCGTGGTTCTCCAGCGTGATCCCGCACCTGCTGGTACCCGGCATCGTGGAGGCCCTCAACGCCACCTCCGCGCAGAAGATCGTGGTGCTGAACCTTTCTGCGGAGCCGGGGGAGACGCAGGGCTTCTCCTCCGAGCGCCACCTGCACATGCTGTCCCAACATGCCCCGGCGTTGCGGGTGGATCGTATCCTCATCGACGCCTACTCGATTCCCACCAAGGGTGAACGCTCCCATATCGAGCGCGCCGCCGCCCGCCTGGGTGCCGAGGTGGAGTTCGCGGACGTGGAGGCCGTGGGGGAGGACGGCCGCCGGACCAACCGACACGACCCGGCGAAACTCGCCGCCGCGTTACGCTCGCTTGCCGCCACAGACTAAACTGGCTCGGCACTATGGAAAGGCAGAAGGAACTCGGCGGCGCGGAGCTGACCGCTAAGGCGAAGGCGGAACTGGCCGCCGTGGAAACCCGCAGTGCGGCGGCCCGGATCGCGGAAGTGGCCGCCATGCTGAGATGCAGTTCTACCATGATGAACGATGGCGGCTCCCTGCTGGTGGAGGCGGAGTTGGATTCCCTGGCGGCCGCCAAGCGCCTGCGCACGGAAATCGAGGCGCTCTTTGGCGTCAGCGCCCGGCTGCGCACCGTGCGCCCCGGCGGATCCGGGCAGGGCCGCAAGGCCCCCCGGCACCTGCTGACCCTTGGCTACGAGGCGATGGAGGTGGTGCGCCGCACCGGGCTGGTGGGCCCCACCGGGGTCATCGTCGTGGGGCTGCCGCCCCAGGTGGTCTCCGGCACCATCAGCGATGTGGAGGCCGCCTGGCGGGGTGCCTTTTTGGCACGGGGTCGGCTGGCCGCCCCGGGGCGGGCCGTATCCCTGGAGGTGACCTGCCCCCGGGAGGAAACGGGCTTGGCCTTGGTGGGCTGCGCCCGTCGCCTGGGTATGGTGGCCAAGACCAAGGAGACGCGCGGCGTGCACAAGGTGGTGGTGCGCGAGGCCGATGCCATCGGCGCCCTGCTCACCCGCATGGGGGCCCAGCACACGCGCCTGGAATGGGACGTGTTGCGCCGGGAACGCGAGGAACTGCTGGGCACCAATCGCCTGGTCAACTTTGATGACGCCAACCTGCGCCGTTCGGCTCGGGCGGCCGTGGCGGCGGCCGCCCGCGTGGAGCGCGCGATGGAACTGCTGGGCGATGACGTCCCCGAGTACCTAGCGGAGGCCGGATACTTGCGGGTGGAGCACCGCCAGGCCTCCCTGGAGGAATTGGGCCGCCTTGCCGATCCGCCGATGACCAAGGATGCCATCGCGGGGAGGATTCGCCGCCTGCTCTCCATGGCGGACAAGAAGGCCCAGGAGGAGGGGGTGGAGGACACCCGCTCCGCGCTCACCGAGGAGATGCTTGAGGGCTTCGAAGGCGAGGAATAGGAAGGGGAAGAGGAAGCCGAATAAAAAGTGGTAAGGATCACTTTTTAGGGGTGTGGGGCGATATTGCGTGGCGGGGATTGCTTGCCTGCCCCCAAGTGGGGGTAATTTTCCGCTTTTCGTGGGGGAGGGTAGCCCGTGCGGGCGGAAAACCCTCGATTTCCCGGTTCTCTCTTTTCCGTATTTGTGAGGTTATTTCTGGTTATCTGCCTGCGGGCGCGGGCGGAGGCCGGTACACTCGTCCTCGTGAGGCAAAGCGCTCCAGGGCGCTTTGGACACCACTCTCAAACCTAGAGGAGTTTTATAGTGACCATTCGTGTTGGCATCAACGGCTTTGGCCGCATTGGCCGCAACTTCTTCCGCGCCGTTCTTCAGCGCAGCGAGGCCCTGGAGGTCGTCGCCGTGAACGATCTGACCGATAATCAGACCCTGTCCACGCTGCTGAAGTATGACTCGATCCTGGGCAAGCTGGACCAGGACGTCGAGTTCGATGATGATTCCATCACCGTGGGTGGCAAGCGCATCGCCGTTTCCGCCGAGCGCGATCCGAAGAACCTGGATTGGGCTGCGCACAACGTGGACATCGTGATCGAGTCCACCGGCTTCTTCACCGATGCCGAGGCCGCCAAGGCTCACCTGGAGGGTGGCGCAAAGAAGGTCATCATCTCCGCCCCGGCGAAGAATGAGGACGCCACCTTTGTGTACAACGTGAACCACGAGGATTACGACCCGGAGAAGCACACCGTCATCTCCGGTGCCTCCTGCACCACCAACTGCCTGGCTCCGATGGCCAAGGTGCTCAACGATGCCTTTGGCATCGAGGAGGGCCTGATGACCACCGTGCACGCCTACACCGGCGACCAGCGCCTCCACGACGCCCCGCACAAGGATCTGCGCCGCGCCCGCGCCGCCGCCGTGAACATCGTTCCCACCTCCACCGGCGCGGCCAAGGCCGTTTCCCTGGTGCTGCCCGAGCTTAAGGGCAAGCTGGACGGCTACGCTCTGCGCGTGCCCGTGATTACCGGCTCCGCCACCGACCTGACCTTCACCGCCAAGGAAGAGGTCAGCGTGGAGTCCGTGAACGCCGCTATCAAGGCCGCCGCCGAGGGCGCCATGGCCGATACCCTGGCCTACACCGAGGATCCGATCGTCTCCCATGACATCGTGACCGATTCCCACGGCTCCATCTTTGACGCCGGCCTGACCAAGGTCATCGGCAAGCAGGTGAAGGTGGTTTCCTGGTACGACAACGAGTGGGGCTACACCTGCCAGCTGCTGCGCCTGACGGAGCACGTGGCCTCCAAGCTTGCATAGTTGGTGCGTTTGTCCCCTGCGGTCCGGGGTGTGCCTCCGGCACACCGGGGCCGCATTTTTCTTAGCTCTGAAAGGAATGAGAGACATTATGACCATCAAGACCATTTCTGACCTGCTCAACGAGGGCGTGGAAGGCCGCCACATTCTGGTGCGCTCAGACTTCAACGTCCCGCTCAATGACGCCGGGGAGATCACCGATCCCGGCCGCATTCACGCCTCCCTGCCCACCCTCAAGGCCCTGGTAGAGGGCGGTGCCAAGGTGATCGTCACCGCGCACCTGGGCCGCCCCAAGGGCGAGGTGAACCCGAAGTTCTCGCTCGCCCCGGTGGCCGAGGCGCTCTCCGAGGCCCTGGGCCAGTACGTGGCCCTGGCCAGCGACGTCGTGGGGGAGGACGCCCACGAGCGCGCCAACGGGCTCAACGACGGCGACGTTCTGCTGGTGGAAAACGTGCGCTTTGATCCCCGGGAGACCTCTAAGGACGAGGCCGAGCGCGGTGCCTTTGCCGATGAGCTCGTGGCGCTGGCCGCCGATAACGGTGCCTTCGTTTCCGATGGTTTTGGCGTGGTGCACCGCGCCCAGGCCTCCGTGTACGACGTGGCCAAGCGCCTTCCGGCCTACGCGGGGTACTTGGTGAGCAAGGAGGTTGAGGTGCTAGAGAAGGTGGCCGCCAACCCCGAGCACCCCTACGTGGTGGTGCTGGGCGGCTCCAAGGTTTCCGATAAGCTCGGCGTGATCGAGGCCCTGGCGCAGAAGGCCGATCACCTCATCATCGGCGGCGGCATGTGCTACACGTTCCTTGCCGCCCAGGGCTATAACGTGCAGAAGTCCCTTCTGCAGGAGGAAATGGTGTCCACCTGCGCAGACCTGCTGGAGCGCTTCGGGGAGAAGATCGTGTTGCCCGTGGATCTGGTGGCCGCCGCGGATTTTGCCGCGGATGCGGAGAACACCGTGGTTTCCCTCGACGCCATCCCGGAGGGCTGGCAGTCCTTGGACATCGGGCCGGAGTCCGTGGGCGCCTTCGCCAAGGTTCTGGCTGAGTCCAAGACGGTGTTCTGGAACGGCCCGATGGGCGTATTCGAGTTCGAGGCCTTCTCCCGGGGCACCGCGGGTGTGGCCCAGGCGATCATTGACGCCACGGCCAAGAACGGCTCCTTCACCGTGGTGGGTGGCGGGGACTCCGCGGCCTCCGTGCGCGCGCTGGGGCTTGACGAGGAGGGTTTCTCCCACATCTCTACCGGCGGCGGGGCCTCCCTGGAGTTCCTTGAGGGCAAGGAACTCCCCGGCGTGGCCGTCCTCAACTCTTAAAACCACACCCCCAATCAAGAAAGGCTTTTCCTCATGGCACGTACCCCCCTGATTGCCGGTAACTGGAAGATGAACCTCGATCACCTTGAGGCCATCGCCACCGTGCAGAAGCTCGCTTTTGCCCTTCCCAAGGAATACTACGAGAAGGTCGATGTGGCGGTCACCGTCCCCTTCACGGATCTGCGTTCCGTGCAGACCCTGGTGGAGGGCGATAAGCTCCAGATCACCTACGGCGCCCAGGACGTTTCCGAGCACGAGTCCGGGGCTTATACCGGCGAGATTTCCGCCACCATGCTGGCCAAGTTGGGCTGCTCCTGGGTGGTCACGGGCCACTCCGAGCGCCGCGAATACCACGGGGAGACGAACGCCCAGGTGGCGGCCAAGTCCAAGGCCGCCCTGGGCAAGGGCATCTCGCCCATCGTGTGCGTGGGCGAGCCGCTGGAGGTTCGGGAGAAGGGCACCCACGTGGAGTACGTGGTGGAGCAGACTAAAGCCTCCCTGGAGGGCCTGAGCGCCGAGGAGCTTTCCCGCACCGTGATCGCTTATGAGCCGGTGTGGGCCATCGGCACCGGCAAGGTGGCCTCCGCCGCCGACGCCCAGGAGGTGTGCCACGCCCTGCGCAACCTGATCCGCGATCTCGCCGGCGAGGAGGTGGCCGAAGGCATGCGCATCCTCTACGGGGGCTCGGTTAAGGCCGATACCGTGGCGGAGATCGTGGGGCAGCCGGACGTGGATGGCGGCCTGGTGGGCGGGGCCTCCCTGGACGGGCAGGCCTTTGCCAAACTCGCCGCTAACGCCGCTGGCCCGCTGAACTAACCGGAAGCACCCGAGAAAACGCCGCGATGCCCCCAGCGCACCCGCCTGGGTGGTATCGCGGCGTTGCTAGGAAGGACACCCCACACCCGTGGAGAACCCGATTAATCTCCAAGACGATATTCGTTACCTCGGCCGTATCCTCGGTGAGGTCATCGCCCAGCAGGAGGGCCCGGAGGTCTTTGATCTCGTGGAATCGGCCCGCCGCCAGGCCTTTGATGTTGCCGGGCAGGAGGCCGATATGGGCGCGCTCGTGGACATGTTCCGCGACATCGACCCCGACCGCGCCGAGCCGGTGATCCGCGCCTTTAGCCACTTTGCGCTCATGGCCAACCTCGCCGAGGACATTCATGATGAGCGCTCCCGCCTGGAGCACCAGCGCAGCGGGGCCCCGGCCCCGGATTCCACCCTGGAGGCCACCTGGGCGAAGTTCCGGGAGGCGGCGGTTCCCCCCGAGGATCTGGCCGAGGAGCTGCCGCACACGCTGGTGGCCCCGGTGCTCACCGCGCATCCCACCGAGACGCGCCGCCGCACCGTGTTCGATGCCCAAAAGCACATCGCCAAGGCCATGCGGCGTCGCCACGCGCTGCTCGGTGGCCCGCAGAACGTGTACGCGCAGCGCGACCTGGAGGCTATCGACGCCGACATTCGCCGCCGCCTCACCGTGCTGTGGCAGACCGCGCTGATCCGCGTGGCCCGGCCCCGCATCGAGGACGAGATCGAGGTGGGCCTGCGCTATTACAAGTTGAGCCTGCTGGAGGAGATTCCGCGGATCAACCTGGAGGTGGTCGCCCGGCTGCGCCGCGCCCTGGGCCGCGAGGTTCCCCCGCACGCGATCATCCGTCCGGGTTCCTGGATCGGCGGCGATCACGATGGTAACCCCTACGTCACCGCCGAGACCCTGGATTACGCCACCCGCCGCGCCGCGCACACGGCGCTCCAATACTATTGCTCGGAGCTGCACAGGCTGGAGCACGAGCTGAGCATCTCGGATCGCATGAGCGAGGTCAGCGTGGATCTCTACGCGCTGGCCGAGCGCGGCCACAACGACGTGCCCAGCCGCGTCGATGAGCCGTATCGCCGCGCCCTGCACGGCGTGCGCGGCCGGATGCTCGCCACCATCACCGCGCTCATCGGGGAGGATGCGGTGGAGGGGCAGTGGCACCGCACCCACGAGCCCTACGCCTCCGCCGAGGAGTTCGCCGCGGACCTGGCCATTATCGACGCCTCCCTGCGCATCAGCAAGGATGACATCATCGCCGATGACCGCCTGGCGCGCCTGCGCGTGGCGGTGCAGAGCTTTGGCTTCCACCTGTATTCGATGGATATTCGCCAGAACTCCGAGAGATATGCCGATGTGCTCACCGAGATCCTCCGCGTGGCGCGCGTGACCGAGAACTACCGGGATCTCAGCGAGGAGGAAAAGATCGCGCTTCTGGTGCGCGAGCTGGAAACCCCGCGCCCCCTCGTGCCCACCGGCCACGCGGGCTATGGCGAGGAAACCAACCGCGAACTGGGCATCTTCCGCCAGGCCGCGGCCTCCGTGGAGCGCTTCGGCCCGCAGACGGTGCCACACTGCATCATCTCCATGGCGGAATCCGTGAGTGATATTCTGGAGCCGATGGTTCTGCTCAAGGAGGTGGGGCTGATCCAGGCCAACGGACAAAGCCCCACCGGCACGGTGGATATCATCCCGCTCTTTGAGACGATCGACGACCTCAATGCCGGCGCCGGCATTATGGAAAAGCTCTGGGGCATTCCCCTCTACCGCGAGTACCTGCGCCAGCGCGGCGACGTCCAGGAGGTCATGCTGGGCTACTCCGATTCCAACAAGGACGGAGGCTACTTTGCCGCCAACTGGGCGCTGTACAGCGGTGAGATGGACGTGGTGCGCGTGTGCCGCGAGAACGGGGTGCGGCTACGCCTCTTCCACGGCCGCGGCGGCACCGTGGGGCGCGGCGGCGGCCCCTCGTACGACGCCATCCTGGCACAGCCTCATGGCGCGGTTACCGGCTCCGTTCGGATCACCGAGCAAGGAGAGATCATCTCCGCCAAGTACGGCTCGCGGGATACCGCGCGCTGGAACCTGGAGGCCCTCGTCTCCGCCACCCTGGAGGCCAGCGTGCTTGACGTCAATGACCTCGATGATCCCCAACGCGCCTACGAGATCATGGCCTGGCTCTCCGAGGCCAGCCAGCGCAAGTACTCCGACCTCGCCCACCGCGATCCCGGTTTTATCCAGTACTTCACGGAGTCCACCCCCTTGCAGGAAATAGGCGCCCTGAACATCGGTTCGCGGCCCTCCTCCCGCAAGCAGACGAAGTCTTTGAGCGATCTACGCGCGATCCCCTGGGTGCTCTCGTGGTCGCAGTCCCGCGTGATGCTGCCCGGCTGGTTCGGCGTGGGCACCGCGCTTCACGAGTGGATCGAGCAGGGGAGTAACCCGCAGGAGCGCGTGGAGGAATTGCGGGCGCTCAACGAGTGCTGGCCCTTCTTTAACTCGGTGCTCTCCAACATGGCCCAGGTGATGAGCAAGGCGGAGATGGGCCTGGCGAGGCTCTACGCCAACCTCATTGATAACGAGGAGGTGGCCGAGCGCATCTACGGCACGATCAAGGAGGAATACGACCTCACCCTGGCGATGTTCGAGCGGATCACCGGACGCGAACACCTCCTGGCGGATAACCCCTCCCTGGCGCGCTCGGTGCGTTCGCGCTACCCCTACCTTCTGCCGTTGAATATCATCCAGGTGGAATTGCTGCGCCGTTATCGCGCCGGAGATCACCGCGATAGCGTGACCGCCGGTATCCAGCTCACCATGAATGGCCTCGCCACGGCCCTGCGCAATTCCGGTTAAATAGCCGGTGTGGTGATCTTTGAGCCCCCGCCAGTGGTGTAGGGTGGGGGCAGTTCCCCCGATTTATTCTTGAAAAGGAATGACATGGTTCTTGCGTTTGAGATCATCCTTGTGCTGGCCGCCGTGCTCATGACGGTGCTGGTGCTGCTGCACAAGGGCAAGGGCGGCGGCCTGTCCAGCCTCTTCGGCGGCGGCGTGCAGTCCAACCTCTCCGGTTCCACCGTGGTGGAGAAGAACCTTGATCGCTACACCATCGTGGTGGCGCTGATCTGGGTTGTCTGCATCATCGCCCTGAACCTCATCCAGGCTTACGCCTAGAGCGCGCTCGCGGCCTCCTCGTCGAGGAAGAGGATCGTCTCCGCCACGCCCTGTGCCCCCGCTGCGGGCCAGAGCGTGGCGTTTTCATTACGCGCCACCGCCGCCGCGGCTTCTGCCTTCGCGGCGCCGGAGACCAGCAGCCACACCCGCTGGGCCCGGCCAATAGCGGGCAGGGTGAGGCTCACCCGCTGCGCCGGGGGTTTGGGGGAATCAGGAACGGCTACCACCCAGCGTCGCCTCTCGGCGGTGGCGGCGGAGTGGGGGAAGAGGGAGTTAATGTGCCCCTCGCTGCCCATGCCCAGCAGGTGCAGATCGAAGCCCTCCGGGGCATAGCGCTCCAATGCCCGCTCGTAGCGCCGCGCGGACTCCTCCACGAGGGCTCCGTCTCCGTTGGCGCCGTTCAGGCCCATGCCGTGAATGTTCTCCGGGGGGATCGCCACGGCGTCGAGTAGGGCGGCGCGCGCCTGCCCCTCGTTGGACTCGGGATCGCTGACGGGGACGTTGCGTTCGTCGCCAAAAAAGACGTGCACGCGCTCCCAATTGATATCCCCGCGCTCGCGCAGGCTGCGCAGGAGCGCGATGCCCGCCCCACCGCCGGTGAGCACGATCCGCGCGGAGCCGTCCCCGCCGGACTGCGCCCGCCGGATCACCTCGGCCACCCCCTCGGCCGCGGCGGTCACGAGCGCGGAAAGATCCGCATAGCGCCGAATATCCGGCATCCTAGTTCTCCTCGCTATTCTCTGAGTCCTCAAAGGCCACCGCGCCGATCCCACGCAAAGCCTCCGCATAGATTACGTCCGGGTCGAGGTGGCGCAGTTCTTCCGCCAGGCAATCCGCCGTGGACCTGGGGTTCATGGCCACGAGCGACTCCGGCCGCTGGGGCATGCGCACCGAGATGGTGGAGTGGCTGCGATGGTGAATGGTGATGGGGCCGCTGGGGAACTCCATCCGCAACTCGCAGGGCTCCAGGTCTCCCTTGATCTGATGGGTGGCCACGCCCCGGCGCACGGGCACCCCCAGGCGGCTGGCCAACCACCCAGCGGCGAGGTCAATGCTGAGATTATCCCGCGGGCCCTTCACGCTCACGGCCGTGACGTTTTCCTTCGGGTGAGCGTCCAGCGAGGAGGCCACCACCCCGCGCCATTGGGTGATCCGAGCCCAGGAGAGATCGGAATCGCCGGGGGTGTAGCCCTCTGTTTGTCGAGCCCCATCCGTGATCCGCCGCTGGGCCAGGCGGCCCACGGGATGCTCGGCGGGCACCGGCGGGGCCTCGGAGGGCCACCACACCACGATGGGGGTATCCGGCAGGAGCAGGGGAGTCACCACGGCGTCGGCGTGCGCCGCTACCTCCCCACGCAGGGTCATGATGACGAACTCGCTGGCCCCCACGGTGCCGCCCACGCGGATCTCCGCGTCCACCCCGGAGCTGCGGGCGGGGCCGCCGTCGATCAGCACGAGCACGCGGGAGGGGTGCTCCCAGGAGGCATCGGTGGTCACCCTGATGATCTCGGGAAGGTCGTCGCCGCTGGTGGCCATGACGATGAGGGTGAGCACGCGGCCGGTGGTTTGCGCCGTGGTCTCGTGAATGTGCTGCAATGACGCGGCAATATCACGGGTCGTGGTATTGGGCAGATCAATTATCACGTCCTATGCCTTTCTTTAGGGGCGCCGCCAGGCGCGGCCGGTTCGGGTGAGCATATGATCGGCGGAATCGGGCCCCCAGGTTCCGGCCCGATACTCGTCCGGCTGGCCGGAGGCCACCCAGTGCTCCAGCACCGGATCGAGGATCTTCCAGCTCAGCTCCACCTCGGAGTTGGTGGGGAAGAGGCTGGACTCATCGCGCAGGGCATCAAGGATCAGGCGCTCGTAGGCTTCCGGGGATTCCTCGGTAAAGGCCTCCGCGTAGGAGAAGTCCATGTTTACGTCGCGCACCTCCATGGCGGAGCCGGGAACTTTGGAACCAAAGCGCATGAGCACGCCCTCGTCTGGCTGGATGCGGATCACCACGGCATTGTGCTCCAGCACGGGGGCCTCCTGGTGGCCAAAGAGGTGGTGCGGGACGGACTTAAACACCAGGGCGATCTCCGTGACCCGTCGCCCCAGGCGCTTGCCGGTGCGCAGGTAAAACGGCACGCCCGCCCAGCGGCGCGAGGCGATCTCCAGGGTGCAGGCGGCGTAGGTTTCCGTGGTGGAATCGGGATCGAAGCCCTCCTCCTCGCGCAGGCCCTGCACGTAGGTGGAACCCTGCCAGCCCGCGGTGTACTGCCCACGCGCGGTGGTTTCCTCTAACGGATACACCGGCTTGGTGGCGCGCAGCACCTTGATCTTCTCCGCCCGCAGCTGCTGCGGGGAGAAGGAGATGGGCTCCTCCATCGCCACCAGGGCGAGCAACTGGATCAGGTGGTTTTGGATCACGTCGCGGGCCGCGCCGATCGTGTCATAATAGCCCGCGCGGCCGCCCACGCCGATGTCCTCGGCCATCGTGATCTGCACGTGGTCGATGTAGTGGGCGTTCCAGAACGGCTCGAAGAGCTGATTGGCAAAACGCAGCGCCATGATATTCTGCACCGTCTCCTTGCCCAGGTAGTGATCGATGCGGAAAACCGAGGACTCCGGGAACACGGCGTTGACGATGCCGTTGAGTTCCTCGGCGGATTCCTGATCGTGGCCGAAAGGCTTTTCAATAATCACCCTCCGCCAGGAGCCCGCCGGGGCCTCGGCCACGCCGCTGCGCTCTAGCTGGTGGCACACGGTGGAGAAAAAGCCCGGGGGCACGGAGAGGTATAGCGCCCAGTTGCCGGAGGTGCCGCGGGTGGCGTCCATTTGCGCCAGGGTCTCGGCCAGGTAATCAAAGGCGGAGTCATCGTCAAAATCGCCGGTGACAAAGTGCATTCCCTCCGCCAGGCGGTCCCACACGTTCTGGTGGAACTCGGTGCGGGCCTTCTCCTTCACGGCGGCCAGCACGTAGTCCTCAAAGTCCTGCTTGCTCCACTGCCTGCGGCCGTATCCCACCAGGGTAAAGCCGGCCGGGAGAAGCCCCCTATTGGCGAGGTCATAAATGGCCGGAAGGAGTTTTTTCCGGGCGAGGTCGCCGGTGACCCCAAAGATCACCATGCCCGAGGGCCCCGCAATGAGGGGCAATCGCTTATCCCGCGGATCGCGGAGCGGGTTGGTCACGTTCTTCTCCCTTTCGCAGAATGAATAGCATGTGGCCGGGGCGGCGATAATACTCGCCCAGGCCCCGGCCCCATGCCCGTGAGGGTGGTGCGGAGAGCCCGCCTAGAGGCGCTGGCTCATGGAGCCCAGCAGTTCCTCCCAGGCGGTCACGAACTTATCCACGCCCTCCTTTTCTAGCACCGCAAACACATCGTCGAGGTCGATCCCCACGCGCTCCAGGGCGGCAAAGATCTCCTTGGCCTCCTCCTGGGTACCGGTCAGGGAATCGCCGTGGAGGTCATCGCTGCCCAGAACCGCGTCGATCGTGGCCTGCGGCATGGTGTTCACGGTCTGCGGCCCGGCCAGCTCAGCGACGTAGAGGGTGGCCGGGTACTCGGGGTTCTTGACCCCGGTGGAGGCCCACAGCGGGCGCTGCACCTGCGCGCCCTCGGGCAGATCGGCGGCCTCGGGGGAGCCGAAAGCCTCGTGGAAGAGCCCGTAGGCGAGGCGCGCGTTGGCCACCCCCGCCTTGCCCCGCAGAGCGAGGGCCTCCTGCGTGCCGATGGCCTCCAGCCGCTTATCTACCTCGGTGTCCATGCGCGAGACAAAGAAGGAGGCCACGGAGAAGATCCGGGAGACGTCGTGGCCCGCCTGCGCGGCGCGGCGAATGCCCTCCTGGTAGGCCTCGATGACGCGGCGGTAGCGCTCCACGGAGAAGATCAGCGTGACGTTCACGCTGATCCCCTCCGCGAGGGCGTCGGCAATGGCGGGCAGGGAGCCCTCGGTGGCCGGAATCTTAATCATCACGTTGGGGCGATCCACCTGCCGCCACAGCTCGCGGGCCTGGGCCAGGGTGGCCTGGGCATCGGCGGAGATGCGGGGATCAACCTCGATGGACACGCGCCCGTCGCGGCCCTTCGTGTCGCGGAATACCTCCGCGAAAATGTCGCAGGCGGCGCGAACGTCCTCGATGCTCATGGCGTAGACGGCCGTGTCAACGTCCGCTCCGGCCTCGCGCAGCTGCGCGATCTGCGCATCATAGGCGGTGCCCTTGGACATCGCGGCGGCGAAGATCGCCGGATTGGTGGTCACGCCGACGACGCCGTCGGTGGCGACCATCTTTGCTAGGTTGCCGGAAGTAATCCTCTCGCGGGAGAGATCATCCAGCCAGGTCATCGTGCCGATCTGCGCGAGGCGCTCGATGGTGTTGCCGGTAGTGCTCATGCGGGTGCTCCTTGATCTGGGGAGGTGGGGAACGGGCTAGGCAAGGGATTCCTTGGCGGCGTTCACCACGGCCTGCGCGGTGATGCCAAACTCCTGGTACAGGCGCTGATAATCGGCCGAGGCGCCGTAGTGCTCCAGGGATACCGCGCGGCCCCGGGTGCCCAGGAAGCGGTGCCACGGCATCGCGATCCCCGCCTCCACGGAGACGCGGGCGGTGACCTCGGGGGGCAGCACCTCGTCGATATACTCCTGATCCTGCTGAGCAAACCAATCCAGGCACGGCACGGACACCACGCGGGCGGCGATCCCCTGGGCCTCGAGGTCCCGCGCGGCCTCCACCGCCAGCTGCACCTCCGAGCCGGAACCCATCAGGATCACGTCCGGGGTGGATGCGGAGCCCTCCACCAGCACATACGCCCCGCGGGCCACGCCCTGCGCGGCGCGCTCCTTCGTGCCCTCCAACACCGGCACGTTCTGGCGGGTCAGGGCAAAGGCCTTGGGGCCGCGCCCCTCGCTCACCAGGGCGGCCCGCCACGCGGCAGCGGTCTCGTTGGCATCGGCGGGGCGCAGCACCGCAAGGTTCGGGATCGCCCGCAGCGCAGCCAGGGACTCCACCGGCTGGTGGGTGGGGCCGTCCTCGCCCAGGCCGATGGAATCGTGCGTCCACACGTAGTACACGTTCGTGCCCATCAGCGCGGCCAGGCGCACGGCGGGGCGCATGTAATCGGAGAAGATGAGGAAGGTTCCACCATACGGGCGGGTGGGGCCGTGTAGGGCGATGCCGTTGAGGATCGAGCCCATTGCGTGCTCGCGGATACCAAAGTGCAGGTTGCGCCCGTACGGGTTCGCCTGGAACGCCCCCGTGGAGATCGCCTCCGGGCCGAAGGAAGCGTCCGCCTTAATCACGGTGTTATTGGAACCCGCGAGGTCGGCGGATCCGCCCCACAGCTCCGGCAGGGTAGCGCCCAGGGCCTGCAACACGGCTTCCGACGCCTTGCGCGTGGCCACACCCTTGGCGTCCGGCTCCCAGGAGGGCAGCTCCGCGTCCCAACCCTGGGGAAGCTCACCGGAGAAAAGCCGCTCGAACAGGGCATGACGCTCCGGGTTGGCCTCCGCCCAGCGGGCGAAGCCCTCGTTCCACTCCGTATGAGCGCGGGCACCGCGCTCGACCAGGGCGCGGGTGTGCTCAATGACCTCCGAGGAGACGGCAAAATGCTCCTGGGGATCGAAGCCCAGCGCCTCCTTCACCCCGGCCACCTCCTCCTCGCCCAGGGCCGCGCCGTGCACCTTGCCGGTGTTAGCCAGGGTGGGCGCGGGGTAGCCGATCACGGTGCGCACGCGGATAAAGGTGGGGCGAGAGGTATCCGCCTTGGCCTGCGCCACGGCCTCCTCCAGGGCCACCACGTCCTCGCCGCCCTCGATCTCCAGGGTCTGCCAGCCGTAGGCCCGGTAGCGCGCCACCACGTCTTCGGTGAAGGCGATCTGGGTATCGTCTTCGATGGAGATGCGGTTATCGTCCCAGAAAACGATGAGATTGCCCAGTTGCTGGGTTCCAGCCAGGGAGCTGGCCTCGGCGGTCACGCCCTCCTCCAGATCACCATCGGAGGCGATCACGTAGATGTGATGGTCAAAGGGGGACTGCCCCGGGGCGGACTCGGGATCGAAAAGCCCCCGCTCGCGGCGGGCGGCCATCGCCATGCCCACGGCGGAGGCCAGGCCCTGGCCCAACGGGCCCGTGGTCATCTCTACGCCCTTGGTGTGGCCGTACTCGGGGTGGCCGGGGGTGAGCGAACCCCAGGTGCGCAGCGCCTTGAGATCCTCCAGCTCCAGACCAAAGCCGCCCAGGTAGAGCTGAATGTACTGGGTAAGGGAGGAGTGGCCGGCGGAGAGCACGAAGCGATCGCGACCCACCCAGGCAGGATCGGACGGATCGTGGCGCAGCACGCGCTGGTAGAGGGTGTAGGCCAGGGGAGCCAGGCTCATGGCTGTGCCGGGGTGGCCGCTGCCGCAGTTCTGCACGGCGTCGGCGGCCAAAACGCGGGCGGTGTCTACGGCCTGGGTATCCACCTCCGCCCAGTCCTCGGGATAGCGGCGTGTGGTGAGGGCCTGAAGCTCAGGGGAAAGGGACACGATAAGGATCCTCGCATTCGTATCAGCAAAATGGCGTAGACACCACCTTAGTGTTTTTCCTCCTCCCACAGCCAGACCCGCCATGCCCCGGGCGATGTTCGTCCCGCCGCCACCACGCGATAGAGTGAAAAGGATTATGCGCGCCCGCGGCCTCGGATGAGAGATATGATCGCTGCGGGAACTATCGCGTATCCCGGCTCGACTAGTGTGGGGCGGCTGACAACACCACGAGATTGCTGGAGGCATCTTCCTTGAACACGATCAAGGCATACATCGCGCTGACGAAGCCACGGGTCATCGAACTTCTCCTGGTGGCCACGATCCCCGCGATGCTCCAAGCCGATCGTGGCGAAAACAATATCCTGCTCATCCTGCTGACCCTCGTGGGCGGCTGGATGGGGGCCGCGGCCGCCAATACCTTCAACATGGTGGCGGACTCCGATATTGACCAAAAAATGGGCCGCACCCGTGCCCGCCCCCTCGTGCGTCACACGGTATCCAACTGCGACGCCACCATCTTTGCCTGGACGCTCACGGTGGTGAGCTTCCTGTGGTTGTGGCTGCTCTGTGGATCGCTCTTGGCGGCCGTGTTCGTCATGTTCACCATCTGGTTTTACATCGTGGTGTACACCAAATACCTCAAGCGCCGCACCCACATGAACATCGTGTGGGGCGGGGCCGCCGGCTGCATGCCCGTGGTGGTGGGCTGGGCCGTGATTACGGACAACACCCCCGACGCCTCCGCATGGGCCTGGTGGCAGGCCCTGGTGCTGTGGCTGATTATCTTCTTCTGGACGCCCCCGCACACCTGGGCCCTAGCCATGAAGTACCGCGACGATTACGAGCGCGCCGGCGTGCCCATGCTGCCCGTGGTGCGCACGCCGGTAGAGGTCACCCGGCAGATCCTCTGGTACAGCTGGGTCACCGTGGGGGTATCCCTGCTGCTAGTTCCCGCCGCCTCCTGGATCTACCTGGTGGGGGCGGTGGCCTCCGGGGCGGCGTTCCTGGTCATGGCCACCCAGCTACACCGGGGGGTGCGCGACGGACAGCCGGTCAAGCCGCTCAAACTCTTCATCCTTTCCAACAACTACCTGGCGGTACTCTTTGTGGCCCTGTCCGTCGATGCGATCCTCGGCTGGGAGACCTTTGGCCAGATGGCGGGGTGGAGCGCGGCGGCGTTCTAGGCGCTAAAAGCGCAGCGCCACGAGGCCCCGGAGCGCCTCCACGCCCAGCCCCTCGGCCTCCTCGGGGGAGTACACGCTCCCAAGGGGAACGGTAATATGCCCCTCAGCCAGGGCCTGAGTGACCGCCTGGGAGCGCATCCGAAAACCGTCCGGCTCCCGCACGTAATCCTCCGCCACGGGGCAGGCGAGGCTCAGTGAGCCCCGAGCAGCGAGATCGAGGGGCGAAATACGCTTGATGGGCTGGGCGGGCGTGCCATAAACGCACAGCATGCCGCGAGCGCGCAGGCTCGATAGCGCGTGATCCAGGCCCGGTTTCCCCGTGCCATGCAGGGCGATGTCCGCCCCACCCACCTCGGCGGCGCGCCGGGGAGCCACGTGCGCGCGCCGCACCACGGCGGCCCGATCCAGGTGCGGGGATGCCTCCCCAGAGGGAGACACAGCGATCACCCGTGCGCCCAGGGCTCCGGCCCACTGGGAGCTGATGAGCCCCACGGGATCATCGGCGGGATTAATCAGCACCGTGCTCCCCGCCTCCACGGGACGCAGGGAAAACAGCAACACGTGGGCCATCATCGCCGGATTAAGCGCGAGGGCGGCGGACTCCGGCGGTATGCCCCTGGGTACCGCCACGATGCGGTCGCGGGGAACGCAGGCGAGGGACGCGCAGGAGCCGGGCACCCCGGCCCAGGCCACCAGGGTGCCCTCCGGCAGGAGCCCCTGGGGATCGTGGAGAATCTTCCCCGTGCCCTGGGTACCCGGGATGGCCCCCGGCCGGGTGGGGGCCAGCTCGGCGGCCTGCACCGCCACGAGCACCTGGTTCTCCCCAAGGCGAGGATCTTCGCGGGAGACCACCCCGGCGGCGCGGTTATCTCCCCAGATCAGCGCCCTCATTCTCGCCCAACGCGCGCCGTCGTGGGCGCAGCCTCGGGGGCCGGTTCGGCTAAGCGCCGCCGCATGCCCAGGGCGTAGAGGAAGGCGGTGAAGGCCACCACCACCGAGGACATGGCGATGTGCATGGGCACGGACCAGCGGGGAACCCCCAGCCGGTACTGCGCGATCCCGATGCCCGCCTGGATCACGATCATTCCCAGGAGGATCAGGCCGGTGCGCTTGGCCTCATCGGAGGCCTTGCGCTGATAGAGCAGCACCACGGTGATGAAGGTGAAAAAGAGATACGCGTACATGAGGTAGCCGTGGATATGCGCCATGAGGTCAATGTCTACGTCAAGGCGGCCCGTCATTCCGGCCTCCGCGTCCCCGGCGTGGGGGCCGGCGCCGGTCACCATCGTCCCGGTCACCAAGACCACCACGAGGGCGCACGCGGCCACCACCGCGCTGATCCGTACCGCGCGCGGATAGGCGCGCACCGGCTCCACCTCATCGGGCTCGGATACCCGAATGAACAGCAGGGCGGCCACCCACACCAGCGCCATCGAGGGGAGGAAGTGCAGGGCCACGGACCACCATCGGAGATCCAGGAGCACGGACATTCCGCCGATAACGGCCTGGAGGATCACCCCGAAGCCGGAGATGAGCGCGTAGGCGAGGAGCTCCCGGCGGCGCTGCGCCTGGCGCAGGGCCACAAAGACGGCGATCACCGCGGCCACGAGGACGAAGGTAAGCAGGCGATTGCCAAATTCGATGACCTGGTGCACCAGGGGAGCAGCCCCCTCCACGGGGACGAGCGATCCCTCATGGCACTGCGGCCAGGTATTGCAGCCCAGGCCGGAGCCCGTGACGCGCACGATGGAGCCGGTCACCGTGATGCCGCCCTGGCAGATCAGGAGAACCAACGCCAGCGCGCGCTGAAGGCGCAGGGAGGGCACAAAATCGCTTTTCACGGGACGCAGCAGGGTACTCACAGCCCCCTAGCCTAATGCTCTGCCGTGAAAAAACACCACACAGCGCCGGGCGGCTCGGAGTTAGAAGAAACACGCACGCGCGGCGGAACTGAGCGCGCCCGCTATCCGACGCCCTAGGGGCGCACCAGCACCTTAATGGCCTCGCGCTGATCCATCGCGCGGTAGCCCTCGGCAATGTTGTCCAGGGCCACCTCCTTGGTAAAGACCTTGCCGGGTTCGATGGCGCGATCAAAGATCAGGCGGATGAGTTCCGGCAGGTACTTGCGCACCGGGGCGGGACCGCCCATGAGGTGCACCTCGGAGGCGAAGAGTTCCTCGCCGGGCAGGGAGACCCCGTGAGAGACACCCACATATCCCACATACCCGCCGGGACGGCAGGAGGCGATGGCCTGGTGCATGGATTCCTGGGTGCCCACGGCCTCGATCACGCTGTGGGCGCCCAGGCCCCCGGTGAGGTCCTTGATCCTGGCCACGCCCTCCTCGCCGCGTTCCTCCACGATGTCCGTGGCACCGAACTCGCGGGCCAAGGCCTGGCGATCCGCGTGTCGGCTCATGGCGATGATCCGTTCCGCGCCCATCTGCTTGGCCGAGAGGATCGCCAGGAGGCCCACCGCTCCGTCGCCCACCACCACGACGGTCTTTCCGGGGCCCGCCTGGGCCTCGTCGGCGGCAAACCAGCCGGTACCCAGCACGTCGGAGGCCGCGAGCAGGGAGGGAATGAGATCCTCCTCCGGGTGGGAGGGGGTGGGCACCAGGGTGCCGTCGGCGAGCGGCACGCGCAGGTACTCGGACTGCGCCTCGCCCACGAACCCGCCGTTGGCGCAGCGGGAGGGGTAGCCATCCGCGCAGATCTCGCAGGTGTTATCGGAGAGGCAGAAGGAGCCCACCACGAAGTCGCCGGGCTTCACGCTGCTGACCTCCTCACCCACCTCTTCCACCACGCCCACGTACTCGTGGCCCATGCGGGTGGGTTCGGCGATCTCATCGGTGCCGCGATAGGGCCAGAGATCAGAGCCGCACACGCAGGTGGCCGTGATCTTGATGATGGCGTCGGTGGGTTCGGCGATGGTGGGCTTCTCCACCTCGGCGACGCGAACATCGCCGGTACCGTGAATGAAGGTGGCCTTCATGGGGCGCTCCTTAAAGCGAAAGCGGGATTTTGCCTCGCCCACCCTACACCTTATGCCGCCCAGGGAGCGTGGTTTTAGCTGCTAAACCGGAACCATCGCCGGGCCGCCGCGGACACCAACACGAGCCAAACCATCAGGCTGAGCCACTGGGCCCACGGGATCGTGCCGCCAAAGGCGTTGGTGAGACCGCTGGCCAGGGCCACCGAGGGGATCAGATCCCACCAACTGCTGCCGTCAAGCCCGGAGTGATACAGCACCAGCCCCACCACGCCCACCATGAGCACCCAGATGAGATTGGCCAGCGCGAGCACCAGCTCCGAGCTGAGGGTTCCGCCCATGAGCAACCCCATCGAGGTAAAGGCGGCCGCTCCCAGCACGAGGGTCACCACGCCCAGGACAAGGCCGGGTGCGGAGACCTGCCAGCCCAAAACGGCGGCGGTGGCCCCCAGCACCAGGGTTTGTAGCAGCACCATCGCGGCCACGGCGATGATCTTGCCCACGATGATGACCCAGGTGGGCACGCCGGAGGCTCCCGTGCGTTTGAGCGCCCCATACCGGCGATCGAAGGCCAGCGAGATCGCCTGCCCGGTGAAGCCGGAGGAGGTGGTCGCGATCGCCAGCATCATGGGAAATCCTTGGCGCAGCGGATCGGGATCGTCCAGGATGGGCACCTGGGAGATGCCGATGAGTAGGCCGAGGGGAATGATGAGGCTGAGCAGCTGTTGCTCGCCGTGACGGAGAAAAAGCAGTGTCTCAATGCGCCCCTGCGCGGCGACGAGCGCGCCCCTGGGAGCGCGCTGCGGAGCGGGGGCAAAGGTACCGGCGGGATAATCGCTCACCATATCAACTCCTCAGTTCTTGGCCCGTGATGTCGAGGAAAACGTCCTCTAAGCTGCGCTGCGCCACATCTAGGCTGCGCACCAGCACCCCCTGGGCGGATACCGCGGATACCACCCGGGCCACCGCCTCCGGGCTGGGCGGCACCCGCACCGCGTAATGCAGGGGACGCACCGGCGCGCAGGATCCGGCGGGCAGGTGCGCCTGGCGCTCCACGGCGGCTGCGTCTATCTCTCTATCCGTGCCCAGGCGCACCTGTGGCTGGGCACCGGTGGTCAGCTCCGTGGGCGTGCCGCTGGCCACGGCGCGGCCGCGATCCATAATCACCACGCGATCGGCCAGGGCCTCGGCCTCGTCCATGAGGTGCGTGGTGAGCACCACCGTCACCCCGTCGCGGCGAAGCACCCGCATGAGTTCCCACACCGCCAGGCGCGATTGCGCATCCATGCCGGCGGTGGGCTCGTCTAAAAAGACCAGTTCCGGGCGGCCGATCAGGGCCAAGGCCAGGGAAAGGCGCTGCTGCTGCCCCCCGGAAAGCCTGCGATAGGTGTTCTTCCGCACGCCCTCTAGGCCCACCACCTCCATGAGCCAGGCGGGGTCGAGGGGATGGGCGCTATAGGCCGCTGTGAGCCGCAGCATCTCCTCCACCTTGATCCCGGAGTAGGAGCCACCGCCCTGCAACATGATGCCGATGCGTTCGCGGACTCGCTCCGGTTGCGTGGTGGGATCGAGGCCCAGCACGGTGATCCTCCCGGAGGTGGGTTTGACGAAGCCCACGCACATGTCAATGGTGGTGGTTTTTCCGGCCCCGTTCGGACCGAGCAGGGCTAAGATTTCCCCGCGGCGGGCGCACAGTGATAGCTCATTGACGGCGGTGATCGTGGGGAAAGACTTGACCACGCCGCGCAGTTCGAGAGCGTTTGGGACAACCACGGTTGCTCAGTCTAGAACTTTCAGTTGAGGCCAACCAATCCCGAGCGCCGGAGCCACCACCAGCCCGCGGCGAGGATCACCGCTAGCGATACCGCCGCACCCACGTAGATATTCACCACGGTGCCGGGGGGCAGCGCCAAACCTCGCGGCAGGACGAAGAAGCTAAAGGCTGCGGAGTACCCGACCACGGCGACCCGAAAGAGGGGGCGGTTCGCCCACGCCGCGAGCGGTACCACCGCCCACAGCACGTACCAGGGGTGGACCACGGGAAAGAGCACCACGAGGACGAAGGTGGCTACGCCGAGCGCTCCCACCGGGTGAATCCGCCCGAGGAACGTGCCCAGGAGCATGCGCAGGGTGAGGATCCCTGCCACGGCCAGTCCCGCGAGACGGGTGACCACCAGGATCGCCGTGGTGTGATCGCCCAGGCCCAGTAGCATGCCGATCCCCCCGGCGATCACCCCGACGTCGGTAGTAACAGACATCCAACTGCGGATCGTGGTGGCCCCGCCCTGCCCCGTGACCCAGCCCAGGCCGATGCCGCTGAGCGCGGAAACCAGCGCGACGGTGGCCACGAGCAC
This sequence comes from Corynebacterium oculi, assembly GCF_001412105.1. GTDB lineage: Bacteria > Actinomycetota > Actinomycetes > Mycobacteriales > Mycobacteriaceae > Corynebacterium > Corynebacterium oculi. Next base: position 700,968 of record NZ_LKST01000001.1, read on the forward strand.
CGCGAGGAAGAAGAATCCCGCCACGGCGATGGCCCACCAGGCGCGGCGGCCTCGCTGGTGGAGATAGCGCGCATAGGCCATGCCGATGAAGCCCAGGGAAAGAAAGGCCACCACCTTAACCATTCCCGCGCAGGATAGGAGCGCGCCGGAGGCCGCCAGGAGGGGGAGCGTCCACCCATCAGCCCGATCCAGGGCGCGTAGCCCCAGTTCCAGGCCCACCAGCATGAGCCCCAGCATGAGGGCCTCGTTGTGGATTCCGCCCACCAGGTGCAGCAGCACCAGGGGATTGAGGATTCCCAGCCATAACGCCGCCGGGGGATAGACCCGACACCGCCGAGCGATGCTCAGCACCGCCCAACCCGCCGCCGTCAGCATGAGCACGCTCAACACCCGGTGCGCCAACACCCCCAGCACGATCGAGTCCCCGGTGAGCGCGCTGATGAGGGCGGACAAGCCCATCGCCACCGGCCCGTACGGGGAGGGGGAGTGCGCCCAAATGAAGGGCACCGAGCGCGCGAGGTGGTGATCCGTGCCCAGCAGATCGATGGGCCCGGCGGAATAGGGGTCCATGCCCTCCCGCACGATGGCCCCCTGGGCGAGGTAGGAATAAATGTCCTGGGTGAAGATCGGCGCGCTCAGCAGCAGTGGAAGCAGCCAGGCGATCCAGGTGCGCCAAAGATCTCCGGTGGTAACAACCCGCAGCGCGCGGTGCCGTCCCCACAGCGACACCCCCACGAGGGGGGCCATTCCGATCCAGGCCAGCACGACCAACGCCACGCCGACGAGAACTATCGACGACGAGGCCTGCATCATCTGCCCCAGGGTGGTGCCGCCGGGGAAGGACTGGTAGGGGTTATCCACCACGGGCAGAGCGCCGCCCCCCAGCGCGCCCAGCGCGAGCAGCAGCGCCCCCGTGGTGCCGATCCACCGCAGGAGGGCAAAGCGCACGAGCCCGGCGCTGCGGGTGGTGGCCGAATCCGCGTCCGCCCGGGAGCCATCTGTGGCATCGCTATCGCGGTGCAGGCCGGCCGAGCGCGAACCCGCCACGCCTAAGCGCGGGAGGTCGCGCAGGAGCGCCTGCCAGAGCGCAGATGGTTGTTGTTGCACAGGCTCATCGTAGCCAGAACGCCCCCGTCTGACGGAAAACCGGCGGAAGGCAGGGGACCTTTTTGCGCCCGGGAACAATTTTAGTAACACTAGTGTTGTCTAAAAGAGACGGTCGCTTACGCGGCGGTACGCGAGGCCCAGCCAGGGCAGGAGGTGAAACGCATGGTGCGCAAGACCGGCTCCACCGATGGAGACACCCGGAACGCGATCATGCGCAGCCTGCTCACCCACGGCCCGCTCACCGCCGCCGCCCTGGGCGAGCGTCTTGGCCTCTCCACCGCAGGTGTGAGAAGGCATCTGGACATTCTCCTGGAAGAGGGGCTGGCCTATGCCGAGTCCCGCCGTTCCCCCGCACCGGCCACCCGGGGCCGCCCGGCTAAGCACTTCCGGCTTACCCACCGCGGCCGCGAGCACTTTGGCCACGATTACGATTCCCTCGCCGCCCTCGCGCTCGCGCGCCTGGGGCGGGTCGGCGGCCCGCAGGCCGTGCGCGACCTCGCCCGGGCCCGCACGGAATCCATCGTGGCCTCGGTGCGCGAGGGCACCACCGATTCCGTCGAGGAGACGGCGCGCGCCCTGGCACGGGCGTTCGACGACCACGGCTATGCCGCCACCGTGCAACGCGCGGGCGGCGGTATCCAAATCTGCCAACACCACTGCCCGGTTTCCCAGGTGGCAGCGCAATACCCGGAATTATGTGAGGCGGAGCACGAGGTAATCTCCGAGTTGCTGGGCACCCACGTGCAGCCCCTGGCCTCTATTGCCGAGGGGCACGGCATCTGCACCACAAACATTCCTCTTTATCCCACCAATTCTCCTGAAGAAAGGAGCGGTTCATGACCCAGGCGACGCAGAACCTTGACGCGCAGCGCCCCATGAACGATGACGAGATCATCGAGTCCATGGGCGGTTATAACTACGGCTGGCACGATTCCGACGCCGCGGGCTCCGCCGCCCGCCGCGGGCTGAGCGAGGAGGTCGTCCGCGACATCTCCGCGCAGAAGAACGAGCCCGAGTGGATGCTAGAGCAGCGCCTCAAGGCCCTCAACATCTTTGATAAGAAGCCCGTGCCCACCTGGGGTGCGGACTTGAGCAATATCGACTTTGACAGCATTAAGTACTTCGTGCGCTCCACCGAGGAGCAGGCGAAGTCCTGGGACGACCTCCCCGATGACATTCGCAATACCTACGATCGTCTGGGCATTCCCGAGGCGGAGAAGCAGCGCCTGGTGGCCGGCGTGGCCGCCCAGTACGAATCCGAGGTGGTCTACCACCAGATCCGCGAGGATCTAGAGGAGCAGGGCGTGATCTTCGTGGACACGGATACCGCGCTGCAAAAGTACCCGGAGCTATTCAAGGAATACTTTGGCACCGTGGTTCCGGCCGGGGACAATAAGTTCTCCGCCCTCAACGCCGCCGTGTGGTCCGGCGGATCCTTCATCTACGTGCCCAAGGGCGTGCACGTGGACATCCCGCTTCAGGCTTACTTCCGCATCAACACGGAGAACATGGGGCAGTTCGAGCGCACCCTCATTGTGGTGGACGAGGACGCCTATGTGCACTACGTGGAGGGCTGCACGGCCCCCATCTATAAGTCCGATTCCCTGCACGCCGCCGTGGTGGAGATCGTGGTGAAAAAGGGCGGCCGCTGCCGCTACACCACCATCCAGAACTGGTCGAACAACGTGTACAACCTGGTTACCCAGCGCGCCAAGGCGGAGGAGGGGGCCACGATGGAGTGGATCGATGGCAACATCGGCTCCAAGGTGAACATGAAGTACCCGGCCGTGTGGATGACCGGCCCCTACGCCAAGGGCGAGGTTCTCTCCGCCGCCTTCGCCGGAGAGGGCCAGTTCCAGGACACCGGCGCGAAGATGGTGCACATGGCCCCGTACACCTCCTCCAACATCGTCTCCAAGTCCGTGGCCCGCTCCGGGGGGCGCGCGGCCTACCGCGGCCTGGTGCAGATCAACGCCAACGCGCATCACTGCACCGCCAACGTGGAGTGCGATGCTCTCCTGGTGGATAACATCTCGCGCTCGGATACCTACCCCTACAACGACATCCGCAATGACCACGTGACGCTGGGCCACGAGGCCACCGTCTCCCAGGTCTCCGAGGAGCAGCTCTTCTACCTGATGAGCCGCGGCATCGACGAGGCCGACGCCATGGCGATGATCGTTCGCGGGTTCGTGGAGCCCATCGCCAAGGAACTGCCCATGGAGTACGCGCTCGAACTCAACCGGCTGATCGAGCTACAGATGGAAGGATCGGTGGGATAAATGGCCGAGACGCTCAAGAACGCCACCACGCACAACAACAAGGGTGACGTGCTCACCTCCTTTAACGTGGAGGACTTCGAGGTTCCCCGCGGCAAGGACGAGGAGTGGCGCTTCATTTCCCTGCGCCGCCTGCGCGGCCTGCACAACGGCTCCTTCAGCCCGGCCGTAGCCCCCGACATCGCCGTGGAGATTCCCGACGGGGCCCAGGCGAGTAGCCGCAGCATCGCCAAGGATGACGCCCGCGCCACCCGCGCCGGGGCGCCCTCGGATCGCGTGGGCGCGCAGGCCTGGACCTCCATGGAGGAGGCCACCCTGGTCAGCTTCGCCAAGGACTCCGCCACCACCGAGCCTGTGACCATCACGGTCACCGGCAAGGGGGAGGGCGTGACCTCCTTTGGTGCCGTGGTCGTGGAGCTGGAGCAGGGCGCGGAGGCCACCGTGGCCCTGAATTACCGGGGCAGCGGCACGCACGCGGATAACGTCCAGTTCGTGCTGGGCGCCAACTCCCGCCTCACGGTGATCGTGGACGCCGATTGGGAGGATGACGCGGTGCACCTATCCAACCAGTCCGCGCTGGTGGGCCGCGACGCCGTGCTACGGCACAACGTGGCCGTCTTTGGCGGCGAGGTAGTGCGCCTGGTGCCGCGCGTGAAGTTTGAGGATCAGGGCGGCGACGCCGAGATGCTGGGCGTGTACTTTGCCGACGACGGCCAGTACTTTGAAAACCGCCTGCTGGTGGATCACGCCCAGCCCAACTGCCGCTCCAACGTGCTGTACAAGGGAGCGCTGCAAGGCGATCCCGGCACCAGCAAGCCCGATACCCGCACCACCTGGGTGGGTGACGTGCTGATCCGGGCCAACGCGCAGGGGACCGATACCTACGAGACCAACCGCAACCTGGTGCTCAGCGAGGCCGCCCGCGCCGATGCGATCCCGAACCTGGAGATCGAGACCGGCGAGATCGCCGGGGCCGGCCACGCCGCCACGGTGGGGCGCTTCGACGATGAGCAGCTCTTTTATCTGATGAGCCGCGGCATCCCCGAGGCCGAGGCCCGTCGCCTTATCATTCGCGGATTCTTTACCGAGGTCATCAACCACATTCCGGTGGAGGGGATCCGGGAGGAGCTGGAATCCCGCGTGGTCAATGAACTAGAACGCGTGACCGCCTAAGAGCCGATACGCCGATACAAAGCACCCGCACTGCACGCTACGATCAGGAGAAAACACGATGTCTACCCTGGAAATCAAGAACCTCCACGCCCAGGTTCTTCCCTCCGATGAGTCCGCCGAGCCCAAGCCCATCCTCAAGGGCGTGAACCTCACCCTCAACTCCGGCGAGATTCACGCCATCATGGGCCCCAACGGCTCCGGCAAGTCCACGCTGGCCTACACCTTGGCCGGTCACCCCCGCTACGAGATCACCGATGGGGAGGTGCTGCTCGACGGCGAGAACATCCTGGAGATGTCCGTGGACGAGCGCGCCCGCGCGGGCCTCTTCCTGGCCATGCAATACCCCACCGAGGTCCCCGGCGTGTCCATGTCTAACTTCATGCGCACCGCCGTGACCGCCGTGCGCGGGGAGGCCCCCAAGCTGCGCGAGTGGGTCAAGGAGGTCAACGAGGCCCGCGAGAACCTCAAGATCGATAAGTCGTTTAGCGAGCGCTCCGTGAACGAGGGCTTCTCCGGCGGCGAGAAGAAGCGCCACGAGGTGCTGCAACTGGATCTGATGAAGCCCAAGTTTGCCGTGATGGATGAGACCGATTCCGGCCTGGACGTGGACGCCCTGCGCGTGGTGTCCGAGGGAATCAACCGCTACCAGCGCGATACCAACGGCGGAATCCTCATGATTACGCACTACAAGCGCATTCTGGAGTACGTGAAGCCGGACGTGATCCACGTGTTTGCCAACGGGCAGATCGTGACCACCGGCGGGCCCGAACTGGCCGATCAGCTTGAGGCCGATGGCTACGAGCAGTTCCTGTAATGGCGCAGGCAGGTTTCCTTTCCCCGGACGGCACCCTGGACGTGGCCGCCGTGCGCGCGGAGTTTCCCATTCTCTCGCGCACGGTGCGCTCGGATAGGCCCCTGGTGTACCTCGATTCCGGGGCCACCTCGCAGCGGCCCGAGCGAGTCTGGCGGGCGGAGGAGCGCTTTGTGCTCCACACCAACGCCCCCGTTCATCGCGGCGCCTATCAGATCGCGGAGGAGGCTACCGACGCCTACGAGCACGCCCGCGAGGCCATCGCGCGCTTCGTGGGCGCACAGGGCCAGGAGATCGCCTTCACCAAGAACGCCACGGAGGCGCTCAACCTCGTGGCCTTTACCCTGGGTGACCCGCGCGCGGGCGACCTGGCGGTGGGGCCAGGGGATACGGTGGTGGTCACGGAGCTGGAGCATCATGCTAACCTCGTACCCTGGCAGGAGCTCTGCGCCCGCACGGGGGCCACGCTGAGGTGGTATGCCGCCACCCCGGAGGGCCGGATCGACCTGGATTCCCTGGAACTAGACGATTCCGTCAAGGTATTAGCCTTTACCCACCAGTCCAACGTGACGGGCGCGATAGCCGACGTACCCGAGATGGTACGGCGCGCCCGCGCCGTGGGCGCGCTCACCGTGCTCGACGCCTGCCAGTCCGTGCCGCACCAGCCGGTCAACTTCCATGACCTCGGCGTGGACTTCACGGCCTTCTCCGGGCACAAGATGTGCGGCCCCACGGGCGTGGGGGCGCTCTACGGGCGCGGGGAACTCCTGGCGCAGCTGCCCCCCTTCCTCACCGGAGGCTCCATGATCGAGGTGGTGACCATGGAGGGCACCACCTTCGCCGCCCCGCCGCAGCGCTTCGAGGCGGGCACCCAGATGAGCAGCCAGGTGGTGGGCCTCGGCGCCGCGGTGGAGTTCCTGGAGGCCGTCGGCATGGAGGCCATCGCGGCTCACGAGCACGACCTCACCGCCTACGCGCTGGGGCGGCTGGGGGGCGTCGATAAGCTGCGCATCGTGGGGCCGGAAACCCCGGAGAATCGCGGCGGCGCGATCTCCTTCGTGGTAGAGGGGGTGCATCCGCACGATCTGGGCCAGGTGCTTGATGATCACGGCGTGTGCATCCGCGTGGGGCACCACTGCGCCTGGCCAGCGCACCGCTGCCTGGGAGTGCAGTCCACCGCGCGCGCCTCCTTTTACCTGTATAACACCAGGGAAGAGGTGGATCGCCTGGTGGAGGCCATCGAGTCCGCCAAGAAGTTCTTTGGGGTGAGCGCATGAATCTGGAGTCCATGTACCAAGAGGTGATCCTGGATCACTATAAGAACCCCGAGCACGCGGGCCTGCGCGATCCGTTCGATGCGGAGGTGCACCACGTGAACCCCTCCTGCGGCGACGAGCTCACGCTACGCGTGCATCTCTCCGCCGATGGCAGCGTGGTGGAGGACGTCTCCTACCACGCCGAGGGCTGTTCCATCAGCCAGGCCTCCACCTCCGTGATGGCCCAGGAGATCATCGGCCGTCCCGTGGCCGAGGCCCGGGCCAAACTCGCGGAGTTCGAGGCCATGATTACCTCCCGTGGGCAGCGCGAGGGAGACCCGGAACTGATCGGGGACGGCATCGCCTTCGCCGGGGTTTCGCGCTACCCCGCGCGGGTAAAATGCGCGCTCTTGGGCTGGAAGGCCTTTGAGGCCGCGACCACGGAAGCACTAGAGGCAAGCACTAGAGGCACAGGAGGAACGCCATGACTGACCCGCTAGAAGAACCCACGCAGCGCCCGGAGCAGACGGAGCAGGACGCCGCCGATGCCTCGACCATCGAGGAGTACATGCGCGACGTGATTGACCCGGAGCTGGGGATCAACGTGGTGGATCTGGGCCTGGTGTATGACATCTGGGTGGATCACTCCACCGAGGGGGTCAAGCGGGCCGTGGTAAACATGACGCTGACCTCCCCGGCCTGCCCGCTCACGGACATGCTGGAGGATCAGTCCGAGGCGGCGGTGGTGGGCAACGGCGCCGCGGACGAGCTCCAGATCAACTGGGTGTGGATGCCCCCGTGGGGCCCACACATGATTACGGAGGAGGGGCGCGAGCAGCTTCGTGCCCTGGGCTTCTCCGTCTAGATTCTCCGCTCGGCTGCCCGCGCGGCGGGATTGATACACTGCTTCCTTGTGATTGTCACCAATGATCTGGAAGTTCGCGTTGGCGCCCGCACCCTCTTGACGGCCCCCGGCCAGCACCTTCGGGTGCAGGCGGGGGATCGCATCGGCTTGGTGGGCCGCAACGGCGCGGGCAAGACCACCACCATGCGCATCCTGGCGGGGGAGACCCAGCCCTACGGCGGTTCGGTGACGGTCTCCGGGGAGGTGGGCTATCTGCCCCAGGATTCCCGGGAGGGCAACATCGAACAAACCGCCCGGGATCGCGTGCTCTCCGCGCGGGGGCTCTATAGCATCCGCGCCTCCATGCTGCGCCAGCAGGAGATCATGGGGAGCGCTGCGGATGACGCCGCGCGGGACAAGGCGATCCGCAAGTACTCCCGCCTGGAGGAGCGCTATCATGCCCTGGGCGGCTACGAGGCGGATTCCGAGGCCGCCCAGATCTGCGATAACCTGGGCCTTCCCGCCCGTATTCTGGATCAAAAACTCACCACCCTTTCCGGCGGGCAGCGCCGCCGCGTGGAGTTGGCCCAGATCCTCTTTGCCGCCACCGCGGGCTCGGGGAAGTCCGCCACCACGCTGCTGCTGGACGAGCCCACCAACCACCTCGACGCGGACTCGATTACCTGGCTGCGCGGCTTCCTGCGCAAGCACGAGGGCGGGCTCATCATGATCTCCCACGACGTAGACCTCCTCGACGACGTGTGCAACAAGATCTGGTATCTAGACGCGGTGCGCGCCGAGGCGGACGTGTACAACATGGGCTTTAGCAAGTACAAGGACGCTCGCGCTCTCGACGAGGCCCGTCGCCGACGCGAGCGCGCCAACGCGGAGAAGCGGGCCTCGGCGCTGCGTACCCAGGCCGAGAAGCTCGGGGCTAAGGCCACCAAGGCCAAGGCAGCCAAGCAGATGGCCGCCCGCGCCGACCGCATGATGAATGCGCTCGACGAGGTGCGCGTGGCCGATAAGGTGGCGCATATTTCCTTCCCCGAGCCCGCTCCCTGCGGCAAGACCCCCATGTTTGCCAAGGGGCTGACCAAGATGTACGGCTCCCTAGAGGTCTTTGCCGGGATCGACCTGGCCATCGATAAGGGCTCCCGGGTGGTGGTGCTGGGGTTTAACGGCGCGGGCAAGACCACCCTGCTCAAACTCCTCGCGGGCGTGGAGCGCACGGACGGGGAGGGGGGCATCGTCACCGGGCACGGGCTGAAGGTGGGGTACTTCGCCCAGGAGCATGACACCATTGACCCGGATAAGTCCGTGTGGCGCAACACCATCGACGCCTGCCCGGAGGCGGGGGAGCAGGATCTCCGTGGGCTGCTGGGGGCCTTCATGTTTTCCGGGGAAAAGCTCGACCAGCCCGCGGGAACGCTCTCCGGCGGCGAAAAGACCCGCCTGGCCCTGGCCACGCTCGTCTCCTCCCGCGCCAACGTTTTGCTTCTCGACGAGCCCACCAACAACCTCGATCCCATCTCCCGCGAGCAGGTGCTCGACGCCCTGCGCTCCTACACGGGTGCCGTGGTGCTGGTGACCCACGATCCGGGGGCCGTGCGCGCCCTGGAGCCGGAGCGCGTGATCGTGCTTCCCGACGGCACCGAGGACCTCTGGGGGGACGAGTACATGGAGATCGTGGAACTGGCCTAAAAAGTTTTCCCAAACCCAAGTATTTCCTCGCGAAAACCTTTAGGGTGAGGGGCACAGCATCGTTTCTGGCGAAAAGGAGAAGATGATGACTGCTGCCCACACGGAGCACAAGGCCCCGTACAGTTACACCCCCGGCTATGCCGAGTCCCAGGGGTTGGTGGAACAGCCCACCTTCCGTGCGATCCCGGAGTTCGAGGGGGTTCACGACGTGTGGCCACGCGGCGACCGGCTTGAGGCCGTGCGTCAGGCCGCCCGCGAATACCGGGAGCGCTTCCTCCAGCAGGGAACCGTGCTGGGGGTGCGATCCTTTAATATCGCCGCGGCACCCTACCCCGCGAGGTTCGCGTTCCAGGGATACTCGGTGAACCTCAACCCCTTCATCAGCATCATCAACCGCATGATCATCATCCAGTACGAGGACTTCAACGGGGTGGAACGCACCCTGGTGTGGGAGCCCACGGTGCCCACCGGCTCCAAGAACTCCCCCTTCTACAACAAACTTGCGCGCTTCGGCGCCAAGTGGGGCGGGGAGAAGCTGATGGTCAAGTACTACAACGATCCCGACGAGATTCTGCCCATGCTGGGCATGAACAACGCGGACGTGGATTACGTATCCTTCGATCACCTGCACGTGCAGGATGGGCGCATGATTATGGGCGCGCGGAACACCCCTTACCGGCCGATCTTTCCGCACGCGCGGCTCATCGTGCACGAGGCGGAGCTGGGCACCTTCGAGTCCCCAGCATCCGATGCAGCGCGCCTGGTACGTCAAGGAAGGGCTCGACGGGGTGGAGCGTGAGGCCCTCTCCACGTTCCGGGGAGATGTGGAACTCGGCGTGGGGATATCCCTGCTGTGGACGCCCGGCCCACACCGACGGCAACCATTCCCTGTGCGTGAACACCCCCGACGGCGTGTGGATCTCCTCCGAGAACGGCATGGCCGCCGATTCCTGGCAACCGGAACTCTCTAGGATTCCCGGCGTGCGCGCCCAGGCCAAGTTCTACGAGCGAGACGTGGTGCTCAACGGCAACACCCTTGAGGATTCCCTGGATCAGTACGACTCCATGATTAAGGAGTTCGAGATGGCCTCCTACTGCAAGAAGGACCCCGGTGGAAGCAGATCCTCCCGTCCTCGGAGTGCGCCAACTGGAAGCGGCAGTGGCCGCTGATTCCGGGCATGACGCACGGCGGGATCAATTACGGGGAGATCCGTAGGCGGAGGTAAGCGGGCTGAGTTCGCGGGCGGCCTCGGCCACGGCCGCCCGGAAGGCCCGGATCGCCGGGCTGCGCTCGTGGCTACCGCGCACCGCGGAGTACAGGGTGCGCGAGGACTGCTCATCGAGGGGAAGAACCTGCACCTCCCGACGGAACGCCGAGGTAATCAGGGCGGGGGCGATGGTCACGGCGTGTCCCTCGCGGGCGAGGTATATCTGCAAGAATGGGTCGGGGGTTTCAAAGAGCACGCGCGGCTCGAAGCCGTGCCCACGGCAGTACTCCCGCGCCCACCGGCCGAAGATAAGGTGGGCGGGGTCGATCGCCCAGGGCTGCCGCGCAAGATCGCTGATCGACGCCACTCCGGCGCTCAGCGGCCCGGTGCGCGGCAGCACCAGATGCAGGGGATCGGAGAATATCTCCTCCCGGTGCACCCCCTGGGGCAGCAGCACGTCAATATCCTGGTAGGACTCGCCCAGGATGACGTCGAAGTCTCCCTGCATCAGCCCCTTGAGCGCGCTTTCCACCTCGCGCTGATATATCTCCACCCGAAGATCGGGGTATTTCTCCGCCAGGCTGTTGAGCGCCCTCGGGGCGAGGGTTGCCAGCACCGTCTGGAAGGAGGCCACGCGGAGCGTGCCCAGCACCTGATTGGCGGCAGAAGCCAGGGGCACCGTGGCGTCGTCGGCAAGCATAAGGATCTTCACCGCGTAATCCGCAAGTATTTCTCCCTGCTCGGTGAGCCGTACGTTGCGTCCCACCCGTTCCACAAGGCGGTGCCCCGTTTCCCGCTCCAGCTTTTGTAGCTGCTGGGAGACGGCGGAATGAGTGTAGCGCAGCGCCTGCGCAACCTTGGTGATGGTGCCCTGGCGGCGCAACTCCACGAGCATGCGCAGCCGTATCATGTTCATTTCCATAGGAAAACCTCGTAGTTTTTCTTAAGCTTGGCTCGTACAAAATCTCGCTAGACGCTATACTATTGTGCGCCGCATACTCGATATATGAATCGCAAGACACAACCCGTAGGCATCCTCATGGTCATGGGATCCTGCCTATCCCTGCAATGGGGAGCCGCCATCGCCACGAGGCTTTTTCCCCACGCCGGGGCCTGGGGAACCACCACGGTGCGCCTGGCCTTCGCCGCCGTCATTCTGCTGCTCATCGCCCGCCCCAGGGTGACCTCCTGGCCCGCGAACACCTGGCGCAGCGTCCTCTTCCTCGGTCTCTCCCTGGGCGCGATGAACAGTTTTTTCTACGCCTCCTTAGAACACACCCCCCTCGGCATCGCCGTGACCGTGGAGTTCTTAGGCCCGCTGCTGCTTGCCGCCGCCCTTTCCCGGCGCCCCCTAGATCTCCTCTGGGCGTTCATCGCGTTCCTGGGCATCGGGCTATTGGGCAAGGATGCCTTCCTTTCCTCGAATGATCTGAGTGTGACGGGCCTCTGCCTCGCACTCGTCGCCGGTGGGTTCTGGATCTGCTATATCCTGGCCAGTTCCACCGTGGGGGCAAAGGCGCCCGGGCTCGACGGCCTGGCCGTGGCCATAGCGCTAGGAACGCTGGTTCCCCTGCCCGCCGGGGCGCACGGGGCGGGCATTCTGATCTCAGAGATCCTTTCCACACCATCCTCTGCCCGCCGGGGCGCACGGGGCGGGCATCCTGCTCGGTGATCCCACGCTGCTGATCCTCGCGCTCTTTACCGGCCTATTGGGCTCCGTGATCCCTTATGCCCTACAAATGGGGGCGCTCAGGAGGATGCCCCGCGAGGTCTTTGGCATCCTGTTGAGCCTGGAACCCGCCTTTGCCGCCGTGATCGGCTGGTTGGTGCTGGGGCAGGCGCTGGGGGCGGGGCAGTGGCTAGCCGTGGCCCTGGTCATCAGCGCCAGCGTGGGCACCACGATGGGGTCGCGGCGGTCCCGCAATAATGTCTATGATATGAGGGGAAACACCGATTCCGCCGCAATGAAGAAAGGTACCGGCTTGCAAAACAATTCCCAGTCCACGGTCCCCCTGGTGGTCGCCGCGATTATCGTGGCGGGGTTATTCCTTTTGCTGGCGCTATACCTGGGCCTGACCCGTTATTACAACGCGCAGGAGGTCGAGGTCCTCGTGGAGGGGGCGGAGGCCAACGGGCGGAACTACTCCGTGGTGATCCATAACTGGCTCACCGGCAGTTACTCTTTCAGCATAGAGTAGACGCCGCACGATTCATTCCCCATCAATCGTGGAGTGCTGGCGGTTATCCCGCATGAAGAGCACCGCCACCAGCCCCAGGAGGGAGATCGCCACCAGGTACCAGGGGAAGGCCCAGTCCAAGCCAACATCCTTGAGCCCGAGGGCGATGTACTCCGCGGAACCGCCAAAGAGCGAGTTGGCAATGGCATAGGTAAATCCCACGCCCAGGCCGCGGATATGCGCCGGGAACATCTCCGCCTTCACGATTCCCGATACCGAGGTATAAAAGCTTAAAAAGAACATCGCGGCGAGAATCCCCGCCACGCAGGCCGCCAGGGAATCCTGGCCGCCCAGAAAGCGAAAAAGCGGCACCGGGATCAGCACCATTCCGCCGGCAAAGATCAGCATGGAGTTCTTGCGGCCGATCTTATCCGATAGCGCCCCAATGGCCGGTTGCAGCAACATGAAAAGAAAGAGGCAGAGCGTCATTGCCTGCGCCACCTCGGCCTTGGCAAAACCACCCGTATTAATCAGATATTTCTGCATATACGTGGTGAGGGTATAAAAGGCGAGTGAGCCCGCCGCCGTCATGCCCAAGACCACCCAGAAGGCGCACGGATGGGAAAGCACCTCGCGGAACGTGCCCGCGGAGGAGGCGCTGCGGCTTTCCTCAGAGGTGGTCTCGTGCAGATGCGTGCGCAACCACAACGCCACCACGGCGGCACAGGCTCCGATCACAAAGGGCAGCCGCCACCAGCCGTTGGCGATCTCCTCGTCGGTGAGAAAGAACGTCATGATGACCGCGAGCAGGCTGGCCAGCAGTTGCCCGCCGATGAGCGTGACGTATTGAAAGCTGGAAAAGAATCCCCGGCGGTTCGCGGTGGCCACCTCGGACATGTAGGTGGCGGTAGAGCCGTATTCCCCGCCCACGGAGATGCCCTGGAGGCAGCGCACCAGAAGCAAAAGAACCGGCGCGAGGACGCCCACCGTATCCGCCGTGGGCAGCACGGCCATCAGGAGGGAGCCCGTGCACATCATGATGATGGCGATGAGCATGGACTTCTTTCTGCCGTGCCGATCGGCGATCCGCCCAAAGATATAACCCCCCAGAGGCCGCATGAGGAACCCCACGAAGAACACTGCGGCGGACTTCAGCAGCGCCCCCGTCTCCCCGGTGCCGGTGAAGAACTTGTCCGCGAAGTACACGCTGAAGAAGGCGTAGATATAAAAATCAAACCACTCCACGAGGTTGCCGCTGGAGGCGGCAACGATGGTGCGGGCTGTGCTCAGCGAGGATTGCTTCTCCGCCGAATCTGGCCTCCGGGTGCTCATGGCCCCACTCCCTTCCAGCGAGGTTGAATGTGACCATGAGCATAATCCGTTTAGTTGCTCAGATCACCACGCACGATGGCGGTGGCCGCCACAAGGTTGCGCAGGGTGGCGGAGGTTTCCTCCCAGCCGCGGGTCTTAAGCCCGCAGTCCGGGTTCACCCACACCTGCTGCGGGTCCAGAGCGCCCACGGCCACGCGCAGCAGCTCCACGATCTCCTCGGTGGAGGGAACGCGCGCGGAGTGAATGTCCCACACGCCGGGGCCCAGGCCCCGGTGGAAGCCGTGCTCGGCCACGGCGGGCAGCACCTTGAGCTTGGAGCGCGAGGCCTCGATGGAGGTCACGTCCGCGTCTAGTCGGTCGATGGCATCGACGATGGTGGCAAAGTCCGAGTAGCACAGGTGGGTGTGGATGCTGGTGGCGGGGGCGGCACCGGCGGTGGCCAGGCGGAAGGATCCCACCGACCACTCCAGGTATTCCTCGCGGTCCTCCTCGCGGAGGGGGAGAAGCTCGCGGATCGCGGGCTCGTCCACCTGAATCACCTTGATGCCCGCAGCCTCCAGGTCTCCCACCTCGGCGCGCAGCGCCAGGCCAAGCTGATCGGCCACCTCGCCCCAGGGAATGTCCTCGCGCACGAAGGACCACGCCATGATGGTCACCGGGCCGGTGAGCATTCCCTTGACCGGGCGTTCGCTGAGCGACTGCGCGTAGCGGGACCACTCCACGGTGATCGCCTGCGGGCGGGTCACATCGCCCCACAGGATCGAGGGGCGCGTGCACCGGGAGCCGTAGGACTGTACCCAGCCGTGCGCGGTCGTCGCAAAGCCCTCGAAGTTCTCCGCGAAGTACTGCACCATGTCGTTGCGCTCGGCCTCGCCATGCACCAGCACGTCCAGGCCGATTTCCTCCTGCGCCGCGATGACCTCCGCGATCTCCTTCTTCATCGCCTCCTCGTAGGCCTGATCGTCGATCTTGCCGCTGCGGTGCGCGGCGCGGGCGCGACGGATCTCATCGGTCTGCGGGAAGGAGCCGATGGTGGTGGTGGGCAGCACCGGCAGCCCCAACGCCGCCGCCTGCGCCTCGTGCCGCTCGGCGGCGTCGCCACGGGTACGCTGCTCCTCGGTCACCGCAGCGGTGGCGGCGCGCACCTCCTGCTTTTCGACGCCGGGGTGGGCCGCCCGCGAGGCGGCTGCGGCGCGCGCGGCCACCAGTTCCTCGGTGATGGCCTCATCCCCGTCGGCCAGGCCGCGCGCGAGCACCGCCACCTCGCGGACCTTCTGATCCGCGAAGGACAACCAGGAGCGCAGCTGCTCGTCGAAGTGGGTTTCCCGCTCGGCGTCGTGCGGGACGTGTTGCAAGGACGTGGAGGTGGTGACCGCCACGTTGACGTCCGCACCCACCCCCTCCTTGATGGTGCGCAGGGTGCTCAAGGCCTCGTCGAGGTCGGCGCGCCAGATGTTGCGCCCGGAAACCACGCCCACGCCCAGCGTCTTGCTGGCCAGGGCACCCGCCCACCGCTGAAGTTCCTCCGAACCGGGAACGGTGCCGCGCACGACGTCAATAATCACGGCCTGCACGTCGGTCTGCGCGAGGGCGTACACCGCGTCGAAGGCGTGCCCGTAGGTCAGCGCCACGGCCAGCTGCGGAGCCTCCGGTGTGGCCAGGGCGGTATAGGCCCGGCGCAGGGCCTCCACCAGGGCGGAGCGTTCCTGGGGGGTGCGGTGGCGATCGGTCACCAGGGCCGGCTCGTCGAGCTGCACCCACTGCGCCCCGGCCTCCTTGAGCGCGGCAAGGTACTGGGCGTACACGGCCAAGAGATCATCGAGGCGATCCAGGGGGTTATATCCCTCGGGGGCCTCCTCGCTGGCCTTGGCCAGCGCCAGGAAGGTCACGGGGCCCACCAGCACGGGGCGGGTTGGGTCACCCAGGCGCTGTGCGGTGGCCACGCGGAGGGAGCCCAGCCAGGCAAAGGAGGTTTCCGGGCCGATCTCGGGAACGAGGTAGTGGTAATTGGAGTCAAACCACTTGGTCAGTTCCAGCGCCGGGCGGTCCCCCTGGCCGCGCGCCACCGTGAACTGGGCGCGCAGCGCCTCCTCGGACTCCGGCGTGGCGGCCTGCTCCCGCAACACCTCGCGCTCCGGGGCAAAGCGGCTGGGCAGCGCCCCGGTGGCGATGGTGATGTCCAGAACCTGATCGTAATAGCTGAAGTCCTCGGGAACCCCGGCGTCCTCGGTCAGGCCCAGGTCCACCAGGCGCTGCGTGCGCACGGTGCGCAATTCCTCGGCGGTCTCGGCAGGGTTGCCGCCCCGTCCAGACCAGAAGGACTCTAGGGCGCGCTTGAGTTCACGATTCGCCCCGATCCGGGGATAGCCCAGCACGGTGGCAGAGGGAAAACGAGTCATGATTCTTAACCTTTCTTTCACAGGGGTCAGTAGTAGCTAGGGGTCATGCGGCGCAGGGCGAGGGACACCAGCTCGGTGTCCACGCGGGGATCGCTGGGGGTGCGGGCCCCGGTATTCCTGCCCAGATACCCCGAGGCTCGGAGGTATTCCAGAATGTCCAGCGTGGGACGCGGACGGTTGAAGGTGTAGAGGTGAATGCCTGGGGCGCCGACGTCAAGCACCCCGCCGATGAGATCCACGGTGGCGCTGAGGGTATCGCGCACCAGCCGCTCCGGGCTGGTGGCCTGGGAGAAGATCCTCTCGATGCGCTTGGGCACGGGAATCCCCGCCAGTTTTTCCATGGTGCGCAGGCGCTTGAGATCATGCAGCGGCATGATCCCCGGCACGATGGGCAGCCGGGACCCCACCATGCTGAGTTCCCGCACCATCGAGGCATACTCCTCGGGGGAGTAGAACACCTGCGTGATGGCGTAATCGGCCCCGGCCTGCTCCTTTTCTGCCAGCGCCGCGATGTCATTGGCCCGCGCCTGCCCGCTGGTGGCGGGGTAGGCGGCCACCGCGATGGAGACGTAATCCTCCGGTTTGGCGGCGGTGGCGGCCCCGGCTCCGTTGTATCCGCGTCCCACGCCCAGGGGAAGTTCCTCCGCGGCGATCTCTCGGATCAACCGCACCAGTTCCACCGCGCGGGTGGGACCACCCGGCGGCGGCTGATAGGTGGGGTCACCCCCGGGGGGATCACCGCGCAACGCCAGGAAGTCCCTGATCCCGGCCCGCAGGAGCAATCGCACCAGGAGGGTCAGCTCCTCCTTGGTGGAGCCCAGGCAGGTCAGATGCGCGACGGCGGGCAGATCCCGGTGCCGATCCAGGACGTTGAGGAGTACCTGAACAGAGCGGTCGCGGGTATCGGTGCTCTTGCCGGCCGCGCCGTAGGTGACGGATACGTAATCGGGGGCGGTATCAATGAGCCGCCCTATTCCGGCCCACACGCCCGAACCCCGGGAGGGGTTACGCGGCGGGTAAAGCTCGAAGGACACCGTGGGGGTATCCGTTCTCACACCGGGCCGGTGCCCGATGTACAAGTGTGCGGTAGACATGGCTGCTCCCTATCGAACCTGGCTGTAGCACCCTTCCAGGGCTCTGGGGGTTGCTGCGGCGTCGTAGAGCCGGGTCTCTCGGCCGCTCTGAATAGGTTGTTGCTCAGCCTAGAGCACAAGACAGACCGTGCGGTACACTTTCCCGAAAATCACACCATTCGCGCAGGTCAATCCGTGAAAATAAATCGCTGCGCGATCTCCATTTTTTGAAGTCCGGTAACGGCAGGGCCACGTGGCGCGATGCCCTGGGTGTAGATGTGCGTGCCGATGCGCCTGGTAACCGCACGCGATTTTGGAAGCAAAATAACATCGGGTTAGTATGGTCGCGTTGAGCCCTTTTGATTAACGCCAGTAACATCTACCCCGTACGTATCACGCCGTCCCAAGAGGAAAGCACCCATGAGTATCCGTTCCCTGTACCAGCGCACCGCCGTCCTGGCCACCACCGCCACGGTCGCGCTGGGTCTGGCCGCCGTCCCGGCCAGCGCATCCCCGAACGCCCTGGTGGGCTTCGGCGATTCCGTGATGGCCAACCCGCGCGCCCTGGATCACCTCTCCGCAGGCCTGCCCATCCCGGAGGAACAAAAGCCCAACGTGCATAACCACTGCGCCACCGACCCCAACGGCATGGTCAAGCAGGTGGCCCGGATCAAGGGCATGGAGGCCAAGGATTATTCCTGCCCCGGCGCCTCCGTCTCCACCGGCGGCAAGCGCATTGACGCGCAGATTAACGACGCCATCGCCCAGGGAGCGCTGGATAACCAGACCCGCGAGGTGCTCATTCAGATCGGTTTCAACGACACCTACCTCAACCTCGCGGATCGTAAGAACCCGGAGGAGATCCACCGCAACTACGTGGCCGCCATGACCGAGCAGATTCACCGCATCCGCCAGGCCGCTCCCCAGGCGACCATCAAGGTGGTGGGGTACCCCTCCATCTCCGATAACGTGGGCACCTGCCTGGTGCAATTGGGCAACAACATCCATTCCTTCGAGGGCGTTCCGCTGACCACCGATCTCGAAAACATGGCGGAAGCCATGAACCGCGACGCCGCCGCCCAGGCCGGGGTGCAATACATTGACCTGCGCTCCGCCTCGATGGGCCACGGCATGTGCGCCCCCGATGGCGAGCGCTGGTACGGCGCCGCCATCGACCTCGGCCAGCCCCGCAACGTCCCCGTGCACATGACGGATCTGGGCGTGGCCAAGACTTCAGAAATTATCGCCGCTAGTTAGGGGGTACGTATGTCCTCGCTCTTCCACATGGAACAACCCGTTGCTCTTCCCATTCCCGTGGGAGAGCAGGCACGATCCTTCGCCCACGCGGTACCGCATATCCTGCGCGCGGGGGTGCTCAGCATGCACGGTCCCAAAGATCTCCTCAACTGGGCGCGCTGCTACGCCCGCTGGGGATTCTCCGTGGGCACCTTCCTGGATACCGCGGCGCGGTACTGCCCCGAGCGCATCGCCATTATCGATGACATCGGCACCATCACCTACGCCGAGCTGCATCGCCAGGCCCTCCGCTTGGCCTCCGCCCTGCAGCGCAGGGGAGTGGATCAGGGCGTGCAGGTGGCGATCATCGCGCGCAATAGCCGCGTGACGCCCATGACCTTAGCCGCCTGCACCTATCTCGGCGCGGTGCCCATGATTATCAATCCGGGCTCCTCCCCGCAGCAGATCTCGCGCACCATCACCGATTACGGCGCCGCCGTGGTGATCGCGGATGCCGAGTTCATTCCCACCCTGGAGGTGGGGGATCTGCCCCTGATTACCGGGTACGGGGATCACCCCGGCGTAGCTGGGTTCCAGGAGGTCATCGACCAATCCCCGGCGCCCCGGCTGCGCTTCCACCCCACTCCCGGCCCCACCGTCATCATGTCCTCCGGCACCACCGGCACGCCCAAGGGCGTGGTGCGCGGCGTGCCCAAGTCTCCCGCCGTGGCCGCCAGCCTCCTGCCTAAGATCCCGTGGCGGCGCGAGGGCGTGATCCAGATGACCTGCTCCACCTATCACGCCTGGGGCTGGCTCAACGTCAACCTCACCTTTGCCACCAAGTCCACCACGATCCTGCGGCGCGTCTTTGATCCCCAGCAGGCGGTGGATGATTGCCTGCGCTACGGGGTCACCGGGATTCTCTCCGCCGCGGTTTTCCTGCGGGACTTTGAAAAGACCCTGGCCAACCAGCCCGCGGAGAAGCTGCGCTCACTCCGCCCTCCGGAGTTCATCGCCTCCTCCGGTAATGCCATTCCGCCCACCCTGATCCAGGCCCTCCACGCGCGGTTTGGCCCCGTGGTGTGCAACTTCTACGGCTCCACCGAGCACGGCCCCGTGGCCTCGGCCAGCGGCCCGGAACTCGCCGTGGATCCCACCCGCACCGGCACGGTGGCCCCCGGCGTGCGCATCACCCTCTACAAGGAGGACGGCACCCCGGCGGCACCGGGGGAACGCGGCATCATCTACAGCGCGAACTCCGAGTCCATGATCGGCTACCTCTCCCTGCGCGACGGCGTGGAGGTGCGCGATCACATGCTCAGCACCGGGGACTACGGGCACTTCGATTCCGAGGGATTCCTGCACGTGCACGGGCGCTGCGATGACATGGTGATTAAGGGCGGGGAGAACGTCTACCCGCGCGAGGTAGAGGACTTCCTGCTGCGCCAAGAAGGCATCGATGACGTCTTTGTGCGCGGCGTCCGCAACGACATCGTGGCCCGCCTCGACGCCTACATCGTGCGAGAAAACACCGAGCGGGGCCAGGCGCTCACCGAGGAATCCGTGCGCGATCTGGTGCGCACCAGCCTCGCCCAGCACAATATCCCGGACTACATCTGCTGGATGGATTCCCTGCCGCGCAACGATGCCGGCAAGGTCGTGCCCCGAAATCTCCCGCAGCCAAGCTAGTTGCGGAAGCCGTGCACCGGCGCGGGAATAAAGCCCCCGCGCCGGATGAACTCTGCGGCCGAGACCCTATTGACGTCGATGACCGGGGCGTAACCCAAGAGACCACCAAAGTTCACCTCGTCCCCGGGCACGGTGCCCGGCACCGGGATCACCCGCACCGCGGTGGTCTTATGGTTCATCACGCCGATGGCGGCCTCATCCGCGATCATGGCGGAGATCGTCTCCGCCGAGGTATCGCCGGGGATCGCGATCATGTCCAACCCCACCGAGCAGATAGCCGTCATGGCCTCCAGCTTGTCAATGGAGATCGCCCCCGAACGCACCGCATCGATCATTCCCTTGTCCTCGGAGACCGGAATGAAGGAGCCGGACAGCCCGCCCACCCGGGAGCAGGCCATCATGCCGCCCTTCTTCACGGCGTCGTTGAGCAGCGCGAGCGCCGCGGTGGTGCCGTGCGTGCCCACCTGATCCAGCCCCATGTTCTCCAGGATATGCGCCACGGAATCCCCGAGTTCCGCCGTGGGGGCCAGGGAGAGATCCACGATCCCGAAGGGCACGCCCAGGCGTTGCGCGGCCATCGTGCCCACCAGCTGCCCCGTGCGGGTGATCTTGAAGGCCGCCTTTTTAATCTCCTCGGCCACCTGATCCAGGCTGGCCCCGGACAGGGACCCCAGAGCGCGGCCCACCACGCCCGGGCCGGAAACGCCCACGGATACCACGCAGTCCGGCTCTTCGACGCCGTGGAAGGCCCCCGCCATGAAGGGATTATCGCCCACGGCGTTGGCAAAGACCACCAGCTTGGCGCACGCGATCGCCGCTTCCTCCGCCGTGGCCTGGGCCGCCTCCTTGATGGCCGCGCCCAGGTCACGCACCGCATCCATGTTGATGCCGGCGCGGGAGGAAGCCACGTTCACCGAGGAGCACACCACCTGCGTGTGGCTCAGCGCCTCCGGGAGGGAGGCAATGAGGCGGGAGTCCGCCGCCGTAGCGCCCTTTTCCACCAGAGCGGAGTAACCGCCGATGAAGTTCACGCCCACCTCCGTGGCAGCGCGGTCCAGCGCCCGGGCCAGATCCGCGGGGTTACCCTCCAGGCCTCCGCAGAGCAGCGCCACCGGTGTCACGCTGATGCGCTTATTCACGATGGGAACGCCCAGTTCCGCCTCGATCTCCTCGCACACCGTCACCAGGCGGGCGGCCTGGGTGGTCACTCGGTCATAGATGGCCTCGGCGGTATCGGCCATGGTGGAGCGGCGGCATTCCAGCAGAGAAATGCCCATCGTGACCGTGCGAATATCCAGGCGATACTTCTGGATCATCTCGATCGTGTCGAGCACCGATCCGGGATTAAAGCTCAAGCTCACGGCGCGCCCCTAGACCTCGTTAACGGCGCTAAACAGCGCCTCCGATTGCAAGCGTATGGTGAGGTTCTGCTCCGCCTCCACTGCGGCCATGCGCTGCTGAATGGCGGCGATGCCGTGTTCCGCCTCGTCGAACTCCACCCGCAGGATCATGGTGAACCACTGATCCATGAGGGTCTGGGAGACGTCGAGGATGTTGATGTTCTGGTGGGCCAAGGCGGAGGTCACCGCGGCGATGATGCCGGTGTGATCCTGGCCCGTGACGGTCATGATCGCGTACATGCCTTGACAGTGTAATCAGCCCCTACCGCCCGCCGCGAGAGACAGTAGTCCACAAAATTCCGCAGAATCTGGTGTGCGGGGCCGGTGTCCACCCTCCGCAACGAGTCCACGATTGCCTCATACTCCTCGTCCCGGAAGTATCCGTGGTTTCGATAAAAGTCCATGCGGCGCGCCATGCCCGCTATGTCCATCTCCGGGTGAAACTGCGTGGACCAGGTGTGTTCTCCCACGCGCAGGGCCTGAACCGGACAGGTGGGGCCGCTGGCTATCACGGTCACTCCCTGGGGGAGGGAGGCTACGGATTCCGTGTGACCGGTAAAGGCCTCGAAGGCCGGGGGAAGGGGGCCAAAGACCGGGTCGGCGCTGCCTTCGGCCGTGATCTCCACTCGGCTGGCGCTGGTTTCCTCCGCATTTTCGTGCCCGATGCTCCCGCCGAGCACCTGGGCGATGAGCCCGGTGCCAAAGCAGGTGAAAAATACGGGCGTGGGGGAGTCAATGAGCTGAGTAAGTTCGCGCACCACCGCGCGCTGCCAGGGGCCGTAATGGGCGTTGCTCATGTTGAGGGAGCTTCCACCCACGAATACTCCGGCGTAGCGCGTGACGTCCCCCACCCGAAAGTCCGCAGATCCGCATATCCGCTGTTCTAGCTGCGTGGGCCCCAGGCCGGTGGCCTGTTGAAAGTCCCGATACTCCGAGGCCGCCACGGCCTCCTTCTCCCGCAGGGAGAGCAGCAGAAATACAGACATACCGCTTAGTCTATATTAATCCCCGAAAAATATGAACTAAGCGGTCTATCTATTTCCTTATCGAGGCCTCCACCACGTCCAACATTCGGGCCAGCCCCTCCACCGGCTGCCCCGAGGCCAATTGGGTAATAAGCCCCTCCATCACCGTTTCCAAGTAGGTGATAAGCACCTCCACGGGGACGTCGGTACGCATGCGATCCTGCTCCGCGTTGCGCTCCAGGCGCGAGCGCACGGCCCGATCCAGCACCTCTTGATGCTGCTGCCAGCGCGCCCGAAAGGAGGTATCGGTGCGCAGCAGCCGGGCGATCTCTAACCGGGTGGCCAACCAGTCGTGGCGCTCCGGGTGATCCAGGATGTCCCGCATGACCTCCACGAGGCCCTCGGTGGCCACCACCTCGGCCTGACGCTCCGCGTCCTGCCGGGCGATGGCGAGGAAGAGCGATTCCTTATCACCGAAATGATGAAAGATCGCTCCCCGCGACTTACCCGTCGCCGCCTCCAGGCGCCGCACCGTCGCCCCCTCGTAGCCGAACTCCCCGAAGCACCTGCGGGCCCCTTCGAGGATGTCGTGGCGGCGCCGTTCCAGCTCCGCTTCGCTAACGACGGGCACGGTTCGACGCTACTGAGCCTTGGCCATCGCGCGCAGCACGTACTGCAAGATGCCGCCGTGGCGGTAGTAATCCGCCTCACCGGGGGTATCAATGCGCACCTTGGCGTCGAACTCGATCTTCTCGCCGTTGTCCTTGGTGGCGGTGACGTGCACCGTCTCCGGGATACCGGCGGACTCGTCGTTCAGCGCCGTGATCCCCGTGAGATCAAAGGTCTCCGTGCCGTCCAGTCCCAGGGACTCGTGGGAGGAGCCCTCGGGGAACTGGAGCGGGATCACGCCCATGCCGATGAGGTTGGAGCGGTGGATACGCTCGAAGGACTCCGTAATCACCGCGCGCACGCCCAGCAGGTTGGTGCCCTTGGCGGCCCAGTCGCGGGAGGAACCCGTGCCGTACTCCTTACCGGCGATCACCACGAGCGGGATACCGGAGGCCTTGTAGTTCTGGCAGGCATCGAAGATGAAGGACTGCGGGCCACCCTCCTGGGTGAAGTCGCGGGTATAGCCGCCCTGCACGTCCACCAGCTGGTTCTGCAAGCGAATGTTGGCGAAGGTGCCGCGCATCATCACCTCGTGGTTACCGCGTCGGGAACCCAGGGAGTTGTAGTCCTGACGCTCCACGCCACGGGAATCCAGGTACTGTGCGGCCGGGGTACCCGGCTTGATCGCGGAGGCGGGGGAGATGTGGTCCGTGGTCACGGAGTCGCCCAGCTTGGCCAGCACGCGAGCGCCGTGGATGTCCTCCACCGGGGCGGGCTCGATGGGCATGCCCTCGAAGTACGGGGCCTTGCGGATGTAGGTGGATTCCTCGTCCCACTCGAAGGTCTTGCCCGTGGGCACGTCCAGGTTCTGCCACTGCTCGTCGCCCTTGAACACGTCGGCGTAGTCCTCCACGTACATCTCACGAGTGATGCACTCCGCGATGGTGGACTCGATCTCCTCCGTGGAGGGCCAGATGTCCTTGAGGAAAACATCGTTGCCGTCCTGATCCTGGCCCAGCGGCTGGGTCTCAAAGTCAAAGTCCATCGTGCCGGTGATGGCATAGGCGATGACCATGATCGGGGAGGCCAGGTAGTTCATCTTCACGTCGGGAGAGATGCGGCCCTCGAAGTTGCGGTTACCGGAGAGAACGGCCGTGGCGGTGAGGTCATTATCGTTGATGGCCTCGGAGATTTCCTCCGGCAGCGGGCCGGAGTTGCCGATGCAGGAGGTGCAGCCGAAGCCGGAGAGGTAGAAGCCCAGGGCCTCTAGATCCTTCCACAGGTCGGCGCGCTTGAAGTAGCCATCCACCACCTGCGAGCCGGGGGCGCAGATCGTCTTGACCCAGGGCTTGGACTTCAGGCCCTTGGCCGCGGCCTTGCGGGCGATCAAGCCCGCACCCACCATCACCGAGGGGTTGGAGGTGTTGGTGCAGGAGGTGATGGAGGCGATGGCCACCATGCCGTGATCCAGGGTGTAGTGCCCACCGTTGGGGGACTTCACCACCACGGGCTTGGACTGACGGCCCTTGGCCCCTTCCGCGGCGGACTCGCCGTGGCCGCGCGGGGAGGAGTTGTATCCCGCCACCAGAGCCTCGGCGGAATCCTCCGCCTCGCCCTCGGCCTCCATGCGGGCACCGGCGGGGGAGTCGTCCTCACAGATCGGATCGTTGGTAAAGGCTCCGAGCTGCTCGCGGAAGGTCTTTTTGGACTCCGTGAGCAGGATGCGATCCTGCGGGCGCTTCGGGCCGGCGATGGAGGGCACCACGGTAGAGAGATCCAGCTCCAGGTACTCGGAGTACTCGGCCTCGGGGGCATCCTGCTCCAGCCACATGCCCTGGGCCTTGGCGTAGGCCTCCACGCGCTCCACCTGCTCCTCCGGGCGGCCGGTCAGGCGCAGGTAGTTCACGGTCTCCTCGTCGATCGGGAAGATCGCGCAGGTGGAACCGAACTCGGGGGACATGTTGCCGATGGTGGCGCGGTTGGCCAGGGGAACGGACTTCACGCCGTTGCCGTAGAACTCCACGAACTTCTGCACCACGCCGTGCTTGCGCAGCATTTCGGTGATGGTGAGCACCACGTCGGTGGCGGTCACACCCACGGGGATCTCGCCGGTGAGCTTGAAGCCCACCACCTTGGGGATCAGCATGGACACGGGCTGGCCGAGCATGGCGGCCTCCGCCTCAATGCCACCCACGCCCCAGCCCAGAATGCCCAGGCCGTTTTCCATCGTGGTGTGGGAGTCCGTGCCGATGCAGGTATCCGGGTAGGCCACGCCCTCGTTATCAAAGACCACGCGGGAGAGGTACTCAATGTTCACCTGGTGCACGATGCCGGTTCCGGGGGGCACCACGCGGAAGTTGGAGAAGTTCTCCGAGCCCCAGCGCAGGAACTGGTAGCGCTCCTCGTTGCGCTGGTACTCGATCTCCACGTTCTTAGCCAGGGCCTCGGGGCCGCCGAAAGCCTCCACGATCACGGAGTGGTCAATCACCATCTCCGCCGGGTTCAGCGGATTCACCTGATCCGGGTCACCGCCCAGGGCGGTGACGGCCTCGCGCATGGTGGCCAGGTCCACCACGCAGGGCACGCCGGTGAAGTCCTGCATGAGCACGCGAGCCGGGGTGAACTGGATTTCCGTGGAGGGCTCAGCCTTGGGATCCCAGTTCGCAATGGCGCGAATGTGATCCTCGGTGACGTTCTTGCCGTCCTCGGTGCGCAGGAGGTTTTCCCCGAGCACCTTCAGGGAGTACGGCAGCTTGTCCATGCCGTCCACGGCATCGAGAGCAAAGTAGTCGTATTCTTTGTCGCCAACCTTCAGCTTCCGCTTGGCGTCAAAGGAGTTCTTGCTTTCTATCACAGTGAGCTCCATTTCCTAACGGGTTGTGAGAATAAGACTCGTCGCCGGAGCCGGAGTCCAGCGCTATCACGAGACTTGTCCACGAGTTTACTATCCGGCTCACACCGGCTCCTCGTTTCACAGCATCATAACAGTACGCGCGTTCTGTTGGTGAATCCCCGCGCCGGGCCACCCCCACATCCGCCCCGGCATATATAAATAGAACAACCCCACCCACGCAGGAGGCCGCGATGATCCCCGACAACATCGATCTCGATGCCATGCGCACCCAGATCGCCGATCGCGGCGTGGCCATTCACGGCAAGGGCAGCACCGACACCGCCTACCGGGACAAGCTCGCCGCCGCTATCGACGCCGCCGAGGCCACCGGGCAGGGGAGCTTCGGCATCGCGGTCCTGGATTTCACTCCTACCCATACCGCCGATCTCCGCGACATTGCCCAGGAGATCCATCAAGGAACAGAGCTTGACACCGTGATCGTGCGCGCGCCCGGGTCGGGAGCCACGGTCAGTTCCGTCTATTCCCGGGATGACATCGAGCGCGCTCAAGACGATTTCCT
Organism: Corynebacterium oculi; assembly: GCF_001412105.1. Taxonomy (GTDB): domain Bacteria; phylum Actinomycetota; class Actinomycetes; order Mycobacteriales; family Mycobacteriaceae; genus Corynebacterium; species Corynebacterium oculi. The sequence goes on from NZ_LKST01000001.1 coordinate 727,640, forward strand.
CAGCACCACCAACTACGCCACCGCCGTGCGGGAATATCCAGAGCACCTTTCCGCCGCGCCGATACCGTGGTTCCCCCTTTCCCTCACGGCGCTCATCGTTTGCCTCTTCACGCTCGCCAGCACGGCCCTAAAGGTCAAGAGGGAAAGCTTGACCGGCAGGCAGCGACACGCGGTTTCCCGAAATAGTGACTCGAATCATAAAAAATACTGAACCCGCCATTCCCCCTGCACAGCCCGCCGCCGGGGTCTTTTTCTGACCCCGCCGGCCGTCGTGCAGCGCAGCGGATGGGGCTTATGGGAAACGGGTGATCTATTGTTTCCCTATTGGCACACGAGTTACGCGAGGCTTCTTTCAAGTTCTGAGACTTGAGAGGCGCAAGTGGGACGGTGAAGAGATTCGGGCACGTGGGGAAGCCTGCCATCGGATCTTTCATCTCCGCCCCGTTGAGGCCCCGTCGAGACGCTCGCGCGGCCCGTGTGCCACCTCCGTGTCAGCACGCTTCACGGAAGCCTGTAAAGCCTTTAGGCTTTACTTTAGGCTCCGAAGGGAGACTTTTGTGGGAACATCTGCGCCCAAGACCTCGCCAACGACGCCTACGTCCACGACCGTGACCTCCAGGAACGCCTCGTTCAAGCGCATGATGAGGGTCAGCGTGGCCACGATCGTGTGTGCCTCCTCGCTCTCCACCATTACGCCGGTGGCGGCCGCTCCCAACAATCCCAGCGACGGCGACCTAGAACGCGCCCACCAGGCATTAGAATCCGGGGCCACCTCCGTAGCCGACCTCGCGGGGCAGGTCAGTTCCGCCCAGGAGCGCCTCGCCCGCTTGGAGCTATCCATGGGAGAGCTGCGCGAGGCAGTGAATAAGTCCCTCGTGGATCTGCATGACGCTCAGGGCACCGCGGAGCAAGCCCGCCAGGCCGCCGCCGCGGCCAAGGAACAGCTCAGCAACAGCCAAAAGGAATTGGAAAAGGCCCAGGGCACCCTCAACGAGATCTCGCGTACCGCGTATCGTCGTGGGGCCTCCAGCCCGCTCGGGGCCGTGTCCGGGGAAACCACCTCGGAAGAGGCCTTGGACCGCAGCACCTATCTGCGCACGAACTCGGAGAAGCAGCGCCGGGCCATCGAGGAGCTTGACCGCGCCCGCACCATCACGGCCAATAAGGAATCCGAACTGCGCGAGGCCCGCAACATCGCCGAGCAGCGCGAGGCGGAAGCCCAGCAGGCCCAGGACTCCGCCCAGGCCGCCATCGAGGAAAACTCTCGCGCGCTGACCGAGAGCGCCCAGGAGCACGATCGGCTGCTCACCGAGCAGCAATGGGCGCAGCAGCGCCTCGACGCCGCCAAGAACAACGCGCAGAGCCTGCTGAACCAGCGCGAGGAATTTGAGAAGTTCCAGGAGCAGGAGAAGGAGCGCCGCGCCAAGGAGCAGGAACGCCAGGCGGCGGAGGCTCGAAAGGAAGCGGAAAAGGCCGCGCAGGACAATGAGCGCCAGAAGGCCGCCGCGGCGGCTGCGGCGACGGTGGAAAGCAGGCAGCCCGAGCACACCCGGCTGGACAACCCCTACCCCCAGGAGGAGGATGCCCAGGCCGCCGAGGTGGCGGAGATTCAAAACCCGGGTGCCGCCGAGGAGTCCAGCGCGGAAGCAACCACCATCACCCCGACCGAGGAACCTACGACTGAGGAACCCACGATCGAGGAGACGGCGGAACCCACCACCGCCGAAGAGGCACCCACCTGGGAGGCCACCCCGGAGGCGGAGAGCGGCACTGAGGAGGCCGAACCCTCGTTCAGCGCCACTGCGGAGGTCGAGGAGCCAGAAACCGAGGAAACCGTGGCGGCGGAGACCGCCGTGGAGGGCAGCGGGGAGGCCGAGGAGATCGGTGTCGGTGCCCTGGGATCGAGCGGTTCCTCCGAGCTTTCTAGTTCCGCGTCCAGCGGCGCCCGCTCCGAGATCATCGAGACGGTGATCGCCCGCGCCATGTCTCAGGTGGGGCAGCCCTACGCCTGGGGCGGCGGCACGGCGAGCGGCCCCAGCCAGGGTATTCGCGACGGCGGCGTGGCCGATTCCTACGGCGATTACAACAAGGTGGGCTTCGACTGCTCCGGCCTGACCCTCTACGCCTTTGCCGGGGCCGGTATTTCCCTGCCGCATTACACGGGCTACCAGTACCAGCGCGGCACGCAGATTGATCCCAGCAATATGCAGCGTGGTGACCTGATCTTCTACGGCCCGGCCGGCAACAATCACGTGGCGATCTATCTGGGCGATGGGCAGATGATCGAAGCCCCGCAATCCGGTTCCTATGTGCAGATCTCCCCGGTGCGCTGGGCCGGAATGAGCCCCTACGCCGTGCGCATGGTGTAGCTTTGCTCTGCTTCTCGCCCACGTCGTAGGCTTGATGCCATGAGCCTTGAGCAGCACTACGATGCCCTCCTCGTTCTTTCCTTCGGTGGCCCCGAGGGGCCCGAGGAGGTCGTTCCATTTTTGGAAAACGTCACGCGGGGGCGCGGCATCCCCCGGGAGCGCCTCAAGGTGGTGGGGGAGCATTACTTCCACTTCGATGGCATCAGCCCCCTCAACCGGCTCAACAAAGAGATCATCGCCAACGTGGAGCAGGAGTTGCTTCGGCGCGGCCATGACCTGCCCATATACTTTGGTAATAGGAATTGGCACCCCTTCGGGGAGGAGACCGCGGAGCAGATGGCGGCCGATGGCGTGCGCAACGCGCTCGTGTTTAGCACCTCCGCCTGGGGCGGGTACTCCGGCTGCCGCCAATACGACGAGGACATTCGGCGGATTCGCCAACACCTCGCGGATCGGGGCCTCCCGGAGATCACCTTTACCAAGCTGCGCCAGTTCTACGACCACCCCAAGTTCATCACCGCCATGGCGCAGGCCGTCACCGAGTCCTACGGGCGGTTTTCTCCCGAGGACTCTCCCCGCATGATCTTCACGGCGCATTCCGTGCCGCTGAGCGCCAATAACGCCGCCGGCGGGCCCGAGGATGCCCAGCTCTACGAGCGCCAGGTGGCCGAGGCTTCCCGTCTGGTGGCCCAGGAGGCGGGAATCCACGACTATGACCTGGTGTGGCAGTCTCGTTCGGGCAGCCCCGCGATCCCTTGGCTAGAACCAGACATCGTGGATCACGCCTCGGCGCTGCACGATGAAGACGGGGTTGAGAACATCGTGGTGTGCCCCATCGGCTTCATCTCCGATCACATGGAGGTGGTCTGGGACCTCGATACGGAGCTGCGCCAGGCTACCGACGAGCGCGGCATGCACATGGAGCGCACCCGCACGGCGGGCCCCACCGAGCTATTCACGCAGATGGTGGTGGATCTGGTGGAGGAACACACCTCGGGCCGAGAGCCGGAGGGGCTAGGCGAGGTCACCCTCAACGGTTGCACCGTCAACGGGGAGGCCTGCCACGAGGGCTGTTGTCAGCCCGCCAAGCGCCCCATCTCCCGCACCGCGTAATCCACCGCGGCCATCCTGGCCTCGCGGACATAGCGCCCCAGGCTCAGCAGTTCCGGGTCAAGGCTGTGATCGCCAGCCTGATCCAGCAGCGTCTCCGTGATCGCTGCCACCCGATCCGCCCGCGCGATCAGTTTGGCCGCCCGGGGTGGGGTGGAGCGCGGCACGCCCGGGGTCTCATAGAAATCGCTCAGCCGCCCCACGCTCAGGCGCGGATTGGCGAGGTCGCCGCGCCGATAGCCGCGCGCCTCGATCAGCGCCGCCGCCCGACGGGTGGCATCGGCCAGGCGTAGATCGGCCTCACCGGGGGAGAGCGACAGAGGCGCGGGGACATCCTCGACGGTCCGCCACTGCCATTCCTCCGCCCCCGGCACCGCCACGAGCACGTGATGACGGCGCCCGTCGCCGTCGGGAACGAGCAGAGCCCCGTGCTCGTCGGCGGGATCGGGAAGCCCGGTGGGCTGCGCGGGGCCGGCCAGCACCAGGCGCACGGCGGGCTCCTCGCCGTGAAGCAGGGCGGTGGCGCGGAGCCTGTGCACAACCTGCACGGAGTGCGGCTGGTGGAGGTCCAGCAGGGCGTCGATAAGCGCGTCCGTAGATTCCTGGCCGTGGAACCATGCCCCCAACCATAGGGCGCTGTGCTGGAGCGGGGAATACACATGAGGGCGGATAGACATGATCCCAGTAGTGTAGGGCACCATGGCGAGAAACGACCCCTACGGCGATATTTTTTCCGGGCATTCCCGCAACCAGCGCCCCACCTATCCCACCATGCCCGCCCAACCCGGCGAGGTGGTGGAGGTGCCGGCCCAGGATTTTGTGGGCGCAATCATCGGCACCGAGCGCACCTACGACGGTGACTTCGTGCGCCTAGAGGATCGCCACGGCACCCAGCGGCTCTTTCACATGCGCCCCGGCGCCTTCCTCCACGAGGGAAGGCGGGTGACGCTAACTCGCTCTGTGCCCACGCAAACCCCCCAGCGCTCCAACTCCGGTTCGCGGCGGGTGCGCGACGTACAGGCCAAGGTGGCCGCCCCCTCCCGCATCTGGGTCGAGGGTGTGCACGACGCCGCGATCGTGGAAAAGATCTGGGGCCACGATCTGCGCGTGGAGGGGGTGGTGGTGGAATACCTTGAGGGCCTGGATCACCTGCCCGAGCGCCTGGCGGAATTTCGCCCCGGCCCGGGCCGACGGGTGGGGGTGCTGGCCGATCACCTGGTGGAGGGCTCCAAGGAAACGCGGCTCACCGAGCGGGTGGGCCCGCACGTGCTGGTCACCGGGCACCCGTACATCGACATCTGGGCGGCGGTAAAACCGCAGCGCCTGGGCATGCGGGCCTGGCCGGACGTGCCCTACGGGGAGGACTGGAAAACGGGGGTCTGCCGCCGGTTGGGGTGGTCCGATCCCAGGGAGGGGTGGAGCCGCGTGTACGGGGCCGTGGGGTCCTTCCGGGACGTCGATTCCACCCTCATCGGCGCCGTGGAGCGCCTGGTGGACTTCGTGACCACCCCGGAACTCAGCAAGTCCGATCTCCTCTAGGTTTAGCCAGGGCTACCTAAGCGGCGTGGTTTCGGTAGGCTGGGCGGGGTGGAAATCATCGCTTGGTTCATCGCAGCCCTCGTCTTGGCGGGACTAGAACTAGCGGTGGGGGAGTTTACCCTTCTCATGCTCGGCGGCGGGGCGCTCGCCGCCAGCGGCGTCGCGCTCACCGCCGCGCCGCTGTGGGGTCAGGTGGCGGCCTTCGCCCTCGTCTCCCTCGGACTGCTGTTCTTTGTCAAGCCCATTTTGCGCCGCAAAATGCAGGTTCCGCTGGCCCTCGATACCTCCTCGGAGGCATTGGTGGGGCACGCAGCGGAGGTTCTAGAGACCGTGCATCAGGGCTCGGGCGGGCAAATCAGGCTCGACGGCAGCATTTGGTCCGCCGTCACCGTTGATCCCCACGCCTCGTACAGCGAGGGCGAGCACGTCACCGTCGTTCGTATCGACGGCCCCACAGCCATCGTCTGGAAGGAAAACTAAATGGAACCAGGGTTCCTTGTTCTCATTGTTCTTATTCTCTTCATAGCCCTGCTGGTCATCAAGGCCATCGCGCTGATCCCGCAGGGGCAAGCCGCCGTGATCGAGCGGCTGGGCCGCTACACCCGCACGGTGGAGGGAGGCCTGACCTTCCTCGTGCCTTTCCTCGACCGGGTGCGCGCCCGCGTGGACACCCGCGAGCGCGTGGTGTCCTTCCCGCCTCAGGCCGTCATCACGCAGGATAACCTCACCGTGGCCATTGACACGGTGGTGACCTTCCAGATCAACGACCCCGCCCGCGCCATCTACGGGGTGGACAACTACATCGTGGGCGTGGAGCAAATCTCCGTGGCCACCCTGCGCGACGTGGTAGGCGGCATGACGCTGGAGGAGACCCTCACCTCGCGCGAGGTCATCAACCGCCGCCTGCGCGGGGAACTCGACGCCGCCACGACCAAGTGGGGCCTGCGCATCAGCCGAGTAGAGCTCAAGGCCATCGACCCGCCGCCCTCCATTCAGCAGTCCATGGAGATGCAGATGAAGGCGGATCGGGAAAAGCGCGCCACGATCCTCAGCGCCGAGGGCGAGAAGCACGCCGCCATTCTGGCCGCCGAGGCCGACCGCCAGGCCGAGATCCTGCGGGCCGAGGGCCGCCGCGCCGCGCGCTACCTGGAGGCCCAGGGCGAGGCCCGCGCCATTCAAAAGGTCAACGCCGCCATCAAATCCGCCAAGCTCACCCCCGAGGTGCTGGCGTACCAGTACCTCGAAAAGCTGCCCAAGATGGCCGAGGGCCAGGCCTCTACCATGTGGATGGTGCCCTCGCAGTTCGGTGACTCCCTCGAACAATTCGCCCGTGCCATGGCCAAGAAGGACGAGGAGGGCGTATTCCGCTACGAGCCGCAGGCCGTGGACGCAGAAACCAAGGAGATGGCCGAGCCTGAGAACACCGATAGCTGGTTCTCCACGGAATCTGATCCCGAGATCGCCGCCGCCGTAGCGGCCGCCAACGCCGTGGCCAATAAGCCCGTGGATCCCTCCCTGGCCGAATTGGTCAAGGAGGAACAGGAGAACTAGCCCGCCGCCCTGCGCAGCAGGTTCACCGCGAGCCGCCAGCCGGCGTTTTCCGCGTGCCAACCGGCGGCCTGCAAGCGCTGGGACATCGCCTGCTTGGAGATGCCCAACTCGGCGGCGGCCTCGTTCTGGCTTAGGCCCCCGCGCACCAGGGAGGTGGCCTCCCGCCCCTCCACCGTGCGCTTGGCCAAGACCTGCCCCAATAGGGCGAATACCGCGGCGATATCCTCCGCACCGCGCACTCCCTGTGTGGCGCCCACGCTCACGGTGCCGGGGCGTGCCGCGCGGCTGAGGCTGCCGGTGGCCTCGACCACGGCCCCCTCACCCAGCCCGATGCCGACGGCCCAGTCGCCATCGGAAAGCAAAGCCATAACCACGTTGCACAGCGCCTCCGGGGTCTCGATGCGGGCGCGAATGTCCTCCACTCCCAGGGACTCAAACGTGCCCACCCCCGCGACGGTGCTCAGCGCCCGCGCGGAGCGTTCCACCAGATCGGCGCGCCGCGTGGCGCGCCCGCGATACCGGGCATGGAGGGCAAACATTCCTTCATTCTAGCGCCCTGTTCCCACCGGCAACCGGCGATCCACCACCAACCCCGCCAGCCCGACCACGGCCAAAAGCGCCAGCACCGCGATCAAGGAGGAGTCGGGAGTTCCGGTCAGGGAATCTCCGAGGAATACCACGGCGAGGGTTCCCGGCGCCGAACCCACCGCCGTGGCCGCGGCGAAGGGAAGCACGCGCACAGGGGAGAGGGCCGCCGCGTAGTTGAGCAGGCTAAAGGGGATGCCGGCGATCATCCGCAGCGACCCCACGGCCAGCCAGCCGCGCCGCTCCAGGCGAATGACCAGCCCGGCCACGGCGGGGTGCCTCAGGCGCGGGCGCATCCACTCGCCGAGTAACCCGCGCACGAGCACCAGCGAGACCACCGCGGAGGCCGTGGTGGCGCTCAGCGCCAGCGTCACGCCCCACCACGGGCCAAAAAGCACCCCCGAGGCCAGCGTGAGCACCGTGCGGGGAATGGGAAACTGCGTGATTGCCACGTAGAGGAACCAAAAGAACACCGGAAACCACGCGCCCGTGTGCTCCGACCACGCGCGCAGGGTGCTCAGCCCCGGCACCTCCGCCCACAGGGTGACCGCGAGGAAACAGGCCAGGGCCACCGCCACCCACAGGCGACGCCCCCACGACCAGCCGCCCACAGCCCGCCAGGCGTCGCGAAGCAGGAGGGTGAGGAAGTCCCTCACTCTTCGGGCAGGCTCGGCGGCAGCCACATGGCCACCTCGGTGGGGCCTTCTCCGTGGAGGGGGAGTTCCCCTAGCGGAGCGAAACCCAGCGAGGCGTAGAGCTTGGCCGAGCGCCGCGTGGAGGATTCCAGGTACACGGCCTGGTTTCCGGCCCGCTCCATGCCCGCCTTGAGCAGTTGCGAGCCCACTCCCTTGCCCTGGGCTGCGGGCGAGACCGCGAGGGCGTAGAGGTACCAGTGGGGGAACTTGGGGTGGTGGGCCGCCAGTTCCCGCTCCCGGAGATACATGGTGGGCAGGTGGCGGCCGAAGAGCTTGGCGTATCGCTTGAGCGCGGTTGCTTGATCGGAAAGCCCCGCCTTTTTCCCTTCCGGGGTGTTCCACAGGGCCACGCCGAGGATTTCTCCGTTCTCCTCGGCTACGTCGATGACTCCGGCGGGCTCGTACTCGTGGGTGATCTGGAGATCAAAGATCTCGTGGATCACGCCCCAAGTGTCGGAGGAGGTGGCCAACGTGGCCACCCGCGCGAAGGAGGGGTCGCCGTGAAAGGCACGGGCTAGAACCCCCACGGCTGCGTCCCGGTCACTGGGCTGGTATGAGCGAATAAGCATAAGAACATCCTACAAAGACGAAAAGACCCGCCAGGGGGCGGGTCTTTTTCCGGTTGTGCCCGGAGGGGGACTTGAACCCCCACGTCCGTTAATAGGACACTAGCACCTCAAGCTAGCGCGTCTGCCATTCCGCCACCCGGGCAGGTGGTTCATGCGAACGACGTTTACCTTAACCCACCCCCATATTTGCCCACAAATCAGCAGTTCACGGCGCATTTTCCCAGAATGGGAATAACACGTGTGAAAGTTCGTGTAGAAGTGGAGGCATGAGTTATTCCTACGCCACCGATCCCCGTTTCCCCGGCCCCGACCCCTACGCCCCCCTCAAGGATCTTCCCGAGTTTCCGCTGCGCTCCCAGGACTTCGAGGACGGCCAGCGCCTGCCCGACGCCCTCGCCGCACCAACGTCCCGTTCCCCCCACCTCGCCTGGGCCGACCTCCCCGAGGGAACCAAGTCACTGGCCATCACCTGCTTCGATCCCGACGCCCCCACCGCCGCCGGCTTCTGGCATTGGGCGGTGTGCAATATCCCCGCCGACGTATCCGAGATCGCCAACGGCGAGACTCTCGACGCCGCCCTCACCCTCGTGGGCGATAGCGGGCAGCGCGCCTACTACGGGCCGCAGCCGCCCGAGGGGCACGGCCCGCACCGTTATCTCTTTGCCGTGCACGCCGTGGACGTGGAAAGCCTCGACATCGACGCCTCAGCCAGCCCCACCGTGCTGGGCTTCCAGCTCTATTTCCACTCCCTGGGCCGCGCCGTGCTCTGGGGCTGGTACGAGAACTAATCCACCCAGGGACGCCCGCAGCCCACGGCCTCGGCGATGTTGTTGAAGCCCTGGGCGCGGATCTGCTCCGCCAGGCCGCGGTGAATATCCCGGATCCAATCCGGGCCGCCGTAGATCAACCCGGTGTACCCCTGGAGCAGGGTGGCCCCGGCGGCGATGCGCTCCCAGGCCTGCTGCGGGGTCTCTATTCCGCCCACGGAGATCAACACCAGCTGGTCGCCCACCCGCCCGCGCAACCGGGCCAGAACCTCCAGGGCGCGCGCCGCCACCGGGGGGCCGGAGATTCCGCCGGGGCCGAGCTCCTCCACCTTGCGGGTGGCTAGACCCTCCCGGGAGATGGTGGTGTTGGTGGCCACGATGCCCGCCAACCCCAATTCCAGGGCCAGATCCGCCACCGCGTCCACGTCCTCGTCGGAGAGATCGGGGGCGATCTTCACCAGCACGGGGGCGTCCGTGGTCTCCTGCACCGCCTGCAAGATCGGGCGCAGGGATTCCACCGCCTGAAGATCCCGCAGCCCCGGGGTATTGGGGGAGGAGACGTTGACCACCAGGTAGGTGGCCAGGTGCTCCAGGAGATTCGCGGAGCGACGATAATCCTCCACCGCCCCTTCCAGGGGAACCACCTTGGTCTTGCCGATATTGACGCCCACGATGTCCTCGTAGCGGCGGCGATACAGGTTGGTGGCCACCTGGGCGGCACCGGGATTATTGAAGCCCATGCGGTTGAGGATTCCGCGATCCGCTTTGAGCCGGAACAACCTCGGTGCGGGGTTTCCCGGCTGCGGGGAGGCGGTCACGGTGCCGATCTCCGCGTAACCGAAGCCCAGCGGGGTCCAGAGGTCGGGGGAGTTGGCGGACTTATCGAAGCCCGCCGCCAGCCCCAGGGGACGGGGAAAGACCACCCCAAAGACCTCCTGCTCCAGGATAGGGTCGCGCACCGGCATCACGCGGCCGATGAGGCGATTGAGCGGCCCCACAAACTGCAACATGCCCAAGACGTCGCTCACCATGCCGTGAATACGCTCCGGTTCCATGGTGAAAAGACCCTTGAGAATCAGACGGTAGGCGGTATTGCGAATAGCACCCATAGGAATCCTTACGTGGAAGAGGTGGGGTTAGAAATCACTTGAAGACCCTCGCCGCTGGCGGAGGCCAGCACGAGGGTTCCCGAGTCGAGGGCCACGAGGGAGGTGGCCTGTGCCACGGTGGGGAGATCGTGACGCTGTTGCGGCACCCCCTGGGAAATATCCCAGCCGGTGAGGAGATTATCCGCCGTGGAGGCCACCCACGCCATGCGATGATGATCGTCCCAGGCCACGCCCCAGGGGGACGGCGGCACCGGCACCGTCTGGTGGAGGCGGATCACATCATCTGCGGTGCACACCGCCAATTGGTTGCCGGTGGTATCGGAGGCCAGCAGCAGCCCCTCGGAACCGGCGCTGATGCGCCCCACGCCCAGGCCCACGCGCAGGCGGCCGCCCTCGCGGTCATGGGTCCAATCCACGTCCTGAATGGTGGTGTCCTCCGCCCAGGTGCGCACGATGGCGTCGGGGGCGCCCTCGATGGGCAGGGACACCAATTGCGTGGTGGGGGCGGCCACCCCGATGGTGGTGGGTTCCTCCCCCTGGGGGTAGATCACCACCTCGTTATCCGCATCGTTGGCCGTGACCAGCTCTCCGCTGCTAAGCACCGTGGCGGCGGTGGCCGGGTGCTCCACCTCGCGCACCTGCTCGTCGCGGGGATTATCCGCCGGGTACAAGCGCACCTCGCTGCCGCAGGCCACCACGAAGGTAGAGCCGGCGGCCGTCAGCTCACCGCACTCGGGGGAGAGCTTCACCGTGGTGGCGGAGTTGTCCCGGAAATCCGCCACCGTACCCACGCTCAGCGCCCCGGCAGAACGCAGGGCAAGGACCTCGCCCACGCTCTCCATCGCCTGCACTTGGGCCACCTGCTCCGGCAGCGCGATCACCTCCCCTGCGGGGCGAACGCTCGGGGCAGAGGGCGCGGCGGTGGCGTTTCCCATCTCATCGCCCAGATCGGAGGGAACCTGCGATTGGCAGCCCGCCGCCAGCAGCGCCGTGCCCGCCAGCGCAAGCATGGCCGTGTACTTCGCCCTGTTCGCCATCTTCACACCCATTTTCACACTTAGGAACTCTAGCAGCGCCCTCATCGAGATATATCGTCAAGCGCCTTCTGGATCGGCCCCGGCAGGCTCGCCTGCGCGCAACGCGCGATGTCCTCCGGCACCCGGGCCTCCACCAGGGTCGAGGCCACGGTCTCGCGCTGGCGCACCCAGGCCACCGCCGCGGTATCCGCGGATAGCCCCAGGCCCTCCGCCGCGGTGCGCAGGGCCTCCGCGATCTGGCCCGCGCGCTGGCCGCGCAGCCGGGGCGCGTGGGGATCGTCTGGGGCGATCTCCCCGGTGAGCACGCCGTGCGCCAGGGGATCGGCGGCGATGATCCCCACGCCCAGGTACTCCGCAGCCGGCATCGTCTCCCACTCGGCCTCGCGCATGAGCAGGGAATAGGGCGCCTGCGCGGCCACCACCCCCCGGCGGGTGTGGGTCACGGCGAGCTGCCATCCGGTATAGCCGCGCACCCCGGCGTAGCGCACCCGGCCGGTCTCCACCGCGTAATCCATGGTTGCGGCCACCTCTTCCACGGGGGTGTGCGGGTCCCAGTAGGCCACGCTCCATAGATCAAGGTGCTCCAGGTTGAGTCTTCTTAAGATCCCATCGAGGTCATTGAGCAGGGCGCGCCGCGAGCAATCCACGCGGCGACCGGCCGGGGAGTCGGGGTTGACCCCGGAGGCGGCAGAAAGCACCAGGTCACGCTGGTGAATATCCCGGCCCAAGCCGGAAAGAGCCTCCACCGAGGAAATGTCCATCAGATTGCCCCCGGCGTCGAGGAAGGCGCGCAGGAGGGCGGGGGTGGCGTCGATAGCCACCCGGTGCCCCCAGTGCGCGGTGCTCAGACCCAGCGCGGATACCCGCAACCCGGATTGCCCCAGTGTTCTTAAGTCCACCGTCCCTAGCCTAGTAGTAGGGTCATGCGGGTGACTGACATGACCGTGCTTGCTTCCGCTGCCGCCGATCCCGCGCAAATGTCCTGGATTCAGGTGATCGTGCTCTCCATCGTCCAGGGTCTCACCGAGTTCCTGCCGGTGAGTTCCTCCGGGCACCTGCGCATCGTCTCCGAGCTGTTCTGGGGGGCCGATGCCGGGGCCTCCTTTACCGCCGTGGTGCAGCTGGGCACCGAGTTGGCGGTGGTGGTGTACTTTGCCCGAGATATTTGGAAGATCGTGACGGCCTGGTTCCGGGGGTTGTTCGATAAGGCGCAGCGGGGATTTGATTACCGCATGGGTTGGATGGTGATCGCTGGTTCCCTGCCCATCGGCGTCGTGGGGGTGCTTTTTCAAGACGCCATCCGGGATACGCTGCGCAACCTGTGGATCACGGCCACGGTGCTCATTCTCTTTTCCTTCGTGTTTATCCTCGCGGAAAGGATCGGCCGCAAGGATCGCTCCTTTGAGGAACTGACCATGAAAGACGCGCTGGTCATGGGCCTGTGCCAGTGCCTGGCCCTGATTCCCGGGGTGTCTCGTTCCGGTGGCACCATCTCCGGCGGTCTGTTCCTGGGCCTAGAGCGCGAGGTGGCCACGAGGTTCTCCTTCCTACTGGCCATTCCCGCCGTCATGGCCTCGGGCCTGTTCTCCCTCAAGGATGTTTTTGATCCCGCCGTGGGGCAGGCCGCCTCGGGTGGGCAGTTGCTGGCGGGCACGGCGATCTGCTTTGTCTTGGGCTACGCCTGCATCGCGTGGTTGCTCAGGTTCGTGGCCAACCATTCCTTCGCGTGGTTTGCGGCGTATCGCATTCCGCTGGGTATCCTCGTGATGATCCTGCTGGCGGTGGGCCTGTTGTAGAGCGCGGCAGGGCCTGCCCACCAGCGATTGCTACCCGATTGCTACCCGTCAGCGCCCACCGCCAGCGCAAAAAGGTTAGGGTGTATGCCATGCGTTCTTGGCCCTCGCCTTCCATTCCTTCCGTTCCCGGCAGCCCCGTGGCGCTGCGCCTTTATGACACCGCTGATCGGGCCGTGCGCGAGGTGGAAATCCCGGAGAACGGCCCGGTGGGGATCTACGTCTGCGGGATCACCCCCTATGACTCCACCCACCTCGGCCACGCCGCCACCTATCTGGCCTTTGACCTGGTGCACCGGGTGCTCCTAGATAACGGACACGCGGTGCGCTACGTGCAAAACATCACGGACGTGGACGATCCACTCTTCGAGCGCGCCGCGCGCGACGGGGTGGATTGGCGGGAGCTGGGAACCTCGCAGATAGACAAGTTCCGCGGGGACATGGAGGCCCTGAGCGTGATCCCGCCGCAGGATTACGTGGGTGCGATGGAATCCGTGGACGAGGTGATTCGGATGGTGTCCGCGCTGCTGGATCGGGGGGCGGCCTATACCGTCGATGACGCGGAGTACCCGGATGTGTACGCCTCCGTGGACGCCACGGAGCAATTTGGTTACGAGTCCGGCTATTCCTGGGCCCAGATGGCGGAGTTCTTTGCCGAGCGCGGCGGGGACCCCGAACGCCCAGGCAAGGCGCACAGCCTGGATGCCCTGGTGTGGCGCGCGCAGCGCCCCGGTGAGCCGGCCTGGGATTCCCCCTTCGGCCCCGGCCGTCCCGGCTGGCACATCGAGTGCTCCGCCATCGCCACCAACCGCCTGGGCGCGCATTTCGCGGTGCAGGGCGGGGGTTCCGATCTGATCTTCCCGCACCACGAGTTTTCCGCCGCGCACGCGGAGGCCGCGCTGGGCTGCGAGCGCATGGCGGGGCACTACGTGCATACCGGCATGATGGCCCTGGACGGCACCAAGATGTCTAAGTCCCTGGGAAACCTGGTTTTTGTCTCCGACCTGGTGCGCGAGGGCCACGATCCCAGCGCCATTCGCCTGGGCGTTTTCTCCGGGCACTATCGCAGCGACCGGGACTGGTCTACGGAGGTGCTTGCCGAGGCCGAGCAGCGCCTTGCCCGCTGGCGAGAGGCGGCCCGGCGCGGTGGTTCCGCCGACCATGCGCGCGCCGTGGTCTCCGCGATTCGGGAGCGCCTTGCTCACGACCTCAATGCCCCCGGCGCCCTGGCCGCAGTAGACGAGTGGGCGCGCACCTGCTCCGAGGAGGGCCAGGGCAGCGCCGTGGTGGCGGCCGTGGACGCCCTGCTGGGCGTGCGTTTGTAGGCAACATACTCCACAATGGAGTCCATGAGCACTCCCTCCGCCGCTCTTCGCAGCGAGTTTCAGTCGGCCGTCGATCAGTTTCTCACGGATCTCACCACCTTCGTCTCCGGGGCCTACCTGCACGAGGAGGAGCGGGATCGCTGGGATCAGCCCTTCGATCCCAGCGCGCTGGAGGAGCTGCGGGCGATCCTGCACACCCTGCTCGACCGCATGGAGGGCGAACCCCCGGAGGCCGTTCCGGTGTTCCTGCGGGCCACCATCGCGGAGCTGCACGCCTTCAACGAGAAGCATCACGGGGCGGTGCTGGAGCCGGAAGAATACGCGGAACTCAACGATCTCTTCCGCGCCGTCGCCCGCTCCGCCGGATTAGAGGAAGAGGCCCTGCATGACCTCCCCGTCCTGGAATAGCCCCCGCGCCATCTTTTGGGACATGGACGGCACCCTGGTGGACTCCGAGCCGCTGTGGGGGATCGCCACCTATGAGCTCAGCGAGCGCCTGGGCCGCCGCCTGACCCCGGAGCTGCGCGCCGCCACCGTGGGCGGTTCCTTCGGCAACACCCTGCGGGTCTGCGCCGAGCACGCCGGGTTTACCGTCACCGAGCGGGAGGAACGGGTGCTTCACGACGCCATGTTTGCCCGCGTGGGCGAACTCTTTGCGCAGTCCCTGGGGCCCCGGCCCGGGGTGCGGGCCCTGCTTTCCGCCCTGCGCGAACGCGGGATTCCCATGCTGGTGACCACGAACACCGAGCGCAGCCTGGCCGATGAGGCCATTGCCGCCGTGGGGGCGGAGTTCTTCTGCGATTCCGTGACCGGGGACGAGGTGCCGCGCTTTAAACCCGCCCCGGATATGTACGAGGAGGCCGCTCGCCGGGTGGGGGCGGCGCCGGGGGAGTGCCTGGTCTTTGAGGACTCCCCGGCGGGCATGAGCGCCGCCGTGGCGGCCGGGTGCCGGGTGATCGGCCTGCCGGAGGATCCCCGCGACGCGGTGCCCGGGGTGCTGCTCATGCAGGAGATGCGCGATGGTTCGCGTTCCTTTGACGGGGTGCGGGCCGAGGATGTTGAGAGATGGTTCACTCTGTGCGCCTCGGCATGAGATAATCCTGCGGGTGAAGAACTTTGACTCGCTGTATCAGGAATTGCAGTCCCGCGCGCAGGCCAGCCCGGAGGATTCCGCCACCGCCGCCGCCCTGGCCTCCGGCGTCCACAGCATAGGCAAGAAGGTGGTGGAAGAGGCCGCCGAGGTGTGGATGGCTGCGGAATACCAGTCCAAGGAGGAGCTGGCGGAGGAAGTCTCCCAGCTCATGTACTGGGCGCAGGTCATCATGCTCTCCCGCGGGCTGACTCCCGACGATATTTACCGCTACCTCTAGGAGGCACCACCATGATGCGCATTGCCGTGCCCAATAAGGGCGCCCTGGCCGACGTCGCCGCCACCATTCTCAAGGAGGCGGGCTACGCCTCCCGGCGGGATTCCAAGGCCCTCAACGTGATCGACCGCACCAATAACGTGGAGTTCTTTTTCCTGCGGCCCAAAGACATCGCCATTTACGTGGCCTCGGGCGAGTTGGACCTGGGCATCACCGGGCGCGACCTCGCCGCGGATTCCCAGGCCGAGGTGGTGGAGGTGCTCTCCCTGGGATTTGGGGCCTCCACCTTCCGCTTCGCGGCCCCGGCCGGGCAGGAGTGGACGGTGGAGGGCATCGCGGGACGCCGGGTGGCCACCGCCTATCCGCACCTGGTGCGCACCTACCTGGAGCAGAGGGGGATTGACGCCACCGTGATCCGCCTGGACGGCGCGGTGGAGATTTCCATCAAGCTCGGCGTGGCGGACGTGATCGCGGACGTGGTCTCCACGGGGGCCACGCTGCGCCAGCAGGGGCTGGAGCCCTTCGGAGAGGCGATCTGCCGCTCAGAGGCCGTGGTGGTCAGCCGTACCCCCGAAATCACCCCCGATCAGCGTGTGATGTTACGCAGGTTTGAGGGAATCGTGCACGCGCACCACTACGTCATGCTCGATTACAACGTCGCCCGCGCCCGCCTGGAGGAGGCCACCTCCATCACACCGGGGCTCTCCGGCCCCACGGTTTCACCCCTGACCAGGCCCGATTGGGTGGCGGTGCGCGCCATGATCCCGCGCTCGGAGGCGAACGACGTCATGGACGCCCTCGCCGGGGTGGGGGCGGAGGCGATCCTGGCCACGGATCTGCGGATAGCGAGGATCTAGGCAAAACCCACATCCTCGCTAGTATGGAGGCGTCAATTCACCCATCGAGAAAGGACGCCGTTTCCACATGGCCACGTCGAAAAAGACTGCCAAGGCTAAGACTCAGGAAGCGAGCACCCCCACCCCGGGTACTCGGACGGAGGAGGATCTGCTGGGAACCATGGAGGTTCCCGCCTCCGCGTACTACGGCATTCACACCCTGCGCGCCGTGGAGAACTTCCAGATCTCCCGCAACACCATCAATCAGGTGCCCGCCTTCATTCGTGGAATGGTTCAGGTGAAAAAGGCCACGGCCATGGCCAACCGCCGCCTGCACACCCTGCCTCGGAAGAAAGCGGAGGCCATCATCTGGGCCTGCGATCAGATCCTGGAGAAGGGCCGGTGCATGGATCAATTCCCCATCGACCTCTTCCAGGGCGGGGCCGGAACCAGCCTCAACATGAACACCAACGAGGTGATCGCCAATCTCGCCCTGGAGCACCTGGGCGAGCCCAAGGGTTCCTACAACATCATCAACCCCAACGATGACGTGAACATGTCGCAGTCCACCAATGATGCCTACCCCACCGGCTTCCGCCTGGGCGTGTACAACGAGTTGATGAGCCTCATCGAGGCTTACGACGCCCTCCAATCCGCCTTCCAGGCCAAGGGCGCGGAGTTCGAGGACATCCTCAAGATGGGCCGCACGCAGCTCCAAGACGCCGTGCCCATGACCCTGGGCGACGAGTTCCGCGCCTTCGCCTCCAATCTCAGCGAGGAGCAGGCCATCATGCGGGCGGCCGCCGATCGCCTCCTGGAGGTCAACCTCGGGGCCACGGCCATTGGCACCGGGGTGAACACGCCTGCGGGCTACCGGCATCAGGTGGTGGCCGCCCTCAGCGAGACCACCGGCCTGGAGATCAAGTCCGCCAAGGATCTCATCGAGGCCACCTCCGATACCGGCGCCTACGTGCTGGCGCATTCCGCGATCAAGCGCGCGGCCATGAAGCTCTCCAAGATCTGTAACGATCTGCGCCTGCTCTCCTCCGGCCCCACGGCGGGCCTCCACGAGATCAACCTGCCCCCACGCCAGGCGGGCTCCTCCATCATGCCGGGCAAGGTCAATCCGGTGATCCCGGAGGTGGTCAACCAGGTGTGCTTCAAGGTCTTTGGCAATGATCTCACCGTGGCGATGGCCGCCGAGGCCGGCCAGTTGCAGCTCAACGTGATGGAGCCAGTGATCGGGGAGGCCCTGTTCGAGTCCCTGCGTATCCTGCGCAACGCTGCGGATACGCTGCGCACCAAGTGCGTCACGGGCATCACCGCCAACGCGGAGGTGTGCCGCGCCTACGTGGAAAACTCCATCGGCATCGTCACCTACCTCAACCCCTTCATCGGCCACCACAACGGCGATCTCATTGCCAAGGAGGCCGCCGCCACCGGGGCCAAGGTGCGCGACCTGGTGCTGGACAAGGGTCTGATGGATAAGGAGACCCTGGATCGGGTGTTGTCCAAGGAGAACCTCATGCACCCGGAGTTCCGCGGCACCATTTATCTGGACGATTAATCGGTTAAGCAATCTCACATAAGTTGCCTGGCCAGGGGCCCACGCAGGATAATTAGCGGTGCTACATAACCGCATATC
The DNA here is from genome assembly GCF_001412105.1 of Corynebacterium oculi. Lineage (GTDB taxonomy): Bacteria > Actinomycetota > Actinomycetes > Mycobacteriales > Mycobacteriaceae > Corynebacterium > Corynebacterium oculi. Next base: position 745,937 of record NZ_LKST01000001.1, read on the forward strand.
GGAAAGGGCTTTCTCCGATGCTGATCCTGCATATTGCGATCGTCCTCGCGGCGATCGTGCTGGGCGCCCGGCTTGGCTCCATCGCCATCGGCTTTGCCGGTGGCCTCGGCGTCTTGCTCCTGGGCCTCACCGGCGTTCCGGTGAGCCGGGAAGACATTCCCTTCGACGTCATTGGCATCATCATGGCGGTGATCGCCGCCATCGCCGCCATGCAGCGCGCCGGGGGGATGGATCTCCTGGTGTACTGGGCGGAGCGTTTCTTGCGGCGCAATCCCCGCCAGATTACGTTCTGGGCCCCGGTGGTCACCTATCTCATGACGGTCTTTGCCGGCACCGGGCACACCTCCTTTTCCACGCTGCCGGTGATCGTGGAGGTGGCCAAGGAGGGCAAGGTGCGCCCTTCACGCCCGCTCTCGGTGGCGGTGGTGGCCGCGCAGATGGGCATCGTGGCCTCGCCCATCTCCGCCGCCGTGGTCTTTTTGGCCTCCATCCTTGAGCCCCTGGGGGTGTCCTATCTCTCACTGCTTGCGGTGGTCATTCCCGCCACGTTCCTCGCTATCTTCCCCACGGCCTGGTTGAGCAATCGCCTGGGCAAGGAGTTGGAGGATGATCCGATCTACCGCGAGCGCATGGAGCAGGGCCTGGTCAAGGAGCCGTCGATAAGCTCCGCCTATAGCCCTACCCGCGCGGCTAAGGCCTCCGTGGGGATCTTCCTGGCCGCCATCGTGCTGGTGGTGCTGTACGCCACGCTCACCTCCTCCCAGGTGGGGTTGATCGCGGATCCCACGCTGCCGCGCAATGAGGCGATCATGGCGCTGATGCTCAGCGCCGCCACCGTCATCGTGGTGGTCACCAGGATTCCGGCCGGGGACATCCTCAACACCCAGGTGTTTCGCTCCGGCATGTCCGCCTGCATTTGCGTCCTGGGCGTGGCCTGGCTGGGTACCACCATCATCAAGAACAACATGGAGGGCATCGAGTCCCTCGCCGGTTCCGTGCTTCAGTCCAGCCCCTGGCTGCTGGCCGTGGTGCTCTTCTTTGCCGCCGCGCTGCTGTACTCGCAGGCCGCCACCACCCAGGCGCTCATGCCCGCCGCGCTGGCCATGGGGGTGAGCCCGCTGACCGCCGTGGCGGCCTTCCCGGCGGTGTCGGCTCTCTTTGTGCTGCCCACGTATCCCACGCTGCTCGCGGCGGTGGAGATGGACGATACCGGCTCCACCCGCATCGGCCGGGCCGTGTTTAATCACCCCTTCCTCATTCCGGGTGTGGTGTACACGGTGATTGCGGTGGCGCTGGGGTATCTCTTCGGCTCGGTTCTGCTCTAGCCTTGATCCCGCATCGCCCCCCACGCCGCACCCCGCGCGGCTAGGCTAAACATCATGACCCTCACCGATGTTGATATTGCCCAGGCACACCGCCTGGAACCGATCACCGAGATCGCCCGGCGCGCGGGTCTTCCCGAGGCCGCGCTGATTCCCTACGGCACCACCAAGGCGAAGGTGGACGTCAGCGCCTTGCCTCAGCAAGAACCCGGCAAGCTCGTCCTGGTTACCGGGATGTCGCCCACGCCCGCGGGGGAGGGCAAGTCCACCGTGTTGATCGGCCTGGCCGATGCCCTCCGGGAGGCCGGGCATCGCGCCGTCGCCGCGCTGCGGGAGCCCTCGCAGGGGCCGGTCATGGGGATCAAGGGCGGCGCCGCGGGTGGGGGATACTCGCAGGTGGTGCCCATGGAGGATATTAACCTGCACTTTACGGGCGATTTCCACGCCATCGCGGCGGCCACCAATACCCTGGCCGCGCTGATTGATAATCACATTCACCAGGGCAATACCCTGGGCATTGATCCGCGCCAGGTGACCTGGCAGCGCTGCCTGGACGTCAACGATCGTTCCCTGCGCGGGGTCATCACGGGCCTGGGCGGGAGGGCCCACGGGGTGCCCACGGAGACGGGCTTTACCATCACCGCCGCGAGCGAGATCATGGCGGTGCTCGGCCTGGCCACGGACGCGGAGGATCTCAAGGAACGCCTGGGGCGCATCACCATCGGATATACCTACGCCGGGGAGCCGGTGACGGCCTCGGATGTGCAGGCCCAGGGGGCGCTCGCGGCGTTGCTCAAGGACGCCCTGCACCCCAACCTGGTGCAAACGCTGGGCGGCACTCCGGCCTTTGTGCACGGCGGTCCTTTTGCCAATATCGCCCACGGATGCAATACACTGCTGGCCACCCGCACGGCGCTTCGGTGCGGGGAGGTGGTGGTCACGGAGGCCGGCTTTGGTTCCGATCTGGGGGCGGAGAAGTTCTTTGACATCAAGGCTCGCTACGGCCTGGACGTGGCGGGCACGGTGATCGTAGCCACCATTCGCTCCCTGAAGTTTAACGGCGAGGCCCAGGATTACTCCGTGGAGGATACCGAGGCGCTGCGCCGGGGTTTGGTGAACCTGGATCGCCACGTGCGCAACGTGCGCAGGTTCGGCGTGGAGCCGGTGGTGGCGCTGAACCTGTTTAGCGCCGATACCTCGGCGGAGCGCGAGGTGGTGGCCGGCTGGGCCGCGGATCAGGGCGTGCGGCTGTGCGAGGTGGAGGTGTGGGCCAAGGGCGGCGCGGGGGCCGCCGATCTGGCCCGGGCCGTCATGGATCACCTCGGGGAGGGCTCCCACCCGCTGTACGATCCGAGCGAGGGGATAAAGGAATCCATTGCTACCATCGCCCGGGAAATCTACGGGGCCGCCGCCGTGGAGTTTTCACCGCGCGCGAAGAAGGACTTGGCGCGCCTGCGTCGCCACGGTTGGGATCGGCTGCCGGTGTGCATTTCTAAGACGCAGTATTCTTTCAGCGACGATCCCTCGGCGCTGGGTGCGCCGGAGGGGCACACTCTGCACGTGCGCGAGCTGCTGCCGCGCACGGGGGCGGGTTTTGTGGTGGTGCTCACCGGGGACGTGATGACCATGCCGGGGCTGCCTAAGCGTCCGGCGGCCAACGGCATCGACATGTCCGCCGACGGCACCATCAGCGGATTGTTCTAGGGCGCTTCCCCCGGCCAGCCGGGGTACTGCGGCGGGGTGCCCCCGAAGGCGGGGCAGTATTCCTGGAAGGAGCACCAGCCGCAGAGTTTGGAGGTCTTGGGCGCAAAGGTGCCGTCCTGCCCGTCGCGGACGATGGCCTCCCATAGGCGGGCGAGGTCGCGCTCAAAGTACTCCAGTTCCTCCTTGGAGGGGGAGAGCAGCATGTCGTCATGCACCTTGAGGTACATAAGGCGGAGTTGATCGGGGATCTTTCCGTGCAGCCGCCAATACACCAGGGCGTAGAAGCGCATCTGGAACTGGGCGCTCTGGGCGTAGCGCGGCGGCGGTTTCTTGCCGGTCTTATAGTCCACCACGCGCACCTGACCGGTGGGGGCGATGTCGATGCGGTCGATGAAGCCGCGCACGGGCACCCCGTTGGGCAGGGTGGTGCCCACGTATTGCTCGCAGGAGTGGGCGTCAAAGCCCTGGGGGTTTTCCATCATAAAGTACCCCTTGAGCAGGGTGCGGCACTCCACCAGGAAGGGGTATTCCTCGGGCACGAGTTCCACGAGGTCTGGGTCCTCCGCGCACATGCGCTCCCAGTGCGGCTTAAGGCGCTTGACGGCCGCAGGGTAGGAGCGCTGCTCGCGGGGCCAGGCGTGCATGTCCTCTAAAACGGCGTGCACCAGGGTTCCCTTGACCTGCGCCACGGTGGAGGGCTCGGGGAGTTTATCAATCGCCCGGAAGCGATAAAGCAGGGGGCATTGCTGATAATCGTTGGCGCGCGAGGGGGAGAGGGCCGGAGAACTCATGGCTTCCCAGCCTAACCATGATTGACTGGTGGGTATGAATGAGACCACCGATTTCCTCGATTTCCTTGCCGCCTCCCCCAGCGCGGCGCACGCTGCCCGAGAGGTGGAGCGCCGCCTGGGGTTTTCTGCCCTCGACCCGGCCCGCACCTGGGCCCTGCCCACCGGGGGATACTCTCCCTGCGCCGGGGCGGGGCCGTCGTGGCGTGGTGGGTGCCCGAGGAGGTGGGCCCGGATTCCGGGGTGCGGATCATCGGGGCCCACACGGATTCGCCCGGTTTTGTGCTGAAGCCGCAGCCGGAACGCTTCTCTGCGGGGTGGCCGCAGGCCGGGGTGGAGGTCTACGGTGGGCCGCTGCTGTCCTCGTGGTTCGACCGGGAGTTGTCCCTGGCTGGGGAGGTGGTGCTGGCCGATGGCTCCCGCACCCTGATCCACACGGAGCCGGTGCTGCGGATCCCGCGCCTGGCCATTCACCTGGATCGGGATGCGGAGATCAACCGTCAAACGCACGTGCAGCCCATTCTTACGGCGGCCGAGTCCACCGTGAGTGAGGTGATCGCCCAGGCCGCGGGCGTGGAGCCCCATGACATTTTTGGGCACTGGCTTATGCTTGCCGACGCCCAGCCGCCCCGCCTCAGCGGCGATCTGCTGGCCTCGGGCAGGCTGGACAATCTGACCTCGGTGTATGCGGGTATGCGCGCGCTGGAGGGCGCGGTGGCCTCGGGGGAGGAGGGCACGGACATCTGGGTGTTGGCGGCCTTTGACCACGAGGAGGTGGGCAGCGCCAGCACGCGCGGGGCGGCTGGGCCGATGCTGGGGGAGGTACTGGATCGCATCGCGGCGGCCTGCGGGCTCGATCCGTATCCCCTGTACGCGCGCTCCACGATGGTCTCGGCCGATGCCGCGCACGCGGTGCACCCCAATTACCCGGAGAAGCACGATTCCGAGCACCGCCCGCTACTCGGGCGCGGCCCGGTGACCAAGATCAACGCCAATCAGCGCTATGCCTCTACCGCCGCCACCACGGCGATGTGGCGGCGGTGCTGCGAGGCCGCGGGCGTGCCCTCCCAGGTGTTCGCGGGCAATAATGCGGTGCCCTGTGGTTCCACCATCGGCCCCATCTCCGCCACGCGCCTGGGCATTGACACCGTGGACGTGGGCGTGCCGCTGCTGTCCATGCATTCAGCCCGCGAGGTCTGTGCGGCGCAGGACATGGTGTGGTTCCGGGAGGCCCTTGAGGCATACTTGATCAACAGTTAAGTACCCCCGAGCCCCATAGGAGGAGCACCCCTCATGGCCTATTCCGGCCCCTTTCAGCCCGGCGATCGCGTTCAACTTACCGACGCCAAGCGGCGGCACTTTACCATCGTGCTCACCGAGGGCGGGGTGTTTCACACGCACAAGGGGCAGATCTTCCACGATGACATCATCGGCCTGGACGAGGGCAGCGTGGTGCGCTCGGTGCAGGGCAGCGAGTTCCTGCTCTTCCGGCACCTCCTGGTGGATCACGTGCTATCCATGCCGCGCGGCGCGGCGGTGATCTATCCCAAGGATGCCGCCCAGATCCTGGTGGAGGGCGATATTTTTCCCGGGGCACGGGTGTTGGAGGCCGGGGCGGGTTCCGGGGCGTTATCCATGGCGCTGCTGCGGGCCGTGGGGGAGAAAGGGGAGGTATTTTCCTACGAGATCCGCAAGGATCACCTGGAATACGCCGAGAATAATGTGGACGAGTATTTTGGCCAGCGCCCGGCCAACTGGCACCCGCGCCTGGGGGACTTTGGGCAGGTGCGCGCGGCGGATCTTGGCGGGCCGGTGGATCGGATCATCCTGGACATGGTGGAGCCGTGGCACTTCCTGGATACCGCCCGCGATCTTCTCATTCCCGGCGGCGTGCTGATGACGTACGTGGCCACCGTGCCGCAGCTGATGAACACGATGGAAACGATCCGGGGGCTCAAGTGCTTTGCCGAGCCGCGCGCCTGGGAGTCCCTGGTGCGCGACTGGCGGGTGGAGGGCCTGGCCACCCGCCCCGAGCACCGCATGAACGCGCACACGGCGTTCCTGGTGAGCGCGCGTCGTTTAGCGGACGGGGTGACGCCCCCGCGGCCGCAACGCAAGGCGCGTCGATAGGCGGTTTTTGCTTAGGCTAGGCTAGACACATGAGCAGCCCACGCCCCGACGCCCGGATGATTGATTTTGCCGACGAGGTCAAGGAGCTCAAACGCAACAACAGGTACCTGGGGGAGCGCAACGCCAAGCTGGCGGAGATGCTGAAGTCCTCCCGGGATAAACTGTCCAATCTCTACCAGCAGATCGAGGACATGGCGGCCCCGCCGTCCACGTACGGGACGTTCCTGGAGCGCTCCGACGACGGCTCCTCGGCCGAGATCATGAGCCAGGGGCGGCGGCTGCGCGTGCCCATGTCCCCGATGGTGTGCCTGGCCGATCTCATCCCGGGGGTGGAGGTGCGCCTGGGGCAGGGCCACCAGCTGCTAGAGGGCACAGGCTTTCGCAGCACCGGGGAGCTGGCCACCATCACGCAGCTGCTGGGCCGCCACCGGGCGGTGGTGGAGGACTCCACGGGGGATCAGCAGGTGATCCGCCTGGCGGGGCCGCTGCTGGAGCACCCGCCTAAGGTGGGCGATACGCTGATCTACGATCCCAAGTCCGCCTATGGCTTCGAGGTGGTGCCCCGCTCCGAGGTGGCCCAGCTCTCCCTAGAGGAGGTGCCCAACGTCACCTACGAGGACATCGGGGGGCTCGATGCCCAGATCGAGCAGATTCACGACGCCGTGGAGCTGCCCTTTAGCCATCCGGAGCTCTACGCCGCCTATGACCTGCGCCCGCCCAAGGGCGTGTTGCTCTACGGGCCGCCCGGCTGCGGTAAAACGCTCATCGCCAAGGCGGTGGCCCATTCCCTGTCCCGGCGCGGTGGTTCCTCCGCGTACTTTTTCAACGTCAAGGGCCCGGAGTTGCTCAACAAGTACGTGGGCGAGACGGAGCGCCAGATCCGCACGATCTTCGAGCGCGCCCGGGAGTTAGCCTCCGGGGGCCGGCCGGTCATCATCTTCTTCGACGAGATGGAATCGCTCTTCCGCACCCGGGGTTCCGGGCGGAGCTCGGACGTGGAGACCACCATCGTCCCCCAGCTGCTCACGGAGTTAGACGGGGTGGAGAGCCTGCACAACGTGATCGTCATCGGCGCTACCAACCGGGAGGAGTTGATCGATCCGGCGATTCTCCGCCCCGGCCGCCTGGATGTGAAGATCCGCATCGAGCGCCCCGGCCCGGCCGCCGCCCGCGATATTTTCCGCCGCTACGTGGGCGGGGATATTCCCGTGGCCCAGCCCCCGGAGGAACTCATCGAGGCCGCCGTGGCGGAGATATTTGCCCCGCGCCCCTACGTGGAGCTGACCCTGAGCGACGGTTCCACGGCGGTGCTGCACTACGGGGATTTTGCCTCCGGGGCGATGATCTCCAACGTGGTTGATCGCGCCAAGAAGATCGCCATCAAGGAGCACCTGGCCGGGGCCTCCCAGGCGGGGATCACCGCCGAGCACATGCGCGCGGCGGTGGCCGCGGAGCAACGCGAGAGCGAGGATCTGCCCAATACCTCCAACCCGGAGGAGTGGTCGCGCATCGTCGGGCGCAAGGACGCGCGCGTCATCGAGGCCCGCGCGCTCCGATATGGTGAGAGCCATGGCACGATTCCTGGGAACTGAAACGGAGTACGGGATCGCCACGCCCAGCGAGCCCGGCCTGAGCCCCATCATCACCTCCACGCACGCGGTGGTGGCCTACGCGGCGGTGCACACCGGGGCCCGCTCGCGGTGGGATTATCACGATGAATCCCCGCTGCGCGATACCCGGGGCTTTGACCTGCGCCGCTACCACACGGTTCCCGTGGTGGATCCGGACGCGGTGGGCGTGGCCAACGTCATGCTGCACAACGGCGCACGGCTCTACGTCGATCACGCCCACCCGGAATACTCCTCCCCGGAGTGCGTCGATGCCTGGCAGGCGATGCTTTACGATGCCGCCGGGGACACCATCGTGCACCAGGCGGCGCTCGACGTGCAGCGCCTCAGCGATCAAGGCACCTCAGTGCTTCAGGGGCACGATCCGTGCCCACCGCTGAAGATCTACAAGAACAACGTGGACGGCAAGGGGGCCTCCTACGGCGCGCACGAGAACTATCACTACTCCCGCGCCACGGACTTTGAGGATCTCAGCCAGGCGCTCATTCCCTTCTTTGTCACCCGCCAGGTGCTCGTGGGGGCGGGCCGCATGGGGGTGGGCGAGGAGGGCCAGGAGCATCGTTTTCAGATCTCCCAGCGCGCCGATTACTTCCGCCAGGAGGTATCCCTGGAGACCACGCTCAACCGCGGAATCATCAACACCCGCGACGAACCCCACGCCGATGCCGAGCGCTACGGCCGCCTGCACGTGATCGTGGGCGACGCGAACCGCTCGCACACCTCCACCCTGCTCAAGCTGGGCATGACCTCCCTGGTGATGGACGCCATCGAGGCGGGAGTGGACTTTAGCGATCTGCGCCTGTGCGATCCGGTGGGGGACCTTAGCCGCGTCTCCCGGGATCTCACCCTCAGCACCCGCCTGGCGCTCCGGGACGGCCGGGAACTCACCGCCCTAGAGATCCTGGGGGAGTATCGGGCGCGCGTGCGGCCCGACACCCCGACGGACGCGCGCGTGGTGGCGGCCTGGGACGAGGCCGCCGCCCTGGTGTCTCACGATCCGCTGAGCGCCGCGCACCTGCTGGATTGGGTGGCCAAGTACGCGCTGATCCGCTCCTACCAGCATCGCGGGGCGGCGGACGACGATCACCGGCTGCGCCTGATCGACCTGCAATACAGCGACGTCGATCCCCGACGCAGCCTGTATAGCGCCCTGGTTCGCAAAGGGCGTATGCGCACCCTGCTCACCCCGGAGGAGATCGGGCGCGCCGCCGCCACCCCGCCGGCGGAATCCCGGGCCTGGCTGCGCGGCCACATGCTGGCCAGGTTCCCGGAGGAGATCGCCGCCGCCAGCTGGCAGTCCCTGGCCCTTGCCTCGATGCGCCTTTCCATGCCGGAAGTCCATGCCCTCACCGAGGCGGAGGTGGGCGATCTCCTTGCCGAGGCCACCAGCGCCACCGAGGTCTTTTCCGCCCTAGAACAGCGCGGCTATCCCATCTACCATTACCCCCAGTAAAGGAGAGTTTTTCGTGTCCGAGCACATTCATCGTCAGCGCCACACCGGCGACCAGGGCGAGCCCAGCGACGCCCCCCTGGACGCCGCCCAGGTTCAGATCAATACCCAGGGCACCGACGATCTCCTCGACGAGATTGATGATCTCCTGGAGGATAACGCCGAGGAGTTCGTCAACTCCTATGTGCAGAAGGGCGGGCAATAACCCCCATGTTCCGCAGGATCTTTGGCATCGAAACGGAGTACGGCCTCAGCACCGGCCACCGGGGGCTGAGCCCCGAGGATGTGGCCCGCGAGCTTTTCCGCCCCGTGGTGGAGGAGTATTCCAGTTCCAACGTGTTCCTGCGCAACGCCTCACGCCTCTACCTCGACGTGGGCGCACACCCGGAGATCGCCACGGCGGAATGCGATAGCCTCCCGCAGCTCATCGCCCAGGAGCGCGCCGGGGACGCGGTGGTCGATGGCCTCGCCCGCCGCGTGGAAAAAACCCTGGACACCCCGATCTACCTCTTTAAGAACAATCTGGATTCCGTGGGCAACTCCTATGGCTGCCACGAGAATTACCTCATTAGCCGGGGCACCGTGCTCAAGACCCTGGGTCGCCAATTGCTCGCCTTCATGGTCACCCGCCAGATCATCTGCGGAGCGGGGAATATCGACGGTGGCTTTCGCTTTTCTCAGCGTGCCGAGCAGGTGTGGGAGGGGGTGTCCTCGGCCACCACGCGCTCGCGCCCCATCATCAACACCCGCGATGAACCCCACGCGGATTCCACGCGGTATCGCCGCCTGCACGTGATCGTGGGTGATTCCTCGATGGCAGAGCCCACCCTGGCCCTCAAGGTGGGTTCCACCCTCCTGGTCTTAGAGATGCTGGAGGAGGGGTACCCGCTGCCCGGGTGGGAACTGGCCGATCCTATCGCCGCCATTCGCGCCGTGAATAAGGATTCACACGCGCCGCTTTCCCTCACCGACGGCTCCACGCTCACCGCCCTGGAACTGCAATCGGCGCTGTGCGAGGCCGCCGAGGAATGGCTGGGCCAACGCCCCGAGGATAAAAACCTGAGCGCGGTGGTGGATCTGTGGCGGCGCACGATCACGGCCCTAGAAACGCGGGATTACTCCGGGATCGAGCGGGAGATCGACTGGGCCATTAAGCATTCCCTCTTGGAGCGCTACCGCCAGCGCCTGGATTGCGGCTGGGATCACCCGCGCCTGGCCCAGATCAACCTGGCCTATCACGATATTCGTCCCGGCCGGGGCCTGGCCCGCGTGCTAGAGGCCAAGGGGCTGATCCGGCGGTGGAGCACCGAGGAGGACGTGCTTCAGGCGGCCAACACCCCGCCGCAGACCACCCGGGCCCGGCTGCGCGGGGAGTTCTTGTCCCGGGCCCGGGAGCTTGGTGCCCCGGTGACGGCGGACTGGCTGCGGCTGAAGGTCAACCGGCCCGAGCCGCAGTTCATCGAGCTCGGTGATCCCTTTGCCGCCATCGATCCCCGGATGGATGATCTCATCGCTTATATGGAGGAACATCATGGGCGCTAAAAGCGCTGAAGGCGCTGGAAGCACCGAGGTGGAACGCCTGGTGAACCTCACCTTTGCCTTGCTGGATGCCTCCCGCAGCGGGAGGCCCTACCTCACGAGCGCCTGGCTGCGCCAGCATGTGGCCGGATACGGCGGGGTTGGCGAGGATACCGCACGCAAGCGCCTTCAGCGTGACCTGCGCACTCTGGCCCAGGCGGGGGTTCCCTTAGAGCGCGGGACGCACGAGGGGGTTCCCGGCTATCGTCTGCGCGAGGAGGACTACGAGCTAGAGTCGGTGGAGTTCACCCCGCGCGAGGCCGCCGTTTTGGGCCTGGCCGGGCAGATGGGGCGCGGGGGACAGTTGGGGGCCTTTGCCCGCTCCGGGTGGACGAAGATCGCTGCCAGCGGCGCCCAGCGCGACCTGGGTGCGCAGGCCCCGGGGATCGCCGGGGGCGGGGATTGGGATAAACTCTCCGCCCGCGCCTTGACCACCATCGTGGCCGCGATTACTCGGGGGCGCCGCCTGGAGTTTCGGTATCGGGGTGCCGCCACGCGGGTGATGGATCCCTGGGGGATTGTCAATCATCGCGATCGCCTCTACCTGGTGGGCTTTGACGTGGAGCGCGCTCAGCCGCGCTCCTTCCGCCTCCTGCGCACCACCGATTTTCACGAGGTAGGTTCCCGCGAGCACGGGCCGGGCGATCATAATCTTCAGGACATCGTGATCGAGGCCTTAGAAAACCGGGGGCAGCGGGTAGACGCGCGGGTGCGCCTGCGCCCGGGGCGCGGGCTGGCCCTGCGCGAGGCGGGGACCGTGAACGGGGAGATCGTGACGCTGTCCGGGGTGGATCGGGATTGGCTGGTGCGCACCGTGGCCGCCTATGGCCCGGATGCGATCCTCTTGGACGATGGGGAACTGCGCAGGGAGATCCTCGCCCTGTTGGGGGAGGCGGCATGAATAATCTCAACCGGGTGGAGGAACTGGCCCGCGTGCTGAACCTCATTCCGTACTTTGAGGCCCACCCTGGCCGCTCCGTGTTCGAGGCGGCGCGCGATCTGGGGCGCACGCCCCAGGAGATCATGGCGGATCTCAATCGCCTGTTCTGCTGCGGGCTGCCGGGGCTAATGCCGGACAACCTGGTGGATATGGTGCACAGTTATACCTCCGTGCGCATCACCAATAATCAGGGTCTGGATCGTGCGCTGCGGCTCAGCGCCGCCGAGGCTTCCGTGCTGCTGATGATGCTGGAGTCCCTGGAGAATCAGCCTGGCTTGGTTCACGCCCCCTCGGTGCGCTCGGCCGCATCCAAGTTGAGGACGATCACGGGGGCCAGCGCCATCTTCGATTCCACTCCCCAGCAGGAGGATTCCACGGTGGGGAAGCGCATTAGCCAGGCCATCGCGGAGAAGAAGCAACTGCGTTTTCGGTATTCCTCCGCCAGCAGCGATACCGAGCGGGAACGCGAGGTCACTCCGCTGCGGGTGGTAATGGATTCCGGCCACCAGTACCTCAGCGCCTGGGAGGAGGGGCATCGTACCTTCCGCCTGGATCGCATGGCAGCCCCGGAGGTCGTCGATAAGCCCGCCGAGGCCCCGTCCGGGGTGGATTTTTCCTTTGCCCTGGAGCACCAGGCACACCTAAAGGTGCGCCGCGAGGCCGCGTGGTTGGCCGAGTATTACCCCATGACCTTGGCAGAGGATCCCGAGGGGGAGTGGGTTGCGGCTACCATGCCCTATGGTACGCAGGAGTGGTTGGTCCGCTTTGCGCTCAGCAATGCGGATAAGGTGAAAGTTCTCAGCCCACCCCAGGTAAGTTCACAGGTGTCTCTCCGGGCATCGCAGGCGTTGGCCGCCTATGATGGCTCGCAGACCACCACGTTCGATTAGAAAGGCCCCTCATGCCTAATCTAGGTGTCCCCGAACTTCTCATCATCGCGGTTCTTCTCGTGCTGCTCTTCGGCGCGCGTCGGCTTCCCGATGCCGCCCGCTCCCTGGGCCGCTCCATGCGCATCTTCAAGTCCGAGGTCAAGGAGATGCACAAGGACGATGAGACCCCCCAGGCCATCACGCAAAACAATTCCCAGACCGCCCAGGCTCAGCCCAACCTGACCCAGAACACCTCTGATTACCGCGATACCCTCTAGACCGTGAGTAAGAAGAACCCCGATGGCACCATGTCCATCGTCGAGCACATTCAGGAACTGCGGCGTCGCCTCATCGTCTCGCTGTTAGCCTTGGGCGTGGGTACCATCGCGGGTTTTATCTGGTATCAGCATTCCTTCCTCGGGGTGCCCTCCTTGGGGCAGATCCTGCTCGGCCCCTACTGCTCGGTGGATCCCAGCAAGCGCGTGGATCTCGGTTCCTCGGGGGAGTGCCGCCTGCTCGCCACCGCCCCCTTCGAGATGTTCATGCTGCGCCTCAAGGTGGGCGCCCTGGTGGGTTCGGTTTTGGCCTCCCCGGTGTGGCTGGCCCAGATCTGGGGGTTTATCACCCCCGGCCTGCTAAAGAACGAGCGGCGCTGGACCGCCTCCTTCGTCTCCATCGCGGTGATTCTCTTTGTCTCCGGCGCGGTGCTGGCGTACTTCGTGCTGGATTATGGCCTGGAGTTCCTGCTCACCATCGGCGATGAGGCTCAGGAAGTGGCGCTGACCGGCCAGTTGTACTTCAATTTCATGCTCAACCTCCTGCTGATCTTCGGGGTGAGCTTTGAGGTGCCGCTGATTATCGCCGTGCTCAACATCGCGGGCGTGCTCGCCTACGATCAGGTCAAGGATAAGCGCCGCTACATCATCGTGGGCCTGGCCATCTTCGCGGCCTTTATGACCCCCGGCCAGGATCCCATCTCCATGGTGATCCTCACCGCCGCCCTGACCGCGCTGGTGGAGATGTCGCTGCAATTTTGCCGCTGGCACGATAAGCGCCGCAAGCAGGAGCGCCCGGACTGGCTCGACGCTGGCGACGAGGACTCCACCGCGATCGCCGCCCCCGCCCCGATCTCCACCGCCTCCTCCATCCGCACCACAGACTACGCAGACTACGACGACATTCTCTAAATGACTCACCTCGCAGACTTCGCCGCTCGCCTCGATTTCCCCCTCGACGATTTTCAGCGCAAGGCCTGCGCGGCGGTGGAATCCGGCCAGGGCGTGCTGGTGTGCGCCCCCACGGGATCGGGCAAGACCGTCGTGGGGGAGTTCGCGGTGTCCCTGGCGCTCTCCCAGCACACCACCTGCTTCTACACCACCCCCATCAAGGCGCTGAGCAACCAGAAGTATCACGACCTCGTCCGGCGCTACGGCGCCGAGCGCGTGGGCTTGCTCACCGGGGATCAGAGCATTAACCGCGACGCCCCCATCGTGGTGATGACCACCGAGGTGCTGCGCAACATGATCTACGCGGATTCCTCCGCCCTGCGCCTGCTCAGCCACGTGGTGATGGACGAGATTCATTTCCTTGCCGATGCCTCCCGGGGCGCGGTGTGGGAGGAGGTGATCCTCGGCCTGGACGAGTCCGTGCGCATCATCGGGCTCTCGGCTACCGTCTCCAACGCGGAGGAGTTCGGCCACTGGCTGGCCACCGTGCGCGGCGATACCCGCGTGATCGTCTCCGAGCATCGCCCCGTGCCGCTGCACCAGTGGATGATGGTGGGCACCAAGGCTCATTCCCTCTTCGACGCACAAGACACCCCGGATTCCCCGCGCGTCTCGCCCGCCCTGCTGAGTCACATCGAACGCTTCCAGGATTCTCGATACCGCCCGCCCCCGCGCCCCGAGGTCATCGCGGCGCTGCGCCACCGGGACATGCTCCCCGCCATCACCTTCATCTTCTCCCGCGCCGGCTGCGATGCCGCCCTGTTTCAATGCCTGCGCTCCAAACTCACCCTCACCACCGAGGAGGAGGCGCGGCGCATACAGGAAACTATCGACACCGCCGTGGCCGACATTCCCCCCGAGGATCTGGAGGTATTGCGGTTTCGGCAGTGGCGCGCCGCCCTTAAACGGGGCTTTGCCGCCCACCATGCGGGTATGCTCCCGGCGTTTCGGCACATAGTGGAGGATCTATTTACCCGGGGGCTCGTCCGCGCCGTCTTTGCCACCGAGACCCTCGCCCTGGGCATCAATATGCCCGCCCGCACGGTGGTGTTAGAGCGCCTGGTCAAGTTCAACGGGGAGGCGCACGTGGACCTCACCCCGGCCCAATACACCCAGCTCACCGGTCGCGCCGGGCGGCGCGGCATTGACATCGTGGGCCATGCCGTCGTCCAGTGGAGCCCCGATCTCGACCCCCGCGCCGTCGCCGGCCTCGCGGCCACGCGCACCTACCCCCTGGTATCCACCTTCCAGCCGGGCTACAACATGTCCGTGAACCTCCTGGGCCGCGATGGCTACGAGCATGCCATCGAGCTGTTGGAGATGTCCTTTGCCCAGTTCCAGGCGGACGCCTCCGTGGTGGACGAGGCCCGCACCTTAGAGCGCACCCGCTCCCGGCTGCGCGCCGAGGAGGAGGAACTCGCCCAGGCATGGGGTGCACTGGCCCCGCCGGGCACCCCCGAGGATCTGATCGACTACGTATCCCTGCGTCAACGCCTCTCCGCCGAGGAAAAGCGCCACCGCGCCCAGGCCATGCAGCAACGGGATAGGGAAATCACCCGGCTGCTCGCCACCGTGAATAGGGGCGAGGTGCTGGCGCTTCCCGGGAAAAAACGCCCCCTCATCGCCGTGGTGGTCGAGCCCGCCCGCAGCGCGCGCGACCCCCGCCCCCTCGTGGTTTCCCAGAACGGGTGGACGGGTCGGGTGGAGGCCCGCACCCTGGGCAACGCCCCCGTGCGGCTGGGGCACATGCGCATTCCCGGCCACCACCGCAAGAACACCCGGGCCATCGTGCGCAACCTGCACCGCTTCACCGGGCCCGCCAGGCTCAAAACCAAGGCGCGGCTGCGGCCCTCCAAGGAGGTCGCCCGCCTGCGCGATGAGGTGCGCGCCCACCCCGTTCACCAATGGCCCCCGGGTGACCGGGAGCATCTGGCCCGCCACGCCGAGAAGATCCTGCGCCACCGGGAGCAGGAGCGCCGCCAGGAGGCCGCCGCCACCAGCAGCGATACCCTGGCTCACACGTTCCGCCGCATCCTGGATCTGCTCACGGAGATGGATTATGTGGCCCCCGGCTACGCGCTCACCGAGGAGGGGGAGCGCCTGGCGCGCATTCATTCCTCCGCCGATCTTCTCATCGCCCAGTGCCTGCGCCGGGGCATCTGGGACGATCTGGATCCGGCCGAACTCGCCGGGGTGGCCTCCCTGTGCGTCTTTGAAAACCGTAAAAGCACCCAAGGCGAGGTGGCGGCGGCCACCGAGCCGATGGCCGCCGCGATGAGCGCCACGGAGCGGGTGTGGGCGGAACTCGTCCATGACGAGCAGCGCCACCGCCTGCCGCTCACCCCCGCCCCCGAGGGGGCCTTCGCCCTGGCCATGCATCAATGGACGGCCGGGGCCCCGCTGGGGTACTGCCTGGCCGCCGCGGCCCAGTGCGGGGCGGAACTCACCGCCGGGGACTTCGTGCGCTGGTGCCGCCAGGTGGTCGATCTCCTCGAACAGGTGTCGCTGACCGCCTACAGCGATCTCACCAGGGCGCAGGCGCGCCGGGCCGCCCAGGCCATCCGACGCGGCGTGGTGGCGGTGGGCATGTGACGCACTACCATGATCGTCATGGAAACTACCACGATTCAGCGCTTTGATTCCTCCGTGTACGCCGCCCGGCTGCGCCGCGCCGCCGAGATCTGCCGGGAGCAGAACCTCGCCGGGGCCGTCATCGGCACCGGCGCGGAAATGGCTTACTTCGTGGGGGCCTGGGCCAGCACCCACGAGCGGTTCAGCGCACTGGTGATCCCCGCCCAGGGTGCGCCCGCGCTCATCGCCCCCAAGGCGGACATCGCGGACTTTCACCCCGAGGCGCTGACGGAACTGGGTGTTACCGCGCGAGGCTGGGCCGACGGCGAAGATCCCTACGCCCTGGTTTCCCTCCCCGGAGGGGGAACCATCGGGCTGGGCGAATCGCTCACCTCCGCCCACATACTTGCCCTGCAAGCGCGTTTTCCCGGTTCGCCCATGGTTCTGGCCGCCACGGCGCTGCGCAGCCTCGTCATGAGCAAGGATGCCGCAGAGATCGCGCAACTGCGCGACGCCGCCCAGGCTATCGACGCCGTCCATGCCCGCGTCCCCGGCCTGCTCCGGGCGGGCCGCACCGAGGCAGAGGTGGCCGCCGACCTGCGCGAGTTGATCCTCCGGGAGCATGACTCCGTGGACTTCATCATCGTGGGCTCCGGGCCCCACGGCGCAAACCCGCATCATTCCTTCTCCGACCGGGTGCTGCGCGCCGGGGAGATGGTGGTGGTGGACATCGGAGGCACCTATGGGGTGGGGTACCACTCCGATTGCACCCGCACCTACATCGTGGACGGCCCAGGGGAGGAGCCGGAGATGTACCGGGTGCTGCGCGAGGCCCAGGAGGCCGCCTGCCGGGCCGTGCGCCCCGGAGTAACAGCCGCGCAGGTGGACGAGGCCGCCCGCGCGATCATCGAGGCGGCGGGCTACGGCGCGGAGTTCTTCCACC
The DNA here is from genome assembly GCF_001412105.1 of Corynebacterium oculi. Lineage (GTDB taxonomy): Bacteria > Actinomycetota > Actinomycetes > Mycobacteriales > Mycobacteriaceae > Corynebacterium > Corynebacterium oculi. The sequence continues at coordinate 763,086 of NZ_LKST01000001.1, forward strand.
GCACCGGCCACGGCATCGGACTATCCACCCACGAGGAGCCCTTCATCATGGCGGGCAATGACCTGGTCATTGAGGAGGGCATGGCCTTTTCCGTGGAGCCGGGGATCTACCTTGAGTGCGATTGCGGGGCGCGGATCGAGGACATCGTGGTGGTCACCGCCCAGGGCTGCGAGCGGCTCAATACCCAGCCGAGGGAGCTGCGATGAGCGGTGCGCTCTTGGTTTTGGGCGCCACCAGCGAGATCGGCGGTGAACTGGCTGCGCGGTTGTGCGCGGGCCGTCGCGTGGTTCTCGCCGCCCACCGCCCGGTGGCGGCCCAGCAGCTGCTAGACGCCGGGGCGCGCGGCGTGGACACGCTCTTTTTCGACGCCGCCGACCTCGCCGCCCAGCGTTCCGTGATCGAGGAGGCCGCCCGCCTGGCCGGTCCGCCCGAGATCGCCCTGGTGTGCTTTGGGATCCTGGGCGAACAAGACCTGGCGGAAAAAGACGAGCGGCACGCGGCGCGGATCGCCACAGTAGATTACACCGCTCAGGTGGTGGCGCTCACCGTTCTCACCGAGGTGATGGAGCGCGGCACCCTAGTGGCCTTTTCCTCCATCGCGGGTTGGCGGGCCCGGCGCGCCAATTACGTCTACGGCTCCACCAAGGCCGGGTTGGACGCCTTTTGCCAGGGGCTTAGCGATCGTCTCCACGGCGGCCCGCTGCGGCTGGTCACCGCCCGGCCGGGATTTGTGATCGGCCGCATGACCGAGGGAATGCGTCCGGCGCCGATGTCCGTGTATCCGCACCAGGTGGCCGAGGCGGTGGCGGCGGAGATAGCCCGGGGAGGCGGTAGCCGCACCCTGTGGATCCCCGGGCGGCTGCGCTTCCTGGCCTACCTCATGCGGCTGGTGCCCCACCCCTTGTGGCGTAGAATGCCCCGGTAAAAGGAGGTTGTGGAAGATATGCGTATGCGTGTGCTGGTCATTAGCGGCGCCGCGGGCTTTTCCGGCGTGGTGCAGGCCCTCAATGCGGCGGGCTGGGAGGTCACCACGGCGCTTCCCGCCAGCCCTGCGGAATTGGCCGCCCTGGTGGTGCGCAAGCGGATTGAGGCCGTGGTGGACGCCACGCATCCCTTTGATCCGGCGCACGCCGATATTGCCGAGGCCGCCCACGCCACCGGCGTGGCCCTGGTGGTGTATTCCCCCCGGCGCTGGGAGATTACCCCGGTGGTGGAGGCTTCCTCCGCCGCCGAGGCCGCCGCCTGGGCGCGCCTGCACTGGCATCACATTCTGGTGGACACGGAGGGGGTGGATGCCGCCCCCGCGCTGAAGGCGGATTCCGATAACCTCTACGTGCTACGCCAGGAGCAGCGTCCTCGGCGCGGCGAGGCCCCAGCGCGGCACCGGGTGCTGCCGCCCCGCGTCGGCGATCTGGCGCAGGAGAAAAAGCTCATGCGGGATCACCAGATTGATGGGATCATTCTCAGCGATACCGGCCGCCCCGACCTCGCCGCCACGGTGGCGGCCGCGGCGGCCCTGGGAATCCCGGTGGCGCTGATTACCCGCCCCGCCCTGGGCGCGGCGGTGGTGGCGGATACTCCGCAGGGCGTGGTCACGGCGATATAGGTAGATTGGTGGGGTGCCACTTTTTCTTGCTGTACCTTATATCCTCACCGAGGCCCTGACCTTTTGGGCCGTGGCCCACCTCATCGGCGTGGGCTGGGCTTTGTTGGCCCTGATCCTGGTGTTCTTCGGGGGGCTTTTCCTGGCCACCTATCAGATGCGTTCCATCGCCGTTTCCGCCGCGAGCGGGCGGCTGCGCCCGGGGGAGGCGATAGGAAACTATGGCCTGATCGCCACGGGTGCCGTGCTGGTAGCGCTGCCCGGCTTTGCCACGGCGCTTCTGGGCCTGCTGCTGATCCTTCCGCCCACGCGTTCCCTGATAAGGCGCAGCCTGGCCAAGAAGCTGCGTGCCCGGATCGAGGAGGCCGGAATGCGCAGCTTCGAGCGCGTCAATGCCTACCGCCAGCGCACCAGCTATGGTTCTTTCGCCGGGGGAGAGGTCATCGATGAGGAGGAAGTCCAGCGGGGGAGCCGCGACGTCAAGCCGGAGGACTTCCGCTAGATGTGGTGGCGGCTGGCGGCCGCGGCGGCCTCGGGCCTGCTGGTCTTTGCCTCCTATGAGCCGCTGGGGTGGTGGCCCGCGGGGGTCATCGGCCTGGGGCTTTTGTATTACGCCCTCCAGCACGCTCGGAGCCTGCGCGAGGGGGCGATCTTGGGCTTCGTGCAGGCGCTGTGCCTTTTCCTGCTGCTGCTCCCGTGGATCGGGGAGTTCGTGGGCGCACCGCCCTATATCGCGCTGAGCGTGGTGCTGGCGCTCTTTGGCATCCTCACCGGCCTGGGCGGCGTGGCGTTGCGGCGCGGGAGCCTGCTGCTTTTTCCCGCCTGGTGGGTGGCGGTGGAGTACGCACGCTCCTCCTGGCCCTTCGGTGGTTTCGCCTGGGTGCGTCTGGCCTGGGGGCAGGTCGATGGGCCGCTGGCGCACCTGGCTTTTCTCGGCGGGCCGGCGCTGGTGACCTTCGGCGCGGCGTTGACGGGGTGCGCGCTGTATCGACTGCGGGCGCAGCCCCGCCTGGCGGCCCTGTGTCTCCTCGTCCCGCTGGGGGTGGGCGTCGGGGTCGCCCAATGGCCCCGGCCGGTGGATACCGGCGAGGTGCGCGTGGCGGCGATCCAGGGCAACGTGCCCCGCATGGGTCTTGACTTTAATGCCCAGCGCCGCGCCGTGTTGGCCAATCACGTGCGGGAGACCGAGAAATTGGCCGAACCCGTAGACCTGGTGATCTGGCCGGAAAACGCCGCCGACGTCAACCCACTCACCGACGCCCGCGCCCGCGAACTCGTGGATCGGGCGGTGGCCGCCGCCCAGGCTCCCGTGCTGGTGGGCACCCTCACCGCCGACGAGGCGGGCCCGCACAACACCATGATGGTGTTCGATCCCGCAACCGGGCCGGGGGAATACCACCACAAGAAGTTCCTCCAGCCCTTCGGGGAGACCATGCCGCTGCGCTCCCTGCTGCGGCACGTGTCCCCCTATGTGGATCGCGCCGGGGATTTTCAGCCGGGCATCGGCACCGGGGTGGTACACGCCGGTGGGGTCGCCCTGGGGGTGGCCACCTGCTATGAGGTGATCTTTGATGAGGCGTATCGCTCCGCTGTGGCCCACGGCGCGCAGCTTTTAACCACGCCCACCAACAACGCCACCTTTGGGTTCACGGACATGTCCTACCAGCAACTAGCCATGAGTCGCCTGCGCGCCATCGAGACCGATCGTGCAGTGGTGGTGGCGGCCACCTCCGGGGTATCGGCCATCGTGGCCCCGGATGGGGAGGTGCGCTCCCGGACGGGTATCTTCGAGGCCGCCACGCTCGTCGATACCCTGCCCCTGCGCGATTCCGTGACTCCCGCCGTGCGATTCGGTTTCTGGGTCCAAGCCGGCATCGCTATCATGGGAACACTAGGCACGCTCAGTATGCTCGTTGCCTTGTGGCGCCGACGCTCATCCTCACCCCGTTCATAAGGAGTAACCCGTGGCTCGTCCCAGCGATGCAACGCTCGTCATCATTCCTACCTATAACGAGCTGGAGAACCTTCCGCTCATCGTCGGACGGGTTCGCGCCGCAGCCCCCGAGGTCGACGTGCTCATCGTGGACGATCACAGCCCCGACGGCACAGGGGAGAAGGCCGACGCGCTTTCCGCCGAGGATCCCCAGGTGCATGTGCTTCACCGCGCCGGGAAGGGCGGCCTGTGCGGGGCCTATGTGGCGGGCTTTCAGTGGGGCCTAGAGCGAGGCTATACCGTGCTGTGCGAGATGGACGCGGACGGTTCCCACGCCCCGGAGCAGCTGCGCCTGCTCTTGCAGGAGATCGACGCCGGGGCCGATCTGGTGATCGGCTCCCGGTACATCACCGGCGGCCGCGTGGTGAACTGGCCGATGAAGCGCTGGCTGCTCTCCAAGGCTGGCAACATGTACATCTCCGTGGCCCTGGGCGCTGGCCTCTCCGACATGACCGCCGGGTACCGGGCCTACCGCCGCGAGGTGATCGAGGCGATGAACCTTGAGGAGCTGGCTCAGGCGGGCTACATCTTCCAGGTGGATCTGGCGTGGCGGGCCGTGGAGGAGGGGCATGACGTGCGCGAGGTGCCCATCACCTTCACCGAGCGCGAGATCGGGGAGTCCAAGCTGGACGGCAGTTTTGTCAAAGACAGCCTGGTGCAGGTCACCAAGTGGGGCCTGGCTCACCGCGGCGAGCAGGTGCGCAACCTGTACGCGGAAACCAGCAAGATCATCGGCCACGAGGTAGCGCGCTTCCGCCGCAAGCACCGGATTTAGTCCCTCAAAACGGCCCGCGAGGTACTTGGCTCACACTATTATCAGGTCTATCCCACAACCTGTGGGGTAGACCTTCTAGATAGGTGGAGGGCTATGGCTAAGTATCTCGTCCGTAAAACGATCAGCTGGCTGGTCGTGATTTTTCTCGCCACGAACCTGGCGTATCTCCTGGCGGCCACGTTCCTCGATCCTCGTTCTAACTACGTGGGCAGGCGGCCTCCGCTTTCCTCCGAGCAGATCGCGGACATTCTCACCCCGCTCAATCTCAATCCCGATGCCTCGCTCGCGCATCGCTGGTGGATCTGGATCAAGGGTATTTTCCTGCGCTGGGACTGGGGAGCCTCCCCGGTGGGGGACGCCGTGAACGATCAGATCGGCCCCCGCATGTTGGTCTCCGCGCAACTCCTGTTGCTGGCCACGCTTTTGTCCGTGGTGATGGGCGTGGCAGTGGGGGTGTACACCGCCTCGCGCCAGTATCAGCGCGGCGATCGCCTGTGGCAGGGGACGTCCATCATCTTGATGAACACGCACGTGGTGGTGGCCTCCCTGGTGGTGGTCAGCGCCGGCCTGTGGGTCAACAAGGTCACCGGCCTGCGCATCTTCTATGTCACGGGGGCGTCCTCGCCGGATGTGGTGGGGTTCTTTCCCCGGCTGCTCAACGCGGGGCAGCACCTGCTGCTGCCCACCATCGCCCTGGTGGCCATCTCCTATGCCGGGTACCACATGATGCAGCGCAGCCTGTTGCTGGATAACATCTCCGCTGATTATGTGCGCACGGCTCGCGCCAAGGGGCTCACGCGGAATCAGGCGGTGCGCAGGCACGCGCTGCGTACCTCCATCATTCCCGTGGCCACCTCGGTGGCGTTTTCCATTCCCGGTATCTTCACGGGCGCGGTGATGACGGAGCAGATCTTTGCCTGGAATGGCATGGGCCAGTACTTTATTCAGACCATTAGCCGCAATGATGTCCACGGGGCCACGGCAGTGGCCGCCTTTAGCGCGCTCATGGTGGGCATCTCCGCCGTGCTTTCGGATTTCTTTGTGGTGATTCTCGATCCTCGGGTGCGGGTGAGTTAAATGGATAAGCTGCGTTTATATACTCGCCGTTACTTCCGCAACCGCATGGCGGTGTTGGGTTTGTTCATCTTCCTCGCGCTCGTCGCTTTGGCCGCGTTCGGTCCCTTCGCGGCGCAGTGGGCGTACGATGACCCCGATTTCCGCCATCTTTCCACCCCACCTGGTTCCCTGCATTGGTTTGGCACCGATGATGCGGGCCATGATCTCTTTGCCCAAACGGTGCATGGCCTTGGCCGTTCCCTGATTATCGCGGTGAGCGTCTCCACCGCCACCTCCGTGTTGTCCGCGCTCATTGGGGTGGGTGCCGCCCTCTACGGCGGCATGGCCGAGCGGGTCATCTTGATCCTGATTCACTTCCTGCTGGCCATTCCCACGTTCTTGCTCATCTCTTTGCTTGTTTCTGATTCCGGTGGTGATTGGAAGGTCCTCATCGTGGTGCTCATCGCCTTCGGTTGGATGTATCCGGCCCGGGTGATCTGGTCGCTGGCGTTGAGCATTAAGGAGAACGATTATGTGCGGGCGGCCAGGTACATGGGGGTCTCCCGCGCCCGCACCGTGGTGCGGCACATCATTCCCAATATCGGATCGCTCATCATCATTCAGTTCACCCTGGGGATCGTAGTCACCATCGGCTCTGAGACGGCGCTGTCCTTCCTCGGGCTGGGCGTGCAGCCGCCCGATGTTTCCTTGGGCACCCTGCTCTCGGTGGGGGCCGCCGGCATCGAGTCCGCGCCCTGGCAGTTCTATATTCCGGCGCTCACCCTCACCCTGCTCACCGTGTCCATGGCCTTCATCGCCGACGGCCTGCGCGATGCCCTCGATCCTCATTCTCAGTCTGGAGGCCGAGCATGAATCACCCCGTTCTTTCCGTGTCGGATCTTCGCGTTACCTTTCCCTCCGAATCCGGGCTCGTCCAGGCGGTGCGCGGCGTTTCCTTCGATCTCGCTGCCGGGCGCACGCTGGGGATCGTGGGGGAGTCCGGTTCCGGCAAGTCCGTGACCTCCATGTCCATCATGGGGCTATTGCCGGACTACGCCAGCGTCACGGGTTCCGTGCTTTTCCAGGGTGAGGAACTCCTGGGCAAGACGGATAAGGAGATGTCCACGATCCGCGGCCAAGGGATCGGCATGGTGTTCCAGTATCCTCTCTCCGCGCTCACCCCGGTGTTCGATGTGGGGGCACAGCTGGTGGAGGCCATCAGGATTCACCAGCGGGTCAGCGTCAAGCAGGCGCGTACCCAGGCCATAGAACTCCTCGACCTGGTGGGGATCCCCGAGCCGCACAAGCACATCAAGTTCTTTCCGCACCAGTTCTCCGGGGGTATGCGTCAGCGCGTGGTGATCGCCATGGCCATCGCCAATAATCCCACGGTGCTCATCGCGGATGAGCCCACCACCGCGCTCGACGTCACCATCCAGGCGCAGATCCTCGACGTCCTCAAGGTGGCCCAGCGGGAAACCGGGGCCGCCACCATCATGATTACCCATGACATGGGCGTGGTGGCGGACGAGGTACTGGTGATGTACGCGGGCGCCCCCGTCGAGCACGGAAGCGTCGAAAGCATTTTCCGCCGGCCCCGCATGCCCTATACGGTGGGGCTGCTTGGTTCCACCCCGCGTATCGACGTCGCTAGCCACGAGCCGCTCACCCCCATCCAGGGTTCCCCGCCCACGCTGATCGACCTTTCCTCGCAATGCCAGTTTGCGCCGCGCTGCCCCGTGGCGCTACCGGAGTGCACCCGCGCCGAGCCACCGCTGCTCCCGGTGGCGGATCACCACCGCGCGGCGTGCATCCGCTCGGCGGAGATCCGGGGAGGAACCATCGGAGGGAAGCCCATGTACCCCACCCCGGCGCAGGAAGAGGACATTTTGCGCGATATTCCCCGGGATCGGCGCGAAACGGTCCTGGAGGTAAACAACCTCACCAAGAGTTATCCCATCATCAAGGGGGCGGTGCTCAAACGCAGGTGGGCACCAAGCAGGCCATCAAGAATCTCTCCTTTGAGGTTAAGCAGGGAGAATGCTTTGCCATCGTGGGGGAATCCGGCTCGGGTAAAACCACCACGCTCACGGAGATCATGAACCTCATGCCCGCGCCGGAATCGACCATCAAGCTCCACGGCAGGGATGTTTCCGCGTTGAGCCCGCAGGAGCGCAAGGCCGCTCGGCGCGATATTCAGATCGTTTTCCAGGATCCACTGAGTTCCCTCAACCCACGCATGACGGTGCGGGAGATCATCGCGGAACCCCTTTCCGCGCTGGGGTACTCCGGAAACATTCCCGAGCGGGTGCGCGAGCTGATGGGGCTCGTGCAGCTGGGGGAGCATCAGCAGGACAGATTCCCCAGCCATTTCTCCGGAGGGCAGCGCCAGCGCATCGGGTTGGCCCGCGCCCTGGCCACCAATCCCTCGCTCATCGTGCTTGACGAGCCCGTCTCGGCACTGGACGTATCCGTCCAGGCCGGAATCATCAACCTGTTGGATAATCTCCGCCGCAAACTCGGCCTTTCCTATATCTTCGTCTCCCACGACCTATCCGTGGTGCGGCATATCTCCGATCGCGTGGCCGTCATGCGCGCCGGGGAGTTCGTGGAGGTGGGGGAGACCGATGAGATTTTTACCACGGCCCGCCACCCGTACACCCGCGCCCTCCTTTCGGCCATTCCTATTCCCGATCCCGGCGCGCAGCAGACCCGCAAGGAGGAATAAGCTCATGAAGAAAACATCGCTCGCGCTCATGCTCATCGCCGCCGTCTTTTCCCTTTCCGCGTGTGCATCCACCCAGGAGATACACCTCGAGGTTTCTCCCTCCGGTTCCTATAACAAAAAGGCCCCGGAGGAACTGCGCCAAGGCGGTACCCTCACCCTGCCCATAGCGGAAATACCGGAACAGCAAAACTCCCTGCATGCCAATACCACGGTCTCCGTGAACACGCTGTGGGCCTGGTACATGCCGCAACTTTCCTTTAGCGATAGCGCGGGAAATATCACCCCCAATCCTGATTACCTGCTCGATGTTCACGAGGAGACGGTGGCGGGGAAAACCGTGGTGACTTATACCCTCAACCCCCGTGCCACCTTTAACGATGGCACGCCGATAGACTGGCGCACCTACGAAAACACGTGGCGCATTAACCGGGGTGATGATGACTCCTACCAGATTTCCTCCTCGGACGGCTATAACCAGATCGAATCCGTGCTCCCCGGCGAGAACGATAAGCAGGTGGTGGTCACCTACCGCCACATCTATCCGTGGTGGAACGGCCTCTTCGGGGCGCTGATGCACCCCGGCATTGCCACGCCCCAGGACTTCAACGAGGGATTCCTCCGGCGCCTGCCTAATGAGTGGGGCGCGGGCCCCTACAAGGTGGACACGGTGGATTATCACGGCGGGACCGTCACCTTTGTGCCCAACGAGAAGTGGTGGGGCCGCGCCCCTAAGTTGGACAAGGTGGTGTTCCGGCTCATGGAGGCTCAGGCCGCCATGAACGCCTTCCGCGCCGGGGAGATTGATTCCGTGTCCATCTCCAACAAGAACTACCTCGCCGCCGCCCTGGGCATGGGCAAGCAGGCCGAGCTTCATACCTCCTTGGACACCGCCATCCTCATGCTGAGCCTCAACGCCGAATCCCCGGTCTTGGCGGACATTACCGTGCGCGAGGCCGTGATGTCCGGGATTGATCGCTCCCTTCTCGCCGCCATCATCTTTAACGGTCGCGGTTATACCGAGGATCTCCCCGGCTCCCTCATTTTCCTGCAAAATCAGGACACCTACGTGGATGTTTTTGGGGATCTGGTTTCCTTCAATCCCCAACGCGCACGCGATCTCCTCGACCAGGCGGGCTGGGTAGAATCGGAGGATGGTATTCGGGTGAAGGACGGCGCACGGCTCACCCTGCGGTAACCGCTGTTTGGCGATGGCTCCACGGGGAAGGCGACCTCCACCAGTATTCAAAAGATGCTTCGGGATATTGGCGTGGAGCTAAAGATAGCGGCGCACCCTACCTCGGACTTTGCCCGGGTTTTAGAAGAGAAGGACTTTGACCTTATGAACTCCTCCATCGTGCCCAACGATCCCAACAGAACCACCTATTTCCGCCAGCAGTACTACTCCGATTCCACGCTTAATCTCTCCCACACCGGCACCCCGGAGATAGACGCGATGATCGATGAATTAGAAAAGCTCCCCACGGCGGAGGAGCAAAACGCTAGGGCAGTGGAGGTGGAACGGGTGGCCCTCTCCCGCTTCGGCGTCATGCCCTATGCCAATGGCCCTAAGACCGTGGCCGTGAAGCCGGGGCTGGCCAACGTAGGTGCCATGATCTTTGGTTCCGTGCCCAAGGAGGATATTGGGTGGGTGAAGTAGGGGCGACTCTACTTCTCGGCCTTGGCCGCTTCCTCTTCCTTCTGCTGCTTGAGGAGCTTGGCGGCGTTGCGGCGTCGCTTGCGCAGGGCCTCGATGCGCTCCTCAAGCAGTTCATCAAGTTCCTCGATGCTGCGCCGCTCCCGGAGCATATCCCAGTGGGTGCGCGGCGGCTTCACCGGCTTGGCGTCCACGCCCTCGCCCTCGATGAGGATTCCCAGCTGGCCGTTCTTGCACATCCACTCGCCGGGGATTTCGGCGTCATCCGCAAAGGGAACCTCGTAGATTTCCCCGGATTCCGTGCGGTACTTCACCATCTGGCGGGGGGCCAGGTCGTGATCCCGATCCGTTTCGTAGCTGACCGCACCCATGCGGCTGCCTCGAAGCACCCGATCTGCCATTGCAGCATCAATCCTTTACATCCCGCGATTAGTACCAACTACGCGAGTATAACGAATTCCCCGTGCGGTTTGTTCCCACCCGGCCGCGATGGTCTAGGATGAGTCACGTGACGCATAAGAAGCAACAACGATGCGCCTGGTGCGGCAAGGAAATGGCGCCCTCCACTCGGGGGCGCCCCAAGAAGTATTGCAGCCCCTCCTGCAAGCAGCGCGCCTACGAGCAGCGCCATAACATCACCGGCACCCGTATCCCGGAAAACGCCGTGATTATGACGGCCGAGCGCGCGGAGCGGCTACAAGACTCCCTCTTCGAGCTGCGCTGCTCGGCGGAGGACATCGCCACCGCCGCCCGCGAGGGAGCCGGGGGAGAGGAACTGCAAGAGCTCTGCTCCGAACTCGTAGACCTGGCGCGGTCCATAGAAAAGTTGAGGTAGGTCATGCCGCGTAACCGCAAGATCATCATCACCATCTTCGTCATCGCCATCGCACTCATCGCCGTGCTCTCCATCTTGCCCACGGTGCTCAGCGCAATGAACGGCCCCGGCGTCAAAACGGAAGGACTCAACGCGCAGGGAGCCAAGGCGGCGTCGACAAGCATGAACGGCCACTGGAAGGTCACCGGGCGGGCGGGGGAGAACACCACCTCCGCCGGCTACACGTTCCACGAGATCCTGCCCGGCGATAAGCGCGTGACCTCCGGCTCCACCACCAAGGTAGAGGGCTCCCTCAACGTGGATCAGGACACGCTCACCGGCGGGTTCATCACCGTGGACATGACGGCGGTGGCCTCGGATAACGAGCGCCGTGACATCAACGTGCGCACCAAGATGCTGGAGACTGACACGTACCCCACGGCCGATTTTGAGGTCACCGCGCCCGTGGATCTCTCCGGGGTTCCCGAGGACGGCACCGTGGGGGAGGTCACCGTTCCCGGCAAGCTCACCCTCCACGGACACACCAAGGACATCAGCCCCACGATGCGGGTCCTGCGCAGCGGGGACTCCGTGGTGGTCTCCACGGATATTCCCCTCAACCGCGCCGACTATGAGGTGGAAACGCCGGACTTCGTGGCCGCCTCCATCGACGAGGAGGGCGAGATCAACATTCGCCTGGCCCTGGAAAAGACCTCATGAGCCCGGGCCGCATGATTCCGGCGCTGTGGCTGCGCCTCATCGTCATCATCGCCTTTGCCCTGTGGGTATTCTTCCAGCACATGTGGGTGGTTGGCGCGGTCGCCGTGGCCCTGGGCGGCATCACCGTCGTTCAGCTCGTGGCCGCGTACCGCCACCGGGAATAGAAAAAGGGCGGTGCCCCTGGAAAGGCACCGCCGCATACCGCTTTTATTAGCCGTTGGCCTGCTCGTCCAGCTTGTCCGAGACGCTATCGGCGGCGTCGGAAAGCTCGTTGGCGGCGTCATCCTTCGCGTCGCCCAGCGTCTCGGCGGCGTCGTCCTTGGCGTCGGAGAGGCCGTCAACAGCCTCATCCTTCTTCTCGTTAAGGCTGTCCACGGCATCGCTGGCGTTCTCCGAGGCCTGCTCGGAGGCGTCAGAGACCTCGGAGGCCACGGACTCGGCCGGGGCGGCGGTGGTGGCCGGAGCGGTGGTCACCACGGCCTCGGTGGTGGACTCCGTGCTATCCCCGTCATCATCGGAGGAGCAGGCAGCCAGCGCCAGGGGAGCCACAGCCAGGAGGGGAAGCAGACGCAGTTTCTTGTTCATAATTCTTCGATCCTTTCAGTGGGTGGAAAACCAGCAGAACCCACCGTACATGATCTTCTCGATCTATGAACAAAGTAAATGTCACGAGTGACTATTTTTTATCGCAGACCAAAAGGAAACTATCGGCCACAAGATCGCGCACTTCTCGCGCCGAAACCGGCCCGTCAAGATGCACGGAAATCCAATGCCGCTTATTCATGTGATACGCAGGATAAAAGCCGTCTTTAGACAGCAGCAAACCGATCACGTCAGGATCATTTTTCACCACCAGGAGGTCAAAGTGGAGCACCCCCTTTGGCCCACCAAGACCAATTTTCTCGCCGCGAACCCTCATCAGCAGCCCACACCACTTGCCGTTGCCGGGACACCGAAACACCGCGCCACTCGGATACGCCTCGGGCCACAGATACTCCGGGGCCACCCCGTAGCGTTGTTCCATGTGCCGTATGAGTTCTGCGCGTTCCATCACGTCCGCCTTTCTCCGTCCGCTTAGCGGATCAGCCCGTTTAGGTATTCCGCCATATACGGCAAGCTAAACTTAACCTTTCCCTGCGAGTGCGCCTCGATCAACTCCCGATAAATCAGCTCGTGCCGCAACCGCGAGACCCCCGTGGTCGTCGAGCCCAGGGCCTCGGCGATATCGGACACCGCAATTCCTTGGGCGCCCTGCTCCGCGTCTTTCACTGCCTCTTTCTCTAAACGCGCCATCGCGTGCAGAAAGTCCCGTTGGCGGGGCGGAACGGGACGCAGCGCCGGGGCATGAACCTGCGTTCCTATGCGCGCCACCACGTCATCAATGGAAGCCTCCACATGCTTCGCGCGTATGCACTCTGAATCATCGAGTTTGGCCCTGGCCCAGGATATTGAGCCCACCACCTGAATAAGATAAGGATATCCCTGACTTACCCTTGCAGCCAGGTCAATTGCCTCCCCATTCATGGGCCGCCCACCCAATTCCGCCGTCTCGCGCAGCAGGGTAGAGGTGGTCTGCCCGTCAAGGCGATCTAATAGAATACGCTCGGCGCGACGCAAAAAGGTGGTGCCCTCTAGCTGCAATAAATCCTCCACGCCGCTGGGCAGGCCCGCCGCCAGGAAGGCAATATCCACGTCATCGCGGTTGAGATCCTGAATGGCCACCGCCAATTCGTGCAGGTGTTCCGGCAGCGCGCTTTGCACCTCGTCCACGGTGAGCACCATGCCCGCGCCGCGCGGCATGGTCACGCCCGCGAGGTCCTGCAACTCGCTCAGCAGATTACGCCGGGGCTCCGGGCGCGTCCTTTCCGTTTCCAGGGACAGGGAACCCACTTTGCCTATCGACGCCCCGGTGACCCGCGTCCGACGCTGCGGCGGGGCGGCGTCGAGGGAGCCATAGGCCCGAGGAATGGTGACCTCTACGAGATCCCTCAGCATGTTTTCTCCCACATGCGCGCGCAAGACCACCCAGCCCTGGGCCTTGGCCGCCGTCTCCAGCTCATTGAGCAGCACGGTTTTGCCGATCCCACGGCTCCCGGAGATCAACGCCGTGCGCCACGGGTTTCCCGCGCCCTCCGCGAGCGCGAGTTCAAACTGCGCGACCTCGGATTCGCGTCCCATGACCACGGCCGGGGATCGCCCGAAGGTCGGGTGAAAGGGATTGCGCGCCACGTACTCGTCCATGCGGCTCAGTATAGCGATCCCGCATAATCCGCATAAGCGAGATCAAGGCGCATAACCCGCAGAAACGGGTTCCACCCACATAACTACTCTTGTCCGATAATGTACATTATGTCATTTCAAGGCGGCAGTCGCTCCGCCATTTATCCAACTTATCCAGACGCCAAAATTTATCCACTTTATCCACACCGCCCCATCGGCTCTAGACTATCCCTCATGAGCAATCCCTTCCGGCCCGGCTTCGGAGAATCACCCACCGTGTGGGTCGGGCGCACACCCATCCTGGACAACTTCGCCCACGCCATTGAGACTCCCGGCTCCACCGGCCGCACCGTGCTCATCAATCAATGGATCGCGCGGCATAGGAAAAACGGCGCTGCTCAACAAGCTAGAGGATGTCGCCGCCACACGCGGCTGGATCGTCCTTCGCGCTCCCAGTCATTCCGCCATGATCTCCGAACTGGTCGATCACTCCTTGCCCTCCGTATTAGCCGAGCACGAGCCCCAGCCCGGCCGACAGATCACCGGCATCTCCCTCTCCGCCATCGGCTCGGTCACCACGCAACCCCTTACCTCCTTGCTGCGCCGCGTAGCCGCCACAGTGACGGGTGTACTCATCACCGTTGATGAGATTCAAGCGGCCGCTCCCCGCGATCTTCAGCGCCTCGCCGCCTCCATGCAGGACGCCATCCGTGACGATCTCCCCGTGGCTTTTGCTGGGGCCGGGCTTACGGCCGGAGTATCGGCCCTCCTGGATCACCCAGGAACCACCTTTCTGCGGCGCAGCCTGCGCTATCAGCTCGCTCCCCTCACCCATGCCGATTCCATTCGTTTGACAAATCAAACTGTAGAGTCTTCGGGCAAGACCATCTCCACGCAGGCGGCGGAGACTCTCGCCTCGCGGGCGCACCGCTACCCCTATCTCATTCAACTCATCGGCGCGATCGCCTGGGATCTCTCCGGCCCTGCCATTACCGCACCGGACGTTGAGGAGGCCACCGGCCAGGCCGTTCCCATCTTGGGCAACCAGGTTCATCTCCCGGAGGTGGCGGCCCTGTCTCATCGCCAGGTGGATTTCCTCCGCGCGATGGCACAGATGGCGGATGAGGAGGGCTTGGCTCGCATCGGCGAGATCGCCACCACCATGTCTACCTCCGTGACCTCCCTGTCCACGGCGCGTCGGGCGCTTATCGACGCAGACCTGCTATATTCCCCGGCCTGGGGAACGGTGCGGTTTCGCCTCCCCTATTTCCGCGAATTTTTGCTTGGGCCGGGCGGCCCGCTGGAGGTAGCATGATCGCCATGCGTCCTTTCGCCCAGGTCGATGTCTTTTCTCGCCACCCGTATAGCGGCAACCCCGTGGCCGTCATCCTCGATGCTCAGGGGCTAAGCGAGGATCAGATGCGCGCCATTGCCCGGTGGACGAATCTCTCGGAGACCACGTTTGTTCTTCCGCCCACCACGCCAGAGGCCGATTATCGGCTGCGCATCTTTACCCCCACGCGGGAGCTTCCCTTCGCCGGTCACCCCACCCTGGGTTCGGCGCGGGCCTGGGTAGAGCTTCACGACGTCGATAAGCCCGAGCTGATGCAGGAATGTTCCGGTGGGCTGATCGCCGTGCGCCGGGAGGGCGATGTCTTTTCCTTCGCGGCTCCGCCCACGCTGCGCTCCGGCCCCCTGGACGCGGAGTATACGGAGCGCATCGCGCGGGCCTTCCATATCGAGCCCGCGGAGATCGTGGATCATCAGTGGGTGGATAACGGCCCCGGGTGGGCCGTGGTGCGCCTGAGAAACGCCCGGGCGGTGCTCGATCTGGAACCGGATTTCTCCCTCATTCCGCAGGCCAAGGTGGGTGCCATCGGCCCCTACCCCGCTGGCTATGAGCACGCCTTTGAGATTCGCGCCTTCGCCCCCGGCGTGGGCGTGCCGGAGGACCCGGTGTGTGGGAGCCTCAATGCCTCCACCGCGCAGTGGTTGCTGCGTGAGGGCCTCGCCCCGCAGCGCTATACCGTCTCCCAGGGGGCTCGGGTACACCGACGCGGAGAGATTCATATCCGCCGGGAGGGCACGCAGGTATGGGTGGGCGGGGCCACCTCCCTCGGGTTTGAAGGCACGGCGCACATCTAGTGCCCGGCCTGGTCTCCTGGTAGGATCGCCACCAGATTCCCCTGTATCTTCTGGGGCTGCTCCTCGGCGCGGGCCTCGGCCTCGCTTTTCCGATCCCGGAGGCCGCCCTCAATCCCCTGCTCATGGCGCTGATTTACGCCACGTTCCTGGGGCTTCCTCTCACCCGGCTTGGCCGTACCTGGCGGGATACTCGCTTTCTTGCCGCGCTCGTGGTGCTTAATTTCGTGCTGGTGCCCGCCGTGGTGTACGCCCTCACCCGTCCCATCGCGCAGGATCAGTCCACGCTGGTGGGTGTGTTGCTAGTGTTGCTGGCCCCCTGCGTAGATTATGTCATCGTGTTTTCCGGGCTGGCCGGGGCCGCTAAGGAAAAGCTCCTCGCGTCCACTCCCCTCCTCATGGTCCTGCAAATGCTGCTTCTCCCGGTGTACCTGCGGCTTTTCGCCCCGCAGGCCCAGGAGGTTGTTCACCCCGGCCCCTTCGCCCAGGCGTTCCTCTTCCTCATCGTGGTTCCGCTGCTGGCGGCCGCTCTCACCCAGCGCCTATCCCTCGCCGCCCCGGCACGCCGCCTCGCGGAGGCCGGCATGGTGCCCCTGATGGTGCTCACCCTCGCCGTGGTGGTGGCCACCCAGATCCCCGAGGTTCGCCATGATTTCCCGCTGCGGGTGATTCCCCTGTACGCCGCGTTCCTGCTCATCATGGCCCCGCTCGGTGCCCTCGTGGGGAAGGCATTTCGCCAAGATGTCCCCGCCACCCGCGCGCTGGTATTTTCCGGGGCCACCCGGAACTCCCTGGTGGTTCTCCCCCTGGCCCTCACCGTGCCGGGTGCGGGGGCGATCGTGGTCGCCCAAACCCTCGTGGAGCTGGTGGGTATGGTGGCCTACGTCCGCCTCATTCCCCAGTGGCTGCGGTAGTGGTCTCGATGCTCACGGTGCCCTCCAGCAGGCGGTGCACCGGGCATTTATCCGCGATGCGCAGCAGACCGGCACGCTGCTCCTCGCTCAGCGCGGGGTCGAAGTGAATCACCCGGTGCAGGGTGGTAAAAAGCCCTTCCTCCCAACGCCGTTGCTCCAGTTCTACCTCCACGCGGGTGGTGCCTTGATCGAATCCCTTGCGCCGGGCGTACATGCCCATGGTCATGGAGGTACACGCCACCAGGGAGGCCTTGAGCAGGTCAAAGGGGTTGGGGCCGAGGTCCGCCGCCCCGGCCACGGTGGTGGGCTCGTCGGCGAAGATGGTGTGGCGTCCGGCGCGGATCTCCGTGGTGAAGTCCGATCCCGGCGCGGGTGCGGCCACGGCGGCCGTGGCGGGATGATCGGTGATGTAGCGCCCGGCCCAGGCGGCGATGACGTCGGCGGCGTAGGCGGCCTGTCCGGCACCCACGAGGAGGTGATCTGCCCCGTCGAGGCTGATGAAGCTCTTGGGCTGGTGGGCGGCGCGGTAGATGGATTGGGCGTTGCCGATGTTAACTACCTCGTCCTCCGGGGAGTGCATGACGAGCAGGGGAACGCGCAGATCGCGGAGGCGGTCACGCTGCCGCTGCCCGCAGATGTCCTCGATGAAGGTGCGGCCCAGCTCTAAGGTCTTGCCGCCGATGTTTACCGTGGCGTGGCCTTGTTCCCTGATCGTCTCCACGTCGGCGGCGAAGAGGTCGGCCGCGTGGCCCGGGTCGAAGGGGGGCGGCGATGCTGACCACGGCGCTCAGGCCCTCGATGTCGGTGGCGGCCGCCAGCGCCGCGGCGCCCCCGAGGGAATGTCCAATAAGCAGGTCGGGGCCGCCCACGTTGTCGCGCATCCACTCTGCGGCCTGGCGCAGGTCGTGGACGTTGGAGGTGAAGTCCACCTCGGAGAAGTCCAGGCGCAGCACCGTGTATCCCACCTCGGTGAGGCGGCGGGAGATGCGCACGGCCGCGGGGGATGACGCGGAGCAGGCAAAGCAGTGGGCGAACAGAGCGTAGCCGCGCACCGCGCCCTCGGGGCGGTCGATCACGGCGTGGGCGGTATCAATGCTCATCACGCTCTTCTTTGTAGCAGATGGCTGGCGGCGCGGGTGACGGCCAGCAGCCAGTGCGCCACGAGGAGGAACAGCAGCGCCAGGCTCACTGCGTAAAGCCCACCCGTTCCCCCACTGAGCGCGTAGGTTCCGGCACCACAGGTGGCCACCGGAAAGGTAGAGGCCCACCACGTGGGATTGTAGGGAGCCCAGGCGGGAATGCTGCTCCAGTGCCGCCACGCCGCCCAGCAGGCCAGGGGCACACCCAGGCTCAGCACCACCCAGCCATAGGCGCGCGGCCCGCCCAGGGTGAGCACGGCCACCACGGATTGCCCCACGATGCCCAGGGGTATCCAGCAGGTCGCCGCCAAGGGAGCGGGTGGCCCCAGCGGCAGCATGTGGCGATACACCAGGATAAAGGCGGGAACCGCCCCGGCGACGGCGAGAACGCAAAGCGCCCACCCCACGGCCTTGACTATCGACGCCCCCACGTCCGGCAGCGTCTCCGAGGCCGCCCACTGCGCCAGCCCCACGGCGGGCACCACCGGAGACATCACCGGAAACAGCGAAAGGAAGTTTGGTTCCGAGCGCAGCACCGGCCAATACGCGATATTGGCGCTCACGCAGATCACCGCGCCGATGAGAACCAGGGCCGCGTGGAGCCACCACTGGTGGGTCAACGGGGTCTGGGCGCTGCCCAGGGTGGTAATGGACATGCCCAGGAGCGCCCACGCCGGCATGGCCACGCGGCGCAGCGGAGGAACGCGGTGACGCGCCCACCCCGCGAGAATGCTGAGGATCAACACGGCGGCCAGGATCAACGCGAGGGCGGAGACCACGCCCCAGCCGTGGAGATGGCTGAGGGTGGCCAGCCCCCCGGTGCCGAGCGCGGCGCCGGACCAGGCCGGCCCCCAAGGGGGAAGCGTTCCTTTTGTCATAGGCACCCATCCAACGCGATGCCCGGCGGGGGTGCGCAATTATTTTCAATCTCATAATGCAGGATTTGAGCTCTCAATATATGGGACAGTATCTTATATCTCACCACTCAGCCGATAGATAAGAGGGCCGCCCATGACCACTCCCACGCTCACCCGCCGCGACCGGGCCCGCATCATCACCGCGTCCACGGTGGGCACCACCATTGAGTTCTACGATTTCTATATCTATGCCACCGCCGCCGTGGCGGTGTTTCCTCATCTCTTCTTCCCCCAGTCGGACGATCCCACGATGGGACTTCTCGCCTCCTTCGCCACCTTCGGCCTGGCCTTCTTCGCCCGCCCGCTGGGTTCCATCGTTTTCGGGCACTTCGGGGACGTCCTCGGCCGCAAGGCCACGCTCGTCTTTGCGTTGCTCACCATGGGCATCGCCACCTTCCTCATCGGCCTGCTGCCCACCTACCAGCAAATCGGCATCGCCGCCCCCGCGCTGCTGGCCCTCATGCGCTTTTGCCAGGGCCTCGGCTTAGGCGGCGAGTGGTCCGGCGCGGCCCTGCTTGCCACGGAGACCGCCGAGGAAGGCAAGCGCGCCTGGGCCGCCATGTGGCCACAACTGGGCGCGCCCTTTGGTTTTCTGCTGGCCAATGGCCTCTTCCTGATCCTGGTCACGGCCTTCGATTACACCAACGGGGACATGGATAACGCCTTCATGGTGTGGGGGTGGCGCGTTCCCTTCCTCGCCTCCGCGATCATGGTGGCAGTGGGGCTCTACGTGCGCCTGCGGCTGGAGGAAACCCCGGTGTTCCAGAAGGCCATCGAGCAGAACAAGCGCGTGGCCTCGCCCCTCAAGGAGGTGTTCCGCACCGCCACGGGGCCGCTGCTCATCGGCACCTTCGTGATGGTGGGCTGCTACACCCTCTTTTACCTGGTCACCACGTGGATTCTTTCCTATGGCATCGGCAAAGAAGGCCTGAACTTCGCCTACACGGACTTCCTCAAGCTCCAGCTCGTCTCCATCTTCGCGTTCATCGCCGGGGTGCCGCTGTCCGGTTGGCTGGCGGATAAGGTGGGGCGCAAGCCCACCCTGCTGTGGGTCACGGTGGCCATGATCGTGTTCAGCGGCACCTTCTGGTTCTTCCTCAACCAGCAGTCCGCCACCACCGGCAGCGTCCTGGCCTTCCTCACCCTCGGCATGTTCCTCATGGGGCTCATCTTTGGCCCCATGTCTGCGGTGTTGCCGGAGCTCTTCCCCACCAATGTTCGCTATACCGGCTCCGGCATCTCCTATAACGTGGCCTCCATCCTGGGCGCGGCGATCGCCCCGTTCATCGCCACCGCCCTGGCGGCCAATCACGGCGTGGCCTACGTGGGCCTGTACCTCGGCGTGGTCTCCGCGATCTCGCTGGCGGCGATCCTGCTGATGCGCGAGACCCGCGAGGAGGACATGACGGCCATCTAGCCCTCAAAGCGCCTGGCGAGGTTCTCCAGGGTATTCTCCATGCCCTGCCGCAGATGCGCCCGCCTATTCCGCGCACCGGAGTAGTTCTTGCGCCGTCACGATCAAACTCAGCTGCGGCCGGGCCTTCCGCATGGATTCCACCACGCGGGTACCCCCGGGCGCGTCGGAAAAGGTGTATCGCCAATGGGTTTCCGAGGGGGAATCGGTGAGGAAGCCAAAGCTCTCACCCGGCACGTCCTCTTCCACCACGCCAGTCATGCCCAGCGATACCATGCACCAATCCGGTTTCCTCTTCCCCGGTGTAATCCAGGTGGTCTTTTTATTCTCCGGGCTGATCTCACCCATGTTTTCCATATTTTTTATGTATTCATAGAGATCCTGGCGTGGGGCCGCAATCACCCGGCTCACCTCTATCTCCAGGGCAGGTTCGCTCCACCCGACCACGATCCGCTGGGCCAAGGCCTTGGCCGAGGTGGGGTTCTTCCCCCATATAAAGGTGCCCATCCACCATCACGCGGGAGGAAACATAATCCGCTCCCAAGCGCTTGAGCGCTTCTCCCAGCCCCGGAAGCTTTTAGTTCCTCCACCGATTCGCTCCCACCGGCATACCACGAGCTTCGCCGCCCGGCGCCGCCTCATGCACCTCCCACCCCGCTCCTGCAAAGATGTGCCGCGGCGTCAGGAAATACTCTTCCCCAGCACCACCATCAAGACCTTCATCATCGTCCTTTTCTTCTTCTGTGCGTCAGGGTGAACTGCACGGCCTCTATCATGCCAAGGTCAAGTAGGGCCCGCCGCAGCGCAAACTGGTACCGCCACAACCGGCGAAACACCGGGTCAAATCCCGCGGCCGCCGCCTCGCGGGAGTGCCCCTCGAAGCACTCCGATTGCATTTTCAGCGCCAGGCCGTAGTGCTCGGCAAAGTGCCGCTGCCCCACCACCCGCAGCCCGGTGGCCTGGTCGCTGAGCCGGTGTACCTCTTCCACCGTGGGGTACTCCAGCCCCGGCCAGATATAGGCGCGCAGGGCATCGAGGCTGCGCTGAGCAGCGGCCGAAAAGTCAGGGGTGGCCACCAGGGTCTGCATCGCGCAGTATCCCCCCGGGCGCAGCGAGCGATCCAGGCTGGCCATGAATTCCGTGCGCTGGCCTGGCTCCAAAAGTTCCAGGTATTCCACGCTCACCACCGCCTCGGCGGCGGGCCGCACGCCCCCTTGCGCGATGGGTTGGGGCATCGTCACCGTGCGCGCCGTGGTGACCCCCGCCAGGGTGAGTCGTTCCTCCATGATCCCGGCGTGCGCGCCGTCGGCGGTCACCGCGCTGGGGCGTGCGCCCCGCTCCTCGGCGGCCAGGGCGATGGCTCCCCCCGTGGCGGGGTATTCCAGCAGATCGGTGCCGCGCCGAACCTCGGCGGCGTCGAGAAGCGCCCGGATCACCCCGGCCTGCGCGGTGCCCAGGTCGGCGCGCTCCACGGCCACGGGCGGAGCCACGCGAGTGATGTCCACAAAGTGCGTGGCTGGCTCGGTGCCGTGCCCGGCCCCGGGGACGAGGCTGGGCACGGACTCGCGCACGGTGGTGGGCACGCCGGATTCAAAGAGTCCTCCCATGAGGCTCATGCCGTCGGCCGAGGAGAACTCCACGAGGTCTGCGGGCAGGGCCCCGCCGTCGTAGGTGCGGGGGGAAACCTCGCCGCGAGGGGGTTTGTAGCCCACGCGCAGCAGCGCGGTGAGCACCTCGTGCAGATCGGGGGCGTGCCATTCCCCGGCCATGTAGGATTCCGCCAGCCCCAGCCAGCCGGAGGCGGCGATACGGTAGAAAAGTTCATCGCGCTCCACCACCAGGTCGGGGCGCTCGGAGTCCAAATCCAGCTCCGCCTCGGCGCAGGCGCGTGCGAACTCCGCCTCGGCGCGGCGGGCGCGCCTGCGCAGCCGCCAGTCCCGGGGCACGGCGCGCAGCCCGGGCCAGGCGTGGACGTCGATGGCGGTACGCTGCTGGTCTGTCATTGTGCCTCCATGCCCCTCGGTGCCGCCATCACTACCGAGGCTCAACGATACCTAGACATCACACCGACCACACCACCGCGCACTAAAACAGACATCGCCGCGCGCGGGGTTCTGTGTTTTAGCCCGAATGGGTGGATTCCTGTGGCCCCTGCCCTGCCAAAGGTGAGCCAGGCGACTATCATCATCAGCACCGAATCAACACCGAGCCTGCACTGCGCGGACAACGTAGAGTTATAGGAGCACAAAGCCCATGTCATCCCCCAAGAAAGCCTATCGTCCCGCCGGTGGCCGCCATCACGTCGTGGTCATCGGCTCTGGCTTTGGTGGCCTCTTTGCCACCAAGGATCTCAAGGACGCCGACGTTGACGTCACCCTCATCGACCGCGGCAATCACCACCTCTTCCAGCCGCTGCTCTACCAGGTGGCCACGGGCATCCTTTCTTCCGGGGAGATCGCCCCCTCCACCCGCCAGATCCTGGCCGGGCAGGAAAACGCCTCCGTGGTCAAGGGCGAGGTCACCGACATTGATATTGAGACCAAGACCGTGACCACCCACCTGGGCAATTACGAGCGCAGCTACGAGTATGATTCCCTCATCATCGCCGCCGGTGCCGGGCAGTCTTACTTTGGCAACGATCACTTTGCCCAGTACGCCCCCGGCATGAAGACGCTTGATGACGCCCTGGAGATCCGCGCCCGGATCATCGGCGCCTTCGAGCGCGCCGAGTTGACCACCGATCCCGCCGAGCGCGAGCGCCTGCTGACCTTCGTGATCGTCGGCGCCGGCCCCACCGGCGTGGAGTTGGCCGGCCAGCTCGCGGAGATGGCGCACCGCACCCTCTCCGGGGAGTACCGCAACTTCTCCACCGTTTCCGCCAAGATTTTGCTTCTCGACGGCGCGCCCCAGGTTCTCCCTCCCTTCGGCAAGCGCCTGGGCCGCAAGGCGCAGCGTCAGCTGGAAAAGCTCGGCGTGGAGGTCAAGCTCGGCGCGATGGTCACCAACGTGGACGAGACCTCCGTGACCTACAAGGCCGGGGAGGAAGAACACACCATCGAGAGCTACACCAAGATCTGGTCGGCCGGCGTG
Organism: Corynebacterium oculi; assembly: GCF_001412105.1. Taxonomy (GTDB): domain Bacteria; phylum Actinomycetota; class Actinomycetes; order Mycobacteriales; family Mycobacteriaceae; genus Corynebacterium; species Corynebacterium oculi. Next base: position 786,265 of record NZ_LKST01000001.1, read on the forward strand.
GCGGCCTCCCCGCTGGGCAAGCTCGTGGCGGACCAGGCGGGCGTGGAGGTGGATCGCGCCGGGCGCGTGCAGGTCAACCCCGATCTCACCGTGGGCGAGCACAAGGAGGTCTTTGTCATCGGTGACATGATGGGGCTGAACCGCCTGCCGGGCGTGGCGCAGACCGCCATCCAGACCGGCCAGTACGTGGCGGAGCAGATCGCCGCGGAGACCGAGGGCGAGCAAAAGCCGGAGGATCGCGCGCCGTTTGAGTACTTTGACAAAGGCTCGATGGCCACCATCTCCCGCTTCTCCGCCGTGGTGAAGATGGGCAAGGTGGAGGTCACCGGATTCATCGGCTGGGTGCTGTGGCTGGCCGTCCACGTGATGTACCTGGTGGGCTTCCGCAATCGCCTGGTGGCGGCCTTCGCCTGGGGTCTCAACGCCCTCTCCCGTAAGCGCTGGAACCTGGCCACCACGCGCCAGCAGCTCCACGGCCGCAACGGCCTGAACAAGCTCAACGGCCTGGTGGGCTCGGACGCGGACTTCCCCATCGAGGTGAAGGACACCCGCCGCTTCGGGGAGAAGTAAGGCACCATCCCTTCTGCTAGTCTGGCGGCAGGCAACGGGGTGCGCGATAGCGCTGAGATCATACCCGTGGAACCTGCTCTAGTTCGGACTAGCGAAGGGATTTGTCCTATCGTGATACCTCGCGTATTAACCATCGCCGGAACCGACCCCACCGGGGGCGCCGGTATCCAGGCGGACATCAAGGCCATCTCTGAGGCCGGAGGTTTCCCACTCTCCGTGGTCACCTCCCTGGTGGCCCAAAACACCCACGGGGTGCGCTCCATTCACACCCCGCCGCAGGATTTTCTGCTCGCCCAACTAGACGCCGTGTTCGAGGACGTCCAGGTGGATGCCCTCAAGATCGGGATGCTGGGCGGGGCGCAGACGATCACCACCGTGGCCGAGTACCTGCGCGATCACCCAGTAGCCCCCGTCGTGCTCGACCCGGTCATGGTGGCCACCAGCGGGGATCTCCTCCTGGACCGTGAGGCGGAGGCCGCCCTGAGCGAACTATGCGCGCAGGCGGACATCATCACCCCCAACCTAAGCGAGTTGGCGGTTCTCGCGCAGGCCTCTCCTGCGCGCACCCTGGAGGAAGCCATCGACCAGGCCCTCCCACTCGCCCGGCGCTGGGGCACCGGCGTGGTGGTCAAGGGAGGACACCTCAGCGGCAGCGCGGATAACGCCCTGGTCTCCCCCGAAGGCGCCGTCCACCGCGTGCCCTGCCCCCGGATCGACACCCCGCATACCCACGGCACCGGCTGTTCGCTTTCTTCCAGCCTGGCCACCCGCCTGGTGCTCGACGCCTCCCCCGCCGAGGCCCTGGCCTGGTCCACCCGCTGGCTGGCCGAGGCCATTCGGCACGGCGGCGATCTCCACGTGGGCGGCGGAAACGGGCCGGTGGATCATTCTCACCGCAGCCGCCGCCTCAGCGCCCAGGCCTCCACCGCGCCGTGGCCGCTGCCCACTGAGTTTGCGCCGCAGCCCAACCCCGATGATTCCTGGGCCGCAGGACCCTGGACGCGCGCGCTCTGGGAACTCGCACAAACGCCTCTGGGGGAAACCTACGCGCTGGACTTCATTCAGCAGCTAGGCCAGGGCAGCCTGGATCGAGGGGACTTCCTCTTTTACCTCGCCCAGGACTCCCACTACCTGCTGGCGTATTCCCGCTGCCTGGCGCGGGTGGCCTCACGCTGCGATCTCCCGGAGCACGCCACGCAGTGGGCGCACGATGCCGCCGCCTGCCTCGAAGAGGAGGCCCAGCTGCATCGCTCGGAACTGGGTGCCCTCACCGGGGAGGTCTCCCCCATCACGCTGTCCTATACCGCCTTCCTCGCCGCCACCGCGGACTCCGGGAGTTACGCGGAGGCCGCGGCCGCGGTCTTGCCCTGCTACTGGCTCTACGCCCACATCGGCCTCTATCTCACAGACGAGGTCACCCCGGATCACCCCTACGCTCCGTGGCTGAGCACCTACGGGGACGCGGATTTCCTCGCGGGCACGCGGCAGGCCATCGCCAGGGTGGAACACGCCCTGGAGCAGGCCTCCCCTGCCGAGCGGCTGCGCGCGGCGCGGGCCTTCGTGGCGGCCTGTTACTTTGAGCGAGATTTCTTCGCGCAGGCCTCGCGGCGCTGATTGTGCGTGCCCTCACCCAAGGCTCTACAGTGTCATAGGAATTACCCCTCAATAGCAAGGACGCTTCCTATGGCTACTACCACACAGCGCCCGCCGCGCGGCATCGATGCCAGCTGGACCATCTCTTTGTTTGGTACCGCTGTGGGTGCCGGTATCCTTTTCTTACCCATCAACGCCGGGAGTTCCGGCGTGTGGCCGCTGCTGATCGCCACGCTGCTGATCGGCCCCATGACGTATTTTTCACACCGCGCCCTGGCCCGCATGGTGTGCGTATCGCCCCGCAAGGGTGAGGACATCACCGTGGTGGCCAGGGATTACTTTGGAGAGAAGATCAGCTGGGTGATTACCCTGCTGTATTTTGCCGCGATCTATCCCATCGTGTTGATCTACGGCGTGAGTATCACCAATACCGTCGATAGTTTGATCGTCAATCAATTGCACGGCCCGCAGATTCCCCGCGCTCTGCTCTCCGGGCTGCTGGTGGGCGGCATGACGCTGATTTTGGTCTTTGGCCAGAAGATCATGCTCGCGGTCACCCAGGTGTTGGTCTATCCCCTCATTTTCCTGCTGGGGGCCATTTCCCTGTATCTGATTCCGTCCTGGGATTTTCAGGGATTCTTCGGCGCGCCCGGCAAGGGGGTATGGGCCACCGTGGCGGTGGTGTGGTTGGTGATCCCGGTGTTGGTTTTTGCCTTTAATCATTCCCCGGCAATCTCTCAGTTCTCCCTGGCCATGCAGCGCAACCACGGGGAGAATGCCACCCGGCGCGCCTCCGTGGTACTGGCTTATACGGCCGTCTTACTCACGGTGTTCACCATGTTCTTCGTGTGGTCGTGTTCCCTGGCCCTGGGGACGGAGGGTCTGAGCGCCGCCCGCGAGGCTAATCTTCCGGTGTTGTCGTATATGGCCAATGTGTTTAATAATCCGGTGCTCTCGTACCTCGCGCCGATCATCGCCATCGCGGCAATTGTTTCTTCCTATTTCGGCCACGTCCTCGGCGCGGCGGAGGGCGCGCAGAGCATCGTGCGCGGGTTGGCCAAGCGGGATCTGGCGCAGCGTCCCCTGGAGCTGGGCGTATATGGGTTTATCTTCCTCACCACGTGGTTGGCGGCCATCATTAATCCCAGCGTCCTGGATCTCATCGAGACGCTCTCCGGCCCGGTGATCGCCGCCTTGTTGTACCTCATGCCCATGTATGCCATCGCCAAGGTGCCCGCGCTGGCGCCGTATCGCAGGCAGGCCTCCAACGTGTTCATCGTGGTGTCCGGCCTGGTGGCTATCAGCGCCATCGTGTTTAAGATCGTGGCGTGAGCAGCGCCACCAGGAACTCCGAGTCCTCGGTAAAGGGGCGCAGGTCCCAGGTGGAGTAGCGCTGCTCCACCGCGAGGCCGGCGCCTCGGCAGGTGTCGAGGAAATCCGGAAATTCCCAACCGCGCCCGGCCCCGAAGCCCACGGCGGCGCGCCCACCGGGCGCCAACGCCTGGGCGATGTTTCTCACCGCCGCCTCGCGCTGCTTGGGCGCGATAAACCCCATGACGTTACCGGCGCACACCACCACGTCGTATTCCTCCCGCGGCAGCGGGTCTACCCCTATGTCTCCCACTTCCCAGGTGGCCTCGGGGTAGTCCTGGCGCGCGTAGTCGATGAGCACGGGGTCCAGGTCCACCCCGTGCACCCGGTGTCCGCGCCGGGCGAGCCAGCCGCCGATGCGCCCGGTACCGCAGCCGGCGTCGAGGATGCGGGCCTGGCGGGGCACCAGGGCGTCGATAAGCCGGGCCTCGCCAAAGATGTCCTTGCCGCTGGCGGCTATGCGGCGCCAGCGCTCGGCGTATTGCTGGGAGTGCTGGGGGTTGCGGGCGAGGATTTCCGTCCAGGTGTGCATGGGGCCAGTGTAATCTGCTCAGTCATGGATGTATGCCGTTCTTTCCGCAATGGTATCCCCGGCCCCTGCTCCGATGACGGGGACTTCACCTGGTTGGACCTCCAGGCCCCCGATAGCACCCGGATGGAGGAGGTGGCCCGCCGGTACGATCTCGACGAACTCATCGTGGAGGACGCGGTGGCCGCTCGGCAACGCCCCAAGGCGGAGGGGTATGATTCCCGCGTGCTTCTGGTCATGCGCACGGTGGCCTATACCGAGGAGCCCAGCGATCCGCACCGGCGAGGTTCACCTCATCGTCGGCCCGGATTTCCTGCTGAGCGTGCGCCACGGGGCGCAGGTTCCGGGGATGCTCAACCGTCTAGACAGGCCGCTGGAGCTGGCCGATCACGGCCCCTTCTCCCTGGCCTGGGCGGTTTCGGACGTCATCGTGGAGGAATACCTGCGCATCTCCGATGAGTTGGAGCAGGATCTCAACGAGCTGGAGGAAAAGGTATTCGATCCCAGCGCGGATTTTCACATCGACGAGATTTATCAGCTCAAGCGCGAGGTGCTGGAGATGCGCCACAGCATCGACGCCCTCCCCGCCGCGCTGTCTGCCCTCCTCACCCGGCACGGCGGCCTGCTGGGCAAGGAGGTTCGTTCTTATTTCCGCGATGTGGCGGACAATGCCACCATCGCGCGCGATCGGGTGATCAGCCTGGATGAGCGGCTCAGCGCCCTCATCGACGCCGGGGCCGCCAAGATTTCCCTGCGCCAAAACCAGGACATGCGCAGGCTCTCTGTGCTGGCGGGCATGGTGGTGCTGCCCACCCTCATCGCGGGCATCTACGGCATGAACTTTGAGGACATGCCGGAACTGCACTGGGCGCTGGGATACCCCTTTGCCCTGGGGCTCATGGCTTTGTCCATGATCTTGGTGTGGTGGGTGTGCCGCAGGCGCGGTTGGGTTTAGCTGGCCAGCATGGTGCGCAGCCTTCCCAGCGCCACCAGCTTGCCCTCATGTTCCATGCGCACCTCCCATAGCTGGGTGCGTCGGCCCAGCTGAATGGCGGTGGCCTGGGCGGTCACCGTCCCGGAGGACACGGGCCGCAGGAAATCCGTGGTGTTGTTCACGCCCACGATGGGCTTGCCGCCCGTGGCCGCCAGGGCCGCGAGCGAGGCCACGCCCTCGGTGAGTACGCAGTAGATCCCCCCGTGTACCAGCCCCATCGGCTGCTTGTGGCGGCCGTCCACGTCCATCTCTGCGCGCACCCCGTCCGGGCCCACGGCGGTAAACCGAATCCCCAGGGCCGCCTCCGCGCCCTGCTCGGCGGAGTTGATGGCGTCCAGCGCCTCCTGCGGGAGGGACTTGCTCGAAGCCCATTGCATCATCTCGGTGAAGTCCATCTCCCTATCCAAGCACTTTTCTTCGGGCTCGGGGTAGTGTTTTGGGCATGACTGATACTTCGCAGGCACAGATCGGCGTCATCGGGCTCGCGGTGATGGGCTCCAACCTCGCCCGGAACTTTGCTCATCACGGGCACACGGTGGCCGTGTATAACCGCACCGCCGCCAAGACCCAGGACTTCATGGGCATGTACGCCTCGGAGGGCACCTTCCTGCCCGCCGAGAGCATCGAGGAATTCGTGGCCTCGCTGGAGCGCCCGCGCCGCGCCATCATCATGGTGCAGGCCGGTGCCGCCACCGATGCCGTGATTAACCAGCTCGCGGACGCCATGGAGGAGGGGGACATCATCGTCGATGGTGGCAACGCCCTCTACACCGACACGGTGCGCCGGGAAAAGGAGATTTCCGCGCGCGGCCTGCACTTCGTGGGCACCGGCATCTCCGGCGGCGAGGAGGGCGCGCTCAACGGCCCCTCGATCATGCCCGGCGGCACGGCGGAGTCCTATGCCTCCCTCGGCCCCCTGCTGGAGGATATTTCCGCCAAGGTGGACGGCGCCCCCTGCTGCACTCACATCGGCCCGGACGGGGCGGGGCACTTTGTCAAGATGGTGCACAACGGCATCGAGTACGCCGATATGCAGGTGATCGGCGAGGCCTACCACCTGCTGCGCTACGCCGCAGGCCTGGAGCCCGCGCAGATCGCGGAGATCTTCACCGAGTGGACCAAGGGGGACCTCAACTCTTACCTCATCGAGATCACCGCCGAGGTGCTCGCCCAGGTCGATGCCGCCACCGGCGCCCCGCTTATCGACGTCATCGTGGACTCCGCAGGGCAAAAGGGCACCGGCCGATGGACGGTCAAGGCGGCCCTAGACCTGGGGATACCCGTCACCGGCATCGGGGAGGCGGTTTTTGCCCGCGCCCTGTCCGGCGCGCGCACCCAGCGCGCCGCCGCCCGCGACCTTCCCTCCGGCGAGCTCACCACCCTGGCGGACCTCGGCATCAATACCCAGGACTTCATCGAGGACGTGCGGCGCGCGCTGTACGCCTCCAAGATGGTGGCCTACGCCCAGGGCTTCGACGAGATTCAGGCGGGCTCGGCAGAGCACGGCTGGGGCGTGGATCCCCGCGACCTCGCCACCATCTGGCGCGGTGGCTGCATCATTCGCGCCAAGTTCCTCAACCGGATCGTGGACGCCTATAACGATAATCCCCAGGTGGAATCCCTCCTGCTGGCGCCCTACTTCACCGAGGAAGTCTCCCGTTCCCTGGATTCCTGGCGCCGCGTGGTGGTCACCGCCACCCAGCTGGGCCTGCCCATCCCGGTCTTTGCCTCCTCTTTGTCCTACTACGACAGCCTGCGCTCCGAGCGCCTGCCCGCCGCCCTGATCCAGGGGCAGCGCGATTTCTTCGGCGCCCACAGCTACGAGCGCACCGATCGCCCCGGCCACTTCCACACCCTGTGGTCGGAGGATCGCTCCGAGGTGGAGTCCTAGTAGAATCGCAGGGTGACTTCTTTCGCAGACCTCGGCCTCCCCGATCCTCTCACCCGCGCCCTGCGCGCCCAGGGGATCACCACCGCTTTCCCCATCCAGGCGGCCACGATCCCGGACATCCTCGCCGGGCGTGATCTTTTGGGCCGGGGCCCCACGGGCTCGGGCAAAACGTTTGCCTTTGGTCTGCCCATGCTCGCCAGGCTCGCCGGGTCCCCCTCCCGGCCCGGCCACCCCCGCGGCCTGGTGCTGGTTCCCACCAGGGAACTTGCGGCCCAGATCAAGGAACGCCTGGCCGATCCCGCCGCCGCCCTGGGCCTGCGAGTGCTCGACGTGGTGGGCGGGGTGAACATCAAGCGCCACAAGACGGCCCTGGCCTCCCCCGTGGATCTGCTGGTGGCCACCCCCGGGCGCGCCCAGGACCTCATCAATCAACGCGCGCTCTTCTTCGACTCCGTGCAGATCACCGCCTTGGACGAGGCGGATCAGATGGCGGACATGGGCTTTTTGCCCCAGGTACGCCGACTGCTCGATCTCACCCCCTCGGGCCAGCGCCTGCTCTTTTCCGCCACCCTGGACGGGCAGGTCAATACCCTGGTCAAGCGCTACCTCACCAACCCCGCGGAGCACTCCACCGCCCCTGCCCAAGCGGCGGCGGACACCATGACCCACCACAAGTTCCTGGTGGGCACCCGCGAGGCCCGCAACGAGGTTGTGCTGCGCATCGGCGCGCGCAAGGGCCGCACCATCATGTTCATGCGCACCAAGCACGGGGTGGATCGGCAGGTGAAAAAGCTCCAGCGCGCCGGGATCCAGGCCGCCGGGCTGCACGGGGATAAGGGCCAGTCCACCCGCACCAGGGCCCTGGCCGGGTTCTCCGATGGCTCCGTTCCCGTGCTCGTGGCCACGGACATCGCCGCGCGCGGCATCGACATCGGGGAGGTTTCCCTGGTGGTGCACGTGGATCCGCCCGCCGAGCACAAGGCCTATCTGCACCGCGCCGGGCGCACCGCGCGCGCCGGGCATAGTGGTACCGTGGTGACCCTCGTGATGGAGAACCAGGAGGACGAGGTGTCCCGCCTGTTGCGCAAGGCCGGTGTGGAGGCCCGGGAGGAAAGGGTCTCCCCCGATTCCCCCTCTTTGGCTAAGATCACGGGTGCACGTATCCCCACAAAGAAGGCTGGTGCCTAAGAGGCCCTGTCGGGTCTACCACCATGGACATATTTATTAGTATCCTCTCTCTCCTCGGCTTCGTGGTTCTCACGGCTAGCACGGGTTTGTTTGTGGCCATTGAGTTCGCGCTCACCGGGGTGGAACGCTCCACCGTGGACAATCACGTCAAGGAGCGCGGTGACGCCTCCGCTCGCGCCGTGCAGCGGGATTTCCGCAACCTTTCCTTCGTGCTCTCGGGGGCTCAGCTGGGCATCACCGTGACCACCCTGGCCACGGGGTTCTTGGCGGAGCCCATCTTGGCGCAGTACTTCACCCCCCTCTTGGAGTGGCTGGGGCTACCGGAGGGGTCCTCCTCCACGGTGGCCCTGGTGCTGGCCATGATCGTGGCCACGGTGCTCTCGATGGTCTTTGGGGAACTGGTGCCCAAGAACATCGCCATCACCATGCCGCTTCCGGTGGCGCGCTTTGTGGTGCACCCGGTGCACGTCTTTAACACGGCCTTCAAGTGGTTCATCAACTTCCTCAACGTCGCGGCCAACTGGACGGTGCGCAAGATGGGCATCGAACCGGCCGACGAGCTTGCCTCCGCGCGTTCCCCCCAGGAGCTGGGTTCCCTGGTGCGCAACTCCGTGGGCGTGGGCGGCATCGACGCCGCCACGGCCGAGGTCTTGGAGGCCTCGTTGAAGTTCGGAGAGACCACGGCCGAGGAGTTGATGACCCCTCGATCCACCGTGGACCTCCTTCAGGCGGAGGAAACCGTTCAGCACCTCATCGCGCTGAGCCTCGACACCGGCCACTCCCGGTTCCCGGTGGTCAATGGCGATCTGGACGATACGCTCGGCGTGGTTCATGTCAAGGACGCCTTCTCCGTGCCCGGCGATCGGCGCACCGAGGTGACCGTGGGCTCCTTGGCCCGCAAGATCCCCGCCATCCCGGAGTCCCTGGGGGGAGACGCCGTGCTCAAGGCCGTGCGCTCGGCGGGCTCGCAGATGGTGCTGGTGGCCGACGAATACGGCGGCACCGCCGGGATCATCACCATCGAGGACGTGGTGGAGGAGATCCTGGGTGACGTGTATGACGAGCACGATGACCAGGTGGCCGAGCGGGACTTTCAGCGCTTTGGCACCAACTGGGAGGTTTCCGGGTTGGTGCGCACCGCCGAGCTATCCGAGGAGATCGGGTACCAGGCCCCCGAGGGGCCCTACGAGACCCTGGGCGGGCTGATTATGGCCCAGATGGGCCGGATTCCCACGGTGGGTGACGTGGTGTTGCTGCCGGGGGAGGGTCGCTGGATCGCTCGGGTCTCCGGCATGGACGATCGCCGCATTGACCGGGTGATTCTCACCCCGGTCACGGAGGAGGAGGCAAAGGAGTACCAGCAATGAGTATTCTGACCACCATTTCCCTGATCGTGGCCCTGCTGCTGGCCAACGCATTCTTTGTGGCCAGCGAGTTTGCCCTCATCTCCTCGCGCAAGGATCGGATCGAGTCGCTCATCGCCCAGGGCCGCCCCGGAGCGCAGCGGGTGCTCTATGCCACCGAGCACCTTTCCCTCATGCTCGCCGGGGCGCAGTTTGGCATCACCCTGTGCTCCCTCGTCCTGGGCAAGGTGGCCGAGCCTGCGGTGGCACACTTCGTGGAGGAGCCCTTCAGCGCGCTGGGGGTGCCGGCCGATCTCATTCACCCCCTCTCGTTTGTCATCGCCCTGGCGATCATCACGTTCCTGCACATTCTCTTCGGTGAGATGGTGCCCAAGAACATCGCCATCGCGGGCCCGGAGACCCTGGCCCTGTGGCTGGCCCCCGGCATCATCGGCTGGGTGCGCCTGACCAAGCCCATCATCGCGTTTTTGAACTGGGTGGCGCGCATCACCCTGCGCCTTTTTGGCGTCGAGCAAAAGGATGAGCTGGATTCCACCGTGGATCAAAACCAATTGGCCTCCATGATCGCGGAATCGCGGGCCGAGGGGTACCTTGACGCGGAGGAACACGCCCGCCTGAGCAAGGCGCTGCGCTCGGAGAACCGCAGCCTCAAGGAGGTGATGATCCCCCTGGAGGAGGTGCGCAGCCTGGATTATGGCCGCACCGGCCCCACCATCGGGGATCTGGAGGATCTTGTGCGCGAGACCGGCTTTTCGCGCTTCCCCGTCACCGGACGCGATGGCTCCTACCTCGGATACATTCACGTCAAGGACGTGCTGGGGTGGATGTCTGCCTCGTCCCCGCAGACGGTGATCCCGCGCACGGAGTTGCGCCCCCTGATCTTCGTGGATGGCCAGGAACCCCTCGACGAGGCCCTGCACACCCTGCACGTGCGCTCCGCGCACATGGCCCAGGTGCGCGATCGCGGGGAACTCATCGGGATCGTGGCCCTGGAGGATCTCATCGAGGAATACGTGGGCACGGTCACGGACTGGACGCACGAGGAATAATGCTCTATCTCGCGCCCGAGCAGTGGCGGGCGGCCATGTCCGCCCACGAGCAGCGCGCCGACGCCCTCACCCGGGAGCACCGCGCGCGCCGACGCCGCCAAGAAAAGCACCCGGTTTTTGATTTTCTCTTCGATTACTATCAGGTGCGCCCCGGCCAGCTGCGCCGCTGGCACCCCGGCCTCGGCACGGCGTTGCGCGGCCCCGCACCCCATGCCCAGTGGAAGGATTACTGCGGCACGGACGCGGTGGGCGTCGATACGCAGGCCTTCATGCGCCGCCGCGGGGAGGGGGTAGCCAAGATCGGGGAACTGCTCACCCGCTCCGCCCGACGCCCGGCGCACTTTGATTGCTTTGGTCTGCACGAGTGGGCGATGGTGTACCACGGCACCCCGCGCCACGATCTTCCCCTGCGCCTGGGCGCCACCGGCACCAACGAGGTGGTGGAAAGCCACCAGCTGCGGTGCACGCATTACGATGCCTTCCGCTTTTTCACCCCGCCCGCGCGTCCCCTGAATCTCACGGTGCTCAGCCGGAAGAAGCAGGTCGAGCACGATCAATGCGGGTGCGTGCACGCCACGATGGATCTTTACAAGTGGGCGCATAAGCTCGGCCCCCTCGTGCCCGGACGGGTGCTTCTCGACGCCTTCGTGCTCGCCCGCAGCGCCCGCGTGTTAGACATGGAGGCCTCGCCCTACGACGTGCGCGGCCTGGGGTTTGGGGTGGTGCCCATCGAGACCACGGAGGGCAAGGCCGAATACGTGCGCCGTCAGCGCGAACTTGCCCGCAGCGCCCAGCCGATCCGGGAGGCCCTGGTGGAGATTATTGATAGAGTCAAAGAGGCTAAACTTCTAGCTAAAAGTGAGACTACCTAAAGGGAGGGCTTCCGGGTGCCGGGCCAACATAGATCAGAAACCAAGAGCCATGGCGCGGTGATCACCACGGTCATCGTCATCATCCTCGTGATCGCCGCCATCGTGTGGTGGTTGTTCTATCACAAGGACGATTCCGCCGATAACCCCCAGGCCGAGGGCACCTGCGAGCACACGGTGGTCCTTCCCGTCGCGGAACAGTACCCCGGCGCCGCGGATATGTTCCTGCGCGACTTCTCCGCCGAATGCGTCAACCCGGAACTCGTGGACTCCCCCGCGCAGGCCGCCCTCTACGTGGGTGTGGACTCCCCCGCCACCGACGCCCTCCTGGCGGAGCAGGGCCGCAGCCGCGTTCCCGGCGAGGCGCAGCCGGTAGGCTCCACCCCCGTGGGCCTGAGCACGCCGCAGCCGAGCACCGCCGAGGTCGATCCGCAGACCGTGTTCTACGGCCCCGACGCCGCCGTGGCGCAGGCCGCGGCCCTGGCCCTCACCCACGATGCCGATGCCGCGCAGGCCCTCGCCGAGCGCGACGTCCAGGCCCCAGCCCCCGAGGACCCGACGGTGCCGCTGGCGGTGACCGCCACCACCAACCCGGAGGGCCGCGCCTTTACCCCCCTTCCCGAGGCCGAGCTCACCTTTGTCGCCCTCGCGCTGAACCCCCAGGAAGGAATCTCTCAGGAGGCCATCGACGCCGCCGTGGCCGCCGCCTCCCCCCAGGCTCAGCCGGAACAAGAAGTGCAGCAGGCCGCCCCCCAGACCCTCTTCCTCCTGGATACCTCCGAGGGCATGGCCCCGCAGCTGGATGCCGCGCGCGCCGCCCTGACCGCCGAGGCGCAGGCCAACGGCCAGCCGGTGGCGCTGTGGAACTATTCCTCCCCGCTGAACCCCGGCGTCACCCGCCCCTGGCGCGATAACGTTCCCTTCGGCCCCGCCCAGGACATCGAGCCGGTTCTTCAGGGCTTCGGCACCGGCGGCATCCCGCTGACCCGCACGTCCGTCCTCGCTGCCCTGCGTACCGCCGCCGAGCAGGCGCAGTCCACCGGACAGCCCACTCGCGTGGTTCTCTTTACCTCCGGCACCGCCCCGGAAGATCTCGATGATGCCGCGTTTAGCCGCCAGCTGACCAGCGCATTAGAAAACCCCCAGGTGTCCCTGGAGGTTGTGCAAGTGGACGATCAGGTGGATCAGATCCTGAACGATCAGGCGGATTCCACCCGGAATCTCTAGGAGGTTTTGCGCGCCCGTCGGCGGGCGGCAAGCTCATCGACGGCGATCACGTTCCCCACCTCCGCGATCCGCTCGGAGGGGAAGGCCGCGATGGTCCCGGAGAGTTCCTTCACGATCCCCGGCACCGCGATACCGAATACTCCCTGCCCCCCGCCCAGAAGGTCGATGACCTCGTCGGCCGAGTGACACTCGTACACGGTGGTGCCGTCAGAGACCAGGGTGATCTCCGCGATGTCGTCCACGCCGCGATCCCGGAGGCGCTCCACGGCGAGGCGGATATTCTGAAGAGAAATGCCGGTGTCCAGCAGGCGTTTAACGATCTTGAGCACCAGGATGTCGCGGAAGGAATAAAGGCGCTGCGAGCCGGAGCCCTGGGCGCCGCGAATGGAGGGCTTCACCAGGTTCGTGCGCGCCCAGTAATCCAGCTGGCGATAGGTAATCCCCGCGACCTGGCAGGCGATGGGCACACGATACCCCACCTCTTCACCCGGCCCCAGGTCAAAGAGTGATTCCTGCACAGGGCGATCCTGGATATTGCTCACGCTCGGTACTCCCATGATGTGTTGATCGTGTCCGCGACTCGCGCGCTTTTCTCATCGCCAAGATTATCCCAAGGACACAAAAATCACGCGAGACACGCCCTAAACCTCAACTTGAAGTTTAGGGCTAAGTTTCATCGTTGTCATCCCGGGCATCACCCGCAAGATCCTCCTCCGAGACCCCCAGCTCGCGCATCATGCGCTCAAAGTCTGCGTCTGCCTGCGCGTTTCCCACGATGGGCTCCTCCGCCTCACCGAAACTCACGTGTAGGTATTCCGCCAGGGCGTCATCGGCGGCGAAGAAGGAAAACTGCGTGAGCACGTCCTCCGAAACCCCAAAGGGCAGTTCCAGGGCCTGCGCCACCATCAGCGCATCCGAGGGGCGGGCGTCCAACTCCGTGCCGTCGTGCAGGGTAATCGTAGCCACAAAAACGCCCTCGAAGGCACTGGTGATGCCGATGTCCGCGACCCCCGCGCCGCGCAGCGTCTCCGCGAGAAGATCGACCGTTCCCGGGCGGCGTGGCTCATACCCCGCCGCCCGGGCCTCGATCTCCGCCGCGGCGAGCGGAGAGACCCAGAGCGGCAAAACCCGGTTGCGCTGCGCCCAACGCAGCACCACGCAGTAAAAGTTCTCCGGGCCGGTGCTGTGTACGCCGTGAAACTCAACGGGAATCATAGATCCAACTCATCGCGCAGGGCTTTTTTGAACAAGGAGGCGTGGAGGGACACCACCAGCGCGCTCATCTGCTGGCTCATCTCCTCTGCCTGCTGCTTGGCGCTGAGCGAGCGGGACTTTGCCACCGGGCCGGCCACCTGCCCGATCAGATCGGCCTGGCGCCGGGCGGCGTTGCGCAAGGAGCGCAGGTGCCTCGCATCAAAGCCAAAGCCGCGCAGGGCCTCGGCGTTGCTCACCACAGTGACGTCATCGGCGCTAAAAAGCCCCGCCGCGTCCGGGCTGATGAGCCGCGCCTCGATGCAGGCCTCCACCGCGGAACCCTCCACGCCCGCTTTCTGCGCCACCTCCACGTCGGTGAGGCGCAAGGGTGAGGTGCGGAAGTTCTCCGGGGCCACCAGGGCGTGCGAAATGGCGGTGACCTGCCCGGAGTCCATTGCCTCCAGCTGCTCACGGATCACCTTGAGCGGGAGGTAATTATCGCGCTGCGTGGTCAGAATGTAGCGCAACCGCTCCACGTCCTGATCCGTAAATCGGCGGTAACCCGAGGAGGTACGTTGAGGGGTCACCAGCCCTTCCGATTCCAAAAAGCGTATCTTGGACACGGTGACGTCGGGGAACTCCTGACGCAACCGCTCCAAGACCACCCCAATGGACATCGTCTTTTTCGGCTTGGGTGCAGCCGCAGCTTTACTTACAGCGCTCATAGATGAAATAAGGATGAAAGAGGATTTACTTTGAGGCGGAAAGATACACCAGGCGGAACTTGCCGATCTGGATTTCATCGCCGGTGGACAGGGTCTCCGCGTTGCGCGGCTCGCGGTTTACGTAGGTGCCGTTGAGGGATCCCACGTCCACCACCTCGTACTCTCCATCGTCGGTGAGGCGGAACTCCGCGTGACGGCGGGAGACGGTGACATCATCGAGAAAGATGTCCGACTCCGGGTGGCGGCCCGCAGTGGTGGTCGCCTGATCGAGCAGGAACCGGGCACCGGCATTGGGGCCACGCTTGACCACGAGGAGAGCGGAACCCTCCGGCAGATTCTCCGCGCTCACGGCGGCCGGAGCGCTCGATTCCATCTCCTTGAGCAGTTCAGCGCGGAAAACCGAGGTGGTTTCCACCTGCTGCTGGCCGGTTCCGGTGTTCTCGCTCATTCTCTTCTTCCTCCACGTGTTAGGGGTAAACGCTAACTACACATCATAGCGATGTGTCCATCTCTCGACGATGTTACCGGAAGATACTCCCTATGCCCCGCACAACGGAGTTCCCCCCGGCGAGCGGGTTATCCGAGACCATGTACGTCCACGTGGCCGAGGGGCGCGCCAGCCCGTAGTCCTCCAGGTGCGCCCCGGCTTCGTCGATAGTCACCTCGCTGAACGTCTCCACCGCCGCATCCACCGCCCGTTGCGCCAATTCCTTGAACTCGCGCACGGCTATGCGGTGATACTCGTCCAGCGGCGTCTCCCGGGCGATGGCACGCAGGTGGATGGATTCGCGGACGTCATCCATCAGGGCCAGGTGATCGGCCCAGGCGGCATCCAGGTGATACAGCATGATCTGACGCGCGGCCTGCTCCCTAGATTCCAGGCCCGCCACCTCGGCGGCGCGCTGCGGAGCCCGCTCGGAGAGTTCCGCCCAGGCCTGGTCGGTATCCAACAGGCGGGCGCGGCGGGCGTCGATGATCTCTCGCTGATCCGCCAGGAGCTTATTGTACTTCCAGGTCTGCGCGTGAATCTCCAGCAACTGCCCCTCGGTCACCCGCTGGCAGTGTTCCACAAAATCCTGCACCTTCTTTTGCTCGATGCGCCCCTGGGCATCCGGCTTCGCCGTTACTTCCTCGCCCGCTCCCCCGGTAGCCACCACGTCATCCTCCAGGGAGACAAAAAAGAGTGAGAGGCCGGGATCGCCCTGGCGGCCCGCGCGGCCGCGCAGCTGGTTATCCAGGCGCGCGGAGCGGTGCCGCGAGGTGCCGATCACCGCCAGCCCCTCCGTCACCCCCTCCCCCAGCCGAATATCCGTGCCGCGCCCCGCCATCTGGGTGGACACGGTCACGCGCCCAGGCTGCCCGGCCTGGGCGATGATGCCGGCCTCCTCCGCGTCGTTCTTGGCGTTGAGCACGGCGGCCTTGATCCCCCGGCGGCGCAACGCCTCGGCCAGCGCCTCTGATTCCGCCACGTCCTGCGTGCCCACCAACACCGGCTGCCCGGTGGCGTGCAGCAGCGCGATCTCCTCCACGATGGCGGTGTTCTTCTCCTCCATCGTGGCGTAGATCCGATCCGCCTCGTCGAAGCGGCGCAGGGGCTTTTCTCTCTCGATCACGGAAACCCTCAGGTCATAGAACTGCCGCAACTGATCGGTGGCCTCCACCGCCGTGCCCGTCATGCCGCATACCAGGGGGTAGCGCCCCATGAGCGCCTGAAGCGTCATCGTGTCGAGGATCTTGCCCCCCTCCGTCACCGATAGGCCCTCCTTGGCCTCCACGGCAGCCTGCAAGCCGTCGGGCCAGCGCTGAAGGTCCGCCACGCGGCCACGGGAGGCGTCGATAAGCTGCACCTTGCCCTCACGCACGATGTAATGCACGTCTCGGTGCAGCAGCGCCTTGGCGTGCAGGGCTAGGTTCACCTGCACCAGGGTGCTCCCCACGTGATCGTCGTCGTACAGGCTCTCAATCCCCAGGGCACGCTCCACCTTGTGCGCGCCCTCCTCGGTGAGGAATACGTTGCGCCGATCATCATCGGTGGTGTAATCCTCCTTTTCGTGCAGGCCACGCACCACGTCCGTGATCTGCCCGGTGGGCGCGGCGCCCGGTTGGCTGCCCGCAAGGACCAGAGGCACCAGGGCCTCGTCCACCAGCACGGAATCCGCCTCGTCCACCAGCGCCACGTCCGCCGGGGCCTGCACCGCCTCCGAGCGCCGCGTGATCTGATGATCGCGCAGCACGTCGAAGCCGATCTCATTGACCGGCCCGTACACCACGTCACAGGCATAGGCTTCCCGACGCCGCTCCGGGGGCAGCGCCTCCGTGATCGCCCCCACGCTCACCCCGAAGAACTCCACCAGGGGGCTCATCCACTGGGCATCGCGCGCCGCGAGGTAATCATTGACCGTGATGACGTGCACGCGCTTGCCCATGAGGCCAAAGCCCGTGGCGGCCATCGCTCCCACCAGGGTTTTCCCCTCGCCGGTGGCCATGTGCACCACATCGCCCTCCAGCAGCCGCAGCACCGCCTGGGACTGCACCTTGAACGGGCTCATGCCCAGCGTGCGCCGCGAGGCCTCCCCCAGCACCGCCAGGAACTCCGCGGGGTCCTTGAGCTCCCCGCCCGCCAGCGCGGTGCGCGCTCGCTCATTGAGTTCCTCGCGGCTAAGCTGCGCCAGGTCCTCCGCGCGCCGTGCCGCGTCCTCCGTGATCGCAATGCTGCGCTTCTGGTTCCTGCTCGTTCCCGAGCCCATGGCCTTCCAGAACCAGTCAAATGCGCCCATAAGGTGTTGCCTTCCGTAGCGTGTGGGGTTACAAGCCCTCTATCCTAGGGCAATGCGCCCCCATCACGTCGCCCTCCCGTTCACCAAGGGCACTATCGACGCCCCCGAACACCCGCGCTCCTACGCCCTCATCGCGCACTGCTTCGCCGGCTCGCGTCACAACCTCGCCACCGCCCGCATCAGCAAGCGCCTCGCCCACCACGGCATCGCCACCCTGCGCTTTGACTTCCCCACCCTCCTGCTCGGCGAGCACATTGAGCACCTGCGCCGCGCGCACTCCTGGCTTTCCGAGCATTATCGCGCCCCGAGCCTGCTCATCGGGCATTCGCTCGGCGGGGCCGCCGTGCTCAGGGCCGGTATCGACGTCCCCTGCGTCACCGTCGGCAGCCCGCACAACCCGCACCGCAGCATCCTGCCCTACGTCCACGGCGGCAGCGCCACCATCACCGGGCACACCATCGACCTTCCCGACGGCTTCTTAGCGGACCTCGCCGCCCATTCTTCCTACGCCCCGCCCACGGCACCGTTGCTCACGCTCCACTCGCCCACGGATGAGGTGGTGCCCATCGCGGAGGCCGAGGATATTTTCCGCCACGCTGCCTACCCTAAATCCCTCCTCAGCCTGGAAGATTCCGATCACATGCTGACCGCCCCCGGGGCCGCGCACCGGGCCGCCGACCTAATCCATGCCTGGTTTGAGTCCATTTCCGGCCGCTGCGCTGGCGATTTAATAAAATAAGCACACTGCTGTAACCTCTTCCTCGTTGCAGATACTGCACAACGGACTGTGGCGCAGTTTGGCAGCGCACTACACTGGGGGTGTAGGGGTCGCAGGTTCAAATCCTGTCAGTCCGACCACAAAAGGCGCGGGAAACCGCGCCTTTTGCTATGCCCGCTCGATCCCGAAGAACTCCAGAACCGTATCGGTGGCAAAGTTCTTGGGCACGGTGGAATTGAGGTCATCGGGACTGCCGTCCCAGATGTGCACGCCGCCGTCGATCCGATAGAACTCCGTGCGGGCATCGCAGCCCTGCCACACGGTGCGCTCGATGGTATCGGTCACGTACTTGCTCAGCGGCTCGCGGCACTTATTGCGATCCACGTCCGCCTCGCGTGCCTCCCTAATGGAGTAGTACCTGGTTCCGTGCCGGGTACCGCCGTCATACTGCATCACCTGATCCGCGGTCCCGTGGATCGCCAGGATCGGCAAGGGGGACTCGGAGCAGCCGTCACGGATGCCGTCGTAATTGGCGGAGGACACGGAGGCCACGCCCTTAATCACGTCATCCACGCGGCAGCCGAGCAGCGTGGCAAAGCCCCCGCCGTTAGACATGCCCGCGGCAAAGACCCGCTCGCGGTCGATGGGATAGGTGGCCTCAAGGCGGCCCATAATATCGCGCACCAGGGCCTCATCCCCCTTGTTCTCATTGGTCTGCGCGTAGGGGCCGCCGCCCCAGGCGCGGGTGAGGCCGTCCGGGTACACCACAATAGCCTGGGCGTCCTCCATCTGCGTGTACTCCTGCATGAGAACCGCGTTCTCCTGCCACCCGTGGAACATAAAGAGCACTGCATGGCCCTTTTCCGGCGCGGGCTGGGTGGGCATGTCCACGATGAGTGAGCGATTCATACCCGCAGAAGACATGCTTATCACGGCGCTTTCCCCGGCAGCCACCTCCGGGAAGGGGGCGTAGCCCTCCTCCTCGGGGTCGTCTCCCGCAGAGACCAATCCCACCAGGGAAAGTCCGGCGATCACACCGACGGCAACGAGCGCGATTACGGCGCGGAGGCGCTTCATCCGCGGCGGCCCCTTGCCCAGGCCTGCCACAGTTGCGCGTACCGCCCACCGCGAGCGAGCAGTTCCTCGTGGCTGCCCGCCTCTATCACCTCGCCGTTATCCATGACCAAAACTCTATCTGCTAGGGCCACGTGGTCAAGACGGTGGGCCACCACCAAGGAAGATCGCCCACGTAACACCTCCGCCGCCGCGCTTTCCAGCAGCCCCGCGTGCGCGGAGCCTGCCTCCGCGGTGGCCTCGTCCAGGATCACCAGGGCCGGGTCAATCAGCAGGATTCTCGCCAGCGCTAACTGCTGGTTCTGCACCGGCTCCAGCGGCTCCTCGGTATCGAGGTCCTCCGCCCAGTCCGCCCCCACGCGGCGCAGCGCCTCGTGCATCTCCTTCTCGGTGGCTCCGGGGCAGGCCAGGCTGAGGTCCTCGCGGGGAGTACCAAAGGAGTTGATCTCCTGGGAGACCAGCGCCACCCTCCCGGCGCGCTCGGCGTCGGACAGCGTGGAGACCTCCACGGAATCGATCAGGGCCGCTCCCTGGGTGGGCACGCGCAGCCCGGCAAGCAGGGCGGCCACGGTGCTCTTTCCCGCGCCGGAGGCACCCACGAGGGCCACGCTGCGGCCGGGTTCGATGCGTAGGTCAATATCACGCACTGCCCGGTGCTCGCCGTAGGAGAAGGAAACCCCGCGCAGTTCCGCTACACCCCGTGCCGCGCCCACTCCCGAATCCGGTTGGGGTTCGATCCGGGGGACGCCCACGATCCGCGCTAAGGAGGCGTAGGCCGATTGCACGGTGTCGAGGACGCGCATGAGCATCATGATGGGGCCGCGCAGCCTGATGAGCATGAGCAGCGCGCCGGTCACGGCCCCCACGCTGAGGTCGAGCGCGTACCCGATGAGCAGGCCCAGCGCGATGGTCAAAAACTCGCACACGGTGATCCAGCTTTGGAGCACCACCATCGTGGTGCGCGCGGCGATGCCCGTGTCTCGCACCTTAAGGGAGGATTCGCGGATCCCCTCGTGGATTTTTCTTTCCATGCCGTAGGCGCGCACGGTCTCGGCACCGTGGACGGCCTCTAGCACCCGGCGGGCGCGCTCGCTGCGCATCGACTTTTCCCGCGCGTACTTGGCCGGGGCCACGCTCAGGTAGCGGCGGGCCCCGAGGTAGTACAGGGGGGCGACGAGGAGCACGAGGGCGAACTGCGCATCGACGCTCAACAGGGCCACCGCCGTGGCCGCGATGGTGAACACGGAACTCGAAAGAATGGGAATGGTCTGCGTGACGGCGGAGGAGAGTTCGGAGACGTCGTCCGTGGAACGGCTCACGAGGTCCCCCGATCCGGCCTCCTCGACGCGATACACGGGCAGGGCGAGGGCGGTGCTCACCAGCGTGGCGCGCAGCCCGGCGATGCCGCGTTCCGCGCTGGTGGAAATGAGATAGAAGCCGGCCGCGCTCAGGGCGGCGGAGCATAACGCCGCGCCCACCAGGAGCCCCGATAGCCCCAGGAGGGAATCGCCGTTCATCACGGCATCCAACATCGTTCCCATGAGGTGAGGGATGGTCACGCTCATCGCGGAGCCGCCGAGCAGGAGGACGAGGGCCACCACGGCTCGCGGCCGCAGCCTAAGTTCCTTGCGTATCTGCGCCCAGGTGGCTATCGGGAACACTCGGCCACCTCCCGCCAGGCCGGGGCGCTGCTGTAGACCAGGGTGTGCCGCCCCTCTCGCTCCCCGGCCACGCGCTGCGCGATGGTGTACTCGGTCACGGAATCGACGGCCGTGGTGGGGTCGTTGAGCACCAGCACGTCCGCCTCGGTGGCGATCGCCCGCGCCAGGGCTACCCGCTGGCGCTGCCCGCCGGACAGCGCGGTGCCACCCTCGCCCACCTCCTTATTCGGTATGTCTGAGGCCGCCGCCACCCACAAAGCATGGCGGGCCTTCTCCTCATCGGGGTGTACGTTCTCGTAGACGGTGCCGGAGAAGAGATCGGCGCGGTGTGGGGCCACCATCACCCCCGCCCCGGAGGAATACGGGCATTCCCCGGAACGCACCTCCAGGCCGGTGACCTCGGGGACCTCGGTGTTCCTGGGGTAATCTGGCGCGTCTAAGACCTGCTCGATTCGCTGCGCGCTGGCCTGGGCCGCCGCCCATCGGGAGGCGATGTTCTTCCCCAGCATGGTCATCGGGTGGATGATGAACTGCGTGATTCCCACCACGGTGATGAGTTCCCCCACGCTGATCCTTCCCTGCTGCGCCAGCACCGCGGCGGCGACGGCCAGGGCCACCACGTAGAGGGAACCCACGGCATCGGTGGCGGCGTTCAATCGGGCGTGGGCGGCGTTAGCGGCCACGGTGCGCCGATACGCCTCGTCGGAGGCCGCGCGATAGCGCTGCCCCACCGCCCCTACCGCCCCGATCCCCTTGAGCGTGCGCAGGCCGTGCACGATGTTGGCGGCGAGGGCGGACGCCCGGGCCAGGCCTTCTTGGCGTCGAAAGGCGGCGCGGCGCAGGGGACGGGCCTGCCGCAGGGATACCCACACGATCAGCGGTCCCCCGCAGAGCACCGCCAGCCCCAGCGGTACCGAAACGTTCACCAGCACCACGGCGGCATAGATCACCGAGGTCACCTCCGCCATCGGGAAGATGGTGAGCATGACGGCGTCGGCCACGCGGCGGGTATCCACGCTGGCCACGGAGAGCAACGCGCCGGGAGGCATCGGCACCTGCGCGATCCGCCGGGTCACCTCCATGCGTAGTTCGTGATCCTTGCGCTGCACTGCGCGGATCCCCAGCCACCGCCCGGCGGCCCCGCACAAGGCGTTGAGGGTAAAGAGCGCGGCGAGCGCCCCCAGCCAAGGGAAAATACTCCCCCGCTCCGCGATAGCGCGATCAATAGCGTGCCCCACCACCACGGGGGTCAGGCCGTTGCACACAAAAGCCACGGAGACCAAGACCCCGGCGAGCAGGGAATCGCGCGAAAGGATGGTGCGGAGCAGAAAGGGCACGAGGTACCATCCTAATCCGTGCATCCCTCCAAGGCGGAGCGGCCTCGCTTCCGTACCCCCCAGCAGCGCCGGGTGGCCGCGCGCGCCTTTGACACGGGTGCGCGGGCCTATCACGACGCCCGCCCCGGATACCCGGAAGAGATCGTGGCGCTGCTTGACGGCGTGGGCACCGTGGTGGACATCGGCGCGGGGACGGGAAAGCTCACCGAGGCGCTGGCCCGGCGTCACGAGGTGCTGGCCCTCGACCCCAGCGCGGAGATGATTCACCTGGCCGCCCGCTACGCCCCGGCCTGGCGCGCCACGGCGGAGCACACCGGCCTAGCCACGCACTCCGTGGACGCCGCCGCCTGCGCCCAGACCTGGCACTGGGTGGACACCGCCCAGGCCTGCTCGGAACTCGATCGGATTCTTCGCCCCGGCGGCCGCGTGCTCCTGGCCTGGAATACCCTGGACGTATCCGATCCCTGGGTGCTCCGGCTGAGCCGGATCATGCACGCGGGGGACGTGCTGCGCCCGGGCTTTTACCCCGACCTCGCCGCTCCCTGGCGGGTTGCGGAGGAGCTGCGCACCGCCTGGACGGATCTCCTCACTCCCCCGGAGATCATCGCCCTGGCCCGCACCCGCTCCTACTGGCTGCGCTCCCCGGGGCACATCCGGCAACGGGTGGAGGCCAACCTAGAGTGGTACCTCTACGAGCACTCGGGGTACAGCCCTTCGGATACCGTCTCTCTTCCTTATCGCTGCGACGCCTTCGTCCTCTCCCGCACGCGCACCGCGATGCGCACCGGGCTGCCGTGAAAGCCGAACTCCTCCCGCAACTTTCGCTCCAGGTAGCGGCGGTAACCGGCGTCGAGGAAGCCGGTGGTAAAGAGGACGATGGTGGGTGGGCGGGTGCTCGCCTGGGTGGCAAAGAGCACCTTGGGCAGGCGGTTATTCTTCATCGGCGGCGGGTTCTTGGCGATGGTCTCGCGCAGCCAATTGTTCAACCGGCCGGTAGAGATGCGCTGATCCCAGCTCTCCAGGGCCTCCAGCATGGCGGGTTCTAGCTTCTGCAAGGCGCGCCCGGTCTTGGCCGAGATGTTGATCCGGCTCACCCAGGGCAGGTGCGCGAGTTGCAGATCCAGCTCCCGGTCGAGTTCCCAGCGGCGATCCTCGTCCATGAGGTCCCACTTATTCATGCCGATCACCAGGGCCTTGCCCGCGTCGAGCACCATGCCCAGCACCCGCTGGTCCTGCTCGGAGATGGGTTCGGAGGCGTCGATGAGCATGACGCACACCTCCGCGGCGTCGATCACGCCCCGGGTGCGCAGGGAGGCGTAGTACTCATGGCCCTGGGCGTTTTTGACCTTCTTGCGCAGGCCAGCGGTGTCCACGAACTTCCACAGGTTCTGATCCAGCTGCACCAGGGAATCCACCGGATCCACGGTGGTACCGGCCACGTTATCCACCACCGAGCGTTCCTCGCCGGTGAACTTGTTGAGCAGGGAGGATTTGCCCACGTTCGGCCGCCCCACCAGCGCCACCCGGCGCGGCCCGGAGACGATCGACGCCGCCCTGGGCTCCTCCGGGAAGGAGGCGATGATCTTATCCAGCACGTCCGCGCCGCCGCGCCCATGCTGCGCGGAGACCGGGTAGGGGTCACCCAGGCCGAGGGAATACAGCTCGGCTACGTCGGCGTACTGGGCATCCGAATCGAACTTGTTGGCCACCAGGATCACGGGCACCTCGGAGCGCTGGAGCCGCCGCGCCATGATCTCATCGGTGGCGGTGATCCCCACCTTGGAGTCCACCACGAGCACGATCACGTCCGCCGTGTCCATCGCGGCCTCGGCCTGGCGGGCGATGGCGGCGTGAATCCCCTTGACGTTGGGGTCCCAACCGCCGGTGTCTTGCACCCAAAAGCGCTGCCCGGCCCAGTCGGCAAGGTAACTCACGCGGTCGCGCGTCACGCCGGGGGTGTCCTCCACCACGGCCTCTCGGCGCCCAAGGAAGCGGTTGACCAGGGAGGATTTGCCCACGTTCGGCCGCCCCACGATGGCCACCGTGCACAGGGCTTCCTTCTCGTGATCCTCCTCGTATTCCAGGGCCATCTCGCTGTCCAGGATCAGGCCGGTGAGGTTGTCGATGACCTCGTCCAGGGTCATCTCGGAGGTATCCACCACGATCGCGTCCTCGGCGGGGCGCAACGGGGAATCCGCCCGCGTGGAGTCCGCCTCGTCGCGGCGCTGCACGTCCGCCAGCACCGCCTCAAAATCGGCTTCGCGGCCCGCGGCGAGGTCTTGCTCGTAACGACGCCGCGCGCGCACCTCCGCCTGCGCCGTGAGGTAGATCTTCACCGGGGCTTCGGGAAACACCACGGTGCCGATGTCCCGGCCCTCGACGATCGCGCGACCCGCCTCTGCGGCGATCTTGCGCTGCAAGGCCACGAGGTTTCTGCGCACCTCGGGAATCGCGGAGATCGCCGAGACGTGCTTGGTTACCTCCGGCCCACGAATGGCCTCCTCGTCGAACTCCGTGGGCAATTCGGCGGTGGCCTTGATGACCTCTGCGGTGTCCCGCGGGTCTATCCCGGCCTCTAGCACGGCCAGGGTGGCCACGCGGTACATCGCCCCGGTATCCACGTACCGGGCGTCTAGGCGCTCCGCGAGCGCGCGGCACGTACTGGATTTTCCGGTTCCGGCCGGGCCGTCCACGGCCACGATCAAGGCATTCACATTCCCACCGCCTTATACAGACTGGTCAATTCCGAGCTATTGAGCGCGCGCATGGAGCCGGGCTTTTGCTCGCCCAACTGCACCGTGTGGATCTTGGTGCGCACCAGGCGTTGCACGGGGTACCCCGCTGCCTTGAGCAGGCGACGCACGATGTGTTTGCGTCCCTCGTGCAGCTCCACCCGGATGATGGACTGTCCGTTGTGCGTGTCTACCACCTGGGCGTAGTCCACCTTGGCGGGGCCGTCGTCAAGCTCCATGCCCTTGCGCAGGGTAGCCATGAGGGTTCGGTCGGCCTCGCCCAGCACGGTGGCCATGTACGTCTTAGCGATCTCGTACTTGGGGTGCATGAGCCGGTTGGCCAACTCGCCGTCGTTGGTGAGCATGATGAGGCCCTCGGTATCCGCGTCCAGGCGGCCCACGTGGAAGAGACGCTTGCCTGCGGCCACGCGCTCGCCCACGATGTCTCCGATGCAGGGGCGGCCCATGTCATCGTGCATGGTGGACTGCATGCCGCGCGGCTTATTAAGCACGAAGTACACGGTGTCCTCGTTGACGTTGACGCGCACACCATCGACGCGGATGATGTCCACGTTGGGATCCACGCGCATCCCCTGGCGATCCACGACCTTGCCGTTGACCTCCACGCGCCCGGCGTCAATAAGGATCTCCGAGTGTCGCCGCGAGGCCACCCCGGCCTGGGCGAGGACCTTCTGAAGGCGAACTCCGCCCGCCGAGGGATTCTCGCGGCGCTCGTTGAGGCTCACGTTTTGGTGCCGCGCGGGGCGGGCAAAAGAGAGCTCGATGGGCTCGTCCTTCACAGATGCGTCCTTCCTCATATGCTTACTGTGCGCCCGTCATCCTACCCCGAATACTCCTCATCAATATGATCGAGTTCCGGTAAGAGCGGGGCGAGGTCGGGCAGGCGATCCAGGGAGTCCATGCCCATGAGTTCCAAGAACAACTCCGTGGTGGCATAGGTATAGGGCGCCTCCGCTTCCTTGATGAGCCCCCGCAATTGCAGGGTGCGCATGACGCCATCGACGTTCACGCCGCGCACGGCGGAGACCTGCGCCCGCGTCACCGGCTGGCGATACGCCACCACCGCGAGCGTCTCCAGCGCCGCCCGGGACAGCCGCGTCTGCGTGCCGTCAAGCACGAATGCCTCCACGGCCGGGGCGTTGGACTGCCGGGTATAAAGCCGCCACCCTTCCTCGCTTTCCCGGAGGTCAAAGCCCGATGCTCGTTCATCAAACTCCGCGGCGATGGCGCGCAGGGTGTCTACCACCACGCCCTCCTCTGCCTCCACCGCCCGGGCCAGCGCGGCGGGGGTGACCGGGGAGTCCACCACCAGCAAAATAGACTCGATCCGCGAACGCACCTCGTTCACAGCAGCACCCGCACGTCCCCGTATCCCGCCACCGTGGCGGCCAGGGCACCCACGCAGGCCCCCTGCCCGCACAAGATCAGCGCCCGAGCGCTCCCCGCCCGCCGCTCCAGTTTCTCGCGGAGGTCCTCCGAGAAATACCCCTCGGCATCAACCAAGGCACGTTCCAGTTCCGCGTCTACCTCCACCGTGGTCACGTAACCGTCGGCCTCTGGCTTATCCGCGATCCGTTCCCAGGCCACCTCCGCGGCGATCATGCCTCGGTTCTTGGGCTGCCCGGGTTCTCCGGTCGCCCGCCCCGAGGCCTCCCACGCCGCCATTCCCCCATCGAGCACGGCCACATTGTTCAGGCCCGCCACCTTGGCCAACCACCACACGTAGGCGGCCAACTCCCCATAGATCACCACCGGGGTTTCATCGCTGATGCCCATGCGCACAAAGTACTCCCGGGGATCGTCTACCTGATCCTGCGCGTCCATCACCAGGGAACCCGGAATCGCTTTTTCCGGTTTCCGCGTGGCGTAGAGCAGCACCGCCTTGCCGCGTAGGCCCGCGCACTGCTCCACATCAATAATCGCTGCCATGCGCACCACGATACGGCTAATCCCAATTGGCCGCGGCCACCACCTCGGGGTCTACCTCCAGGCCCGTCCAGGACGCGCTCAGTTCCCCCAGAGGCTCGGGTTGATCCACCTCCACTGCCTTGGCCTTGTACAGCTCCAAAAGGGCCAGAAATCGGCCTACCACCTGCATGGATACCGCGCAGTCCCCGGTCAAAGCGGCAAAGGTCAACCACCGTTGTATCCCCGCTATCCGCAGCATCTCCATGAGTCGTCCCGCTTGCTCCGGCACGGACACCGCCACGTGGTGCAGGTGATCCGTTCCCACCTCCTCGGGAGGCTTGGGCCGCAGCGCCCCGGCGGCGATCTCGGCGAACCTCTCGCGGCTCGGCAGGGTCACCGGGGGTAGCAACCGGGCGAAGCGCTCCTCCATCGCCACGGCGCGCGGGTAGCGCCGCTGTGCGGCGCGCTGCCATTGCGCGAGCAGATCAGCCACCTTTTTATAGGCGCAGTACTGCAACAGGCGGGCAAAAAGCAGATCCCTGGCGGACAGCAGTTCCATGTCTGCCTCATCGTCCACTTCTCCCCTGGGCACCAGGCGCGCCGCTTTGAGATCAAGCAGCGTGGACGCCACCACGAGGAACTCGGTGGTCTCCTCCAGATCCGCCTGCTCTCCCAGGGCCCTGGTATAGGCGATGAACTCATCGGTGACCTCAGCGAGGGCCACCTCTGTGACGTTGAGCCGCTTGGAGTGGATGAGCTGGAGCAAAAGATCAAAGGGCCCCTCGAAGTTATCGAGGGCCACGCGGAACTCGCTCACGCCCGCTCAATGACCTCCTTGGCCAAGTCCCGGTACTGCTCCGCTCCCTGCGATCGCGGCGCCCAGGAAATAATGGGTTCGCCCGCCACGGAGGTTTCCGGGAAGCGCACCGTGCGGGTAATCACGGAATCAAAGACCTTGTCCCCAAACACCTCGACCACCCGCGACATGACCTCGCGGGCGTGGCTCGTGCGCCGATCAAACATGGTGACCAGGATGCCCATGATGTCTAGGTCAAAGTTCAGGCGATCGCGCACCTTCTCCACCGTGTCGGTCAGTAGGGCCAGGCCACGCAGGGAAAAGTATTCGCATTCCATCGGGATAATCACCCCGTGCGCACAGGCCAGGGCATTGACCGTCAGCAGCCCCAGGGAGGGCTGGCAATCCAGGATGATGAAGTCATATTCCTTCATCACCGGGCGCAACACGCGGGCTAGGGTCTGCTCCCTCCCCACCTCATTGACAAGCTGGATCTCCGCGGCGGAGAGATCAATATTGGCCGGCACCAGGTCCAATCCCGGCACGCTGGTGCGATGCAGGGCGCTGTGGATGCTAGAGCGGTTATCCACCAGCAGGTTGTAGACCGTGACGTCTAACTCCTCATGCGCCACGCCCAGCCCCGCCGACAGCGCGCCCTGCGGGTCAAGATCCACCAAGAGAACCTTCCGCCCCAGCTCCGCCAGGCAGGCCCCAAGATTAATGGTGGAGGTGGTTTTGCCCACTCCGCCCTTTTGGTTGCACATCGCCACGATGGTTGCCGGGCCGTGGCTTTCTACGGGGGCAGGCTCGGGCAAGTCACGCAATGGCCGACCAGTCAGCCCAACGGACTCCATATCACCCACAGTCATACTCACTTCCTTGCCCGGAAACTACACGCGTGTCATTCCTGCCCTAAAGAGTACAGGCTTTACCCGAGCAACACAGAAACAAGCCCACGGGCTTGACTACAGTACAGAAAACACGTTCCCCATTTATCGACCCAGTCAGTCATATTCTCCGTAAAATCGAACGCTCGACCTAAGAATATACCTCGGGTAATGTGGAGACAACGATGAGGGGGATCACCATGGAATACTATTTCTCTACCTGCGACCACTCCGACCCAGTGGCCCGCGCCTACGCACGCATCCGCAAGGAGGAATATCTCCTCTGGGAGGAACTACTTCCGCCGGAGGATCAAGATACCCGCGTGGCACTCAGCACCATCAGTCGTTCCACGGGCAAGGCTCCCTCCACGCTGAGGGATTCCCTCTTCGTGGGCATCTATACCCTGCGCAGGCTTCCCCGCCTCCACGCTCTCCAGCACCGCCTCTTCCACCTCGATCGAGAACGGATCACGGCCATCGGCAACGAACTCCTCGTGGCCTCCCCGGAGCACTATCCGCTTATCGACGCCGCCCTCACCTCCCTGCTAACCCCCACCGCCCCGGCGCAGGCCATGCCCACCACCACGGAGATCAGGAAGCACCTGCGCCGTATTCTTGACGAACTACTCGGTTTCCCCAACGCCACCGCCCCAGGAAACTTATTCATCGAGCACGGGCTCCATGATTCTTCCAGAATCACCGCCTGCCTGCCCAAGGACCTCGGTCTGTGGGTGGAAAAGGCCATTCACAACGTCACCTCCTCCCAGGGATGCTCGCCCATCAAGGCCTTCGTACGCCTCCTCCAGGGAAGCATCACCACCACGGTCACGGTGAACCTTTATCAGGCCACGGACATAGAAAACGCCCCCGTGTGGTCAAGCGGCACGAGCGATTGGCTTCCCCAACACCGCGAGGCCTTCTGGAGGAACCAGGCCCGCCCCACCCAGGCCAGGTGCGAGTCCACCCGCGCGCATAACGCCACCGCTAGCCTCAAGCGTTATCTTCAGGGCCGCGACGGCCACTGCCGGTTCCCCGGCTGCCAGGCGCGCGTCTGCCAGCTCGATCACCGCGTGAATTGGGAGGATGGCGGCCCCACGGCTGCGGGAAACCTCGCTTCTCTCTGCCAGCATCACCACAACATGAAAACCGATGGCATCGTGCGCTACCTGCTAGATGAGGCCACGGGGATCATCGTGTGGATACTCCCCAACGGGCGCTGGCAGGTCAGCGCCCCCACCGGCCCGCTTTCCGCCCCGGGAGCACGTTGGGCGCGCAGCATAGCCCAGTGGCGGAGGGCTAGGCGCGAGGGTGCGCTTGCTGCCAGGCAGACCTCAGGCTATCAGCGGTGACATGCGTGTAGATCTGCGTGGTGGTCACGGAGGAATGACCCAGTAGTTCCTGCACCACACGCACGTCTGCCCCCCCCTCAAGGAGATGCGTGGCAAAACTATGCCGCAGGGTGTGCGGGGAAATGTGTTTGGCAATCCCCGCGGCTTCCGCACGCCCTTTGAGCACCGCCCAACTGCTCTGACGCGATAATCTCCCACCACGCTTATTGAGCAGCAGGGCGTGGCAGCGCGGCGAGAAAGCAGGCCGCCCCCGCACCAGGTACGCCTCCACGGCACGCAGGGCCACCTCCCCCACCGGCACCATGCGCTGCTTGGATCCCTTGCCTGTGAGCACCAGCATCTCGTCCACGCCGTCCACGTCTAAGGCCACCACCTCGGAAATGCGCGCCCCAGTGGCGTACAGCAATTCCAGTAAAGCGCGATCCCGCAGGTCCACCGGGGTATCGCTGGGAATGGAGTCGAGGAGCCTGCCCACCTCCTCGATCGTCCAAGTGTCTGGCAGGTGTTGCCCCGTGGCAGGAGGGGAAACCTCCCTCGCCACGTCCTCGTCCAGTACCCCTTCCTCCACCCCAAAGCGGTGCAGCCCGCGCGCCACCACCAGGGCCCGACCGGCGGAGGCGGTGGAAAGTCCACCGCGCTGAATATCCGCCACGTAGGCTTCCACGTCCGTCTTGGTCACCTCGGCCAGGGGCTTATCCAGCCAGTCCAGGTAACGCTGCACGTCACGCCGATAGTTGCTCAGCGTGTTCTGGCTGAGGCCGCGTTCCACCGCCAGGTGGTTAAGCCAGGTCTGCGCCAGATCCACCGCGCCTCCTCGCCAGGGCCTTCGGCCGCAGGTCAAAAGGCGTGTCCACCGGGCGCGCGTTCCCCTCCGCTGCGGCAAAGATGCCAGCCACGGCCACGGAATTGATAATCTCCCCGTTCAGCACCTTTTCCTTCGCCTCGGCCAGGCTCACCCAAGTCACCTGCATCTCGGCCTCCTCGTCCTCCGGTTCGGGCCGGTCGGTGGGGCTCAGACCGGTGGCCAGGTACACGCGGGTGACTTCGTCGCTCACGCCGGGACTGGTGGCCACGTCGAGGAGCATGGACCACCGGGCCGCGCTTAACCCGACCTCCTCCATCAGTTCGCGGTGGGCGGCCTCCACGGCCTTCTCCCCCGGGACGTCGAGCAGCCCGGCGGGAAGCTCCCATAGGCGCCTTCCCAGGGGGTGACGATACTGCTGCACGAGCGCTATGCGCTCGCCGTCGTGAGCCACCACGGCCACGGCACCAAAGTGCTCCACGATCTCCCGGTTCGCGCTGCATCCGCCGGGCATGGTCACGGCGTCGCGCCGCACGGCGATGATCGGGGCGTCGATAAGCAGGGAAGATTCGGTCACTTCATACATGCGGCGATGAGTCCTTCAAACAACGGGTGCGCCTTTGTGGGGCGGGACTTGTATTCCGGGTGCGCCTGGGTGGCCACCAGGAAGGGGTGATCGGGGTATTCCACGAACTCCACGAGCTGCCCATCCGGCGAGGTGCCGGAGAACACCAGCCCGGATTTTTCAATCTGCTCGCGGTAGGCGTTATTGACCTCAAAGCGGTGCCGGTGTCGCTCCGAGACGTCCGTGGTTCCGTACAAACCTGCCACCACGGACCCCTCCTTGAGCCGCGCCGGATACGCCCCCAGGCGCATGGTGCCGCCGAGGTCCGCCTTCCCGGCCACCACTTCCTCCTGCTCCGCCATCGTGGCGATCACCGGGAACGGCGTATCGGGATCGAACTCGGTGGAGGAGGCGTCAATGCCCACGCTGCGCGCCGCCTCGATCACCACGCATTGTAGGCCCAGGCAGATACCCAGCAGAGGCAGGTTATTCTCCCTGGCGTAGCGCACCGCGGCGATCTTCCCCTCGATCCCGCGCACCCCAAAGCCGCCGGGGATCACCACCCCATCGCACTGCTCCAGGGCGGAGGTATCCTCATCGGCGGAAATCCAGACGATCTTGGCGCGCAGGTGGTGCGCAAAGGCAGCCGCGCGCACGGCCTCCACCACGGAGAGGTAGGCGTCCGGCAGGTCGATGTACTTTCCGACGATCCCCACGGTGACCTCGCCGCGCGGATTATGCACGCGATCGAGCAGGTCGGCCCAGGCGCTCCAATCGACGTCGCGGAACGGCAGGCCCAGGCGTCGAATCAGGAAGGTATCGAGGTGCTCGCGGTAGAGCACCTCGGGAATGTTGTAGATGGAGGCGGAGTCCGCGCACGAGATCACCCCTTCCTCCTCGACGTCGCACATCAGCGCGATCTTGCGCTTCAGGGAGGCCGGTACCTCCCTGTCGCAGCGCAGAACCAGGGCGTCCGGGACGATGCCGATGGAGCGCAGTTCCGCCACGGAATGCTGCGTGGGCTTGGTCTTGAGTTCCCCGGAGGGGGCCAGGTAGGGAACCAGGGAAACATGAATAAAAAAGATGTTCTCCCGGCCCACCTCGTGCCGCACCTGCCGCACGGCCTCCAGGAAGGGCTGGGATTCGATGTCTCCCACGGTGCCACCGATCTCTGAGATGACTACGTCCGCGTCCTCGCCCATCGCCAGAATCCTGGACTTGATCTCATCGGTGATGTGCGGGATCACCTGCACGGTCTTCCCCAGATACTCCCCCCGACGCTCCTTGGCGATCACCGAGGAGTAGACCTTGCCGGTGGTGACGTTCGCCTTGGCGGTCAGGGCGCGGTCCAGGAA
Organism: Corynebacterium oculi; assembly: GCF_001412105.1. Taxonomy (GTDB): domain Bacteria; phylum Actinomycetota; class Actinomycetes; order Mycobacteriales; family Mycobacteriaceae; genus Corynebacterium; species Corynebacterium oculi. The sequence goes on from NZ_LKST01000001.1 coordinate 818,811, forward strand.
GCGCTCGTAGTGCCCCAGATCGAGGTCAGTTTCCGCGCCATCCTCGGTGACAAAGACCTCCCCGTGCTCGAAGGGATTCATGGTGCCCGGATCAACATTGAGGTATGGATCGAGCTTCTGCATGGTCACGGAGAGCCCGCGAGCGGTGAGGAGTTGTCCCAGGCTGGCAGCCGTCAGCCCCTTCCCCAGAGAGGAGACGACGCCCCCGGTGACAAAAATATATTTGGTGGCCGTTTTCACGGAGTTTCAGTTTAACATATCGCGCAGCCGCAATACCACGCTGACCTGCTCAGACACCCTATCCGGGGCAGTGGCCCGCGCCACCGCGTTACCGCGCGTGTTCAGCGCCGCGGCGAAACTCTCCAGGCTGTGCTCCGCAAAGCCCTCCTCCTCACCACTGAGCACCACGATCCCCTGCGCGGGCAGGATAGTGCCGCTGGCGTAGGAAAGGAAACCGGCGTCGCGCAGGGCCGTGAGAAGATCGGCGCGCTCGTCCACGGTGGCCTGCGGCTCGCCCGTCTCCGGGTTGAGCATGAGCGCCGAACCCAGTGCCTCCCCCGCGTGGGTGCCCGGATCGAGACTGTTCTCCGAAAGCTGGGCGCCGGCGGGAAGAGTGTTGGTCACGATGGTCTTGAGGCTATCGGCCCCCTCCTGATCCGTGAAGCGCTCCTCCAGGGTGATCTGCCCGGCGTCGATAGCCCCAGCCTGGTTCAACCAGTGACGCACGGTGGAGGCCCTCTCCGCCGCGTCCGAGGTGGCAAAGATGAGCACGGGGCGCTGATCGAGGGAACCCGCCAGAGCCTCGGGAGCGAGGGATTCCACCACACGATCGGAATCATCCGCCTCCTGGGCGCTGCGCTGAGCCTCGGACTCCGCCGCCGCTACCGCCAGATCGTCCGTGTGATCCACCGGGGCCAGCACGTAGGCCCCCAGGGCGGAGCCCACGGCCACGCCAAAGCCCAGCCCCGCAATCACCAATCCTGCCTTCGCCATGCGTTACTCCTTAAACCAGCCCTGGACCGTCAGCGCCAGGTTATTCCAGGTGTCGATGAGGTTATCGCTAAAACTCCCCGTGCCGCCCAAGCCGGCGATGAGCACGATGGTCGCGCAGGCCACCAGCACGCCGAGAATGGCCCACAGCCACGCTATTCCCCCGCTGGCGGGCACGATGTACAGGCTGGCCACGGCCTCAGCGTCCACCAGCTTGGGCCCCATCTTCGCGCGGGTGACCAGGGCCGCAGGGTTATGCTTCCCGGCGAACATTCCATCGAGGCTTAACGGCGCCCCGGCGTTCACGATCAGTTCCGCCCCGTGGTACTCCACCAGGAGCAGCGCCAGATCCGTCGCGGAATCGGTGGCCGCGGGGAAGGTCATGGCGCCGATTCCGAGGTCTTGAATCCGTTCCAGGCCCGAGGCATGCCCGTCGGCGTCGGCGGGCAACACCACCCGCGCGCCGCTGCGGAGCGTTTCCGCCCCCACGTTCACGGGATTGCCCACGATGAGGTGGGGACGATACCCCATCTCCACCAGGGTATCGGCCGCACCCTCCACGCCCACGATGTAGGGCTCGTACTCCCGGATGAAGTAGCGCAACGCCTCCACCTGTTCGCGGTGGCGGGCCCCGGGGCTGACCACCAGGGTTTTGCGCCCCCGGATCTCCTCACCGGTATCGGGAATACCCAACCCATCGACGAGGAGCGGGGCCTCCGTGTTGAGGAACTCCACGGTGTTGCCAAAGTAGGCCTCCATGCGCTCCACCAGGGACTGCTGGGCCTCGTTAAAGGACTTTTCCGCCTCCTGACGGGTCACCGGATGACCGTCACCCAGGTGCTTGTCCCCGTGGTAGATCCCGCCCTCCTCGGAGACGCGCAGTTTCTTGCCATCGCGCAGGCCGCCCAGGGGGCCCGCGGAATCGATCAGCGCGATCGAGGCATCCAGCAGCATGGTGGGACCGAAGTTGGGCACGGCCCCCGTGCTAAAGGCGGACTTGTTGATGACCACGGAGGGCTTCAGGTCGATGAGGTCCTGCGCAAGGCGGCGGGAAATATCCGAGGCGTCGATCACCGCGATGTCCCCGGGGGAGAAGCGCTTGAGGCCCTTGCCCTGCGAGGTGCAATCGCGCACTACCCCGTGCTGACCGGGGAGATCGTCTTTGCGGGAGAACAGACTCATGCGTCACATCATTGCGCGTTATCATTCTCAAGTGGTGAAGGCGCGCGGGAAAATTCCTGTGCGCGTTCCAACAGTTCCGCCGCGTGCGCCAGCCCCGTGGCGTCCACCAACCCGGCGAGCATGCGCGCGAGTTCTTCCACTCGCCGCTGCCCCGTGAGGGTTTCTACCCCGGAGGTCACCGTATCGTCCTTGGCCACGTGCAAGTGGGTGTCGGCATAGGCCGCCACCTGCGGCAAATGGGTCACCGCGATCACCTGGTTGTGCCGGGCAAGGCGGGCTAATCGACGCCCAATTTCCATCGCCGCGCGCCCGCCCACGCCCGCATCGACCTCATCGAAAACCAGGGTGGTGCCCGGGGATACGCCCGCCAGCACCACCTCCAGAGCCAACATCACGCGGGATAACTCGCCCCCGGAGGCCGCCGCATCAAGAGGACGCCGCGGAGCCTCCGGATTGGCCGCGAGGAGAAGCGATACCTCGTCTAAACCCTGCGGGCCGGGCTCCCCCGTGCGGATATTCACGATGAGTTGCGCCTTGGGCATGGCCAGCCCGTGTAATTCCGCCGAGACGCTTTCCCCCAACTCCCGCGCCGCTCGGCGGCGCACCTCGCTGACCTTTTCTCCCTCCTGGAGCACCGCCTCGTATGCCTTGCGGGTGCGCTTTTTTAATTCCTCCAGCGCCTCCGTGGAGGTATCCATGCGCAAGAGTTTCTCCCTGGCCTTATCCCGCCAGGCAATCACGCCCTCAATGTCCGGGGCATACTTTCGGGTGAGGGTTTTGAGCTGGTACTGGCGCTGCAACGCGGTCTCAAGGGCCTCGGGATCGGTGGGAAGCTCGGAGAGAAAGGCGCCTAGTTCTGCGGTAATCTCCCCCAATGCCGTGGTAATCCCAGACAAGCGCTGGCCCAGTTCCTCCAACACGGGATCGCCGGTCAGCGCGCTGGCCGCGCGGCCCAGAAGCGTCGAGGCGGGGTCGGATTCGTCGGACTCTCCGAAGGCCTCCGCGCCGTCGATAGCAGCCAGCGCGAGGGTGGCCTGCTCGCGCAGGCCATCGACGTCCTGCAAGCGGCGCACGAGGGCTAAGAGCTCGGTGTCCTCCCCAGATTGGGGATCCACCGCGTCGATCTCCTTGAGGGCAAAAAGCAGGCGATCCGATTCCTGCGCTAACTCTCGACGCGACTGCGTGCGCCTGCGCAGATCGCGCTCTAGTTCCTTCCACTCCTGGTAGGCGCGGCGATAATCACCAAGATCAATGTGCGCATACCTGTCTAAGGCCTCCCGCTGCTGCTCCGGGGCGCGCAGGCGCAGTTGATCGTTTTGTCCGTGGATGGTCAACAAACCCTGAGTGAAGGCCGCGAGCGTAGAGGCAGGAACGGAACGCCCGCCCAGGTGCGCGCGGGAACGGCTACCCGCCACGGTGCGCGAGGCGATGAACTCACCGTTCTCGTCCGCTTCCCCACCGACCTCTTCCACGATGGCGGCGGCTTCCTCCCCCGCCAGAAAGCGCCCCTCCACCACGGCCTTCTTTGCACCATTGCGGATCCTTGAGGCGTCCGCGCGGCCGCCCGTGAGCAGGCGCAGGCCGGTGACTACCATTGTTTTACCCGCGCCGGTCTCTCCGGTGAGCACCGTCAGGCCGGGGCTGAGTTCCGTGGTGGCGCGGGGAATCACGCCGAGATTTTCGATGGTGAGTTCAGCCAGCATGGTTATCCTTCCTACCACGCCAGCCCTGCACCGGAAGATCCAGTTTGGACACCAGGCGATCCGCAAAGGGGGAATCGTCGAGGCGCACCCACCGCACGGGCCGCGCCCCGCGCGCCACCTCCACCCGCGCCCCGGCGGGCATGGTCACCTCCCGGAAACCGTCCATCACCACCCGCGCGGAGGAAAGGGACTCCACCGCCGCGGTGGAATGCGGGCTCATCACCAGGGGCTTGGTAAAAAGCGCGTGGGCGTTATTGGGCACCACGAGGATCGCGTCCAGCTCCGGCCACAGCACCGGCCCCCCGGCGGAAAAGGCATAGGCCGTGGAGCCCGTGGGGGTGGAGATCAAGATGCCATCGCAGCCAAAGGAACTCACCGGGCGGCCGTCCACCTCCAGGCTGGCATCGAGCACCCCGTGGCGATGCACGTTTTCGATGCTCACCTCGTTGAGGGCCCAGCCGTGGGCGATGGGGGCCAGGGATTCGGAGAGCACGGTGGCGTCGATGGTCATGCGATCCTCCACGCGATAATCGCGGTCGATCACCTTCCCCACGGCCTCCTCTAGGGATTCCGCCTCCCACTCGGCCAAGAAACCCACGTGGCCCAGGTTAATTCCCAAGACCGGCACGTCCGCCTCGTGGGCGAGGTCTGCGGCGCGCAGAAAGGTGCCGTCCCCGCCGAGAACGAGCACCAGCTCCACGTCCGCGCTCACTCCCGCGCGCGGGGAGCGCACCGTGACGCCACCACGGGAAAGCAACTCCGCGGCCCGCTGCGCGGCCTCCGCGTTATCCCCCATCGGGGGAACCAACACTACCTCACGCATCATTGCGGCCCTTCTGCCACGGCTTGCGCCACCAACTCGCTCACGTTCCTTGCCGGAGGGGCACCCTTGGTCAACCACAGGAAGAACTCCACGTTGCCCTGGGGGCCCGGCAGCGGCGAGGCTACCACCTGCCGCAGCCCCAACCCCAACTCCTGAGCCTCGTGGGCCACCTGCTCGGTGACCTCCGCCCGCAGGGCCGCGCTGCGCACCACCCCGCCGCTACCCAAGCGCTCCTTGCCCACCTCAAACTGGGGCTTGACCATGGGGAAGAGGTCTCCAGTGACGCATTGCGCCAAGGCTGGCAGCACCAGGCGCAGGGAAATGAAGGAAAGATCTCCCACCATCATGTCACAGGGGCCGCCGATCTGCTCCGGGGTAAGGAAGCGCACGTTGGTGCGATCGTGCACCCGCACCCGCGGGTCGTTTTGCAGCCGCCAGATCAATTGGCCATAGCCCACGTCCACCGCCACCACCTCGCGCGCGCCTCGGCGCAGCACCACGTCTGTGAAGCCTCCCGTGGAGGCACCGGCATCAAGAACCCGTTGCCCCGTGGGATCCACGCCGAAGGCATCGAGAGCGCCAATGAGTTTATGGGCGCCCCGGGAGGCCCAGGTATCTTCCTCGGCGCCCTCCACCCGAATGGAGGCCCCCTCCTCTACCACCGTGGCCGGCTTCTGAGCCGGGAAGCCCCCCACCACCACGCGACCGGAGCGAATCATCTCCACCGCCTGTTCCCGCGACCGGGCGATCTTGCGCCGAACGAGTTCCGCGTCCAGCCTTCTGCGCATTAGCCTTCCTTTCCCTTCAGAGCACCCTGCAAAATCTCATGGGTACGCTCCAAAATATCGGCCTCGTCCTCCAGGCGATCGGCAGGTTGCCCCAATGCCCCGTGCAGTTTCTCGCGCAGCTCCTCCGGGGTCATAGTCCCCGAATCTCCGAGAACGGCCCCTCCCAGGCCACCGGCAACGCCGCCAGCAGCCTGTGGTGGCTCGTGTCCCCCTCCACCACCACGGCGTCCCCCTCGCGGCGGGCCGAGGCGTTCTCCTGCGGGCCGGGACGCACCGCGCCGGCCTCCCCGTGCAGGGCGCTCATGCTCTCCGCCACATACGTGGGGCGGTGCTCCGGCGGGGCGGCCAGGAGTTCCTCCCTGCCCGATACCCCGGTGAGCACGTGCAGCGTAGCCATGCCCGCCGCGTTGCCCCCGGCGATGTCCGTATCCAGGCGATCTCCGATCACCAAGGGATTCGCCTTATTTTGAGTCGCCTGCTCAAACATACGCGTCCCCGGCTTTCCCGCCGCCACGGCGCGCACCCCCGTGGCCGACTCCACCGCCGCCACCATCGAGCCATTGCCCACCAAGAATCCCCGCTCCGAGGGCAAGGAGGTATCGCGATTGGAGGCAATGTAGCGGGCACCGCGCTGAATGGCGAGGGCAGCCTCCGAGAGTTGCGCCCAGCCGGTATCCGGGCTGTGCCCGTGCAACACCACCTGTGCCTCTTCCGCACTATCGACGACCCGCAGGCCTGCCTCCCGCGCCAAGTCACGGAAAGATTGTGCCCCCAGGATCAATACGCGGGCGCCCGGGGCTACCTCCTGCGCCAGGCTCACGGCTGCCTGCGCCGAGGTCAGCACGGTTCCCGTCGGCAAACCCATTCGCTTTAGTTTCTCTTGCACCTCCGCGGGCGCCTTGGAGGCATTATTGGTGAGGTAGATCGGATCTAACCCTCGCAGGGCCTCGACCGCCTCCAGGATCGCGGTGTCCCCGTGCCACACGGTGCCATCGAGGTCAAAGAGAAGGGCATCATGTTCCTGGGCCAGGGTCATAACCGCTCCTGGGCATCAAAAAAGCCGTCCTCGTCCAGGGCCATCACGCGCTCGAACCAGGGGCGGGCCTCCTCCTTGCGGCCCGCCGCCTCCAGCGCATCGCCGTAGGCATAGGCCAATCGCAGGGCCACCAGGCCCGTCGCTGTGAGAGAGGGATTCAGGCGTTCCAGGGTCAGCACCGCGGCATCGTGTTGACCCAAATCCTGCCGGGCACCCGCCAGGACGATACCCAGCTCTATCGCGGACTCCTTATCCAACTGCGCGGCCTCCTCGGAGCGACCTATCTCTAGGGCCTTGAGCGGGCGGCCCAACCCGCGCTCGCAGTCCGCCATCAGCGCCAGTAAACCCGGCCCGCCGCTCATGCGGCGCGCCGCCCGCAACTCCGAGAGAGCTTCCTTCCACTCCCCCGCACGGTACGCGGCGATGCCGTTGGTCTCCCGGGCCACCGCCACGCGCCCCGCACGGTTCTTCGCAGCGCGGGCATGGCGCAGGGCAAGTTCGGGGTCCTCGTCCATGAGGGTGGCGGCCATAATCATATGCTTAGCGACGCTCTCCGCATTCTGCTTGGAGAGCACCTTAAGGTCTTGCAGCACCATCGGATCGAGATCCCGAATGTTAATATCCTCCGGCAACGTCGGCTCATCCTCACGGTTTTTAGCCCGCTCCTCGCGGAAACCCTGGCGCTGAGGATTAGTCCGGTTACGGCTTCCAGCGCGCTGAGAATGCCGACGTTCCCGATTCATATGCTGCCTTTCCACGTACCTGACTGTACTTGAATATGTGTGTGGGGGTGTGGGTCACCACAACCCACACCCCTACACACATACCACTATGAATTTTTAGTGTTGGCGGCAACCTACTCTCCCACACCCCAACGAATGCAGTACCATCAGCATGAAATGGGCTTAGCTCACCGGGTTCGAAAAGGGACCGGGCGTTTCCCCACCACCATCAACCACCA
>NZ_LKST01000002.1 GCF_001412105.1 Corynebacterium oculi
TCACACAACACCCACCACAACACCCAACCAAACGAAGAACCACCAACACTAGTGATCCCCCAGGGCCGTTGCGGCGACCCCCCATAACCTACACACCCCCCACCCAACACACAAACAACCAGGTCAACAAGGATATTTTTAGTGATAGCAGGCAAGCAAACCATCGGGACCGTCGATCACGGTGATCGGGGAATCGAAAATCTCGGTCAGCGTCTCCCCCACCATCACCTCCTCCGTGGGTCCGAATTCCACCACGGAACCACCCTTGACCGCGCACACGTAATCGGCGTAGCGGGCCGCGTAGTTGATGTCATGCAAAACGATGATGAAGGTGCGGCCAAACTCCTCGGCGGCGCGCCGGAGGTGCTTCATCATCTCCACGGAATGAGCGATGTCGAGGTTGTTGAGGGGTTCGTCGAGAAGCACGTACTCGGTTTCCTGGCACAGAACCATCGCCACGTAAGCCCGCTGCCGCTGCCCTCCCGAGAGCTGATCCAAATAGCGCCCCTCTAATTCCTGAAGGTTGAGGAACTCGATGTAGCGGGAGATGATCTCATCGTCCCGCGCGCTAAGCCTCCGCCTGCTGTACGGGAAGCGCCCAAAACCCACCAATTGCCGGACGGTGAGCTTGGTGATGAAGTGATTCTCCTGACGCAAGATGGACACGATCTTTGCCAGGTCGGCGGATTTTGTGCTCGTGACGTCATAGCCCGCCACCTCGATCTGTCCCTCATCCATGTCCAGGAGTCGGCCAATGAGGGTGAGTAGGGTGGATTTTCCCGCGCCGTTGGGCCCCACCAGGGCGGTAATGCCACCGGCGGGAATCGTGAGATCTACTGGGCCGATGGATACCTCATCACCATAATTCTTGGACACGTTTTTTAGTTCAATCACAGGCGCCCCTTTCTCAAGAGCACGGCAAGGAATACGCATCCACCAATCAACTCAATAATGATGGATACCACAGCTTGGGCATAGAAAACATGATTCATCAAAAAGTATGCCCCAGCCACAACCGTGAAGGCCGTAACAAAGGCCATGGGGAATATGTATCGGTGATCGTAGGTATCGGAGAATTGATAAGCCAGCGTGGCCACCAGGAAGCCCAGGAACGTCATGGGCCCCACCAAAGCGGTGGATACCGCCATCAACACGGACACCAGGATCAAAATGCTTATCGACGCCCCCCGGTACCGCAACCCCAGGTTGGTGGCGACCTCTCTGCCCAAGGAAATCACGTTCAGGTGGCGCGATAGAAGGTACAGGATCGCGGCCGCGCCCAGGCAGAGGGGAAGCACCACGGGGTAATAACTGGAGTCCGCATTATTCACCGAGCCAAAGAGCCTGGCGGTGAGCACATCGAACTCGCTGGGAGTAAGCAGGCGCTGCATGAACGTGGACAGGGAACCCAATCCCCCGCCGATCACGATGCCAATGAGAAGCATGGCGTGAAGGTTATTTTTCCCGGAAAGCAACCAACTATAGAGAATGAGGGATAGGCCCACCATAAGGGAGATCTGGAGAATGAGCATGGTGAGGTTACGGGACTCCAACAAACCCGTGACACCGAAGAAATACGCGGTTGCGGTATTAATGGCCACATACAGGGACTCAAACCCCATGATGGAGGGGGTGATGATGCGGTTATTGGTCACCGTGTGAAAGGCCACGGTAGCCATCGCCTGACACAGAGCCACAATCGCCATCGCCACCACCGCGTCCAGGCGCCTGTGTGCAATGCGCCAAAAGACCTCAGAGCCCACCGGCATGGGATTCTGATAGGCCAGCAGCCCAAAGGCGGAAAGCCCACCAAGCAGCACCAATGTTCCCAGAATCAACCAATACTTGTATCGCGCCCGTGGGGAAGAAAAGGAACTCATCGGGCCCTCCTCACGATCAGCAGGGTGAAAATCACGGAGCCGAGCACGCCAAGGACCACGGATACCGGAATCTCAAAGGGCGCGATAATCGTGCGGGCCAGCAGGTCACAGGCCGTGACCACGCCGACGCCGAGCAGGCACACCCAGGGAAGATTAGAGCGGAGGTCATCCCCCGGAACATGGAGACGATGTTGGGAACGATCAAGCCCAGGAAGGGAAGATTGCCCACCACCACGGTGACCACGCCGGTGGCCACCGCGATCAGGGAGGTTCCCACGAGGATCATGCGGTTATAGTTCACCCCCACGTTGGTGGCGATGTCCTGCCCCAGCCCCACCACCGTGAGGCGATCCGCGAAGAAAAACACTGCGGCTACCACCACGAGCACCAGCAACAGCACCTCCCATTGCCCCTGGATCACCGAGGTGAAACTCCCCGCAAACCATACCCCCAGGCTTTGCAGCATATCCGTTTTGAGTGCGAAGAACGTGGAGAGAGAACTTATCACCGCACCCAGCATGATCCCCACGATGGGAACAATCAGGGAGGAGCGCAGAGATACCCGGCGCAGGAAGAGGAAAAAGACCATCGTCCCGATGAAGGCGCAGGCGATTGCCCCCGCCATATGGCCCAAAATACTGGTGGAAGGGAAAAAGTACATGACAAAAAGCAAGCCCAGGCCGGCCCACTCCGTAGTACCCGTGGTAGTAGGCTCCACAAAGCGGTTTTGGGTGAGAAGTTGCATGACCAACCCGGACATCGCCATCGCGGCTCCGGCCAAAACCAGGGCTGCCGTCCGGGGAATCCGGGTGAGCGCGAACATCTCGCGGCCGTCGCTGTGGTCAAAAATGCTGTACTCCCCGGTCAAGAGGGAAAGGATCAGCAGGATTAATACCGCGCCCACGGCGAGGGGAAACGCAAAAGTACGCATACATGCCCTTACACGAATAAGAGGAGCCTGCCCTCCCCGGGCAGGCTCCTCGCTTCACGAGGAAAAACTAGACCGCCTCATCATTTCCCGCACCGGATTCAAAGGCATCCGCAATGCCATTGAGAATCTCGGTGTAGGTGAGAATAGACTCATTGGTGTAGGTATCCTGCGGGGCATAATAGACGTGCTTGTCTTTGATCGCCGCGAGCTGGGAGAGCACCGCGTTATCCTGCACAATCTGCTGAGCCTTGACAAAGCCGGGTTCCGTGCGTGCGCTCACCGCGCCGTCGCGGTCGAGCACGAAGAACCAGTCCGGGTTCGCCTCCGCGATGGCCTCCACGCCGATGTCATCGCCGCGGTGATCCTGGGAAGCATTCTCCACCTCAAGGGCCGGCTTGAGGCCCAGCATGTCAAAGACGGGGCCAAAGGTGCGGCCCGTGCTCGGGGCGATGTAGTTGATCTCGCCGCCCGTCACGTTGACCGCCATGACCGTGGCCGCGCCGTCGTAAGCCTTCTTAGCGCGAGCCAGGGCGGCGTCGAAAGCCTCCACCGTTTCCTGCGCCTCCGACTTCTTGTCAAAAAGCTCCCCCAGCGCGAGGGTGTGGCGCTTGAGTTCATCCGCCAGCGGCTTATCCTCGCGCGGCTCCAGTTCCACCACCGTGGCCTGGGGATTCAGGCTCACGATGTCCTCGTAGTACTGGCTGAAGCGCTGGCCGTTGATAACCAGGTCGGGCTGGGCCGCGGCCAAGGCTTCCAGGTTGGGCTCCCGGTGCGAGCCCAGATCCACGATGGAATCATCCTCCCGGTAGTCCGTGACGGTGAAGGGAATCAGCTGTTTGGGGGCGGCAACCAAATCCACGCCCCACTTATCCAAAAGCTCAAAGCTACGGTTATCCGTGGCCGCCACTTTGCTTGCCGGAACGGACACCTCCTTGACCCCGTAGTTGTCCTCCACCGATACGGTGGTGACCTCGCCTGCCTGGCTCGTCTCCTGCTCCGACTCCCCCGAGGAGGAACATCCGGCTAGCGCGAGGCTGGCCGCCACGACGAGCGCGGGGAGGGCAAAACGCTTCTTGACCATATGCTTCCCTTAAAAAAAGTATTGTTAGACAACCCTAATCAGGGACTCTAGCATATGGCCTACCCCGTACCGCCCGGGCGCACACCCCCGAGACCACCCCCATTACCGCATTTCTACGACGATCTTGCCGGGGCGCCCCTCCCCGAGGCCGATAACTCCAAGGCCTCTTCCAATTCCGAAAACGGAAATACATGACCAATAACCGGCCGTATGTCCCCTGCCTCTATAGCCGGAGTGTAATCCGCCAATTACTCGCCGTTGGCACGCATAAAGAGAAACTTATAGTTCACTCCCCGTTTTCTTGCCTCCCGACGAACCCTCGCGCCCAGCACCCACATCACCGGCACAAGAAAGGGCTTACCCGCCTGCCGCGCAAAATCAGGATCGGGATCACCCACGAGGGACACAACGGTACCGCCAGGGCGCAGCACACTCATCGCCCGCACCGTTTCCCCTTTACCCAGGGTATCGAGCACCACGTCATAATCTTGCACATAATCCTCGTAGCGTTGAGTTTTATAATCCACCACCACATCGGCCCCCAACCGCTTAGCCAACTCCACGTTTTTGCCACTTACCGTGGTAGCCACCGTCGCCCCCAGATACTTTGCCACCTGCACCGCGACAGACCCGGCACCGCCCACACCGCCTTGAATAAACACCTTATCGCCGGGCTTGATCCGCACCTTTTCCGTTAAGGCCTGGATAGCAGTGAGCAAGACTAGCGGTAACGACGCCGCCTCGGCAAAGGTAAGCTTTTTCGGCATGGGAGCCATGTCCTTCACGGAGACCACCGCATATTCCGCGAAAGCCCCCAGCGCATGAATATCGGAGCGTGCAAACACGCTATCCCCAACCCGGAATTTCTCCACTCCGGCACCTATCTTTTCCACGGTGCCCGCAAACTCCTGCCCCATCACCTGCGGCAAACGATAAGAAAAAAGCTGTTTGAGCTGCCCCTCCGCAATCATACGGTCCAAGGGATTGAGCCCCGCAGCACGGACTTTCACCAGTACCTCGCCGGGCCCAGGATCAGGCACCGCTCGATCCTCCCACCCCCATTGGCCGCCGCGATCATAGGATCGCAGAACATAATTTTTCATCGCGTAGGCTCCTCACTAGAATATCTGAGTAATAAAAATAAACCTAGATGGGATGCTACCACATGGCAAGCGCAGAGAACCACACCAACGGCACCTGCCCCATAGCCGCAAGCCTGGAACTGCTCGGGGAAAAATGGACGCTCCTCATCCTCCGCGATCTCTACCTTGGCCACACCAAGTTCAACGAGATAGAACACAGCCTCGGCTGCCCCCGAAACCTCCTTTCCACGCGCCTCCGCAAACTCACGGAGGCCGGAATCCTCACCAAGGAGGAGTACAAAGAACAGGGCAGCCGAACCCGCGCCGCCTACGCCCTCACCCCCAAGGGCCACGACCTCGCCCCGATCCTGGAGGCCCTACAAAACTGGGGCATCAAGCACGTGCCGGGCACCCAGCAAAACCCGCCCGTCCCTCACCCACCCGCAAAGGGATAATCGGTATAGCCACGCGCGCCCGGCGCATAAAACGTGGCGGGATCCGGGATATTCAACGCGATCCCCTCCCGCCATCGGCGCACCAGGTCAGGATTCGCAATGAACTCCCGGCCCACCGCCACCGCGTCACCGCGCCCACTTTCCAGCAATCCCACCGCCTCCGCCTTATCCGTGACCGTGGCAAAGCCGGTATTAAGAATGACGCGCGTTTTCCCATTCGCGCGGATCGCCCGCGAAAGATCCGCAATGAGATCGCTCGCGGTGGCGTCCTTATGGAGCAACGACACATACGCCAACCCCAGGTCACCCACCGATTCCACCAATCCCATATAGGTTCGGTGGGTCTCCTCACGATCCGTTTCCACCACCCCCTGAATATTATGCTCCGGGGAAAGCCTCACCCCTACGCGATCCGCGCCGATCTCCTCCGCCACCGCCCGGATCACCATCTCCGGCAACCTGCGCCGATTCTCCGGGCAGCCACCAAAATCATCGATGCGGCGATTCGAGGACGGGGCCAAGAACTCGTGCAACAAATAACCATTAGCGCCGTGAATCTCCACGCCGTCCACACCGGCGTCGATAGCCCGACGCGCAGCCGCCCGGAACTGCTCCACCACGCGTGGCATCTCCTCGATGCCCAGTTCCCGCGGCTCCTCCGCATTCACCTTGGCCTCAAAGGTATGGACCTGCGTGCCCGAGGCCAGGGCACTCGGAGCCTCCGGCCGATGCCCCTCCAACAAATCCCGATGCGACATGCGACCACCGTGCATAAGCTGCATGAACAGAACCCCACCCCGATCATGCACAGCGCGAACCACCCGCGACCACCCCTCCTGCTGCTCCGGGGTTTCCACGCCCGCCTGGCCGGGAAAAGCCCGATTAGTCACCGCGAGGAACGTCCCCTCCGTAACCACCAAACCCGCCGAGGCGCGCTGCGCATAGTACTCCGCATGCAAATCCATGGGAATACCGCTGCGGCCCGCACGCTGCCGCGTTAACGCGGCCATAGTCACGCGATTAGCTAGGGTGTATCGGCCCAATTCCAGGGGTTCAAACAAGGAAGTCATGGTGGGTACAACACGCGGCGATGGGGTTTATTCCAGCCGGGAAACGCGCCGCTGATCCGATGAGGCCAAAGTTGTTATCGGTTTTATCACCCTCATCGACTCAAACAACGCGCACGGCGCTAAGAACCCCCACCCCAATCGTTATTCCTGTCAAAATACCCAGCCACAAACTACCCGAACAAAAGCGAACCCCATACCCCCACTATGACTACCGCGTGGGGCTACATGGGGCGCGAGAGTGCCTTACTGCACGCCATGACACACTTACCATACCCGCAGGTCAGACCCCATAAATCCAAGAAAAATCCCCCTGAGCAGCAACGCTGTTCAGGGGGATTTGTGGAGCCGCCGGGAATCGAACCCGGGTCCTCCGCGACCTCACCAGGGCTTCTCCGTGCGCAGTCCGCGCGGAATCTCTACTCGGCTCTCTGGATCGGGCGAACTCGTCCAGATGATGAGCCCAGCCAACGGTAGGAGTCCTGTGAGGCCCCGTTGACACGGCCTGACAGCAAGTCCCTTAGTCGATGCCAGATTCCAGGACGGGGACACGTCCTGGGCTGACAGACACGCGCTCGCTAATTAGGCAGCGAGGGCGTAGTCGCGCTGAGTGTTCTCGGCGCTTATCGGGTTGCTACGACGCTTACGGTGGTCTCTAGCCTGCACCGGCACGCTTCCCCTGGTGACATTCACGGAGTCGAAACCAAAAACGGCCCCTCACGCAAAGCGGGTATGTGCTTTTCTTTGCGGCTCGGCCTACTCTACCGTCCCGGCGGCCCCGGAAGCAAGCGCCTCTTTGAGCCATTGGGCCAGTACCACCGCATGATTGTGTTCCCTATCCCTCGCGGCGTAGAGCAGGCTTATGTCCTCCGTGCGGGCCATCGCCACAAGCCGCTCTACCTCCGCATTGCCCACATCGAGTTCCTCCCGGTACCTGTGGGAGAACTCCGCGAAGCGTTGGGGGTCGTGCCCGAACCAGCGGCGCAGTTCGGGGCTGGGGGCTACCTCGCGCAGCCAGAGGTCATGGGGTAGATCGCTTTTGGCCACGCCGCGGGGCCAGAGGCGGTCTACCAGGACGGCGCTTCCGCTCGCGCAGGCGCGCCCCTGGAGCAGATCATGCACTTTGAGCGGGGCGATACTCACGCATGGATCCCCTTGATTTTGCGCCCCAGATCCCGCACGATCTCGCGCTCTTCGGTGCGGCGCTTGATGCTCTGGCGCTTGTCGTGGGCCTGCTTGCCCTCCGCCAGGCCGAGTTCCACTTTGAGGCGGCCGTTTTTGAAGTAGAGGGAGAGCGGGACGAGGGTTTTGCGCCCGTCGCGCACCTTGCCCATGAGGGAGTCGATCTCGCGGCGGTGCAGGAGGAGTTTGCGCACGCGCCGCGGGGAGTGATTGGTCCACGAGCCCCGGGAGTATTCGGGAATGTGGAGGTGGCGCAGCCAGACCTCGCCCTCGTCGATGGTGGCGAAGGCCTCCACCAGGGAGGCCTTGCCCTCGCGCAGGGATTTCACCTCCGTGCCCACAAGCGCGATGCCGCATTCGTGGGTTTCGAGGATGGTGTAATCGTGGCGGGCCTTGCGGTTGCTGGCAATGACTCCGGCGCCACCCACCACCTTTTTTTTCTTCTTTTTGGCCATAGTGATAGCCATGCTACCCCGGAGGGTTATTTGCGCACATACGCCCTCAGCGTGATCTGCGCGGTCAGGGCGGCAAAGATCACGCCCACCAGCACCACGCCGGGCACCACCAGCCAAATATCGGAGCTGGTGATGGGCGCAATGAGTTGCGCCTCGTACAGCCCGGAGAGCGCCTTGTCCACCACAAAGGTCTTGCCCAGGAAGAGCCCCATCGTGGAGAACACTGCGCCGATGAGGGTGGCTGCCACGGCCTCCAGGATGAAGGGGGCCTGGGTGTACCAGCGCGAGGCGCCCACCATGCGCATGATCGCCATCTCATCGCGGCGGTTATAGGCGGCGATCTGCACCATGTTGGCGATGAGGAAGATGGCGGCCACCGCCTGCACCGCGGCGAGCAGGAAGGTGGCGTTGCGCACGGAGTCGAGGTTGTCCGTGGCGCCGCGCAGATCGCCCACCTGGTCCACGATCTCCGTTACCTGATCCATGCCCTCCACGGCCTCCAGCGGGGTGGTGTCCAGGGGATCGGTCAGGCGCACGTGCAGCGCGGCGGGCAGGGCGTCCTTGTCCGTGTCCTTGACCAGCTCGGGGTCGGTGTCCTGGAACACCTGCACGAAGCGTTCGTAGGATTGCTCGCGGGAGCGGAATTTTACGCTCTCCACGCCGTCCGCGCCGTCGAGGGCCGAGTAGACCTCCTGGCATTCCGCGGAGGTGCAGTTCTCGTCGCCGCTGGAGATGTCCTCGTCGAGTTGGATCATTACCTCCACGCGATCGAGGTAGATCTTCTTGGTTTCCGCAGTCATGTTGGTGACCAGGAAGCCGGTGGCCAGCAGGGCGAGGGAAATCGCGGTGGTAATCACCAGCGCGATGGTCATGGTGATGTTGCGGGCGAGGCCCTTGCTGGCCTCGCGCAGCACGAATCCGGTGTTCATCGTGGCTTAGCCTTTCTTATCGCGCTTAGTGGGACTCGCCGTACACGCCGTGGGCGTCGTCGCGCACCAGGTCACCGAGCTTGAGCTCGATCACGCGGCGGCGCATGTCGTTGACGGCGCGGGCGTTGTGGGTGGAGGCGATCACGGTGGTGCCGGTGCGGTTAATCAGCGTCAGCAGGTTCATGATCCCGTCCGAGGTATCGGGGTCGAGGTTGCCGGTGGGTTCGTCGGCAAGCAAAACCTG
This sequence comes from Corynebacterium oculi, assembly GCF_001412105.1. Taxonomy (GTDB): domain Bacteria; phylum Actinomycetota; class Actinomycetes; order Mycobacteriales; family Mycobacteriaceae; genus Corynebacterium; species Corynebacterium oculi. The sequence goes on from NZ_LKST01000002.1 coordinate 9,307, forward strand.
CGGGCGGTTGACAAACGCGCGCGCGATGGCCACGCGCTGCTGCTCGCCGCCGGAGAGTTCGCCGGGCATGCGGTTGGCCTTGGCCGCAAGCCCCACCAGTTCCAGGGTTTCCGGCACGGATTTTTCAATCTCCCGGCGCTTGGTGCCAATCACCTCAAGGCCGAAGGCCACGTTGTCATACACCGTCATCTTGGGCAGCAGGCGGAAGTCCTGGAACACGTACCCGATGCTGCGGCGCAGCTCGTTGACCTGTTTGCCGCGCAGTTTGTTCACGTGGAAAGAGTTCACGTGGATATTGCCGGAGGTGAGCGTTTCTTCCCTGATGAGCAGTTCCAGGAAGGTGGATTTGCCCGAGCCGGAGGGGCCGATGAGGAATACGAACTCCCCCGGCTTGATCTCCAGGGAGATGTTATTGAGCGCGGGCCGGGTAGACGTCTTGTAGACCTTGGTGACGGAGTCGAACGTAATCACGCTTGATGAGTGTAGCGAATCCCCAGGACATAAGAAACGCCTGTGAAAAAAGTTAATAACTGAGGCCTGGCGCCGCGCCTAACCCCCGCACCTGACCCCGCCATGCCGAACCCCCGCGCCCGGCCCCACGGCGCCGAAAAAGCGGCGTCGCCAAGCGGCCCCTAATCCCCCTGCTGCGCCATGCGCCACCGGATACCGGATTCCAGCAGCCCATCAATATCGCCGTCGAGCACCTTGGCCGGGTCGCCCACTTCGTAGCCGGTGCGCAGATCCTTCACCATCTGGTACGGGTGCAGCACGTAGGAACGCATCTGGTTACCCCAGGAGGCGTTGCCACCGGCGCCCAAGGCGTCGAGTTCCGCCCGTTCCTCCTGCCTCTTGCGCTCCAGGAGCTTGGCCTGAAGCACGCGCATGGCCGAGGCGCGGTTTTGAATCTGGGACTTCTCGTTCTGGCAGGTCACCACGATGCCGGTGGGAATGTGGGTGAGGCGCACCGCGGAATCCGTGGTGTTGACCGACTGCCCGCCGGGGCCGGAGGAGCGGTACACGTCCACGCGCACGTCCGCCTCGGGAATATCAATGTGATCGGTCTGCTCCACCACGGGAAGCACCTCCACCTCCGCGAATGAGGTCTGGCGGCGGCCCTGATTGTCAAAGGGACTGATCCGCACCAGGCGGTGCGCCCCCTGCTCCACGGAAAGCTGGCCGTACATATAGTCCCCGTGCACCACGAAGGTGGCGGACTTGATACCCGCCTCCTCCGCGTAGGAGATGTCATACACGTCCACGGAGTGTGCGTTCTTTTCCGCCCACCGGATATACATGCGCATGAGCATTTCCGCCCAATCCGCCGCGTCTACTCCGCCGGCGCCGGAGCGGATATTAATCACGGCCTCGCGGGCATCGTATTCCCCGGAAAGCATCGTCTTGACCTCAAGGGATTCGATGCCCTCGCGCAGTTCGGCGCGCTCCTGATCCGCCAGGGCTAGGCCGTCTTCTTCCTCCTCGGCTAGTTCGTACATCACCGGCAGATCGTCGAGGCGTCCGCGGAGGTCATTGAGTCTGCGCAGTTGCGCCTGCACGTTGGAGAGTTCCGTGGTCACCGTCTGGGCGTGCTCGGGATCGTCCCACAGCGAGGGGTCCGCAGCCTGGGCCTCTAACTCGCGCACGCGCGTCGCCATGGCCTCGGGGTCCATCACCCGCTCGATGGTGGTGAGCGTGGCATCAAGGTCCTGAAGGTCTGACGTAATCTCCGGTCGCATGGTTGCTTATTCTACCGGCTGCGCCCCGCTCTCCCCGCAGGGTGGTACGCGGCGCATATCCCCCGCTGGCACCACGGTGGCGCTTATCGACGCCCCCTTGCCCGGCCTCATGCCCAGCCCGCTAGTCCCGGCCGGGCCGCGGGGCCGCCCGCCCCACCCGGCGCGCCTGCCTCCAACGCCTCCCCACGGTCACCGCGGCGCTCACCACCAGCAGGCCCACGCTGGCCCCGGCCTCCACAAACATCAGTCCCGCGAGCCACAGGCCGGTATCGTCCTGGGGTGCCCACAAGAAGGCAAAGCCCACGCATAGCCCCAGCGCCGTGCCCATCGCCGCAACCAGGGGGCCGCTGAGCAGCCAGCGAGCCCAGCAGCCCAGGGCCACCGCCCCCGCCACCACGCAGATCGCGGAGGCCACCACCTGCCAGTGCGGATACTGGTTGCGCATGGGCCCGCCGCCCCAGCTGTACCACAGAGCGATCCAGGCCACCCCGCTCACCAGGCCCAGCCCGAAGAGCACCGGAGCGCCCGGCCCGGCGCCGCTATCCCATCTCTTTGGTTCCCGGCGCTCCGCCTTGCGGTACGCGCGCAGCACCAACACTCCCACCAGGGGCGGGGCGCCCAGTATGAGCACCGCGCCCAGAACGGCAGCAATAATTTCCATGCACTCCATGCTTATGTACAGCATGTGCCGCGTCAAGGACTCGCGCGGCCCGCCCTGCGCTGCTCACCTGGCCGTTGAGGCACAATAGACCCCATGACTGACCCCACAGGCCCCACGGAACCCACGGACCCCGCAGCATCCACAGCATCCGCAGCACACGCGCTCTCGGAGGAGCGCCTCGAAGAAATGGTGGCCGCCCTGGCCAAGACCTTTGCTGTGGCGCACGCCGAGGACCCCGACGATCGCCTAGCCACCGCCCTCGTGTTCAACGCGGGCCGCCTGGCCTGGCGGATGCGGGAGGGCGGGGTCAAGACCGATTACAAGACCTCCCGCACGGACGTGGTCACGGACGCCGACCGCGCCGCCGAGCGCTTCATCACCGCCGCGCTCGCCCTGCTGCGCCCCGAGGACGGCCTGCTCGGGGAGGAGGGCACCGAGCGACCCGGCCGCAGCGGCCGCACCTGGGTGATTGACCCGGTAGACGGCACCTATAACTTTGCCTCCGGCTCGGATTACTGGTGCTCGGCGCTCGCCCTGGTGGAGGGAAGCCCCCAGGCCCCCGAACGCCTACTCTTAGGGGCGGTTCACCGCCCGGCGATGGGTTATACCTGGTGCGGCGGCCCGGATCTTCCCACCACGCGGGGTCAGAAGGCGGTTGCCCGCCTCTCCCCTGCTCCCCTCGACGAGGTCAGCCTGGCCACCTACCTGCACCCCACGTGGATGGCCCGGCCCGAGGTGCACGCCGCCTGGGCCGCCGTGGCCCGGCGGGCCGCCACGCTGCGCATGTTAGGCGCGGGATCGGTGGATCTGGCCGGCGTGGCCGAGGGCACCCTGGGCGCGTGGACGCAGCACAGCGTCCCGGCCTGGGATTGGTTGCCCGGCAAGGCCCTGGTGGAGGGCGCGGGAGGACGCACCCGCGAGGTCACCTCGGGCGGGGTGACCTGGTGCATTGCCGGGAACCCCACCGCCGTGGAGAACATCGCAGAACTATTGAAGGAAGCCCATGAGTGATCTTGCCCTAGCCTTGAGGCTGGCCGACGCCGCCGATGCCATCACCCTGGCGCGCTTCGAGGCCAGCGATTTATCCGTGAGCGCCAAACCGGACATGACCCCGGTGAGCGACGCCGACCTCGCCTGCGAGCGGGAACTGCGCGCCCTCCTGGCGGCCGAGTGCCCCGGGGACGCGGTATTGGGCGAGGAGTTCGGCGGCTCTCCCCGCTTCCACGGGCGGCAGTGGGTGATCGACCCCATCGACGGCACCAAGAATTACGTGCGCGGCGTGCCCGTGTGGGCCACGCTCATCAGCCTGCTTATCGACGGCCGCCCCGTCCTCGGCGTGGTCTCCGCCCCGGCGCTGGCGCGGCGCTGGTACGCCGCCACGGGAAGCGGCGCGTGGCGCACGTTCGGCGGTGGCGATCCCACGCGGCTCCACGCCTCACGGGTGAGTTCGCTTAGCGATGCTTCGCTCTCCTTTTCCTCCCTCGCCGGGTGGGCGGAGCGCGGGTTGCGCGATTCCTTCCTCTCCCTGACGGAAAAGACCTGGCGGCTGCGCGGATACGGGGACTTCTTCTCCTACTGCCTGGTGGCCGAGGGGGCCGTGGACATCGCCGCCGAGCCGGAGGTGTCCCTGTGGGATCTGGCGGCGCTGTCCTGCCTGGTCACGGAGGCAGGGGGGAGATTCACCTCGCTCTCCGGGCAGGAGGGCCCGCACGGGGGTGACGCCGTGGCCACCAACGGCCTGCTCCACGAGGAGGTGCTGGCGGCCTTAAACGTGGGGTGAAATCTGATCCGCCATGAACCTCGACCCCACCACCGTGGGATGAAACACGATGTTCCACTGGGGGCTGGTGAAGTCCACGATCCCCGCCACCATGCGCTCAGAGTCCTTGGGCGCGCAGGTGCCGTTATCCCGGGTGGCGTCGCGCAGGTTCACAAAGCGGAGCCCGTTTTCTGCCGCCGCCTGCGCCTGGCGCGCGGAGTTCTCATCCTCCACCTGGCCCAGCAGCGGAATGTGCAGCCCCTCGGGCAGCAGGCCGGGGTTATCCGGGTGGATATTGACCGCGCAAAACGAGGGCCCCGTGGACACCGAGGGCATCCCGGAGAGCACGATCTTCGCCTGCGGGGCGGTGGCGCGAATCCGCTCGGTGGCGGCGCGGATGTCATCGAGGAAGGCCTGGCGGTGACTGGGGGCGTCGAGGGGATTGGTGCCGTCCTTGACGCCAAAGGGGCCAAAGTTATTCATGCCGATCGCCATGACCACCGCCCGGGTGCCGGGGTGGAGATCCCCGGTGACGATCGCTCGGTCGAGGCGGCCCAGCATGGTGCGGGAGGTCTGGGCCGTGCAGGACCAGTCTGCCACCGGGGCACCCACCCGCTGCCCCACCAGGCGTGGCCAGTTATCCGGGGCCTGGAGGCAGCCCTCCTGATTGGGATAGTCCTCCGGCACCAGGCCCGGAACCACGCCGCCGAAGTTCTTATACAGCGCGGAGGGGTTGGCGGTGAAGGAATCACCCAGCGTCACGATGTTGCCCGCCGGGGCGGCGTGGGCGGCGGGGATCCCGGCGGAGGAGGCCACGGCACAGGTCAGGGCCGCCAGGCCTCGGATCAGAGAGGAACGTAGCTTGTGCACCCGCCCAATCCTAGTACATCATTTTGCCACTCCAGCCCCATCAGCCCCAGCAGTGTTGCCCGCGCTGGGCGCTTCCCCGTAGACTTCGCCTCATAATCCGCTGCTTTCTTCCGTAAAGGACGCGCCATGAGGTTCTCTTCCCGCATCGGCACCGCAGGCCTCGCCGCCATGCTTGCCCTCGGCACGGCGACGATCCCCGCCCACGCCGCGCCGGGGGACGTCGTCAAGCAGGCCGCCGAACACCGCACGGAGAAAACGGCCAAGGCCTCCCCCGCCAGCGACGTCCTCACCTTCATCGAGCGCCTGGTCCCCCTCACGTCCCGCGCGGTGACGTTCTTCTAATCACCCCACCGCCCCGCTGTTCACTCCGCGTTCACCTTGGGCCGTTATAAGTATGTTCCTGGCTCGACTTTTTGGTGGCGTACCCGCGCCGGCAAGCACCCGAGCCGCAACCATCTCCGTACCTTCGTTTCTAGTTGAGGACCCTCTCCATGTCTGATGCGGCGACTACCACCGGGGCGCTGAACGAAAGAACTCAGCAGGCCACCAGCGACAAATGGTGGCACCTTTCCTTCGGCCTCCTCCTTGCACTCACCTTTGGCACCTTCGTGATGTGGGCGATTGGGGAAGTAAACCAATCCATGCACTATGGGGTGCTCATCCTCACCATCATCTTCGGCTTCTTCATGGCCTTTAACATCGGCGGTAACGATGTGGCCAACTCCTTCGGCACCTCCGTGGGTGCCGGAACGCTCACCATGAAGCAGGCCCTCATGATCGCCGCCGTCTTTGAGGTGGGCGGCGCTATCCTCGCCGGCGGTGATGTGACCGAAACCGTGCGCTCCGGGATCGTCGATCTCGATACCTCCATGGAGCCCATGACCTTCGTGTACATCATGATGTCCTCCCTATTGGGCGCGGCGCTGTGGCTCCTGGTGGCCACCCGCATGGGCTGGCCGGTGTCCACCACGCACTCCATCATCGGCGGCATCGTGGGCGCGGCCCTGTGCGTGGGCTTCCGCGATCACAGCGGCGGCTGGGAAATGGTGCAGTGGGATCAGATCGGGCAGATCGTGATCTCCTGGTTCCTCTCCCCCGTGCTCGGCGGCGTGGCGGCCTACCTGCTCTTCGGCGCCATCAAGCGCGGCATCCTGGTGTACAACGAGGAGGCCGACCGCAAACTCCGCGCCATCAAGCAGGAGCGCTTTGAGCTAAAGAACCGCCACAAGGAATCCTTCGAGCGGCTCAATGAGATTCAGCAGATCTCCTACACCAACGCCATGGCGCGCGACGCCGTGACCACCCAGCGCGGCGATTACAGCCGCGACGACCTGGAATCCGATTACTACCGCGAACTCTATGACATCGAGGCCAAGGCCGATGACGTGGAGGCTCACCGCGCCCTGGAGCGCTGGGTTCCGCTGCTGGCGGCCTTTGGCGCCATCATCATCAGCGCCATGATGCTCTTCAAGGGCCTCAAGAACCTCCACCTGGGCATTGATAACGTGGGCAACTTCCTCATCATGGGCATGGTGGGGGCCTCCGTGTGGATGGCCGTATTCATCTTCGCGCGCACCCTCAAGCGCCACGACCTCGACCGCTCCACCTTCCTGCTCTTCTCCTGGTTGCAGGTGTTCACCGCCGCGGCCTTCGCCTTCTCCCACGGCTCCAACGACATCGCCAACGCCGTGGGCCCCTTCGCCGCCGTGCTCGACGTGCTCAAGAACGGCGACATCAACGCCAAGGCCGAGGTTCCCGGCCCGCTGCTGCTGGCCTGCGGCATTGCCCTGGTGTGCGGCCTCTGGTTCATCGGCCGCACCGTGATCGTCACCGTGGGCACCGGCCTGACCAAGATGCACCCGGCCTCCGGGTTCTCCGCGGAACTCGCCGCCGCCGCCGTGGTGATGGGCGCCTCCCTGCTGGGGCTGCCCGTCTCCTCCACCCACATCCTCATCGGCGCGGTGCTCGGCGTGGGCATGGTCAACCGCGCCGCCAACTGGAAGCTCATGCGGCCCATCGCCCTGGCCTGGGTCATCACCGTGCCCGCCGCCGCCGGCGTGGGGGCCATCGGCGTGGTGATCTTGCAGGCGATCTTCGGGTAGCCCCCGAAGGACACCCCCGAAAGGCCGGTGCGCCGGGGGATTACCCGGCCACCAGCATATTCACCAGGCGCACCACCGGCTGCGGGACGATGCGCCGCAGGTAGCGGAACACCAGATCGGTGGTGGACACCGAATAGAAGCGCCGCTGCCGCTCCAGAATGTTCCGGGGATGCACCGCCTTCCACACCGCCTCGGCCACCTGCTCCGGGGTGATCCGCACCCCCAGGCGCTTGGTGGAGGCCGCCTCCACGTCCGCAAGCTTGGTCTTGACCCACAGCGGCATCAGACACACCACGCGAATACCGTCGCGCCGCCACTCCAAATCCAGGGCCTCGCTCAACCCCGTGACGTAGAACTTAGAAGCGGAATACGGGATGATGTGCGGCTGGCCGTAGATAGCGGAGGCCGAACCCATGTTCACCAGGTGCGAGCCCTTGGTGCCCTTGAGATAGCGGTGCGCGGCGCGAGCGCCCAGAACCGCACCGGTGCAGTTCACGTTATTCTGCGCGGCGATCACCTCGGGGGACTGATCCACGATGTCACCATCGCCGATGATGCCCGCGTTGTTGTCCAGCACGTCGAGCCTGCCCCCAGTGTGAGAGGCAAAGTCCGCCAGGGCCTCCTCCCACTGCTGGGCATCCGTGACGTCCAACGGCCCGGTGACGATCCCCGGGTATTCCTCGTTGAGCGCGGCAAGCGCGCGCTCGTCGCGGTCGTACACGCCCACGATCCACCCCTCGCGATGGAAGCGCAAGGCTACCTGGCACCCGATGCCGGAGGCACCCCCTGAAATAAAAATGCTTTTCCTCATAGAGGAGCACCTTAAAAAAGATCCATCACACCATGTACGATTTTGCGACATGAAACATATATTGCGCTTCGATCAACCCCTGCCCGACGACCTCGCCCACCGGCTCCGCGCCCTGACCGTCAGCGCCCGCCTGGGCACCATGCCCGAGCGCCCGCGCCTCACCGTGGAAAACCCCTTCACCGGCACCGAGCTAGGCTGGGTTCCCACCTCCACCGAGGAGGACGTGGAGGCCGCCTTCACTCGGGCACGCGCCGCGCAGCGCCTCTGGGCACGCACCCCCGTCAAGGAGCGCAGCGTGATCCTGCGTCGATTCCATGACCTCGTCCTCAGCAACCGCGAGCTCCTTTTGGACATCGCCCAGGTGGAAACCGGCAAAAACCGAGCCTCCGCCCTCGACGAGGTACTCGACATCGCCATCAACGCCCGGCATTACGCCACCACGGCCCCCAAGCTCCTCTCCCCGCGACGCAAGAACGGCGCCCTCCCCCTCTTCACCAAGACCTACACCTATCACCGCCCCAAGGGAGTGGTGGGGCAGATCAGCCCGTGGAACTATCCCCTCACCCTGGGCATCTCCGACGCCATCGCCGCACTCATGGCGGGCAACGCGGTGGTGGCCAAACCCGACTCCGCCACCCCCTTCTCCCTGCTGATCTGCGCCCGCCTACTCCACCAGGCGGGACTGCCGGAGGACGTCCTCCAGGTGGTCACCGGCTCTGGGCGAGTGGTGGGCACCGCGATCGCGCAGCGCTGCGATTACCTCATGTTCACCGGCTCCACCGCCACCGGCAAGATCCTCGGGGAGATCTGCGGGCGGAGGCTCATCGGCTACTCCGCCGAACTCGGCGGGAAGAACCCCATGATCGTGGCGCGCGACGCGAATATCCACAAAACCTTAGACTCCGCCGTCCTGGGCTGCCTGGCCAACTCCGGCCAACTATGCGTCTCCATCGAACGCATCTACGTGGAGGACGCCATCTACGAGGAGTTCACCGAGGCCTTCACGCGGCGCGTGGCGGACATCAAGCTCGGAGCGGGATTCGACTGGGCCATCGAGATGGGCTCGCTCGCCTCCCAGCAGCAGCTCGATACCGTGCGTTCCTACGTGGAGGACGCCCGCAGCCCGGGTGCCACCGTGCTCACCGGCGGGCGCGCCCGCCCCGACCTGGGCCCCTACTTCTACGAACCCACCGTGCTTGCCGACGTCCCCCATGAGGCCCGACTGCGCCGCGAGGAGGTCTTTGGGCCGGTCATCTACATCGAGCGAGTCCGCACCGTGGACGAGGCCATCGCCCTGTGCAACGACACCAACTACGGCCTCAACTCCAGCGTCTTTGCCGCCCCCAACACCGCCTGGGCCGCCCCCCCCCCGATCGAGGCCGGGTCCGTCAACATCAACGATGGTTTCTCCGCCAGCTGGGGGTCCTACGACTCCCCCATCGGCGGCATGAAGGAATCCGGCATGGCCCACCGGCACGGCGACGAGGGCCTTACCAAATACACGGACGCCCAGACCATCGCGGAGCAAAGGATCATGGCCCTCCAAGGCCCCCGCCGCCTCCCCCGGAAGGTCTACGCCGCCATCATGAGCGCCCTGCTGCGGGCCGGGAAGATCACCAGGCTCCTGCAATAGGCCACGCCTACCGGGCGCGCACCGTCACGCTCACCGGCCCCTCCCCGGTGGACTCCACCAGAAGCCGGGTGGCGTTGGGCTCCGAGGCCACGCGCCCGCCGCTGACCTCGGCAACGTACCCCTGGGGGAAATTCGCGGAGGGAACGGCGATCTCGCTCACGGAACCGGGGGCAAAGGCGCCCTGCCCGTCCACCCGCGCGGCGTCCCAGGCCGCGACGTAGGTGCGGGTCTGCGCGTCCCAGCGCGCCTCGGTGGGGGTACCGGCCACGGCACGAGCGTGCGGGGCCGCCAGGATCGCCAGCTTATCCGCGTTCACCGCGTCCGCCGTGACCGGGCCCGGCGCGGCGGGATCGGCCACGATCCCCTGCTCCTTTTGATTCTGCGTGGTGGGATCATCGCAACCGCAGTAGGACCAGTACTGCCAGCCAATCAGGCGCTCCCGGGCCTGGCCGATCACGCCGCTGAGGGTGGCGGCATCGTCGGTGGCCCCGAACTCGCTGAGCAGCAAGGCGCTGTTGTGCTCTCCCGCCACCTTCTCCGCATTATCAAAGGTGGCGGAATCGGGGAACTCACAGCCCGTATAGGAACCAAACAGCGCATTAGTGGTGCAATACACGTGCCAGCTTAAGGACGCCTGCCCCGCGCTCTCCGGGCGAGCCGGGCGCGTATTAATCCCCGTATTCCACATGGAATAGGGCTCATAGTGCACGATCGCCTGGGGATCCGCCTCCGTGATCGCGCGAGCGGCCTTCTCATGGAGCTCATCCAGCTTTGCCGTGGCCGGACCGCAATCCCCCAAGGTGAGATAGCACAACGGATAAGCAGAACCCGGCCAGGGCTCATTAATAATGTCATAGCCCATCACTCCCGGGCGCCCCTGGAAATACTGCGCCACGTGCTGCCACATCGCGGCATAACGATCCTGCAATCCCACGCCGCCCGGGCCGGGGGCGTTATTCAAGAAATTATCGTAGGCGCGCAACAGGCCCACATTCACCGCCTGGTTGGTGGGAAAACCCACCTTGAGTAGGCTCGGCAAACCATCATCAATCACCGCCCAGTCCGGGGCAAACTCCCCCTCGAACTTCTCGTTATACATGTCCTGGTGGGCGTCGATAAGCACCGCAATACCGCGCCCCGTGAGTTCCTCAACCGTGCGGGAAATCGCTTCGAGATAAGAGTCATCATAAACACCCGGTTCCGGCTCCACTGCCTTCCACATGATGCCCAGGCGCACGGAATCAAAACCATTATCCTGAAGCCACTGCGCATCATCGGCATTAAAACCACCGGCCTCCGGCGTATAAGGCGCGTGCTTGTACACCATGTTCACACCCGCGGTGAGGAACGCCCGGCCGTCACCATCGGTATACCAGCGTCCTTGCTGGCTTATGGGGCCACGCTGGGTGATGCTGGGCTGCGCGGCCTGCGTATCGACGGGCGCGGCCTGCTGCATCGCGACCGGAGGCTGCTCGGCCAGAAGGCCCTGCGCGAAAGCGGGGGTAGGAACAACGGCGAGCACCCCCAGGCACAACGCCAGGGGGATTTTTACCGCGCGAGAAGCAAGACGCATAGCGAACACACCTCAAAAGTTAGGGAAGCAAAGAGGAACGATGCCTCATACCCTACGGCATGACCGGGACGAGCGCGCAGCCATACTCGCCGCGTGCTCACGCAGGTATTCCCGCAGATAGGGCAGGGCAAAGTCCACCTCGCCCCGGCCGGTTTCCGCGATCATCTCCGCGTCGAGGAGGCGGCGACGATAGTTTCCGGCATATGACGCAGAAACCCCATCCGCTCGGCAATATCGCTGGTTTTAGAGGGGCCAGTGTCCTGCGCCATATGTACCAGGAACGTCCGATCTACCTCGGAGAGATCGGAGAGCGCCGGCTCGTGGACGAGCTGGCCTAACTTTCTTTGCGCTATCTCCACCCCGGCCCCCGCCGCAGCCGGGGTAATGAGGTTACTCTCCCTCTGCCGGAAGGAATACTGGCCCACCAGCTGGATCATAAAAGGATAGCCCTGGCAGGCCGCCACGGCCTTTCTTAATGCCTCCGTATCCCACTCCATGCCCATCTCCAGGAGGGGTTTGCGCAGCGCCTGTTCCACGGCGGTGTCGGAAACACGATCAAGTTCTATACGCTCCGCGCGCCGCAGAAAGGTAACGGGATTGGCGGTGTCTTTATCCTCCAACAGCGGTTTGATCGCGGAGGGGATACCCGCCATCGCCACGGCGATCTCCTCTTCTTCCCGCACGAGATGCTGGATCGTCACGCCGAACTCCACAACCTCCTCGCTGCGCTGGTGGTGCATCTCATCGAGGGTGATGAACACTCCCGTGGGGGCTTGCTGCGCGCGGCGATCTTCTTCCCGCTTATAAGCAAGCAGATCCTTGAGAGCTTCGCGCAGGGTATAGGTGGGATCATGAAGTGCCGTGGACTCCCAGTTCACCCCGCCACCGATGCTCATTCTCTTGTTCTGCGCCAGGAAACGCACGATCCGATCCCGTAACCGCCGAACAAAGCCGGTGGTGGCGGTCTCACTGAATACTTTCCAGCCGTGCTTCGCCTTCGCCTCATCTTCCAGGGCGTTGAGCAAAACGGTTTTCCCGATTCCCCTCGGCCCCACCACGAGGGAGACCCGCTCGTGGGTACCGGGGCCATCGTCGAGGGCATAACCGAAGTTCTCCACCACGTGATTGCGGCCCACCAACTCCGGCGGCGTGGCACCGAAGGTCGCTTTAAAGGGATTCCGCTGGCGAGTCATGCGCACAGCATAGCGGAGGGGTTTATGAATGGTTATGAAATTCAGGCTCACCTGGCGTGCGCGGATCGCGCCACGGAGCCTTCTCCCGTGAGGTGTGACAGTACCGGACACCGTGTTGTGGCTCTAAAGCGACTTCTGGGTTAAACGAGGTTGAAAGCGATAGCCCCTCACCCGCATTTCTGCTGGTGAGGGGCCATAAATTGGTAGCGGGGGCAGGATTCGAACCAACGACCTCTGGATCTATAAAAACAGCCCACAAGCCAGCAAGCCGCCAGCCCGGCAACACAGCACGCCATCAACCCGGAACCAATAAATGTCACACAACGAGAAGAATAATAATCTATAGCACATGCTCATCTCTGATAGCCCCTACCTCCTACCCATACCCAAGATTTGGCACGATGAAATCCGCACCTGGGAGATACATCTGCACACATCCGGGATCCGTCACCGATCCGTTGACACACGCATACGCCACATCCGCTACCTCGCACGAGAAATCTACAAAGCCCCAAACAACGTCACCGAACGTGACCTCACCCTCTGGCTAGGCGAGAAAAACTGGTCCCCGGAAACACGACACTCCCACTACACATCAATCCGCGCTTTCTTCACCTGGCGCTGCACCTGGTACGGACACGACAACAACCCCGCAACAAACCTCCCTGCGGTACGACGAAACCAGGGAAGACCACGACCAATCCCCGAAGAAATCTTAAGAGAAGTTCTCTATGAAACCCCACCACGAACAAGCCTCATCCTCCGACTTGCAGCAGAACTCGGCCTCCGCCGATCAGAAATCGCAATCATCTGCGCCAAAGACATCACCGTCACCAATGACCAGCCATACATCATCGTCCACGGCAAAGGAGGAAAAACACGGACGCTTCCCCTCACACGCTCACTCCACAAACACATCACGACATACATACAAGACAAATACTGGCTCTTCCCAGGAAACACCGATGGACACCTCTCACCAGCAGCAATCGGAAAAATTGCGTCCACCGCACTACCAGACGGATGGAGCCTACACACCTTACGCCACCGATTCGCCACCAGCGCCTACCACGACACAAACGACATCATCGCAGTCCAAGAAGCACTCGGACACGCCTCCTTAAACACCACACGCAGATACACCCAAATAGAACCTCGAGGCCTCATCAAGATCACCACCGCCACAGAAATCAAGCTCACCAACGCACGACCCCCGAAGGAGAAAAAACCATGAGCACCATCATCACCGTCTGCCACCTCAAAGGCGGCACCGGGAAAACAACCACCACAATCCTGCTCGCCACCGCTTTGACCAACCTCGGATACAGCGTCACCGTCTACGACGCAGACCCCCAAGGATCTGCATCCGAATGGGCAGCACTCGCCGCCGACAACAACACACCCCTTAACTTTCCCGTCACCGTCGCCAACCCAGCCACCCTCAACCGCCTACGCCCCCGAACAGACTACGTCCTCATCGACTGCCCTCCCGGAGGAAGCACTGCCATCAACGCAGCGATCAACGCAGCCAATGAAATCATCATCCCTACCAGCCCCAGCGAAATAGAAGTAGACCGCATGTGGGACACACTAAGCCTCTCCACCACTAAACCAACTCATGTGCTCATCACCAGTGCTCGCCTCGGCACCACCGCACTCACCGACATCCAAAAAGCACTACGCACCGAGAATATCCCCACCTACCGGACGATCATCCCCCTCCGACAAAAAATCAAAGCAATGTGGGGCACAAACCCCACAGGCATGCTCTACGGCTACGACACACTAGCCAACACCATCACAGAAAACATCGCACTGAAGGAGACCGCCTAACCATGAACCCCATGCTCCCCCAACGACGTCGCCCCACCCGCAGCGCTGTCCGCGCAGAAGACACCATGCGCAAAGCCACTGACCCACGCCCCAAAATCACCTTCCGTGTTGATCCAGAAACACGAAGAAACCTCAAAAGCTACACTAGCTTCCATGGAATCACCATGGAACAATTTCTCAACCAACTCATCGAGGAATACCTAGAAGAACACACAGCACCCTATATCTCAAACACCCGCCCACCCAAGAATTAACCGCCCGCCCGACAACGCCCCACCCCGAAAGGTGACATCATGACCACTACCATCCACGCACTAGACCTACCATCCGCGACGGCCAACCTCTACGGATTCATCTTCTGGGCCATTCTACTCGGCATCCCCATCGTCGCCTTTATCAAAGCAAAAGGCATCATCTCACGCTTCCTCGCCGCAATATTCATCCTCCCCTTCTCAGCAATTCTCGCCTTCGGCTGGGGATTCTTCGGAATGGCTTTCGCTTTCTCTGGTGCCATCATAGAAAAAACTAACGAAAACTACACCGAACTCCACAACAAAAACGTCCTCGAATCAGGAGAAGGAACACTCATACCCACCCCCACATCCGACCCCAACGAGAACTCTTACCAAGAATAAGGAGGATACAAATACACCCCCAGCGATCCTCCTGCCGCTACCCACCCCGGTCAAACAATCAGCTTGCTGGCAAGTCAGACCCCCTCATTGACTACTTGCCAGCAAACCAGCTTACGAAGAAAGCTTAGACGACATCTCGTCTATCGGGCTGAACCCATCAGAAACGCCCGGAAGAGACGGAATGTTAACAGGACCAACCCCCGGAGCACTATTCTCCGAAGAGGCCGTCATCGGAGCGCACGGAACAGCAACATCACGCCCCAAAGCGTTAGCAGTCATGGCAATCGCACGGGGAGAATAGGTAATACCAAGATGCTCCGAAGCGTCCAAGCTACACCCATCCTGCAAAACATAGTTCTCTGCACCTTCTGCAGTGTACTGGCTTGCAGACAAAGGAGTTACCGCTTCATCAAAGAGGGTAGAGATAGAAACATACTTCACCCCAGGAACTTCAATAGGGGCATCATGAAGCTTCTTGTTAAACTCACTGTTAGGAAGCAAATCACGGACACTCGGGCTAGCAATCAACTCAGTAATGAGATTTCCCATACCATTCAGTGCATTCAGCTTCTCCAGACCATACCCAACACCTAACAAACCAGTGCCATTCAGTACACCAGAGATTGATACAATAGTACCAACCCCTTCACCACCTACCTGCTTGGCATACGCAGTAGCAATGGTGGCACCAGCAGAATGACCAACCATATCCACAGCCTGCGCACCAGTCATCGCTTTGACCTGAGCTATCTTCTCAGTAATTTGCTCTACCGACTGAGAGATAGGTGCCATAGCGCGGAACGTAGGAATAGAGCCCAAAAGCGAGCTTCCCTCAGGAGTAGGAGTACCAGGAAGCTTACCGACGTTAAATGCGTACACGCACTTCCCCATCGCAGCCAGGTCAGGAGCCATGGCTGCAAACGTTTGATACGAGTTGGAGTTAAGCCCATGCAAAAGGATGACAGGATTCTCCCCAGGCTCTGGCGTACACGCGACATTAGACCCTAACGGGCTAATATCTTCCGTCAGTCCCTGCTTGAGCATCACATCAGCAAAACCGGGGGCCCTCTCCCCCTGCGGCCCCATGCCAGTCCACTCCAGCACCTCACCACCAACAGCAGGCTGATCACTCGATCCCGGCACAGCTCCAGCCTGGGTACTACCAGCAAAAAGAGCTAAAGCCGCAACGCATGCGGCCGATATACGTGAAATTTTCACGATCTACCTCACACCTTTCAAGAAAATAGAGACTGCCCGCATACGCAAGGCCAAGAACACCATACCCAAAATAACTATGATCAGCAAAGCAGCTATATGTGACAAATGTAATTTTTACTACATAAAAATATGCATTATTACTGCAACAAAAAATAGGCCGGCACTTTAAAGTGCCAGCCTACTCAATGGGCAAAAACTGGTTAGACAGATCCCAAGGAACCTGTAGAAAACTGACCCGAAAGCGCAATAGTCCTGTACACCCACGGCAAGATCGGGGCAACTGCAGTGTAGTTAGCTGGGATATGCCCCCCCCCTTCATCCTTGCCACCCACCGCAGAAATCACGCCATAAACAAGCCGCCCATCATGGAACGGTCCGCCGGAGTCACCCGGCTCCTGGTTCCCAACAATCCCTCGGGTCACAACCATCTTCGCATTCCCCAGGCCATCATTATCGTCATAGTGACCAATAACTTCCGCAGTGCCCTTGCTGGAGCGGATAGCGACCAGCACCCCATCCACTGATCTGACTTACATGACCAGTAGACGGAATCTCACCGGAGACAGCACAGCAGGCGCCACAGGCATCGCTTCCGTAGTGTGCACCAAAGCAACATCTGCCCCAGAAGGATGAACGACTACCCTATCAATCTGGTAATCGCCTTCCGCCCTTTCCCCAAGCTTGACGGTTCCATTTTGCTGATCACCCACACAATGCTGTGCGGTGAGCACCCAGTTAGGTGCGGCAACCGATCCGCTACACAGACCAGAGACCAAAACCTTAGCTGCCCAAGGAGTATCCACGGCATCATGGCCACCTTCGACAGCTCCAGCCACCGGCACTATCGACGTTGACACAGCGCAGGTAGCCACCACAGGTAGCTTTTTGAAAAAATTCACAACTCCATCTAACTACATCAAAGCAAAGATTACCTAATTTCTCAGCATACCCGCATAAAACATGACCTAGCAACCAACGTTCCATGCACCCAGAGCATCCACTTCAGCACCTACCCTTCAGTCATGGCTACCGCCACACCTCCTCACAACTGGAAAATCGATGCAGAATCACACCACGCCCAAAGGTCTGCCCATGAAAGCTCTACTTCAACGCACATCGCCACAGCACAGTCCCGCCAATTGAGAACCAAAACTATCAGAAAAATCTGTAGAAAATAAAGTTAAGACTTGTATCCCAGAAAGCAAAGACTACAATCTTAGTAGTGCTTAAAACACAGCTACCTCATCGGCACCCAGCTAGACTGGTCGCCATTGGGTTTCTCGCCACGATCGCAGTCGGGTCTGTGCTTTTATCCCTGCCATTCGCATCAGCGTCACACCACTCCACCTCCCTACTCACCTCGTTTTTTACCGCCACCTCAGCTGTATCAATGACTGGACTGGCAGTAGTTGACACCAGTTCCCACTGGAGCGGCACTGGACAAGCCGTAATAATCGCGCTTATCCAGATCGGCGGCTTCGGAATCATGGGCCTTACCTCACTAGCAGGGATGATCATCACCGGCCACATGAGTCTGCGGTGGCGCGTTACCGCAACAGCGGAAGGGCGTTCCCTCACTACCGCCAATGTTAAAAAAATACTCATCGCCACCTTTTTCCTTACAGTTTTTTGTGAACTCACCACGGCGAGCATCATCGCAACACGCATGGCCATATCCTATGGGAAATCTTTTCATGAAGCACTATGGTCTGGAATATTCTATTCAATATCTGCTTTTAACAACGCAGGGTTCGCCCTCGAGGCAGACAGCCTCACCCGCTATGTTTCCGACATATGGATCATCATCCCCCTATCCCTATCTTTCATAATAGGAGGAATAGGCTTCCCCGTCGTAATTGAGATCATCGACAAAATAACGGCTTGGCGGAAAACCGGAAGAAAAACATCCAACCGCCTTTCTCTAACCGCAAGGATCTCACTTACCGGAACGGCAATCCTCATAGCAGCGGGAACCATGATGGTAGCAAACCTTGAATGGGCAGGAGCACTACACCACTTGCCCGCAGGGTCGAAAATTTTAGCTGCATTTTTTCAAGGAGCCTCCCCCAGGACCGCTGGTTTCAATTCCATCGACTACGGATCCATGCACCCCACCACTTTGATGGGCACCGATATCCTCATGTTCATTGGAGGAGGGTCCGCCGGGACAGCAGGAGGCGTAAAGATAACAACCTTTGCCATTCTCTGCGCCGCCATGATAGCCCAATTCAAGGGGCACCAAGATACCACAATACATGGAAGAAAAATACCCAATGAAGTTACACGACAATCACTAACAGTATTCGCCGCCGGAATCATTTCTGTCACAATCTCCGTTGGCCTACTAAGGGTCCTAGAACCTCAATTTTCTGCCGACCAAATTTCCTTCGAGGTCATCTCAGCATTCTCCACAGTGGGACTATCAACAGGGATCACTGCCAATCTTTCCGGCGCTTCCCAAATCATCATCTGCGCTTTAATGTACCTCGGCCGCATTGGTCCCATAACACTCGTAGCTTCTTTAGCAGCGAAGTCCTCACAACGACAGTTCTCCTATCCTGAAGAAAGGCCCTTCATTGGCTAACTTAGGCAAAATTCTCAGCCGCCATAACAAAATTGACCTCGACTCCGTCATGGTCATTGGGTTAGGACGCTTCGGCTCTGCCGTTGCCGATGAATTAATCAGCCACGGGGTTGATGTACTAGGAATCGATACCAGCACACGCATCATTCAAGAGCATCGCACACAGCTCACAGAAGCAATCGTAGCCGACACAACCGAAACTGAAACCTTGGTTCAACTAGGCGCTTTGAACTTCGACAAAGTTGTGATCGGCATTGGCAGCAACCTGGAGGCCTCGATCCTCACCGCATCCAATTTAGTCGAACTTGGCGCAAAGGATATCTGGGCAAAGGCCGATTCCGATGCGCACGCACGTATCCTTAGCCAAGTAGGCGTACACCATGTCGTCCGACCCGAGCGTGAAACAGGTCGTCGCGTTGCTCACCTCCTTGCCGGAAAGTTCCAAGAGTTCGCAGAGTTCGACAATGACTATGGGATGATCAAGATGGTCCCTCCCAAGTTCCTCCGCACACAGAGAGTCGATAACGGTTACCTCATACAAAAGTATGGTGTCCACATCGTATCAGCCAGGGTTAACGGAGTATGGGGACCTGTCCAACCAGGCGCCACGCTCACAAAAGACGACCTCGTTATTCTCGCTGGTAAACCAACAAAATTAGAGCAGATCCCTGCCCAGTGAACCCGACGCAGCCTCTAAGGAGGCAAGAGTAAAGCCCCCAGAAAAATCGCAACACCAACACGCTACGTTCATACAAGTCCCTGCTTCATTTGCACATGAGCCAACCGTTAAAGTAACGTAGCATGCCAACGTCAAAATATACCCAAAGAAAGAGGATGCCTCCATGGCACGTAAGGAAGTTACTCAATTCTTCGATGATCTTTCCGGCAACCCCCTCAGCGCAGAAGAGGTTCAATCTGTCATCTTCGGAGTGGACAACGACACATACATCATTGACCTCTCCGAGAAAAACGCCGAAAAATTCCGCGAGACCCTGCAACCCTATATCCAGGTAGCTCGTAAGCATGTCGCCCCCACTCAGAAAATCCGTCGCACCCGTGGTGTAACCACTAACGGTCGTGCACGCGAGATTCGTCAGTGGGCAATTGACCAGGGCAAGGAAATTTCCCTGCGGGGCAAGATCCCTACGGAAATCATCGAGGCGTATGACGCCGCCCACAAATAAATAGAGATTCTATATTTCATGAACAGCCCTGCTCAACACCAACCAGGCGGGACTGTTCATGGAGCATCTGAGCTTGGTTGATTTGTTTGAGCGGTTCCCCAATCAAGACGCGGCGAGGG
This sequence comes from Corynebacterium oculi, assembly GCF_001412105.1. GTDB lineage: Bacteria > Actinomycetota > Actinomycetes > Mycobacteriales > Mycobacteriaceae > Corynebacterium > Corynebacterium oculi. The sequence continues at coordinate 29,215 of NZ_LKST01000002.1, forward strand.
TGTTCCTGGAGACTCAGCGTTGGGGTGGGGATCGACTGGTCCCAGACCTACAACGTGCCACTTGAAGCGGTGCACGTGCTGTTCGCCGAGGTCACACCCGGAGCAGACGAGCCGTGCTGCTGTGAGTGCTTCTTCAAGGCAGAAAGCAACTGAGCCTGCACCCACGTCAGAGGCACAGGCTCAGCCAGTCGCAGTCAGCCCTTCGTTTAGTCTTGGACTGTTAAAGCGCGAGTCATTGATGACAAGATACTGATACCTGACCCCTTATCAGCCATCAGAACCTTCATTTCTGCTTCCATCCGTGCCCAATCGGGATCACCAGTTGCATCAATCGGCAATCGAATAATTGCCGATTTCATATCAGAAAGCTTCCACTTGTCGATATACGCATACCCCGATCCAACTTTTTCAATTATCGGGGCAACAAACAAGAGTGCAGATGCCGAAACGTCCGCCTTTGGATAAAGCACGTTCACGTCATCCGTGGCCCAGAACGGAACTGGCTGATAAAACGTCGTTCCAACAGGACCATTGTAGCACACCGTAAGAACCCCACCGGGGTGTACCTTTTCCTCATTGCCGATGTAGTGGGTAATCCCGTTGTTGAACTGAGATGCTCCAACATAAGGGATCTCACCAGGGAAACGCTCAACTGTCGTCAGTCGTGAGCCTTTCACTACATCGAATAGCTCATCGATTTGGAACTCGCCCCATTCCGAGGTGTCAATCTCGCGCGGCTTCAATTCATCGAGCGTCACAAGAGAATCAAGTTCCTTCTGTTGCCCTCTCATACAGTTGCGCATCGTTTGCTCCATGAGCGCCCAATCAGGCTCAGCATTCTCTGTTTGAGGGAGGAAGACAGTCTCTTCCTGAAAAACTTTTCCCGTCCTCTTCCACGCAAAGCTGTAGTTATAACGTTCAATGCTCTTATTCAAGCAGGCGACGAGGAATAAGCCGTTCCATTCGTTCAAGCGGTGATGATATGCCAACTGGAGATCGCTGCTACCTACGAAATCTACCGGCTGATATGTATTCCGCCCGATACCACCATTACCGTTGCTAATAAGTGCAATACAATTACCCTTACTCGTCAAGGCTCCATCTTGGTCTTCAACTAGACGAACAAAACCGTTGTTGGCAAAGCTGGCTGCGATGTAAGGGACATCTCCATCCATGTAGGAACCGGCACCGCTACCACGTCCACGCTCGATGCGCTCAAACAAATCAACGACGCGAAATTCACCCCACTGTGATGTGTCAATCGTCGTCACTTGAGCACCTCCATGATAATGGCATCAGGATTTTCGCTCACGTGCGCCGAGTAGGTGGCAATCATGCCGACCTTCTCACGCAGAGCCTTGCCATCCAATCCGCGCTGGAATATGGCATAGTCCATCGCCGCACGCGCAAGGTCTTCTTCATGTAGCTCAAACGGCTTGACCGGAGCCTGCCAGCTCAAGCAGTCATCCGTGCTATTCCACTGCCCCGTACCGTAGCGGCTATCGTCATTACGCTCGATGGCATCGACCCAGTAATCCTCGATCGCAGGCCACTTGTTGTACACGTCATGGCGCCCCTTGTTCTTGACTGTGATGAGACCGTCTTCCTCGATGTTCATCGCAAAGAATTTCTTGTCTCCTTGTGGAATACCCGCCTTAAAGATGAAGATCGAAGTTGTCATTCCAATGCCAAAGAACAGGTTCTCTGGCATCTTCACGACCTTCATCAATTGATGATGGCGCAAGATCCGCGACATCTGCCCCTTCGAAGTCTTCTCAAGCTTCTTATCAGGCAGGATGAACCCGCACAGCGTTCCGCGATCAACGCTGTCGAGCACATTTTCCACGATGATCATGCAGCCAAACTTGTTCTCATACGGCGGGTTCATCATGATCTTGGTGGCCTTCGTTGCCTTAATCCAGTCACTTGCAGTTTCTGTGCGTGCGTCCATGTGTGCAAGATTCGTCTTACCATCCTTGTGGATGAGCATGTTTGCACAGGCGAGAGCGAAGATCTCACGGTCGAACTCCATGCCGTAGAGCTGCTCACGCTTAATCTGGCGTGCCTTGCGTGTATTCGCACCACCAGCTTCGCGCATCATATTGCTCATGGCCTTCACCAGGAACGACCCTGAGCCAGCGCACGCATCGAGGATGCGGTCATCCTTATTCACGCCTAGCAGACGGTACATAAAGCCCGTCACGTGATCAGGTGTGAAGATCTGACCAGATTCGCTCTTCTTCTTGTAGCGGTTGAACTCGTTGAAGAAGATGGCCATCACATCTTCGCCGTCCCATGCGCTTGAGTTAATCAAACCGGAGATCTCAGTGACCCAATCGATAAAGTCTCCGATGAGATCAGTCAAGCGCCGCACCGCCCTCAGATCATCCTCATCAGTCGACACATTCATCTTGATCTCGGAGTACACATCCGACAAGAGTTGCAGCTTCGAGTTCTGCTCCTTATCAGCGCGAATTGCCTTATTGAGCGCGTTCAAAATCCCTGTGTGGAAGTCTGCGTAGTCCATCCCGCGCACCAGCACCGCATCGTAGCGCCGTGCAACCAGGGCGCAGGCAGTGAAAATCATGCGGTGATAAAGATTCTTGATACCGAAGTCGCCGTGTAGCGAGTTGTTGATGCGCATCGTCAGCTCGTAGATGCGCTCCTTGTCGATCGGGCGTTCCATGAGCTTCTCGAAGTAGTACTCTTTGGGCTGCAACTCATCGGGTACCTCAAGAGAGCGGCCATTCACATAAGCGCGGGTGCGTTCACCGTCGAAGACGATACCGATGACCACGTCATATCGCGTGCGCATAACGTCGCAGTACTTCTCGACTTGGTTGCGCAGCTCAGGTGCATCAATAGCCATAGCGTCAGGCGCCTTCGTCTCCAAAGCCAACGCCACAAGCCCTCGATCTGCTGGCAGATACCAACCATCAGGCTTCAGCATCACTCCTTCACCATGAAAACCAAGAGTCTTCATCGTCGTAATCTGACCAACGCCAGCCTTCGCTGTCTTTGGATCCACAGACTCGAAGCCAAGGATCTTGCCTGCATACTCCCGCACCTGGTCTTCAGTCTCAAACCGTGGCATCTGTCTGCTCCTTCTCGGCATACGCGCCGACTCCGTTCAGTGCGTCGAACACCCTGGTGGGGGAGAGCCCGCCACTCGCGCAATCTCGCACACACGGCAGAGGGCCTTCCTTGTGGCGTATGGTGGTGCGATCACGACGCCACGTGACAGGGGTGGTCATAGTATGTCATAGACATTCAGCAGCATATCTGGTTCGGTGAACGCTTAATCAAGTCAATCAAGCTCGGCTGCTTCATGGACTCGATGCTAGCCAATACCTACTGGTGAGTTAAATATATAAGTCCCATTTTTATACCTCCAGCCTAGAGCTTAGAGGTTAGTCCTGTCCTCAATTCGACTACGCTGCCGTCCTCCATGACGTAGTCTTCACCCTCCTGGCAGACTTTGCTATGGGAGCAGGCCTCAGTGCGCTCTTGCGCGCGGTAGTGGTACGCAAGGCAGGGGAAGCGCACCGCCAACAGATTTATCAATTACGCCAAACAAACTGGGCACACAATGGTCACCGCTGAAGGTGGTCGCGAGGACGGCTGGCAGGTCGCCCAACTCCGCGAAGAACCTGGACTGCTCACTCAAACCCGCCGTCTCGACCAAATCCCCGATACGGTACGCGATGCCCTGACGTTTTTCCCAGAGCTAGCGTCCTCCCCTGAGACTGCCACTATCCTTGTCGAGGTCACCGACGAGAACGAACAAAAAGCAGCCGCAGTCCGAGAAAAGCTGCTGCTGCCGCCCGCATGCGAGAAGAAGCCACCCAAGCAATGCGTGACACCGTCCACGAACTCTCCAACAACGGCATTTCACTCATCGACATCGGCACTCTCCTCGGGGTCTCCTACCAGCGAGCGCAAAAACTTGTCGCCGCGTAGCCCAGACACAAACAATACGCCCCAGATCTTCTGGGGCGTATTGTGTTTTGACCTGTGGTTGAGATACAGGCTTAAAAAGCACTGGTACGGTCATTCTACATGCCTGGGCGTACGTCTCCACATCCCATCTTTCGCGCAGGGCTCCTCGAACTCTTCATCCCCTCGGCGGCGCGTAGTTTCCTACCCTGCTGCTAGATCCGCAGCACGCTGGTGTGAGACGCCTAGAATCCTTCCCATATCGCGGATCGAATACCCTTCTCCTTTAAGCGCTGCCGCTACGCTGCGCTTCGCCCGCACGGCCTCTCGCGTTGCTTCATCAGCCTTACTTTGAAGTTCATCCGCCTGATCCTTGAGATGACGAACTTCGTCTGGGAGTACCGGAACAACATCAAGATCAAACTCCGATTCATCAAGACCAGATTGATACGCCACGGCCTCGCGCACTTCAGCATCAGCATGGGCCAGGCTGCGTGTCTGGGAGACAACTCCCAGCTCTGGTACCTCAAGAACCCATACTGAGCTTTTACCTCGTTGAGCGGTCACTGTGAAAGTTACCATCACCGCCACCATCCTTTACCCAGTTCGTGTGCAAACTGATCAAAAAATTTCCGAGCTGTCAGATCATCAATCTCACGATGACGTCCCAGCGTCTTCGTAGTGCTACCTACTCGGTAGGCATCGTGACGACTCAGCGGAATCTCCTCAAACTCAAGCCCACGACGCTTTGCTTCTGCCTTGAGTTTTTTGATGACTGCTGACCGCTTCATAGTTTTAGTCTACACAAAAAGACAAATTCCGTCAAGTGAGAAAGACAGTTTCACTAGCCGTGCATCGATAAGTTTCCCGTGAATCACCTAAAACAGCTGAGGTTCGGGAGGCTCGCACGCTTGCTGGTATGTCGATAGATCCCATCCATTTCGCACTGCTTCTCTCACCCTCCGTGACCGAGCAACCCGATCTTGTCCTGCCCCAGGAATGTTCCCCATGTGACGGCCAGTGCGGACTGCGTAGGAGAGGTTTTCCGACTGCGTGGAGACTACGACATGACCAGGCCCCGGGCGCACGCACAGTGGCTCATTACACTGATGCTCCGCCACCATCCCTGGCGGGATAATGGCACCGTAGGCCATTAGAGAAAAACGGTGCGCTGACATCGTGCACTGCTTCCCACCTCGTTGCCAGGTGTACCGGCCGTAGCCATCAGGAGTAGAGATACCGCCTACCCAGATCCAGCAGTGCTCGGTGACTACTACGTGTGAGTAAAAGCGCCGTCTATCCGCCTCGGTAATCTCCAAATGCGGCACGATGCTCACGCGCGAGGCATTCCGCGATGGACTTCCTGGCGTTGGGAAGTGGTCTGCGAGGGGGAGGGAAAAGCGCGAGCTGTGACCAGGGAGTCCCCACGAGCTAGACTGCGTTCACTGGACTGTAACTCGCAGTGGAAAAAGATTGATTCGCGGCCGGGGTGTCCTCGGTACCGCTGTCGCTGGTCTGAAGTTCTTCAGTTTCCTCAGCGACATCTTCTTTATGTGCCTCAGTAGATGATCCCTCTGCAAGTTCCAGCAGCGCCTTACGCTCTGACGCCTTAAGACCAGTCTCCCGTGCGAGAGCACGCGGCCGTACAACCTCTGAAGCTTCCTTCAGCGCCCGCCCCACCCCCACACGGGCCTGATGAAGTTCCGCTAAAGCCGCATCAACCTTCGCCAGCGCTACCAACTCCGGTTCACGGTCAGCCAACGCTTTCTCACGCCGAGACGCCAAAGCCAACTCCAGACGCCTCTTCGTCGTAGCCATATCAACAACACCTTTCCTCATACCCCACAAGCACACAAACCTCAGCCGCGCACCGGAGGGGAAACCAACACCAACCTCAACACCACCACATCCAACACACACAAGCCTACCAAAACTGTACTCAAATCATCGACAAAACTCGATCCAGCCGCCAACAACACCGACGCAAACCTACCCCCGCCACACCTCCAGCATTCCACAAAAGACAAGTTCAGACACCCACTAGCAGTCGCGCACCCTGTGCGCGAACCTAAAAGATGCACACACCTCTTGCACTATTACTCCTTGTACTATGATTAGCTCATATGATGTCCATGAAGAAGCTCACCGCTGGGGACGGGTACCTGTACCTCACCCGGCAAGTTGCTTCTGCCGATGGACGCCGTCAGGGCCAAGCTTTGGTGGATTACTACTCCGCGCATGGCATGCCAGAAGGTACCTGGTGGGGCAAAGGAGCTGCCGCACTTGGCATAGAAGGAGTCATCACTGAAGAGCAGATGGCAGCAGCTTTTGGGGAGTTTCTGCACCCCAACGCAGATGAAAAAATCCCTGAACTGCTCAAAGATGGCCACCGAATCCCCCAAGCAATCGATGCAGTTCGGCTCGGAAGACGAGCCCCAAACTTCAACAAAGAGGTACCGTTTCTTGCTGAGTTCGCAGCCAGGAAAGAAACATTTATCCGCGCACACGGCAGAGTCCCCACCACCGAAGAACGCGAGCACATTGAAACACTCATCGCTAAAGACATGATGGAAACCGGGCATCATGACCCTGCTGAAGTGCGGTTTTTCATCGCTGAACAGAAGCGCAAAGCACACCACGCAGTAGCAGGATACGACCTGGTTTTTACTCCCATGAAGTCGGTATCTGTGCTCTGGGCAATCGGAGATGATGCCACTCGCAAGGCCATCATGCGCGCCCACCACGAAGCAGTAGATGACACGTTGAGCTGGATAGAAGACAACGCTTTGTACACCCGAGCAGGAGCCCAGGGGGTCAAGAAGTTGGACTGTGAAGGCATGATTGCTGCAAAATTTGTGCACTGGGACAACCGAGCAGGAGACCCCAACCTGCACACACACTGTGCGATTCTGAACCGAGTCTTGTCCGAAGGAAAGCACCGAACCATCGATGGGACTGTCCTGTACCGGCACGCAGTGACCGCTTCAGAACACTACAACAACCGCGTGAAAGAGCTCGTGGAACAATACGCAGGCGTGTCGTTTTCCCCTGTAGAAAAGCGCGGAAAACGCCCCGTATGGGAGATCAATGGCATCCCAGAAAAGCTCATGGACGCCATGTCCAGACGACGCGATGTGCTCGCTAAGCAGCGTGAACTCATCGAAAACTACCGCGCAAACTACGGCCGTGAGCCCTCGAAATCCGTCCAGATCAAGCTCGCCGAACAAGCCAATCTTGAGACCCGAAGTGCGAAAGCAGAACCGAAAAGCCTCAAGGAGATGGTGGCCGGATGGCGCAAACAGGCAAACGAAATATCCCAAGACTTCACTACTGCGAGTGTCCTGAAGGATGTGTTTTCCAGCAAGGATAGGCAGCACGAACGGACCATGTTCTACGATCCGTCTCGTGATGATGACATCTCCTCACGTGTACTTTCTGCAGTGGAAAAAAACTCCTCTACCTGGACTTCTATGCGTGTGGAGTCAGAGATCTACCGACAAATCAGCGCTTATAAGTTCGCCAACCTAGAGCAGAAAAAACAAGCAGTCACACGCCTACTAAACCTCACCCTTGAGGGAAAAAGCATCTGCGTAGACCAGCGAGAGATCATTCCCGGTGGACCGAAACGGCAAGATGGTGAGTCAATTTTCGTCTCTCACGGTTCACGTAGATACACCAGTGAGGGCATCATCCAGGCGGAACAACGCCTCACCAATGCTGCATCTCAGTGGCTCGTCAACACCTCAACCGAAGAAAATCTTGCTCAAACACTGACCTCCTTAGAGGAGAAAAACGGTTACGCTTTGAGTAATGAGCAGACAGATTTTGTACGCCACCTGCTGTTTTCCCCTGCACGCATCGCGGTCGGTATCGGGGCAGCAGGAACCGGCAAAACCACTGCTATGGAGGCATTTGCTCGAGCAGTCGAGGCTGACGGGCGCACAGTTGTAGGCCTTGCACCGTCGGCAAAAGCAGCAGAAGTTCTTGGGGAATCTCTAGGAGTCGAGGCACAAACCTTGGCCTCGCTCATCACCAAAGCCAGCCATACTGCACAACCTGAGCCCCCTCATCAGGGCACCGATGAGCCACGAAAGATGCTAGGTTCCGGCGATGTTCTGCTTATCGATGAAGCCGGTATGGCCTCGACAAAAGACCTCGATGCAGTCTTAGCGTACGCCACGAAGGTCGGCGCTTTCGTACGCATGGTAGGCGATCCTGACCAACTTGCCTCAGTTGATACCGGAGGCATCCTCGAAGAAATCGCTACCCTTACTGATGCTCCCGTGCTTCGAGAAGTACGCCGATTCAAAGACCCAGAGGAAGCAGCAGCCACCTTAAAACTGCGCGACGGTAACTCAGAAGCACTAGATTGGTACTTCCACAACGACCGTATCGTCACCGGCCTTCGTGAAGAACTCCCCGGTGCAGTGTTCCAGGATTGGTGTGCTTCCACCGCCAAGGGCAACACCGCAATCATGATCGCCGGGGATAACGTAACCGTCGATGCCCTCAACGAAATGGCCCGGAACCACTTCATCGACACCGGCATCGTGACCCCAGAAAAAGGGGAAAAGGAAGTCGAGATCTACCATGGGCGGCATGCAGCGCACGGCGATGTGGTCGTCACACGTGCTAACAACGGAAAGATTCGGTTTGGGTACAACAACGCCCACCGTGTGAAAAACGGTGACCTATGGACAGTCATCAAGACACATAAGGACGGTGGTTTGCGTGTACAACACCACGAGACCGGTAACGTCGTAGAGCTTCCCGCCAACTATGTGAAAGCCAATGTTGAGCTAGGTTACGCCTCAACAGTGCACCGCTCCCAGGGCATGACTGTGGACGAATCCTTCTTCCTCCCCTCCCCAAAAATGGACCGCCAAGGCCTCTACGTGGGACTCACGCGCGGGAAGACTCTCAACCGTATCTATGTTCCCGATGATGAAATACCAGACCTTGATGATCACTCTCCACAGATGCAACCACCATCCGCACGTGAGGTTTTAGAGTCAATTCTCACCCGTGATGGACGTTCCGTGACCGCGCGTGCCATTCTTGAACAAGCAGACGCGCCATCCGATTTTGCTACCTTGTCCTTGGTCTATACCGAGCTAAGCAACCAACTTATCTGTGACACCGTGGCTGATTCCGCTCACCGCGCAGGCTATGAACAAGCAGCAGAATTATTGCGTGATGATTGGCAAACTCCACGCCTTGGTTCTGCGCTTGCCACCATAAACCAACAACGCTCGGATAACACCACGCTGCTAACCGATGCCATTGAGCGTGCATGGCATCGATTCGAGGAAGAACGTGCAGATAATAAGGAGGACTGGATCGTTGCCCGCGACAATGACAATACTGATTCCCCTACTGAGTCTTTAGCGTTCCTGGTGCGGATGGAGTTATCAAACGCTCTAGGAGAGGACTCCTCCCCTATCACCAGCGATGATGATCTATGGTCAATCACCGGCCTCAACCCGCCACTAGCACGAGACGAGAGCATGGATCCTGAGATTCATCAGGCAATGTCCCATGCTGCTCAAGGGATTCTCCAACGACTTGAGGAAGCCGCAGATCACGCTGTTGCTCATCACCCCACGTGGGTGACAGCCATCGGTGATTACCGCCCCGAGGACGAGGACTATCACGAAAAATGGGTCCACGCAGTCCGTCTCATCGCCGCAGGTCGTGAAATTGGCGATACTAATGCTCTTGCAATCGGCCAACAAGATATCGTGAAGGGCACTGCCTACCACGATGTTATCCAGGCCGTTCGACGTGCAGGCGAGCGATCACCTCAAGCACGATACGAGTCTATGGGGCGTAACGAGCTAGAACGCTTCCTGCAGCACTGTGACAATAAAGCGGCTCAAGTGGCATCGCAAGCAAAGGCGTGGGAAATGCGAGCAAAAACCATTGATCAGGTCCGCCCCCATGAAGAAGCAGTTCGTACTGAGCGACTCGCCTGCCTTGAGACAGCAGAACACGCCGCTCCGATTATCCAATCGCGGCAAATCGTTTCTCAATACGATCAACAAGTCGCAGCCGCACAAGCACAGCTACAGGCCGCACATAAAGAAGGAATCTTTACCCGTGGGAGGAAAATCAAGGATGCCACCACCTATCTCGAGGCTGTCACCGCAGCACGAGATAAGGAAGCAAAATTTTATCAGCACTTATGCCAAAACTCTACGCTCAGTTTCGAAGAGATTGAGAAAGCAACCGCACTGGCCCACAACGATGGACATTGGGCAAGGCGTTTCCAGCAAGCGCAGCGTCAAGACCAAGAAATCGTGGATCAAGCATCACAGAAGGCAAGAAAACTGCGTACCGACGAGGGGCTATGGCAGCAACGTTCCCATAGGATCGCCGACAAGCTAGAGGAAAACCGCCCTCTGACGCATAAGGAAGCTCAGGTGTACATCCAGAAAATTAAAGAGATCCTTAACAGGAAACCTCCTGCAGGAGTAGCTACAAGCCTCGATGGCAGTAACCCCTATAGCCTAGATGCTGCAGACGATCTCGTAGCACAACTTGCAACACGAAAGGCCTCCCCGCAGGCAACCCCAACATCTAGACAAGCTTCCCATCAGCAACGCCATGAACTCCACACCGAGAATGATATGGAACTATAAAAGAAAATTATAAACGAAATACAACCCAGATACATACACATCAACGACTTTAACGTGCACCGCCCAACCAATCTCTAACCCTGCAACAAGGAAGAATTTCCAGCTACGCCATGATCGATAAAAAAGATTGGGATTCATATACTTGACTCACCACTAGACGTTGACTAGCCTTGAAGCAATGAAGCGGCTGAGCGTGATTGATCTGTTCGATCATTTCCCCACCCAAGATGCGGCACGAGTACTTTTGGAGGCTCAACGCTGGGGAGAGAATCAGCTCCCGGACGTATGCCCTGTGTGCGCGACTGAGGAAACCACGACAGCGTCAACTACTCAGCGAAACAGTTCGTTAGTAGCATGATCCACGCCAACGGTATTGAGTTCTTTGGCCATTACTCAAGCGTGGAATCATAGGCGTGTACCATGCTGCGAGCCTCGACCATCTTCAACGCTACCTTGCAGAATTCAACTTCCGACTCTCTCAGTACCGCATGAGCCTAGAACAACAAATATCTGATATTCTAGCCGTGATGATGGGAACAAGGACTACATATAAGCAGGCGATAGGAAAGGTAAGGGACATGGACGAAAAGAAAAAGGAGCGAGCGCAGGCATGTACTGTTGTACAGCGCACGATGGCATTATCGCGAACCGTCTATAATGTTTTCATTAGGCCTTAATTTAATTCGTGGAGGTTCAAATCGTGGTGCGAAAAAGAGGCAGACCGCAAGACTGACAACCCAACACCTTGCCAACAAGGGTGTGGAAGGCATCTTCGGCGAGTTGGCTCGAAGTCATGATCTCAGCGTTGGGGACGTCACTACAAAGGTGATGGAAATGTTACGAAAAGAGTTTCCATCAATGGAGTTTCGTAAGAGACCTGCAATGACCAAGGCAGCAATCAACAAACGCCTGCACGAGATCGATGGACGACTAGGCCAAGAACTATTTGTCCGCAAGGCTGAAATACGGCCCGATGGCGGCATAATTGAAGTAAAGGATGACCACGGCAAATGGCGAGTCGTGCTAGTCACAGAGGCTAAATATCAAGGTAAAGATGTTGAGAATATCAAAGCTGGAACCCTTGTAGGGAAAAACAAAGACCAAGACATCATGGCAGCGGGCAACGCAATCGAACGTTCTCACAAGAACATAAAAGAGGTTGCTAATTACATGCTAGGTGAGAAGCATTTCCCGTATGTTCTATTTCTTGAAGGTTCAAACTTCCTCACGGAAACTATCATGGTGGTTCGACCAGATGGACGGAAGGTAGAACTGGAGTTTAACTCTAGTAATCTAAATCGGATCGATCGTCTCACTGCTGCCAATTACTCGATGCCAATTAATACAAACTTATGCAAGAACATTACAGTCACTAGCCGTGGGCAGGCAATAATGTTGCAAGCCACCTCAATCTATACACAGGGTCACGGAGAAGAATGAAATGCTGACGAGATGGCTGCCGTTATGCTGGACGTGGCACATACATCACTAAAGATACTGGCTAGTGATTTATTTGAGATTATGACTGGACTTCCAACCGAAGAGGGGGATGAATGACCCGAAATGTAGATCGCTCGTTGTTGACGAAGGCGAAGAAAAACAAGAACGATGAGTTTTACACTCAAAGAGTTGATATCGACAAAGAACTTCAACATTACCAAAGCAAGTTCAGAAATAAAATAGTCTACTGCAACACAGATAATCCTCTTGCTAGCAACTTTGTTAAATATTTCATCGACAATTTTTCTAATCTCGGCTTGAAGCGCCTCATTGCCACCGGCTATGCCGCGAACGATGGGGAATGTGGAACGTATTTCTCGTACACTGGCAGCCCCGATGAACTCGCTGCTTATGAAGCAGGAAACGTACAGTATTTGCATGGCGACGGAGACTTTCGAAGCAGCGAATGCCTTTCTCTTCTTCAAGAATCAGATATCGTTGTCACGAACCCTCCATATTCCTTACTTCGCGAGTTCATTAGTCATATGGAGTCTTTCGATAAAGATTTTCTGATTGTCGCTACCGTCAATGCCATTACGTACAAAGATGTATTCCGTCTGATCCATGCTGGGAAGATTTGGCTTGGTGTTGGTTTAGGTCGAGACATCTCCGGTTTTATCGTGCCAGAATGGTATGAACTTTATGGGACCGAAGCGAGAATAAATGACCGTGGCGAAAGAATCGTATCGACAAACAACAGCCTGTGGTTAACTACGTTAGACTTTGAGCGGCGCCATAAAGATATCCCGCTCGTGAAGACATATAAGGGAAATGAGTCTGATTATCCACACTATGACAATCTAAATGGGATAAACATCAGCAAGACCAAAGATATTCCTTCTGACTGGTTCGGACTCATGGGCGTTCCAATCACTTCTCTCCATAAGCACAATCCAGAACAGTTCGAAATTGTACGATTTCGCAAGGGGGATGATGGAAAAGACCTTCGCATCAATGGTAAGCAACCGTACTTTCGCATCATCATCAAGCGGAAGAGTGGACAATCTTCCGATCACCAATGTAACGACGCCGCTCTTTCATTAAGAAACAGTGGGTAAACGGCGCTGTTTTGATCGTCAAGACGTGGAAAGGCCCCTACCGCAGTAGGGGTACCATAAATTTTTACTTCTCCTTTTCCCTCTCTCGTTTTCGTTACCTGCATTAGGTACTGCTTATAGGCACTACATATGAATGCCTGTTCTGGCAACAGTTTCGATAAAATTGGCGACATGACCCCAGCTAGGCGCACCGAACGCTACGAAGCAGAGCACACGACCACGCGGACCTACCGGACTAACTTGCGCCGGATCCGCGAGATGCTTCGCCTCACCCGCGACGAGGCCACGGCCCGCATGGACCCCCTAAGCTCACCTCTGCGATGCTTGCACGCGTTGAAACAGGCGAACGTGGCCTATCCGTGGAAGAACTGGTTCAGCTAGCAGTTGCATACCAAGTCCCCCCGACAGCGATTCTGACCCCCTGGTCAGAGGACGATACAGCCAAGCCCCCAGTGCTCTCTGGCGCGGACTACAAGCTCCCCCTCAAAGATGCCCAGAACTGGACACTTAACTACGAGTACCCTCCCTTCCCGAGTGCGGTCACCCGCTATGACTCCGCCATCCAAGGCGCAATCAATGCTCGCCTCTATAAGAACCCCGCCACACTCCTAGCGCTATCAAACGACCCCACCCCAGAAAACTATGAAGCTCTTGCAGTGAAGGAAATTGACCTCTTCCTTGAACCACTCACGCAAGCCATCGAAAACTTCTATAAAAAAGTCACAGACTACTGCGGTTTCGACCCGCGACCCCACTTCGACGGCTTCGTAGAGAGCGAGAAGGCTGGGTACTGGCCAGACAGCATCGATCCCCTACTCCTCAAAGCGGTTACCACCGACCCTACAACCGCCATCGCCGAGCTCGAAGGGCAAAAAGAGCAGGTCGAAGAACTAAAAGACGTCTACCTGAATGGTTACGGCCAGGACGCTGTCTACTCCACCATCGAATCCTTAAGAAGCTTCCCCGAGACCGTGGAGCAGCGATGCGCAGGCATCGCTCGACGAGCTCTGTTGGGAACGTAGCGAAGTGCCCCGAAATAGGCGTAGACCGTTTCGTTGAGTCCGATCTGCCCATCAATACCGTAGTCACGCAACGACCAATACGGAGGCGATGTCACCACGGTCTGTACGCTATTACCTGGCATTGCAGAGAGAACATCCAGAGCGTCCCCCTCGATGAGAGCACTCGCGCCATCGGGACACAAAAGGTCATCGTATGAGGAACCGAGTCGATGCTGGCGTACGTCAAACATAGGCGATCGCAGTGGGCGCACGTGTCCAGATTTGGGTTGTGTGGGTTGTGCGTTGGTGATTTTCATACCTCCAGCCTAGAGCTTAGTCCTGTCCTCAATTCGACTACGTCGCCGCTCCTATGACGTACCCTTTGCTGTGGGGGCAGTCCTCGGTGTGCTCTTACGTGCGGGGATGTTCACTGAGTCTGCGGATGGCATCATGCCTATTTTAGTGAATATCGGAACAGATCAATGAAGCTCATTTCATTCATAGATCCGAGGCTAGTCAATACCTAGTGGTGAGTCAAATATATAAGTCCCGGAAAAATCTACCCCACCGCCGATAGGAATTTCCCGGCAATACCTACTACGTAGCATCCTATACCAACCGAAACACAGCAGTGCGACTCCCTAGCACATGGAATCAAGGTAAAAAATCCAAGATATTCACTACAATACACTTAGCCATCTTTCACCAAAAGAGGAGATATAATTGCTTCCCACAGGTATGAAAATACCAGAACAGGGTAGTCAAAATTTCACCAATCAACAAAAGAGGAGCTGCTACCGGCCTGTAGGAACAGATAACAACCCCAAACGAATCTTAGCACAGCACGAGGTCACAGAATATTCTCAGAATCCTGTTCCAATGCTTCATCAAGATCATGATTGAATCCACTTAAGCTTTCATCTTTTTCCTGTGGCACTGCAATAGCCTCCGGTAGAGCCATCTCATCGAAACCACCAGCAAACTCAGCCGCAGCCACCAATTCCTCATCAAGACCCAAGAATGCAAAATCTTGCGCCATCTCCTCCATCGTCACTGGCTCCACTTCCACCGCATCAAGGACATCATCACCACCTGGTGTCTCCTCTAAGAAATTCTCCACATCCGCCTCCACCACATCCCACCGCGCCTGTTCAGCAAGCCCCACATCATTCATGCGCTCCTCCAACACCCCCGCCAGCATCGCTGCACCAGCTGTCACCGCCACTGTCGAAGCAACCTCACTGCCTCGGGAACCATAAGACTCGTGATACTCATCCTCCTGCTGGCGTACAAAGGAAGCAGTCTCGGGCAAATGCCGCCGCTCAAACTCCCTCGCATACACCTCCCGACGAGGATCCCCTACCGCATAACCCCGCCGAGTAACCTCCCCCAACAGCGCACCCGTCGTCATCCGCGCCGCCATATTCGGCCCCGCAGGAACCAACCGCGCCCGCCGCGCCTGCACCCGCTGACTGACCACCGCGCGCCGCAACATCCGCAACGCCTCAACCATCTCCCGATCAATATCCCGCGTACTCACCTTCTACAACCTCCTAAACCTCATCCAACGAACCATCAAGCGGCGCACACCGCAACGGCATCGACGGCGTATCCTCCCGCTCACACTCGGAAAACACCCCACCCGGACGCTGCAACACCCCCATGTGATAATCCCCATGAACACGCAAAAACGTCTCCACATACGTCCCAGGCTCTTCTAAACGCAACTGCTCAAAACGCTTCCACAACGCTGTCAAACGCGTCACTGCTTCCTTATGCTTCCACCACTGCGGCGCCCACCGAGTATCACCACCAGCCACACTCGGATACATCACCGCAATAAACTCCTCCACAAAGTGATACACAGTGGGATACACCAACCCCTCCTCTGTACTCACAGCTGCGCCCCCTGATTCCCATCCACAACACCAGCGCTCTTCGAGCCCAACAACGCTGTTACCTCCCGCGACCACGACCGATCCCACCACGGCTCCAACGCCACAATCATCGGCCGACGCTTCGTGGCAAACAACACCACCCGCCACGCCTCCATCGCCGCGATCTCCGCCACCGTCAAAATCTTCTTCTCCCGCACCTGCTGCGACACCGAACGCCCCTGCCGCGAACGCGACACCGACGAGGTCACCTGCTCATAATCACCAATCAACGCCTCCACCTTGCCCAACAACTTCTCATCACGAATACCCCCACCCACCATGACCACACCAGCGGCCGACCACAACAACTCCATCCCCTCCCGGCCCCACACCTTCTCGCCTTGCATATACGACTGCAACACCGTCATCACGATGATCCCCCGCGACCCATAATGCGAATACACCTTCGGCATCTGCGGCCACTGCACCACATTCGCCGCCTCATCCAACGCCGCTACCAACGGCACCGGCAACCGACCCCCACACAACTCCCCATACTCCTCCGCAGCCTTCATCACCGCCACCGTCAACGCCGTGGTCAAAGCCGCAGCATTATCCGCCCCCTCCTTCGACAACACATACAACGTCCCAGACCCCTCACGCACAAAATCATCAGGAGAAAACCGTCGAGCACCCGCCTGCGGCGTCACCCACCGCACCGCCTCCCGCCGCCCCAACGGTGCCGCCATCTGGGCTGCCTGCGAGAACAACCCCGAGCGCGTCTTCTCCGTAATCTGATACGTCCCCCGCAGCGCCGCGTGCTGCTGCCCCCACTCGGGGTACTGTGACAAAATACGGACAGGTGTTTTATCCTTCTCGTCATTCACCCACAAGAACACATCACTGATCGGACGGCCGTCCAACGCCGCCGCCAACAACAACCGCGCCAACAAATCACGGCCACCATCCCGGAAGTACCCATCCCCAGAATCATTCTCCCCCCGCGCCGCGCACTTGAAAATATCCGACAACTCCAACGCCGCCGCATCCATCACTGCTTCATCTCGCCGGATCATCTCCAACGGATCAAAAAACCACGGCTCCTGCTCCAACCCCACCGCAATACGCTGAGGATCAAAGACGAACACCGCACCCCGGCTTTTCATCAACTCCACGGTCTCATCAACAATATCGCGCTTATTCGACGTCGTGACCACCACACCCGGAGCATCCACCATCGCCGGAATCACCACCGCCGTGGACTTACCCATACGCGGCCCCATGAGCACCAACAACAAATCCTCCCAGGTGGAAAACACCGACTGCTTACTACCCGGAATATGCCCCAACCGCAGCCCAGGACAACGATCCATCACCTCCCGAGAAAACCACTGCCGCCCAGCCTTCTGCGCCGCCGCTTTACTCATCGAAGCAATATCCTTCGCCGACGCCAACTGCGCCGCCGCGGCATCTACCCGCGTACGCCTCCCCACACGCCGCCGATGCACCATCCACACCACAACACTGCCAACCACTACCAGTGTCCACAGCACTACCAGCGTGGCCACCGCAGGCCACGCCCACCACACTGTGCCCTTGACAAACCCCATAATCAGCGTGATCGGATTCCACGGCACCTCCGCAGCAGGCATGCCTTGCCCGGTAAGAACAAAGCCCACCTTCAAACTCATCGACGCCGAGAACGCCAGCACTCCCACCACGCCAATCAGCCCCAGCAAGAACATCTGCTGGGGATCCTGCCGCCCAGGTTGCCTCACCCGCCGCACATTCCGATCACTCATCAGTAGCCACCAACTCCGTCAAATCGCGCTCCTGCCACCCCATAAACCCCGGAGTCTGCGCCATCGTCAAAGCCCGCTCATCTGCCTCATCGACATGAACCACCACGGCAACCCCCATTTTCGCGCCCGTCGCACGCAGCTTCTCCTCATCCAACTGCGGGCACATCGTCGTTACATGCAACCGACCCACCTCATGACCACACGCCTCCAAGGCCTTATGCGCCATCCACACAGCTTTCTCCGCGACCGACTGCTCAGCCGACACTAAATCCCCAGCCTGCCGAACCCGATCCTCATCATGAAACGCGCCATACCACACCGGATCATCCTCCATATCCACAATGGCAAACGCCCCCTCCCCCGAATCTTTATCCTCTTCAGCAGCCACCCACAACCACACCTCTGCAAGATCATCACCCATCTGAGCTAACTGCTCAGCACGCTGCGCATTCTCCCCCTCAGCCCGCGCGAATGTTTCCTCACGCACCTGCACATAATTCACCCGAATCTTCACCAACGCCCGCTTAAAAGCCGCAAAATCCGACCCATTATCCCACCCCTGCTCTACCGCAAACGCACGCAACTTACGGTGATCACGCTGTTCCCGCAGCATCACACGATGCTCTCTGACCACCGCATCAATCTCCGCCCAACGGTTTTTCATCGCCTCGGTAATAGCCATCTTTTCCACCAATCCTTCTCTCTCGTCCGTATCCCATAACCCCCACACCAGGGATATCCCGACCCCTAGTACGCCACATCCGTGATGTCATACGCACCAACTCGCCAACGATCCTGCTCATAGACCACATCAACCTCTGCAGAAAAACGCGAATACGGTGTAGTCTCACCACCAGGGTGATGCACAGTTTGCTCCACAGTGGCATCCACCACACCACTGTGACCATCACTGCTCATCTCCACCGACTCCGGGGTCACCACAGCAACAACCTCATCACCAGATGCCGCCCACACCGGCCACGACGAAGGCATCGCTTTCGTCCCCATCTCCTTACCGCGTGCCTGCTCCAACTGCGCCCGCCACGAATCCGTCAACTGATCACCAACCCGCAAAAACCCCTCCAATGTCGACTCATCAGTAGCAGGTTTCCACGACAAACCCGCCACCATCACCGACACCGCCGCCCACTGCGGATCCTCCGCCACCGGATCAATCTCTACATGATCATCACTGCCATGATCATGACCATGCTCATCAGACGACTCCCCTAAAAACCCGACCATCGCCCACGCCCCCACACCCACCATCGCCACCACCAAAACCACAAGAACAACCACCTGTACCCGAGAAAACTTCATAACCCCTCTACTCCTTCACATCTTCCTTGTCATCATGTTCTCCTGCATGCCTCTGGTCAGCTACCTTGCCGGTAGCCGCCGTAAACTTCTCAGCTTCCTTCGGCACCACCTGAACATAATTAAGAGTCTCTTTAAACGGCGGGACACCACCATGAGCCTGCACCGCACCAGGACCAGCGTTATACGCCGCCAACATCAACTCCGTGGGATCACCAGAAATCGCCCCCGAAGCTAAAAGCGGTGCCTGATCCTTAGCAATCCCACACAAATACCTCGCCGCCGCCATCGTGGCATCCGCCGGATCACTCGGTGACCCCGAACCCGCAGGGCCTGCCACCTGCCCCTGCTCATCCACCTTGGCCCCCACCGACGCCCACGTTAAAGGCATAAACTGCGCATACCCCTGCGCACCTACCGGCGAGACCGCATCCGCGTGAAACCCACCAGATTCGTGATACAACAACCCCGCCAACAACGGCGACGAAACCTCACGACACACCTGACCACCCAGACCAATCCACTTCACCAACTCCGGCGGGATCTGCGCAGTATCCAACCCCTCATCCGGGTGAACACCCACCCCACCACACCCATCACCCATACGCGGCGAAGACGATCCCCCCTCCGGTGCCGGAGCAAACTCATGATCAGGGCCAGGAAAACCACCACCCACCGTAGTGACATGCACATGATCAAAATGATTCTGCGTCGGAGACCCACGATCCTCCATCACATTGCCCTCACCCTCCGACGGGATATACTCCTGCCGCCAGATCATGTACTCAATATGGAAATCCTCACGGTTGGCATACAAATAATCCCGAATCTCATCACCTAACCGCCGCCCAGCATCACCATCCCAACCCGGGATCATCACATCGACTGCACGCCCAGACGGGTGATCCGGGAACGGATCATACGGCCGCCACCCACCAATCGTTTCAATCTCAGGGAACCGCTGCGCCACACTCCGCGCGACCCGAATCGCATCCACCTGCAAATGCTCTTCATTAGCAATCTTCTCCGACGGGGCCAACACCCCACCAGAACTCCGCCGAGACCCATCCCCCGGCTGCGTCTCCTTGGTAGGAGCATCCTCCTCCGAGGAAGGTGCTTTCCCCGGCCCACCCGTGCCCGGTTCCACAGCCTTGTTCAACCACGGCACCGGATCCACATCCTGGCCACCACCAAGCCGCGATGGCTGCCAGACCTCAAAGTGCAGATGTGAACCCCCAGGACCAGGAGGCGACACCTCACCGTTATAACCCTCATGAGCGATATGCTGACCCGCTTTAACCCGATCCCCCGCTTTTACCAAAACATGCTGCGGGAACATATGCCCATACACCGTCGAAAACGTCTCCCCACCATACTCATGATCAATCACAATCCACTGTCCAAAACCCGACGCCTCACCTGCGGCCACCACCACCCCATCGGCAAACGCATAGATCGGAGTACCTGCCCCTTGCGGAATATCCACACCCCGATGATCCGGGCGCTCAGGAACCCGCCACCCAGAACCAAGATGGTTCATCGCATTTTTCTCCGGCAAGGAAAACTCCCCCTCAGGCACCCCACCAGATAACGACCTACCACGACCACCATCAACACACTGCTCTGGTGTGTCATCGACCCCGATCACCGCTAAAAACACCACCAACACCACCACCACACCAATGGCAACCGCGACCACTTTCCGAGATGTTTTCACCCCACACCCCCAGAAGAATCCACCCCACAAGGTGTATGCCCCAGCGTGACGATCTGGGCCCGTAACCGCGCATTCTCCTCCGCCAATTTGGAATACTCCCGCGCAGGCATCACCGGCCACACCCCCGCCTCCATCACCGACTTACGCACCGTTTCCACCGTGACCCCATACTCCGCAGCAATCACCCTGGCTGCCTGCGACGGAGAATCATACCCCTCCCACCGCTCAACAAAATCCGACACCATACGCTCATGCACAACCCGAGGAATACGCCGATACATCACGCCACCTCCTGCCCCTGCGCGAAATATGCGTCAAAACGCATATTCGTGTCATGGATACGATGCTCATACTCAGTCGGAAACAACATCGTCTGAATCGGAATCCCCGGCGACCCATCCTTCGACGCCTTAACCATAAACCGCCCACGCCCAGGCGGCGTCGCATTCGCCCCTTGCGTCCGCGCCCGCTTCGGCGCAGCCCCCTTCGACCACGACGTCACCATCTGCGCCTCAGCCTGAGTAAACGGCAACATCGAGGACAACGTATCGAGCTCCGATAACGGCAACCCACCACAGATCACCATGCCCGCACGCTCAATAAAACCCATCGCCGTTTTGCGATCCTCTTCCGTCGGCAACGCCTGGAGATCCTTAAACGTATGGGTAATCATGTACAGCGCCGTACCCGTCGTGCGATTAAGGCGCGTGAGCGCATCGACCTCGGAGACCATCCCCGCCCCCACCGCCAGGGTCTGCCACATCTCATCGAGAACAATCCCGAAATACCGCTGCTCAGCAAGCCCCGCATCAGCCAAAACGTGCGCCGCCTCAATCGAACCAAACGCATTCGACCAACACGCCACCACCACCGCAGCCTTCGTCGAGCGATCCGTGGAATCCAACGCCGAGACATCAATACACACCGCCGGAGCCGATACATCAATCGGCTCTGTGGTCTGTCCTGAGAAGATCTTTCCCGTCGCACCATCCAACAAAGAGTTCAACGACAACAACAGCGCATCAGTACGCTCATGCCACTCTTGATCACTGCGCGCACGCAGCATCGTGCGCAACGACTGCGAACCCTGATCAATCTGAGCAATCAAATCCCGCAACGTCGGCGGATTCGCCCAATCAACATCCCGGGAGGCATACAACTCACGCAACCCCATCGAGATCACCATCGCCTCATAATCCGCCACCCCGTGACCACCAGGATTATTCGCCCGCGCCAACCCCACCAGTGAGCGCACCATCGCCACCTGACGACCATGCACCTGCTCCTTAGTCTTATCCACCAAGTCCCACTTTTCTGCCTGCTCCAGCAGCGGGATGATCCTCCCCAAAGCCCCCACATCCAAAGGATTAAGCGAACCCACACCATGCCCCAACGTGATCACCTGACCACCCACCGCCTGAGTAAACCCCACATACTCAGCCTTCACATCACCAGCAATAATCGGAACATGCCCCTGAGCAACATGCCCCAACAACATCTTGCGAACCATCGTGGACTTACCTAGCCCCGGCAACGAGAGCACAAACGCACTCGGATTAGCAATAATGCCCTCCCGAAACCACGCGAACGCATCACACCCCACATCCATACTCGTCGTCACATGCCGCCCCACCGGAGTACCGATCATCGGTGCCGGGGCACCAATCACGTTCGGGTTAAACCCCGCACCCAGATTCGTCGTAGTCTGCCACTCAGTAGGACCAGAAACCACACGCGCATTCCCACCCCCACGCGCAGCAATACCATGCACACCCGGAGCAGGCAACGGATCTTCCCCCACCACCGGCTCTAACCCACCAGCAGCTTGACGCAACTGCTCTAACCGATGCTGCTGCCGCTCATGGTCTTTCAACCACCGCCGATACCTCCGCCCAGACTGTGTCCACCACGGCGGTACCATCACCTCACCAGCAACAATATTCTCATGCAACGACTCCATATCCCCCGCAACCGGCTCCACCACTCGACCAACCCGACCACGAGAATTCCCCGGCACCCTCATGCCACCTTCACCTCACTCCCGGTATGCTGCCACCCCAAAACCCCCACACCAGCAGAAGCCACCACCGCCATCTCCTGCCTGCCCCACACCCGCCGCACCCGCAGCCGCGCCTGCGGCGATAACTGATGCAACAACCCCGCAGCAAGACCCTCCGCATGCTGCCGAGACGACCCCATCACCGTCAACACCCCACCACGACGCCCACCCGACACCCCACCAGGATGCTCATCCATCACCGGGCGATACCACCGCGCACAACGCACCACATCAACAACATCCAATCCCGACAACACACCCTGAAATTCCTCCCCCACCTCCGAAGAATCAAAATTGCACTCATACGACACACACGCCACCTGACCAATCTCAATACCCCCCACCTGACCACGCACAACATCACACTGCGGAGGCCACACCAACTGCTGCTCCCCACCACTCGACGGCCACCACACACCGCCCCACTGATAAATGTCCTCCACCGACAACGGAACAAGATCCAATCCCACCGCAGCACCAGCCTCATACACCCTCGGGTACTCCTGCGCAACATACGTCACAAGCTCACTCACATCCTCACGCTGGCTTTTTGTCGCCGCACGAAACGTCACCGACATCAACGGACGAGCAGAAAACATCCCCACGTTGACCCCACACGTCGCTACTACCTGATCACGCGCCCCCACACGAGACTCCCACTCATCACACTGCCCCCACGACGCCTCCCCCTCACCAGCAAGCATCACCGTAAGCTGATGACGCTTACCATCAACAAGAGCACCAAAAGCAAACCCACCAGCTTCACGCGAAGACTCCACCACCGTAGAAGCCAAACACGCCGGACTATAACCACCTCGACGCTGCCGAGACGACACCCACGGAAAAATATTCATCCCCATACCCCTTGTCACCTTCAATCCTTTTACGCTCGCGCTAACCCAGAAACAGATTCCCTCGTCCACGGCAACTGCCCCACACCCAAACCACAAATAAACGCCGCATCCTGCTGCAACGTCGCTACCTGCAACCGCAACGACGAACCAGAACCCAACTGCTCCACGTCATGCACCATCCGTGGAATCTCCGCCACCTCATCCACCGTGGCCGTCACCAACAACGAATACCGCCCCAACTGCGCACCCCGCGCCTGCGCAATACGAGCAGCATTGGTGTGCTCCACCCGCATCCCCGCTGCCGCCGAACGAATCTTCTTCGACGAATTCAACGCCGTCAACGCATCCCGATGCTCCGCCTCCACCTTCTTCGCCCCCTCACCCGCATGAAACGGCCGATACAACAACGTCACACGCTTACGCAACACCCGCGAATGCGGAGCCGTAATCGACGTCAACACATGATCCTCAAACGTCGAACGCGGTGCCTCAGCCATCTCCCACGTCACCGAATACACACCCTCATGGGCATACCGATCCTTCTCATCACGCGCCCAACCAGGCCCCGCATCATCCCACGACAACCCATGCGACTGACCCGCCACTTTCAACCGCTCAAATTCCGTTTCCGCCGCCGGATTAAACCCCTGATGCACCCTCGCCACCAACGCCTGCTCATCCATCGGGCTCGCCAAAATACCCGCCCACGACAAATCCTCCGCCCACGTCGGAACCCTCGTCGCCAAATTCGACACAAAAGCGTCTTCTTTAAGCCCTTCCCCGTCCAACTTCACCGTGACAGCAACATGCGCATCAATCTCCGGCACCCCCACACTGAGCAGCTCAGCAGCATCCTCCATCACCCTCCGCGCCAACCACGGTGCATTCTCATCCATAATGGAATCCACCTCACGACGCACCAGCTCACCAGAACCCGGACGAACCCCCACACTCACACTGGCCGCCAACACATCACCAGACAACGACAACCCCGCAATCCACCGACCCCACGACGCCGTCATCGCATTGCGTTCTTCCTGCATCATCGCAGTCTGCCCAGAGAGCTGACAATCAAACACCACCGTCGCTTCACGACGTAACCGATCTACGATGATCGCAAAATCCCTCCCCGCACCATCACTAGCAGCAATAATCTCCGTACGAGCAAGCAATCCCGGCAATCGATGCTGCCCACCAGGCATCCGCGACAACCCACCACTGACATACTCATGCTCACCACGCTTGACCTTGCGGTGATACTGCCACCGCATCTGCACATGCTGCGCCAAAGTACGCCCACCCCACGACATCGACACCACCGCCGCAGCCACCACCGACACCGGCAACACCACAAACAAACCAATCTTTGACAGCCCCACAAGCCTCAAAATCAAAAACACCATAAAACCACCACCAACAATGGCGGTCGCCTTCATCGAAAAACCACCAAGACCAGTTCGCTTCGGCGGCTGCCCCAACGAATAATTCGGAATCTCTACCATCACCTACTCACCTCCTGACCTGACCGTGATAAGAACCCTCAGCACCCAAAGCACCACCCAACAACGCCTCAGTACGCTGAGCCACCTGATCCACATGAGAAAGACCACGCCCTGCCGCTACCCCCGCACCAGCAACACCAGCACCAACAGCCCCCGCAACCCTCACCCCACCTTTCACCACTGGCTTACCAACCCGATACGCAGTCTGCGCAGCTCCCCCCACACGACTAGCCGCCTGCCCCACACGAGTTTTCCACCCACCGGCCTGACTATTACTACTGCCCTCTACCCCCAAACCAGAACCCTCAGATGCGGAAACACCCTGCACCTGCTGCCCAGCAGAACCATTCCCCACAGCAGAAGCAGCACCCGTACGCAAAGCAGCCCCAGCAGGAGCAGCAGACACCACACCCCCAGAATCATGACGCCCCTGCACACCACCTGGCTGCGACGCTACCGACACCCCTCCAACAGCCTCCGAACTACCGCTACCCCCACCAGCAAGAAAACCAGCAGCACCCGAAGGCTGAGCCTGTTGCCCTGCCGCACCGGCAGGCACAGAAGCAGAAGCACCACCCTCACCAGACGAAGAAAAACGAGACACCCCACCAGAACTTCGACTGCCACCACTAGAAGTCCCAGTACCACCGTCGAGGTATCACCACCCCGCACACCACCAGCAGCTCCCCCAGCACCTCCAGCAACACTCTTGCCCACACTCATCACGCCAGAGCCCACCACACCTAACCCACTACCAATCGCTGCACCAGTAGCAGAACCCAACC
Organism: Corynebacterium oculi; assembly: GCF_001412105.1. Classification (GTDB taxonomy): domain Bacteria; phylum Actinomycetota; class Actinomycetes; order Mycobacteriales; family Mycobacteriaceae; genus Corynebacterium; species Corynebacterium oculi. Next base: position 55,264 of record NZ_LKST01000002.1, read on the forward strand.
CCAGTGCCGCTCCCGCAGCACCACCACCAGCTTGCGCCGTCAACGGAACAAGCATGTGCACTAACTTCGGACCTAAAAATCCCACCAAGGCAATCATCAGCACATTAATCATCGCACCAATAATCGACGTTTGCTCTTTACCAGGGCCAGCAGTCACATTCCACATCAACACCGCATACAACACCGCAGCCGCCGGCTTATACACCACCGCAGCAATCATAAAAGCCGTAAGATGATCAAGACCAGCACGACCCTTACCCGAAAACGATGCAGCCGCAAACAAAGGCGTCAAACCAGCCGCCACCGGAAGCACTAACGTAATAGCAACCAAAGCAATGATCTGAACAAAAGAACCAGCAATGCTAATACCCGCAAGGACCAGCATAATAATAGGGCCAGCCATATTCTCATTTAGCGAACCCAAATCAACAAATGACTGAGTATCCCGCACGCCAAAGGACTCCATAATTTCCTTAGCAAGGACATCGCCAGCAGAAACACCGCTCGCCACCATACCAGGAACAACAATAGAATAAAGAAGATAGCGAATAATAACACTGCCAGTTTCTTCAATACCATCCTGCAACCCCATACGCCGCGATGACGATATCTGAATACCGCCATATATCAACGACCCTACGAGCGCCAAGAAAGACAAAGAAAAAACAATGTTTTTCACACCCCTAATCTGAGCGTCAGTATTATCGCCGACCGTGGAATAATCCATCCACAACGTCATCACTGACTGCAGGATTTCCGCCGAGCCCTCCATCATGGACTTGCTCAGCTCGCCAACCTTAGAATCCCACCACTGCGAAACTTGATGGCCCGCCGCCTGACCGACAGTCTTCCCACCAGCGAGTACCGTACAGCCCACTATCTCCATCGCCGCGCCAGGAGCTTTTGCGGCTTTTTCAACGAGATTCCCCTCGCTCATATCCACTAAAGGATCTTCCCGACACTCGGAATAGTTATCAGAAAAACCCGGAGGTGCTTCATCTACGGCATACGCCACAGCACCATGAACCGCCATAACAATAACAGCAAATAGCGAAGCGATAAAAGTGATGAACTTACTCATTGATACTTCAGTTCCGTCCACCCATCAAGGGAATGAACAATCGCATCATCTCCATATTTATTTTTCTCATCGGTCACCATAACTTTCCACTGACCTTTATCCCACCGCATCGTCAACATAGGAACCAGCCACGTTGCCCGTTGCGCAGGAGAACCATCATCACGCAATGGTTGACCAATGGCGAGACTAAGAGTAATAATATTTCCCGCACAAGAATGAACCTTAAAAGCATCAGGCGGCGGAGCCGGAGGCATCATCCCCCTCCCAGAACCCTGACCGGGACCATACAGTGACTCATCCGAAAGAAGAAGCTCCCTATCAGCAGCACGACCAAGACCATCAGAAGCCACAGTGACATAACTTAAAAAGTTCGCAGCAGCCACCACAGCACCCGCAGGAGTCTGAGAATAATCCTTCAATATCCCATTCTCTTGCACCCCACCCGGACCATCAGTATCCGAAAACAGAAGAAAACGCCCATGAACATACTGGAGATTAACCTTGTTAGGCACACGAACACTATCAGGAATACATTCACTAATCTCATCATTCTCTGTCGGCTTCCCCAACGGCTCACCGAGAGGACTATCCGGAACATAAAGCGGATCCCCTTGAGGAGTCACTGACCACGTGCCAGGACGGTACGACGAATCATCAAAGAAACGCCTCGGCCAACTGCGCTGCGCCTCGCCTTCCTCCGCACTAGTCACGTAGGTCTGCGACGGCGCGGCCCCTACCTCGTGGGAGGTCTCCACCACAGGGGAGTCATTGTTCGGTGCCTCTTCGCTGCTGGAGCACCCCACAAGCATCGCCGTGGCCACCACCACGACCGCCACCTGCTTGACCATCACATACTTACCCATGACGTAACCTGCCTATCCTTCCTGAGAGAACATGACAAACTCCTCTAGATTATCCAGTTCCACAGCATCGACGGCTTCATCCTGGCTGGGCAGCACAATCTTCCAGTCCTCGTCCTGCCACACCAACTGCGTCGGCATCGCATACAAACCCCCGTCTGGGCGACGCACAGCAAGAGCAAGCGCAGCACGATCCTCAGTGAAACTATCAAAAGCGAAACCGACAAAAGCCGGTGCCGGATCAAGACACCCCTCAACACTAAGCGTTGCCCGAGCTTGCGCCCACTGGTCTTTCCCCTGCCCTGGTGCTACGAACTGGTTAACCACCATGGGCCACTGATCATCATCAGCCGCAGCAAGCCATCCCTGACCAAGAACCGCCGCCATGACCGCCCCCTGAGGAGAACGCTCAAAACCACGCGGCACTGCCCCAGGATCTTGTTCATACGGCCCAGAACTCACCGACGAAGGCAAAACCAAACACCCCACCGAAGAAGACCACGTCATCTCCTGCGGCGCCACACCGGTATCCCACCCCTGTGCCGATAAAGACTCATCCCCACCTGAGGAACACCCCACAAGCAGCGCAGCGCACAGCCCCATCACAACACCGACAGGCTTGAAACTTATACAATCAGACATTCAAAACACCTCCCTACTCTTCCCCATGAGGAAAGATAATTCTTCCTCAGAAGAAGACTTTCGCTATAGAACCAGCACTTGTCATCACCAAGACACCAAGAGCAATCTGAAACACCCTCACCGCAGGAGAAGTAGCACTCACCGGCTGACCTCGATCACGATCCAAAACCAACATCGCACCGAAAATAATGACCGCGAGAATAGAGCAAGCCAAGCCAACATAGAGCGCTATTTCCAACCACCTCACAATGGTGTTGAGCACATCATCCGACGGACGCCACGGAGAAACCGGAGGACTCGAGGACAACATCATCACATCAACATCTGCACAACACCGCTAGCACTACCCACCAGCAAACACCCACCACCGATACGCAGCGCCATTTCAGTAACCTCCTCAGACATCCCCCTGTTGCGCGCAACCAAAAACGTGATACCCGAAGCAATCACACCAAAAATACAAATAGCAATCGCAACCCAGGTCGCAATGTTGAGAAGATTATTAATCTTCGCACCAAACTCACCGGGAGCCTGCGGCCGAATATTCTGCCCAGGCATCGCCACCACATCAACAAAACCCATCACCGCATCATGCGATTGGACAACCATATCCGTAATCATATTTCCCACCTATCCTATCTCCACATTTTACAAGATGGAATGTTTTACATTCTCACTTTCCTCATCACTCTTTGAAATGAGGTAAAAATTTCTTGCCCGATCTCCCCCACAACAGGAGGTACCACTCCAGGAGGCAGCCTTCCGCGACGTTTACGAGGCAGTTCATCTCCCGGCACCCACACGGGCAGATCTTCACGCATCTCACCACGCCACTGATCGATATACGGCACACGCCATACCTTCTGAGTGATCTGGCTAAGCACGGCGATTTTCTGCTCCAGGGTTTTCGGTGTACGCCCTGGGGCATCAGCAACAACCACCAGCCCCAGCACCACCACATCTCCTGCCAACCCATTGCGGGCTTGGATCAGCACATCATGAGCGTCCTCCAAACCCATCGCCGTCGAACGGCACACCAGCACACAGCACATCGAGCGCTCACCTGAAGGCCACATCATCCCAGCATCCCCAGCCGGAGCCAGGACATGTGCCAGAGTGGACACCCCAGCACCACCATGAGCACCAACAAGCCACACGGCCGGATCATCCTCCCCCGGTGCTACCCGCGAGGTAGCCGCCACAGGCAGTTTCAACTTAGAAGGATGAACCACAATCCCCTTGGCCTGTACCTCCTCTTCCTGAGCAGTGTTTTGCTCGACATCGACCTGCTCACCGGGTAAGTCCACGGCTCGTAACGCTCCCATTGCCTCTCCTTCCTCCACTGCCAAGGACTTACGCCGCGACCCCGCGCAGATTCGTCAAGAAATCAGAAGCCGCACCAGCATCAAAGCCCACCATCTGGTCTGTCGCCGGAACCGTGGAATCACCACCGGCCAAAGCAGAAATCCAATCCACCGTGGCATCCGTGGCACTACGCCCATCAGCAGTCATCGGCACCTGCGCATACGAATCCGTCGAAGCCAACCGCTCCCACGTCGCCGCATCCGTGGCCACCGACGCCACCGCCTGCTCATTAAGCCCTGCCGCCTGCACCTCATCAAAAACCCGAGCCGCCGCCCCCGTCGCCGTCTCGAAACTGACCGTCTCTAATGCAGCCTCCGCGAACTTCGCCGCCGCCACCCCAATCCCCAACAAGGGATCACTGGTACCAGCAGCTGAAATCGCAGCCAGGTTTCCCGGCGTCAACGTCTTACGCGCCACCGTGATCCCCGCAGCCAACCCCATACCCGCAATCTTCGACGACGCCGCCAAAACCCGCGCCCCCATCTCCCCCAACGAACGCGAATCCGCCCTTTGTGCCTCCGTGGCAATCCGGCCAATCAATGTCTCATCAGGACTCGTCGCCCGCGCCACCTGGAAACCACCAGGCCCAAAGCTCACATCCTCAGCCACAGACTCCAAACCACCAAGAACCACTGCAGGCCCTAACGTATCCGCGACTGCCATCAACGACGCCACCGGGTTATCCGTATCCAAATCCGGGGCCACCGCATTCACGATGGTGCGCGTGGCTGATCCCTCCGGCATCCCGCAAACAAGATCCCCGTCAATACACCACGACACCGTCTTCGCAGCCAAAGCACCAAAATCACCCACACCCGACGTCAAACCTGCAATACCACCGCCGGCAACCGGGCCCTGAGGACGTGCAAAACTTCCAGGCAACAAGCCCGCAGCACCACCATCGCCACTGCCATAGCCCTCCGGGGCGCTACGAGGCAAAGAGGAAATACCCGCCGGCAACTCCACAGAAGAATGCGGAACCACGGAACTAGACGCATCAGTATGTGCCACACTCGGCCGTGCCGATTTCGTCACACTGACCGAAGTTATCGCCTCATCACCATGCCGTGAACTCGTCGTAGAAACAGCAACGTCATCACCTTCTTCGGGACCCACAGTCGCTAGAGCACTCATCGAAGCGGCGATATCATCGACATCCACATCATGAAAAGATTCCTGCCCCAAAGCCCCCACCGGCATTACCTCCGGAGTATCAGCCCCCGAAGCAACCACAGGCTGACCATCATCACGCAACGGATCAGAAAAAAGCGCCACACCAGCAATTTTTTCTGGTGCAACAGCCCCTTCAGCAGAACCAATCTGACGCGCCACCATGGAGGCCACCTGCGCACCTTCAGAAAAACCAGTCAAAATCACCCTGGTATCAGGACACGAACGCTCCACCTTACCCAAGGCTTCATTAACAGCTACAACCGCACCATCAATATCAACCTCATCCCCGACCGATTCAATATTAATGTACGTCCTAGTCAACCACTTCCCATCATTATCCTGCCCACTTGCACCACCCTCACGAGAAAAATCATCGCTCTCCTGTCGCGATGAAAAATCAGCGTCCTGCTGCTCTTCTTCCAGCTCAGGAACATCAGCACTAGTGGTAGATTCCCCCCACCAATCCTGCGACGAGGACCATGACGTCTCCCCACGACGCACGCCCCAATCAGTATCCCGGTCATCAGTGATACCACCAGAACCATCACCAGAAACTGGTTGACCAACTCTCTCTAACACCGGCAACGTAATATTATCCGCAAAAAATCCCGCATCCTCATCAGAATTACGATCAAAGACAGAATCCTGCGCAGAGTTCACCGCAATCATGTGCATCTTCCCGCACGTACCAAAATCCCACTGCGGTTCCGAGACTTCCTGCGCTCCTGCAACCCCCACACACACCCCACCCAGGCTCACCACACTCCCCAGAGCCAGAAAAATCTTCAGCCTAGAACTAACTGATCTATTCACTTTTTGCTCCTATCTGAAATCTCCATGATCTTAAACCCGCCCTTACTTTCCTCTAAGTGATATTCCTGCAAGTACACATTCCTCCCGACCTCATCAGTAACCACCACATCTGCTGCGACCGCCTCATCAGACATCACCGTGGTCGTGGTACATACCTGCGCCTGCGGCACCGCGCGAAGCACTTCCTCCCAATTCGTCGCACGCAACGCAGAATCATCAGCAAGCAACGCCTCAAGCCCAGCGACATCCCCGGAGTAATACGCCTGCTGAAACGCCACCACCACGCCTTGAGGATCATCCGCACGCGCATCGACTTGGTCACACACCGCCACCGAGGCCGTCTCCTCTACCGATGAGCTCGCCGCCACCGCAGACGACACCCCATCTCCTGCCCTCTCCGAGGAACCAGACGACAAAGACATAACAACCCCACCACCGCCTACAACCACGACCACCAAGACACATAAACCACCGACAACCCACCAGTTGACCGGCGGCATCTTTCCCGCCTTGCGCTCTTTGCCCTGCTGAACAGCATCAGGCTCTTCAACACGATCAACCCAACCCGACCGAGGCCCAGAAGGCGTTCCTTCACCACCACCGTCAACACCATCAAACCAGTCCACCCCGCACCTCCTCCACACAGCAGAGCTAAAAATAAAACAGACTATATGTAATATTATTACAGCAAGGAGGCACGAGACAAGACCAAACAAGCAGTACAGCACCACCAGATCATCCACCACCCCACCGTTGGGCGATGATGAAAAATCGGATACTCGCCATGTTTCCCTTTTGCCACAGCGTCATCAGCAGTCACAAGGCAGGCAAGAGAAAATCAGCACGCTATCCTGATACCCATGGACTCAAACTTGCGGATCAACGGAAAAAAGATCATCGAGCGCCGCACCATGCTAGGCCTCAAACAAGTACAACTAAGCGAACTAAGCGGCGTCACCCACGGAACACTTCGAGCCTGGGAACACAGCACCCCCTACACACAAGACGCTGATCGCCTCTACCGGCCAACGCTACGCATCGGCGACATCGCCCGCGTCTTAGGCTATAGCCCCCGCGACCTTTTCTACCCCGTCGGACCACTAAATCTCTCCAGCTACCGCTACCTTGCCCAGAAGGACATCGCGGAAGCCTCCCAGGACCTACCATTTTCCACCGCCACACTCACACGGATCGAAAATGGACACCGCACCCCAAACGAAACGGAACTCTCCGCCCTCAGCAAGGCCTACGACACCCCCCTCATACTCATTGCCGCCGCCGCCGAAGAGACCCTCCGGGCAGCAACACAGCTACCCGCACTGGACTATTCCTACTCCACTGCACCCACACCACCAGAAAAAGACATTGACCTCCTCACAACACTGCACCAGCTCATCTGCCTCCCCTGGACAACACCAGAAGATATCACCACAGTCCACCACCACCTTGGCACCGAAACAGACCACATCGACGCCCTCGACCAAGGAACACCTTTTACCGAGCTACCCACCCGCACCACAATGGCCTACGCAACGTACCTCCACCTCCCCATCACATCACTACTCAACCGCACCGAAGCACAAAACCATCTCATCCTCCTATCCCAGACACATGAATGCCTCAAAAACAACCCCCTCATCCTCCGACAAAAAAAGAATAGAAATTAAAAACACGCCACATTGCCGCCAATCCAGCATGCCAGCATGCCATATTGACACATATCCAGATTGCCAAAAAAATGGCATATGAGCTGGTACGATACCCAGAACAAACGCAGTGGCCACCCCTTTTACCCATACTGTTATTCGTGTTATATTCACAGAAAGACCAGTATCACTCTACCAGTGAAAGGGGACCGTAATTATTATGCGATCTCGTTCTCTCTTCTCCGCTGTGGCAGCAAGCGCCCTCGTCGCCCTTCCCGTAGGGATAGCCACAGCCGACGAAAGCCAACCGGCAACCGATCTCACGACACACCAGTCGGGCACCGTCACCGATGGCACCACGTCTCAGCCAGGTACCACCACCGAAGCCGATATCACCCAACCAGGCACAGCTCCTGGAACCGATACCGCCCAACCAGGCACCACAACCGAGGATCAGCCCACCCAACCCGACGCTGCTGAGGAATCAACTCAACCCGACACCGCAGTCACCGATACTGAAAGCGTCCCCGAAGTAACCAACACGGCACCACAAGCCGAAGAACCTACCGGCACTACTCAAACACCAGGCCCGGCAGAAAACTATCAAGCCCCCACGCGCTCCACACCGCAATACCAAACCCCCGCCCCTCAGGTCCCCGTCATCAGCTCCCCCGCACAGGTGGCTGCACCAATCCAAACAGCCCCGGCTACCCCTGCTGCACCCAAAGCAGTCGCTGCCCCCACACCGCAGCTGGCACAAACCGGTGGCGGTGTAGGAGCCATAGCCGCAGGAATCAGCGCCCTTGCCATCGCCGGCGTTGCCGCTGGCCTCCACCGAGCCACCGCATAACACCACACCATTTCACAAGGCCAGCACGCCACCGCGACGTGTTGGTCCTTTTTCTTGACCCTGAAAGAAGGATGATGCATAAAAAAGCACTCCACTACCTCAGCGGCATCCTCCTTGATCTCGCTGTCACCACCTGTGTACTGATCACGATGCTCACAATCCATCTATTCATCATCACCCCGCATACCGGTGCCCGCCACGAATCCAACACCGTGGCCTCACTCAACGAGCAATGGAAGAAACCCGATCCCCTCACCCCACCCGACCCCATCCCTGCACCCGAATACGGGGACACCTTCGCCACCGCATCCATCCCTAGACTGGGTGACGACTGGGAATACAGCATCAAAGCCACCACCAGCCTAGAAAACCTCCGCACCGGCATCGCCTGGTACTCTTTGACCTCCCTCCCCGGCGAAACCGGCAACTTCTCCCTGGCCGCGCACCGCGATGGCTCCACCGCACCCTTCGCCAACATCGATACCCTCCAGACCTGCGATGCCATCACCATCAACACCCAAGGTGGCAGCTACACCTACACCGTCTTACCCTTAAGCACCGACCCATCCGAGATCGACGCCTTCACCCACTGCGCCCCCGAGGCCGCAGAACACCACCCCGAGATCACCGACGGCACCATCCCCGGCCAACGCATTGTTGAACCCACCGCCGTACAAGTCGTCAACCCCACCCCCGGCGAAGCCCCAGATGTACCAGCCACGGCCGCGTGGCTGACCTTGACCTCCTGCCACCCCCATTTCTCGAACGCGCAACGCATCATCATCCACGCCATCCTCACCCAAGCCCACGGAAGGAACTAACCATGCTCACCATCTGGATCTGGAACCACATCCCACCACGCAAAAACCCCGACAATAAGCAACCCCACTTCGCAAATCGCCACCCCCGCGCTACCCCCGCCATCAAAAGCGCGATCCTCCTCGCCGGGTTCTTCCTCCTGACAATTCTTGGATCCATGACCATCTTCCCCTACCTAGGGCAAATGATCTACAAAATGCCAACCTTTTAAGCGTTCACATGGACTTTTGTAGATACATACAGAGAAAACTAAATATAGACCAAAAGATGCCGTTCGCCAGCATCAAACACCGGAGTAAATCTCCAAACTCAATACACGGGTTGGTACAAAATATTCAGATTTTTCACATCTCTTGACAGCTAAGGCTTATCGTGCGATCTTCTAGGTATCACAAATTACTGCAAACAATTGGTGATGTTCACTTCCAACAGGGTGAGACGATCATCCCCAATCATCGAAAGGAAGCATGCATGCAAACCACCAGCAAGCACAGACTGCTCATTTATGCAACCACACTAGTGGCAGCAATCATGATTCTGTCCATCATCATTCCCGTCAAATAACTCATCACGGGATGTCGTTTTTCACCGAGTTGCAGTTGATCTCGAATCTGACACTGTTGCTGGAGCGCAAACATATATCATATCCGAAGCAGAGAATGCAGAAGGAGAGCACGAAGCATGGGTTTTGTTCGATAAAAAAGAGCTATGGCACGGCGCTGTCGATGCCGACGAGAACATCACCACGTATAGCGAAATTGACCCTTCCGAGCAAGAGTACGGCGCCTGCGAATGGGCCATGGGATTCTGTGGGGAACAGGCGGAGGAGCGGGGTGCTATGGAATTTGTATAGCACTTAGACTAGTCAAGAAGCTGAGCGGCCTTGCTTGCGCAACAGCGTGTAGTATGATTGCATCTATCGGATGCATAGCCGAAACAAATAAAATCTGCAGATAAGGAGTATCATGGCTTTGCAAGCATTATCAATATTTCTATTCATCTATTCGGTAGCAATAACACTTCTCCACCTGAAATCACAAAAGAGAGATGGTCGCTGATCTGCGGAGCGCTAGGCGCAGGCACCGGAGGTGTTGCTGCCGGAGTGTGCGGACTCGGCGCTGCTGGAGTAGAGGATAATATCAACTTCGATTCCGTTCGCTAAAGAGGTTTGCAATGGTCAGTAAATTCAAAGATTCAAAAAGGGTGCTAGTTTCGGCAGTGTCGATAATGTTGGGGTTATGTCATACTGCTTCATCATTGCCCCTATTTTCTCTAATGGCCCATACTGGGATACCGCTTCACATCAGTTCCTAGATAAAGGGATTGGATATTCTTCCATCGCAATAGCACTTGGAGCAGTATGGCTTGCAGTGATATTTATCTCAAAAAAAGGGGGGAGGGATTGAAGTGAACCAAAATATGCCTTCATGGTCGGCCTACTAGTTGCCGGATACCTCTCAGGAACAAAAGCTGTAACACATGCAGCAATCAATGATCCTTGGACATGCCAGAGACCAGGGATCTTCCAGCTCAGCCAGCCACGGGGATACGCTCCAGTTGCCGATCATTATCCAGCCCTCTCCCAACCTGGATCTAGCTAAACCATCCAGGATCAAATTAATGGACTAGCGTAAAATATCTACTGGTGTGCCTGATTGTAGGCTTCAATCACCTCAGTAGAGAGCTTACCACGCCATACAATCCCATCTATGACAACCATCACCACAAGCAAAACCCCACCAGCACGAGAACTAACCGGAAACTGCGTTACCCACCCCCTCTTCCTCTAACGCCTCTCTCGTGGCTTCATTCGGCACCGGCATCATCGTTAATGCTTTCGTCACAACTCGTGCTTCCGAGATCTGCTGGTCCCGCAACCCCTCCACTGCAGCGTTAAGCATATCCTGAAGCCCTGCTACGGAAAGCGCAGTCTGCGCCGCCGTGCTTTCTTGTTCACGTGCCCAAACGCCCACGTCGCGGTACACGCGAGCAACTTCCTCCGCGACAACCTGGACTTGTTGGACAGCCTTCCATTCCGGGGTATCTGGTTCTCGGGTGTTTTCCCACTGGTCAAGCTCCCACCGATTTTCCTCAGCGGTTTCTGCCACAGCGCTCCACGTCTGGGCGATCTGGTGGCGCGCAGCCACAAGATCCTCACCAGTCAAGGACTCAAGACCTTCAACCTGCTCCATTGCTTCACCAAAACGCTCATGCACACGACGAACCAACCCATAAGCCTCAACTACCTCAGCAAAAACAACATCCTGATCCACACGCGGAGACAACAACGAATCACACGAAGATCGCTGTTCCACCGCCTGTTTCGTCGCCTCCGAAAACACCCGAGCACCACCAACAACCTGATCCAACACACCAACGACCTCCCCCGGAATCCCCGCTACAACCCCCATCGCTTCCGACACCACCTCCTGATGCACTACCGGATCCTCCACACCAGCCCAACGATCATCACCCACCACACCACGAACCCGCGCTGCCCCATCACCAACCACCTGCACCAGTGGAACTAAAGCACCACGAAAATCAGTGCCCTCTACCCCATCATCTGGGCGCAGAACCTTCACAGGAGCATCAGCGTCCACCTGCTGAAGACGCCGCGTGATCTCTACCAGGTCATCCGCAGCTTCCCCTAGTCGTTCTTTCCACATCACCGCAGCGTCACTAGGTGCAAGACCCACCACATCCTGCGCCGTAATAGTGAAATCACGAGAAACACCCTGCGTTTTCGTAATTTCACTACATACTGTGTCGTAATACCCCAACACCTGTTCATCGACATGAGCATGAAAGACATCCACCGCCTGCTGATCGACCACCATACGCCCCGACGTAGTCATCACCGCTACCGCACCACCCAACACAGCAGGTACCCCTACCAACACCGATGCCACGATGATCTTTTTCCCTCTCATCAACACTCCTTACCCCCATAATCCCGTGAAGAAAACGAGCGACACCACATCACCTATCACCTGAAGACACCGCCTCATCCAGTACCAACTATGCAGGGCGATTCCCTCACAGCACGGCACTCCCATCAATCCCAAACCAACAACAAAAAGCCACCCCACCCCAACACACCTACCGCTATTTTTATCCCTGCACACAAACCCCATCGAGATGTCACACCATACTGCTGCGGACGCGTTGTGGACTGTTGATCGTGGACACCCATCCTCTTCTTCCTATTCATAGATATTTTTCGGTAGAAGAAAACTACACTCCCTACTTTCCCCAAGGCTCTTCTCTCCGGTGACGATCTTCTCCGAGTAATCCCACCGCTGATCCCCGATCCATAACATCCCCACGCCGAGACACACCATCACCGCCGTCATACTGACAGCCCACATCGAAGGAACAATATCTACTCTCATCACCTGAGAACCTGACATCTGAGCCAGAACGAACGCCACAGTGACCACCAGCCATGAACAAAGCACCACAAAGACCACCACCACCACAGCAGTTCGTAACCACCTCAATGCAGCAAAAAACGTCTCAACATGCCCTAGCCACGTTTCCTGATCGATAGCACCACGCACCAGCTTCACCGTTGCAGAAACGCACACCTGCGCCCGCAACCAGAACAGAACTGAGGCAGAAAAGAAAAGCCCGCCACAGCAAAAAACCGTTGCAGTACCTACCATGACACGACTTCTCCTTAACTCTCGTCGAGATATCTATCTCAACTGGTCAACCCGAAAATCTGCGCCGAAAACAAGCCCGCACACACCACCGCCACGCATACCAACACAGCAACAAAAACTCCTCCCAGGAAACGCCACGAACCCTGCGGAGAAGCCACCATGATCACCACTGCAAGAACCACCACCACACCAGCACAGACCACCCACAACGCAGAAGGAATCACCCAACCACCTAAATACGCATGCAACAAGACGGGAAGTAAGGCCATCGATGCCACCCCCAGAGCACACATCACCACCGCAAGACCCCGCCACCGGGAACGCAGACGCCCATCATCTTCCGGCAGCCCCCGCCGAGACCGAGATGATACTGACACGTGGGATTTCTCCCACCAACCAGACCGCTGCCTACCTGCTACATCATCAGGATCAAGAGACACCCACCGTGACTCCTCAACGTGTTCACCCCTAGCCCATACACGCTGCTGGTTGATCTCCCGATCATCTAATTCCAACATGTGCCTACGGTGAGTGTGTTTTTTCATCTCGACGCTGGCCTCTTGCCTACCTATACATCTTCCAAGGATTACTTCTTAAGAAACTTCGGCAGGATCGAACCCTGCATCTTCGCCGCCGAACCATCACCCTCCGACTGCTTTTCTAAAGTAGGCACCTCCCCCGAGATAAAAGCAGCCACATCCTGATCAGCTTCATCCTCCCCATGCTGCTGGTCATCTCCCCTAGCATCATCAGGATCAACGCACCCATCCGCAAGCGCTACCACCTGCTCGTACTCCTCCGCCAAGCTATACTCACGACCCAACACCACCATCAACGCCGCCAAACGCCGCGCACGGGCTTTATCCTGATGCTCCTGCACCCGTGCCTGTGCCTTCGCCACCTTCGCTTCAGCTTCTGCCCGCTGACGATGATCCTTCGTCTGACTCACCGCCGCCTTCGCCGCCATCAGCTCCATCTGGGCGTTTTCTAGCCCACCATGAGCCCCCTGCTGCATCAACGCCGATGAATCCCCCTCCAACAACGCAGTCAACGCCGTCCTAGAGCGACGAGCTTTCTCACGCTGACTCACACCACCAGCAGCAACCTCCCACTCCTCCACCACAGCATCGGCATACCCCAGCGCAGACTCCCACACCGCAACCGGCACATGCGCCTTGAAAAACTCCTCAACAACCTGCACATCACTCACCTGCGGAACTACCCGCCCCTGAGAACGAATCGCCTCCGCTACACCCAGCACCACCGGCCAATTCTCCGAGAAACACCGAGCCGCAAAACGCCGCACAAGCTCATCATGACCAACCATCACTCCATACCTCCTACAGTCAACAACCACAAACACAAGAACACATATATCTGGAAAAATTCCAGCACAGAGTGGTTCATGAAAAAAAATTACGATAATATTATTACAGAATAGTTGCCCCTGTGTCACCTCCAGCAGCCCAGCAGGCACACCCGCACCAATCATGAACCTCGTCGGTCATACCCCAGCGCAATCCACGCCTCAAAGCACTCCCCCACTTACCATCGCCGAGATCATGCGTACTTCTAGGAAATCAAACACACCGGCAACGGCATACTGCCCACACCCCAAGAAATCAGCACACCCAGCACCACACAGACCAACACCGACAAGCAGGTCTACATCGCCAACCACACGAGCCTGGACCCAAAGCGATGTAACTTCAAAGCCGAGCCCCGCCACGGAGTTGCAGACCGACGACGACACCGACAATGACGGCTCCAGAGCCCGGCAGCGATCTGCCGGGACACACCGAACGTGGGAATCTACGTGTGACGCTCTCGCGACGAGTAGCGAAGCTATCAGATAAGATCTAGTTTGCGCTGATTAGATCTTTAACTGCTAGACTGGCCACATGACGATGAAGACAAGCCCCAGCGAGGAGATTGCGCCGCTCGCAACGACAGAGGGAGGGTTCAAGACAGTCCTCGCCGATCCTCCGTGGCGGTTCGCCAACCGAACGGGAAAAGTTGCCCCAGAACACCGCCGCCTGGGGCGATACGGCACGATGGCACTCGACGAGATCAAGGCTCTGCCAGTCGGCGACGTCGTCGCGAAGGACGCCCACCTGTACCTGTGGGTACCTAACGCACTCCTACCCGAAGGCATCGCAGTCATGGAGTCCTGGGGCTTCCGGTACGTCTCGAACATCATCTGGGCGAAGCGACGGAAGGATGGCGGACCGGACGGACGTGGCGTCGGCTTCTACTTCCGCAATGTCACCGAGCCGATCTTGTTCGGGGTACGCGGCTCGATGCGCACCCTCGCGCCCGGCAGGTCGACCGTGAACATGATCGAGACCCGAAAGCGCGAGCACTCGCGCAAACCGGATGAGCAGTACGACCTCATCGAGTCATGCTCTCCCGGCCCCTACTTGGAGATGTTCGCGCGCTACGCCAGGCCCGGATGGTCTGTGTGGGGCAACGAATCGGAGGATGACGTGACACCACAAGGCAAGGCCCAGCGAGGGTACGGCGGCGGAGAAATCGAACGACTCCCCCTACTGGAGCCGAACGAGCGGATGAGCGACTGGCTCTCAGATCGAGTAGCCCGCGTACTGGCCGAAGAATACGGAGCTGGCGCTTCCGTCCAGCAACTTGCAACTCAGACCGGCTACTCGATCGCTCGCGTGCGCACTCTGCTCGCCAAAGGCGGCGTCACCCTTCGAGGACGAGGACGACCTAAGAAAGCCGAGCCCCCGTCTGCGTGATGGCGTTCTCGAAGGTGCGACTACAGATGGCAATAGCGAGGATCGGGCAACCGCCGGCATCGCCACGAGTCAGCCTCGGCATGAGCTTTTCCAGGTTCGTCGTCGTGGTCGTTGCCAGCATCTTCTTCGCTTCACGCTCCTCCATGCCGTGCGAGAGCCTTAGCTGGGTCGCGAAAGCGCGAAGCTCGTCTTGAGTGCGGGTGACGATGATCCCAAGGTCAATGAACCCGGCATCATAGAGTGCACGGTAGGCGCCGATGTCGCGATCAAGATTGCCGTCCTTGGCATTCCACTCCAGATCGAGCGCAACACGACCCTTGAAGTTGTCGACCTTGTACCCCTTGTTACTCACAGGCGTCGAACGTTCGCGAACCACCCTCTCACCTGCGGGCTTGTATGGCATGATCTTGAGCTTCAGTTCAATATCCGTATCGACTCTCGCTTCACGCCAGCCGAGAGACCGGAAAGCGTCGTTGAAACGCCTTGCGAGAGTCGACTCTTGACCGCCCGCAAGCAGGAGATCATCGGCTTCGATCTCGAAGGAGTTGAGAGAACTGACAAGCTCGTCGAAGAGATCGGGATTCGTCGCCTTGAAGATCGCCGCAGCATTGCGGGTCTCTCGAATCTCGTAGCGAGCCCGCACATCTTCAGGCAGTACCGCCTCGTATGAATGCGTGAAGTCCACCTACTAAGGTTACCAGCGCTGACAGGTCGGAAGAAGGAACCCCGGTCACCGTGTGGTGACCGGGGTCTTGTTCTCAGTGCGAACGGAAGACGTAGACGCCTCCGTCAGAGGCGTCGCAGATCGTGTAGTCGTGTCGCTCGTCGCGCCACCAAGCGTCAATGTCGAAATACGAGTGCAGGTGTTCCGGAACCTCATCCCAGATGACTAGCTCTTCGGCAAGATGCGAGGCGTAGTCGGGCTCAGAGTCCCAGCAGCCGCAGAACCAGTCCTCAAAGTCTGACGAGCACGGCAGGCCGTCGGAGTCGGCCACGTAGCAACCCGTCTCAACCCGAGCAAGGAGGGCGTCCCACTCGTGCTCGCCTACCTCCTCGAAGAGCTCACCCACGGGACAGCAGCGGACGGGAAAATCTCTCCGACCCCTCGCGGGAAGCCTTCGAGATCGAACACCCAGAGCTCCTCGTGAGTCCTCGGGGTGCCGTGCAGATCGTCAGCCCCAAGGTCACCAGCATCAGCGGCATCGATACACTCGCCGACGAGACGGCCCTCGTTGTAGCAGGACAATCATAGCCAGATTTGGCGCAGGCAGCGGGGTACGTAGTGATGGAAACCATGTTACACTTGAAGAACTCCTTTACAGATTGGGTGTTGAAAAAAGGGTAACGATAGGTTAAAGCCCCCGCAGTTCACGACATACTGCGGGGGCTTTAACCTATGGCTGGGGTTGGGTTACTTCCCAAAACCGAACAGGCCACCGAGGCCACCGAGGGTGTCCACGATGGTCTTAGCGGTCTCCACGCCCTTCTTGGCGTTGTCGAGGCGCTTGCCGGTCAGATCAGCCTGCTGAACCTGCTCCTCATGGCTCTTGCCAGGAAGGGCCGGCTTCACATCGGTCTTGATGGTGGACAGGTCAAACGCCGGCTTCTCCACAACGGGAGCGTTATCCGGGATGGCGGCTGCGCCGTTGTCAACCTCGTAAGCCATTGCGGGGGCAACGGCGGTAGTCGCGGCAACAGCAAAGGTTGCGGCCGCAATAGCAGCCTTACGGAACATATAGTCCTCCTAGATCGGGGTCACCCCTACATGTGCGTAGAGGCGTAGTTGTATTATATTCCAGCTCAGCTGATGCAAGCTAGGGTAAAAACCCCCGCACCCGCGCAGCGGAGTTCTTCTCGGCCCATTTCTTACTTGGAGTGCAACTTTCGCTAAGCCGTCATCGCTACTGCAGATTATTACTTCGTCGGGCTTATCCATATTGCATTTCTTTCCATGAGATAGCTCGATCAGGCTAATCAAAGGGACCGTAACAGACAAGCAAACCAGCTAGGAATCCCGGAGAGTTCACCCGGCGTCGATGATCCGCTCCGCTCACCAGAGCCGTCACCCTACCTCCACTAGATAAACCTCTACCTCTAGCTCATCTGCAACCGCCTCCAGCCAGTAGCCCACTTCTTTTCCGCGCGCCGGTACCGACCGAGGGTCATAAACAGCTGGTCGCGTATCCATCCACTACTAGCTCCTGGTGGCCGACACTCTGCTTGATCCAGCTATCGCTCGCGACCGTGATGTGCAGGTTGTTGAGGAGTTTTTCAAGGCGCATGTGCCGGTTGCGGTGTGGGAGTCTGCGCTGGGGTATGCCGATGCTGTGGTGGAGGAGTGGGAGGTTGCTGCTGGTGGTGTGAGTCAGCGTGAGAAAGCTCGTCGCTCTAGGACGGCGTTGACTGCGTTGTTGGAGGGGGATTCATCGGCGTTGATGCAGCAGGGGGCTCATGGTGGGCTAGAAAGGCTGCCTGAGACACTACGTGGCAACCTCCCCACGGAATAAGAAGATGACCCCCACCCCGAGACGGGGTGGGGGCGTTCTTTTACGAGGATTAGTTAGTGCTCATCCCAGTGGCCCTCATGTGCGGCGTGGCGGTGTCCGTCATGGATGTAGTCCACGTGGTCTCCGTGGGGGATGGCGACATGCCCACAGTTGGGGCCATGCTGGTGATCGTGGGGTTCATGAGCCTGGTGCTCATTATTTTCACATTCATCCCAGTGACCGTTGTGCTCCTTGTGGATATGTCCATCATGGATGTAGTCCACGTGATCTCCGTGAGGGACCGCGACGTGCCCACAGTTAGGGCCGTGCTGGTGATCGTGGTCTTTGTGGGCAAGGCACGTCTGCGTCATGTGCTGCTCTCCTTCTTCTAACTCGGTGTCCTTATTGAGGGGGTGAGTCCATTGTAAGGGCATTCTCGATAAGATATCAATAAGGGAATCGGTGTCAATAACACCGACAACGATTCCCGGCATCTGATGCCTGTGCAGCCAAAGCATGCCCAGCGTCCACACTCTAGCGAAGTGTCCAATATAGGGCCGCTCCCGGCGGAGGAGCTTCCAGATTTCCCTTTGGACCAGATAGCCTGACCTGCAACTACCCGTGCTGGCGTGACAAAAAAACTTGACGGCAATTGACTACATTCACGACCGTATTTGGCCATGCTTCGCCGCACTCACCACGAGGGGAAAACGAGAATCCCCAGGCTGCGGGGCGTTTCCCCGCTAGAGCCTGGGGTGACAAAAGCGCCCTCAGCAAGATCCCCCAGAGGAAGGCGCGAAGACCACCACCCAGCAGGTGTTGTCACCCATGGGTTTAGATTAGGACTTGCCTGCTAGGAGGCCTGGACTGCGGGTCTTTACCCCCTGATGGGCAGTATGGGAGAGATATGGTTCTACTCTCAAGTTGATCTCGATCCTCATCAGACGGCAAGGATACTGACTATCCACGCAACCAATGAGCCCATTCACCCATGTAGAGATTGCTTGGGCAAGCAAATCCACATCACCACAACCCCACACAAAGACAGGGCTGACGTGCACCTAATGCCAGATAAGCTGTCGTCCAGCCTGGCTTATACTACCCATACCACCTTGCCAACAAGCCACCACACCACCATGTCACCATGTCACCTTGCCAACAAGCCACCATGTCACCTTGTCAGCAAGCCACCATGCCAGCAATCTTCCCGAGGTCATCATCGATGATCGACGATGACCTCACCTACCCCTATATCGTCTGCCACCAACATGACTTACACAAAATGCGCCCGAAGGAAAGACTCACCCGCATCCAACCCATCACCAGGCATGAGATAACTCCCATGAACCGCCCACCCCATCAACATCCCCGGAGTCTCTGCCACCATCGCCGGCAACGTCGCAGGACCTGCTGACCCCAGCCACTCTACGACTTTGTCCCAAGCAACCTGACCCCGCAGCAACGCAGAATCCTGCAACACCGGAGTATTCATCGCATTCATCGTCGGCGCGACATGATCGGTATCGCAGACCACATCACCGGCATTGCAAATCTCCAACACACGCTCGGCCAACACTCCGTAGTCTTTCACCGGACGTAACGCCTCACCCGGAGAAGCTGAACCCCACGCCAAAGCACCATTAAACCCCCGAGAAGGATTCGCCATTAACGCTGCCGACCCAAACCGCTCAGGCCCCACCGGGCCACGATGAGCATTGATCGCTTCAACTACCCCCGCAGCAATATCCGCCCCCTCGGAATACCCAAACAGGCTTATCCTGGCCGAAGGACACGCCTGCGCTTCCCGAGCGATAATCCCCATAGCCTTATCCAACCCCATCGCATAAGAATCAGAATACGAAACCACCCCCACCGGCCATGCCGAATTAAACGGGATCATCCGAGCAGAAACCCCTGGAGTTGCATTCAAACGGTATGCAATCCCCGTCGTTCCCGCACCATGCGGTACCGTCTCGGGGAAAAACGACGCTGTATTCGCACTACCAGGCACCACAAACACGAGATTCGATGCGCACCCTCCCACCGGAAGCGACGAACCAGACGAGGACTCCCCAGCTACAGCAGCCCCCACGCTGGTCATGCTTGTCGCTGTGCACGCAGCCAGCACGAATCGCATGAACTTATTGATATATTTTTTCTTCAACGACATCGCAATCTGATCCTTATATCTATCGATCATGTGCTATAAGCAAGTCCCCACCTGCTTCCCCACATCTGCGGGGATAGTCGTTGTCACCGCACACACACGGCTCTGTCAGCACAACAGCGTTTATGCCGACACCAGCGCCGTCACATCCGTCAGGGAACGATCCACACTCCCCTGACCACCACGCACACCAAACATTGGCGACGCAATCGCAGGCACTGCTACCCGCTCAGGCTCCTTGGCCCCAGTCAGACCAGGAATCCACGACAAGGAGTCACCAAACCCCCCGTGGTTGAGCACACGCAGATCACCAAAAGCCGTCTCCGGATCCCCAGGGACAACCCCACCATCACCGCGCAGGTGCGTCAACAAAGCCACAAGGCCACCCAGAAGACCACCAAGACCAGCCCCCAGACCGGCACCCAGCCCACTCCCGCCCAGGCCGTAGACCACAGCACGCACCACAGCAGGAATGATCGTGCCTAGCACGCCACCGACACCCGCACCTAGCAGACCACCAAGAATGCCGCCTACAGGAACGGTCAGCAGCGATGACAAGGCGGTCACCCCAGTACCAAGAGCAATGGCCTCCAGCAGCGACATTCCCAGCGCCATCGGCAACAGACCCGGCAGGGAAGCAAGCCCTGCCAGACCTAAGCCCAACGCTGGGAACGCGAAGAACGGCAGCGTAACCAAGAAGGTGCCCACCCCGACCGTTAAAGCCATCACGCCCAACAATCCCAAAACCGCCAGAGTGTTGCCCGTTGCGATCGCGAGAGCAGCAGACCCCACGATAAAAGACACCAAGGGCGCGATACCCAGCGTCGGAATCCACAACAGCGGATTCGCCATCACCAGAGCAAATAAACTCATGGCACCGGCTAATAGGAACAACGGCACACTCCAGGGCATTGCCAGCAAGAACGTCGCAAGGAAGGTCACAGCCGTAGCAATCACCAACGGCGGGATGATCGTTGCCGCCCCCGCAGCCAACGCCAAAGGGGTCAGCAAGGCAGCCAGACCCAGTGCCAGCAACGCCAGATTCGGCAGGAACGTCAACGGGATCGATCCCAGTCCTGCAAGCGTGCCCAACAGCGGAGCTAAAAGCCCGCCACCCAGCGCACCCAACAACGCACCCGGGATCAGACCCGCCAGCGCACCCTGGATACCATTAAGCAGATTCAACGGGTTCAGCAAACCGGCCATCATACCCAGGATTCCGCCAAGGATTCCCCCACCAATCCCACCAGGAACAGCGCCTAAAAGCGCACCCCGCAACAGCATCTCCCGGAACCTGCGCCCATCAAGAAACGCCAGGATCTCCCCCAACGCAGTGATACGACCAACAAGATCAAAGATCACCTCACCACTACCGGTACGACCGAAGTTGTCGGCAAAGCGGTCCACCAGCCCCTTCAACAGGGAGCGGTTCCACCCCTGCTCCGCTGCCTGGCGCAGCTGCCCCAGCGGAGAGGTCGGATCAGCCCAGCTACGAGCAAACCAATCCCCGAACTGGTTACCCAGGATCACCCCCGCTACTCCAAGCGCCACGGGGATGCCCGCACCAAAACCGGCCAAGCCTCCAAGCAAGCCACCAAGGATCGCACCTAGCACGCCACCGATACCAGCACCCAGCAACGTATCAATTAACGTGGTGATACCCCACCCTGCTAAGGCCCCGAGCACACCACCGATGATCGCCCCCGGAAGTGCCGAAAGCGCGGTCAACAAGGGAACACCGATCAGCGGAACCGCAAGACCAATCAGCGTACCCAGACCCAGACCGGGAAGCATGCCTGCCAGCAGCACCGGAATGAAACCCAACGCATAGATCGCAATCGGGATCCAGGCCGTCGTAATCACCAACCCCAGACCACCCAAGAACATCAGCTCTAAGGCCACACCGAGACCGAAGAAGAAAGCAAACGGGATAGCAAAGGGGTTAAACAGCGACAGTGCCCACCCACCTAACCCTGCTGCCGTACCCGCAGCCAAGGAACCAAGGATGATCACCCCCGCACTAAGAGCGTAGAACACCCCATAGGTGCCGAATACGGCCGTAGCCCACGCCGCAAGAGCAAGAACCGAACCACCAGCAGCACCAATCAGCGGAGCCATAACCGTCACGGGAAGCGTGAGAAGCAACGAGCCGACCAACCCCGCAATACCAGTGGCAAGCCCACCAAGAGGTGCCCCAAGAAGCGCCCCAGGGATCGCTCCTAAGAGATTCAACGGATTCAAAGCACCTGCAAGCGCCCCAATCCCACTGCCATGCAGACCACCTAGGGGAATACCTGCCAAGATGCCCGGAATCGCCGTAGCAAACGGGATCAACGCCGCAGGTGCCGCCTTGATCAAACCCTCCACACCTTGCTGGGCAATCTCACCGAGAAGATCATGGACCTGCACCATCATCTCCGGGCCCACCACACGGGCAAGCACATCAGCACCAAAACCCACCGGATCACGCAGGAGCCGACCGGTACCACCACCAGACTCGATCAGCGCAGTCACCGTGCCAATCGGATCTGCCGAGAGCCCGTCGATGATCAACCCAATACCCGCAGCAGCACGATCAATACCAACCACGCCCTGCTGATCAAGGCTCTCCAGGCTCACCTGGCTATCCCGCCAAGCGACAAACTCCTGAGAGGCTAACGTACGCTCGATAGCGTCCTGAGCATCCGTGAGGATCTCACCACTGGTGATCTTGCCGACCACCGTGGTCACATCCGAGACTATCTGGCCAAGATTATCCCCCGAAGGCACCGCTGCCACACCCGCAAGCTGCCCAATAACATTCTCCTCGCCTGCAGCCATCAAAGAATCCACCCCGAACTGCGGAGACTGAGCCACCACACCGGCAGGAGCCCCCGCAGCTGCTCCGGCAGCAACCGGCAGCTGGCCTGGATCATCCTGAGGCGGCGCTTCGACATTATCACCAGCAGCCAGCGTGTTCTTACGCAGCAGATTCGATGGCATCACACCCTGAATCTGGGAAAGAAACTCCGGCAGTATGGGAAGCTCCGGCAACGACGGTGCCGGGGCGGGCACCTGACCAGTTACCGTCCCCACAGCCGTATCAACCAGCCTATTAGCATCCGCCAACACATCAGCATGCGCCGGAGATGCCCCAGCTACCCCCGCTCCAGCAGCCGCGAACGCCGCTGCAGCAGCGATACCAGGACGCCGCACATCCATCGTGTGAACATCTCGCCGCAACCGACGACGAGAACCTACCACTACAAGTGTCATATCAACCTCTCTTGAGAATTGTCGATCACCCCAGAAAAAGGTGTCGTCACGTGACGAACAGGAGAGGCATAAACAGTCATATCCAATGGCAACCCCGGCCCCACAGGACCAGCACCGCGAAAGACTACAAAATCCGCCAACAGATCATCCAGGAGACCATGCACATCACAACCATCAAAGTCGTATCCATAAGCCACAGCACGCACCATCCATCGCGGCCCATCAACACCAGCAGCAACAATTTCCTGACCAGGCAGCATGGCGCAAATACGCTCACCACCAACCCCCGGCACCACCGAAACATCACCACCAGCAGCCGCAATCTCCTCGATCATGAAATTTCGATGCTGTTGCCACAACGGCTCGGACTTCGCAGCACCATGCACACTGATCACCACACGGACATCACCAAGCACCACATGAAGCCCATCAGCACGGCCACCTGCAGGACGCTCTTCAATAACCCGAGCCCCCCGAGGGACATGAAACTGCGCACACGCAGTATGCACATACGCACCCAACCAATGACGGTCACACGCAACCACCGATTCAGGGACCACAGCCGAATCCCATGGCCCCACCACCGAAAACTCATCACGAGCACCCACAGCCATCTCTTCGGCACGCACGTCCATCAAGGCACGCATCGACTACCTCCTCACACATTGACAGGTGCCTCACCTGCTCACTACATGAAACTACCCCACCGCAAGCAAAAAAGCACGATCCTAGCACAGAAAAGCAAAGATATTTTTTCAGATAGGAACGGCAAGGGGAAGTAGCACAAAGCGCACAGAACTGCTAAGATAGCGACAAGAGCGCCCAGGAAGTCAGCTCCCCACCTGCCCTGAGCGCTCTTGCTATAACATCATTTGACCGATGAAGAATTGGTCATATATCATCATCTTCGCGTCAACACGATAACTACCTTCCGTTTGACGCGTGGTCTTCTCAGGAGGCACAGCGGGAAATCCACCTCATTTCCTGAGAAGACCACGGCCCGGGCGTAGAGCACTCTCGCGCCCGGGCTTCCCCTCACCCCCCTTGCCGCCAATCCAGCATGCCGTATAGCCAGCACCCCACCTTGCTGACAAACCACCTTGCCGACAGGCAGGCACCTACCTACCCCAACAAGTCGACACGTACCCCCTAGAGCGCCTACATGTCGCCGCTATATTTTCTCCCAGGACTCCACAGGCCCATCAATAGGGATAAAACTTCGATGACACCGTACAGTCCCCCCATCCATGAACGTAGGGATAGATTCATCAAGTAAAGCAAGCCATGATGGATCACGCCGCGCAATCTTCTGCTTAAGAAATGCCAGCTCATACTCAAGCTGGCCACGCGTGACAGGTATAGCCGGAACACGCGACTCCCAAACGTTCATCACCACACGAGACCGATCAAAATTATATGATCGCCTATCAGCTTCATCAGCGATACCGTGCAGATAACCACACACAGCAGCAATGGGGGCATCGTGTCTGGCGAATCGATGTAGCTGCGGATGATGTTTATATCCCTTGGTCAGCCCCCGAAGAACCTTCTGCGCCAAGAGCCCTTCACGCCAGCAAGCCACGAGACCACGCTGATCAAGAATCGACGGGTGAACAGACCACAACCGCACCACACACCGCCTCTTCTAGGAAGCTAATTCAGCGCGTATCGCCGAACGAGCATCTCGATAAGAGAACTCAAAACCCCGTTCACCTAGCACCCTTGCCTTAACGTGCTGACTGGCAAGAGCCAGCTCTTGAACCCCTTGACCACCAAGAATAAGCGCAGGAGCAAACCCCGGCACAGGGATAATCGCAGGACGCCGCACCACGTCAGCAAGCATCTTGGTAAACTGCTTATTCGTCACCTTCTCCGGGCCTACCGCGTTAACCGGACCGTGAAGATCAGAATCAACCACCGCATGCGCATAAATCCTGACAAGATCCTCACCTGCGACCCACGCAAACCACTGTTGCCCACCAGCAAGGGGACCCAGTAGCCCCGTCTTCGCTAAGGTCGCAAGAACTTTCAAAATCCCACCTCGGCCATCAAGGACAAGACCAGTACGGATATTAACGACACGAAGCCCTGCCCGTCGGGCAGGTTCACAGGCCCTCTCCCAGCTATCGCAGACATCAGCTAAAAAACCCTGCCCCCGAGGCGAGGACTCATCAACAATCTCATCAGCTTGGTACCCGTAGTACCCCACAGCTGAGGCCGTGATCATCGTATTCACACCAGGAGTCTTTGCTGCCAATTCAGCAAGCCCATGAGTAGGGCCTACCCTGGAGTCACGGACTTTCTTTTTATGCTTATCAGTAAAACGCCCAAAAATCGGGGCCCCAGCAATATGAATGAGCGTATCTACGCCGTCCAGCAGAGCAGGATCAGGCCTCATCGGATCCCACAAGCGCTCACCCTCCCTCGGATCGCTCCGCACCAAGGAGATAACATGATGGCCTTGTTGCTCCAGAAGATTCTGGAGTCTACTCCCCACAAGACCAGAGGCACCTGTTAAAGCAATGCTACGCTGGGCCGCATTGACATCGACCATAATCCAACACCTTCCTTAAGCTACGAGGAAACCCGCACCACAAACGTAGCACAACGCCACTCCCCCGAAGCGAAAACTTCAGCTAAGATGAATACCAACAGGCTCTTCAATTACTCTCAACATTGAGAGCAAATCATGCCGATATACCTCCAGGAGGACAAACATGGATTACACCGAACACCTCTCAGCGCTTGACATCCTTCGACGCAACCGTCTTGTCATGCTCACAGCAACAAACACTGATGGCGCACTGCAAGCACAGCCAATGGCAGCCCAAAAGATCACTGATGACGGGACTGTCTGGTTTTTCTTGAACACTGACAGTGATCTCGCAAAAGCTACCCAGCATAAGCCTGAGGTCAATCTTGCCGTAGCAGAAAAAGGATCATGGATTTCCTTTTCCGGTACCGCAACCCTAGTAGATGATAAAGAAAAAATCGACCAACTGTGGAGCACTACCGTGGCAGACTGGTTCCCTCAAGGAAAAGAGGACCCTGCTGTAGCACTGTTGAAGTTCCAAACCGAAACGGCAAAGCGTTGGGATTCACAGACCAACAACGATTCACAGACCATTTCTTTCAACACGAACCAGTAACTCGTCGCTCACACCCCACCACGCGACGCCCTAGCAGCGGACAAGGATCCCGCGCAGGGCGTCCTTTTCCGCCGGGGTTACCCACAGCCCATACCGCTGCTTCACCGCCACCTGCCGCCTGGCATAATCACACCGGAACCCCACATTCGGCGGCAGCCACGTCGCCGCGTCCCCCCGCGCCCTTCTGCGCGTTTAACCCCCCGTCCACCGCCATAAGGTTCAGCGGATCATTAGCCAAGTTACGCCGGGTGACCTCATCCATCTGCTGCGCACCCTTCACCCAAGCATCCGCCAAGGCCACCACGTGATCTATCTGCACTACCCGCGAGGTATCCACCCCCCGGACAAAATCAATCGACCGCCCGGAATAGGGATCATGCAGCACCCCCGAGGCCACCACGCACCCATGCGTGCCCGGTTTGAGCACCACGTTGGCCAGGTCTCGGCGCAGCATATCGTTGCGGGTATCGCAGCCATTGTGCCCGCCTTCTACCTCCACGTCATCGGACCACGCCTGACCAAAGGCCTCACGAGAATAGCCGGTCATAGGCGCACGCCCCTTAACCGGAAGTAAGTCAAGTTCTTCTTGCGTTGTATCAGCAGAAGGTATTCCATCAGGCAGTGATGACATCTCAGCATAAACTTCCTCGCCTTCTCGAGGTGTCATCGTTGAACCATACGACCACGCCGCAAGCATCACGATCACGGCAACAACAGTCATCCCCATACGCATAGCCACAACTTTGACGCTCATGCTCCCCTACCTACACGCCCAACTCGCGCACGACGAAAACGCTGGATCTCACGTTCATCATGCCGAAGTACTCGTACGCACTTGATGTCGTTGCGTTGTGACCATACTCGAGCGATTTGTTGAGCCTTGCGATAATCTTTTCCACGATACACCTGTGTTACCACACCACCATCAGCCCCTCGATAGACCGCATACGTGGTGTACATATCTCTCACGCCCATGTTTCTCCCCAACCATAAACATGATGCGGACCGCACTGACACAGACAAGAACCAGGAACCGATAGGCCCTCATTGTCGGTCATGTCTTTCCACATCCCATTACTCATCTTCAGCATAATGCCTGACCCCAGGCTGTCCCCTATCAAAGTTCCCGGTGGCACTACGTCATAATCCCTGCTGGAGAACAAATCCTGCGGGAATAAATGGAACCATACCTGGCAATACTGGCAAGCTAAGACACTTTTCTGCTTCCCAAGGACAGGGCGAAGCAGCCATATCACGACCACCAAACCACGCCCGATAAGGCGCTCACATCCTTCCGCGAACCACAAGGCACAACAAACACGAGCGCCGGTCATCCCGCCTCCCCTTCTTGTTGTTGATTGCGCTGGTGGTGCTGCTTTTTCGACAGCGCCTGGTCGATAAGCGCTCGTCGATACTGGCGAGCTTGCACACGCTGTTGCGGGGTTAAAAGTTCATCCGGGCGCGGCGAAGTAGCCGCGCGGTGCGCAGTAGGCCCATCCCCACGACGGTTTCCCTTCCTCGGGGGTGCAGCATGCGGTGGCACATCATCACGCAAACGCACTTTGACCAGGCCAGGAAGATAGCGAACCTCGCTAGGCAAAGCCCTAGACGCCAAAGTCTTGCGCAAACATGCCAGTGACCAGCCGCCCCGAAGACGCAGGCGGATCATCTCGGCGATAGCAGGGACCTCCCGTGGTGGTAGGTCCTGCATGGATTCCGGCAGCGCTTGGTAGATCAACTCCCAGTCCCGGGATAGCTCCCGATCCGACGATGCAGATTCACCCGACCCTTGATCGTCATGCAATTCACGAGAGTCCCGATTTCCGGCCCCGAACCCCTCCAGATGGGTGTTTGTACCACCGGAGGGCGTTTCTTCCGCCAGAGGGGCCTTCTGGTGAGTTTTTGAGCCATCAGAGCGGGAGAAATCCTCCCCAGATGCACCATGCGATCCGCCAGAGGCCGGATTCTCGCCGCACGCCCCCTCCAAGGACGAGAGGTCGAGCAAGCCTGCCGGGGTACCACGCGAGATGGCCTCAGGGGCACCCTGAGGACCATCAGGGCTTGGACCGTTAGGCGCACCGGCATCATCAGCGATCTGGTTCTCGTGAGCCACCGATGGCGTTTCAGCGATGGGAGATTTTCCCGCCCCAGGCGCGGTAGCGCCGCCCGCCCCGACCCCGGGCTCCTCGTCGGCATCGCCGAGGGGGACGGAGGGGGAGGGGTTGGTATTTATGTTTATCTTTCTAGGGGTGTCACCAGTGACACCCAAACTCTGGGGTTTTTGACACCCATACTCGCCTTTGGGTGTCAGATTGACACCCTTACCCTGACCTGGGGTTTTGGGTTTGAGTGTCATTTTGACACCCATAGGCCTCGAGTCGGTCGAACCGGCCGAATCTTCGACCTCGGTGGCAGTGATTGCCATGAAGTCACCCTGCTGGATGCCAGGGAGATTGATGATGTACTTGTTGGTCGCCTGGCGAGCTTGCCCGCTTTCATCGGTGTACCACCGCTTCTCAACGTCGATGATTCCTATCTCGTTGAGGTAGCTCAGCTGACGCAGCACGGTAGACTTCGACTGCGCAGTGCGGCGCACCAACTCCCGGATACTCGGCCAACACTCCACTTTCCCATCAGTGCGCCCTTTACGATCTGCGCGATCCGCAAGCATGGCAAGAGTAAACTTCGGCCCGGGCTTAAGGGTGGTGACATGTTCAACGACGATGCCCATTTCAACGAATCCCATTATGAGCCCCTTTTCACGCGCTGCTGCACTGCAGCCATAAAATCCCCGACGATCTCAGGGGTATCCGCTATCGGTGCGACATATCCACCTACTACCGGTGCACTAACGGCACATTGCTGTTGACGGATACACACCCACACACGATTGACTGGGTGAAAGAAAAAATACTGGCCCACGACAGCGGAAAAATCCCCTTTATCCGTATCAACAGGCCATAACAAAGCCTCATATACCAGCCCACTAACCGCATCAACCCAAGAACATGTCACCGCGTAGATCTCCTGCGGCAGGCGATGATTCCGCCCGTCCTCCTCACAGGCGAGCACAACCCCCACCGCAGTTGTCTGCGGAGCCGGAGATACTATCCTCCACACCTCACCGAGGTCCCTACCGGCGATAGTCGAGGCTAGCCCTACCTGTCGGGTCGCTACCCCAGATCGAAGATCGATCTGATACACGTAGTCACACCCCTCAACCATGTGCGCTCGGGCGGGAATCTGGCGAACTAATCGCAGTACCGCAAGACCGCAAGCAAGGTCATACTCATCCGCCAAGAACATGTGGTGGAATTGTCGCGCCATCCCTGGCGGTGCTGGACTATACGGGTAGTCCTGCCACCTGCACCGCAGATACATCCCCTGTTGCTTCCTTCCCGTGACGGCATCGAGATACCGGCACTGATCGGAAAATACCGTCATGAGCTCAGCATTTGACATAACATACACCCTTATTAATAATGGGAATTACTTTCGTCTCTTAGGTAACCCCGGTGCGACTCTTCAAAACAGTGCCCACCGGGGTTGCCCTTTTGCCACGGCCGCACAGCGTCCTAGCGAGGCAATCGATAGCGGTGCAGCATCACTGCGAGCCGATCAGGTGCCCACACGAAAAAGTGGGGCCATAGATGAACACCCAGAGGAAGCTGGTCATCAGCACCGATGGCGTGGGGTCGCGATAGCCACGCACGCGGTGCCCCCTGACACAGGGGCACAAAACAGGCTTCGTAGGCCCACTGCCGATCAGTCCAGTAGCACCCCAGGCCTATGAGGTCTCGGGTTTGAGGTAGTCGATAGTCATCACTATCGGCGAAAAAACCGATAAGCCCCTCTTGTCGCGCAGGGAACAATGCTGGACGAAGGAGAGCGTGCCAGTAGTCGTTGAAGTCGCCGCCGTGGTCTTCGGTGGCCTGTGGGTAGGTGTAGGTTGCCGATATGGGATCGATAATCACACTAGCCATATCTGGCAGCCCTGGCATGAGATGTTCAGCGACCAGCTGAGCACCAATAGCCTGAAGAGGTTCGCAGTAGTCCGCATCATCAGGGTGGGTCAGTGCGACAGTCGTGATGGTGCGATCCCAGCGGTATGGCGCCCAGCCGTGCCAGACGCGATGCGCTAGCCGATAGGCAGGGGCCATGGAGCCCTCTAGCGGGTGCGCCTTAGCGATAACGTCAGGAGGCCCAAGCTCTACTCGGGACAGATGCGGAGCGGGACGCTGGTGCTGGCCTCCCTCCCCTAGCGAGGTTAGAGCCGAAAGTTCTGGCACCTCGGTCAGCAGTGCCGCAGCAGATGTGGTCATGCTGCCGCCTCCCCCGCGATGATCGCCTCCACCGCAGACACCGGGATACGCCAATGCCCATTGGGGAGCCTTACTGCACCAGGCAGAAGGCCTTTTCTGCACCATCCACGCACAGCAGCGCCACCGAGACCACCAGGGATCCTCGCGCCCACCTGGTCAGGGGACAACCATGTAACATTATAGCCATTTTTGTCTATTTTTGTTTCACTCATAGCGGCCAGGATAGCCGCACCCCGTTACACATGCAATGCAATGTTGCAACCGTTTCATTTGTACTGTACGATTACAGACATGACACAGACGATGGATTCACCCATGAGCGCAGACGAGGCTATTGGCCTCAAGGTGAGTCAGCTCCTGCTGCGACAGCGATCCACGCGCAAGGCACTAGGAAGCGCTCTTGCGATCACCTCACAAGGCGTCAGTCGGAAAATTTATGGGCAGACGTCATGGAAGATGGATGAGCTTTTTGCGGCCGCTGATTTCTTCGGTGTGGACATCACCGATCTGCTCCCCCGTCGCGTCTCGGCCCCGGATATGGAAAAATCCCCTGAGACCGTAGTCTCAGGGGATTCCCGGAAATTAGTAGCGGGGGCAGGATTCGAACCTACGACCTCTGGGTTATGAGCCCAGCGAGCTACCGAGCTGCTCCACCCCGCGTCGAATACTTTTCAGTATCGCGCCGCCTTGGCGACATGTTGAAACTATACGCACGATCCCCCGAAAGGACAAACCCCCTGGTCACCGCAGCGCCTCGGCGTCACGGTCACCAGGGGGGTGCCGTATTAGTTCTGCCCCTCCACCGAGCGGTACCCCTCCACCGCACGGTCTAGTTCGTCAAGCGCCTTGCCGTATTCCTCGAAGGAGCCGTCGCGGGCGCTCTCCAGCTTGCGGAGGGCGTCGTTAATCTTGCCAATGGCCTCGCCCTCCGAGCCGGACGCGCTCGCCGGGGGCGTGGGCGTGCTCCCCTCCTCGGCGGGCTGCGTTTCTGCGGCCTCCGCCGGCTGCTCGCCGGTGGAGCCTTCCACCTCGCGGATCTCCTGGGCGGCGCGCGGGTCAATGCCCACCTGCGTGAGCGCCTCGGAGATGGTGGGCGCATAGCCGATGGAGCCCTTATAGCTCACCAGCACGCGCAGCAGCTTGGGGAAGGCGGAGTCCTGGTTCTTGCGCTGGGAGTACAGAGGCTCCACGTAGAGGATCTCGCCGCCGCCCACGGGCAGGGTGAGCAGGTTGCCGTCCTTGAGATCGTTGGTGCCTTCCCACAGGGTGCGGTCGCGGGAGATCTGATCGGAGGAGGACATCGTGTCCTGCACCAGGCGCGGGCCCTGGGTGAGCGTATCCGTGGGCAGCACGCGCACGGTGATGTGGCCGTAATTCTCCGGGTCCGAGGTGGCCGTCATGTGGGCGGAGAGGAAGTGCCGCTGCAAGCCACGGAACGGGGTAATCAGCTGGAAGGAGGGCTTTCCGGTCTGCAGGTCGGCCGCCACGATGTGATACGGCGGCTGGGGCAGTTCCTTGCCGCTGTCGTCGGTGGGGTCGGCCGGGACGGACCAGAAGGCGTCGTTGGTGAAGAACACGTGGGGATCGTCCACGTGGTAGCGGGCCAGCAGCTCGCGCTGCACCTTGAACAGATCCTCCGGGTAGCGCAGGTGATCGCGCAGTTCCGGGCTGATCTCGGAGTTGGGCTTCACCGCGTCCGGGAACACCCCCTGCCAGGCCTTGAGCACGGGGTCTTGGGTATCAAACTCGTAGAGTTCCACGGTGCCGTCGTAAGCGTCCACCGTGGCCTTGACGGAGTTGCGGATATAACCCACCTCGTTATTAATCAGGCGCTGGGTGGTGCCGTCCGGGGTGAGGGCGTCCTCGGTGACGTTTTGCAGCGAGGTGCGCGTGGAATACGGCAGGGAGTCCAGGGTGGTGTACCCGTCCACGATCCACTTCACGCGGCCGTCGATCACCGCCGGGTAGGTCTTGGAGTCCGTGGTGAGCCAGGGGGCCACCTTTTCCACGCGCTCGCGGGGATCGCGGTCAAAGAGGATCTTGGAGTCTGCGCCCACGCGATCGGAGAGGATCAGCTTCATCTCCTGGTATTTCAGGGCAAAGGCCGCGCGGTTAGCCCAGTTGCCCACGTCCACGCCGCCCTGGCCGGAGTAGGTGTAGCTCTGATCGTCCGTGTCATACTCCACCGGGCCGTTGCCGGTATCGCCCACGATGGCGTAATCCGCGCCGTCGCGCGCGGAGGCGATCACGGGGCCGAAGTAGATGCGGGGCTGATCCACCTTCATGCCCAGTTTGTCCGCCGCCTCGTTGCCGGAGGCGTTGGCGTTGGTCTGGAGATCGGACACGGTGTACACCGGGTAGCCGCCTCGGGTGGAGCCGACGTCGCGGGCCACCTCATCGACCTTGTTCGCGGGCGCGGCGATGAAGCCGTTGCCGTGGGTGTACACGGTGTGGCGGTTGATCCAGTCCGCCTGGTTTTCCTTCAGGGAGTTCGGGTTCAGCTCGCGGGCGGCCACCACGTAATCGCGCATCTGGCCGTCGGCGGCATACCGATCCACGGAAAGGGTCTCCGGGAAGCCGTAGAAGTTGCGCAGTTGCTGCTGCTGGGTGAACGTGGGGCTGAGCACGTCCGGGTCGAGCAGGCGAATGTTGGAGATGGTGGCCTCGTCGGCGGCCACCTTGTCATCGCTGGCGCCCTCGGCTCCCCAGTTATCCAGGTAGGTCACCTTGTCATCGGTCAAGCCATACGCCTCCCGCGTGGCCTCGATGTTGCGGGCGATGTACTCCCGCTCCTTGGCCTCGCGGTTGGGGTTCACGGAAAAACGCTCCATGAGCAGCGGCCAGGCCGTGCCGATGGTCAGTGAGGATACCACCAGCAGTACCGCACCCAGCGCCGGAATGCGCAGATCCTTCACCACCACGGCGGAGAAGAACGCCGCGGCCACCACCAGCGAGATAATCATCAAGATGATGCGCGCGGGCAGGTGTGCATTAATATCCGTGTAACTCGCGCCCGTGAAGGTCTCGTTGGAGTTATTCATCAGGGTATAGCGATCCAGCCAGTACCCCAGCACCTTCACCAGCATCCACAGCCCGGCGATCACCGCCAGTTGAATCCGCGCGGGGCGGCTGATCTGCCCCTTGAGCCCTGCGGCCTGGTTGCCCACGCGGATGCCGCCCAGCAGGTAAAAGCCCACGGCGGACACCAGGAACGCCACGATCAGCAGCAGCGAGAGCGAGGAGGCCACCACGCGCAGCAGCGGCAGATCAAAGGCATAAAACCCAAGGTCCTTGCCGAACTGCGGGTCGGTGGTGCCAAAGGACGTGCGATTGATAAAGAGCAGCACCGTGCGCCAGGTGTTCTGCCCCACAAAGCCCGCCAGGATTCCCGCGAGGACGGGGACGATCAGCAGCAGCCCCCGCACGGACTGCTCGATGACCCTGCGGTACTGGTGCACCGGGGAGTTGAGGTCATGTCCGTAGAGATCGCGCGGGCGATTGCGCCAGGTGAAGTACCCCGCGGCCCAGGTGACGCCGCCGGCCACCAGGCCAAAAAGGAGAAAGAGAACGATGCGGGCGACGATCACGGTGGAGAACACCCCGCGGAAATCCACCTCGCCAAACCACAACCAGTCCGTGTAAAAGCCCACCGCGATCGGGGCGAGCATGACCACAAAGGCCAGGATTCCCACGATCCAGCCGATGATCCTGGGGGGTCGCCGCCGGGGGGTAGACGGTGGGGAAAAAGCATTCGCCAACGTGGGCTCCTTAACCGTATATATCTGTTATTGCCAGCGTGTATTACGAGATATACGCATTAGTCTCCTACCATACGGAAGCAGGAGGAAAACTGGCCACCACGGCGTCGGCAGGCATGGGCTGCGTATCGACGCCGCGGAGAGCCCACATAAGGGAAGGACACCATGCCGGAGAAAACTCAGCAGGCCCTCAACCGCGCCATAATGGAGGCCGTGGACTTTATCCACGCCGAGGGCTGGGACGCCCCGCCCACCCTCTTCGGCCTGGTGCCCAGCGAGTACCTTCCCGATCACGTGGACGATTCCGGCGACGCCCCGCTCACCCTCGTGGTGCAGGACTGCCCGCCCGGCCTCGCCCCCGGCTCGGCGGAGCTGGCGGATTACCTCTCCCGCATCGCCTGGCCTCCCCAAGTGGCCGGGGTGATCCTGGCCCAGGAGATCCGATTCCGCGATACCTCCGAAGGAGCGGAGGCCGCCCCGCGCCCGGCGCGCCTATTCTCCGGGGTGCTGCGCAGCGGGGAGGAGCTCACGCTGGTGCAGCGCCGCCCCTCCGAGGAGGAACTGGCCGCCGCCGGGAGCTTCGCCCAGGACGAGGTGGAGCTGCGCGGCGGGGATTCCGTGGCCCCGGAGGTGATTCTGGCCCTACGGTACGGCCTGGAGCAAGACCCCGAGGCTTTTGATGTTTAAGATGAGGATCGTTCCATCACACCAGCACCAGAGGAGAACAGCCGTGCGCAGCACCCCGTGGAAGGTACTCCCCCTCTTTCTCGCCGCAGGGTTGATGCTGAGCGCCTGTTCGTCCGGGGACGGGGACTCCGGCGAGGCCACCGATACCCCCGACGCCGCTGCCGACGTCGCGAACACCAAAGCGCCGGAGGACTCCTCCCCGAGCAGCACCGCAGCGAAATCCTCCGAGGAGGATACTGTGGCCCAGGTGGCCGCCACCTATGCGTCCCTAGCGCCCAAGGAACTCTTTGAGAAGTTCGATTCCTGCACCCCCAACGGCCTGGAGGGTTCGCACGAGTGCTCCGGCGCGCAGGTGGGGCAGTTCCAGTTCTACGATTCCTCCGCCAAGGCCACCTCCAGCACCCAACAGCTCACGCAGTTGCGCAGCTCGCACGTGATGCGCGATACCGGGGACATCGTGGTGGGCTGGTCCACCCTGGGCACCTCGGCGGTGATTACCGTGGTGGATAACAAGGAGGGGTTGGTGCTTCAGCAGCTGGTGTCCTCGGACAAGGTGGACCCGGAAAAGCGGATCGTGGAACTGGGCCTCGCCGAGGCTGAGACCAAGGACTCCCCCACCAGCGCCAAGAAGAGCGCAGAGAACACCTCCGCCCCGAGCGAAACGGCGGAGGAACCGGAGTCCGCAGAAAACTAGCGCCCCCGGCGCGGTGCCTGATCGGGGCACCGCGCTACTCGCAGGTGCGCACCTCGCGCCCTGCGGCAAAGTCGGACATCGCCGCGATGGCGTCGTCAAGCGTGTCCACCGAGGCGATCACGGTGTTGCCGGTATTTCCTGAGAGCGCCTCCTGACAGTTGGCCGACGGGGATAAGAAGAGTTCCGCGCCCATGCCGGAGGCCGCGCGCACCTTGTGCTTGATCCCGCCGATGGGCCCCACGGTGCCGTCCTCCGCGATGGTGCCGGTGCCCGCCACGAACTTGCCGCCGGTGAGATCGCCTTCGCTGAGCTTATCCACCACGGCCAGGGAGAAGATCATGCCCGCGGAGGGGCCGCCGATGTCGCTGAGGTTGTACTCCACGCTCACCCCGGTGGCCGATTCCGAGCCCATGAGCACGCCCAGCCGGGGCCGGCCCGCCTCCTGCGGGTCCTCCCCCAGAATGAGGCTCAGCCGCCGCTGCTCCTCCCCGCGCCGCACGGTCACCGCAACCTCCTCGCCGGGGGCGCGTCTCCCAATGAGATCGCGCACCTGGCTGGGCTGATCCACCGGGGTATCGTCCACGGCCACGATCACGTCCCCCTCCTCCATCTGCCCGCTGGCCGGGGTGTCCTCCACCACGCCCGCCACCGTGACCTGAAGCGGCAGGCCCAGGTGCTTGAGCGCCGCCACGGTGGCGCTGGCCTCGGAGGCGGTAAAGGCCGCCTGGTTGGATTCCTGCACCTGATCCTGGGTGGCCCCCGGCGGGAAGATCTGCTCGATGGGCACGAGGGTATCGTCCGTGAACAGCCACCGCGCGGTGGCCTGCGCGAGGGTCATATTGCTGCGCACCGAGACCGTGGTCATGTTCAACTGCCCGGCCGTGGGGTAGGTGTCCGCGCCCGCCACCTGCACCACCTCGGTGCCGTCCACCTCGCCCAGGGTGTCGATGCTGGGCCCGGTGCCTTCGGCCGCATAGGGGACGGTCAGGGCGATATTCGTGCCGGGAATGTGGTCGGCGGATACGAGCGCGGTGAGCGCCACCACGGGCAGCGCTCCCCAGGCGATAGTGCGGATTCGGCGGTTCACATCGCTTTAGGCTACCCGTGTTCGCTCTCAGCGTTGCACACCCGATGGCCCAAGGCCCATGAGCGCCGGTAGGTTGGTGCTATGAATAACGGTGGCTTTGGTTTTTCCTTTGGCAATAGCGGCGACGATGACGACAATAAGCGGCGGGGAGACAATAATCCCTTTGGGGCCTTTGGCTTTAGCGGCGGTGGCTTGGGCGATATTTTGAACCAATTTGGTTCCATGCTCTCCGGCATGGGTTCCTCCATGAACTCCCCCGAGGGGGCCGGGCCGGTCAACTATGACCTCGCCCAGCGCATCGCCCGCCAACAATTAGGCAACCAGCCGCAATCCGTGCCCGCCACGGAGGCCGAGGCCGTGCGGGAGGCCGCGCGCCTCGCGGAGCTATGGCTTGGCGACGCCACGGTGCTCCCCGCCGCCCACACCACCGTGGAATCCTGGACTCCCGAGGACTGGCTCAATAAAACCATGCCGATGTGGAAGCGCATGGTCACCCCCGTGGCGGAGAACATGAACCAGGCCCAGCTGGATTCCCTGCCCGAGGAGGCCCGGCAGATGATGGGGCCGATGAGCCAGATGATGAAGCAGATGTCCGGCATGAACTTTGGCATGCAGCTCGGGCACGCCCTGGGCGACCTGGCCGGCCAGGCGCTCACGGGCTCGGACTTTGGAATGCCGGTGGCCCCCTCCGGCATCACGGCGGTGCTGCCCACCACCATCGAGCGCGTGGCCAAGGATCTCAACGTGCCCCCGCAGGAGGTACTGATGTACATCTGCGCCCGCGAGGTAGCCCGCCAGCGCCTCTTCCAACACGTGCCCTGGCTGGTGGAGCGCCTGGTGTCCTCCGTGGAGGAATACGCCCAGGGCCTGGTGATAGACACCTCCCACATTGAGGAGGCCGCCCGGGGCCTCAACCTGGAATCCGGCGACCCACAGGCCATTCAGGAGGCCATGCGCCAATTGCAGGAGATGGACATGAGCCCCAGGATTAGTTCCCGCAACGCGGGCGCGGTCTCCCGCCTGGAAACGCTGCTGGCTCTGGTGGAGGGCTGGGTGGAATACGTGGTGACGCAGGCGATGGGCGAGCGCATCCCCTCCACCGCCGCCATGAACGAGGCGTGGCGGCGACGCCGCGCCACCGGTGGCTCCGCCGAACAGGCCTTTGCCAAGGTGGTGGGCATCGAGTTCGCCGCCCCCAAGGTCAGCGAGGCGATGGAGCTGTGGCGGCGCGTGGACGCGGCCGTGGGCGCGGAGCGCCGCGACGCCGTGTGGGATCACCCGGATTTCCTCCCCACCGCCGAGGATCTGGATAACTCCGCGGAGTTCATCGACGGCCTGCTCGACGAGGGCGGGGTGCATGGCTTTGACCCCATCAGCGAGATCGAGGAGCTAGAAAAGCGCCTGGCTGAGGGCGAAGAAGGCGAGGAGGGCGACGAGAACAAGCCCGGAGACGATACCAATAAGGACTAACCGGCAGAGACCTCCGCGGCAAGCCGCGCTATCTCCCGTGGCCCCACCCGGCAGCAGCCGCCGAGCAGGGCCACGGGGGCGTCGATAAGCGCCACCGGGGACTGCCCCGGGCCGTGTTTCCACCGGCGCGCCCCGGCGTCCCATTCCTCCCCCGAGTTGGGATAGGCCAGCAGCGGCACGATGGCGTGCTCCGCCAGGATCGCCAGGGCGCGGCGGGCCTGCGCCACGGAGCAACAATTGATGCCCAGCGCGCACAGGCTGGGAATCTTAGCGGCAGCGCGGGCGGCCAGGCGCAGGTCAGAGCCATCGCACAGGCGATCCCCCGTCACGCTGAGGCTCAGCGCCACGGGCAGGTTGACCTCGCGGAAAAGCCGGGCGAGCGCCCGCACCTCCGGGAGGGAGGGAATGGTCTCCGCGAGAAGAAGATCGGGCCCGGCGGCGGCGAGAATCTCCACCCTGGCCCGGTGCCAACGGATCAGATCTGCCACGCCCAGCCCATAGGCGCCGTCATACTCGGTTCCCGCACCCGGCCCCGCGCCGTAAGGCCCCACCGAGGCCGCCACCCACCGAGGCTGGCCGGTGGCGTCCTCCGCGCCCCGGGCGGCCTCGCGGGCCAGGCGCACGCTGCTGCTCAGCAAAGATTCCGTGCTCGGGCCGCAGCCCTCGAAGGTCACCTGGTAGGAGCAGGTGGTGGCGATCTGCGCCCCGGCGGCAAAGAAATCCGCGTGGGCGGCGCGCACCTCCGCCGGTTCCTCGGCCAGCACGCGAGCGGACCACAGCCGCCCGCCGAGGTCCTGCCCGCGCCGCTCCAAGTGGGTGCCCAGGCCGCCGTCGAGAAGCAGCGGTTCGGGGTGTGCTTGGTGCAGGTGGTCAAGGAAGGAGGGCATCTCAGCCGCCCCGACCGTAACGCTGATAGGCCTCCAAAAAGCCCCGGGCCCGCTCAGCCCTGGGCGCGCGATCCGCCCACCGATAAAACTCCGCGCTGTGCCCGCCGGGCACGAAGGTGTGTACAAGCTCGTGGATCAGCACCGCGTCAAGCACGTAGGCTGGGACGTCCCGGAGCCGGTCGCTGATCCGAATGTCGCCGGTAGACACCGTGCAGGACCCCCAGCGATGCTGCTGGTTACTCACCCACCGCACCGAGTCCGCCCTCGCCCGCCCCTCCAAATACTCGGCGTTGAGGCGGCGAGCACGCTCGCGCAACTGAGCCTCGGTGTAGCCCGCGCGCATCTTGCGGCGCAGCGAGGCCACCACCCGTGCCACCGCCTTCTCCCGCTCCGCGGCGCTCATCGCGGCGGGCACCCGCACCTGAATGCGGCCGCCCACGAGGCGAGCCTGCACGGACTTGCGACGCCGCGGGGAGGCGATGACCTCCACCTCCGGGCCCGCAGCGCCCCCGTTTTCCTCCACCTCGGGGGTAGCGGAATAATCGACTGACATGACACGGCAGTGTACCTGTGCTGCAATGGAGGAATCAGGGGAGGTTCGGGGGAAGGATCCATCATTTGTCCATGCTGATGCTCGCGCCCGCCGCCACGGTGGTGGTGCGCGACGATACCGCCGTGCAATGCGGGGTGGATTCCCGACGCGCCGGAATCATCGAGGTACCCCACCCGGCCGCCGTGGCCGCCGTGCTGGGGGAAGCGCGCAAGCCCACCCCCAGGGCGGATCTCATCGCTCGCCTGCGCGCCGTGGGGATCCCCGCCCTCGCGGCCGCCGCCCTGGTGCAAGAACTAGAGGACTATCGGGTGCTGCGCCGCCCGCCGAGCACCGAGGCGGCGATCACCCTCCTCGGCCGCAGCCCCTGGCCGGGCTCAGCGCCGCCCTGCTGCGCGAGGAGGGCTGGCGGGTGCGCCGCCCTTATGGTGCCGACCCCGCCGATCTGCACCAGGCCCCCGGCCCCGTGCTGGTGGTGGATTGCGCCGCCGACTACGCGCGGCTCGTGCCCCTGCTGCTGCGCCACTGCCCCACGTTCCTCCCGGCGTTACTGATCGACGCCCACGGGGTCATCGGCCCCGCCCGCATCGCCGGGGTGGGCGCGTGCCCCCTGTGCGAGGTGCTTTACCGCCAGGCGGAGGACCCGCGGTGGTTTCCCGTGGTGCACCAGGCTCAGGCTGCCGCCCAGGCCCCCGCCCCCACCTTGCACGCCACCGCCGCACGGCTAAGCGCCTACGCCGCGTGGCTCGCCGGGGGCGCGCCCGAACCCCCGGGACGCCCCGATATGGCGTTGGCCCCCGGCGAGATGCTGCGTCTCGATCCTTATTCTCCCTCGCTGTTGGAACGGCGCGAGATCATTCACCCGCACCCGCGCTGCGCGTGGTGCCGGGGTGGCGGCGAGCGCCCGTGATTCCGGTCAGTGGTAGCGCGCGAGGGTGGCCAGGAGCGAGGCCCCAAAGCGCTCCACTTTCACCGGCCCCACCCCGGAGATCGCCAGCAACTCCTGCTCCGTGGTGGGCAGCGCCTCCGCGATGGCCACCAGGGTGGCATCGGTAAACACGATGTACGCGGGCACCTGCATCTCCTGGGAAAGGGCGCTGCGCCAGGCACGCAGCCCCTCGAACACCGCGGCATCCATCTCCCCTGGGCAGTCCTCGTGCCTGCCCAGGGTTTTCTCCGTGGCCCCGTGCAGCGGCCTGCCGCACACGCGGCATCGCTTAGCCTTAGTGCCGCGCGGGGGAACCTCGCGGGCATCTATCTCCGGGATGATCCCATCGAGGAACCTGGTGCGCTTCCGGGAGGCGCGCCCGCCCTCCTGCCGCGCCAGCGACCACGATAGGTGCAGGTGTTCGCGGGCGCGGGTGATGCCCACGTAGAACAGGCGGCGTTCCTCCTCAATCTGGTGCGCCCCGGCCTTGATCGCGTGGCTGATCGGCAACATATTATCCGTGAGCCCCACCAGGAACACCGCGTCCCATTCCAGCCCCTTGGCCGCGTGCAGGCTCGCCAGGGTCACGCCCTGCACCGTGGGTGGCTGCTTGGAATCCGCGCGCCTGCGCAGCTCCTTCAGCAGGCCGTGCAGATCCAACCCCGGCATGTCCCGAGCCAACTCCTCCGCCAGATCGGCCAGGGCGCCCAGAAGTTGCCAGCGCTCCCTGGCCTGGGCGCCGCTGGGCTCCGCCTCGCTGAGCCCCAGGGGAGCAAGAATACGCCGCACCAGGGGCCCCAGGGGCGCATCGGGCACGTCCTGGGAATTGGCCACGCGCACCATCTGGCTGATCGCCTGGGTGATCTCCGCGCGGTGGAAGAAGCCCTCACCGCCGCGTACCTGGTACACGATGCCCGCCTCGGAAAGCGCCTGCTCGAAGGCCGCGGACTGCGAGTTGATCCGGTAGAGCACCGCGATCTCCGAGGCCGGCACCCCCCTGCTCAGCAGGGTAAGGATCTGGCCAGCCACCTCACGGGCCTCCGCCGGCTCATCGGGGTAGGAGTGGTACTCCGGCTCCGGGCCGGGGCGGCGCATGCCCTCCAGGCGCAGGCGCGTGCCCGCGAGACGCCCGGTGGCCCTATCAATCACCTCATTGGCCAGCCCCGTGATCTGCGGGGTGGAGCGATAATCCCGCTGCAACTTCACCACGGTGGCGTGCGGATAGGTGCGGGAAAAGCGCAGCAGGCTCTCAGGGCTGGCTCCGGTGAAGGAGTAAATCGTCTGATTCGCGTCCCCCACCACCGTGATGTCATCGCGCTGCCCCAGCCAGGCATCGAGCACCCGTTGTTGCAGGGGGGTGACATCCTGGTATTCGTCCACCACAAAGCTGCGGTAGCGCTCCCGGAACTCCTCGGCCACCGCCTGAGAGTTCTCCAGGGCCCCGGCGGTGTGCAACAGCAGGTCATCGAAGTCCAGCAGCATTCCCTCCGGGGTGACCTTGAGTTCCTCATAGCGGCGGTACACCTCCGCCACCTTCTGCGCGGAGGTGGGCGGGGTGCGGTGCGTGCCCGCCACTTTTTCGGCGTACTGATCCGCGCTCACCAGGGAGGCCTTGGCCCACTCGATCTCTCCGAGCAGATCGCGCAGCATTTCCGTGGTGGGCTCCACCTTGGCGGCCCGTGCCGCCCGCCCCACTAAGGGGAACTTGTTATCCACCAGTTTCCACGGCAAATCCCCGGCCACCTGCGGCCAAAAGTACCGCAGCTGACGGCGCGCGGCGGCGTGAAAGGTCAAAGCCTGTACCCCGCCCGTGCCCATGCGCTGAAGGCGATCCCGCATCTCCCCCGCCGCGCGCGAGGTAAAGGTCACCGCAAGCACCCGCTGCGGGGCCACAAAACCGGCGTCGATGAGGTGGGCGATGCGGTAGGTGATGGTGCGGGTTTTTCCCGTGCCCGCCCCGGCCAGGATGCACACCGGGCCGCGCGGGGCTAAGGCCGCCACCCGCTGATCGTCATCAAGGTCCCCGAGGTTCCTCATTGGTTATCCACGTCCTGCTGGGTCACGCGGCGCACGTACAGCAGGCGATCGCCCGGTTCCACGGCCTCCGCCTCCGGGGAGTCGATGCGGTACAACTCGCCCGAGCGCACCACCCCCAGCACGATGTCCGCCAGGTGGCGCGGGTGCGCGCCCACCTCGTCCTCCGCCACGGGGCGCTCCGCCACCGAGAATCCCTCATCCGGGGAGAGAAGATCCTCCATCATCTCCACCACGGAGGGCGTCACCGTGGCCAGGCCCAGCATGCGGCCAGCCGTTTCCGAGGAGATCACCACGGAATCCGCGCCGGACTGCTCCAGGAGGTGCTGGTTTTCCGATTCCCGCACGCTCGCCACGATCATGGCGCTCGGCGCCAACTCGCGCACCGAGAGCGTGACCAACACCGCGGTATCGTCCAGGTTGGGGGCCACCACCACGGAACGGGCGCGGTTAACGCCGGCGATCTTGAGCACATCGGCCTTGGTGGCGGAGCCGTGCACCGTCACCAGGCCCTGGTTCTCGGCGCGGCTGAGCGCCACCTTATCGGTATCAATCACCACGATCTGATTGGCCGGGACGCCGTCGGCAAGCAGGGCGGCCACGGCGGACCGCCCTTTGGTGCCATAGCCCACGACGATGGTGTGATTGCGCACGCGATTCCTCCAGCGCTGTATTTGCAGGGACTTGCGGGATTCCTCCGTGAGCACCGAGAGCGTGGTGCCCACCAAGATGATAAGAAAGGCGATGCGCATGGGGGTGATGAGCAGGATATTGACCACGCGCGCGCCCTGGGTAACCGGGGTGATGTCCCCGTAACCCGTGGTGGACAGGGACACCGCCGAGTAGTACAGGGCATCAATAAACGTCAACGGCTCCGAATACCCGCCCTTATCCAGGTACACGATGACCGCCACCACCACCAGCAGCAGCAGCGCATAAGCCACCCGAGTACCAATGAGCACCCAGGGGCTGCTGCGCGGCTTGCCGGGAATAGAGATCACGCCGAGGAGGGCGTGCACCGGCATGGCGTTGAGTTGCCCATCGGCGCGGAAGCGCTCACGAAACCTCTTCGCCACGGCCGCCTCCTTCATGCGATCTTGTCATAGCCGCTTTTGTTCCTCGTGCCCTCGGCCTTGCCCATGACACCTTAGTCCCCTCGGCCCCTCGGGTGGGCGGACTGGTGCTGGGCGGACTGGGTGATCAGCCGCGTCAGTTCCTCCCGGTCGGGCAGGCGCTCCGGTTCCAGCGTGCGATTCCACGCCACATAATGAAATACCGCGCGCACGTCGCGCTCCCCCAGCAGTTCGCTCAGCGCCACCCGGTACACGGCCAGCTGGATCTCCGCCGCGCGACGCTCCGGGCCCACGGGTGGAGCGCCGGTTTTCCAGTCCACGATGACCCAGCCACCGGTATCGGGATCGCGGAAAATGGCGTCCACGCGCCCGCGCACCACGGCGGAGCCCAGCGCGACCTCGAAGGGGTGCTCCACGTACACGGGGGTGCGCTGCGCCCAGGGGCTATCCAGAAACGCCTCCTTGAG
Source organism: Corynebacterium oculi (assembly GCF_001412105.1). Lineage (GTDB taxonomy): Bacteria > Actinomycetota > Actinomycetes > Mycobacteriales > Mycobacteriaceae > Corynebacterium > Corynebacterium oculi. The sequence goes on from NZ_LKST01000002.1 coordinate 99,951, forward strand.
CCTCTCCAGATCGGCGGCCCGCACCTCCGGCTCACCCATGCCCGGCAGTTCATCCTCGTCCAGGAGCGCCTGGGCTCCAAAACGCTCCTCCAGCCATTCGTGAAAGGCCGTGCCGCGCTTAGCATAGGAATTGGGTTTAAAGGGCACGGGACGGCGTTGCCGGCGCGCAAACTGCACCGGGTCTTTTTTGATATTCACCAGATCGCTCGCCGTGAGTTCCCCGGGCAACTCCACCGCCACCACCGGGGCATCCAGGGCGCGCTGTTCCTCGCACAGGGCCGTCACATCGGCCTCCCACTGGCTAAAAAGCTCCCCCTCCGCCACGGCGGGCAGGCTCTCCAGGGCCTCGCGCACCTGTTGCGCTCCGGCCGCCAGGTTGGCGGGCACCTCGAATTCCGGGAAGCGCGCCTGGGCCGGCGGCGGGCTGGCGGGGGGTTCTGCCGGGGATTCCTGCCCTGCTTCGCTCTCCCCGTACCACCGCGCCACGGCGGCGGGGGCTAGGGCCTTGAGCGCCTCAAGATGAGCATAGGGGGGCACCGCCTTGGTTCCCTCACGCAGGGCGCTGCCGCTGACCATGAGCACCCGCTCCGTGCGCGTGAGCGCCACGTAGAACAGGCGGGTGGCCTCCTCTGCCTCTACGTCTCGTACCTGGTCAATGTATTCCTGGGCGGTGTCCTGGAATTGCTTCCGGTCCTCCGCCGCCTCTGGGAGAAACACCGGGGTGCCCTCACTCGCGCTCGTGGCCTCCTGGATCTCACCGCGCAGGGTGGTGGGAATCCGCTTGACCTGGGTGAGGAAGGTCTCCGCCTTAACCTTCCAGGTGGACTCGTCCGCATGGGGTACCGCCACGTATTCCCATTCCAGGCCCTTGGACTTGTGCACGGTCATGATCTGCACGCGATCGCTGCGCACCGTGACGGTCCCTGGTTCCAGGCCGCGATCCCGTCTCCTGGCGAGATCGCAATAATCCAGGAAGCCCGCCAGGGTGGCACCCGGTACGGCGGCGAACCCGGCCGCCTCCTCCAGCAGGCGATCCAGGTGCACCGTGCCCACGGCTCCCTCGGCAAAGGGGTCTTGGCGCGCCAGCACCTCGGTGCGCACTCCCAGCGCCCACTCAATATCGCTGAGCACCTCCACCAGGGGCTTGCCCAGGCTGCGGGTGCGCAGGACGCGCAGTTTCGCCGCGAAGTCCGCTATCCGACGCCGCCCCTCCTCGCTCAGGTCGGCCCCCTCACCGAGGTCCGCCACGGCGTCGCCCAGCCCCGCGATCTGCTCCCGATCCACCGGCAGCGCCTCGGCCACGGTGCGACGCAGTTTCTCCTCCGGGTCTTGCGGCTCCTGGGTCTCCTCCCCTTCGCCGGTGGATCGGGCGCGCCCGGCGAGGTTGCGCGCCCGGCGCGCAAGCGCGCGCACGTCGGCCCAGCCCAGCCCCACGGAGGGGCCGGTGAGCAGACGGAGCGCGGCCTTATCCTCGGCCGGGCGGATCAGCAGACGGGCTGCGGCGAGGACGTCGGCCACCTCGGGAATGTCGATCAACCCGCCCAGGCCCACGACCTCGTAGGGGACTACCCGCTCGGCTAGTTCCGCGGCGAGGGGGGCGCTGTGTTTGTTGGCGCGCACGAGAATCGCGGCGGTAAAGGGGCGCTGATCGCTCTGCGCCCGCGCGTAATACTCCGCCATCTGATCCGCCACCCAGGCACGCTCCTCCTCAATGGTGGCCCACCAGGACAGCGCCACCGAACCCTGCTCCTCCCCAAAAGCGCTCAAGGGGGCCACCGTGCGCCGGGGATTTTCCGGAGGGCCCAGCACCGTGGTGGATACGGCGTTGGCCAGGGCCAACACCCCCGAGGGGTTGCGGAAACTCACCGTGAGCTCCTTTTTAGGCGCGGGGTGCTCCCCCTGCGGGAAGTCCTCGCGGAACGCCTCTAGGTTGGCCGCCGTGGCCCCGCGCCACCCGTAGATGGCCTGCATGGGATCGCCCACGGCGTTGACGGTGAGTTCCGGGTCCTGGCCCTTGCCGTAGAGTTCCCTCAGCAGCACGCGCTGAGAGTGGCTGGTGTCCTGGTATTCGTCCAGCATCACCACCCGGTACCTGCGCCGCTGCGCGGCCCCCACCACCGCGTGGTTGCTGGCCAGGCGCGCGGCCACGGACATGTGATCGGCAAAGGTGGCCACCGCCCGGCGCGAGAGTTCCCCGCGCAGCTCCTCCACCAGCGGAAGGTAATGCAGGCGATCCTCCTGCGCGTTGAGCCACTTCTGCATGGTCTGGTTGAGTTCCTTGCCCTGCCGCTTGCCCGGGGGGAGTTCCTGCATGAGGCTCACCAGGGGGTGAGTTTCCTCCCTGATCTGTTGGGGGGATACCTGGTGATTGAGCATGTCATTATGCAGGGCCAGGAGGTTATCCACCACCGTGTCCGGGGCATGTTCCACGTCCAGGCGACCCTGATAGTCCGCCACGATCTGCGCGGCGATGGTGTACAGTTCCGTCTCCGTGATGCGCCGGGCGTGCGGCTCCACGGGGGCGAGCAGGCCGTATTCCTGCACCAGCCGCCCGGCATAGGCATCGTAGGTGAGCACCGTGGGCTGCGCGTTATCCAGGCTGCGGGCCAGGTCTCCGCTGGGATCGACGTCCCTCAGCACGGGGCTCAGTGCCAAGGAACCCAGACGATTCCTAATCCGCTGGCGCAGTTGCTGCGCCGCCTTGCGGGTGAAGGTGAGGCCCAAAATCTGATCCGGCTGCACCAGGCCATTGACCACCAGCCACACCGCGCGGGAGGCCATCGTTTCCGTCTTGCCCGCGCCCGCTCCGGCCACCACCAGCATGGGGCCGGGCGGAGAGGAGATCACCTCCGCCTGCTGGGCGGTGGGGCCGGGTTTGCCCAGGAGAGCCGCGAGTTTCTTCGGGCTAATCCGATTAGCACTCAATGGTGGCCTTCCCTTCCGGTTGCACCGGGCACACGGCCCGCAGCGCGCAGGTATCACACGTCGCATTGACTTGGGCGAGCAGGTGCGGGCCGCGCAGTTCCTCAGCAAGTGCGGGCAGCAGGGCGGCCACCTCCTCCTGCTCCTCCGGGGTGAGCGCGGCCTGTTGCCTGCTAGAGATTTTCTGGGCGGTGCTGGCGGGGTACACCAGCACGGCGCCGCCCAGGCGCGGGTGGTTTTCCCCCGCCACCACGGCCTCGCCCCGGATTTCTCCTCGGGAGAGGGCCAGCTGGTAGGCCCGCAGCTGCATGTTTTCCTGGGCCTCCTGCTGCGTGGGCACGGAGGTGCCGGTTTTAAAGTCCACAATGTAGTGGTCGCCTGCGGCGTCCTTGTCCAGGCGGTCCAGGCGGCCGGTGATCGCCACCTCGTTCCCGATGGGCACGGTGATCTCCATCTCCACGCCCACAGCCTTGCCCCTGGCCTCGATCCAGGAGCGGGTGCGATCGAGCACGCGCGCCCACTCCGCAGCGTCTTGTTCCCTCCGCCAGCGGGGCACCGCGTGGTGCTCCGTCCATGCCTGGGTGACAATCTCCCTGGCGCTTTCCTCTTCCACGCCGCGATCGAGGGCCTCGGCGTAGGCGTGCACGAGGGTGCCCTTGAGCATGTGCGGGGAGTCCTCCTTCACCAGGAACCTCTCTCCCACCGCGCGCAGGGGGCACGCGTGAAGTTTCTCGATATTCGAGGGGGAAATACTCACGCGCTCCGCGTTCACCAGCTGTTCTTTCGTGGAGGGGCCGCGCGCTCCCCACCACTGATCGGGGTCCGCGCCCGGTACCCCGGCCTGGGCGAGGCGGGCGAGCTGCCGGGCCGCCTGTTGGCGCACCGCCTCGGGGGAGTTCTCCACGCACAGCGCCCGGCGTAATTCCGCTACCACGGCCGGGGTGGAAAGCACCGCAAAACGCGGGTGCTCCTCTTGTTCCGAGGAGGCTTGCTCCCCGCCGTTGCCCGGTGCCGCGGCCTCTTGGGTTACTCCCCCCGCGCGCGCCCATTCCTCGATGAAACGCGAGGGTTCGCGCACCTCGTCGGCCTCCTCCGCCACGGCGGTCACCAAGAGGCTGCCGGTGGCGCGGGTGGTGGCCACGTGGAATAGGCGGCGTTCCTCCGCCACCTTTTCCTTCGTGCGCCCGATGATGAGGTCCGGGTCGATCCCGGAGTCCACCAGGTCAATGAACTCCTCCTGTTCAAACAGCGTCCCGGTTTCCCCCAGGGCGGGCCAGGTATCGTCCTGCGCCCCGGCCACCACCACCGTGTGCCATTGGCGGCCCGCCGCCCCGTGCGCGGTGAGCACCGTCACGGCCTCGGGCACCGCCGAGCGGCGATCGCGCACCCCCGTGGGCAATTCTTGTTCCTCGATGTGGCGGATGAAGGAATCCACGCTGGCGTGGGGGCGTCGCTCCACGTAGTCCCCAGCGGCGTCGAAAAGCGTCATCATGGCGTCCAGGTCTCGATCCGCCTGGGAACCCGCGGCCCCGCCGCGCAGAGCGGCGGCGGAGAGGCGATCCGCCAGCCCCGTGGCGTTCCACAGCTCCCACAGCACCTCCTCCACCGATCCCCAGGCCCGCTTGGCGTTCAACCCCGCGCCGAGCACGAGGCGCATGCGTTGGAGGATGTCCCACTCGCGCTCGGTGAGGATCTCGCGCAGCCGCGCCTCCTGTTCCTCGTCCACGGCTCGCGCGGGGTCGATGAGGCGGCTGAGCGTGGTCATGGCGCGGGTGCTCATGTCGCTGCGTCGCAGGCCTCTCAGCAGGCGGCGCAGGGTGATGGGGTCTGCTCCGCCCACCGGGCCCAGCAGCAACGCTTCCCATTCTTCCGCGCCCAGTTCCTCGCGCAGAGCCCGCACCCCCAGGATCATTCCGGCCACCAGGGGTTGCTGGGCCAGCACCGTGTCCGTGGCCTCGATATGCACGGGCACTCCCGCACCGAGCAGCACGCGCCGCACGGGGTCGATCATGCCGGAGGAGCGCACGATCACCGCGATCTGGCTCCAGGGCACGCCGTCCAGCAGGTGCGCGCGGCGAATCTCATCCGTGTAGCGGGCCTGCTCCGCCACCGGCGTCTCCGCGATGTACACGCTGGCCCGGGGATCGCGGCGGGAGGCCGGCAGAACCACCTCGTGCTCGGCGCTAAAACCGCTCAGGAACTCCGGGGAGGCGCCACGGAAGTGAAAGATGGATTGCTCGGGGTCGCCTCCCACCACGGCCAGGTCGGCGTGCTGCGCCACCAGCTCCACCAGTTCCCCGGAAAGGGGGTCAAGGTGCTGGGCGTCATCGACGATCACGGTGTGCCACAGCCCATCGAGCACGGAGGCATCGCGGCGCAGGGCACGCAGCGTCACGTTCACCAGCTCGGAGGCGCTATAAGAATGCGTGCCGCTGAGGGCCATCGTGCGCTCGTACTCGCGCAGGAACGTTCCCGCCGCGCTCCACGCCGGGCGGCGGTGGTCAACCCCCAGCTCCTCCAACCTCTGCGCGCTCACCCCGCGCTCGGCCGCGCGCAGCAAAAAATCGCGCAACTGCCGCGCAAAGCCCACCAGTTCCAGCGCCGGGGCATGCTCCGCGGGCCAGGGGCCGCGCCCCTCCTCCGCATGACCGGCCAGGAGTTCCCGGATCACCGCGTCCTGCTCGGCACCGGTGATAAGCCGGATCTTCTCCTCGCTCACGCGGCGCAACAGCGCAAAGGCCAGGGAGTGCAGGGATCGCGCCACGGGCTCCTCCGAGGCGTACCGTTTCCCCTGGCCCAACAGGCGATCGTGAATCTCGCAGCGCAACCGCCCGGCGGAATCCTTGGCGGCGGTAATCACCAGCACCCCCGCAGAACCCCGCTGGCGCTCAATGGTCTGCACCGCGATGTCCACCAGCAGGGAACTCACCCCCGAGCCCGCCGGGCCGGTCACCCGCCAGCGACCTTGCCGGGGCAGTCCCCCCGATAATGCAGCCCAGCTCCGCCGATGCGGGGCCCGCTGCGGCGCAGTCAGCACCACCTCGGGGGTGGGAGCGGGGACGTGTGTTTCCTCCATGCTTACATTGTGGCAGAAAGCCGTGTCAGCACCAGGCGGGCAACCCTCTCCACATTCGAAATTATGTTCGGTTGCACATCCTCGATCTGGGCGCACACGTAGGCCCGGTACAGCACCGCGCGCACGGCCAGTTGCTCCAGGTCGGGGATATGGCTAAACCGCTCAAAGATGCCTTCGTCGGTAGCCTCCAGCAGCAGGGCATCCACCATCACCTGCGCGGCGGTATAGCCGTGCGGGCGGATCACCCCCACCAGATCGGTGAGAACCGGGCCCGATCCTTCCGCGTACACGGTGGTGCCCAGCATGTCCGCGTGGCCGATCCCCGTGGGCGCGGAAATATCCTCGCGGGCAGCGCGCAGCGCCTGGATGATCTCGCGCAGGCGCGCGTTCTTGAGGCCCATGTCCACGGCTCCCACGTCCGGGGACCAGGCGCAGCGATCCGCCACGGAAAAAACATCATCGCCGCTGGTATCTGGCTGTTCCTCCACCTTGGCCAGGGCAGCCTCCAGGCGCAGGGCGGCCACCACGGTCTCGTCCACTCGCTGCACTAGGTCACCCTCCTCGAAGGTGGAGGCGCGCCACCCCCCGGCCACGAAGCGGCCGTCCGTGGATCGCACGGGACGCGCCACCGTCAGCCCGGGCACGGTAAGCCGGTCTCGCACCCGCGCCGACCACGCCACGTGTGGGCCTACGGCACGCGAGAGGGCAACCCCGCCGATGCGCCAGCCGTGATCCCAGGCGCTTCCCAAGGCCGTGGGGGTGCCGGCATCGGCGTGAAAGACCGCCGCCACCTGATCGGGCAGGTACTCCGGGCGCGGCGCGAGCGGAAGGGAGGAAGAGGATTGTCCTGTTTTCATAGCCTTGTTCACAGTATTCACGGTGCCACCTTGGGGTAGGGCCACGGGTTATACATGCACGTGGCGTTATCGTCCGGGTAGACCTCATCTGGATCGAAGCCAGCGAGTTGGGAGTTATTCAAACTCAGCGTCTGCTGCATCATCACCGGGGCCAACTCCCCGTCACCCCCGCAGGGCTCGTGCTCGGAGAACCCCAGGCCGTGCCCTACCTCGTGGTTGATGAGGTACTGGCGGTAACTGCCCAGATCCCCCTGAAACGGGGTGGCCCCGCGCACCCAGCGCGACTCGTTGACCACCACTCGGTTGCCTTCGGAATAAAAGCAGCTGGTCTCCATCGCCAGGTTTGTTCCACAGAGCTCGTGCGTGGTGCCCACGGAGGTGAGCTGAATGCGCATGGTGGGGTTGTCCGAGGCGACCACGTGCTCGAAGCGATAGGCAGAATCCTGCGTCCAGCCCTTGGGGTTGGACAAGGTGGCGTCGATCATGGAGGCCAGGGCGTCGTCCCCGCCCAGCCCGGCGGTGTCCACCCCGCCTTCCACCTCGATCACGTAGCGCACCACCTTTTCCTTGCCCTCCCCCGCCGTCATGCCGGGGGAGCCGATCACGCGGTACGTGCCGTTGCCGCGCTCAGTGTAGGCCCCACCGGCGGGGAGTTCATCGGTATCCGTGGTCAACTCCCCGGCGTCGGAGGGCACCGGGCCGCGCTTGCCCTCGGCGGGCTGGGAACTGCTTGCCGACGTCTCCCGGGCCGGGGTTTCCTCGCCCGCGGGCGCCGTGACCATGTCCCACAGCACCCACACCGTGATGACCGTCAGCACGGGAATGGCGTAGGCGCGCCAGCCATAATCCCGGGCGAAGCGCACCAGCGTGCTTTCCGAGGAGGCCATTTAGGCCCCGGCGAAGCCCACGGCGCGGGGCGCGGCGGTGCCCATGTCCACGTAGGCGATGGTGGCGGTGCGCACCAGGTACGTGCGCCCCTTGGCGTCCTGCAACTCCAGCACGCCCTCGCCCCCGCTCAGGCTCTGGGCGATGCGCGCCTTCAGCTCGGCGTTATCCTCGGCCACGTGCACCACCAGTTCCCGCGGGGAATCCTGAAAACCGATCTTGATGTCCATAGCGCCTGCCTTTAATCCTCGTTCGCGTGCGTGCGTATTTCCTGATGCTCCTCACCGGGTGGCCCGGTGGTCATGGAACCATCATAGTCAGGTGTCGATAGTATCTAAGGTGTGTCTGTAGGAAACAACAGCCCAACCTTTGCCGAACTCGGCGTGGCCGTGGAGATCACGGAGGCGCTCAAGCAGCGGGGCATCGAGCGCACCTTTGCCATTCAGGAATACACCCTGCCGCGCGCGCTCGACGGCCGCGACATCATCGGCCAGGCGCGCACCGGCATGGGCAAGACGTACGGCTACGGCATTCCCCTGCTCGACCGCGTTTTCGACGCCGCGGACATACCCGAACTCGACGGCTCGCCCCGCGCCCTGGTGGTGGCCCCCACCAGGGAACTGGCAGACCAGGTGGGCGAGGATCTCCGCCACGCCGCCACGCACCTCCCCGTGACGGTCACCACCATCGTGGGCGGGCGGGGTTATGCGGAGCAGATCGCCACCCTGCGCCGAGGCGCGGACGTGGTGGTGGGCACCCCCGGGCGCCTCCTCGATCTCCATTCCTCCGGCTCCCTCGACCTCAGCCGCGTGGCCATCCTGGTGCTCGACGAGGCCGACGAGATGCTGGATCTGGGGTTCCTTCCCGACGTGGAAAAGATCATGGCCGCGCTCACCCACCCGCATCAGACCATGCTCTTTTCCGCCACCATGCCCGGCGCGATCCTCGCTCTCGCGCGCGGATTCATGGATCACCCCCTGCATATCCGCGCGGAGATGGACGAGGCCAAGCCCACGCACGACCGGATTCGCCAGGTGGTATTCCAGGCGCACCGCATGGACAAGTTGGCCGTGGTGGCCCGGATCCTGCAAGCACCGGGGCGGGGACGCACCATCATCTTCAGCCGCACCAAGCGCGCCGCCGCCAACCTGGCGGAGGATCTGGCCCAGGCCGGCTTTACCGTGGGGGCGGTGCACGGCGATCTGCCGCAGGCGTTGCGCGAGCAATCGCTTCAGGCCTTCCGGGAGCGCCGCTTTGAGATCCTGGTGGCCACGGACGTGGCGGCGCGCGGCATCGACGTCGATGACGTCACCCACGTGATTAATTATCAGGTTCCCGATGACCCCATGACCTATATCCACCGGATCGGCCGCACGGGGCGCGCCGGACACAGCGGCACCGCCGTGACCCTGGTGGGCTACGACGAGGTGAATAAGTGGCAGGTCATTGACGAGGAGCACTCGTTGGGCTTCTCTTCTCCGCCGGCGTGGTTTTCCACCTCGCCGGAACTCATCGAGGCCTTTGATCTGTCCCCGAACACGGGCGATACCGTCGGTGTGCCGCGCCGCGTGTTCGGCGGGCCCTCCGGGCGGCAGCGCTCCGGCGCACCGCGAGGCTCCCGCACCACCGGGGCGTCGAAAAGCACGCGGAGGGGGCGACGCGCACGGTGAGCACCGCCCCCCTGCGCCGCACCCGGCGCGACCTGATTGCCACGGCGGCCCTGGCGGTATTGGGTATCGCGGCGGTGGCCGGGGTGGCACTGACCGCCCCGATCCGCAGCGCGCACCCGCAGCCTTATGCGGGCGAATACACGGCCCCGCCCTCGCTGGCGGAGGTTCCCGCCTCCCTTGCCCCCCAGTGGGAGGCCCCCGATACCCCCACCCCGGGGGTAAATCGCCCGCTGTATGCCTACGGGCTGACCTTCAGCCGCGACGAGCACTCGGTGTATGCCCGGGATCAACGCGGCGAGGTGCTGTGGAGTTATGGCCGCGATGACCACGAGATTTGTTCCCTGGGCACGGCCTGGGGATCGGTGGTGGTGACCTACCGCAATGGCGGAGGGTGCGGCGACGCGGTGGCGCTGGACGCCAAGACCGGCGAGTATAAGCACACCCGTTCCGCGCGCAATAGCGCGGCGACCGCCGCGATCGCCTCGAACGATCGCCTTGGCACCGTGAGCCCGGAGCGCGTGGAGCTGTGGCGCTCGGATCTGGTGCGCACGGTGGAATACGGCGACGTGGAGGCCAAGCAGGAGCCCGAGTTGCAGCCCCACGAGGAGTGCACGATCACCTCGGCGCTGACCCGCAAGGACGTGCTGGCGATCACCGAGGTCTGCCCCGGCGAGGAAGGCACGTGGCTGCGCTTGCAGGAGGCCACCCCGGAATCCTCCCGCGAGCCGAAGATCACCGGCGAGGTGCTGTTACCCGAGCGGGGCGTGCGGCTGGTAGCCGTGGGCGAGAGCGCGGCGGCGGTGTATATCCCGGGTGAGCGGCCGCGCCTGGCCTCCTTTGACACCACGGGCGCGGAGCTGACCTCCCGCGAGGTGGAACGCTCCCCGCTCGTGGAGGACGCCGCGCCGGAGGAGGTTTTTTCCGCCCGCACGGCCGATCTTCCCACCCGGATGAGCTGGTTTGATGGCCAGCGGCTGTACCTCTTCCACCCCAACGATCTCTCCGTCACCCGGGTTATCGAGGACGCCGTGGGCACCGGGGCCGCGCTGGCGGAGCGATTGCTGTATCCCACGGCCTCCGGCATCGCCGTCGCCTCCGCCGAGGGCGAGCACGTGGAGCGCACCGTGGAGGTGACCCGCCCTCGGGATACCGCCGTGATCGCGCTGGCCGTGGTGGGCGATACCGTGGTGGAGCGTCGCGACGCGCAGTTGGTGGGGCTGCGCCCCACGCCCCTATGACGCCGCTCTCCCACGCCGCCAAGACCGCGTAGCCAACGCCCGCAGCCAAGCACCCGTACTAGCCCTCGTACATGCGGCTGGCCCAGGCCACCGCCCGGGGACTAAACATCATGGCCAGCACCGCCACGGCCGATAGCCCCGTGGCGATGCCCATGAGCCAGGCCCCCGCACCGCACATGCTCAAGGAGATGGGCAGCAGGATGAGGTTGAGCATGATGACCGGCCCGCGCCCCCAGCGCCCCTTGGCGCGCAGCACCGCGATTCCCCCGGCAAGCACGGTGCCAAAGATGATGAGGAAGAAGATCGCGGTGCCAAGCCCCACCCAGGAGGCGTTGGCGCTCTCGCTGACGATGGACTCATCGCGCGCGCCGCTGATCTGGCGCACGATAAGCAGGAGGGCGTAGCCGATCCCGAGGAGGGATTGCGCGAGGGATACGAGGGCGGCCCAGCGGACGGAGGCAGGGGGTGTCATGCTCACGGGGCAATTCTATCGCGTCCCCGCTCGCTGACCGACGCCCCGCCCTCGCCGCTCCGTGTCGCTCTGCCGCGTCGCTCTGCCACACGCCTCGGCGGCGCCTGCGAAGGGGGTTGAGGGAAGGGTGAGTGATTTGACTTATATGTTTTCCACCGTTTCTGCGCGCTTCGCCTAAAAGCCCAGCACAGCGAGATAAATAAGGGTAGGCTCACTAAAATTATCACCAGCCCTAGCGCCCTGAAAAGGAAGAAAAGGGGCGCAAATATGTGAGTTGTACCACTTTTTAGCCCATAACCCTAGCCAAGTTTGTTGATGCGTGCCATTATCTCCAGGTAACCAAAACGACTAGCTCGTTAACGGAGCATGAACGTGAGGTCACCGGCAGGTTAATGCAGCGTGAATAAAGCTCCCGCAGCCCGGGTGACCGCGCTACACCACTTTTTCTTGAACCTTAACGGGGTTCTTCTGGTGCGCCCTCATCGCTCCACCACCCGCATCCCCCGCGGGCACCGCAAAAACGTATGTTAGGAGAACCATTATGGATTGGCGCCACGAAGCCGTTTGCCGCGACGAGGACCCGGAGCTCTTCTTCCCCGTGGGCAATTCCGGCCCCGCCCTCGCCCAGATCGCCAAGGCCAAGATCGTCTGCAACCGCTGCCCCGTGACCTCCCAGTGCCTGCGCTGGGCCCTGGAAACCGGCCAGGACGCCGGCGTATGGGGTGGCCTCTCCGAGGACGAGCGCCGTGCGCTCAAGCGTCGCAACAACCGCGGCCGCCGCGTGCGCATGACGGTCTAGGGGCCCACGGCACCCAAATCTGCCCCAGGAACACCCCCGGTAACCGGGCGGCCAATTTCCTCCCTTACCCCGCCGCCACTAAAATCGGCGGGGTTGTCCTCCATACACCGATACGACCCAAGGAGTCATCATGAGCAAGCGTGGTCGCAAGCGCAAGGATCGCCGCAAGAAGTCCGCTAACCACGGCAAGCGTCCGAACTCCTAAAGAAGGCAGTTCTTTATACGCGAAAAAGAGCGGTGCCCGGTGCGCCCCTGGCGGGGACGACCGGGCACCGCTCTTTTTCGTTTTCCTAGCTCACCCCTCCCGCACGATGCGGATCTGCGCGCTGATCCTGCTGCGCAGCACCGTCGGCGCGGGATCGGAGCCGCAACACCCCCGCATGAGGGCCCGCATGGCTTCCTCTCGTTCTAGGCGAGAGAAACACTCCGGGCACCGCGCGATCTGCTCCCGCAGCGCCTGACATTCCTCCGCGGTGCGGGGGTTATCAAAAAGCGTGGCGAGCGCCTGTTCGATGGAATCGCGCTGGCAGCCGCATGGTTCTTTTTCGGACGTCATTTCTTCACCTTCTGAGCCTCTGTGCCGTTCTCAGGGTGGTCGAGGCCAATCCCCTGTTCCTGTGCCACTTCCTTTAACAACCCGCGCAGCTGTTTTCTTCCGCGATGCAGGCGGCTCATCACCGTGCCCAGCGGGGTGTCCATGATCTCCGCGATCTCCTTGTACGCCAGGCCCTCCACATCGGAGTAATACACCACCATGCGGTAATCCTCCCGGAGTTCATCAAGGGCGTCGATAATCTGCTGGTTGGGCATGCGGCGCAGCGCCTCCACCTCCGCCGAGAGCAGGCCCGTGGAATCGTGGGAGGAGGTGGTGTAGAGCTGGTAATCCGTGATCTCCTCGGTGGGGGTCTGGGCGGGTTGACGCTGCTTCTTGCGGTAGGAGTTGATGTAGGTGTTCGTCATGATCCGGTACAGCCACGCCTTGAGGTTGGTCCCGGGCTGGAAGCGATCAAAGGCCTGAAAGGCCTTCATGTACGTTTCCTGCACCAGGTCCTCCGCGTCGGCGGGGTTCCGGGTCATCTTCAGCGCGCCACCGTAGAGCTGATCGAGCAGCGGCAGTGCCTCCTCCTCAAAACGCTGGTGAAGCTCGCGTAGCTCAGCGTCCGCCATAATCAGGGTGCGGCCTTTCCGTCGGTCATGGTGCGGCACGGTGCTGCCCTGGGGGCGGCACAACCGGATAACGCTCCCTATTGTAGGCCCATCTCTATGATGGGAGTGTGCGTGATACCAATCCCTCCTCGCCCGCCCCGTGGCTCGCGCCCACCGCCACCGGCCCCCTGGACTGGAGCCAGCGCGTCCCCGGCTCCAAGTCCATGACCAACCGCGCGCTCGTGCTCGCCGCCCTCGCGGACTCCCCCTCCACCATCACCGGGGCGCTGCGCTCCCGCGACGCCGACCTCATGTGCGCCGCGCTGCGGGCGATGGGCACGGGGATCGCCGTGGCGGAATCAGACCCCACCACGATCAACGTCACCCCCGCCCCCCTGAGCGGGGCCGAGGTGGACTGCGGGTTGGCGGGCACCGTCATGCGTTTTCTTCCACCCGTGGCCGCGCTGGCCTCACAGCCGGTGGCCTTCGACGGCGATCCGCGCGCCCGGCAGCGCCCCATGCTCCCGCTTCTCGACGCCCTGGTGGCCCTCGGCGTGAGCGTCACCGGCCGGGCCCTACCCTCCCGGGTGGAGGGCCACGGCACCCCCGAGGGCGGCACCGTGGAGGTCGATGCCTCCGGCTCCTCTCAGTTCGTCTCCGGGCTGCTGCTCAGCGCCCCGCGCTTTCGACGGGGCATCACCGTGCGTCACCGCGGCGGCGCGCTGCCCAGCCTGCCCCACATCGAGATGACCGTGGACATGCTGCGCCGCGCCGGAGTCACGGTGGACACCGGGCACGAGGAATGGACGGTTCACCCCGGCCCCATCGCCGGGGGCGGCTGGGAGATTGAACCCGATCTCTCCAACGCCACGCCGTTTCTTTCCGCCGCCCTCGTGACCGGGGGCACCGTGCGGATTCCCGGCTGGCCCGCCGCCACCACGCAGGCCGGCGACGCCTTCCGGCGCATCGCCACCCAGATGGGCGGCGCGGTGATCCACACCCCGGAGGGGCTCAGCATCACCGGCCCGGCCACCGGGAGGCTTCAGGGCATTGACCTAGACATGTCCGAGATTGGGGAGCTAGCCCCCACCGTGGTGGCCCTGGCCACCCTGGCGGAAACCGAATCTCACCTGCGCGGCATCGCCCACCTGCGCGGGCATGAAACGGATCGCCTGGCCGCCCTCGCCGCAGAGATCAATGCCCTGGGCGGAGACTGCACCGAAACCCCCGATGGCCTGCGCATCCGCCCCGTGCCAGACCTTCACGGCGGGCTGTGGCGGGCCTACGACGATCATCGCATGGCCACCGCCGGGGCCATCATCGGCCTGCGGGTTCCGGGGGTGTCCATCGACGACGTAGCCACCACCGCCAAGACGCTGCCGGGATTTGCCGCCATGTGGGAGGCGATGGTGCGTGGCTAGGCGGCGCTACGACGAGTCCGACGTGCGCGTGCGCCCCGGAAAGGGCTCGCGGCCGCGCACCAAGAACCGCCCCGAGCACCGCGACGCCCGCTTTGGCATGGTGGTGACCAAGGATCGCGGCCGCTGGGGGGTGGTGCTCGATGCGGGGCACGACCCCGTGGTGTGCATGCGGGCCAGGGAGCTGGGCCGCACCCCCATCGAGGTGGGCGATCGGGTGGGCGTGGTGGGCGATACCAGCGGGACCCCCGGCACCCTGGCTCGCATCGTGAAACTCACCGAGCGCTCCTCCGTACTGCGCCGCACCGCCGATGACACCGACCCCTACGAGCGGATCGTGGTGGCCAACGCGGAACTCCTGCTCATCGTCTGCGCCGTGGCCGATCCCCCGCCGCGCGCAGGGTTCGTGGAGCGCAGCCTCATCGCGGCCTTCGTGGGAAACCTGCGCCCGGTGCTGTGCCTGACCAAGACCGACCTCGCGGACCACCGGGCCTTCGCCGCGGAGTTCTCAGACCTCCACGTTCCCGTACTCACCTGCGGGGTAGACGACTCCCTCGACGATCTCCTCTACACCATCGGCGGACACACCAGCGCCGTGATCGGCCACTCCGGGGTGGGGAAATCCACCCTGGTCAATCGCCTCGTCCCCCGGGCTGAACGCGCCACCGGGGAGGTCTCCGAGGTTGGCAAGGGCCGCCATACCTCCACGCAATCCGTGGCGCTGCGGCTGCCGGGAGACACCGGCGGTTGGATCATCGACACCCCCGGCATCCGCTCCTTCGGCCTGGCTCACGTGGAACCCAATACCGTGGTGGGGGTCTTTGAGGACCTCGCCGAGGTGGCCCAGGACTGCCCCCGAGGCTGCACCCACATGGGCCCGCCCGCGGACCCCGAATGCGCACTGGACACCCTCGACGGCGCCAGCGCGCGGCGCACCCAGGCCGTGCGCGCGCTACTCGCCGCGCTGCGCACCAACGTGGACTGGGAGTGATTACAGCAGCTCTACCAGCACCGGGAGTTCGCTCGGGTCATACCAGGCCAGGAAGTTATCCAGGGCGTCTCCCACCGCCAGCTCGGCGTCCTCATCGCCCATATCGGCGGCGTCGATAGCCTCGGTGGCCTTGGCCGTGGCCTCCTCCGATTCCGGCACGTCCACGTGAATAGCCGCCACGTCCACCAGGTTGATCTGGGCCGGGCTCAGCCGCACCAACGATTCCCCGTTCTCCGGGGTGAGCGTGACGTGCCCCTCGGGGACGTCGGCGGAGATCACCACTCGGCGGCGCGGAAACTCCTCCTCGTCCCCCACCGCCAGCAGGCGCAGGGAAGCCTCCGCGGCGTCCTGAAAGGCCGCGTGCGCGATCTCCTCCTCATCGCCCTCCGTATAAAACTCGCGCAGGGCGGGAGTCACGGCGAAGGCCCACCCGGAACGCGCGGTGACCACGCGGGACTCGTTGAGCCCGCGCAGGGTGCTAAAGGTGGCGGGGATATACACGCGCATGGGCCTAGAACTCTCCCTCGATGTCAAAGAGGCCCACGATCTCCACCACCGTGCGATCAAAGGACTGATAAAGCACGCCCACCAGGCCCGCCTCCACGGCGGCGCGGACGTTCACGATGGAATCATCAATGAGCACGCAATCGCGCATCGGCAGATCCAGGGTATCGGCCGCGATGCTCAGCGCCCGCTCGTCGGGCTTCTCCGCCCCGATCTCCCCGGAGAGCAGCACCGCGTCCACGATCCCCCGGTACTCCCACTCCCGGATCGGCTCCGCACCGGGGCCACCCTGATCATTGGACAAGATGGCCGTGGCCACCCCGTTCTTCTTCGCCGCCGCAAAAAGATTCCGCCAGCGGCGCTGATCGTCCTCCGAGCCGTCCAGCACGCCCGCGTAATCAACGATGAGCCCTCGCACGCCCCATGTCCCTTCTCTCGGTATCACTTTCGTGCCACAATGATACCCAGCCCCGCCCGTGCCCGTCCTGCGCCCTCGAACAGAGAGCCAGATCACCCATGCTCATTCCCGTCCCCGGCTATAACCACCTGAAAATACACGTCCGCGAACCACACCAGGACGCCCCCGAGGAACCCGAGCCACTAGCGACGCCGACGACGCTCCCCGCCCGGCTGCGCGCCCACGTCATCGTCTTGCTGGAGGTGCTGTGCGGGCAGCGGCCCCCGCGCCAACTCAGCCCGCTCGCCTACGGCCCGGGCGTGACCGCCCAGGCCAGAACCCGCGCCCCGCAGGCCGTGCGCTTATGCTCCCTGCACCTGCGGGAGCGCCACCACGACGCCCCGGAGTTCTACGGCACCTGCGAAATCGCGGGCGAGCGCTACGGATTCACCGGCTGGCTGGCGCAGGGAAAGATCGCGGAATTTCGGGTGCTGCGCTAGGCCTCTTCCTGCCCAGCCCCCGCCGATTCTTGAGCCTCCTGGGCCTCCTGGGCCTCCTGGGCGCCCAGGAACTGCTTGCGCAGCATGAAGAGCTGGCGCACGGTCTCTTCCTTGATCGCATCGTTCATGGCCTGGAACATCTCGCCGCCCTCCTTCTGGTACTCCACCAGGGGATCGCGCTGCGCCATCGCGCGCAGGCCAATGCCCTCCTTCAGGTAATCCATCTCGTAGAGGTGCTCGCGCCACTTCTGATCAATCACCGGAAGAATCACCATGCGCTCCAGATCGCGCATCTGGGTCTCGCCGCTGACCTCCGCCACCTTCTGCTCCAGGTCGGCGTACTGCGCGTGGGCGTCGGCAAGCAGGGCCTCCCGCAGCTGACCAGCGGTGAGTTCCCCGGCGGAACCGTACTCGGTACCCTGCACCAAGTCCTCGGCGGATACCGTGGGGCCGTAGAGGGATTCCAGGGCGTGCCACAGTGCGGTGAGATCCCAATCCTCCACGTAGCCCTGGGCGGTAGCGCCCTCCACATAAGCCCCGATCGTCTCATCAATCATGGACTGAATGTGCTCGCTGATGTCCGTGGACTCCAGAATGTCATGACGCTCGCGGTAGATCACCTTGCGCTGCTCATTGAGCACCTCGTCATACTTGAGCACGTTCTTACGCATCTCAAAGTTCTGGTTCTCCACCTGTGCCTGCGCACCCTTGATGGAGTTGGTCACCATCTTGGCCTCAATGGGCACGTCATCGGGCACGTTGAGGCGATTCATCATGTTCTCCATCGTCTGCCCCACAAAGCGCACCATGAGTTCATCACGCATGGAGAGGTAGAAGCGCGTCTCACCCGGATCGCCCTGACGCGCCGAGCGGCCCCGCAACTGGTTATCAATGCGGCGGGACTCGTGGCGCTCGGTGCCCAGAACGTACAGGCCGCCGGCCTCGCGGACGGCGTCGCCAAGCTCCTGGGAACGCTCCTTCACCTTGGGCAACTCGCGCTCCCAGGCCTCCTGGTACTCCTCCTCGTTCTCCACCGGATCGAGGCCGCGCTCGCGCAACTGAATGTCCAACAGAATATCGGGGTTGCCGCCCAGCACGATGTCCGTACCACGCCCAGCCATGTTGGTGGCCACCGTCACCGCTCCCGGCAGGCCGGCCTGGGCTACGATCTCCGCCTCCTGCTCGTGATGCTTGGCGTTGAGCACATTGTGCTTGATCCCCTTGGCCTGCAACAACTGCGAGAGATACTCGGAGCGCTCCACCGAGGTGGTACCCACCAGCACCGGCTGGCCCGCGGCCTGACGTTCCGCGATGTCCTCCGCCACGGCGGCGAACTTGGCCTCCTGCGTCTTATAAATGCGGTCCGAGTTATCCACGCGGGCGTTCTCCCGGTTCGTGGGAATGGGCACCACGTTGAGCTTGTAAATCTGATTCAGCTCCGCCGCCTCGGTCTCCGCGGTACCCGTCATGCCCGCCAGCTTCTCGTACAGGCGGAAGTAATTTTGCAGGGTCACTGTGGCCAGGGTCTGGTTCTCATTCTTGATCTCCACGCCCTCCTTAGCCTCAATGGCCTGGTGCATGCCCTCGTTATAGCGACGCCCGCTGAGCACGCGGCCCGTAAAGGAATCCACGATGAGAATCTCCCCGCTGCGCACGATGTAGTCCTTATCGCGCTCAAACAGCTCCTTGGCCTTGATGGCGTTATTAAGGTAGCTCACCAGCTGGGAGTGCTCGGGGGCATAGAGATTCGCAATGCCCAACTGATCCTCCACGAACTCCACGCCCTCTTCCAGCACGCCCACGGTGCGCTTGCGGTGATCCACCTCATAGTGAATGCCCTCGCGCATACGCGGGGTGAGTTGAGCAAAAACATTGAAGTACTGAGAAGTGCCGTTGACCGGGCCCGAGATAATCAGCGGCGTGCGGGCCTCGTCGATGAGGATGGAGTCCACCTCATCCACGATGGCGTAATTATGACCGCGCTGCACCACCTCATCCAGGGAGCGCACCATGTTATCGCGCAGGTAATCAAAGCCGAACTCGTTGTTCGTGCCGTAGGTGATGTCCGCGCCATAAGCCTGACGACGCTCCTCCGGGCGCATCTCCGAGAGGATCACGCCCACCTCCAGGCCCAGGAAGCGGTGCACACGGCCCATCCACTCGGCATCGCGCTTGGCGAGGTAATCGTTCACGGTGACCACGTGCACGCCCTTGCCGGCAAGCGCATTGAGATACGCCGGAAGCACACAGGTCAGCGTCTTACCCTCACCCGTGCGCATCTCCGCCACGTTGCCAAAGTGCAGGGCGGTGCCACCCATGATCTGCACCCGGAAGTGCTTTTGCCCCAGCACCCGCCAAGAAGCCTCACGCGCCACGGCAAAGGCATCGAGCAAAATATCGTCCAGGCTCGCCCCCTCCTCCAGGCGGCCCTGGAACTCGGCGGTCTTTGCCTTGAGCTCCTCGTCGCTGAGCGCCGCATACGTATCCTCCAGGGCGATAACGTCATCAGCAATCTTTGCCAGACGCTTGACGGTGCGGCCTTCACCGGCGCGGAGCAACTTCGACAGTCCTAGCACTTCCCACAGTCCTTACTCTGATGAGGGCGGTTGTATAAGAAATATCCCCCGACAGTGTACGCGGGACGCGCAACAGACGTGTAACACCGCCGCCCATCGCGGGGACAGACGGCGGTGCCCTACGAGAGCCACCGCGTAAACTGCGGCGGCACCAGTATTAATCCTGCTTACCCTCCGTGAGCGAGATCAAACCGTAATCAAAGGCATGGCGGCGATACACCACCGAGGGACGGCCCGTCTCCTCATCGACGAAGAGATAGAAGTCATGCCCCACCAGCTCCATCTCCGAGAGCGCATCATCCACCGACATGGGCGTGGCCGGGTGTTCCTTGGTGCGCACCACCTGCCCCGGCAGCACGTCCTCCACGGAATCCGCGTACGGGTCTACATCAAAGCGGCCCTGCTCCTGCTTGGCCTTATCGGCCTCCGCCACCAGATCCGCAGCCACCTCGCCCACGCCCTTGGGGGCACGGTGCCCGGAACGGGAAATGGAACGACGCGCCTTCACCTTGCGCAGAGAGCGCTGCATCCTGGCGATGGCGGTTTCCAAGGCAGCATAGAAGCTATCCTCCTTAGCCTCCGCGCGGGCGATATGCCCCTTGCCCGAGGCCGTGATCTGAATGCGATCGCTCTGGGCCTCGCGGCGCGGATTGGGCTCGTGCTGTAATT
This sequence comes from Corynebacterium oculi, assembly GCF_001412105.1. GTDB lineage: Bacteria > Actinomycetota > Actinomycetes > Mycobacteriales > Mycobacteriaceae > Corynebacterium > Corynebacterium oculi. Next base: position 120,071 of record NZ_LKST01000002.1, read on the forward strand.
CCACATGGAACGAGGTAAGCGTGGGATCGAGCTTCTCAATCTTGGCGAGCTTGGCGTTCACCCGCTCCGCAAAGTGCTCAGGCACCTCCACGTTGCGCCCGGTGATGGAGACCTGCGCCTCCGGGCTCAAAGACTCGTGGCCATTGACGGCAGTGGACATCTTCTTGACCTCCCTAGAAGTAGGCGGTGGACGTGATGTTTCCGCCGCCCATGATACGCGGATCCGTCACCTGCCGGAGGGGTTTTGTTTACCGGGTATTTACCCCTCACGCATGGGCCCACACCACGGCCCCGGCCACGTCGATCCCCTGGGCCAGCAGCAGCGCGGCCGCCGCGCCTATGGTCGCCCCGGTGGTCAGGACGTCGTCGATAAGCACCACCAGGGGCGGAAGCGCCCCGCGGGCCCGCACCGCCCCGGCCACGTTGCGGCGCCGTTGGGTGGCGTTGAGCCCCACCGAGTCCCGCACCCCGCCCCGGTAGCGCAGCGTTCCCGGGGCCAGCGGGATACCGGCGGCGCGGCAGCAGGCAGTGACGTGATCCCCGCCGCGCAGCCGCGCCGCGCGCGCCCGGGTGGGTGCGGGCAGCGCCACGGCTTCTTCGGGCAGTTCCCCGCGTGCCCGCAGGTGCTCCAGCCCCGCCGCCAGGGCCGCGCCCACGTAGCCGGATACGGCGCGGTTGCCGCACTCTTTGAGGCTGATGATGGTTTGTTGGCGCGCCCCGCCGTAGACCCCCAGCGACCACACCGGCACCAGGGGGTCGAGGCGAGCGGTGACGCGCTGCGGTGGTTGCGCCCACGCCAGTCGGCATCGGGGGCACAAGATCTCCCCCGGCGTCGCGCACCCGGCGCAGCGCCGGGGCAGGAGCAGTTCCACGGCCAGCCCCGCCGCTAGTGCACCACGATGGGGGTGGCGCGGGTACCTTGCAGGCCCGGAACCTCACGCCAGTAGGCCTCCTCGCCCGAGGGGGCGTCGGGCATCATGCGTATGGCCAGGGAATCGGTGAGATAGAGCCTGTCGGCGGAATCTGCCACCGCCGTCACCGGGGCGGACACCGTGGCCGAGGCGATGGGTGCGGTCTCCGAGCCGTCCTGTTCCACCCTAAACAGGGGGCTTCCGGCCTCGCTGGTGCCCACCAGCAGGGAGCCGTCCGTGCTCCAATCCACGGCGGTGACCCTGCCCGCCAACTGTGGGGACACCTCCATCGGGTTCACGATGGCCCGCCCCCCGGCCTCCGTCTTGTCCACGATGCCCACGTAAACGCGGGAGTCGATGATGATCGCGGCGCGCGCACCAGAGGGGGAAAGGCGCAATTCCGTGATGGGGGCGCTGCTTTGCTCGGCGGGGTCGGAGGAGGCACTCGGTGAGGCCGATGCGGTGGTGGGCGCGGCCTCTGTGCCGTTGCCTGCGCGTTCTGTGCTTGCCGTGTTTTCTGTACGCCACATCGCGGACAGCGCCGAGGTATTCACCGTGGTGTGCACCAGCTCGCCCGTGCTCGACGAGCGCACGGCGCGCACCACCTCGGAACCGTCGATCACGGCCCAGGCCGCCGAGGTCCCCTGCTCGAAGGAGGGGCGGGTGATACTGGTGGCCTCCAGGGCCTCCTCTACGCCCCCGGTGACCTTGCCCAAAAAGAGCCGACTGCGGTCCCCAGAGGAGCGGGTCAGCGCGATGTGCCCGTCGGCGGTGATGTCCGCCTCCTTCATCGCCCCGGCTACCCCTAGTTCCCCAGGCACCGGTTCGGCCGTGTTGGCGGAGACGGTGACCAGCGCACCGTCCTCGGATACCGCGTACAGCGGGGTCACGGTGGTGGAGCCTACCTCGGGGTTGTACTCGGCCACGTCGTCGGTGGTGATCTCCTCCAGCCCCTCCGCCACGGGGGTGCCATCGATCTCGATGGTATAAGGCCCGCCGATGTTGGCCCCGGCCAGCGTCCACACTACCTGGGCGGCGAAGGCAATGCGCTGCTCACGATCCAGGCCGCTCATGCCGGCAAACCGCAGCACCCCGCTGGTGCTCACGGAGAGCGAGGCGTTTTGGGGAATATCGCTGCGCACGGCGGGCAGGATGGTCTCGCTCGGGCCGTGGAGCATCATGCCCAGCAGGGTATCGCGCACGTCCTCCTGGCCCCGGTACACCCAGCGGCGATCGCTCACCAGGTTCTTGCCGTTCTTACTCGGGAAGTACAGCGTGCGCGGCTCGTAGTGGTTGCGCAGATCCGTGCGCTCGATAATCACCACGCCGGGCAGGGTGGTCATGCGCCACTGATCGTCCTCATCGCGCTCGAACACCACGGAGGTTTCCATGCGCTCGTTGAGGGGCACGAAGGAGCCTTCGGCATCCATCTCCCCGATCACATTGGCGCGGATCCGCAGCGTGTGCTTGGAATCCGTGGAGCCCGGTTCCGTGCTGGTCTCCATGCCCTCGATCACGCGAATGCTCTGCTGCTTGGGCCAAGAGGCCGCCAGATCCGAGGATAAAAAGGCGCGGGCGGACTGGTAATTCTGCGAGGGGTTCGCAGAGGCCTGGAAGAAATCACGCAGCAGCACGCCGGGATCGGCATCCTGCTCGGGCACGATGGTCTGCTCAGGTTCCCGCGGCGCGGAGCTAAACGCCCTCAAGGCGCGGGGCTCGGAGTTGCGCGGCAGGGTGCTACACGCCCCCACCAGACTCACCGAGCAGACCACGGCCACAATGGTCGTGGCGGTGCGACGCCGGCGGGGGCGCCCCGAGGAACGCAGCGAGGGGGTGATCCGGGGATTCATCATGCGGGGGCCTCCAATTCCAAGGGGCTGTGCGTCACCGGCGCGTTGGGGGTGCGGGGCAGCACCACGCGGAACTGCGAACCCACGCCCTCGGTTCCGGCGGCGTCGAGAATCCCGCCGTGCAACACGATGTCCTCCTGGGCGATGGCCAGGCCCAGCCCGGTGCCCCCGGAGTGGCGCTTGCGGGAGGGGTCCGCCCGCCAGAAGCGGTTGAACACCAACTCCTCCTGACCCTCGCGCAGGCCCACGCCGTGATCGGTGACGGTCACGGCCACCGCCTCCTCATTGCCCGCCAGGTGCACCTCCACCGGGTTTCCCTCGGAATGGTCGATCGCGTTGGCCAGCAGGTTGCGCAGCACGCGCTCCACCCGGCGCGAATCGGCGGTAAGGTACAGCGGCTCCTCCGGGGCGTGAATGTTCACCTCCACCCCGATTTCTCCGGCCAGGTGCTTCACCTGCTGCCAGGCCTCGTTCACGCACATGCGGATGTCCAGGCGAGATTCGCTCAGGTCCGCCACGCCGGCGTCGTGCCGCGAGATTTCCAGGAGGTCGGTGAGCAGGTCCTCGAAGCGATCCAGCTCCGTGGTCATCAGCTCGGTGGCGCGGCGGGTGCCGGGGTCGAACTCGTCGGCGTGCATGGCGATCATGTCCGCCGCCATGCGCACCGTGGTCAGGGGGGTGCGCAACTCATGCGAGACGTCCGAGGTGAACTGGCGCTGGAGGTCTCCGTATTCCTTGAGCTGCTGGATCTGCTTGGACAGGGATTCCGCCATCGAATTAAAGCTCATGGCCAGGCGCGCCATCTCATCCTCCCCTTCCACGGACATGCGTTCGCGCAGGTGGCCGGCGGCCAGGCGCTCCGCGATCCGGGAGGCCGAGCGCACCGGGGTAATCACCTGCTGGGCCAGCAGCCAGGCGATGCCGATGAGCAGCACCACCACGATCACAGCCGCCGCGGAGATCAGGCCGCGCATGAGCGCCATGGTCTCCTCGTCATCCTCCATGGAGAGCACCAGGTACACCTGCAAACCGGGTATATCGGAGCTGGTGGGGCTGCCGATGATGAGGGCGTTGTAGTGCGTGCCGTCGCTGCGGCCCACCTCGTGAAACTGGGTGGACACCTGCCCCTCGCTGACGAACTTTTGCAGGCTCGAAGGGATGTCAAAGCCCTGGGGTGCGGAGACCTGGGCCTCGTCCTGGTGGGAGACCACCAGCACCGGCTCATAGGGAGAGGTATCGGCCTCCGTGCCGGAACGGTTGGTCAGCGCGGCGCGGGCGGAATTGAGGCGCACCTGCACGGAGTTATTGGGCGAGGTGGCCGCGATCTGCTGCTCCACGGCCAGGCGCACCCGCTCGATCTCCGAATCTGCGGTGTTGATCTTGCTGTCCACCAGGCGCTGGGTGACTATTGAGATCATCGCCAGGCCCAAGATGAGCATGACCACGGAGGTGGCCACGAGCATGGAGCCGATCACCCGCACCTGGAGCGAGGTGCGCCACGATTCCGCGATCGACTCCTGCCACCGCGCTAGCTTCTGCCTCAACAAACTGCGCTACTCCCCCGAGCCCGTCTTATACCCCACTCCCCGCACCGTGAGAATGATCGTGGGGTTCTCCGGGTCCTTCTCAATCTTGGAGCGCAGCCGCTGCACGTGCACGTTCACCACGCGGCTATCGGCGGACTGCCGGTAGCCCCACACGCGCTCTAGAAGCTCATCGCGGCTAAAGGCCTGGCCGGGTTTGCGGGCCATCTCCACCAGCAGGTCAAACTCGATGGGCGTGAGCGCCACCTCCACACCGTCCCGCCGCACGGAGTGCCGGGGGACGTCGATGAGCACGGAACCCACCTCCAGGACCTCGCTGGGCTCGTTGTCCGTGCGGCGCAGGCGGGCGCGAATACGGGCCACCAGTTCCTTGGGTTTGAAGGGCTTGGTGATGTAATCATCGGCCCCCGATTCCAGGCCCAGCACCACGTCCACGGTGTCCGTCTTGGCGGTGAGTATGACGATGGGCACGGTGGATTCCTGCCGGATCGCCCGGCAAATATCCACGCCGTTCATTCCCGGCAGCATGAGGTCAAGCAGGATGAGATCCGGGGCCTCGCGCTGGGCGGTGGGCACGGCCTCCACGCCGTCCATCACGGCCACAGTGTCAAAGCCCTCCCCCTCCAACACCAGCGTGAGCATCTCCGAGATCGCGGGATCGTCGTCCACCACCAGGATCTTGGGCACCATAATTGTTATCGTTCCTCCGCGAGACTGCGCACTGCTTGTACTACCTCTTGTGGCTCTGAGGCTACCAGCCACGGGCCCGCCCACCGCCGCCGCGCCAGGTCCCGGTAGGCGGCGTAGGTGCGCTCCTGGAGCCCACCGTCGCGCTCGTACCTGTCGCGGGTGCGGGAGGCGTCATCCAACTCCCGCCTCTGGGCGCGTGCCGACGCCTCCCTGGGCGGCGTATCCAGCAACACCTGGAGGTCGGGCACGGGCAGGCCGAATCGCTCGAACTCCAATTCCTGCACCCACCGCACCACCTCCCGCGCCGCCTGGAGGTCTCCCGCCAAGCGCGCCGCGGAGTAGGCGGCGTTAGAGGCCACGTAGCGATCCAGCACCACGATCTTCTCGCCCTCGCGGTATTCCCGCAGCGCCTCCGCCGCGCCATAGCGATCCAGGGCGAACAGGGTGGCCATGCCGTAGACAGAATCCACCAGGTCGCCCATCTGCCCGCGCAGGGCGCTCTGGGCGAGTTGCGCGGGCACGGACTGCTCGTAGCGCGGGAAGGCCACCGCATCGGCCCCCAGCTCCGCGCGAATGGCCTGTACCAGGGTGTTTTTTCCCGCGCCGTCGATACCCTCGATGGAGACGATCATCAGTATCGGTAGTGCTCCGGCTTGAAGGGCCCGGCCACGTCCACCCCGATGTACTCGGCCTGCTCCTTGGTCAGTTCCGTCAGCGCGCCGCCCAGGGCCTCCACGTGAATCCGCGCGACCTTCTCGTCCAGGATCTTGGGCAGGCGGTACACCTGGTTCTGGTAGTCCTCGGCGTGCTGGAAAAGCTCGATCTGGGCGATGGTCTGATCCGCAAAGGAGTTGGACATCACAAAGCTGGGGTGCCCGGTGGCGTTGCCCAGGTTCAGCAGGCGCCCCTCCGAGAGCACGATTATGGAGCGCCCGGTGGGCAGGGTGAACTCGTCCACCTGCGGCTTGATGTTTTGCCGGGTCACGTCCTCGCGGCGGGTCAGCGAGGCCATGTCAATCTCGTTATCAAAGTGCCCGATGTTGCCCAGCACCGCGTGATCCTTCATGGCCAGCATGTGCTCGAAGGTAATCACGCCCCGGTTGCCGGTGGCGGTAATCACGATGTCCGCCTCCGCGATGGCCTCCTCCACGGTGACCACGGGGAAGCCCTCCATGAGGGCCTGAAGCGCGTTGATCGGGTCCACCTCGGTGACCTTCACCCGAGCGCCCTGGCCCTTCATCGCCTCGGCGCAGCCCTTGCCCACGTCCCCGTAGCCGCAGATGAGCACGTTCTTTCCGCCCATGAGCATGTCCGTGGCGCGGTTGAGGCCGTCGATCAGGCTGTGCCGGGTGCCGTACTTGTTATCGAACTTGGACTTGGTCACGGCGTCGTTGACGTTCATCGCGGGGAACGGCAGGGTGCCCTGCTGGGCGCAGTGGTACAGGCGGTGCACGCCGGTGGTGGTTTCCTCGGTCACGCCGCGCACGGTCTGCGCCGTGCGGCTCCACTTCCGCGCGTCCTGGGCCAGCACCCGGCGCAGCATCGCGCGGAAGGCCACCTCCTCGTCCGCGTCGCCGGGCATGTCCTCGGGTACCGCCCCCGCGCGCTCGTACTCGCTGCCCTTAATCACGGCCATCGTGGCATCGCCGCCATCGTCCAGGATCATGTTGGGGGCGTGGCCCTCGCCCCAGTCAAAGATCTGATCCAGGCACCACCAGTATTCCTCCAGGGTCTCGCCCTTCCAGGCGAACACCGCCGGCCCCTGGGGGTCCTCCGGGGTGCCCTGGCCCACCACCACAGCGGCCGCGGCGGCGTCGTCGGTGGAGAAGATGTTGCAGGAGGACCAGCGCACCTGCGCGCCCAGGGCCGTGAGCGTCTCGATGAGCACCGCCGTCTGCACGGTCATGTGAATGGATCCGGCGATCCGCGCGCCGCGCAGCGGCTGTTCCTCCGCGTACTCCCGGCGCAGGGCCATCAGCCCCGGCATCTCGTGCTCGGCCAGGCGAATCTGGTGGCGGCCGGCCTCCGCCAGGCCAAGGTCCGCCACCTTATAGGTCAGGGGGGTGCTCATTGTCCATCACCAATCCTTGAAAGTTCTGCACTGCTCACCACACTAGCCTCCCCGGGGCGCTCGGCCCCCTTTTTTTACGACAGTGCCTCCACGTAGACCTCCAGGTCCTCTTCCACCTCGGCGTTCTCCAGCAGGTCGGCGGCGGCCTCCCGCAGTTCCTCATCGCCCGAGCCGATGAGATCGCGCAGAAAGGGGTGCGCATCCGCCACGTCCCCAGCGGAGAACGGGGCACCGGCCCAGATCGCCGCCACCGTGGCGGCGGCAAGCCCGTTGAGGCGCTCCTCCTCGCTCACCGTTCCCTGCTTCTGCGCCAGCACGCAGGCGTCCCGGATGGCCTCCACTACCTCCCGATCCTCCAGGCTTCCCAGTTCCTCCAGGAAGTCCTCGTTTTCCTCCCTAGCGAAAATAGCGATGTCCCATGCACCCATAATCCTGCCGCCTTCCTTTTATCTGGGCTTTCTCACCGCGTTCTCGGGGCCGGTCTTGAGGTCGATCTCGGGCCTGGATGTCGCGCCGCACCCCTGACCACCCGCGGGAGAATAATATGCCCTTGCTTTCATACCTAGTTCTGATAAATTCGTTATCAGGTTGTGACATTACGAGGTCGAGGTTATACCGACACCCGATGGCGCGGTAGTACACCCGCCATCTCCCTCCCGAAGACTACCCCCACGCTGAACAGCGGGAAGAGGCGCACACGAAGTGACCAAGGATACACGCAAGGTGATGGCTTTCATCGCCGTGGGCATCATCGCCGCGGCGGCCGTCGGCTTGCTCGTTTGGCGCGTCTCCGTCCCCTCCTCCTCCGCCCCCAAAAATCAGGCCCGCCACTCCGCCGCCGCAGAAACCTCCTCGCTCGCCCCCGCCTCCCCGGGGAGAACCGGCGAGGACGAGCGCTCCCCCTCGACCAGGGCCCAGCACTCCACGACGGACGCCGAGGCCCCCCTTGCTGCCCCACAACGGCGCCCCAACCAGCACCAACCCGAGGAGCCCCTGGCGGAATCCCCCACGGTGCTGCGCGCCGAACCCACCAAGATCTACCGCCCCGATAGCGTCTCCGCACAACGCCCCGAGAACACCGCGACGGCTCCCGACGCCGTCCTCGCCCTCGACGACGAACCCACGAGCACCCCGTACGCCCCCGCGCAGCCGGAGGGCAGCGGGGAGACCAGCGGGCCACGAGGCTCCAGGGGCACTGGCGACGCCACCCCCACGGCGCCCACCGCACCCACGGCCCCCGCGCAGACCAGCGCGCCGGAGGAGAACGAGCGCAACGACCTCCCGATGATCCCCGAAATCTCCGAGGCCTTGGAGCAAACCCAGGAGGAACTCTCCAAGCTCCCCGGCGCCTCCCTTCTTCCCCTGAGTGAAGAAACCTCGGAGGAATCGGTGGAGCCGCAGGAGACCATCGAGCCCTCAGAGGAAGCCCCGTCCGCTGGCCTGCGCCGCGTGGGCGACGAGGAGAAGCCGCAGCCCGCCGACACCACTCCTGACGCTCCTGAGGAGACCCCCGAAGAAACGGCACCGGCCGGACCCACGGATGACCCGGCCGCACGCCCCACCGAGCCAACTCAGCCGACCGCGGCGCCCACCACCGCTTCGGGTTCTTAACCCCCCCCCCGCCTGCGAACTCGCGCGCGTCAGCCTATACCCGCGCCCAAAACACCTCGGCGGCCTCCCCCTCGGCGCCGCAGCGCGCCGCCGACGCGCTGGCCGGCACCCACGCGGCCTCTCCCGCCGCCAGTGTTTCCTCCCCCACGCGCGCCCGCCCCTGCGTGCACATCACGATGGAGGGGCCATCATGATCCACCTCCAGCGCCTCGGTACCCCCAAGCCGGTGACGGCTTAACTGAAACTCCGTGCTCGGCACCGGGTAATACCCCTGGGAATCGCATTCCACGGTGGGCTCGCGCAGGGAATCAAAGGTCAGCAACCGCACCAGCTCCGGCACGTCCACATACTTGGAGGTCAACCCGCCGCGCAGCACGTTATCGGAGTTCGCCATGATCTCCACGCCCATGCCCTTGACGTAGGCGTGAAGCTGGCCCGCGTCCAGGTAGATCGCCTGCCCCGGCTCCAGGTGAATGTGGTTGAGCAACAGCGCGCCCAGCACGCCGATATCGCCGGGATAGCGCTCCTGCATGTCCAGCACGGTGGAGAGCACGTCTCCGATCCAATCGCCCCGGCCCGCGAGGGGGCGGGCATGCTCCACGATCGCCTGGATCAGCGCGGTGCGCACGGCGTGCGGAATGGTGATCCAGGTGGTAAAAAGCGCCCGCAGGTTCGCGGCCTCGTCCCCCTGGGGATCGAGCATGGTGAGGTAGCGCTCCACCTCCGGGCAATCCAGCACGTTGAAGAGTTCCAGGGTGCGATCCAGCGGGCGGAATCCCGCCATCGCGGTGAACTCCGTGAGCGCCACGATGAGTTCCGGCTTGTGGTTATCGTCCTTGTAATTACGGTTCGCCGCGTCGAGGGAAATGCCCTCGGCGTTTTCCCGCGCGAAGCCCTCCTCCGCCTGAGCCTTGGAGGGGTGCGCCTGAAGGGAAAGTGGCTCCGCGGCGGCCAACAACTTGAGCAGGAAGGGCAGCCGATCCCCGAAGGCGGCCCGCACGCGGGACCCCAGATGGGCTTCCGGGTCGGCGGCAATCGCGGCGTCGAGCGCCTCCCGCGTGGCGCGCAGCGTCGAGGGGGAGGCCGGGTGCGCCCCGTACCACAGCTCTGCCTGGGGATTCGCGGAGGGCACCGGCTCCCCGCGCAGGCCGGGGATGAGGGTGCGCGATCCCCAGGGGTAGGCGCGGATCACCCCGTTGAGCTTGTCCATGCGGTTCTTCTCCTCCATCTTCTCTGTGCTCTCTCTAGGAAGCCGCTTGCGTCTACTCCCGATGTTCCTCCAGCGGCACCGTGGCCGCCAGCGCCCGCACGATCAAACACAATGCTTCTGCGGCGGGGCCGTGCGCCACTGCGGGCGTGGACTGGGCCAGCCCGCCCGGAAAATGGGCCGCCTCGGCGGCCCACACAACGACCTTCAAAGGTAGCATTTCCCTCTCCCCATCGAGGAAGGGGTCATAAAACAGATCGCGCGGAGCCGCCCCCACCCCCGCAGCCACGGCGTCGGCCGCCTCGTGCGGCTCCGCCACCCCGCTGGGCAGCGCGTAGGCGCTCCACGCCCGCGCCACCACCTCGGCCAGCGCCAGGGGCACCGCGCCGTACCCGGTGTGCATGATCCGCGCCCCTTCGCACCAGGAGCGCAGGTTGCGCGCCGGATTGACCGTTTCCTCCCGCTCCGCGTGCACGCGCGCGATCTCCTCGTCCACCACGTCCGCGAGGTGTTCCAGGCGCGTGGACACCAGGTGGGGATCGTCCTCCGTGAGGTCAAGCACCGCGGAGACGGCGCAGAGCGTGCGCGCCGGGGAAATCGCGGGGGCGGCCTGTGGGGCATCGAGAAGCACCGCGCGCTCGGGGGCATCGGCGCGCAGCGGCCCCTCGGTAGGCCCGGCGTAGACCACCGTGGCCCCGCGCTGGGAGGCCACGGACATCGCCCGGGCGGCGTGCTCGTCCTCGGCTCGGCTCCCCACCACGATGAGCACGTCTAGGGCACCCACGTAGCTGGGGAGCGTGCGCGCGAGCACCACGGGCACGCGCAGTGGCTCCTTGAGCGCCACGAGCAGCCCGGCGCTGGCCCGGGCGAGGGTATCCGTGGCGAGCACCACCACGCTGCGGGGGCGGGTGCCGATGAGTTCCGGGGCGTCGGCAAGCTGGGCGGCGGTGCGCGCCTGGGCGCCCTCGTAGGCCACCCGGGTAAAGCGCATCATCTCGGCGGAGGGCGTGGTCATGCCCTCCAAGGATAGCGCCCTAGGCCCGAATGATGTCCAGGATCTCCGCCACGAGGCTGTCCACCTCGGCCTCCGTGGGGGCCTCCAGGTTCAACCGCAGCAGCGGTTCCGTGTTGGAGGCGCGCACGTTGAACCAGGCGGGGGTGCCGGAAAGCTGAATGGTCACCCCGTCGAGGGTGTCCAGGGACTCCGTGCGATCCTTCATCGCCTCCACCACGGCCTGGGTGGCGGCCTGCTGATCGGCCACCGTGGAGTTGATCTCGCCCGAGGAGGCGTATCGGGTGTACTGCGCCATGAGTTCGGAGAGGGGGCGCTGCCCACCCTCCGTTCCCAGGGCGGCCAGGACGTGCATGGCGGCCAGGATCCCCGAGTCCGCGTTGAAGAACTCCGTGAAGTAATAGTGCGCGGAATGCTCGCCGCCGAACACCGCACCGTGCTCGGCCATCGAAGCCTTGATGAAGGAGTGCCCCACGCGAGTGCGCACGGCGGTGCCGCCGTTTTCCTCGATCACCTCCGGCACGGTGCGCGAGGTGATGAGGTTGTGAATGATCGTGGCGCCCGGGTTCTCGCGCAGGTAACGCTGCGCCACCAGCGCGCAGATCGCGGAGGGCGAGACCGGGTTGCCCCGCTCATCGACCACAAAGCAGCGATCCGCGTCCCCGTCGAAGGCCAGGCCGATGTCCGCCTTCTGCTCCACCACAAAGCGCTGCAAATCCACCAGGTTCTTCGGTTCCAGGGGGTTGGCCTCATGGTTGGGGAAGGTGCCGTCCAGGTCAAAGTACAGCGGGCGAATGTCCAGGGGTAGGCCCTCGAATACCGCGGGCACCGTCAGGCCACCCATGCCGTTGGCGGCATCCACCGCCACCACCAGCGGCCTGATCTGGCTCAGATCCACCAGGGAGCGCAGGTACGCGCCGTATTCCCCCAGCACGTCCCGCTGGGAGACGGTACCGGGGGTTCCCGCGTACTCCGGCACCCCGGCCACCAGGGCATCGGTGATCTCCCCCAGGCCGGTGTCCTGCCCCACCGGGCGCGCGCCCCGGCGGCACAGCTTGATGCCGTTATATTCCGCGGGATTGTGGCTGGCGGTAAACATCGCGCCCGCGCACTCCAGGGAACCCGAGGCAAAGTACAACTCATCGGTGGAGGTCAGGCCCAGCAGCACCACGTCGAGCCCCTGGCTGGTGGCTCCCTGGGCGAAGGCCTGCGCCAGCTCCGGGGAGGAGGGGCGCATATCGTGGCCCACCGCGAGGGTGGTTTCCTCCTCCTCGCGCAGCAGGTGGGCAAAGGCCGCGCCGGCGTCGCGGACGAACTCCGCATCAATATCGCGCCCCACCACGCCTCGAATGTCATAGGCCTTAATCACTGCGGTCACGGATTCTCGGGTGCGCATCGTTGGGGGTTCCTCCTGGGGTGATCGTCATTGTTTATCTAGATCTCGGTTTATCTGGATCTCGCTGGCGGGTTCCGCCGGGCGCGGCTCCACGGGGTTTCCCACCCACGGCCAACGCCACCCCAGTGTAGCGGGCCGCGCGCCGGGAGCCGCCGGCCTCCCGCCGGTGCGGTTACCCCTCCGGCGTCTCGTCGTCGCGCACCACGCGCAGGTGCGCGCGGCGGCGCTGCTTTTCCTCCGCCAGCCGCTTGGAGCGGTGCACCGGGTGGATCGAGGTATTCGGGTTTAGGGCGTGATCGGCGGCCTCCTCGCCGCGCGGATCGTGTCCGCCCACCAGGCCGGTGGAGAAGCGCCCCGCCTCGCGCACGGCCTCGGCCAGGGCCGTGAGATCCTCGTCCTCGTCCATCTCGATGCCCTCTACCCGCAGCATTTCCCAGCCCAGGGGGGCGGTGATCCGCTCGGAGTGATGCGCGCACAGATCCCAGCTATGCGGCTCCGAGGAGGGAGCCAGGGGGCCGACCACCGCCGTGGATTCCGCGTAGGCGTAGGTGAGCGTGGCTACCGCGGGTTTGCCGCAGCCGGGGCGGGAACAGCGACGAAATTGATTCACGCCCATAGAGTCTAGACCTCAACTTGAGATTTGAATACCCCACCGGCGCGCCCCGCCCATGCCGCCGCGCGCGCCACGTAGGCTTGCCCCCATGTACACCAGGGCTTTCCGGGATCGCCGCGACCGGGGACTGCGCGGCCCCCTGCTTCCCTCCACCCTGCCGCGACACCGCAGCAGGGGGCAGCTTTTCGACGCCGCCGTGCTTGAGGCCTACGCCCCCCTGGCCACACAGTTCTACGAGCAGTTAGCCAACCTCGACGTGGCCGTGGACACCGTGCCGCGTATGCAGCTGCGCCCCGACCTCACGGTGCTCCCCCCCGAGATCGTGGCCGATGGGCCGGTTCCCCTGGGCCGGATCATTCCCGCCGGCGTGGACGCCGCAGGCCACCCCACACGCTCCCGGATCGTGTTATTCCGCATGCCCATTGAGCACCGGGTAGAAAGCGCCGAGGAATTGCAGGATCTCCTCTCTACCATTCTCACCGCCCTGGTGGCCGGGTACCTTAATATCGACCCGCGCGATATTGACCCCGATTTTCAGTGGTAGAAAGCGGATAGAAAGCGCCAGAAAAGGGCGGTATCACCCTATTTTCGTTCAGGAAATCTCGCGCCTTAACCGGCGACGCTCACGATCGGACAGCCCACCCCAAATACCAAAGCGCTCATCGTTCTCCAGGGCGTATTCCAGGCACTCATCGCGCACCCCGCAGGCCCGGCAGATGCGCTTTGCCTCGCGCGTCGATCCGCCCTTTTCGGGAAAAAAGGCCTCGGGATCGGTCTGCGCACACAGGGCCTGATCCTGCCATTCCTGCTCTACCGCCCCGAAGAGATCGTCAAGAGTGAGCCTGGCGGTGGTTCCGCCACGGAGGGTGGCGTCATCGGCCATATCTTCCACGCCACGGTCCCTTCTCCGTACCCAACAGTTGCTTACAACGTTGAGATTCAACACCACATCACTACATATCGTCAAGCCATATGCCGCCTTTTCCGCCACCCTTTTCCATACGGGCACGTCAGCAACACCATTAATCACATTGGCCACAGCACTCGCACGGAGGGGGTGATGCCCAGGGGTACTAGATGTAGTGGTGGTAATTTTTCTGTGCACTACCCACAGGGAAGGTTCCCACCCCACCGGGCGGGGCACCTAAGCCTTAGACACAGAACATAAGGGAGGGGACGCTGCGCCCCGCACCCCTCCTATGCGTCCGTGGAAAAACGAATGCCGCCGTCCGGAATCACCACGCCGGGCCACACCCGCATGCTGTCGAGAAGCTCGCACCGCGCCCCGATCTGCGCGCCCTCCCCGATCACGCAGCCCTTGATCCTGGCGTTGGCCCCCACCCGAACCCCGGAGGCGATGATGGAATCCTCAATCACCGCGCCCGGCTCCACGGTCACGCCGTCAAAGATCACAGAGTCGTCGATACGCGACCCCGCGCCCACCTCGCTGCCGCGGCCCACCACGGTCCCGCCCACCAGAATCACGCCATCGCGCACCCCCGCGGACGCATCCACCAGGTGTTCCCCCGTGCGCCCCTCCAGCAGCGGGGAGGGGGCGATGCCCCGCACCAGGTCCGAGGAACCACGCACAAAATCATCCGGGCGGCCCATGTCCCGCCAATACGCCGCGTCCACGTGCCCATATACCCGCCTGCCCTCGGCCAGCAGGTTCGGGAAGGTTTCGCGCTCCACGGACACCACTCGCCCCTGGGGAATCTGGGCGATCAACTCCCGGCGGAACACGTAGCAACCCGCGTTGATCTGGTTGGTGGGCGGGTCCTCCGTCTTTTCCAAGAACGCCTGCACCCGCCCCTCATCGTCCGTGGGCACGCAGCCAAAGGCGCTGGGATCGGCCACCCGCACCAGGTGCAGGGTCAGATCCGCCTCGCGCTCCTCGTGCGTGCGCAGCAACGCCCGCAGATCCATGCCGCTGAGCACATCGCCGTTGAACACCATCGCGGTATCGTGGCGCAGCCGCTCGTACACGTTGCGGATACCTCCGCCCGTGCCCAGGGCCTGCTCCTCCACCACGTATTCGATCTCCAGGCCAAAGTCCGAGCCGTGCCCAAAGTATTCCTGAAAGACCTCCGCACGGTAGGAGGTGCCCAGCACCACGTGCTCCATGCCGGCGGCGCGGATTCGCGCCAACAGATGCTCCAAGAAGGGGAACCCGGCCGTGGGCAGCATGGGCTTCGGGGTGCTCGTGGTCAGCGGGCGCAGGCGGGTGCCCTTGCCCCCCACGAGGATCACGGCGTCGGTCTGCTTGGGATTCGGCATAGCGCTACTTTGAGGTTCCTTCAGTAAAAACAATGACATCACTCGCCCGACCACGATCGGCGGGCACAACGGGGATTATCTTCGCACGCCCCTCCCCCCTCTCACGTGATGGGACACGCCGAAAGCGCTCAGCAAAACCGCCTTCTTTTACCCAGCCACACCAACCCCGCCGCCGTCTCGCCACCGCACGGCCTCGGCCCGCAGCCGCAGCCCCACCCACAGCGCCGCACGCAGCGGGGCGCGCCACCACCCCGGCAACCGATCCGCCAGGAAGCGATACGCGCTGGCGTGATGCGCGGGCACCGTCACGGCGGAATACCTCCGCGCCACGTGCCCCTGATCGTGTTCGATCACCGCCGAGGGGCACAGCACGTTCTGCCGCCCGGCGCGCTCCAGGCGATCGCCCAGATCCACGTCCTCCATATACATGAAGTACCGCTCGTCAAACCCGCCGAGGGCCTCAAAATCCGCCCAGCGCAGCAGCAGGCAGGAGCCGGAGAGCCACCCCGCCGCCCGCTCCGAGGACATCTCCGCCCCCGCCTTATACGCCCGGGTCCAGGGGTTATCCGGCCACACCCCGCCCAGCAGGGCGTGCCCTATCCCGGTGCGCAGGGAGGGCACCGCCCGTGCCGAGGGGTAGGCGCTGCCGTCTGACTGCCTAATCAGCGGCCCGATCGCCCCCGCCCCCTCCCAGCGGCGCGCGCAGGAAAGAAGCTCATCAAGGGCACCCGGGGTGAACTCCACATCGGGGTTGACCACGAGGAAAAACTCGCCCTCGATCTCGCCGCGCGCGCGGCGGGGCGCGAGGTAGCGCACGGCGGCGTTCACCGCCCGGCCATAACCGAGGTTCCCCCCGGTGGGCAGCAGTTCCACCCCCGGCCTCACGACGGCCTGGGGCGCGCCGTCGGTGGATCCGTTATCCGCCATCACCACCAGCGTGGGCCGGCGGGTGGCCGCCTCCAGGGAGTCGATCAGGGACCGCAGGTGCCGCCCGGGGGAAAAGGTCACGGTAATCACCGCCAGAGGGGCGGGCTGAGCGGAGGCGGAGGAAGAGGCAGGCGTGGTGGTGCTCATGGTGCAGAAAGTGTAGCGCCGAGGGCGCGGGCTAAGCCGTCGCGCCACTCGGGGAGTTTCTTCTGCGAGGCCAAGACAGACCACTCCGGGCGGCGCGCGGCCGTGGGATATTCCGCCGTGCTCACCGGGTGCACCCGCGTGGGGTCGTGGCCCGCCAGCTCGAAGGTGGCGCGCGCGAGGTCGTACCAGGTGGCCTGGCCGGAGCCGGCCGCGTGCACGATCCCCGCCGATTCCTCCCGCGCCACCTCCCACAGGGCGCGCGCGAGATCCAGGGCAAAGGTGGGGCTGCCGGTTTGATCGTTGACCACCCGCGGGTTGACCCCCTCCCCGGCCAGGCGCAGCATGGTGCTCACGAAGTCCCGGTGCCCCGGCAACACCGGCCCGCTAAAAAGCCAGGCGGTGCGCACCACCGTGTAGCCGCGCCACTGCGGGTGTTCCTCGGCCACGGCCGCAATCGCCGCCTCCCCCGCCGCCTTGGTGCGGCCGTAGACGGTGCCCGGACACACCGGGTCCGCGGGCTCCAAGGCGCGCGCCGGGGCGCCCACCCCGCGCGCGCCAAACACGTAATCGGTGGAAACATGCACCAGGTGCGCGCCCTCCCGCGCGCACCGGCGCGCCAGGTACTCCGGGGCCACGGCATTGAGCAACCGAGCGGCCTCCTGTTCCTCCTCTGCGGCGTCCACGGCGGTGAAGGCGGCGGTATTGAGCACCACGTCCGCCCCGTCAAGCAGCGGGGAGCGCGCCACCGCCGGGGCACTCGTGACGTCGAGAAGCCCCCGATCGCACCACACCACCTGTGCCTGCGGGGGAACGCTGAGCCGAAGGCAGCGCCCCAGCTGCCCCGCCGCCCCTGTGACAAC
The DNA here is from genome assembly GCF_001412105.1 of Corynebacterium oculi. Taxonomy (GTDB): domain Bacteria; phylum Actinomycetota; class Actinomycetes; order Mycobacteriales; family Mycobacteriaceae; genus Corynebacterium; species Corynebacterium oculi. The sequence goes on from NZ_LKST01000002.1 coordinate 137,187, forward strand.
CACCTTCACGCCGAATAGACTCCTCGGGAGTAGAGTTACCCTACATATGCCCCGGATTCTATACCCCGCCGGCGCCGCTGCCGCGTAGCGGCCACCAAGCCCACCGGCCCCACCAGCACCTTGGAGCATGAGTAGTGACAAAGCATTCCCCACGCCCCTCCCGCAACATTCAGGCCCCGCCGCGCACCCGGGTCAACGTAGCCCAGGCGGGATCGCGGCCGGTGAAAACCACCCTCGCGGTGCTCTCCGCGCTCGTGCTGCTTATTTCCGCGCTCGGTTACTTCGCCGTGGGCCGCCTGGGTTCCCAGCTCGCCTCCGCCGGCAACCTCCAACTCGGCGGCAACACCGCCAAGGGTTCCGCGCCCGACGGCGCCACCGACATCCTCCTGGTGGGATCGGACTCGCGCACCGACGCCCAGGGCAAGCCGCTCAGCCGGGAGGAACTCGACGCCCTGCGTGCCGGGGTGGAGGACGGCGCATACAACACCGACACCATCATGCTCATTCGCGTGCCCAACGACGGCACCTCCGCCACCGCCGTCTCCATCCCCCGCGACACCTACATCCGCGATGACTCCTACGGCAACCTGAAGATCAACGGCGTGTTCAGCAGCTACAAGACCACCAAGGAGGACGAGCTGCGCGCCGAGGGCATGACCGATGAAAAGCGCATTGACAAGCAATCCACCGAGGCCGGGCGCGCCGGGCTGATCTCCGCCGTTTCCGATCTCACCGGCATCGAGGTGGACCACTACGCCGAGGTGGGGCTGCTGGGCTTCGTTCTGCTAACCGACGCCGTGGGGGGCGTGGACGTGTGCCTCAACGAGGCGGTCAACGACGAGTTCTCCGGCGCGAACTTCCACGCCGGGCGGCAAACCCTCGACGGGCACCAGGCCCTGGCCTTCGTGCGCCAGCGCCACGGCTTGCCGCGCGGCGACCTCGACCGCGTGGTGCGCCAGCAGGCGTTCATGGCCTCCATGGTCAATAAGGTGCTCTCCGCCGGCGCCCTGACCAACCCCGCCCGCCTGGGCGATATGAGCCAGGCCGTGGAGCGCTCCGTGGTGCTCGACGAGAGCATGGACATCATGAGCTTTGCCACCCAGCTCTCCAACCTCGCCGGGGGCAACGTGGTGTTCAATACCATCCCGGTGACCTCCATCGACGGCGTGGGTGATTACGGCGAGTCCATCGTGACCGTGGACCCCCCACAGGTACACGCCTTCATGCGCACCCTCCTGGGTGAGGAGGAGCACCCCTCCTCTGGGAATACCCCGCCCGAGGAGGAGTCCGAGTCCCCCGCCGCGCCCGAGCACCCGGCCACCCTCACCGTGCTCAACGCCGGTTCCATCTCCGGGCTGGCCGGCTCCGTCTCCGCGCACCTCACCTCGGCCGGATACACCGTCGCGGAGACCACCAACGCCCTGCCGGGGGCGTACTCCACCAGCCAGGTCGTGGCCCCCCACGCCGAGGACCCCGCCGCCCAAGAACTTTCCCGCGCCCTGGGAGACCTGCCCATCGTGGTCAACGAGACCCTTGATCCCGGCACCCTCATCGTGGTCACCGCCGAGGACTACGCGGGCCCCAAGGACGATACTGCGGAGCACTCCGCCGCCGAGGCCACCTCTGAGTCCACCGCCCCCCGCGAGGAGGATGCCGTGGGGCAGCCCGGCGCGGACTTCGGGGCCGCCGAGGTGGCCACGGAGATCGACGCCGGTGGCAGCGGCCCGCGCTGCGTGAACTAGAGTTCGCCTACCATCGTGGGCATGGAACTCCTCGCCCACCTGTTGACGGTGGATCCGGCCCGGCCCCGGTTCACCGTCTATGACGAGCACACCCAGTCCCGCCTCGACTTCTCCGCCCAGACCTTGGATAACTGGGCGGCCAAGGTGGGCAACATGCTCTACGAGGAGTTAGACCTCGCCCCCGGTTCCCACATTGCCATCTCCCTGCCGAGCGGCTGGCAGTCCTGCGTGATCGCCCTGGGGGCGCTCACCGCCGGGGTCACGTACCACTTCGGGGAGGATCCCGGCGCGGAAGCGGAGGTGGAGTTCTGCACCGTGGATCGGGTGCCGGAGAACCCCGCGGGCGATCTAGTAGTGGTCACCCGCGATCCCTTTGGCCGGGGCGTGGTAGAAACCGGGGGCACCCTGCCCCCCGGAACCGTGGACTTTGGCCCCACCGTGCGCTTTTATGGCGATCAGTTCTTTTCCCCCACCCCGCGCCTGGCGGACCTCGCCGCCTCCAGCGATCTCCACGCAGAGGCGCGGGTGCTCTCTACCGGCTGGATCGACGCCCCCAGCTTCCAGCGCACGGTGTTAGAGCCCCTGGCCGTGGGCGGCTCCGCCGTGGTGGTCTCCGGCATGGCGTCCGAGGAACGCCTCCGCTCCATCGCGGAGACGGAAAAGACCACGCTGCGGCTCTAGCGCGCACAGCCCGCACTGTCCTCACAGTGTGCGCTGCCCGCCGCCAAACGATCCGCGCGGAGGAATGGGCCACGGCCAGGGCCTCCCGCGCATAGGTCACCGGCCGCCTCCGCCCCGGCGTGGGTGCCCCCACCACCCGCATGGGCAGCCGCAGGTGCCAGATCCACAGGCGCGTGCGCCACACGTGGAAGCCGTTAGTCACCACCACCCACTGCCCGGCGCGCGGCAGGAGGGCGTAGGCGTTTTCCAGGTTCTCGTTGGTGGATTCCGCCTGCGCCTCCACCACGAGGTGTTCCTCGGGCACCCCGCGCGCCGCCAGCCACCGGGCCATCGCGGGGGCCTCCCCCTTGCCGCTGACCACCACCGTGGGTTTCTCCCCCGGCGGCGCGGCCTGATACCGGGCCAGCGCCGCGGCGAGGCGCGCCTCCAGCATGGGACCCACGGCTCCCCTGCGTAGGCGCGCGCCCAGCACCAGAACCGGCATGCGTTGTTATTCCCCCAAGAGGCGCCGTTTGAGCGCGGCGTCCTTGCGCTCCACCTCGGCGGCCATGTTCTCCTGGTAGGCCACCATCTTCTCGCGCAGGGCATCGTCCCCGGCGGAGAGGATGCGCACGGCCAGCAGCCCGGCGTTCTTGGCCCCGCCGATGGACACGGTGGCCACCGGCACCCCGGCGGGCATCTGCACGATGGAGAGCAGGGAATCCATGCCGTCGAGATCCTTGAGGGCGCGCGGCACGCCGATCACCGGCAGTGGGGTGGCGGCGGCCACCATGCCCGGGAGGTGCGCGGCTCCCCCGGCGCAGGCGATGATCGCCTTGATCCCCTGGTGGTGGGCGTTCTTGGCGTAGGAGAGCATGCGCTCCGGGGTGCGGTGGGCGGAGACCACGCCCACCTCAAAGGGCACCCCGAACTCCGCGAGCACCTCGGCGGCGGGGGCCACGGTGTCCCAATCGGAATCGGAGCCCATGATGAGGCCAACGAGGGGGGTCATGTGGTAGTCCTTTCTGTGATAGCGATACCGAGGCCAGTTTTATGGCCCTATGCGGGAACCCAGCCATCGGCCCAGCGCCCGTGCACCAGGTAGTGCGCGGCGAGGTCGGCCTCCCGCGCGGTGGCGGCCGCGTCCTGCCCGCTGAGGTTGATGTGCCCGAGCTTGCGCCCCGGACGGTGTTCCTTGCCGTAGAGGTGGATCTTGGCCTGCGGGAAGCGCCGCCACACCTGCGCCATGCGGCTGGGTACCGGCTCGGCGGGTTCCGTGGCCCCGCCCAGGGTGTTGACCATCACGGTCACGGGCGCGGTGGGCCGGGTATCGCCCAGGGGCATGTCCAGCACGGCGCGCAGGTGCTGCTCGAACTGGCTGGTGGCGGAGCCGTCCTGGGTCCAGTGTCCGGTGTTGTGGGGGCGCATGGCCAGCTCGTTGATCCAGTACTGGCCGCCCTTGTCAAAGAGCTCCACCGCCAGCACGCCGGTCACGCCCAGGCGCCGCGCGATGTCCTCGGCCAGGGTGCGCAGGGCGTCATCGTCCTCCTTGCTCATGCCCGGTGCGGGGGCGATGGCGCGGTGGCAGATGCCGTCCTTTTGCTCCGATTCCACCACGGGCCAGGCCGCCACCTCCCCGGAGGGGGTGCGGGCCACCATCGCGGAGAGTTCACGGTCAAAGCGCACCTTTTCCTCCGCCATGAGGGCCACGCCCTTATCCAGGAGGCTGGTCACCAGTTCCGTCAGGGCCTCTCGATCCTCGGGGAACCACACCCCGTGGCCGTCGTAGCCGCCACGGCAGGCCTTGAGGCATACCTGGCCCGCCGCCTCCTCGTAGAAGGCCTCAGCGTCGGCCACGGAGGTCACCGCGCTAAAGCGGGGAACCGGGAAACCCAGTTCCCGCAGGCGGCGGCGCTGCTCTAGTTTGTCCTGGGCGTAGAGCAGCGCCTCGGGGCGCGGCTGCACGCTGATCCCGGCGTCGATAAGCGCGCGCAGGTGCTCGCTGGGCACGTGCTCGTGATCGAAGGTGACCGCATCCGCCCTGTGCGCCGCGGCGCGCAGGGCATCGAGGTCGCGGTAGTCCCCAAGGAGGACGTCGGCGGCCACCTGGGCGGCGGAGGATTCCGGGGTTCCGGCCAGCAGGCGCACGGACTGGCCCAGCTCGATGGCGGCGGTCTGCATCATGCGGGCCAGTTGGCCGTCTCCGATCACGGCCACCACGGGCTGCCCGGGGGCGTGGGCGGCGGGATTGCCGTGGAGGTTCTTCGCTGAGGCCTGTTCGGTGTCCTGTTCGGTGTCCTTCACGCTGCTCAACTATAGTCACCCGCCGCGCTATCCCAAGGCGGCCGCGGTACCGCGCTGCTAGCCTTGCCGGGTGAACTTTTTACGCCTCATCGGATCGCGGGCGCGGCCCTATTCCGGTGCTCTCCTCGCTATTCTTTTCTTACAAACCATTTCCACCCTCGCCACGCTGTATCTTCCCTCCCTCAACGCCCGGATTATTGATGAGGGCGTCTCCCGCGGGGACGTGGATCTCATCTGGCGGCTGGGCGCCATCATGCTGGCCGTGGCGTTTGTCCAGGTGATCTCCGCGTGCATCGCCGTGTGGTTCGGCGCGCGCACCTCGATGGGCACCGGCCGCGATATTCGCGGCGATGTGTTCCGCCGCGTGGCGAGTTTCTCCGCGGAGGACGTCAGCCGCTTCGGCTCGGCCACGCTGATTACCCGAGGCACCAATGACGTCCAGCAGGTGCAGATGACGTACATGATGATGCTGAACTTCATGGCACCCGCGCCCATCATGATGGTGGGCGGCATCATCATGGCCGTGCGCGAGGACCCAGGCTTGTCCTGGCTGGTGGTGGTCAGCGTGCTCGTGCTCTTCGCGGCCGTGGCCTTCCTCATCGCGCGGCTCCTGCCCCTGTTCACCGGCCAGCAGCACAAGATCGACGCCATCAACGGCGTGCTGCGCGAGCAGATCACCGGCATCAGGGTGGTGCGCGCCTTTACCCGGGAGGAGCACGAGGTTCAGCGCTTTGACCGCGCCAATACCGAGCTCACCGAGCTCTCGGTGAGCTCGGCAACCTCTTTGTGCTCCTCTTCCCCATCATCATGCTGATCCTGAACCTGGCCACCGGCGCGGTGATGTGGTTCGGCGGGCAGCGCGTGGACGCCGGGGCCGTGGAGGTGGGCTCGCTCACCGCCTTCCTGCAATACCTCATGCAGATCCTCACCGCCGTGATGATGGGCGCCTTCATGGCCATGATGCTGCCGCGCGCCCTAGTGTGCGCGGGGCGCATCACCGAGGTCTTGGAGCACTCCCCTTCCATTCACGAGACCGCCCAGCCTCAGCGCCCGGCCTCGGCCGAGGGCATGGTGGAGTTCAGGAACGTGAGCTTCTCCTACCCCGGCGCGGAGGCCCCGGTGCTGCGCGATATTTCCTTTACCGCCCGCCCCGGCCAGGTCACCGCGATCATCGGGGCCACCGGCTCGGGCAAGACCACGCTGCTGGGGTTGATCCCCCGTCTCTACACCGCCACGCAGGGCCAGGTGCTGATCGACGCCACCGACATCACCGCGATGGCCCACGCGGACATCGTGGAGCGAGTGAGCATGGTGCCCCAAAAGCCCTACCTCTTCTCCGGCACCGTGCGCTCCAACCTGGCGATGGGCAATCCCCAGGCCAGCGAGGATGAGATGTGGGCGGCGCTGCGCACCGCCCAGGCGGACTTCGTGGAGGACTTAGATATGCCCATCTCCCAGGGCGGCACCAACGTCTCCGGCGGGCAACGCCAGCGCCTCTCCATCGCCCGGATGCTCGTGGCCAAACCCACGGTGTACCTCTTTGATGATTCCTTCTCCGCCCTGGACATGACCACGGACGCGCGCCTGCGCGCGGCCCTCGCCCCGGAGGTCGCCCAGGCCACCATGATCGTGGTGGCCCAGCGGGTCAGTTCCATCCGGGAGGCGGATCAGATCCTGGTCATGGAGGCCGGCGAGATCGTGGCGCGCGGCACGCACGAGGAGTTGCTGCGCGCCTCCGAGACCTACCGTGAGATCGTCCGTTCCCAGGCTGCGGCGGATGAGGCGAATGATACGGACGCAGCACATACTCACGGCCCCCGTGACACCAAGGAGGTGCGCTAATCATGGCTCAGAACGATACCGCCGACCTCTCCGAGCAGGAACTCCTCGACCTCCAGGAAAAGGTGGGGGTGGATGACTGGTCCGGGTCCGCGCCGCGCCAGGCCAAGAACTTCCGGGCCGGGGCCGCACGCCTGCTCGGCCTGCTCTCTCCCTACAAGGCCCAGCTGGTCCTGGTTTTCGGCCTGGTGGCCTTCTCCGTGGCGCTCAACGTGTATGCCCCGCGCGTCACCGGCTACGCCATGGACGTGATCTTCTCCGGGGCCATCGGCTCCCAGCTGCCCACCGGGATACCCAAGGAGCAGATCGTCACCGGGCTGCGCGCCGAGGGGAACGATACCTTCGCGGACATGCTGGGCCGCATGGACGTTACCCCCGGCGCGGGCATTGATTTCTCCCGCCTGGGCTGGCTCATCGCCGCGATCATCGGTCTTTACCTGGCCGCCTCGGCGTTCATGTGGTTGGAGGGGTTCATTCTTAACCGCCTGGTCATGCGCGCGGTCTACGGGCTGCGCCGGGACGTAGAGGCCAAGATCAACCGTCTCCCGCTGTCGTACTTTGACACCAGCAAGCGCGGCGACGTGCTCTCTCGCACCACGAACGACGTCGATAATATCCAGCAGGCTTTGCAGCAGGCCCTGGCGCAGGCGCTCAACGCCCTGCTCACGGTCATCGGCATCACCGCCATGATGTTCTGGGTGTCCTGGCAGCTCGCCCTGGTGGCCCTGCTCTCGCTGCCGCTGACGGGCATCGTGCTCGCGGTGATCGGCTCGCGCTCCCAAAAGCAGTTCACTACCCAGTGGCGTTCCACGGGCATGCTCAACGGGCACGTGGAGGAGACCTTCTCCGGGCACGAGGTGCTGCGGATCTTCGGCCGCACGGACGCCGCGGTGGAGGAGTTTGGGGAGCGCAATGAGGAGCTTTTCCGCTCCAGTTCCACGGCGCAGTTTCTCTCCGGCATGATGATGCCGATCATGCAGTTCATCTCCTATCTGTCCTACGTGGGCATCGCCGTCCTCGGCGGACTGAGGGTGGCTTCTGGCTCCATGACCCTGGGCGATGCCACCGCCTTTATTCAGTACTCCCGCCAGTTCAATCAGCCCCTCGGGGAACTCGGCAGCATGATGCAGATGCTGCAATCCGGCGTGGCGTCTGCCGAGCGCGTCTTTGAGCTTCTCGACGCCCCCGAGAGCGCCTCCGCCCGGGTACCGGGGCGGGCGCGCGGGCTGGTCGAGTTCGAGGACGTTTCCTTTGGTTATTCCCCGGATAAGCCGCTGATTACGGGGCTGAATCTGAGCGTGGCGCCGGGGCAGACCGCCGCCATCGTGGGCCCCACCGGTGCGGGCAAGACCACCCTGGTGAACCTGATTATGCGCTTCTATGAGATCGACTCCGGGCGCATCACCCTCGACGGCACGGACATCCGCGATCTTTCCCGCCGGGATCTGCGCTCCCAGGTGGGCATGGTGCTCCAGGACGCGGTGCTTTTTGAGGGAACCATCGCGGAGAACATCCGCTATGGCCGCCTGGACGCCACGGAGGAGGAAGTCATTGCCGCCGCCAAGGCCACCTACGTGGATCGCTTCGTGCGCACCCTCCGGAGGGGTATCACACCCGTATCGACGGCGAGGGCGGGGCACTGTCCGCCGTTGAGCGCCAGCTCATTACCATCGCGCGCGCCTTCCTCGCGCAACCCGCGCTGCTGATCCTCGACGAGGCCACCTCCTCGGTGGATACCCGCACGGAGGTGCTGGTGCAGGAGGCCATGAACGCGCTGCGCGCGGAGCGCACGTCCTTTGTGATCGCCCATCGCCTCTCCACGATCCGCGACGCGGACGTGATCCTGGTGATGGAGGAGGGTGACATCGTGGAGCAGGGCTCCCACGAGAAGCTGGTGGCTCGCGGCGGGGCATACGCGCGGCTCAACGCGGCGCAATTTGGTGAGGAATCCTAGAAAGCCTCACCACCGCACCAGTCCCGTGATCGCCTGGGCCACCTTTTTGGGCCGGGGCAGCCGGGCAAAGACCACGGGGCGGTCATAGCCGATCAGCCCCAGGGCCACCCGGCCCCGGCCGCTCTTTCTGGCCCCGCGCACCTGGCGCAGCGATATTTCATCGGTGCGCGCGCTCAGCCCCGGCCCGCGCACCACGATGCGCTGGGTGGTCACCATGAAGCGCTGGCGGCGCGCCCGGCACAGCGGCAGCACAAGCCGCCACCCCACCCCCAGCGCCCACAGCCCCACCAGGGCGTTGCGCAGGGTTATGCTCACGGCCACCTCGGGGCGATCCAGGTAGCCGACAATGATCCAGGCCACGCCGGTGAGCAGGATCGCCTCCAGCACCGGAAAGATCAGGGTGCTCAGCGGGGCGGAGACGTCCACCACCACGCGTTCTCTGGGAGCGGGGCGAAAGGTTCCCATGATCGCTCGGGCTAGACGGCGCGCCGCAGGTGGGTCACGTCCCCGGCGGAAAATTCCTGGCGGCCCCGGCTGGTTTCCACGAGCAGGGCGCCCGTGGCGGTCACGTCCACCGCCGTTCCCTCGATGATCTCCTCCCAACGCTCCACCCGCACCTCGGCCCCCAAGGTCGTGCAGCGCGCGCGGTAGTCCCCCAGCAGGGTGGGGTCCGCGCAGCGCCATTGCTGTACGCGGCGCTCCAGGGCGTCGAGAAGCCCCGCCGCGACGTCCGCCGGATCGTGGGCAATTCCCTCTAGGGTCAGGGACGTGGCGTGTGCCACGGGTAGTTCCTCGCGGCTTAGGCTGAGGTTGATCCCGCAGCCCACCACCACGCGCGGATCGCTGTCGAGGTCGGCGGCCTCCACGAGGATTCCGCAGACCTTGCGCCCCTCGATGAGTACGTCGTTGGGCCACTTCAGCTCCGCCCGGGGCACGGTGTCCACCACCGCCAGGCCCACGGCCAGCGGCAGCAGCCCCAGGCGCTCCACGAGCCTTTTTTCTGGCCTGTACAGCACGGATAGCGCCAGCTGCTTGTCCGGCGTGCCCTCCCAGTGCCGGTGCAGGCGGCCGCGCCCGGCGGTCTGATGCCGGGCGATGAGTGCGGCGTGATCGGGCGCATCCGGCTGCGCAAGGAGGTCAGCGTTGGTGGAACCCGTCTGCGCCACCACCCTCAGGCGGGGGTAAATCCCCGCTCGTTCGCCCAGACGTTCCCGGAGCACTGTTTCTTCCATGCCCACCACCATACCCACCGGCCACGCTCTCGCCGCCCCCACTTTCGGCCATCGGCCGGGGCTCGGCGGGGACGGGGCGCGCGTGCCCGCCACGGCTACCCCCTAGAATGAACAACCATGACTGATCTTTCCACCACAGCCGGAAAGCTGGCAGATCTCACCGCCCGCCTCGCGGAGGCGCAGGCACCGGTGGGCGATCGCGCCATCGCCGAGGCCCACGAGGCCGGGCGGCTCACCGCCCGCGAGCGGATCGGCGCGCTTCTCGACGCCTCCTCCTTCGTCGAGGTCGATGCCCTCGCGCGCCACCGCGTCTCCGAGTACGGCCTCGATTCCACCCGCCCCGCCACCGACGGCGTGGTGGCGGGCTACGGCACCGTGGCCGGGCGCAAGGTCTGCGTGTATGCGCAGGATTCCAGCATTTTCGACGGCCGCCTGGGCGAGGTGTACGGCGAGAAGATCCTGAAGATCTACCGCCTGGCCACCAAGACCGGGGTGCCGGTGATCGCCTTCCTTGAGGGTGGCGGGGCGCGCGCCGCCGAAGGCACCGCCGCGCTGTCCTTCTATGCCCGCATCGTGGCTGCGGCCACGCAGGCCTCCGGCGTGATTCCGCACATCGCGGTGCTCACCGGGGAGGTCACCGGCCCGCACGCCCTGCTCGCGGGTGCCGCCGACCTCACCCTCATGGTGGAGGGGCAGGCGCTCTTAAGGCTTAGCCCCGCCGAGGCCGGGGAGGAACCCCTGGGGGCCCGGGATCACGCGGAGCGCTCCGGCACCGCGCATCTGGTGGCGCAGTCCGATGCCCACGCCGCCGAGATCCTGCGCGACCTGCTGGGCTACCTGCCCTCCAACAACCGCGCCGAGGCCCCCCGCCCGGTGGAGTCCCGGATTACCGGCTCCATCGCGGAGAACATCTCCGCCGCGGACACGCAGCTCAATGCCCTGATCCCGGACGATCCGCAGGCCCCCTATGACATGCGCGAGGCCATCACCCGCGTGGTAGACGGACAGCGGTTCCTAGAAACTCAGCCCGCCTACGCCCCCAATATCCTCACCGGCTTTGCCCGCATCGAGGGCCGTGCGGTGGGGATCGTGGCCAATCAGCCTGCCCAGGGCGCCGGCCGGGTGGACTCCCGCGCGGCGGATAAGGCCGCGCGCTTCATTCGCACCTGCGACGCCTTTAATATCCCCGTGGTGTCCTTCGTGGACGCGCCCGGCTTCGTCTCCGGCACGGACGAGGAACTCGGCGGGGTGGTACGCAGCGTCTCCAAGCTGGCCTATGCCTACGCGGAGGCCTCAGTGGGCACCCTCACCGTGATTACCCGCCACGCCATCGGCGCGGCCAGCGTGGTCATGGGGGCCAAGGATCTGGGCGCGGATCTGGTGTTCGCCTGGCCCACCGCGCAGATCGCCGCCATGCACGCCGAGACGGCCGTGCCGGAAATCCACGCGGCGGAGCTGGCCAAGGCGCAGCGCAAGGGCAAGGACGTGGACGCCCTGCGGGATAAGTTCTCCGCGGAGTACGACGAGCGCCACCTCTCTCCCTATCAGGCCGCCGAGCGCGGCATGGTGGACGCGGTGATTCCCCCGGAGCACACGCGCGGGCAGTTGGTGGAGGGGCTGCGCCTGCTGGATCGCAAGGTCACCTACCCGCCGGCGAAGAAGCACGGCAACATCGCGTTATAAGGAGGATCATGGCTGACGCTTTTACCCCCCGCCTGCGGGTGCTCTCCGGGGCACCCGACGAGGCGGAGATCGAGGCCCTGCGCCAGGTGTTGGGCGAACTTGCCCGCAAGGAGCACCTCAAGAGCACCATCGATCCCGATCGGTGGGGCCGCCCGGACGATTACTTCTCCCCCCGCCCGTTTAATCCCCGCGCCTTTAGCGCCGTACCTTATCACTGAGAATCACGGTGCAATAGAGACCTAAGGAGTAAGCCATGCGCCTCGTCCTGGCCTCGCAGTCCCCCTCCCGCCGCGCCATCTTGCGCTCGGCCGGGGTGGAACCCGTGCTGCACCCCGCGCACGTCGATGAGGAGGCGCTGCGCGCCTCCCTGCCGCCCCAGGCCTCCCCCGCCGAGGTCGTGTGCGCCCTGGCCAAAGCCAAGGCCGAGGCCGTGGCCCCGAGCTATCCGGGGGAGGTGGTGGTGGGCTGCGATTCCATGCTGCTGCTGGACGGGCAGCTTCAGGGCAAGCCGCATACCGAGGAGGAAACGGTGCGCCGCTGGCGCGCCCAGGCGGGCCGCACCGCGGAACTGCTCACCGGCCACTGCGTGATCGGCCCTCGGGGCCAGTCCGTGGTGGACTCCACCCGCACCGCCGTCTCCTTCGCGCAGGCAGAGGAGGACGATATTGCCGCCTACGCCGCCACGGGAGAGCCGTGGGGGTGCGCCGGGGCGTTTACCCTGGAGGCCCTGGGCGGGTGGTTTATTGATCGCATCGAGGGTGATCCCTCGTCCGTCATTGGGCTCTCGCTTCCATTCGTACGCCGCGCCCTTTATTCTTTCGGCTTGACTGTCTCCGATTTCTGGGAATCCTAAACCACCTATGTCTCCCGCTCACGCGCTCACGCAACGCCCCCGTTTCACGTACCGCACCCGGCTCAGCCGCCCCAAGTCCCACCGCCTCGACGGCATCGACCTGGCCCGCGCGCTGGCGATCATCGGCATGTTCTACATGCACACCTGGGGGCACCTGTGGGGCGATAACCTGCTGCGCAGCGCCTTCGACGGCCGTTCCTCCATCCTCTTTGCCGTGCTCGCGGGCGTCTCGGTGGTTTTGCTCACCAAGTCCCGCGATACCCTCACCTCGGTGCTGCAACTGGTGGGGCGCGGCATCATTCTGGTGCTCATCGGCCTGGCCATTTCCCTCGATTCGGTGGGGCCCATCGTCATTCTGGTCACCTACGGCTTCCTCTATATTCTCGTCGCTCCCCTGGTGTTCCGCCTCAGCCTCTTTAGCGCCACGATCGCGGCGGCGGCCTCGGCGCTGTTCTTGCCGTTGTTTTCCTTCGAGCTGCGCCGGGTGCTGCCCGATCCGCCCGGCTTCGGGGCCACCCCCACCCCGGCGCTGATCGCCGATGGCCAGTGGTCGGAGTTCTGGCAGTATCTCTTTATCACCGGGTTGTTTCCCCTGATGTCCTGGATTCCCGTGTTCCTCGCCGGGGTGGCGGCGGAAAAGTTCCTGTTCACCACGGATCAGGCGGCCCGCTGGCTGGTGGTCATCGGCGCGCCGCTGTTTCTCCTTGGGTACGGCGGCTCCTGGCTCTACCTCCAATTCAGCGACTTCCACGAGCGGTACAGTGCCTTTCACCCCGACGGCGCGGAGGCCACCGATTATCTCCTGCACAACGCCTACGGCGTGACCCCGACGGACTGGTACACCTGGCTTTTCCTCTACGTGCCGCACTCCGGTTCCATCGCGGAGATTCTCTCCTCCACCGGCATGGCGCTTTTTGTCATCGGCCTGTGCCTCATCGCCTGCCGCAACGTGCTCTTCAACGATCTGGTCTATCCCCTGCGCGATCTGGGCAAGATGCCGCTGACGGCCTACGTGGGCCATATCCTCGCCATCGGATACCTCAACGCCAACGGGCATGACATCGCGGAGCCGGGATTCGCCCTGGCTAACCTGCTGGGGCCCATCGTCTTTGCCATGATCTGGTTCCGCCTCTTCCGGCGCGGCCCCATCGAGCAGCTCATGTACTGGGCGCTCAAGCCGCTCTCCCGCGTCTCCGCCCGCGCCCCTCGGGTCACGCTCCGGCGTTAGAGTGGTACGCATGAAGATGAACGATATGCTCGCGCCCCCGCCGGTCATGCTGCCGGAGGATCCCGCCCAGGGGGCCGATCCGCACGCCACCGCCACGGCGCTGCGGCACCCCGATAGCCCCCTGGTGTGGGCCGTCCGCGCGGAGGAGGCTTTGAAGCAGGCGAGCGGCGATCAGGATCGCCTGGTGGCCTACGCCTTTGCCCGCACCGGCTACCACCGCAGCCTCGATCGGCTGCGCGCCCACGGCTGGAAGGGCTGGGGGCCGGTGCCGTTCTCCCACGAGCCTAACCAGGGGGTGTTGCGCGCCATCGCCGCCCTGGCGCTGGCCGCCCGGGCCATCGGGGAAACCGGCGAGTACGACCGCTGCCGCCAGATGCTTTCCGACGCCGACCCGGGCTCCGTTTCCACCCTGCTGGACGGCAACGGCCCTCAGTAGTGCAACTCCCGCACGGTGGCACGGCGCGTGCCGCCGTGGCCGTCGGTCAGTTCCCTTCCCTCTCCACCTCGCGCACGGTGATCTCCTGGTCTGGCGCTAACCGGCGCAGCGAGTCCTCCGGGGAGGGGCAGGCATCCACCTCGGCAGGATCAAACCACTCCACGCGAGGAGCATCGGCCTCCTCCGTAACGAGCACGCCTATTCCCGTCCCGCTCTCCCAGCCCTGGTGGTTGCGTTCCATGCTGGGGAAGTCCTTCTCCTCGAAGCCTCGCTCCACGCCGTCCTCGGCGTTAATGTACTGGCAAAAGACGTAGCCTTCCCTCGCGCCCTCCCCCATCACCTCGCGCAGGGTGAACGCATCTCCTTCGCGCGCGGCGCGGGCGATGTCCCCTTCCCCCGCGCCGCACCCGGATAGGGCAAGGATCGCGGAGAGGCCGCCGATCAGTGGAGGAGCGGCGCGGTGCGCGCCCTTGTCACCCATACCCAGGGGAATACCGAGCGGCCTCATACCCAAAAACCTTTCCTATCCAGGAAGAAAACTTATGGCTGAACCCTACCTGACATACCTGTGACCGTCAACACTTTCCGCGAAACAAGAAGCGGCTTTTAGCCGCGCGCCTCCACCCGAGAAATGGCCTCGCGGGCCACCTTTTCCTGGATGCCCATGTCCAGCTCGGAGGTGAAACCCACGCAGGAGCAGTTGATCTCCCCCAGCACGTAGGCGTCGCTGCCGTCCTCGGCGGTGTCGAGCATGAAGTCCGCCGTCCAGATCAGCGGGATGTTATCGCCGCCGAGCTTTTCCGCGATCACGGGGCGCACCTCGGCAAAGAGATCCACCAGTTCTTGCCATGCCTCGGGGGAATCGTAGGTGTACTTGGCCCCGGAGAAGAGCGTGGCGGAGAAGTTCTCACCGCCCTCGGCGGGCTTCTTGTGTACCACAAACACGGGGTCCGGCCCCACCAGGAGAATGCGGATCTCGCCCTCCACGATGCGCGGCATGAAGCGCATGTCCACCAGCATTCCGTTATCGCCCACGATGTACTGGTCACAGAAGTCCATGAACTCGCCGAGTTCGCGCTCCTCGGTGTGGTTGTCCACGGCCTCGGTGCACTTCAGCTTGGTGTCCAGCGGCAGGGCGGTGCCGGGGGTGACGGCGTCGGCCACGGCGTCGTCGGCAATGCGCACGCGCCAGATGCCGGAGCCGGTGGAGCCTCGGTTTTGCTTGAGCACGCGCTCGCCGTAGGACAGGGAGGTGGGGAAGGTCTGGTGGAAGGATTCCACGTCGTAGTAGGCGGCGGTGTCGGAGGGCACCAGATCCGTGTCATTGAGCTTGACCAGGGCGTCCTTCGCGCCGTAGGCCATCATCTCCTCCGGGGTGGACATTCCCACCAGGCCGGCCTCGGAGAGCTTGGTCAGCAGGTCAAAGTAGCCCTTTTCCCCGCCGGGGATGTTGCCGGGGTTCACGCGGGAAATGTAGGCATCAAAGTTCTGGGACACGTAGGCGAACAGTTCCTCGGCCCACTCCGGGCGGAAGTACACCACCTCGGAGCGCCATCCGGCGTTGCGGATCGCCTGGACGATGGGCATGGTGTCCTTGCGGTGTCCATCGAAGTATTTGTCGGAGCCGCCTTCGACCTCAAAAACCACAATTGCCTTATGCACGGAGGGAAACCCTTTCTGAGCCGCTACGGGAAACATCACCGGCCGCGGTGTCCGCGTGGGTATCCGGGCCACCGCAGGTGACGCGGGGCCGTGTTTCTCCCGGCCCCACCAGCCAGTCTATGCCCGTGGCGTGATCGGCTCACCCGCACGAGCATCAATGTATTCAATGCCACAATAAGACTCCGGTGGTGATGATTCGGTGCAGATACTATGATTGTGTATTCCGCTGGCGTCGCCGCAGACGCATGACCCGGATAGCCCCAGAAAGCAGAGGAATCACCATGCCCGTCCCCGCCGATCCCCACCCAGCGTTCCAGGATTACGCCCACCCCGAGCGCGTGGTATCCGCCTCCTGGCTCTCCGCGCGCATCGGCGTTCCCGGACTGCGGATCGTGGAGTCGGACGAGGACTCCCTCCTCTACGACATCGGCCACATCCCCACGGCCGTGCGCATCGACTGGCAGCGCGATCTCAACGATCCCATCACCCGGGACTTCATCGACGGCGCGGGCTTTGCCGCCCTCATGCGCAGCAAGGGCATCTCCCGCGACGATACCGTGGTGGTTTACGGCGATAAGTCCAACGGCTGGGCCGCCTATACGCTGTGGGTATTCCAGCTCTTCGGGCACAAGGACGTGCGTCTCCTCGACGGCGGGCGCGATGCCTGGATGGCCGAGGAGCGCGATACGTCCTTCACAGTGCCCTCCTACCCGCCCTCGGACTACCCGGTGGTGGAGCGTAACGACGACGCCGGGCGCGCCTTCGTCGAGGAGGTACTGGGGGCCGCGTGCAGCGCCAAAACCATGCTCATCGACGTTCGTGGTATAGATCACTACACCGGCGAGATTCGCCAACTTCCCACCCAGAACCAGGCGGAGAAGTCCGCGCTGCGCGCGGGCCATATCCCCACGGCCATCAACATCGCCTGGGAGAACGCCGTCTACCCGAATAACAATTTCCGGGGCCACGCGGAGCTGGAACGCCAGTACCATTCCCTCGATCCCGCCCAGCCCACGATCGTCTACAGCCACCTGGGCGATCGCTCCGCACACACCTGGTTTGTGCTCAAGTACCTGCTGGGGTTCCAGAACGTGCGCAACTATGACGGCTCCTGGGCCGAGTGGGGCAACATGATCCGCATGCCCATCACCATCGGCGGCGAGTCCTAGCCCTCCTCCCTGGTGGGACTTTCGTACCTTATACCTTTTTTCGCTTCCCGGTTCCCCTCGCCGGGTGTGTAGCATGTTCCCCTGTGCGTGCTCGCATCGCGCGGCCATTTTCTATGCCCAAATTAGAGGCCGGAACCCTGAAACGCCGCGCGCCCCGGCACCGATGTACCCGACAATACGTAGAAACCGCTAATCAGGAGGCTCAGACCCAAGTGGCAGGAGAAATATCCAAGGTGCTCGTGGCCAATCGCGGCGAGATCGCGGTGCGCATCATCCGCGGCGCCCGCGAGGCCGGCTACTCTACCGTAGCGGTCTACGCCGAGCCGGACGCCGATGCCCCCTTCGTGGAGCTAGCCGATGAAGCCTTCGCCCTGGGCGGGCAGACCTCCGCAGAGAGCTACCTCAACATCCCAAAGATTATCGACGCCGCCCACAAGGCCGGGGCCGATACCATTCACCCCGGCTACGGCTTCCTTTCCGAAAACGCGGACTTTGCCCAGGCCATCATCGACGCCGGACTAACCTGGGTGGGGCCCTCCCCGGAGGCCATCGCGGCGCTAGGAGATAAGGTCACCGCCCGCCACATCGCCGTGCGTGCCGGTGCCCCCATGACCCCGGGCACCAAAGACCCGGTATCCAGCCCGGAGGAGGTTCTGGCCTTCGCCGAGGAACACGGCCTGCCCATCGCCATCAAGGCCGCCTTCGGCGGCGGAGGGCGCGGCATGAAGGTTGCCCACGCCCTCGAAGAGGTGACCGACCTCTACGAGTCCGCCACCCGCGAGGCTATCTCCGCCTTTGGCCGGGGCCAGTGCTTCGTGGAACGCTACCTGGACAAGGCCCGCCACGTGGAAGCCCAGGTGCTTGCGGATAAGCACGGCAACGTGGTGGTGGTGGGCACCCGCGACTGCACCCTGCAACGCCGGTTCCAGAAGCTCGTGGAAGAGGCCCCCGCCCCCTTCCTCAGCGACGAGCAGCGCTACGCCATTCACTCCTCCGCCAAGGCCATCTGCAAGGAGGCCGGGTACTACGGCGCGGGCACCGTGGAATACCTGGTGGGCGCGGACGGGCTGATCTCCTTCCTGGAGGTCAATACCCGCCTCCAGGTGGAGCATCCCGTCACGGAGGTCACCACGGGGATCGACCTCGTGCAGGAGCAGTTCCGCATCGCCGCGGGCGAGCCACTGAGCCTCACCGAGGATCCCGCCCCCCAGGGCCACGCCTTTGAGTTCCGCATCAACGGTGAGGACGCCGGCGCCAACTTCATGCCCGCCCCCGGCACCATCACCCGCTACCGGGAAGCCAGCGGGCCCGGCATCCGCGTGGACTCCGGCATCCGCGAGGGCAGCGTGATCGGTGGGCAGTTTGATTCCATGCTGGCCAAGCTCATCGTCCACGGCCAGAACCGGGAGCAGGCCCTGGCCCGCTCCCGGCGCGCGCTCGCGGAATTCACCGTGGAGGGAATGCCCACCGTGCTCCCCTTCCACCGCGCCATCGTGGAGGACCCGGCGTTCATCGGCACCGGCAACGGCTTCGAGGTGTACACCAAGTGGATCGAAGAGGCCTGGGATAACCCCGTGGAGCCCTACGATGACTCCGAGGCCGCCGATCCCACCGAACCCACCCCCCGCAACCGCATGACCGTGGAGATCGACGGCCGCCGCGTGGAGGTGGCTCTTCCTGCAAATTTTAGCCTGGGCGGCGCTAAGAAGCGTACGAAGCGTCGCCGTAGCAAGGACGCAGCGGCGGCGGTGTCTGGCGACGCCGTGACCGCTCCGATGCAGGGAACCGTCATCAAGGTCGAGGTGGAGGATGGCCAGGAGGTCGCCGAAGGTGAGATCGTGGTGATCCTGGAGGCCATGAAGATGGAAAACCCGGTGAAGGCGCACAAATCCGGCGTGGTCGCAGGCCTTTCCGTGGCCGCCGGAGCGGGTGTGACCAAGGGCGAGCAGATGTTGGAGATTACTTAGGCTTAAAAATCCTCTTCATCAGGAAGATAAGAAGACTTCCCCTCCATATTGTCAACATGGAGGGGATCATCTTTATTGTTCGGAGGCTTCCGCACACATTCCCACATTCCATCAATATGCTCGTTGAGGCTTTCAGCAACGTCGGCCCACATGGGATCAAGGACAAAGTCAATACCTGAGCGACGCGCATGCTTCGCCACAGGAACAAAATCACTGTCACCAGATATCATAATAATCTGATTCACCAAACCGCTCTCCGCCAGGGCGGAAATATCTAAACCGATCTTCATATCCACCCCCTTTTGAACAATCTCTAGCCGGAAATCTCTCTCCGTCAAGTCATCGACACCAATCTCACCACGACACAGCCGCTTAAGCGCCCTACCGTGTAAAACATAGCCACCTTGAGTGGACAGTTCCTCTCCCCTACGAAGCGCAACCTTCCGCTTTCTTGTTAGAACCTTCAGAAACTGCTTCATCCACCCATATTGATCGCTCTTCCCCAGATTAATCTGCTGCTACGTGAGCGGATGATAAACTACCTTTTCCGAGGGGTCACAGTCATAATAATAATAATATATTCTATATAAGCTAGACTGAGCTTTAATTATATGACGACGGCTATACTGAAGAAGTTCATCCGCCCGGCCCTCTGGCGTTTTCTGACAAAAAGAGAAGCAGCCCGCTTGCGATAAAATCCGCCATCGACAAAAATTGCAGTCAAGATTGGACACAACGGAGGCTTCTTTGCCTTGTCATCATTGTGAGCCACGCAACTAAATATACCATTAAGCCCCCGTCATCGGCACTCTCCCTATAGCGGAGGGTCAACGGCGGGGGCTTCGTAAAAAAGGATTATAAGAATGAGACATGCTCATGTCAACCACCGTGACACGGACTTCACCTCGCCCGCTTCTTCTCCAAGCGCCCTGCCCGTAACCGCCCAATATCGCTGTTGAGTGGGTCCACGGTATCCACCACCCGGTCGAGCAGTCCGAGCGCCCGCAGCACCTGGGCCACGCTGGTGAAGTGTACGTTGGGGTTCCCGGTCTCGATCTTGCGCAGGGTATCGCGGGTGATCCCGGCGCGTTCGGAGACCTGCTGCGCCGTCAGTCCTAGCACCATGCGCCACCCGCGCACGTGCTCGCCTAGTTCCGTGAGTTGGCGATTGATCCGGTATCCCACCATGCCCCCACATTACTATGGCGAGTGCCGTCGTCACATCTATGCAATGTGGCGATGATACTCGCCATAGTGGAACCGCTAGCTCACCTCGACGATGAGGTCTCCGCCCTCCACTTTGGTCGGCTGCGTGAGCACCACGCGGGAGACCACGCCGTCGATCGTGGCGGAGATCGTGGCCTCCATCTTCATCGCCTCGATCACGGCCACCGGGTCACCCGCGCTCACCTCGTCGCCCTCGGCAACGTTCACCGTCACCACCCCGGAGAAGGGGGCGGCCACCTGGCCGGCCACGGCGGGGTCGGCCTTTTCCGCGGAGGCCGTCACGGATTCCACGGAGCGATCCCGCACGCGCATGGGCCGTACCTGCCCGTTCACGGTGGCCACTACGGAGCGCAGGCCCTTATCGTCGGGTTCGCCCACGGCATCGAGGCGCACCAGCATGTTGCGCGCGGAACCCGGCAGGGAGACGGATACCTCCTCGCCTTCCACGAGCCCGTAGAAGAACTCGCGGTCGCCTAGTTCGGAGACGTCACCGAAGCGGCGGCGGTGTTCCTCGAACTCGGCGGCGGGCTTGGGGAACATCAGCGCGTCGAGGGCCGAGCGGCGATCCGCCCGATCCGTGGATTCCAGGCGTTCCTGCTGCTGGGCGGGGATCTCCGCGCGGTCGCCCTGGCCTGTTGCTCGCCCGGCCAGGGCCTTATCGCGTAGTTCCTCCGGCCAGCCGCCGGGGGGCGTGCCCAGTTCACCGCGCAGGAAGGCGATGACGGAATCGGGTATGTCGTAGGCGCGGGGATCGGCGGCGAACTCCTCGGCGCTCACCCCGGTGCCCACCAGGGACAGCGCGAGGTCGCCCACCACCTTGGAGGAGGGGGTGACCTTGGTGGGCCGCCCCAGCATGGCGTTGACGTCCGCGTAGGTGTTCTCGATCAGCTCGAAGCGATCCCCCAGCCCCAGCGCGGTGGCCTGGGTGCGCAGGTTGGAAAGCTGCCCACCCGGAATCTCGTGGTGGTACACGCGCCCGGTGGGGCCGGGAATACCGGACTCGAACGGCGCGTAGAGGGCGCGCACGGCCTCCCAATAGGGCTCCATGTCCCCCACCGCGTCCAGAGAGAGGCCGGTGTCCCGGTAGGTGTGGGCGAAGGCCGCCACGATGGCGGAGAGCGAGGGCTGCGAGGTGGTGCCGGACATCGGCGCGGAGGCGCCGTCTACGGCGTCCGCCCCGGCCTCGGCCGCCGCAAGGTAGGTGGCGAGCTGCCCTCCGGCTGTGTCGTGCGTGTGCACGTGCACCGGCAGGTCAAACTCCTTGCGCAGCGCGCCCACAAGTTTCTTGGCGGCCGCGGGGCGCAGCAGGCCCGCCATGTCCTTGATCGCCAGAATGTGTGCCCCGGATTCCACGATCTGCTCGGCCAGGCGCAGGTAGTAGTCCAGGGTGTACAGGTCCTCGGCGGGGTCGCTGAGGTCGCCGGAGTAGGCCATCGCCACCTCGGCCACGGCGGTGTTGGTCTCCAGCACGGCGTCGATAGCCGGGCGCATCTGGCTGACGTCGTTGAGCGCGTCGAAGATGCGGAAGATATCCACGCCGGAGGACGCCGCCTCGCGCACAAAGGAGCGGCACACGGAGTCCGGGTAAGGCATGTATCCCACCGCGTTGCGCCCGCGCAGCAGCATCTGAATGTTCACGTTAGGCATGGCCTCGCGCAGGGCATCCAGGCGCGCCCACGGATCCTCGTGGAGGAAGCGCATAGCGACGTCGTAAGTGGCACCGCCCCAGGCCTCCACCGAGAAGAGCTGCGGGGTCAGCCGCGCCACGGCCTTAGCCGCCGGCACCAGGGCGGAACTGCGCACGCGGGTGGCCAGCAGCGACTGGTGGGCGTCGCGGAACGTGGTGTCCGTGACCGCCAGGGCGTCCTGGGCGCGCAACTTCTCCGCGAAGCGCTGCGGGCCCAGGTGCAGCAGTTCGTCGCGGGAGCCTCGGCGCAGGGGTTCCTCGGGAAGCACCGGCAGTTTGTCCAGGGGGTGTAGGTCGGTGGGCCGCGAGCCGTGAGGCTTATTGACGGTCACGTCCGCCAGGTAATCAAGGATCCGCGAGGGCTCATCGTCGGCGGGCGGGGCCTGCAAGAGCCAGGGGTGATCCGCGATGAACGAGGTGGCGATGCGCTTGCGCTGAAAGTCCTCCTCGCGCAGCAGCGCCCGCAGGAAACCGATGTTCGTGGCCACCCCTGACACAGTGAACTCGGCCAGGGCGCGCTGGGCGCGGGCCACGGCGGTGGCAAAGTCCGATCCCCGGCAGGTCATCTTCACCAGCATGGAGTCGAAGTTCGGGGTGATCTCGCCCCCGAGCATCGCCGCGCCGTCCAGGCGCACCCCGGCCCCACCGGGGCTGCGATAAGCGGTGATCGTGCCCGTGTCCGGGCGGAAGCCGTTATTGGGGTCCTCGGTGGTGATGCGGCATTGCAGGGCCGCCCCGTGCGTGGCAATGCCCTCCTGGCTCAGCCCCAGATCGGCCAGGGTGGCCCCGGCCGCCAGGCGCAGCTGGGTTTTTACCAGATCTACCTGGGTGACCTCCTCGGTCACCGTGTGCTCCACCTGGATGCGGGGATTCATCTCAATGAACACATGATTGCCTTGATCGTCCACCAGGAACTCCACCGTGCCCGCCCCCTGGTAGCCGATGTGCTTGGCAAAGGCCACCGCGTCGGCGCAGATGCGCTCGCGCAATTGCTCGCTGAGGTGCTGCGCGGGGGCGATCTCCACCACCTTCTGATGACGGCGCTGCAAGGAGCAGTCGCGCTCATACAGGTGGATCACGTTGCCCTCGGCATCACCCAGCACCTGCACCTCGATGTGCTGGGGGTTGACCACGGCGCGTTCCAGGTACACGCGGCCATCGCCGAAGGCCGCGGCCGCCTCGCGGGAGGCCTCGGCGGCCAGCGCAGGCAGTTCCTCGGGGGAGCCCACAAAGCGCATGCCGCGCCCGCCGCCGCCGGCAACGGCCTTGACAAAGATCGGGAACTCGCGGCCCCTGGCCATCTCCACCAGCTCGTCGATGTCCTCGGAGGGCTCGGAATCGTCCAGGATCGGCAGGCCCGCCTGGCGCGCCGCCTCCACCGCGGCGGCCTTGTCCCCGGTGAGATCCAGCACCTCCGGGGGCGGGCCGATGAAGGTGACGCCGTTTTCCGCGCACCGGCGGGCCAGCGTGGCATTTTCGGAGAGGAAGCCGTAGCCGGGGTAGATCGCGTCCGCCCCCGTCTGCTTCGCCGCTCGAATCACCTCATTGATGTTGAGGTAGGCCTTCACCGGGGAGTCTCCCGCGCCGATGCGCACGGCCTCGGAGGCAAAGGAGCGATGGAACGAGTTGCGATCCTCCGCCGGATACACCGCCACGGTTTCCGCGCCCACCTCGTAGGCGGCGCGGAAGGCCCTCACGGCTATTTCCCCGCGGTTGGCCACGAGGATTTTTTCAAAGGTGGGCAGGGACGGTGCTACCACAGTGCGTTCCTTCCCTCACGGGGTAGCCGTGAGCGGTGAATGTGAGCGGTATTACGGGACACATGCAGTGTAACTCACCGCCGGAACCCACCGAGGCAGCGGCGTATCTCGGCGTATCCCAGCGGGTGTCGCCGGAATACGCCGTGAAACCGCTATCCCAGATCGTCGTGGGAGACCAAGCGCCGCGCCGCCTCCGTGATGGAACCGGACAGGGAGGGATACACCGCGAAGGAGTCCGCCAGGGCATTCACCGTGAGGTTGTTGTTCACCGCCACGGAGATGGGCAGGATCAGCTCCGAGGCCGTGGGGGCCACCACAGCCCCACCGATGATGATGCCGGAGTGCTCGCGGCAGAAGAGCTTGACAAAGCCGTGGCGCAGCGAACGCATCTTGGCCCGGGGATTAGTTTGCAGCGGCAGGGTGATGCTGCGAGCGCGCACCTCCCCGGACTCGATCTGGTGCTGCGTAACCCCCACGGAGGCGATCTCCGGGCGGGTGAACACGGCGGTGGCCACCGTCTTGAGGCGGATCGGGGAAACACCCTCGCCCAGGGCGTGATACATGGCGATGCGCCCCTGCATGGCGGCCACGGAGGCCAGAGGGAAGAGGTCGGTGCAGTCACCCGCGGCGTAAATACCTGCCACGTTGGTGCGGGAGACGCGGTCCACGTGGATGCGCCCGGAGGGGGTCACCTCCACGCCCACCCCTTCCAGGCCCAGCTTCTTGGTGCGCGGCACCGAGCCCACCGTCATCAGGGCGTGGGAACCCTCGATCTCGCGGCCGTCGGCAGTGCGCACCAGCACCCCGGAACCGGTGTTGACCACCTCGTCCACGCGGGCGTGCTTCACCAGTTCCACGCCGCGCTCGGCCAGCACGGTCTCCAGCACGTCGGCGGCGTCGGCATCGTCGTGCGGGAGGATGCGGTCCCGGGAAGCCACCATCGTCACCTTGACCCCCAGCTCCGCGAAGGCGGAGACGAACTCCGCGCCGGTCACGCCGGAGCCCACCACGATGAGGTGCTCGGGCAGCGCTTCCAGGTCATAGATCTGCTGCCAGGTGAAGATGCGCTCCCCGTCCGGGCGGGCGCCCGGGAGCACTCGGGGGTGCGCTCCGGTGGCCAGGAGCACCAGGTCGCACTCCAGGACCTCCTCGGCGCTGTCCGCGGCGTGGGTGACCTTGATGTAGTGAGTGGTCTGCTTGGGCTTGTAATCGTCGAAGCGCGCCAGGCCGTCGATCACCCGCACGCCGATGCGCTCCAGCTGGGCTCGGATGTCCGTGGACTGGTCCCCCGCCAGGGAACGCACGCGCTTGTTCAGCGCGTCTACGTCGAGCCTGGCCTCGGTGACGTCCTTGCCCAGGCCCATCGCGTCCGCGCGGCGCAGATCGGTCTTGATGTTGGCGCCGGCGATGAAGGACTTGGAGGGCACGCAGTCATGGATCACCGCGGAGCCGCCGGGCCCCTCGCTTTCCACCAGCGTGATCTCCGCGCCGTACTTCGCTCCCGCCAGGGCTGCCTCGTAGCCCGCAGGGCCGCCGCCGATGATGACGATGCGCTTGGACAAGGGGAAACCTCCACAGTTACTTGTTGTCATTCTCGGGTATTTCACAGGGTTCAGTGCGCCTGCAAGTCTAGCCCACGGGGGCACCGTTTCTCCCGGTAACCGGCGTCGGCTGCTTATCGACGCCCCGCGCGTCCCCCTCCGCCGCGCCTATCCGCGCGCGTGCTGCTCCACCACCGAGGCAAATAGCCGCACCCCCATGTCCAGCGCGCGCTCGTCCACCCGCAGATCGCCCTGGTGCAGATCCTGCGGATCGCCCTGCCCGGACCAGCACCCCAGGCGCGCCATCGACCCCGGAACCTCCTGCAAGTACCAGGAGAAATCCTCACCGCCGGAGGACTGCGGGGCCTCCACCACCGGTTCCTCCCCCAGCACCTTCGCCCCCTCCGCCAGGATCGCGGTGGCGGCCGCATCGTTGAATACCGGGGGCACGCCGCGCAGGTAGTCCAGGTGATGAGCGCAGCCCGTGGGGGCCAGCACCTGGGCCACCAGCTCCTTGATGAGCACCTCCGCCCCGTGCCACACCCCCATGTCCGCGGTGCGCAGGGTGCCGCGAATCCGCCCCGACTGCGGGATCGCGTTGGCGGCGTCGCCCGCCGCTATGGAGCCAAACACCAGCACGGTGCCCGTGCGCGGATCCACCCGGCGCGAGAGCAGGCCGGGGAGGTCGGTGGCCAGTTTGCCCAGGGCGTAGACCACGTCGGCGGAAAGGTGGGGGCGGGAGCTGTGCCCGCCGGGCCCGGAGACGTCAATGGTCAACAGATCGGTGGCCGAGGTGATCGCCCCGTTGCGCAGACCCACCTTTCCCACGGGTAGCTTGGGTTCCACGTGCAGGGCGTAGATGGAGCCCACTCCGTCCAGGGCACCCGCCTCGATTACCTCGGAGGCTCCGCCGGAAAGCACCTCCTCGGCGGGCTGGAAGATCACGCGCACCGGAGGAATCTGGCCTGCCTGCCTTGTCTCTTTCGGCCCGGTGGCAAGGTCGGCGGCAAGGTCGGCCAGGGCGCAGGCAAGCGCCACCGCAATGGTGGTGTGTACGTCGTGCCCACAGGCGTGCGAAATGCCCGGCACGGCAGAGGAGAAGGGAAGGTTCGTGGCCTCGGCCACGTGGAGGGCGTCAATATCGGCGCGGAATGCCAGCCGGGGGCGCTGCGGATCATCCGGGCCGATGTCCACGGTCAGGCCGGTGCCCGGCAGGAGGCGGGGCTGTAAGCCGTGCGCGCGAAGAATGTCCGCGAGGAAGGCGGTGGTGGCGTGTTCATGGTGTGCCACCTCGGGGTGGGTGTGCAGGTGGCGCCGCCACCCCACCACCTCGCTGCGGTGGGCGGCCAGCCATGTGTTCACGTGATCCACAATGCGCACGGGTATCCTAAGCCTCCTTGGGGTATGCGGCGAGGTACGCGGCAGAAAATATCCTTCCCGCTATAGTAGCGCCCCGCGCGCGGCCCCTTTCCCCAAGCCCGCACCCGTTTCCGTGACCCGCTTCCGTGATCGTGCGGCTCCTGGTTTTATTCTTTCTCGCCCTCCCAGGGCTGCCATTGTGACTGCCAGTTCTGCCCTCGGCCCATCAATTCGCGCGGCTGGAAGGCCATCGTGTCCTCCTCCGTGGCGGGCCACTCGAAGCTCACCTCGATTCCTTGGCGCGGGTGGCAGATGAAGTCCACGGTATGGCCAACGCTGGGAAGCAAAACCGCGGGCGGTACTTGCAGGGCGCGGGCTAGCTTGTACACGGTGGATAGCACGGGATCGGAGGACTTGGTACTGGTGTTCTCGTTGCGTTCCAGGTTACTCACCTGGTTTCTGCTGATCCCGGCCAAGTCCGCGAGATCCTGCTGACTAAGCCCACGCATGAACCGCAACTCCTTGAGGTTGCGGGCCAGGGCGTGCCCGTAGCTCGCCCATTGGACCCAGTTCTGATCGCTGCTCATAGCGACCACCCTGCCCACTACACCGGGAATCGGCCGCCAACTATATTGTGCAGGCTTCTTTCGGTGCCGCTTCCTTTCCCTTTTCTCCCGCCCGAAGAGCCCCGCGCGGGCCTCAATCCCCGGTCATTCCCGCCCGCCCGGGGCCGTGGCGGCGGGTTCGCCACAGTCAGAGATCAATATTACGAGGGCCATAGAGGCGGTCCCCCGCGTCCCCCAGGCCGGGAACGATGTAGGCATCCTCGTTAAGGCCGGGATCGATCGTGGCCGTAACCAACCGCACCGGCAATCCCGAATCCGCCAGGGCGTCCACCCCCACCTGGGAGGACACCATGCACACCGCCGTAATATCCGTGGCCCCGCGCTCCGCAAGCAGCCGCACGGAATGGAGCAGGGAGCCGCCCGTGGCCAGCATCGGATCCACCACAAATACCGCCCTACCGCTAAGGTTCTCCGGCAGGGCCTCGAGGTACGGCACGGGCTGGTGCGTCTTTTCATCGCGGGCCAGACCGATGAATCCCACCTGGGCATCGGGGATCATCGATAACGCCGGATCAACCATGCCCAGTCCCGCACGAATGACCGGGACGATAATGGGAGGGTCTTGCAGGCGAGTGCCGCGCGCGGTGGCCACCGGGGTTTCGGTGTCAAAGTGCTCCACGGGGAGGCCCCTGGCGGCCTCATAAATCAGCATCGCACCCAGGTCTGCCAGGGCGGCGCGAAAGGCCGCGTTATCGCTGCGCCGATCGCGCATGATGGTCAGGCGGGAGGCCGCAAGCGGATGATCGATCACGGTAATATCCATGAGCCCTATCCTAGGCAGCGGCGGCACGCCGTCGTTATTTCTGTGGCGTTCTCTCCCCTCCCCAGAAACACCGGGAACCAACCTCTCGGCGCGCGCAGTCCAATATAGCCATGACGGATCTCCTCATTGACTGCTCCCATGCCCGCCTCCTCGCCGCAGAATTGGCGCGCTGCTGTTCTCCCAGTCCAGCCCCCGAACTACCCCACTACCAGGAGGTGCCCGCCACCGCCGCCTTTCACGAGCGGCTGCGGCGCAGCATTTCCTCCCTCCACGAGCGGCACGACGCCCTCGCGGCCCTCGGATACCGGCTCGCGGAGGATTCCCTCGCCGCCGTGGGCCGCATAGAGGAGACAGATTCCCACCTCGCCTCCGGCCTGAGCGGCACGGGGATACCGCAGGCAGCCGGCTCATGATTGCCCTCGCCCCCTATCTCCTCGCCATATCTCGCCTGCTCCCTTCCCCTTTTCTCCCGCCGCTGCTGCGCGATGTTCCCGACGTGCAGGTCGCGGACCGTCTGGGGCGCTATTTTCGTTCCGATCCCGTGCCCCTCGCCGGTCAGGCCCAGCGCTTAGCCGAGGATCGCGCGCAGGCCCTGCGCGCCACGGCCAAGGCCAATCACCTCATTGGCTTAGCCCGCCAGGACTTCCACCGGATCGCCCTGGCTCTCCTGCACCAAATTCGGCAGGGGATCGCCCAGATCGGCTCCGATCCCGCTGCCTGGCCCGCATTCCAGGCGCAGGCCCGCCTGTGGGGAGAGGAGGCCCTGGCCCAAGCTCAACAGCGCAGCGCACAACTAGAGGCAGACCTAGAGCACGCCGCCACACAATTACCCGGCCAGGAATCCGATCCCCCTCCCGCAACTCCGGCGAGCCACACGCACGCGGATCACGCACCCCCGGTACAGCGCCTTGAGGAACAACCCGGCTCCCCTGCTGAGGATTCCGCCGGCCACCGGGCCGTCGCCGCCGCACGCAGCACGCTGGGAACCCCGTATGCCTGGGGCGGAACCACCCCACAGGGCTTTGACTGCTCCGGCCTTACCCAATGGGCGTGGCGGCAGGCAGGCGTGGAGTTGCCACGCCTGGCGCAGGACCAGGCCGTGGGCCGGCCCGTGAGCGCCGAGGACTTACAGCCGGGAGACCTGGCGGTATGGGACGGGCACGTGGCGATGTACTCCGGCAACGGCATGCTCATCGAGGCCGGGGATCCGGTGCAGGAAAACCCGGTGCGCACCTCGAACATGGGCATGACCTTTAAGGGGTTCTACCGCCCCACGGGATGAGCCCTCGGGTAGACTCCCCGCCATGAGCATGAGAGCCATCCTCCCCGTGAAGTTATCCTTGACCGAGGGCGATTACTACACCTTGTGGGCCCCCGAATGGCGCGAGCACGGCGCCAAGTGGCAGGGCTTCCTCGGTGCCGGGGAGAAGCTCTATTTCTTCGAATCACCCGCCGCCATGCTGGCGTTCTTAGAGTCCGGCACCCCCCATGATCTGCTCGACCACCCGCGCTGGCAGGCCTTTGCCGAGCTGCCGGATCATCGCGTGGAGCCCACCGAGCGCGAGTATTTTGATATCATTGGCATGCCCGCCACCCTGGCCGAGCGCCCCTCCTACGATCATGTTTCCTCCGTGGCCGCCACCGTGCGGGTGGCGCGTGCCCTCGCGGAGGTTGGTGGGGCTCAGGAGGCCACGGCGTTCTTTGCCTCCCATTCCATCTTGGGCAACCTGGAGCGTGGCATCGAGCACTACCGCGGCGAGCACGGCGAGCAGGAGTGGTCCGGCGTGGGCCGCGTGGTGCTGCACAATTGGCAGCGGGTGGTGCGCGATCTAGACGGCATCTTTGAGGTTCTGCACCCGGAGGACGGCGCGGTGGCCGACGCCCAGAAGCGGGTGGAGGCCGCGGCAAGCGCGGCGGCGGAGAGCCGCCGCCAGGAGGAGGAACGGGAGAAGGAGGCCACGCAGGCCGCCGACCCCTACGATTCCACCGCGTGGGCCGCGGCGGGCATCGATCCCATCAAGGTGTCCATCGACGGCAGCACTCTGTACACCCTGCGCACCTACCTGCGTGGGGCCCCGGTGTTCCTGGGCCGCTATGGGGAGATCTTTACCTTCAACAACCGCAAGGCCCTGGTGCGCTGGATCATCTCCAATGACACCCATGACCTCGCCACCGTGTCCACCTGGGAGGACGTTGTCAGCGCCGCCAACTCCGGGGAATTGAAGGTGACCGTGCACGCGGATAACGTGTATTCCTTTACCGGCATGGAGCGCGCCATCGGCAAGAGCGTAGACGCCGTGGATACCGCCCAGATGGCCCGCTGCTACGAGCTGCTTGCCGACGCCGCCGACTGGGCCGGGGACGATTCCCTCAACTCCTTCTTCCTGGCCCACCCCCGCATGCAGGACTACATCTCCTACATGCTTGGTTCCTCCGAGACGGTGGGTTATGTCCCCTCCGCGCCGTTTACCCAGCACGCCAATGACTGGAAAGAAATGGAGCAGATGCTGGTCAAGCGCTTCTCCCGCACCTAAGCCCGCGCACGCCGTGGTGTTACCGGGGAACACACCGGTGGCCGTCTAACATATACCGCGATGTTATCTTTTACCTCTCGTCGCGTTCTGGCGGCCACCTGCGTGCTCGTCCCGCTCCACTGCGGGGTGGTTCTTCCCGCCACGGCGCAGGTCAACCCGCCGCTGCCCCCGGCCGTTCCCGGTGCTACAGCGCCCGGCCCGGAGGGCATTGATAGCTCGGCGGATCACGCCGAGAATAACGCCACCGCAGAGGAAACCCCCACACCCACCCGCACGGCGGCACCCGATACTCAGTCCTGCCCCCACGCGCTGCGCCCCGGTGATCCCATCACCACCTCGGAGGCCTTGGCCCCCGGCCAGCAGGCCCCCACCCCGCCGCCGGTGACGTACCAGGGATCCTGCGGGGTGATAGCCGCGCCGGGTTACCGGGTGCCTCAGGATCAGACCGCCGGCGCGTGGCTTGTCTTTGACCTGGACTCCGGCGAGGTCATCGCGCAAAAAGACCCCCACGGGAGGTACCGCCCGGCCAGCGTGATTAAGGTTCTGCTGGCCCTGGTGGCCCTGCGTGATCTGGATTATCACGCCGTGATTCCCGTGAGCGAACGCGCCGCCGGAATGGAAGGGTCCGCCGTGGGGATCGGCACCACGGGGCGCTATACCACGGAGGATCTGCTTCACGGGCTCCTCTTGGCCTCCGGCAACGACGCCGCCCAGGCTCTTGCCGAGGCCCTCGGCGGGGACGCCGTGGCCCTGCGCAAGGTCAATGATCTGGCCGCCCAGATCGGGACCACCGATACCCACGTGGGGTCGGTCACCGGTCTCGATACCGCCGGGCAGATGACGTCCGTGACCGATCTGGCCAAGATGTATCGCTATGCGTGGCAGAATCCCGCTTTTGCCGCCATCGTGAACACGGAGTTCTGGAATCTTCCCGGCTATGACGATCATCCCGGCTACGAGGTGTGGAACGATAACGGCCTGTTCCTCAACGATCCCGACGGTATCGGCGGCAAGACCGGCTATACCGACGACGCCAACCACACCTTCGTGGGCGCGATGGATCGCGGGGGCCGTCGCCTGGCCGCCGTCGTGTTGGATACCACCATTGATAAGGGGCGCCCGTGGGAGCAGGCCCAGCGGCTCCTCCACGCCGCCTACGCGCTGCCGCGCGGGGCCAGCGTGGGTGACCTAGATCAGCAATCGGGGGCGGTGGAATCCTCCGCCGCCCCCTCCCCGGCACCCCAACCGGGTGATACTTCCGAGTCCGCCGGATCCTCTACCGCGCAACGCGGCGCCCTCATCGGCACCGTCGTGGCGGGGATCGTGCTGGTTGCTGCGGCTCTCCTCACGCTGCTGAGTCTGCGGCGGCGTCGATAAGCGTTTACCTGCGCCTCCGCAGTAACCACGCGGCGGCAGCGCCCAACGCCGCGCCCGCGCCCAGCACCTTGGGCGAGAAGGTTTCCTCGCGCACCTCATTGCGCACCCTAATCACGGCGGGCTCCGGAGCGGGAACGGGGGTCTCGGCCAGGGATTCCTCCGTGGTGGCGGCCCAGGCGGAGACGTAGAGCACCACGCGCCAGATCAGGTACATGAGCACCATGAGGCCGATGATGGGGCCAAAGGTGGCGCCGGCGGGGTTGCTCAGCGCGTTGGAGGCGAAGAGCGAGCCCAGTTGTTTGATGAGCTCAAAGGCCACCGCGCCGATCGCGGCGGCCTTCAGGCCGGAACGGCGCGGCACGTGCGTGCGGGGCAGGAAGATAATCATCCACGTCATGACCAGAAAGTTTGCCAGCAAGCCCAGGACGATGGCCACGCCCATAATCACGTACTGCATTCCCGGGGCGTCGTCGATGCCCGCCATCTCTAGGAGCCGAGTGGTCACCCCGGAGGAGCCCACGGCGGTCACGCCAAAGGCCACGGCGAAGGAGAGCAACAGCCCCACCAGCCCCACCAGGTCGAGGGCTTTCTTGACGGCAAAGTTGCCGTCGGTGGGGTCGAGCCGCCACATCTTGGACACGCCGTAGCGCAGGTTGTTCATCCACCCCAGCCCGGACCACAGGGCCGTCACGGCGCCGATGCCGGCCACCGTCCCGCGCTGGTCGATGGCGGTATCGAGGATCTCGTTGACCATCTCCCCCATCTGGCCGTCAAGGTTTCCGGCGATCTGATCTTGCAGGCGCGCCAGTTGATCCGGGTTGGCGGCCAGCACGGTGGCGGCGATCGCTACGCAGAGCATGAGGATGGGGAACATCGCCAGCACGGAGAAGTAGGTGATGCCCGCGGAGTACTGATTCCCGCCCATCATGCCGTAGCGCTCCTGCATGAGCATGACGTGATCGAACCACCCCCACTTGGCGCGGAGCTTGTCGATGAAGCCCGGCTCGTCGGTACGGATGCGTTCGATGCCATATTCATCCGTATCGCGCTTATCGGCGCTGGTGACGGTGGCCACGGTGCAGGCTCCTCTCGTAGGCGGTGAGCGTTGGGGGGCGCGCGCGGCACCCGCCGACACCACAGTAAACCATGACCGCGCCCGCGCCTAAGAGTCCACACCTAACGGAGGCTTAGCGACGCCCGCCTGCCGCAGCCGCGGAGGCGTCGCTAAGCAGGCATCACTAAGCGGAACGCGGCGGCAGGAAGCCCATCTTGTCATACACCTCCGCCAGCAACGGCGCGGCCTCCTCAGAGGCGCGCTGCGCGCCCTTGGCCAAGATATTCTCCAGCTCTCCGCGATCCCCCATGAACTCCTCGTACCGCGCCCGCAGCGGGGCGGTAAAGGCCTCCAGGGCCTCGGCTGTGTCCACCTTGAGCGCACCGTAGCCCTTCCCCTCGTAGGAGGCCACCAAATCCGGGATGGGGGTGCCGGTGAGCGCGGACTGAATGCCCAGGAGATTGGACACGCCGGGCTTGTTCTCCCGGTCATAGGCGATCACGCCATCGTTGTCCGTGACCGCGGAGCGGATGCGCTTGGCGGAAATCTTGGGATCGTCCAGGAGATTCACCAGCCCCTTGGGGTTCGCACCGGACTTAGACATCTTGGAGGTGGGGTCTTGCAGGTCGTAGATCTTCGCGGAGCCCTCGGGAATAAAACCCTCCGGCACCACAAAAGTAGGCCCGTAGCGGTGATTGAAGCGCTCCGCCAGGTTGCGGGTGAGTTCCAGGTGCTGGCGCTGATCCTCCCCCACCGGCACCAGGTGCGGGCGATAGAGGAGAATATCGGCCGCCATGAGCATGGGGTAGGCGAAAAGCCCCGCCGAGGTGCGATCGGAGCCCGGCTTGGCGGATTTGTCCTTAAACTGCGTCATGCGGGAGGCCTCACCAAAACCAGTGAGGCAGGTGAGCACCCACGTCAGTTCCGCGTGCGCAGGCACCTGAGACTGCACGAAGAGGGTGGACTTTTCCGGGTCAATCCCCAGGGCCAGGAGTTGCGCCGCGCCCGCCAGAGTGCGGGCGCGCAGCTCGGCGGGGTCCTGTTCCACGGTGATCGCGTGGAGATCGGGAATGAAGTAGAAGGCATCGTAGCCTTCTTGCAGGTCAATCCACTGCTTGAGCGCTCCGAGGTAATTGCCCAGGTGGTAGGAATCCGCGGTGGGCTGGATACCGGAAAGGACGCGCTGGGGGGTGGCACCGGCGGGGGCCGCCGGGGATAGGCCGTGCTCTTCGCTCATGCCTTATCAGTGTAGAGGTTTCCCGGCGGGGGTTGATACCCACCGGAGGCCCGGCTGCTATTCCTTTTGCCTGCCCCACACGATCTTCCCGTCGATGGGCTCCGGGAGCGGTTGCGGGGCATAGCACCCGGGAACCTTTGAGGAGGCGAAGTATTGGGAAAAGGGCTTCTCCTCCACGTGGATTTTCTCCACCCCATCCCAGGAAAAGCACCCCTCTCATGCCAGACGATAAATTGCCTGCGCAGGCAGTCAGGCCCATCAATTCCCCAAAAACTGCATAGCTCCGTGAGGGAAAACTCGGCCACTACGGTGTCTCTGAACAATCGGATTCTCACAAAGGTGCTATCGGGGTCAAGTCCCCCGCAGTCCTCCATCTCCCACATCGGTACCGCTAATAGTTCCATCTTTCTCCTCCGACCGGCACGGCGTAAGCCCCAGGGTACCTACCACCTCACCCCCACTTACATGGTTACCCACATAAGTGGTATAGTCACCCACCGAAAGAGGTACCCATGACATGAGCACCGATTCCCGACCCCTCTACCAGCGCATAGCCGACGAACTCCGCGATCACATCGCCGCCGGCACCCTCAAGGAAGGAGACCGCGCCCCCTCCACCAACGAACTCTCCGCCTTCCACTCCGTCAACCCCACCACCGCCGCCAAGGCACTCACCGCCCTCCACCAGGAGGGGCTGGTGGAAAAAAGGCGCGGGCTAGGAATGTTCGTCACCCCCACCGCCCGCGAGCGCATTCTCCAACAGCGGCGCGCACACCTGGCCCGCGATTACATCCGCCCGCTTCTACGCGAGGCAGCCGCCCTGGGGCTGAGCCCCCGCGATCTCGACGCCGCCATAGAGCAGGAAAGGAAAAAGCATGAAGATTAATCAAGCCGTCGATCAGCAGGGGATCCTCTCCCCCGCCACGTGGGAGTTAGAACCCGGCGTGCACGGGCTCATCGGCCCCAACGGCTCCGGCAAGACCACGCTGCTGCGCGCCATCGCGGGCCTCACCCCGCTGCGTTCCGGCAGCCGGGACGTCGGCCCCGCAGCCATGTCCATGGCGGGCAGTGACATTTCCTTTGCTGGGGCGCGACTGCGCCGTCACTTTTCCATCGCCGCGCTCGTGCATCCAGACTTCGATCACGCACTGGCAGAAAAAACCCTTGACCTTCTCAGTCTCACCCCGCGCAACCCCACCCACAAGCTCAGCGTGGGAGAACGGCAACTCGCGGCAGTAGCCACCACATTGGCCAGCCGCGCCCCGCTGATGCTTCTCGACGAGCCTTTCACCGGCCTCGACGTCACCGCGCGCGAGGGCCTGCGCACCGCACTCCTTGGCCTCATACAGGGAAGCCCACTGCTCACGATCATTATCACCTCGCATCGCGCAGAGGATCTTGCCGGACTAGTAGAGAACGTCACCCCTATCAATCAGGGCCACCTCGGCAGCACCTATTCCCTGGATGATCTTCGCGCTCGCTTCCCTATTCTCAGCGGACCCACCACAGAGGTTCGGCAGGCCACAGGTTCCCTGCCGGTTCTCCACGAGCAGACCCTCGGTAATCTCACCCGCCTCATGCTCATTGGCACTCCCGAGCACGTCCCCCGCGGGGTCACAGTGGAGTATCCCGAGGACACCGCCGCCATTAATGCCCTGGTCTATCAGGAAAGGAATCGCACCTAATGTGGAAAGTCTTTTACCACCCCTCCCAACGCCTGTTTCTCCTCAGTACTGTGCTTATCGCCGCCGCGCTGGGACTGAGCAATCTTCTTCTGTCCGAGGGCGACATGTGGAACTTTCTTCTCCTCCCCACCACCTTTGGCCTGTTCTGGGCTGCTGCCACCGATCTGCGCGCTTGCCTTTCCCTCGGCGTCCCCTGGAAAAAGTGGCTCGGTAGCAATCTGCTCACCATCGTCGGTTTCGCGATCCTCATCTCCGCCATCGGTGCCGCCACCACCTATATCGGCAATCCTTATAGCTCGCTTATGGTGCGCTCCATTCCCTCCACGTTCACCATTGAGCCCACGATCAACCCCGCCAGTAGCCTCACGCTCACGTTCACAATTTTTTTCTGCCTCATCGGTACCGCTGCGACCCTGGGCACCATGTTCGGTGCTCTCATACCAAGCAACCGCAGCGCGCTCGTAATCGTGATTATTTCTTTCGTTGTGTTCGGCGGCTTCACTTTCGTGTATGCCTCATTCACCGAAGCCTACTCCCCGGATGTCACCATTCATGCCCCTGTCCCCGGCGTGTACTACTTCACCGTTCCGGTGGCCCTCGCATCCATAGCCATCACCGCCCTCACCGCCCGCCGGGGCCTCTAGCCCCCCCAAAAAAAAAGAGCCAGCCCCTCCCACCACAGGGAGGGGCTGGCCACCGGCGTTATTCGCTCTTTA
Organism: Corynebacterium oculi; assembly: GCF_001412105.1. Taxonomy (GTDB): domain Bacteria; phylum Actinomycetota; class Actinomycetes; order Mycobacteriales; family Mycobacteriaceae; genus Corynebacterium; species Corynebacterium oculi. Next base: position 173,482 of record NZ_LKST01000002.1, read on the forward strand.
GAGCTTCTTGGAGGTGGGACTGATCTTGTCCGCTACCACTGCCCAGGCCGCGGTAATCAGGGAGCCACCCACGGCGATGAGCAGGGCGGCGAAGATCGCGGCGATGGTGTGCCCCACGGCGGCGGCCCAGAGGAATCCGCCGATCACCCCGGCGAGCCCGAGAACAAATAACACTATCGCAACCATATAAAGATCCAATCAAACGGGAAGTGCCTTATCGGGTTGAAGTATAAGACACGTCCACAGTCATTCTCCACCGGGGGCGGCTCGCTTCCCCCTCTTGGGCGGCCACGCCTGTACCTTATCCCTGGCGTGCTTGCGTCGCTTCTTGTTATCCAGCTCCACGGTGAGGGACCATTGAATGTCCTCGTTCTTCGGCTTGCGGTGATGGCGGCCCGCCTGCCGGTTGAGCAGCGCATAGCGGGCGGCGTCGTAGCCAGAGCGCCTCCGGGCGCTACGCCAGCCCCGGCGCAGGAGGTGGTAGGAGAGCCGCACGCGGGGGTCGATGGGCTGATCTCGGCCCAGGTACTCGAATACGGGCAGGCCTTTGTCGTAGTAGATGGCCAGGCAGCGGGAGCCAAAGCCCACCACCAGGGCCACGATCACCACCCAGTGCTCGGATACCCCCAGTTGTAAAAGCCCCATGTAGGTGATGGTCACCAGCACGGAGATGGAGGCGTAGAGCTCGTTGGCAAAGACCAGGGGCATGCGATCGGACATGAGGTCGCGCAGGATGCCACCGGCCACGCCGGTGACCACCGAGGCCACCGTGGCGATGACGAAGCCGTGGCCGAGTTCCAGGGCGATGCGGGTGCCCAGCACGGAGAAGGTGGCCAGGCCCACGGCGTCGAGCACCAGGAAGAGCACCCGGAAGTAGTGCATGAGGAAGGACAGGGAGATGGTCACCAGGGCCGCCACGATCACGATGATGAGGTAGATGGGGTGTTCCACCCAGGTCAGGGGGTAGTTGTTGAGCAGCACGTCGCGCACCACTCCCCCGCCCAGGGCGGTCATGCAGGCCACCATCACCACGCCAAAAACGTCCATTTTTTGCCGCCCCGCGGACAGCGCTGCGGTGACGGATTCCGCCGTGATGCCTATGACGTACAGAATGGAGAGCAGCATTATGCGTACACGACGTTGAGCGGCGAGTGATCAGACCAGCGAAGTTCCACCGCCTCCGCCTTGTCCACCCAGGTCTTCTGGGCGCGTTCCATCATGGCGGCGGTGGCGGCCTGGTAGTCGATGCGCCACCCGGCGTCGTTGTTAAAGGCCTGACCGCGATACGTCCACCAGGTGTAGGGGCCCGGCCCCTCCGGGTTGAGGCGGCGATTCACGTCAAACCACTGCGGCTCCTGGGCCGCCGCGCGCGCCCGCCCCCCGGTGTAGTCCACGGCGCCGAAGAACTCCCCCACCCCGGCCTCCACCTGGGTGGCCTCGTCCGGGAAGGTACCAAACACGGAGTCCATGAAGGCCCGCTCGTCTGGCAGGAAGCCGGATTTTTTCATGTTTCCCTTCCAGTTCTTGAGATCCTCGCGGCGGTGGCAGATGTTCCAGTCGCCTCCGATCACCATGTTCGGGTATTCCGTGGCGCGCTGGGCTAGCATCGCGTCGAACTCGTCAAAGAATCGGTATTTTTCGTCCTGCTTCTCCGTGTTTTCGGAGCCAGACGGCAGGTAGAGGGAGGCCACGCGCACCTGGCCAAAGTCCGCCTCCACCGTGGCCTCGATCCACCGGCCGGAATCGGTAAAGGAGCCAAAGCCCACGGAGACGTCGTGAAGCGGGGTGCGGCTGAGGATGCCCACCCCGGCGCGCCCTTTGGCGGCGGCGGGGGCGCCCTCGTAATGCCACCCGGCCTCCAGGGCCGGGGCCAGGGCGGCGTGGGTTTGGTCGATGCTGGCGCGCACCTCTTGGAGGAGCACCACGTCCGGCTGGTTGCGTTCCAGCCAGGCGTTCATGCCGAGGTTCTCCTCGCTGCGTTTCTTGGTGGCGGCGCGCACGCCGTTGACATTCACGGAGGTAATGGTCAGCGTCATGCGCACCACAATAGACACTGTTCCCCCTTCGGCTAGGTTAGGGTGGACTACCTTAAGGACAGGAGCAGGCCATGACCACCCAACCCCACAGTCCCTACGTGGTGGCGCGCTCCCAGGTGACCCGCGCCCAGCGCCTCTCGCCGCACTTTGTGCGCATCACCCTGGGCGGGCCGGGAATGGCGGCCATTGGCAACACCGGCGATCCGGTGTATGACCAGCGCATCAAGCTCATCTTCCCGCCGCGATCGGGCGGACTCCCGCGCCTTGAGGGCTCCCAGAATTGGTATCGGGATTGGTTGGCGCTCCCGGAGGGGCGGCGCGGGGACATGCGCACCTATTCCATCCGGGAATTGGCTACCTGTGGCCCCGGCACCGAACTCACCGTGGACTTCGTATTACACCTTGACCCCCACTCCACCGGCCCCGCCGCGCGGTGGGCCGATCAGGCACGCCCCGGCTCGGAGGTACTGGTGGTGGGGCCCCGCGCGGGGGTGGATGACGGCTCCGGGATAGCGTTTCGCCCGGGAGCCGCGCAGTCCATCACGTTGTGTGGCGATGAGACCGCCGCGCCCGCCATCGCCCGGATTCTGGAGGATCTGCACCGACACCGCCCCGGCCTCCCCGTCCGCGCCTACATCGAGGTGCCCACCGATAGGGATCGCCTGGACGTCGCCAGCCCGGCACCGATCACGTGGCTGCCGCGCGCGGGCGCTGCGCTGGGCAGCCTGCTCCACGAGGCCTTGCGGGAGCACCTGCGGGGCGCGGGGGGCGTCGATAAGCAGGAAGTACCCGCCCCGCACCTGGTGGGCGATAAGGCACAGTTGCTCTGGGAGGTGCCCGAGGCCACGGAAGAGGGCGAGTACTTCTGGATCGCCGGGGAGTCCGGTGTGGTGCAGCACCTGCGGCGATACCTGGTGCGGGAGGCGGGGGTGGCGCGCTCCCAGGTGGCCTTCATGGGGTATTGGCGGCGAGGAGTGTCCATGGGCTGAGGTTTCACGCAGGTTTCGTGCACCCGATAGGCCGGTTAGGGGTACCCTGGATAGCCGTTGAGACGACGCACCGAGAATGAGGAGTGACCATGGCTAAGATCGTTTGGACCCGCACCGATGAGGCGCCGTTGCTGGCGACGTATTCCCTCAAGCCCATCGTGGAGGCCTTCGTCTCCACCGCCGGGATCGAGGTAGAAACGCGCGATATTTCCCTGGCCGGGCGCATTCTCGCGCAGTTCCCGGAGCGCCTCACCGCCGAGCAGCGCATCGACGATGCCCTGGCCGAGCTGGGTGAACTCGCCAAGACTCCCGAGGCGAACATCATTAAGCTCCCCAATATCTCCGCCTCCCTCCCGCAGCTCAAGCGCGCCATCGCGGAGTTGCAAGCCGCGGGCTTTGACATTCCCGATTACCCGGAGGAAACCTCCACGGAGGAGCAGCGCGAGGTACGCGCCAAGTACGACGCCGTGAAGGGCTCCGCCGTCAACCCCGTGCTGCGCGAGGGCAACTCGGACCGCCGCGCGCCGAAGGCCGTGAAGAACTTTGCCCGCAAGCGCCCGCACCGCATGGGCGCGTGGAGCAAGGATTCCAAGACCACCGTGGCCACCATGAGCGACCATGATTTCCGCCACAACGAGAAGTCCGTCATCATGCACGCCGAGGACACCCTCTCCATCGTGCACGTGGGCGCGGACGATCACGAGATCACCCTGAAGAAGGCCCTGCCGGTGCTCGCCGGGGAGGTCATCGACGGCACCGTGCTCTCCGCCAAGGCCCTCGACGAGTTCCTCATCGCCCAGGTGGCCCGCGCCAAGGAGGAGGGCGTGCTCTTCTCCGCGCACCTCAAGGCCACCATGATGAAGGTTTCCGATCCCATCATCTTCGGCCACGTGGTACGCGCCTACTTCAAGGACGTATTCGACCAGTACAGAGAGGTACTGGAGGAGGCGGGCCTCAACGGCGAGAACGGCCTGGCCGCCATCTTCACCGGCCTGGAGAACCTGGAGGGCGGCGCGGAGATCCGTGCGGCTTTTGATAAGGCCCTGGAGGAGGGCCCCGATCTGGCTATGGTGAACTCCCACAAGGGCATCACCAACCTGCACGTGCCCTCGGACGTCATCATCGACGCCTCCATGCCCGCCATGATCCGCACCTCCGGCCACATGTGGAACAAGGACGATCAGGAGCAGGACACCCTGGCCGTGATCCCCGATTCCTCCTACGCCGGGGTGTACCAGGCAGTGATCGAGGACTGCAAGGCCAACGGCGCCTTCGACCCCACCACCATGGGCACCGTGCCCAACGTGGGCCTCATGGCCCAGAAGGCCGAGGAGTACGGCTCCCACAACAAGACCTTCAAGATTCCCGCCGCAGGCCGGGTGGAGGTACGCAACTCCGCCGGAGAGGTGCTCATCTCCCACGAGGTTGAGGCCGGGGACATCTGGCGTGCCTGCCAGACCAAGGACGCCCCCATCCGCGACTGGGTGAAGCTGGCCGTCAAGCGCGCCCGCCTCTCCAGCATGCCCGCCATCTTCTGGCTGGACCCGGAGCGCGCCCACGACCGCAACCTCACCGACCTGGTGAACAAGTACCTGGCCGAGCACGACACCGAGGGCCTGGACATTCAGATCCTCTCCCCCGTGGAGGCCACCAAGGTCAGCGTGGAGCGCCTGCGCCGCGGCGAGGACACCATCTCCGTGACCGGCAACGTGCTGCGCGATTACAACACCGACCTCTTCCCCATCCTGGAACTGGGCACCTCCGCCAAGATGCTCTCCATCGTGCCGCTCATGGCCGGCGGCGGCCTCTTTGAGACCGGCGCGGGCGGCTCCGCACCCAAGCACGTCCAGCAGGTGCAGGAGGAGAACCACCTGCGCTGGGATTCCCTGGGCGAGTACCTAGCCCTGGCCGAGTCCCTGCGCCACTTCGCCCAGGGCGGAGGGGACAACGAACGCGCCGCCGTGCTGGCTGCGGCCCTGGACACCGCCACCGAGACGCTTCTCGACGAAGGCAAGTCCCCCTCCCGCAAGGTGGGCGAGATCGACGACCGCGGATCCCACTTCTGGCTCTCCCTCTACTGGGCGCGCGCCCTGGCGGAGCAGACCGAGGACTCCGCCCTCTCCGAGGTCTTTGGCCCCGTGGCCAAGGCCCTGGAGGACAAGGCCAAGCAAATCGACGCCGAGCTGATTGCGGCCCAGGGCCAGCCTGCCGACCTGGGCGGCTACTACTGGCCTAACGAGGCCAAGACCACGGCCATCATGCGCCCGTCTGCGGCGTTTAATGAGATCATTGATGGGATTAAGGCTTAAGTAATTCCCCTTTTCCCAGCAAAGGAGGGCACCCCAAGCGGGTACCCTCCTTTTATTCATTCCTCATTCGTAATGGCTCCACATGCGCAGCACCAGCACGGTTTTCTCCTCCTCAAGAATCTTATACACCAGCCGGTGCTAGATATTGATTCTGCTGGAGAAATACCCCGCAAGATTACCCACCAGTTTCTCACAAGGCGGAGGAGTAGCCAGAGGGTCGCACTCTAAGAGCCGGATAAAACCTGCGCTTTAGGTTTTAACCCCGCAGAGGAAAGGTTTCGCGCGTCCTTTTGCGAACGCTTTGAGTACACAATCCGCCATTCCGGGAATGGAGGTCAAGTATAGGGTCTCCTGAATGGCCCGCCAACCTTCCTCCCCCACCAGTACCGCGTTGTGACGCTGGCCCGTGATAAGGAGCGGATCCGAATGCTCATTCACCTCATCAATAAGGCGGTACAAGTTAGCTCGGGCGGCGGTAGACGTGATGCTTGCCACACTGCTGAAGCGTACGGTATGGCGTACGCCTTGGCAATATACCCATACCGCTAGGCCCCCCTCAACAACACCGCGCCCCCGGATTAGCCCCCTGCTCCGCCCACTTGGCCCTCCAAAACTCCCGCTCGGTGGGCACCGGGGCCTCCGGGTGATGGGCGCGCAGGTGTTCCACGTAGTGCCGGTAGGCGTTCTCCCCCAGCATTTCCGCCACGTACCAATAAGCCTTGCGCAGCAGAGCCCTCATGAGCGCAGCACCTCCTTTTCGATCTCCTTTTCTGCCGCCGTAGCCACCAGTCCGGCGGGGGCAAACAGCTGAGAGGGCGCAAAGGGCTCCTCGCTGCTCTGCGGTTCCCCTCCGGCGGCGCGTACCCGGATCGCCCGCAGGCAGGCCACCAGGGCGGCGGCCACCACCACGATCACCAATACCGCAAACACGATGGAGAGCACGCCCTGCACGGCGGTGTTGCGCACCACGGCCTCCATCGCCTCCCGCGAGGTGGCGCTGCCAAAGGAGTTCAGGCCTTGGTCGAGGGCGTCGCGGAAGCGGCGGTGCTGGGCCCAGTAGCCAATCGTCGGGTCGGAGGAGAAGATCTTGTGCCAGGAGGCCGTCATGGTCACCACCAGGTCCCAGGCCAGGGGCAGGCCGGGGATCCAGGCCTACTTGTATAGGCCCTTCTTTATCACCACCACGAGCACCAGGGAGAGCGCGATGGCGGCAAGCAGTTGGTTGGCGATGCCAAAGAGCGGGAAGAGCACGTTGATGCCGCCCAGGGGATCGCTCACTCCCATGAGCAGGATGGAACCCCAGAGTCCGCATACCAGGAGGGTGGCGATCCAGCTTCCGGGTGTCCAGGAGGGGTCGCGGAAGCGGCGCAGTCCGGGCACGGCGGCCAGGGTGTCGGTCATCATGAAGCGGGCCACGCGGGTGCCCGCGTCCACGGTGGTGAGGATGAACAGCGCCTCGAACATGATGGCAAAGTGGTACCAGAAGGCCTGCAAGGCGGCGTTGCCGAACACGTCGGTGAGGATCTCGGACATGCCGTAGGCCAGGGTGGGCGCGCCGCCCGTGCGGGAGATGATGGTCTCCTCCCCCACGGCTGTGGCGGCGTCGCTAAGCTGCTGCGCGGTGAGGTCTGCCCCGGGTAGGCCGAGGGAGTTGACCCAGGTGGCGGCGGTGTCCGCCGAGCCGCCTGTGAGGGTGGCGGGGGCGTTCATCACAAAGTACATGTGGCGGTCGATCACCACGGCGGCGATCAGCGCCATGATCGCCACGAAGGATTCCATGAGCATGCCGCCGTAGCCGATCATGCGCATCTGGGATTCCTTTTCCACCAGCTTGGGCGTGGTGCCGGAGGAGATCAGGGCGTGGAACCCGGAGAGCGCGCCGCAGGCGATGGTGATGAAGAGGAAGGGGAAGAGCGAGCCGGAGAACACCGGGCCGCCGCCCTCGCGGGCAAAGCGGGTGATCGCGGGCATCTGCACCTCGGGTCGCACGATGATGATTCCCACCGCGAGCAGGGCGATCACGCCGATGGCGGAGACCTCCACGATCCGCCCGGGGCGCAGGTAGCGCATGTACACGCCCATGAACAGCGCGATGGGAATGGTCATGGCTATGGAGAACACGCCCCAGGGGCTGTGGGCCAGGGCGTTGACCACGATCAGCGCCAGCACCGCGATGATGATAATCATGATGGCGATCACCGCCACGATGCCCGCCGCTCCGCCCACGCGCCCCATCTCATCGCGCACCATTTGCCCGAGGGAGCGCCCGCGACGCCGCGTGGACACCCACAGCACCAGGTAGTCTTGCACGGCCCCGGCGAAGATCACGCCGAGCACGATCCACAGGGTGGAGGGCAGGTAGCCCATCTGGGCGGCCATCACCGGCCCCACCAGCGGCCCGGCCCCCGCGATGGCGGCAAAGTGGTGGCCAAAGAGCACGCGGCGATCCGTGGGTACAAAGTCCTTGCCGTCCGCGTGTTGCTCGGCGGGGGTGGCGCGATCGTCGCGCGGGCGCACTACCTTGTAGGCGATCAACCGCGAGTACAGGGTGTAGGCGATGAAGTAGGAGCCCACGGCGGCGGCCACGAGCCACACGGAGTTGATGGCCTCCCCTCGGTGCAGCGCGATCATCGCCCAGCCCACGGCCGCAACAATGGCGATGACCAGCATGATGACTTTCGACGCCGCCGAGGGCCGCTGCCCCACCACGCCCACGGGTTGGCCCGTGTCCTTGTTGCGCAGAACCTCCATCGCCTCTCCCTTCCGCCGCCCAATATGTGAGGGGGCTAACCCTAACGGTAAATCGCAATCGAAGATACAGGGCGGGTGGGGCTGAATATAAATCTTCCTTCTAGACAGATCGGTCCACTAGGGTGGGTTGCCAATCACATCCCCTCACAAGACGGAAGGCTGATCATGGCCCCCAAGTACGATAATTCCCAGGCCGCGCGGTGGAACTTTGAAACCCGCTCCATTCACGCCGGGCAGTCCGTGGATTCCGATACCGCCTCGCGCAACCAGCCCATCCACCTCACCAGCTCCTACGTGTTTGATTCCGCCGAGCACGCCAAGCAGCGCTTTGCCCTAGAGGACGCCGGGCCCATCTACTCTCGCCTGACCAACCCCACCACGGAGGCCCTGGAAAACCGCCTGGCCTCCCTGGAGGGCGGCACCCACGCCGTGGCCTTTGCCTCCGGCCAGGCGGCGGAAACCGCCGCGATCTTGAACCTCGCCGCCGCGGGCGATCACATCGTCACCTCTCCGCGCCTGTACGGCGGCACGGAAACCCTCTTCCAGTCCACCCTGGCCCGCCTGGGCATCGAGGTCACCTTCGTGGAAAACCCGGACGATCCCGCTTCCTGGGCCGCAGCCGCACGCCCCAACACCAAGGCGTTCTACGGCGAGACCTTTGCTAACCCCCAGGCCGACATTCTGGATATTCCCGCCGTGGCCGAGGTAGCGCACGCCCACCGGGTGCCGCTGATCGTGGACAACACCATCGCTACCGCCGCCGTGGTGCGGCCCCTGGAATTAGGCGCGGACGTGGTGGTGGCCTCGCTCACCAAGTTCTACACCGGCAACGGCTCCGGGATCGGCGGGATTCTGGTGGACGGCGGTTCCTTCGATTGGACGGTGGAGCGCGATGGCCAGCCGGTGTTCCCCTACTTTGTTACCCCCGATCCCGCCTACCACGGCCTGCGCTACGCCGATCTTGGCGACGTCGCCTTTGGGCTTAAGGCTCGCGCGGGCCTCCTGCGCGATACGGGCGCTACCCTCTCCCCCTTCAACGCCTGGATCACCCTGCAAGGCTTGGACACCCTGAGCCTGCGCGTGGAACGGCATAACGCCAACGCCCGCGCCGTGGCCGAGTATCTTACCCGGCAAGACGCCGTGACCAAGGTCAATTACGCCGGCCTGCCGGATTCCCCGTGGTATCCAGTCAAGGAGCGCCTGGGGCTGGAACACACCGGCTCCGTCCTCTCCTTCGACGTCGCCGGCGGCAAGGAGGAGGCGTGGCGTTTTATCGACGCCCTGCGCCTACACTCCAACCTCGCCAACATCGGTGACGTGCGCTCGCTGGTGGCGCACCCGGCCACCACCACGCATTCCCAGTCCGATGAGCACGGCCTCGCCCGCGCGGGAATCTCCCCCGCCACGATCCGGCTTTCCGTGGGCATCGAGCACATCGAGGACATTCTGGCGGATCTCGAACTCGGCTTCCAGGCGCTCTAGCCACCCCAGGAAGCACGGCGGCCAGCGCGGCCGAGGCACCGGGTGTCCCATTTTGCTAAGGTCTTGACGCAGATCACATTTCCGCCAAACAGCAAAGGCTTGCCCGTGTACTCTCCCCGCACCCTCGCCCGCTTCATGCCGTTTTGGCCCCCGTTCCTGGGGGCCGGGGTCAAGATCAAGGAATACGCTCCGGACGGCTCGCGCTTCCTCATCACCCACAAGCCCAATAAGCTCACCTATAACGCGGTGGGCACCGCCTTCGGCGGCACCATGCTGTCCATGACGGATCCTTTCTTCATGCTGATCTCGATGTATCGCCTGGGGTCGGACTATTACATCTGGGACGTGGGTGCGGAGGCAAAGTTTGTCAAACCCGGCAAGGGGCACATTAGCGCCGATGTTTCCATCGACGACGCCACTTTAGATCTCATTCGGGAGAAAACCGCAGACGGCTCCAAGTATCTGCACTGGTTTGACCTCGACATCACCGACGAATCGGGCGACGTGGTGGCCCATATCCGCCGCCAGGTCTACTACCGAAAGAAAAAGCACTAGGCCGCGCCCCTTTCCGCTACGATAGCGAACCAAGCTGTCTATACAGAGTTGTCTAGCGGAAGAGCTCGCCATGACCCACCTCGCCGCCGAGGGCGCCCTCGATACCGTGCCCATCGGCACCTTCACCACGGAGGCCGGGGCCACCATTCCCGGCGCGCAGATCGCCTACCAGCGCTGGGGCACCCCCCTGCCGGATCACTCCAACGTCCTGGTGGTGGAGCACGCGCTAACCGGGGACTCCCGCGTGGATCAGTGGTGGGGGGAACTCCTGGGGCCGGGGCGCGCGCTGGACACGCGCCGCTACTGCGTCATCAGCACCAACGTGCTGGGTGGCTGCCAAGGCTCCACCGGCCCCTCCTCCCCGCACCCGGATTCCTCCCGCCCCGATTCCCAGGCCTGGGGTTCGCGCTTTCCCGCCCTCTCCATCCGGGATCAGGTGCACGCGGAGCGCCTCTTCCTTAGGGCCCTGGGGATCACCCGCGTCCACGCGGTGATGGGCGGCTCGATGGGCGGGGCCCGCACCCTGGAGTGGGCGGCGCTGTACCCGCACGCGCTCCGCGCGGCGGGGGTATTTGCGGTATCCGCGCGGGCGAGCGCCTGGCAGATCGGCATTCAGTCCGCCCAGATCGCGGCGGTGGAAAACGATCCCCACTGGCACGGCGGGGATTACTACGCCACCGGCCAGGCTCCCCTCGGGGGGTTGGCTACCGCGCGGCGCATCGCACACCTCACCTACCGGGGAGAGCTGGAGTTGGACGAGCGCTTTGGCACCTCGGCGCAGGAGGGGGAGAATCCCTGCGGGGCCTTCCGCAGCCCGCACCAGCGCTTTGCCGTGGAGAGTTACCTGGATTATCAGGCGGAGAAACTCGCCCGCCGCTTCGATGCGGGTTCCTACGTGACGCTTACCGACGCCCTCAATAGGCACGATATAGGCCGGGGGCGCGGCGGGCTCAACAAGGCCCTGGCGGCCATCGGCACGCCTACCTTTGTGGCCGGCGTGGACACGGACATTCTCTACCCCTATCACCAGCAGGAACATCTCTCGCGTAACTTAGGCAATCTGCTGGGCATGGCCAAGATCGTCTCCCCGGTGGGGCACGATGCGTTCCTGGCGGAGACCCGGCAGATGGACCGGATCATTCGGAGTTTCCTGGATCGCGCGGCGGCGCTGCCCTAGCTACCCAGCGCGTCCACGGAGAGCGCCAGGAAGGCCATGCACCCGCCCAGCAGGGCGCTAAAGAGAACGTCGAAACGCCGGGAGCGTACCGCAAAGATCCCCACCAGGCGGGAATCGCACAGCAGGCGCACCACGGCCAGCCAGATCAGCGCCGCCCCCAGGCCAAAGGTGGCGCGCCGCCAGTGATCGGTCAGGGCAAAAACCGCGCTGGCCACCAGACCCAGGAGAAATATCCCCAGCATGGCGCCCTGCACCCAGCGGGGTAGGCGCGAGGGAGGCAGGGCGACGTCGTGGGGGTTATCCAGGTAGTCGCTAGGATTCATCGGCCAGGCGTTCCGCCCGCTCCACGATGTTGGCCATGAGGAAGGTGCGGGTCATGGGGCCCACGCCGCCGGGGTTGGGGGAGATCGCCCCGGCGACCTCCCAGCAGTCCGGGTGGACGTCGCCGGTGGTCTTGCCGTCCACGCGGGAGACGCCGACGTCGAGAAGCGCCGCGCCCGGCTTAATCATGTCGGCGGTGAGCATGTGCGGCTGCCCTGCGGCGGCGATGATGACGTCCGCGGCGCGGGTTTCTGCGGCTAAGTCCTTGGTGCCGGTGTGGCAGAGGGTGACGGTGGCGTTTTCCGAGCGGCGGGTGAGCATGAGGCCGATGGGGCGGCCCACGGTCACGCCGCGCCCGATCACCACCACCTTCGCGCCGTCGAGTTCCACCCCGAAGCGGCGCAGCAGTTGAATGGAGCCGTGCGGGGTGCACGGCAGGGGCGCGGGTTCGCCCAGCACGAGCTTGCCCAGGTTCACCGGGTGGAGGCCGTCGGCGTCCTTGGCGGGATCGATGCGCTCCAGGATGGCGTTCTCATCGAGGTGCTTGGGCAGGGGAAGCTGCACGATGTAGCCGGTGCAGGCGGGATCGTTGTTGAGTTCGTCGATCACCGCTTCGAGTTCTTCCTGCGTGGTTTCCTCCGGCAGGTCGCGGCGGATGGAGGTAATGCCCACCTCCTCGCAGTCCTTGTGCTTCATGCGCACGTAGTTCTGGCTGCCGGGGTCCTCCCCCACCAGCACGGTGGCCAGGCCCGGGGTGATCCCCTTGGCGCGCAGGGCGGCCACGCGCTGACGCAGGGCGTCGATAAGCTCGGCTCGGTAGAGTTTTCCATCGAGTTTGATCGCAGTCACGGCACCTATTATGCCTCCCCCTAGAATGAAGGCCATGCCCGCGCCCTTCCACGTCATCTTTGACAATCCGGTGATCCCCGGCAATACCGGCAACGCCATTCGCCTGTGCGCCAACACGGGGGCGCACCTGCACCTGGTGGAGCCGCTGGGCTTTAACTTTGACGATAAGCACCTCAGGCGCGCGGGCCTGGACTATCACGATCTCGCGGAGGTGCGCATTCACGCCACCCTCGATGCCTGCCTGGAGGCGCTGCCGGGGTCGCGCGTTTTTGCCTTCACCTCGGCGTCGAACACCTGGCATACCTCGGTGGAATACCAGGCGGGCGATGCGCTCCTTTTTGGCACCGAACCCACGGGGCTGCCGGAGGAGCACCTGGCGCACCCCCGGGTCACCCAGCGCGTGCGGATTCCCATGCTGCCCGCGCGGCGTTCCATGAACCTTTCCAATTCTGCCTCCATCGCCCTCTTTGAGGCCTGGCGGCAGGTGGGCTTCCCCGGCGCCCTGTAGGGGCCGTTATCAGGCGCTATCGGCAGGGGCCCGCCCGGCCAGACCACACACCTTGCGCTTAATAGACTAAGCGGTATGGTGGCTGCTATCGTGCTACGAGACATATCGGGAACCCGAGGGAAAGGACCTCTCCCCATGAAACTTCGCCGCATCATCGCCGCCGGGGTGGTAACCACTCTCGCCGCCACCGGCCTGGCCGCGTGCTCCAGCTCCGATGCCATCCGCATCGGCACCACCGATTCCGCCCGCGGGGCCTGGAAGGTCTTTGAGGATAAGGCCGCCGACGCCGGAATCAACCTCAAGACCACCGAGTTTGGCGATTACAGCACGCCCAACGATGCCCTCGCCCAGGGCGAGCTGGACGTCAACCTCTTCCAGCACCTGAAGTTCCTGGCCAATTACAACGTGGGCTCGGAGAAGGACCTCACCCCCATCGGCTCCACGGAGATCGTGCCGCTGGCCCTGTTCTGGAAGGATCACACCTCCCTCAACGGGATCGAGGGCCAAGACGTCGTCATTCCCAATGACACCACCAACCAGGGCCGCGCCATCAACGTGCTGGTGCAAGCCGGGCTGCTCACCCTGAAGTCCCAGGACTTGCTCGATCCCACCCCGGCGGATATTGACGAGTCCGCCTCCAAGGTCAGCGTCACCCCAGTGGATCCCGCCCAAACCCCGGTGACCTACGGCGAGGGCCGCCCCTCCATCATCAACAACACCTTCCTGGATCGCGCGGGCATCGACCCCAACAGCGCTATCCAGCAGGACGATCCCAATAACAAACTGGCCGAGCCCTATATCAATGCCTTTGTCACCAGGGCGGAGGATAAGGATAACGAGGACATCGCCAAGCTCGTAGAGATCTGGCACGATCCCGAGGTTCAGGCCGCCGTGCAGGAGGATTCCAAGGGCACCTCCGTGTCCGTGAACCGCTCCGCAGAAGAGCTTCAGGGAATCCTGGACGGCCTGGAGGACGATCTGCGCGCCGCAAAGTAACCCTCCCCGCGCAAGCACGCCAAGCACTCAGCGTCAGCAGGGCGCGGCCCAGCCGCGCCCTAGCCGCTCATCCGGCCACACCCGGCCCACCCCGAGGAAGAATTAAAGGTACCCCCTCATGGCTGATCCCTCCGCCGCCCACCCCACCGGCACCCGCATTGAGTTCCGCAACACCTCCAAGGTGTTCCCCGCCAAGGCCCGCAACCAGGCCACCGAGACCACCGCCGTGGATAACGTGACCCTCACCGTGGAGCCGGGAGAGATCCTCGGCGTGATCGGTTATTCCGGCGCGGGCAAATCCACCCTGGTGCGCCTGATTAACGGCCTGGATCAGGCCACCTCCGGGCAGTTGCTGCTCGATGGCACGGACATCGTGGGGCTCTCCGAGCGCCAGCTGCGCGGAGTGCGCAGCAAGATCGGCATGATTTTCCAGCAGTTCAACCTGTTCACCTCGCGCACCGCGGCGGGCAACATCGAGTACCCGCTGCAACTCGCCGGGGTACCCAAGGAGGAACGCAAGCGCCGAGTAGAGGAGCTGCTGAACTTTGTGGGCCTGGCCGATAAGGGCCAGAACTACCCCGAACAACTCTCCGGCGGGCAGAAGCAGCGCGTGGGTATCGCCCGCGCGCTGGCCACGAACCCCTCGCTCCTGCTGGCGGATGAGGCCACCTCCGCGCTCGACCCAGAAACCACCCATGACGTGCTGGAATTGCTGCGCCGGGTGAACAAGGAACTGGGCATCACCATCGTGGTCATCACGCATGAGATGGAGGTGGTGCGCTCGATCGCGGACACCGTGGCCGTGATGGAACACGGCCGCGTGGTGGAGTACGGCAGCGTGTACGAGGTGTTCTCGCAGCCCCGCACGGCGGTGGCGGGGCGCTTCGTGGCGACGTCGCTGCGCAACACCCCGGATCACGTGGAGGCCGCAGACCTCCTCGCCCACGAGGGCCGCCTGTTCACCATCGAACTCACCGAGGAATCCGGGTTCTTTGCCGCCGCTGCCGCCGCGCGCACCGCCGGGGTGCGCATTGCCATCGTGCACGGCGGCGTGACCACCTTGCAGCAACACAGCTTTGGCAAGATGACCGTTCGGCTCAGCGGGCCGCAGGACGCGGTAGAAACATTCCGCGATACCTTGGCACAGACCACCACCATCCAGGAGATCACCCGATGACCACCACCGTTCTCGCCGCAGACTGGGATCGCCTGGGCGGCACCTTCCGCGAAGCCATCGCCGATACCCTCATCATGGTCTCCGTGACCATGCTGCTCTCCGGGCTGCTCGGCCTGGCCGTGGGCGTGTTGCTCTACACCACCCGCTCCGGCGGCATCCTCAAAAACTCCGTGGTGTACACCGTGCTCAACGTGCTGGTGAACTTCATCCGCCCCATCCCCTTCATCATTCTTATCGCCGCCCTCCAGCCCCTCACCGTGGCCGCAATGGGCACCTCCGTGGGGCGCGACGCCGGCATCTTCGTCATGGTCATCGCCGCCACCTTCACCGTGGCCCGCATCGTGGAGCAAAACCTCGTGGCCATTGACCCCGGCGTGATCGAGGCCGCCCGCGCAATGGGCGCGAGCCCTTGGAAGATCATTACCTCCGTGATTATCCCCGAGGCCCTGGGCCCATTGGTACTGGGCTATACCTTTATCTTCATCGCCATCGTGGATATGTCCGCGATGGTGGGCTACATCGGCGGCGGCGGGCTGGGTGACTTCGCCATCGTGTACGGCTACCGGGCCTTTGATAAAGAGACCATGTACGTGGCCGTGATCGTCATCGTGATCTTGGTGCAGGCCGCGCAGTTCCTGGGCAACTGGCTATCCAAGAAGATCATGCGGCGTTAATACCCCCGCTTACCGACGCCGCCCCTACCGCACCGGGGAGAGATTCCCCGCGGTGGGGGCGGTTTTCTCGTAGCTATCCATAGGTAACCCAAATATTCATTGTCTTTTCACTTAAAGTTATCTTTTCGCCACCCATAAGTCACCTTGACGGACTGTGATATGCATCAGGGACGGAAAACCGCTCCTACCAACCACCCACGCGAGGGAGGAAAATCATGTCCGTATCCAAGAAGTTCTCCCGCGGCTTGGCCGCTACCGCGCTTTCCGGCGCGCTGGTAGCGGGCGGCGCAGCAGCCGCACTGGCAGTTCAGGTCAATGTTGATGGCGGTACCTGGAACTATGGCACCGGGGGAGGCAAGGTGTGGTCCAACTACCACCACCCAACTAAGCGACACGGTTCTAGCGTTCAAGGAAAGCACTATGCCGACAGCGGCTGCGTAAACGCAGGACAGTGGTCTTACGCATCAGCGCCCGATCGGTCCTTCAGAGCTGATCATTCCTACTACCGATTCTGCTGATTTCTTTCTAAAATTCCTCACTCACTTCTCCGTGAGTGAGGAATTTTATCTAGGAGAAAGTCCATGCCACATCTACTACGCATAGCCAGTTCATTACTGGTTCTTTTAAGCCTGCTTGTTGCTTTCCCCCTGAGCCATCTCTTAGACAGCGACCTTGGTTCCGCTGGCCGACAAGCATTTCTCATCACAGAATCTTCCGGGGAAACCTCCCCCCTCGATCTCCGAGACAACATCGTACGCTACGCTAAAGAGTAGAATATCACTGTTGGACTCGAAAATTTCGAGACTACCGCCGAAGGTACCACCCATCACCTTTACGTCGCCGCCGGAGAAAATTCCTCCGCCATGGCACGATGGCTAGAAACCGGATACTCGGGCTTTGATCCCTCAATAGATATTGAGGTCAGCCCCCTCGCCAGGGCACAACTCACTGATGTAGGCGGATTATACCACGTTTCCGGTACAGCAAATGAAAACGAAAGAATTCAGAAGCACATTCAATCATTGGGGTTCACTGTAAAAAATTATGGCGTGAATTGGAACTATTTCTTAGGCAACCCTATCACCGTCACCATCGTCGCAATGCTACTCCTCATCGCCACCATGACCTTGGGTGGGGTTCTGCTACGAGCGCACGACTATGCAATTCGCCGTATTCACGGGCACGGGTTCTGGGCAATCATCCATCGAGACCTGCGCGGCCTCCTCCCCACCACACTCTTCTCCCTTATCACCTTTGGAACACTCAGCACCCTAGCACTTTACCTTTACAATGAATTAACTGCGGTAGAATTCTACCTGCGATGCTTTTCATTCCTCTCCCTCACTGGCAGCACCGTCCTTTTCCTTAGCCTTCTAGCTGGAATCACCACTCTTCATTTGGTTTCCCTTATACCAGCTTTGAACGGCAAGATTCCAGGGACCCCCGTTTCCCTTGGAACCTATGCCCTCCGCTTCTGCGCTCTCACTGCGGCCCTTACCACAGTAGGCTCCACAGTATCCATCGCCTTAGAAATACAGCACCAGAAAGGGCAAGAAGATATTTGGAGCAGTCACAGATCAGCAGAGGCCTTCACTTTTTCTACCCGCACCGGGGACATCAACGGCGATGTTGCACCCGCACTACGCGAGGCCGATAAAAGAAATGAACTATTGTTCATAGACACTCAAATGGGAGGAGACTTTAACCCAAATATTCTTCTAGTCAACTCCCTCTTTGCTGAACGAGAATTATCTCTGCCAACAAACGAGGCTCCAAAGCCCAGCGAAGTATTGATCCTCACCCCCGAGGGTTCCTCAGTCGAACACACTCATAGCGCCCACCAGCGAGTTCTCTCGGAAGCCAAGTACGCCGGCATCCCAACACCCACCATCCGGGAAAAAACCATTCCCAAAAATACCGAGGTATTCACCTACGGCTCCTCTTTTGGTTTCACCCTCCCAGAGGCCACGGTGAGCAGGATCCCCATCGTGGTGTTTCCTCGCGGTTTAGAAACGCTAGGGGATCGAAATATCGTGTCCCCCGCCACACAATTAAAGGTATTCGCCACAGATAAGGAAGCCACAACTAAAATCATTGCCGATCCCATCGCAGGACCCTATATCGCCGGACACTTCACCGCCCTATCCCAATGGGAACAGGCTCATTATAAAGCGCAAGAGCACTTCCGTTCCCAATCCATCAACCTAGCAATTCTTATCCTCGTGGTCACCGCCTACGTGGTGGGCTCCGCCGCCGTGTACCAGGCCCGGCACCGGCAACGCCTCACCGTCACGGATCTCATGGGGCGCTCTCCCTGGCGGGCGCGGGCCGGTCTGCTGCTCATCGAGGCGATATTCCTACTCATTCCCGTCGCATGGCTGTGGCACCGCCAGAGCAGTTATGAGGCGGCCGCGCTCACCGCCATGCCTCGGGACGTGCTGCGCACCATGGCCGTTACCCCGGAACTCGTGGCCACCACCCTCGGCATTTCCCTGCTGTGGGCGCTCACCTGCCTGGCCATGTCCGCTCGTTTTGGCCGTATCTACTCGCGCACTCCCGCGCGCTAAAGGAGGTTCCCCATGTCATCCACCATCACGGTTCAAGGCCTCACCAAGGCCTTCGGTTCTCGTACTCTATGGCGCGACGTAGAGTTTTCCTGCCCGCAGGGCAGCATCACCGCCCTCACCGGCCCGTCCGGCAGCCGCAAGTCCACCTTGCTGAACTACATGGGCACCCTAGATACCGCCGATTCCGGCACGATCATGGCGGCGGGAAAGAATATCCAGCAACTTTCCAGCGGGAAACGCCGCGCGTTCCGCAAGAATAATCTGGGTTTCTTGTTCCAGGATTACGCCCTCATTCCCGATAAGTCCGTGGAATACAATATCGACCTGGCCACCGTGAACAAGCGGCAAAAGGCCCGCGTTGATTCCGCGCTGGAAACGGTGGGGCTGAGCGGGTATCGCAAGCGCGTGGTGCATGAGCTTTCCGGGGCGAGCAGCAGCGCGTGGCCCTGGCCCGCATATTGGCCCGCCAGCCGGAGATCATCTTGGCCGATGAGCCCACCGGCGCGCTCGATCCTCGCAACGGGCAAAACGTGGTGGATCAGTTGCGCGCTCTGGCCGATCAGGGCGCCACGGTGGTGATCGCCACTCACGCCGCCGAGGTGCGCAACGCCGCCGATCAGCACATTGATTTAGGCCGGTTCCTCGTCCCGGCTTAGGCCCGCCACCCATACCTTGGCCGTCTTGGGGGTGCCACCGCAGGAGGCTACTACCCCCTCCACGGCCTTCCGCATGAGTGGCACCTCCCAGGTGCGCCCGTCGCGGTGGCGGACGGTCACGGTGCCCTCCGGGGCGTCGTCGGTGGTGAGGTCGCCGTAGCGCAGGGGCTCCCCGGCGTCGATAAGCCTGCGGGCTATGTGTAGTTCCGCTACCTGCCCGCGCGGGCCGTAGAGACCGCTGCCGCGATTGGCGGGATAGAAGTAGCGGCCGTGCAGGGCATGACGGGTGAGATCGCTTGCGTCCGCAATGTTGAGTTCACCGAAGGAGTATCCCCAGGGCATGAGCAAGACGGCGGGGGCGAAGCGGTGGCCCTTGGTGTGCGATGACTCCCAGATCAGCGAGCCCGGAAACTCCTCCTGTAACTGCGCGGCCAGGGGGCGGCCCTTGATCGCGCAGCACTGATCGCGGCGGCCATGCGTACACACCAGGACCACGGGAGTGGTAACCTCCTCCCCTCCGTTGCGGCCGGGGCCGGTGAGGTCAAGGGAAAGAAGGTCCTCGGGGGCGTCGATAAGCAGGAGTTCCATCTGCGCGGTGCGCGCCCACACGAGGTAGCAGCGGTGCTTGAACCCCACGTTGCGGCCCGCGCGGCCGGGGCGGCGGATAAGTTGGAGGCTGGCCGCCCCCTTGAGTTTGGCCTTGAGGCGGGCGCTGAGATCGGGGCCAAAGGTACCGCCGTCGAGCACGTCGCGCGACCATCCTCCAGGCCATTCAAAGAGCACGTAGACCTCGCCCTTTTTGGCCGAACCCGCCAGGGGTTCCCCGCGCACATCGGAGCAACGGGGGGACTCATGCACGGGTGTGGTGGCGGCCATAGCCCGTTACTTTACCGCCTTTTTCATGTCCGCCAGCACCCACTGGGCGGCCACGATGGAGGAGTTGAGGAACCAGGGATCACCGTCTACCTCCTGAGCGTGGCCGTCCTTGACCACCGTGAGATTGCTCCAGAGAGCATTGTCTGTGATCTCCGCCGCCGGGCCGCTGAAGGAATAAAAGAGGTAACCGGCCTCTAGCTCGTGGAAGTTTTCCGGGGATACCTCGCGGTTCGGCTTATCGTTAAAGGTTTGGGAATCCGGGCGGGTAAACCCGGCGTCGCGGGCGACGATTCCCGCCAACGAGTGCTCCCCGTGCATCAAGTACTGCTGCCCCTTGCTGCGTACCAGGGAGACGGTTCCACCACTGCCGCGCTGCTGCGCCCAATCCTGGGCTTCTTTTTCATAGTCGTCCAGAAGGCGATCGGCCTCGGCGCGCTGGCCCACTGCGTCCGCGATGATGCCCAGATCCTCCTTCCACTTTTCCGAGCCGCCGTTGCTGAGCACCACCGGGGCCAGCGCGCGGAGGCGTTCCAGCAGCCCGGAATCGGCGCGCTGGTTGGCCAGGATGAGGTCCGGTTCCAGGGCCGCGATCTTCTCCACCGAGGGATCGGAGCGCTCCCCCACCACCTCGATGCCGCTCAGATCGTGCCGCTGCCCGAACTCCTCCTGCAAGAACTCCGGCACACCGGTGGTGGCCGTGGCGATCCCCACCGGCACCACACCCAGGGCAAGCAGGGTATCCAGCTGGCCGGTGTTGAGGGCCACCACGCGGCGGGGAGCCTGAGCGTCGCCGCTTGATGACGCCGCGGCGGAGGACGCATCGGAGTCGGAGGAACCGGAGGAGCAGGCGGCCAGGGCCACCCCGGCGGCGCCGAGGAGGCTCACGGAGAAGAAGCCACGGCGGGACACTTGGCAATGAAAAGTGCGAGTCATGCCCATACCATAAATGAATATGGCAAGGCATACCTAATTTATAACCACTGCGGCGGCAGCCACCGCAGGCAACAAGCCGCGCAGATAGTACCGCAGAATCTCGGGAGAAAAGCTCACACCCATGCCGGAATCAAAGTAGGACATGCTGCGCACCAGCGCTGGTTTCCCCCGTTTCCACCCCGCGTATATCCACGCCGCCGCCACTAACGCCACCTCCGCCGCGCTTTCGGCCCACGCCCCATAGGCGGCCGCCCCCACGCCCACGCAGGCGCACAGATACCCCAAGCCACAGGGAACCGGGCCACAGAAAACCTAGCCGTAGAAAACCGGGCCACGCGCGTGAAATCCGTGGCCCGGTACACCGCAGCGCACACGATCCCCCAGGCCAGCACCGTCGCCGCGCGCCCCCACTCCCCATACGCGGGAGCAAGGGTCACTTGCCACGCCGCCACCGCCGCGGCGAAATACAGCACGTAACCGCGACGCCACAAACGCCGCAGGCCTAATACCGTCAGGCTCGTGCCCCGAGCACCACACCCCCACCTCTTCCGCGAGGAACCCCGCAGCCAATTCATCACCAAGAGGTCAGAGACCAATTCCGTGTCCTGCAACCCGGCCAGGTTCTCCACGAGGGCGCGGGTGCGCCCAGCCGCCAGCAGGCGGGGAAGATCGCTGCCCCACCCGCGCGCCCACCCCACCCCGAGCCTCGCCGCCGCCACCGCCACAGACATTCCCACCACGGCAACCAAGCTATGTCCCGACGCGGCCCCCAGGAAGGCCCCCACTGCGGCGCTAGCGGCACCTTGAACGAGAATCGCGGGATCGAGCGCAGGCAAGCGCCGCTGGCGCCGATAACGCCATACCCATTTCTCCCGTGAGAGGCCTCGCAGCGGGATCAGCCGCTCCGCGAGCACCACCATGACCGCCGCGATACCCACTGCCGTCGCCCACCGCAGCGGCGCGCTCACCGCGTGAGGCTCGGCGGGATTCATCAGGCGTAGCAACACCCCCGCGCCCATAGCCACTGCCAATGCGGCGAGGAAGAGCGCATATGCGTATCCGCTTGCCCTTTCCAGAAGCGCGAACACCTTTATGCTTCCCCCACCCGCAGCACCTCGTGGCAGGCCTCCGCCACGCGAGAAGAATGCGTGGCCACCAACACACATGTTCCCTTTTCCGCTATGAGGTGCAGATACGAAGCCAGGAAATCCGTCCACCGCTCATCAAGGTGGCGTTCGGGCTCGTCGATAAGCATGGCCGGGGCCTCCAGCCCCAGGTGCATACCCAGGTAAGCCCTCTGACGCTGCCCGGACGATAACGCCCACAGGGGCGCGTGAAGGATATTGTGCAGCGCCCAGGCCTCCACCACTTCTTCCTTTTCTTCCAGCCCGATCTTGATGAGATCGAGGTGTTCTCCCACGGTGAGGTCGGGAAGGAAAATCGGATCTGAGATTAGTATCACACCAGTTCTTCCCGCGCGAGTGTCGGAGCTCCCCACCATGATCTCGCCCTCCAGTGGCGAGATTTCACCGGCGATGGTGGCGAGAAGCGTCGATTTTCCGCAGCCATTAGGCCCGGTGAGCGCGTACACGGTGCCCTCATGAAAATCACGGCTCACACTTCCCAGGGCCTCGGTATGTCCATAAGTGCAATTCACGCGCAGCGTCACGGTTTCCTCACAAATTGGTACCAATCTGCCATATGTATTTCACAAGGTTTCCCCGCACGATATACGGTGTGGGTATGTCAGCGCTTATCGACGCCCCTCGCTCCCCACGCCGCCGCGCCGTGGCGGCGGCGCTCACGGCGAGCACCCTGCTGCTCGCTTCGTGCGGCACGGGAAACGATACCACGCAGCCCAGTCCCTCCCAGGGCTCCCTTTCCGCCTCGGAGGGTACCGCCGCCGATACCACCGACGCCTCCGCCAAGAACGGTGCCGGGCTCACCCCCTTGGGCAACGCCGATATTGCCATGAAAACGATGCGCCCCAGAGAGCCCTCCGAACTCGTGGTCACAGAAATGCGCACCGGCTCCCACGAGGGCTTTGACCGCGTGGTTTTTGAGATGAAGGGCGAGGGCGATCCCGGCTGGTATGCGGATTACACCGACCACCCCTCCCAGCAGGCCTCGGGCAATCCCATCGAGTATCACGGCGCCACCGCCCTCACCGTCAATATCGACGGCACCGTCTACCCCTTCGACCTCGGCATCGAGGATCCCGTGCTCAACCGCCTCACCCCCACCGACGGCGGCAACATCACCGACGTCATCAGCGTGGGCACCTTCGAGGGCCGCTCCCAATTCATCATCGGACTCAATAAAAAGGTACCCTACTCCGTGCAGGTTCTCCACGAACCCACCCGCCTCGTCATCGACCTCGTGCCCTAATGAACGCCTACGCCACCCTGCGCGCTCACGTTACCCCCATTCCCACTCCTCCGGTGGTGCGCCTAAGCGGTTCCGTGCTCGGCGGGGCCGCCGTGGCGGTGCTCAGCACCGATCTTCCCCGGCCACTCCAAGTGGCATCGCCGCTCCTCTTTCTTCTCATCGCCCTGGCGCTCCCGTTCGCACACCCCTACCGCCGCCGCATCCGGGAATACCGCCGCGCGCACCGCATCCCGTTCCAACCCCAGGTGTGGCAATTCCTGCCGCTCTTTTTCCTCTGGCTCGCGGTCATGCTCTCTCCCCTGCTCGCCCCCGCCCCAACCTGGGCAAGCGCGCTCCTCTTCGCTATCGCTGCGGGTTGGCTGTACCTCACCTTTCCGCATATCGACGGCACCCGCGCCCTCGCCCACGCCCGCCCCACGCAGGACTCATACTAAAGTTTTATACATCTTTATAGATCGGCGATCTATAAAGATGTATAAAGAGATCATGCAGCCGAGCCCGTACACCCCCGGCGCGGTGGCCCGCGAGGTCATCGGGAGAGATAAGCACCTCACCGCGATCCAACGCCACCTCGCCATGCTCTCCTCCTATTCCCGCTTTGAAGGCCGCATCCAGGTTTTGTCGGCCCACGCGGTGTAGGCAAAACATCACTCCTGCGCACCGCCCAGCAGCAGGCCGAGGCCCTGGGACTCCACACCGTATGGGTCACCGCCGGAGACGGGCCATTCCTCGAAGAACTCCTAGCGCAATTTGACCACTACGCACAGCGCTGGACGGACACCGCTTCCCAGGCATTAAGAAAAATTCTGGCCGCTACCTCCGTCGCCCTGGCAGGGGTGACCATCACGGGTTCCCAGGCCTCTTCTCCCACCCGTTCCGGCCTTGGCCGACAATTACAGGCCGTCCTGGAGAAAGCCGGGGAAAGCGCCCACAAAAACTCTCACCGCGGCCTGGTGATCTTCATCGACGAGATTCAGGCCGCCGATAAGGAAGGGCTACGAGCCCTCGCTTATGCCTGGCAACACATGCAATCGGAGGCCTCCGATCTTCCGCTCCTGGCGGTCACCGCCGGACTCTCGCACACCCAAAACGTGATTACGGACGCGGTGAGTTTTGCCGAGCGCTTCCACTACGCGCACCTCAGCAACCTCGATGAGCCCGCCTCACGCACCGCCATCACCCGGCCAGCGGATCATCACGGGGTGTGCTGGGAAAATGAGGCCACCTCGCTCGCAGTACGCCTCGCTGCCGGTTACCCCTACTTCTTACAACTCATCGGTGACCTCTCCTGGATCGCCGCCGACGATCCCGAGCCCGGCGGTATCATCACGCCACACCATGTTCACGCCGCCCGGGAGGAGTTCCACCAAGCCCAGGAGGCCCTATTTCGATCGCGGTGGATGAAGGCCACGGACCGCGAGATCACCATCATGATCGCCATGGCCGAACTTGGCGACGGCCCCGTGCGGCGCGGAGACATTGCCGCCGCCCTAGGAGCCCGCACCACCGACATCAGCATGGCCCGGAGATCACTCATGGATAAGGGGCTAGTAGATTCCCCGCATCACGGCTACTTGGAGTTCACCGCACCGGGGTTTGCCGCGTTTGTCCGGCGATCCACCAGCCTATGAATCTTGTTGTTCGCCCACACGTAGAACACATTCCCCAGGTAAAAGAGCACCGCGCTGCCCACCGCCAGGGGCGCCCACCAGCCCCACGGTAGAGAACCCTGAGCAATCACGATGCCGGTAAAGATGAGCGAAAATAGCACCGCCCTCACCGGCTCCACCTGAAACTTCTTCATCGCTAATCCAATTCTCCGCGCAGGGACTCCGCCTCGTCCGCGAGCGCCGTCAGGGTATCTTCGTCCCAGCGCTGGGATACCCGGTGATCCTCGGGCGCAAGCGCAAAGTACTTCATGGCCGTGGCCAGTTGAGTCAGCCTGGGAACATCCCTGCCCAGCGCCACCTCGCCTCTCTCACCCCACTCCGCGAGGTTCACGGTGCCCTTGTTCTTCTTGGCTTGCGCCGCCACCGCCGCCAGCGCGGCGGCGATCAAAAAGGCATCGCCCTGGGGCAACTCCGTGTCCGTGTAATTTCCGCCGAGTTCCTCAAGCCCCAGCTCCACAAAGGCACGGGAAAGTTCCACGGCATTACCCGAACGTCGCGCCAACCACGCCACCACGGCCGTCATTTCCTCAGTACCCTGCAACGATGCACACATGTCCCCCACCCTACGCCAGAAGATCCCCTAACCCACCCTCACCAATTCGCGTGGGAAGCGCCCCAGTGCCCGGTAATAATCAATTAATCATGAGCAATACCCTTGTGCAATGTGGTGGGCCTGATCCGTTTTCACCGGACTCGAACCGGCTTCCCATTGCCCCTTGGGGTGCCACTCAGAGGTCGCGTATTTCGGTTGACGCGATCAACAACCTCCGCACTCGCTGACGCTCCGCAGAATTGGTTACCTGCTTCTGACTACGGGCTCTCTATGAGATCCGTGTTCCAGTTGAGCCGTTGGATCGCCGTGTCCCATTGCCGGTATTCCTTGGCACACTCGTCCATCTTCTTCCGCAACTCCACCACGGATATGCTGGCAACGTAGCGGATCTCGCTGCGCGAATAGCGATCCTGCCGGGTGCTCGCGGCCTTGGCCAAATCAGCGTATAGATCCCGGCGCACCATCGCCGCGTCGCGGCGCGCGATGGCGTCGGTCAGCGTGTTCTCCTCATCAAAGGCCGTGGCCGTGTTGGTGGCGTTAATCCGCCTAATCAACCAGGTAAGACGATCCATGAGTTGCTCGGCCTCCGCCAACAACTCCACCGGGTTCTCATCTGGTTCTTCGCCCTCCTGCACCCGCGCCACGAGGGAAAGGCGTTCCTTCAGCTGAAAGTAGCGGCGCTGAGCCTCGGCGCGCTCCGCCAGGGCTTCCGCTAACTTCATGGTCTACTCCCATTCGATCGTTGCCGGCGGCTTGGAGGTCACGTCCAGCACCACGCGATTAACCTCCGCCACCTCGTTGGTGATCCGCGTGGAGATCACTTCCAGCACCTCATAGGGTACACGCACCCAATCCGCCGTCATGGCATCCTCGGAGGACACCGGGCGCAACACGATGGGGTGACCATAGGTGCGACCATCGCCCTGCACGCCCACCGAGCGGACGTCGGCAAGCAACACCACCGGGCACTGCCAAATCTGTGCGTCCAAGCCCGCCTTGGTGAGTTCCTCCCGCGCGATCGCGTCCGCGGCGCGCAGAATATCCAGCCGCTCCTGAGTTACCTCGCCGATGATGCGGATACCCAGGCCGGGGCCGGGGAAGGGTTGGCGATTCACAATCTCCTCCGGCAGGCCCAGCTCCCGGCCCACCGCGCGCACCTCGTCCTTGAAGAGCAGCCGCAGCGGCTCCACCAGGGTAAACTCCACGTCATCGGGAAGCCCACCCACGTTGTGATGGCTCTTGATATTGGCCGTGCCGGTGCCACCGCCGGACTCCACCACGTCTGGATACAGGGTGCCCTGCACCAGGAAGTCCACCCGCTGACCCTCCAACACCCCGGCCACGGCGCGCTCGAAGGAACGAATGAACTCCGCCCCGATGGCCTTGCGCTTAGCCTCCGGCTCGCTCACCCCCGCCAACTTATCCAGGAACGCCGCGCGCTCGTCCACCGTGACCAGACGCGCGCCGGTGGAGGACACAAAATCCTTCTCCACCTGCTCGCGCTCGCCCTGCCGCAACAATCCATGATCCACGAAGATACAGGTCAAGCGATCCCCGATGGCACGCTGCACCAAGGCCGCCGCCACGGCGGAATCCACGCCACCAGACAACCCGCAGATCGCTCGCCCCTCGGGCCCCACCTGCTCACGCACGGACTCGATCAACTGCTCCGCGATGTTCTCCGGCGTCCAGTTCTGCGGCAACCCCGCAATCTCCGTGAGGAATCGCGTAAGCACCTCCTGACCATGCGGGGAATGCAGCACCTCCGGGTGATACTGCACGCCAGCCATGCGCTTGTCCGTATTCTCAAAGGCCGCCACCGGGGCGCCCGCCGTGGTGGCGGTGACCGCAAAACCCTCCGGGGCCTTGGACACGGAATCCCCGTGGCTCATCCACACCTTGTGGGTGGACTCGAACTCGCGGTGCAGACGACCACCGGATACCTGCATATCCGTGCGGCCATACTCCCGCTGCCCCGTGGCCGCCACCTCGCCCCCCAAGGCGTTGGTCATCAACTGGAAGCCATAGCAGATGCCAAAAACGGGCAAGCCCAAATCAAAAATCTCGGGATCAAGGGAGGGCGCGCTCTCCGCATACACCGAGGAAGGCCCACCGGAAAGCACCAGGGCAGCCGGGTTCTTCTCGCGCACCTCTTGCGCCGTGATCGTATGCGGCACCACCTCGGAGTACATGCGGGCCTCACGCACGCGCCGCGCGATGAGCTGCGCGTACTGAGCACCGAAATCAACAACGAGGACAGGGCTGGGAAGATGGGTCTGCTGCGCTTCAGTCACAGCCCACAAGCCTACCCGAGGGGTAGGGAGTTATCCCAGCGCGGGGAACTCTAAGAATCCTTGCGATGCTTAGCCGAGCGCTTGGACGAGGGCTGGAAACCGAAGCGCGGCTTGGGATACTGGCGGAAATATAGTTCAGGGCTAGCCTCGAACAGGCGCAAGCGCTCTGCATAGGTCGCATCAATGACCTTACTTGTTGTAGCGCGCTCACGAGTCATCTCGGTCACCTCCAGAGTGCTCAGCCGCTTCCATTTTTATCCAACGTTCCAGCCGCTTTCATGTGGATAAACTTCACGCCCTCTTCCCCAGTACAAAGAGAAAAGAACGCCACCCCCATATACAAAAGATGTGCCGGCCAGCAAGGAACTTCCTAGAACCCCAAGTAACTCTACGTACACGGGCTTTATCCCCCGCGATCTTCCACAAAAAGGATGGCTCCGGCAGAACCATCCCTTCGCCCCGATCTATCATCGTCCCCCTCTACCCCGCTACGGCAAGCCCCACCTTCTGAAAGGACTTCAGATCGGTGTACCCGCACTTGGCCATCGCCCGGCGCAAACCGCCCACGATGTTGTGCAGCCCCAACGCCTCCCGGGAGGGGCCGTGGAGGATTTCTTCCAGGCTCGGGCGCTCCTCGCTGGAGGTAAACTCGTAGGCCTCGGCCACGAATCCGCGTGGGAACCTCGGGTGCGCGGCGGTGGGCGGCCAGAAGTATCCCTTGCCGCCGGCTTCTGCGGCCGGGGCCAGTAGGGTGCCCAGCACCACCGCGTCTGCGCCGCAGGCGATGGCCTTGACCACGTCGCCGGAGGTTTCTAGTTCCCCGTCGGCCAGGATATGCACGTAGCGCCCGCCCGTTTCGTCCAGGTAGTCGCGGCGCGCGGCGGCCACGTCCGCGATGGCCGTGGCCATGGCGGATTCGATGCCCAGCGCCAGGCCGTTGGTGTTGACCCCGCCGCCGACGATGATCCCGGCCGCGCCCGTGCGCATGAGGTGCATGGCGGTGGTGTAGTCCGTCACGCCTCCGGCGATCACGGGCACGTCGAGGGAGCCGATGAAGTCCTTGAGGTTCAGGGGTTCCCCGCCCTCGGCCACGTGCTCGGCGGAGATCATGGTGCCCTGGATGATGAGGAGTTCCGCGCCTGCGGCAATCACCTTGGGGGCGAACTCGCGGGCGTTTTGCGGGGATACGCGCACCGCCACCGTGACTCCTTCCGCGCGCACGGCCTGGATTCGCTCGGCCAGCAGGTCATCGTCCACCGGCGCGGCGTGGAGTTCTTGGAGCACGCGGGTGGCCTCGGC
The DNA here is from genome assembly GCF_001412105.1 of Corynebacterium oculi. Classification (GTDB taxonomy): domain Bacteria; phylum Actinomycetota; class Actinomycetes; order Mycobacteriales; family Mycobacteriaceae; genus Corynebacterium; species Corynebacterium oculi. The sequence goes on from NZ_LKST01000002.1 coordinate 202,542, forward strand.
GGAGGCCAGCCCGGCGGCGTTATCGGCGGCGTCGATCACGCGCTGGATCGCGCCTTGGAGATCCGCGTGGCGGCCCCATAGGCCTTCGGCGTTAATCACGCCCATGCCTCCCTGGCGGCTCATCTCCACCACGAACTCCGGGGTCGCCAGGGCGTCGGTGGGGTGGGACATGACTGGAATATCGAACGTATAGGCATCAATGTTCCAGGTGGTGTCCACGTTCTTGGAGGATCGGGTGCGCCGCGAGGGGACGATGGATACGTCCTCTAGGCGGTACGTGCGGCGGGCCTCGCGCCCAATACCAATCTCAACGTAATCGCGCATGGGGTATTCGGGTCTCCTGGTGCTTAGTGGTAGTTGGGGGCCTCGACGGTCTGGGTGATGTCGTGCGGGTGGCTTTCCTTCAGGCCCGCCGTGGTGATCTGTACAAAGCGAGCCCGGTGCAGATCGGGGATCGTCGCGGAGCCGGTGTAGCCCATCGCCGCCCGCAGGCCGCCCACGATCTGGTGCGTGATGGTGTCGATGGAGCCGCGGAAGGGCACGCGCCCCTCGATTCCCTCCGGCACCAGCTTGTCCTCGCTCTTCACGTCCGCCTGGAAGTAGCGATCCTTAGAGTAGGAGCGCTTCTCTCCGGTCAGGCCGCGCCCCTGCATGGCTCCCATCGAGCCCATGCCGCGGTAGCGCTTGTATTGCTTGCCGCCCACCACCACGATGTCGCCGGGGGCCTCCGTGGTACCGGCCAGCATCGAACCGAGCATGACGGTGCTGGCACCGGCGGCAAGAGCCTTGGCGACGTCGCCGGAGAACTGCATGCCGCCGTCAGCGATGATCGGCACGCCAGCGGGGGTCGCCGCAGCACTGGCCTCCAGGATGGCCGTGATCTGGGGGGCACCCACGCCCGCCACCACGCGGGTGGTGCAGATGGAACCGGGGCCGATGCCTACCTTGATGCCGTCCGCACCCGCGTCCACCATCGCCTGCGCCGCTTCGCGGGTGGCCAGGTTGCCGCCCACCACGTCCACGCGGTTACCAAAGTCCTTCTGCACGCGGGAGACCATTTCCAGCACGCGGTTGTTGTGCGCGTGGGCGGAATCCACGATGAGCACGTCCACCCCGGCCTCCACCAGGAGCCCGGCGCGCTCGTAGGAGTCCTGGCCGGTGCCGATGCCCGCGGCCACGAGCAGGCGGCCGGAGGAATCCTTGGAGGCGTTGGGGTACTGCTCGGACTTCACAAAGTCCTTCACCGTGATGAGGCCCACCAGTTTGCCCTGCTTGTCCACGATGGGCAGTTTTTCCACCTTGTTGGCGCTGAGCAGTTCCAGGGCCTGCTCCTTGGTCACGCCCTCCTCCGCGATCACCAGCGGCATGGGGGTCATCACCTCGCTCACGCGGCGGTGGGTGTCTGGTTCAAAGCGCATGTCGCGGTTGGTGCAGATGCCCACCAGAACGCCCTGCTCATCCACCACGGGCAGGCCGGAGATGCGGAACCGGGCGCACAGCGCGTCTACCTCCGCGATCGTCATCTCCGGGCTGCACGTCACGGGGTCGGTGACCATGCCGGACTCGGAGCGCTTGACGATCTCCACCTGCTCGGATTGTTCCGTGGCGGAGAGGTTGCGGTGGAGAACGCCGATGCCGCCCTGTCGGGCCATAGCAATAGCCATGCGCGCCTCGGTGACGGTATCCATCGCCGCCGAGGCGATGGGCAGGCCCAGCCGAATGTTGCGGGTGAACTGCGAGGAGGTGTCCACGTCGCTGGGCACCACGTTTGACTCGGCGGGCAGCAAAAGCACGTCGTCGAAAGTCAAGCCTCGCAGCAGTACCTTATTGGGATCGTCGCCACCAGTAGATACCTGCTGCACCATGTAAAACTCTCCTCACTGTTGATATGCCTGCCCCGCGGGGTGTTCGCCTTCCCTTTTACTTTAACCACCTACTCTAACCAGATGTTCCGCATCAGGGTAACGGGGGAGAATTGCCAGCATGCGGGGGCTAATCATAGGATCGGCGGTGTGAACTTCGACTCTCAGATGCCGCTTGATCCCTTTGCCGATGACCCGAACGATCCCGCCTCGTTCCTCGGTGGGGACGAACCCATGCCGCCGCTGACAGACGAAGAACGCGCCGGCATCGAACGCGACCTCGCCCTCGTGCGGGAGTTCAAGGCCGTGCTCGACCCCAAGGGTATCCTGGGCATCTTTTTTTTCTGCGAGGATTGCGAGGAGAACCACTACTTTAGCTGGGATATCCTCGCCGCTAACATGCGCGCGACGCTGGAAAACACCCTCAGTCCCGTGCACGAGCCCGGTGCCGCCCCCAATATCCAGGCCTACGTGCCGTGGGATTATGCCCTGGGATACCTCGACGGGCTGCGGGATCAGTAGCGGTTTACTCCCCCGCTACACCCGCTTGAGCGCCGGTATCCTCCTGCTCCCCTCCCGCTAGGGAGGGGCTTTCCTGCGTGGGTGCCACGGCAGCTGCCGTCGGCTCGGAATAAGGAATCCCGGCCTCCACGGGGCCGCCGTGTGCCTGGCCTCCTTGGCCCGGCGTCGCGGTGACGGTGGCGGTCACCGTCATCGTGTGGGTCTCCGTGACCGTGGCCTGGGGTTCGGCGGCGGGATTCTCGCCAGGGGCCTGCTGCCCTTCCGGGGCCGGGGCGGGGGCCGCCGTGCCCGGCACCGTGGTGGTCACCGTCACGGTGGTCTCCTTGTCCCCTCGCGCGGGGTTCCCCGGCGAGGAAGCGGCGCTATCTCCCGCGGGCGCGCGGTTGTTCGCGGCTCGGGAGGCCGCCTCCATGTCCTTGGCCATGAGCCGCGCTGTTCTATGAGCAGCCGCACGCCGTCCATGTCCCCGCGCTCGGCCAGGCTGTTCATCTCTTCCAAGGTTCCGGCCAGCTCCACCACATCCGGGGAGGCATCCTGGCGCGGGAAGAGCTTGGTGGAAAGGCCGTACAGCGGGGAGTCCGGCCCCGCGTTGAGCAGCACCGCGCCGCTTCCTGCAATCACGAGTGTGGCCGCGGCGGCTCCCACTAGCCCGACGAAGAGCGGCCGCACGCGGCGTCGGGAGCGCATGTCCACCACCTGTGCCTGGAGGCGCGGGGGCTCGGGCATGGGCTTATCGACGTCGCTCCGCAGCTCCAGCAGCATCCCGGCCAGGGGGTCGGTGCCCTCGCTGCGGTCGATCCCTCGCGAGAGTTCGGTCAGGAAGGCGTCGCTGAACTCTAGCTCGCGCTGTTCACGAGGATCGTTCATCATCGCTCTCCTTCTTCTACTGCCTTGCGCAAACTCACCAGCGCCCGGTGCTGCGCCACGCGCACGGCGCCGGGGGTGCTGCCCACCATTTCTGTGGTTTCCTCTGCGGATAGTCCCACCAATACGCGCAAGGTGATGATCTCACGCGATCTCTCGCTAAGAGAATCGAGAAGTTCGCGCACTCTGTTACTACCGTCTTTGACCAGCGCTTCTTCCTCGGGATTGGCCTCCCCTGAGACGGAGTCCGGGATCTCCTCGGTGGGGTGGGATTGATCGCGGACGTACATGCGGCGGGCGTCGGCTACCTTGTGGCTGACCACCCCGTACACGTAGGCCATGAAGGGCCGTCCGCGATCCGTGTACCGCTCGATGGAATGCACCACAGCCAGGCAGGCCTCCTGAGCGATGTCCTCCGCCCCCGGAATGCGCCCGGTACTGATCCGGGCGCGCACGTACCGCAGCACCAATGGGTGAATGATCTCCAGGATTCTCTGCAAGGCACCGCGATCCCCCGTCACCGCGGCGGGGACGAGAGCCTGTAATTCTTGTTCGGCTTCACTCACTTCCTGCTCTTTTCTCACGGTGACGGGACTGCTATGGAATACCGGATTCAGCATACTTTAAGCCGGTATCCGTTCATGGTCTAGGTGCCAAACACGCGGGGCGGCGCGAAGTTTACCCAGGTTTTACTTTCCCCAAAAACCGTGATTAGCCTGTATGTTTCCGTTTTGCACACCAGGAATCCACATGCCCGTAACCCGCCGTCCACTTTCCGTTCACTTAGAAGGTTCACACTCACTGCTGACCATTGATCCGCTTGCTCAAGGAGATCCTTTTCATGTCCCAGCCGCATCTTCTCCCTGGCCCCAACGCAGACCTATGGGATTGGCAGCTTCACGGAGCCTGCCGCGGAAAGAACTCCGAGATGTTCTATCACCCCGATGGCGAGCGCGGGCGCGCCCGCACCTTGCGTGAAAACAAGGCCAAGGCCATCTGCCAGACCTGCCCCGTCATGGATCTCTGCCGCGATCACGCCCTGCGCGTGGCAGAGCCCTATGGCATCTGGGGCGGCATGAGCGAGTCCGAGCGCATGACGCTCCTGCGCAAAAACCGCCTCGCCTATGCCTCAGGAGCCTCGGGAGCCCCGCGCAGCACCACCCGAGCCTCCCAGGGGCGCAGGACCGACGTGGTGGTGGCCTCCTCATAGTTACCCAGCAGCGCCTCCCCCTCCTCCAGGGCCGCGCACACCTCGCGGGGGCACTCCACCTCCCGCGAGGTGAAGTTCACCGCCACCACCAGCAGGGCCCCTCCCCATGCGCGCCGATAAGCGTACACGCTGGGGTTCTCCGCCGCGAGCGGCTCGTAGGTTCCCTCGCGCACTACCTCGCGCAGGGGGCCCTTGCGCAGGTGCAGGAGGCGTCGATAGTAGTTCAGCACCGAGGCCGGGTCGCCGTGCTGATCCTCCGCGTTGATCTCCGGGTAGCCTGGGTTGACGGCGATCCAGGGCTGCGCCTGCGGCTTGTCCCCGCTAAACCCCGCCTGCGCCCGCGCGTTCCATTGCATTGGCGTGCGCGCGTTATCCCGCCCCCGGGCGTGCACTCGGGCCAGGGCCTCCCTGGCGCTGAGTTCCCCTCGTTCCTCCACCACGGTGCGGTACCAGTTCACGCTGTCCAGGTCGCGGTAGTCCTCGATGCGGGGGAAGGCCACGTTTGTCATGCCCAGTTCCTGCCCCTGGTAGATGTACGGGGTGCCCTGCTGGAGGTACAGCGCCGTGGCCAGGGCCTTGGCCGAGGCCTCCCGGAACTCGGGGCGGTCATCGCCAAAGCGGGAAACCGCGCGGGGCTGATCGTGATTGTCCCAGTACAGGGCGTTCCAGCCCTTGCCGTACAGGCCCCGCTGCCAGGAATCCAGCACCTCCTTGAGTTCCACCAGGCCGGGGCGATCCAGGCTCCACTTATCAAAACGAGGATCGTTGCCCAGGCTCACGTGCTCAAAATGAATGATCTGGCTGAGTTCCTCCCGCTCCGGGGCGGTGTAGAGCACCCCGTCCTCGGGCGTGGGGCCGGACAGCTCCCCGACGGTCACGATGGCGCCGCCACGCGACCACGCCTCCCGATTCATCATGTGCAGCCAGGTGTGTACCTTGGGCCGGTTATTCACAAAACGCATGGAGGAGGTCACCCGGCCCGGCTCCTGATAGGGATCGTCGGGGAAGCCCTCCGGCTTGTCCGCCGTGCCGATGGCGTCCACGCGCCAACCATCGACGCCGCGCTCCTGCCACCAGCGGATCATCTCGAAGATTTCCTCGCGCACGGCCGGGTTCTCCCAGTTCAGATCTGGCTGCTTGCGGGAGAACATGTGCAGGTAGAACTGCTCGGTGCGCTCGTCCCACTCCCAGGCCGATCCGCCGAACTCCGAACCCCAGTTATTGGGCGGCAGCGGCGTGCCATCCTCCGCATAACCGGAAGCATCCCGCCAAATGTAATAGTCCCGGTAGGGGTTGTCCTTGCTGGCGCGGGAGCGGATAAACCATTCGTGTTCGTCCGAGGTGTGATTGACCACCAAATCCATCATGATCTTGAGGCCCAAGCCGTGCGCGGCCTCAAGGAGCGCATCGAAGTCCTCAAGGGTGCCAAACTCTTCCATGATGTCCCGATAATCGGAAATGTCATACCCGTTATCGTCATTGGGCGAGCGATACACCGGGCACAGCCACAGCACGTCCACGCCCAGGTCCTTGAGGTAAGGAAGCTGCTGCGTGATCCCCGGAATATCTCCTATGCCATCGCCATTGGAATCGCGGAAGCTGCGCGGATAAATCTGGTACACCACCGCGTCATGCCACCACTGGCATTTATTCTCCTGCGTCATGCTCTTCTCCCTTTCCCGTATCCTGCTCCATGTCTACCAACACGCCATAGTGATCCGAGACCACCGGCGAGCCCTCTCCCGCGAATACCACCCGGTGCGAGGCCACCGGCAGCGGCTCATTCACCAGCACGTAATCAATCCTCGCGCCGGCCCGCGCCCCCTCCCAACCAGAGATCTTGCCCGCGATGGTGTCATGCCCCTCAACATCGCGCGCCAGGTCGCGGGTATCCATCCACCCCCGTTGCCGGATCAGGCTATAGCCCTCCCCCGCCACGGTGGCCGGATTGTTGAGATCGCCGGCCACGCATACGCGCTCTCCGGGGTGCCGCCGGGCGAAGCCCTCGATCGCCTCCCATTCCTGGGCAAAGAGGGCCTGCCCCTCCCGCTTCCACCAGGAAAAGTGCCCGGAGAGCACCCAGCCCCAGCCCCGTATCTTCAGCGCCAGGGCCACGCGACGCCGCACGTCCGCGTAGGGGTACTCCGCCAGCACCACGGCGTGCGCCTCCGCCGCGTGTTCCTCCGCCCGCACCAGCAGCCCCACGCCCTCGTCATACTTGCCAAAGCCCTGGTGCGCCTCAGCCCAGTAACAGCGATACTCCCCGCCCAGGTGCGCGCAGGCCTCCGCGAGCGCCTGCGCGTAATTATCCGCCCCCATCGGCAACGCACTCGGGCCGCCGTACCGCGTGGAGCGCCAGGGCACCCCACCCTGGAGCTGGTTGGCCTCCTGCACCGCCACCACGTCCACGCCTTCTTCCACGATGAGGCGGGCGGTATCCATGATCTTGGCGGGTTGATCCGGCTCGCACCAACTATGTGCGTTGAGGCTGAGAACTTTCACGGCGAGGCTCCTTCTCATTGGGGCCGTGGGTGGGGATTTCGCTGCGGGCGGCGCAGGCGGCCCACGCACGGCCCGCGTGCTTGGCTGCGCGCACCCAAGCCTAGAGTCTCGCCTGCCTCCTCCCTGGGCTCATGGGCGGCCAAGGCGCGGAATCTATGCCAAAACCGTGGAACTTATGCCGCAATCTTCCCGCGAGGCCGGTATTTGCTGGTACTCGGCTTAGAGTGATCCCAACGCCCTTCACCCGCGCGGTTTGTAACCCGCTTTGAGCCTGTGGGAGGGGCCGCGCGAAAGATCGTGAGACAGAGAAAAGGTACTGCAACCATGATGGAAAAAGTGCAGAGATTTGGCAGCGCCATGCTCGCCCCCGTGCTGCTCTTCGCCGTGGCTGGCCTGGCCGTTGCCCTGGCCATCATCGCCCAAAACGAGCAGCTCATGGGGGATCTGGCGGCTCCCGGAACCTGGTGGAGCAACTTCTGGCGGGTGTGGGAATCCGGCGCTTGGACCGTGTTCAACCAGATGGAACTGCTCTTTGTGTTGGGCCTGCCCATCGCCCTGGCCAAGATGGCCAACGCCCGCGCGGTGCTCGAAGCCGCGCTGCTCTACCTCACCTTCAACTACTTCGTGGCGGGCTTCCTGGAAGTCTTTGGCTCCTCCTTCGGCATCGACTATGCCGCCGAGCCGGGCGGGGAATCCGGGCTCAAGATGATCGCGGGAATCAAGACCCTCGATACCGGCATTCTGGGCGCCATCTTCATCTCTGCGGTGGCCGTGTGGATCCACAACCGATACTTTGAAAAGAAGCTCCCGGAGTTCCTGGGCATCTTCCAGGGCAGCCAGTTCGTGTACATCGTGGGCATCTTCATCATGCTGCCCCTAGCGCTGATCGTGTGCTTCATCTGGCCCCAGGTGCAGCTGGGTATTTCCTCCCTCCAGGGCTTCCTGATGACCTCCGGCTCCCTGGGCGTGGGCCTCTACACGTTCCTGGAACGCATTCTCATTCCCACCGGCCTGCACCACTTTGTGTACTCGCCCTTTGTGTTTGGCCCCGCCGTGGTGCCGGAGGGAATCCAGGCGCACTGGGTCAGCAACCTCACCACCTACGCGGAATCCAGCGCCCCACTCAACGAGCAGTTCCCCGGCGGCGGCTTTGCCCTGCACGGCAACCCCAAGGTCTTTGCGCCCCTGGGCATCGCCGCCGCCTTTTACACCACCGCCAAGCCGGAAAAGCGCAAGGCCACCCTGGCGCTGCTGATCCCGGTGGTGCTCACCGCCATGCTCACCGGCATCACCGAGCCCCTGGAGTTCACCTTCCTCTTCGTCGCCCCGCTCCTGTTCACCATTCACGCCGTGCTCTCCGGCTTGATGACCGCCATCATGTACCAGCTCGGCCTCGCCGGAAACATGGGCGGCGGGCTCATCGACTTCATCGCGCAAAACTGGGTGCCGCTGTGGGCTCAGCACCACGCCACCTACATCATGCAGATCGGCGTGGGGCTGTGCTTCACCGTGGTCTACTTTGTGCTCTTCCGCTTCCTCATCCTCAAACTCAACCTCAAGACCCCCGGCCGCGAGGACAACAAGGACGTCAAGCTCTACTCCAAGCAGGAATATCGGGAGGCCAAGAAAAAGGGCTCTACTGACGACGCCGCCCCTGCCGCACCAACGTCGGAGGCCTCCCCGGAGGGTGCCGCCCCGGCGTCGGTAGCCACCGCAGAGCCCACCGATCCTTATATCCAGCGCGCCACCGATTTCCTCACCCTCCTCGGCGGGGCGGAAAACATCACCTCCGTGAACAACTGCGCCACCCGCCTGCGCGTGTCCGTGGCGGAACCGGACAAGGTGGCCGGGGCCGACGAGTTCCAAGAAGCCGGTGCCCTCGGCCTGGTCAACAAGGGCACCGCTATCCAGGTGATCGTGGGCATGGACGTGCCCCAGGTGCGAGACAAGTTTGAAAGCCTCATGGGAGGCTCCTCCTAACCAATTCCCCCACCGAGCGCGGCGTTGCTATGCTAACCACGCATAACGACGCCGCGCTTTTGGGAGGATACGGTGAACCTGGAAAGCATCGTGGCCTCCACCCAAGGCTCCTGGAACGATACCGAGCGCGACATCCTCGCCTACCTGCTGGCCCACCAGGCCGAGGCCACGGAATCCTCCGTCCAGCAGATCGCGCAGCGCACCTACACCTCCACCTCCTCGGTGATGCGGTTGGCCAAGCGTCTGGGGTTTTCCGGATTCGCGGAGATGAAATACTTTATCCGCACCTCCCTGCGGGAGATGGAACACCACCAGGCTCCCGATCCCATCGCCCTCCAGCGGGACGACCTCCTGGGCACCCTAACCCACCTCGAATCGCTCTCCGTTGCTCCTATCGTCTCCCGGCTCTATGAGTCCCGGGCCATCTATTGCCTGGGCACCGGCTCCTCGCAGCGCCTGGCGGCCTCGGAATTCGCCAAGTCCCTCATGGCCAACGGCAAGCAGGCCACGGTGATTACCGATCTCACCGAGATGAAGGTCAGCCTGCCCATGATGGAAGCCAGCGACACCCTCGTGCTCATCTCCCTGGGCGGCACCAACCCGGACTTTGTGGAGATTCCTCGGGCCGCCTCGCTGCGCGGGGTGCCCACCCTAGCGGTGACTCGGTTGAGCAGTAATCCCCTGGCGGCGGCCTCGCGGTGGAATATTCATTACTGTTCCACCGCGCTTCACCCCTCCTGGCACGTGGGCGAGTACCATTCGCTCATCGGATTGAACGTGGCGCTGGATTATGTGATCCGGGCGTATATGGCGTATCGCCTGCGGGCGGAAAGTGCCGAGGGGTGAGGGAGGGTGGCACGCTTTCACCTTCCCCGGATATTAACCCGATCTTTTACCACTCATCGGACTTAGTGGTTTTATCAAAAATCAAACCCCTGATGGGAATAGTATTCCTCGTACGACCCAGGCAGCGCAGCTCCGCGAACGTCCGCGCCGCGAAAAACGCAATCAAAGATAGTTGAGACATAAAGGTTTATTCACAGGGGCAGTACCCCCCCGTGAATAAACCTCACCCATGTCACAACCCTACGAGTACTAAAAATATCTCACACTTATTTGATAAAGACTATAGTACCCCTATCCCTTCCCCATAGATTTTGAACCACAAAGGCTCCCCCACGCCACCATAAAGCAGCGCGAGGGAGCCTTCTCGCTTATAGCGAGGTTCACCGACCTAGTGGTGGTGGTGCCCACCAGCGGCGGACTCCTCCTCCTTGGGCTTTTCCACCACGGAGGCCTCCGTGGTGAGCACCATGCGGGCCACCGAGGCGGCGTTCACCACGGCGGAGTGGGTCACCTTCACAGGGTCGATGATCCCCTGCTCGATGAGGTTGCCGTACTCCAGGGTGGCGGCGTTGAAGCCCTCGCCGTTGGCGCGCTCGGCGGTGCGAGCCACCACCACGGCGCCGTCCAGGCCCGCGTTTTCCGCGATCCAGAAGGCCGGCTTCACCAGGGCGCGGGAGAGCGCCAACACGCCGGTCTTGGCCTCGCCCTCGAACTGCTCGGCAAAGGCCTCCAGCTCGCGGGCGATCTGCACCAGCACGGAGCCGCCACCGGCGATGATGCCCTCCTGTACGGCGGCACGGGCGGCGTTGATGGCGTCCTCCACGCGCAGTTTACGCTCGCCCACCTCGGTCTCCGTGGCGGCGCCCACCTTGATCACGGCCACGCCACCAGAGAGCTTGGCCAGGCGCTCCTCGGCCTTCTCCTTGTCCCAGGAGGAGTCGGTGTTCTCGATCTCCCGGCGGATCTGCTCGCGGCGGTTGTCCAGGGCCTCGGCGGTTCCGGCGCCGTCCACGATCACGGTTTGATCCTTGGTGATGGTCACGCGGCGCGCGCCACCGAGCACCTCGGTGCCGGATTCGGAGAGGTTCACGCCCACCTCCGGGTCCACCACGGTGGCCCCGGTGACCACGGCGAGGTCATCCATGAAGGCCTTGCGGCGCTCCCCAAAGTACGGGGACTTCACGGCGGCAACCTTGAGGGTCTTGCGGATCGAGTTGACCACCAGGGCCTGTAGGGGCTCGCCCTCGATGTCCTCGGCGATGATGAGCGCCTGCTTGCCGGATTCCGCGATCTTTTCCAGGATCGGCAGGAAGTCCGGCAGGGAGGAGATCTTGTTGCGCACCAGCAGCACCACGGCGTCCTCCAGGATCGCCTGCTGTGCCTCGGTGTCGGTGATGAAGTACGGGGAGAGAAAGCCCTTGTCAAAGGACACGCCCTCGGTGACGTCCAGGGAGGACTCGATGGAGGTGGATTCCTCCACCGTCACCACGCCGTCCTTGCCCACCTTCTCCATCGCGCCGGAGACCATCTCTCCGATAACTTCGTCGCGGGAGGAGACGGTGGCCACGTTGGCCACGTCCTTGGCGGCGGAGACTTCGGTGGCGCGGGCCTTGAGTTCTTCCACCACCTTCTCCACGCCCGCGGCGATGCCGCGGTTGAGTTCGATGGGGTTGGCGCCGGCGGCCACGTTGCGCAGGCCCTCGGTGATGAGGGCCTGGGCCAGCAGCGTGGCGGTGGTGGTGCCGTCGCCGGCGATGTCGTTGGTCTTGATCGCCACGGACTTCACCAGCTGGGCGCCGAGGTTCTCAAAGGGATCCTCCACGTCGATGTCGCGGGCGATGGTCACGCCGTCGTTGGTGACGGTGGGGCCGCCAAAGGCCTTGTCCAGCACCACGTTGCGGCCGCGCGGGCCGAGGGTGACCTTCACGGCGTCGGCAAGCGTATCGACGCCGCGCAGAATGCCCTCGCGGGCCTCTTGGTCGAATGCAATCAGCTTTGCCATGCGCTATCCCCTACTTGGCTACGACGGCGAGGACGTCGCGAGCGGAGAGGATCAGGTACTCCTGGCCCTCGTACTTGATCTCGGTGCCGCCGTAGCGGGAGAAGATCACGGTATCGCCCTCCTTGACGTCTACCGGGATACGCTCGCCCTTCTCATCAAAGCGCCCCGCGCCCACGGCAATGACGGTGGCCTCCTGCGGCTTCTCCTTGGCGGAATCCGGGATGACCAGGCCGGAAGCGGTGGTGGTCTCGGCCTCGACGATCTGCACCAGGATGCGGTCCTCAAGCGGGGTGATGTTGACGTTTGCCACTGTTATTCCTCCATGTGGATAAGTGCTTACTTGATTGTGCCGGTTGCTGCTATCCAGCACAGCCGTCGTCGCGGGTGAACAACTGTGTGTCTCACAACCTGACTGGCACTCTACCCCCACGAGTGCCAGCGTTCAACCATTCCCGCCCAGTTTTTGACACGCCCGCTACCCCCATGCGCTAGAGTTTGAAAAAACCATTTGACTGATAGAAACGGCTTCGCCATGACCGCCTCCCCACCAAGCCAACCGCGCGAATTGCAGCGGCAACTCACCAACCGTCATATCCAGCTCATCGCCATCGGCGGGGCCATCGGCACCGGCCTGTTCATGGGCTCGGGAAAGACCATCGCCCTGGCGGGCCCCTCCATCCTGCTCGTGTACGCCATCATCGGCGCGGCGCTCTTCCTCTTCATGCGCTGCATGGGCGAACTCCTCCTTGCCAACCCCCACTTCCACTCCTTCTCTGACATCGCGGAGAAGTACCTGGGGCACTGGGCGCGCTTCGCCATGAGCTGGACATACTGGCTGTGCTGGATCGTCACCGGCGTGGCTGATCTCATCGCCATCACCGGCTACTTCCGCTTCTGGTGGCCGGAACTACCCAGCTGGATTCCCATCCTGGGCACCATCGCCCTGCTCTTTGTGCTCAACGCCCTCACCGTCAAGGCCTTCGGTGAGACGGAGTTCTGGTTCGCCCTCATCAAGATCGTGGCCATCGTCGCCCTCATCGTGGTGGGTATCGTGCTGATCTGCATCGGCGCCACCAACGATTCCGGCTCCACCGCCGCCGTGAGCAACCTTTGGGAGCACGGCGGCATCTTCCCCAACGGCTTCACCGGATTTGTCACCGGCTTCCAGATCGCCCTCTTTGCCTTCGTGGGCGTGGAACTCGTGGGCACCACCGTGGCCGAAACCAAAGACCCGGAAAAGGTGCTGCCCAAGGCCGTGAACTCCATCCCCCTGCGCATCGGGCTGTTCTACATCGGCTCCCTCACCGTCATCATGATGGTCACCCCGTGGAATGAAATCGTGCCGGAAAACTCCCCCTTTGTCACCATGTTCGCCCTCACCGGCCTGCCTGCGGCGGCCACCATCGTGAACCTCGTGGTGATTACCTCGGCGGCCTCCTCCGCCAACTCCGGCATCTACTCCACCTCCCGCATGGTCTACGGCCTCGCCCAAAGCGGCGATGCCCACCGCGCCTTCGCCCGGCTCTCGCCCCGCCAGGTTCCCCGCAACGCCCTCACGCTGTCCTGCATCTTCCTGCTCTCCGCGCTCATTCTCATGGCCACCGGCGACGGCGTGCTGGAGGCCTTCACCTTGGTCACCTCCACGTCCGCCACCCTCTTCGTCGCGGTATGGACGGCCATCATCTGCTCCTACCTCGTCTATCGACGCCGCGAGCCCCAGGCCCACGAGCGTTCCGCGTTCCCCACCCCCGGCGGCTCCGCCACCGCGATCGGCCTGCTGGCGTTCTTCGCCCTCATGTGCGTGGCCCTCTCCCTGGCCGCCGATACCCGGGGCGGATTGATCGCGGCCCTGGTGTGGGTGGCGGGCATCTGCATCGTGGGGGTGCTGCGCCAGCGCAAGGCAGCGGAGGACTAAACCTCCCCGCCCTCACGTCGGCCGTCGGAGAGCCTGATACGCACCTCCTACAACACCTCCCCGCTGCCATTGCCCGAGCGCATCCGCGCCCACGCCACCCGCAGACCCACGACGCCGAAGGCAACCCACGCGATGGCGATCAACCCCTCCGCCAGCAGCGGCCACGCGCTAGGGTTCCCGGCGATGGACTCCCGCAACCAATACACCAGCCACGTACCCGGCAGCACCGCACTGACGGGCTGCAACCAACCCGGATAGGCGGAAAACGAGGCGATCACGCCGGCAGTGACCGGGAGCAACGCGGCCAGCACGTTAGCCGCCAAGAAGGGATCGCGGCCCGCTATGGCCACCGCCGAGCAGGCCAAGCCCACGCAACAACCCACCACCACCGCCAGGGCTATCCCCAGCAGCGCACGCCCCAGGTGTCCCGCGCTGTGCGCGGGCTCCACCGCCCATACCGCCACGCAACCCAACGCGGAGGTCAACAAGGCAGTAGCGGACGGAAACAGGAACTTTCCACCCCAATACGCGGCAGACCACGGGGATACCGCCAAGGTCTCCTCCACCACACCGATGCCACGATCGCGCACCACGGCCCCCACCGCCTGCGCCACCACCATCGCCAGGGCAGACACCACGAACCCCGCATAGGCCACCGTGGCAGCCCCCGGCACGTCAAGGGATCGCGCCACCGTGACCAACAACGCCACCTCCAAGAGCGGAATAAGGGCCAGGGTGGTGAGCATCGTGCCGGTATTCCGCATGGCGGGAGCGCTCACCCGCGCCACGCGCAGCGCCACGGCGGCCGGGGATTCCTTCCAGCCCATTAGCCCACCACCTCCACGGAGGCCCGCACCGTAGCCCGGTGCACCATGCGGTTAAGCAGAACCACGGCGGCTGCTCCCCACAGCAACGCCAACCCGCACGCCACCGGCGCGGCGGATATATCCCCTTCGAGCACCAGCCTGGCGGCCCAGAAAATAGGAAGATCTTGCCCAGGTGGGCAAACTCCCCAGAAACAGCCCCATAGCCAAGCAGCCCACTAAAAAGCACCACGGGGATATTCAGCAGCGGCTCATACGTAATGGCGTTGGGAGTAAGCACAAAGATAGGGGCGATGACCACGCTCACCGATAGGCAAGAAAACCAGTACAACACTATTCCCAGCGCGGCGATGCCGCCTCCGGGATACACAATCTCCCCTCCCCCGCATGCCTCGGCAAGGAAAGCACACGCCCAGGCCAAGGGGAAGGCCACCAGGCCAAAGGTGGAGCTTGCCGCGACGAGCGGGAAAATCGCCTTGGCGGGGTGCCCGGCCCCCAGCAGCAGGTATGCCAGGGTCCCCTGAAAACGCTGAAAGCCAATGATCCCCGCGGAAACCGTACTCACCGCCCACATTCCCACCATCGCGGAACGCAACCACATATCCCCCTCCGCGCCGCCTGCATACCGCGCCCCCAGGTACTGCAAAGTAAAGATGGACACGGTGGAGGTCACCGCCAGCTGCACGAAATACGGCGTGCGGGCAAATAGGCGAAGATGAAAAAGGAGGGCTCGGGCTACGGGCATCATCGCTGCCTCACCAAAGCCAGGTAGCCTTCTTCCAAACTCGGTGGACGGGTGACCACGTCATCGGGATCAAAGCCCTGCTTCCTGGCCGCCTCCCCCACGCGGGCCTCGGAACTCGCCCCGGCCCATGCCACGGTAAACAGAAATCGGGTATCCACCCGGCGGAAACGCACCTGCGCCACACCCGGCATATCTTCTAAGGCCGTCCGCAGGCGGAGGCACCCCTGTTCCCCCGCCGTGGCGTTAAGAGTAAAAGTAGAGATGCCCCGCACCCCGGCGGCCCGAGCGATCTCTCCGACGGTGCCCGATACCCCGATGGTGCCATTCATCAACACGTGGATACGATCCGCCAGTTTTTCCATCTCCCCCAGCAAGTGAGTGGTAAGCACGATCGCCGCGCCGTGCTCATGCGCGAGGGCGTCAATCAGGGCGATGATCCCCTCCGCAACATCGGGATCCACACCATTGGTGGGTTCATCGAGGAGGAGCAGATCCGGCTCATGCAACAAACCGCGCGCGATATGCAGGCGCTGCCTCATTCCCCTGGAGTAATTTTCCACGGGATCGTGTTCCCGATTTTTCAACCCCACCATGCCCAGCACGCTATCCACGCGCTGCCTCCGCCTTGCGCTAGGAACACCAAGAATATCCGCAAAGAAAAGCAGGTTATCCCGAGCCGTGGCCCGCAGGTAAAAGCCGCGTTCCCCGCCAAGAACCACACCCATGCGCGACCGTGCTCGCCGGGGATAGCGGACGGCATCAATGCCGCATACCTCCACGCTCCCCGAGGTGGGCTTGAGCAGGGTGGAACACACCCTCACGGTGGTGGTTTTCCCGGCACCATTGGGCCCGAGCAACCCCACGATCTCCCCGGAGTCTACGGAGAAACTCACGCCGTCCAGCACCCGCCGCGCGCCGCCAGAGAAATCCCGGCACAGAGAATCCACGCGCAGCACGGAATGACGCCCCATGTATGTCCCCTAAAAATAAAAAGAAGATAGTCTTTAGCAAGCAGGCCGCTATGCCGATTGTACGGTGATATACATCTCAGATTCAATACTTGCATAGGAAGTCCCACGCCGGGGCTCAGCGTGAGGGTGCAGGCCTCCCCAGCCTCATCACGATCAGTCTGCGATGCTCCCCCAGCAGCGGGTACCACCCCCCCTCGCGGGTGTGGTGGAAGGCAAATCCCAGTTTTTCCTGCACTCGCTGCGACTGCGCGTTCTGTTCATGGGAGGAACACCACACCGCGTTCATGCCCAGGTCCTCAAAGGCGTGGCGCAGCACCTCCCCTGCCGCCTCGGCCGCAAGCCCCCTGCCCCAGTACGGGACTCCGATCCAGTATCCCAGCTCGCACTCGTCGCGCCGCGCAGTAAGGTCGGTGGCCGCCCCCGTTTTGAGCCCCATCGAACCGATGGCTGCGTTGCTCTCCCGCAACACGATCGCGTATGTTTCCGGGGCGCTGAGCACGCCGGAGATGCTAGCGCGGCTTTCTTCCTCGCTCTTGTGCGCAGGCCAGCCCGCCCTGGGGCCCACCCTGGGGTCGGAGGCGTAGCGGAACAGGTCAGCGCTATCGGATTCTTCCCAGCTCCTGAGAATCAGCCTTGGTGTTTCCAGAACCACAAGAAACTATTGTGCCCGATACCGCATGGACTATTCCCACTCGGCCGCGCTGCGCCACAGCGCGTATTCCTCCGGGTAGTCCTCGCAATACACCTGCGCGGCTCGCACGGTTTCCTCTGCCGCGGCGCGGTCGGACTCCGTGAGGTCAGCGCCATCGGCGCGCAGGCACACCACTTCTCCCCGCACGGCGGAGGTGGGATCGGTAAAGAAGGCAGGATTTCCGGTCACCCGCTGATTGCGCGCCAGGGAGGCCGCCGGGTTCGGCGCGCCCCCCTCCTCCACGGGATAGCCCAGATAATCATGGGACTCGCCGAAGGCCACGGGGATGGCCTCTCCCTGGCGGAGTTGGTGGGTATCCACCTCCACGTCGCGGAGGGTGAAGTGCGGGGTGATGAGGATTCCTTGCGTCACCCTTGTGAGGCTAGGTGCTCGGCGGTACCCGCACCACAGAAGCCACCAAGATTTCATTTACCGTTTACTCTGCGTGCACCAAGGGCACCTCCACGTCCAGGGAGGGATCGGTGCCCACGCTCAACCCGGAGGGCCGCGCCCCCTCGTGAATGAGCTGGGCGGCCACCGTGGCGATCATCAGCCCGTTGTCCGTACACAGCGGGAAACTGGGCACCCGCAGTTCTATCCCGGCCGCCGCGCAGCGCTCCTGAGCCAGTTCCCGCAGGCGCGAGTTGGCCGCCACCCCGCCGCCCAACAGCAGCACCCCGGCCCCCACGTCACCGCAGGCGCGCACGGCCTTCATGGTGAGCACGTCGCACACGGCCTCCTGGAAGGAGGCGCATACGTCCTCCACCGAGATCACCCGGCCGTCCCGCTCGGCGGCCTCCACGTAGCGGGCCACGGAGGTCTTGAGCCCGGAGAAGGAGAAATTATGCCGGTGTCCGCGTTCCTCGTCCACGCGCTTGGTCAGGCCTCTGGGGAAGGCAATAGCGGCGGGGTTTCCCCGGCTGGCGAGCCTGTCAATCACCGGGCCGCCGGGGTAGCCCAGGCCCAGCAGTCGGGATACCTTGTCGTAGGCCTCGCCGGCGGCGTCGTCAAGCGTAGAACCCAGCTCCCGCAGGGGCCTGCCCACGGCCTCTACTTCTAGCAGTTGGGTATGTCCGCCGGAGACCAGCAGCGCCACCGCGTGCGGCAACGGCGCGCCCTCTAGGTTGGCCACGGCCACGTGTCCGCCCAGGTGATTCACGCCGTAGAAAGGAACGCCCCACCCGGCGGCGTATCCCTTGGCCGCCGAGGCCCCCACCAGCAACGCCCCCGCCAGGCCCGGCCCCACGGTGGCCGCCACGGCGTCGGCACGCTCGATCCCCGCCTGCGCCAAGGCCTCCCGCATCACCGGCACCATCGCCTCCAGGTGCGCGCGGGAGGCGATCTCCGGTACTACCCCGCCAAAGCGCGCGTGCTGCTCCATCGAGGAGGCCACCACGTTGGCCATCTCCTCCACCCGACCGTCCTCGTGCAGGCGCACGATGCCCACGCCGGTTTCATCGCAGGAACTTTCAATGCCAAGGATAATCATGATGGTTTAACAGTAGCCTCGCGCATCATGGTGTACGCATCGGCCCCGGAGGGCTGGTAATAGTTGCGCCGCGTGCCCGTTACCTTAAAGCCACGGCTCTCATACAGGCCTATCGCCGGGGCGTTATCCGTGCGCACCTCCAGAAATACCGGGGCTTCCAAGAGGTCAGCGGTGTGCAGAAGCTGATCCAGCAACTCGCGGCCTAAGCCCCGGCCCTGGTAGGCGGGATCCACGCCGATGGTGTACACCTCGCACTCCGGGCTATCGCTGGGGCCCAGCACCACCAGGCCCGCGTAGCCCACCAACAGGTCACCGTCCTGCGCACCCACATAAAAGGAGGAGGGGTGCGCGATCTCGCGCTCAAAGGCCTGCCGTGGCCAGGGGCTATCCGTGGGAAAAAGCACCTGCTCCAGTTCCGCGCAGCGGGGAGCGTCCGCCGCCGTTAGCCGCCGCAGCCCCACCATTTGTTCACCTCCGGGATAGCCGGGGAACGCGGCACCGGCTTGGGCTCGGCGGCGTCGGGACGGCGCAGGTAGAGGGGGCGCAGCGGTTCCGGGGTGGCATCCATGTCCGCCAGCGCCACCAGGGAGGCAGGGGTGGGGCTCAGGTGGCTTCGCGGAATATCCGCCAGGTGTTCCGGCAGCTTGTCCGCCAGGTGTTCCGGGACGCTGAGGTGCAGCGGAACCTCCCTGGGGCTTAGCGACGCCGGGGCCACCACGTCCGGCCCCTCGCTACGCTGGCCGTGGCGATACGATGCCCAGTACACCTCGCGGCGGCGCGCGTCCGTGGCCACGAGCGCCACGGGGTACTGGCTAAGTTGGTGCCCGATCGCGTCCAGGGAGCACACCCCATGCACCGGCAGACCCAGGGAATGCCCCAGGGACTCGGCGGTGACCATGCCCACCCGCAGCCCGGTAAACGGGCCGGGGCCGCAGCCCACCACCATCGCCTTCATGTCCACCAGGCTCAGGCCCTGCTCGCGCAGCATCTCCTGAATGGTGGGCACCAAGAGCTCGTTGTGGGAGCGGGTTCCGTGCACGATGCGCTGCGCCACCACGTCCCCCGTGGCGGCGTCCACGATGCCCGTCAGGAGGTCCGCCGTGGCGGTATCAATAGCGAGGGTTAACACGCCCACCAGGATAACCCGCTCGGCTCGCCCCGATCCGCGCTACCCCAGCAGCCGCTGCCCCACATAGGCATCCCCCTCGCGGATACCCGGCGGAATGAGGTACAGCCCCGTGGCGATGTGCTGCAAGTACTCCGTGAGCAGATCGTCGGCCATGCGGGCGAGCACCGGAATGAAGTGGGTACGGGGATCGCGCACGTAGGCGATGAAGAACAGGCCCGCCTGCAACCTGCCCAGCTCCGTGAGCCCCTCGGTGTAGTTGTATCCCCGGCGCAGCATGCGCGCGCCCTGGTTGTGCTCGGGGTGCACGGTAGCGATGTGAGAGTTCATGTCAATACTCCCCTCGCTAAAGTCCGGTGCGCTGAACTCCTCCCCGCCGGACATCGGCGCGCCCTGCACCTTCTCCCGGCCGATGATCCGCTGCTGCTCGGACAGGATCAGCTCGTCCCACACCTCCATCATCATGTGAATCTTGCGCACGCATAGGTAGGTGCCGCCGGCGGCCCAGGCCCCCGCCTCGTCCTCGGGCTGAATCCACAGGTGCTCGTTTAACTCCTCCACCGGCTCCTCCGCCTTGATGTTGGCGGTGCCGTCCTTAAACCCAAAGAGATTGCGCGGGGTCTCCTGCTGCGTGGAGGTGGAGGCCGTGCGGCCATAGCCCACCTGCATCCAGCGCACCGACGCCGTGCCAAAGGCCAGGCGCTTGAACTGGTGCATGGCGTGCAACACCACCATCGGATCCTCCGCGCAGATCTGGATCACCAGATCGCCGTGGGAACGATCCTCGTCGATCTTCTCCGCCGCCATGCGCGGAATCCCCTGGCGCAGGGCCTCCGGGCAGGACTGCGTCAAGCCGAACTCGTCGCGGAAGAGGCTGGCCCCAAAGCCAAAGGTGATGCTCAGGCGGGAGGCCCCCAGGCCCATCGCCTCCCCGGTATCGTCCGGGGGCACGTCATCGCGGGCCTTGGGGGCGTTCACCGGCTCGCCCGCCTGCATTCGCTCGGCGGCCAGGGTCCACTTCTCCAGCAACACCACCAGATCCTCCCGGCGCGTGGCCACCACGTCAAAGGCCACCATCAGCATCTGCTGCTGGGCGGGCGTGATGATCCCGGACTGGTGTTCCCCACGGAACTCCACCGCCTCCTCGGTGTCCGCGCCGCTGGGGGCCGTTCCCCGCCCCACCGCAAAACCGCCCAGGGCGGTGCCCGCCCCCACGCCCGTGCCCAGGAGCATGGCCCGGCGGCTGATCCGCATGGTCATGAAACGATCGCCTCGGTGAGCGTGGCCAGGGGCACCCGCAGGGCGTCCACGCGATCCGAGAGTTCGCGGCGGGCCTTGTCATCGAGGGAATCGTAGGAAACAAAGCCCTCGCCCTCCCGGTACTTGTCTAGGGCCGCTTGCAGGGCCTCAAACCGCGAGGTGATGGTCTCGGCCAGCTCCGCATCGTTGCGCTTGGCCAGGCCCTCCACCGTGCCGTAGGCCACCCGAGCGCCCTCCAGGTTGCCCTGGAAATCGTAGAGATCGGTGTGGCTAAAGGCCTCTTCCTCGCCAGTGATCTTGGTGGTGGCCACCTCCTCCAACAGGCCGATCGCACCGTTGGAAATATCCGCGATGCTCACCGAGAAGTCCTCGGAATACACCAGGTCATAGAGCTTCTGAGTATTATCCACCAGCCCCTGGGCCATCTCGGCGCGCTCCTCGGTGCTCGCCGCCGAGGTTCCCTCTGGCCGCCACAGGTCTTTCTCAATGCGGTGCCACCCCGTCCAGGGGCGGGTATCCGTCTCCTCGGAGGCCTGGTAATCCGCCTCCCGCTCATCCAAGGCGGGGTCGAGGTCCCCAAAGGCCTCTGCGGTGGGTTCGATCCGCTCGAAGAACATGCGGCTGGGGGCGTAGGCGGCCCGTGCCGCGTCCTCGTCTCCGCCCCGATAGAGTGCGGCAAAGTTCTCGGTGGCGGTGAGCAGTTGGCCCACCTGGTCACGCACGTAGGCGGTGTAGTTGGTCACGGCGGTGTCGATGAGTTCCTTCTCATCGGCGGAGACCTCCACCTCCTCGCCCTGGGTGACGGTGAAGTCCCGCGCGTCCACCAGCGCCCCCACCATGTTCTTCTTGCAGGCCGTGACGTAACTTCCCGGCTCCAGCAGCACCGTGTAATCCGTGGACGTTCCCGGCCCCAGATTCTCGCGCTCGCCCACGATGCGCAGGCGATCCTCCGCCAGGATCTCAAACTCGTTGCGCACCGTGCCCTCGTTCTTCAACTGGAACGTCACCCGGCCCGAGGGGATCTCGGAGGCGGAAACCTCGCAGGAATCATCGGTGATGCGCACCGTGATGGCGTCGCCGGTGCCACCCTGGGCTTCCGACGCCCCCTCGGGGTTATTCGCCACGCAGGCGCTCAACGCCACCGCGGGCAGCACGACGGGAACAATACGAGCAAACTTCATTGGACTTAGGCCCTCTCTTCATTCTTGATACCGCTCCGCACGCGGCGCTGCTGCCACCAGAACAGCGGCAACGCCACCGCGAGGTAGGAAACCCACCCCACCACCTGCACCACGGTGGGGGCGAGATTGACGTTGAACATGGCTTCCGCCAACACAAACCACCATGCGCTCGGGTGAACACCGGGAATGTGCCCATCGAAATAACCGGAGAGGTCATAAGCGCTCGTGCCCCATCCAGGAATCACCCCCGCCTCCTGAAGATCACCCAGGCCATAGGCCACGATTCCGGCGGCCACCACGATGAGGAGGTAACCGGTGAACGTGAAGAACTTTCCCAGATTGATCCGCGCGGTACCCCGGTACACCAGCCAACCGATCGCCGCCGCCACCGCAAGCCCAGAGACCACACCCAGGGTGGGCTGCCACAGCCCGCCGTCGGCCGTGGCACGCACCGTGGCCCACACAAAGACTGCGGTCTCTAGGCCCTCGCGCCCCACGCTGAGGGCGGCCAACCATACGATCCCCCAGGCCGAGGAGTTCTCCAAGGCCGCGGCAGTCTGCGCACGAAGATCCGCGCTGAGCTGGCCCGCGTGCTGGGACATCCACAGGATCATCCAGGTAATCATGGCGGCGGCCACCAGGGAAAGCGTCCCGCCCAGGATCTCCTGAGCCTGGAACGTCAGCGTGTAGGGCCCCCACGTCATCACCGCCCCCACCACTAAGGGGAGCGCGGCCGCCAGGGACACCCCCAGCCACAAGCGCGGCAGCATATCCCGGCGATTCATCTTCACCAGGCTCGCCACCAGGATTCCCACGATGAGGGAGGCCTCTACCCCCTCGCGCAGGGCAATCAGAAAATTGGCAAGAAACACGAACCCATCCGCCCTTTCAAGGCACATGTCACGAGGGGAAACGATATTCCCTCTCCACCCCAAAAGTTAGCCCCGCCTTGCCTAGCGGGTCAATGGGATAACCCCATTATTTACCCCCGCGTGCGCTCTTTTTCACAGAACCGCACCGCGCCGCTGATCTGCCCCCTCACCTGAGCCTACTGGCTAAAAATATGACCAGAACTCCACCACGATCGCCACCCCGATCACCACGATCCACAACGCCGCGATGAGGAGCTTCCCGCGATCCCACGCCCGAATCACCGCCGAGCCCGCGCCCTGACCAGAATCTCCATACGTGCGCAGGTTAAAGGCCGTGACGTACACAAAGAGCACGATGGTCACCGCCCACACCCCCATGCAATAGGGGCACAGGGCGTTAATCACGTACACCGCCTGGAAGAACAGCCAGTGCACAAACACCAGGGCAAAGGTCATGCCCGCCTGAGCCCCAAACCAGAACCACCCCGCAAAACGCCCCCCGGCCGCCACCGCCGCCCCGATGAGGGCCACCATGCCAAAGCCCACCAGGCCGATCAGCGGATTCGGGATGCCAAAGGCCGCCGCCTGCACCGAGCGCATGACGTTCCCGCAGGACACCACGGTGCTGAGATCGCAGGTGGTGGTGTAGGAAGGATCCTCCGCCAGCTTCATCTTTTCCACCATGATGATCCCGGACAGCACAATGCCGATGACCCCGCCCAGGACGAACAACCACCCCCACGCCGCCGAGGGGGCCGCCCCCGTGGGATAACCGGCCTGCCGATCCTCGTTTGCGTTTGCGCCTGCCGCCGCGTCCACCATGATGTGATCCTCTATATCATCCGCCCACGCGCACCAGGTGCGCTTTCATACCCCTCTTATACTAGGCCCCGCCCCGGCGGCTCCACGATATGATCCTAGCCTCAGCCTCGGGGTCCTCCACCACCGCCGTGGTGCGGTCTAGGTGGATAAACAGGTATTCCCCGGCGATCTGCTCCACCAAACCACCGCCCCACTCGGCTACCACCACGGCCTCCTCCAGCTCGGAGTCCAAATCCAGGGCGTCCAATGCCCCCACCGGATCGGCCGCCGCGCTGCCCTCCCCCAGCAGCCGGTAGGCGTCCACGTGAATGAGCGTGGGACCGCCCTGGGGATCGCGGTGTTCTCTCGCGATGACGAACGTCGGGGAGGTAACCCTACCCCGCACCCCCATGCCCCGCGCGATCCCCTGGGTCAGGGTGGTCTTGCCCGCGCCCAGCGGGCCATCAAGCACCACCACGTCCCCCGCCTCCAGCGCCGCCCCGAGCTGTTCACCGAGCCGCTGGGTCTCCGCCGCGTCCTCGCACCTGCGCGATCCCCGATCGGGGAAAGCCTCTTTCATCGCCTACGCTCCTTCCGCCACGTGGACCCTGCGGGTGCGCCCCCTCGGGGCGCACACCACCTCGTAGTTGATCGTGCCGCTGCGCCGCGCCAACTCCGTGGCGCTCATGCCCCCGCGACCAAAGATCACCGCCTCATCGCCGGGCGTCACCCCGTGCGCGTTATTCCCCAACCACACCAGGCACTGATCCATGCACACGCGCCCCACCTGGGGATAGCGGTGTTCCCCCACGGTGACCTCCAGATGCCCCTGCGCCGCGCGCGGAAGCCCATCGGCATAGCCCGCCGGAATCACGGCCATCCAACCATCGCTCGGCGCGCGCCACGTGAGCCCATAGGAGGTGGCCTCGCCCACACGCATCGGCTTGACCAGCAGCACCCGAGCCAGCCACGTCATCGCCGGGATCAGGCCGTGCTCCCGCCCGGCTATCGGCTCCAATCCATACAAGGCCACCCCCACTCGCACCATCTCATGATGAAGATCCGGGCGGGTCAGCGCACCCGGGGAATTGCACAGATGATTCACCGGCACCTCCAACCCGCACTCCCGCGCGCAGGCGATAGCGCGGCGAAACTGCGCGGCTTGTTCCTCGGTGGCCGGGTTTTCCGGCTCATCGGCGCAGGCCAGGTGGCTCATCAACCCGGTGACCCGCACCAGCGGGGAGGAGGCCAGCAGGCCAAAGACCTCCCGCCAATCCTGCGGGTCCACGCCGCTGCGGTGCATTCCCGTTTCCACCTTCACCGTGGCCTCATACGGCGGTGTTCCTGGACGATCCGGGCACGCGGCGAGGGCCTGGGCGGCGTCGATAAGCACCCGCGCGTGCTCCGGCGAGGTCACCGCCAGGCGCACCCCCTGCCGCAGGGGTTCGCTGATGTCCTGCCCCGGCGACCACAGCCACGCCGTGATCGGGGCGGTGATCCCCCGGTCGCGCAGGTAAAGAGCCTCCGCCAGGGTGGCCACACCGAGTTCCTGCGCCCCGTTTGCCACCGCCGTGCGCGCCGCCTCCACGGCACCGTGGTTATAGGCATCGGCCTTCACCACGGCCATCAGCCGAGCGGGAGCCACCCGCCGCGCAATCTCGCGGGTGTTATGCGCGATGGCCCCCAGATCAATGCGGGCGGTGAGCAAGTCCATGGGATCCCATTGTGCCACTCCCGCACGAAGGTAAACATAGGGCCTTGCTTAGCGACGCTCCCGGGTGCCCCTCTTTATTCCACGGTCACGGACTTGGCGAGGTTACGCGGCTTATCAATGTCCTCGTTACCGCATTCCTGGGCGATATAGGCCGCCAGGAACTGCAACGGCACCGTGGCCAGCAACGGCTGCATGAGGGTGGAGGCCTCCGGCAGGCGAATCAACCAGTTGGCAAAGGGCTCCACCGCGGTATCGCCCTCCTCCGCGATCACGATGGTCTTGGCACCGCGAGCGCGAATCTCCTGGATATTGGACACCACCTTGGAATGCAGCAGCTTCACGCCACGGGGGCTGGGCACCACGACCACCACCGGAAGATCGTCCTCGATGAGCGCAATCGGGCCGTGCTTGAGTTCGCCAGCGGGGAAACCCTCCGCATGGATATAGGCCAATTCCTTGAGCTTCAGGGCGCCCTCCAGCGCCACCGGGAAGCCCACGCCACGCCCGAGGAAAAGCATGGTGGGAATGGCGCCCAGCGTGCTCGCGATGCTGCGGCACTGCTCCGCGGCGGGAAGCAGGGTTTCCACCTTGGCCGGAATGGACTCCAGGGCCTCCCAGATCTCCTTGATCTCGTCCGGGTACTTGGTGCCCTTGGCCTGCGCCAAGGCCAGGCCCACGATGTAGTTGGCCGCCACCTGCGCCAGGAAGGCCTTGGTGGAAGCCACGCCGATCTCCGGGCCCGCATGCGTGTACAGCACGGCATCAGACTCCCGGGGAATCTGCGAGCCATTGGTGTTACACACCGCCAGCACCTTGGCCCCCTGGGCCTTGGCGTAGCGCACCGCCTCCAACGTATCCGCCGTCTCCCCGGACTGGGAGACCGCCACCACCAGCGTGCGCGCGCCTAAGACCGGGTCGCGGTAGCGGAACTCGCTGGCCACCTCGATCTGCACGGGAATGCGCACCCAGTGCTCAATGGCGTACTTGGCCAACAGCCCGGAATGATAGGCCGAACCGCAGGCCACCACAAAGATCTGATCCACGGCCCGCAGATCCTCATCGGAGAGGTTCTGCTCGTCCAGAACAATCCGCCCGTCCTGGAAATGCCCGGCCAGGGTGTCACGCACGGCGGCCGGCTGCTCGTGAATCTCCTTCATCATGAAGGAACTAAAGCCGCCCTTTTCCGCCGCCTCCAGATCCCAATCAATAGTAAAAGGACGGCCCTCGGCTGCCGACCCATCAAAGTTAAGGATCTCATAATCGTCCTTGGTGATAATCACCACGTTATCCTGATTGAGCTCCACCGCATTCTTGGTGTACTCGATAAAGGCCGCGACATCGGAGCCAAGGAACATCTCCCCTTCGCCCACGCCCACGATCAGCGGGGTGGAACGTCGCGCCGCAATAATCTGATCCGGGTGATCCGCGTGGAGAACCAGCAGGGTAAAGGCCCCCTCCAAGCGACGCAACACCTTCAACGCGCTGGCGCGAATATCGCCAGCGGTATCGCCCTCGTTATAGGCCAAGGCCACGAGGTGCGCGGCGGTTTCCGAATCCGTCTCCGAGGCCAACTCGATCCCACGCGCCTCAATTTCCTGACGCAACGGGGCAAAATTCTCAATAATCCCGTTGTGGACAATGGCCACCTTGCCATCATAAGAAAGGTGCGGGTGAGCATTCTCGTCCGTGGGGCGGCCGTGCGTGGCCCAGCGCGTATGCCCAATCGCGGTGGTACCCGCCATGCTGGACTGCCCAATCTCCGCGATCTTGTCCTCAAGATTAGCCAGCTTCCCGGCGCGCTTGGCAAAGTTCAGCGCGCCCGGATCCGCCCCCGAATCCACCACGGCGATTCCCGCCGAATCATAACCACGATATTCCATGCGGCGCAGCGCATCGAGGGCCACACCCAGGCCCTGGCGGTTACCGACGTATCCTACAATTCCACACATAGCCGCCAGGATAGTGTACGGATCAACCAGGCACCATCACCTCCCCTTTGCACAGGTCAGGGATCGCTTATCAACGCCGCCCCTCCCGCGCACGTCACCCCACCCCGGCTTTGCCGCGGTCAGACCCGAGACCGCTGATCTGCATGGGAAACACACCCACTCCACCCCTATTTACTATCCTGTAGGCGTGTCTGAGAATCTGAACAAGCACCTTTCCAAGCTCTCCAAACGCGGCCCGCACCGCGTATTAGTGGGAGACCTCGCTTATGCCGGGCTACCCGGCAAGGTGTACACCCCCGCCGAGGGCAATGGCATCCCCGCCGTGGCCTTCGGGCACGACTGGTTAACGGGGATTAAGGCCTACCGTGTAACCCTGCGCCACCTGGCGAGCTGGGGCATCGCGGTGGCCGCCCCAGATACTCAAACCGGCTTTCACCCCGATCACCGCAGCCTCGCCGCCGATCTTAATACCGCCATGCAAATCCTCGCCGGAGTGAAACTGGGCCACGGGAATGTCACCGTTTCCCCCGGCAAGATCGGCCTAGTAGGGCACGGCATGGGCGCCGGTGCCGCGATCCTCGCCTCCGCGAATGAGGAAAAAGTGCGCGCCGTGGCCTGCGCTTACCCCGCCGTGACCTCCCCCTCCTCCGAGGAAGCCGCCCGCGCGGTAAAAGCCCCCGGGCTGATCCTCGGCTCGGGGCGCGACAGCCTCGTGGAATCCGGCAACCCCGCGCGGGTGGCGCATCACTGGAAGGGGAACGTGGCTTACCGCGAGCTAGAAAACGGTACCCAGCACGGGTTTAGCGAGGACACCGTGCGCAAACTCCTGGTGGGGGCGAGCGGCCCTCAAACCTCCGCCAAGGAAACCGCCCGCGGGCTCATCACGGGGTTCTTGCTCCACCAACTAGCCGGGGAAAAGAAATACTCCGGGTTCTCCGAGCCGGACGCCACCGCGAAAAAGGTGCTGGCTTTCACCGATGAGGAGATCGCGGACAAGGCTCAGGCCCACCGCAAGGTTTCCCTGCCCCTGTAGACCGTCCGGGGCTCACCTGCTGTTTCTCCTCTGCACGGCTTCTTTCCGCCCTTTTTCTCAATTTCTCTTCAGCACTCCCCGCACAGGCCCCCGTGTAGCGCGCCGCTCCGGCTCGTGCCACTCCTGTGAATGCCGTCCCCTCGGTGGCACGGCAGGAGTCACGCCGGGTATCCCCTCACCATGCGTGGAAACCGCCTGCTCCGCTCGCGGCACCCCGCCTCGCGCAGCGTTCATGTTCCTTTCTCGGTCACTTCTTTCCAAGTCCCGGCGGCTTTGTTCCAAGGCCACCTCGAACTCCAGCATTCTCTTCGCGGCGCGTTCCCGAAAGCGCCGCGCAAACTCCTCAAACTCCATTTACCACGCACCCGCCTTCCTCGCTCCACCCGACTGCGATTCCTCCGATGGTTTTTGTGATTCTGGCTCCCCCACCCGCGTTCCTTCCTCATCTCCGGTTATTTCCTGGGTGCTCACCGCCGTTTGTTGTTCTTCATTCATAGAGCGCTCCTCCACCAATCCCTCACCACTCGGGGTGAGGGTCTCTCCCGCCGCCGGAGCCGGGGAGCCGCTCACCGCGTTCAGGTGCGCCACCTTTTCCGCCGGGGGTTCGGGCTCCGGCACGGAAGCCAGATCGTCGGCGTTCACCACGGGCGGCACCGGCTCAGGATTCCGCTCGGGGGTGGGCGGCGGGCATTCCGGTGGAGGAGGGCACTCCGGCGGTGGGGAACATGCCTCCGGTGGAGCATCGGAACGCTCCGGCTCGTGCACCACGCACTCCCCGTTCTCTGCCTGATTCGTCGGCCTATCTGTTTGTGGCACTTGCCTATCCGGTATGTCTGGGTCGGGTTGCGGCCCCGGTGGAGACTGCTCGCATATATCCCCTGTACCCGCTGCCGCCTCGTGGAAGAAAACATCGGCGGCTTCCATGAGGCCCGTGGTAACCTGCTGCGCTAATCCCAGCCCTTGTTTGACCACCTCGACCCCCACGGTGGCCGCCTGCGCGGCAATGGTGTGCACCGACGAGTAATCCACCGGGCTTACCCCGGGCGGCCGGTGCCCAGAAGAAGAAGGAACATCGCAGCTTGCTTCTACCTGAGACGCCGGTGCAGGTGGTGTCTCTCCTCTGCTTTCCTGCGGGGACGTGCACTGCTGCGGCGGGCACTCCGGGGAAACCCGCGCGGGTTCTGCCGTGACGGGCGGTTCTCCTTGCGGCTCTGGAGGAAGAGGAGCCGCAGCGGAGGGCTCAACACACGGTGCTGATGCCGCTTGCGTGGTTATGCTTTCGGGCGTCCCGACGCCCTCGGGGAGGTGAGCGGGACGAGGAACCTGTGTGGTTGGCCCAGACGGTGCCGGCGCGGCAGGCGACTGTGCCGGTGGGGATGCGGCGGCTGGTTCGATACAGGGCTGCTCGGGAGGCACGGCCTCGGCCGCCGGAGTGGAATCACCTAAGTCTCTTGCCCCGCCGGAGACACGCGAGGGCGTTGTTTGCGGTATCTGCGCTGGCGCGCATGATGGTTCCTGCTCCGTGGGGACTCGTGGCTGCTCCCCTTCACACACGGCCACGGCCCGATGTTCAAGTTCGCCTATGCACCCGCGTATGGCCTGATCGCGCTCCTGGCATAGTTGGGTGACGGATTCTGCCGCCTGGTCCACCAGCGTGGCCGCGGAGCCCAGCGCGGAGCGAAAAGCCTCCTGGTGCTCCGGGCCGGCTTGGGGGTCGAGGCAACGCAGATGAGAACTCAGCAACGCCACGCTTTACGATAGCGCCGAAAGGATCTCCATGACGGCGGTCTCGGAGGTCCGAGCTATATCATTGAGCGCTTCCGCCGCCTGCCCGGTTTGCGTGCCGAGGTGTTCAGCCTCATCGCGATTCTTCCACCACCCGCGTATTCCCTCCGCCACGGTCTCTCCAATGAGGCCAAAGGCAATTTGCTTGAGCACCTGAAGCAGCCCACCAAGCCAACCTTTACTCAGCCCGGCGGTATCCGTAGAACCCAAGGCCCGGCTCATGTGGTGCGTGATCTGTTGAGTATCCAGGCCAGCGATACCATCCACTGCCCGCTCTACATCCGCCACCGCCACGGCGGGCCCTGCGTAATGGCCTCTCGCAGCGTCACGGAGTTCTGCCACTGCATCGCCATACTTCTGGGCGCTGGTCATCCCCATCGCCTCATCTCACGCGCCTGATCCTGATCCGTTTCTTCCACGCGATCAATGTCTCGCAGAACTCCACGCAATATCGCGGAGAGCCGCCTCATTCTGGTGATCTCCTCCGCGTGCATGCGCCGATACGTCTCGGAAAGCCGTATGCCCTGCTCGCGGAACGCCTGCCCTACGACGTGCGTCGGTAAGTCAGGAGGAGCCGCAAGGTACGTGCCTATTCGCTCCTCTAGTTCCTCGATCCCCCGCCTGACCATGGTGCGGATGGCCTCCGGTGCGATAGAGATATCCTCCACGCTGATCACCCTTTTGCTGATCTAAGTCAAAACCGTGCTCTTCCTCTTTGACTCAGATCAGCGCGCCGGTGGTTCCCCTATTCCGGAAAATTAACTCATCTACACCGCCGCCACCACAGCGGCGAGCTTTCCCGCCACCTTACGAGCCTGTTCTTCTTCTGCGGCTTCCACCATCACGCGGAACAATTCCTCCGTGCCAGAGGGACGCAACAACACACGTCCGGTCTCGCCCAACTCCGCTTCTGCTTCCTCTATGGCCGCCACCACCTGTGTGTTCTGGGCGATCACGCTCTTATTAGAAACGGGGACGTTGATGAGCACCTGGGGCAGAACCCTCATCACCGCAGCTAGATCGGACAGCGGCTGATTCGTCTCCGCCATGCGCGCCATGAGGCTCAGACCGGTCAACACGCCATCGCCGGTAGTTCCGTATTCGGGAATAATGATGTGCCCCGATTGTTCCCCACCGAGGCTAAACCCCGAGGCATTAATCTCTTCGAGCACATAACGATCCCCCACCTTGGTGGGAACCACGGTGATCCCCTGCTCCTCCATAGCCAACCGCAAACCCAGGTTGCTCATCACGGTGGCCACAAGAGTGTTCTTCTTTAACTCATTGTTCTCCCGCATCGCCACCGCCAGGATCGCCATGATCTGATCTCCATCGACGACCCTCCCCTGCGCATCCACCGCCAGGCAACGATCCGCATCGCCATCGTGCGCCAATCCCAGGTCGACACCGTGCTCCTGCACCGCGCGCCGCGTCTGCTCAATGTGCGTGGAACCACAGTTATCGTTGATGTTATAGGCGTTGGGCTCGTTGTGGATCGCGATGACCTCGGCCCCGGCGCGCCGATAAGCCTCCGGGGCGATCGCTGAGGCCGCGCCGTTAGCGGCATCCACCACCACCTTCAGCCCCCTCAGATCCGCCTTGACCGCCTCCTTAAGATGCGCCAGGTAGCGCTCGTGGGCATCTGTGGCTTCCTCGATCACGCGGCCCACCCCATGCCCCGTGGGCCCTTTCTCCTCCAATTGCGCCATCACGGCCTCAATCTCATCTTCCACGGTGTCCGGGAGTTTACGACCCCCCGCAGAGAAGAACTTGATTCCATTATCGGGCATGGGATTGTGCGAGGCGGAGATCATCACGCCCATATCCGCACCATAATCATCGGTCAGGAAAGCCACAGCCGGGGTAGGCAGCACCCCCACCCTCAGCACATCGACGCCTCTCGACGCCATCCCCGCAGCCAAGGCCGCGGCCAGCATCTCGCCGGAGACCCTGGGATCCCGGCCCACGATGGCCAGCGGACGACGTTTGGAGGACTGCTTCTCAGCAGTGAGCACCTGCGCCGCCGCGGCCCCCAATCGCAACGCCAAGGAGGCCGTAAGAGCCTCGTTTGCTAAGCCACGCACGCCATCGGTACCAAAAAGTCGAGTCATGCGCTCCATTATGCCTGCCCCGCCGCGCCCACCCTTTCAACGCCCCACAACGACAAAACGCCGCCCCCGGAAAACCGGAGACGGCGCAAGCGCGCAGCAAAAGATTAGCGCTTGGAGTACTGCGGGGCGCGACGTGCCTTGTGCAGACCAGCCTTCTTGCGCTCGACGGCACGAGCGTCACGGGTGAGGAAGCCAGCCTTCTTCAGCGCCGCGCGATCGGCCGGAGCGTAGGCGTTGAGCGCACGCGCGATAGCCAAACGGAACGCGCCGGCCTGGCCCGTGGGGCCACCGCCCTTCAGGTTCGCCTGAATATCGAACTGCCCTTCGCGATCCAGCAGCACCAGCGGAGACTTCACGGTCTGCTGGTGAATCTTGTTCGGGAAGTAATCTTCCAGCGTGCGACCATTGCACACGAACTCGCCGGAACCCGGAACCAGGCGCACGCGCACGATGGCACGCTTACGACGACCCACGGTCTGAATGGGGCCCTCGACACCAGCCTGCTCCACCTCGACGTCCACCTCGGTCTCAGAAACCAGGTGGTCACCGATGGTGTTGGCGAACTCCTCGGTGGCAGCCGCAGCGGCAGCCAAATCCTCGGCGTCTGCGACGTTGTTCTCGATGTTATTGTTCGGCTCGGTCACTGTGCCACCACCTTGATCTCGTAGTTCTCCGGCTTCTGGCCAGCGTGCGGGTGCTCCTCGCCAGCATAAACATGCAGCTTCTTAATGGAAGCGCGGGACAACTTGTTGTGCGGCATCATGCCCCGGATGGACTCCTCCACGGTGCGTGCCGGGTGATCGGCAAGCGCACGGCCCAGGGTCATGGTCTTCAGGCCACCGGGGTAACCCGAGTGGCGGTAACGCATCTCGCGCTCGCGCTTGTTGGAACTCACAGCAACCTTGTCAGCATTGATGATGATGACGTGATCGCCGCAATCAACGTTGGGGGTGAACTGGGGCTTACCCTTACCGCGCAGCAGGTTTGCAGCGTGGGTGGCAAGACGACCCAGAACCACATCAGTGGCGTCGATGACATACCACTTGCGGGTGATGTCACCGCTCTTCGGGTGATAAGTAGACACTTAAGTGACTCCTTGGAGGTCTTATCTACAGGACTGCCGGCCAACAAGTGCACCCCACGGCGATCACGGCGGCCGGTGGAGACCCGGGATCAGCCAAAACAGCGTGGCACACAGGCGCTTTACTTTACGCCGTCTGCGGCGGTAAAACAAAAACCACGGTGATAGGGGCGCCACCCCACCGCGCCCGTGCCTGTCCTGCGATGACACGCACCCCCACCACCGTGATTATCTCTTAGCGCCGCAGCGCGCTACCCCCAGGAGGCCGCCGCAGCACGGTTCACATCCGACATGCGATCATTACCCTGGGTGACGATACGCGAAATGGTCTCAAGAATCTGATTGAGATCCTCCGCGGAACGATCCCATTTTTCCTGCGCGGCCTGATAAGCCACCGCAGAATCGCCCTCCCACGCCGCCACCATCGGTTGCAGCAGCGCTTTGAGTTCACCCAACAGACCATTGATCCTGCCCAAGGTGGCGTGAATATCACCGGCGGCAGCCTCAATGGCCCCAAAGGAATACTTAATATGATCCATCGTTAAACCCCCTTCTTGTATCTTTCTCGTTACGCCCTATCGGCTACAGGGCAAGGCCCGTTCCACCCACGGCGCTCAACGCCTGGGCGTTCTGGGCCTCCATGTCCTCAAAATGGCGAGCGTTAGAACGGATATTCTCACTGATCGACGCCAGAGCCTGACGCAATTCCCGCGCCGAGGCATTCCACCTCTCCATGAGGTTGTCAAAGCTGACCTGGGCGCTACCGGCCCATGAACCGCGCACCCCATCCACAACGCCCTGCAGCCTAGTGAGTTCCGACTGCACTTGACTGTTGGTATCATCCACGCGGCCAGCGGTAGCCACCATGACGTCAGCTTCTGTTCTCAACATTCCTGACATCTCTCCCCCTCCTCAAAGGAAAACAACTACTGATAGAACGGAAAGTCCCACCGCGGTGGAACCTTCCACTTATCTTTGACTACTTCTCGCCCCCACCGGTTCCCCGCTTCGGAATATTTTGTTGCCGCCACCCACGCAGCCGCGTCAGCTATAGCAGTCCCACGGATTCCTCCGCCACGCGGCACGCAGCGCGTTGAACCACAGTGGAGGCTTCGCGTGTATGACACCCCACACTCATGTGGTGTCCGGCCTCCACCCAGGTGCTCCACTGCACCACCGAGCCATCACCAGGTTCCTCCCGATACGTCACCTTCTCCTCGTGCGGATTGTCTCCCTGTGGCAGGCCAGGCGAGTTTGCTTCGCTCAGCGTGGGATCGCGCTCCACCGTCTCCCGCACCTCGTCCATCACCACCTCCGCCGGCACCCCAAGCACCGGATCGGCAGCAATTCTGATCCGCAGGCCCTCATCCTCTCCCCGGAAAACCACATCCTCGCCCTCTATTTCTCCGCGGAATCCCACGGGGGTGGACACCCTAATGCGTCCGATCTCGTGCACCACCAGGGATGGCGGTACAGGCGTTGGCTCCGCGGTAGCAGAAGCCGTTTCCTCCTTATCTCTAGGAACAGCGCTCCCCACGATCTGTTGAGCCTTGGGCGCCACTCCCACGGAGGAGGTTTCTCCCATCGCCCACCACGATAACCCCAGGACGGCCACCACGATCCCCACCATCGCCACGTGTATCCACGTGAATCGCCGCCACCATTGCCCTGTCCCCCAGTTCCCCCGGTGTGCGGGTCGAGCCGGACTCGTCATGCCCCGCAATGATTCTTCGTCATGGCCCACTATCCGCGCGGGATATACCCCTGTCTGCTCGGCACACCCATCATCATTATCTGTTGTTTCCTGTCCCTGCTGACCAAGACCGGCTTCTCGCAGCGCGTCACGTATCGCCGCCACCGCGGTCATCGCCGCGCTATATCCAGGCGCTTCCGGCGGGAGTTCAACTTCCACCCGAACCTCGGCCTGGCTCCCGTCCCCCTCTACTACGGCCTGAGCCTGTTCCACGGCTGCGGTTAAGGCCCAAGGTTCCGCAAGCACCGGCGGCACCAGATCGTAGCGGTACACGGTATCCGCTCCCTCGAAAGCGGTGGCCTCTTCCAAAATTGTGATGACTAGCCTGCTCATTTTCGCCCCCCACCCTTAACTATTTATTTCCCGCCTACGGTTTCTCTCTCCACTGCTTTCTCTACGCTGGCCACCTGAATGGTGATTGGTTCTGTTCCCTGTTCCAGCCATCTTCCCCGACCAGGAGGCTGTGCCATGGGCTTCATACCGCAGATAGCGCCTTCCTCCTTATCCGCATCTAGGAGGAGCACTGCGGGAATCTGATCGCGCAGCCCGGCCAGGAAGGGCTGATATAACGCCCTGTTTATGCCGCCAGATTTATGCGCCACCACCACATGCAATCCCACGTCACGCGCGTGGGGAATGAAAGGAACGATCTCGGCTAGCGCGGCGGGATCCACCAGATCCGCGTCATCTATCACCACATAGATCTCAGGCCCTTCCCACCAACTCCGGTTCCGTAATTGCTCAGCGCTTACCTCCGGGCCCGGTATTCGCTCTTTCAGAGTGATCGCGGTATTACGTAAAGCCTCCGCCGTGGCTAAAGAGGAGGCGCTGTAGGCCGCGAGCGCCTGTTCCGGCACCGCGCCAAGATGTGCACGACGATGATCCACCAACACTACCCTGGCCTGCCGGGGAGAGCGCTGAGTGATACCCGCCAGCACCGTGCGGAGCGCGGTAGATTTTCCGGCGCCATGCGCGCCTATGCATAACAAATGATCGCTATCCCACCGCACCGAAGCCATGTGAATCCCACCAATTCCCACCACGATCTCTCCCTCTGCGTAACGCAGATCTGTGTAAGGAAGAAAATCGGGAAGTACCTTTAACTCGGACACCGGGGGTTGATCGGCGGAAATAGTAGTGATGTGCGCTATATCCTGTGCGGAGCATAGGCACCACAGCATGGATTCCCCCTCGGGGGTGATCCCCCGCCCCGGGAGCGCCGGGATTTTCTGCTGTGCCTTCCTATCAATGAGAGAGTCCATCGCCTCGCCCAGTTGTAATTCCAAGCGGTAATCTATGAGATCGCGGATCACCGGTCGCAGTATCGCCCATCGTTGCGTGGAAATTATTACGTGCACTCCCGCCGCAGCTCCATCAGCCACAATCCGGGTGACTCGCTCTACCTCGTCCTCACAATTCGTTGCCAAGGCGTGCCACCCATCGATGATGAAAAAGGTATGTCGGCCGTCGTGGGGCAATCCGGCCTCCACCAAGGCGGTAACCTCGTCAAAAACGCGGTGCACTCGCCCCAGATCCTTTTTCTGAGCCACACCCACTACGTGAGGGAGCCTCGACAATATTTCTTGGCTATCCCCACCCATATCTACCACGTAAAATTGCACCTCTTCGGTGGTGTGAGTGGCAGCCAGGGATGCCACGATGCTGCGCAGCGCCGTAGATTTCCCGGAGCGTGGCCCGCCGCATAGGGCCACGTGCCCGCCGCCCACGTTGAAGTCCAATACAAATGGGTCTTGGCGCTGGTAATACGGACGATCAATAATGCCCACGGCTGCCTTGAGGCTTCCCATCGGCTCCACCACACCGGCCAGTTCCACCATCTCCGGCAGGGGAGGCAACCACAAGGCACGAGCCTTCTGACCGCGCTGCTGTGCGGCTAAGCAAGCGCTCTCCGCCACGGCTTCCAGCACCGTGCGAGAATCCTCCTCCACCACCGTGGCTGCCTCTTTTTCACGTCTTCCCAGCGGCGATACCACCGCACGTGATCCAGAGAGTCATTCGCCTCTTTGCTGTGCCGCCACCGCCCAGAAACATAGGCCGCACGGAAACCCACAACGTCCTCGGCTCCCGCCTTGAGAAAGCCCATTCCCGGCACTGCGGGTAATTCATGCGCATCAGGAACCCCGAGAACTTGGCGCGATTCCGCCGCAGAGAAGGTACGTAGACCAATACGATAGGAAAGGTGGGAATCCAGTCCTCTTAACCGCCCTTCCTCTAGGCGTTGACTGGCTAAAAGCAAGTGCACGTGGAGGGATCTCCCCAACCTACCCACGGCCACAAAGAGATCTGCAAAATCAGGATGCTGGCCCAGCAATTCAGAAAACTCATCGACCACCACGAGCAATGCGGGCATGGGTTCTAGATCTGTTCTCCCGGCCTCCCTCGCCGCCTCATAATCGTGCACGTTAGCGAAGTTTCCGGCGGCGCGGAGAACCTCCTGCCTGCGATTCATCTCCCCCGCGATGGCATCCTACATTCTTTCGACCAGCACGGATTCTTGTTCAAGATTCGTGATGACCGCCGAGGTATGCGGGAGCCTGTCTAATCCCAGGAAAGTAGCCCCTCCTTTAAAATCCACCAGCACTAAACTGAGTTCCTCCGGGCTGTGCGTGGCCGCCAACGCCACCACTAGGGTGCGCAACAATTCTGACTTAAACGAACATGGGTTGTGGGTACTATCTATCCAACACAGTTACCGTACGGCAGCGATAACTACTGTGCGCGGCAAACATATGGCGGAAGCAGAATGCTTGCGAGGTAAGTGGTCAAGCACCGCTGCGTGCGGATATCGCGCGAGTTTCGGGGTGAGTTTGGTGAGTTTAGTTTCCCCTTACGCAACGGAAAACGTATTTTTTTAAATACGTTCTCATGCAAACATATTTAAAAAAATCGTGTTTTGATTAAGAAGGTCCAAAACAAACTCACCAAACTCACCCCCCGTACACCGTATGTTTGCCGCACAGGCTGCACAGCCCTAGTGTGACACGGGTGTGCGTTGGTGCGCCTTACATGTTTACCGCGCACAGACCGCAGTGCCGTGTTGCACCGCACTGTGAATTGTTAGTTACAAAAGGTATTGTGCAGGCCGCGTTACTGCTGTAAGATGTACAGCAGATTGCACGTGGTGGGTTTCTATACTTTCTGGTCTTGCTAGCCACATGCGAGGGATAACCCCGAGGATAATTGATAAAGGTGTAGCAACCGGCCGAGATAAGCGCGGCCCCTCCAACGAAATTGACCGGCTGGTAACGGCATTACCGGCCTCAAAAGCGGCTGGGTACAGAGCTAGCACTCTGGTAAAGCAATGGGATGTTGACCACATCCTAGCGAGTTGAGCACGGCGCTTCAGGCCGCCCAGATATTAGCCGGAAAAGCACCCCGCTCCGGGACAGTTTGATCTGCCC
Source organism: Corynebacterium oculi (assembly GCF_001412105.1). Taxonomy (GTDB): domain Bacteria; phylum Actinomycetota; class Actinomycetes; order Mycobacteriales; family Mycobacteriaceae; genus Corynebacterium; species Corynebacterium oculi. The sequence continues at coordinate 241,053 of NZ_LKST01000002.1, forward strand.
AGGAGCGTTTTACTATGTCTGCACAAGACACCGCTACCCCGACTATTGAACGTCGCTTCTATTCTCTGCAAGAACTCAACGAACTTGGTCTCGGTTCTGAGTCTCTACTGCGTAAGGCCATTAAAGAAGGCCGCCTCCCGGTCCACCGTTTCGGTTCTGCGTACCGCATCAGCCAGGAAGACCTGGACCTCTATCTCGATGCTGCGCGTGTGCCGTCGCCGCACATGTTTGACAACTTCGTCGATGCTGTCGTGGATGCTGCGCCGAAGCTCAGCGATGAGCAGCGTCAGCAGCTCGTGACTGTTCTCGGAGGTGCAGCGTAACCATGGAGGCAAAGAAAAAGACCCCCGTAGCTACCGGGGGCCAAAACAATGACAACGGCCAGGCAGTCAGTGTTTCTGCTTGCGATGATACCACTGTGGTATCAGATGGTCAACAGGAAGATACAAAATCCTCTCCTGTCCATACCGTGACTCCGAAACTCACTGATGAGCACCTCGCTGAGCTGCGCCGTTCTGGCATTTCGGATGAGGTCATCGATAGCAGTGGTGTCTACTCCGCCCGTAATGTTGAGGCGCTGCCCGAGCCGCTTCAGTGGATTGGTTCACACGCGGGCGCTCTCCCGGCTTTGGTTTTCCCAATGGAAGAAGCCGGTGTTGGCGAGACCTGGCAGGTCAAACCCGCTACACCGATCACTTTTTCTGACGGGTCTATGGCTAAATACGTGGCACCCTCTCATCGCTCTGGCGCAATCGTGCCTTCTTTTATTGAACATCGCGCAATCACGGATGCCACCGAGCGCGTTGTGATCGTAGAGGGTACCAAGCAGGCTCTTGCCGTTAGATCTGTCACTGACGAGACCACTGCCGTCTTCGGCATCACTGGTATCACCGGTTGGATGGGCGGAGACAATGGCCCCAGCATCGCCTTCTCGCAGGTCATGGGGCACGTTGTGTACGTCGTCCCCGATGCGGATGCTGCGACCAACAGGGCTGTCTACGACGGCGCACGCAAGCTAGGTGAGCATCTTGAGCAGTGGGGCTCTGCTCGCGTGCGTTTTGTCCGTGTTCCTGGGGGCAAGAAAGCTGGCATCGATGATGTACTAGGTAATCTTCCTGAGGTCCAGCGCCCCCAGGCGCTGCGCTCCTTCTTTGATGCTGCCAAGGACAAACCCGCGACGAAGATGCCCAAGAACACTCCTTCGGCAGCACCGGCTGCAGGCGCAACGACGGGTCGCCCGGCAATTTCGGATGATGTCGATCCTGTGTCCCTGTGGCTCTCAGTTTCAGGCGCGGTACATGCCGCCTATGGTGGTTCCCTGCTCTTCCGCCAGGGTGACACTGCCGTGGAACTCGGCACGGATGGCACGACGCTTTATGCTGTCTCCCCCGATTCATTTACGGTCCTGGCCGCGCATGCCATTGACGTCACGCACATGACAAAGACCTCGACACGTGTGCGTGCGCTCACCGCCGCCGAGTCACGCGCGATGCTTGTGCCTCGTTACGTGGCACCTTTGCCGGAGATTAAGGGTGTGGTCACCTCTCCCGTTGTCGCACCTGGCGGTCGTATTGTGTGCGCGGAAGGCTTCGATTCGGAAACAGGTCTTCTCGTTGCGCTCTCCGAGGATATTCGCGGGCTGGCTGTGCCGGAAAACCCCAGCTTAAATGATGTCCAGCATGCTCTTGAGTTGCTTGATGACGTGTTTTGCGACTTCAGATTTAAAACCAAGCACGATTACCTCCGTGCGCTGGCGCTGCTACTCACACGTCTCACGCGCCCGATGTACGGTATTGCGCCCATGTTCACAGTGACCGCAAACGTTCGCGGCGCGGGTAAGAACCTGTTAGTGGACGTCACTTCCATCATTGGCTCTGGTGAGTCTGCTTCGATGCAAAAGCTTCCAAAGGATGACGATGAGGTTCACAAACTGATCCTGTCCGCCCTGCGTGGAGGACAGACCGCGTTGCACCTGGATGAGTGCAGTGAGGGTATCAGCTCGTCTGCTCTGACCTCCTTGGTCACAACGGCGTCCTACGAGGGCCGCATTCTCGGTGAAAGCACGGTTGGTACGTACGCGAACTCCACCACAGTGGTGGCGCTCGGAAACAACGTACCTATCTTCGGCGATCTCGCCCGCCGCGAGGTGCGTATCGAAATGTCCGTCGAGGACGAAAGGCCCGAGCTGCGTAGCGGGTTCCGCCACCACGATCTCCGCCGTTACGTGCGTGAGAATCGCGCGGAGCTGCTGAAGGCTGCACTCACACTTGTCACATACTGGGTGCAGCAGGGCAGCCCGCGCCCTTCCACGGAGACTGATCCTTTCGGCTCCTTCGAGACCTGGTGGGACACCGTTGGAGGGATTCTTGAGGCTGTTGGTCTTCCGGGCGCGGAGATCGGTGTGATTGAGCAGCGCATTGGCAACAACCCGGCCGATCTCAGCGACTCCTTCTTCTTGGAATGGCTTGCTGAGACCTTCTCCGGCCCCTTCACTGCAAGTGCTGTGGTGGCCGGTTTGAACCAGGTGACAGGCGATGTGCCTTTGCCTGCAGGCTTGTTCAAAATGGACGATGTAAACGCGTGGAAGATTGGGCAGCATCTCACTCGTCTTCAAGACCGTTGGTTGAATGGCTGTGTTATCCGTCCAGCCGGGCTGGCGAAACGTGCGAAACAGTACGTTGTCGAGACACGTGGGGATGATGGGCTTGGCCCCGATGACGGTGGTCCTGACAGCGGAGGTCCCGGCAGCGGTGGTGGCACTCCCCCGCCAGCGCCAACGCCTTCACCTGTAGAAACAGTGGATGGTCCCTCAGCACCAGAACCAACACCCCTGCCAGTAGATGGGCCAACAGCACCTACCGACGGTACGACCGTCGTGTTCGATCTCGAAACTGGTGACGCAGACGATGTCCATGTCACGGATGATCCTGGCTTCGTGCGTCTTGCCGCTTACTCAATCAACGGTGCCGAGCCTGTGACCACGACCGACATTGCTGGTGAGTTAATTCCGCTGCTAGAGCGTGCAGACACCATCGTTGGCCACAACATCGTGCAGTTCGATCTGGCTGCGCTGCGACGGCTCTACAGCCTTGACGACAAGGCGCTCATCGAGGCCGGCAAAGTACATGACACGCTGATCCTGTCCCGCCTGGCTGCAGGTGGCGCCAAGCTTGAGTACAAGCTCGACGCTGTAGCCAAACGATGTGGTGTTGACGGCAAACTGCTGGACGACGGTAAGACGGCTCTTGAGGCCCTGGAGGAGCAGTTCGGTGGTTTTGACAAGATCCCGGTGGACAACACTGAGTACGTTGAATATGCGCTGCAAGACGTGCGCTCAACGTCCGCTGTCTACGAGAAAATGCTGCCTGCTGCCTTGGAGGCCGTGAGCGCAGAGTATCTGCAGCGTGAGCACGAAAAAATGCACGCGCTGAGCGTTGTGGAGTCGCGCGGTGTGCGCGTAAACCTCGCCAAGGTCGAAGAGTTTTTGGCAGAAGAAGCAGCCGTCAAGTCTGAGATCCGTGGTTGGCTAGTGGATAACGTTGGCATCCCCGACAAGGGTAAGGCTCCCTGGGCGACCAAGGAAGGCAAGCAGGCCTTCACCGAGTACTTGGAACAGTTTGGCGCTGCATTACCCCTCACAGCTAAGGGCGTGGTCAGTACCAGCTCCGAGGCGTTCAACGGGCTTGCAGAGCAGCACACTGACGTGCCAGAGATCGTCACGCTGGCCGGGAAGATGGAAAAACTGCTGAAGTCCTCGACGCCCGCCTCGACGGTCAAGGAGAACCTGCACGGAGATAGGGTGTATCCGAGTATCCAGGCAGACCAAGTCACGGGTCGGCTCAGTACCACGAAACCGGCACTAGCGGTTTTCGGTAAGCGTGAGGAGCGGCTCATCCGCCAGCGCGAAATGATTCTGCCGGACAGCTCTGACCAGGAACTGATCTCCGTGGATCTCTCCCAGATCGACGCCCGTTGCCTTGCAGCGGGCAGCGGAGACCCCACCTACGCTGAGCTGTTTGCGCTGGGCCGCGACGCCCACACGGAGATGGCAATCAGAGTCTTCGGTGACGCGGCGCGCAGGCCTGACGCGAAGCAGCTCGCCCACGCTACGAACTACGGCATGGGTGCACGAGGTTTTGCAGCTTATGCTGGCATCTCCGAGGTCGAGGCAAAGGGGCAGCTTGACCGTCTGCACTTCGAGTTTCCGGTACTCGAACACTTCAAAAAACATCTACGCAAGCACGCTGAGGCTCTCGGTTGGGTTGCCACAGGCTTCGGTCGCCGCGTGGCGGTTAGCCGCGCCTCTGCGTACACACAGGCCCCTGCGGCCTACGGGCAAGGCACGGCACGTGACGTGTTCCTGGAGGGTGTGCTGAACCTCCCCCAGGAGGTGTTGGAAATGATCCGTATCTTCGTCCACGACGAGATTGTGCTCTCTGTCCCACGCGACCGTGCAGAGGAGATTAAGCAGACCGTTATGGATGCCTTCAACGCCGTGGCGCTGCCCGGCAAGGACGGCGTTGAAGTACCCGTCTTGTCCGACTTCGCAGGTCCTGCGGAGTCCTGGGCGGGCTGTAAGGACTGATCCTCGTGAGCACACTGCTGCCCACGCGTGGTCCTCCGCGTGTGGGTGACTCAGCCATATAGATGAACCCCGACTAAGGAGAAGATCAAATGTCGTTTCGAGACGACTACGACGCCGCGCTGCGCGAAGAGCAGCGCATCAAGGAAGAACTGAACCGGCTGCGGCGTGCACACAAGGCAGCCAAGGAGCGTGCCGCGCAGATGCGTGAGTACGCCAAAGAGTTTGAGGTGAACCTCGACGGCGATGAGCCGTCTACAGCAGGCGACGACAAGCCTGACAAGCCCTCCGAGCCTGACGGTAATGAGCCGTCTGATACCCACAGTGGAGCACCCAGCGAGCCGGATAACTCCGGCGAGACTGTACAGAATTAGGCGCGAGACTGTACGGCCGAACCCCGTGTCGCCGTACAGTCTGAGCGCGAAAACTGTACCGCTGTAGCGGTCACTGCCCCATCGAAGCCCCGTCCTCGTGACGGGGTTTTGTCATGCCCAGAGCCACTGCCGTGGACGTGCTGCAGGGCTGCAGCGACGGCTCTGTACACGGCCTTAAGAAGATATTCCGTGAATTATGTTTTTCATCCGGCTGCTGCCGGTGGCAACCGGTTCGTAACCGATTTTTTACCGTCTGAGCAGCGGCGATGACAGTTTTCATGTGCCGCAGCCGTTTTTCACTGCCGAAAAGTGAAAACCAGTATAAGGGGTTGCGACGCCGGTACATCGGTATAGAAGCGGTGTTATCGCTGGTCACAGTGCGTAAACACATCGCTTCTATAGCGACGCCGGGCCGGTTTGAGCCGAAAGGTGAAAACCAAGTATAAGGGGGTGCGACGCCGGGACTTTTTTGAAAAGTCCCATTTTCACAGCGTGAGCAGGGAAAATGCACCGCTTACATACCGGCGTCTCAAAATGGCCGCGAAAAGCGTGTCATGTAAGCGCCGGTGTTATACCTGTGCAATGGATATTGCACGGGTTATGAGGGCGGAAGGCTATGCCAAGCAGCGCGAAAAGCGCTGCGCAGGCACTGCCCTGCTACGGGACCAAGGAGATCGCCACAGCGCATCTTCGCAGGTCACGTAGCGTTTTCACACAAGGCGAAGCGGAGAAAGCCGACCGAATAGGGAGGGTTTTCACGCGAGCAGAATGCCCGCTGCAGGCGCCCCCGTGAGACCTCAGTTATCCGAGCTTGCGAGGTGGCTAGACTGAGGTCTTTAGGGGGCTAAAGAACTTCAATTTTCTGGGGTAGAATCGTTTGGGACGGCAACGCAAGGGACCCGAACGATTCTTAGGGGACCCAGGAAATTGAAGTTCGCCATGTTGGCGCGCACTTGGAGGGGTCGAAGACAGAGGCTCCGAGTGCGCGCCAACATCTACAGGAGGTACGCAGATATGTCGAAGACATCTACAGCGCAGAAGGGACGCGCAGCGTTCAATCTGCGCCATCTCCGCCGCGACAACTGCGGCGGAGACACACGTGGAGATCGCAAGCGACTCCTCAAGGAGGCGATGCGAGAATTAGATCCGCAGGATCTCGCGCATCAGGCCGCGATGAACTCAAACATCGTGGTGGCCGATGCACATTTGAACGTTCCGTTCGTCAACGACGGCAACGGAACGTTCCGACGCGCTGCGTCCGTCGAGGAAGTCTTGGCGTACCAAGACGCCCGGATGGACGGCGTGCGCGTGCAGAAGAACAGTTTTGAAACGTCATTGTTCGTCGTGCATCTGCCGAAGTCGATGTGTAGAGAGATCCCCGACTACTACACCAGTGAGGTAGACGGTCGCGAAGTGAAACGGCCGCGACTCGTCGCCCGCGACTACGAGGAAGCGAAGCAGTATCTCGAAGAGTCAATGCGCTGGCTCGCCGAGAATTTCATCCCCGGTGGCATCGACGCAGTCGCCGGAGGCGACATGAACTTCGATGAATCAACACCACACATCCAGTTCCAGGCTGACACGTTCTCACCGAAGCCCGAAGATCCCGACAAGCTTCGCTGCCGCCCCGGCATCGCGTACAACACTGACACCTCCGTGCGGTACACATCTGGCCCGAAGAAGGGCAAGCAGATCTCGGGTAATCAAAAGTTCATCGACGCGCAACGCGGACTCCGGGAGCACATGCACGCGCTCGGTTACCCGGTAGAGCTAGAAGTCTCCGAACGACACGACGAGTCGCTCAACCTCGACCGCTACACCGAGCAGCAAGACCGGGAGCGGGATCTCGCGAACCGCGAGGATGATGTCGAAGCCAAGAAGCGTTCCGTGCAGCGCGATATGGACGCGATTGATCGTGACCGCGAGCAAGCAGCAACAGAACTTGAAGAGGCGAAAGCTGCCAACGAAAAAGCGCAAGGTGTGCTGCAGCACGCCGAAGAACAGGCCCGCGCTGTTGCCGAGCGTGTGCTCAAGGAAGCACGCGAGAAGGCCGAGCAAGAAGCTGAACAGATCCGCAGTGACGCACGCGAGAGGGCCGAGCAAGAAGCCGAGCAGACCCTGGGCCTTGCCGAAGCGCAAGCAGACGAGCTGTTCGACCGGGCCGAAGAGACTGCGCGGTCCAAGGCGAGCGAGATTACAGCCGCAGCCCGTAGCGAAGCAGAGTCGATCACTCACAAGGCCGACGAGGCCCGTAAGCAGGCCGAGCGCGACGCCGAGACGATCCGCAGCGAAGCACGAGATGAGGCGGAGCGTGAGGCAGAAACGATCCGCAGTGAGGCCACGCGGGACGCTGAAAACACACGTAGCGAAGCGCGGAGCGACGCTACAGACATCCGCGATGCAGCACGCAGTGAGGCCGAGCAGGTGGCTCGTGATCGCGCAGCCCTGGACAGTGAGCGTGAAGCCTTTGACGTGGAGAAACGTGCATTCACCGAAAGTCTCGAAGCGCGCCGCGCAGCTGCAGAAGAGGAAGCAAAAATCATCATTGAGGAGGCTGTCGAGTCCCTGCAGGATATTTCCAACGTAGATCAGGATTTCTTGCAGATCGAACTTGATCGTGACCCGGAGATGAAGCAGCGGTATCGCGAGACGGTCATCGACCGTACTCAGCGGGAAAGCGCTGCAGCGCGCCGCCGTGCCCAGGAGCGCATCAAACAGCGCCGCCAGCAGCAACAGCAGCGTGATCGTGATGGCGGTATGGAGTTGTAGCGCTGCTCTCCCCTGCCCTGTATGGCCTTCTGCGAGCCGTACAGGGTGCCGTCGGCCTCGTAGGTCATCGGCGGAATGAAAACCGCTGAGATTCGGCGAAAATCGAAGAAATCTCGGCCACGCTGAGCGGAGTGTCACTACGCTGCGCAGCAGATTGGCCTGTTAAGTGGCGGAGAGAGTGCGCAGCACGTCGGCGGGGGCAACGGCGCGTGTGCTGCGCAGAAGAGACGCCCGCAGAAGGGCCGGCAGAATGACGGTGTCATTCTGTTGCGCAGTAAAGGTGTCAATAGGATGACAAACCACTTCACTGCCCAATTCACATGTCATTAAAGTGACAGGGCATTTGATTGCGCAGTAAACGTGTCGATGAAATGGGTGCCCAATACACAGTGCAACCTACGTGTTAATGAAATGTCGTAGACACTACGCAGTGCAGTGAATTGCGCAGCAGAAACGCCAGTAAAAGCACCGCTGCACTGCACTGTAAAACAGCACGGGTGATGTGCAACAAAGCGGCGTGTGAAATGCACCGTGAAATGTCAGTGCACCTAGAGCTGCACCACCGCTATTCCCCTACGACGTCCGAACGGCGCCTTGGTGCTGTTGCAAACTTCAGGCGGAGAGCCGTGACGACCCAGTCTTCATCCTCTGATGCTCGCTGCGGGTCGGCGTTCTCAGGCAGCCTCGAACACCCGGCTGACGATCACCGCATCCGGGTTCGGTTGCTCGTAGGCAAACATCGCGCCCTGGCCTTTCCGTAATGAGTGCATCGCTTCCATCCCTTTCAACGTCCGGTACGCCGAGGTCCGGTTTTTGAACGCCCCCCTTCGGTCCGAGGATCCGTTTCAGCCGCCCATGATCTCCTTCAATTACGTTATTGAGGTATTTCACCTGCCGGTGTTCCACGGTCTGCGGGCAGATTCCCTCTGACTTCAACTCGGCGATTGCCCTGGCCAGGGAGGGTGCTTTATCGGTGTTGATCACCCGCGGGAACCCGGTTATCGTGTTCGACCTCAGGGTCTTGGCCAGGAAACGCTTCGCTGCGGCGACATTACGCTTTGGGGACAGGTAAAAATCCAGGGTATGCCCACCCGCGGTGATGGCCCGATAGAGGTAGCACCACTTTCCCCGACCCGGATATAGGTCTCGTCCACCCGCCAGGACCGGGCCTGCCAATCCGGGACTTGTCGGTACCACCGGGTCTGCTTGTCCAGCTCAGGAGCATATTTCTGGACCCAGCGGTAGATGGTGCTGTGATCGACCGGTACGCCGCGTTCGGTCATCATTTCTTCCAGATCGCGGTAGCTGAGCCCGTAGCGGCAGTACCACCGGACCGCCCACAGGATGATTTCACGGGGGAAATGACGACCGGAGAAGATGCCCATGGCTGTGATTATTTCACGCAGGTCTTCCTGTCGCCCGAACTTTGCAACAGCACCCTTTTGGCGGTCCAGGAGGTGTGCCCAATTGGATTACAAGTACCTACACACTTGATCGGTGCTGCACGTTTCAGGGTCCGGGTGTGCGGCGTCCTGTCTGAGGTCCGCGATAGTGTCGCGCAGCACGGAGAGCTGCGCGATCTGCTGCTCGATCTCAGCGAGGCGCACGTCAAGCAGGTCGCGCACGTGCTCGCAGGGCGCCTGGCCGCCGTCGCGGATGTCGAGGATCTGGCGGATCTGGGCGAGGGTCAGCCCGGCGGCCTGGCCCCGGTGGATGAACCCGACCCGACCCACGGCATCCTCGGCGTAGTCCCGATAGCCGGAGGCCAATCGCTCGGCCGGAGGGAGCAGCCCCGACTCCTCGTAGAACCGCAGGGTCTTGGTCGTGGTTCCGGTTGCTTCCGCAAGCTGTCCGATCCTCATGTTCGCCGATTCCCCTTCCAATGGCCACCACACTTGACCTTCCATTGTACTGGAAGGTTCACAATGGTTCCATAGGAACTTTTGAACCACAGGGAAGAGACATCTGGAATGACAAACGAAAAGTTCGATCTGGCGATTATTGGTTCCGGCGGCGGAGCGTTTGCGGCCGCGATCCGGGCCACCGGGCTGGGCAAGCGCGTCGTGATGGTGGAGCGCGGCACCGTGGGCGGGACATGCGTGAACACGGGCTGCGTCCCGTCGAAGGCGCTCCTGGCTGCCGCGGAGGCCCGCCACGTGGCGTTGGATTCGGCCCGCTTCCCTGGGGTGGCGGCCTCGGCGGGCCCGGTGGACATGCCGGCCCTGATTCAGGGCAAGGCCGCGCTGGTTGAAAGCATGCGCACGGAGAAGTACGTCGATCTGGCCGCGGACTACGGGTGGACGATGATCTCGGGGGACGCGTCGTTCACCGGAACCCAGGACGCACCGCTGCTCCGGGTGATCTCCCCGGATGGTGCAGTGAGAACGATCGAGGCCGGGCACTACCTCGTGGCCACTGGCTCCGCACCCTACGTGCCCCCCGTTCCCGGACTGGCCGAGGCCGGGTACCTGACCTCGACGACGGCGATGGAACTGGACGAGGTGCCCGAATCAATGCTGATCCTGGGCGGAGGCTATGTTGCCCTGGAGATGGCACAGCTTTTCTCCCGGCTTGGCTCCCGGGTGACCATGCTGGTCCGTTCCCGGTTGGCCTCGCAGGAGGAACCGGAGGCATCCAAGGCGTTGGCGGGGGTGTTCGCCGACGAGGGGATCCGGGTGGTCCGGCGGGCCATGGCCGACTCCGTGGCCTCCGGCCCGGACGGGGTCTCGGTGACGGCAAACGTGGCCGGGGGCGAGGAGGTGTTCCGCGCTTCCCACATCCTCGTGGCACTGGGCCGCCGCCCGGTGACCGAGGGACTGGACCTTGACGCCGTCGGGGTGAAGACCGGCGCATCCGGCGAGATCGTGGTCGATTCCCGCCTGGCCACGTCCAACCCGCGGGTTTGGGCCGCCGGGGACGCGACCGGCCATCGGGAGTTCGTTTACGTCGCAGCGGCCCACGGCGCCCTAGCCGTGGACAATGCGTTCACCGATACCCTGGCCGAGGTCGACTACCGGCACCTGCCCCGGGTCACCTTCACCAGTCCCGCCATCGGGGCGGTCGGGATGACGGAAAAGGAAGCTGTCGCCGCCGGGATCAGCTGCGAGTGCCGGGTCCTCCCCCTGGAGTACGTGCCGCGAGCCGTGGTCAACCGCGACACCCGCGGCTTCATCAAGGTTGTCGCGGACCGCGACACCGGACGGATCCTGGGCCTCTCCGCGGTGGCCAAGGACGCCGGGGAGATCGCCGCCGCCGGCGTCTACATCCTCGAAGCGGGCATGACCACCGCGCAGGTCGCCGCCGCCTGGAGCCCCTACCTGACGATGGCCGAGGGCATCAGGATCGCCGCCAAGGCCTTCAACACCGACGTCTCCAAGCTCTCCTGCTGCGCCTGAGCTGCAGCCCCCACTACCGAAGCAAAGGAATGCCATGACCGCCACCGACCAGGCCCTCACCTATCTGTTGTCCCCCGCGCGCTCCGGAATAGACCCGGAATTGTTCGTGCCGCTGCTGCGGCTCCTGGCCGAGGGCGAGCCCGTCACGGTCGCCGAACTGGCCACCGCCAGTGGCCGGAGCGAAGACACGGTCCGGCAGGGACTGGCCGCCGTCCCGGACACCGAGTACGACGACGAGGGCCGCATCATCGGCCTGGCCCTGACGATGCGGCCCACCCCGCATCGCTTCACCCTGGCCGGGGAACAGCTCTACACCTGGTGCGCCCTGGACACCCTCTTCTTCCCGGCCCTGATCGGGAAGGCCGCAACCATTGAGTCGACCTCCCCGGGTAGCGGGACCCTCATCCGGGTGATGACGGGCGCGGACGGCACGGTGACCTCCGTGCAGCCGGCCACCGCCGTCGTGTCCATCATCAGCCACCCGGGCACGGGGCCGGTGCGGTCATCGTTCTGCAACCAGGTCCACTACTTCGCCTCCCGCGAGGACGCCCAGCCGTGGTTGGATTCCCATCCCGACGGCGAAGTCCTGGACATCGAGGCGGCACACCGGGCCGGTGCCGCCATGGCCTCCGCCCTCCTCGCCGCGGCCGCCACGCGGGCCCCCGCGGCGCAGGACTCCTGCTGCTGAGCTTTAAAAGGACATGACATGACCCAGCACCCAGAACAGCCAGACATCGGCCATCAACCCGTCCGGCAGACCGGTCGCCCCGGGCGATACCACACACTGGCCGCAGGAATCGGCATAGCAGCGGCCATGATCCTGTGCTGCGCAGGACCCATCCTCATCGCCGCCGGAGCCCTCGGCGCGATCGCCGGATTCTTCTCAAATCCCCTCGTGTTACTCGCGGCCGCCACGGTGCTCCTGGCCGGGATCATCGCCGTCACCAGGCAGCGAAAACGCCGCAGGACCGACGACTGCTGCCCTCCCGCATCCCCCGAGCACCACCGCACCGACCACGGCACCGCCTGAGTCCCCATCCCCATTCCTGGAAGGAACCACCAGACACCATGACATACCCGAGATCCCGCCGTTCTCTGTCCGTTCCCCGGCCCAGGCACCTCGCCTCCGCCCTGTTTCTGGCAGCGGTCATGGCACTGACAACCGCCTGCGCCAGCACACCGAGCGGCCCATCGGCCGCGCCAGGCGGTTCGTCGCCCGACGCGGCCGGTGCCGTTGCTGTTACGGTCTCCGACATTGACGGCACTACCCGGACCATCCCGGACGGTAAGCCCGCAGCACTGTTCTTCTTCTCTGCCGGATGCGGTGAGTGTGTGGAAGGGGCCGATTCCCTGAACAAGGCCTCCACGGCCCTGGGAAGCTCGGCCGACTACCTCCTGGTGGACGTGGACCCCCGAGAACCGAAGGAGACCATCAACGGATTCCGCGATTACATCAAGGCCCCTGAGCTCCCTGCCGTCATCGACACCGAGGCCACACTGACCACCCGGTACAAGGTCACCTCCATAAGCACCCTGGTGGTGGTCGACGCGAAGGGCGACGTTACCTTCCGGGCCACCGACCCGTCTGCGGAAAAGATCCAAGAAGAACTCACCAAGGCCGGTGCCCAATGACAGCCCTGCTTGCCCTGGCCTTCGCCGCTGGAATGATTGCCCCGGTCAATCCCTGCGGTTTCGCCCTCCTGCCCGCCTGGATAGCCCAGACCATCGGGGACGCCCGGACGCGCCCGCTCGCGCTGCGTCTGGCCCACGGGCTCCGGGCCGGGCTCGCGCTCAGCCTCGGCTTCGCCGGGACCCTGGCAGCCTTCGGGCTGATCGTCAGCGCGGGCGCCAGGACCCTGATCAGCGCAGCGCCCTGGCTGGGAATGGCCACCGGGGTGATCCTTCTCCTGCTGGGCCTGGCCATGCTCACCGGACTCACACCACGGCTCCGTCTGCCGGCCTGGGCCACGAAACCCCGCACACAAGAAGCCGCAGGGGCAGGTCACAAAACCGGGCGCATGGTGGCCTTCGGGATCGGATACGCCGCAGCATCCCTCGGCTGCACCCTCGGGGTGCTCCTGGCCGTGATCGCCCAAGCCCAGGCCGTCGCCAGCTACGCCGGGCTGCTCGCGGTCTTCGCCGCCTACGCCGCAGGCTCGGCCACTGTCCTGATGCTCGTTTCGGCAGGCACGGCCATCGCCGGGGCCGCCCTCGGGCGAAGAATCACCGGCCTGGCCAAGCACAGCAACCGCATCACCGCCTTCATCCTCACCATAACCGGCGCCTACCTCAGCTGGTATTGGTATCCCGCCGCCACCGGCGGAACCGCACAGGCCAACAGCCTCGCCGTATGGTCAGCCGCCGCCAGCGCCTGGATCAGCGACAACAGCACCCTGATCGCAGCCCTCGCCGCAGCCGTGGTGCTCGCATCGGCATTGGCCGTCCTCAACCGGCGCAGGAGACTGCGCATCAGACAGGGAACGCCGCCCACAGGCGAGGGCCCCGGGCAAAGCGGGGAACCCGACTGCTGCACACCAACTCCGGACAACAACTCGACCGAGGACCGGCCAGGCACGATCCCGTAGCTGGCCGAGGACTCCCAAAAAGCAAGGGGGAGAGGGAACCTTGCCCATCTTCTGGCAAACGAGGCGCCCGCCTATCAGGACAGGTTGGTACAGCGGCATCAGGCCGGAAGTCAATTCGTGCAGAGGGCTTCGGGCAATCCGTCAGGAGCCCTCTGTACCGCCCCCGCAATGACGGGAACGTCAGTGTGGTGGACTTCGGAAAGCCACAGTGACACCCACTAGTTGTACTCGACCGTGCTGTTGGGTTTTGTTCAGTTGGGTATGGCCGTGAAAGAGCTGGATCAACACCGTGAAATAGTTGAAAAAATAACCCCGCAGGTTTCCCTGCGGGGTGTCGTTGTTAGAACGGTGCTTCGTCGTTGTCGGCGTCAGCGCCAGCCAGGGCGGCGTTCGCCGCCTCGCCTCCGCGACGGGCTGCGCGCGCAGCGGACTCTTTCTTGGAGTCGATCAGCTGCACGGTGTCGATACGGGCGACCAGCGGGTAGTGCTTCACACCGTCCTTGTCGGTGTAGACGTCGGTTTTCAGCGAGTAGCTCACCGCAACGCGATCGCCGGAGCCGACGCAGCCGAACACGCCGGGGTTCTTAGCGTCCCGGACGTAGCCGGTCAGCTCCACGATCTCGCTTTCCACCTTGCCGGTGTTCTTGTTCTTGAAGGTGTTGCGCGCATAGACGTTGAGCTTCACCGTCGCACCGCCGTTTGCGTGCTCAAAGATCTTCGGCTCGCGTGCTGCGTTGCCAACGATGGTGCCGGAGTTGAAGGGATTAGACATGAGTTTTCTCCTTATGAGTGAGTGTGTAATTGTCTTTCAATTGTGTGTTTGAGCAGCGGCTTTGCTGCTGCTGTAAGTGCTGTTAGAGCACGGCCCAGGGCAGATGTGCCCCTGCCGCTTCCAGGTCGCGTAGCTCTTGGGTCGCACCAGGATCGGCGTCCTCGCCGTCCATACCGTCGCTCATCAGGTAGAGCAGCTCTAGGTCTTCGTTCGCGTAGTTCAGCATGGTGTGCCTCCTGTTGTGGAATCGGATCTTCAATCCGCTTTTTGGAGACAGCTCTGCTGTCGGGACGCTTCTCCCCTGCTAGTAGAAGATGAATGTCTTTCCTGGTCACGGCGTGGGTAGAAAAGAAAAACCCCGCTACAGCAACTGCTGCAACGGGGTGTGAAGTACTAGTCTTCGAACAACTGCACGCGAGCCTGAGCACCGCCCTCGTGAACCACTTCTGCGAGACGACTGCCCTCGCCAATGTCGATTAACTTCGCCACCAGCGACGGGAACGTCTCTTTGCTGCTGATCTCAGTGGCTCGGTGCGCAGCCACGCCAGCCAGGCCCGTCTGACCTGTGGCCTGGGCAAGCACTGCCACGGTGGCCGTGAGTTGTGCCCGCATCCCCGGCCAACTGGTCGGAACGGCGCGCATCACCTGTTCCGCGAACTTAAAGCCCGCTTGTGGCTCTTCCAGCAGCGCTGCCAACAGCGGATCACGCAGTCGCGGGGTGGTGAAGCACTTCAGCGCAGATCGGATAGCACGCGCACTCGGCTGCGTCATCCCCGCCGCTGCTTGTTCGTATTCACGCTGTAGCACGTCTCGGAACAACGGCGGGATGTAGGCCAAAGCATCCTCGATGATGTCTTTGTGCTCTGCCGCGCTGATGCCATGCTCGGTGCTGTTCAGGCGCGTCTCTATCTCTTCGCGCGACAGCGCTGGGAGTTCGCCGGTGTCGTTGACCATCTGCCGCAGCGCTGCTGAGGTGCTGATATCGCTGATACGGCCTGCTTGTGGCTCGCGTGAGTTTGAGTGCAAGTACATGGCGCACCAGGCAGTACCAGCGGTGATCTCGGACGTTTGAATGACTGCCAGCACCTCGCTGTGCAACGGCGAGTCCTCGCTGCAGAGGAAATGCGCCACCGCATCAGCCTCGACCATGTCGTCGGTGATGACGTACGCCGCAACAACGTCGAGATCCAGCGCCTCAGTCCACGCTGTGAATTTGTCGCGATCCTCGGTGAGCTGTTGGATAGCACCGTCCAGATCGAACCGTGCGAGCGGCCCGAGACTTACGCTGCGGGTGTCGTCGTCGCGCTCAAAGAACGCGAGTACCAGCGAGTTCTGCGGGTAGAAACCGAGGATGCCGGGGATGTTTGCGAGGATCTCGCCGTGAGAGGTAAGTGTCTGCGAATAGGTGGACATTGAAGCACTCCTTGCCAAATACGGGATGTGTAAGGTCAGTCCCGTATTTGGTCCCGGCTCTGCCGGGCAGCGTCCCGCACCCTGCTGTACAGCACTCCCACGTGCTCAGCGCGTCGCTAGTGCTGCTTGGTGCTTGGCTTGCAGGACAGTGGCACTAGCGACGCGGTCTCGTGCTAGGTCTCGGTGTTAAGGCGCTCGATGGCACGGTAAATCGTCGGTCGCGAGACGTTGAAGGTACGCGCTACCGCACTAACAGACTTCCCGCCGTCGATAAGCTCCTTGGCCATCTGGGCTTGCTCATCGCTGAGCTTGGGCTTCGGACCGGCAACTCTGCCCTGGGCGCGGGCGTGCGCCACGCCTTCACGGGTGCGCTGAATAAGCAGGTCTCTTTCCCACTCAGCCAAGCTGGCCATGACGTTGATGACCACCTTGTCGGTGGGTTTGGACGTGTCCAGCGCTGGCTCCAACACCTTGACGTTGATGTCGCGCTCCGCCAGGTCGGCGATGGTGTTCACGGTGTCTGCGAGGCTGCGGCCGAGCCTGTCGAGGCGCGTCACAACGAGCGTGTCGTCGGGGCGCATATACGCCAGCGCGTCATCGAGGCCGGGTCGCTGCCAGTTGGTGCCGGAGATGGTGTCTGAGTAGATGTGGTCCGGGTCGCAGCCAGCGTCGATCAGGGCGTCGCGCTGGGTGTCGAGGGACTGTCCCTGCTTCGACGTGGAGACGCGGGCGTAACCGATGAGCATGGTTAATCACCGGCCTTAAGCGTTGCCCTTGGCACGGTTGTGGGACTTGCAGAGCAGTTCGCAGTTGCTCTCCTCGGTCGAACCGCCCTTGGACCACGCGGTGACGTGGTCGGCGTCCATCTCCTTGAGCGCCCAGATCTTCGCTTTCTTCTCATCGTGACCAATAGCGCAGTACGAACAGTTGGAGACGCCTTGCTGCTCTGCAGCGTCTGTCTGACGCTTGTAGACACGCTTCTTTACCGCCTCAGTGAAGACACGCACGTTCAGCAGCTTCGTGTCCGTCTTGCCGCCAAGCAGGTACTCGTAGATACCCTTCTTGGACTGAATCTGCGGGTCAGATAGCAATTCCTTTGCAGCAGTCGTCATCTCAGCCGTGTTGTAGCCCTTGTCGCCGTAGCGCTCATAGAGCGTGTTCCACGCGATGCCACGCATGGTCGTGTCCGTCATCTTGAACACACTTGCTGCCCAGTCGATAACTGCAGTGAAGTAAGTCTGTAGTTCGTTGCAGTTATCGTCTTCACGGTGCTTTGCCATGTAACTGTCGATGGTGGTGCCTTCACGCTGAGCGATCCAGTCGAGGGCTACTTCAAGCACCTCCTGGCGGGCTGGGTCGCCCTTAACGAAGTTCGACCATTTCGACATGATGGCAGAGCCAGAGTTGGAGAAGACCTTCTTAGCAGCATCGACGAAAGGGCCTGAGTACACGGCATTGCGCAGCTCTTGGGCTGTAAGCGGCACACCGACGATGTTGATGGTCTTGAACCACTCCTTGATCTCGGCCTCAGTGCCGTAGCAGTCGTAAATGAGCAGCTCCGTCTCAAGAATCTGCTCTTGCTGGTGCTCACCCAGCGACGAGAAGTACTGTTCGTTGCCGGCAGTGTCTTTGACGACGAATAAGTCCTTGAAGAAGCGCCCGATGGACGTAATGCGCTGCTGTCCGTCAAGGATCTCGAACTTTTCTTCGTCCTGCTTGGGCTGGTTGAAGTAGATCAGACCCAGTGGATAGCCCTTGAGCAGTGAGTCAATGACAGCAACGTCCTTCTTGCCGTCGTTGTAGATGTAGTTGCGCTGGTACTCAGGCTGGATGGTAAGGCTGCCAGCCAAACCGTACAGGCCCTTGCCTTCGAGTTCGTTGTAGTGGAATCCTTCGACGAGGTCGCGGATCGTGCGGGGGTTGAGATTGGCTTCCATAACTTAGGACTCCTTGGCCTCGGGGCGGCGGTGGCGGATTAGCACGCGAGCGTATGGCTGCGTGAAGAACTGTCCGTCGACTTCGTAATATGTCGTATCTTCTGGCGGGGTCGCGTGTGGGATCGCCGCACCGTCGTTAAGTTTCCCAACGCTCGATGTCTTTCCATCTCTTCCGACTTGTGTTTGCGTGGGGTATGTCTTCTTCTTCAACCCTGTTGGATCATCCCAAGTCTTTGTAATGCCGAGAATCTCAAACTGCTCGGGTGTGTATTTTCCCAAAAATGTGATGGGCACTCCCATAATGCCTTCGTAATCTGAGGGAATGCCCAGCACCTTGGGAACCTCAATAGCGTCATAGTTATCGTATCTCGGATAGCCTGCATCCTTCACGGCCTTTAACCCATAAATGAGGTTGTCTTCCATGGTCATCAACACAAGTGGTTCATGGCGTCGACCATGTTCGATGTTGGTAAACCATGCACTACTGCCGATGGTCTGCCATCTCGTGCCATCGGGATCAGTACGCTGACCCGAGTTTTTTACGGGGGCATCTTCTGGGATACGAAACCACATTGCACCTCCCCCATCTCGTGTGGCCCCCAACCACAAGCGATTATCTCTAATAAGGGGGAAAACCTCTTTGTACGTAACCGCGTTCATATTGCCTATGACAGCAAACTCGACGTCGCCCTCAAGCAACCATGCGAGAAATTCTCGGAACAGAGAGAACGGTGGGTTCGTAACTACGATGTCGGCTTCATCGCGGAGCTTTGTGACCTCCTCTGAGCGGAAGTCCCCGTCACCTGCAAGGTAATCCCACTTGAGATCTTCCTTGTTCAGTTTGCCATCGTCATTTAGGTCCACACCCTGTTCCATGATGTAAATACGGCCCCGGTACCAGGTGTCATCTTCGTTGAACTTCTCGTCCTGGTCTTCGCCCAACTCAAAGTTCAATAGTGTCTGGCCTTTTTCAGTTACTGCCGGGTTCGATGCTGGCGCGTAGGACGTGGAAATAAGTTTCTTCAAGCCGAACTTCTCAAAGTTCAATGCAAAGTACTTGGTGAAGTTACTCGCTCCCGGATCGTCACACGGCAGCAGCACGGTCTTGCCCCTGAACACGTCTGGGTCGTATTCCAAGTACGCCTGCATCTCGATTTCAATGTCGTTCCACTGCGTGTAGAACTCATCATTTCTGGCAGCCTTGGCCGCACCTAGATCGACATTGCCTGCCATAGTCATCACGCTCGTTCATCAGTATTAGATCGGTCGAACTTGTACAGCCCCTTAGTGCCGCGCTGTTATGAACACATAAAAGCAGGACAGAGGTGTACGAGATCGTTAAATATAATACCGAGTGTAACACAACTAACCAATTAACGATAGCGTACAACAAGGATTTTCTTTCAAGCGCTTGACATGCGCAGAGGCAGCAGCCGTGTCATAATTTTCCGGGAACGTCACGGTTGAGCGGTGTCACCCCCCCGGCACAAAGGCAGATTCCCCCCGAGCCTGCCAGCTCCCGTGGCGTTCCCCATAGACGCGCCTCGCAAGCAACTATTGCCGCCAAGTGATCTTCACACGGTGCGGATCGAACTGCTTCGCACCATGCTTGCCGGGCAGAATATGTATTTCCATTAGCAGCCGAGCCAGCCGCCGCTTGTCCTCAACAGAGGCACTGCCCCACCACTCGGCGAAGTCAGGGCCGTCGGCCAGTTCTACAGCAAGGGGATCGGCGTCATGGCTGGCCGTAAGTTCATGCACCTTCTTGTCGATGGCTGCGATTTGGCCTTCAATCTTCTTCGACATGCGCGCGAATGTTGACATGTCAATCTCTTCATTAATAGCTACTTCCTCAAACTGCTCACGCTTGGCCATCAACACGTTTCGCTGGCCAGCCAGCTCCTGCAGCTGCTCGGTGAGAGTGTCATCTTCTGGAGTTAAGGCGTTGCGCAGTGCATCCACGGCGTCGGGCTGGGCCATACGCTTCAGGATGATAGCTTCAATGAGGTCGTCCACCTCAGCGCCAATGGACACATGCGTGCCACCCGGTTCAGAGCGCTTGCAGGTGTAGAAGCGACGAGGACTACCATCCTTGTTCTTCCGGCTGCGTGAGTACATCGGATCTCCGCAGGTGCAGGTCAGGACAGACGCGAGGAAGTAGCGTGGCGCGTTGCCACTATGAGAGAGCCGTCGCGACGGATCGCGTAGCACTGCATCGAGTTTTTCACCCGTAACCTCGTCGATAATGGCTGGCCAGCTCCCCTTGCCGACGATCTGACGGTCTTTGATAAGGCGGTAGCCCGTGTCTGGGTCAGTGGGATTAAACGTACTCAAGCCGCGTACACGCGGGTTAAGCAGGATGTCACGCAGCGTCGGTGCTGTCATGGGGCGACCGGACGTGGTAGTGAGTTCTCGGGCATGAAAGATCTCGCGCACGGTCTCGCGCAGGGTTTTGCCAGCGATGATCATTGCTGCAGCATCGAGGATGGCCTGGGCTTCGTCGTCAATGATGGTTACAGCGTCTGCTTCGTAGCCGAACATGCGGCGCCCACCTGTTTTGGGTCGACCGGTGCGTGCGCGATCTTCGTATGCAGCGCGGATACGGGCTGCCCTATCAATAGACTCCTGCTCTGCAATGAGGCCGAGGATGACAATAGTGAGCCGCGATGCTGGGTCTGAAGGGTCAATGTTGTAGCCACGGTTCGCCTTGACAGTGACGTTGTGCTTCTCGCATAACTCGAAGAGCGCGAGCGTGTCTTTGGTACGGCGCGTCAATCGGTCGAGCGCGTACACGTACACAACGTCGATCTCGCCGCTCTCAATGGCGTGGATCAGCTTGTCGTACTCGGGCCGGTACTCACCGGAGAAGGCGGAGATGTTGTTATCCACGTAGGTAGCGACGATCTCAGCTTCGTCAGCCTCGGCCTGCTTAGTGGCGAGGTGGATCTGCCGCTTGACGCCTGCTTCTTCCTGCTTATCAAGCGAAATACGAGCGTAGATTGCTGCGCGCTGCGTTGTGGTAGTTGCCATGCGGCCATCGTACCCCAAAGCCGTATTCTGGATTTCCCGATCCCGTGGCGCCGATGCACAAGCCATGCGGCCCCATGCCTCCATGCGCGGATTCTTTCAGATCCAGCCATACGGGAAGCCCAGTTTCTGTATTTACCCCGATGGGTATTTTCAGCCGAGAACCGGCATCGACCCCGCGGTCAGGCCATAACCGAGAAGGAGATACGTCCTCCTTACCCGGAATATTCAGCAACGGCAGGAGGTCATTATTCTGGGCTAATTCTGTGCCGCTGCGGGGAAAATCGGTGCGGTAATAGGGAGCCATGCGTCGGGCGAAGGCCAGCGCCTGCTGCTCCGTCACGTAGTCCGGCGAACCCAATTTCTCTTTCCCCCAGCCGTGTACACCCACAGTTCCCCACCGCGGAGTTCCAGGGACAATCCTTCTTCCTCAGCGAGGCGTCGAATAGCGCTGGTGCTTCCGTCGTGCGCGATCTCTACCACCGTATCCGCCTCGGGCGCCTCCTCCCCCTCAGATACCAGGGCAATACGCTGCGCAGCCCGGTGTGGATCGCGCGTGTGGGGCAGCCACTTGAGCCATGCCCACTCCGGCCCCTGCTGATCGGCCACGATCCCCACCGCCTCGGGCCCCTGGTGAAACACCAGGCCGCATATCATAGCCCGGGCGCAATCGGCGGCGCGCTCCCCGCTCACGGAGAGATAAGAGAAAGCACGAAGTTGCACCACAACGGGGGTATCGGGAACCGTACTGGCGACATTGACCGTATGCCGCAGCGACGTTGCGCACACCGGATCTAAATCCTCCGCCGCACCGGGATCAGGAACCTCGATGGGGGTGCACAGAGAGGTTATCCCCAGCCCCACGCGCACCTCCAGATAGTCCTCGTCATGCACCCCTCGCTCCCACATGCGCTCACCGCCCACCAGGCTCCACAGTTCGCTCGGGCGCGGATAGCGATGCACCTCGTGTTCCCGCTGCGCCCGCGCATTAGCCAAGGCAGTGGCCCGCAGCTGCCCGAGATGCCGTAAATACGTGCGCCGTGTTTCATCGGCGTCGTTGCCGCCCTGGGGTTAGAACATCATGAGAAAACCCATTGCCGCCATAAGCGGCATGACCAGCATCATGGGATTGATGGTGCCTGCGGAAAGAAACATCACGGTCACCATCGCGGCCATCGCCGCTACCATCACTACGGGCATAAGTAACCGCAGAAGCGGCGGCGTCGTGGGCTTATGGGCGGGAGGAACCGGCAGCGCCTTGAGCGTTCCCTCCGGACGAGGCGGGCCCGGAACTCGCTGGGATACAGAACGATATTCCACGCTGAGCTGCGGCTCAGCGGGAAAAACGTGGGATGCAGATGCTGCCATGACTTCCCCCCCTTGTGCGTCATACTCGCAGGCCCACAACCCCCTGCTGTGGACATATCCCACAGGATAGACCATGATGGAAGAAAATAATCGATGCGCTACACCTGGGGGTAGGCGCATAACTGCTCGGGGGAGTTGATTTTCCATGACCATCAGCCATATGCTTCGGCTTCGCGTTCGGCTACACGCGGGTTCGTATCGCCGCGAGGCAGACATGGCACTACCTGCGCATTCCTCGCTCGCGGAGTTTCTTGATGAACTCCTCGCTCTCTGTGCCGCGCCCCTTCCCGCCCGCCCGTGGCAGGCGCTCACCGCAGGTGGACAGGCTATCGACGCCTCCGTGCCGCTCTCTCACACCGGGCTGCGCGACGGCGACTCGCTCCTGCTGAGCCCACAGCAGGAACTCTCGCCCCCGGTGCTTCTCGACGCCACCGAGGCCCTCACCGAGGAGACCACCCGCTCGTCGCGGGGCATTCCTCCACTCCACCTCGCCCATACCACCGCCACGGCGAGCCTATTGGCGCTGGTCATCATCCTTTCCCGTTGGGTTCCCCTCTGGGCCGCTTTCCTCCCTTCTTTCCTCGCCGCCTTACTTCTTACCCTGTGGTCACGCCCTCTTCCGGGGGTTATCGCCGCTGGCACAACATGCGCGGGCACCGCGGGTTTCTGCTGGATATATCACGGGCAACCGCATGAGTGGCTGGCCTACGCCCTCCTCACCGGGACGCTGGCTACGATGTCCGCCCTGGCCTTGTTGGGCTTTGCCGCACGCGGTATCCCCGCACGGATTATCGCCACCACCGGCACCGCCTGTTTTCTCCTTCTCACCGCTGTAACCGCCTGGTTCATCCTGAGAACCCCCTCCGGAGCGGCGGCCCTCACTCTGCTCTTTGGTTTCTTTCTTATTCTCCTCTCGCCGCGCTTAGCCACCGCCTGCGCCGGTTTAACCCCACTCCGGCTTCCCTCCGCCGGCCAAGATCTCGGGGTATCCGACCCTCCCCCGCCACCCCCAGACAAAGCAGACCAAACCCAGCGCCGCGCCCGCCGCATCTACGAGGGCATCAACCTCGGCGTCGTGCTTGCCTCCTGCCCCGCTCTCCTCCTCGTGGGAGCCACCGCGGGGGATTCCACCGGAGTGGGATTTAGTGCCGCCGTTCTGTGCTGTTATGCCCTCGTTTTTACCCTTCACGGCCTGCGGCATCCTCACCCCGTCGTGCTCTGGTCGCACCTCGCCGCCGCACTGAGCGCCCTCTCGGCCCTCGCAGTTCTTAGCACCCGCGCTATCTCCGCAGGAAGCCACCTCACCGTCACGCTCATCGTCGGTCTCCTCTGTCTCGCGGGAATCAGTATGCCGTGGTGGTTACCCAGTGTGCCCACCCCCGAACCCACCCATGTGCTGTGGTGGGAGCGTCTGGAATCCCTCGCCATCGCGGCCGTGATTCCCCTTTGCCTCCATCTGGCGGGACTCTTCGCCTTCATTCGGGGGTTAAGCCTGTGAACCGCCTTTTCCTCGCCCTGCTTCTCTGCTGTTCCGCGTATTCTGCTTCATTTTTCACCCCCATTCCTCCGGCCCGGGCTGAGGAACGCTGCGCTGCCGGTGTCCCTCTCAACGGTGATATTCCGCCAGCCACCACGTTCGGATCGTCGCGGGCCTCCGGCGCGGGGATCACCGTGGCGGTTATTGACACCGGCGTGGCCCCGCACCCGCAGCTTCGCGATCTCATTGCGGGCTCTGACCTCGTCTCGCCGGAATCACCCAATCCTCTCAGTGATTGCGATGCTCACGGCACCATCGTGGCGGGAATCATCGCCTCGACGGATCGTGGCATTGCCCCGCGCAGCCGGATCCTCAGTATCCGCCAAACAAGCTCCACCTCCGCGCATGTCGATGACGTCTCCCGGGCTCAAGGAAGCCTCGCCTCCCTGGCTCAAGCCATCAGTGAGGCCGTGGATCGCGGCGCCCGCGTGATTAACGTCTCGGTGGTTGCGTGTTTGCCACCCGAACGTGCCCGTCACGTGAACACCCGCGTCCTCGACGCCGCCCTTCATCACGCGGAACAACGCGGGGTCGTAGTGGTCGCGGCGGCAGGAAACCGCTCTCCTCAGTGCCAGGATTCTTCCGTGGTCTATCCTGCGCACTCCCCCACCGTGGTATCCGTCGGGGCCCTCGACGATCCTCATGATTTAGCCGCCTATTCCCTGGCCGGGGGCGCCAATATTCTTTCCGCTCCGGGGAGAGTCACGGCTGGTCTCGATCCACGCGGCCCCGGCTGGATCACGGCGGTGGGAACCCCTGATACATCTGGTTTCGTCGCTTCCCCACAAGAACTCATCGGCACGAGCTTTGCCGCCCCGGTGATCTCGGGGATCATCGCGCTTCTTTTGGAGCAACACCCGGAGTACGCCCCCGCGCAGGTCCGCGCCCATTTATTCTCCGTGGCCCAACCCCCACACGGGGCTATCGCCACGGACGATGTTCTCTCCGCCCGGATTCCCCCCGCCCCACCGGCACGCACGCTGCCCGTCCTTTCCTGCCCTTCCGCCCCGGATCCTCGCGCGCAGTCGCACACCCGGATTTTCGTGTTATCCCTCGGGCTTGCCGTGCTCTGCGCCGGCCTCGCCGGCGGCTTCGCTGCACGGTACCTGCCCTCGCGATTCCGCTCCTCACCGGAGCGGTCCCGAGAGCAAAATCACGGGACAGGTGAACTGCCCACAACGAAAGCCGGCGTGGGCCACCCCTCATAATCCCCGCAGCGCCTCTTCCTCGCTCAGCGGCGTCCCCTCGGGAAGCATCGCCAGCACGGGCCACCAGCCCGGAATAGGCTCCGGCAACCCCAACACGTCCACGGTTTCCTTGCTGGGGAGCCGATGCCGCACCCCATGCGCGGTCACCACGTGATACCCCGCGCCCGTGTCCACGGCAATTGCCCCACGCAGGTCGGCGGAAAATATCTCCGCCACGGCTAGGCGACTTTCTATCTCCCCGCGCTCCCCCTCGCTCTTCCAGCCCGGCTGCGGCAGCGTCACTGGAACACGATCCGCCTCTGCGTACCCCACACCGCCCTCCGGCCCCATCACGCAAAGATCCGTGTCCTCCGGGTTGATGAATCGCATGGGGTGTTCCGGCAACCGCAAGGTGTTGGGTGCCTCCGGCCTTGCGGCCACCTGCGCGGGCGGAACAGTTCGGTTCACCGCGCCCATGTCCGTCAGCATGGCCGCCTGCTCCTCGGTGATCGCGTGAATCCCCTCGGGCTGGGATAACCACGCCTCGTCTCCGGCGCGCCACACCTCTGGGAGGCTTTCCGGGAAGGAAACGGGTTCTTGTTCCGTCATCGCCGTGATCATCGGGGCGGAGAGATCCCATATCGGAGTGTCGATCCCCGCGCCCAGGCGGCGGCGCACCACCACGCCCTCCGGGCTATCGGCGGGCGGCAGCGCCGCGCGCCCCTGGGCCGTCACCAGGTAGTCCACCGGGACCGGTCCGGAGGGATCGCGCAAAAGCACCGCGGCCTCCCGCTCCAGCGAGCGAGGCTGTCTCCCCAACTCCACGCTTATTCTCCCATGCCGCATGCAGACGGCCCAGGTTCGTGTCTCCTCCGGGGGCGCGGCGGGGGCGATGAAACCAGGGGCGTCGCTCATGCCCAGGGGGCGTCCGTGGCGCAGGGCTCCGAGTTCCTCGTCGCTGATATCCACGGGGTCCTCCGCCGCGCCCAGGGCGAGCCGCGCGGAGGATAGATTGGCGGCCGGATGCACCTCCTCACCGATACGCACATACAATGCCCCGCTGCTCGCCCGCAGCAGGGGATCATCTTCTCCCGGGCTGGGGTGGGGGTCAAGCACGGCGAGAAGCCCCGATCCCATCACCAGTAAAAGGGCGAGCACGGAGCCAAAGGCGGCCGCCCGGTGCCGCCTCGCTAGCGGATCATGGATCATGCGTGCGTCCCCCAGCACAAGGCCGTGGTGCATTCTGCGCAAAAGAAACCGATGGCCCGAGACCTGGGCCTGCGTGGTGGGCGCGAGCATGGTGCGGTGTTGAGGCATACCCCGATAGCCTTCCCCCGAAGATGTATCCCTATCGGGGTTTACTATAGCACCCCGGCCGCACCACGAGAGATCCGCGCAAGAGGCCCGCGCGGATACAAAGGCGCTACTCTACCCTCGCGGGTGCCCCACCCTCGGTGATCTCCCCCTCGACCGGCCAATTCGCATCATTATCGGCGTCCTCGGTGGGCACGTCGGCGCGATTGTTCGGCTCCGTGGGGCGGTGGAAGTAGGGCTGGTTTTCTTCCTCCTCGGAGGTGGCCACCCCCGCCTCGCCCTTGGTAGGGATCGGGTGAAGTTCCTCCAGCGGCTCGGGCGAGTTACCGGGAGCCCTCATCTGCTCCAGCTCCTCATCGGTGAAGGCCTCGTTGACGGCAAAGATCGCCACGTTGTGATCCACGTACACCGTGGTCACGCCGGGGGTGCCCCACAGCCCGTCCATCATGCGCTCATTACGCGGCTGGGACATCCAGAAGTTCTCCGGTGAGATCACGATGTAATTCACGCCCATGCGCTCGGCGGCCTCGTCCACGTGGTTGCGCTCATTGGGCGCATCGGGATTGCCCGCGCCCAGGGCGTTGGGCCACCAGTAGAGCAAACGGGTAGCGGAATCCTTGGAATCGGCGGGCCAATCGTAGTGACGCATGACCGTGGGCAGGGCGTTGTAGGCGTACATCCAGCTGTGGCCGTCGGCGGGTTCGCCCATGATGAGCCCCTCATAGGCGTGGGGCTGCTGGGCCAGCCAGTCGAAGGCCTTCAGGTCTATCTCGCTGACCATGCGATCATCCTCCCGGGAAGCGTTGATCGCCCACTCCGCGCCCACCTTCATGTGCGACCACAGGTTCGCGTAGATCGCCCAGCTCACCGGCACCGCCAGCACGAGGGAAGCGATGATCGACCCGCGCGCCCACTTCCGCACCGGGGCCAGGCAGACCAGGCGAATCAATACCGCCACGCCGATCCCGGCGGCGGCCATCACGAGCATGGCCACGGGAATGATGAGGCGGTGCGCCATAGAATAATGCAGGCCGCCGACGGCGCCGAGCATGTCGCCCCACGCGCCATCGAAGGGGCGCAGGGCGTTGACCGCCAGCGCCAGGGAGAAGAGGTACAGCAGGGGAGCCCAGACGTTACGGCGCCAGACCAACAGCGCGAGCCCACCGATGAGCGCCGCCCAGAGCACCCAGGCGAGGTTGATGCCCTCAAAGGCATCCACGTGCCGGGTGTTCATCCACAGCACCTTGGCCCAGGCCTCCCCGTAGGAAATATCCTCCTCGCCGGAGAAGGCCACCACCTCCTCGGTGACCTCTGAGCCCATGAGGATCTGGGGCAGCAGCAACACCACCCCCACGGCGCCTGCGGTGCCCAGCAAAGCGACGTCGCGAAGCCGCGCCCTCAGCCCCCCGCGCGCTCCCTCGGCGGGGCGCGAGGGCACCCACACCAACCAGCACAGCCACCACAGCAACAGGGCGCTCACGATGATCGTGGCCGCCGAGGGGTGCATTTGTGTCACGCCCATGAGCGCCACCGCGGCGACAAAACCAAAGCGGGGGTTGCTTGGCACGTTCATAAAGAGAGCGATGACCACGCCCGTGAGAGCCACCGCCGCCACGTACGGCCACGCGCCCACGTAATTACCCACCCAGTACCCCGCCGGAGCGCCGAAGATCATGAATCCCGCCAGGGCCGCGCCCAGCTGCGCCGTGATGGAACGGCTCCGCATCATCTTCCACGCCAGCAGGCCCACGGACAGCGGGAAGCCCACGCCGGGGATCACCGCGCTGGCCACGTTCACGGCCTCGATGGGGGATACTCCCCCGATCTGGGCGATGAAGTAGGTGCCCGCATGCCAGCCGCTGGGATAGAACATCGCGGCCTGGGTCTCGATGTTATGCAGCTCGCCCATCCGGGTGGGAGAAGCCACGCCAGCTTCCATGATCCAGCGCACCACGTTGGCGTGCCATTGCACGTCCCAGCCTTGAAAGACGTTGTTGAGCCCCTCCGGCGCGCGAGCGATGAAGCCCAGTGACTTACCGATGATGATGTGCGCCCCCGCGACCACCCCCACAGCCGGGATGATCCAGGCGGGGTCGAGGAGGCTCCCCCGACGCCGCTGCGGATCCAGCCACCACTCCCGCTGCGTCCACCGCGGTGTGGGCTGCCGCTCCTCCTCCGGCTCGGCTCGACGCGGTGCGGCGGGCAACAGCACCGCCTTATACCGCTTGGGGCGAGCGGCAAGCCCCGTGGCCTGCGCCACGGCGGAGGCGTCATCGAGAATATCCGCGCCTGCGGGAAGATGTACCACGGTAACGGCGAGATCGCGCCCCTTATCCCGAGGTTTCCTGCGCCACACGCGGCGCCCCTTGCCGTAACCAAACCGGCGTGCGTAGCCGCAGCGCCATCCCAGGGCCAGCAGCATCAGGAAAAGCCATAGGCTCGTGACCGAGAGGAGATCATAACGCCACGGGGTCAACCCGATGAGCCAGGCGGCTAGGCCAAACACGCCAAAGCTCACCGGCATCGCCGCCGCCGCAGCCCACGGGGCTTTGATCCCGGAGGCCCAGCTCAGGAGGAATCCCGGCAGGGTAAAGATCAGTACCGCGAGATAGGCGATCTGGGCAGTATCCATGGAGCGAGGCCTCGTGGTCCTTTCTTGGGGTTGTGTGCAGCCCCTAAAGTGTATCGGTACCCAGGGCCTGGGAGGGGAGCGCCGCACGCCGATCCCGGGTCACCAACGCCCGAGCGGCTAGTTCC
The DNA here is from genome assembly GCF_001412105.1 of Corynebacterium oculi. Lineage (GTDB taxonomy): Bacteria > Actinomycetota > Actinomycetes > Mycobacteriales > Mycobacteriaceae > Corynebacterium > Corynebacterium oculi. Next base: position 270,070 of record NZ_LKST01000002.1, read on the forward strand.
CGATCACTAGGATAGTCCACCCCCACCAGGCTCAGCCCCTTGGCCGCCGCCACGGGAACACGGGGAGAGCGCCGCCGCTCCTCCAGCAAACCCAGGGCGGTCTCGGGGGCGAATCTTCCCTCCCCCGCCGCCAGGCAGCACCCCACTAGGGCACGCACCATCGACCAACAAAAGGCGTCCGCGATCACCTCCGCCTCATAAAGATAGGGTTCGAGCGGAGTGGAGGCATCGCGCCAACGCAACGCCTGAAGATCGCGCACCGTGGTGGCATGGGGCTTGGCCTTGCAGAAGGCCGCGAAATCGTGCAGGCCCACCAGGTGATCCGCCGTGGACTGCATGAGAGCCAGATCCACGCGCTTGGGCCAGGCCGTAGTGTCCCGCGCCCGGGTGGGCAGCGCCCCGCCGGGGGCCGTGGTCACGCGGTAGAGGTAGCGGCGTCGTAAAGCAGAAAACCGTGCGTCGAAGCCCTCCGGGGCAAGAGAGCAGGAACTGAGACGCACGTCTTCCGGGAGTAGGCGCGACAATCGACGCACCAGCCGCCCCGGATCGCCTTCGATGGAGCGCTGGTTCAAGCACTCGGCGGGCACGTCCGCGTGGGCCACCTGCCCCGCCGCGTGCACCCCGGCGTCCGTCCGTCCCGCCACGGTCAGGCTCACTGGCACCCGCAGCACCAGCGAGAGCGCGTCCTCCACCGCACCCTGCACCGTGCGCAGGGACTCATCCTTCTGCCGGGCCCAGCCGTGAAAATCCGTGCCATCATAGGCCAGGTCCAGCCTCAGCCGTACCGTGGCGGTCACCGACGCCACCACCCCGAGGCCACCGCCAGAAGCCAGAGGGCGGGGGCGTCGATCGCCATGCGCTGATACAGCCCCACGGGGTTGTCATACCCGGTGCCGAAGGCCGCTGCGACCGTGAGCAGCGCGCCCAGCACCGAGACCCCCAGAAGCACCCACGTCACCGGCAGGAGCGGCCCGTTCAATGCGGCGGTGGCGCGTTGAGCCTCATCGACCATCGCGCGCTGTCGCCGCGCCGTCACGGCCGCCGACGCCATCACGAACCACATCGACGCCACCGCGGCGGCCTCAAGGGCATAGTGCAGGCCTGGGTAACGCGAGGGTTCTGCCGTCAGCGCCATCGTGCTCAAGAACCCAGCCGCGATCAGGCCCACGCCCATCGTCACCGCCCCGGACAACGCGCGGCGCTGCCGAATGACATGCACCCCCGCGGCCGCCAGCATCATCGCAGCGAACGCTCCCGCAAACTGAAACCACAGGTAATGCGGGCTGCACGCCACGCGCGGGGCAAAGAAATCCTCCACCGGGACGCACTCGGGCACCCGCAAATCTGCCACCATGTTCAGGCGGGGCAGATACTCCCCCTGCCAAGCGATCGCGGCGGCGATCCTCCCCCCGTACCAAGCCGCTAAGGCCAATAGGAGGAAAAGAGCCGGGCTTCTTCTCGATGTGTGCTTCACACGCAGCACCCTACCGGAAGGCCGGGACGCAAAGGAGCCGGGCAGGAACATCATAAGTGCCCCTGCCCGGCTCCTCACGAAACGACCACGCGACTTGGCCCCATACCGGGGCCGCACCGCAGGGAGATTACTTCTCCTCGGCCTCCGGCTGCGCCTCAGAGTCGGCGGACTCAGCGGACTCGGTGGCCGGAGTGGTTTCCTCGGTAGCCTCCTCGGCTGCCTCGGCCTGCGCGGCTTCCTTGGAGGCGGCGGCGCGGGTGGCCTCGGTGCTCACGGTCTCCTCCAGTACCAGGGAGATCTGAGACATCGGGGCGTTATCGCCGCGGCGGTTCTCCAGCTTCACGATGCGGGTGTAACCACCCTCGCGGCCCTCGAACTGGGGGGCCAGCTCGTTGAAGAGGTGAGCCACAACGTCCTTGTGGGGCACCTTCTTGAGCACCTCGCGGCGATCCGCCAGGGTGCCTCGCTTGGCCTTGGTGATGAGCTTCTCCGCGTAGGGGCGAAGCATCTTGGCCCGTGCATCGGTGGTCTTGATGGCACCGTGCTCGAACAGCTGCGCAGCCAGGTTAGACAGAATCTTCCGCTGGTTGCTGGCAGAGCCGCCGAGCCGTGCGCCCTTCTTCGGGGTAGGCATGAATAACTCCTCGGGTGAAAGTTGAGTTGAGCGGGCGTCTTACTCTTCGGTATCTTCCGCTTCGTCATCCACGTAGTCGCCGGTGGCGGCGTCGTATCCCTCAAGCACCGTCGGATCGAAGTCGTCCGGGGCGTCCTTGAGGGTCAGACCCAGGTTGGCGAGCTTGATCTTGACCTCGTTGATGGACTTCTGCCCAAAGTTGCGGATATCCAGCAGATCGGACTCGGTGCACTCCGCGAGTTCACCGACGGTGTGGATCTCCTGGCGCTTCAGGCAGTTGTATGACCGAACGGAAAAGTTGAGGTCCTCGATCGGCGTCCCATAGGCGGCCATGAACTCGGACTCCCGCGGGGAGGGGCCGATCTCGATGCCCTCGGCGGAGGTGTTGAGCTCATGCGCGAGGCCGAACAGCTCCACGAGCGTCTTGCCCGCGGAGGCCATCGCGTTGCGCGGGGAGATGGAGTTCTTGGTTTCCACGTCAATGATCAGCTTGTCAAAGTCCGTGCGCTGCTCCACACGGGTGGCCTCAACCTTGTAGCTGACCTTGAGCACGGGGGAATAAATCTGATCCACCGGAATCCGGCCGATCTCTCCCCCGCCCGTGGCGGCCGCCGGCACGTAGCCGCGACCGCGCTCCACGATGAACTCGATCTCCAGGCTGCCCTGCTCATTGAGGGTGGCGATGTGCAGATCCGGGTTGTGGATCTCCACGCCGGCGGGGGGCTGAATGTCCCCCGCCGTGATCTCGCCCTCGCCCTGCTTGCTCAGGTACATCACCACGGGCTCCTCGGAATCCGAGGACAGCACCATGGACTTGATGTTCAAGATGATGTCAGAAACATCTTCCTTCACACCGTTGATCGTGGTGAACTCGTGGAGCACGCCGTCGATCTTCACGCTGGTCACCGCCGCGCCCGGAATGGACGAGAGCAGGGTGCGACGCAACGAATTGCCCAGGGTGTAGCCGAAGCCCGGCTCCAGCGGCTCGATGACAAACCGGGAGCGGGACTCCTCCACAACCTCTTCGGTGAGGGTGGGTCGCTGAGAAATAAGCATGGGACTCTCCTTTGGCGCCCGCTATTTGACGCCGATAGACGGAAAGGGATGGATGACAAAAACGAAGGGTTACTTCGAGTAGAGCTCGACGATGAGCTGCTCTTGCAGCGGAACGTCGATCTGTGCGCGCTCGGGCAACTGGTGCACGAGGATGCGCAGGGTGTCCGGGACGACCTGAATCCAGGCCGGCACGATGGCGTCGGCAAGCTGCTCCTGGGCCTCTTCAAACCACTGCATCTTGCGGGAACGCTCGCGCACATCAATGATGTCGTACCGCGAGACGCGGAACGAGGGAACATCGATCTTCTTGCCGTTCACGGTGAAGTGGCCGTGGGAAACGAGCTGACGAGCCTGGCGGCGGGTGCGCGCCAGACCAGCGCGGTACACCACGTTATCCAGGCGGGACTCCAGCAGAACCAGCAGGTTCTCGCCGGTCTTGCCGGGCAGGCGGTTAGCCTCCTGGTAGTAGCGGCGGAACTGCTTCTCCATCACGCCGTAGGTGAAGCGAGCCTTCTGCTTCTCCTGCAACTGGAGCAGGTACTCGGACTCCTTGATGCGAGCGCGACCAGCCTGACCCGGGGGGTACGGGCGGCGCTCGAAGGACATATCGCCGCCGACGAGATCAACGCGGAGACGGCGAGACTTACGGGTTGCGGGGCCGGTGTAACGAGCCATAGTTAGTTACCTTTCCTTTCCCTTAAACGCGGCGACGCTTCGGCGGGCGGCAGCCGTTGTGCGGATGCGGCGTCACGTCGGAGATCGAGTTGACCTCAAGGCCGGCGGCCTGGAGGGAACGGATAGCGGTTTCACGGCCCGAGCCCGGACCCTTGACGAACACATCGACCTTCTTCATGCCGTGATCCATCGCCTTGCGGGCGGCGTTCTCGGCGGCCAGCTGCGCGGCAAACGGGGTGGACTTACGGGAGCCCTTGAAACCCACGTGGCCGGAGGAAGCCCAGGAGATCACGTCGCCGTTGGGGGCGGTGATGGACACGATGGTGTTGTTGAAGGTGGACTTGATGTAGGCGTGGCCCTGGGCCACGTTCTTCTTGACGGCGCGGCGGCCAGTGCGGCGGGCGCCAGAGCGAGTCTTCGGAGGCATAGATTACTTCTTCTTTCCGGCGATCGTCTTCTTCGGGCCCTTACGGGTGCGGGCGTTGGTCTTGGTGCGCTGACCGCGCACGGGCAGACCGCGACGGTGACGCAGACCCTGGTAACTTCCGATCTCAATCTTGCGACGAATATCGGCCTGAACCTGGCGGCGGAGGTCACCCTCCACCTTCCAGGAAGCCTCAATCACGTCACGCAGAGCAGAAAGCTGCTCGTCGTTGAGGTCATCGGTGCGCAGGTCGGGAGAGATGCCGGTCTCCTCAAGCAGCTTGGCCGAACGGGCCGGGCCGATGCCGTAGATGTAGGTGAGTGCAACCTCCATGCGCTTATTGCGCGGGAGATCCACACCAGCAAGACGTGCCATGTGGCAGTACCTTTCCGGTTGTTACGGTGGTTTTCTCCCCGCTCACCCCTACCACGCAGCGCTGTATCCGGGCCGTAGCCGGACCGTGGGCTGTGATACATAGGGCTCCAGCCACCGTGGCCGAAGGTTGTGCAGCCTCCCGCGCGACAACACGGAAAGCCTGGAGCAAGGAGGCGAAATTACTTACTTGTAGCGGTAGACGATGCGGCCGCGGGAAAGATCGTAGGGAGAAAGCTCCACCACGACGCGATCCTCCGGCAGGATACGGATATAGTGCTGGCGCATCTTCCCACTGATGTGGGCGAGAACCTGGTGACCATTATCGAGCTCGACCTTGAACATTGCGTTCGGCAGGGGCTCGATGACCCGACCCTCTACCTCGATGGCGCCTTCCTTTGCCATATCCTCCACTCTCCGCTGACATGTGATGTATAGCGATCAGGCGGCACGGCGCGCAGGCGATTTCCGCACGCGCGCAGCACAACAAACCATGATCTCTGGTAACTCTACACCTCCCCACCCCTGGCATCAAAAAAGGTGAGTGGGCAAAATCCCACTCACCTCAGCATTCGTCTTTATCTAGTAGACGTACACCATGTCACCGATCTGCAACTGGTCAAAGTACTGCACCGCGTCATCGTGGTTGAGGTGGATGCAGCCGTGCGAGAGCAGGGCGGTATTGCCCTGGTGGAACGCGATGCCGTTGTTAGTGAAGTACACCGCGTACGGCATGGGGGCCATATCAAACTCGTAGGAGACCTCATCCTTGACCTTACGGTTCACGTAGAAGGTGCCGGTGGGCGTGGCGGTCTCCGGGCTGGGGGCACCAGCGGACATTTCCACCGGGCCGTAGGTGACCTGGCCGTTTTCCTGCAACCAGGTACGGTTTCCCTGCAAGTCAATGCAGGCGCGGGCCTCCGCCGGGCAAGGGGTGGAGCGCAGCTCGGCGGCGCGAGCCTCGGCCTGCTGCTGAGCGGCCGCGCGCTCCGCCTCGGCGCGGCGAGCGGCCTCGGCCTGCTCGGCCTGTTGCGCCTGCTCGGCTTCCGCGCGGCGCTGTTCCTCGGCACGCGCGGCCTCCTGCGCGGCGGCCTCCTCGGCCGCCGGGTCCACTGCGGGGGCCTGCTCACCCTGCTCGATCAGGCCGGGGAAGGCGGTCTCCACGGAGTTATCCAGCAGTTGCAGGGCCGGATCGGCCAGCTCCGGCGGCAGCTGGGCCGCCTGTTCCTGGAGCGCATCACGGATCTCCAGCGCCCTATCACCCCAGTTCAGGGCGGCGGGAGCGGAGTTATTCTCCGCCGCGGAGGAGATGGAGGGAGAGGCAAGGAGGGCACCCGTCGCGGTGCCAGCGGCAGCGAGGGAGACCGCCCGGCGCCGCGTGGCAGAGGGCTTGGCATGGCGGGGCTTATATGACATGGCCGCAAGTATAACTGCTTCCATACCATAAAGTCTCATCGACGCGGGGTAAGAATCCTCGGCCCGTCCCCCGTGGCCGCCACCGTGTGTTCCCAGTGCGCGGCCCAGGAGCCGTCCGCGGTGACCACCGTCCAGGCGTCGTCAAGCACCTCGTTGTCCCACGTGCCCAGCGTCAGCATGGGCTCCACGAACAGCGTGGTACCCTCCTGCACCACCGGCCCCTTGCCGGGGCGCCCCTCGTTGGCCAGGAAGGGGTCCTCGTGCATGGTGCGGCCGATGCCGTGCCCGCCGTAGCCATCGACAATACCCAGCGGCACACCCCAGCGCTTCTCCGCCTGCCGCGTGGCCACCTCCAGGGCATGCGAGATGTCCGTGAGCCGCGCCCCCGGCACCACCGCGGCGATCCCCTGCTGCATGACCCACTCGGTGGCTAGATTCAGCGCCTCGGCCTCCGGGGAAAGTTTCCCCACGCCAAAGGACCACGCGGAATCCCCCACCCAGCCATCCAGGGTGGCTCCGCAGTCGATGGACACCAGATCACCGGGTTGCAGTATCGCCTCCGCGCTCGGTATCCCGTGCACGATCGCCTCGTTCACCGAGGCGCAGATCGAGGCGGGGAAGCCCTGGTACCCCAGGAACGTGGGGTATGCTCCGGCCTCGCGGATCACGGTCTCCGCCACCTCGTCCAGCTCCAGAGTGCTCACGCCCGGCTTGGCGGCCTCGCGCACAGCGCCTTGCCCACGATCTCCCCTGCGGCCTGCATGGCGTCCAATTCCCCGGGGTCTTGCCCGGGATCTTCTTACGCGCCCTAAAACCCATCTTTTTACCCTCCTTGTTGCTTTCCACTATCGACGCCGCCGGGGCCTCACCCGCACCCACGCCGACTGCGGGCATGGGAAAGCCCCCGGCGGAAATACCTTGCTGAGGGTTTCCACGGGGGCTCTATCACGGTCATCCCTCTCCGAGGGAAGAGCGGACTACTTGCGCTCGTCCAGGGCGGCCAGGGCCCGGGCGTTGATCTCCTCGACCTCACCCTCGGCGTCGATGCTGATGATCTCCTGCCCGTAATGCTCGATGAGTGGGGCCGTCTCATCGCGGTACACCTTGAGGCGGGTGCGGATCGTCTCCTCGTTATCGTCCGCGCGGCCGCGGGCGAGCATGCGCTCCACCACCACGTCCTCGGAGATGCGGAAGTTCAGCACGCCATCCAGTTTGAGGCCCTTGCGTTCCAGCAGAGCGGTCAGGATCTCCGCCTGCTCCACGGTGCGGGGGAAGCCGTCAAGCAGGAAGCCCTCGGCGGTATCGGCCTCGTCAAGGCGCGATTCCACCATGCGCGCGGTGACGTCGGTGGGCACGAGCTTACCGGCGTCGATGTATTCCTTCGCCTCGATGCCCAGCGGGGTCCCCTCGCCGATGTTCGCGCGGAAGAGATCGCCGGTGGAGATGTGGGGCACGCCCAACTTCTCCGAGAGCAAAACGGCCTGGGTGCCCTTGCCAGCACCGGGGGGTCCAAGAAGTACGAGTCTCATTTGAGCAACCCTTCGTAGTTACTTTGCAGAAGCTGGCTTTCAATTTGCTTCACGGTGGTCAGCGCCACGGACACCAGAATCAACACGGCGGTACCGCCAAAGGCACCCATCGCCGCGCCGCCCTGCTGGCCGATGCCGAAGTCCAGCGCGATATTCGGCAGGACCGCGATGACGCCGAGGTACAGCGCGCCCACGAACAGCAGGCGATTCATCACGTAGGCCAGGTACTCCGCCGTGGGACGCCCGGGCCGGATGCCCGGAATGAAGCCACCGTACTTCTTCATGTTATCCGCCTGCTCGTTCGGATCGTACTGCACCGAAACGTAGAAGTAGGAGAAGAAGATAATCAGCACGAAGTACAGCAGAATGTACTGCCAGGAGGAGGGGGTTTGCAGCACGGAGATCACGTTGCGCTGCCACCAGTTATCCGGCTGCTCCAGGCTGCCGGAATACACGATCTGGGTAATCAGCACCGGCATGTAGATCAGCGAGGAGGCAAAGATCACGGGGATCACGCCCGCCTGGTTCACCTTCAGCGGCAGGTACGTGGAGGAACCGCCGTACTGACGGCGCCCCACCATGCGCTTGGCGTACTGCACCGGAATTCGGCGCTGGCCCTGCTCCACAAACACCACGCCCACCACGAGGATGACCACGGCCGCCACCACCACGGCGAACATCAGCCCGCCGGAGTTCTGGAGCACCCCGAGGCCGTCGGTGGGCAGGCGGGTGGCGATGCCCGCGAAGATGAGCAGGGACATGCCGTTGCCCACACCCTTCTCCGTCATTAGCTCGCCCATCCACATCACCAGCACCGCGCCGGAGGTCATGGTGATGACCAGCACCACCAGATCCCACACCGTGCGGTCGGGCACCAGCACCTCGACGCCCGCGCCCAGGAGCTGCTGGCGATCCGCCAGGGCCACGATGCCCGCGGACTGCAAGAGCGCCAGCGCCACCGTGAGGTAGCGGGTGTACTGGGTCATCTTGGCCTGGCCGGACTGTCCCTCCTTTTTCAACTGCTCAAAGTGCGGGATCACCACGGTCAGTAGCTGCACGATGATCGAGGCCGTGATGTAGGGCATGATGCCGATGGCAAAGACGGAAAGCTGCAAAAGCGCGCCGCCGGAGAAGAGATTAATCAGCGAATACACGCTGCCCTGCTCCTGAGTCAGATCACGCAAGCGATCGCTGATCTGGGCGTAATCCACTCCCGGGGAGGGAATCTGCGCACCGATGCGGTACAGAATGATCATCGCGATGGTGAAGAGAATCTTCCGGCGAAGATCAACATCCTTAAAAGCCTGGATAACGGCGGACACTTATCCTCCTGGCTCCACGCGCACCCGTTGTCTTGAGACATCCCAGCACGGCAGAGTGTTCTATTCGTTCCAGCCCCTACGCCCCGCATACACGCAACTAGGGGCGCCGGACACAATTGACTCCACTACCTTACCAGCCACCCGAACTTTTCCCACCCCAGGGTGAGCACCGCCTTAGTTCTGCGGTTTCCGCGCCGCTCAGCCGCCGTACGCCCTGAGGCATGGGGCGTCGCCAAGCAAACAGAAACCCCCGCCCTCCCGCGATACGGGGAGAACGGGGGCTGCCGTGAGATAAGGAAGGCTACTTGGTAGCGGTCACGGAACCGCCAGCGGCCTCGATCTTCTCCACGGCGGACTTGGAGAACTTCTCGGCGGTGACGTTCAGCCTGACGCTGAGGTCGCCCGTGCCCAGAACCTTCACCGGCTGCTTGGGGCGCACCAGGCCCTTGGCCACGATGTCCGCCACGGTGACGTCTCCGCCCTCCGGGAAGGCCTTGTTCAGGTCGCCCACGTTGACCACCTGGTAGTAGACCTTGTTCGGGTTCTTGAAGCCCTTGAGCTTCGGCAGGCGCATGTGGATCGGCATCTGCCCACCCTCGAATGCGGCCGAAACCTGCTTGCGGGCCTTCGTACCCTTGGTACCGCGGCCAGCGGTCTTACCCTTGGAGGCCTCACCGCGGCCCACGCGGGTCTTGGGCTTGTTTGCACCCTTGGACGGGCGCAGATCGTGGAGCTTAATGATATCGCTCATGTGTTATCTACTCCCCTGCCACTTCTTCGACAACGACCAGGTGGCGCACCATGTTGATCTGGCCGCGCACGGCAGCGTTGTCCTTCTTAATGACGCTGTGGCGGATGCGCTTGAGGCCCAGGGCCTCAAGGTTGGCCTTCTGCTTCGGGTTCGTTCCCACGGTACCGCGAATCTGCGTGATCTTCAGTGCCATGCTTAGGCCTCCTGTCCAGCGCGGGCGCGCAGCATGCGAGCCGGGGCGACCTCTTCGATGGTCTTGCCGCGGCGGGCTGCAACCTCTTCCGGGCGAACGAGCTCCTTGAGCCCGTCCACCGTGGCGTGCACAACGTTGATGGCGTTATCGGAGCCCAGGGACTTCGAGAGGATGTCCTGCACGCCGGCGCACTCCAGCACGGGGCGGGCGGCGCCACCGGCGATCACACCGGTACCGGGGGCGGCGGGCTTGAGCATCACGCGGCCGGCGGCGGCCTCGCCGATCACCGGGTGTGTGATGGTGCCGGCCACCATGGGCACGCGGAAGAAGTTCTTGCGAGCCTCCTCGGCGCCCTTCTGGATGGCGGCGGGAACTTCCTTGGCCTTGCCGTAGCCCACGCCAACCATGCCCTGACCGTCGCCCACGATCACCAGGGCGGTGAAGCTGAAGCGACGGCCGCCCTTGACCACCTTGGACACGCGGTTGATGGTCACAACGCGCTCGATGTACTTATCGCGCTCGTCGTTGTTGCCGCGGCGATCGTTGTTGCGCCCGCCGCGACGCTCGTTGTTGTTCTTCTTGTTCTCGTCGGCGGAGCGTCCGCCGTCACGCCGTTCACGTCCCGGCATTACGCGATCCTTCCGTTGATGTTCTGCGAGGTGGCGATCATTAGAACTTCAAACCACCTTCACGGGCTGCATCGGCCAGCGCCGCAACGCGGCCGTGGTACTTGTAACCGGCGCGGTCGAACACGACCTTCTCGATGCCGGCTTCCTTGGCGCGCTGGGCGATCAGCTCGCCCACCTTGGCGGCCTTGACCTTCTTCTCGCCCTCCATCGCCCGGAGTTCCGGCTCAATGGTGGAGGCGGAGACGAGGGTGTGGCCGATGGTGTCGTCGATCACCTGCGCGTGCATGTGGCGCGAAGAGCGATGCACCACCAGGCGCGGGGCCTCGGGGGTACCACTGAGGTTCTTGCGAACGCGGAAGTGACGGCGGGCACGGGCAGCGCGACGGCGCGAGGAAATATCCTTGCCCACCGGCGTGCGCTTCTTGTTCTGCTCTGCGTTGTTGCTCATGCTTACTTACCCGTCTTTCCGACCTTGCGGCGGATCTGCTCACCCTCGTAGCGGATGCCCTTACCCTTGTAAGGATCGTCCTTCCGCAGACGACGGATGTTCGCGGCGATCTGCCCAACCTGCTGCTTGTCGATACCGGCGATGGAGAACTTCGTGTTGCCGTCCACGGCAAAGGTGATTCCCTCGGGAGCCTCGATGAGGATCGGGTGGGAATAACCCAGGGAGAACTCCAGGTTCTTGCCCTTGGCCTGGACGCGGTAGCCCACGCCGAAGATTTCCATCTTGATGGTGTAACCCTCGGTGACGCCGACCACGCAGTTATTAATCAGCGACCGGGAGAGGCCGTGCAGGGCACGGTTCTTGCGCTGATCGTCCGGGCGGGACACCACAATCTGGTTGTCCTCCACGGCCACGGAGATGGGGGCCGGAACGTCCAGGGACAGGGTGCCCTTGGGCCCCTTGACCTCTACGTGCTGGCCGTCGATCTTCGTGTCCACGCCGGACGGAATGGCGATGGGAGCCTTACCAACTCGCGACATTGCTTATCACTTCTCCCTTTACCAGACGTAGGCGAGGACTTCTCCGCCTACGCCCTTCTCGCTCGCCTGGCGATCGGTCAGCAGACCCTGGGAGGTGGAGATGATGGCCACACCCAGGCCGCCAAGGACCGTCGGCAGTTCGGTGGACTTTGCGTACACGCGCAGACCCGGCTTGGACACGCGGCGCAGACCAGAGATGGAGCGCTCGCGCTGGGGGCCGTACTTCAGTTCGAGGGACAGGGTCTTGCAAACCTTGGCATCCTCGACGGTGTAGTTCGCGATGTAGCCCTCCTGCTTGAGGATCTCGGCGATATTCACCTTGATCTTCGAGGACGGCATGGACACGACGTCGTGGTGCGCATGGTTAGCGTTGCGCACGCGCGACAGCATGTCCGCGATAGGATCAGTCATGGTCATAAAGCGACCTCTAGCCTTTCTCGCCGCGGTTCCCGGTGCCCACCGATCCAGCGTTCTCCGCGTTGTTCTCGGGCCACTTGCGCTCTCCCCCACTCAGTAATGGGGGCTACTCGCTGCCTCTTTCCACACGGTCCGCATACTCGGCGGGGGGCCTACGGCAAAGTAGGTGTTCATGTTCAATTAATGGAAAAACCGCGCGCCACACCATGCGGCAACGGTGCGCAGAAGTCCAGCGATTCACTGTACTCACCTTTAGCACATACACAAAATCCCCCGGCTAAGGTGGACGGCCATGAGCAGACTCAGCCCCCGGGTATCCGCGCTGCACCTTCACCGGGCAGCAGACGGCACCCTCAGCGCCTCCCGCCGCGCGGCCCCCACGCTCAGCGAGGAGCCCCTGGAGATTCGGCTTATCGACGGCCCCCGCTACCACTTCCCCCGCACCCCCGGCCACGACGTCGAACTCGCGCACGGCCTGCTCTACGCCGAAGGCCACCTCAGCCGAGCCGAGGATCTTAGCGAGACCCGCTACTGCGCCGGGGCGGAGGGCGAGGATCACTGCAACACCTATAACGTCCTGGATCTCCGGGTGCGCGCCCAACCACACCCCCGCCCGACCCCCGCCACCGGGAACGCTCGGCTGAACCCCGCCGAGGCTCAGCATCTGCTAGAGGCTACCCCTCCGGCACAGCCCGAGGGACTCCGCCGCGCCTCGGCGCTGTGGCCTGGCGCTTCCCCGCGTCCCTCGATCACGCGCGAGGACCTCACCGCCCGCAACAGCGTGGACAAGGTGGTGGGCTCGCTGCTCCTGCACAATCCGGCCACCGCGTTGCCCGCCGAGGGCGCGTTTCTCCTGCTCAATTCTCGCCCTACCCCAGAACTCCTGCGCCGTGCGCACCGCGCGGGATTTCGCGGGGTCTCCTCCCCGCTGCGCCCCACCGAGCGGGCCGTGGGTTACGCCCGCGCCCACGGGCTCGTCGCCCTGTACGCGGGACGCACGGGGGTGCTTTACAGCGGGGAGTTAGACCCCGCCGGGGCATGAAAAACGGGCCTGGGATCTCCCAGGCCCGCACTTGCGCTCGCCGCGTTAGTTCAGAATGCTCTGATTACCGGCGGGAATGCTGCCGCAGGTGCTCGGGGCGGGCTTGCCCTCGAAGCGATCGCGCATCCACTGGGAGGCGTTGACAAACCACGCGGCGCCCCCGGCCACGTGCGCCACCGGGTGCTCCTCGTACTGCACGGGCACACCGGCCGCGCAATACTTGTTGGCCAGGGCGCGGGAATCCTCGGCCACCATCACGCCATCGCCGGCCTGGCCCAGGCCCCGCTGCACATCCACCGTGCCGATCACTTCGCCCACGGTGCCCTGCGAATAGTAGAAGGGAATCGTGGGATCGGGGGCCACACCCATGTTCACCTTGCGGATAATCTCCGCCAGCTCCGGAATGGCCGCGGGATCGCGGTACTCCGGCTTCACCAGGGATTCCCAGGTCAGGCCCGGCGCGGTTCCCACCACCTCGGTGATGGAGGCCTTCTCCACGCGGCTGAGCATGAGGTTGCCAAAGTCATTGAAGTACTTGGCCAGATCCACCCCGTAGGCCCGGCCCAGGCCCACCACGGCCATGAGCTGAATGGGCGCCCAGTACGCGGAGCCGCTGACGTAGCTGATGTTGTTGATCGGATTCACCAGCACGCCGCCGGTGGCGGCGCCCACCAGGTTGTCATTGATGTCCGGGGCGTAGGACGGGGCCAGTTGCGCCGCCCAGTTCGTGGCGATCGAGCCGCCCGAGTAGCCCATCAGGCCCACCGGGGAATCCTGGCTCAGGCCGGTATCCGGCACGGCCAGGGCCGCGCGAATGCCGTCCAGGGTGGTGGTGCCGTACTCCGGCCCGGCGATGAAGTGAGCGTTCTGCCCCTCAATATCGGTGAACGCGATGCTGTAGCCACGGGTGAGGAACCCCACGACCTCGGCCGTTTCCACGCTGGAGGAGGCGAGGGTGCCCAGGGCCACGTCTCCGGCGATGGCGCGGGAGGGAGAGTGCTCCGGGTCCAGCGAATCATAGATGGAATGAACGGAGATGAGCTTGCCGTTGCTCGGCACCGAGGGGGCCACCACGGAGGTGATGCCGTGGGTCTTGTTGCCCTGCGCGTCCGTGGTCACAAAGCGGATCTGCGTGACGTCCAGCGGCAGCGGCAGGCCAAAGGCGTGGTACAGCAGGTGGCGCACGCCCAGCACCTCGCCGGGGTTGCGGCCGGAGAGATCCTCATGGTTCTCGAAGAAGCTGCGGTCACTTTGGCGCACCGAGGACCCGCCGAAGGGAGCGCCGGGGTGCGGCCCCTCCACGGAGGGCAGGGCGACGGCGGGAGCGGCGGGCAGCGCCACCGTGATGGCGGTCAGGAGCGCGAGCAGGCGAGTTCTCTTCACGTATTCTCTTCCAATCTTCTCCACCGCCAATCAGGTTCATCCCGCCTCATTGACCAGACGAAATACAGGTGGAGCATAGCCAAAAAGTATTTTCGCAAGGATCATAACAAAACTTGTGTCACTCGTGTGATTTGGCGAGAAATGCACTACTCTTGGCAATACCTTTTCATTTCAAGGAGGCTCCCATGACGCAACCCATCCTGCCCAAATCCGAGGCCGCCGCGCTCATCACCGCCCAGCGCATCCGCACCGGTGAGACCTGGGCGGAACTCGCGGCGCTGATCGACGCCCCCGTGGTCTGGACCACCGCGGCGCTCCTTGGCCAGCACCCCATGACCGAGGAACAGGCCCGCACCATCACCGAACACCTGGGGTTCGAGGGGGAGGAGCGCGATCGCGTGGTGGAGTCCCTGCGCCTCCAGCCCCTTCGCGGCAGCGCCCCCGAGGTGCAGCGCGATCCCACCATCTACCGCCTGCACGAGGCGCTCTCCGTGTACGGCCCTGCGCTCAAGGAATTGATCCACGAGGAGTTTGGCGATGGCATCATGAGCGCCATCAATTTCAAGGTGGACTTCACCCGCCGCCCCGACCCCGAGGGCGACCGCGTGGTGATCACCCTCGACGGCAAGTTCCTGGACTACCGCTGGTAGTCCCCTATACAACAAAGAACCCCGGCCCAATGCCGGGGTTCTTCACGCCTTGAGGCTAATTTAGGCCTCCTTGGCCTGCATCTTGCCCTCGCCGTCCTTGAACGGGAAGCCCAGCAGACGCAGGAGGGAACGCCCCTCCTCGTTATTGGTGGCGGTGGTCACCACGGTGATGTCCATGCCGCGCGGACGGTCAATCTTGTCCACGTCGATCTCGTAGAACATCGTCTGCTCGGTCAGGCCGAAGGTGTAGTTACCGTGACCGTCGAACTGCTGATCGGAAAGACCCCGGAAGTCGCGGATACGCGGCAGCGCCACGGTGAGCAGGCGATCCAGGAACTCCCACATGCGGTCGCCGCGCAGGGTCACCTTCGCGCCGATGGGCATGCCCTCGCGCAGCTTGAAGTTAGCGATGGACTTGCGGGCACGGCGGATCTGCGGCTTCTGGCCCGTAATCAGGGTCAGATCCTCGATCGCGCCGTTGATGAGCTTAGAATCGCGGGCGGCGTCGCCCACACCCATGTTCACCACGATCTTGGTCAGACCGGGGATCTGCATGACGTTCTTGTACTCATACTTCTCGTTGAGCTTGGTGCGGATCTCTTCGCGGTAGACAGTCTTGAGCCGCGGGGTGTAGTTCTCGCTCATTAGATGTCCTTCCCGTTGCTACGCGCGATGCGGACCTTCTTGCCGTCCTCGTCGAAGCGGTAGCCGACGCGGGTGGGCTTACCCTCGGAATCCAGAACCATCACGTTGGACACGTGAATGGGAGCCTCCTGGGTCACGATGCCGCCGGACTCGGCGCCGCGCTCGGGGGCGGAGTTAGCCACATGCTTCTTGATGCGGTTCACGCCCTCCACGAGCACCTTTTCCGTCTTGGGGAAGGCCTGAATCACCTTGCCCTGGGCACCCTTATCGGGGCCGGAGATCACCTGGACCATATCGCCCTTGCGGATCTTCACTTAGATCACCTCCGGTGCCAGCGACACAATCTTCATGAACTTCTTTTCGCGCAGCTCGCGGGCCACCGGCCCGAAGATGCGGGTGCCGCGGGGCTCACCATCGTTCTTGATGAGCACGGCGGCGTTCTCGTCGAACGCAATGTAGGAGCCGTCCGGGCGACGGGTCTCCTTCTTGGTGCGCACGATCACGGCCTTCACCACTTCACCGGCCTTGACGTTGCCGCCGGGGGTGGCTTCCTTCACGGTGGCCACGATGGTGTCACCGATACCGGCAAAGCGTCGGGTGGAACCGCCAAGAACACGGATGCACAGAATCTCTCGCGCACCGGTGTTATCGGCGACCTTCAGACGCGATTCCTGCTGAATCACTGCTGGTCTCCTTGACCTGGTTCGAGTGTGCGCCAGATTTCCGCCCTGAACGCACGCGGTCTATGTACAAATTGCGTTTCCTGCGCTGACGCTCAGGTCACCCGGGCTCGGAACGCACCCGTCACGCAGACAGCCGCCCTATTAAACCACCTCCACGCCCGCGCACGCAAAACCCTCCCCCAGGGCGGTTAGGCACTCGGGGCGGCGTCGGCAACCTGCTTCATGTCCACCGTCAACAGCCCCTCCCCCGCGGTGATCGCGCCCGGCAGCGCCAGGCTGGCGGCCGGGAGCACGGGGCCGGTCTTTTTGGCGTTGGCCACCACCACGGGGGTGGTCACCTCATAGCCCGCCGCCTTGATCGCGGCGATGTCGAACTCGCACAGCACGTCACCCACCTGCACCTCGTCCCCCTTGCCCGCCCGCGGGCTGAAGTGCTCTCCCTTGAGATTCACGGTGTCAAAGCCGATGTGCATGAGGATGTCCACGTTCGAGCCGTCCTGGGCCTTGGTGCGCACCGCAAAGGCGTGTCCGCTGGGGAAGGCCACCGTCACGGTGCCCGCCACCGGGGAGCGAAGCACGCCCTCCTCCGGCACCACCGCCACGCCCGCGCCGAGCTTGCCCGCGGCGAACATCGGATCGGAGACCTCAGAGAGCGCCAGCGCCTGCCCGGTGAGGGGGGAGGCCACGGCGGTGGCGTCCTCGGCCGCCTTCGCGATGGCGGCGCCGGCGGCGCCCTCCGCAGCCGGCGCCGTACCCGCAGCATCGGGGTCGATGCTGCCATTCTTGGCCACCAGGTAGCGCCCGTAGGCCCAGGTTGCGGCGAAGGTCACCGCGAAGGTCACCACGGCCAGGATCATGAAGGTACCCCAGTCCCCGGCGCGCATGGACACCACGCCGATGAAGCCAGCCGCCCCCAGGGCGGTGGCCTTGATCTTGAAGATCGCCACGAGCGCGCCGCCCAGGGCGGCACCGCCCATCGCCACGAAGAACGGCCAGCGCAGGCGCAGGTTCACGCCGAAGATCGCGGGCTCGGTGATGCCGAAGATCGCGGAGAACCCTGAGGCCCCGGCCAGGCCCTTGAGCTTGTCCGACTTCGCCAGCGTCCACACCGCCAGGGTGGCAGCGCCTTGGGCAATGTTGGCCATGGAGGCCACGGGGAACACAAAGGAGCCGCCGTCGGACGCCCAGAGCTGGATCTCGATGGGCGGGAAGGACTGGTGCAGGCCGGTAATCACGATCGGGGAATAGAACAGGCCAAACAGGAGGCCGCCCAGGGGGCCGGCCATGTGGTAAAGTCAGGCCAGGCCCTCGCCCAGGGCGTCGCCCGCGGTGCGCATGACCGGCCCCACGGCGATGAACGTGATAAAGCCGGTAATCAGCAGGGTGACCACCGGGGTGAGCAGGAAGTCCACGGTGCCCTTGAGCCGCTTGTGCAGGAACTTCTCCGTGGTGGCCAGCAGCCAGGACACCACCAGTACCGGCAGTACCGTGCCCTGGTATCCGGCCTGGGCCACGTTCAGGTCAAAGATGTCCCAGTAGGGCATCTGGCCGTTGGCCACGGTCTCCGCCACGGAGTAGCCGTTGACCAGGGAGGGCATGACCATCGCCATGCCCATGCCCGCGCCGAGGAACTCGTTGCCGCCAAAGCGCTTGGTAGCCGTGAATCCCACCAAGACCGGCAGGAACGCGAAGGGCGCCGAGGCCAGCAGGTTGATGAGGTCCGAGAGGTCCGCGATCTGCGGATACATGGCGATCAGGGAGCGATCCCCGAACACGCCCTCGGCGGTAAGCAGGTTGTTGAGCGCCATGAGCAGACCGCCGCCCACCAGAATGGGGATCAGCGGCACGAAGATATCCGAGAGCATCTTGACGGCGCGGGTGAAGGGGTTGCCGCTCTTGGCCGCCACCTCCTTGAGCTCCTCGGTGCTCACCGCGATGCTCTTGGAGGTTTGCGCGTCCAGTTGGTCGAATACCTGGTCCACGTCGCCGGGCCCCACGATGACCTGGAACATGCCCCCGGCCTCAAAGGTTCCCTTGAGATCGGGATCGTCGTCCAGGCTCGCGCGATCAATGCGGGAGTCATCCTTGAGTACCATGCGCAGGCGCGTGGCGCAGTGCGCCGCGGCGACGAGGTTGTCCTCCCCGCCCACGGCCTTTTCAGCACGCGGCTGGCTACCTCTTTGTGTTCCACGGTGGCGTTTTCCGCTTTCTCTTTGATGTGACGTACTAGAAATGCATCTTAAAGGTTTATCCGCGCCGCCAGCCCGCGCCCGGCGAGCTAAACGCCTGCAAGCTGGCGGTGATCCCGGTGGCACCGGCGAAGATTTCCACCGCCGCGCCGTCCACGATGACCTCCAGCGGGCCCGGGCTCACGCGGAACGTGCGGGTATCCCAGGCGTTGCCGTCGCCGCGATCGACGGCGAGGTGGCCGCCCCGGCGGGCCACGGAGAGCACCCGCGCGGCGGCGTCATAGGCCAGGCGCACCTGGGTGGTGCCGGCGGCGTCGATAAGCCTTTCCTCCAGGTCGCTCTCGCCGAGGGTGCGGGAGAGGCGGAAGGCATCGGGGGCCTCAAGGCGCTCCGGCAGAAGCGGTTCCTGGTGCAGACGCCCGTCTACGAGGGTGAGCTTGCGCAGGCAGGTCAGCATGTGCACCCACCCCTCGGACAGGGAGGGCTTATCGTCCTGGGCGGGCTGGCCCATCCAGGCGAGCATGAGCGCGGTGTGCTCCGTCTCCGGGATGATGTGCGGGGCGTAGAACTCGTGGCCGTAGTCCAGCTCGCTAAAGCCCCTGGTCACGTGGAAGGTGGTGCCCTCCAGACGGCCCACCAGGTAGCCACACTGATCCGTGCTGGCGTAATGGGTGACCATCACGTCGGGGTTTTCCGGGAGCACCTCCTCCACCTCATCAAGGCCCTGCGGGCAGATCACCAGAACGTCTCGCTCCTCCCCTGTGTGCTGATCGGTGAGCCGGAAGAGGTTGGGGCATTCCCACATGTAACTCTGCGGCACCATGTCCGGGGCGTCTCCCGGCTCCGCCCGGGAGGTATCGAAGCCCAGGGCACCGGCGAAGCTCCAGTCCCGGAGGTTCTCCGAGCGGTAGAGCGCCACCGCGCCCTCACCGTTATCCGCGCCGCCTTCGCCCTCGCCGCGCTGCGCGCCGAGCACCATGCGCCAGGAGCCGGGGTGCTCGGGATCGGGCCCCACGTGTGGATCGCGGTAATGCGGGGTGAAGCCCTCCGGGCGATGCGCGATGATCGGATTCTCCTCGGCCCTCCGGTACACCCCGCCGAGCGGGCCGTCCGGCTCCTCCAGCAGGGTGAGGTTTTGGGTGGCTACCCGCCCGTGCTCCGTCTTGAGGTTGCCCGTGTAGAACAGCGCCACCGTGGCCTGGGTGCCGTAGTCCGAACGGGCGCTCTCCGGGAGCACCACCGCGCAGCCCGAGTAACAACCGTGAGCGTCATAGGGGCGGCCGGGCTCCATCGCCGCGGGCAGGTGCCGGGGAATATAAGCCCCCTCGCCGTCCAGAGGAATAACCGCGTGGGCCCAGCCGGTGCGCTTGGGGGCCCCGGGAAAGCCGGGATCATGCTGGTAGTGGACGTGGAGGCTGCTGCCGCTCACGAACATGCCGTTGGGATCGTTCAGGCGCCCCTGGGGTGGGGAGACGTGATAGGCGGGGCGGTAATGGTTTTTCGCCATGCCCACCAGAATAGCGGCCCCGGCCACTATGGTGTGGCCGCAAACACCCGATTATGCCCGCTTTCTTTCCCGTTATCGCCCACTCTGGCCCGCCTATCCGCGCTCCCCGCCGCGCCCGGCACCGGCCCCACGTTCCGATCGGACGCCCACCGCGCCCCGAACGCTCTTTGGTCTTGCTACCGTGGCACCTAGCTCATAACCGCCCCAACAGCTACCCAGCCCATCACCACAGGAGGAGCCATGATTACCGTCTACGGCGAGGGCCTCATCGACCTCGTTCCCACTACCCCCGCTCCCCTCGCGCCGCTCCAGCCCGCCCTGGGCGGCGGACCCTACAACGTGGCCGTCGCCGCCGCGCGGCAGGGCGCGGAGGTCTCCTTCCAGTCTCGCCTCTCCACGGATACCTTCGGCCAGGCCCTCGTCAATAACCTGCACCGAGAGGGGGTGCGCACCGACCTCGTGCAACGCGGCGAGGAGCCCAGCACCCTCGCGGTGACCAGCATCGACGAATCCCGCTCCGCGCACTACACCTTTTACGTGGAGGGCACCGCCGACCGCCTGGCTCGCCCCAGCGCCGACCCCACCCCGATCGCCTGCTTTGGCACCTGCTCGCTCGCCCTCGAACCCGCCGCGAGCCGCTACGCCGAGGTGCTGCGCGGCCTCGCAGCCCAGGGCACGCTCATCGCGCTGGACCCGAATATCCGCGACTTCTACGCCACCGAGCAGCACCGCAGGTTCCTACGCGGCCTACTGCCGGACGTGACTCTGCTGAAGCTCTCCGAGGAAGAGGTGGAGTTCCTGGGTGGGGCCGAGAACATCGACGTTCCCGTGATGGTCACCACCCGGGGCGGCGCGGGGCTGAGCGTTCGCACCGCGCGGGCCCGGGTGGACGTGCCCGCCGTGCCGGTCACGGTGGTGGACACCATCGGCGCGGGGGACACGATCCTGGCCTCTCTGGTGGGCTACGCGGATCGTCAGGGGTGGAGCCCGCGCGACCTCGCGGAACTGGGCGAGGAGGAATGGCGCGCGGTGCTGCGCTTTGCCGCCACCGCCGCCGCGATCACCTGCTCGCGCGTGGGGGCGCAGCCGCCCACCCACGACGAGGTTCTGGCGGCGCTCAGCAAGCCCGGTGAGGAGGATTAAGGCGCTACCGGGAAGCACCAAAGACCGCGAGGGCGGCTCAATCCCGCTCGCGCTGCTGCTTCTTAGACACCTTTCCCACCCCGGTGTACGGGAACTCCGCCACGATCTCGATGGCATCGGGCACCGCAAAGCTCGACAGTCCCGATTCCCGGGCAAACTTCCGCAACTCCAGGGCGGAGAGTTCTCGCCCCGCCTGCCGGATCACGTAGGCCAGGATCTTCTCCCCCAGCGCCTCGTCCGGTATGCCCACCACGGAGACATCGTGCACGCCGGAGTGCTCCAGCAGCGCGTTCTCCACGGCCTCGGGCGCCACCTTTTCGCCCCCGCGGTTGATCTGGTCCTTGGCCCGGCCCACCACCGTGATATTGCCCTGTGCGTCCCGCGTGGCGATGTCGCCGGTGCGGTAAAACCCATCCTCGGTGAAGGAGCGGGCGTTGGCCTCGGGGTTCCGGTGGTAGCGGCGAATGGTGTAGGGCCCGCGCGTGATGAGTTCCCCCGGCTCCCCCTCGGGAACGTCGCGGCCCGTGGCGTCGATAAGCCTCACCTCGTCCCACGGGGAGGCCGGGCGGCCCTGGGTGTTCACCACGACGTCCGCCGCATCATCCAGGCGCGTGTAATTCACCAACCCCTCCGCCATGCCAAAGACCTGTTGCAACTGGCAGCCCAGCTCCGGGGTCACGCGCCGGGCGGCAGCGGCAGAGAGCTTGGCCCCGCCCACCCACAAGGTGCGCAGCGAGGAGAGATCGTGCCGGGGCCGCTCCGGGGAGTTGAGGTAACTCAGCAGCATGGGCGGCACGAGCGCGCTGTGCGTGACCCGGTGCCGGGCGATGAGCGGGAGTACCGTGGTGGGGCTGGGGTCGGCGGCAAAGACGATGTGGGCGCCACGCATCATGGCTCCGAGGATGCCCGGCGAGGACATGGAGAAGTTGTGCGCGGCCGGCAGCACCGTGAGCAGGGTGTCTCCTTCCCCAAGATCGCACACGTCCAGGGAGGCGCGCACCGAATAGAGGTAATCATCGTGCGTCTTGGGGATCATCTTGGGAACCCCGGTGGTACCGCCGGAAAGTTGCAAAAAGGCCAGCTCTGCGGTGGAAACGTCCGCTGGGTCGGCAACAGGGTGCTCTCCCCACGGGGAGCCCTCGCAGCGGGTATCCACCTCCACCCGGGTCACCGCCGGGCGCTGCTCCGCCAGGTGCGCCACCACGCGGGCGTGATGGCGGTCCCCCCTCGCTGGGCCCACATAGTGGCGGGCGGGCGCGGTATCGGCAAAATACATGATCTCCGTGGAACCGTGCGCCGGCAGCGCCATCACGGGGATCGCCCCCAGCCGCCAGATGCCCAGGAGCGTTTCCAGAAAGGCCACGGAGTTGGGCATCTGCACGATCACCCCGTCGCCGCGGCGCACTCCCGACGCCGCCAGGCGCGCCGAAGCCGCCGCCGCCGTCTCCCCCAGCTCCGCCCAGGTCACCGAGCGGTAACGATCGGTGGCCGCGGGCTGTGCCCCGTAGCGCTCCACCGTGCGCGCGAACATGCGCCAGTGGTGATCCCCCACCCACAGCCCCGCTTCGCGGTAGCGCCGCGCCACCTCCTCGGGTACCCCGGTGGACACCATGCCCGGCGTCTCAGCCGCCCGTACCGCGTTGAGTTCTTGCTTGTCTGCTTCCTTCGTCACCGCAGGTCTCCTCAGCTCGTCACTAACATTGGCTAGGCTAACATTACGCATTCGGCTTATCGACGCACCAAGGCCCCGCCGATACCGGCGGGGCCTTGGTAATACGGGTTATAGAGGACGCTTAGGCGGCCTTGTTAATCACGACCTCCACGTGGCGCTCGCGCGGAGCGGAGCCGTAGTGCTGCCGCCCCACCGGCTCCCAGGTCATCGAGGAGCCGCAGCGCACGCGCTGGCTGGTGTAATCATCCATGATGAAGCCCCAGGCGATGGTGCCCTTCTCACCCGGATTGAGATCATAGGGCCCGAGGTTCTGGCCCATGGACCAGAACATCTCCCGGTTGTACTCCCAGTCATACTTCTTCTTGATCTCGTCGGTGAGCTTAACCGTCACGGACATGGACCAGGTCCACTTCTTCTTCTTGGTTTCCTTGATGGTCTGCTTCAGGGGAACCACACCGTCCGTATCGTTGACGGAGGACTGCTGCCCCTCCACATCGAAGTGGGAATCCTTCAGCTCCACGTACTCCCGAACCTCACCGCGCTGGGTGCACTGGGTACCCGGCTGCGGGCCGCGCTCCTTAGCCTGAAGCTTGGGCACGGGCGTCCAATAATCCGGGGTGCGCCCCACGGAGAAGTCCTCCGCCGCCATCGCGGGGGTAGCCACCACCCCGGCGAGCACCGCCAGGGAGGCGGTGGCCGAGGCCACCGCAGCGGCGATCTTCTTCCTAGCCACGATCATCACGCCTTACCGTTAATCGTCTGGGAGCCGGAGCCGCCGTCGCCGCCCTTGCCCCACGAGTCATTCACGGGCATGTAGTTCTGGGTGTAGTCGCCCTCCGCGGTGGTGCGATGCCACACCACGAACCGGGTGCTGGGCCCCTTGCCGTGATACTTGCCAAAGTACGGCTCGGTACGCCAAGTGCTGGTCTTTTTATCGCAGGTACGCACGCGGCCGATGAACTCCTTCATGTGCACGCCGTAGTCTGCGCGCACGGTCTCACCCGGCTTGACCTTGATGGGGCCGAGCTTATCGCCCACGGACCACTCGGAGGTCTCCACCACGCCGTAGCGGTTCTTGAGCCCACGGAAGAACACGTCCCAGGTGTTACCGCTGCTCATGGCCTTCACCGACTCGTTGACGCCCTCGGTGACCTCAAGGGAGTAGGTGATCTCCCGATCCGTGGTGTTGGTAAAGGAGGTGGTGCCGTTGTAGCGATCCCACTCGTCCACGATCCACTGCTCCCAGGGGTGGCGCTTACCGTCCGTGGCCGGGTTGCAGCGCTCCCCCTCCACGAAGGTGGAGCGGTGCTCGTCCTGATCCGGTGTGAGCTTCTGCGTCTGGGCCGCCATCGCGGAGCCGCCGCCCATGGCGCTCAGGCCCACGGCCAGGCTGCACGCCGCGACGATTAGCTTCTTCCTCATCAGCTCGTCCTTCCTCTGTCCTATGGCTTACTGTGCCCGAAGGCGCTTAGGCGTCGTTGGAGCGCATGGACACCTTCACGTGGCGCTCCTTGGGGATGGTGCCGTGGAAGGGACGGCCGGTGTCCACCCAGGTGCCGCCGGAGCAGCGGATGTGGGTGCCCTCGAAGCGCTGGTTGAGGAAGCCGTACTCCAGCACGCCGGTGTAGCCGGGCTTGACGGGGTACGGGCCGAGGGTCTGGCCAACCTCCCAGGTCTGGGTGGACTGGTAGCCCGCGCTGAAGGTCACGTGGAAGAGCTTGAGCAGATCAAAGTCCACGGAGCCGCCCACGTTCCAGGACTTGGTCTTGCCCTCCTTGAGGGTCTGGGTCAGGGGGAGATCCTCGTCATTGTAGTTGGCCACGGTGGCGGTGCCCTCCACCTCGAAGGTGCTGGAGGTGATCTTCAGAGACTGGCCACGCTGCCCCTCGATGGAGCAGGACTGGCCCACGGTGCCCGGAACCACCGGCTGGGCGGCGGAGGCGGAGGGGGCGGCAACGACGGCGCCGAGCGAGACGGCTGCGGCGACCACGGTGGAGACGATCTTGGAGCGCATGGCTGGCCTTTCTTTTGCGGTGAGGACGCACTGGCAAGCAGGCGCGTTACCCAAGCAGCCGTTCGATGTACCGCGTGCCTCTGACACCGGGTACTCTCGCTACCACACAACTTGGGATCGCCTGCAAGAAACTTACGAGGGCAGTATAAACCCTTGACTATGCTTGTCCAGCCTCTGAAGGTTTGCAGGGGTAGCGTCATTAATCTGCAATACAAATAGATACATAATAGTTTCTTGAAGAAACCGCCACCAGGCTGCATCTTTACCGAGGCGAAACCCTCCGTTTACCCACCCGCCACCCCCAAAGGATACTTTCGTACACACCCTCTCTCCATGAAGAAACCCCCTCCGTGAACACGGAGGGGGTTAACAGTGGAAAACCGAGGGGCCTACTTGGCCTTCTCGATGATTTCCACGAGACGGAAGTGCTTGTCCTTGGACAGCGGCCGCGTCTCGGCGATGCGCACGAGATCACCCACGCCGGCGGTCTCGTTCTCATCGTGCACCTTCACCTTGGAGTTGGTGCGCATGGTCTTGCCATAGAGGGCGTGGCGCTTGCGATCCTCCAGCTCCACCACGATGGTCTTCTGCATCTTGTCAGAAACCACGTAGCCGGTGCGAACCTTTTGCGCGCCCTTTTCCTTCTTAGTCACGTTTGCCTCACTCATAATTAAGCCTCAGCTCCCGGGACAACGGACAGACCAAGCTCGCGCTCGCGGATGACGGTGTAGATGCGGGCAATGTCGCGCTTGACCGTCCGCAGCCGGCGGTTGTTGGTCAGCTGGCCGGTAGCCATCTGGAAGCGCAGGTTGAACAGCTCCTCCTTGGCCTCGGACAGGCGGGTCTCAAGTTCCTCCACGGACAGCTCGCGGAACTCGTGTGCGGGGGTACCGGTAGCCATTAGAACTGGTCCTCCTTAGAAATGATGCGGACCTTGCAGGGCAGCTTCTGGCCGGCACGACGCAGGGCCTCCACGGCCGTGGCCTTGTCCGGATAGCTCATCTCGAAGAGAACGCGGCCCGGCTTGACGTTAGCCACCCACTTCTCCACGGGACCCTTACCGGAACCCATACGCACGCCGAGCGGCTTCTGGGTCAGCGGACGATCCGGGAAGATGTTGATCCAGACCTTACCGCCGCGCTTGACGTGGCGGTTGATGGCGATACGCGCCGCCTCGATCTGGCGGTTGGTGATGTACGCCGGCTCCAGGGCCTGAATGGCGTAATCACCGAAGTTGATGCGGTTACCGCCCTTGGACACGCCACGACGAGTCGGGCGGTGCTGGCGGCGGTACTTCACGCGCTTAGGAATAAGCATTGCGTTTAGCCCTCCTGCTTCTTCTCAGCGCGGTTCCGGCGCTGGCCACCGCGACGCGGACGGCCGGCGCGGTCACCACGGCCGCGACGCTCGGACGGTGCGTTGAGCTCGCTTTCGCGACGGCCACCGACCACGTCGCCCTTGTAAATCCAGACCTTCACGCCGATGCGGCCGAAGGTGGTGTGGGCCTCGTGAACGCCGTACTCGATCTCGGCGCGCAGGGTGTGCAGGGGCACGCGCCCCTCGTGGTAGCGCTCGGTGCGGGACATCTCGGCACCGCCGAGACGGCCGGAGCACTGCACCTTGATGCCCTTGACCTGCGGCTGACGCATGGCGGACTGGATCGCCTTGCGCATCGCGCGGCGGAACGCCACGCGGTTGGCAAGCTGATCCGCCACGTTCTGGGCCACCAGCTGAGCATTAGCGTCAACATTCTTGACCTCAAGAATGTTGAGAGCAACCTGCTTGCCGGTGAGCTTCTCCAGCGAACGACGAATCCGGTCAGCCTCGGAGCCACGGCGACCAATGACGATGCCGGGGCGAGCCGTGTGGATGTCCACGCGGACGCGGTCGCGGGTGCGCTCGATCACGACGTCGGCGATGCCGGCGCGCTCGATTCCCTTAGACAGGAACTCGCGGATCTTGATGTCCTCGGCGACGTAATCCTTGTACTGCTTGTCGGCGTACCAGTGGGACTTCCAATCGGAAGTGATTCCCAGCCGGAGGCCGTGGGGGTGAATCTTCTGGCCCACTACTTGGCCCCTTCCTTCTGGCTCTCGACAACCACGGTGATGTGGCTGGTGCGCTTGCGGATCTGGTAGGCGCGACCCTGGGCGCGCGGCTGGAAGCGGCGCATCGTGGGGCCCTCGTTGGCATAAGCCTCGGAGACCACGAGGGTGCGCGGGTCCAGCCCAAAGTTGTTCTCGGCGTTCGCGGCGGCCGAGGCAACCACCTTGGCCACCGGCTTGGCGGCGCCCTGCGGGGCGTACTTGAGAATGGCCAGGGCCTCGGACACGGACTTGCCGCGAACCAGGTCGATCACGCGGCGAGCCTTCATCGGGGTGACGCGAACGTAGCGCGCGGTGGCGCGTGCGGAGGTGATGGTCTCACTCATCGCTTATCGACGTCCCTTCTTATCGTCCTTGACGTGACCCTTAAAGGTCTTGGTGGGCGCGAACTCGCCCAGCTTGTGTCCAACCATGGAATCGTCGATGAACACCGGCACGTGCTTACGGCCGTCGTGGACGGCGAAGGTGTGGCCGATGAAGTCCGGCAAAATGGTGGACCGACGAGACCAGGTCTTGATGACCTGCTTGGTGCCCTTCTCATTCTGAGCGTCCACCTTGTTGAGGAGGTGCTCATCGACGAACGGGCCCTTTTTCAGGCTGCGTGGCATTGTGACTTACCTCCTCTTAGCGCTTCTTGTTGGACCGGCGACGACGC
This sequence comes from Corynebacterium oculi, assembly GCF_001412105.1. GTDB lineage: Bacteria > Actinomycetota > Actinomycetes > Mycobacteriales > Mycobacteriaceae > Corynebacterium > Corynebacterium oculi. The sequence goes on from NZ_LKST01000002.1 coordinate 297,637, forward strand.
ACGATCATGTTGTTGGAGTAACGGTTCGGGTTGCGGGTGCGGCCTTCCTTCTGGCCCCACGGCGACACCGGGTGACGGCCACCCGAGGTCTTACCTTCACCACCACCATGCGGGTGATCCACGGGGTTCATCACCACACCACGGACGGTCGGGCGCACGCCCTTCCAGCGCATACGGCCGGCCTTACCCCAGCGGATGTTGATCTGCTCGGCGTTGCCCACCTCGCCCACGGTGGCGCGGCAGCGGATGTCCACGCGGCGGATCTCGGAGGAGGGCATACGCAGCACCGCGTACTTGCCCTCCTTGCCGAGGAGCTGGATGGACGCACCCGCGGAGCGGGCGAGCTTGGCGCCGGCGCCGGGCTTAAGCTCCACGGCGTGAATGGTGGTACCGGTGGGGATGTTGCGCAGCGGCAGGTTGTTGCCCACCTTGATGTCCGAGTTCGGCCCGGCCTCCACCATCATGCCCTGCTTGAGGCCCTTGGGCGCCACGATGTAGCGCTTCTCGCCGTCGATGTAGTGCAGCAGAGCGATGTTGGCGGTGCGGTTGGGGTCATACTCGATGTGAGCAACCTTGGCCGCGATGCCGTCCTTGTCGTTGCGGCGGAAATCAATCACGCGGTAACGACGCTTGTGTCCACCGCCCTTGTGACGGGTAGTGATGTGGCCGTGTACGTTACGGCCGCCGGTCTTGTGCAGCGGGCGCAGCAGGCTCTTTTCCGGCTTCGAGCGAGTGATCTCCTCGAAGGTGGAAACGGAGCTGAAGCGGCGACCCGGAGTTGTCGGCTTGTACTTACGAATAGCCATAATGTGTCCTTACTTCTCGGCACCCTTAGGCGGCCGAACCGCCGAAGATGTCGATGGAGTCGCTGCCCTCGCGGAGGGTCACGTAGGCGCGCTTGGTGGCCTTGCGGCGACCGAAGCCCGTGCGGCTGCGCTTGCGCTTGCCCTCACGGTTCACGGTGTTCACCGAAGCAACCTTGACGCCGAAGATCTCCTCCACGGCTTGCTTGATGTGGGTCTTGTTGGCGTCCGTGGCCACAAAGAACGTGTAGGTGTTCTGTTCCATGAGGCCGTAGGACTTCTCGGAAACAACCGGCGCGAGGATGATGTCGCGCGGGTTTGCGATCTTAGCCATTAGTTCTCCTCCTTCTCCGCAGCAGCGTCGCTGGAGCGGTTGATGAAGCTGTGCAGAGCCTCCACGGAGAACACAACGTCATCGGAGTTGAGCACGTCGTAGGTGTTCAACTGCTCCGGGGTGAGGATATGAACGTTCGGCAGGTTATTGGCGCTGCGGCGTCCGTTCAGGTCCTCGCGGCCGATCACCAGCAGCACGTTCTTGCGCTCGGTCAGGCGCTCGATGAAGGCGCGGGCGGCCTTCGTCGAGGGCTGCTGGCCGGGCACGAGCTCCTCGATGACGTGGATACGCTCGTTCGAGGCGCGGTTGGTCAGGGCGCCGCGCAGGGCGGCGGCCTTCATCTTCTTGGGCGTGCGCTGCGAGTAGTCGCGCGGCTGCGGGCCGTGAACCACACCACCGCCGGTGAAGTGCGGCGCGCGGATCGAGCCCTGGCGGGCACGGCCGGTGCCCTTCTGGCGGAAAGGCTTCTTGCCGCCGCCGGAGACCATGCCGCGGGTCTTGGTGGCGTGGGTGCCCTGGCGCTTCGCGGCGAGCTGCGCGTTCACAACCTGGTGCATCAGCGCCACGGAGGCCTCGCGGTCAAAGATCTCTGCGGGGAGCTCCACCTGGCCGTTGGTCTTGCCGTCCGCGGTATGGACGTCCAACTTCAGAGTGCTCATGCGTGTGCACCGCCCTTCACTGCGGTCTTAACGGTGACGATGCCACCCCGGTTGCCCGGGATTGCGCCCTTGATGAGCAGCAGGTTGGCATCGGCGTCTACCTTCTGAATCTTCAGGTTCTGGGTGGTCACGCGATCAGAACCCATGCGGCCAGCCATGCGCTTGCCCTTGAACACGCGGCCGGGGGTAGCGGCACCGCCGATACCGCCGACGCGGCGGTGGGCGGCCTGGTTACCGTGCGCGGCACCCTGGCCGGCAAAGCCATGGCGCTTCATGCCGCCGGCAAAGCCCTTGCCCTTGGTGATGCCGGTGACGTCCACAAACTCGACGTCGTTGAAGATCTCCACGGTGACGTCCTGGCCCACCTCGTAACCGGAGACGTCGTCCATGCGAATCTCGGTCACGTGGCGGCGCGGCGTCACGCCGGCCTTCTTGTAATGTCCCGCCTGCGGCTTCTTGACCTTGCGGGGGTCAATCTCGCCGTAGGCGATCTGGATGGCGTTGTAGCCATCGGTCTCGATGGTGCGGATCTGGGTGACCACGCACGGCCCGGCCTCCACGACCGTCACCGGGACCACCCGGTTCTGATCGTCAAAGACCTGGGTCATGCCGAGCTTGGTGCCCAGAATGCCCTTGATCTCGTTTTCACTCATTAGTTCTTCTCCGCCAAAGTTTGTCGTCGATCGTCGATCACTGGATGTTCACATCGACGCTGGCCGGAAGGTCAATGCGCATGAGGGCATCAACCGTCTTGGGCGTCGGGTCGAGAATGTCGATCAGGCGCTTGTGCGTGCGCATCTCGAAGTGCTCGCGAGAATCCTTGTACTTGTGGGGAGAACGAATAACGGCGTACACGTTCTTTTCGGTGGGCAGCGGCACGGGGCCGATGACGCGCGCCCCGGTACGGGTCACGGTCTCGACGATCTTGCGTGCCGACGCGTCGATCGCCTCATGGTCATAGGCCTTGAGCCGAATGCGGATCTTTTGTCCCGCCACGCTTATCCTCTTCCTCGCTCGTCCCACGTTCACCGGATCGCTCCGGCGTAGAGGTGGGAATTAGCTTCCTGATGTTCTCTATAACGTTGTCCCGGGGCCGGAGCCAGCAGGTTCAACGCCAGTTCTTCACTTGACCACCATGACATCACCGGCGCTGCACGTTGCGGGGCCTTGTGACAGGCAAACGCACCGCAGCGCACCAGTTCATGCCGAACCGATCAAGCCTCAAGGAACCCCCACGCTTGCGCGAGGAGAGTGGCCCTTGCGTACTGCCGCTGTTTATTTGCCATGCCCCTTCTCCGGTTTCCATTCTCGGGAATGCCGCGCCTCAGCGGGCCGACCTACCCCGATCCTGGAGCCTTCCATGCGGCTTCACCCCTCACCGGGGAGGGCGCGGAACCCCAAACAAAGGTGTCATGTTCGCCTCACCAGCAGCGCGCTTTTCCAGTTCATCCCGGCCGCACCACGCTCCCCCGCGGGGGCGGACGAACCACAGATGGGCACGGAAAAACGACGCTGTGTTAAAGCAACCCAGCCATTAAAGCACGCCGGGCATTTTTATGCAAACCTCACATTTTTCCTCGCCCGAGCCCCTGACCAGGCATTCCGCATCATGTAGCCGAGCCGCTACATAGCAACCTGTGGCAAGGGCCCTAGCGCCTCCGGAAACGATCCGTATACTGGCGCCAGTACACGCCAAGCCATACCTAGAAGAAGGAGCATCATGGCTGATAAGAACGCAAATACGAACGTGAAGAACAACCAGAACAACCCCACCAAGAACACCTCCACCGAGGTGGCCCGCAACGACGCCCTCAGCACCGACCACGGCCGCACCGTGATTGAGGATCAGGTGGTGGGCAAGATCGCCGGCCTGGCCGCCCGCGAGGTCTCCGGCGTGCACGCCCTCGGCGGCGGCGGCGCCCGCATGCTGGGTTCCATCCGCGAGTCCTTCGGCGGCTCCGAGAACATCCAGCAGGGCGTGGATGTGGAGGTGGGCGAGAGCCAAGCCGCCGTGGACCTTTCCATCGTGGCCGAGTACGGCGTGGCCATTCACGAGCTGGCCGAAGCCATCCGCCGCAACATCATTCGCGCCATCGAGCGCATGACCGGCCTGGAGGTTACCGAGGTAAACGTCACCGTTACCGACGTCCACCTCGATCTCGATGATGACGAGGAGACCAAGGAGCAGCCCTCCGAGGATGCTCCCCGCCGCGTCCAGTAACCGCACCTTATCCACACGCCGGGCCCGGCCAGAAACCGGCCGAAAGCCAGCCGGGCCCGGCGGAGGCCTACTGCGCTCGATGCTTCCGGGCGGAGCGGCGTCGAAAAGCACAACCGAGGGCACCGCGCCCACCCCGCCGCTTCACGCAGGGCCGCATCAGCCCCACTCCACGATTCCGCACGTCAAGGAGGCCCCGTGCCCGTTACCGATCCCTTGTCTTATGAGGACGCCGAGCGGCTCGCCGCCGCGCTGCGCTCCGTTCCCGGCGTGGCCGACCTCCATGCCGGAGCCTTCGGGGAGGCGTCCCTGCTCTACCCCGGAAAGCGCGTGCGCGGCCTGAGGCTGCGCGAGGAGTCCCGCCTTGAGGTTCACCTAGTGGCCGATCTTGACGCTGCCTCGGATCTGCACCGCCTGGCTGAGGAGGTTCGATCCACGGCGCAGGCGGCCACGGGCTTCACCGTGGACGTCATCGTCGCGGACGCCGTATCCCCTGGAACCAGTGCAAAAACCAACGCAAAGGCCACGGAAGAGTAGTTTCGGCTCGCTCCCACCTCACCGAATGACCATCACGTTCTCACCGCTACTGAAATCGAGGAAGATTTCATGAAAAATATGACCATCATTGGCATCGCCTTTGGCCTTGCCGTAGCCCTCAGCACAGCCGTGGGTGGATTCGGCGGATTCCTCGCGGCGCTTCTTTTGGGTGCCATCGGCGGCGTCGTCGGCGCACAGATCGAGGGGCGCATTGACCTGCGCGCCCTCTGGGATAGCCTGACCTCCGGACGAGGTGGTAAGGGGTGAACAACCGCGGCCGCATTTTCATCACAGAGCGCGCTGTCTCACGCATCGTCGCGGCCGCCGCCCAATCCGTCCCCGGCACCACGCAGGTGGGCAAGACCCTCGACCGGATCGCGGCGCGCAGCTTTCCCCGTTATGACGTCCTCGTCGATGCCGATCGCGGGGTGGTCTCCATCGAGGCCTTCATCGCCGTGACCTGGCCCGCCCCGGTCACCCGCGTGGCCGAGGAGGTGCGCGCCACCATCACCGACTGGGTGACCGGCATGACGGGGCTGCGCGTGACCCACTGCAACATTCTGGTGGGCACCGTGGTCAAGGGCGAGCACCGCGTCACGGCAGAGCTTATCGACGCCTCCCCGGACCTCCCCGCCCTGCGGCCCGTGATGGTGCGAGAACAACACGTCGCCGCGCCCCGGGAGACCGAGGACGGCCCCAGCCGCATGGCGCTGACCCCCGTGACCGTGGCCTCCGAGGACACCAATCCTCCCCAAGTGGTCACCGCCCCGGAGCAGCCGCTCATTCCCATCACGGTAGCCTCGGAGGACCAGGAACCCCCCGAGGTGACCATCGCTCTACCGCGCCCGCTGACCCCCATCACGGTCACCCCGTGGCACCCGCTAAGCCCGGCGCAGGAGAAGGGAGAACCCCGTGTCCGATAATCAACGCCCTGGGTACGGCCAGGAGCCCAAGGCCTCCCCCGCCGCGCGATGGGTCTCCGTGCTTCTCGGCCTGGGCCTCATCGCCCTGGCCGGGGTCGCCGGCCGCGAACTCTGGTTGCATTACACCGAGGAGGAGCGGCAAAGCTGGATTCTTCCGCTGCTCGATGACCTCTCCCAGGGCACCTTCCAGCAGTGGATGATTCCCGCCTCCATCGTGGCCGTGATCGTGGGGCTCTTCCTGATCCTCATCGCCCTCAAGCCCCGGCGCCGCGATTACCTACCCGTGGATTCCCAGGTATCCCTGTGGGCGCGTCCCGTAGACCTGGCCCGCAATACCACGGCCACGGCCAAGCGCGTCCCCGGCATCACCTCCGCCTCCACCCAGGTGCGCGGTGGCACGGTACGCCTCCACGCAACGGCCACCACCGGAGACAGCACCGTGCAGCAGCGCGTGCACGACGATGTCCACAGTAACCTCGATCCCCTGGTGGGTAACTCCATGACCGTGAAGATCAGCTTTGATAACTCCGCCGGAGGTGAGCAGAAATGAGCCGCGCGCTCTCCGCTATTGATAGGACCCTTCTGATCCTCCTTGGCCTGCTCAGCCTCGCCGGAGGCCTCTGGGGCATCGCCGCCTGGCTAGAGTTCGAGCCCACCCAGCAATGGATCGAGCGTATCGACGCCTCCGTGCTCGCCGATGCTCAGGAATCCCCCTGGTTCCTCGTGGCGCTGTGGGCCACCATGATCCTCGGCATCATCCTGGGCCTGTGGTGGATCGCCGCAAACCTGCGCCGCCGTGGCTTCAACCGGCAGCGCTCCCAGGCCTCCAGCACTCAGGGCTCCATCGACATCAGCCTCACGCGCATGGCCTCCGCCGTGGGCGAGGCCCTCGAAGAGGTACCCGGCGTCACCCGCGTGCGCCACAAGGCCACCGTGGATCGCTCCCGACCCACTATCGCCTGGACTATCCGAGGCGAGGCCACCACGAACCTCGTGGAACTGCGCTCCGCAATCGAGCAAAACGAGGACGATCTCCGCGCCGCCCTCCCCGGCATAGACGTGGACAGCGTGTACAAGATCAACCTCGCCCCCGTATCCCACTAGGGGAATCAGGCCAGCGGGAGCACCGCGCTCACCACGCCCAGTTCCCGCTCTCCTCCCCCACCACGGGGAATCACTACCAGGCCGGTGCCCACCGCACCGGCCTTAATCCTTTCCCAGCGCAGCGTGGAATGCACCACGCTGCGCCTTTCCTTGGCGTACACCTCCACGCTGTGCCCAACCACCACCAGAGCGCCGCTATCTAGCCGACAGGCATACGCCGTATCCTCCATGCGGTCGCGGCGCAGCCCGCTCAGGTCGCGTCGATTTTCCCGCACCGCGTCCATCCCCCGGATCACTCCCAGGCGGTGATCCATCCCCTCCGCATCGCGGAGCACCAGGGGTGCTCCCACCCGAGCCCGCACCACCTCGCCCAGGGTCCACCAGGACGGCTGGCGGGAACGATCTGGGTGGCGCACCACCACCGCACTATCCCCAGGGTGAATGGTCACCAGGTGCTCCGGCTGCGTGGTATAGACCAGAACCGGCTCCTCTTCCACCTTCAGGGGGTGTTCCCGCAGGATCTGGCGCAGCGCCTCGGCCACCTGTTCATCGGTGGCGCCCCACCCGATGCCGCGATTTTCCAGGATCCCCCACAACTCGGAGAGCGCCAGATCCGGCTGTGCCTCCCACGCATCTCGCAGCAGGTTGAGCAGCGGTGCGATTCTGGTGGGGTCTTGCATGGGGTCACCTCTTTTTCATGGAACGAAGAAAAGGGCCGCTTCCCCTTGACAGGGAAGCGGCCCTCATGCGCGCTTAAGGCTCAAGTGTCACTTGATCACCTTGGTCACGCGGCCGGCGCCCACGGTGCGGGAACCCTCGCGGATAGCGAAGCGCAGGCCCTCGTCCATGGCGACGGGCTGGATCAGCTCGACGCGCATGTCCACGTTGTCGCCCGGCATAACCATCTCGGTGCCCTCGGGGAGGTGCACAACGCCGGTCACGTCGGTGGTGCGGAAGTAGAACTGCGGACGGTAGTTGTCGAAGAACGGGGTGTGGCGGCCACCCTCGTCCTTGGACAGCACGTACACGGAGCCCTCGAACTCGGTGTGCGGGGTGTAGGCACCCGGAGCGATCACAACCTGGCCGCGCTCCACGTCCTCGCGCTTGATGCCGCGGAGGAGCAGACCACAGTTGTCGCCAGCCTCGGTGTAGTCCATCATCTTGCGGAACATCTCGATGCCCGTGACGGTGGTGTGGGTGGACTTCTCCTTGATGCCGATGATGTCGACATCCTCGTTCAGGTTGAGCTTACCGCGCTCCACGCGGCCGGTCACCACGGTGCCACGGCCGGTGATGGTGAAGATGTCCTCGATCGGCATCAGGAACGGCTTGTCGGTCTCGCGCTCCGGATCCGGGATGGAGTCATCGCAGGCCTGCATGAGATCCACGATGGACTGGGTCCACTTGTCATCGCCCTCAAGAGCCTTCAGGGCGGAGATGTGGACAATGGGGGCCTCCTCGTCGAACTCCTGCTCGGCGAGCAGCTCGCGGATCTCCATCTCCACGAGCTCGATGATCTCCTCGTCATCCACCATGTCGCACTTGTTCAGCGCCACGAGGATGTAGGGCACGCCCACCTGGCGAGCGAGCAGAACGTGCTCGCGGGTCTGCGGCATAGGGCCGTCGGTGGCGGCGACCACGAGGATAGCGCCGTCCATCTGGGCAGCGCCGGTAATCATGTTCTTGATGTAGTCAGCGTGACCCGGGGCGTCAACGTGAGCGTAGTGACGCTTCGGGGTGGAGTACTCAACGTGGGAGATGTTGATCGTAATGCCACGCTCCTTCTCCTCCGGCGCCTTGTCAATGGCGTCGAAAGCGAAGGCGGTGTTCTCATCGGGGTACTGGTCAGCCAGCACCTTGGTGATGGCGGCCGTGGTGGTGGTCTTACCGTGATCCACGTGACCGATGGTACCGATGTTGACGTGCGGCTTTGTACGCTCGAACTTCGCCTTTGCCACTGTATGTCCTCCTGGACTTCATGGTGGCTACGACTCTCGCAGCCACGTAATTAACGGGAGCCACGCCTGCGCAAACAAACCCGCGCAGGGCAGCTTTTACACAACGTGCCAGTTACTTGATCCTAGATTTATCCGCACGGAATATCAAGCCAGATTCCCGTGCGCATCACTCCCAGGATGCGCCTCAGGGTGCCGTAACGGCCACCTGCCCACCCGCCCGAGGCGGATGCACAGGGGGCCGCTGCGGCCCCGGGCCCCTCGCCGACGGCACGCGATCTAGCAAGGGGGCAACGGTGATGCTGTACCCGAGAGCACCTCACCACCGGAGCACAGGCTTACTTGGTGCCGTTGCGCTCCTCGATGATCTTCTGGGCGACGCTGGAGGGCACCTCGCCATAAGAATCAAAGACCATGGAGAAGTTCGCGCGGCCAGCGGTGCTGGAGCGCAGATCACCAATGTAGCCGAACATCTCGGACAGCGGCACCTTGGCCTTCACTACCTTGGCGCCGGAGCGATCCTCCATCGCATATACCTGGCCACGGCGGGAGCTAATATCGCCATTGACCGTGCCCATGTACTCCTCGGGCGTGGTCACCTCCACCGCCATGAGCGGCTCCAGCAGCACCGGCTTGGCCTTGGCCACGCCCTCCTTGAGCGCCTGAGAACCGGCGATCTTGAAGGCCATTTCGGAGGAGTCCACCTCGTGGTAGGCACCGTCGAGCAGGGTAGCCTTGACGTTCACCAGCGGGAAGCCCGCCAGGTAACCGTACTGCATGGCGTCCTGCACGCCCGCGTCCACAGAGGGGATGTACTCCTTGGGCACGCGGCCGCCGGTAACGGCGTTCTCGAACTTGTAGGTCGCGGACTCGCCCTCTTCCAGCTCGTCCTCGGCGGGAGCGTAGGGCTCGAAGGCCATGATGACCTTGGCGAACTGGCCGGAACCACCCGTCTGCTTCTTGTGGGTGTATTCCAGCTTCTCCACGGCCTTGCGGATGGTCTCGCGGTACGCCACCTGCGGGGCACCCACGTTGGCCTCCACCTTGAACTCGCGCTTCATGCGATCCACGAACACGTCCAGGTGCAGCTCGCCCATGCCGCCGATCACGGTCTGGCCGGACTCCTCGTCCAGCTCCACGGTGAAGGTGGGATCCTCCTCCGAGAGCTTCTGGATGGCCACACCCAGCTTCTCCTGATCGGACTTGGTCTTGGGCTCGATGGACACCTTGATCACCGGATCCGGGAAGTCCATGGACTCCAGGATGATCGGATCGCTCTGGGAGCAGAGGGTGTCACCCGTGGTGGTGTCCTTCAAGCCAATCACGGCGTAGATGTTACCGGCGTGGGCAAAGTCCACCGGGTTTTCCTTGTTGGCGTGCATCTGGAAGAGCTTGCCCAGACGCTCCTTCTTACCCTTGGTGGAATTGAGCACCTGCTCGCCCGGCTCCATGGTGCCGGAGTACACGCGCACGAAGGTAAGGCGACCAAAGAACGGGTGGGAGGCGATCTTGAAGGCCAGGGCGGACAGCGGGGAATCGTCGGAGGGCTTGCGGGTCAGCTCCACGGACTCGTCGCCCACCTGGTGGCCGTGCACCTCTCCCACGTCCAGGGGCGTGGGCAGGTAGTCCACCACGGCGTCGAGAAGCGGCTGCACGCCCTTGTTGCGGTAGGCGGTGCCGCAGAACACCGGGTAGACCTCGGAGTTCACGGTCATCTTGCGGATGGCCGCCTTGATCTCCTCAACGGTCAGCTCCTCGCCGCCGAAGTACTTCTCCATGAGGGCCTCGTCGGACTCCGCCACGGCCTCCAGCAGCTTCTCGCGGTACTCCTCGGCCTTCTCCTGAAGGTCGGCGGGGATCTCCTGGTACTCCGGCTCGGCGCCCACCTCAACCTTGCCCGGCCACACGATGGCGCGCATGTTGATGAGGTCCACCACGCCTTCGAAGTCATCCTCCGCGCCGATGGGCAGCTGCATCACCAAGGGCTTCGCGCCCAGGCGATCCACGATGGTACCCACGGTGTAGTAGAAGTCCGCACCGAGCTTGTCCATCTTGTTCACGAAGCAGATGCGCGGGACGTCGTACTTGGTGGCCTGGCGCCACACCTGCTCGGACTGGGGCTCCACGCCCTCCTTGCCGTCGAACACGGCCACGGCGCCGTCGAGCACGCGCAGGGAGCGCTCCACCTCCACGGTGAAGTCCACGTGGCCCGGCGTATCAATGATGTTGACCTGGTGGCCCTCCCAGAAGCAGGTCACGGCGGCGGAGGTAATGGTGATGCCGCGTTCCTTCTCCTGCTCCATCCAGTCGGTGGTGGAGGCGCCGTCGTGCGTCTCGCCCACCTTGCGGTTAATACCGGTGTAGAAAAGGATGCGCTCGGTGGTGGTGGTCTTACCGGCATCAATGTGCGCCATGATGCCGATGTTGCGGACCTTCTTGAGATCCTTAAGCACTTCTTGTGCCACAGTCATACCCCAACTTCAACGTTGTGGACGGCCCCGCGCCGCTCCCCTGTTCCAGGGCAGCACGGCACGGGGGCGTGCCGGGTGGATAATTCTCGTTCAATTGTGCCATTCTTTGCCGCCGCAGGCATGGCGCAGCACGGCGCCATGCTCTCCCGCTTATCGACGGCCCCCGCGCGCAGGTAGCGCGCGCACGAAAACGGCCCTCACGGCAAGGCTTGTCCCCGGGCGGGCGCGCCGCCTCGCACAACGCGGGCGGGCACGGGGCACCGCAGGGACAATCTCACGGAAAGGGCCGTCCTCATATTCCTGGCAACGCTCGCTAGGACTACCAGCGGTAGTGAGCGAAGGCGCGGTTGGCCTCGGCCATCTTGTGCGTATCCTCGCGGCGCTTCACGGAAGCGCCCAGGCCGTTAGAGGCGTCCAGGATCTCATTGGCCAGGCGATCCATCATGGTGTGCTCGCGGCGCTGACGGGTGAAGGTCACCAACCAGCGCAGGGCCAGGGTGTTGGAGCGGCCCGGCTTGACCTCCACCGGCACCTGGTAGGTGGCGCCACCCACGCGGCGGGAACGAACCTCCAGGTCGGGGCGGATGTTGCCCAGGGCCTTCTCCAGGGTGCCCACGGGATCGGTGCCGGTCTTATCGCGGCACTTCTCCAGCGCGCCGTACACGATGCGCTGGGCGGTGGACTTCTTACCATCAAGGAGAACCTTGTTCACCAGCTGGGTGACCAGCTCGGAATCGTAAACCGGATCCTTGATAATTTCGCGCTTCGGTGCTCGGGACTTACGCATGGTGCTTTACTTCTCCTTCTTCGCGCCGTAACGGGAACGAGCCTGCTTACGATCCTTCACACCCTGGGTATCGAGGGCACCGCGAATGATCTTGTAGCGCACACCCGGGAGGTCCTTCACACGACCACCACGCACGAGCACCATGGAGTGCTCCTGGAGGTTGTGGCCCTCGCCCGGAATGTAAGCGGAAACCTCAATGCCGGAGGTCAGGCGCACACGGGCAACCTTACGCAGAGCCGAGTTCGGCTTCTTCGGGGTGGTGGTGTACACACGGGTGCACACGCCACGGCGCTGGGGCGAACCCTTCAGCGCAGCGGTGGCCACCTTGGTGGACTTGGAGTGGCGGCCCTTGCGGACCAGCTGCTGAATAGTGGGCATAAACCATCCTCTGTTGAACTGAACAGTCATGTGGCAAACATGCAAAAAAAGGGGCTCTTCTCCGGGGCCCTGCCGCATGTTCACCGCCGACCCACGGTGGTTGCCGATCATGCTTAGCGACGCCCAGGGGTCAGGGGAATTGTCCCGCGCGAGGCGGGAGACGAGGTTAAGGGTACAGGTTCATTGGGGGCCAAGGCAAATGCAGCCAGCCCTTGCACCCGCATGGGATCCCCCAATCTGACACATCACCCCTATATGTCCGGTTATACTCTGCCCACGCCCTCCTTATCCGACATATCTGGGTGATATGTCGGATAAGGGATTGCCCTCTCCCAAGGAGTCCTCATGACCTATCGCAGCCTCAAGACTGAGTTCCATGCGAACGGTCCCCACGCTGCTACCAAACTCTTAGAGCAGCGACGCCACTCAGACTCCACTCTCCATTGGCCATTTCACGTAGGAGATGAACAACTCTTCTGTGTCTTAAGCCTTGACGTCCACGCCTACACCGAGAAGATTCTGAACACCGAACGCACCATCGCCCTCCAGTGGAACGAACTCAACGGTGCCGCACAGCACCATTATTTGCGTTCGCTCATCGTCGAGGAGGTAATGGCAACAAACGCCATTGAGCAAATACACTCCACCCGCAAGGAACTCACTGCGGCGTTGAACGCTGCGGAGTCAACCGACCCCACCACAACGCGCTTCCGAGAAGCAGTGCGGCTCTACCTTGACACCCTCTCCAAGGACGTCACCTTACCCCAAACCCCGGAGGAAATACGGGCCCTCTACGACCGCCTCATGCTCGACGAGATTTCCAAAGAGGATCACCCGGACGGCAGTCTGTTCCGTGCCAATCGCGTGTACGTCAGTAACGGCACCAAAGAAGTCCACCGAGGCGTGCACCCGGAGTCCGCAATCATCGAGGGGCTTGGGGCCATGCTGCACAGCATGAATGACCATGAATCACCGGCTCCATTGGTGAGTACTCTGATGTGCCACTTCATGTTCGAGTACCTCCACCCCTTTTATGACGGCAACGGTCGCCTGGGCCGCTACCTCCTCGGCTTATGTCTTACCCAGGTGCTCTCCGCCCCCACCGCGCTCTCCCTGTCCCGCACTCTGAGTCGAAATAAGGAGGTGTATTACAAGGCGTTTCTTGAGACAGAAAATCCCCTCAATCACGCGGACGGCACGATCTTCGCCTGCCGTTTGCTCCATCTCGTACACACAGCACAGCGCAACCTCAGCGCGGAGATAAGCGAAAGAAAACAGTCCCTCGACACCCTGTGGAGTTCCGTGGAGCAACTCAGCAATCGGTTTGAGGAACAAGAGATGGCCATCCTCTTTGTTCTGGGGCAGGCTCACCTCTTTAATTCCGAGAGCGGAATACTCCATCGAACCGTGGTGGAGTACGTCCCCACCGGGGATCGACAAACACGCCGCTGGACAACCCGGCTCCAGGAGCGTGGCCTCGTAGAACTACGTGGCGAACGTCCCCTGCGCTACGGTCTCACGGCCGAGAGTCGAAACCTGCTCGGATTGGAATAGCGCCCCTACAGCCCAAAAGCCAAAGGCCCGCCCCTCCCTTCTCGGGAGGAAGCGGGCCTCAAGCCGCCGGGGACTCTAGATCCTACAACTCAAACGCCTCTTCCAGCGGCACGGAGGCGCCGGTGAACTCACCGAAGCCGTCGTCGCCGTAGATTGCCTCCCCGTAGGTGGGGATCGCGTAGGCGGCGTTGCGGGCCTCCTCGGTGGGCGTGACCGTGATGTTGCGGTAGCGCGAGATACCCGTGCCGGCCGGGATCAACTTACCGATGATCACGTTCTCCTTCAGACCGATGAGCTTGTCGGAGCGCTTGTTGATCGCGGCGTCGGTCAGCACGCGGGTGGTCTCCTGGAAGGAGGCCGCCGAGAGCCAGGACTCCGTGGCCAGCGAGGCCTTGGTGATACCCATGATCTCACTGCGCAGCTCGGCGGGGCTACCACCGGCGGCGAGGGCCTCGGCGTTGGCGGCCTTGGCCTCGGAGAGATCCACGAGGGTACCGGGCAGGAACTCGGTGGAGCCGGAGTCGATCACGGTGCCGCGGCGCAGCATCTGGCGAATGATGATCTCGATGTGCTTATCGTGGATCGCCACTCCCTGCGTGCGGTACACGGCCTGCACCTCGTCGATGAGGTGCTTCTCCACGCCACGTCGGCCAAGCACCTCCAGCACGTCGTGCGGATCGGCGGGGCCGCGCAGCAGGCGCTCGCCCACCTCCACGTGATCGCCCTCGCGCAGGGCGCGCTCGATCATGGCGTCCGGGTTGGACTCCATGGGGCGGCGCACCTGGGCCAGGCCCTGGCGCTTGGAGAGCTTCTCATACACCACGTTATCGCTGCCGTCGTCCGGCGTGATGGTGAGCGTGTAGAAGTTGCCCTCGTCCTCCAGGTGAATGGTACCCGCCACCGACGCGATGGGCGCGCGGTTCTTGGGCACGCGGGCCTCAAAGAGTTCCTGCACGCGCGGCAGGCCGCCGGTGATGTCGCCACCCACACCACCCTGGTGGAAGGTACGCATGGTGAGCTGGGTGCCGGGCTCGCCGATGGACTGGGCGGCCACGATGCCCACGGCCTCGCCGATGTCCACCAGGTGACCGGAGGCCATGGACTTGCCGTAGCACTTGGCGCACACGCCGGTGGGGGTCTGGCAGGTCATCACGGAGCGCACCTTGACCCACTCCACACCTGCGGAGACCAGCCCGGCCACGGTGGCCTCGGTCAGATCGGCACCGGCTTCCAGCAGCACCTCGCCCTCGGCGTTCTTGACGTCGGTGGCCAGCACGCGGCCCGCCACGGAGGTCTCCACGAACTCGTGAGCGCGGTAGCCCGTCTCGGTGCCGGGAGCGGCCAACGCCACGGGAACCCGCACGCCCTGACGGGTGCCGCAATCTTCCTCGCGCACGATGACGTCCTGGGCCACGTCCACCAGGCGGCGGGTGAGGTAACCGGAGTCGGCGGTGCGCAGGGCGGTATCGGCCAGGCCCTTGCGGGAGCCGTGGGAGTTGTTGAAGTACTCCAGCACGGAGAGTCCCTCGCGGAAGGAGGTCTTGATCGGGCGGGTGATGTAATCGCCCTTGGAGTTCACCACCATGCCCTTCATGCCGGCCAGCGTCCAGATCTGGCGCATGTTACCGGCGGCACCAGACTTCACGATCATGGGGATCGGGTTATCGTCCGGGTAGAGGTTCTCCACGGCCTCGCCCACCTCGTTGGTGGCGGCCTGCCACAGTTCCACCAGGCGGTCGTAGCGCTCGCGCTCGGTCAAGGCACCCTGCTGCCAGTACTTGCGCTCGATCTGACGGGCCTCGTCCTCGTAGCGCTCCAAGATGTCCGTCTTGTTGGGCAACACCAGCACGTCGGACATGGAGATGGTCACGCCGGAGCGGGTGGCCCAGTAGAAGCCGGCGTCCTTCATCTTGTCCATGGTCTGCGCCACGGTAATCATGGGGTACTTGGCGGCGAGGTCGTTAATCACATCGCCCAGCAGGATCTTGCCGGAGCCGCCGCCCTTGCGCACCATCACGCCCTCCAGGTAGGGGTAATCCCACGGCAGGAGTTCGTTGAACATGATGCGGCCCAGGGTGGTATCCGCCAGCCATTCCTGGCCGCGCTCCCAGCCCTCGGGGAACTGCTCGGTCTCTACGTCCTCCGGGGGGCGCAGGTGCGAGATGCGCACCTTGATCGGGGCCTGGAGGCCCAGCACGCCGCGGTCGCGGGCCATGATCGCCTCCGCCATGGAGGTGTACTCACCCTCGGCGGGGCGCTCCTCGGTGGCCGGGGTGTAGCGCCCCTGGCCGCCGATCTCATCCTCACGCTTGTCCATGGTGAGGAAGTACAGGCCGGTCACCATGTCCAGGCGCGGCATGGCCAGCGGCTTGCCGGAGGCCGGGGAGAGGATGTTATTCGAGGCGAGCATGAGCACGCGGGCCTCGGCCTGCGCCTCGGCGGAAAGCGGCAGGTGCACGGCCATCTGGTCGCCGTCGAAGTCGGCGTTGAAGGCCTCACACGCCAGCGGGTGCAGCTGGATGGCCTTGCCCTCCACGAGCTTGGGCTCGAAGGCCTGGATACCCAGGCGGTGCAGGGTGGGGGCGCGGTTGAGCATCACCGGGTGCTCGGCGATGGCCTCTTCCAGCACGTCCCACACCTCGGGGCGCTGGCGCTCCACCATGCGCTTGGCGCTCTTGATGTTCTGCGCGTAATCGTGCTCCACCAGGCGCTTCATCACGAAGGGCTTGAACAGCTCCAGCGCCATGAGCTTGGGCAGGCCGCACTCGTGCAGCTTGAGCTGGGGGCCAACGATAATCACGGAACGGCCGGAGTAGTCGACGCGCTTGCCCAGGAGGTTCTGGCGGAAGCGGCCCTGCTTGCCCTTGAGCAGGTCGGAGAGGGACTTCAGCGGGCGGTTGCCCGGGCCGGTGACGGGGCGACCGCGACGGCCGTTGTCGAACAGCGCGTCCACGGACTCCTGCAACATGCGCTTCTCATTGTTCACGATGATCTCGGGCGCACCCAGATCAATCATGCGCTTGAGGCGGTTGTTGCGGTTAATCACGCGGCGGTAGAGATCGTTGAGATCCGAGGTGGCAAAGCGGCCGCCGTCGAGCTGCACCATCGGACGCAGCTCCGGGGGGATCACCGGAATGGCGTCCAGCACCATGCCGGCGGGGTCGTTGCCGGAGCGCTGGAAGGCCGCCACGACCTTCAGGCGCTTCAGGGCGCGCATCTTCTTCTGGCCCTTGCCGTTGTTGATGATTTCGCGCAGATCCTCGGCCTCGGCGTCCAGGTCAAAGTTGCGGATCAGCGTCTGAATCGCCTCGGCGCCCATGCCGCCGGTGAAGTAATCCTCGTAGCGGTCCACCAGCTCGGAGTAGATGGTCTCGTCGATGATCATCTGCTTCGGGGCGAGCTTGATGAAGGTCTGCCAGATCTCCTCCAGGCGCTCCACCTCGCGCTCGGCGCGCTCGCGGATGTGCTGCATCTCCTTGTTGGCGGCGTTCTGCACCTTGCGGCGGGCGTCGGCCTTGGCACCGGCGACCTCCAGCTCGGCGAGGTCCTCTTCTAGCTTCTGGGCGCGCTCGGCGATGTCGGACTCGGCGTCAGCCTCCACGTCCTTCTTTTCCAGCAGCATCTCCGCTTCCAGGGTGGACTGATCGGCGTGGCGCGCCTCCTCGTCCACCGAGGTGATGATGTTCGCCGCGAAGTAGATGATGCGCTCAAGATCCTTGGGCGCGAGATCCAGCAGGTACCCCAGGCGGGAAGGAACGCCCTTGAAGTACCAGATGTGGGTGACAGGTGCGGCGAGCTCGATGTGGCCCATGCGCTCGCGGCGCACCTTGGACTTGGTCACCTCCACGCCACAGCGCTCGCAGATGATGCCCTTGTAGCGCACGCGCTTGTACTTGCCGCAGGCGCACTCCCAGTCACGGGTGGGGCCAAAGATGCGCTCGCAGAACAGGCCGTCCTTCTCCGGCTTGAGGGTACGGTAGTTAATGGTCTCCGGCTTCTTAACCTCGCCCTTAGACCAACGACGGATGTCGTCAGCAGTGGCCAGGCCAATGCGAAGCTCGTCGAAGAGGTTTACGTCGAACACGTAACTCCCTTTCCCCTCCCCCATCGGGAGGGATTGAAATGGCGGATAAAAGTAAAGGGGTTGGTTTGCCTAGGCTATGTCGGCATCGGAGCGCTCGTCGCGGGACAGGTTGATGCCCAGCGACGTCGTGGCCTCCATGTCGTCATCGGAACCGGAGAGTTCCATCGGCGTGCCGTCGGCGGAGAGAACCTCCACGTTCAGGCACAGGGACTGCAACTCCTTGAGCAGCACCTTGAAGGACTCGGGGATACCCGGATCAGGGATGTTCTCGCCCTTCACGATCGCCTCGTACACCTTCACGCGGCCCATCACGTCATCGGACTTGATGGTCAGCAGCTCCTGGAGGGTGTAGGCCGCGCCGTACGCCTGCATGGCCCACACCTCCATCTCGCCAAAGCGCTGGCCACCGAACTGGGCCTTACCGCCGAGCGGCTGCTGGGTAATCATCGAGTACGGGCCGGTGGAACGGGCGTGAATCTTCTCGTCTACCAGGTGGTGCAGCTTGAGCATGTACATGTAGCCCACGGACACCGGATAGGGGAAGGGTTCGCCGGAGCGGCCGTCGAGAAGCATGGTCTTGCCGTTGCCGTCCACCATGACGTCGCCGTCACGATTGGGGCGGGAGTTCGCCAGCAGGCCCGCCACCTCGGTGTTGGTGGCGCCGTCGAACACGGGGGTAGCCGTGAGCGAGCCGGCGGGGACGTCGTACAGCTCCGTGGGCAGCGTCTTGAGCAGCTCGGCGTTCTTCTCATCGGCCGGGTCCACCTGCCAGCCCGCGGCCGCGAGCCAGCCCAGGTGGGTTTCCAGCACCTGGCCGATGTTCATGCGGCGCGGCACGCCGTGGGTGTTCAGGATGATGTCCACGGGGGTGCCGTCGGCCATGAAGGGCATGTCCTCCGGCGGGAGGATCTTGCCCACCACGCCCTTGTTGCCGTGGCGGCCGGCCAGCTTATCGCCGTCTTGAATCTTGCGCTTCTGCGCCACGTACACGCGGATCATCTCGTTGACGCCCGCGGCCAGATCATCATCGTCCTCGCGGGAGAAGCGGCGCACGCCGATGACCTTGCCGGTCTCACCGTGGGGCACCTTCAGGGAGGTATCGCGCACCTCGCGGGCCTTTTCACCAAAGATGGCGCGCAGCAGGCGCTCCTCGGGGGTCAGCTCCGTCTCACCCTTCGGGGTGACCTTACCCACCAAGATGTCGCCCGCGCGCACGTCCGCGCCGATGCGCACGATGCCGCGATCGTCGAGGTCGCGCAGCACGTCCTCGGAGACGTTGGGGATCTCCCGGGTGATCTCCTCCGCGCCCAGCTTGGTATCGCGGGCATCGATCTCGTGCTCCTCGATGTGGATGGAGGTCAAGATGTCCTCCTCCACCACGCGCTGATTGAGGATGATCGCGTCCTCGTAGTTGTGGCCCTCCCACGGCATGAACGCCACGAGGAGGTTGCGGCCCAGCGCCATCTCACCGTTATGAGTACCGGGGCCGTCGGCAAGCACCTCGCCGGCCTCCACGCGCTGCCCGATCGTCACCAGCGGGGTCTGGTTGTAGCAGGTGCCCTGGTTGGTGCGCTCGAACTTGCGCAGCATGAAGGTATCGCGCTGTCCCTGATCGTCCATGACGGTGATGAAGTCCGCGGAGACGTTTTCCACCACGCCCGCGCGCGGCGCGATCACCAGATCGCCCGCGTCGTAGGCCGCGCGGTACTCCATGCCGGTGCCCACCAGCGGGGCCTCGGAGCGCAGCAGCGGCACGGCCTGCTTCTGCATGTTCGCGCCCATGAGGGCACGGTTGGCGTCATCGTGCTCCAGGAAGGGAATCATGGCGGTGCCCACGGACACCATCTGGCGCGGGGAGACGTCCAGGTAGTCCACGCCCTGGGCGTTGGTCACCTGAATATCGCCGTCCTTCACGCGCACCTCGATGCGCCCCTGCGTGATGGTGCCCTCGGCGTCCACCTCCGTGGAGGCCTCGGCCACGGCAAAGCGATCCTCCTCGTCGGCGGTGAGGTACTCCACCTCGTCGGTGACCTTGCCATCGACGACCTTGCGGTACGGCGTCTCAATGAACCCGAAGGGATTCACCCGGGCGTAGGTGGCCAAGGAGCCGATCAGGCCGATGTTCGGGCCCTCGGGCGTCTCGATGGGGCACATGCGACCGTAGTGCGAGGGGTGCACGTCGCGCACCTCAATGCCCGCGCGCTCGCGGGAAAGGCCGCCGGGGCCCAGGGCGGAGAGGCGGCGCTTGTGCGTCAGACCGGACAGGGAGTTGTTCTGATCCATGAACTGCGAGAGCTGGGAGGTGCCAAAGAACTCGCGGATCGCGGCCGAGACCGGGCGCACGTTAATCAGCGAGGTCGGCGTGATGGACTCCGCGTCCTGGGTGGTCATTCGCTCGCGCACCACGCGCTCCATGCGGGACAGGCCCACGCGCACCTGGTTCTGGATCAGCTCGCCCACGGTGCGCAGGCGGCGGTTACCAAAGTGGTCGATGTCATCGGTGGCCACCGGAATGACCTCGCCGGTGGGAGAGGTCATCGTCCGCTCCCCCGCGTGCAGGCGCACAAGGTATTCCAGGGTGGTGGCGATGTCCTCTTCCGTCAGCGTCATCAGGCCATCGTGATCCCCACCCAGGCCGAGCTTGCGGTTGACCTTGTACCGACCCACCTTGGCGAGGTCGTAGCGCTTCGCGCGGAAGAAGGCGTTATCCAACAGGGACTGCGCCAGCTCACGGGTGGGCTGTTCGCCGGGGCGCTGCTTGCGGTAGATCTCCAGGAGAGCCTGGTCGGTGTTCTCCACGCCGTCATTCTCCAGCGTGGACATCATAATCTCGGAGAAGCCAAAGCGCTCCCGGATCTGCTCGGCCGTCCACCCCAAAGCCTTGAGCAGCACCGTCACCGGCTGGCGGCGCTTGCGGTCAATGCGCACGCCGACGGCATCGCGCTTGTCCACGTCAAACTCCAGCCATGCGCCGCGCGAAGGAATGACCTTCACGGAATGCAGGGGACGCTCCGTGGACTTATCAATGGTCTGGTCAAAATACACGCCGGGAGAACGCACGAGCTGCGAGACCACCACGCGCTCCGTGCCGTTTACGATGAACGTTCCCTTGTCCGTCATCATCGGGAAATCGCCGATGAACACGGTCTGGGACTTGATCTCCTGGGTATCGTTATTAATAAACTCGGCCGTGACGTACAGCGGAGCCGAATAGTTAATATCCTTGTCCTTGGACTCCTCGATGGAGTTCTTTACCTCTTCAAAGCGAGGCTCCGACAGGGACAACGACATGTTGCCGGAGTAATCCTGAATCGGACAGAGTTCATCAAGAATATCTTCAAGACCACTGGTGATGCGCGCCTCGGGGCCGCGCTCCTCCTGCTGGCGCGCGCGCCACTCGGGCGTGCCGACGAGCCAATCAAAGGAATCACGCTGCACGTCAAGGAGACCCGGGATCTCAATAGGCTCCGAGTACTTAGCAAAGGAGTAACGCTTCGGAGCTCCGGGGGTATCGGCCACTGACTTGGTCTGGCGGGAGACTGCCAAGATGGGTCCTTCCAGCACCTCACGCGGACCGCCGATTGCATGGGCCAACAACCGACATATCCGCTGGTAATTTTAGCATTTTCACTGCTGTGGACACCCGCCCCTAAATAGCACAAAATCACCTTGTCAAATTGGCTTTTTCTCACCAACCGATCAAGGTTACCCAGTGCCCCAGAGACGGATTCCAGCGCAACGAAACAGCCTATACCACTTGCAGCCGGTGCGCAAGGCTTACCGCAGGCCCTGCGGAGCGGTCACTCCCCGCCGGGAGCTTTACGACGCCCCTTCGGCGCGGCGTCGCCTTCCGCCCGCCCCGGGCCGCAGGGCGCCAAGCGCCCCTACCACCATGAGCACCACGCCCACGACGATCCCGGCCCAGGACCATACTCCCAGATGTCCCTGCCGCGCCACTTTCTGTGCCGCCGCCAACAACTGCTCAGATTGCCCCTCCACGAGGCCACCCTCAAACGCTAAAACCTGCTCCCGCTTCGCGCCGTCTGCGGTGCCGTAATAATCATCAATCCGCTCATGCAGATCCACCACCAGGCCGGAAACTTGATCCACATAATAATCCCGCGTGGCCGAATGGAAAAGGAAGCCACGCCCGTCCTCGCCGCCCTCCCCCTCCGGGAAATCGGTGGTATTAAACACACCCGGATAAAGCTGGGCCACATTGGTGGGCTCGATCACCTGCCGGAAGTGATAAACCTCTCGCCCATCGCGCTGTTCGGCCCCCTGGAACTCCGCCGGAGCGGAGGCCCGCAAGGTCTCGTCGAAAGCATCGTAGGAGCGCCGCTCCACCTCGGAGGGGAACTTCCACCACGAGCCCAGCCCCGCCACCTCCGTGGTGGGGCTGGCAAGCTGCTGGCTCAGCACCGCGGGCCCCGTGGCCGCCCCCGTGCTGCGATCCACCTCATAGCTCCACACCTGGGCGGACATGAGGCGATCCTTCTCCTCCTGCTGGCTCTCCCGCAGCTGGCTCGTGCCCACCCGCACCATCACCCGATCCTGTGTGGAGGGCTCCTCCAAGGTCGTGTGCATCTGACGCACCACGGGAGTGGTCACCACCGGACGCTGCGGATCCGCCAGCACCATTGATTCGGCAGCCTCGTCGAGCAGCGTCCAGGTGAGTTCCCCGATGTCCAGCGGAAGCCGAGCCTCCTGATCCACCACGCGCGGAGCCACCAGGCCCGCGATGAAAAGCGCCGCCCCCACACCCATGAGCAGAACAGAAACAACGCGAGAGGTAGGAAGCATGACCGCGATGTTACCCGCACCGGCTTAAGCCGGTGCTCTCACCCAAGAATAATCACTGAATAATCACCGGCCGCCACCTTTATTACGGAAGTCTCACGGCCCCACCGGTAATGCCCTCGACGGCACCCTCGGCAACACCCCTCACAGCGCCAGGCGCCGCACCTGCGGCGAGGAGGCAATCCATGCCACCCCCGCCGCACCGATAATCCCGAGGGCGGCCCCCAGCAACCGCGACTGCCCGTGAGCCACCGCCTGGCTGGCCAGGATCGGGGCCAGGGTGGTGGCCAATCCCCCGAGGATAGAAAAGGTGGCCATCACCCTGCTCTGTAATTGCTCTCCCGTAGCGGAAAAGACATAGCCGAAAAGAGCGCCGTTTAACGCCGGAGAAAGGATCATGGACAACGCCGCCAGCGCCATCAACAGCCAGGGATCGCGCGGCACCACATACATCGCGGATAACACGGCCACCGAAAACCCCAGGCCCACGATCACCACGGCTCCCGCCCGCACCCGATCGGTCAACGCGGGGGCGATCATCGCTCCCAGCGCCCCGCCCACCGCGAAGCCCGCCGAGGTCAATCCCACCACCGCCGGGTTATACCCGTCCCGCGTGAGCTGATAGACCACCCAGCTCATGGTCCCAAAAACCGTGAGATTCAGCAGCGGCGCGCAGAGCAGAAGCCGGAAAAGCTCCGGGCGAGACCGCAGATGCCGCCAGCCCTCGGCAAAAGAAAGCACCACGCCCCACCGCCTCGTGCGCCGTGGCACGCCGGAGCCACGCGGCCCGAGATCCACGTGGATAGCACGAACCATAAGAACAAAGGCGGTGTCCAAAACCGCCCGGAGCGCAAAGGGAACGGCGGCCGCCAAGGCATAGAGCCACCCCGCCACCGGCGATCCCGCCGTGGAAAGCACCGAGGAACGCGCCTGCGCGGCGCTCATCGCGCGGGAAACTGCTCAGGAGTGATGATCTGCTTGAGCGAGGCATCCACCACCGGGTCGCAAAAAGAAACGGCCGCCTGAACAAGCACGCACAGCGCGGCCACCGCCACGGCGGCCCCGGGAAAGTCACCGAGGAACAGCACACAGGCAAGAACGAGGTTGACCGCCAGCGATACCGTCCCCGCCCCCTGCAACAACCGACGCCGATCGTAGGCATCGCCCCAGGCCCCGCCGAGAAGAGTCGCGGCCAAAGCCACCGCGCTCGACACCCCGCCGATCACCCCCGCTACAGAAATAGAGCTCGTGACCTGAACCAGAACCAGGGTGATGGCCAGGCCCATGCTCGCGGAGCACTCCGAAAAGGTTTCCGCGAGGAACCACCGGCGGTAATCGGGCTGCCGGAAGGGGTTGAGGTTCTTTTTATCGTTCATTCCGGGCCCCTCCACCGAGTTAGCTTCTACACAACCGAGACTTAAGCTACTTTAGACACATGTGACCCTCAAGGGAAAGACACCTCACAAGATGGCTCAGGCGCAAGAAAAACCCGGCCCTCGCCGCCGCAGCGGGAGGAACCGGGCTCAAAAACCCTGGGAGGATTACTTCAGGGAGACCTTTGCGCCAGCGTCTTCCAGCTTGGTCTTAGCGGCCTCGGCGTCATCCTTGTTGGCGCCCTCAAGGATAGCCTTGGGAGCGGACTCCACCAGCTCCTTGGCCTCCTTCAGACCCAGGCCGGAGACGATCTCGCGCACGGCCTTAATCACGCCGATCTTCTTAGCGCCGGCGTCCTCCAGCACGACGTCGAACTCGTCCTTCTCCTCGGCGGCGGCAGCGCCCTCAGCAGGGGCACCGGCGGCGGCCACGGCCACGGGAGCGGCGGCGGTGACCTCGAAGACCTCTTCGAACTCCTTGACGAACTCGGAGAGCTCGATGAGGGTCATCTCCTTGAAGGCCTCGATCAGCTCGTCCTTGGAAAGCTTAGCCATGATGGCATCCTTTCTATTGTGCGAGCCGCTGCGGCTCGCGGTATGGGTTGATGGTGCGCGGCAAAGCGCGGTGCTTTAGGCTTCCTTCTTCTCTTGCAGCGCGCTGGCAAGGCGTGCCACCTGAGAAGCGGGGGCGTTGAACAGGCCTGCGGCCTTGGCCAAGTTCCCCTTCATGGCGCCGGCCAGCTTGGCGAGCGTGGTCTCGCGGTTGTCCAGATCCGCAATGGCCTGAACCTGCTCCGGGGTCAGAGCAGCACCGTCCATGTAGCCACCCTTGACGATGAATGCCTTGTTATCCTCGGCAAACTTCTTCATCGCCTTGGCGGCGTCCACGGCCTCGCCCTTGATGAAGGCGATGGCGGTGGGGCCGGTGAGGTAATCGTCGAGACCCTCGATGCCGCTGTCCTTGGCGGCCAGCTTCAGAAGGGTGTTCTTGGCGACGGAGTACTGGACATCATCACCCAGGGCCGTGCGCAGCTCGGTGGTCTGCGCCACGGTCAGGCCGCGGTACTCGGTGAGCACCACGCTGTCCGCCTCGGCAAAGCGATTCTTCAGTTCCTTGAGATCCGCCTCGTTCTTCGGGTTAGCCATGTACTTCGCCTCCTTCCTCTTAAACGTGTCGTGTTTTCCGCCCGGAGACTTTCCCTCAAGAAAAGCCCCCGTGCAGGACGCACAGGGGCCGGACCCTTCGATAGAAAGGCGATGGCTCGAAAGTGTCTCCTGCGTGGGTTGCCCCGGCAAGCCGGGAACCTTCGATCCGCGAGCAGCGGATAACCGACGGTCTTAGGTGAAACTTGAGCTAGGCGCGCGATCACGCGACCATTCAAACTTCGAGCGCTACCATACCCCAAGCACCAGAGAATGCAAAATTCCTATTTTTCCACCCAAAGGCTAACAAAAGCACACGATCCTTTGTATGGTGTTCTCCATGCCCACAAAACTTCGTGTCTCCTCCCAGGAGAACGTCCGCGCCTCCAAGAACTTCCTCGCAGCCTTTCTCCGCTCCCTCGCCCACCCCGAATGGATGCCCCAGGGCATCAACGACTGGGAAACGCCCCTCCATGAGGACCAGGTACCCGTAGTACTAGTTCACGGCACCTGGCTCAATAGCTATAACACGTGGTCAAGGATCGCCCCGGAACTCGCCGCCGCAGGCCACCGGGTATTTTCCTTCAACTACGGGCGCGATACCTCCTGCCTCACCGGACGCCCCCGGGCCATCTACGGCACCCAAGGAATCCGAGAGGCCCAGCCCGAGGTGGCGGCCTTCATCAACCGGGTTCTCGAACACACCGGCGCGCCCCAGGTAGACCTCCTAGCCCACTCCCAGGGCATGAGCCAGGCCCGCCTCTATCTCTCCGATTCCGGTGGCGCCAACCCCCAAGACCCCACTTTGAACCGCGTGCGCAAGGTCATCGCCATCACCCCGAGCCACCACGGCACCACCCTCTCCGGCCTCGGTTCCCTTGGCATGAAGGTAGAAAAGCGCTGGCCCAACCTGCGCATGGTCATCCAGAAAACGCTTGGCGACGCCGCCTTGGATCAGCTCGTAGGCTCCGAGGCCATGAGCCACATCAACCGCATGGGAGACACCATGCCGGGGATCAGCTACACCACGCTCTGCACCCGCTTCGACGAGATCGTCACCCCCTGGCGCAACCAGTTCCTTGAGGAAGGCCCCGGCTCCACCGTGCGCAACGTGCTCGTTCAAGAAGGCGCGGTGCGTGATTTCAGCGATCACCTCGCCATCTTGTACTCCCCCCGCGTCATCGACTTCATCCTGGAGGAATTAGACGTCACCGGGGAATACCGCACCACCAACCCGATCGTGCGCGGCACGGTGCTCCCCGGGTACGGCGCGCTGCCGCAGTGGAAACGACGTCGATCCTGAGCAAGGCGTGGAGTTTTCTTGCTCCACATCCCGCAAATCCCCCATTCTCCGCCCCATTTCACCACGTTTTATCCCCTTGAACTGCGGAAACTTTTTCTTGCTCGTTTCTTGCTTCCGGTGGCCGCGTACCTATACTTGGCTGAGGTACTCACCGAAGGAAGGACATGGCTATGGCTCAACCGGAACCTCATTCCGATACCGCATTGCTCCGGCGTGTGCAACGGTTTTTGGAACTCCCCGCCGAACAGCCGTGGTTGGAGTTTAAGGTCAATAGCCTCCACACAGGTCCCGACATCGCTAAATATGTCTCCGCCCTAGGTAACTCCGCCCGCCTCCACGGAGAACCCGCTGGCTACCTTCTATGGGGAATCAGCGACTCCCGCGAACCCGTGGGGACTACCTTCAACTGGCAAACCGCCAAGGGTAAGGGCAACGAGGATCTAGAACCCTGGCTCACCCGAGTCATTTCCCCCACTCCCAGTTTGGAGTTCTCGACCATCACGGTGGAGGGCAAACCCATCGTCCTCCTCCGCGTTGAAGCCCCCACACGTGCCCCCTACTCCTACGAAGGAAAACGCTGGTTCCGAGTAGGAAGCCATACAAAGGATCTTCTTAAATTCCCCGAAGCCGAGCAAGAACTATGGCGCCAACTCAATCAGTTTTCCATCGAGGACGCCCCTGCCCTCACCAACCTCGCAAAATCGGACATTCTCGATTTTCTCAGCGCAGAAGCGTTCTTCCATAATCGGCCCGAGCTTCCCCACACCAGCGATGCCGATTTACCCGACATCATGCGCAGCGCCGGAGCGGTGAGCTATACCCATGAAGATGGCTGGTCCATTCCCACCTGGGCCGCGCTCATGTATGCCACCAAGCTATCGCGCTTTCCCCGCCTGGAACAGTTCATTCCCCGTGTTCTCCACTTTGAAGCCAGCACCCGCATCTCCTCCAAGCGACAATGGGAGTTCGATGAGGGCTTTGCCTCCAGCTTCGGAAAGGTCATGACCCTTTTTGAGACAATCCGACCAGGAGGCGAATCCTTCGATCCCACAACTGGCCGAATAGTGCAGGTTCCCACCCTCCCCACCATCGCCTTCCGCGAGGTCTACGCCAATGCGCTCATGCATCAGGATTTAGACCAAACCGGAAAGTTCCTCATGGTGGAGGTCTTTGCCGATAGGGTCGAGGTCACCAATCCGGGAACTCCCTTGATCTCCCCCAAGCGCTTCATCGACGCCCCCTCCACCACCCGCAATCCCAAGATCGGCACGGCCCTGCGCCAAGCCCAGTTCGTCGAACAGCGCGGCAGCGGATGGGACAAAGTAGTGCAGTCCCTGGAATCGGAGAAGTTCCCGCCTGCCCTGGTACGGGCAAACGGTTCCACCACGGTCTCCCTCAGCGCCTTTAGGCCCTTTGCGCTCCTATCTCAACAGGAACGCCAACAAGCCGTGTATCAACACGCCTGCCTGGCGTTCCTGGAGGGCAGGGTGGTCAATAATTCCTCTATTCGCGCCAGATTAGGGCTCAAGGATAGCCAAGCCTCGCAGGTATCCCGGCTCCTCAAGGAATGTATTGAGGAAGAACTCATCAAACCCCACGATCCCCACGCCGGGCCGCGTGCCATGCACTATATCCCCGCATGGGCATAGGTTTTCTTGCTCCGCATCCCGCAAACCCCCCATTTTTCGCGCTGTTTTCCTCGATTTATCCCGCCTGACCTGCGGAAACTTTTTCTTGCTCGTTTCTTGCTTCCGGTGGCACTACGGGCACGAAAAAGCCGCCCCCCGGTTACCGGGGAGCGGCTTCCTAGACCGGTTTATTCCGCGTCAAAGTTCTTCTGCACGGAGGGATCCACCGGTACGCCGGGGCCCATCGTGGAGGAGAGGGTGATCTTCTTCATGTAGATGCCCTTGGCGGAGGAGGGCTTGAGGCGGTTCAGCTCCTCCATAAGCGCGCCGTAGTTCTGCGCGAGCTGCTGCTCGGTGAAGGAGGCCTTACCGATCGCGGCGTGCAGGTTAGCGGCCTTGTCCACGCGGAAGGAGATCTTGCCGCCCTTGATTTCCTTGACGGCCTTGGCCACGTCGGTGGTCACGGTGCCGGTCTTGGGGTTCGGCATGAGGCCGCGGGGGCCGAGCACGCGGGCCACGCGGCCCACCTTGGCCATCTGATCCGGGGTGGCGATGGCGGCGTCGAAATCCGTCCAACCACCCTGGATGCGCTCGATGAGTTCTGCGGTGCCCACCACGTCCGCGCCCGCTTCCTCGGCGGCGGTGGCGTTGGGGCCCTCCGCGAACACCACCACGCGCACGGTCTTGCCGGTGCCGTTGGGCAGGCTCACGGTACCGCGCACCAGTTGGTCGGCCTTGCGCGGGTCTACGCCCAGGCGCACGGCCACGTCCACGGTGGCGTCGAAGTTCTTGGAGGAGGTCTCCTTGACCAGCTTGGCGGCCTGGAGGGGGCTGTACAGGTGGCTCTGATCCACGGCCTCGGCGGCGGCGCGGAAGGCCTTAGACTTCTTGCTCATAGTAGAGATCCTTCAATAAAAATCTTGTGGTCCAGCGGGCCGGAGCTGGCCCTACCACATTGGGGAAAATTAGTCCTCGACGGTGATGCCCATGGAGCGGGCGGTACCGGCGATGATCTTGGCGGCGGCGTCGATATCGCGGGCGTTGAGATCCGGCTTCTTCTGCTCGGCGATCTCCTTGACCTGCGCCATCGTCACGGAACCCACCTTGTTGGTGTGCGGCACACCGGAACCCTTCTGCAAGCCAGCGGCCTTGAGCAGCAGCTTGGCGGCCGGAGGGGTCTTGAGCTTGAAATCAAAGCTGCGATCCTCGTACACGGTGATCTCCACGGGGATCACGTTGCCGCGCTGGCTCTCCGTGGCGGCGTTGTACGCCTTGCAGAACTCCATGATGTTCACGCCGTGCGCACCCAGGGCGGGGCCCACGGGCGGGGCCGGGTTAGCGGCACCGGCCTCGATCTGGAGCTTGATAAAGCCGGTGACCTTCTTCTTCTTTGCCATCGCACACTCTCTTTCCTAGGTACCGGCGGGGGCGCTCGACGGCCGCACCGTTCCCGCCGTCCGGATGCCGGGCCCCGCTCGCAGCGTGATGCTGTTTCTCCGCGTAACCCGGCCACCGGGGATGAATACGTTTTCTGCGCGCGTAAAACACACGCGGAAAAGCAGTGTACCTGGGCCATAGGCCCAGGTACAAATGCCTCCAAGCGTCAGTCTTAGATGATCTTTTCCACCTGATCCGCCGTGAGTTCCACCGGGGTCTCGCGGCCAAAGATGGACACCAGGGCCTGCAACTTGCCCGTCTCATAGTCAATGTCGGAGATGGTGGCGGACACGGAGGCCAGGGCTCCGGTGAGGATCGTCACAGCCTCGCCCACCTCGAAGTCGATCTGCTGCTTTGGCGCGGCCTTCTCCTCCGGCATGGCCACAACCTGCTCCACCTCGTTCTCGGCGGACTTCTGCTCGCCCTCCACCGCGGCGCGCGGCATGAGGAACTTGGCCACGTCGCGGTGGCGCACCGGGGTGGCGTTGCCCTCGTTGCCCACAAAGCTGGTCACGCCGGGGGTTTCGCGCACCACGGACCACGCGCGGTCATTGATGTCCATACGCACCAGCACGTAGCCCGGCAGCAGCTTGCGCTTGACCATCTTGCGCTTGCCGTCACGCAGCTCGATGGCCTGCTCCACGGGCACCACCACGTCATAGATGGAATCCTCCACCTCCAGGGTCTGCGCGCGCATATCCAGGTTGGTCTTGACCTTGTTCTCATACCCGGAATAGCACTGAATGATGTACCACTGACCCGGCTTCTTCTTCAGGTCACGGGTGAACTCGCGCAGGCGGCGGCGGTACTCGGCGTCGGAGGCGTCCTCCTCGGTCTCCACGGCACCAGCGGCAGCCCCGGCCTCCCCACTCTCCTGGGGCTGGCTATCGGCACTGCCCTCAGCCGCAGCGGCCGGGCTTTCCTCGGCCTTACCCACACCCTCGGCTTCCACGGAGTCCTGGATCGCCTCCCGAGCCGCGGCAAATAGGGGGGATTCGGAATCGTTCTGAGAGGTGTAATCCTCGCTCATCGTGTGCTCCTGGGGTCTAGTTCTTTAGGGCCAATGATTGCCATATGCGGACAACGCGGTGCCTATTCTAGCCCGCCTCGCCTTACCCCAGGCCCGCGCGAGCGGTGGGAGAAGGCCGAGCGGCCAAGGGCGACACCACGGTCAGCCACAGCCAAAGAATTATCCCGCCACCCAGGCGGGCGGCGGGATAATAAAAATCAATGTATGAATAGAATTCTACTACGGGGCCAGCACCTTCTCAACTCCCATGCCCACCAGGAAGTCCACTCCGGAGACCAGGGCGGTGAGCACGATGAGGAAGGCGAACACCACGAGGGTGTAGGTAACCATCTGGGAGGCGGTGGGCCAGATGACCTTCTTGATCTCCGCCCCCACCTCGGGCAGGAAACGCAGCGGGCCGCCACCCGGCTTGGTGTCCTCGGTGGATTGGGGTGCGGATTTTTGAGCCTCGTAGGAGGACGTCGTGGTGGTGCTTGCACCTGTGCGCTGACGCTTACCTGTGGGCCGAGCGGCCTCCGACTGGTTTGCGCGATCCTCGCTCACAGCACTCCTTAGAGTTGGAAAGTAATGGCAGGGGCGACAGGACTCGAACCTGCAACCTACGGTTTTGGAGACCGTTGCGCTACCAATTGCGCCACGCCCCTTTGTTCTCACCGCTCGCGCGGCAGGAACTACCCTACCAGAGGCGGCCAACCCGGCGAGGGGCGGGTGCCTCCTGGATCTAGAACGAAAGCCAGGCGCAGGGCCCGGCCTTTTCCGTTCCAGTAGCGATGGCGAGAATTGAACTCGCGACACAGCGATTATGAGTCGCTTGCTCTACCACTGAGCTACACCGCCGCGTGCACTTTCCGCACCAGGCGGTGCCGAAAAGAACAACAGAGCCCCCTAACAGAATCGAACTGTTGACCTTTTCCTTACCATGGAAACGCTCTGCCGACTGAGCTAAGGGGGCGCGCTACATCTTTGCAGCCTGGAACCCACAAGAAGTTCCCACCCGCTCCGTTGAAGCCTCACAAAGATTAACCCGCTACCCTCACCAACCACAAATCCGCAGCGCACAATGGTTTTTCCCAGCCAATCCCCTCACCCGAGACACACGCTTTGAGTTAACCCACAGAGACCACGGGGCGCACAAAAAGCGCCGCCGCCCACCCCACGAGGGGATGAGCGACGGCGCTCGATGGTGCCAGGTAGAAGATTCGAACTTCTGAAGGCAATGCCGGCGGATTTACAGTCCGCTCCCTTTGGCCGCTCGGGCAACCTGGCAAACCACACCATGCGGTGCGGGAAATACTTTACTATGCCGTCACCCTACCCAGGCAAATCGGCTGGTCATAGGGAGCGCGGGGCCACGGTGGAACCCGAGTTAACCCAGGCGCTCGGCGGTGTAGCGCACCAAGGCATCCAGGGCTCGGGTGGCCGGGGCCTCCGGCAGCACCTCCAGGTGACGCCGGGCGCGCTGCGCCCACACGGCGGCGTCGGCAGCCGCCCGAGCCCGCCCACCGGAACGTTCCAGCAGATCCAGCGCCTCGTGCAGCGTCTCCTCCGAGGTCACCGGCCCGGTGAGGAGCGCGCGCAGGCGCTCACCCACCTCGCCCTCCTCACCGAGCGCGTAGAGCACCGGGAGCGTGAACACCCCCTCGCGCAGGTCGGTACCGCGCGTCTTTCCCGATTCCTCGGGCGTGGAAAAGAGGTCGATGATGTCATCGACGATCTGGAAAACCATGCCGATGGCATGTCCGTACCCCCGCAGCGCCTGCACGTATTCCGCGCGCGCGCCGCCGTGCAGGGCACCAAGGTAGCCTGCGGAGGCGATCAGCACGCCGGTTTTCTCCTCGATCACCCGGGTGTAATGCGCGATGGGATCGCCGCCCTGCGCACCCACGGTCTCCCTCATCTGGCCGGTGACCAGGGTGCCAAAGGTCTCCGCAAAGTGCTTGACCGTGTTCGTCCCCAGCTCCGCCATGATCCCGGAGGCCTGAGCCAGCAGATGATCCCCGGCCAGGATCGCCACGGAATTACCCCAGCGCGCGTTGGCGGATTCCACCCCGCGGCGTCGAGAGGCCTCATCCATCACATCGTCGTGGTACAGCGTGGCCAGGTGTGTCATCTCCACCACGGCGGCGGCGCGCACCACGTCCTCGCACATGGGTTTGTCCCCGTACTCCGAGGCCAGGAGGGCAAACATGGGGCGGAAGCGCTTACCTCCCGCGCGCACCAGGTGCATGACCTTGTCCTGGAGGATCTCATCGCCCTGGCTCAGGTGCGCATACAGCGTCTCTTCCACCATGCTCAGCCCGCGCCCCACGCGCTCATTAAGGGCCTCATCTCCGAGGTTTAGCGATCCCGCTACCACCCCAGGCGTTGCCGCCTCGCGCCCATTGGTCATGTCTTTGGTGTCCTCGCAGGTGATTTGTATCTCCGGGCCAGGTGGCTCCCATCCTGGAGAGTAACGTTAGCTCGGACTCAACCGTAGCGGAATCACCCCCACAGATACACTCCGGGGTGTGAGTTCCCCTCTTTCCCCCTACCTCCTTATCATCGGCGCGGGCCCCGCTGGTTCCGCCGCAGCCACCTGGGCCGCCGCCCGCGGCTTCGAGGTGCTGCTTATCGACGCCGCCGCCTTCCCCCGCGATAAAACCTGCGGCGACGGCCTCACCCCCCGCGCCATTCGGCAACTCGACCGCCTGGGGCTCGCCACGGACATCCTCGATCATTACAGCAACAGGGGCCTCAAGCTCCACGGCTTCGGCGGCTCCGTCACCGCCCCCTGGCCGCGCAGCGCCTTCGGCTCGGTGGGATCGGCCATGCCCCGAACCGACCTCGATCATCTGCTGCTGCACACCGCGCGGCGCGCCGGAGCCACCGTGTGGCAGCACGCCCAGGCCCTGCGCCCAGAGTTCTCCGGGGATCGGCTCTCCGCCGTGGTGGTACGCCACGAGGGGGAGGAAAAGCGGATTCGGCCCACCTCCGTGCTGGTGGCGGACGGCGTGCGCTCCCCCTTTGGCAAGCAGCTAGGCCGCACCTGGCACCAGGAGGAGGTGTACGGCATCGCGGCACGCTCCTACTGCCGCACCCCGCGCCACCGGGAACCCTGGATTCATTCGCACCTGGAACTCCGCGACGCCCAGGGCACCGCGCAACCCGGCTACGGCTGGATCTTCCCCCTGGGAAACGGGGAGGTCAACCTCGGCTGCGGCGCGCTGTCCACCACCACCCGGCGCGCCAAGGTCAACACCAAGAAGCTGCTGGAGCACTACGCCCGGCAGCACCGAGAGGAATGGGAACTCGACGAGCCTCGCCGCGTCACCTCCGCCCTGCTTCCGATGGGCGGGGCCGTGAGCACCGTGGCCGGACGCAACTGGATGCTGCTTGGCGACGCCGCCGCCTGCGTCAATCCCCTCAACGGCGAGGGGATTGACTACGCCCTAGAGACCGCAGAACTAGCGATCTCCCTGGTCAGCGCCTCCGACTATCGCCGCGCCTGGCCGGAGACGCTGCGCTCCCATTATGGCGATGCCTTCGCCCTGGCCAGGGCCGCCGCCAGGCTGCTCACCTATCCCCGCCTGCTGCCCGCCGTGGGGCCGCTGGCGTTGCGCGGCCCCCTGGGAGCACGCCTCATGCCCGCCGCGGCGCGCCTGATGGGCAACCTCGTGACCGAGGAGGATCGCGATCTCATCGCCCGCACGTGGCGTGGGGCCGGGTGGGGTGCCTCGCGCTGGCCACGGCGGCGCCCGCTATGGGATTAAGCGGGCTTGATGGCGGAGTGCATGGCCACGATGCCCAGCGTGAGGTTCTGCCAGCCGCACTCCTGCCAGCCATTAGCGTTAATCTCCCTGGCTAGGCCCTCCTGATCCGGCCAGGCGCGAATCGAGTCCGCCAGGTACTCATAGGCCTCCGGGTTGGAGGACACCACCCGAGCCACCGCCGGAAGAAGCCGCATGAGGTATTCCTTGTACACCGTGCCAAATACCGGCACCACGGGGGTGGAAAACTCACTGACCGTAAGCCGCCCGCCGGGCCGGGTTACCCTGGCCATCTCGCGCAACCCGGCGCGGAAGTCATGGATATTGCGCAGCCCATAGGAGATGGTCACCGCGTCAAAGGTGTTGTCCGCAAAGGGTAGGTTCATGGCGTCCCCCACCACCTTGGGCACCGGGCGGTGTGCGCCTGCGGCCAGCATTCCCTGGGAAAAATCACAGGCCACGCACCACGCCCCGGACTTGGCCAGCTCCACCGTGGACACGGCCGTCCCCGCCGCGAGGTCTAACACCTTCTCCCCAGGCCGGAGGGCAAGGCGCTGCCGGGTTTTTTGCCGCCACCGGCGGTCTTGTCCAAAGGACAAGACCGTGTTGGTGAGGTCGTAATTCTTACCCACGTCGTCGAACATCGCGGCGACGTCCAGGGGCTTTTTATCCAGTGATGCCTTAGCCACAGGGCATTAGTCTAGACCCAGCTGCGCGCACCCAGCGGGGCGCCACCCCACAGTGCCCCCAATCCCCGGGAACCCCGGCGGTGCTCCCCCATGGCTTCCCGATAATGGCCCATGAGTTTCTCGCACTGGGCCTCCCAGGTGCGCCCCTCCACGTCCACGCGGGCCTGGCGTCGCAGCCGATCGTAGCGGGAATCGTCCAGCACCCACTGCACGGCGGAGGGAAGTTCATGGGCAAAGGTGGGGACGTCGAGAAGCACACCGTTGCGCCCCTCGCTGATGAGGTCGATGGGGCCGCCGGCGCGGGGGCCAATGGTGGGGACCCCGGAGGCCTGGGCCTCCTGCACCGCCTGGCAGAACGTCTCAAACTCGCCGGGATGCACGAACAGATCCAAGGAGGCATAGGCCTGGGCCAGTTCCTCTCCGCCGAGCTGCCCGGTAAACACCGCGTGCGGGAGGCTGCGCTCCAATTCGGGCCGCTCCGGGCCGTCCCCCACGATCACCAGCTGGATCGACTCCTGGTGCGCCAGGGAGGCCAGCCGGTGTACTCCCTTTTCCGCCGCGAGACGGCCCACAAAGCCCACGATCTTCTTCCGCCCCGTGGGATCCCACTGGCGGCGCAGCGCGGCGCTGCGCTTCTCCGGGTGGAAACGCTGCGCATCCACGCCCCTGCCCCAGCGGTACACGTTCTTGACCCCGTGGGAGCGCAGCTCCTCGATGGTGGGCGAGGAGGGGGCCAGGGTGCGCTGGCAGACGTTATGGAAGGTGCGCGTCCACTCCCAGGAGGCCGCCGCGAGCGGGCCTAGGTGGTAGCGGCCGGAAAACCCGGCCACGTCCGTCTGATACACGGCCACCGCGGGAATCCTGAGCTGACGGGCCGCAAAGGCCCCCGCGGCCCCCAGCACGAAGGGCGAGGCCAGGTGCACCACGTCCGGCTGATACTCCCTCAACGTGGCCGCCACGGAGGGGCCGGGAACGCCCACGGGCAGGGAATCAATCAGGGGCACCATCACGGTGGGCACCCGGTGAATGGGAAAACCGAGGTAATCGGGGATCTCCTCCTGGAAATCCCGGGCCCCCGGCGCGATCACAAAGGCCTCGTGCCCGTGTGCCTTGGCGTATTCCAGCACCCGGAGCACGGAATTGACCACACCATTGATGTTAGGAAGAAACGACTCTGACACGATGCCAATCCGCATAATCCCCATCTTTTCCACCGAATGCTACGAAAAGTTAATCATCAGGTAACAGAATTGCGAACTTTTGGTGAACGGAACGCTGCCCCGGCCGCCCACCACAATAACCCCGCCACCGCCGTGGCGGTAAGCGCCACCGAGACCGCCGGCACCACCGAGAGCGTCCACTCGCGCCCCTCCACCTTCACCAGATCGGGATCGGTGCGCGCGTAGGTCACCCACACGTTTTGCCCCTCGCCCAGGCCCGAGGGATACAACACCCCCGTGGCTGGAAGGTGATACATACCCTGCTCATCCTGGTATTCCACCGTGGTGCGCCAGGGTGTCACCCCCGTGACCTTGGCCAGGGCGCGGCCGGGATCCTGCCCGATGGTGCGATCGTTCAGCCACGGCCCCACCATCATGGCCACGCACCCCAACAACGCCAGCACGTAGACGCCGATCACCGCCTGCCGGGTGCGGTGCACCACCCGCGCGCTCATGGCGACACCCGCAGCGCTCGCTCCAGGGCCGAGTGCAGATCCCGACGGGTATCGCGGCGCGTCCGCGCCTCAATCAACCGGAACCCACCAGCCTCCTCGGCCTCGTCAAGGGCCCCAAGAAGCTCGGAAAGGCTCCCCGCGCGGGCATAATCCACGCCGTAGGCCGCGCAGAGCTCCTCCATGCGCGCCCCGTGCGGGGTGCCGAAGCCACGTTCAAAGGACTCGCGCAGGGCTGGCGCACCCATTTCCAGGGTCTCGAAGATCCCGCCACCATCATCATTGGCCACCACGAGCGTGAGGTTTTCCGGGCGCGGCTCCATCGGGCCGATGAGCAGCCCCCCGGCGTCGTGAAGCAAAGCCAGATCACCCAGCAACGCCACCGTGCGCGGCGCACGCACGGCGGTGGGGTCGGCGGCCTGCGCCGCCAAGGCCAAGCCCACCGCCTGCGAGACCGTACCGTCAATCCCCGCCGCACCCCTCGGGGTGTGCGTATCCACGCCGCTAAAGGGCAATCCCACCAGGGAGGCATCGCGCACGGCATTCGACGCCGCGAGGAAGAGCGCATCACCCACCGCCACGCTATCGGCCACCGCCGCCGCCACGTGCAGGCCCGTGAACCCGTATTCCGAGGAAGCCACCGCCTCGCGCACCGCCTGCGCCGCCATCTCCGAGGCCGCCCGGGTGATCGCATACCAGCGCCCAGGGGTCTGCCCCGTGACCGTTACCCGGCTGGCCACCCGGCGCGCGTGCCGGCCCGGATCCGTGACCGTGCCGGTGCGGCTGAGCACCGTGACCTCCACCTCTGGGTCCTCCAACAGCGCCAGCACCGGGCGGTGCAGCGTGGGATGCCCCACCACGATCACCTGCTCGGGCTTGGTGACGATGCTTTCCTCTCCCCCCTGGCCGCCGATGGCGCCGCTGAGCAGGTGTGCCGCCAGCGGGTGCACCGGGTGAAACGGCGTGGGGGCCGAGGGCTCCGCGATGGTGGGCACCTCTGCGAGTTCCTCCACCTCCCAGGCCTCATCACCGGCGATCACCAGGGTGGGGCGGCCAAGATCCACCCTCGCCTCACCGTGATCCGCCTGCCCGGTACTCGCTTGCCGAGGTTGGTGCGCCTCCCCCTCACGGGCGGGAAGCGCCTCGGGCACCAGCGGTATATCAAAGGCCACATTCAGATGCACCTGGGGGAACTCCGCGAGCGCCTGGCGGATCTGCCCCACCTCTCCCAGGCTTTCCACCTGCACCGTGGGGGCATAAGCCCCGAAGAGACCCACCTGATCGATCGTCTGGCTCGCCCCCGTGCCCACCAACGCCCGAGGACGATCCGCGCTGAGCACCACCAACGGCACGTGCGCCTGCGCGGCCTCGATCACCGCGGGCAGGCAATTAGCCACCGCCGTGCCCGAGGTCATCACCACCGCCACCGGGCGGCGCTGCTGGCGGGCCATACCCAGGGCGAGGAAGGCGGCGCTGCGCTCGTCGATGCGCACGTGCACCCGCAGATCGCGGCGGGCCAGGAGCGCCAACGTGAGCGCGGAATTGCGCGAACCGGGGCACAACACCACGTCCGTAAGATACGGCGCCACCGCCGCGGCCACCTCGCGGGCCAAAAGCGGAGCACTCACAGCTGCGGCTCCTGGTACTGCTGATCCGGGCTTACTTGCTCTCCATCCTGCCCTGTGCCCTGCCCTGAATCGCCCAAAAGATCCTGCAACCAGGACGGCATCTGCACCTCGGGAATGGAGGGAATCTCGCTGGGCAATTCCGGCAGCCGCAAACCAGAATCCTCCGTCACCGTCTCCGTGACCGTCACGGTAGACACCTGCGTCTCCGTCACCATCTCCCGCTGCACCTGCCCCTCTCCGGCGGCGCGCCCCAGAAAGAAGAACACGCCGGCGGAAATCAAGATCGCCGCGATCACCCCGGCGATGGCCATAGCGCTGCCGCCCTTGGAACTCTTCTCCGGCTCCGGGGCGGCCTCCTGAAGATTCTCCGCATACTCCGGCGGGTATCCATCAGCGTAATTCTGATACTGCTGGGTGGAATACCGTTGCTCCGAGTATTGCTGCTCCGGGAAATGCTGGCGGGGCCGCGGGGTAGGGCGGCCCTGATCACCCTGCTCGCCCCGGTTACCCGTGGGGCCTAAATAGCGGGTCTCATTATCATCCATACGGGTCAGTGTAGGTGATCCAAGCACCGCCCCAGGCGCTCGATCCACCACCGCCTGCGCTCCGCCGAGGCCGCCAACCCACGCAACCGCGCCTCCCCGGGGACCACAGCGGCGGTACTCAGGCGGCCATCAACAAGGCGGCGCGGCGCGGCAACGTCCTCAACAAATAGGCTCTGCGTGGCCAACCCCGCCGGGGCCTGCGGCTGCGGCAGGGACGCTGCCGCCACCAACCCGGCGTTCATTCCCACTGCCGTGTCCAGGGCGCTGGCCACGGTAACGCTCATCTCGCACTCCCCCATGTGCCGGGCAATCTCCAGCAATCGCCGCACCCCACCCAGGGGAGCAACCTTGAGCACCGCCACATCCGCCGCGCGAAGTTCCGCCACCCGGTACGGGTCACGCGCTCGACGGATCGACTCATCGGCCGCCACGCGGGTGGCGAGGCCTTTCTCTCTCAATGCCCCCCGCAGAGCCGCCAACTCCTCCACCGTGGCGCACGGCTGCTCCATATAATCCAGCGGGCCCAGGCGACACGCGGCCTCTACCGCCTGGTTAAGGGCCCACCCCCTATTGGCATCCACCCTGATCCGGACTCCAGGGCATGCCTCGCGCACGGCTTCCACCCGCGCCACGTCCTCGCCCAGGCCCTGCCCCTTTTCCACAACCTTCACCTTCACCGTGCGACACCCCGGGTACCGGGCCAACAACTCCGGCACCAGCCGGGGCTCCACGGCGGGAATGGTGGCATTGACCTCCACGAAGTCCTGCGTTGCTGGTGGTAACCCCACAAACGCGGATTCCAGGGCGCCGGCCAACCAGGTGGCGGCCTCCTCGTCCGAATACTCCACAAACGGGGCCCACTCCCCCCAGCCACGCGGCCCCTCGATCAACAGGGCCTCCCTGGTGGTAACCCCCCGGAAGCGGGCCCGCATGGGCAGGGCGACGACATGGGTTCTGTCTAGGAGATCATCGAGGGAGGGCACAGGGATCATGGGGGTCATGGTAGTGGTGCTGGACGCCTGGGGTGCTCATGTTTCTCACAGTGGTGAGGTTGGGTGCTTTTCTTCCGCTTGGTGGCTGGTGGGGTTCACTCCTGTCACACAGTGGCAGAGAAAAGTACATTCACTGTGCTTAGGGGCGGACGCGATTCCCACCAGTCACACACCGGCGAGGAAAATCCGGCTGAACGGAACCACTCACCCCCGTGAAGCCGTCTAACGCACACATGACCGATTTTTGGACTACTCAGGATCTGCGCCGCGCCGGGCTTTCCCCACGTGAGATAAGAAAACATATCGCGCAGGGAACCCTGGAGCGCTTAGCCCACAGCCTCTACATCCGACCCAAGGCGCCTGACCTAACCCGGTTGCGCGCTATTCAGCACCGCTGGCCACACATGGTTTTCTCCGGCCACACGGCGGCCTATCTCTACGGATGGGAGGCACTATCGTGGCCGATTTCTGGGTTATTGCCTCGACGGGGATCTCCCGTCCAGACGGATACGGTGAGGTTGAACAGGGCGTCGATAAGCCGCACGCGGATACAGCAAGGCCTGCGGGTAACCTCCCCTGTGTTTACCGCACAGGGTCTTATTCAGGCATGGCCGCGCGCAAAATTGCTCAATTTTTTGGAGCGCTCTTACTCCGGGCTGGACGGCACCAAAAAGTATGACAAAGATTTCTCCGCGTTAAACCCTGCGGCAAAGAATGTCATGAGGAAAATAACCGGATCGGCTGTCATCGGCGCATCAAGTCAGACGGAACGCCGATTGGCTCATGCTCTATCCAGGGAGAACCTTTTTACCCAATCCAATGTCCGGGTGGGCCCGTATGTGTTTGATCTCAAGGTGGTGGGCTATCCGATTCTGGTGGAAGTTGATGGACAACAGTTTCATACCGCCACGGACGTGTTCATACGGGATCGGTGGAAGTCCAACGCTGCCCAACGAGCGGGGTACTTCATTCTGCGTTACTCCGATACCTGCGTGGATTATGCGCTTGACGATGTGGTGGCACAGATTGTCCACACGGCACGATCCCCAGGTACGCAACTGCCCAGTGATGTCCAAGCAGTACACCAGTGGCACCGCGCCCTACACTCATATCCATGAGTTACAGCACCCAGCAACCCTTTGATCCCCAGCAGTGGCGCGCCGTGGCGGGGTTCGAGGATCTCACGGACATCACCTATCACCGCCACGTGGGCGAGCATCGCCGCGATGGCATCGTGCGCATTGCCTTTGATCGCCCCGAGGTACGCAATGCGTTTCGCCCGCACACCGTGGATGAGTTGTATCGGGCGCTCGATCACGCGCGCCGTTCCCCGGACGTGGGTGTGGTGTTGCTCACCGGCAACGGCCCCAGCGAGAAGGACGGGGGGTGGGCCTTTTGCTCCGGTGGGGATCAGCGCATCAGGGGGCGATCGGGGTATCAGTACGCGGAGGGCGATACCGCCGAGACGGTGGATGAGCAGCGCGTGCAGG
Organism: Corynebacterium oculi; assembly: GCF_001412105.1. Taxonomy (GTDB): domain Bacteria; phylum Actinomycetota; class Actinomycetes; order Mycobacteriales; family Mycobacteriaceae; genus Corynebacterium; species Corynebacterium oculi. The sequence goes on from NZ_LKST01000002.1 coordinate 338,920, forward strand.
TGGAGGGCGGGCGTCTGCACATCTTGGAGGTGCAGCGGTTGATCCGCACGATGCCCAAGGTGGTGATCGCGGTGGTGAATGGTTGGGCCGCCGGTGGGGGCCATTCCCTGCACGTGGTGTGCGATCTGACCATCGCTTCGCGCCAGGAGGCTCGCTTTAAGCAGACGGATGCGGACGTGGGATCGTTTGATGCTGGGTATGGCAGCGCGTATTTGGCTAAGCAGGTGGGTCAGAAGTTTGCCAGGGAGATCTTTTTCCTGGGCCGCGCGTATGATGCCGAGGCCATGCACCGCATGGGGGCGGTGAACATCGTGGCCGATCATGGCAAGTTGGAGGAGGAGGCCATTGCGGTGGCCCGGGAGATTAATGGGAAGTCTCCCACGGCGCAGCGCATGCTGAAGTTCGCCTTTAACCTCACCGATGATGGGCTGATGGGCCAGCAGGTTTTTGCTGGTGAGGCTACCCGCTTGGCCTATATGACGGACGAGGCCGTGGAGGGCAAGGAGGCCTTCTTGGGCAAGCGCGAGCCGGATTGGTCTGGCTTCCCCTTCTACTATTAAGTTGCCGTGAGGGGCCCGAGGGGCTAATTTTGTTGTCGTGTCAATAATTAAAGACTTTGGACTCCTCATCGCCCGCCTGCTCCTGGGCACCATCCTGATCGCCCACGGCTGGCAGAAGGTCACTGACATCAGCGCCACCCAAACCATGTTCGAGGGCATGGGCGCGCCGCTGCCCCAGGTCAGCGCGCTCATCGCCGCCGCCATCGAGTTCGGTGGCGGCATCGCCCTCATCCTGGGTCTGCTCACGCCCCTCGTCGGCGCGTTGGTCTTCCTGAACATGCTGGGCGCCGCGCTCATCGCCCACGTGGGCAACGGCATTCTCGCCTCCGACGGCGGCTGGGAACTTCCCGGCGCGATCGGGGCCTGCGCCCTCGCCCTGGCGGTGGCCGGGCCGGGCCGCATCGCGGCCGACGCCCTCCTCTTCCGCTCCCGCTCCACCGCTGCCGTCGCTAAGGCATAACAGAGGCTTCACGCACTAATCTACGAGGAATGACCGAGCGCATCCTCGAACCCCTCGTCATTCCCAGCGCTAACCCCGCCGCGATCCTGCCCGATCTCCAGGAGGCCATCGCGGGGCAGCGCAGCCTGCTCCCCCTGCCCGATAACGATCCCGCCCGGGCCGAACTTCTGCGTACCACGCAGCGGGTGGGGCAGGAAATTAATCCCGAGGTGGCCCTGGTAGTGGGCACCTCGGGCTCCATCGGCACGCCCAAGGGGGCGGAATTGACCGCGGCAAACCTGGTGAGCAGCGCGGACGCCACGCACCAAGCTCTCGGGGGCGAGGGCACCTGGCTGCTGGCCATGCCGGGGCACTACATCGCGGGGCTCCAGGTTTTGGTCCGCTCCCTCGTGGCAGGCACCGAGCCCATCTGCCTCGACCTGCGCTCCGGGTTTTCCGTACCCGCCTTTGCCCAGGCGGTGCGTCGATTAGCGGGCGGGCGCGCCTATACCTCGCTCACCCCCGCGCAGTTGCTGAAGGCCCTGGACTGCCTGGAGGGCATCGAGGCGTTGCGCACCTTGAGCGCCGTGCTCGTGGGCGGAGGCCCCCTGCGCGCCGCCGACGCCCGCTCGGCCGCCGAGCTGGGTATTCGCGTGGTGCGCACCTACGGCGCCTCCGAGACCTCCGGCGGCTGCGTGTACGATGGCCGCCCCCTGCCCGGCGCGCGGGTGCGCCTGGGCGAGCAGGATCGGATTTACCTGGGCGGGCCGATGATCGCGCGCGGGTACCGCAACGCCCCCGGGCACGAGGCCTTCGCACAGGAGGGCTGGTTTGCCACGAGCGACGCCGGGGCGCTTGACGACGCCGATAGGCTCACCGTGCGCGGCCGGCTCGACGCGGTGATTAATTCCGGCGGACTAAAACTCCACCCCGAGGTGCTAGAGGAGCACCTGCGCAACGTCCCCGGCGTGGCGGAGGTCTGCGTGGTGGGCGTGCCGCACCCCCGCCTGGGGCAGGCGATTGCCGTGGCCTATACCGGCAGCGCGGAGCCCGGAGACCTCGTCGAGGCCCTTGACGATCTACCGCGCTGGCAACTGCCCAAGGAGTTACGGCGCCTCGACGCCTTGCCGCGCACCGGCTCGGGCAAGATCCACCGCGCAGGCGTGGCGAACCTGTTGGCCGGGGACTAATCTTCTCTCCCGCTGATCTCCACCAACCGAGCCACGTCCCGCGGGGTATAGGCCCGCGCTATCTGCTCATCGTTGCCGCCGCCCACGCCGTTGCTTAAGACCAAGGCGCCCAGTTGGGTGGAGGGCACGATGGCAAAGTTCCGCGGGTGGGCAAAGACCTGGCGCACCGGGTGGTTGGAGCGCAGCGCACACAGATGCAGCCATACGTCGTCCGCCGTCGGTGCCACCTCCTGAAACTCCGCGCCCTGCGCCACCACGTACTCGATGAAGGCGGGCGGGTAGCACACACCCGAAACCCCGGTGGCAAAGTGCAACAGGCTGGCCTCGCAGGTATCGGCGGGGCTCCACTTCATGTACGGCAGCATGCGCCCCTCGCTCAGCTCGATGCGGTGGGCACGGTAGGCCACCACCGCGTCCAGGCGCAGGCCGCCGATGGTGAGCAGGCGATCCAGGAACCACTCGGGGTAGATCACGTCATCGTCAATGGTGACCACGCGGGTATCCGTGCCCGCCACCGCGCGAAACTGATTCCAGTACTTCGCGTGCGGCCCCAATCCGCCGTCGCCCCGGCACACCGTCAGTCCCCGCCGCACCAGCCGATGCAGGCTAGGCGGCCAGGCTTCCGGGCGATCGTAATCCTCCGGGTCGAGCCACAGCACGATGGGCGCCCGCCGAGGGCCGCGCGCCACCGATTCAATAGCCAGGAATACCGTGCGCAGGCGGCGGCCGTGCGTGGTCAAGGAGATGAGAACCTCGGGGGCGTCTTGCCCGGTCCACCTCGGAATACGGGAGCGGGAGAAGCGGTTATTCCACCGCAGCGGGATCAGGCGGAAAAGAGTGAAGATGAAACTGACCACCTGGCCGGCAACATACCTGGTCCACATGGTGCCTCCGCCTATCCACGGCCATAGCGCGCGCCATGCCCTCTCGCATCAAAAAAATACCACCCCACCCTACATGCCCCGAGAACCTATATGTGGACGCTACCGTACGTGCCGACGGTGCGTTGCGGTCACCGGCGGCCACTCGGTACAGTATCGGCCTTTGGTGGGGCACATCCGGCCCCGCTATGACTCATGGCCACCCCAAGGAGGGTATTGCTTTAATATGCACACCATATTGACCAAAATTGCCAACCTGGATCGTCTGGGGGCCACCCTCACCAGGCTCGGGCTGGTGATCGTAACCGTGTGGATCGGCGCCCTCAAGATCTTTGACTACGAGGCCCAGGGAATCATCCCCTTCGTGGCCAACAGCCCCTTCATGTCCTGGCTCATGCGAGACCCGGAAAACTACGCGGCCAATAAGATCCCCGAGGGCGCGGCCGACGCCGCCGCCCACGCCTGGCACGAGGCCAACGGCACCTACACCATCGCCCTGCTCATCGGCGGCACCATCGTGACCATCGGCGTGCTCATCGCCCTGGGCTGGATCTGGCCCAAGGTGGGCGTGCTCGGCTCCCTCCTCCTGGTGGGCATGAGCGTGGTCACGCTCTCCTTCCTCGTCACCACGCCGGAGGTATGGGTCTCCGACAAGGGCGGTGGAGAGGGCGGCTTCCCGCTCCTGGTCGCACCCGGCAGGCTGGTGATTAAAGACGCCATCATGATCGGCGCCTCCCTGTGGAGCGCGGCGGACTTCGCCCGGATCGCGGTGCGGCGCAACCAGCAGGCGGGGGTGGCTGAGGGGTAGACCTACTCCTCCCCCGGTGTCCCTCTCGGCTAGGATTGAATCAGTTTTGATAGCAGTGATTCAATCTGGGCCGGGAGGGATATACCATGTCCACCATTCCTACCTCCATCAACCATGCTCTCAAGGCGGCAAAAATCTCACAGCGAGGCCTTGCAGCGCGCACAGGCATATCCCAAACAACCCTGAGCCGCATTATCAGCGGCGACCGCGCCCCCACCATGCCCGAGGTGATTCTCATAGCAGACGCCACAGGGCACACCGTGGCGCAACTGACGGGTACCGCCCTCGAACAACGGGTACAGTATGCGGCACGCACCACCAACAACGCCGACGCGGCCGCCATGCGCGAACGCCTTCTCCACTTCATAGAAATCGATTCCTACCTGGAAGATCAAGGGATCATTGCGGAACAATGACTTCTTCCAACGAACAGCAAGCACAGCGCGCCGCCGAACAATTCCGCCAAGAACATCACCTAGGGGTTCAACCCCTAGGTGATCTCATCGCCCTCATCGAGCAGGCCACAGGCCATGACGTAGCCATACTCGACACAGAACCCGATACCCACGGGCTGGCCATGCGAGATCCTCTGCGAGGAACCGTTTTTATCGGCGTGGCACGCACTCTCAACCCCATGCGGCAACGCAGCACCCTCGCCCACGAACTCGGGCACGTGATATTCAAAGACTGGTACAGCACCACTCATCGCAGACCCGAGGAGATCCGGGCCGATGCCTTCGCCCGCCACCTGCTCATTCCCATAGATGGCCTCCGCGGGTTTCTCGGCAGCCCCATACGCATCACGGAAAAACATCTTTCCTCCGTGGTACAGCACTTTCTGGTTTCTCCATTTATCGCGGCTATCGCCATGCGCAGCGCTGGATACATTTCCCAAGACACCGTGGATCAGTGGCGAAAATACAGCACCGCGCAGCTAGCCACGCGATACGGCTGGAGCGATCACTATTCGGTGTTACAAAAGGACTCTTCCACCACCCGAGCGCCGCAATCCCTAGTCGCGCGCGCCACGGAGGGATACCTCGAAGGAGTGGTATCTGCTCAGACCATTGCTACCCTGCGGGGACTCCCTTTAGCCGACCTCATGCAGGAGTTTCACGAAGCCGGTATCCACCCTTCAACGCATGAGCCTATAGATATTCTCCCCGAGCACCTTCCACCTATTGCCATTGATCTCAGTGATCTAGGTGATGAGGAAAACGCTGCCCCATGCCCCACCGCCCCATCATGGATGCAGGCCCCGGCCTCAACTTCTTTTCCATCAACCAAGAACGTCTACTCCTCAAGACCATCGGCCCCCTTGCCGTCCCCGCAACAGTAGAAGAAGAGATCCTCCGTAAAGCACACCGCGATCAAAGATTCCGTGCTGCTGCGCGCGTATGGAAAAAGATCACTCCAAAAATACATGGAGATCCTCAACGATGAAGCCACTCCCGAACTCGGTGCCGCCGTGCAGCGAATAACAGGGCTTCCCATGCAGGAACGCCGCCGCTCCGGCAAGAATCTGGGAGAGATCATGGTGATCGCCCATGCCGCGATCGCAGCCGAAGCCGGAGGGAACATAACAATCCTCATGGATGATAGCGGTGGCAGAAAAATAGCGGCCACAGAGCAAAGACGCTTGGACCGTCTCCGCAGATACTCCCCGGAAATAGGATCAATTCATCTGTTGAGCACCCTCACCGTGCTCGAAGCAGCTTGCATCCGTAAACACATACCGGATAAGGCCACGCTTCAGATTCTCTATCGACGTCTCCGAGTCCTTGACGATGGGCTTCTACCTTTAACCAATACGAACCTACTCCGACTATCCTGCTGGGACTAAAACAAACTTCTCGGCTCCTAGGGCGGCTGGCAGAAAACGTAATATCCTCGACACGATTATCAACCTGCTCAGCTAGTCTCACGAGGAGCCTCACTGAGTTTCACAGCATTGGTGGGACTCCTCGCCGTTCTTGTGACAATCAAGGTGGACTGTCATAAGCCAGTATCAGCTCCCCCTCCCCGCCCTTCGATCCCAGGCCAAGTGAGACAATAAGGCCCATGTCTTCCTCCCCGCAGCCCCACAGCGCCTCCCCCGCCGATTGGTGGGCCGGCGCCCGCCCCCACACCTGGGCTAACGCCCTAGCCCCGGTCATCGCTGGTACCGGGGCCGCCGCGTTCCAGGGTAGTGCGAGTTGGTGGCGCGCCCTGCTCGCCCTGGGGGTGGCCTGGGCTCTGATTATCGGGGTGAATTACGCCAACGATTATTCCGACGGTATCCGCGGCACCGATGAGGACCGTTCCGGCCCCCTGCGCCTCACCGGCTCCGGCATCGCGGCCCCCCGCGCGGTCAAGCGTGCGGCTTTCCTTTCTTTCGCCGTGGCCGGGGTGCTGGGGGTGGCCCTGAGCCTGAGCAGCAGTTGGTGGCTGATTCTGGTGGGCGCGGGGTGCATTGCCGGCGCGTGGTTCTACACCGGGGGTTCGCGCCCCTACGGGTACCGGGGCCTGGGCGAGGTGGCGGTGTTCGTGTTCTTTGGTCTGGTGGCGGTGCTGGGCACGGAATACACGCAGGCTGGGGCGGCGTCCTGGGTGGGATTGATCTGCGCCGTGGGCGTGGGTTCCATCTCCGCGGCGGTGAATCTGGCCAATAATCTGCGCGATATTCCCTCCGATGCCGCCAGCGGCAAGATCACCCTCGCCGTGCGGATTGGCGACGCCCCCACGCGCCGCCTCTTCTGTGGCCTCGTCGCCGTTCCCTTTGTTGTCTCCCTGTTCCTGGCGGTGTCCGCAACCTGGTGGGCGCTGTTGGGTCTGCTCGCGGTGCCGCTGGGGGTCGTCGGCACGCGCCCGGTGCGCCGTGGGGCCACGGGAGGGGCGCTGATCCCCGTGCTGGGGCTCACGGGGCGGGCTATGTTGGTGTGGTCGGTGGCGATGTTCGCGGCCTTTCTGCTGGCTTAGGAGAGGGGAGCAGGATGATCGGGGTCATCACCGGGTTTGCCATCATCATGGTGGTGATCGCCGTGGGGTACGTGCTGGGGCGCACCAAGATCATTCCGCCGGGCGAGGCGCGCCTCATGCTCAACCGCGTGGCCTTTTATGCCGCCACGCCCGCGCTGCTCTTCACGGTGGTATCCACCTCGCCGCCGCAGGCGTTGTTCTCCCCCGTGATCGCGGTGAGTCTGCTGGCCACGCTGCTCACGGGGGCGGTGTTTCTCGCCGTGGCACGCCTGTTGCCGGGCCGCGAGCAGCACAGTGCGGCGGATACCGCGATGGGCGCGGCGGCGGCATCGTACGTCAATTCCAATAACATTGGCCTGCCGGTGAGCATGTACGTGCTGGGCAGCGCGGCGTATATCCCGCCCATCTTGGTGATCCAGATGGTGTTGCTCACCCCGCTTCTTTTGGCGGTGCTGGGGGCCAGCGGCGCGGGTGCGGGCGGCACCACGCGCGCGGTGCTCGGCGCTGTCCGCACGGCCCTGCTCAGCCCGATTGTGGTGGCGTCGGCGGCGGGGCTGGTGGTGTGCCTGACCTCGATGACCGTGCCCGAGCCCGTGATGGCTCCCCTGGAGATCCTCGGCGGGGCCTCGATCCCCATGATCCTGATGAGCTTCGGTGCCTCCCTCAACACCACCTCGGTGCTCGATTCGCCCAAGGATCGCTCCCGGGTGCTCCTGGCCACGGGGCTCAAAACCCTCGTCATGCCGCTGCTGGCCTGGCTGCTGGCCCTCGCCCTGAGCTTGGAGGGGCAGGAGCGCTACGCGGCGATCATCCTGGCCGCGCTGCCCACCGCGCAGAACGTGTACAACTACGCCGCCACGTTCCGCAAGGGCACCATCGTGGCGCGCGATACCGTCATGCTCACCACCTTTGCCTCGCTGCCGGTGATGCTGCTGATCGCAGCACTGAGCGGCAGATAAGCACAGAGGCTACAGGCTCTCAAACACCAGGGTGGCCTGCACCCGGTCTCCCCCACCCCAGCCCTTACTGCCGGAGGAGGAGGTGGTGATGGTGTGCAGCCGGTATCCCTTGGCCGCCTGCTTGTTTATCACCGATTCCAGCTCTGAGATATTCCCGGACCCCGTACCCAATAATTTCTCCTTGAGTAACACCTGTAGCACCACGTACTGCTTATTTTTATCGCTCATTGCCTCATCGTATCCCCATCGCCCTTTTTGCTACCGTGGCTGCGTGTCCGCCCCACGCCGCATGCGCAACGTCGCCCTCACACCCCGCATCGCCCTCGCAGCACTCTTGGTCATCGGCGTGCTCGTGCGCACCGCAGTGGCGGCCCAAGGCTGGTTCTACTATGACGATCTCACCCTCTTTGCCCAGGCCAGAGAGCATCGTTTCCCCGATCTCACGCTGCTGTTAAGCCCGCACGATGGTCACCTCATGCCCGGTTCCTGGCTCATCGTCTGGTCCTTGGCCCATGCCGCGCCCCTGAACTGGCCGGCGGCGGTGTTCGCGCTGGCGGTGGGGAACCTGGCGGCGGGGGCGGCGGTGGCCTGGGCTTATCGCCCGCTAAGCCGCAGCCTCCTGCCCCTGGCCGCGTACCTGTTCACTCCCCTCACTTTGACCACCTCCACGTGGCTGGCGGCGGCCGTCAACACGCTTCCGCTGCACGCGGCGCTCGCCCTGTGCCTGGGGGCGGGGCTTCGCGCCACGCGGGCGTCATCAAGCAAACAATCCGCGCGCTGGGCGCTGCTCTCCGGCGCGACGCTGCTGGGCGGGGCGCTTTTTAGCGAGCGCGCCCTCTTCTTCGCCCCCGTGGTGCTACTCATGCTGCTGTGCTGTGGGCTGCTGCGCGGCATGGCCCCGGCCTGCCGGGCTTTTCTCTCCCTCGGTCTGATCCTGCCCACCCTCCTGTGGGGTGCGGTGTATGCCCTGGCGGTGGGCGATCCGCGCACCTCCCCGGCGAATCCGCTGCCGTTTTTCTCCCACGGCTACGGGCTGGGGTTGCTGCCCACGCTGGCCGGAGGCCCCTGGCATTGGGAGCGCTGGCACCCCGGCCCGCCGTGGGCCGCCCCGCACGCCGGGGTGATCCTGCTGGGGGCCGCGGCCGGGTGCGCGCTCCTTGCCCTCACCGTGCGCCGCGCGGGCGCGTGGGTTCCGGTGGTGCTTTATCCTCTGCTGCCTTTTCTCGCCCTGGCGCTGGCGCGCTCGGGGCCGGATACCGCCTGGGAGATCACCCAGACGCTGCGCCACGTCAGCGAGGTGGCGGTGCTCGCGGCCGTGGCCCTTGCCTATAGCCTCCCCTCGCCGCTGCCGAGGATCGCGCGGGGCCTTGGCCTGGCGTGGCTGGTGTCCAGTCTGGTGAGCGCGGTGGCCTTCGCCCACTCCTGGGCCCAACAGCCCAGCCGCGACTTCTTCCACGGGCTTGACGCCGCACTTGAGCAGTACGAGGCTCCCCTGCTGGATCAGGATCTTCCGCTGGAGGTTCTGCTGCCCGTCACGCACCCCTACAATCGGCTTTCGCACTACAGCGACCGCGTGGCCAGCGCCACCCCCGAGCCGGTGATCGTCGGCGCGGACGGCTCCCTGCGCCCGGCGCAACTCCACGAGATGCGCGCCACGGTGTCCCCGCAGCAGTGCGACTCTGCCCCCGAGTTAGCCCTCGACGGCCCCCTCATCGACCGCGAGTGGGTGGTGCGCCTCAACTATTTCTCCCCCGAGCACACCACCGGCACGCTGGCCCTCGACGGCGCGCCCGTCACCGTCCCCCTGGAGCCCGGCCTGCACAGCACCTACGTGCAGGTAAGCGGGGGCGGCACCCGCCTGCTTATCGACGCCCCCGGCGTGTGCCTAAGCCGCAGTTCCGTGGGGGTGCTGGGGGAATAGTGGATCAGGCGGGGGTGGCGGCGCTGATGAGTTCGCCGTCCCACTGGCTGGTGAGCGCGGCCTCGATCATCACCCAGGCGGCATCCTCGTAGGAAACGGACATGCCCGCCACCCTGTTCACCCGCACCGTGGAGGCTACCTCCGGGCTGCGGTATCCCACAGAGGTCATCCGCCCCGGGCAAAAGATCACGTAGTTCACCCCGGCTGCACGGATCTCATCGATGCACACTTGGTGCGCCCGATAGATCTTTTCCGCGTTAAAGCGCACGGAGCCTTCTTTGCCACTCATATTGCTTAAATACGCGGGCGTCACGCCGTCCTCGGCCATAAGGTTCGTGCCACCGGCGGGCCACAAGAGTTTCTGCACGCCATTGCACCTCACCGCTTGCGCCATCTCCCGGGCCATCTTCCTGTGGGCTCCATTGCCCGAGATCACCACGTCAATCCCCTGCATGGCCTCGTCTAAGGCTGCGGTATCGGTGGCATCGCCCACCGTGATCTTCTCCAAGTGATTCAGCGTTTCCGCGCTGAGGCGGCTTCGGAGTTTAGCCTCATCGCGCACCATCACGCTCACGCGGGCTCCGCGCTCCAGGGCCTCATACACCATGTGCTCGCCCAGGCCGCCAACTCCCACGATCAGGATATTCTGAGCCATCATCGTATCCCCTCTAACGAGCGCCCGCAGCCCAATTAATAGCCGCAACCCAGCTCTTGAGGTCAAGCACCTCGGGGTTCAGCCGACGGGTGGCCTCAAAGTCTGCCTGGTAAGCCGGGAGTTTGGTGAACCACTCAAACATTGTGGCGGCGTCGCCCATTCCTGCCAGGGTTTCCAGCGGCAATTCCTCATAACGTGCGGGGAGCCCCATGGCCTGACCAAAAATCTCCGCCAGCTGCGGTCCCGTGAGTTCATCTCCCGCGATTTCTACGCTCGCGCCCTCTACCTCGGAACCACCGAGGAGGATGGTCGCGGCCGTGCGTCCGATGTCCTGGACGGCCACCATTTGCAGGGGGATATCAGCCGGAAGGGGCTGGCGCACCACCACGGTTCCGTCCTCCACGCTCACGCCCATGCCCAAGAGGTTTTCCATGAAGAACACCGGGCGCAGGAACGTGGCGTGAATACCCAGCGATTCGATGTACTCCTCCGCCCTGCGCTTGCTCTCAAAGTGGCCGATCCCCGTGTGTCGCTCGGCGCCTCCCACGGAGCTAAACACCAGGTGCGGCAGGCCCACGCGTTGCGCAGAATCCGCCACGGCCTTACCCGTGGACACCTCAAAGTCCGTGCCGCCGGGGCCACCCATAGTGGTCATAGCAAAGGCGGCGTCCGCACCAGCCAGCACGGAATCGATGCTCTCCGGCTTGGTGAGGTCACCTGTAACAAGCTCCACCCCGCGCGCGGCCAGCGCCTGCGCTTTCTCACTCTCAGGGTTACGCACCAGGGCCCGGACTGTCACACCACCACGCTCCAGCAAAGCGTTCACCACAGAACCACCCTGCTGGCCGGTAGCACCAATAACCGCAATCGTAGAAATAATAGACATTGTTATTCCTTTCCAAAAACAGCATGCGCATCAAAGGTAATCCGCACGCGATTAATTAATCCGTTTTCCACATGAACCCAATTAGCCACAGGGGAACCCTCGTCCCCATAGGTGTGATAAAGGTCGAACCAGGTGAGCACATCTCCCCCATCATTCCACCTTTTTATCACGTCAATCTTGCGCGTGATAGAGGAGATATGCCCGAGCGCCTGCACGTACTCATCCGATCCCCGGATCACCCCCAGCGGACCCACAACGTCCACGTCGGGGTGAAGTATTCCACGCAACAGGGAGGAATCACGCTCTCCCCATGCCCGGAAATACATCTCCACTACAGAGTTTCTATCTTCCATTATTCATCACTCCAAACAGACTCATTCCCCAGAACCAGGCCGCGCCGGCAACAACATGCATAGCGGCCAAGGAAAATGCGGTTGCCATATCTTCCGAAAGGAAGAATGGGCTAGGAATGGATAGCACTGCAACAAGCAGCCCCAACCATAGGGCGATTTGAATAAAAGCGGGGAACCTTCTCCCCACCAACAGTGTCAACCACCGCGCAAACACCAACGGGAACAATGTGGATAAGACAACCATGAGGGCGGTGATCTCCGAGTAACCAGAGGAATTAATCCTCATGGAAGCGCCGACGCTAACCGACAGAAAGAACAACGCCGCATTAGCCACTGTGGCGGCGAGCGCCACCGCAAGATACCGGCCGCTCCACGACCATCCCTGTACGACCCTCTCCTTGGCCATCCTCACCACATCCTTCCGAGTTGGATGACTAAAAAATAATTGACTACTCAATCTTTGTCAAACCATGTATGCTTGCGGCATGAACACTAACCCCCCTGACCTCGCAGAATCCCGGGACCTGGCCCGCATGATCGTGACCGTGGCCGAGCAGGCCCGTTCCTCTTTTGCCACCGCAGTAGCCCCCCTAGGCCTCCCCGTCCACCTCGCCCGCACCGTGATCCTCTTGAATACACCCCGATCCATGCGCGAGATCGCCACGGAATTAGCCTGCGACCCCTCCCACGTCACCGGCATCGCCGATCAACTAGAGCAGCGCGGCCTGGCCACCCGAATACCCGGCGCAGACCGACGAGTCAAAATGCTTAAGCTCACCACAGCGGGTTCCGAGCTACAACAAGAACTCTCCGAGGCCGTGCGCAGCCAAGGCTCGTTTGCCCACCAGCTAAGCCCCGAGCAAAGAGCGCAACTACGCGGCCTTCTTCACGCACTACTAGAACCAGGGAATCCCACCTAGAGGCTCTTACCATCGAGAGGAGATCGTTTTAGTCTAAAAGGCATCATCCTCACTAGGAGGAAAATAAGGGAATCCCCACCCGCCCCCCCTAAGACAGGTGAGGATTCTCGGTGAGGCTGGATAAGGTTGATAAGCCAAGTAACGCCGTCACGGATATATCCTGCGAGGACGCTGGCTACAACACGACCCAGAAACCATCGCAGAGAACCGTCATCCTCGCGGTAGTTCCTCTTCTTTGACAGGGTCACCTTCCCTACCTGTGATGGAGACTGACACCACAGGGTTTGCACTGGAATCAGCGCGCTGATCTAACACACATAATTTTAGATCCAAAAAGAACAACCATCTAAAAGAAGCCCCACCCCGGGGACTCCTTCCTATTTCCTGGCTACGGCAAGCCGATTACCCCTCTCCCGACTCCCGAATAGCGGCGCGCACCGTCCCCTCGCGCAGAGCGGCCTCATACCCACCCGGCTGGTACAGCGGGAGTTCACCGGCTCGATCAGTGGCCGCCATGTAATTGAGCATTCCCGCCTGCCCCTCCTGGGACAGGGCCGTGGCCAGGAACTCTGCGCGCTCCATGTGCAGGCCGGATTCCAGATCATCGGAACCACCAAAGTAGATGGAGCGCTTGATCGCGGCCAACGAGGTCTTGGCGCGGCTACCCAGACGCTCGCCGTAGGCAATGGCGGTGTCGATGAGTTCTTCCGGCGAGACCACCGCGTCCACCGCGCCAATTTCCAGGGCCTCCGCTGGGGTAAAGGGCTTGCCCTCCAAAACAGCCATGAGGGAGCGGTGGGTGCCCACGAGCCTGGTAAGGCGCTGGGTGCCGCCGCCACCGGGCATGATCCCAAAGAGCACCTCGGGCTGACCGAGCACATGGTCACCCTCGGCGAAGATGCGGACGTCATTAGCCCAGGCAAACTCCGCGCCCAGGCCGAGCGCCGAGCCGTTGAGCGCGGCAATGAAGATCACGCCGCTGCGGTTCATCTTCAGGAAGGTCTCGTGCGTGCGCTCCAGTTCGATGGCGGGCCACAGCGGGGTCTTGCCCACCACGGACTCCATTCCACCCAGGTTATTCACGCCGCGGGCCACGCTCGATAGTGCCGAGGCCCCCTTAACCCCCACCGAGGGGACCGTCGCGCCGCCCTCCTGCAACCACCGCACTTCGGCGTGCCCTATGAAGCGATCCGGGTGGGTGCCAGTGAACACCACGGCATGGATATTGGGATCCTCATCGGCTCGGTCCACAACCTTTTCCAGTTCCTGAGCCAGGATCGGGCCGAACTCCTGCAATTCACCCCCGTCCATGTGGGCGAGGAGGACGGGACCGCGTTCCTCCACGGTGATCTTGCCGGTTGCCTTGCGTGCCATGCTTGCGCCTTTCGGGATATTTTTCAGTGGGCTGCGTCTCAACCATATCTGAGTTTATATTATAAACTCAGATATTTCCAGTACCCCTCAAAGCGCTCGCGCAACTAGCGTTCGGACAACTCCTGCGCGATCCACTCCTTGCGCTCGCGGCGGCGCTGCGCCCAGGCCGCCACCGCCTGGTTGGCCTCCACCCGCATCGTGGGAAAGATGAGCATGGAAAGCGGGAAGGCGATCAGGAGCGCGCCCGTGGCCGAGGCCAGCAGCGGGAAGGGGCTGCCCACCAGCCACGCCACCGTGTGAATCACTGCGGTGAGCGCCACAAAGAGGCCCAGCCGGGCCAGTCCGTACTTGAGCAGGGCACGGTTGGCGTTCTTGCGCAGCAGTTGATCGTCACTCACCTCCCCCACGCTACTATGGGGACAACGTCAAGGAGGAATGGATACGTGGGCCGTCTGATACTCGTTGCCTTAATCGTGATCGCGGTGGTGCTGCTGTGGAAGGCCTTTGGTCCCGGCACCTGGAACCGCCGGGGCGCGCTCCGGCGGCCGCCTCAGCCTCCCGTGATTAAGGGCCCGGACGATGATCCCGATTTCCTGTGGAACATTGACAAGCAGCGGTTCAAGGAGCGCCGCGCCCGCGAACAGGCGGAGGAGGCCAGGAAGAAGGAAGAGGAGCGGCGGCGCAAAACCACCGAGGAGGACGGCCCCGAGGCCGATTAGCCCGCCGCGTCCCGGCGCAGAATCTCGCTCAGGTATTCCCCGTAGCCGGAGGCCCGCAGGCGCTCGGCGCGTTCCCGCAGTTCCTCGCTGGTGATGTAGCCCATGCGCCAGGCCACCTCCTCCGGCGCGCCGATCTTCAAACCCTGGCGCTGCTCGATGGTCCGCACAAAGTCCCCGGCGGCCATGAGCATGTCCACGGTGCCGGTATCCAGCCAGGCCGTGCCGCGCGGCAGCACCTCCACGTGTAGTTCACCACGGCGCAGGTACTCGTTATTAATATCCGTGATCTCTAGTTCCCCCCGCGCGCTGGGGGTGAGGTTTCGCGCGATCTCCACCACGGAGTTGTCATAGAAGTAGAGCCCCGGCACGGCGAAGTGGGAGCGGGGGTTGCTCGGTTTTTCCTCCAGGGAGGTGGCTCGCCCTTGCCCGTCGAAGGAGACCACGCCGTAGGCCTGGGGGTTGGACACCCAGTAGGCAAAGATCGCCCCCCCGCGCACCTCGGTGTAGCGGCGCAGTTGGGTGCCCAGCCCCGCGCCGTAGAAGATGTTGTCTCCCAGCACCAGCGCCACGGAGTCGGTGCCGATGTGCTCGGCGCCGAGGCGGAAGGCGTCGGCAAGCCCCCAGGGGGAGTCCTGGGTGGCAAAGGTGAGGCGCACGCCAAACTGGGAGCCGTCCCCCAGCAGGCGCTCGAACTGGGGGCGATCCTGCGGAGTGGTGATGACCAGGATGTCCGTGATGCCCGCGAGCATGAGGGTGCTCAGGGGATAGTAAATCATGGGCTTGTCATACACCGGCACCAGTTGCTTGGATACACCGAAAGTAATGGGGCGCAGCCGTGAGCCCGTGCCGCCGGCGAGGATGATGCCCTTCACAGCCCGGCCTCTTCATTGGCCACGGCCCAAGCGTTGCGCAGGTCGGTATGATACGCCCGGCATTCCTCCGCGCTGGGCAGCGTTCCCCGTTCGCGCGCCTCGGCCAGGCTGGGGGCCTGGCGATCCTTCGCGGAGAGCAGCGCCTCCCCCGCCGGCCACTCGATCCCTATCTGTGGGTCGTAGGGATCGATGCCGTGCTCTACCTCCGGCTGGTACTCCGAGGTGGTCAGGTACACCACCGTGGCGTCGCTGAGCGCGAGGAAGCCGTGGGCAAAACCGGCCGGAATGTACAGGCCCCGGCGGTTCTCCTCGCTGAGCTCGAAGCCCGCCCACCTGCCGAAGTTCTCCGATCCCTCCCGCACGTCCACCAGCACGTCAAAGATCGAGCCCGCCGCGCACATCACCAGTTTTCCCTGCCCCGGGGGCACCTCCGCGTAGTGCAGTCCGCGCAGCACCCCCGCCGTGGAGGTGGACAGATTGGCCTGCTGCACGTCCAGGGGGTAGCCCGTGGCCTGCTCGAACTCGCTGGCCTTGAACCATTCGTGGAACGTTCCCCGCTGGTCGGGATAGACGGTGGGCACCAGGCGCAGTGCGCCCTCACATCCTGCTACGGGTTCAAACATGCCCGCCATTCTAATGCGGGAACTGCCGCTCGCCGCGCCGGTAAGCGCTTTCCGACGCCGCGAAGGCCTCCCGCCACCACTGCGGGTTCTCCCGGTACCACTCCACCGTCTCCCTCAGCCCCCGAGGGAAATCCGCGTGTGCGGGCTCCCAGCCCAGCGCCCGGGTGGAGGAGGGATCTATCGCGTACCGACGATCATGCCCCGGCCTGTCCGTGACGTGCAGGAAATCATCGGGATCCCGGCCGAAGATCCGATTCAACTCGCGCACCACCTCCATGTTGCTGCGCTCCCCATCCGCGCCGATCAGGTAGGTCTCGCCGGGGGTGCCGCGCTCGATGATGGCCCACACGGCGTCGTTGTGGTCGTCCACGTGAATCCAATCGCGCACGTTGCGGCCGGTGCCGTACACGCGGGGCGGCTCTCCTGCCAGGAGGTTGAGGATCTGCCGGGGAATGAACTTCTCCGGGTGCTGGCGCGGCCCATAATTATTGGAGCAATTGGAGATGGTGGCCTCCAGCCCAAAACTACGCACCCAGGCGCGCACCAGGTGATCGCTGGCGGCCTTGGAGGCCGAGTAGGGACTAGACGGGCGGTACGGGCTATCCGGCCGGAAACGCGCGGGATCGTCCAGGGCAAGATCACCAAAAACCTCGTCCGTGGAAACGTGGTGGAAGCGCACCCCGTGCCGAGCCGCCGCCGCCAACAGCACCGCCGTGCCCTCCACGTTGGTGCGCACGAAATCTAACGGGGAACGCAGGGAGCGATCGTTATGGGATTCGGCCGCAAAGTGCACCACCAGATCGGCCTGTTCCACGAGGTCATTCACGGTGTTCTCATCCGTGATGGAAGCCTCTACTAAGCGCAGGCGCTGCGCTTCCCGCTCGGCCGAGCCCGCCAGGCTGCCGGGGTTGGCAGCGTACGTCATCGAGTCCAGCACCGTGAGGGTGTGCTCGGTGCGCTCCAAGGTGCGCAACACGAAGTTAGAACCGATGAAACCGGCCCCGCCGGTGACCAGAATGTTCATAAGAGCCAGGCTAACAAGCGATGCCGCGCACGATCATGCGTACCGCCGCCGCGACGGACACGGACGACGGCCACAGACGGTGGACCTAGACTAGGCCTTAGGCTCCTTCGACGAACTTCATCGCGAGCTGCAACTCCCTCGCCACGGCCACGACCTTTTCCCATCGAACGCCCGAGGCCCCGTGCTCGATGGCGTGCAGCGTAGAACGCGATACCCCCGCGCCGTCGGCCACGTCCTGCTGAAGGCGGCCAAGCTGACGCCTCCGCTCGGCCAACTGCGTGCCCAGCTCCAGTAGCTCCGGCACATCCCCTGCCGGCTTGCCGGTTTTCCGCCGAGGTAACGCCATAGCCTTCACCCACCTCTTCCATGCCCTAAGCATTTTTCTTTTACAGCGAGACATTACACCGATAAGCGCGCCTCGCGCCAACTTCTTACCCCTCTTCCCCCATCTATACCAAAAAGAGGGCGGAGCGAAGCCCCATTTTCAGACACCCCACCCTCCCAGGTGAAATGTATGAAATTATGGCCCTAACCGGGCGTTGGACCACGCTCTCACACATAGACCACAGAGTCCCCCAGAAACGGACAAAACGGTATATTCCCCCATAAAAAGACGGAGGTTGCTACCCGCAACTCTCCGCAATTTTTGCCATAATTCCCGCCCCAATATGAGGCGATTTAATTCAAACCGGCATAAGAGTGAAGACCAGAGACTACCAGATTAATAAAGAAGAGATTGAACACCATCGTGCCCATCGCCAGGATATTCACCCAGGCCGCCCCGACCTTCCAGCCAGCCGTGGCCCGAGCGTGCAGGTACGCGGCATAGAGAATCCAGGAGATAAAGGAGAACGTCTCCTTGGGGTCCCAGCCCCAAAAACGCGTCCAGGCGTCCTCCGCCCAAATCGCGCCAAATATAATGCCCATGCCCAAAATCGGCAGCGTAAACACGGCCAACTTATAGGCAATAGAATCCAGTTTCTCCGCCGAGGGCAGCGGAGCCGCCATCGCGCCAAAGAACCTCGCCACGCCCTCCGTGGACTCCTCGCCCGGAGCCTGCCACACCCGCAGCAGGTACAGCAGGGAAAACACGCCGGAGACGATGCCGATGGAGGCGCCCGTGGACACCGTGGTCACGTGAACCGGCAGCCAATAGGATTGCAGGGCGGGCACCACCGGGGCGGAATCCGCGTAGAGCTTGGTGGCACCGACGAACATCAGCACCAGCAGGGGCGTCAAAATCCACGGCCACACCACCTGCTGCCCACGGCGCTGCACCACCGCGGCTGCCACCGTGAGGGTGATGCAGGAGACCACCAGCACGTACTCGTAGAGATTGCCCAGGGGAAAACGTCCAGCGGACAACCCGCGCGTGACGGCGGAAATCACATGGAGAATGATGCCCGTCCACACCAACGCCTGGGTGGCCCCGGCCCACTTGGCCGCGCTGGCCTCGCGCTCCTTGAGGCTCGGGCCCTGGGCCTCCTCCGCCGGTACTTCCTCCAGGACGGAACCCGCCGCCACCGCCACGGGCTGCTCCACTCTGCGCAGACGAATGATCGCCTGCATCTTCACGTAATAAAACAGGGAGGCCACCAGGGCCACCGAGTACACCAGAAACGCGGCCTGGAACGTATTATCCGACAGGCCCGCCAGGCTGGTATTCACAGACATTTTTGGCTTCTTCCTCCACAAACGTGTACTGACAGCAGACGCTACCAGACCCGCCGCAGCCTATTCCTCTTCTTCATCGTCCTCCGGCAGGCCCAGCACACGGCGGCGCAACACCTCAAACTCCGCGCCCCACCCAGCGCGATCCGTGCGCGCCAGCCCGGCCATCTCCACCAGGGTGCCACCCCCCGATGCCGGGGAGAGACGCACCCACACGCGGCGACGCTTCACCATCAGCGAGGCCACCAAAGAGCCGAGCATGGTGACGGCAGACACCAGCACCCAGACCTCGGTGGGATCGGAGGCCACCACGTAGTTGGCGTACTCGTTGGCCCCCTCGAAGGTCACCACGGTGCCATCATCGAGGGTCACGGACTGGCCCTGGGTGAGGTTCACGCGATCAATCTTTTGCAGCTGTCCCGCGTGGATCAAGGTGGGGTCCAGGGTAAAGATGTTCTGCCCCACGCCGGTATCAAGGCCGTTATCTCCCCGGTAGACGTCGATGGCCACGGCCGGATCGCGCATGGTGGGGAACGAGGAGGTCAACAGCTCTCCGTTCTCCCCCGACCACTGCGCGGTGGGGGCAAATAACCCCTGAATAGCCAGCTGGTTCTGGCGGCGCTCGTAGAGATCCGGGTACATGCCCGCCGGTGGGTCAAAGCGCATGGCCCCGGAGGAGAGGAAGAAGGTGGGATCATCCGGGCGCCATTGCAGGGTCTGCGTGCGCTGCTCCCCGTTGGGCCAGGTGACGGTGAAGGTGGGGGCAAAACCGTGGCCCTGGAGGTACAGGCGATCCCCGGACATGCGCAGCGGGTGATTCACCTTGAGCTCGTAGTCCTCCCAGGTGGCCGGATCCTTGGTGATGTCCTCCCCTTCCGCATAGGAGATATTCGAGCTAAACATCTCCGCCTGGCCGCTGGGGAGGTAATCCGCCGTGAAGTCATGAGCGTGGAAGCAGAAGGGATTGAGGCCCGTGCCGTCGAAAAGCGGCCCCGCGCGGAAGGAATCAAAGTTCGCGGGGGAGGTATTGCAAAACTCCGTGGACTGGTTGAGCGCCAGGGAATCGTTCGAGCCAGACTCCGTGACCACAATGACGTGCCCCTCGTAATACACCAGCCTGCCCAGGCCCACGGTGACCAGCAGCGCCACCAGGGAAAGGTGAAACACCAGGTTAAAAAACTCGTGGGCGTACCCACGCTCGGCGGAAAAGGCACTCTTTCCGGCGCGATCCTCCTGCGGGGTGTACTCCGCCACCCGCCACCGGGAGAACCGCTCCCGCACCACGGATTCCACCTCTGCCATCTCGCGCGCGTCCACGTCCGAGCTGTGATGCGGCATTCGTTCCAGGCGCTTGGGCGGGCGCACCGGGGGCGTGCGCATGGCCTTGTAATGCTCCCAGCTGCGCGGAATGATGCAGCCCACGAGCGAGATCATCAAGAGCACGTAGATGGCGGTGAACCAGGTGGAACTGAACACGTCAAAGAGTTGCAGGCGATCATAAAACTGCGCCAGCCGGCCGTTTTCCGCCAGGTACTCCTCCACGTTGGCCAGGCTGAGATTGCGCTGCGGCAAAAGCGCACCGGGAATGGCCGCCACGGCCAGGAGGAACAGCAGCACCAGGGCCGTGCGCATGCTGGTGAGCCAGTTCCAGGCTCGCCGCAGATACCTCGCCGCGTGCTTCATCGTATGCCTTCCTCCTTCGCTCGTGGGGCCTTATACCAGCGTGGCGCCGTATTCCACGGTCCACTGGCGCACCCAGGTAATGAACTCCGCCCACAGGCCCGTGACCAGCGCCAGGCCGATGAGCACCATGAGCACCCCGCCGAAAATCTGCATCCCCCTGGTGTGCCGCCGCAACCAACCGACTCCGCGCAGCGCCGCGCCGGAACCCAGGGCCAACAAGATAAAGGGTAGTCCCAGCCCCAGGCAGTAGCCGATGATGAGCACCACTCCACGCACGGCCGTCATGCCCTCGGTGCCCACGGACACCGAGATGATCGCCGTCAGCGTGGGCCCCAGGCAGGGCGTCCAGCCCAGCGCAAAGACCCCGCCCAGCAGGGGCGCCCCCAGCCAGGTGGTCCACCGCTGCGGGGCCATGCGGGTATCGCGTTGCAGGCCCGGCACCAGGCCCATAAACACCATGCCCATGAGGATGGTGACCACTCCGCCGATACGCATGAGCATTTCCGCCTGCACCGCCAGCGTGCCGATCACCCCAAACACCGTCACCGTGGCCAGCAGAAACACCACGGTGAAACCCAGCACAAAGAGCACCGCGGCGAGCACCACCGCCCACTGACGGCGCTTGCCCACCTGCGGGCCGTGTTCCCCCTCGTAGTTCATCTCCCCACCCACGGTGCCCGTGAGATAGGAAAGATACCCCGGAACCAGGGGCACCACGCAGGGGGAGGCAAAGGAAACTAGCCCGGCAAGGGCGGCCGCCAGCACGCCCAGAACAACGGGGCCGGAGGCGGCGAGCTCGGCAAGATATTCTCCCACGGTGCTACTCCTGGGCGATGCGCGTCACGACGTCGATAAGCTCTCCGGCCGTGATCGCCCGCAGGAATACCGCAGCGGGGCGATGCTGACGATCCAACACGATAGTGGTGGGAACCACGCTGGCCGGAACCCCACCGAGCGCGGCGGCGGTGCGGAAGGGAGGATCGTACAAAGAGGGGTAGGTCACGCCATTGTCCTTAACAAAGTCCTGGGCGATCTGCCGGTTATAATCCCGCACGTTAATGCCCAGCACCGTGGCCCCCAGCGGAGTGATGGCCTCCTGGGTTTCCTCCAGGTCATCCACCTCGGAGCGGCATGGCGCGCACCACTGCCCCCAGGAATTGAGCACCACCACCTGATCCTTAAAATCGGAGAGCGCCACCGTGGTGCCCTCCTCCATGAGGGAATCACCCGAGAAATCCTGCACCGGCTGGCGCTCCTCCGGCTCATAAAAAATCTCCGTAGCCCCGCCGGGGGAATAGAAGGAAAAAGAGCCCTCTCCCTGGTTCACGGCGTTTTGCCCGGCAGTTTGATCCGCGCTGCACGCCGCCATGCCCGCGGCTCCCGCCACCAGCACGGCGGCAAGAACCCGCTTTCCATATTGTCCCTTGGCCCTCATCGCTACGGCCTATATCTCTCGGGCCGGCTCGCTGTAGCGGTGCTCCACCAACTGATCGTCCTGGAAGATCAGGGATGTCACGGAGGCCAGATCGGAGCGGCGCGTGGCCGGGTTATGCGCCAGGGGCTTATTGGCGGCCCACCGCTGCACCATCACGATGGGCAGCTGGTGGCTCACCAGGATCGCCTCGTGGCCCTCCGCCACCACCCTGGCGCGCTCGATCGCGCCCTGCATGCGCTCCAGGATCGCCTCGTAGTGCTCCCCCCAGCTCGGCAAGCTGGGATTGACCATGAGCGGCCAGCGCACCGGGTTCCACAGCTGCGAGCGCCACCCCTTCGTACGCAGGCCCTCAAAGCGGTTTCCCGCCTCGATCAGGGCCTCATCGGTGCGAATCTCGCAGCCGGTGACCTCCTTGATGGGGGCGGAGGTCTCCTGCACCCGCTCCATCGGGGAGGCCGCAAGGTAGACCACGTCATGCTCCTCAAAGGCGCGCGCGGTGCGCGCCGCCTGGCTCTGGCCCCGGGAGGAAAGGTGATAGCCGGGCAACCGGCCATAAAGAATCTTGGCGGGGTTATACACCTCGCCGTGGCGTACCAGGTGGACAATGGTGGTGCTCATGGGTCACTTTCTCTCGCGGAGTGCGGGCTTGTGCGTGACGGCGCGTGGTTCTTAGCGGTTCTCGGGTCTAGCTCTCAGCGCACAGGCAGGGCCAGTGCCATACCGGGCCTTACCGATCGGCGTTCCCCGCCGTGGCGGCGGAAGCGGCCGCAGCGGCCTTCGCCGCAGGAACCAAAGCGCGCTCGATCCGCTCAAAATCATCGTCGCTGAGCGCGCTGGACACAAACCACGTCTCAAAAACGCTCGGCGGGGCATACACCCCGGCGTCCAGCAGCGCGTGGAAAAAGGCCGGATAGCGGAAGGTCTCCGCCGCCTGCATGTCCTGGAAGTTACGTCCCTCACCCTCCGCGAAGCGCACGGAGAGCATAGAGGAGGCACGCTGAATATGGTGCGCCACGCCCTCCCGATCCAACGCCTCGTGCAGCAGGGCGGCCAGACGGTTGGCGTGCGATCCCACCGCGTCATAGACCTCCTCCGTGGCCGCACGCAGCGAGGCCAATCCCGCCGCCACCGCCACGGGATTCCCCGAGAGGGTACCCGCCTGATACACCGGGCCCAGCGGGGCCAGGTGCTCCATCACGTCGCGCCGCCCGCCGAAGGCCGCCGCAGGCAACCCCCCGGAGACTACCTTGCCAAAGGTCACCAGATCACCCGCCACCCGATCCACCCCGTACCAGCCGTTATAGGAGGTGCGGAAGCCGGTCATCACCTCGTCGAGGATCAGCAGGGCCCCGTCGGCGTGGGCGATCTCCTTAAGCGCGGCGTTGAATCCCTCCTGCGGGGCCACCGTGCCCATGTTGCCCGCCGCCGCCTCCGCGATGATCGCCGCGATCTGGCCGGGGTGCTGGGCAAAGGCACGGCGCACCGCCTCCAGGTCGTTATAGGGAACCACGATGGTATCCGCGGCCGCCGCACCCGTGACCCCCGGCGAATCCGGCAGGCCCAGGGTGGCCACGCCCGATCCCGCCGAGGCCAGCAGCGCATCCACGTGCCCGTGGTAGCACCCCTCGAACTTCAGGATCTTCGCCCGGCCGGTGAACCCGCGCGCCAACCGCACCGCCGACATCGTGGCCTCCGTGCCGGAGTTCACCAGGCGCACCTGCTCGGCGGCGGTACGCTCCACGATCACCTGGGCCAACTCCGCCTCGGCTATCGACGGCGCGCCGAACGACAAACCGTTCAGCGTGGCCTCGCGCACGGCCTCCACGATGGAGGGCAGCGCGTTCCCCATCAGCATGGGCCCCCAGGAACACACCAGATCGACGTACTCGTTTCCGTCCACGTCGATCAGGCACGAGCCCTTGGCCTCCCGAATGAAGCGAGCCTGGCCCCCCACTGAGCCAAAGGCGCGCACCGGGGAGTTCACGCCCCCGGAGATCAGCCGCGAGGCGCGCTCCATCCAGCGCGCGGATTCCTGGGTACGAGCAGAGGTAGCAGGCAGATCAGTCATGGGGCCATTGTAGAGGGAGGGCGGGACACAGGGCCGCGGGTGCGTGTTCGAATACCCTTTCCCTCATGCACCTGCGCTACGACGCCGCCACGGACACCGCCTTGCTCTCCCTTTCTTCGGCAGCAGCGTCCACCACCGCCGACATGACGGTGCGTTGTCACGTCGATTCCCACGGACGCATCCTTGCCGTTGAGATTCCCCACGCCTCACAACTGCTTCCGGCAAAGAACCATCGTGTAAAGCTGACCACGGGGCGACGGGGCATGTGGACGCTCACCAACACCAGCGGCGAGATCCTGCACGAGGTGGTGGTGCGCTGCCCCGACACATGCGATGAGCAGGGGAGGACATTCGAGGCCGCCTGGGAGGGAATACCACCCGGAGCCAGCCGGGAGTTCCCCGCGCCCCGAGTAAGGGGAAATACCGCAGAATCGCTACCCCATGCCGAGGTGGCATACCTGTTACAGCCACGATGGGAGCACCACTTGGAAAAGATGGCCTGGGAGCAGGAATAACGCTGCCCTAGCCCCTCCCGGTGGTGCGGCCATCTCCACCACCTGGCGGAGGCACGCACCCGACGGGGTAGCGCCTTCGACTGTTAGGGAGGAGGTGAGATGAAAGAAACCGCCGCTGGAGTGGCGACTCCATGCGACGGTTCCTGAGGCGGCTGAGTATCAACGTGATCGCTCGCTTAATCACAGAAGCGATCATGAGGCCGCTCAGCTAGTCTCACAAGAACCCTCACTTACTCTTCACCGGGTGGTGAGGGTTCTCGCCGTTTGCGACAGTCAAGGTGGGCTGTCGATGCACCAGAATAGCCATTGCCAGGGCAGCAGACATCAAGGTTTGATACGCCGATAGCGGGTGGAGCGGTTCCCCTGGCCGCCATCACGCACCACATACCCCGCCTCCATGTTGCGTGCCTGGCTCAGAAGGCCCTGGACCATCTCTGGGGGCTCGGATACCCCCACGGCCTCAAAATTTGTGCGCTGATCCACTCCCAGGAACACCGTTCCCCCCTGGGGCATATTGGCAAAGGCGCAGATGGTCTCCGGCAGATTCTCCGGCAATCCCCCAGCTGCCGCCTTGGCCTCGATAAGGGTGAAATCATCACCCCAATCCCGCATATCAGCCAATGCTCGCGCCACATCCTCGCTCGTCCACCTCATAAAGTTGCAGTCTAGACCGCAACACTGCAAAACCACACTGCAACTTTTTGTAGTGTGCCCCTACCACCCCACCCAGGGCACCGTAAAACACCAGTTCACACCGAAATTACAACTCAAAGAGCAACTGCACCGCCCCGCCTGCCGCCACGCGGTGCACCCGCAGACCGTAAATCTCCCCGATCACCCCTGGTTCCAGCACCTCCTCCGGTGCGCCTTGCGCCACCACCTCTCGACGGCTCAAAAGCACCAGGCGATCGCAGTACCGCGCCGCCAGGTTGAGGTCGTGCAGGCTGACCACCACGGTGGCCGGGTTGCGGCGGATCAGCGCCAGCACTTCGTGCTGGTAGCGCACGTCGAGGTGGTTGGTGGGCTCGTCGAAAAGCAGGTGCGGAGCCTGCGCGGCCAGGGCGCGGGCGATGCTCACGCGCTGCCGCTCGCCCCCGGAGAGTTCCGCCAGGCGGCGCCGCGCCTGCCCGGCCAGGCCCACCTCGCTCAGGGCGTCGGCGGCGAGGCGTTCGTCGTCGGCGCCGGGGCGCTGGAAGTCCCCCAGGTGCGGGGCGCGCCCGAGCAGAACCACCTCCGCGGCGCTGAGTCCCAGTGCGGGTTCGGCCTCCTGGGCCACCGTGGCTATGCGACGGGCGCGCTCCCTGGGGCGCAGATCGGGCAACGCCAGGCCGTCCACCGTCGCCTCCCCGGCGGTCGCGCTCAGCGAGCCGCCGAGCAGGCCGAGCAGGGTGCTCTTGCCGCTGCCGTTGGGGCCGATGATGCCGAGCACCTCGCCATCGTGGGTTTCTAGGGAGACGTCGCGCAGCACCGGGCGCGCGCCGTAGGAAAACCGCAGGCCTCGCGCCCGGATCACGGATGAAACCTCGCCACGATCTTTTCCAGGCCGTCTACGGTCTGCGGTGTGCCGGGTTCGGTGTAGTTCATCAGCTGCACCATCACGTTGCCCTCGCGCACGGCGGTGAGTTGATCGGCACCAGGGAGGGATTCAAGCGCCTGGCGCACGCGCTGCGGATCACCCTCGGTGTAGAGCAAGACGATGGCGTCCGGGTCGCGACGGATGAGTTCCTCCACGTTGATTTCCGCGATGCGCTCGCTCATGTCCGCAAAGACGTTGTTCAGCCCGGCGGCCTCCAGTTGCGGCGTGGCCATGGAGCGCGCACCGTAGGCAAAGGTGGCCCCGCCGCCCACCGTGGGATAGAGCACGGCCGCGGTGGTGGGTTTATCCGGCCGGTGATCCTCCTGGGCCGCGGCGGTGGCGGTAGCCACTCGCTCGCGCAGGGATCGGTTCACCTCCTCTGCCTTGCCCGGAACCCCGTATATCTTCCCGTACAGGTTCACCTGCCCGTAGACGTCCTCCATGCTGGCCGGGGTGGTGCGGGAGTGGCAGAAGATCGGCTCGATGACCTCCGGGATTCCGGCGCGGTCGAGCGATTCCCGATCCACGTTATCCAGGTGCCCAAATACCGCGTCCGCGCCCTGGGCCAGCACCACGTCCTTGGACAGTTGAATGTGGCCGGTGCCGTCCACCTGGTCGGTAAGGGAGTGCATGGCGGCCAGCTGGGCGTTAGCCTCCGTTGAGTAGTACTCCTCCGGGTAGGCCCCCGCCCGCGCGGTCACGCTGCCCAGCACCCCCAGGGCACTCAGCGTGGATACCGGGGCGCTATCGAGCAGTAGCGCGTTATGCGGGGCTTGGTCAAAGGTGACGTCCTGGCCGCAGTTGTGCACCGTCACCGGGTACCCCTCGGTACCTGGTGCCTGCGCGGTGTTTTCGGCGGTGTCCTGGGCGGAACACGCGCTCAGTCCCAGCAGCACGGCACCGAGTCCTGAGGCGAGCACCGTCCGGGAGGCGGTCTTGCGATGAAGCATCGTTATTCTCCTTATTTAGTAGGCTGCGCGACCCTTGCGGATCACGCTCCATAAAAAGGGCGCGCCGATCAACGCCGTCATCACGCCCACGGGTATCTCCCTGGGCGAAAGCACGGTGCGCGCCGCGATATCCGCGCCCACCACCAGCACCGCGCCCATCAGCGCGGAAATGGGAATCACGTGCCGGTGCGCCGCCCCCACCGCCCGGCGCGCCAGGTGCGGAACCACCAGGCCCACGAAGCCGATGCTTCCCGACGCCGCCACCAGCACCCCCACGCAGGCGGCCACCAGCACCAGCAGGCAGGCGCGCACGCGCTGCGGGGTGTAGCCCACGGCGTGTGCGGTGGCGTCGCCAATAGCGAGGGCGTCGAGCTGCCGGGCCTGAAGCGTCAGCAGCACCACGGTCACGGCGGTGACGGACACCGCCACGAGCAGCGGGGAGTTCCACTGCGCCAGCCCCAGCGAGCCAAGCAGCCAGAACATCACCGAGCGGGTGCCCTCGGTGTTGCCCACGGCCATGATGAGAAAGCTGGTCACTGCGGAGAGCGCGTAGCCCACCGCCACCCCGGAGAGCACCAGGCGCAGGGCCGTGAGCCTGCCCGCGGCGCGCGCGGTGAGATACACCATGAGCCCGGCGGCGAGCGCCCCGAGGAAGGCCATCACCTGAAGGGCGTGCTCAAGCCAGCCCGCGCCCAGGCCCAGCAGGATCGCCAGCGCCGCGCCGCAGGAGGCCCCGGAGCTGATGCCGAGGAGGTGGGGATCGGCAAGTTCGTTGCGCACCATCGCCTGCAAGGCCGCGCCGCAGGCCCCCAGGCCCGCCCCCACCGCCAGGCCCAGGATCACCCTGGGCAGGCGCACCTGCTCCACGATGGTGGCGTGAATACCGGCGTCCTGGCCGGTGATAAGCCCGTAGAGGGCGGCGGGAGGGAGCGTCACCGACCCCAGGAGAAGCCCCAGGATCGCCACCGCTACCAGCAGGAGTGCCAGGAGCAGCGCCCAGAATCGGGCGCGGCGGTGGGCGGCACCAAGCCCTAACTCATCGGCCATAGCGCAATCCTTCCACGGCCAAGGCCACCCAGGTAGAGAGCACGAAGGGCCACGTGAGTACGGGCCACCCCGCCCACAGGAACGCGGCCTGGATCAGCAGGGCAAACGCCACGGCGGCGATGACCGGAATCACGCGGTGACGCCAGCCACCCGCCCCCTCATCCGGCTCCCCGGCAAACGTGGCTCCCAGGGCTATTCCCACCAAGGCCGCGCAGTAACTCCACGCCCCGCCGGCAAAGTCCGCCACGGGGATCAAGAACAGTACCGGCAGGGTCAGCACCGCGGCCCCCACGCCCCAGGCGGCGGCCCTGGGAGCGGCGCTAGCCAGGGCCGCCAAGATCGACAGCCCCGCGAGCCACCCGGAGCCCAGGCTCACCTGGGCAAAGGCCGCCGGAATGCCCAGGAACGCGCAGCCGGGAGCCACGCATGGCACCGGGGTGCCCGCCTGCGGCGGGAGCAACACCACCAGCGCTGTACCCACCAGGCAGAACGGGGCGGTGAGTACGGGCAGCGCCGCGTTGCCTGAACCCAGGTTGCCGGGGAACCGCCCAAGGGAACGTTCCAGCAGCGCGTGCACGGACACCCCACCGAGCACGCCCAGGAGGCTCCAGCCCAGGGCCGCCACGCTCCACCCGCAGCGGCTCATCACCAGCGCACCGATGAGCGCCCCGTTATAGCCCAGGAGCCCGGCGCGGGCCTGCGGGGAGAGCTGGGCGTCGATAAGCGTTACCGAGGGCGCCGCGCCGCCCCACCGCCGGCGTACCCGGGAAAACACGAGGAAGCAGCCGATGCCCAGCGCCGCTCCCCCCAGGGCACCGGCCGCTAGCGCTGGGGAGACCAGCGCCAGGGCCAGGGCGATCACCAGTCCCGCCCGCCAGGAAGCCACGAGGTAGATCTGGGACAGGGAGGCAAGCAGGCTGGTCACTGGTATTTCCTCATCTCTATCGGCCCTTGGCCGCGCAGGCGGGCGCGCAGGAGCGCCGCCAGCGCCAGGTGTAGGTCGCGGATGGCCCCGGTGCTGTGGGCCAGGGAGCGCACCACAAAGCCCGTGGGTAACCCCGGGGCCTCCACCAGGCGGCTGATCCCGCTGCGCGTGTGCCCCTCAGCGTAGACCAGCGCGGCAATCTCCGCCATGACCTCGGCGTTCAAGCCCCGGTCCGCCGCCATGAGGGTGCCCGCGTGGGTGTAACCCTCCATGTGTCCCAGGCCGGTCACCCCCTCGCCGGGGAGAAGCCGCAGGTGATCCACGGCCAGTCTGCGCCCCGCGCACCGCACCTCGGTGCGCAGGCTGAGTTCGCGCCACCCGAACGTGGAGCCGTCCGGCGCCCAGCCCGGCGTCACGATGTCCGTCAGCAGCAGGGAGGAGCCGGGGTGCATGGTCACCATCATGCGCTGGCGATACCGCCCCTCGCGGTACACGATCAACTGATCCGGCACGTATTCCAACACCGCTCCCTCCGCCAGGCACACCCGCATGTCCTGGGTGGCCGGGCCCTGGGGGCTGCGGTAGACCTTGGTGGCGGATTGGCCGCTGAGCAGTAATGACGCCCCCTGCGCCACCCGCACCCCCAGGCGGTAGGAATCCCCACCGAGGAATCCCCCGCCGGGGTTGAGCACGGTGTACATGGCCTGGCCGGAATCATCAAGGTAATGCGGGCGCAGCACGCTCAGGGCCCCGCGATGATACTGGTGGGTGGCCACGCTGCGCGGCTGAGCGCCGGGGCCCGGGCGCAGGGCCACGCCCAGATCGAGTTCCCCGGTGTATTCCTCCGTCCCCACCATCTACCGCAGATCCAGCATGAGAACGTCGTGCTTGATCCACTCAATCACGGTGTCAAGGCCCTCGTCGGTGCGCAGATTGGTCAGGGCAAAGGGCTTATCGCGGCGAAACTCGCGGGCATCGGCCACCATCACGTCCAGGTTCGCGCCCACGTAGGGGGCGAGGTCCGTCTTGTTGATGAGGAAGAGATCAGACTTAATCATGCCCTGGCCCGCCTTGCGCGGAATCTTCTCCCCCTGGGCCACGTCGATGATGTAAATGGAAAAGTCCACCAGTTCCGGGGAAAAGGTGGCGGAGAGGTTATCCCCGCCGGACTCGATGAAGATCAGATCCAGATCCGGGAACTTCTCCTGCAACTCCCGCACGGCCGCCTCGTTCATGGAGGGGTCCTCGCGGATCGCGGTGTGGGGGCAGCCTCCGGTCTCGATGCCCACGATGCGCTCCGGCTCCAGCACGCTGTTGCGGGCCAGGATCTTGGCGTCCTCGATGGTGTAAATATCGTTGGTCACCGCCGCCATGGAGAGTTCCCCGGCCAGGGCGCGGGTGAGCCTTTCCACCAGTTGCGTCTTTCCCGCCCCCACGGGGCCGCCGACGCCGATGCGCACGGGACTCTTCTGTGTTTCTGCCATCTTTCTTGTGCTCCTTTTATTAGCTCATAAACATGCGGGCGCGCTGCACCTCGTGGTTCATCTGGGTAATCTCCAGCCCCGGCGGCATGGCCCCGATGTCCTCGCGGCCGTATCCGGCCGAGGCGGCCGTGGCGCCTTCCACCCACGGCCGCGCCCGCGCGATGATCCGCTGCCCGGCGTCCTGGCCCAGGGGTATCCCGCGCACGGCGTTTTGGGTCAGGGAGATCACCGTGGCGTGCAGGTGGGCCGCCACGGCCTCCTCCTCCGGGATTCCCAGCTGGCGGCAGGCCAACCCCCAGGCCACGGACTGATGCCCGTAGGCCTTCCCCTCCCGCACCGCCCGGGCATAGGGGCTCAACCAGGGCCCGGGGTCCGCCTGCTCCGCGATGCTCAGCAGGCGAACCCCCATGGTGATCCCGGCGCGGCGCACCTCGGCGGGCAGCGCGGCGGCGGTGGCGAGGTCATCGAGGTCACGCACCTCCTGTCCGTTTTCCGCCCGGTAGGCCTCGCGCACGATCACGGCCTCGGTGGAGGCCAGCTGGGCGCGCACGAACATCTCCAGCCAGGCGGCGAACTCCTCCGGCCCGGTGAGCAAGCCCGCGTCCATGTATCCCTCGAACCCGAGCGAGTGGCTAAAGGCCCCGGTGGGGAGGGCGGAGTCCGCCAGCTGCATGAGCGCCAGGCGCGCGTGCAGGCTCGCCATCAGTGGGTGTGCTCGGCGTGGCGGAAGGGCGTGGGCATAACTCGTTCCTCACGGCGATAGGGCACACGGCGGTGTTCCAGGAAGTCCACCACCGTGGGATCCCACTGCACCACCATGTTCTCCCCGTCGAACTGCGCGGGCAGGTGCCGGTTGCCCAGGGAGTGCGCCACCACGCCCATCTCCCGGATACCGCGCGGGGCGATCACCAGGACGTCGCTCGGCTGGGCCTTGACGACGATCGCCTGTTCCCCGTCGTTCAGCAGCACGTCGCCGTCGCGCAGGTCGGGGTGGCCCGCGGGCAGGCGCAGGCCCACCTCGGTGCCGTGATCGGTGGTGAGCCGCTGGGTGCGCTTGGTGCGCGCCTGATCGTCGAGCCACACCGTTTCCCGGTGCGCGCCGTGAGGAATCAGGCCGGGCCGATCCCGGAGGTTGCCCGTGATGGAGGTGATAATCATGGCTGCTCCTTAGAAGAGAAAGTAACGCTGCGCCAGGGGGAGGCGCCGCGCGGGTGTGCTGGTGATGCGTTCCCCGTCCACGCGCACCTCGTAGGTTTCCGGGTCCACGGTCAGGTGCGGGGTGGCGTCGTTGAGCTTGAGATCCTTCTTGCTCAGGGTGCGGATCCCCGAGCAGGCGCGGATCTGCTTGCGCAGGCCTACCCGTTGCGGCACCCCGGCCGCCACGGCGGCCTGGGAGAGGAAGGTAATCGAGTTGTGCTGCGGCGCAGTGCCGTACCCGCCAAAGGCGTAGCGGTACAGGGCCGGTTGCGGGGTGGGAATGGAGGCGTTGGGATCGCCCACCACGCTGCTGGCGATCTGCCCGCCCTTGATGATGGCGTCCGGCTTGGCCCCGAAGAACTTGGGCTCCCACAGCACCAGATCCGCGAACTTCCCCACCTCCACGGAGCCCACGGTATCCGCGATGCCATGGGCCAGCGCCGGGTTGATGGTGTACTTGGCCACGTAGCGGCGAATCCTCGCGTTATCGCCCGGCTCCCCAGAGGCCTCGTCCTCCGGGAGGCGGCCGCGCTGGCGCTTCATGGAATCCGCCACCTGCCAGGTGCGCAGGATCGTCTCTCCCACCCGGCCCATCGCCTGCGAGTCCGAGGAGGTGATGGAGAACACGCCCATGTCATGCAGCACGTCCTCCGCCGCGATGGTCTCCGTGCGAATGCGCGAGTCCGCAAAGGCCACGTCCTCCGGGAGATCCGGGCGCAGGTGGTGGCAGACCATGAGCATGTCCAGGTGTTCCTCCGCCGTGTTCCGCGTGTACGGCAGAGTGGGGTTGGTGGAGGCCGGGAGCACGTTGGGCTCTCCGGCCAGGGTGATGATGTCCGGCGCGTGGCCGCCGCCGGCGCCCTCGGTGTGGAAGGTGTGGATCACGCGACCGCCGATAGCTTTCTTGGTGGATTCCACAAAGCCCGCCTCGTTGAGGGTGTCGGTGTGAATGGCCACCTGGACGTCGTATTCGTCCGCCACCCGCAGCGCGAGGTCGATGGTGGAGGGGGTGGCGCCCCAGTCCTCGTGTACCTTCAACCCGATGGCCCCGGCCTCGATCTGCTCCGCTAGGGCGCGGGGGTGCGTGGCGTGCCCCTTGCCCAGCAGGCCGAAGTTCATGGGGAAGGCCTCCAGGGAACGCAGCATGGCCGCGATGTTCCACGGGCCGGGGGTGATGGTGGTGGCCTTGGAGGATTCCGAGGGGCCGGTGCCGCCGCCGATCATGGTGGTGATCCCGGAGGTCAGCGCCGTCTCCACCTGATCGGGGCTGATGAAGTGAATGTGAGTATCAATACCCCCGGCGGTGAGGATCTTCCCCTCCCCCGCGATCACATCTGTGGATACCCCGATGGGAATGGTCACGTCATCCATCATGTCCGGGTTGCCCGAGTGGCCGATGCCGCAGATGTGCCCATCGCGCACCGCCACGTCCGCCTTGTACACGCCCGTGTAGTCCACCACCAGGGCGTTAGTAATCACCAGGTCGGGCATGTCCGGATCCTCGTCGCGGCGGTGCTCGCCGTTTTGCCCCATACCCACGCGGATCATCTTCCCTCCGCCAAACACGGCCTCCTCGCCATCGGCGGTGAGATCGCGCTCCACGCGGGCAAACAACTCCGTATCGCCCAGGCGCACCATGTCTCCCACCGTGGGGCCGTAGAGCGCCGCGTGCTGCTCCCTGCTCATCTCGAAGCTCATGCCCGCTCCTCGCCGTCCACCGGGCCGTTAAACATGTTGCGAAAGCCTCGCGCTATGCGACGCCCTCCCAGATCGATGAGGGCCACGGTGGTGGTGTCCCCCGGTTCCAGGCGCATGGCGGTGCCCGCCGGAATATCCAGCCTCCGCCCCGTGGCCGCCGCGCGGTCAAAGACTAGCGCAGGGTTGGTCTCCGCGAAGTGATAGTGCGAGCCCACCTGCACCGGGCGATCGCCGGTGTTGGTCACCTCGATGCGTATGGCCTCGCTACCCTTGTTATAGATCAAGGGCTCTGTGACCAGCACGTATTCCCCGGGAAT
Organism: Corynebacterium oculi; assembly: GCF_001412105.1. Taxonomy (GTDB): domain Bacteria; phylum Actinomycetota; class Actinomycetes; order Mycobacteriales; family Mycobacteriaceae; genus Corynebacterium; species Corynebacterium oculi. Next base: position 372,628 of record NZ_LKST01000002.1, read on the forward strand.
CATCGCAGCCTCCTCCTATCGGATGGGGTGGTGGACGGTGACGAGCTTGGTGCCATCGGGGAAGGTGGCCTCCACCTGAACGTCCTCGATCATCTGGGGCACCCCCTCCATCACGTCCTCGGCGGTGAGGATGGTCGCGCCCCAGCTCATGAGGTCGGCCACCGTGCGCCCATCGCGCGCGCCCTCCATCAGCTCGTAGGTGATGATGGCCACCGCCTCGGGGTAGTTCAGCTTGAGGCCCCTGGCCTGGCGCCGCCTGGCGAGGTCCGCGGCCACCACGATCAGGAGTTTTTCCTGCTCACGAGGTTGTAGGTGCATAGTTTCCCCTTTTCTATCTAGCAATAGAATCTAGTACAGGGCCGCGGCGGAGCGCCAACCGCCAAAACTTAATCAGCCGAACAGAATACCAGTTAAGATACGCCTACGTACCCCAAGTTCCAAACACACTACTCAGCCTCGGCGGCAATACGCCCGGCGAGGACTACGCCGGGAGCCGATCCCCTCCACCAACCCCTCCTCAATAAACTCGTTGAGATACCGACTCACCGTCCCCTGCGACAACCCCGACCTCTCCTCCACATCCCGCCGGGAAAGCGCCTCCCCCTCAGCAAACACGGCCAGGACGCGCTGCCGCGCGGAACTCATCGCCCCCTCCGGCTTCTTCCCCTCGGGTGTCAAAACCGCATCATCACGCCCACGCCCGCTCCACACCTTGAGCAATAATCCCTGTGCTACCAACTCCGCGAGTTCTTAAGCAGTTCCTCCGTAGCCATAGCCATACTGCTCATGCGGTTCCCCTCCTCCATCTACAGCAAGCCCACCCATGCCACTTACATACCCATTCCTACCCACTCAGCCTCTCGGCCGCCGCGCGGGCGTCGCCGATCACCGCCGGCACCCCCACGCCCCCGGCCCACGCCCCGATCGCCTCCACGCCCGGGACCTCGGCCAGGGCGCGGCGCACCCGCGCCACCGTGTCCAGGTGCCCCGGCCCATAACAGGGCAGGCCGCCAAGCCAGCGCTGCACGAAGATCTCGCTCAGCCCCGCCGCGCGCCCATCAAAGCCGGTGATCGCCTGGAGGTCGTCCAGGGCGTAGTCCACCAGGTCATCCTCGTCCGCGCGCACCAGATCGTCTTGTCCCAGGCGGCCGAAGCTCGCGCGCACCACCGCGCCGCCGCGCGCGCCCAGGTGCGGCCACTTTTTCGAGGAAAGGGTGAAGGCCTTGGCCCGCAGGCCTGGCTCATCGGCGGCCACCAGCACCCCGGAGTTCTCCGGCAGCCCCTCGGCGGTGTCAAAGCGCATTCCCACCACGGCGCTGCTGGCCAGGCGCACGCCACGCAGCGCCGCCGAGGCCTGCGGGGCCACGCCGCTGAGCAGGAGCGCCGTGGTGGGGGCGGGGGTGGCCAGCACCACGCGGTCATAGGTGCCCTCGCCCGCGCCCTTGAGGTTGAATCCCTGCCCGCTGCGGCCGAGCCCGGCCACGAAGGCGTCCACGTAGATCCGTGCTCCCCGCTCCGCGCAGCGCTGCGCCAAGGTCTCATAGAGTTCGGCGTATCCGCCGGCAAAGGCGGCAAAGACCGGCTTGTCTAGCGTCCCGCCGGGGCGGCGCTCCAGCACCGCCGCCACCGCCCCGGATAGCGTCACCGGCTTTCCGGTGCGGGCCAGATCGTCCATCGCCTCGGCCAGGGCGGGAATGGTGGCCCGCAGCCCCAGGTCATCGGCGGCGCAGGAGTACACGCCGCCGAGCAGGGCGGACACGCAGCGATCCGCCACCTCGTCGCCGTAGCGTTCCCGCACCAGGGCACCCACGTTGGTCTCCGCGCCCGGTGACCAGGGGATCGGCGGGTTCGCGGTGGCGTTGCCCTCGGCGTCGATACGCCGCGCCGTGTCCGCGCTCACCAGGTGGGCCACGGCCTCCGAGGTAGTCGGAATGCCCATGAGGGTGTCCCGTGGTAGTTCCACGGCCGCGCCGCCCGTGTAGAGCAGGGAGCGCAGGTGGGAGGGGTGCACCAGGTGTTCTGCTAGGCCCAGATCCGTGAAGAACTCCACGGCGCTCGCGTCCCTGGCCACAAAGGCCTCCGCGCCCATGTCCACCGGGTCCGTTTCAAAGGGCACGGTGAAGAGTTTGCCGCCGATGCGATCGGCGGCCTCGTAGACCTCCACGGCCGCCTGGGGATCGCGGCGGGTGATCTCATAGGCGCAGGTCAAACCCGCTAATCCGGCTCCGATGATGGCGTAGCGCATGGTGTGTTAATCCTCCTCGTGGATCAGGGCCACGGCCTCGGTGACGGCCTCGGCCGGGGTATCCGGCAGCACCCCGTGGCCCAGGTTGAAGATGTGCCCGGTGGCGTGCCCGGCCTCGATAGCCCGGCGCGCCTCTTCCTTCACGCGGCGCACCTCGGCGCGCAGCACCTCCGTGCCGGTACAAAGCAGGGCCGGGTCAAGGTTGCCCTGTATTGCCTTGGGCCCGGCGGCGGCGTGAATGCGCTGTGCGGCGGCGTCGAGGGGCACGCGCCAATCCACGCCTATCACGTCCGGCCCGGCCAGGGCCATGTCCCCCAGCAATTCCCCGGTGGTCACTCCAAAGTGGATGCGTGGGATTCCCGCCTGGGCCACCTCGCTAAAAATGCGGGTGGAGTAGGGCAGCACAAACTCCCGGTATTCGCGCTGGCTGAGGTATCCCGCCCAGGAGTCGAAGAGTTGCAGCATGTCAATGCCCGCCTCGATCTGCTGGCGGAGGAAGGCCACCACGGTATCGGCCAGGCGATCCATGAGCAGGTGCCAGGTTTCCGGCTCCGTGTGCATGAGCGCCTTGGTGCGCTGGTGGGCCTTGGAGGGCCCGCCCTCGATCAGGTAGCTGGCCAGGGTAAAGGGAGCACCGGCAAAGCCGATGAGCACCTGATCCCCGCGCAGCTCGGAAAGGATGCCCCCGATGCCCTCGCTCAGTCCCGGCACCGGGCCCTCCAGGGGCGGCAGGGCCTCCACCTCGGCGCGGCTGCGCACGGGGCGCTCCATCACCGGGCCGCGCCCGGCCACGATGTCCACGGATACGCCCGCCGCCTTGAGCGGCACCACAATATCGGAGAAGAGAATCGCGGCATCGACGTCGTGCCGCCGCACCGGCTGCAAGGTGATCTCCGCGAGGAGTTCCGGCATGAAGCAGGAATCGAGCATCGCTATGCCCTCGCGCGCCTTGCGGTACTCCGGGAGGGAGCGCCCCGCCTGGCGCATGAACCACACCGGGGTGCGGGTGGGGGTGCGCCCGGCGGCGGCGTCGAGAAGCGGGGCGGCGGATAGCGTGCGGCGTGCGGGTGAACTCATGCCCCCGATTCTGCCCTACGCGGCCGGATACTTACGCACCGAGTTCGAGCGTGCCTCGATGACCAGCGACGCCGCGAGCATCAGCACCGTGGCCGCCATCGGGTGCAGTAGACCCGCCACGGACGCCACCACCGCCACCGCGTTATAGGCCCAGGCGAAGAGGATATTGCGATCCACCACCGTGCATACCTTGCGGGCCAGGCCCATCAGCTGGGCGATGGCGCTCACGTCGCGGCGCAGCAGCACCACGTCCGCCCCCGTAGACTCCGAGCGGCTGGCCTTATCCAGCTGGGCCTCGCCGTTAATCAGCACGCCCACGTCCGCCACCTTCAGGCACTCGCTCACGGAGGAATCGCCCACCATCGCCACCCGCGCGCCCCGGTTGTGCACGCCGCGCACCGCGTAGGGCTTCCGCCCCGCCGAGATGCCCGCGAGCACCTGGGAGATACCCAGCCTGCGGGCGAATCGACGCCCCACCGGGTACGCATCGCGGGTGAGCATCATGGTTTCTAGGCCCATCGCCTCCAGCTGCGCAACCGCCTCGGCGGCGTCCTCGCGCACGGTGTCGTGCAGGGAGATCACTCCCCTATCGCGGCCGTTCCACCGCACCACCAGGGGCGTGCCTCCGCTGAAGGCGGCGTCGGCAAGCCTGCCGGATAGCTCGGAAAGGTTGTGGGGCCGCCATAGGCTGGCGCTGACCTGGCGCAGGTGGCACGCGCCCTGGGCGTCGCGCACGGCAAGCTCGATCTGGGCGTGGAAGGTACCGTCCTCGTCGATATGCGCGTGATTGACGTCGATCCAGTGCGGAATATCCCCGCCGGAATCGTGATCGCGGGCCTGGCGAGCGGCGTGCACGATGGCGCGGGAGGCCGTGTGCTCCGATTCCAGGCACAGGGCAGCCGCCACCCGCAGCACCAAGTCAGGGTTCTCGCCCACGTCCGCCGTCACGGTCTCTACCGTCATGTCCGAGTGCGAGAGCGCCCCCACCCGGTTAAAGATCACCGTGTCCACCCCCTGCAAGCGGCGCATCACCGCCCCCTCGCGCACGAGCATGCCGTGCCGCGCGGCCGTCTCCACCCCCAGACGCAGGGCCAACGCGGAGGACAACGCCAGCGCCGCCGGGGCCACGCAGGCCAACACCGCCAGCGCCGTGCCAAAGGCCAGGGCCGGGTTCCCCGTGCCCAGCACCCACCCAACAAAGCTCAGCACCGCCACGCTCACCGCCGCGGGGATCAGCAGGCGAGCGGAGCGGGTGGAGAGCATCACCGCCGTGTTTTGCAGGGCGTTGACCCCGGAGATCCAACGCTCCACCCCGGCGATCCGGGTGCGATGCCCGGTGCTCTGCACCCGCACCTTGATCCGCTGGCCCACGTTGATCGCCCCGGCGCGCACCGGGGAATCCACCTCCACCGGCACCATGCCGCCCGAGCGCGGCAGCACCGTCTCCACCACGCCGGGGCGCACCGTGCCGCTGCCGCCGATCACCACCCCGTCCACGGGAATGCGCTGGCCGGGCTGAATCAGAATGTCATAACCCACGTTGATCTCACTGACGGAGACCTCCTCCATCACCGGCTTGCCGGTGGCGCGATTGTGGCTGACCAAAATCACCTGGGACTGCGGGTCCACGCGCTGCGCGGCGAGGTCATCGAGGAGGGAGGAGCGCGCCTGAATGGAGAGTTTGCGCCCGCTCAACAGCAACAGCGTGGTGCCGCAGGCCACGTCGAAGAAAAGCTCGGCCTCATTAAAGCGCTGCGCGGTCAGCGCAAACACGTCCGGGGTGCCCCGCCACCCCAGGGAACCGGCCTCGGTGAGTAACAACGTGCCCACCGACCACACGAAGGCCGCGAGGATCGCCAAGGAACTCGCCCCATCGAGGGCCACCGCGCCGCGCCGCACCCCGCCCGCCAGGGCACGGTGGAACGGCCAGGCACACCAACTCACCACCGGGAGTGATAGCAGCGCACACACCCACTGCCAGCCCGGAAACTGCACCTGGGGGATATAACTGAGCGCCACCACCGGAAGTGTGAGCACCAGGGCCACAATCAAGCGCGGGGTGGTAATCAGATCGCGCGCGGTATAAAGCACATCGCCGGCGCGCCTCTCTCCATCCCGGGCCTCCCGCGAGGAACCCGGCTCCGGGGTGGGCCACGCGGAATCCGGGCGAAAAAAACCCGCCGCCCGCGCCCGTTCAAGGTCGCGGCGCTCGGACTCCGCGCGGCGCTTCTCGTGCTTGCCGCGCGGTAATCGGCGCGTCACCTGCCCGGGCGAGGCGCCCTCCGCCCGATACAGACTCTGGCGGCGCAAGGCGTCATCGGTGAGGATCGCCCGCACCCCGAAGCGCGCGCACACCTCCACCACCTGATTGGGCATCAAGGCCTCCGGGGCCGTGATCCACGCCATCGCGCTGTGATACACGATCCTCGCCCGCACCCCCGGTATCTCTTCCAGGGCGCGCTCGATCTGCGCGATCTCCGGGGCATCCGTGAGTCCCACCAGGTCAAAGGACAGGGAAATCTTCCGTCCCGATTCTCCCAGCGCCTGCGGATCGCCAAAACCCGCCTCGGCGGCGGCCTCCTTGGCCTGGCTAATCGCCTGGGCTACCTCATCGGCCATTCCCGCACACTTCCTCCTTCTTTCACGCCTACCTCACCGCTCTCCCCGCACAAACGCGGTGACGGCGGGACGATACACCGTCAGCAGGGCAAAAGCCAGCACGATCACATGGCCCAGGATCGCCACCCCCACCGTCTGCGTGACCAAGCCCAACACGCTCACCGCTATGCTCGCCGCGCTACTCATGGCGAGCCACCGCCGCGCGCGCCGCCCGGTCTGCCCCGGGGTGCGCAGCCTGGGTGCCATGGCCGCCACGGTAAGGGCAGCAAGGAGATTCACCCCACCCACGATCCCGAGGTTGACGCGGATCGTGGCACTGGTGGCGCGGGGCAGATCCCCCAGCGCCAGGAGGGCGGCCAGCAGCATGAGCACCGCCGCCACCAGGCACAACCCATAGGCCACCTTGAGGGCCGGGGGAACGGACCGATCATCAACCGACATGTCAGGTGATCCTACCGCCTCGGTGGTGGTGTGAGGCCGGTGGGAGCCACAGGAGGCTCGCAGTGGTAGGGAAGGGTGCTCGCGTGTCGCTTCGGGGCCGGTGGGGTGCACACCAGTCACACTGTGGCGAGGAAAAGTCACCGCCACGCGCACAGGTACCCCAGCGAATCACACCCGTCACGCTGTGGCGAGGTTTGTGCCTATCGACGCCCCCACAACCCCAAGAGCCCCCAGAACCCCGACGGCACGGCGCGCGATAGGCACCCCTACTCCCCTTTGACCTCCCCCGTCCACACGAGGGTCTCGCGGCGGAACACGAACACCAGGGCCACCGCCGCCCCCACCCCGGCGAGGATCTGAAGGGAGCCATCCACGGCATAGAAGCCCACCGGAACGCCGGTGTTACCCGGGGTCAGGGAAAAGACCATCACGGCGCGCACCACAAAGTAAAAGGCAAAGATCATGGTCACCCGCCGCGCCGCCGGGGCCCATTTGTGGCCGGTGTGCAGCACGCGCAGCAGCCAGGTGAGCAGAGCCACCACGCTGAGGGCGATGATCCCGGAGAAGGCCACGCCCAGGTAGGCGGCCGTGGTGAGCAGGGATTCGGGGATCTCCTCGCCCACTCCTTGGGCCTGCGCCATCTCCTTGGTGGCGGCCTTGAGGGCGGAGGTGTCCATGAGCGTCATCACCACGGAGAGCACTTGGTGGATCAGTTCCGCCCCCAGCACCAGGCCCCAGACCCGCGCCAGGAGGCTCACGCTTTCCGGTCGGGTGGGTGGGGTGGTCTCGGTGCGTTGTTGTGGTGTGGGCACGGGGTTCTTTCTTTCTCGGGGACTGTTCGGGGCGAGGCTCACTCGAAGCGCATCAGCGCAGCAGCCTGGCGGCCTCGGTGGCAAAGTAGGTGAGGATCTGATCCGCCCCGGCGCGCCTGATGGAGAGCAGGGATTCCATCATCACCTGCTGCCCGTCCACCCAGCCTCGCTGGCCCGCGGCCTGGATCATGGCGTATTCGCCGGATACCTGGTAGGCGACCACGGGCACCGGGGAGGCGTCGGCCACCCGGCACAGAATGTCCAGGTAGGGCAGGGCCGGTTTGACCATCACAAAGTCCGCCCCCTCGGCCACGTCTAGTTCCACCTCCAGCAGGGATTCCCGCGCGTTGGCGGGGTCTTGCTGGTAGGCGCGGCGATCCCCCTCCAGGGAGGAGCCCACGGCCTCGCGGAAGGGCCCAAAGAAGGCGGAGGCGTACTTGGCGGAGTAGGCCATGATGGCCACGTCCGCAAAGCCCTGGGTATCCAGGGCCGCGCGGATCGCGGCGATCTGCCCGTCCATCATGCCGGAGGGGCTGACGATGTGCGCCCCGGCGCGGGCCTGGGCCACCGCCATCTCCTGATAGAGCGGCAGGGTGGCGTCGTTGTCCACCACGGTGGCCCCGTGGCGGTCGGTGCTGAGCACCCCGCAGTGGCCGTGGTCGGTGAACTCGTCCAGGCAGGTATCGGCCATGATGAGGAGGTCGTCTCCGAACTCCTCGCGCAGGGCGCGCACGCCCTTGTTGAGCACGCCCTCGGGGTTCCCGGCCGCGGAACCGGTGGCGTCTTTGTGCTCCGGCAGCGGCACCCCGAAGAGATCCACGCAGCGCACCCCGGCGTCCAGGGCCTCGTGGGCGGCGCGCAGCAGAGAGTCGGTGGTGTGCTGGTGCACCCCCGGCATGGAGGCGATCTCCCGGGGCTGTTCCAGGCCCTCGGCCAGGAACATGGGCAGGATCAGGTCGGCCGGGCGCAGGGTGGTCTCGGCCACCAGTTCCCGCATGGCGGGGGTGGTGCGCAATCGACGCGGGCGGCGCACCGGGGGGGTCAGGCTGTGCACGGGTACTTCCAATCGCTGTCGGGGATAAGGCCGTGTCCCATCCTAAGCCCGCCGCCTATGCTTTACGACGCGCCCGTCGCTTCTTGCGCGGCGGCGGCAACTGCCCGGCGGCGCGCAGGGAGGCCACATGGGCCGCGAGCGCGTCCACCAGGGCGGGCACGTCCGCCTCCTCCGGCATGACGTCCACGCGCAGCCCCAGTTCCCTGGCCACCTGGGCGGTGGCCGGGCCGATGACGGCGATGATGGTGCGCCGGTGCGGCTTGCCCGCGATTCCCACCAGGTTCTTCACGGTGGAGCCGGAGGTGAAGCACACAGCGTCGAACCCGCCGGTCTTAATCATGTCGCGCACCTCCGCGCTCGGCGGGGCGGCGCGCACGGTGCGGTAGGCCACCACGTCGTCCACCTCCCAGCCGGCGGCGTGCAGCCCCTCCACCAGGAGGTCGCTGCCCAGGTCAGCGCGCGGCAGCAACACCCGCCCCACGGGGTCGAGGTCCTCCACGTACTCGGGGAATACCTCCACGAGGCCCTGGGCGTTTTGCTTGGTGGCGGGCGGGGTGACCTCCGGGGTGAGCCCCAGGGCCTTGATAGCCTGGGAGGTCTTGCGCCCCACGGCCGCCAGGTGTACCCCGGCGAAGGCTCGGGCGTCAAGACCAAAGGCGGTGATCTTGTCCCACACCGCCTCCACGGCGTTGACGGAGGTGAAGATGATCCACTGGTAGCGGCCCTCCACGATGCCCTTGATGGCTCGTTCCATCTGCGCGGGATTACGCGGGGGCTCCAGGGAGATGGTGGGAACCTCCTGGGGGATCGCGCCGTGGCTGGCCAGGCGGGCGCTCATGGGCCCGGCCTGGGACTTGGCGCGCGGCACCAGCACCCGCCAGCCGTAGAGGGGGCGGTTTTCCCACCAGGAGTACTTGGAGCGATCGTCCACGGCGGTGCCGAGGGTGACCACCAGGCGGCCGGGAAGGTCCACGTCGAGCTTGGCCAGGGTGCCCAAGGTGGCGTCGAAGGTGCGTTGCAGCCGGGTGGTCCCGTTGACCGTCACGGAGGCCGGCGTTGCCGCCCCTAGCCCCCTGGCCAGCAGCTCTTCCGCGATGGTGCCCAGGTCCTCGCGGGTGGCCTGGAGCACCAGCGGTTGCGGGGCGGCGGCCAGCTGATCCCAGTCCGTCCCGCCGCCGGTCACATCCGTTTCCGTGAACGTGGAACCCAGGGCGATCCCAGCGAAGGCCGGGACGGTGGAGGGCAGGGACATGCCCGGCACCACCTGGAACTCCGCCCCGGTCTCGGCCACGGCGGAGATTTCCGCGAGCACGGATTCCCGGGAGAGCGGGTTGCCGGCCACCAGGCGAATCACGTCCTCGCCTCCCTGCACGGCCTCGGCCAGCTGGGCGGCGATCTCCGCCGGGGCGGGGTCGGTGACCTCTCGGATCTCGGCGGCGGTGGGGGGCGCCGGGCGCGGGGGTTTCCGGCGCGCGCCCTGGGTGCGGGCCTCCTCCACCAGGGCCTCGTATTCCTTTTCCGCGGCGTCGATCTTTTCCTGCGGTACCGGCAGGTGCGCGGCCACGATCTCCCGCACGCCGCTGAGCACCTCGGCGTCGGTGTAGGCCACGGCCGTTTCCGCCAGCACCTCGCGGGCGCGGATCGTCAGCAGATCTGGGTTGCCCGGTCCTGCGCCAACAAAGATGACCGTGCCCGGCTGGGGGGTCTGCGGAGTACTCTGAGGCGCAAAAGCCTGGTGGGCCATACTCATGTGCTTCTTTTCTAGTTCTTGGACAGGGACAAAGACGCCTCGCGTGCTGCGCGGCACCACGTGGGCGTGCCAGACTCCAGCGCGAGGCGTTTGCTTCGATTCCGCAGGGCGATCTTTATGCCCCGGTCGCCGCCGCAGAATCACAGTGTGGTATTTACACCATAAAATATGAGGGGATAAATAGGAAACCGGCCCTGGGGCTCCCGGTTATGCCGCGCGCCGTTGGCCTTGCGGATCGAGCTGCGCGGCGTAGCGCCGCGCCAGCGGGGTGGTGACCACGATGTAGTCCACCGTGGCCTTGTCCAGGGAAATCACCAGCCCGGCGCGCCCGCCCTTGGTTCCCGCGCCGGAGTGGCACACGGCAAACACGGTTCCCTGTGGGGTGTGGAACGTCCCCGTGGTGGTCAGGCCCTTGATTCTGGTGGCGGATACCCCCGGCCCCGAGGCCTGGGCGGCGGAGCGGATCTCCGGCAGCTCGAACACGTCCTCGACTACCCGCGCGCCCACCACGGCGCGCATGGGGACGGTGAGGTGGGAGCGGTGCGCGGCGAGTTTTTCCCACCAGTCCAGCGTGATGGTCACCTGCGTGTCGGTGATCTGTAAGTAAGCCATGGTAGGTACCTAGTGTAAGCGCCCGCGCGGGTTCCGGCGCCGCTACCCCGCCATGACCTCCGCCGCTCCCTCGGCCAGGAGCACGCGGGCGGCCTCTAGCCCGAGGTCGGCGGCCTGGTGGCGGGCACCCCGGCGCTCCACCAGCAGGCGCTGGGAGCCGTCGAGGGAAAAGACCCCGGCGCGCAGCACTAGTTCCTCCCCCTCGATCGTGGCGTGGGCCGCCACCGGGGCGGTGCATCCCGCCTCCAGGGCGGCGAGCAGGGAGCGCTCGGTGCGGGCGCGGTCGGTGGATTCCGGGTGGGTCAGGGCGTCGAGGGCCGCCACGGCCGGGGCGTCCCCGGCCCGGCACTCCACCGCCAGCGCCCCCTGGGCGGGGGCGGGCAGGAATACCTCGGGGTCAAAGACCTCGGTGGCGCGGTCTTGTTTGCCCACGCGCAGCAGGCCGGCGTAGGCCAGCACGATGGCATCGAGTTCCCCGGCGGCCACCTTGCCCATGCGGGTGTCGATGTTCCCGCGCAGGGGCCGAATATCGAGGTCGGGCCGCAGGGCGCGGAGCTGGGAGATGCGCCGGGGCGCGGAGGTGCCCACGCGCGCGCCCTCGGGGAGGGTGCTGAGCGTGAGGCCGTCGCGGGCGATCAGGGCCTCGCGGGGATCCTCCCGGGGCGGCACCACCAGGTGAAAGCGAGGATCGGGGGCCGTGGGGAGGTCCTTAAAGGAGTGGATCGCCGCCACGCACTGCCCGGCCGCCATCGCCTCGCGCAGGGCCTGGGTGAACACGCCCACGCCGATGCGCTCCACGGGGGCCATGTTGACGTCGCCCTCCGTGGTCACGATGTGCAGCTGCGCGGGGGTGCCGGCGTGGATCAGGGCGTCGCGCACGTGCCCGGCCTGGGTGGTGGCCAGCACGCTGCCGCGCGTGCCCAGGGTCAGCGGGGCCTGCGGGGTATAGGTCATGGAAAGCCTGCTCCTTGGGGGTGTTACTGCGGGAAGTCGCTGCGCGGCAGGTCGCTGGCGGGCAGCGCCACGCTGCGCGCGGGGGTGGGATCGAGGTTAAAGAGTTCCTGCAAGGCGGATTCGTAGGACACCACGCCGGAGGTCACCGCCAGTTCCTTGACCCGCACCGTGGGGGCGTGCAGGAGTTTATCCACCACGCGCCGCACGGTGCGCGTCACCTCCCGGTATTCCTCCTCCGCCATGCCGGGGGCGCGCCCGCGCAGGCGCTCTAGTTCCTCCTCCACGAGGCCGGCGGCGTGGCGTCGTAAAGCGGTCACGGCGGGCACCACGTCCCGCACGCGCTGCTCGGAGGTAAACCGCTGCAACTCCTCCTCCACGATCGCGCGCGCCTGCCCCTCCACCTCGCTGGCGGCCTGGGTGACGCGCTGGTGCAGCCGCTCGATGTTCACCAGGTGCATGCCGGGAATGTTGCCCACGTGCGGCGCAATATCACGGGGCAGGGAGAGGTCAATGAGGGTGAGCGGGCCGGGCAGCTTAGCGACGTCCCCCGGGGTCACCGTGAAGTAATCCGCCCCGGTGGCGGAAACCACCATGTCCACCCGCGCGATCACCGCGCCGCGCTGCTCGAAGTCCACCACCTCGGCCGCCACCCCGGCCTGGCGGGCATGCTCGGCCAGGCGCTCGGCGCGCGATCGGGTGCGGTTGGCCAGCACCAGCCTGCCGATCCCCAGCTTGCCCAGGTGCGTGGCCGCCAGGGAGGCCATCGCCCCCGCCCCCAGCACCAGGGCCGAGCGCCCGCGCAGGGGGTGTTCCCCGCCGAGCCCCTGGGCGGCCAGGGCCTCCTCCATCGCCAGGGTGACCATCGAGGCCCCCTCATCATCGATGCTCGTTTCCGAATGCACGCGCTTGCCTGTGTGCAGGGCCGCCTGGGTCAGCGCGTGCAGCGCCGCCCCCACGGTGCCCTTCTGCGTGGCCTCCTGGTAGGCTCTGCGCACCTGGCCGATGATCTGCTGCTCGCCCACCACCATCGAGTCCAGGCCGGAGGTCACCTCCATCATGTGCTCGGCGGCGGCCTCGGCGTAACGCACGTAGAGGTAGCCGCGCAGGGTATCCATGTCCACCCCGGAGACCTCGTGCAGCACGCTCACCACGTCCTGCACCCCGGGGTGGAAACTGGTGGCCACGCAGTACACCTCAAGGCGGTTGCAGGTGGAGATAATCATGGCCTCCGAGAGCGCCGGGCGCTCCAGTAACAGGGAGGTAGCCTCATCCCGCACCGCGTCATCCATGCTCAGTTTTTCGAGCAATTCCACCGGAGCCGATCGGTGCGACATGCCCACCACGAGCACACTCACGTTGCCATTCACCGCTTTCTGCCACGCTCCCCCAACTTTAGGTGGATGATAGGGGGATCTTTTCAGTTGAGGCCAACCGTAATAGGCTTTCTTCCCTCAGACCAACAAAGCGTGGCCTAACTCCTCGTTATCCACCTCCCAGCAGGAAAACTCCTCCCCATCCAACACCACCACGGGCACCCGATCCCCAAACTCGGCGGCCCACTCGCCGTCCGAATCCACGTCACACACCTCCAAGGCCACCCCATGCCGCTCCAACAGCGGCCTGATCTGCGCCTCCACCCGCGCGCACGAACCGCAGGTGGAGCGCACCATCAACTGAACACGATGTTTCTGCACACCTCCGTCCTACCAGGCCTACGATGGTGGGCGTGCATGAGATCCATCCACCCTCTTTTCCCGCCTCCCCACGCGACTTCCTTGCCAACTGGTCCATCAGCCACGGCAACCTGCGCCGCTTCCTCGCCAGCACCGCGCTGCCCCCGCTTGGCGACGACCAACAAGAAACCGCCGGGCGAGCCGCCGCAGCCGCCGCAGTGGAAAAGAACTACGGAATCTCCCTGGAATCCTTCCACTCCGGCATCGAATCCGTCAGCGGCTCCATCGAGGCCGCAGGAAGCCTCCGCCTCTCCCCCGCCGACCCCGAGGTACCCCAGGACGCAGGCGTGGCCGCCTTCTTCGACGTGGATAACACCCTCATCCAAGGCTCCTCCCTCGTGGCCCTCGCCTTCGGCCTAGCCCGCAAGCGCTACCTCCGCCCCACCGAAATCCTCCCGATGGCCTGGAAACAACTCAAATTCCGCCTCACCGGCGCCGAAAACGCCGAGGACATGGCCGCCGGGCGCAACCAAGCCCTCCAATTCATCAAGGGCCGCAGCGTGGCGGAACTCACCGAACTCTGCGAGGAAATCGTGGACCGCCACATGCTCGACAAAGCCTTCCCCGGCACCCGCGACCTCGCCGCCATGCACCTCGCCGCCGGCCAACAAGTATGGCTCGTCACCGCCACCCCCGTGCAACTAGCCCAGATCCTCGCCCAGCGCTTCGGATTCACCGGCGCGCTCGGCACCGTGCCCGAGGTCAAGGACGGAAAATTCACCGGCAGGCTCGTGGGCGATATTCTCCACGGGCCCGGCAAGAAACACGCCGTGGCGGCGCTCGCGGCCCTGGAAAAACTCGACCTAGAGCGCTGCACCGCCTACTCGGACTCCTCCAACGACATCCCCATGCTCAGCATGGTGGGCACCGCCGTGGCCATCAACCCCGACCGCGCCCTGCGCCGCGCCGCCCACCGGCGCGGCTGGCTCGTGCGCGACTACCGCAACGTGCGCAAGGCCGTGCGCACCTACGGGGTACCCGGACTAGCGACGGCCGGGTTCAGCGTGCTGGGGTGGAAACTGCGAAGGAGGGTGGTGGGGTAAGTTAAATCCAATTACTGAGAATGCGCCCAACCTCCATCAACCATTTAATAACGGCATCCATCGACGACTCCCAACTCAAGAAATATAATACTATTTCAACCACAGCAGGAAACAGAAGAAAAATTTCACCCCGATCAACAAATGAATTATTGAATAAATTGAATAATTTCCCAAATTTCCTGCCTCTACTACTTGCCGGAAAAAGGAGGGCGCCAAATAGGCTTGATACCGAAATAGGGAAGGATATAAGAACAAAAAAGCAAACAAAAATCCCATAAGAGCAGCCGTACGCTCAACGTCATTTCCATGAGAAAATAAATACAACCCCCGCTCAAGCATAGATGCAATCCCCTGAGCATCCACCCCCACCCCTACATCCACTAACTGGGCAAGAGATGACAGCGAATGAGGGTTTGATAGATTTTGAAAATTTTCCACACTGAGATTTAAGAAAAATACCACAACAAAAAGAGTAGACCAAGACAACCAAGCTCTTCTCTTTGCTACGGTCGTATAATAAGATTTGCGAAGTAAAAGAAAAATGGCACTGAGCAAAAGAACGACAATAGAAGAAGAAACAATGATACTCTGGACAACAGAGAAGAACCTAGTGGAGTAAATCAATGCGCCGAAAAGAAAAATTACTACAATGGTAACAGGAAATATTCCCCACCCATCACCCCCTTTACGATTCGCCTGATACCCATAATGATTAATGGTAGTATTAGAAGAATTATAAGAAGCCTGTATTATTCCAGAGTTATTTAGAGAATAAATTATCTGACCGTCGGAATTACCCACCAATTGCCCGACGCCCTTATCCCCACTCCCCCTTACCCCGATAACAATCATAAGTAAAGCACTCACCCCTGATGCAATCAGGTTTGCAAGAACATTATCTGCCAAACCTAGAATCCAAGATTCCATAAGATATCACTCTCTTGAACTTTAAAGTGAAAAACAGTAAATCATCTCAACGATTAGAGAATGAGGGCTTTTAACCAACCTCATGAGACCTCTATCACCATCGCGGATGATTTTGCCATGCTATGGCAAAAAGGTGACCTCCACAATAGATGGAGGCCACCTTCCAAGAGTTTCTTATGATATTCTCAGAATTTGACTAGACTACTTGCCCAACTTACGGCGCTGCACGCGCGTGCGACGCAGCATCTTGCGGTGCTTCTTCTTGGACATGCGCTTGCGGCGCTTCTTAATCACGGAACCCATAGGGCTACCTCACTTACCTCGTTGGTGTACTTCTGTTCTGCCGAGCACGCGCACCTGTGCTGGCACGAATGCTCTCCACTTTAGCGGCAGCGCTGGGTGCTACCAAAAATCGCGCCCGCCACGCCTCGCATAAGAGCAAGCCAAGCAGAGCCTCAGCTACAGCCAGCGCAACAAACCCCGGCAAGTCCAAGCAGAGCGCGGCGGGCGGTCTAGGTCAAAGGGAACTCTACCCCACCTCGTAGTACGAGGAGTCCAGGTACTCGTTCACCGCCTTGTCATGCACCCGGAAGGAGCGGCCCACGCGCACGGCGGGCAGTTCGCCGGAGTGCACCAGGCGATAGACGGTCATCTTGGAGACGCGCATGATCTCCGCGACCTCCGCGACCGTCAGGAAAGTTCCTTTATCTTCATTAGCCATAGTTACCTAACCCTTCACAAGCAGGTGGCGCGCTGTAGGCTTCCCCTCCCACAGAACGAATCACGCACGTGCTTCAACAAGTCTAGCGTGAAATGTGTGACTGGTGCGACCTGAGTCCATACCAGGTACCCAAAGCGGCCTGGTGCTGCGGAAAGTACCTCATGGGGCGCGAAACAGCACCCCACACCACCCCGGCCCCACAGGCACTATCCTCCCGTTACTCCTCCACCGGGGGAGCCACCGGCGCACCCAGTTCCTTGGAGCGCAGCGCACAGGCCTCCGCCGCGCGGAAGAACGCACCCCGGATCCCCGATTCCTCTAGTTCCCGCAGGGCCACCACGGTGGTTCCCGCCGGGGAGGACACATTGGCTCGCAGCGTCGTGGGGTCAGCCCCTTCCTGGGCCAGCATGGCCCCGGCGCCCTCGATCGCGCCGGAGGCCAGCCGCGTGGCCACGTCGCGGGTGAGGCCGAGGTTCACCCCGGCGTCGATAAGCGCCTCCGCAACCAGGTACACGTAGGCGGGGGAGGAACCCGCCAGGGCCGTCACGGCGTCCATGTCCTCCTCGGCCACCTCCACCACGGTGCCCACGGCGCTGAGCAGTTCCTTGACGGCGCTGGCCTGTGCCTCACTGACAAAGCGCCCCGGGGCCACCGCGCACACGCCCTTGCCCACCATCATGGGGGTATTGGGCATCACGCGCACCACGGCGGTGCCGGCGGAGAGATCCTCTTGCAGGGAGGCCAGGGAGAGCCCGGCGGCCATGGAGACCACGGTGGTGTCCACATCGTTATCGTTGATGGTTTCCGCGATCTCGCGCAGCACGCCCCCGATCATCTTCGGCTTCACGCACAGAAATACCGTCTCCGCCCCGGAGACGGCCTGGGTGTTATCCGAGGTGGTTTCCACCCCGTAGCGCTCGCGGAGGTATTCGCTGCGCTCCGTGCTGCGGTTGGTCACCGCGATCTGCGCGGGGTCCGTGCCCGCCGCCACGAGGCCGCCCACGAGGGCCTCACCGATTTTTCCGCCGCCGATTACTGCGATTGAAGTCATGCACCCCACCCTGCCACATGCGCGGCGGGCGCGCCCACGGGGTTCCATCGGGAAACCGGGAGCGCGCCCGCCGCGCTGGGCTCAAACGGGAACGGAAAAGGCCGCGATTAGGAAAGCGCGTGGGGGATGTAGGGGCCAAAGGTCATGAGGAATCCCACCACGGCCGCCAGCGTCATCGAGATGCCGTCGCGGGCGGTGCGCAGGGCGTGCACCACGCCCACCATGATCCCGGTGACCGCCACGGCCAGCGCGCCCACGAGGAGGCGGCTCAACCCAGAGGACCACAACTGGTCAAAGCCAATGAACACCAGGGCCCCCAGCACCACGCCCATCACGGCCAGGAGCACCGCCGATCCGGCCCCGGTGCGCGGCTCCGGCTCGCGCTTCTTCTTCGCGTCCTTCGGGCGCTTTTCCGCCTCGCCGGGCTGCTGCCCCGCCCGATCCTGGGTGGAGGAGCCCTCCTGCTTGCCCGCGGCCTTCTGCTCGCTCTTCTCGGACGTGCCTGCGCTCTGGTACAGGCTGGCCACCGGGGCGGAGGTCTCATCGCCCACGCGCGGAATGCGCCCGGTTTCCTCCACCGCGCCCGGCTTTGCCGCGCCGGTGGTGCCCTGCCGCTTAACCGCAGCGGGCTTCTTGGGGGTAGCGTTCTTCGACGCAATCCCGCCCACCTTGGAGATCACGGCGGTCTCCTCCGCAGCGGTCTCCGGGGCCGCCTTTTTGCCGGAGACTGCCTGTTGTCCCGGAACCGTCGCGCGCGCGGCGTTCTTTGCTGCGTTGGGGGCCTGCTCCGCGCGGCCCGCCGGGGCCTGGGCACCCCTAGTCTGGGGTTGCGCGGCTCGGCGCGCGGAATCGGGAATGGGCCACGCGGCCTTACCCTGCGGGGCCTGCTGAGTCTGAGCGGCGTGCGCCCCCTGCGGGGCCTGCGCGGCGCCGGGGCGAGAAGCGGTACCCGGGCTGGAAGCCGCACCCGGGCGAGCGGCAGAGCCGGTGCTCTGCTTCGTCGGCTGCGCCGCAGAGGTGGAGGAAGTGGCAGGAGCGGAAGGCGCCTTATCCGTCGTTTTCGCGGTACCCGCTGCCTGCCCAGCGCCCGCCGCCTTCGGCGTGGTGGCGCGCGCGGAAGCCGCAGCGGAGGAGCCCGCCCCCTGCACGCCACTATTACCGCGAGGCGCGGAGGCCACCGGGGAGGCGGACGTGGAACCACCGGGGCGTCGAGAAGCAACCCCCGGGGCGGGCTTGATCGGGTTGGTGGCCGCAGGCGTGCGGGGTGCCGTGTTCCCGGGCCGGGGGGCCGCCGCAGCACCGCCCTGGGGCTGGCCTGCGGGGCGTCCCGCGTTCTGCTCGGTCTTGCGCGGCGCGACGCTGCCCCATGCTGGCGCACCCGGCACGGAGTTCAGCCCCGCCACCGAGGGCTCGGTGGCCGCCGGGGAGGAGGGCTTGCGGGGGCGGCGCTCAGATTCCGGGGTGTCGATGGGCACTGAGGAATGGCGGGCCTCGGCGGGCTTGTCCTTCACGCGGGAGAGGGAGCCGGTGAGTTCCGCCACGGAGATGCCGCCGTCCTCTAGGCTGCGGCGGCGACGTCGCCCGGTGGAGCGCTTCGCGGCATCACCGCGATTGGCCTGGGCGCGCTCTAAAAGCTCGGCAACGGTGAGTTGTTTTTCCTCGTCGCTCATCGTGCTTCCTCTCCTTGTTCCAGTCCCTTGTCTATCCGCTGTAGGATAACGCCCTCGCGCAGCGCCCACGGACAAATATCAATCTTTTCCAGCCCCAGGGCGCGCATGGCGGCCTCTGCCACCAGCGCGCCGGCCACGATCTGATGCGACCTATCCGAGCTCACGCCCTCCAGCTCCGCGCGATCCGAGGCCGTCATGCGGGAGATGAAGGCGATCAGTTGCCGCAAGCCGGGGGCGGTGAGCGTGCGCGTCACATACGGGCCCTCCGCGGACGGCGCGGCACCGGTGAGCCGCGCCAGGGTGCGGAACGTCTTGGACGTGCCCACGGCGATGCGGGCGGGCCCAAAGCTTCGCACCTGGCGGGCGGGTTCCACCAACTCGGCGTCGATGAAATCACGCAGCAGATTGATCTTTTTCCGCTCGGGCGGATCGGTATCAAACCACTCGTGGGTTAATCTACCCGCTCCGAGGTTGAGCGAAAAGGCGGCGTCTGGCTGTTCGTCGGCCCCGGTGGAGATTTCCAGGGAACCGCCGCCGATGTCCAGGTTGGTGATCCTGCCCGCGGACCACCCGTGCCAGCGCCGCACGGCGAGGAACGTCAAGCGCGCCTCGTCCTCCCCGGAGAGCACCTCCAGCCGCACGCCGGTTTCCTTGTGCACGTGGGTGAGCACGTCCTCCGAGTTGGTGGCGGAGCGCACCGCCGAGGTGGCAAAGGCGATGAGTTCCTCGCAGCCCAGTTGCCGGGCCAGGTCAGCGGACTCGCTCACCGCCTTGGTGAGTTTCTTGATCCCCTTATCGTGGATCGCCCCGCGATCGTCCAAAAGCTCCACGAGTTTGATCGCGGTCTTCCAATCGCTCATCGGAGTGGGCCGCCCACCGGGCCGCGCATCCACCGCCACCAAATGAACGGTGTTGCTGCCCACATCCAATACACCTAATCGCACACCCTATAGGGTAGACGGTCTACCCTCATCAGGTGTGAATCACCCACAATCCACCCAGGTTTTTCTCGGTTTTCCGGCCTCCTCCCCCGCCGAGAAGTCCGTGGCCAAGGGCGTGGAAAAGTCCCCGGATTTCCCCCGGGAATGGTTCGAGTTCACCCACCCCACCGATCCCCACCACGTCTTTAGCGTGGACCTCACCTGGATGGAATCCCACTGGCACTGCACCTTTGGCACCAGCGCCTGCCACGGCATCAACGCCGCGCAGCCGGACGTGGGCTGCTGCAACCACGGGGCCTTCCTCTCCGACGAGGTGGACCGCGACCAGCTTTACGACGCCGCCTCAGCCCTCCCCGCCCGCTACTGGCAGTTGCGCCCGGCAGAGGTAGAGGAATACCTCGCCCACGGCAAGCCCGAGGACCTTGAGCCCTGGCTGGTATGGGACGAGCTAGACGACGAGGAAGGCAACCCCGAACCCGCCCTCAAAACCAAGGTGGTGGACGGGGCCTGCATCTTTGCCAACCGCAGCGGCTGGCCCACCGGGGCGGGCTGCGCGATCCATCAATGGTGCGTGGCCGAGGGCCGCGACCTCACCGTGGATAAGCCCGAGGTGTGCTGGCAACTCCCGCTGCGGCGCACCGAGGAATGGGAGGAGCGTTCCGACGGCGCGGAGATCCTGCGCACCACCATCGGGGAATACGACCGGCGCGGCTGGGGCGACGGCGGAGAGGACTTTGACTGGTACTGCTCCAGCGCGCCCGGCTGCCACACCTCCGATACGCCGGTGTGGATCAGCCAGGAGGCGGAACTGCGTGCGCTGATGGGCGATTCCGCCTACGAGGTGCTGGACGCGCACCTGCGCGCCCGGGCACGGGTGCCGAAGGGGGTGCTGCCGATACACCCGGCGACGAGGGAGGCACTTGGGTAGATTTTCCTACCTTTTGTCCTATTCTTAGGCCATGCTCCTCTCTCTCACCCTAGGGAACTACCGCTCCTTTGCCGCCGAGTCCACCCTCGATCTAATGAAGCGCAGTTTCCGCCGCAATGTGCCCGCAGATCACAACTGGGCCGCCGTGACTGAGCACGTGGTGGGAATCTACGGAGCCAACGCCTCGGGCAAGTCCACGGTGCTCCTCCCCCTCGGTCTCATCCAAGTGGCGGTGGCATTCTCTCTGCGCGACCCCGCCACCACTCAGGCCCTCTACACCCCGCACGCACTCCACCGCGATCTCCCCACCGCCTTTCAGGTGGAGTACGTGGAGGCAGGGGTGCGGTATCGGTGGGAGTTGCGCCTAAGCCAAGCTGGCGTACTAGAGGAAAAACTAGAGGCCACGGAATCCGGGCACTTCCGCCTCATTTTCCATCGCCAGGAAAGCACCATCAAGTTCGGCCCACAGTCGGGAATACCGCGCGCGGCCAGAGAAAATATCGAGGAGTTTCTGACCCCCTGGGCGCTCACTCTCTCCGCATGGCAGGTCGCGCGCTCGCGCGGCCCCTACGCCGGTGCCGTGACCTGGTGGCAGGAACGCCTCCGCACCCTCGGGGTTCTCCGTGACCGTGCACAGATGCACTACACACTCATGGACATGCTTCAGTATCCTTCCTGGATGCGCGCCAGTTCCGCCATTATCCGGGCGGCCGATACCGGGGTGAACTCCGTGCGCGTGGATACCCAATCCGTTCCCCTACCACCCGAACTCGCTCAACACGCAGAGGCCCTCAGCGCCGCCCTCGCCGGGGAATCCAGCACCCACGTCGAGGCCCTGAGCGAACAGGAGAAACAACTCATCGCGCAGAACCTCGTGTTCACCCACGGTTCCGGCGAAGAGCAATTCGAGCTGCCCGAGGAGGCAGAATCGCAGGGCACCCGCGTATGGTTCGACCTCGCCATGCAGGCCACCTATGCCCTGGCCACGGGCGGGGTCCTCAGCGTGGACGAGGCCGATGAAAGCCTCCATCCCCTCTTGCTGGCCAGCCTCATTCGGCTATTTACCAACCGGAGGACCAACGCCTCCGGCGCGCAACTCCTTTTCACCTCACACGACACCACCGTGCTGGGCAATGACCTAGACACAGGGATCACGCCCTCTGGTATTTGGCTGACGGAAAAGCAACAAGGAGTCTCCGAACTCATCGCCCTCGACGAGTTCCCTTACTCCCCCAAACACAATATCGAACGCCGCTACCTGCGCGGCGTATATGGAGCGGTTCCGGCACCGCAAAGGGACATCGCCTCCGAGATCGCCCGTCTGCGAACGGAGTACAACCAATTCCAAGCAGAAAGGCGGCAAGGTGATGGTGCCTAAAAGAAAGCGCGCTGCGGGAAAACGCACCCCGGCGACTCCCACGCTCATCGTGTGCCAGGGAACCGTCACGGAAACCACATACTTCCGACGCATGAAAGAACTCTGACGATCCCGCGCCGTGGATATTCACGCACACCACGCCACACCCCTCAAACTCGTGGAACACACCAAGGAATTAGCCCGGCGAGGGGACTACGAGCGCATATTCATCGTGATAGATGAAGACGATTCCCGCCATGAGTTATCACCCGCCAGCGCGGAATGTCACCGCGCCAGCACCCGGCACCGCTCGTTTCAGCTCATTATCTCCCACGTGTGCTTTGAAGTATGGCTCCTTGCTCACGAGCGCGGCGTCCCCGCCTCCGCGCAGGATCGCGCCCGGCTCAGTACCCTAATCAAGGCCGCTGGGTTGGTGGAGAAAGAGCGCCCCAAGCACCTCGCTCCCGATTTCCCCTATCCCCGCTGGGCACAGGCACAAGAAAACATCTCGATCATCCCGCCCAACACGGTGAGCAGCCACCCCGCCACCGCCGTGCCCACCGTGTTAGAGGCGCTGCGCGAAGCCCAAGGCCCGATCCCTTAAACCCCCTAGCGCTCGAACTTGTATCCCAATCCCCGCACCGTCACCAGGCGCGTGGGCTGGGAGGGCTCCCGTTCGATCTTGGCGCGCAGGCGCTTCACGTGCACGTCGAGGGTCTTGGTGTCTCCCACGTAGTTGGCCCCCCACACGCGGTCAATGAGCTGGCCTCGGGTGAGCACCCTGCCGGAGTTGCGCAGGAAGAACTCCAGGAGCTCAAACTCCTTGAGCGGCATGTTCACCTCGCGCCCGGCCACGCTCACGGTGTGGCGTTCCACGTCCATGCGCACCTGCCCGGCGTAGAGGATGTCATCGCTGGATTCCTCTTCCATGTCCACCGCGTTGAGTTCCACTCCGCCGTTGCGGCGTAGCACGGCGCGAATGCGGGCGATGAGTTCGCGGGAGGAGTAGGGCTTGGTCACGTAGTCGTCCGCGCCGAGTTCCAGGCCCACTACCTTGTCGATCTCGGCGTCGCGGGCGGTGACCATAATCACCGGGACGTTGGAGGTAGTGCGCAGTTCGCGGCACACGTCGGTGCCGGACATTCCGGGAAGCATAAGGTCGAGCAGGACGATGTCCACCTCGTTGGTGGCGAACTCCTCTAGGGCCGTTTGACCGTCGCCGGCGATGATCGTGTTGAACCCCTCCTTGCGCAGCAGGAAGGCGAGGGGGTCGGACAGCGATTCTTCGTCTTCAACGATCAAAATGGTGGTCATGAAGATTTATCCTTTCGCCGGTTCGTCACGCGCGATACCGCCTTGAGCAAGGGCGGTTCGGCCGCAGTATCGTCCTCCGGGACCGGCGGCACGTCCGCCTGCTCCGGGATATAGATCGGAAGCTCGATGGTGAATGTCGATCCCGTTCCGGGCTTCGACCACACCTTAATGGTACCGCTATGGTTTGCCACCACGTGCTTCACTATGGCTAAGCCCAGCCCCGTCCCCCCGGTGGAGCGGGATCGGGCCTTATCCACCCGGAAGAATCGCTCGAATACCCGCTTCTGATCCTCCGGGGCGATGCCGATTCCCCGGTCGGTCACGCGGATCTGCACCGCCGCGCCGTCCACCACCCGCTGCGAGAGGGATACCGGCGCGGAGGTTCCCGAGTAGTTGATGGCGTTGCTCACCAGGTTGGACACGGCGGTAACCAGCAGGGATTTATTGCCGTTGACCCACACCCCGGAGGGGGCCCCGCGCAGCAGGGGGATGGAGTGGCCGTCGGCGGCCACCTGGTTGCGCGTCATGGCCTCGGTAATCACGTCATCCACCAGCACCGGCTCCACGTCCGGCAGGGCCTCGGCGCCTTGCAGCTTGGACAGGGAGATCAGCTCGTTAATCAGGTCGGACATGCGCAGCGCCTCTTTGCGTAGGCGGGTGCCAAAGTAGTCCACCTGCTCGGGATCGTCAGCGGATTCCACCAGGGCCTCGGCCAGCAGGGCCATGCCGCCCACGGGGGTTTTCAGCTCGTGGGAGACGTTGGCCACAAAGTCCCGCCGCGCGGCTTCCATGCGCACGTACTCGGATTCGTCGGTGCTGTACACGATCACGAAGCGATCGTCGATGAGCGTGAGCGGCTTGACCACCGCTCGCACGTTGGTGACCCGCGATCCGGTGCGCCGCTGCGAGGTCACCAGGTTGAGGACGTGCGTTTCCTTGTCCTCGTGGACGCGCTGGGCCGTCTCCCACAGCTCCGGGTTGAGGGTGCGATCATGCACCAGGCCCATCTCATGCCCCCGTGAGTTGGAGAGCAGAACCTCCCCGC
The DNA here is from genome assembly GCF_001412105.1 of Corynebacterium oculi. Taxonomy (GTDB): domain Bacteria; phylum Actinomycetota; class Actinomycetes; order Mycobacteriales; family Mycobacteriaceae; genus Corynebacterium; species Corynebacterium oculi. Next base: position 396,922 of record NZ_LKST01000002.1, read on the forward strand.
GCCGATCAATGACCACCAGGCCCGTGGGCGAACCCTGGATGGCCAGGTGCAGCACCTGGCCGATGGTGGTCACCTGGTTTTCCTCCAGGGTGGTGGCCGCCCGGTAGCGCCGCACGGCGGCACGCACGCGCGAGAAAAGCGGAGGAAGGCCGCCCGCGAGGGCAGCCCCCGCTCCGAAGGCGATGAGGAGGGACCAGGACACCTTAACCGGCGCTGCTTACTTCTGGGCGCCCTGGGAGGCCACAGCGGCAGCACCGGCGGCCGCGGCCTCCGGGTCAAGGTAGGTGCCGCCGGGGTTAACCACGGCGCCTTCCGCGTCGATCTCATAGACCAGCGGAATACCCGTGGGGATGTTCAGCTCCGCGATGTCCGCGTCAGAGATGCTGTCCAGGTACTTCACCAGCGCCCGCAGGGAGTTACCGTGCGCGGCCACCATGACCACCTCCCCGCGCTTCACGCGCGGCAGGATCTCCTCCTCGAAGTAGGGCACCAGGCGCTCCACCACGTCCTTGAGGCACTCCGTGGCGGGCACCTGGGGAAGATCGGCGTAGCGGGGGTCATGGGCCTGGGAGTACTCGGAGTCCTCCGCCAGTTCCGGCGGCGGGGTGCCGTAGGAGCGACGCCACTCCATGAACTGCTCGTCGCCGTACTTCTCGCGGGTCTCCGCCTTGTTCAGGCCTTGCAACGCGCCGTAGTGGCGCTCGTTGAGCCGCCAATCGCGCTCCACGGGGATCCACAGGCGATCCGTGGCATCGAGGGCGATGTTCGCGGTGCGGATCGCGCGGCGCAGCAGCGAGGTGTACAGCACCTGCGGCTTCAGCCCGGATTCCTTCATCAGCTCACCGCCCCGGCGCGCCTCCGCCTCGCCCTTCTCCGTGAGGTTGACATCCACCCAGCCCGTGAACTGGTTGGAGGCGTTCCATTCGCTTTGGCCGTGACGCAGCAGGATCAACTTTCCGTTACTCATGTTCCCCAGCATTCCATAATCGTCTCGATCCTGCCCGGGGCTTATCGACGCCCTCAGGGCCCGTCAGAGCCCCGAGGCCCGCCGCGCGCGACAATCCTCCACCGACGTATCCATCGCCCTGGCGTAGACCTCCTCTAGGCGCTGCGCCGTGACCCCCCAGGAAAACGCCGCGGCGTGCCGCACGGCCTGCTCCCCCATGCGGATGCGCGTGGGGTCGTCGTCAAGCATCTCCCCCAGGGCACGCGCCCAGTCGGCGGGATCGTGGCCGTCCACGAGCACCCCCGTGCTCCCCTCCGCCACCGCGATGGGCAGCCCGCCCGTTCGCGCGGCCACCACCGGGGTGCCGGTGGCCTGGGCCTCCAGGGCCACCAGCCCGAAGGACTCGTTATAGCTCGGCACGGCCACCACGTCGGCCGCCTGATAGACCGTGACTAGTTCCTGCGGGGGGCGCGGCTCAAGAAAACGCACGCGGTGCGCCACCCCCAGCTCGCGGGCCAACTCGCGGTAGCGCGAGGCGGTGGCCTCCGCCCCGGAGGCCCCGCCGCAGATGAGCACCCGGACGTTGCGCCCAGGGTTGTGCTCCAGCAACCGCGCCACCGCGCGGATCAACACCTGCGGCCCCTTAAACTCCTGCAACCGGCCCACAAAGGCGATGACCTTGGCGTGCAGCGGCACGCCCAATTCGCGGCGGGAGCGCTCGGTGTTGCGATCTGTTCCGGGGGTAAAAAGCTCGGTGTCTGCCCCCGGCGAGACCACCTCGATGCGGTCCGTGGGGGCGTCGTAATGCGCCACCAGATCGGCGCGCTCCTCCCGGGTGTTCACCACCAGCACGTCCGCGTTATCCACCAACTGCTGCTCGCAGATGCGGCGGGCCTCCGTCTCCGCGGAATCATGGGTGGCGCGGTGCAAGTTCTTCACCGCCGCGAGGGTGTGGGCGGTGTGCACCAGGGGTACCCCCCACTGATCCCGCACCAGCCACGCCACCTGGCCCGAGAGCCAGTAGTGGGAATGCACGAGGTCATAAGACAACCCCTGGCAGCGCGCAAATTGCAGGATTCCCCCGGCGAAGGCCGTCAGCTGCGTGGGCAACTCCTCCTTGGCCAAACCCTCGTACGGCCCGGCCACGATGTTGACCACGCGCAGGCCCGGCTCCACCTCCACCACCTCCCCCTGGCTGGGGCGCGTGGCGCGGGTGTACACGTCCACCTCCACCCCCCGCCGCGCCAGCTGCGTGGCGGTGGAAAGCACGTAAACGTTCATGCCACCCGCGTCCCCCGAGCCCGGCTGTTCTAACGGCGAGGTGTGCATGGAGATCATGGCGATGTGCATGAGCCCCCATGCTACGACGCTTCCGCCGCCTTCTCCCACACGGCGAGCGCCGCCCACGGCGCGTATAGTCAAGCGAAGGAAACTTATTGTTGCCCAGCGCGCGCTGCCCGGCGCCACAGGAAGGGAGACCGATGTCTGCCGCAGAAGAACAAGCGTGGCTCAAGCACTACCCGGAGTGGACACCCCACCACCTCGACTACGGGGAAACCACCCTGCTCGACATGTACGATCATACCCTGGCCACCAAGCCGGAAAAGCCCGCTACCTGGTTCTTTGGCCGCAGCCAAACCTACTCGGACATCGACGAGCAGGTGCGCGCCGCCGCCGCCGGCCTGCGTGCCCTGGGGGTACGCCCCGGCGATCGCGTGGCCGTGGCGCTGCCCAACTGCCCCCAGCACATCGTGATCTTCTACGCCATCCTCAAACTCGGGGCCACGGTGGTGGAGCACAATCCGCTCTACACCGCGCACGAGCTAGAGCACCCCTTCCTCGACCACGGGGCGCGGGTGGTGGTGAACTGGGATAAATCCGCCGACGTCTTTGAAAAACTGCGCAGCAGCACCCACCTGGAAACCATCATCTCCGTGAACATGGTGGACGCCATGCCGCCGCTGAAGCGCCTGGCCCTGCGCCTGCCGATCCCCAAGATCAAAAAGACGCGCTCCCAACTCACCGCCCCCGCCCCCAACACCGTACCCTGGGATCTGCTGCTCTCCCCGCAGCTGGGCGGCAACGGCTCGGACGTTGTTTCCCTCGAAACGGTGACTAAGGACACCATCGCGCTGATCCTGTACACCTCCGGCACCACCGGGGCCCCCAAGGGCGCGCAGCTCTCCCACGGCAACCTCTACGCCAACATTCTTCAAGGCAAGGCCTGGGTGCCGGGCCTGGGCGACCAGGACGAGCGCATGCTCGCCGCGCTGCCCATGTTCCACGCCTACGGCCTCACCATGAACGCCACGCTGGCCTTCCTCATCGGCGGCCAACTCATCCTGCTGCCCAGCCCCCAGGTGCCCCTCATCATGGAAGTGATGAAGAAGCACACCCCCACCTGGGTGCCAGGCGTGCCCACTCTCTACGAGAAGATCGTGGAAGCCGCCGCAGAGGCAGACATCACCATCAAGGGGGTGCGCAGCTCCTTCTCCGGAGCCTCCACCCTGCCGGTGAGCACCGTGGAGCGCTGGGAATCCATGACCGGCGGCCTCCTGGTGGAGGGGTACGGCCTCACCGAGACCTCCCCCATCATCGTGGGCAACCCCATGTCCACGCAGCGCCGCCCCGGCTACGTGGGCATTCCCTTCCCCGACACCGAGGTGCGCATCGCCGACCCCGAGGACCTCTCCCGCACCGTGCCCGACGGCACCGAGGGCGAGGTTCTGGTGCGCGGGCCGCAGGTATTCAAGGGCTACCTCAACAACCCGGAGGCCACGGCCAAGTCCTTCTACGAGGACTGGTACCGCACCGGCGACGTAGGCGTCATGGAACCAGACGGCTTCATCCGCCTGGTGGCGCGGATCAAAGAGGTCATCATCACCGGCGGCTTCAACGTGTACCCCAGCGAGGTGGAGGAGGTCATGCGGGATCACCAGGACATCGCGGACATCGCGGTGGTGGGCGTACCCCGCCAGGACGGCTCCGAATCCGTGGTGGCTTGCATCACTCTTAACCCCGGCGCCGCCCTCGATCCCGAGGGCCTCAAGCAGTACGCGCGCGAGCGCCTCACCAGGTACAAGGTGCCGCGCACGTTCTACCACTTCGAGGAACTAGCCCGGGATCAGATGGGCAAGATCCGACGCCGCCAAGTACAGGCGGATCTCATCGAACACCTGGGGGCCAAGGAGGCCTGAGACTTGGGGGCTCAGTCCACTGCATTGCCTACCAGGTTCTTCACAAAGGCAGCCACGGTCTCGCCGTCACTCTGCGTCTGCGCAGCACCCTTTTCACGGGCCGGGACGTGAACAAAGGCGGCGTGATCCACGCGACCGTTCTCCAGGAAGCCCAGGTTCGTGTATAGCGCGGCGTTGCACAGGTAACGGCCGGCGTCATAGCTGAGGTTGAGCTGGTGACCGGACTGCTTGGTGGCCTGTGCAGCGGCCTTGTTCTCGGCGGGAGCCCGGCGCTCCGAGGGGCCGTTCTCATCCACGGCACCGGTGCTGCGTGCGCCGTCGGCGTCTATGCCTTCGCGCTTGTTATAGCCCACCAGTTCCACGGCGGAAACGGTAATCTTAGCGCTTTCACCCAGGCTCACAATGACCTTGGGCGTATAGCACCGCACCAGGGCATCTAGATCTGTGGCGAAACTCCCCCAGGCCGTGTCAATTTCTCGACACACCACGGCTATTCCCTCTTTTTCCAAGCATTCCCTTGCTCGCCGGGCCGCTTCCCCGGAGGAATTGTGTTCTCGGGCAAAGGGCCCATAGGAGGTCAAAACGCACGTCACAGGAATAGCCCTCACAATTTCACGCCCACCCACACCGGCTCGGAGACCAGTTCCACCCCAAAGGCTTCCTTCACCCCGGCGATGATCTCCCGCGCTAGGGCCACGACGTCGCCGGTGCGTGCCTCGCCCCTGTTCGTCAGCGCCAGGGTGTGGCGCGTGGACAGCCGCGCCGGCGCCCCCTCACCGGGATAGCCTCGGGGGAATCCCGCGCGCTCGATGAGCCAGGCTGCGGAGAGTTTCACCCGCCCCTCGCCCGTGGGAAAGCGCGGCATAGTATCCGCCCCCGCCGCCCCCACCTTGGCGGCCACGGCGTCGGCAAGCGCCTCGCTGACCACCGGGTTGGTGAAGAATGAGCCGGCGGACCAGGTATCGTGATCCTCCGCGTCCAGCACCATGCCCTTGCTGCGGCGCACCGCAAGCACGGCCTCGCGCACTTGCGCGGCGGGCAGCCGCTGCCCGGGCTCCATCGCCCCGAGTTGCCTGGCCAGCGCCCCAAAGCGCAGCGGGGCGGAGAGGCCGTCAGTGCGCAGCTGGAACTCCACGTCTAGGACCACGGCCCGGTGAGTGAACTTGAGGTTGGAGTAGCGGTAGGCCAGATCCAGCGAGCCCGCCGGTACCCACGAGGTTTCTCCGGTGCGCCGGTCCCACAGCCGCACCCGGGTGAGCACGTCGGAGATTTCCACGCCGTATGCTCCCACGTTTTGCACGGGTGTGGCTCCCGCGCAGCCGGGGATCCCGGAGAGGCATTCCAGCCCGCCGAGCCCGGCCTCCACCGTGGCGCGCACCACGTCGTCCCATGTGGCCCCGGCGGCCGCCCGCACGATGCCGGTGTCCGGGTTGATCTGCACGTCGGTGTCCTCAAGGAGCACCACCACGAGGTCCACGAGGTCAAGGTCGCCGTCGGCCACCACGAGGTTGGAGCCTCCGCCCACGATGAGCAGCGGAATCTGGGCTTCGTCGAGTGTTCGCACGGCCTCGGCGGTGGCCTCGGCGGTGGCGCAGCGCACCGTCAGGCGGGGCTTTCCGCCGAGGCGCAGGGTGGTGAGGTCCGTGAGGCTCAGCGAGGTGTCACAGGCGGCACCGGGGATATTATCGAGGCGTTGGGGCAGGGCTACATCACTCACCCTTCTCACGGTAGTCTCTAGGGCATGGCTACTCGTAGTGAGAACACCGTAACGATCAATCAGCCGGTGGAGAAGGTGCACGCCGCGCTGACCAACGCCGATTTCTGGGCATATGACGTTGCCCGCCTCTCCCCGGAGCCGGGCGAGGTGCATGAGTTCACCGAGAATAATGGTGGCGGTGAGGCCACCCTCTTTGAGGTTTTGCCTCTCGACGTCCTGCCCGAGGCCGTGCGCTCCATGGTCTCCCAGGCCCTGAAGGTCAAGCGCGTGGTCACCGTGGGCCCGCTGACCGACGGCCGCGCGGAGCTGGAGTACACCGCCGACGTCAAGGGCACCCCCGTGGATTACAAGGGTGAGGCCACCATCTCCGGCGACGAGAGCACCACCACCTTTGACTATGAGAACGAGGTGTCCGTGAACATCCCGTTCATGGGTGGCGCCATCGAGCCCAAGGTGGCCGACGCCCTGGGGGAGATCTTTGAGAACGAGGGCGAGTTGATCTCCACCTGGATCAACGAGAACCTCTAAATGGCCGATCACGCCCATAACCTGCGGACGCAGTTTCCCGCACGGGGCCCCGTGGGCGTGATTACCAGGGGAACCACCGGATACAACCGGCTGCGCCGCTGCGATCGTTGGCTTTATCACCACGAACCCGCGCGGCGCGTTCTTCTGCGCGCGGACGCTCCCTTGGCCATTGACCTCGGCTACGGAGCCAGCCACACCACCACCGTGGAGTGGGCCCGGTGGCTGCGCCGCACCCGCGCGGACGTGCGGGTGCTTGGCCTGGAGATTGATCCCGAGCGTGTTCTCCCGCCCCGGGGCGGCGTGACCTTTGGGCTGGGCGGTTTTGAACTCGCCGGGCATCGCCCGCACCTGGTGCGCGCCTTTAACGTGCTGCGGCAATATGACGTGGCGGATGTCAGCCACGCCTGGTCCTCGGTGACCTCCCGCCTCGCGCCCGGGGGGTTGTTCGTGGAGGGCACCTGCGATGAGCTGGGGCGGCGCGCCGCCTGGATCGTGCTGGACCGCCACGGTGCCCGCCGCCTCACCCTGGCCTGGGATCCCTTTGACGTGGAGCGCCCCTCCGACGTAGCCGAGCGTCTGCCCAAGGTGCTTATTCACCGCAACGTTCCCGGGGAGGCCGTGCATCGCTTGTTGAGCGAGTGCGACGCCGCCTGGGATCGCTGCGCGGGGTGGTCGCCCTACGGGCCACGGGTGCGCTGGCGCAAGGCCAAGGAACTGCTCTACCGGAGCGGGTGGCCCGTGGATCGGCAGCGCCGTCCCCTGCGAGATAACGTGCTCACCGTGCCGTGGTCTGCCGTGTCTGGCTCCGCCTCCCTCGGCTCTGCGGCTTAGCGCTCGCCAACGCCGTAAAGCCCGTACACTAGGCCCATGTCAAAAACGGCCAAGATTTTTAGCACGATCGTCGTTGTTCTGATTCTTCTGCTGGTCGCCGCAGAGTTCGGCGCGCGGTGGATCGTCAACAGGGATCTGGCCGAGGAGTTCCGCGCCCAGGCGCAGGCCGACGGCACGGAACTCACCGAGGATCCCTCCATTTCCTTTGGTGCTTCCCCCGTGCTGCTCGGCCTGCTGAGCAAGAATCTGGGGGAGGTCTCCGTGCACACGCCTTCCACGCTGCGAGTGGATAACGGGGTGGCCTCCGGTAATCCGGCGGCGGATATTTCCCTGCGCAACCTCAACATCGCGGATCGCAACGATCCCGTGGCCGGACACCTGGAGGCCACCGCGGAGCTGAGCAACCAATTCCTGCTGGCGCTCTTGCAGCAGAACATCAACGGCGGCACCGAGGATTCCGGGGACATCGGCTCGGCCTTTCTCCGCCAGTTGGTGCAGGTCACGGGGGTAACCTCCCACCCGGATACCCGCACCATCAGCGTGGACTTCAATAACGGCGCAGGCAGCCTGGATTTCACCCCCATAACCAGCGAGGGGCGCACCCACTTCGAGGTGCTCGATACCAAGGTGCTGGGCTTCGATCTACCGTCCACCGTGACCCAAGAAATTTCCCGCCAGTTGCAGCAGGGCGTGGAGGAACAGCTGCTGGCCTCCGGGGGGCTGTCCATCACTAGCGCCGAGGTCACCGGGGAGGGGCTGCGCGCCACGGTGAGCGGCGAGGGCGTTCACGTCTCGGAGCTGCGCACCCCATAACCACAGCCACCGGCGGCGTCCCGCTCCACCAGCAGCACGGCCTCCGCCCCCGCCCGCCGGGCCACCCGCTCTATCTCCGCGCGGTTGGGGGCCTGGGCGTCGATCCCCACGGCCAGGCGCACCTGCTCGCTCACGGCCTCGCGGGCGGTAACGAGGTCAATCGTCCAGGCGTATTCCCCGGCGGAGGCGTCCACCACTATCAGAGCCCCCGTGGCCCCGCTCTGCACCGCTAGGCGCGCCTCGGAGGCCTTGATGAGCGGGTGGTGCCTCCCGGTGGGAAAACCACAGGCCACTATCACCCGAACCCCCTCCGGTATCTCCTCGGGAACCCAGGAGGCCGGAACCACCAGATCGTTCTCCCCCTCGGCGATCGCCCGGGCCACCGCCTGCGCGGACCCCGCGCGGGTGAGATCCCGCATCACCAGCCGCCCTGCTGGCCGCCGAGGAGATCACGCAGCTGCGGGCGCAGATCCCACCAGTACAGCCCCACGATCACCACCCCGGCGATGGAGATGAAGGGGAAACGCGGGCCGATCAGGCAGGCGCAGGTTCCCGCCGCCAGCAGCGCCATCCACGTCCACTTGCTCTGGCGATCGGCGGCGGGAAAGGCATCGGGCCGGGTGAAGGCGAGCAGCATGAGCCCCACTAGGCCCGCCAGGGCGGCCCCCAGGTAGATGCCCAGTTCTAGGTAGTACAGGCTCCGATAAAGGATCGTCAGGATCTCAGTCACGGCGGTTCTCCTCCTCGTGGATCGTCTCCGAGAGCACTTCGCCGTCGATAATATCCTGTGACTTGTCGCCCTTGTCTCTCACACCCATCGCCTCCCGGGCGGCCTTATTCACCGTCTCCCCCACCCGCTGAAACGCCCGTCCGGCCTGGGCGGCGGCCTCGGAGTTCCGCGTGGAGGCCGCCGCTCGGCCCACGCGCCCCACCAGCGATCCCAGGGCCTCCCCGGTGGCCCCCACCACCCGGCCGGCTCCCTCCTTGAGGGAGTCCACGCTGCGCTGATCCGCGAAGTCCTGGGCGGGCCCGCGCAGGTGATCCACCACTTTTTCCTCGTGGAGGGCGTGCCGCCCGCGTTCCTCGGGCTGGCGCAGATGCTCGCTCAACTCTCCGATCACCTCGCCGGTGCTTCGGGCCGCCTCGCGCCCGGCCCGCCACACCTCGGAAACGTGGTTCTTGCCTGAACTCATGGGGCCGAGTATAGCCAGCGCTTTTAAGCGGCAAAGAGCAACTGAGAGATCGTGTAAATCGCCAGGCCCGCCAGGGCACCCACGATGGTGCCGTTGAGGCGAATGAACTGAAGATCCTTACCCACCATCAGCTCGATCTTCTCGCTGGCCTCCTGGGCATCCCAGGCTCGCACGGTATCGGAGATGATGGCGGTGATCTGCCCGGAATAGTTATCGGCCACGAAGGCCGCGGCGGCCACCACCTTGCGGTTAACCTCCGCCCGCAATTCCGGCTCCGCCACCAGGCGCTGCCCCCAATGCAAGGAGTAGTCCTCCACGGTGCGGCGCAGCAGGGATTGGGAGTCCTCGGCCGCCTGGATCAGCGAGGTGGACGTGGCGCGCCACAGCGCCGGGGCGGCCTGTGCCACCGGGCGAGACGCCATGATCTCCGCTTTCCACCCCTCCACGCGCTCGATCATCTGCGGATCGTGCTGCAAGTCCAGCGCCAGTTGGCCCAGGAAGCGGCGCAGGGCGCGGCGTGCCTCGTGCTCAGGGTCGGCGGCCACGTCGGCGGTCCAGTTCACCAGTTCCCGGTAGATCTTTTCTCCCACGAGGTCGTTGACAAAGCGCGGGGCCCACACCGGCTTGCGCTCGTCGAGCAGCCGAATAATCAGCTCCTGGGAGCCGCGTACTTTGCGGTGCAACCAGGCGATCGCGTCGTCGATAAGCGGCTCCGTCTTGCCGTCCTCGATGAGTTGTTCCAGGGCACGCCCGGCGGGCGGCCCCCACTGCGGCTCGGCTGCCTTATCCACCAGCAGGCGGCGGATCAGGCCCTCCGCGTCCTGCGGATCAATCGCCCGGAGGGCGTTGCCTGCCAGCCGCCCGGCCTCGGCGGAAACGCGCTGGGCGTTCGCGGGCTTAGCCAGCCAGCGCCCGGCGTGGAGGGGAAGGTCCGCCGTGGCCACCTTCTCCGTGATGAGCTCCGCGTTCAGGAAGTTCTCCCCCACGAACCCGGAGAGGGAATCTCCCAGTTGATCCTTCTTCTTGGGGATCAGCGCGGTGTGGGGAATGGGCAGGCCCATCGGGTGCCTAAACAGCGCCGTGACGGCAAACCAGTCCGCGAGCCCGCCCACCATGCCGGCTTCCGACGCCGCCCGCACGTACCCCACCCACGCCGGGGCGCCGCCGGGCTGCTGCTGCCACCACGAGCAGGCAAGAAAGATGAGCGCCGCCACCACGAGCAATCCTGTGACCAGGGCCTTGTGCTTACGCAGGGCGCGGCGGCGGTGTTCTTCCGCCTCCGCGCTGGGGCCGGGAACGGGCCGGAAACCGCGTGCGTGTTCTGCCATATCATTTACCCCCTATAGGCCCTGGAGCCCGGAAATAATCAGGGTCACGCCGGTAATCAGGCTGATGAGCCCGGTGGCCACGAGCAATATCTTGCGTTGCATACATGACAGTGTAGAAAAAGCGGGCCGCCCCTCCCAGCCTGGGGGAGAAGCGGCCCGCTCGCGCCCGTGAGCGCGGACATGCCCGGAGCCTAGTTCTTGCGCCCGGTCTCCTTGACGTACTGCTTGTAGTACCGGCGGCCGTAGCTAATCATCAGGGAGCCAGCCACCAGTAGCACCGCGGTGAGCACCAGCCCGATCCACAGGAGAACGCTGGGCGTGATGTCCGCCTGGCCGGTGTTGCCAAAGACCATGAGGGCCACCGCAAAGAGGGCGATGCCCGCCGGGCACAGCGCCGCCAGCACAAGGCCCATGCCCACCCAGGTCTCGGTGCGCAGCAGGGAGGAGTGGGGGGCTTCGTAGCTCACCGGCTCATAGCCGTCAATGTAGTGCATGCGCCCCACGGCTTCCGGGGTATGCGTGTTAGACATGAGCGCCTTACTCGCTTTCTTCTCGTGCAGGTCGAATGACCCTTAGCTTAGTCGTCCTTGCCTCGGAAAGCAGCTCGCGCCCTCTCCTTGGTCACGGCCGCCACGGCCGTCAACGGGATACCCGCCGGGCATACGTCCGCGCACTCCCCATATAGGGAGCAGTGGCCGAAGTTCGTTTCCAGCTCATCGACCATCTTGCGGGCGCGCTTGCCGCGTTCCTCGGAGCCCAGCGGCAGCTTGGAGAGGTGCACCAGCTTGGCTCCGGTGAAGAGGTGGGCCGCGCCGTTGGGGCAGGCCGCCACGCACGCGCCGCAGCCGATGCAGGCAGCGTGATCGAGCGCCCACTCCGCCGTCTGGTGGTTGAGATGGAGGGTATCGGCGTCCGGGGCCGTTCCGGCGTTGATGGAGACGTAGCCGCCCTGCTGCATCACGCGATCCAGCGCGGAGCGGTCCACCACCATGTCCTTAATCACCGGGTAGGCGGCGGAGCGCAGCGGCTCGATCTTGAGGGTATCGCCCTCGGAGTAGTTGAACAGGCGCTGCTGGCAGGCCGGGGAGTTCTTGGCCGCGCCGTGCGGGCGGCCGTTAACCAAAAGGCCACAGGTGCCGCAGATACCTTCGCGGCAGTCGGAGGCAAAGGCGTAGGGCTCCTTGCCCTCCTCGATGAGCTTGTCGTTGACAAAGTCGAGGAGTTCCAGGATCGACATCTGCTCCTCGGCGTCGTCCACGTCCACGCTCTCGAAGGCGCCGTCGGTGGTCGGTCCGGCCTGACGCCAGATCTCAAGATGAAGCTTCATTACTTGTAGTTCCTTGTCTGGAGCGGGATGGATTCAAAGTACAGCGGCTCGGCGTGGCGGATGAAGCGGTTTTCCCCGTCCGGCTCCCAGGCGGAGACAAAGCACCAGTTTTCATCATCGCGCTCGGCCTCACCCTCCTCGGAGAGGTGATCCTCGCGGTAGTGCGCGCCGCAGGACTCATCGCGATCCAGGGCGTCCACGCACATCAGCTCCGCCAGGTTGAGGTAATCGGCCACGCGGGTGGCGCGCTCAAGCACCTGGTTCATCTCATGCTGCCCGCCGGGGATCCGCACGTTGGCAAAGAACTCCTCGCGCAGGGCGCGGATCGCCTCGATGCCCTCGCTCATGTCCTTGACGTTGCGGGCCACGCCGCAGGCCTTGTAGAGGAGTTCGCCCAGCTGGTTGTGGTAGTACTCCGGGCCGTGGGGATCGGTGCCCTTGGTGTTCATCAGACGATCCAGGCGCGCCTGGGCGCGCTCCAGAGCCTCGGTCACGGCGGCGTCATCATCGGCCAGCAGTGGCTCGTTGAGGTGGTTGGCCAGGTAGTTTGGCACCGTGAACGGAATGGTGAACCAGCCGTCCACGGAGGCAGAGAGCAGCGAGTTCGCGCCCAGGCGGTTCGCTCCGTGGTACGTCCAAGAGCACTCGCCGGCGGCGAAGAGGCCGTCGATGGAGGTCATCTCGTTGAAGTCCGTCCACAGGCCGCCCATCGTGAAGTGCACGGTGGGGGCGATGCGCATGGGTGCATTGTGGGGATCCTCACCGATGGCCTCCTCGTACATCTTGAAGAGGTTGGAGTATCGCTCGTCCACGGTGGCGCGGCCCAGGCGCTCGAAGGCATCACGGAAATCCAGGTAGGCGGAGTTCTTCTTCGGCCCCACGCCATATCCGGCGTTGATCTGTTGGGAGATGGCGCGCGAGGCGACGTCGCGGGGCACGAGGTTGCCGAAGGCCGGGTAGCGGCGCTCCAGGAAGTAATCGCGCTCCTCTTCCGGGATGCTGTTCGGGTCGCGCTGATCGTCCTTTTCCTTGGGCAGCCACACGCGACCGTCGTTGCGCAGGGACTCGGACATCAGGATCGTCTTGGACTGCCAATCGGCGTTAATCGGCAGGCCCGTGGGGTGGAACTGAATGAACGCCGGGGAGGCCATGTATGCGCCGTGCTCGTAGGCGCGCATCATCGCGGAGGAATTGGAGTTGATCGCCAGCGTGGTCATGCCGTACACGTTGCCGTAGCCGCCGGTGGCCAGAACCACGGCGTGCCCGGTGAAAGCCGCGAGCTCGCCGGTGATGAGGTTGCGGGTCACCAGGCCGCGCACGCGCTTGGTGCCGTTTTCCTCCGTGACGATGAGATCCTGGAAGTCATTGTGGGTGAAGATCTCCACGGAGCCCAGGTGGATCTGGCGTTGCAGGGCCGAGGCCGTGGAGAGCTGCAACTGCTGCCCCGTCTGGCCACGGGTGTAGTAGGTGCGGGAGACCTGCACGCCGCCGAAGGAACGGGTGGCCAGGGTGCCGCCGTACTCGCGGGCGAAGGGCGCACCGATGGCGTTCATGTGGTCGATCACGCGCACGGACTCGTAGGCCAGGCGCCAGCAATCGGACTCGCGGCAGCGGTAGTCGCCTCCCTTCACGGTGTCCTTGACGTGGCGGTAAGCGCCGTCGTTGTCCACCTTCTTGCCGCGGGCGGAGTTCACGCCGCCCTGGGCGGCGATGGAGTGGGCGCGGCGGGGGGCGTCGTGGTAGGTAAACACCTTCACGTTGTAGCCCAGCTCGCCCAGGGCGGCCGCGGCCGCGCCGCCGGAGAGGCCAGTTCCCACGATCAGCACCGTGAACTTGCGGCGGTTAAGCGGGGAGACCAGGTTCATGTGATCCTTCTGGTACTCCCACATGTCCTTGGTGGGCACGCCCTGGGGCTCGTGGGCGTCAAGAACCCGGCCCACGGTCACGCCCGCCACGGTGGAATCAGGGGCGGTGAATTGCTTTTGGTTGCTCATCTTGAATCCTTGTAACCCTTACTTCCTTGCCTTAACTGATCCAACCGGCGGCCACGGAGAGCGGCATGATGATGTTGCCGAGCATGACCACGGCCGGCACCAGGTATGCCACGAAGAGCAGCACGGAGCGGGTGCGCTGGCCGGTGATGCCCAGATCGCTCACCGCCAGCCAGATGCCGTGGGAAAGGTGCAGGAAGAGGATCACCATGCTCAGGATGTAGAAGATCGCCACCGGCCAGCGCTCAAAGCTGGCCAGAATGTTCGCCTTCACCTCGCCGTGCTCGAACACAGCGCTGGCGGCCGGCTCCACGCCCAGGGTGAGATCCATGATGTGGAAGATGATGAAGAGCAGCAGCACGGTGCCGGTGACCAGCATGGTGCGGGTGGCAAAGGAGTTCATGCCGCCCAGCAGGTTGGTGCGGCGGAACTTACCGCGCGAGGCGTGCGAGCGGCTATGCAGGGCGATGGCCCCGTAGACGTGGATGACCAGGGAGGCCAGCAGCACGAGGCGGAAGATCCACAGGATCGACTCGCGCGGGAAGATCGGCTCGCCCATCGTGCGCAGGTACTCGCCGTACTCGTTGATCGCGGGCACGCCGGCATGATCGGGCATAAATAACTTCAGGTTGCCCACCATGTGCACGAGCACGAAGCCGCCGAAGATCAGGCCGGTAACGGCCATGCCCAGCTTGAGCGCCCACGAGGGAACTTTAGGAGCCTGCCGCAGCGGCTCTTCGGTGATTTTGCCGTGACGGATTGCCTCACGGTCTGGATTCTTTACAGTCATGGCACCTCCAATGTCGTCTCAACCATAAATGTGGGACGGACAAAACTCACAGTCCAAAGACAGGTTCCAGCACACCAGGAGGGCTTTTCTGTGGGATATTCCACGTTTTCTTAGGTTAGGGTTACCTCTAAGTGGTGCGGCATGAGGTTTACCTTATCGGCCGCGAGGTGCAAAGACTTTGCCGGAAGTTTCATCGGCGGGAGGTAAAGTGAGTTTTGTCACTTATCGACGGCCGCGGGGGTGCGGGCGGGAGACACTAGCCCCGTAAGGCGTCAAACTTTCGTCGGGGCTGGTCAGGCGCAAAGAAAGAAGGGGCCGCCCATAGGCAGCCCCTTTCAAACCCGCTACGGCTTAGAGGTTAATCATGTGCCCCTCGATGCCCTCGGTGGCCTCCTTGATCGCCTCGGACATCGTCGGGTGAATATGGACGTTGCGCCCAATCTCGGTGGCGGTGAGGTCAAAGCGCTGGGCCAGCGTCAGCTCCGCCAGCATCTCCGACACGTTGGCGCCCACCATATGCCCGCCGAGCAGCTCGCCATACTCCGCATCCGCCACGATCTTGGCAAAGCCCGCCGTCTCCGCCAGGCCCGCCGCCTTGCCGTTGGCGCTGAAGGGGAACACGGCCGTCTTGATCTCCCGATCCGGCCACTTCTCCTTCGCCGCCGCCTCGGTGTAGCCAAAGGAAGCCACCTGGGGGTTACAGAAGGTGGCGCGCGGCATCATCATGTAATCGCCCAGCTCCTGGGTCTCCGCGCCCGCGATGGTCTCCGCAGCCACCACGCCCTGCGCTTCCGCGACGTGCGCGAGTTGCAGCTTGGCCGTGACATCACCGATGGCGTAAACGTGATCCACGTTGGTCCGCATGCGCTCATCAATGGCGATGGCACCGCGCTCGGTAAGTTTCACGCCGGTGTTTTCCAGGCCGTAGCCCTCGGTGCGCGGGGCAAACCCCACGGAAACCAGCACGCGATCCACCGTGAGGGTGTCCTTCTTGGAACCATCCTTGGATTCCACGTCCACCTCCACGGAGGAACCGTGATCCCGCACCGCCGTGGTCTTGTATCCGGTAAGCAGCTTCACGCCCAGCTTCTTGTATTGCTTGGCGATCTCCTTGGAGACCTCCGGCTCCTCATTCGGCAGCACGCGATCCATGAACTCCACGATGGTGATCTCCACGCCGTAGTTCGCCAACACGTAGGCGAACTCCATCCCGATGGCCCCACCGCCGACCACCACCATCTTCTCCGGGAGTTCCTCGTTGAGGATCTGCCCCTCAAAGGACACCACGTTCTCAGAGAGTTCCACCCCCGGCAAGGTGCGCACGACGGAGCCCGTGGCGATGATGACGTCATCGAAGGTTACGGTCTTGCCCGCATCCTTGCCCTCCACGATCTCAATGGTGGAGGGATCCTTGAAGGATCCGAGGCCGTCAATCTCCGTGATGGAGTTCTTCTTCATCAGATAGTGCACTCCCTTGACGATCCCGGCGGATACCTTGCGGGAGCGCTGATGAGCCGCACCGAAGTCAAAGGACACCTCCCCCGAGATGCCAAAGGTCTTGGCTTCCTTATGGAAGATGTGGGCCACCTCGGCGTTCTTCAGCAGCGACTTCGAGGGGATGCAGCCCACATTGAGGCACACCCCGCCCCAGTACTGCTTCTCCACCACTGCCACCTTTTTCCCCAGTTGAGCAGCGCGAATGGCGGCAACGTACCCACCGGGGCCGGCGCCGAGGACAACTACATCAAAATGTTCGCTCATGCCGTTCAGAATACGTCAAAGAACGCATGTCTTGTCCCGGGCCGCTCGGATTGTATCTCTAGAACAGGTGGAGGGCTACGGAAAGCTCCGCAATATTCGAGGAGCCAAGGTTCGCGGCGCTTCCCAGGAAATCGCTGATGGCCAGGGTGAGGTTCTCCAGGGGGGTCATGGAGTTTCCTTTCTACTCAGGGAGGATATGTACCGACGAGAATACGCCACCCCCTAACGGGGGCATATTGCCTAGATCTTTTCCCGTAGCACAGATTCGCCATAAGTCCCCATAAAAGTGATCTTCCATACGTAACCGATGCCACTTTCCTGTCTTTTCCCCCTTCCTCCGCCCTCAAGCGGGCGTCGATAAGCCCCTAAGTAGCCCTCCGGCCCCGTGCCGGCACATAGATACCCCCGAGTTTCCACCCGTAACCATTGCGTGATCTTTCCAGCCTTGTTAGGCTGCACGCATCTGTTACAGCCCAGGGCTAACAAGGAGTACTTGCACACATGGATTTCCTGCTTAAGATCAACGAGTTCGTTCAGGGTCCCATCGGTGACCTGCTCGTTCAGCTGCGCACCGGCGGCATTCAGTTCCCCGAGATCCCGGCCCTTCCGGCTTTCCCGGACATCAGCCTGACCCCGCAGCTCACCCTGCCCGAGAACATTCAGGTGGGCGACCTGGGCTCCACCTTCGGTGACTTCTCCCCCGCTGAGATGTCCTCCGGCGATAACGGCTCCTCCAACTTCCTGAGCGAGCTCTCCACCGGCGACAACGGCTCCACCGACCTCCTGGATCTCTCCGAGCTGTCCTCCGGTGACAACCAGGGCGAGTTCTCCACCGACCTCTTCGGTGACCTGAACCTCTCCGAGCTGTCCTCCGGTGACAATGACTTCGGTTCCTCTAACTTCCTGAGCGAGCTGTCCTCCGGTGACAACCAGGGCGAGTTCTCCACGGACTTCCTGGATCTCTCCGAGCTGTCCTCCGGCGACAATCAGCTCTCCACCGATTTCCTGGGTGACTTCTCCGAGCTCTCCTCCGGCGACAACGGTTCCTCTAACTTCCTGAGCGAGCTGTCCTCCGGCGACAACCAGTTCTCTACGGATTTCCTGGGCGACTTCTCCGAGCTCTCCTCAGGCGATAACCAGGGCTCCACCGATTTCCTGGATTTCTCTGAGCTGTCCTCTGGCGATAACGGCTCCACAGACTTCCTGGGTGATTTCTCCGAGCTCTCCTCCGGCGATAACCAGGGCTCCACCGATTTCCTGGATTTCTCTGAGCTGTCCTCTGGCGATAACGGCTCCACAGACTTCCTGGGTGATTTCTCCGAGCTCTCCTCCGGCGACAACGGCTCCTCCGACATCGCTGACCTCACCGAGCTCTCCGGTAACAACGGTTCCTCCGACATCCTGGATCTGGATCTTTCCGACCTCCTGGATCTGGACGGCAACCTGGATCTCCCGGAGATCCCGCAGTCCATCTAAGTCTGCGGCCCATGCCCCTCGCGGCTTGATGGTAAAACCCTGGCGGACACCCCGCCAGGGTTTTACCCGTTTACCACGCACCGTTTTATCTTGCACACATAATTCCACCAAGGGTTCCAGCATGAAGTTCCTTAAGACCGCCTTCGCCGCCCCGCTTGCGGCCACCGCGATTGCCGCGACCGCGCTCACCGCCGCCGTTCCCGCCACCGCTGCGGAACTCACGGCAGCACAGGTGGCCGGAGACGCCGCCCCCGCCACCATCACGCCCGTGCCCGGCCCAGAGCCGGAGGGCTCCCCCCTGTGGCGCAAGATCGTGCGGCAGCACGGCGAGCGCGTGGAGGAAGTCAGCGCGTTTTCCCCCGCCATGAACCGCCACGTGCCGCTGGCGCTGATTAAGGCTGATCGCCCGGATGCCCCCACCCTTTACCTCCTCAACGGCGGCGACGGCGGGGAGGGCACCGCCAACTGGGTGCAGCAGACCGACGCCATCGAGTTCTACCTGGACAAGGGAATCAACGTGGTGATCCCCATGGCGGGTAAGTTCTCCTACTACACGGACTGGATCGAGGACGTAGACGCCCTGGGCGGCCCGCAGAAGTGGGAGACCTTCCTCACCAAGGAACTCCCCGGCCCCGTGGAGGGGTACCTGCACGCCAACGGACAGCGTGCCATCGCCGGCATGTCCATGTCCGCCACCTCTTCCCTCTTGCTGGCCCAGCACAACCCCGGTTTTTACGACGCCGTGGGTTCCTTCTCCGGCTGCGCCGAGACCTCCACCCCCCTGGGTTACGCCTCCGTGGCACTGACCCTGGACCACAACACCCTCCAGGGACTTTCCTTTGAAAAGATGTGGGGCGCGCGCGGCGGCGAGGTCAATCGCTATAACGACGCCCTGGTTAATGCGGATAAGTTGGCGGGCACCCAGGTGTACGTGTCCAACGGCTCCGGCACCGCCGGGGAGAACGACATGCCCAACGGCCCCCGCTTCAAGGACTATAGCGACGTACAAAAGGCCTGGGCCATGACGCAGACGATCGGCCTGGGCGGGATCATCGAGGGCGGCACCAACATGTGCACCCATAACCTCAAGGCCAAGATGGATTCCTTGAATATCCCGGCGGACTTCAACTTCCACAACACCGGCACGCACTCCTGGGGCTACTGGCAGCAGGATCTGCGCGCCTCCTGGCCCACCATTGCGCGCGGGCTCGGCGTATAGCCCTCTTGATCCGGCCATAACGCACTAGGACAGCCGAAGGGCCTGCTCCCCAGTAAAAACAGGGGAGCAGGCCCTTTCTGCATCACCGCAATTTCCAGGCCAGCAGGGCGGCCCAGCGGGCTCATCGAGTGCCCAGATAAAGCTTTATCCCCATGCTCCTCGCGCGGACACAAGGCGGCCGAAGCCGCGGAGCATGGGGATAACGCGGACGGTACTTCCGCAGAAACTTACACCGGCTCGGCGAGCGTGATGATGTTATCTGCATAGCCCAGCTGCCCGCCCACGAACTCGCCGCCACAGGTCACCAGCGCCACGCGATTCTCGCCGTCTTGATCGTCCATGACGTCGGAGAAGTCCGCCCCCTTGGTCACGTGATAGGGCTCCTGCGTCACGCGGAACTCTCGATCCTCGCCGTTCACGGCGATGGTGAAGGTATCGTCCTTCTTCAGCTTCACAAACTTGGCCGCGTAGCCCTCGCCCTGCCCGGCGAAGTTAATGTGGCCGGTAATCACGGAGGATCCCACGTTGCCCTTGTCTCCCGGCACGGCGGAGGAGGAGTACCAGCCCAGGCGGGAGACGTCCTGCGGCGGGATAAGATACCCATCCTCCGTAACCTGGATGGGGTCCACCGGGGCGCCCCCCTCATCGCCCACGGTGATCTCCATTTCGGAGACGTCATCGGACTCACCCGGCGCCATCTCCAGTTCGTGTTCCTGCTGGCCGGAGTCATCCACGTAGGCGCTGGTGGGAGCGGATGCCGCGCTGTCCTGGGCCTCATCATTGCCGTTTCCGCCGGAGACCAGGGCCCACACAGCCGCCACGACGATGACCATGAAGATCACCACGCCGATGAGCACGGCGGGCCAGCGCTTTTTCTGCTCGCTATTGTCCGCCTTGGTTGCCCCGGGGCCGGGCTGCGGGGGAATGTTATTGGTATTGCTCATAGGGTTGTTTATCCTTCACCGTTGAGGGATGCTATCTCTTTCATGCACGGGGCTAATCCAAAGAGCCATTATCCTGGAGCCACTACGGGGGCGCAACCATCCGATACCGGCGGTCAAGACCACGCGGCGGAGGCTCCTGGGCATAAAAATAGGGGCACAGCCCTTAAGGCCATGCCCCGTCGCGCTGGCGGCGCGGATCAGTATTTACTCGATGCCCACGAGCTTGTATTCGGCGGCGCCGGCTTCCTTGGTGAAGCTCAGGGTGGTGCCGTCATCGTAGGTGGTCACGGCGTTAATCAGGCCGCCACGCCCCTTGCTGCTGGTGGCGTTGTCAATGGTCTTGCCGGCAAGCTCCACCATCTGGCTGGCAAAGGTATCGCCCTCGCTCAGGCTAGACAGCTCCACGCCACCGGACTGGGTCTCGGCCTCAGCCTCGGGAGCGGCCTCATCTTCAGCGGAGCCGTCATTGAAAACCTCAGCCACGGAGATCACCACGTCAGTGGGCACCATCATGATGTAACGGGCAACGTAGGAGTAGGAGCCCTCCTCCACGTACATCGTGGTAGCCGCGTGGGCCGGGGTAACGCCAATCGCCAGAGCGCAAAGGCCAGCGGCGAAACCAGCAGTAAGCTTCTTCGTTTTCTGCATACTCGTGTTCACTTTCGTCTCGTTGCGGCCGCACCTCCGGCGCAACCTGGCTTGGTACTCTCTAACGACCTGCTGCTCTTGCGCTTGGTGAGGCCACTCGGGAAAAGAATATGCTCTATAAAGTTAGCAGACATCTTCCCCTGCGCAAGTGCTACAGGCCCGCACGGAGAAAAAATTTTCCGGGCGTATGATTACCCGCGATGTTACCTTCCGTTTACCCTGCTTATCCAACCGCCATAGGGTCAGGAGTGTACCGTTGAGATCCCTCAGCGTAGCCACTGTTTTTGCAGCTCTTTCCGGCTTCCTCATCGTCATCATCAGCACCCGCATCCTCGACGAGGAAGCAGCCAAGCTTTTCCAAGCATACTGGGGGCTTTTCTTCGCCTGCACCGGCATCCTGGACGGCATCATGCAGGAGACCACGCGCACCGTCTCCGCGCAGCGCAAGGACAGCGAGGGCCACGGAGATCGCGGAACGCCCAGCGCGCAGGCGCGCCCCACGAGCGACGCGCACCACGGGGGCGTCGATAAGCACACTCATGCCCACTGGCACTTTGCGCTCCTCGTGGGCCTCGTGGCGGCGGCGCTGAGCCTGCTGACAGAGCCGCTGTGGGTGCCGCTGGTGATCGGCGGCAAGCACGGCATGGCGGGCAGCGGCCTGCTAGCGCTGGGGCTCATGCTGTATGCCTTTCAGGCGGTGCTCTCCGGCATTCTCTCCGGCTGGGAGCGATGGCCCTCCTACGCGCGGCTCATCGCGCTGGATTCCGGGGTGCGCTTCCTCCTCGTGGCGCTCGCGGCGCTGCTCGGGTGGAACCTCGTGCCGTTCTTCATCATCACGGTGATCGGCAGCCTCAGCTGGCTCGTGATCCTCGCTGCCGACCCCACCGCCCGCGCCCACGCGCGCAGCCCCCTCCCGCTCACCCTCGGGAGCTTTGCCCGGCGCGCCGGCTCCGCGATGATCGCCACGGGAGCCTCCGCCGCCATCATCACCGGAGTGGCGCCCCTCATCAACGCCACGATGGAGGAGCCGGATACCGAGGGCGGGGTAGCGCTCGCCGGCATCATGCTGGCGGTCTCGCTCACGCGCGCGCCGGTGCTCGTGCCGCTGCAACGGTTTCAGTCCGCGCTCATCGTGTACTTCGTGCGCCACCGCGAGCGCATGCGCCAGGCGGTGGTACCTCCCGCCGCCGCGGTGCTGGGGGTGGGGGTCCTCGGCGCGGGCCTGGCATGGCTGTTGGGGCCGTGGATTCTCGCGGTGGGATGGGATCACGATCCCGCCTATGCGGTGCCGGGCCCCCTGCTGGCCGCGCTCACCTTTGCCTCCTCCTGCACCGGTGTGCTCATGATTACCGGGGCCGCCAGCATCGCCGCCGAGCGTCACCGCCTCTACGTGGCGGGCTGGGTGATCGCCTCCGTGGTGGTGTGCGCGGTGCTGTGGCGGGGCACCGATCCCTTGACCACCATTCCCCTGGCCCTCACCGTGGGGCCCGTGATCGGGGCGTTGGTGCAGCTCGGCGCCCTGCGCTCGCGGCGAGGTGCCCGGCGGGGTGGTCAGCAAGGTGCCGGTGGCGACGCCGCGCCGCCTCGCGCGCGCCACCGGCGCTAACAGCGCTAACATGGGAAACTATGTCCACGCTCGGGGTTCTCATCACGTTGTATCGCGGTTCCGATCCCGCCCATGTCCGTGCCTGCCTTGATTCCCTCGCCGCCCAAACCCGCCCGGCCGATCATGTGGTTCTCGTGGAGGACGGCCCGGTGCTTCCGCAGGTCGAAGAGATTATCCGCGCCTTCGTGGCCGCCCAGGCTCCTCGCTTCCGGGTGCAGGTGCTGCGGCTGCCACGCAACCTCGGCTCCGGCCTGGCTTCCGCCGAGGGAATGACGGTGATGGAGGAGGACCTCATCGCCCGGCTCGATTCCGATGACATCGCTGCCCCCACGCGCTTTGAGGTGCAGTGCGAGTTCCTGGATCGCCACCCGGAGATCGACGTGCTGGGCACCTCCCTGGCGGAGTTCGAGGTATCTCCCCAGGAGGTCACGGCGGTGCGCCGCCTGCCGGAAAATCACGCGGACATCGCCCGCTACGCCAGAATCAACTCCCCCGTCAATAACCCCTCCGTGATGATGCGGGCCAGCGCGATCCGGCGGGCGGGCGGGTACCGGCACGTGCATTTCATGGAGGATTATGACCTGTATGCCCGCGCCCTGGCCACAGGCGCGCGCTTTCACAATCTCCCCGAGCCGCTAACGTACTTCCGGGTCTCCCCCGCTCAGCTGAAGCGCCGCACCGGCTCGGAGATGTTTGCCGCCGAACTTCAGATGCAGCGGCGGCTGGTGTCCTACGGGCTCATTGGCAAGCCGCGCGCGGTGATGAACTTCGTGGCGCGCAGCGCTTATCGCCTCTTACCCACCGCCATGCTGCGGCGCGCCCACGCGCGGCTATTCCATAAAAAGCCCAAAGCACATTAGTATGTGGGGCATCATGAATGAAGATACGTGGTTGATTATCCCTTGCTTCAACGAGGGCACCGTGATCGGTGACGTCATCAGCCAGGCCCGCGAGACCTTCCCTAACATCGTGGCCGTCAACGACGGCTCCGCCGATAACTCCGCCGGGGCCATTCACCAGGCCGGTGCCCACCTGGTCAATCACCCCGTGAACTTGGGCCAAGGTGCCGCCATTCAAACGGGAGTGGAATACGCCCGTAAGCAGCCCGGCGCGACGTACTTTGTCACCTTCGATGCCGATGGCCAGCACCAGGTCAAGGACGTTCTAGCGATGGTTGAGCGGCTACGCACCGAGCCCATCGACATCGTGGTGGGCACCCGCTTTGGCCGCCCCCGCAGCGAGGAGGATCAGGTTCCCTGGATCAAGCGCGTGGTGCTCAAGACGGTGGTGGCGCTCTCACCGCGCACGCGCCGCCTGGGGCTTACCGACGCCCACAACGGCCTACGCGCCTTTAATCGCACGGTGGCCGAGGAACTCAACCTGCGTATGAACGGCATGTCCCACGCCTCGGAGTTCGTCTCCCTCATGGACGAGCGGGGGTGGCGCGTGGCGGAACAGCCGGTGGATATTTTGTACACGGAGTATTCCATGAGCAAGGGGCAATCCTTGTTCAATGGCGTCAATATCCTAGCCGATGAGTTACTTGCACGGAGGCTGCCATGACCGCTTTGATCCAGATCATTCTGCTTCTGGCCACCATTGGCCTGGTGTGGTACTTCATCAGCCATCGCCGCAAGGCCCGGGCCAAGGCCTACGTGAAGCTCCTTTTTGTGCTCTTCATCGCCGTGTGCATCTGGGCGGTACTGCGCCCCGATGACCTCACCGTGATCGCCAACTGGGTGGGCGTGGATCGCGGCACGGATCTCCTGCTCTACGGTCTGGTGGTGGCCTTCATGTTTGTCACCATGTCCACCTACGTGCGCTTCCGTGAGCTAGAGCTGCGCTATTCCCGCCTGGCGCGCTCCGTGGCGCTGCAAAACGCCGTCCGCCCGGAGGACGAGCTCACCCGCTAAGGCACTACACTCGTGCGCATGAGCGATGAGAATAAACCGGAACAACCCAGCCCGGCCGATAAGCCCTCGCACTCCCAACCCGAGGCGGCCTCTAGCGCCGCGCAGCCCCCGGTAACGGAAAATAACGCGCCCGCTTCCCCGGCCGCCTCCTCTTCCCCCGCCACCGCCCCGGAGGCCAAGGCAGGCGCAACGGATCCAGCCAGTGCCGCCGCCGTTGGCGCTCCCGCTGGGGATGGTGCCGCCGCCGGTGACACCACCGATGCCTCTACTGAGCAGCCGGGCCCCGAGGAAACCGGTGTCCCGGAGAAGAAGGATTCCGCCGAGGGCCCCACCCCCGGCTGGGCCAAGGCCGCCATCGGCGTCCTCACGGTGCTCGCGCTCACCGCGGGCGCGGGAGGGTTCGCCCTGGGCAAGATCACCAGTGGCAGTGACGCCACGCTCCCCGAGGCCGAGGCGGCCTACATCGGCGGTCCCTCCGGCCCCCTGACCTCCCCCGCCGATATTCACCGCCTCAATCCCGATGATCCCTTTGCTATGGGTTCTCAAGACGCCAAGGTGATTGTCTCCTATTTCTCAGACTTCAGCTGCCCCGTGTGCGCCAACTTTTCTCAGGAAATAGAGCCCAAGATCATCGACGAGTACGTCAATGACGGCCGGGTGCGCCTGGAATGGAATGACTTCCCCTTCCTGGGCGACGCTTCCATCCTCGCCGCCCAGGGCGGGCGCGCCGCCGCCGCTCAGGGGAAGTTCTGGGAGTTCAAGGATGCCGTGTACGGCGGCTTCGAGGGCAACGAGCACCCCGAGTACACGGTGGATGACCTCGTGGGCTTTGCCGAGCAGGCCGGGGTTCCCCACCTGGATAAGTTCCGCGCTGATGTGGAAAGCGGAAAGTTTGCCAGCACGGCCATGAACGCGCTGATCTACGGCGGATACCTGGGTGTCAATGGCACCCCGACCTTTGTGGTCAACGGTGTTCCACTGATGAGCACCGACTACGACTCCCTGAAGAAGGCCATCGAGCAGTCTCTTCAGAATGGCCAGCCGGACGCCCCCGTGCTCCCCGAGCAGGGTGCGGAGGGGGCAGAGGGCACCGCCCCTGGTGAGGCCACCAACGGGGAAGATCCCGCCCCCGCAGAGGGGTAGTTAACCCCGGAAGAACTCTACGGTGCGCCGCACCCCCTCTTCTAGGTGCACCTGCGGCTCCCAGCCCAGCACCTCTTGGGCGCGTCGATAGCTCAGGGAGGAGCGGGGGACGTCGCCCAGGCGCGCGGGGGCGTATTCGGGGGCGTCGGGCGCACCGGCCGCCCGCGCGACGAGGCTGTGCAGCTGCCGATCCGATGTTTCCACCGAGGTGCCGATGTTAAAGCGCATTCCGCCGCCCTTCTCTCCCGCGGCCAGGCAGAAGGCGCGCACTACATCGCCCACGTACACGTAATCGCGGGTATTCTCCCCCTTGCCAAAGACCTTGGTGGGCTGGCCGGCTAGCAGGCGCTGGGAGAAGATCGCCACCACCCCGGCCTCGCCGTGGGGGTTTTGGCGCGGGCCGTACACGTTGGCCGGGGCGATGTGGGTGCAGTCCAGGCCGTAGAGGTGGCGGAAGGTATTGAGGTAGGTCTCGCCCGCGAACTTCGAGGCGGCGT
Source organism: Corynebacterium oculi (assembly GCF_001412105.1). Taxonomy (GTDB): domain Bacteria; phylum Actinomycetota; class Actinomycetes; order Mycobacteriales; family Mycobacteriaceae; genus Corynebacterium; species Corynebacterium oculi. Next base: position 422,790 of record NZ_LKST01000002.1, read on the forward strand.
AGGGGGAATGGGGATCCACCGGGGTATCCTCCCCCACGGGGAAGGCCGCAGGCTCGCCGTAGATGGAGCCGCCGGAGGAGGTGTGCACGATCTTGCGCACGCCGTGGCGGCGGGCGGCGTCGGCAAGCCGAATGGTGGCGAGGATATTGGTTTCCGCGTCCGCCACGGGCTCCGCCACGGAAGAGCGGACGTCGATCTGCGCGGCGAGGTGGAAGATCACCTCGGGGCGGTGCTGGGCGAGCAGGGCGTCCATGTCGGCGGTGCGCACGTCCTCCTCCACGAGGGTGAGGCGGCCCGTCTCCTGGGCCTGGCGGAGGTTTTCACGCTTGCCGGAAGAAAGATTGTCCAGCGCCACCACGCTGTGCCCAAGGTCAAGGAGGGCGTCGCACAGGTTGGAACCGATGAACCCGGCGCCGCCGGTGACAAGTGTGTGCATGGTTACCACCTTAGCGATGCCCCAGTGGGCGCCGCCGCGCCGCCCACCCTGCCCAGGCCATGCCTGAGCACGCCATGACGAACCCGAAGCCCAGCATTTGGGGGTAGGTAAACGTGCCCCCAAGGAACGTCAGCAACGCCGGGAACATCATGCCCAGGTATGTGAAGCAATAGTAAATGCCGGTCAGCGCGCCAAGATCCTCCGGCAGGGCAATGCGCTGGGTCTCCGCCAGGCCGATGAACATGCCCAGACCGTAGGCCAGGCCCAGCACCACCGCGCACAGCACCCCACCCCAGGTGCTCGGGTGCATGGCCGTGAGCATCGCGCACGCCATGCCGGCAGCCGCCAGGGCCATCGCGCACACCGGGCCGCGCCGCCCGCCCGTGTCAAAGCACGGGCCGATCTGCTGGATAGCAAAGCCACAGCCCATGGTGATGAAAGAGATCATGCCCGTGTACGCCACCGCATGGTCTATCCCCGCCTGCAACCGCGAGGTCACAATGGTCTGCGCGGTAAAAGAGCAGCCGAATACCCACGGGGCCATGGGCACCACCACCGTGAGAAACCTCCGGCTGCACAGCGAGGGCACCGCGATACTATTGCTTATCGACGCCCCCCTGCCCCGATACGTCTCCGGGACCGTCAACAGCAGTGGGTAGACCGCCACCGTGAGCACGATATGCACCACGTAGATGAGCTGGCCGGGGTGACCCGCCCACTGGGCCAGGATTCCCGCGGTGACCGGCCCCAGGGCCAGGCCGGTGGTCAACGTCATCGACGCGCGCTTAGCTCCCGCCGAGGCCCGCGCCTGAGGCTCGTAGGGCGGCATGGAAAGTTCCTTGAGCCAACTGCCGCCCGCAGTCATGGCGATGCCCAGGGCCAAGCCCGCCACAAACCGGCCCGTGGCCAGGAGGGCCCCCTGATGCTCCCCCGCAGCGATGAGCGCGGAACCCGCGATGCCAGGGCTGGGGCCGGGAGCATCACCGCCCTGCGCCCCCAGCGATCTGCCAGGGTGCCCGCGCCGAGCAGTCCCACACCCACCCCCACGGCGTAGATCGCCAGCATGGAGTCCACAAAGAGATCCGCAAACTCCCCCTCGCCGCGGTAGAACACGATCATGGAGGTGAACTGGTTTCCGCCCCAGGCCACCACGAACATGCTCAGCGCCACCCGCCACCAGAGGCGGGGAGAAGTATGCTCCTGAGTCATACAAGCAGATCCTACGCCTATGTGATATCCAGCACGAGAATGAGGCTAAAAGAGGATCAGTTACACTCTCCCCTATGCCACAGATCACCACCGGGCGGGTGCGCACCCGCCACCTCTTGCAGGCCAAGGCCCAGGGGCAGAAGATCACCGCCTTGACCAGTTATGATGCCCTCACCGCCGCGATCTTCGACGAAGCCGGGATAGACCTCCTCCTGGTGGGAGATTCCGCCGCCAATGTGGTGCTGGGCCACTCCTCTACCCTGCCGATCACCGTGGACGAGCTGATCTCCATGTCCCGCGCCGTGGCCGGTGCCGCACCGCGCGCCTTCGTGGTGGCAGACCTTCCCTTTGGCAGCTACGAGGCCGGCCCCGAGCAGGCACTGGGCACCGCCACCCGGTTCATGAAGGAGACCGGGGTGGCGGCCGTAAAGCTAGAGGGCGGCGCGGAAGTGGCCCCCACCATCACCGCGTTGACCCAGGCCGGGATTCCCGTGGTGGGCCACCTGGGTTATACCCCCCAGTCCGAGCACGCCCTGGGCGGGCACGTGGTGCAGGGGCGCGGCGAGGCCGCCGAGCGCCTGCATGCCGACGCCCTGGCGATCCAGGAGGCGGGAGTGTGCGCGATGGTCTTCGAGATGGTGCCCGCCGCCACCGCGGAGCGGATCAGCAAGGACCTCGCCGTGCCCACCATCGGGATCGGGGCCGGGGCCGGGACCGACGGGCAGATCCTGGTGTGGACGGATGCCTTCGGCTTGACCCGGGGAAAGACCCCGCGCTTTGTGCGCGCCTATGCGGATCTGGGCGAGGAACTGGGCCGCGCCACCCGCTCTTATATTCAGGACGTGCACAGCGGGAGCTTTCCGCAGGAAACCGAGTCCTTTGGGGAGGAACGGTAAGTGACCATCCTGTGCCGCACCACGCAGGAACTCCGCGCGGCCCTCGCCGTCAACCCTGCCTCCAGCCTGGGCCTGGTGCCCACGATGGGTGCCCTGCACCAGGGGCACGGGCGGCTCATCGAAAGAGCCGTGGCCGGCAATGATGTGACGGTGGCCAGCGTCTTTGTCAACCCTCTCCAGTTCGCCCATAACGGTGACTGTGAGGATTATCGCCGCTATCCGCGTCAGCCGGAGGAAGATGTACGCTTCCTCTCCGAGCACGGGGTGGACATCGTCTTCATGCCCAGCGTGGCGGAGATGTATCCCGACGGCGAGCCGCTGATCTGGGTGCGCACCGGGGAGATGGGATCGCGTCTAGAGGGGGCCAGCCGCCCCGGGCACTTTGATGGCGTGGCCACTGTGGTTTCCAAGCTCTTCCACCTGGTCTCCCCCACCCGCGCCTACTTTGGTCAAAAAGATGCCCAGCAGGTAACGATCATTCATCGCCTGGTGGCGGATCTGAACCTGAACGTACAGATCGTGGAGGTGCCCATCGCGCGAGACCAGGACGGCCTGGCGGAATCCAGCCGCAACCAGCGCCTTTCCCCCGAAGCGCGCCACCACGCGCTGGCGCTCTCCCGTGCGCTTTTTCGCCTGGTGGAGCGCGTGGAGCGAGGCCAACCGCTCGATCTCGACGGCGCCCGGAAGGCCCTGGCGCAGGCCCCCGGGGTGGATCTGGATTACCTGGTGGTGGTGGATCCCCGCAGCCTCGAACCACTGAGCGCAGAAGCGCTCACCCGGCCGTTGGAAAAACCGGCACTGGCCCTGGTGGCGGCCGTGGTGAGCGGAGTCCGGTTGATTGATAACGCGAGGTTGCCGGGAGGATCTAGTACCCCCGCCTGATCCACTCCTCCAGGTGCGGGGCCTCGCTGCCGATGGTGGTGTGATCCCCGTGCCCGGTGCGCACGGTGGTCTCCGCGGGCAAATCCAGCAGAGAGGTCTTGAGCGATTCGATGATGGTGTCAAAGGAGCTATAACTGCGCCCCGTGGCTCCGGGACCGCCCTGGAAGAGGGTGTCGCCGGAGAAGAGTTCCGCGGCCTCCGGCAGGTAGAGGCAGCAGGAGCCGGGTGAGTGGCCGGGGGTGTTGAGCACCGTCATGTGGGTGCCCGCCACCTCGAAGGTCTGCCCGTCCGCAAGGTCGCTGTGTGCCACTCCCGGCAGGGTTTCCTCCCAGAGCATGTGGTCACCGGGGTGGACAAAGATCGGCGCGTCTAGGCGCTGCGCGAGTTCGGGGGCCGCGTTGATGTGGTCGTTGTGGGCGTGGGTGCAGATGATACCGCGCACGGTGCGCTGCCCCACGGCCTTGATGATGGGGGCGGCGTCGTGCGCGGCGTCGATGATGTACACCTCGGTATCGTCGCCCACCAGCCAGATGTTGTTGTCCACGTCCCATTGTCCGCCGTCGAGGGCGAAAACGCCGGAGGTGAGCACGTGGTCTACACGCAGGTTGCTGTGGCTCATTTAGAGCACCACCACGGAGCGCAGCACGGTGCCGGACTTCATCGTGGCAAAGGCCTCTTCCACGGCGTCGAGGGCGATGCGCTCGGAGACGAACTTATCCAGCGGGAAGCTGCCCTGGAGGTGGAGGTTGACGTAGGCCGGGAAGTCCCGTTCGGGCAGGCAGTCGCCATACCAGGAGGGCTTGAGGCTGCCGCCCCGGGAGAAGAAGTCGATGGCGGGAATCTCGATGGTGGAGGTGAGGTTGGGCACGCCCACCATGACCATGCGCCCGGCGTGGTCGCGGGAGTAGAAGGCCTGGCGCCAGGTGGGCATGATCCCCACAGCGTCGATGGTCACGTCCGCGCCGAAGCCCCCGGTGAGGTCGCGCACGGCGTCGATCACGTCCTGTTCTTCCATGCCGGCGGAGTTGATCGTGTGGGTGGCGCCGAGGTCGCGCGCCCAATCTAGTTTGCGCTCGTCCACGTCCACGGCGATCACCGTGGTGGCGTCATTCATGGCGGCCCCGGCCACGGCCGCCGCGCCCACGCCTCCGCAACCGAATATCGCCACGGATTCTCCGCGCTTGACCTGGGCGGTGTTCACGGCGGCACCCACGCCCGCCATGACGCCGCAGCCCAGAAGGCCCGCGGCGGCGGGATCTTCCGCGGGGTTGACCTTGGTGCATTGTCCTTCGTGCACCAGGGTCTTTTCCGCGAAGGCGCCGATGCCCAGGGCCGGGGTGAGTTCCGTGCCGTCCTCCAGGGTCATCTTCTTAGAAGCGTTGAAGGTGGCAAAGCAGTAGTGGGGTTCGCCGCGCTTGCAGGCGCGGCATTCCCCGCACACGGCGCGCCAGTTGAGCACCACAAAGTCCCCCACGGCCACGTGGGTGACGGCCTCCCCGATGTCCTCCACCACGCCCGCGGCCTCGTGGCCAAGGAGGAAGGGGTAGGCGTCCTCGATGTCGCCGTCGCGGTAGGCCATGTCCGTGTGGCACACGCCGCAGGCCTGGATGCGCACCACCACATCGCGCGGGCCGGGATCCGGGATCACAATGGTGGTGGTTTCCACGGGCTTGCCCTTAGCGGCGGAGACAACGCCGGTGACCGTGTAAGACATATCGGGCTCCTCTAATATGTGAAAGATTGCAGGTACCCGATCGAGTCTAACGGCCCCTCCGCCACATCGCCGCAGGTGAGAATGATTTTTATTAAGCCCGGTTAATCCCGCAGCCCCTCATACCCGGGGATCCCCGCCGCGGCGTTGGCCGCCAGAACCCCTTTGGGGCGGGAGATTTCCGCCCCGGAGTTCACGGTGATCCCGGCGGCCTGATTCGCCGCCGCCAGGCCGCTGATCCGCTCGGCGGGCGCACCGGCCGCGCCTGTTGCCGCCGAGCCCTTGCTCGACTTCTTAGAGCTCGCCAGGGCCACCACCTTGTGCATGATCGCCCCCGTGGCCACCGGGTAGCGCGCCTGAGCCTTCACAAAAACCGTATCCAGAAACTTTCTCATCAGATGCTCCTCATCACATGCTCGTAGATTTCTTCCACCGCCGGGCGCGCGGCCTCGGCGTCCTCGGGGATCATGGCGGCGCGGGTGCGCCGCTCCAGCACGTCCTCCACGGTGAGCGCGCCCTCGTGGGTGAAGGCGTACTCAACCTCGGCGCGGGTGACGTCCAGTTCACCCACCGTTTCCAGCGGCCGCTCCACCGTCGCGGCGGCCAGCACCTGCGGGGCCTCGTTACCAAAGCGGCGGATCATCGGCTCCGGCAGCCCGTGCAGATCGCGGGTGGCGATGTGCGAGTACTCCCGGTGCCCCGGCGCGCCGAGCAGCGGGAAGTTCCGGGTGGCGCAGTCCCGGGCGTCCAGCCCGCGCTGGGAGATCACCTGATCCAGCGTTTCCTGCGCCATGAGGCGGTATTCCGTGAACTTGCCGCCCACCACGGAGTACATGCCCTCGGCGGATTCCACCACGGCGTGTCGGCGCGAAAGGTCGGCCGTGGAGCCCTCTTCCCCGTTATCCAGCAGGGGCCGCAGCCCGGTGAACGCGCCGAGCACGTCGGCCCGCGTGAGCGCGGTATCCAGCGCGCGGTTGATGTTGCGCAGCAGGAAGTCCACGTCCTCCTCCGGGGTGGGCGGCACGTCCGGGATGTCCCCCGGCGCGTCCTCGTCCGTGAGCCCCAGGTAACAGCGCCCGTGCGGGGCGGGAAGAATGAAGAGGTAGCGCGAGATGGAGCCCGGCAGCGGCACCGTCAGCGCCCCGGTGGGGTTGCCAAAGAGTTCAGCGCGGAATACCAGGTGGGTACCGCGCGCGGGGCGCACCTTGATTCCCTCGTCCATCGATCCGGCCCACACGCCGGTGGCATTAATCACCGCGCGCGCCCGCACCGTGTACTCGTTGTGCTTCACGACGTCGCGCAGCAGCACCTCCGTGCCGGTGGCCCGCACCGCCTCGCAGTAGGTGAGGATCTTCGCGCCCTCACTGGCCGCCGTGCGCGCGATGGCGGTGACCATGCGGGCGTCATCGACCATCTGGCCGTCGTAGTTCACCCAGGAACCCTTCAGGCCGGCTTTCGACGCCGCCGGGCAGAGCCGCAGCGTCTCCTCCCGGGAGGCGAAGCGCGAGCGCGGCAGGGTGCGCGCCGAGGTACCGGCGGTGATGCGCAGCGCGTCCCCGGCCAGGAAGCCCACGCGGGTGGCGGCCTTTTGGATCAAGGTAGAATCCGCCCCCAGGGCCATGACCTGGGGAAGCGCGCGCACCAGGTGGGGTGCGGTGCGCTCCATCAGAATGCCGCGCTCCACGGCGGAGTGGTGCGCAATGCCAAATTCCATCTTGGCGAGGTAGCGCAGGCCCCCGTGGGCCAGCTTGGAGGACCAGCGCGAGGTGCCAAAGGCGAGGTCGTGCTTTTCCACCAGGACAGTGGAAAGTCCCCTGGTCACGGCATCCAGGGCGAGCCCCACTCCCGTGATGCCGCCGCCGATGATGACCACATCGACGGGTTCTTGTGCCTGATCCAGCGCGTGCAACTCCTCGGCACGCCGCGTGGCATTGAGGGCACCGCTTTTCACTGACATAAATATCCCTTCAACATTGCTTCGAGCTCCTTGGCCCATTCTTCTTCCGAGCCTATGTGGGAACTCATGGTTTGAGCAGAAAGAACGAGGGACTGCAAAACCATAAAGATGTGAGTGGCAATCACATCCGGGTCGCCGCCGCGCATGGAGGAATCGGCGCGCTGCATGCGCGATACCACGTTCTTGATGAATCGGATAAGCACTTCCTGGCTTTCCCCAAAGCGCTGAAACTGGTAGGTCAAGAGCAGTTCCGGGCTCTTATTGAGTACCTGAATCAGAAACTCATTGTGCCGGGCATGTCGCGCGATCTCCACCAGGGAGCGGCACAGAGCATGGGAATCCTGCGGGAGCGGATAAGCGACATCCACCAGCCCCACGATCTCTCTGGTGAGAACTTTGCGGGCAAGGTTCTCCACGTTGCCAAAGTAGGAGTACACCGTGGGGCGGGAAACCCGGGCGCGCTTGGCCACGGCGACCATCGTGGTCTTCCTGATCCCGCGCTCCATAAAGCACGCGCGGGCCGCAAAAAGGATCTCTTCCTCCGCTTCCGTTCGCCTGCTCTGCGCAGTAGACGCAGTGCTTATCACAAAATCAGTCCTCCCCACTAGCCCGCTTCCACGGCCTGCATGCGCTGCGTCGTGTCCGCCGCGTGCCGGCCGGCTTCCGCATTGTGCTTTGCCCGCACCGAGCGCACCAGGAAGGTCAGCGCCAGGGAGATCAGGATGGACAGAACCAGGCCCGCCACGCCCAGCCAGAAGGTGCCGTCAAGGGCGCCGTCCGTGGCCCGGATGAAGCCGTACCGGGCGTAGGTCATCGGGTGTACGCCGTGGAAAATGCGCAGAGCGCTGGGCGTGAGTTCCAGCGGCCACACGCCGCCGAAGGAGAAGGCGCCGTAGCCCAGGAAGCCGAGAGCAAAGATGCCACCCACGAGCCTGCCAAAGAGCACCCGGAAGAACTGGTACACCGCCGCGCCGCACATGGCCATCAGGGCGAAGATGAACAACGTCGCTCCCCAGTGCAGGGGCTTCCACCCCATCGTGGCGGAGAGACCCGCAAGGATCAGCAGGATCGCCATGTTCACCGCGGAGGTCAGGAGGAAGGCCTTAACGGCGGGCAGCGCCGTCGAGCGCTTACGCCCAATCAGGTCTGGAAGCAGGATCGAGGCGAAGGCCATGAGCAGGAAGCCAAAGACCAGGATCAGGATCATGGACACGCCGCCCGAGAGGGTGAGGCTGGTGGGATCATGCACGTCCACCTGGGTCTGCACCGCGTGGTTATTCTGTGCGTCGTACAGGATCGGCGCGGCGATCTGCTTCGCGGAGAGCGGCACGGCGTTGATCTTCGGGGCCTGCTTGGATCCCTCGGCCAGGCCCGTGGAGAGTTGCACGGTGCCATCCTTGAGTTGGCGCGTGCCGTCGTTGAGTTGCAGGGTGCCGTCGTAGAGCACCCCCATGCCGTCATCCACCTGCACGATGCCGTCGCCCAACTGCTTCTGGCCGTCGTTGAGCTGCAACAGACCACTGTGGAGCTGCTGCTGGCCGTCGTTGAGCTGCAACAGACCACTCATGTACGGCGAGGAGGGGTCGGTGAGGTTGCTGCGCACCTCGGCGGTGCCCGCCTTGAGCTTGCGCAGCTGGCCCGCCATGTTCTCCGGGTTGTTGTTATTGAACTGCCCCAGCGTGCCGGCGATCTGATCCGCCTGCGCACCCAGGCCCACCGCGCGCATGGTGTCCAGCACCGGCTGGAGGCTCGTCACCGCGTTCTGCAACTGATCCATCAGGGGAATCAGCGCGCCGGTGAGTTGCCCCACGCCATCGTCAATCTGCACCATGCCGTCGCCCAGTTGCTTGGTGCCGTCCAGGAGCTGCCCCTGGCCGTCCACCAGCTGCTTGGAACCGTCGAGCGCCTGGGCCTGGCCGTCCACCAACTGCTTGGAACCATCCCTAAGCTGTGTGGTGCCGTCCTTGAGCTGGCCCGCGCCGTCCACGCCCTGGGTGGTGCCGTCGTGCAGCAGGGTCGCGCCGTCGTCGAGCTGCTTGGCGCCGTCGGCCGCCTCGCCCAGACCAGCGCCCAGCTGGTTCATGCCGTCGAGGATCTGCTTGGCGTACCCTTCCTGGATTCCCTGGGCCACGCCCTTTTGAATCTCGGAGACCAAGCCATTGGTGAGCAGCGGCGCGTTCGTGCCGTTGAAGTCGTTGTAGGAGATCTCCACCACGGGCTGCTTGGGCTTATCGTCAATCACCGTGACCACGTCCTGGAAGAACTTCTCCGGGATCTCCACGGTGAACAGATAGGTGCCCTTGGCCAGGCCCTCCTCCGCCTCGGAGGCGCTGACCTCCACGAAGTTCAGGTATTCCGTATCCAGCAGGCCGTCCACCACCTGCTGACCGAATTTTTCCTGCTTGCCGGCCTGCATCGCGCCTTGATCGTTATTCACCACGGCCAGTTGCACGTCGCGCAGGTAGTGGCGGGGGTCCCACATGGACCACATGTACGCCACCGCCACGATCAGCGGCATCACGAGGAGCACAACGATGAGCGTTCGAGAAAAAGCACCGCTCGGACGCCAATCAAGCATCCGGGATAGCCGGGAAGATTTACTCATGCCTAGATTCCTTTCTCCACTTCCCTCACAATTCCTGCTATGTGGGCCTGATTACGGCCCGGGCTAAAGCCAGTTCGGGGCCAGCTAAGGGCGAGGTACCAGGTAATACCCCATTCCCGGCACGATCTCGCATTCCATCGGGCTCGGGAAGTACTTATCTCCATCGGCGTAGGCATTGATGCCCGGCATTTCCACCCGCACCTTCTTCGCCCGGTACTGGCGCACCTCGTCCAGCCCCTCAAAATCACCGGAGAAGATCCGCCCCACGTTCAGGGCGGCCTTTCTGCGGGTCATCTTCGTGGCGATGGAAATATCAAAGAGGCCGTCATAGTGATCGGCATCCGGGCACACCTGCATACCGCCGCCATAGGTGCGGGTATTACCGATGGCGCAGAGCGTGACGTCCCCCTCAAAGGTTTCCGCCCCATCATCAAAGATCAGCCGCGTGGGCAAGGAGTGGAAGTTCAGGAACTCGATGGCAATGGCCAACACGTAGCGCGGCTCCCCGGAGGGCCACGGGATGCGGTTGGTGCGATCAGTCACCAGAGAATCAAACCCCGCGCAGGCGATCGTGCCAAAGTACCGCTCCTGGCCGTCATCGGTGCGCATAATGCCCAGGTCGGTGCGTGTGGTGTAGCCCTCCACGATCACCTTGGCCGCCCTCCGGGGCTCCAGCGGGATCTTGTACTCCCGGGCGTGATCGTTACCCGTGCCGGCGGGAATGATCCCCAAGGGGGTATCGCTTCCCGCCTGCTCCTGGAGAGCCAGGCTAATCAGCCCATCGCCGCCGCAGGCCACGAGGGCATCGATGGAATCATCCTCGATCATCTCCTTCGCCAATTGCCTGGAAGCCGCCGGGGAAGAGCCGGAAATACTCACCACGTCCACGCCATACCGGTAAAAGGCCTTCTTGGCCTCTTCCGCCGCCGCCACGGCCTTACCCTTACCGGCTGCGGGGTTAGTCAAGAGGGCAATGCGCGATATTTCGCTACGCCCCATCTGATACGTATCACTCATATTCTTATTTCCTTCAACTTGTGTATCCACACGGCGCTCGGCGGCTCGGTAGTCCGGCGTACTGGCTTTCACCACCTTTTGCCGCCTGGGATCGCTGCCTGGGCTCACCGCCTGGGCTCGCCGCGCAGATTCCGGGTTACCGAGGGCCCTAAAAGCACTGAGGCTACTGAGGGCACCGGGCGCTCGGTATGACCGCAATGTCATTGCAGGTCTACCTCGCGAGCGCCCGGATTCAGCCTAGATTCCCTAGCCACTCCGGGCTAACTAAAAAAGCTTCTCCGGATTGAGAATCCCCGCGGGGTCGAGGGTCTTCTTCACCGAGGCCAGGATGGTGGCCCCCAGTTCGCCCATGTCTGGTTGTACCCACGGGCGGTGATCGGTTCCCACGGCGTGATGGTGGGTGATGGTGGCCCCGTTATCCACCATGGCCTTGCAGGCTGCCTCCTTAGCCTTCCACCATTGGCTCGCGGGATCGTCGCCGCGCTGGCCTGCAATGATGGTGAAGTACAGGGAGCACCCGCCCTCGTAAACGTGGGAGATGTGGCACATGATGATCGTCGAGCTGCCGGATTCCGCCAGGGAGGTGCCCACGGCCTCGGTCACGGCCTTCTTCACCCGGTCGATGTTGGACCACTCGGTAGCGGTCTCGAAGGTCTCGCACACCGCCCCCTGATCCAGCAGGCCATCGCGCAGCACCGGGGCGCCAAAGCGGCCGCGCTCCCACTGCCGCACCGGCCCTTCCCCACGGGATACGCCGCCGAGGGAAAGCAAAAGGTTGCGCGTCTCCTCATGGCGGGCCGCCGTGTGCTCCGGGGTGCCCTCGTACATGGTCAGCAGCAGGCAGCCGGAATCGGCGTCCTCGGAGTCACCGATTTTGTCGGTGGAGGAAAGGTTGATGCTGGACTCGATCTCATCGGAAAGGCGCAGCACCGTCGGTCCGGTGCCCGTCTGCGTCACCCGGCGCATCGCATCGGCACCGGCAGCAAAGGAGGGGAAACTGAAGGCCTCGTAGCGCTTGACCTCAGGAATCGGGTGCACGCGCAGGCGCACCCGCGTAATCACGCCGAGGGTTCCCTCGGAACCGAGGAAGAGTTGGCGCAGGTCGGGGCCCGCCGCCGAGGCGGGGGCCTGGTAGCCCACGCGCGTGATCCCCACCGGGGTCACCACCGTGAGCTCCCGCACCATCTCATCAAAGCGCCCGTAGCCCGCGGAGTTCTGCCCAGAGGAGCGGGTGGCTGCGTAGCCGCCGATGGAGGCGTAGGGGAAGGATTGCGGAAAGTGCCCGATCTGCAAGCCGTGCTTGGCCAGCTTCAACTCCGCGTGCGGGCCGGAAAGGCCCGCGCCCAGGGTGGCCTCCAAGGAAACGGTGTCCACGTCTTCCAGCTGGTCAAAGCGCGCCAGATCCAGGCTGATTACCGCCCGCAGCCCCCCCGCCTTGGGGGCCACGCCACCCACCACGCTCGTGCCGCCGCCAAAGGGAACCACGGCCACGCGCTGCTCGGTGCACCAGCGCAGCAACTTTTCCACTTCCTCCTCGGTGCCGGGTGCCACCACGGCATCCGGTGCGTCGATCACTCGCCCGGAGCGCCAATCCAGCAGATCGGGGTAGGACTTACCGCGCGCCCGGCGCATCCGCTGTTCGTGCTCGGTACTCACGTATTGCTTACCGACGATCCCCCGCAGCGCCCCCAGATCCTCCTCCGAAAGGCGCACCTCGCTGAGGCGAATGTCCTCGGCGGGAATGCGGTTGACCTCATCGGCATCGGCCCCCAGCACCGTGGAGACCAGCTTGCGCACGCTGCCGGACAGCGGCTTGGACTCCTCCGGGGTGCCCCACAGGTTATGGGACATGGGAGGGAGAGGAATGCCGGAATAATCAGAACCAGTAGTCATGGTCACATCATGACACTTTTACACTTTCTGTAAAAGTGTCATCCCGGGAGGCGTGGGTCACACTCTATGGAACGGGGTATATGCGCTGGTGAGGGGAGTTCCCGCGCGGCTACACCCTATCCCCTAAAGGGGGGATGACGGCATGGTGAGCGGTGGGGTGTTGGCCTTCACCCTCAGCGGTTACAGCATTCCCCACGCTACTGTCCACGGGAATTTCCCCGTGCCTACCCCGTCATCGACACAATGACCACCTTCTCCTCACCTCCGCAGCAAAGGATTCAGCCCCACACTTTTCCAATCTATTGAGCACATCCCCCACAGATAGACAAGGATTCCTCGTTGCCGCCGACTGAAGTTCTAAAGCACCCATGACCTCGCATGGATAAAGGTTCCACTGATTCATGAAGAATTCATCGGGGATTTCACTCGCATACCAAACTTAGAGACTTCCTCCTCAGGAAAGTCCTTTAGATTCGCAGTCACAATAAGGTCAGCCCCACCCCGTATCCCCGCCGCCACTACATGTCGATCACGCAAATCAGGCAGCTCTATCAAGTGAACTAAATTTTCCCACCCCACCACACAGGCATCATCAAAAGCCTTGTTCATCACCCCCACCCTGCGCCGTGCCGATCCCGAATAGAGCATATCGGGATGAACACGCTCAAGGGCCCATGTAACTTCATTCAGGATCCGAGTACTCCACAGTGGCCGGTAGATCCCCACCTCCGCAAGGCGCAATAGAGTATCCGCTTGAATAATGGGCACCAAAACGCAGGCATCTAAAATTACGCTCAACTGCGGCACAATTACCCCCCATCCCCCATCTACAAAGATCGTCTCGCCTGCCTCAATGCTCCCTCATAGGCGCGCGGCTCCGCCTCATACAGACCCGTTCCAGACGCCTCGGCAGTAAGCGCGTCCAGCGCCTCCCTCCGGCATGAATGCTTCTTATCCCGATAAGAAAGAACATCACCCAAGCGAATACGCTGATGCCCTCCCCTGGAAGTTCGCTTACAAGGGAGCTGTTCCTGCTCAAGAAGTTTTACCAGGGTAGGCCGACTAACCCCGAGGAAATCAGCCGCTTCCTGGGTAGTCAGCATCTGATCCACAGGCGCCACCGCAACGGCCTTACCCGAGTTCATGGCCCTCACTACATCCCGGAGAACACTGAACACCTCTGGCGGCAAGGAAACGGTTTGTCCATCCGGCCCCACTAACACGACGGGTCCAGTCAGGGGGCCGAGGAACTTACCAAGGTGCATCACCCCCTCTGGATCAGCAGGAGGTAGCACCGTATGCGCAGCACCTAGTTGATTAGGCATAGCGGCAGCCTATCGTAAAAACGAAAAGATCGAAAGAATTCTTTCCCCGCAGGAGAATTGCCACACAAGCATGACCGAACCATTGGAACCCCCACCCCCGAACAATAAAACCTGGAGCCGCCTGCGAGAATCGAACTCGCGACCTATTCATTACGAGTGAATCGCTCTACCGACTGAGCTAAGGCGGCACGAGCGGTTACTCTACTACACCCCATACGCCTGCCGCAAACGGCCCACGAGGGCGTCCGTAGCGATGCTGAACTGCACGTTCTCCGTGATGTGCCTGCGGCATATCGTGATCGCGTCCAGGCATTCCACCAGTCCCCGCTCCCCCACTTTCTCCGCTAGTTCCCCGGCCAGCCCCGCAAAATCGGGGTGCACCGGCTCCACCGTGGCCCCCACCGCTAGTAGGAGCGCGTCGCGGTACAGTCCGGAGAGATCCACCAGGGCCAGGTCGAGGAGGTCGCGCCTTCGCCGGGTGGTGCGCATGCGCTGTGCTTTTTCCAGTTCCTTGACCATGCCCGCCGATCCCCGCGCGGCCTTCTGCGTGCCCTTCCCCTTGCCCCCGGCCCCCAGGGAGCGCTCTAGTTTTTCGCGCTCGGCGGCGTCGGCTTCCGCGAATGCCTCGGTAGCCTCCTTCTCCATGGCCTTGACCAGGGTGTGCATGGCCTGAAACGCCTGGTCGCCGTGGCGGATGAGCTCCGCGAGCCCCAGCACGGCGGCGCGGCGCTGCTGCATGCTGGGGGTGGTGACCAACCTGCGGGCGCGGCCGATGTGGCGCAGCGAGGCCTGGGCGGCGAGGCGGGCGTCATTGTCCGTGGCTCCCTCTTCTTCCACCAGCAGGCGGGTGATCTCCGCTACGGAGGGGGAGGGTACGTAGATGTGTCGGCAGCGCGAGCGCAGCGTGGTGGAAAAGTCCTGTGGGTCGGTCGAGGGCGCACAGAACACCATGACGGTCCGCGAGGGGGGTTCTTCGACGGTTTTGAGGAGGGCGTCGGCCGCCGAGGCAGAGAGCCGATCCGCGTCCTCGATGATGACCACCCGCCACGGGGAGACCGTGGGCAGACGGTGTGCCCCGGCGATGATCGTCTCGCGCACGTAGTCCACGCCGATAGAGAGCGCCTGGGGCACGACGTGCACGACGTCGGTATGCGCCCCGTCCAGCACGGCGCGGCAGGACTCGCAGCGCCCGCAGCCGGGTTCTTCCCCCGTGCATTCCAGGGCCGCCGCGAAGGCCAGCGCGGCCTGGGAGCGCCCCGAGCCCGGCGCGCCGGTAAAAACCCAGGAGTGCGTCATGGCGGCGGTGCCGTCCGCGCCCGTTTCCGCCCCTCCGGGGGCCACCAGCGCCCGGGCCGCGCGGGCGGCGTTCAGCACCACGTCGCGCACGCTGGGGGTATCCGCGAGGCGTTCGGCCACGCTGCGGGGGGAAGTACTCACCGCACCCAGGGTAGCGAATGGATAGAGTATCTAGCATGAACCGATTGCTCAGGGCCATCACGTGGCTATGGGGGACCTCTTGGCCCCTGTACGCCGCCCTTGTGCTCGGATCGAATATCATCGGCGCAGCGGCGATCATGTTCTTCATCCGCGTGCTTATCCCGCTGCCCGAGCTGTATCACTTTGATTCCTCCGACTCGCACCTGGCGGCCATCGGCATTAGTTACGTGGTCTTTGCCGCCGTGGTGAGCATCGCGGCCACCTTTATTCTCTTCCGCCCGGTGCTGGATTGGCAGCGCTCCCCGGAGTCGCACGATCCCAAC
Organism: Corynebacterium oculi; assembly: GCF_001412105.1. Lineage (GTDB taxonomy): Bacteria > Actinomycetota > Actinomycetes > Mycobacteriales > Mycobacteriaceae > Corynebacterium > Corynebacterium oculi. Next base: position 438,481 of record NZ_LKST01000002.1, read on the forward strand.
ATGGTGCGCAATCTGGTGCTGCGCCTGCCTATTTATCAGGCGGCGGTGTGCGCCATCGTGTGGTTCATAGGGATTCTCATCGCGGTCATCATCACCTCCTCCACCAGCGGCCGCCTGGCGCTCATCATCGCCGTGGCCTGCGCCCTGGCGGGTTCCGTGGTCATCATCATCACGTACCTGGTGGCCGAGCGCATGGTGCGCCCGGTGGCGGCCTCCGCCCTGGCACGCCGCTTCGAGGACTCTACTTTGGAGCCCCCCATCAAGTCCCGGCTGCGCACCACCTGGGTGCTCACCACGGGGGTTCCGGCCCTTGGCGTGCTGCTGCTCATCTGGGGCCAGAAGGCCGGGTTTTTCACCGACAACGCCGCGGACATCATTCCCGCGATCCTCTGGCTCATCGTGGGCGCGCTGGTCACTGGCTTTGTGGGCACCACGCTCTCCATCATGAGCGTGGTGGATCCCATTCAGGAGTTACAGGAGGCCATCAACCGCGTGCGCCGGGGCGACTCCAACGCCCAGGTGGACATCTACGACGGCTCCGAGATCGGCGTGCTGCAAGCCGGCTTCAACGAGATGATGCGCGGCCTGCGCGAACGCCAGCGCGTGCGCGACATCTTTGGCCGCTACGTGGGCACGGAGGTGGCCCGCCGCGCCCTGGAGGAACGCCCCACCCTCGGCGGGGAGGATCGCAAGGTGGCGGTGCTGTTCATCGACGTCATCGGCTCCACCACCTTCGCCGTCCACCACGAGCCAGAGGAGGTGGTGGCGGAGCTCAACCGTTTCTTCGAGCGCGTGGTCACGGTGGTACACCGCAACAAGGGCATCATCAACAAGTTCCAGGGCGACGCCGCCCTGGCGGTCTTTGGCGCACCGCTCCCGCTTGCCGACGCCAACTCGCTCGCCCTCAGCGCCGCCCGCGAGCTGCGCGAGGAACTACGCGGCATGGCGCTCCAGGCAGGCATCGGCGTGGCCGCCGGGCACGTGGTGGCCGGGCACATCGGCGGGCACGATCGCTTCGAGTACACCGTGATCGGCGACGCCGTGAACCAGGCCGCCCGCCTCACCGAACTGGCCAAGGACACCCCCGGGCGCATCCTCACCAACTCCGCCACCCTGCGCGGGGCCAACGAGGCCGAGCAGGCCCGCTGGACGCTCATGAAGTCCGTGGAGCTGCGCGGCCGCCGGGAGATGACACAACTAGCCCGCCCCATCAGGGAAACCCTCGCAGATAGGTCATAACGCATGGACAGCCCCATCGGCCCCCTCACCCTGCTCGCCTCCCCGCGCGGCCTCACCCACATTCTCTTCGGCGCGGGGGAATCCACCGATTCTCCCATCGTGACACAGACGCAGCGAGAACTAGAGGAATACTTTGCCGGGCGGCGCCAGGAGTTCACCGTGCCGCTGGACTGGGGCGCGGCCACCGGATTTAGGCACCGCGTGCAGCGCCACCTGCTCAGCATCGAATACGGCCAGACCTCTCATTACGGCGAGATAGCGGCCGCGCTGGGAAAGCCCGGGGCGGCGCGCGCCGTAGGCAGCGGCTGCCGCACCAACCCCCTGCCCATCGTGGTGCCCTGCCACCGGGTTCTGCGCGCCGACGGCTCCCTGGGCGGCTACGCGGGCGGTCTCGCGGCCAAGGAGTATCTGCTGGGGGTGGAGGGGTTGCATTTAGCAGTCCCTCACCGCAGCTAGAACCACATATTGGCAAACTATTTTGCCTGCCATAAAATGATTTGCGCCCAGACCCCGCAAGCGGGATGGACGCTGTTCCCTTCGGTGGCGTAGATCCTCGCCACACGTGAGGATGGTGCCACCGAAAGTACCTCCTATCACACGAAGGGAGGTGAGAGGTGTGTCTATCTCCAAGAAAAAGACCCGCCGCAAGATCAAGAAATCTCTGCGACGGATCTTGGAGCGGGCCACGGCCTACGGCATCGTAATGGCAATTCGCGAAGCCGTGAAGTGGCTGTGGATCCTATAGCCAGCTCAAACCAGGAACCCTCACTTGCCTTGACCCGCGGGTGGGGGTTCCCTTATTTCCACCCTCTGTTACGGAGGATGAACCTTAGTCTAAGCCCTCTCTAATCGTCGAGCAACCTTCCAACACCACACCAGCCCCTGTGACGCACACACCACCGGGGCCACTCCCCTCGCATTGCCAGGCAGGAGTAACCTACCTCTCATCATTTTTATTCCCCTAGCAGGGAGGCTCCCATGCGCGAACTCACTCTCCGCGCGGTGATCCTGGGTGGGCTCATCACCCTGATCTTCACCGCCGCCAACGTCTACCTGGGCCTGAAGGTGGGCCTCACCTTTGCCACGTCCATTCCGGCGGCCGTGATCTCCATGGCGGTGCTGCGCAGGTTTGCACAGCACACGGTGGTGGAGAACAACATCGTACAGACCATCGCCTCGGCGGCGGGCACGCTCTCCGCCATCATCTTTGTGCTGCCCGGCCTGGTGATGGTGGGGTGGTGGCAGGGTTTCCCGTATTGGACCACCCTGCTGGTGTGCATGATCGGCGGCGTGCTGGGCGTGATGTATTCCATTCCGCTGCGCCGCGCGCTGGTCACCGGATCCGATCTCCCCTTCCCTGAGGGCGTGGCCGCCGCCGAGGTGCTGCGTGTGGGCGATGAGACCGGCTCGGCTGAGGAGAACCGCCGTGGCCTGCGTGTGATCCTGGGCGGCGCGGTAGCCTCGGCGTTTTTTGGTCTTCTCGGCGCGCTCAAGGCCGTGTCCACCGAGGTTGCCACCGCGTTTCGGGTGGGCACCGGCGGAGCGATGGTGGGCAGCAGCCTGTCTGTGGCGTTGATCGGCGTGGGGCACCTGGTGGGCCTCACGGTGGGGGTTGCCATGCTCACCGGGCTGCTCATCGCCCACGGGGTGCTCATGCCGATCTTCACCCGGGGTGAGGTGCCCGCCAGCGGGGATATTTCCGAGTCCGTAGCCGCCGTGTTCAGCCAGGATGTGCGCTTTGTGGGCGCGGGCGCGATGGCGGTGGCGGCGTTGTGGACGCTGCTCAAGATCATCGGCCCCATTACCCGTGGCATCCGCGCCTCTTTGGTTTCTTCCCGCGCTCGCCGGGGCGGGCAGCAGGTGGAGTTGGCGGAACGCGATCTTCCCTTCCCGCTGGTGCTAGGCAGCATTGCGGTATCCATGATCCCCATCGGCTTGTTGTTGTGGAGTTTCTTACGCGGCACGGAGATAGGGCACCACACGGGCATGCTCATTGTGCTCAGCGTGCTTTTTACCCTCATTTCCGGCCTGTTTATCGCGGCCGTGTGTGGGTACATGGCGGGGCTTATCGGGGCGTCGAATAGCCCCATTTCCTCGATGGGCATCATCACGGTGCTTTCGGCGGCTCTGCTGATTAAGGTAGCCACGGGTTCTGAATCTCAAGCCAATCCCACGGCCTTGGTGGCTTATACGCTGTTTACCGCCGCTGTGGTCTTTGGCATCGCCACTATTTCCAATGACAATCTCCAGGATCTTAAAACCGGCCAGTTGGTAGGCGCTACCCCGTGGAAGCAGCAGGTGGCCCTGATTATCGGCGTGGTCTTTGGCTCGCTCGTGATCCCGCCGATCCTGCAACTCATGCTGCAAGCCTTCGGTTTCCAGGGTGCGGAGGGCGCGGGCCCCGATGCTCTCGCCGCGCCCCAGGCCGCGCTGATGAGTTCCGTGGCGCAGGGGATCTTCGGGGATTCGCTGGACTGGGGCAAGGTGGGCCTGGGCGCACTCATCGCCATCGGCATTATTGCTATCGACGAAACCCTCACTCGCACCTCCCACAAGCGCCTCGCGCTGCCGCCGCTGGCCGTGGGCATGGGCATGTACCTGCCAATGGGGTTGACTCTCATGATCGTGGTGGGCAGCGTGATTGGCGCGCTGTATAACCGACGCGCCGCCCGCAGCGCACAGCCTGAGAAGGCCACCCGCATGGGCGTGCTCATGGCCACCGGGTTGATCGTGGGCGAAAGCCTCTTTGGGGTGTTGCATGCGGGAATCATCGCCGCCACCGGCAAGGCCGCCCCGCTGGGGATATTCCCCGAGGGGTACGAGGCCGCCGGTCAGTGGGTGGGTCTGCTGGTCTTTGCGGCCTTGGTTACCGGGTTGTACCGCTGGACGGGCAAGAAGAGTGGGTAGGGAACCAAAAGTATAAAGAGTATAAAAGAGTATAAAATCTCTGGCATGACCCCCGCGCGTAACCCTTTCACCCCCACCGCCGGAGCCACCCCGCCCCTCCTAGTAGGACGAGATGAGGAGGCCGCAGACTTCCGTGAATCGCTTATCGACGGCCCCGGCGCCCCCGGCCTTCTCACTCTCATCACCGGGCCGCGGGGCACCGGAAAAACCGTGATGCTCAATGCCCTCGAAGATGTAGCGCGATCGGAAGGGTGGCTACACCTTTCTGAGACTGCCACCCCGGGACTCCTCGACCGGCTTTACTTTGGCGTAGAGGAACTTCACTCCACCACCCAGGGTTCTGCCGCCCCAAGGATTTCCGGAATCAACACCCCCATCGGGGGCATTAACCTGGATTACCCCGCTCGGATAGAAACAGATTTACGGCAGTCCACCACCCAATTACTCGCGGATCTTCAACAGCGCGGGGTGGGCTTGGTCATCTCCGTCGATGAGGTCCACGGGGCCGATAAAGAGGAACTGCGTCAACTCGGGGCACTCTCTCAACACCTCGTGCGCGAACAGCGCCCCTTTGCGCTTATCCTGGCGGGACTTCCCGGCGCTATCTCCGATCTCCTCAACGATTCCGTGCTCACCTTCTTGCGCCGAGCCGAACGCATAGAGCTGGATAATGTTTCGCTTATCGACGTCCATGCGGCGCTCGCCGAACCGTTTGAGGCTTCCGGTAAAACTATCACCCCCGAGGCCCTAGAACTCTGCGTGACAGCCACCGAGGGGTACCCCTTCATGATTCAGTTGGTGGGGCACAACACCTGGAGAGAGTCCTCTGACGCCACCATCGAGACTGCCGATGCCCGGCAGGGCATCGAGCGCGCACGGCGCCGCCTGGGAAACCTCGTCCACGCCACCTCCCTGCGAGACCTCTCCGCCGTGGACAAGACCTTTCTCCTCCACATGGCACAAGACTCCGGTTCTTCCCGGGTTAGTGATATCACCGCTCGCATGGGAGTGGAAAAGAACTACACCTCGGTGTATCGCCAGCGCCTCATAGAAGCCGGTGTTATCCGCGCTGCCGGTACCGGACGTATTGAGTTCACACTCCCTGGCCTCCGGGAGTATCTGCGCGAGCACGCGGCCACGCTGGTGGGTGGGACATAAAATCACGCGCGAACTCCGCAACCAGCTTCCGGAATCACCCACCACGGAAAACTAGCCGCCGTGGCAGTCAGCGTCTCTGATTTTGAGGCCCTGGAGGTACCTTGAAGCAGAACAAAACCTCATCGCATACCACCGGGCCAAGGCGGAGGATGACGGAACCCGCGTTTCTTTCAAGGAGCTCCAAGCGGAAATTATCCCCTGATGTACCGAATCGAGTTCACCACCGCTGCCGCCCGGCAAACAAAAAACTTTTAGCCCCAGCACGTGACCGGGTTCTAAAGAAAAATCACTGGAACAAGGACCGCGTGGAGAATCCGCGTCGGTAACTATCGGGTCATTTACTAGTATCCGTTGTCCGTGCCGGGCACCGGCGAGGCATCTACCAGGATTACGCTTCACAATCTATGCCGAGAAAACCGCCGCGGGAGCAAGCAACTCCATGCGACGGTTCTTAGCTCGCCTGGGTATCGCTGACGCGATTTCCCACCTGCCCAGCTAATTACCCCCCCTTGGCTTCACCACCGAGGGGGTTCCTCATCTGTTCATCTCATCCAGACTGCCAAAGTGCCCCCTGGCTCAGCAACGGCGAGAGAACCCAAGCATAGGCGAAGGGGTGCCCTACCCACACCGGGCAGGACACCCCTTACTCACGGGCCTCACGACCCGCTATCACAATCCCCTAGATCTGGGAGGGCATGCCCTCCTCAAGCACCAGGGAACCGGACGGGATCGCCTTGATGGAGCGGCGCGGCGTCTTCGGCGCCACAGCCTTGCCCACCTCAGGCGCACTCTCGGTCACCACGGTGACATTCTTATCCCGCTTCTTCTCCACCGTCTCCGGGGAAGGCGCAGGCTTCAGAACGTCCTCAGCGGTCACCGTCTGAGCAGCATCGTTGATGTCGTGGTGAACAGCCACCACTTCACCCTCGCTGTTGCGCAAGGTCTCGAAGGCCACCTGCTCGGAGCAATCAGCATCCGTGACCGCAATCGGCACGTTAACCTGACCGTCCGCAACCTGCGGCACGAACGCCACCTTGGCCGTGGCACCCGTGGACTCACCGGAAGCCTTGCACATCAGCGCCGCCTCCAGCTCGTACTTCTTGCCCTTGACCAGGCCGGTGAAGCTCACCGTGTCCACCACCGTGGCGCCGGCAACCAGAGGACCATTGCCCTCGATCGCTGCGTCCGTGGTGATCTTCGGCTCCGGCTCACCCGGCTTGGGCTTGGGGGCAACCTCCTTGCCCGGCTTAGCAGGCTCGGTGGTCTTCTCCGGCTCCTCGCCAGGCTTCGGGGTCTTGGCGTGGGCGGGATCCTCGTTGGACTCCACCGGGGTATCGCCAGGCTCATCCGGGTTCTCCGGGTTCGGAGCCACACCCTTGGCCTTCGCCTGATCAGCATGCAGCTTGCCGGCCTCCGGAGCGGGGATCGTGCCCGCGAAGGTCACTTCCTCGCCCGGCTTCAGGCGCTCAGCCTTCTTGGCGTCAGCATCCGTGGCGGGCTTCGGGTCCTCAACCTTCACGCCGGACTCATCGGAATCCAGCAGGCTGTCCTCCACCGTGACGTTGAAGACGTCCACGCCGCCAACGTTCTTCACCACGAAGGTAACCTCGAGCTCTTCACCAGCGTTGGAAGCCTCCACGGCCTTCTCCGCAGTCTGCGAATCATCACCGTTGATGTACTTCTTCAGCTCAAGCTTGGGCTCGCCAGGCTCGGGCTTGTCCTCCGGCTTCGGGGTCTTAGCGTGGGCCGGGTCCTCATTAGACGGAACCTTCGGCTCATCCACACCAGGCTCATCCGGATTCTCCGGGCTCGGCGGAACACCCTCAGCCTTAGCAACATCCTTGTGCTCCTGGTTCGCCTCCGGCAACGTCAGCTCACCAGTGAACTCAGCAGACTCACCAACATTCAACCGATCAATCTGCTTCGGCGTGATGTTCTCCACCTCGCCAACACCCTCAACCGTCTCATCCAACAGCGTGATGTTAAACAGATCCACCTCACCGGTGTTGGTGACCACGAACTTCACCGTAGCCTTCTCACCCGGCTCCAACTCCTCAGCAGCATCCCAATCCTGAGCGTCGTTGTCATTGATGTACTTCTTCAACTCCAACTTCGGCTCACCCTGGGGCGCCTCGTAGGTCACCGTCTGAGCGGCATCCTCGATGTCCTTGTGCTCAGCAATCGCATTCGGAGCAGACGCATCCGGGGTCTCATTACCCTTAGCATCCACCACCATCGAGGTCAGCTCCTCAAAGGCCACCGGAGAATCCCCACCGGTCAGCGAACCAGCCGGCAGCGGAATCTCCACAACAACCTCACCAGAAACAGAGCCATCCTCGTTCTTCACGAAGGCAGACAGATCAGACTCGGAAGCCGTGAACTCCTTGGTCGCGGAAGCGCCCTTGATCTCAGAAGCATCAGACTTCTTCATCAGCTGCGCATCAAGCGTGTAGGCGGCACCCTCAACGAGGGTTCTCCACCCTCACGGTGTCGTAGACAACCTGGTCCTCATCAGAACCAAATGCCTCAACCTTGGAGTTCTCATCGACAGAAGCCGAGGTAGCAATCTCCGGCTCCAGATCGTTTTCCGGGGTCTTCGCATGAGCCTGATCCTCCTGCGACTCCACCGGCGTACCAGCCTCAGCCTCAACAGGCTTACCCTCATCATCCACCGGCACATACTTCACAGGCTCACCAGACTCATCCACCGGCGTACCCGTGGACTTCGCCTTATCAGCATGCAAATCACCAGCAGCAGGCGCCTTCAAATCACCAACAAAGACAACCTTCTCGCCCGGCTTCAGCAACTTCTGCTTATCCGCATTACCAGCAAAATCAGCAACCCGAATATTAGTCACCTGCGGAGTACCAGCATCAATACCAGCCTCAGAGCCATCAACAGCGTTCTTAAACGCCGCCAAAATAGCCTCATCCGACGGAGTCGTCACATCAGCCAGATCCAACTCACCGGTGTTCTCCACCACGAAAGCAACAGTCAGATCCTCATCAGCCTTCGACGCCTCATGCGCAGCATCCTCCGTCTGAGAATCATTCAGACCCTCAGCAGCCTCCACAGACGCAATCTCCGTCTCCGCACCGATGTACTTCTTCAACGAAATATCCGCAGACTTCGCCGGCTCCGGCGTCACCGCATGAGCAGGATCCTCATTCGACGTAACCTTATCACCCGGCTCGTGACGCTTACCATCCTCATCAACAAACGGCACGTCCTTACCGCTCTCGTCAACAGGAGTACCCTCCGCCTTCGCCTGGTCAGCATGCAACTTCCCAGCCTCCGGCGCAGCAATCTTCGCCGTAAAGAACTTCGTCTCCCCAACCTTAATGTCCTGCTTCTCCGGAGAAATCGAACCCGGCTCAATACCCGCCGTATCCGACTCCATCAACGCATCAGCAACAGACACATCCTTCAGATCAAGAGCACCAGTATTCTTCACCGCAAACGTCACAGTGAGCTCATCACCAGCAGTCTTAGCCACAAACGCAGAATCAGCCGTCTGAGCATCCACCACACCATCAGCACCCGGCTGATCCTGCGGCTTCTCCTCACCAGCAAACTCCTGCGTACCGATGTACTTCTTCAGCTCAATCTTCCCCTGCTGATCCTCAGCAGACTCAACCGTCTGAGCCTCATCATTGATGTCCTTATGCTCAGCAATCACCTCCGGGACAGAACCCTCCGGCAAATCCTCAGCCTTATTCGCCTGAGCCTCCTCATCATCCGACTTCAAAGTCTCAAACGCCACCGCAGCCTCAACAGGCTCCGTCACATCATCATTGACCTTAATCGGCACAACAACAGAGCCCTTACCAGACTCATCCGCCGTGAACTCAGCAGAACCAGAACCCAGCACCTTCGACGCATCAGCCTTATCCACCAACTCCGCCTCCAGGGTGTACTGCTTACCCGGCACCAAATCCTCATACGACACAGTGTCATTAACCGTCGCACCAGCCGTCGCATCATCAGCGAACTCGGCAGAGGTGCCGATCTTCGGAGACTTGGGGGCGGGACGCTCGGAGGTTACCGGCGTCGTCGGCTCAGCAGGAGTGGTCTCCTCCGAGCTCGGCTCCTCCGGCTTGCCATCCAAACCAGGCTGATCGATGGGAACGATACACTGAGACTGATTCGTGGGGCCCTTCAGAATGTCGTAGTTATCGGGGGCGATAACCGTAATATACTCGGAATCCTTGGCCTTAGGAATATTCGAACCAGAAACTTCTCTAATCAGCTGTCGGCCAACTTGATCCGTATAAAGTTCATACCCAGCAAGTTCCTTCAGGGCAGAATCAATCTTCGCCAGCATCTCAGGCGAATACGAGGTCATCTCCCCCGCAGCTCGACCAATCGAGCTGGTAAGAATAAGCTGAAGCGCAACGTTCAGTACGTCAGCGCACTCAGTGTCCTGATCGTCGTAAGCCTTTTTAAGGTTCTTAAGAACGTTAATGGCAGCATCGCGCTGATGCCCCTCAAACGGTACTTCTTCAATGTTCCTCGAAGAGTAATCCGTGCTGATCTTAGCCACATGCGTAAGCTTCTTAGGCGTGGCATCCTTAAAAAGATTCGGCCGCTGCTCGGGCGTGGGGAAGCCCAAGTCAATACACCAGCCGGAACCCAGCGTGTCATTGATCTTCAGAGCGGCAAAAGTACCAGATTGAACAACTTCAGGGGTGATCTCCACCTCTTCACCGGTGCCTGGAGAGGCCGATGAAGGAGCTGGCTGAACAACCCCAAGTATTAAGGCAAGCGAGGCAAAGAAGGCGATCAGAACACCGATCGCTCCCTTACCCGCTCTTGTCATCACTTTCATACTTTTCCTTATGGGAAACCTATCTACAAATAATAGAAAAGAACTTTGGTGGTTGCCCTAAAGCAACCACCACGCTGCGTCAGGCTTCTTTAGAAGTTGCCCTGACGCACAGCGGCAACGTCCACGGCGGTCGGTACCAGGGAGGAAGTTCCGAAGGTACGCAGATCGCGCATGATCGTGTCATCACAGCCGTGGGAAAGGCCCATGGCGTGACCCAGCTCGTGCCCCACTACAAAGGCCTGGTTGGCCATGTCCGCAGTCTTGAGCCTGTTCTTGCTCAGGTACAGACGCGGGGAGGGGGTCAGGGTGAACTGGCCGAAGTTACCGGAGTACCGATCGACGATCTCGATGGAGTGCTCCGTGGGCTGATCCACCTTCACGATCTTGATGGCACCGTTGGAGGCCTCAGTCCAATTCTCAATGGCCTTGTCCACGGCGGCCCCGAACTGCGTGTCGCCGTAGTACACCTCCAGGGTGTCACCACCATCCGGTTGTACTGCTCCAGGCGCAGCAGGCTGGGGTCGGGCAGCTCGCCGCCGCTCTCCACGGCGGCGAATGCAGCCTTGCACTGCGCCTTGCTGATCTTGGTTTGATTATCGGAAGCGCTAGCCACAGCGGGCACAGCAGTCATGCACATGGCCGCCGCTAGCGTTCCTGCTAGGAACTTCTTCATCAACGAACCTTCCTTTCCGTTGAAGCTCTGCGGGACAGCGCCAGAAGAGACACTAGACCCAGGAAATACTGAACTTTAGCAAGTCTCAAGAGTCTAGACAACCGCTGAAAATACTCTCAGGAGCACTCTCATCAACTTTGGAAGGTGAGATAAAGCCCTGGTAACGCCATAGTTACGGAGTGGTAAACAAATGGCGCCTCCCCCGTCCTCCGCTCGCCCCAGGGCCATTTACCTTTTTATGCAGAACTATACCTTTGCGCGCTTTTTCCTCGGCCTTGGCGCTGCGGTGGCCTCCTTGGCCCGCCGCTCGGAGAGCAGCTCGTTGGCACGCGCGTCCGTCATGGTCTCCGGGGTGTCTCCTCGGCGCAGAGAGGCGTTTGTTTGCCCATCCGTGACGTAGGGCCCAAAGCGGCCGTCCTTGATGCTCATGGGACGCCCAGAGACGTCATTGTCCCCTAGTTGCTTCAGCGGCGGCTTGGCCGCGGCACGGCCCCTGCGCTTGGGTTCGGCGTAGATGCGCCGCGCCTCGTCCAGCGTCACGCTAAAGATCTGGGCCTCGCTCGCCAGGGAGCGGGAATCAGACCCCTTCTTGAGATAAGGCCCATACCGGCCATTTTGCGCCGTAATCACCTCCCCATCGGCGGGGTCTACGCCCACCTCACGCGGGAGGGAAAGCAGCTGGAGCGCTTGTTCTAACGTCACTGTACCGGGTTCCATGGAGGAAAAGAGTGAGGCCGTGGCCGGTTTCAGGGACTCCTCCACCAGGGCCGCTATGCGCTTTTCCTTCTGCTTGGCGGCGGTTTTGGTCTCCCAGTTCTTCGCCCGCTTGCCCTCCTCGGCGCGCTGCCGATCCTCCTCGGCGCGCTCGGCGGCCACGATCTTCTCCGCTTCGGCCTCGGCGTGCTCCTGCTCGTCCTCCCGGAGTTGCTCGGTCACATAAGGGCCATAGCGCCCCTCCTTGGCCACGATGACGCGCCCGTTGGCGGGGTTAACGCCTAGTTCCCGCCCACCCTGCGGGGTAGCAAAGAGCTTTTCCGCCATCTCCAGGGTCAGCTCCTCCGGAGTGGTATCCACGGAGAGGTTGGCCCGCTGATACTCGGGCTCCCCCTCGGCGGTGGTGCCCACCTGTCGCTCAATGTAGGGGCCGTAGCGTCCCACCCGCACATAAATAGGACGCCCCTCGGCATCGTTACATAGGTGCAGGGAGTTCACCTGGCGGGCGTCGATATGCTCAAGGTTCTCCCCCACCAGGGTTTTTAGGCCGCCGCGGCGCGCAATGGCATCCGCGATATCCTGATCCGCCTCAAGGTTGCCAAAGTAAAAACTCGTGAGCCAATCCACACCATGTTCGGAGCCGGTGGCAATATCGTCGAGTTTGTCCTCCATGGAAGAGGTGAAATCATAGTCCACCAGGGCGGAAAAATTATTTTCCAGCAACCCCACCACGGCAAACGCCACCCAGTTGGGCACCAGCGCGTTACCGCGCACCATCACATAACCGCGATCCTGAATGGTCTTAATAATGGAGGCATACGTGGACGGGCGACCAATGCCCAATTCCTCCATCTTTTTCACCAAACTAGCCTCGGTGTACCGAGCCGGAGGGTTCGTGGCGTGCCCGTCCGCGCTGAGCTTTGCCGCGGTGAGGGAATCGCCCTCGGTGAGGCGTGGGAGGCGTCGCTCGGCGTTATCGGCCACGTCGCGACCGTCGGCAAGCTGGGTGCTCTCCACATAAGCCCGCAGGAAACCCGGGAACGTGATGGTGCGCCCCGTGGCGGCGAACTCCGCCTGCTCCGTGGGGGCGTCGATAAGCAGCGTTACCTTCAGCGACGTCCCCTTCGCGTCCGCCATCTGCGAGGCCACGGTGCGCTGCCAAATTAGCTCATAGAGCTTGTACTCCTCCGCGTCCAACCGGCCATGCAACTGGCCGGGGGTGGCAAAGCGCTCGCCGGCGGGGCGGATCGCCTCGTGCGCCTCCTGGGAATTCTTCACCTTGCGGTCATAACGGCGCGGGGAAGAAGCCACAAAACTCTCCCCATACAATTCCCGGGCCTGCTCCCGCGCCGCCTGCATACCCTGCGCGGACAGCGACGTAGAATCCGTACGCATATACGTAATAAAGCCGTTTTCATACAACCGCTGCGCAATGCGCATGGTGCGCTCCGAGGTGTAATGCAACTTACGCCCGGCCTCCTGCTGCAACGTGGAGGTCATAAAGGGCGCATACGGGCGGCGCGTATAAGGCTTCTCCTCCACGTCCGTCACGCGCGCGGTGGCCCCAGAAAGTTCCGCAGCCAGGGCCTCGGCGCGCCGCTTATCGACGACCACCAGCCCCGACTTCGCGGAACCCTTCAACTCACCAGCATCATTAAAATCACGCCCCTGCGCCACCTTTTTGCCACCCAAACGCGACAAACGCGCCACAAACTCGCGCGGGTTATCGGGATCAGACTGCGCCACGCCGGTATCCATCGTGGCCGCCACATCCCAATACTCCGCCGAGGTAAAAGCCATGCGCTCGCGCTCGCGCTCCACAATCACCCGCGTGGCCACAGACTGCACCCGGCCCGCCGACAACCTCGGCATGACCTTCTTCCACAACACCGGAGAAACCTCATAGCCGTACAGGCGATCAAGAATACGGCGCGTCTCCTGCGCATCCACCAAATTATCGTCCAGATCGCGGGTATTCTCCGCCGCCGCGAGAATCGCGGACTTGGTGATCTCATTAAACACCATGCGCCGCACCGGAACCTTAGGTTTAAGCACCTCCAACAGGTGCCACGCGATAGCCTCCCCCTCGCGGTCAGGGTCCGTGGCCAACAAAAGCTCATCCACGAGCTTGAGCTTGGCCTTCAGATCCGCCACCTTCTTTTTCTTATCCGCGCTCACCACGTACAGCGGCCGAAAACCATGCTCCGTGTCCACCCCCAAACGCGCCCACGGCTCCTTCTTATACTTGGCAGGAACATCCGCAGCACCCCGAGGCAGGTCACGGATATGGCCCACCGACGCCTCAACGATGTAATCATCGCCCAGATAAGGCTGAATCTTCTTCGCCTTAGTTGCCGATTCCACAATGACCAAGCGCTTCACGCCCGGCCCCTCAGTACCTGCCACGGGAGTACATCCCTTCCCTCGCGCAACGAATAACTACTACACGTACACCGTACACAGCCACCGCCCACAGTATTTAATGGTGCGGTTACGCGCGGGGATGGGGACTAATCTCAGTAGACGCTTGACCGATGCCCAACTTCCACCACCACAATGACCACCTTGTGATCCAGGATGTCCGCAACAAGGCGATAATCCCCTACCCGCCACCTCTACAGACCAGCGCGTCCAGCCACCAATGCTTTCCCTCGCGCACGGGGATCGCTCAAGGTTTCTACCCCACGCAGAAAATCACGTATCCGAACCTGCACAGGCTTATCGAGCTTACGGAAGGCCCTGGCCGCCTTAGGGCTAAACTCAACCCTCCAGGCCACACTCCACCTCAAGCTGCTCCAAGGAAACCGTCTCTACCTCACCACGACGGATCGCCTCAGCCTCAGCCTCTAGGCCATAGACATACTCCTGCTCATCAAGGTACCGATCCACTGCCTCCCGGATATAAAAAGACGCTGGCCTTCCAGTGGACTGGGCCAGCGCATCTAACCGTGACTTTTGCTGTTCATCAACCCGCAGAGAAATAACCACACCCATGTAAACAAGTATACGCCCTCTCAGCACCCTCCCCACCTCGCACAAGCGCTGCCAGGTACCGTGACCCAAAACCTACTAGACTCCACCTATAACGAGCGCCCCCTGTACGGGGCTCGGTGGTGACGGTTTCCCGGCAACTACTCCCGGAGGTGGTGAATGACACACCAGATCGAGGCATGGATAGAACTCTTCATGGCCTCCGCATGGTTCTACCCCCTCACCGCCTCAATGGTATTCCTGGACTGCCTCATACCCTTCTTCCCCAGCGAATCCATTCTCACCATGGCCGGGGCATGGTCAGGCAGCACCGGCAGCCCCAATATCTGGGGCATCATCACCGTGGGCATCGTATTTGCCATGATCGGCGATAACGTGTGCTACCTGCTGGGCACCCGCTTCGTGCAATTCATCCGCTCCGCCCCACCCAAGAGCAAACTCGCGGCCTCCATGCGCTGGGTATCGGCCAACATGAAAAAACGCGCCGGATTCACCATCATCATCGCCCGCTTCATCCCCTGGGGCCGCCTGGTGCTCACGCTCTCCCTGGGCTCCATGCGCTACCCGTGGCGCAAGTTCTTCTTCTTTGACACCATCGGCGTCATCATCTGGGCCGTCCAAGCGGGATTTGTGGGCTACCTGGGCGGCTACGTGGTGCAGGATTATCCCCTGGTGGGCCTGGCGCTGGGGCTCACGCTGGGGGCGCTGGTGGGCGTGGCCATTGATAAGGTTCAGGCCCGCTTTAGCGATTACTCCGAGGTGCGCTCGGGGGTTTCCCGGGCGTGAGGGGTAGGGTTAGCCACAAATCATAAGGCTTTACCACTACGCCGCAGAAATGAGGTAATACCCCACTCGGTTCGGAGTCTCACCAGAAAGCGGCAAAGAATAAATACTTAAATACCCCGCTCCACCTCCGCAGTTCTTGATGATCGGAGGCACCCCACATAGATTCGCTGGGATTCCCTTACCTGGTTCGGCGCGAAAGCCAAAGGCTCACCAGCAAATATCACAGAATCCCCCGTCGATAAGCATAAGAAAAGGGCCGCCGGCGGGCGTACCCAACCTGCGGCCCTGAGCCGTGGAGCCTTAGAGGGCGCGCACCTGCTGAGCCTGGGGGCCCTTGGCGCCCTCGCCGATCTCGAACTCCACGCGCTGGTTCTCCTCCAGGGTGCGGAAGCCGTTGCCCTGGATCTCGGAGTAGTGGACGAATACGTCGGCGGAGCCGTCCTCGGGGGCGATGAAGCCAAAGCCCTTCTCGGCATTGAACCACTTAACAGTTCCCTGTGCCATGTTTTTGCAACCTTTTCTTTTGGTTCTGTGCCGGCGCGCTGTTGCGCCGACGGGAAAACGGGTCTCATCAAACTACCCAGCACCGGGTGTGGCCCTGGGCGCCCGCATGTTCATCTCCTGCGAGCGCCTACACACTGCGCACAGAAACTGCGACCTTGTCTTAGTGTGTCATGTTTTACGCCTGCGCGATAGTATCGAAAGTCTATCTCGGGAAAATCCCAGGCCACACACGCTCCGATTAACCTCAAAAGGGGGTAAAACACGCCCATGCCACTACCTCCGCCACGGGGAGAAGAACTCCTCGGCGCGCTGCGTGCCCGGTTCCCGGAATCGCAGTGCACGCACTGCTCCACCATTCCAGCGCGCCCGGCGCACTACGCCCCCTGGCCGCAGTGGGTGTTGCCGGAGTTGCGCGAGCACTTAGAGGGGCACGGCATTGCTCGCCTGTATGCGCACCAGGCGGAGGCTGCCGAGGCCGCGCACGCGGGGCAGCACGCGATCATGGCCACCGGCACTTCCTCCGGGAAGTCCCTGGGGTATCTGCTTCCGGTGCTCACGGATCTGGCGCGGGATCCCACCGCGTGCGCCCTGTATCTCACCCCCACCAAAGCGTTGGGATCCGATCAGCTCCGGCAACTGCGCCGCCTATGCCGCGCGGTGGGCCCGCTGCGCGGGGTGCATCCCGCGCCGTATGACGGCGATACCCCCGCCGAGGCTCGCGCGGGTATCCGCGAGCAGTCCCGCTTTGTTCTCAGCAACCCGGATATGGTGCATTCCTCGATGCTCGCACATCATCCCCGCTGGGCGCGCCTATGGCGGCGGCTGCGCTACGTGATCGTGGACGAATCCCACATGTACCGGGGCGTGTTCGGGGCGCACGTCTCGCTGGTGTTGCGCAGGTTGCGCCGCCTGGCAGCCCATTATGGCTCCAATCCCACATTCATCCTGGCCTCCGCCACCTCCGCCGATCCCGCCGAGCACGCCTCCCTGCTCACCGGCCTCGGGGTGCGGGCCATCGCTGATGACGCCTCCCCCGCCGGGGCACGCACGGTGGTGCTGTGGGAGCCGGGGTTTCTCCCCGGCCACGAGGGGGAGCAGGCCGCACCGGTGCGTCGTTCCGCAGCCTCGGAGGCCGCCGGGCTTATGGCGGCGCTCGTGGCCCAGGGCGCACGAACTCTGACCTTTGTGCGTTCCCGGCGCTCCGCCGAGGCCACGGCGATGCTCGCCGCGGAGGACCTCGCGGTCATGGGTAAGCCGCTGGCCGCACGGCAGGTGCGTTCCTACCGCGCGGGCTACCTGGCAGAGGATCGCCGCGAGGTGGAACGACAACTCGATTCCGGGGAGCTTGTGGGCGTGGCCACCACCAACGCCCTGGAGCTTGGTATCGACGTGGGCGGGCTGGACGCCGTGGTCACCGCCGGGTTTCCGGGCACGGTGGCTTCCCTGTGGCAGCAGGCCGGGCGCGCGGGGCGGCGTGGGCAGGATTCCCTGGTGGTCCTCGTGGCGCGCGATGATCCCCTGGATACCTACCTCGTCCACCACCCAGCCGCGCTCTTGCAGCGCCCCCTCGAACGCGCGGTGTTTGATCCCCACAACCCGCATGTCCTGCGCGAACACCTCTATTGCGCCGCCGTGGAACTACCCCTAACCCCTCAAGACGTGGAGGACTTTGCCGCCGCCGAGGTGATCGACGATCTGACCGCCCACGGGCTCCTGCGCCGGCGCCCACGCGGCTGGTTCGCCGTGGGGGATGAGACCACCACCGCCCACGGCGCGCTCGGGTTACGCGGCAATACCAGCGGCGACGTTCTCATCGCCGATACCAGCGACGGCCGCCTGCTGGGCACTATCGACGCCACCCGCGCCCCCGCCCAGGTGCACCCTGGAGCGATCTACCTCCACCAGGGCGAATCCTACATCGTCGATGCCCTCGACCTCGATGACGCCGTAGCCCTCGTGCGCCCCACCGAGGTCGATTACACGACCTTCGCCCGCAGCACCACCGCGGTACGGGTGCTTGGCGACGCCCTCCCTCCGCGTCCCCTCGTCCCCGGCGTCCACCTGCGCAGCATAGACGTAGAGGTATCGCGCCAGGTGATCGGCTATGTGGTACGACGCCCCGACGGCACCCTCATGGACACCGTTGCCTTGGACATGCCCACCCACACCCTGCGCACTCGCGCCGTGGCCTACACCCTTACCCCTGACTTTTTAGAAGGGATCGGCCTGCCCCCGGCGCAGTGGCCCGGGGCTCTCCACGCCGCCGAACACGCCGCCATCGGTATGCTTCCCCTGCTGGCCACCTGTGACCGTTGGGACATCGGCGGCCTTTCCACCACCGATCACCCCGATACCGCGCTGCCCACCGTGTTCGTGTACGATGGCCACCCCGGCGGGGCCGGATTTGCCGACTGCGGCTTCAAACACTTCCCCACCTGGATCAAGGCCACCCATGACGCGGTGCGTTCCTGCGCCTGCGAGGAGGGTTGCCCCTCCTGCGTGCAATCCCCCAAGTGCGGCAACGGCAACCAGCCGCTGAGCAAAGCCGGAGCGGTGCGGCTGCTGGAGACGCTCGTGAGGCTTAGCTCTTGTGAACTCGAACCTCTCGGTCAGCAAGGTAGGCCTCCAGGGCCGCCTGGATGATCTGTAATTCCGTTACCCCCTCCGCTGCGGCATGATCGCGGAGCTTGCGGGCGATTTCTTCCGATGTCAAGTTTCTTGCTCTTGAATGGTCTCTTTTTTCTACCATGCCACCACACTCTTTATATTGCCCAGCATCCTCAACACCCACCCCGTGCATATAATTGGCCAGGTAACTTAACTCTTCAAAAGTAAAAACATCTAGCACCCATGCCGCAGGGCCAAATATCCCATTTCCGGAGTACTCTTCCGGGGGGATTCCATTAGAATACCGATCCGCCATATCCATCAATTGCTCATCTGTGTAGACAAACATCATCCCCTCCTTTTCTTACGCTTCAGCCTTCCATAGGCCGCCCCACTTGCAGGCATTGCATGGAATACCACCATCCTCCCACCCGCATCGAGGGGATAGGAAACCTCAATCTATTCCGATAACAAATACCTTAACCGGATCCCCTCTCTGAAGTTCTAGGTACATAGAATTTTCTCAGCCAAGCCCATGCTTAAAGGCCGAGGGAAGTAATCGCACAGCCGTACCATCTCTTTGAAAGTATAGCGCGGGACCCCACCTTTAGCCCCGCAACGAGTCACCCATTCACACCACCCCTGCCCGCGACGCCGCCTCTCGCCCCCGAATCCGCACCGCCACGATCACGTCCACTCCTTCCTCCTGGCATCGGATCATCTCCGCGCTGTTGTCTCGTGCCGTTTCCTCGGCGGCCCGGCAGGAGTCCTCCCCGCGCCACAGGGTTTGTGCCCTCGCAATAGCGGCCATATCCGCCGCCACCTGCGCACGGTGCTGGGCGATCACGCCCCCTGCGAGCGTCACCACCAGTACCGCGCACCCCACCAGGGCCGCGCATAGCACTGCCCCCACCACAGTGGCGTATCCCTCCTTTCCACCCCACGCCACCGATCGTTTGTTTCTCATCACTGCTCCCGTGTTTCCCCGGCTGCTTCAAGGGGATAGGTCGCCCGGGCGCTCATGGTGCCAAGAGGAGCAGGAATCTCGGCGGCGGCGATCACCTTGCCGTCTTTCTCCGAGAGGGTCACGCTGCCGCGTTCCGGCACGAGGTGTTCGCCTGAGATGGCGTAGTGCCGCGCCGCCGCACCAGCGGTGTCGATGGCCGATACCTGCGCCGCGAGCGTCATCAGGCCCGCTCCGAGCGCGGCAAACACCGCGATCAACGCGCTGATCGCCACGGCGGCCTCCACCGTCACGGACCCCTCAGGTCCATGAGGTACGCACGGTGCGGCTCGTTAGCCCGGGGTGTTGTTGAGCGCATCGGTGATAATTCCCTGGATCGCGTCCGTCACCGCCGAGCTGTTGACCACCATGTACAGCACGGCCGCCAGGGCCGCAGCGGCAAGGGTGCCCATGGCGTATTCGATGGTGCTCAGGCCTTGGTTATCGCGGCCGAGCCTGATTGTTTCCCGCACCGCGCGCTGCGCGGCTGCGTGTAGTGCCCGAAGCACAACCTCGGTCAAACGGTTCATGATGTATTCCTTTCCGAACATGATGCGTTGCTTTTAAAAGACGTTGTGTGCCACACCGATCACCACGGGGGCAAGCCCCAGGAGAAAGAAGGCCGGGAGGAAGCACAGGGTCAGCGGCATGGCGATGAGTACCCCAGCGCGTTCGGCCGTGGCCGTGGCGCGATCCTCGGCGGCGTGGCGCACCCCCTCGGCCACCTCGGCGGCGGCCTGGGCGAACCTCGCACCGCTGTGATGGGAATGGCACACCAACTGCGCCACTTCCCGCAGCCCGGGTATGGTCTGTGCCTCGGCCCAAGCCCGCTCCGGAGATACCCCGATGGCAAGCAGGGAGGCGATCATGCACCAGGTATCGCGCACCGAAGAGGTACTACAGGTAGAAACCACCTTGGCCGCGATCACCGGCCCCAACCCCGCGCTCAGGCACGCGGCATAGAGATCAATGTCTGCCGCCACGCCCGGTGCGGCCTCCTCCTTACCCCGGCGAAGCCGGGTGTTCGCCCACACGGCGATTCGGCGGAGGGCTCCGCCTGCTGGCCCGTCGCGGGGGCGGGTGGCACTGCGTTCCCTGTGAAGCCGACGATTCCGCACACCCACGGGGGCAATCATCAGCGCTAATACGATCATCATGAGGGGCATCATCGGTTCCCTCCTGCTCGTTCTAGGAGCGCGTGAGACCACAAGGCCCCGGCGGCGATCAGGGTTATCCCCGCCATGAGCAGCATTCCGCCCAAGCCACCACCGAGGAGCAGGCCGAGGGGATCGGCGCCCATCATCGAGCCCAGGGCCACACCGGCAAGCGGCAGAAAGGTCAGTACCACGGCGGTGGACTGCGGCCCCATCAGGCGGGCGCGGGTGGCCGCGCCGTGCCGCAATTCCTTTTCCAGCGTGGAATGAACCCTGCTCAGCAGCGGAGCCAGCGCGATCCCGTGGTGCTCGGCCGCCTCCCATACCCTCGCCACGGTGCGTACCTCCGGCATCGAGGTGGCGGCACTGTCGGCACCGTAAAAGCCGGAAGAAAGCAGAAGCAACCGCTCCTTGAGTTCTCCGTCGAGGTTATGGTGCCGCTCCATCGCGCCGCGCAGCGCGGTCGCGGGCTCTCCGCCGCTACGCAAGTGGTGGGCCACGAGGTTGAGCACGGTGGCTAGTTGGTGACGCTGGCGTTCTCGGCGGCGCCGCTCCACGATGGAGCGCGCCATGATCCACGCCGTTGCTGTCACGATGCCGGCAGAGACCACCACGCTTGGCGGCATCGCCGTCGCCGTGGCTGCAGCCACCAGTATCATCGGCACCCACCAGGCGTGCCGTGGGCGTCGATAGCCTCGGCGCACAAGCTCTCCCAGCCGGGTTCCCGGTCGCGCTGGCAGCAGGGCCACGAGTCCCGCGCAGCACCCCACCAGGCTCATCATTCCCATGCCCCCACCGCTGCGAGGCAGGAGGCGTCCTGCCCCATCCGCCAGGCCTCTCGCACGTGAACCAGCCCGGAGTCTGTGCGTTCCCCTACTCCGATCTGCGCTAATACCCGCCTTCCGTTTCTCAGCCTGCGCATCACCAATATGACCCTCACCGCCGCAGCCCACTGGCTGTGCGCCGCCTGACGTCCCAGGCCGCCCAGGGCCGCCAGCGCTTCGATCCTGGCGGATACCTCCGCGAGGGAATGCGCGTGCAGCGTGCCCGCGCCGCCCTCGTGGCCGGTATTGAGCGTGGAGAAAAGATCCACGATCTCCGCGCCACGGATCTCCCCCACCACGATCCGATCCGGCCGCATGCGCAGGCCTTGCCGCACGAGTTCGGAGAGCGTGATCGCTCCCCGCCCTTCTACGTTGGCCCGGCGCGCCACCAGGTTCACCACGTGGGGGTGGGATGGGGCCAGTTCTGCGGTGTCCTGGATGCACAAGAGCCGCTCGGTATCGGGCACCTGCGCCAAGAGCGCGGATAGCAGCGTGGTTTTCCCCGTCCCCGTGCCACCCACGATGAGGTACGAGCACCGTTGGCGCGTCATCTCGCGCAGAAAATCCGCCACCGCTGGCGGCATCGCCTCTAAGCGGACCAGCTCTTCCATGCTCAGCGTGGCCTGGCGCAGCACCCGCAGGCTCAGACACGTTCCCGATTCCGAGGGCGGGTTCAGCACCGCGTGGAAGCGGATACTCGTGCCGTCCTCTCGGCTAAGACGGCCATCAGCAAAGGGTTGGGCATCATCGAGGCGCGCGCCCGCCGATACCGCCAGCCGGGTGGCTAGGCGGCGCACGGCGGATGCATCGGGGAAACGCACCTCGGCGCGCTCCACCCCACGGCCTCGGTCAAACCACACCTGATCCGGGCCATTGACCAGCACGTCCGTCACGCCCGGCAGCGCCAACACCGGCTCCAGGGCGCCCACCCCCACGGAATCATCACGCAGGCGGCGCAGGATGGTCAGTACATCAACATCGCTAATCGCCCCGGCCTCTTCCCGAACTACAGCGGCGATCTCCGCGGCGGTGGCCGCGCGAGACTGCCCGGCTAAACGCCGCTGCACGCGCTCCACCACGGCCTCATGCGCCATCATCGCCACACCGCCTCAGCCACGCCGCGCACTGCGCGGGGAAGGCGAGCGGGTATTCCACCCAACTCGGCGGCCTTGGCCAAGCCCGCGATGGTGGGCAGCTCCGCCACCACGTGAAGCCCGCTTAACCGCTGAATATCTTGGGCATCAAGGCCCGACCAACCGCGATGACGCAGCACCACGCTCGCCGCGATACCCCGTGCTCGTAGCCGGGCGGCCAGACCCGCCAACCGCGCACCGGCACGCACCTCGGCGCAGCACAGGAGCACCACTTCATCACATACCTCCGCCCCAGCAAGGCCCAGATCTCCCGTGCCGGCTATATCCAGCACCACCGGGTATCCTCCGCGCCGCAGGGTATCCACGGCTCCCCGCAATTCCTCCTCTGCCAGGCGATAGCCCTCGTCCACCTGGCCCCGCGCGGCGGAAAGCACCGCTACCTCTCCTTGGCGCGGAAGCGCCGCCACCACGTCCTCGGCGGCCAGCGTCCCCTCCGCCACATGCAGATCAGGCCAGCGCGCCCCGGGGGTATCCTCGCAGCCCGCCAAAAGATCGAGGCCACCGGAGTGATCCACCGCGTCAATGAGCACCGTGCGCTGGTGGCGCGCCCCCTCCCGCGCCACCGCCAGAGCCAGCGTCGAGGCTCCGGCCCCGCCCACCACGCCGAGAATGCCCACCACCCGGCCCCGCGAGGAGTCCTGGGTGTTTCCCGCACGGGTAGCCTCACCCAGCGCTCGAAGGAGATCGGTGGCCTGGGCGGGAATGACAAAGCCGCGATCGGCATGGCACGCCACCACAGCGTGATGCGGCACCGGGCCGGGATCACCCACCACGAGGTAGATCGGCGGGCCCCACGCGGCGGCGGGGGCGGCAAAAGGGAGCGCGCCTCCTCCTCCACGAGGATGGCCCCGGCGCGCGGGTAATAGCGGATGATCTCTGCGGGATCGGTGGTATCAATCACCTTCATTCCACTGGCCACGGCGATGTGCAGGGCCTCGGAATGCAGCGCAGGGCGCAGCGCGATGAGGAGAATGAAAAAGGAAGAAGGCTTCATGCCTTCAGTGTGCTGCGCGGTGGGAAGGGGTGGGGGCATTCATCGCGGGGCTGTGGATAACCCGGCCATTGTGCTGACGTGCCACCAAAAACTGTGGATAACCCACGGGCCAGCGCACCCGCAATGTGGTAAAGGGAAAACTAACCCCAGACATAAGGGACGGCCCGCGCCTCGGGGGGGTGTGCGCGGGCCGTCAAGTAACCCGGTCTCGGGGGGCGGACCGGGGCAGGCCACACAGTATATCGGGGCCTTGCACAGGCGAGTATGCCATAGCCAAAAAGTAATGGCAAGACAGCCCCCTAAAAGTGACCCAACTCATAGTGAAGCCGCGATGGACTCCGCCTCCCGAGCCCCATCGATCCAGGACCTCAACAGCAACTCCACCAAGCCCGCCACCTCACCCACCGAGGCAGAATCAGAGGCATACCCTGCGAGCGCCCGCCGATATTCGCGGCGGTGCCGGTGCAAATACGGCTCCGGCACCGCCAACCCTCGTGGATCAAAACCACTAGACACCGCCGCTACCCGCGCAGCCACCCGCGCCACCGCGCCGCTGCGCGGCCCAAACATCTCTCGCGCGGCGATCTCCGCGTGCACCACCTGCGGCACCAAGGCATCATCGGCCGCCCCCACCACCAGCGCACCGACCTCCCGCAGGCGCGCCGCCGACCCCTCACCCGGCACGCCCGACCCGCCAAACAACACGTCAAGCCGGGCGATCACCTGCAAGGGCGCGCGGGCCCAGGTACGCACCGTGGCATCCATACGGCCCGGCGCGAGGAGGCCATAACCCCCCACCTCCAGCGAGGTTCGCACGGACGCGGCGGAAGGGAGGGCGTCGATAAGCATGGTGCTGCGCGCTCCCCGCAGCACGGATTCCGCAGAGGTCACCTGGTAACGGCGAAGATTCACGGGGCGACGATGCACGGCGGCGATGTCCGCGGCGGCCTGCCGCGCGAGCGTATCGACGCCCCCGAGGCGGCGCAGCCCATCAAGCATGGCTCCCAGCCTATAGAACCCCTGGAGAACGCGGTAGGGTAGGCGTGAACAGTACCGTCTACACTATGTAGAAGCGAAGAATAATGACGACCCCGCTCCTGGGAGGAATAACGTGAGCAACAAGGACGGCTTTTTTACCGACGGCCCGAGTGATTTCACACCGCAGGTGAAGTCTATTCCGCTGAGCGACGTCGATGCCTCCACCGGGCAAGAGTCCATCGGCACCCTGGTCAGCAACGCCACCTCGCAGATGTCCAGCCTCTTCCGCGCCGAACTGGAGCTAGCCAAAACCGAACTCACCGCCGAGGTGAAAAAGGGCGCCATCGGCGGCGGCCTCTTCGGCGCCGCCGGCACCATCGCGCTCTACAGCACCTTCTTCTTTTTCATGTTCGTAGCGGCCTTGCTCAGCCTCTGGCTTCCCGCCTGGGCCTCCCTGCTCATCGTCTTTCTGGTGATGCTCCTCACCGCCGGGCTGCTCGCCCTCGTGGGCGTGAAGAAGGTCAAGAGCCTCGGTGCACCCCAAAAGACCATCGAGTCCGTGACCGAACTCAAAAACCTCGTCCCCGGCTCCGCCCAAAAGAAGCTAGAAGCCAAGGATCGAGGACTCTACAGCTAGCCTCCCCCCACCGCTCCTCCTCCCGCCTCCCGCCGCGCACACGATCGCGCCGGGAGGTTTCCCACGCCCGCCGTACGCCCACCACAAGGAGTGCTCATGACCGCAGAACTCCCGCTTTCCCCCAGCGTCGTGCGCCTCGACGGCCCGTTTCGCCATGACCTCATCTACACCCGCGGGATCCGCCTCCACGTGGCCCAGGCCGGCTCGGCCAAAAACCCCCTCATACTCCTGCTCCACGGCAGCTTTGGCGGCTGGTTCGACTACAAGGACGTGATCGCCCCCCTGGCCGCTCAGGGATTTCACGTGGCCGCCGTAGACATGCGCGGCTACGGAATGTCCGATAAACCCCCCACGGGCTTCGGCTATGACATTCGCTCCGCCGTGGGGGACGTCACCGGACTCATCCGCGCGCTCGGGCACACCTCGGCTGCCCTCGTGGGTACCGATACCGGCGGCACCATCGCCTGGTGTACCGCGGCGGCCGCACCCCACCAGGTAGACGCGCTCGTCTCCGTGTGTGCCGCGCACCCCGTGGATCTTCGTCGCGCCACCGCCAGCCGCCCCTGGTTACACACCACCACCCTGCTGCGCCGAGCCCTCAGCCGCCTCCCCCTGCGCTGGCTCCTGCACCGAGACTCCTTCTTCCGCTGGCAACTCCGCCGCACCACCGACGCCTCCTTCCACCACACCCCCCGCTACGAGGAAGCCCTGCGGCTGCGGCTCACCGCGCGGCGCATCGGCTCCACCCTCGCCGCGCGACGCCGCAACAACCGGCTACTCACCTCCACCATTCCTACCAAGTGGTTTGGGCTGAAAATCACCGCACCCACCCTCATGCTCGCCCCGCCCAAACCCATGTGGACACACCTGGCGCGGCGCGCCACCGCACGGTTGAGCCCACCCGAGTTGCCCGGACGGCCCCTCGGCACAAAGAACAGCGTGGAAAACGGTGCGCAGCGCGGCCCGGAAGGCGGCCCGGGGAGCAGCACACGAGATAAGACGCAGGCTAAGAAACCCGCCCGCCGCAGCCACCTCACGGGCACCAAAAACCTGCCCAGCGTGGAGGCCCCCGAGGCATTCGCGGCGGTCATCGGGGACTTTCTTCGGGGCGCGGGCATCACCGGGCACGCCGAGGACCCCAGGCGGTAGGGGGCGGGGTTCACCGCGCCACGCACGCCCCCGTGCCCACCGGCTGCCGCAACGCCCCCAGGTCACCCACTCGCTCACGAACCTCGTTGGCCGTCAACGCGTAGCCGGTATCCGATTGATCCACCGAGGCACCAAAGATCACCCCGAGCACCTGGCCCGCCTCGTCAAAGAGCGGCCCGCCGGAGTTGCCCTCGCGCACGGAGCCCCGCAGGGTATAGGCCTCGCGCTCAAAGCGCCCCGAGGCATAAATATCCGGCCCCGCGATGGTCAGCGCCTCGCGCACCCTGGCCGGGGCCGCCTCGAAGGGGCCGGACTCTGGGAAGCCCATCACGATGGCGTCTTGGCCCGTCTCCGCCGTGTAATCAGCCCAGGCCAGGGGCGCGATCCCCAGCCCGGGGCTGTGCAGCACCGCAATGTCCACCTCGGGGTCGTAGAACACCACGTTCGCGTCCCGCACCCCCAGGGTGGTATCAAGCCGCACGCTCTGCGTGCCCGCCACCACGTGCGCGTTCGTTATCACGTAGTCCTCGGCGGCCACGAAGCCCGAGCCCATGAGTCGGCGGCGGCACTCGGGGGCCTCGCCCATCACGTGAATCACGCTGGGCCGCAATTGCTCCACCAGAGCGGTATTTTCCACCTCGATCCTCGGCGCCGCCACCTCCGGGGAGGCCCCCTGGCCGAAGGGGGAGATCAGCGGAGGCAGGCCGGTATCGGAAAGCAACGCGGAGATCTTGGCCGGCAGCTGCGCGGCGGAATCCGGTACCGCGCGATCCACCGCGCCTAAGATCCGCGAGCCCTGAATCCCCGCCGCCAACTGTCCCCCCAGGCCCGTGGCGGCGGGGATAGACACCAGCCAGATCACCATCAGGGTCACCAATACCTGAAAGAGCGCCCCCAGCGCGGAATCCGCTTTGACCGAGGCGCGGGCCTTCATCGAGCGCCGCACGGCGGAACCCACCATGCCTCCCACGAGGTTGCCCACGGCCACCAACAGCAACAACACCCCCACGGCCACCAGGAAGCGCAGCCCCACCGACTCCATCTTGGCCATCAACAGCGGCATCACCCCCGCCCCCACCACCAGGCCGGAGACCACGCCCACGGCGGAGAGAAACGAGGCCATTCCGCCCTGCCGCCAACCACCCAGCAGGGCAAGCAGGCACACAAAGGCCACGAGTACGTCCACCATTACACCGGGGTTCACTGGAAGGATTCCGCCCTTTCATCTCTCATTATTCCGCGAGTCCGCCAGGGCCTCGCCCAAATCCACCACGCGCTCGCGGTCCCAGGGCCGAGCCCACCCAGCGGCGTCGATAAGCCCCGCCAGGAGCGCGGCGGTAAAGCCCCACACCACGTAGCCATTGCTGCGAAAAGCCGGGCCCGTCCACCCCTGCCACCCCACGGTGAGGCGATGCGCAGGGTCAATCAGCTCCGCAAGGGGCGCATCAAACACGTCGTCCGTCTCCTCGGGGCTGGCGGGATACGTCCTCCCAGGATAATCCCGATACGCCAGCACCGGATACACCGCCGAACCACTCATGCGCACGCTCGTGGGCGGCAGCGTCACCAGCGGGGTCACCTCCGCACTGCGCAACCTGGTTTCCTCCCACGCCTCGCGCAGCGCCGCGCCCACCGGCCCGGAATCCGCCGAATCAATATGCCCGCCCGGAAAGGCCACCTGCCCCGCGTGCGCGCGCATCGTCGGAGTGCGGTGCGTGAGCAGCACCGCAGCGTCCCCCGGTAGCGTCAGCGCGCGGGCGTCGCCAGACAGCGCGATCAACACCGCCGCTTGCCGACGCCCCCCTCCCCGCACCACGCGCCCCGGGGTCTGCACCCCCCGCTCCCGCGCCGCACGCACCAGCGGGCGCAACCACTCGGGCGTCATGCCAGGGCCTCCCGCACGTCACTCTCCAGCTCCGACACGTCCGAATACGCCTTGGGCAGCATCGTCACGACCTCCCCGGCGCGCACCACCACCGTGATCGGCACCACCGAGGGCAGCCCCAAGGCTCCGGCAAAGGAATTATCGTCATCCTGAAAACTCGGCAGCCCCACGCCCAACTCATCGAGCAGCTCAGCACCGCTGGCCGCCCGCGCGTCCGCGTGCACACCCACCACCCGATACTCCGGGTGCGCCTGAGCAAAGCGCTCCATCACCGGCAACTCCTCGCGGCATGGCCCGCACCACCAGGCCCACACATTCACCACGGTCACGGCGTCCGCGCTAAGATCCTGCGGCTGCACGTGCGACGAATCCCGCGGAGCGCCCAAGCACTCCAACTCCACCCCGGCCACGCCCAGCGCCCCACAGTCCGGGCGCGGGGGCACGCTTCGATCCTGCCGCGCCTCGGAGGAGTCCGGGGAGAAAGCCTCGGGCT
This sequence comes from Corynebacterium oculi, assembly GCF_001412105.1. GTDB lineage: Bacteria > Actinomycetota > Actinomycetes > Mycobacteriales > Mycobacteriaceae > Corynebacterium > Corynebacterium oculi. The sequence goes on from NZ_LKST01000002.1 coordinate 467,160, forward strand.
CTGCTTCTTGATCCCCCCGCATCATGCCCGGTACCGCGGCCACCAGCAGCACCGCCACCGCCACCACGGCCACCAGGTACCCCACCACGTGCCTATTCATCTCGCATCCCTCATCACTTCCCCACTACGCTTCACGCGAGGGGCATTCCGACGCCACCGGGCACTGCCCGCACAGTGGCCTGCGCGCCTTGCACACCCGGCGCCCGTGAAAAATCATGCGGTGCGAGAACATCGTCCACTCCGCACGCTCCACCAAGCCCATGAGATCGCGCTCCACCTTCACCGGGTTCTGTTCCTTACTCAACCCCAACCGACGCGCCAGCCTTCCCACATGCGTATCCACCGCAATCCACGGCTGGCCAAAGGCATTACCTCGCACCACCAGCGCCGTCTTGCGGCCCACGCCCGGCAGGCTCATCAAGTCCGCCAAGCCCTCGGGCACCTCCCCGCCAAAGCGAGCCACCAATGCCTGCCCCATCTCCACCAGGTGCCGGGCCTTCGAGCGATACAACCCGGTGCTGCGAATATACTCCGCCACCTCGGACTCATCGGCCCGCGCATAATCCTCCGCGCTGCGCCACCGCCGAAAAAGCGCCGGGGTGACCTTATTAACCCGCTCGTCCGTGCACTGCGCGGACAACACGGTGGCCACCGTGAGTTCCAAGGGGTTGGAGTACACCAGCTCGCAATGCGCATCCGGATAAGCCCGCGCCAGCTCCCGGTTAATGCGCCGCGCGCGACGAGTAAGAGCAAGATCGGCCATGCCCACTAGTGTGCCATTCTCCCCTCCCCCAAAGAATTTTCACCCCGGAACCCACCCTGCCCTGCCAGTTCAGAACTCCCTACTCTTCTTAGTTATAGACCAATTAGGAAGTCCTATAGACTCCCAACTAGCGGGTCACACCCCGGCACCACCGGGAACCCCGCCCGAACCACACGCATACCGTGCGAGGAAGCCCAACTTCCTTGTACAGTGGGTGCCGGTTCACAATTTCACGTTAAATACGCAGATTCGATCCGGGATAGACACGACGAACGCGAGTACACCAGGTGGGCGTACTCCACCTGCCACTACCCCACGGTATGCAGGAACAAGGTCCGGAGTTCTGCGTCCGTACCTTGAATGGAGAAACTGTGGAAGTTGTACACGACATCCTCTCCCGCGCCGGGATCTTCCAGGGCGTAGACCCCACGGCGGTGAACAACCTGATCCGTGACATGGAGACGGCCCGGTTCACCCGCGGTTCCACCATCTTTAACGAAGGCGAGCCCGGTGATCGCCTCTACATCATCACCTCCGGCAAGGTGAAACTCTCCCGCCACTCCCCCGATGGCCGCGAAAACCTCCTGACCATCATGGGCCCCTCCGACATGTTCGGCGAACTCTCCATCTTCGACCCCGGCCCCCGCACCTCCTCCGCAGTGTGCGTCACCGAGGTTCACACCGCCACCATGGATGCCGCCATGCTCCGCCAGTGGGTAGACGAGCACCCCGAGATCGCCCAGCAACTCCTGCGCGTACTGGCCCGACGCCTCCGGCGCACCAACGCCTCCCTGGCCGACCTCATCTTCACGGACGTGCCCGGCCGCGTGGCCAAGACCCTCCTCCAACTGGCCAATCGCTTTGGCACCCAAGAGGGCGGTGCCCTGCGCGTCAACCACGACCTCACCCAGGAAGAGATCGCCCAACTCGTGGGTGCCTCCCGTGAGACCGTGAACAAAGCCCTGGCCACGTTCGCCCACCGCGGCTGGATCCGCCTGGAAGGCAAGTCCGTGCTCATCGTGGACACCGAGCACCTAGCCCGACGCGCGCGATAACCACACGATAGCGCCGATAACATGCAGGCGGCGCTACGGTAGCTTTCCACGAGCCGGGACCAACTTTCTCAGAGGCGCGATCCTCCGAGGAGATGGCCCGGCTCTCTTTTTGTGTGCCGTGACGAATGCCGCGCGCGTTCTGTCTGGTTCCGTCTGGCTGATGTTGATGGCATGGTTGACGGCGCTAAGGGGTGCCACTGCGGGCTGCGCAGGCCGTGATCCGCGTGTAGTGGCACCCCTTGGGGCTGTTACTCACCCCGGCACTCGCCTACTAACGAGATACAGCCCCGTGCGGAGCCTCACGGCCCAGAGGCCGGAGCCCGTTGGACCAATCCAGCCCGAATACACAACACTAAGGGGTGCCATTGGAGGGGCCGCTGTTACCGCCGCCCCCGCAGTGGCACCCCTTGCGATGGTGGATCGGATCACCGAGAAAGCACCCTATTCAACTCCCCCACGCTTAGGGGTGCCACTACCCGGGTCGGCATCTACAGAAACCCCGCAGTGGCACCCCTTAGCGCTGAGGCAATAACAGCCCCACACCAGAACACAGGAAAAGGCCCTCTCACAGAGAGGGCCTCGCGCCGGAGTTCGCCGGCTCACCGCGTGCGTGTTGTTTAGGCCTCTTCTTCCTCAAGGTACCGCAGGGCCACGCGGGTGGATTGCTCGGCGGCGCCGCGCAGAACGGGATCTACGTCGTCATACATGACGTCGATGAGCGTGCGCAGTTCGATGTCCTTGCCGTGTTCTTTCCAGGCCGCGCGGATTTGATCCAGGCGGTATTGGCGGCGGTCGATGTATTTGCGGGCAAAGGCGGAGGTGTCTTCGCCGTCGGGGCCGTGCCCGGGGAGCAGGGGGATGTTCTTGCCGCGTTCCTCCAGGAGGGCCAGGGAGGAGAGGTAATCGCGTAGGTTGCCGTCGGTCTCGGAGATCATGGTGGTGTGGCGGCCCGCGATGGTATCGCCGGTGATGATCCCTTCCAGCGTGGAATCCCCGGGAGTTCCGGACCACACAAAAAAGGAGGTGGAGTCCCCGGTGTGGCCGGGGGTGTGTACCACCTCGATCTGGGGGGTGACGCCCTCGACGGTGATGACCTCGGCGTCGCTAAGCGGGCCTGCCCCGTGGCAGTGCGCGGGGTCGGTGGCGCGGATGGGGGCGCCGGTGAGCTGCCGGAATCGTTGGGCGCCGTCGGCGTGATCATGGTGGCGGTGGGTGAGCAGGATCAAGCCCACCTCCCCGGCCTTGGAGTGCACCACGTTGAGGTGGCCCTCGTCCTCCGGGCCGGGATCAATGACGATGGAGCGCTCGTCCTCGGGCCCCTTGATAACCCACGTGTTGGTGCCCTCTAGAGCCGCATAGCTGGGGTTGGGGCACAGAACAACAGAGGCCGATGCGGTGACCGGCCGAAGCTGGCTGTAGGCAGGATGCTGCATACCTTTCAGCTTAGCGCCCCCTGGTGCTTCTGCCCATCCCTTCAGGAATGAAGTTCTACGATCACTTCTACTTCCACGGGGGCGTCAAGGGGCAACTCGGCCACTCCCACGGCGGAGCGGGCGTGTATCCCGGCCTCGCCGAAGATCTCCCCGATCACCTCGGAGGCCCCGTTGATCACCTGGGGTTGGCCGTGGAAGTCCGGGGCGGAAGCCACAAAACCCACCACCTTCACCACGCGGCGCACATTGTTGATACCCACGAGGGCGTCGATAGCCGCTAAGGCATTGAGGGCAGCGGTGCGGGCATACTCGGCGGCCTCGGAGGGGGACACCTCGGCCCCCACCTGGCCGGTGGCGGGCAACGAGCCGTCGAGGAAGGGGAGCTGCCCGGATGTCCACACCTGGGTTCCCACCCGCACGGCGGGGACGTAGGACGCCACGGGGGCCGCTACCTCGGGCAGGGTGATGCCGAGTTCCGCGAGGCGGTCGGTGACGCTCATCTACTGCACCTCGCGCTTCATGTACGCCACCACGTTCTCCGGGTTCGGGCCCGGCACCACGGTGACGAGTTCCCAGCCGTCCTCGCCCCAGGTATCCAGAATCTGCTTGGTGGCGTGAGTCAGCAGTGGCACGGTGGCGTATTCCCAAGTTTTCATGCCCCTCACTGTAGCCGGGATCTCAGAGTTCCTGTAGGCTCCCACCCGCGGCGAAGTAATCGGCCCAACTGGTGATCTCCGGGTTGCGGCGCAGCAGGGCGCGGCGTTGACGCTCGGTGAGGCCGCCCCAGATGCCAAACTCCACCTTGTTGTCCAGGGCGTCCGCGCGGCAGATGCTCATCACGGGGCAGCCCCGGCAGATATGTACGGCTTTGCGCTGCTCGGCGCCCTGGACGAAGAGAGCGTCTGGGTCTACGTCGCGGCATTGTGCGCGCATGACCCAGGCATCGCGATCGCGCACGATGTCGGTGGGACATTTTCCCTGCCCGTAGTCGAGGAAAGCGTTATCGCATTGGTACATGAGAGAGGCCGTCACCGTTTCACTCCTTTGGTATACCTAACACTTCTCTGCGGGTAATTGTATTCACATGAGATGTTTCATGTCTAGTGAGTCACATAAACGAAGGTGGTGGGGGTTCCTGTTTGAGGGCAAAATGCGTAGGGTTGAGCACGTGTCTATCGCTAAATCGCTGACCACGATCATCGGTGCCACCATCAGCATCGGGGTGGTCTCCGCCATCGCCCTTTCCCCCGCCGCCGGCATCGCGGGGGTGGCGGTGCAGCGCACCAGCACGACGATGGAATCCAACCTCGCGGACCTCACCGACGGCCACGCACCCGGCGTCACCACCATCACCGACGTCACCGGCGAGCCGATGGCCTGGATCTACGATCAACGCCGCTACGAGGTGGCCTCCGAGGATATTGCGCAATCCATGAAGGACGCCATCGTGGCCATCGAGGATCGCCGCTTCTACGAGCACGAGGGCGTGGACATGCAGGGCACCATGCGCGCCCTGGTCACCAACCTCACCTCCGGCGGCGTGGCCCAGGGTGCCTCCACGCTCAACCAGCAGTACGTGAAGAACTACCTGCTCTTCGTGGCCGCCGACGACGACGCCGAGCGCAGCGCCGCCACCGAGACCTCCGTGCCACGCAAGCTGCGCGAGATGCGCATGGCCTCCGACCTCGACAAGCTCCTCTCCAAGGACGAGGTACTCACCCGCTACCTCAACCTGGTTCCCTTTGGCAATAACAGCTTTGGCGTGGAGGCCGCCGCCCGCACGTATTTTGGCATTCCGGCCTCCAAGCTCTCCGTTCCCCAGGCCGCCATGCTCGCAGGCATCGTGCAATCCTCCTCCGTGCTTGACCCCTACACCAACCCGGACGGGGTGACCGATCGCCGCAACACCGTGCTCGACGCGATGGTCTCCTACGGCGCCCTCGAATCCTTCCAGGCCGAGCAGTACAAACTCCAGCCCCTCGGCGTGCAGGAAAACCCGGAATCGCTGCCCAACGGCTGCATCACCGCCGGGGATCGCGGCTTCATGTGCGACTACGCCCTGAACTATCTGGAAACCAAGGGCCTGCCCAAGGACGTGCTCACCAAGGGCGGCTACACCATTCGCACCACGCTCGACCCCGCCGTGCACGACGCCGCCCGCAACGCCGTGGCCGCCAACGTCAACCCCGGCACGCCCGGCGTGGCCGAGGTGCTCAACGTGGTGCGCCCCGGCTCCGATTCCCGCGACATCCTCGCCATGGCCTCCTCCCGAAATTACGGCCTCAACCCGGACAACGGGGAAACCCTCATGCCCCAGCCCACCTCCATGGTGGGCAACGGCGCGGGATCCGTATTCAAGATCTTCACCGCCGCCGCCGCCATTGATAACGGCATGGGGCTAGAAACCATGCTGGACGTGCCCACGCGCTTCGAGGCCATCGGCATGGGCGAGGGCGGTGCCGAGGGCTGCCCACCCTCCACCTATTGCGTGGAAAACTCCGGCACCTATGCCCCCCAGATGACGCTCAAGGACGCCCTGGCGCACTCCCCCAACACCACCTTTGTGCAGCTCATTCAGCAGGTGGGGGTGGCCCCCGTGGTGGATCTGGCCGTGAACCTGGGGCTGCGCTCCTACGCCGCGCCCGGCAGCTTTGACGGCGAGGCCTCCGTGGCGGATTACATGAAGGATCACAACCTCGGTTCCTTCACCCTGGGCCCCACGGCCGTCAACGCTCTGGAGCTCTCCAACGTGGGCGCCAGCATCGCCTCCGGCGGGCGCTGGTGCGAGCCCAACCCCATCGCCTCCATCACCGACCGCGACGGCAACGAGGTACCCATCGAGCGCCCCGAGTGCGAGGACGTGCTCAACCCCCAGACCGCCAACGCCCTCATGCAGGCGCTATCCGAGGACGCCGTTTCCGGCACCGCCGCCCGCGCCGCGCAGGCCGTGGGCTGGGGCGCGCCGGTGGCCGCCAAGACCGGTACCACGGAATCACACATGTCCTCCGCATTCCTGGGATTCAACTCCAACCTCTCCGCCGCGCCGTACATCTACAACGACGGAACCCAGAACCTCCCGCTGTGCACCGGGCCCGTCCACCAGTGCGGCACCGGCAGCCTCTTCGGCGGCAACGAGCCCGCGGACACCTGGTTCCAGTGGGCTACCGCTGTGCCACAGGCTATCGACGGCAACCTCCCCGAATACAACCGGGATCTCGATCGCGGCCGACTCCAGACCGCCCTCGACGAAGCCCGGGGCAAAAAGGACGACGAGGCCCGCTCCCTCCTGGAGGAGGCCGGCCTGATGGTGAATATCCAGGAAGTACCCGGCAACGGCACCCCGCGCGGCATCGTGATGGCGGCCCGCCCCGATAGCCCCGGCGGGCTGCGGCCCGGCAGCCTGGTCACCCTGGAGGTGTCCGACGGCTCCCGCCCCGTTCAACAACCACAGACGACCTCCACCCAAGCCCCCGCCGAGCCCTCTCCGCGCTCGGGATTCCCCAGCATCGACACCTCGGAGCTAGAGGAATTGACCAACCGCCTGCGCGAACGGCTAGGCGCTTAGCGCGGATTTCACCGCCACAGATAGGCGCTTGCCGTCCGCCCGGCCGGCCGCCTTGGCGGTGGCTTCCTTCATCACCTGGCCCATCTGCTTCATGGTCGGGGCCGGGCTCATCCCCTCGATCACCTCGGCAACGAGCGCTGCCAAGGCGGCGTCGTCAAGCTGCTCCGGCTGGTAGCTTTGCAGCACCGCTACCTCGGCCAGCTCGGCGTCGGCAAGCTCCTGGCGGCCGTTGGCGGCGTAGACCTCTGCGGACTCGCGGCGCTTCTTGATCTCCCTGGCGATCACCTTCAGCACCTCCTCATCGGTGAGGTCATGCTTGGCACCCTTGGTTTCCTCTTCCTGAATCGCGGCCAGCAGCATACGGATCGTGCCGGTGCGCGTCTTATCCTTGGCCTTCATGGCCTCCTTGAGGTCCCCACGCAGGGTGGTCTTCATATCACTCATACCTTCCGAACCTACCCGCACAGGTAGGCTGAGGCGGGTGCATACGATGAGAAAACTCGCAGCGATCCTCGCCGGCACCGGCCTTGCCACCGCCACCTGGGGATTCACCGAACTCACCAGATTCCAACTGCACCAGCACACCCTCCCGCTCCTCCCACCGGGCACCCTGCGCGGGAAACCCGAGTTCCGGCTGCTGCACCTTTCTGACCTTCACATGATCCCCGGCCAGAGCGCCAAGATCGCCTGGGTCAGCGCCCTCGACGCCCTCGAACCCGACCTCGTGGTCAACACCGGGGATAACCTCTCCGACCAGCGCGGGGTGCACGCCGTGCTGGCCGCCCTCGGGCCGCTGCTGCAACGCCCCGGCCTCTTTGTATTCGGCACCAACGACTACTGGGCTCCCCGCCCCGTAAACCCCCTGCGGTATCTCCTTGGCGGCAAACGCACCCCCTCCTACATCGACCTCCCGTGGAAGGGAATGCGCGCCGCCTTCCTCGAACACGGCTGGCGCGATGCCAACCAGGCCCGCCACGAGTTCCAGGTAGGCCACGTGCGCATCGCCGCCGCCGGGGTGGACGATCCCCACCACAACCTCGACGACTACGCCGCGATCGCCGGAGCCCCCAACCCCGAGGCCGATCTCACCCTGGCCCTCAGCCACTCCCCCGAGCCCCGCGTGCTCCACCAGTTTGCCCAGGACGGGTACCAACTCGCCCTCTCCGGGCACACCCACGGCGGGCAGATCTGCCTCCCCGGCGGCAAGGCGCTGCTGACCAACTGCGGGATCGACACCGAACGAGCCTCCGGGCTCCACGACTTCGAGGGCATGTCCATGCACGTCTCCAACGGCCTGGGCACCTCCAAGTACGCCCCGGTGCGGCTCTTCTGCCGCCCCTCCGCCACGCTGCTGCGGATCACGGAGCGGGTGGCTCCCTAGCGGCGGTTCCCGCCGCCTATCCAGGTCTTTTGTCGAATCTCGGGCCGCTGCACTAAACTATTGCGAGCACCACGGGATATGGCGCAGCTTGGTAGCGCGCCTCGTTCGGGACGAGGAGGTCGCAGGTTCAAATCCTGTTATCCCGACCATCAAGAACCCCGGCCGCTCTTCCACTCTGAGCGGCCGGGTTTTTTATCGCCTCTGATCACGAGGGATTACTCGGACAGATGCAGCTGAACAGCCAGGGAAACCCGCTCCACGAGCCGATCAAACGGCATATCCACGATGGCAGGGATCTTGCTCACGTGCCTCAGCAACGCGGCGCCGAGAAGTTGGGTCATGGCCAGGGCTATCGCCTCGGCCCGCCCCTCCCCCTCATCGGCAAGCACTCCGACGAGCATCGTCCTGATTGATTCCATCGCGTGCTCGCTCGACATCGCCGCGCGCGCCCCCGCGATCAGTCGAGTCCTGGTGGCCTCGTCCTCCCACAGGGCAAGGTAGGCCCTCGCGAGGCGCTCCCCCGCGCCCGACCAATCCCCCTTTAGCGCCTCACGAATCTTCGCCTCAACGGTTCCCGGCAGCTCAAGGGTGGCGGCAAAAAGTTTCTTCTTGTTGCCAAAGTAATGAGGCAACAGCGCCACGTTAACCCCCGCTTCCTCGGCAATCGCACGGGTTGTCGTGCCGCGAAATCCCTTCGCCGCGAACTGCGACCGCGCCACCTCAAGGATGTGGGCGCGGGTATCGGGGTTACCCGGGCGGCGCCCTGTCCGCTCTCCTGTCCTGGTCATGCAACTATCGTACAAAATTAATCAATTGATGATATATTGACTTTTGAGCCCCCTGCACCACCCGATACTCCACCACTTCGATGCGGTACCTCGCCCGGCTTAATTCCCTCGTCTCCGTGGCATGGTTCGGCGTGAACTGCGCAATTGCATTCCTCTCCCCACCCACCAACCCACCGGGAAGCGCTAACGGGTGACACCGGGGGCGTCGATAAGCGCAACATCAAGGGGTGCCACCTTGGCCTTCCGCCGCCCGGCAGCGGCCCCAATGGCACCCCTTAGCGCTGCTGCGCCGCCACCACGCCTCCCCGCGCAAACCGCCGCGGATCCCGCCCAGTAGCACCATCGAGCCGAGGATCGCCACGGCCGTCCACACCAGGGTCATGCTGCCGCCGTTGCTCATGGCGCTGAGCGCGCCGGTGGCGTAATGCGCCGGGGTCAGCGCGGCGGCGGCCGTCCAGGCGGAGGAAAGATCGCTGGTCATGGCGCTATTCCACACCCAGCCGGCCACCCCCACCTGGGCCAGCAGCATCAGCGCTCCGCCGATCACCGCGCCTCGGGTACCCGCCACGCGCCGCAGCCCGGCCCCCAAACCTGCGGCGGCCCCCACGGTCAGGGCCAGCACACCTACCCCGGCGGCCAGCGTCGTCCAGGGCAGCGCGGTTCCCATGAGCCAGAGCAACCCGCCCGAGGCTGCCACCACGGCGCAGGCCCCCAGGGCCCGATCCCAGGCCCTGCGCAGGAGACCCACACCCAGCCCGCCGAGCACCGCAAAAAGCGAGATAAGCAGCGCGTACGTGGGCAGTAATTCCGCGCTCTCCTCTACCTGATCGGAATCCACACCAGCCTGGGCCACCGGCAGGGCGCGCTGAATCCCCTGCACTCGGGTGCGGTTCTCCTGGGCCATGTCGTTGAGTTGCCGCGCCCCCGCGTCGAGCTGCCCCATGCTGTCTAGCGCGCCCGCCACGCCGCCCTGCGCCTCCTCGATCCCAGCGGCCAGGCGCTTCGCGCCGTCGGTGGCGCTGTAGATGCCGTCGTGGAAGCCGGATCCGGGCACCGCCAACTGGTTGGCGAGGTCCCGGGAGCCGTCGCGTAAACGGGTGAGTTGGCCGGTGGTCTCCTCGCCCAGCCCGGCGTTGGCCAGTTGGGCGCGGAAGTCCGCGAGCTGGCCGCGCAGGTCCTGGGCGCGCGGGTCCGTGGACTTTTCCAGTTCCTGATCCAGGCTGGTGGCGGCCTCCCCCAGTTGCCCCTGGATCACGCCGAGGGCGAGCACCTTATCAATGGCGCGACCCACGCCGTCGGCAAGTTCGGTGGCCCCCTGGCCGAGTTGGCCGGTGGCGGCCTGGAGTTGGATCATGCCGTCGCGCAGCTGGGCCGCCCCGTCTTGGAGGCGCTGCACGTCCCCGGTCACGTCCTCGGCCTGGAACTTGGATACCCCGTCGAGGAGCTGGGCGGTGCCGTTGGCCAGGAAACTGGCGTTGGTGCCGGCGTCGATCGCGGCGCGGCGGGCCTCCATGAGTTGCGCCCTGGCGGCGGCCGGGGCGGCCTGGGGTTCCTCTCCCGCCGACCACGATTTCTCCGGGCCCTGCCCGGTCGCGGTGAGATACACGGCCCCCGCCAACAGGGGCACCAGCGTGAGGGAGAAGAGGAGGGTAGAACGCACGGGACTCATACCCTGCCAATCTATTCTGCTTGTGCCTCGATCCCGCGCAGGCTCACCGCGCCACCCCCTACTGGTAACCTTGGTGCGGACTTACGAGCTACGAAAGAGTGTGCAACACGTGACGTTAGCTATTGTTATTGCCTTGGCGGTGGGGGCCGTTCTCCTTTCTCCCCCGCTGGTTCGGGTGGCGGATCGGCGCGCAGGCTGGCCGTTGGCGGGCCTCTTTGTGGCCGCCGCGATAGCCCTGGGCCGCCACCTCCCCGCCATCCTTGACGGGGAGCCGCTGACCTGGCGGGTGACGTGGGCGCGCGACGTCCTCGCCCCCGGCGTGGACGTCTCCTTCGCGCTGCGTGCCGACGCCCTCAGCGCCTTCTTCGCGCTGCTGGCCCTGGGCATCGGAGCGATCGTTTTCCTGTATTCCGCAGCCTACCTGCCCAAGCGGCAGGGCAACACCAGTTTTTACACCATCATGACGGCCTTCACCCTCGCCGTCTTGCTGCTGGTGCTTGCCGACGACGCGGTGGTGCTGTTCATCGGTTGGGAACTGGTGTCCATCGCGTCCTTCCTGCTCATCGCCCGCTCCGGGTCAAGCGGCGAGGCCGGTGCCCAGCGCACGCTGCTGCTCACCTTCATCGGCGGGCTGACCCTGCTGGCCGCCCTCGCGGTGGCCGCCACCCGCACCGGAACCACCAGCGTGCAGGGGATCCTGGCCTCCCCCGTGTGGGCCGAGCAGCCGGGGCTCACCGCCACCGTGGCCGTCCTGGTAGCGCTCTCCGCCTTCACCAAGGCCGCGCAGCTGCCCTTCCACTTCTGGTTGCCGGAGGCCATGGCCGCCGCCACCCCCGTTTCCGCGTTTCTGCACGCGGCGGCCGTGGTCAAGGCGGGCGTGTACCTCCTCATGCGCTTCTCCGCGATCTTCCACGACGTCCCGGTGTGGAACTGGCTGCTCATTGGCACCGGGCTGCTCACCGCCGTGGTCTCCGCGCTCTTTGCGGTACAAAAGACGGATCTGAAGAAGCTCACCGCCTACTCCACCGTGAGCCACCTGGGGTGGATCGTGGCCACCATCGGCGTGGGCACCCCCCTGGCGCTCTCCGCCGCCCTGGTGCACACCCTCGCGCACGCGCTGTTTAAATCCTCGATCTTCATGCTCATCGGCGTGGTAGACCACGAGGCCGGAACCCGCGATACCCGCCGCCTGGGCGTGCTCTGGAAGGCCATGCCCTTTACCTGCACCGGCATGGTGGTGGGCGCGCTATCCATGGCCGCGATCCCACCCACCTTTGGATTCCTCTCCAAGGAGGGGATGCTCGGCGCCCTGTACACCGTGGAGGGCGCCGGCACCGCCCTGCTGATCGTGGCCGGGATCGGCGCGCTGCTCACGTTCACGTACTCGGCCAAGCTGGTTTTCGGGGCGTTCTTCGACCCCGCCACCGAGCACCCCGGCCGCCGCATGGAGGGGGTCCACGAGGCCCCCGTCTCCCTGTGGCTGCCCGCCGCACTGCCGGGTTTGCTGTCCCTGCCCCTGGGCCTAGCCCCGATGTTCCTCGACGAGCCGATGGATTCCATCGTGGCCGCCACGGGGGTGGGGGCCGACGCCACCGTGACTCATCTGGCGCTCTGGCACGGCCTCAACGCCCCCTTTGTGGTATCCATGCTGGTCATGGCGCTGGGAGCGGCGGGGGTGGCCCTGCGGCACCGCCTATGGCCCGCCCTGGAATCGCGCTTCCTGCTGCCCTTCAACGGCAACGGCCTCCTGCGCGCGCTCACCCAGGGTGCCGCCGCCACCGGGCGCTTCTTTGCCCAGCTGGCCAACTCTCAGAGCCCGTCCCGCCACCTCGTGTGGCCGGTGTGCAGCGTGATCGCCCTCATGCTCTTCGCGCTGCTGGGCTCCCCCGGCATCGACGGAACGGCCCTCGCCCCGCGCGCCGCAGGGCTAGACAACTGGCTCGACCTGGCCCCCCTGCTCATCATCGCGCTCTCCGTGGTGGGCCTCATGCGCACCACCCACCGCCTCACCAGCGCCGTGCTGGTGGGCACCGTGGGCGTGGGCATCACGTTCCAGATGCTCATCCTGGGCGCTCCCGACGTCGCCCTCACCCAGTTCCTGGTGGAGGCCCTGGTGGTGGTCATCATCATGATGGTGCTGCGCTACCAGCCCGCGCGCTTCCCCTCGGTAAGCCGCAGGCGCACCGCGCGCTCCCTGGTGATCGCACTGCTAGCGGGCCTGGCCGCCTTCCTGGGGGTGTTCACCCTCATGGGCCGAGGTGACCGCTCCGACCTGGCGGAATGGTACATCGCCAACGCACCGGAGATCACCGGCGGCCAGAACATCGTGGCCACCATCATCGTGGAGTTCCGCGCCCTGGATACCCTGGGCGAACTCTCCGTGCTGGGCATGGCGGCCATCGTGATCGGCTCGGTGGTCTCTTCCTTCCCCCGCCTGCCCTTTGCCAAGGGAACGCGCCCGCGCCCCTTCGGGCAATCCCAGCTCAACTCCCTGCCGCTGCGCATGGCGCTGCGCCTGGTGGCCCCGCTGCTGCTGATCCTTTCCGTCCTGGTGTTCCTGCGCGGGCACATGGACCCCGGCGGCGGCTTCGTGGCCGCCCTGATCGCGGGAACCGGGATCATGCTCTTGTACCTCTCTCGGGGCCGGGATTCCATCGTGGCCCGCCCCTCTACCCCGTACTGGCTCACGGGCATCGGCATCGTCACCGCCCTGGCCGCCGGATTCCTGGGCCTGATCGAGGGGTCCTTCCTCGCCCCGATCCACGGGGAGATCCTGGGCGAGCACATGACCACTTCGCTGATCTTCGACGGCGGCATCTACCTCGCCGTGCTGGGCATGCTCATGGCGGCGGTGAACTATCTGGGTAATTACGACAAGCCCGGGGCCGCCACCACGCAGGAACTGCCCTTTGCCCGCGACGATTCCGGGCCGCTGGGAGCCACCCCCGGAGTGCCGGAGCACCTGTGCGAGGAGGCTGCCGAGGCTGAGAGGGACGCCGGAGCTACGGAGATCGCCGCGGGAGTCGCCACAAAGCCAACCGAAGAGCCCACCAAAGCGAGGAAGGAGCAAGAGCGATGATCATGGCCCTCACCATCGCCGTTCTGGTCACCGGCGGCGTGTACCTGGTGCAACAACGTGGCATGGTGCGCATTGTCTTTGGCATGCAACTCATCAGCCACGCCGCTAACCTCATGCTGCTGGCCAGCGGAGTGGGCGCCTGGCGCGGGGAGGTGTTCCACGATCGCGTGGACGCCGCAGACATGGCCGATCCCCTCCCCCAGGCCTTCGTGCTCACCGCCATCGTGATCTCTATGGCCACCACCACCATCCTGCTCACCCTGGCCGCCCTCGGCCGCTCCGATGACACCGCCAGCGTGGATCCGGTGAGTTCCGGCGAGGAACCGCGTCCCTCCCCGGTATCCACGCTGGGGCGCGCCACCCAGAGCGCCGAGGAATTCCGTTCCGGGGAACGCGCCCGCCGGCAAGCACGCGCCACCCTGATGGCGGATAAGAAGGAGGATCGGCGCTAATGGATATGGTGCTTCCGCTTTTTGTTGTTCTGCCCCTCCTCTCCTCCGCGTTTGCCGTGATGGCCCCGTGGAAATGGGCACGAGACCTGCTTCACCTCCTGATCCCCGCCCTGAGCCTGGGAGCCGGGGCCTGGCTCTTCTGGTACACCGCCGAGCACGGCACCCTGGGACACAACGTGGGGCTTTTCCCCGGCGGCGTGGCCATTCCCTTTGTGGCCGATGCCTTCTCCGCCGTCATGATCATCACCACCTCCCTGGTGGCGCTGTGCGCCAACTGGTTCGCCACGGTATCCGGGGAGACGCGGGCGCGCTTCTATCCGGCCCTCACCCTGGTGCTTATCACCGGCGTCAACGGCGCACTACTCACGGCGGATCTCTTTAACTTCTTCGTGTTCATCGAGGTCATGCTGCTGCCCTCCTACGGGCTCATCGCCATGACGGGAACGTGGTCGCGCCTGGCGGCGGGCCGCACCTTCGTGCTGGTCAACCTCACGGCCTCCACGCTGCTGGTGGTGGGCGTGGGCTTCGTCTACGCCACCACCGGCACGGTGAACATGGCCGCCCTGCGCGGTGCCGCCGAGGGCAACGGGCCCGCGGTGGTAGCGATGGGCCTCGTGCTCATCGCGATCTCCGCCAAGGCGGGCATCGTCCCCGTTCACACGTGGCTACCGCGTACCTATCCGGGTACCTCGGCGGCCGTGATGGGCCTGTTCTCCGGACTGCACACCAAGGTGGCGGTGTACATGCTGTACCGCATTTACGTGATTATCTTCGACCTTTCGGATCGCTGGAACACGCTCATCGTGGTGCTCATGGTGGTCTCCATGCTCATCGGCGGGTTCGCCGGCCTGGCGGAGAACTCCATCCGCCGCGTGCTGGCTTACCAGATGGTCAACGGCATGCCGTTCATTCTGGTGATGCTGGCCTTTACCACTGGCGACGCCCAGCGCGCCCTCGCCGCCGGCCTGCTCTACGCCCTGCACCACATGGTCACCGTGGGTTCCCTGGTATTGGCCTCCGGTGCCATCGAGGAAACCTACGGCACCGGGCTGCTCTCTAAACTCTCCGGCTTGGCGCGGCGCGACCCCTGGGTGGCGGCCGTGTTCGCCGCCGGCGCGTTCTCCGTGGTGGGCTTCCCTCCGTTTTCTGGCCTGTGGGGCAAGGTTACCGTGGTTCTCAGTGTGGCGCGGGAGGGCGGCTGGGCCTCATGGCTGGTCATCGCCACGATCGTCGTGGCGAGCTTCGCCGCCCTGTTGGCTATGTTCCGCGTGTGGCGCGCGGTGTTCTGGGGCCGCCCCATGCAGCACGTGTCGGATACCCTGCGCGTGCGCCCCGCGCTCGTGGCGCCCGCCGCCGCGCTCCTGGCGGTCTCCGTGCTGATGTTCTTCGCGGCGGGCCCGCTCATGGGTGGCCTCCATGCCGCCACTGAGGCGCTGCTGGACGTGCAGAGCTATCAGGAATCCGTACTAGGAGTTGCGCAATGAATACCCTGATCTACATTCCCTGGCTCATCAAGGAGATCGTGGTGAGCGCCGTAACCCTGGCGTTTTCCGCCCTGCGCCCCCACAC
The DNA here is from genome assembly GCF_001412105.1 of Corynebacterium oculi. GTDB lineage: Bacteria > Actinomycetota > Actinomycetes > Mycobacteriales > Mycobacteriaceae > Corynebacterium > Corynebacterium oculi. The sequence goes on from NZ_LKST01000002.1 coordinate 482,914, forward strand.
CGGCTTCGATCCGGTGGTGGTGGCCTACCCGCTGCGCGTGCGCAGCCAGTGGCAGATCTTCTGGTTTTCCACCTCCATCACCGTCACCCCCGGCACACTATCCCTGGGGCTGCGCGCCCCGAAGCGGGAGGGTGATCCCACGATCCTGTTGGTGCAGGCCGTGCACGGGGCCGATCCCCGCGAGGTGGTGGACGGGCTGGCGGATATGGAGGCCCGCCTGGCCCCGGCCGTGCGGGGGCAAGAACTGCAACTGGCCGAGGACTACTACCGGAGGGTGAGCTAAATGTTCCAGATCATCTTGTGGGGCTGCGGGGCCGTGATCCTCGCCTGCCTGCTCGCGGGGTTAGTGCTGATCCTGCGCACCGCCGACACCTTGACCAGGGTGGTGCTCTCTGACCTCGCCTTTTATTCCATGATCGCGCTGTACCTGGTGTGGTCGCTCAATCACCAGACGTCCATCGCCTATGAGATTGCGCTGCTCGCGGCGCTGGTGGGCGGAGTGCTCCCCACGCTCTCCATGTCCCGCATGGTATCCCGAGGCCGGAGGTAGAAGTAACAATGTCCCTGGCAGAATATGTGATTTCCGCGCTGGCGATCTTCGCCACGCTCCTCATCGTGGCCACCACGGTGGCCCTGTGGCGCGCCCCCGGCGCGCTGACCAGTGTGAATCTCCTCGGGCCCACGGTTTCCCTGGCCGTCCCCCTACTCATCATCGCCAACCTGATCCGGGATTGGAGCACCACGGGCTTTGATCCCAACAACGCCGTGCGCGGCGTCCTGGCCATCGCCGGGGTGTGGATCATTGGCTCGGTGGGCAGCTTTTATCTGGGTCGCGCCATTCACGGGGTGACCGTGGAGCGGGAGAAGCATAAAAAATAGACAGAAATGAAGGCGAGCGCCCGGCGCTCCCCTTCATTTCTGTGCGAGGTATTAGCCCAGCACGGCCTCGGCGTCGAACTCACCGGCCAGCGCCTTGGAGAAGGGGCAGAACTGGTGCGCCTTCTCCACCAGTTCCTGCGCGCCCTCCAGGGAATCCTGATCCTTAAACCGCGCGGTGATGCGCCCGGAGAGGCGGAAGCCGCCGTCGGAGGGATCACGGTTGAGGGACACCTCGGCATCCACCTCCGGGGCGTGGGCGGCGGTGTCCACACCGGCCTCTCCCATCATCTTTTGCAGGGCGCCGTTGAAGCAGGCGGACCACGCGGCGGCCAGGAGGGACTCCGGGTTCACGCCCGCGGAGGCGCCGTTGGTCTTGGGGGGACGCACATCAAAGTCAATGCCACCGTCTCCCTGCACGTGACCGTCGCGGCCCGCGCCGGTGGCGGTGACCTTCTGGGTGTAAATGGTGTCAGACATGTGGGTATTCCTTCCTCATGGGTGCGGGTGTTCGTGCCTTACCCACGGTAGCCATATTTACGGGAGCGGGCAGAAAAAAGCTCCCGAGCAGCGCGTTGCCGCTCAGGAGCCGGGGAGTTCTACGAGGAACTCAATCGGCGGGAAACCGAGGTATTAGGCGTTCTTCTTCTGGGTGAACAGTTCCTTGACGCGGGCGCCCAGGTTCTCGTCCACGTTGGACCAGTACCAGTAGCAGCGCTCCTCCGTCTCGGGAGTAACGCCCATCATCGCGTCCGTGATGTTCTGTGCGAGGCGTTCCTTCTCCTCGTCGTTGTACACGTGGCGGTAGAGGGTGCCGGCCTGGCCGAAGTCATCGTCCTCGGGGTGCTTCACGTAGGAGGAACGGGTGAGATCCGTGCCGTGGGGGTCCGGGTTGACGTAGATGTCGCCAGCCTGGCCGTAGGAGGTGAAGTTGGAGGAGGAGGTCTCGCCGTCATCCAGGTAACCGGCCTTGAGGTCGGTCTTGTTCGGGGAGTAGACCGGGTGCGTGGCCTCGTTGAAGAGGTACGCCATGGAACCCTCGTGCTGGTAGGTGTGGCGAGGAGCCAGGGGCTGGTTCACCGGCAGGTGGCGGTAGTTCGGTCCGATGCGGTAGCGGTGGGCATCCGCGTAGGCGAATACGCGCCCCATGAGCATCTTGTCCGGGGAGAGGCCCACGCCGGGGACGAGGTTGGAGGGGTCCAGCGCCATCTGCTCGATCTGCGCGAAGAAGTTCTCCGGGTTGCGGTTGAGCACGAAGTAGCCGACGTCGATGCGCGGGTAGTCCTTCTTCGACCAGGTCTTGGTGAGGTCGAAGGGGTTGAAGCGGTAGTTCTCCGCCTCCGCGAAGGGCATGATCTGCACCTTGACGTCCCAGATGGGGTAGTCGCCGCGCTCGATGGCCTCGTACAGGTCCTCGCGCAGGTAGTCGGCGTTCTTACCGGCCATCTCCTCCGCCTCGGCGGCGGTGAAGTTGTGCACGCCCTGGCGGGAGATGAAGTGGTACTTGATCCAGAAGGCCTCGCCCTCTTCGTTGACCCACTGGAAGGTGTGGGAGCCGTAGCCGTTCATCTCGCGCTCGGAGCGCGGGGTGCCGCGATCGCCCATGAGGTAGGTCACCTGGTGGGCGGACTCCGGGGTACGGGTCCAGAAGTCCCACTGCATGTCCGCGTTGCGCAGGCCGGAACCGCCCATGCGCTTCTGGGAGTGGATGAAGTCCGGGAACTTCATGGCGTCGCGCAGGAAGAAGGTGGGGGTGTTGTTGCCCACGATGTCGTAGTTGCCCTCGGTGGTGTAGAAGCGGAGGGCGAAGCCGTGGACGTCGCGCCAGGTGTCCGGGGAGCCCTGCTCGCCGGCCACCGTGGAAAAGCGCACGGCCATGGGGGTGACGGTGCCCTTCTGGAACAGGGCCGCCTTGGTGTACTTGGACACGTCCTCGGTGATGTGCAGCTCACCGAAGGCGCCGTTGCCCTTGGCGTGCGGGTTGCGCTCCGGGACGCGCTCGCGGTTGAAGTGCGAGAGCTTCTCGATCAGGTGGATGTCATTGAGCACGGTGGGGCCCTGGGGGCCCGCCGTCACCGAAAGGTTCTCGCTGGGAACCGGGGCGCCATTCTCGCGGCGGGAGTAGCCGTCATGGTTAGGCACACGTCCCTTCGCCAGAATGTCGTCGGCCGCCGACTTCTCGATAGCCATAATAATAACCTCCATGAAATAGTGGCTAGACAATTCATAGCCCTTGCATAAGGAGCCTATCTCCGCTAGAAGAAGCCCGGCAACCGACAGGGGGTAAAATCAATCTTTTGTACGACTCGCCGAAATGCCGCCCTGAGCAGGGATAATCATTCCTGCTGGTAAAGTAGATTCGCGTGAAGTACCACTCCGACAGCGACGACGCTCGCGTCACCGACCTCGCCCTGCGCGCGGGTCGCGGCGACCGCGCCGCCCTGACGGACTTCATTCGCGCCACCCAAACCGACGTGTGGCGCCTCCTCGCCCACCTCGGGGGCCGGGATAACGCCGATGACCTCACCCAGGAGACCTACCTTCGCGTCATGCGGGCGCTCCCCCGCTTCGCGGCCACCGCCCCGGCGCGCACCTGGCTTCTCTCCATCGCGCGGCGCGTGTGGGTGGACAGCGTCCGGCACGACATGGCCCGGCCTCGCACCGCCGCCACCGAGTACGAGGACCTCACCACCACCCACGAGCCCGCCGAGACCACCTGGTCCGAGTGGATCGACACCCGCGCGCTCATCGACGCGCTTCCCGCCGAGCGCCGTGAAGCGCTCATCCTCACCCAGGTACTGGGCTACACCTATGAGGAGGCCGCCAAGATCGCCGGAGTGCGGGTGGGGACGATCCGATCGCGGGTGGCGCGCGCCCGCCGAGACCTCATCGCGGCCACAGATCGCGCCCAGTAGATCACGATAGGGTCACAAATTAGCCACAGTCTGCGGCGTCGCTTCCTGCGAGTATAACGATTATCGGGGCGTCGATAAGCAAAAAAGTGCCCATGCGCAGCGCGGTTCTCAGATTCCTTGTGTTCAATAGTTACTTGAATCGAGTTCATAGGAGATCTTTATCGTGTTGAAAAGAGCCATCGGAATCGCTCTTGCCCTGATCGGATTAATCGTGGGCGCCGGATTCGCCTCCGGCCAGGAAATGCTGCAATACTTTGTGGCCTTTGGCACCAGCGGCCTGTGGGGCGTGGCCCTAGCCGCCGTCATCATGATCATCGGATCCATCGCCATGATGCAGCTCAGCAGCCACCTCCAGGCCCGCGAGCACACCATGGTGTTTGATCGCGTCACCCACCCCATCGTGGCGCGCTTCCTGGACATCGCCACCCTGGTCACGCTCTTTGGCATCGGCTTCGTCATGTTCGCCGGCGGCGGCGCCAACCTCAACCAGCAATTCGGCTGGGCCCCCTGGGTGGGCACCACCATCATGATGCTCATGGTCATGGCCGTGGGCATGCTAGACGTGGACAAGGTCTCCGCCGTGATCGGCGCGGTCACCCCCTTCATCATCCTCATGATCCTGGGCACCGCCACCTACACGCTGCTGAACTCTGACTTTGACATCTCCGGGCTCAGCCAGGTGGCCACCGCCGAGGTATCCACCAGCCTGCCCAATTGGTGGCTCTCCGCCTTCAACTACGTGGGCCTCTCCCTCATCGTGGCCGTCTCCATGGCGATGGTGATCGGCGGCAATAACCTCGATAGCCGCGCGGCCGGCATCGGCGGCCTCCTCGGCGGCCTGTGCTTCACCCTGCTGCTCACCGCCGCCACCCTCACCGTGTTCCTCAACGTGGATGAGGTGGCGCACGACGACATGCCCATGCTCAGCGTGGTCACCAGCATTCACCCCGCGCTCGGGATCGTCATGACCTTCACCATCTTCATGATGATCTTCAACACCGCGCTCGGCCTCTTCTACGCCCTGGCCAAGCGCCTGACCCGCAGCAACCCCTCCCGCTTCCGGGTGGTGTACATCATCAGCGTGCTCGCGGGCTTCGTGCTCGGCTTCCTCCCCTTCAAGGACCTGGTGGCCTACGTCTTCCCCGTGCTCGGGTACGCGGGCATCGTCTTGGCCATCACGCTGTCTATCGCCTGGCTGCGCGGCCGCGCCACGATCCGCAAGGAATACCGCCGCCGCCACCGCATCCGCGAACTCCTCACCCGCAAACTCGACCCCACCCAGCGGTTTAGCCGCAAGGACGCCGCCGCGCTCACCAAGGCCACCGCGGCCTCTAACCTCCCCGACGACCAACTCACCGAGGCCATGACCCAGGAGGTCACCGAGAAACTCAACGAGGACTCCGGGGATTCCGCAGATTCCTCGGAAGATCAAGAGCGGCGCTGACAAGCACCAGCAACGCTAAGGGGTGCCACTCGGCGGGGAACCACGCCCCCATCCGGCCTAGTGGCACCCCTTCGTGCTGGGGCGGCGGGAGGCGGGCGTCGATAGGCGCGGGCACAGCCCCAAGGGGTGTCACTGCCTCGCCGCCTGGCTTATCGACGCCCCCACTGGCACCCCTTAGCGCCGGTGCAGGGCAACCCAACACTAAGGGGTGCCACTACCCGCCCGTCACGGGCCCGCCACCCCGAGATGGCACCCCTTGATGCTGCACCCCCGCATACAAAAAGCGCCGAGCCTCCCCGTGCCCGGCGCTTCACCCCCTCAAGAATTACACCAGCAGCTCCGCGATCTGGATGGTGTTCAGCGCCGCGCCCTTGCGCAGGTTATCCCCGGAAACCACCAGCACCAGGCCGCGCTGATCGTCCACAGACTGATCTTGGCGGATGCGGCCCACCAAGGAATCGTCGATGCCCGCGGCCTGAAGCGGAGTGGGAACCTCCACCAGGCTCACGCCGGGGGCCGGGGCCAGCACCTCGCGGGCGCGCTCGGGGGTGATCGCCCGGGAGAACTCGGCGTGGATCACCATCGTGTGCCCGGTGAACACGGGCACCCGCACGCAGGTGCCCGCCACCTTGAGGCCGGGGATCCCTAGGATCTTGCGGGATTCGTTGCGGAGCTTTTGTTCCTCGTCGGTCTCCCCGGAACCATCATCCACCAGGTTGCCCGCCAGCGGCAGGGCGTTATAGGCGATGGGGGCCGCGTAGGGGCCAAGGCTCTCCGGTTCCAGCACGGAGCCATCGTGCACCAGTTCCACGTTGCGGTCGCCCACCTCGGCCACCTGCTTGACTAGGGCCTCCACCCCGGCCAGCCCGGAACCGGATACCGCCTGGTAGGAGGCCACGTGCAGGCGCTCCAACCCGGCTTCATCATGAAGGGCCTTGAGCACCGGCATGGCGGCCATGGTGGTGCAGTTGGGGTTGGCGATGATTCCCTTGGGTACCTCGCGGGCGGCCTCGGGGTTGACCTCGGAGACGATCAAGGGCACCTCGTCATCGCGCCGCCAGGCCGAGGAGTTATCCACCACGGTAGCTCCGGCGGCCGCGAACACCGGGGCCCATTGCTTGGAGGTACCGCCGCCGGCGGAGAAGAGGGCCACGTCCACGTCCGCCACGGACTCCTCGGTGACGGCGGTGAGGTCCTCCACCTCGATTTCTTCGCCCCGGAAGGTCAGCGTGGTGCCCGCGGAGCGGGGAGAGGCGAAGAACCTCACGGTATCCGCCGGGAAGTTGCGCTCCTCCAGGATCGAGCGCATCACGCGGCCCACCTGGCCGGTGGCTCCTACGATGGCAAGCGTTGTCATGTATGTCCCCTTAGAAGTTAGCGTCCGGTCCCGGCGTACACCACGGCCTCGGTGTCCCCGCCGAGCTGGAAGCGATCGTGCAGGGCGCGGGCGGCCTTATCCAGGTCTCCCTCCCGGATCAGCACGGAGATGCGAATCTCGGAGGTGGAGATGAGTTCGATGTTGATGTCAACGTCGCGCAGGGCCTCCATGAAGTCGGCGGTGACCCCGGGGTGGGACTTCATGCCCGCGCCCACGAGGGAGACCTTGCCCACCTGGTCGTCGAAAAGCACGTTGGCCCAGTTGCCCTCCGCCTGGAGCTTCTTCATCATCTCGGTGGCGCGGGGGGCGTCGGCACGCGGACAGGTGAACGTGATGTCCGTGGTGTTGTCCTCCAGGGAGGACACATTTTGCAGCACCATATCAATGTTGATCTCGGCGTCCGCCAGGGCGCGGAACACCTTGGCGGCCTCCCCCGGCTTATCGGGAATGCCCAAGACGGTGATCTTGGCCTCGGACTTATCGGTTGCCACTCCGGTGAGCACTGCTTCTTCCACGGGAATATCCTCCATCGAGCCGGCCACGAGCGTACCGGCGTCATTGCTATACGACGAGCGTACCCGCAGCGGTACGCCGAAGGCGCGCGCATACTCCACGCTGCGCAGAACCAAAATCTTGGAGCCCACCGCCGCCATCTCCAGCATTTCCTCGAAGGAAATCTTGTCCAGCTTCTGCGCGTTGGGCACGATGCGCGGATCGGCGGTGTACACGCCGTCCACATCGGAATAAATCTCGCACACGTCCGCCTTCAGGGCCGCCGCGAGCGCCACGGCGGTGGTATCGGAGCCGCCGCGCCCCAGGGTGGTCACGTCGCGCGTATCCTTATTCACGCCCTGGAAGCCCGCCACGATGCAGATCTTGCCCTCATCGAGGGCTTCGCGCACGCGGCCCGGAGTGACGTCCACGATCCGGGCGTTGCCGTGACGCTCCGTGGTGAGCACGCCCGCCTGCGATCCGGTAAAGGACTGCGCCCTGGCCCCCAGGGAATCAATGGCCATGGCCACCAGGGCGTTAGAGATGCGCTCGCCGGCGGTGAGCAGCATGTCCATCTCGCGGGCCGGGGGCACCGGGGAGACCTCGGCGGCCAGTTCCAGGAGATCATCGGTGGTATCGCCCATCGCGGAGCACACCACCACCACGTCATTGCCCTGCTTCTTGGTGGCCACGATCCGCTCGGCCACATGCCTGATTCGCTCGGCGCTCTCCAGCGAGGAACCGCCGTATTTCTGAACGATTAACGCCACCGGGATCGTCCGCCTTTCACGTTTCTGAATCTCGCTGCCCCACAATACCTGTCGGCAGGCACGCCCTGAAAGGTTTGTATTCACCGCAACACTCCCGACGCCGCGCCCCCGCACGCCAGTAGAATGCCACCACGTGCATAGCAACCTCCTGGCCGTCCTCTTCGCGCTCGCCTCGGCCCTCACCATCGCGTGGGGCACCGTGGTGCGCCACCGGATCGCGGAGGAAGCACCCGCCGACGGTTCACTCAAGGGCTCCCCCTTCTGGAACGCCATCTCCCGCCCCCTATGGTGGGCGGGCACCGGCACCGCCCTGCTCGGCTACGGACTTCAGGTCATAGCCCTGGGATTTGGCACCCTGCTCGTGGTGCAGCCCATCCTCGTGCTCTCCCTCATGTTCACCCTGCCGCTGTCCGCGCGTTACGACGGCCGCCGCATCTCCCCCGAGGAGATGGGCTGGGCCGGGCTGCTCACCGCCGCCGTGGCGATCCTCGTGATCCTCGGCAAGCCCCTGCCCGGCAACCCCCACCCGCCCCTGGAGCGCTGGATTCCCGCGCTCCTCGTGGGCGCGGCCGTGCTGATCCTCATCGAGCGGGTGGCCCAACGCCAGATCCGGCGCCACAAGGCCCTGCTTTTGGGCATAGTCACCGGCGCGCTCTTTGGCTACGTGGCCGTGCTCTCCAAGGCCGTGGTGGACGTGTTTCTTCAGGGTTCATTCCTGGGGCTGCTCACCAACTGGGAGACCTACGGCCTGATCCTGGGGGCCACCTTGGGCACCATCGTGCAGCAATATTCCTTCAACGCCGGGGCGCTGAAAAACTCCCTGCCCGCCATGACCATCATGGAGCCCGTCGTGGCCTTCGGCCTGGGCTACGCGGTGCTGGGCGAGCGCTTCCAGGTCACCACAGCGCTGGGGTGGGTGCTCATGGGCCTGGCGCTGCTGGCCATGATTCTCTCCACCGTGGCGCTTTCCCGGCGCGGGGTGGGGTAGGGGTTTACGCCCCTAAATCGCCCACGGGAACACCGCGAGCATGTACCCGGAGAACCACGCCCCCATCAGTACCCACGCCCCGATCCCCACCGCGTAGGCCCGGCCACTCACCCGCTTGCCCCAACCCAGCACGAGGGGCACGAGCACGATCGCCGCAGGTAAAAGAAGGCGGGGGCGGGAGTGCATGATGCCGTCGGAAAGCAGAATGTTTGCGCTCAAAGCCGCCGCGAAGAGCCACACCGGCAGCGGCGCCTTTCCCGCGGTCAACGCGAGGGCCACCAGGGCGGCGATCATCACCGCCACACTGAGGAAGTATCCCAGCTCCTGGCTGGTCATCAGCGTGTTCCAGGCGAACTTTACACTGCCCACCCCGAAGTCAAAGCCGGTGTGCCAGCCCTCTTTTTGTAGCCCAAAGTAGCCGCCCACCTCGCGGGTATGGGAGGAGGCCCACCACACATAACCCAGGGCGGGCAGCGGGCTGATCACCAAGGCCACCCAGGCGCGCCACTGGGTGCGGCCGTAGAGCAGCACCATCACCGCGAACACCGCCACGAGGTCTACCGCCGTGAGCCGCACGAACCCGGCCGCAAAGATCAAGGCTCCCGCAAGCCACCAGCGGCGATCCATCATGGCCACCAGCGCCCAGAACGCCAGAGCCCCGAACAAGGCCTCCGTGTACGGCATGGAGAAGGTCACCGCCATGGGGGCGGAGGTGACCACGAAGGCGGCCCCGATCATGCCCCGGCGCCCGGCCCCCATGCGGGCGGCCAGCGCCGCCACCCCGGCGGCCATCGCCACCCCAAAGAACACGTTGAGCACCATGCCCACGGTGGTGTAATCCAGGCCGGTGAGCGCGTGACCGGCGCGCATGAGCATGGGGATCGCGGGGAAGAAGGCCAGCAGGCGCTGTTCGGGAGGCACGCCGTCGATAGTGGGACCCTCGAAGTAGCCCTGCTGCGCGATGCGCTCGTAGTGGTGGGTGTCCCACTTGGTCATGAGCCCGCCGAGGTCATCAGCGTTGACGCGCGCGAAGATCGCCATCACTATCACGCGCACGAGCGCCCCGACGAGGAAGGCCACGGCTCCGTAGAGCCAGGCGCGGCGTGCCGAGTCAGGGGCGGGGCGCAAGGAAGTCACGCGCCACATGCTAAACCGCGCGGCCCTACCCATGCGACCCGCGCTCCACGCCGCGTGGGGGTACCGCCTGGTGGAAGTAAATGTGATGGGCTACACTCATGTGCATGTTCACGCGAGCGAATCTCCTCCTTATTCGCCGCGGCGGGAATCAGCACTGGCCCTCACGCCTGTAAAGCGCGGCCGACAGCCCGTCGCGGAGTGTTCTCATGCCGGCCCCGCGCACTGCCCCCGAAGCACCACAGCAAAGGATGCCCCGTGAATAAGCAACAGCCCTCCTCCATGCCCGCGCACCGCTACCTGCCCTACGCCCAGGAGGTAGAGGATTTCCGCCTGCCGGATCGCACCTGGCCGGACAAGAAGATCACCACCGCGCCACAGTGGTGCGCCGTGGATCTGCGCGACGGCAACCAAGCCCTGATTAACCCCATGAGTCCGGAGCGCAAGCGCCGCATGTTCGAGCTGCTGGTGCGCATGGGCTACAAGGAGATCGAGGTGGGATTCCCCTCCGCCTCCCAGACGGACTTCACCTTTGTGCGCGAGATCATCGAGCAGGACATGATCCCGGAGGACGTCACCATTCAGGTGCTGGTGCAGGCGCGCGAGCACCTAATCCGCCGCACCTTCGAGGCCTGCGCGGGCGCGAAGAACGTGATCGTGCACTTCTACAATTCCACGTCGATCCTGCAACGCCGGGTGGTGTTCCGCAAGGACAAGGAGGCCATTAAGAAGCTGGCTACCGACGCCGCCCGGCTCATCAAGGACATCGCCGCGGACTACCCGGAGACGAACTGGCGCTGGGAGTACTCGCCGGAGTCCTACACCGGCACCGAGGTGGAGTACGCCCGCGAGGTGTGCGATGCCGTGACCGAGATCATGGAGCCCACCCCGGAGAACCCCATGATTATCAACCTGCCCTCCACCGTGGAAATGATCACCCCCAACGTGTACGCGGATTCCGTGGAGTGGATGTCTCGCAACCTGGCCCGCCGCGACTCCATCGTGCTCTCCCTGCACCCCCACAACGATCGCGGCACCGGCATCGCCACCGCGGAGCTGGGCTACATGGCCGGGGCGGATCGCATCGAGGGCTGCCTGTTTGGCAACGGCGAGCGCACCGGCAACGTGGATCTGATTACCCTGGGCCTGAACATGCTTTCGCAGGGCGTAGACCCGCAGATCGATTTCTCAGACCTGCCCAGCATCCGCGCCACCGTGGAATACTGCAACCAACTGCGGGTGCCGGAGCGGCACCCCTACGGCGGAGACCTGGTGTTCACGGCGTTCTCCGGCTCCCACCAGGACGCCATCAACAAGGGCCTCGACGCCCTGGCCGCCAGCGTGCGCCCAGGCGCGCGCAACACCGAGGTGGCCTGGGAGGAACTGCGCGATACCGTGTGGGAGGTGCCCTACCTGCCCATCGACCCGAAGGACCTGGGGCGCGACTACGAGGCCGTGATCCGCGTGAACTCCCAGTCCGGCAAGGGTGGGGTGGCCTACATCATGAAGACCGATCACGGCCTGCACCTGCCCCGCGCGCTGCAAGTAGAGTTCTCTCAGGTGGTTCAGGCCGTGACCGATACCGAAGGCGGCGAGGTGAACTCCAAGAACATGTGGGACATCTTCGCCGCCGAGTACCTCGACCGCGATGTCCCCCTGGCCGTGGAATCCCTGCACATCGACGGCGACGAGGAGGTACACGCCACCGCGCAGGTGCGCTACCAGGGGCACAGCCAGGAGGTGCGCGGCCGGGGCAACGGCCCCGTGGCCGCCTTCGCCGCCGCCCTGGAGCAGGCGGGGATCGAGGTGGAGGTGGAGGACTACTCTCAGCAGTCCCGCTCCGCCGGCGACGACGCCGAGGCCGCCTGCTACGTCCTGGCCCAGGTGGGCGACACGACCGCCTGGGGCGTGGGCGTGGCCGGTTCCACCACCGCCGCCTCCGTGCGGGCGATCGTCTCCGCGGTGAACCGGGCGCAGCGGGGGCGCACGGCCTAGCCTGCACCCCCAGTGCCCTGGAAAGTCACCGGGTCTCTTGCCGTACCCTCATGGGTGCATAAAATGGTAAGGACCCTGACCGCACGCGAGGAGAATCGTCGATGAGCCAAACCCCTTATCTTCTGCCATTCTTTTCCGATGGCGGTGGCGCCACCGTGCCGGTGGAAGGGAGCAGCCAGGCGATCCTCTTCTCACTCCTCGGCTCCCAAGTGGCCCAGGACGGCTTCACCCGGGCGGCCTTTACCCTCCTACCGGATCGCGTATCCGGGGGGTTCCTGGTCAGCCACGATAAGACCATCTTGGGACGGCTGCCGCGCAACCTGCGCGACACGTATCCCCAGCTAGACCACATCATCACCAGGGGCGGGATCCCCCAGGTTCACGCCACCATCTCCCTGGAGCAGGGCTCCGGGCGGATCAACGGCACGCTGTACTTCCCCGCCCCTGTGTTCGTGATGCCCACCAACTTCCCCCCCAAGGAAGAATGGGCCATGATCCCCGAGGGGACCCCCCGCCCCGTGGACATCTCCCGGGGTGACGCCCAGCGCCTGGTGGATCTGAACATCCCCTCGCACTGGCTGGCCACCCTCGGCATCGTCGATGACCTGGTGGTGGCGATCATCGACAACCGCGTGCTAGGGGTGCTCGGCCCCGAGGACTCCGCGGACATCCGCGAGGTGGTGGAGCACTACGAGATGCTGGGCCTGGTTCCCGTGGCCCGCGTGTTCTGCTACGACCAGGATGGAGAGCGCCACGTGGTGCTCAACGCCCTCTCCACCCAGGAGATGAGCGACGCGGACCTAGAACCCATCGTCTCTCCCCTGGCGGCCATCGACCCCTACCAGCCCGCCACCGGCGAGTTCCCCGTCATCAGCGGCGCCCCCATGCAGCACGCCTGGGCGGTGACCATCTCCGGGGATCAGGTGGTGGAATCCATCGCCCCGCAGCCGGACAAGGAACTGCGCCCCATCACCTCCCCGGCGATGTTCGCCCTCAACCCGGACGGAACCAAGGTTCTCGATGTGGGCCGCAGGGCACACAACCCCGCCCTTCCGGCGGCACCGGCAACACCGGCGCCGGAGCTCCCTGCGGCCCGGGAGGAAACCACCACGCCACCCCCCGCCACCGGGGCACACCCGGCGGCCTCCTCCCTGGGCGATCTGGTCTCCGTGCCCGCGGCCCCCATGCCCGACTTCGCACCACCCGCCGAGGAGGAGGCCGAGAAACCGGCGCGCCCAGCCCGGCGCGCCCAGCCGCAATCCCTGGCCGCGATCGTGGTTCCCGCGCAGCAGGCCATGGAAAAGATCGCGCCACCGGCGGCTACCCCCCAGGCGGTTCCCCAGGTTCCCGCCGCATCAGCCACCCCCGCCGCACCAACCCCAGAGCCTCCCGAGGAACCCGCCCCCGTGGACGTGCCGGCTACGCTGCCGCCCGAGGACTCTGCCCCGGCAGGCTGGGCCGAGGATACGCAGGCAGCCCCGGAGGTGGAGCAGGCCCCCGTGGAACCCCAGCCCGCCTATGCCCCGGAGCCGGAGGAAACGCAATACGCGGAATACCCAGAACCCGCCCCGGAGGAATCGGAAGAACCCAACCTCATCGAGGATTATCCTCCCCTGCCCTACCCCCACGCTCGCCTGGGCGATCAATTCCAGGAGGAGGATGAGGACTACCTCGATCAACCCGGCCTCGAACCTCTCCCCGCCCCCGAGCAGTTAAGCCCCCTGCCCCAGGAATACTCCCTGAATAACACCAGCGAACACTACGCCGTGGTTCCCCAAGATCCCGGCGAGCCCCTCCCCGAGGTACAAAAGGTGCCGGTGGCGGGCCTTTTCACCTCGGCTCCCGGGGCCCCCGGCGTGTCCGCCACCCCGGAAAGCACCGGGGCTCTGCCCGTGGTACCCGATCACCCGGAGCACACCGAGGAGGACTATGCGGACGAGGAATACGAGGACTACCTGGACGATGAGCAGAGCATCCAATGGTTGCCCGCCTTTGGGGTGATCCTGGGCGCGCTCTCCATCACGGTGGCCGCGCTGGGGTACTTCAAGGTCACCCCGGATCTCTCTTTAGATACCGGCCCGTCCTTCATTCTCCTGGGCGGGGGCATGCTCATTGTGCTGGGCAGCCTGTGGTTCATGTTTAGGCCCAGGGATTAGGGCCAAAGGAGAACCACGCCATGACACAGCAGGAATCCCGCGCCTCCCGGCGCGGCGACAAAGAGAAACATCGCGGCCAAGATCAGGGCTCTGGGAATCACACCGGGCGGGAGGCAGCGGCCCCCTACGTGGCGCTCACCCTCCAGACCACCGGCATTCATCCCTCCAGCGGGCGGGTGGTGGCGGTGGACGCCGTGGTGTTCGAGGAGTCCGGGGCCACCGTGGAGGAGTTTCACGCCGTGGTCAATCCCGGCCCGCACACCAACATCGGGCCCACGCATTATCACGGCCTGAGCCCTGCTGAGATTGAGCAGGGGCGGCGCTTTGGTAGCCTGCTGAAAAAGCTCGATAAGCTCCTGGACGGGCGCACCCTCATCGTGCATGACGCCCCCTTGACGTGGGGTTTTCTGGTCTCTGAGGCGCGCCGGGCCATGAATGCGGCGGCGCGGGCTAACCGCTCCCGTGCCCGGCGGCGCGGCCGCAATCAGGGTGGTCGGCGGCAGCGGGTGGGCCACGTGCCGCGCCCGGAGGTGATCGTAGATACCCTCGCCACCGCGTATCGGGCCGGGGCGGAGTTTCACGATGTGCGCCTGGCCGCCGTCGCCACGGCGATGGGGGTTCCGGCGGGGTCCCCCGTGGCGTCGATAAGCAGGGCCCAGCGGCCCGAGGCGGAGGTGACGCGGGAGGATACTCTGCTGCTCGCCCGGCTGTTCCGGCACGCGCGGAGCGCGGGCGCCCCGATCGCCGAGCGGCGCCCGGAGGAACTCAAGCCGGATGCGTTTGGGCTTCAGCGCTCGCTGGTGCGCGTGGAAGCCACGCAAGCTCCCCGCCTGCACAAGAACCCGGGGCCGTATTCCCCCGGCGGAGCGCTGAGCCCCGGCATGGAGGTGGTGATCGCCCCGGAGATCGCCATGGATCCCAACGAGGTCATCGCCGCTCTGACGCGCGCGGGCCTAAATTATTCGGAAAAACTCACCCGCGCCACCTCCGTGGTGGTGTGCAATCGTGCCCACCACCTGCGGGGAAAGGCCATGCACGCCCGGCGCAAGGGCATCCCCCTGCTCAGCGACGCCGCCTTCATGCAGGCGGTGGGAAGGATCGCCGGGAACGCCTAACCGGTGCGCGGGTCCGGCTCTTGTGCGCCGTGCCGCCACCCCCTATTAAGGTAAAAGGCCATGAGCCTTGATCTGACCTCGGCCCTGCGCACCCTGCGCTCCACCGCCGCAACCACCGCCGCCCGCCTCGCCACCACGGCCTCCCGCCTCACCGGGCGCGGCGCGGGCGGCATGATCGGCGGGCTGGTGGCCCAGGCCATTGACCCAAACGTCATGCGCACCCTCGGCGGGGGGCGCCCCACCGCCCTGGTCACCGGCACCAACGGCAAGTCCACCACCACCCGTATGCTCGCGGCGGCGGTGCGCAGCCGCACCACCGTGGCCACCAACTCCGGCGGCGACAACATGGATGCCGGCATCATCTCCGCGCTGCTCGCCGGCAAGGACGCCGCTACGGCGGTGCTGGAGGTCGATGAGCTGCACGTCCCCTCCGTGGCGCAGCGGCTCAATCCCCAGGCGCTGGTGCTCCTCAACCTCACCCGCGATCAGCTCGACCGGGTGGGGGAGATCAACAAGATCGAGCGCGCCCTGCGCTCCTGTGTGGAGGCCCACCCCGAGATGCTCGTGGTGGCCAACTGCGATGACGTCCTCATGACCTCCGTGGCCTACGATCACCCCAACGTGATCTGGGTTTCCGCCGGGGCCGGGTGGGTGGGCGATGCCGTCTCCTGTCCCCGCACCGGCGGGCACATCGTCCACGAGGGCACCGACTGGCACGCCGTCAAGCCGCTTCCCGACGGCCGCCCCTTCCGCCGCCCCGAACCCACCTGGGCCGTCACCGAGGAGGGCCTGGCCACCCCCGAGGGCCGCCACGACCTTTCCCTCAGGCTCCCCGGTCGCGCCAATCGCGGCAACGCCGCCCAGGCCATCGCCGCCGCCGTGGCGGGCTTCGACGTACCCCTGGATCAGGCCATATCCGCCGCGGAATCGGTGGACAACGTGGCCGGGCGGTACTCCACCGTGCACATCGAGGGGCGCGACGTGCACCTCCTGCTGGCCAAGAACCCCGCCGGGTGGCAGGAGGCGCTCTCCATGGTGGATCGCAGCGCCGAGGGCCTGGTGATCGCCGTCAACGGCCAGGTGGCCGACGGCGAGGACCTCTCCTGGCTCTGGGACGTGCGCTTCGAGGACTTTGGTTCCCTCTCCGTCAAGGCCGCCGGGGAGCGCGGCACCGACCTCGCCGTGCGGCTCCTCTACGCGGGTATTCACCACGATCACATTCCCGATCCACTGGAAGCCATTCGCGCCTGCCCGCCCGGCCGGGTGGAGGTGCTGGCCAATTACACCGCCTTCCGAGACCTGAATAAGGCCCTGCGCGCGGCGGCCTCCACGGCGGCCTCCGCCGGTTCCACCACCCCGAACGGCTCCGCCCCGAAAGGAGACAAGTAAATGACCGAGCTGCACATCGGCCTCATTCTCCCCGACGTGCTGGGCACCTATGGGGATGACGGCAACGCCCTCGTGCTGCGCCAGCGTGCCCGCATGCGCGGGCTCACCGCCGAGATTCACACCGTCCGCCTGGGGGAGGCGATCCCCACCGGCCTCGACGTGTACACCCTGGGCGGCGGGGAGGACACCGCCCAAATCCTCGCCGCCGAGCACCTTGCCGCCGATGGCGGCCTCACCCGCGCCGCCGAGGCGGGCCGCCCCGTCCTGGCGATCTGCGCCGGGCTCCAGGTGCTCGGGGAGTCCTTCCGCGCCGGCGGCCGCGTGGTCGATGGGCTGGGCCTTATCGACGCCACCACCACCTCCCTGGGCAAGCGCGCCATCGGGGAGGTGGCCTCCACCCCCACCAAGGCCGGTCTCACCTCCGCGCTCACCGAGCCACTGACCGGCTTTGAGAACCACATGGGCGCCACCGTCCTCGGCCCCGGCGCGACACCGCTCGGGGTGGTTGATCGCGGCGTGGGCAATTGCGATCGCCACGGGGCCGAGGAGCTGCCCGATGCCTCCGCCCAGATCACCGCCGAGGGCGCGGTGCAGGGTTCCGTGGTGGCCACGTACATGCACGGCCCCGTTCTGGCCCGCAATCCCCAGCTGGCCGATCTCCTCCTCGCGCAGGCGATGGGGATCCCGCTGGCGGATCTGGAGCCGCTGGATATTCCCGTGGTGGATCGGCTCCGCGCCGAACGGTTGGGCTAGTACCCGCACGAAGGGGTGCCATTGGCGGGTGGGGGCGGCCCCCTTCCTGGCTAGTGGCACCCCTTAGCGTTGTCTGGGTTCCCCGTGGACGCAGGGCGTGCGCGCCGTGTGCGCTTAGGGGTGCCATTGGGCCCTGGTAGAGCCGCCCGCCCCGCGTAGTGGCACCCCTTGCGCCGCTTATCGACGCCGCCCCTCCCGCACGCCCGCAGCCCCTGGTACTGGTGGTGCTCCCGGTGTGGTTGGTGTGCGGTCGGCTTCCCTTTTCTCCCCGCCCCAACACCAAGGGGTGCCAGTAGCGGCGCAGGGTAACGCCCGCCCCCTTCAATGGCACCCCTTCGGTAGTTTTAGGCGCCCACGCTCGCCTCCTTGCGGCTCTTGTGGCGGGAAACAAAGGCCGCCATGAGGAATCCGGCCAAGGTCCAGCAACTCAGCACGAGGAAGGCGGTGCCACTCCCGGCGCCATCGAAGTATGCGGCGGATCGGATTGCTGTGCCTGCCGCTCCAATGGGGAGAAGTTGGCCGATCTCACCCCAGGGGGCGGGTAACCAATCTGGGCCGGTGGCGAGGCCGGCCAGTGGGTTCGCCAGGAAAAGGAGCAAAATGCCGGCGATGCCGATGCCCGTCATTCCCGCGAGGTTATGCAGCCCTTGGAGGGTCATGCAGATTGCGGCGATGCCCAAGGAGAGCGCGGCGGCGGTGAGGATGAAATCGCCGTCAAGGACGTGGAATCCATATTGCAGAACGGCCGCCGTGGATATTCCGCCGGTTATGGAGAGCAGGATACCGCCAAGAATGCTTAGCCGCGGGTAGCCCTTCAGCAAGAAGATAAGGAGCATCGCGGAGACATTGCCGCCAAAGACCACGGGCAGCCCCAGGGTGGCGATGGCGGAACCAGTGGGGTCTTCCTCTGGGAATGGGGCTACGTCGCGATATTCAACGCTGTTGCCTTGCGCTTCTAGGCCTTCACCGATTTGCTTCAGAAGTTGAGAATAGGGTGTTCCCGCTCCGCTGGCGGTCACCACGGTTATGCCGTTGGCGTCCAGGGAGATGGCTCCGATCTCATCACGGTTTTTTACCGCGTCAACGGCGCCGTCGGCGGAATCGTAGGTGGTGATGTCGAAGGCCCCTGGGGAGCGCTGATCCAGAGCTTCGGTGACCTGTTCCACGGCGGGCGCCGGGCCGCTCACGCCGAGGGGGAGGTCTGAGGCTCCCGAGTTGAGTGAGGGAACGAGGAAGGCGAGGAGCATCACTATGAGGACGCACGGGACGCCGAGCAGGATGCCCAGGAGCTTGAGCGCGGGCCGATTTCCCTTTTCTTCTGTGGGTTCGGGGGAATCGGGTGATGTGGTTTGTTCTGCCATGCGGGAACGAGACCTTTCTATAAAAGGAGCGATTTGCTCCAGTTAAAGAGGGAGCATATCGCTCCGCTTAGTCCTTGGCAAGCCGAACCTGCAAGAATCGCACTCATGAGGGCAGACGCAGAGGCTAATCATCGAGAGATCCTCCGGGTTGCGGCGCGGCTCATCGCAGAACAGGGCACCGGTGTCTCGCTCCGTACCATTGCCCATACCGCCGGGGTGGGAATAGGCACACTGTATCGGCACTTTGATTCACGCGAAGCCCTCATCGAGGGGGTCGTCGCCTCCATCTTTTATGAGCTTGATCTCGCCGCCGAGCACTTCCTCGCGCATCGCCGCCCCACCGCAGAAGAGTGGCGCGCGTACGCCCATGCGCTCGCGGGCACCAATCTCGGCGCTCTTGGCGGCGCGTTCCAAACGGATGAGGAAAGAAAATACCTTGAGCCTCTGGCCGGAGAAAGAGTGCGCGTGCTGGCGCGTATCGAGGAGGTTCTCCGCCGGGCCTCCGCGCATGGGTTTATCGCCCCCGAGGTAACAGTCCCCCGATTCCTGCTCGGCATCGTTCAATTCACTCGCCCGCTGCCCGAAAAAATCGGCAGCGGACTCACCGCAGAGATGTCCTGGGTGTTGGATACTTTTCTCCGCGGCCTCCAGCCCCCTCAGCGGTAGATCCCTACCCCTCCGCGTGACGGCGTCGTAAAGCAAAGGCCACGTACCACAGGGCCACGGCGATCAGCGCCAGCCCGGCCCCCGCGAGCGCCGGGGCGGAGTAGCTGTACCCGGCGGCGATCACCGCTCCACCCATGGAAGCCCCGGCGGCGTTGGCGATGTTCAGGGCGGAGTGGTTGAGGGCAGCGGCGAGGGTCTGGGCCTCTCCGGCCACGTCCATGAGCCGGATCTGGAGGGAGGGAATCAGCGTGGAACCGGCCATACCGATGAGGCCGAAGCACACGATGGCGGCCACCGCGTTGGTGGAGGCCGCGTAGAACGCCAGGAGCGAGGCGCAGATCGCGCCGAGGGCCACCAGGATTCCGTATTCCAGGTTCCAGTCGGAAAGCCGGCCGCCCACCCAGGTTCCGGCCACCATGCCCAAGCCGTAGACCATCAGCACGAACCACATGTGGCGGGGATCAAGCCCGGCGCGCTGCGTCATGGTCCAGGAGATATAGGTGTACACCGCGAACATGCCGCCGAACCCCACCGACCCGATGGCCAGGGAGAGCCACACCTGCCCGCGCCGGAGCGCACCGAGTTCCGTGAGCGGGCTGGTGGGAGGCATCTGGGACATGTGCGGCATGAGGAACCACAGAGCCGCCAGCGTGGCCACGCCGATGGCGGACACCAGCACGTAGGCGCTCTGCCAGCCCACCGCGTGCCCGAGGGCCTGGGCCACCGGCACGCCCAGCACCGTGGCAAAGGGCAGGCCGAGCCCCACGAAGGCCAGGGCGCGGCCACGTTGTCCCTTGGGTGCCATCGAGGCGGCCGCCAGGCCAGAGACGGAGAAGAACGCGCCGTGAGGAAGCGCCGCGAGGAAGCGGGAGGCCACCAGCACGGCATAAGAGTTGGCGTACAGGCCCGCAAAGACCGTCAGCGCGTTGCCCACCGTGAAGGCCGCCATGAGGATCAGCAGCAGCCGACGCCGGGGCACCGAGCCCGTCAGCGCCGCGATCAGCGGCGCTCCGATGACCACGCCCAGGGCGTAGGCGGTGATGATGTGCCCGGCGGTATCCTCCGAGATGCGGAAGTCCGCGGCGATGTCACTGAGCAGCCCCATGGAGACGAACTCCGTGACCCCGATGCCAAAGCCCCCCAGGGCCATCGCCACCATGACGATGTAGCGGCGGGTATCGGTGATCTCCGTTTGGCGCGGTAGGCTGCGGCGGGAGCCCAGCCGCGGCGCGGTGGCGTTCTGACTGTCATCGGGCTTATGAGGCACGGCGTGGAACCTTACCCTTTTGGTGCGGTGAGCGCACAGCGGTGCACAGTGATGCACAGCGGTGCACAGTGATGCACTGTGATGCACAGTGATGCTGCGGTAGTGCGGCGTCGCGGGACCGCCCAAAACCACAAACGTATATATATAGGGTAGGCTCCCCTTATACATCTCAGCGTCATTGCCGAGCAGAAGAAAGGACCCCATGCCGATCCCCTCGATCGCCCCCTACGAGATCCCCGCCATGCCCACCACACACACCGTGGCGTGGACTCCGCAGCCTCACACGTCAGCGCTGCTCATTCACGATATGCAACGGTACTTCCTCGACGCCTACGCCGGGCAATCCCCCGCCAGCATCGTCATTCCCCACATCCGCCGGCTTATCGACGCCGCCGACGCCCACGGCATCCCCGTATTCTACTCCGTGCAGCCGCCCAGCCAGCGGGAACACCGCCGCGGGCTGCTCCAGGAGTTCTGGGGCGCGGGAATGCAGACCGACCAGGAGGCCGAGGTGATCCCGGAGCTGGCCCCGCGCGAGCAGCATCACGTGCTCACCAAGTGGCGGTATTCCGCCTTGCAGCGCACCGACCTGCGCCAATCCCTCGCCTACGCGGGGCGCAATGAGCTCATCATCGCAGGCGTGTATGGGCACATGGGCTGCATGATCACCGCCGCCGAGGCATTCATGAATGACATCCGGGCCTTCGTGGTACGCGACGGCATCGCGGACTTCACCGCCGAGGATCATCGCCAGACCCTCGACTGGGTGGCCCGGCGCTCCGGGCGGGTCCTCGACACCGCCGATGTTTTGCACGCCTGGGCGGGAGCCCGATGAGCATACCGGATTATTCCTTCCTCTTCACCGGCCCGGCAGGCACCCTCAGCGGCGTGGGCCGTGGCGCGACCTGGCACAGCGTAGACCAGGCGCTCGGGGGGCTTAGCGACGCCACCCCCCTGGTAGCGGGAGCGCTCCCCTTCCACGTCACCGAACCACTGGCGCTCTTTAGCCCGGTGAAGTTCTGGTTTTCCCCCGGCGCTCCCGCGCTGCCGGAGGGCGAGATTCCAGGGGTGGACTCGGCGGTGTCCGAGCCCGATCCCGAGGAACATGCGCGGCGAGTGCAGGAGGCCACGGAGCGCATCCGCAGCGGCGAGTTCGAGAAGATCGTGCTCTCGCGCGGCGTGCGCTACCAGCTCTCGGCCGAGATAGACGCGCGGGTCCTACTCGCGCGGTTCCTCACTGGTTCCGGCACCGGCCACGGGCATCTCGTGGACCTGCACAGCGCCGGGACCGCCTACTCGGGCGCCCGGCTGGTGGGCTCCAGCCCGGAGCTGCTGCTGCTCAAACGCGGCCGATACATCGAGTCACACCCGCTGGCCGGGACCGTCGCCCGCTCTGCCGACCCAGTGAAAGACGAGGCCCTGGCCACGGAACTCATGCTCTCCGCCAAAAACATCGAGGAACACTCCTACGTCACCCGTGAGATCAAGCGGATCTTGGAACCCTGGTGCTCGGAACTAGAGGTCCCGGAGCGCCCCTCGCTCACCGCCACCTCCCACACCTGGCACCTGGGCACCCGGATCCGCGGAATGGTACGCGAGAACGCCCTCTCCGCCGACGGCCGCCTCCGCGGCGGGGCCATCTCCGCCCTGGAACTCGCCGCCGCCCTCCACCCCACCCCCGCCGTATGCGGCTACCCCACAGCTCCCACCCAATCCACGCTCAGGGCCGAAGAACCCCAACGCGGCTTCTACGCCGGGGCCGTGGGCTGGGCCGACGACCGCGGCAACGGCGAATGGCGCGTGACCATCCGCGGGGCCGTGGCCCAGGGCTCGCACGTACTAGCGCACGCCGGCGGCGGCATCGTGGCCGACTCCGACCCCCAAGCCGAAGTACAAGAAACCCAGACGAAACTCGGGCCGGTGCGCGCCGCCCTGGGAATCACCGAATAAAACAAGGAGAAATAATGGCAACCGTAGACGAAGTAATCCACAACATCACCGCCAAGGTGGCGGACATGCTAGGCGTCACGCCCGAAAGCATCGACCCCGAGGAAGAACTCTTTGACCAGGGGCTCGACTCCGTACGACTCATGGACCTAGTCACCGAGATCCGCAACCAAGGCTTCGACGTAGACTTTGCCGACCTCGCGGAGGACTCCCGGCTCAGCGCCTGGCGCGCGGAGCTGGAGGAGGCTGCTTAGGTGGCTTCTCCTTATGTTGCTCTGTCCGACAGCACACACTCATCGCCTCCCGTGTGTCCAGCGCCAAGCACACCGCCGCCACCGTCAGGGTAACCCCCAGGGCGACGGGGTATGCACCAAACATCACCTTTTGTCCCTCCCCGTCTCCACAGGATTGATTTACGGGAATTAGGGTAATGCCACCGGAATGAACGGCATCGCATTTTCACAATAAACATTCCGGGGAGTTAGCACCCCCCCCCCGCTACCTGCCCAGACCCTATCCTCACCAAGCCACAAAATTCTATCCCCTACATTGATTGGCGTCATCAACCACGACGCACAACAGTAATACCCTCTCCCTTCCCGATAAACAGCAAACCAAATTGAGCTCCACCCTAGAATCTAACAACGCTGGGAGCACTAGGCGCCCCCAGGAAGTGTAGGACTGGGCTCTTCTGCGGTGGGGGTATGCCCGTGGTCGCGGACTGTGAGGGCGATGCGGATGGCTTGGAGACTAGCGGTTATCTGGTTTCGGGCGCGTCCACGTGGTGAGCGCGTAGGTGCGCGGTGATCTCGGCTTCGAGGATGCTGTTGATCTTGGGATTGTCGATTGTCGGCAGGGGCAGCTGGAGATGGTACTGGCGTTGGCAGTACGTTGCGGCGTACATCAGCCATCTCGGGGAAGCGTCGGGCCAGATCTTGATCGTGAGGTCGTTGATCCAAGGTTCCACGTCGATGAGATAAGGGTCGGTGATCCAGCTCGTGGGGTTGTTGAGGAGTTCCATCTGGTTTTGGATTATTTCCTCGTCCTCGTCCATAAGTTGCTGGTTGATGATTCCCTCGGTGATCGGTGCGAGAAAGTCCTGGTAGACGAGATTCGCTGCGGTGATTTGGGCGCGACGGTTGATCTGCTCCCATTCCATTGGATTCGGCGGGGTGCCCAGTAGGGTCTCCCACTGCTCGCGCATCTGGTGGGTCAGTGCTTCGGTTTGGGTGATGCACGCCTGGAGCATGCGTTGGTAGGTCGTGTTGATCTCCTCGTTGCTGGTCTGAGGATTGAGCGCTTGGAGGTGTCGTGCGACGTCGTTGTAGTGAATCATGGGTATCTCCTTGAGACCAGTAGATCGAATAAAATGATGTTGCCTTTGCTCCTTGCGTGCATGTGATGCCATGATTTCGCCCCTACCATGCCTATCCCGACCGGCCTACCAGTCGTTATGGTGAACCGATCATACGGGAAGGCGCTAACGCTGCGCTTAGTTTTTAAAATTGACCTATCCCCCTTTCATAAAATACCCTTGAAATAATAAAATTCCTCCATAAATTGAATTAAACCCTTCCACTTCAGGGTTATTTATTATCGGGGTACACTTTTGCAATTCCAATTGTAGATTATCCATTTTGGCATCATCGTATATCTTATATAATTAAGCCTCGTCCCCCCTTAGCACAGGGAACACGCGACCTTCCCCTCCTTGACCTCATCAAACCCCTGGGGCTTGGCCTTGTACTCGTCCGTCGTAACCCTGGCATTTCGCGCGCTCCCGGGCCAGGCAAGCCTCGATGATGCGATCGAGGTCTTCCTGGGTGGCCGGGGGTTGGTACTCGCTCGTAGTTGCCTGCTCTGGCGCGGGCACGCCCTGCGGGGTGTCGGCGGGTTCAGCGGTAGTGGTCATGGTCTCCCTTTCTCCCCCACCTCGTGTGGTGGGGTGGTGATGGTGTCAGTCCCTCCCCAAAAAGCGGGCAAGGTCGTGGTGGTTTCCACCCACGCATGACAAAACCCCGGCCACCATGACGGTGATCGGGGTTTAGCTAGGGGTGTGGTTCCTCGCCCGGGACTCGAACCCGGCGCGCCCCCTTAGCTAGGGGCGAGGATGTTTACTTAGGCGGCTGCCTCTGTCAAGACACGGCGTTCCTTGTGTGTGACTTTCTGGTCATCAAAGTAATTGTCCACGTCATCGTAGAGGGTTTCCATTCCCCACGGAGTGGTCTCAACCAGGTAGTCATAGAGCCTATCCAGGGCGGGGATGGAACCTTCTTTGTGCCAGTCAGCTAGTTCGATGAATATCTCACCCGAGGGGTCGAAAGGGGCTATACGGATTCGATACTCTCCTTGGAGGAAGAAAACGCCATCATGGAGTTCCGCTCCCGGTGCGTTGCTGATGGCCCGGAATACCTGTTCTGGTGTGAGCTCCGGGTGTTCCAGCACAAATGCCACAGATATAGACACTGTATCCCTCCTGATCTTTAGGGCCAGTATAAGACGAAGCCGTTGCCAATGATAGCCACCTGGTGGAGGTAGCGTTCCTCTCGGCGGATCGCAGCGCTGAATGCTTCCGTAGCTTGCCCTTGACTCATCGTCGTCTGTGAAATATCAACGATGAGGTTTTTGGCCTGCCGCTTTCCCTCCCTGATCTGCCGTGCGATGGCACGAGGGGAACCCGCTACTTTCACATCCGTGGGTATCCCATCGACAAGGAAATCAGGGGTTGGGCGACCAACGTTTCCCGTGGGGATGCTGTCTTCTGCTTGGACTTGGTGCAGGGTAGCTCCTCGGTCACGTAGCCAGTCCCATACTTTCTTCTCCGCAAGCATGCTTTGCAGCTCCTGCTTATTCGTCGCTCGGGTGAGATCAAAGTGATTAGTGGGGCCAACAAGGCCTTTCTTGCGTAATTCCTCAGCGGAGGGCTGCGCGTGACGATCCTTCGTAGATCGTTCGCGCAATTCTTCTTTCTCACCGACTGGGTGACGAAGCCGAACCGCAGTAGTCGGCATCCACCTGGGGCGCTGTTTTTGCGCCTGGCGCTGTCGTTTCACGTGTTCTTGCCATGCTTTCTTTTGATCTGCCACCGGCCCGCGCCCGGTATAGGTCACCTCAACCCACTCGGCTTCCAGATCTTTGACGATCTGGGGCACATCGGCGTCGCTGAGCACCTCTCTGGCACTGCACGCGCAGTTGTCATGGTACCGCGCGCCTTCTGGCCGCTTCGCCTTCTTCCCAACTGCCAGCACGGTGTCTTTGGCATACACCGCGCCCCGGGATGCCAGCATGAGGCAGAACGCACACGCTCTGGGGCCCGGCACCCGCACATAACGTGTTCCGGCTTTCCTCGTGGACTCCCACACCGTATCCCGCGCCGCCTGGCGTACCATCCTCCCTACCGGGCCTGCGAGTCTGCGCGCCGCCGCAGGAAGATCACCATCAGCTTGGTTGATCGCCCAGGACGCCGTGGAGCGCGTCTGTTCGATGTTCACCGGCTCGGCGGGCACCGGGGCCGGGAGATCCCGCGCCCCGGCCTCCAGGCGGCCGGATTCTAACGCGATGAGCGCTGAGACCACCGCTACCTGCCCGTACTGCTGCACCAGCAAAGTCACCAGGGCCTCGAACTCCAGCTTGCTCATGGAGGGCCGCGCATCGGTGGTCTTAATCAGCGTGTCCACCGCGCGGATCACAAATCCCTGTCAACCCACAAGTTCCCGGGCTCATCCCCGCTAGCGCGGGGAAGACGGCTACGGGATACGACCACCGCCCTGTCCTCGGGGCTCATCCCCGCTAGCGCGGGGAACACTTGTGAACTGCTTGATGCCGACGTTGAGGAGGGGGCTCATCCCCGCTAGCGCGGGGAACACCGCGCCGCGTCACCGCGCTCACAGGCTTACCTAGGCTCATCCCCGCTAGCGCGGGGAACACCAACCGCAGACGGCTGATCAGATGAACGCCTCGGGCTCATCCCCGCTAGCGCGGGGAACACCCCGCAAGCCTGAACCAGGATCAAGTAGATCTGGGCTCATCCCCGCTAGCGCGGGGAACACTGACGGCCGCAATACTGCCGCCGAGGGCAAGCAGGCTCATCCCCGCTAGCGCGGGGAACACTTGCCGGACGTATCCGTTAACGCCACCGGCACCTGGCTCATCCCCGCTAGCGCGGGGAACACTGTCGCTGGGGTTTCCTCTTCCCCACTCTCACCGGCTCATCCCCGCTAGCGCGGGGAACACGTCAAGAACTATGGCGGGTTGGCCGATCAGGTGGGCTCATCCCCGCTAGCGCGGGGAACACGCGGCCCTGCGCCACAGCGTTCTTCTTTGCGGCGGCTCATCCCCGCTAGCGCGGGGAACACCTCCGTCGTGGTTGACGCGCACGTATATCAACGGGCTCATCCCCGCTAGCGCGGGGAACACGGCAGCACGGGCGGGCTTGATGCAGCTGAGGACGGCTCATCCCCGCTAGCGCGGGGAACACCTTAAGGCCCTGGTGGATCGCTTTGGCGCGAACGGCTCATCCCCGCTAGCGCGGGGAACACGCCTGCCACGCGCCGTTGTACCCACGAGAAGGAGGCTCATCCCCGCTAGCGCGGGGAACACTCTTGCTGACCAGCAAAAATAAGAGCCGTTTCCTCATTCTAGCTATAACTTCCCCACCCCACACCATCACTCCCCAAAAAACCACGATCCCCACCTACCTCCGCGCCCTCCTCATATTCCGCGCCTTGCTCCACCCCGTTCGTCTCCGATTCTCCGGCGGTTTGGTGTGCGGCCTCATCATCAGGGTCAGTCCCTCGTAGTCTGTGGGTTGCCAGTCGTGGCGGTGGTTCCTAAATTCCATTCCCTGTTCGTTGTTGGTCTGGTACACCAGCAGGGCTCTTCCGTCTTTCACCAGCGCCACGGTGTGGTCCCAGAGTTGGTCGCGTAGTCGCGCGGTGGGTCGCCCTACGAATACTCCGGGTGCGATCTCCAGTAACCATTTGGTGAGGTCGCCACGCAAGCCCGCAGGACACGCAGTGACCACGAGGATCATCATGGGTATTCCTCTACTTCTCCCCAGTTCACCCCGGCGGCGATCACCTCTAGCTCGCTCCAGAGCTTGAGTTCCACATCTAGGAGGTCTTCTTTTTCCGTGACTCCCATGAGGGCGTAGAGGTCTTTGACTATGCGTTCCATGAGTCGCAGGCGGACTACGCTGTCGCGAACGCGGCGGCGTACGTCCCCGCTTAGGTCCAGCTCAGCGCTACCGCCGTCCTGTAAAGCAGCGGCCACGGCGTCAAAGGCAGCGGGGATGGTGATCTCAGCCTTGTATAAGTCGGCAATGTCATACACAAAGGAGCGGTCGGTGCCGGTGTGCACCACGCCCAGCCCCGGGATGAAGCCCAGCCCCACGATCACTGCGTGGGTAATGCCATACAGAGCGGCGTTCGCGGCGGTGAGGGCCCGGTTGATCGGGTCACCCGAGGCGAAATCAGTGGGGTCATAGTTGCGCCTGTTCCAGGCCACTCCGGTACGTGTGGCCTCGGCGGCATAGATCTTTTTCATGCGCGCGCCCTCGCGGCCGCGCAGTTGCGCCATGCTCATGGCGGTTACGTCCTCGCCGGGGAATCTCATGCCGTACATGGCGCGGGCGCAGTTCAGGCGGGTTCGTTGGTTGCTCACTATTCGCGCCTGGAGTTGAGCCATGCGGGCCGTCTTGGCGGGGGATCGCCCGTGCGCGTAGTAGCGTACGCCGCGCTCGCCCACCCACACTGTGGAGCACCCGGCGTCGCCAAGCAGGGCCATGGCCTTGTGCGTGACGCGGGTGCCCGGC
Source organism: Corynebacterium oculi (assembly GCF_001412105.1). Taxonomy (GTDB): domain Bacteria; phylum Actinomycetota; class Actinomycetes; order Mycobacteriales; family Mycobacteriaceae; genus Corynebacterium; species Corynebacterium oculi. The sequence continues at coordinate 511,372 of NZ_LKST01000002.1, forward strand.
CCCAGCAGCACCACGGCGAGGGCGGTGGCGGGAACGTGCGCCACCCCGCGTTTATCCGTGATGGTCAGTGCGTTATCGGCGCGGTGGAGCGTGGCGCGCTCTACATAGAGGAAGCAGAGCCGATCCTCCATGCGGGCCAGTTCCTGCCGTTCCAGCGGCACCTCGCCGGGGTTGGTCATGGCTGGGCGAGGGTGAGCAGGCCGCAACCATAGGCGCGCGCCCGCCCGATGCCGTGGGTCAGAGTGTTACGCAACTTATCCGCATCCTCAACCTCCAACACCCCGCTGAAGCGCGCGGTGCGCAGGCTCACGTGGTTCTTGCCGCTGCCGCGCCGGAAGCGGAGGTTCTCCTGGCCGGTGGTAGCGGCGTCGATAAGCTTAAAACCTGCCTCCGGGGCGCGCTTAAGCAACCATTCCATCTGCCCCTGCCCCACCAACGGGGTGATCCGCCCGCGTTTGCCGGGCACGGGGTCAAACTTCACGGGGTTGGCCACCAGCTCGAAGCGCCACTGCTGCCCACGCAGGAGTTTCCCCAGCAAGGGGGCGTAATCGGCACTTTGGGCGGGGCGGGTATCCCAGCCCGCTTGCTCCACGATGTTCGCGGCGTCCGGTTTCTCCGGACCCACGATGTAGAGCGTGTGCTCGTGGCCTCGATGGTCCACGCGCCACAGCACGCGGGCGGCCTCCTCCGAGATGTCCGGGGGGAATGCCGAGCGCACGGCGGCGTGCATGGCCTGTGGGTTGAGTAGCAGGGTGCGCGCGCCCCGGCGCTGCGGGTTGAGCAGCACCTTGGTGAAGGTGGTCACGCGAACATCACCGCCTCCATGAACGGGTCCGTGGAGGTGCCATCGGGGTTAGCCAAACGCAGTTCCTCCTCCACCACGGTGCGCCAGGTGTACTGGCGGTGCTCCTGGGCAAAGGAAATAGGAACGTCCTGACGCTGCACCCCGGCCTCGGTGGGCAGGCCGTCGCGGAAGATCGGCAGAACAACCTCGGGGCCGCGCTGCTCACGGTGTGCTTTATTGGCCTGCCACTTCAATTCGCGCAACGCGTCCATAGCACCCACATCCTTAATCTCGATCACCAAGTCCGGCGGGGCGGGGCAGGATCGCCTACCCAGGAACAGGGGAAAACGCGGGCGACGCAGCGCCTCCTCCAGGCCCTCCAGCACCTCCCGGCGCGGGCTTTCGACGGCCGCGACGAAGAGGGCGTCGCTGAGGTAGTAGCGGGTAACCAGGCTCGCCTGGGCCTTGGGGTTTTCCTGCCAGCGCTGCGCCGTCTGATAATCGCGCAGGAGGTTGCCCGGCTGATCCACGCGCACCGCGAAGCTAAGTTTGGCGAGGTCCGCTACCGGATCGGTGCGCCTGCGCCCCTCGGCGGCGGCCAGCAGCCCGATCACCCCTGACTTGCTGGGCACCTGGCCGGTGGCGCGGATCTTGTAGCGGCTGCGATCGCCCCAGGATTGCATGGGACCCTTGAGCCTTAAGAGCAGGGTGGAAGGCATTAAGCCTCCTCGGCGGCGGTGAGCGCCGCGCGCAGGGAATCGCCCAGCTCCGGCAGGGTGACCTTCTGGGCGATGTCTTGGAAAGAGTCCGCCAGATCGCCCAGGCCCATCACATACGCCGCCAGGGGCTTGAAGCCATAGGTGAGCTCGATCTGCCGGGCCTCCTGGGCGAGGCGGGCGGCGCCCTCCGCACGGCGGCCCGCGGCGTTTTCCTCCGTGGCGCTGGCCACCACCGGCTCCTCGAAGGCATTGACCAGGGACACCGAGCGGGTATCGCGCACCACCACGTAGACCAGCTCCGGCAGGGTGTTGTGGGCGAAGGTGTTCTGCTTACCTGTGGGCAGGGACTCCACGAAGCTCTTGAGGAACTGCACGGAACTGGTCACGGCGGCCTCACGATCCCCCAGGTTCTCCGCCAGGGAGTCGAGGTTAATAGTGGCAAAGCGGTACAGGGTGGAGGACATCATCTGCACCGTGCCGATCATGCCCGCCCCGGTCTCCTTGTTATCCTCCACCAGGTCGTCCACGGCGGTGAAGTAATCAAACTCCGGCTCGGAGGCGTGAATCCCCAGGGCGTGAGCCACCTGCACGGAGGCGTCCACGTTATAGGCGGCATCGTCTGCCACCATGCGGCCGAACATGGCGATGTCCACGCTGTGCTCCTGGTTGAGCAGGGCCTGGGCGGCCTTCTTGCTGATCTTGGTGCCCTCTTCCTCCGCCTTGATGATGGCCGCCGCGATGTTCTCCACCTGACGCGGGCTCACAAAGAGCAGATAGCCGGTCTCCGCCAGGCGCTTGCGCTCCTCGGGGTCCGCATCCTCCGGGTCGATCTTGGGCTCGGTGAGCTTGATCTTCAGGGTCTTGAACACGCCCTCCACGGCGGCCGCGGCGCGGTCATCCGGCCACTCCTCCTTCCCCGCCTGGGCCTGGATCGCGTCCACGATCTTGGACACCACCCGCTTGGTGCGGTACCCCACCCGGGAGGCATCCCAGTGCTCCTCAAAGTCCTTGCGGATCGCGCGCTTCCAGGACTGGGAGGACACCCGCTGGCGCGGCACGCCGCCGAAGATCGCGGACTTGGGCGCGCCGGTGTCATCGCGGTTAATCAGGCTGGGCGGGAGAGATTGCAGGGCGTGAATATCGATGGTGATGGACATGGGGTTTTCCTTTCTCGGTTTTTAGGGGTCCTTTTAGGACTCGGTGGCGGGCGTATCGGCCGGGATCCGGGCGAAGTCCCGGCCCCAGCGCATCAGCACCTTTTTGTAGCGCTCGGGATTGTCCAGGGCGCGCAGGTCGGCGGCGAATTGGCCGTAGTGGAAGCCCAGGGCCTCGCCCCGCAGCAGGGCGATCATTTCCCTCATGCGCTGCAACCGGGATCGCGCCGAGGAGGTCAGGACCATCGCGTCAAAGCGCGGCTTGAAGGAATCGGAGTCCGTGCGCCGGTACAGCCGGTACAGCACCCCGCACGCCCCCGCGAAGGAGCGATCCGGCACGTGCATGGGTTCCCGTGCGCTCTGCATGTGCCAAGCAAACAGGGTGAGAGCGTGATACGCGGCGCGTTCCGACGCCGTGGCGGCGTCCCCCGCCCCCAACAGCCCCTGATCCAGCGGCGGTTCCAGAGCCTCGATGACCCTGGCCAGACCCAGGGGATCACTCTCTATGGGGCGGCCCACACTGCGTCGCAGCTCCGCCAATTCACCACGGGCGCGGGCCTGTTCGCGTTCTCCGTGGGCCCCGAGCACCCTCGTTTGTAATCTCCACGCGGTGGTGCCCACGGTTTCTTTCAAATTATCCATTTATTCCTCTTCTCCCTCTTTGTTCTTTTCCCGGACGGTGGCGGGCAGGGCCTCGTCGAGTTTTTTATACAGGCGGCGCAACACCGTGGCGGCGGATTCGATGTAGGGGGTGCCGTTCTCGGAGGCCGGGGCCTTCTCCCTTCCCACCAGCGCCTGCGGGCTCACCCCCCGGAGTAGCACGTCCGCCTCCGCAAGCACCCGCCCCCGCACGTAGCCCTGCCACTGCCGGGCGTGATCCTCTAGTTTCTTCTCATCCAGCCCCGCCAGCCAGCGGCTAAAGGGCAGTTCCAGGCGGCTAAGTAGGGTATCCGTGGGGGCAGGCTGGAACTCATGCTCCCCGCCCGCCGCGGTATTCAACTGCCCGGCAAAGGAGCCCAAAGCCACGGCGGCCGAGACCGTGGCCTGGGCGTTGTCCAGCACCAAGCGGCGCTGGCGGCGGGCTTCCTCGCGCAGCAGGCTCACCGGGATCTCGATGGTGCTGGCCACCACCTCCGCGATGGAGGAGGCCTGCGGCCCGTAGGCCACGGAGACCATCTGGATATTCGCCCACTCGGGCACCACCTCAAGGTTGCGCAACTCCGCCAATTGAGTAAGGTTCCGGGGGCGCTTGGGGGCCTTATTCTTGTCCGTGAATCCGGGATCTCCCTCCAGCGCGAGGAGGGGTTCCAGGGACTTCCACATCGTGCGATCCGTATCGAAGGGGCGCGCGTAGTACACGTCATGCCCGTTTTTGGACTTGTTGGCGCTGTAGCGGTACGGGGTCATGGGATCGTCCATGATGTTGGCCCCGGCTTCTGGTATGCGGTCGCCGTTGCTCACCAGCACCTCGGTCACCCGATCGCCGTCGTGGAAGAGCCTCACCCGGCGCGCCTGCCAGGTGGCTAGGTCAGCTGGCCCGGTGGGGTACACGGCCTCCGCCTCGGGCTTGCGCTGCGCGGCGGTATCCGGTTGGCGCTCCCAGGCAGCGCGATCCGCATCAAGCTCGTTCACCAAACAATCCGAGGTGGTGTTGAGCACCAGCGTCTCGCGCAGGGTGGAACCCACGATCACCGTTCCGCCGGTGCTCCCCGTCCACCCGGTGCCGATGGGATAACCCTTGCCGCCCTTCACGCGGGGATCGCCCACCGCGCCGGACTTGATGCCGGAGTAGTCATAGGCCTGGGTGTGGATCAGCCAGCGGGCGGCCTCGGCAAAGCTCAAGGTGCCGCGCGCTTCCCCCGCGCGCATGGTGAAGTACTCGTCCTCCGCCTCGGGCACGATACGGCGCGCTTCCAGGCGAGCACCCTTTTCCGTGTGCAGGTCCGCCACCTGCATGAACGGGGTTTCTGCGTGCAGCAGGTCAAAGCGCTCGCGGTATTGCTCCAGGTAATCCAGCACGGTGGTGTCCGCCGCGCCGGAGGTGGCCTCCTCCCAGGCCTCCTGGAACCATTCGTCGTGCTCGTAGACGCTATCCTGATTGCGCCGCAGCTCCACGCTGTGGGCCCGCCAGAAGATCGCCAGGAGCAGGCGCAGCACGGCGTAATCCTGCGCGGGGGAATCTCCGCGCAACCCCACCACGGCGTTCTTGCCGTCCGCCGCGCCGTCGAACACCTGGCGCAGGCTCATCAGCCCCTGCGTGCCGTCGCGGCGCACGCAGACGATCCAGGGGGCGTCGATTAGCGAAAATGCCATCATTTTTCCTCTCGTACCTGCTCTAGCCCCAGCTCCAGGGAGTATCGCAGCCTGGTGCCGTTGAGGGTGACCTCGTGGTTCTCGTCAAGCACCAGCGCCACCTGCCCCTTGAGCAGGTAACTCTCCGCCCAACCAGCCGGGGTACTCTCCTCCAGTTGGGTGATCACGCGCTCGAAATCGTCCTGTCGCTGGGTTAATCGGCTAGGCAATCTCACGGTGTTACAGGCCAACCGCATGTCCAGGGGGTATTCGGGGGTAGCCCCCTCCGTGAGTGGCGCGCCTTCGTATCCCAGGGGCCGATACCCGTACTCGCCGCTCACGATCGGGATCACCTCCACGCTCGGGTCGGCGTCGCGCACCTGCGCCGCCCCGGCCTCCTCCCCCGCGCGCGCCTTGCTCTGATCGGAATAGCGTTCAAAAAGGGAGGAGAACTTCGCGGCCACCCGCCAATCCGGTATCTGATAGGTGGCGGCCCTGCGCTCGGAGCGCTCTCTTGCTTCCTCGCTCTTGGCCTGCGCCTTTTCCCACTCCTCCCGCCAAGCCTCGGGCACCTCCCTGCCCTCGGCATAGGCGGCGTGCACCAACGGCGCGATGTCATCGGGGCGGCGCAGCCCCTCGGAGAACACCCGCTCCTCCAGCACCGCCATCGTGGCCAGGAGAACCTTGGGATCGTAGATCGCGGCGGTGCCACGCTCAAAGCGCGGCACGGGCTCGCGTTCCTCCACCCCTCGGATAAACACGCGCGGCTCCCGCAGGTGCTCGGGCCGATCCTCCGGCGGGCGGCGATGCCGATGCAGGCGGCCCACCCGCTGAATCAGGAGATCCATCGGGGCGATGTCCGTGACCAGCACGTCCGCGTCAATATCCAGGCTCTGCTCCACCACCTGCGTGGCCACCACGCAGCGGCGCTCCGGCCGTCCCGCGCCGCGCTGCGCCCTCGGCCCCAGCGCCGCGCGCAGGGCATCCTCCTTGGCCGCGCGATCCGAGGCCATAAAAGCCGCGTGGTGCAGCTCCACCTCGCCCGGGAAATGCCCGTTGAGCAGACGATACGTCTCCTGCGCGCGCCGGATCGTATTGCACACCACCAGCGAACATCCGCCGCCTGCCACCAGCGAAACGAGGTTCTCCGGGGCGTCGGCAAGCAACTCCACCCGCGCATGCAGCTCCGTGGGCCGTGCAGGCACCTTCACCTCCCGCGTGCCCCGCTTATCGACGACCGTGAGCAGCGGATAGGCCGTACCCTCCGCCCCGTCACCACCATAGGCCCGCACCAAGGCGGCCTTCTGCGCCACCGGAAGGGTGGCGCTCATGAGGATCACCGAAGCCCCATAATGGCGCAGCCATTGCAGAGCCTTGTGCAGATAGGAGCCCATGTAGGCGTCATAGGCGTGAACCTCGTCCACGATGATGACCTTGCCCGCCAGGCCCAGGTGGCGCAGCATGGAGTGCTTGGCCTGCAATGCCAGCATGAGCACCTGATCCACCGTGCACACCACGAAGTTAGAGAGCACCCCGCGCTTGGCTCCGCGCAACCACTGGGTAGCCACCACCGCGTCATGTGCCTCACGGCGATCCTCCCCGATATTCCGATACGCCTCGGAGAGATTGCTCTTAGAATGACCCAAATACATGGAGGCCACCTCCCCCGCGGCCGCGCCCTGAGCCCACTCCAGCACACGCTCGAAAAGCCCGTTCGCCGTGGCCATCGTGGGCGCGGCGAACACCACCCCCTGCGCGCCCGTGCGCCCCGCGATGATCTGCGCGGCAGCCAACGCGGTTTCCGTCTTACCCTCCCCCGTGGGGGCCTCCACGATCATCAAGCTCGGCCCCTGCACCTCGCGCAGGGCCTCCACCACCGCCCGCTGAATCGGGCGCGCCCCGAACTCTTCCGGCCACCCGAAAATCCGGCGATAGTAGGCGTCAATATTTTCCTGCGTTCTGAGATCATCCGGGGATTCCGGCCGCCACGGAGGAGTGAGCGCAATATCGTCCATGCCCAGGCGGGTGCGCTCCTCCTGGGTGGTGGAGATGGTCATGGGAAAGGCATCGGAGTTGGAGGCGATCCAATCCGCCATGATGACCAGGCCGGTGAGGAGCTGCTGAACGGGAGCATGAAGGCGCTGGAGCCTCTGCAACAACTCCGGTGTCATGCCCGTGAACTGCGTCATCATGGCGATGAGTTCCGCATGCGCTTGATGCCAGGGCTCGGCGTGCTCGTCTATCAGATCCTCGGCTCGGGACACCACCACGGGATCGGTGGCCTTGCCGTGATGCGCGCCCGTCACCTGGGCCAAGGAGAGAGCCGCCTTGGGTTTAAGGCCCTGCCCCCTAAGCCAGCGTTTCAGGATCACCTCCGAGGCCAACTCGTGCCGCAGTTTCTCCTGCGTGAGGCGCTGAGTGACCGGGAACGCCTCGCGTACACCCTCCACGATGTAGGCATGCTCCGGGCGGGACTCGATCTGGCACTGGAATTGAGCTGTGGCCTTTCCCACATCATGCAGACCCGCGAGCCAGGTGACCAGCGTCTTTGCCTCCGTTTTATCCAGGCCAGTCTTGGAGACGATGTACCCCTTGACCGAATCGGCCAACCACACGTCCCAGAGGTATGCGGCCACGCAGGCAGCGTCCACCATGTGTTGAGAGAGGGGCAACCAACCGGTCTCGTCCCCGGACTTGGCCCAGAGAACCTCAACGAACGAAGAGAACCCCTCTTTCCCATCAACAATCACCATAAAACCCCACACTCATTATAGTATTATGATCCATAGCACATTATACACTGATCGAACCGCAGAAAAGACCCGCGCATACGTTCACATCCTCGACCACCAAGACCCCTCCATCAACCACCGGAAACAACCGCAGACAACTCGACGAAAGAAACACACATAGAGCCTTTCCACCTCTCCGTCCAAACCGGAGCACGCACCAACAGGCCACCAGAAGGATCACAAGCAAAATCACGATTCATCTCCTGTAAAAATTCTCTGAAAAAAGAATATCCTACAAGCGTTACTCGATTATGAGTATAACTCATGCCTCTGCATCCTGTACAGTGGTCTACGTGTCCGATGCCCTGCACCACATAAACTCAAGTGACCTTGAGTCACGGCCGGGATGAGCCACGAGCGACGCTAGTAGGAAAAGCTCCCTGCTCAAGCAGGGTTTTACGGCCAGATCGGGCACACTTAATCTTTAAACACCCACGCCCCTCTCGGCAGCCCCTCCGGGTCGAACTCCTCCAGCAGGCCCGGCAAAGAGTCGCACCCCTCCACCCCCACGGAGGCCGCGAGGCGCGCGACTACCTGGGCCACGGGGGCGTCGGCAAGCATCTGCCGGAGCGTGACGGCGCCGTCGCGCTTGGCCAGGCGCTTCCCGCTCGGCCCCAGCACCAGCGGCACGTGCGCATAGCCGGGGGTGGGCAGCCCCAGCAGGTGCGCGAGGTAGGCCTGCCGGGGCGAGGAGGCGGCGAGGTCGTCGCCGCGCACCACCTGGTCGATGCCTGCGGCGGCGTCGTCCACCACCACCGCGAGGTTGTACGCCCAATCCGGCTGCTGGCCGCCGCGCCGGAGGATAAAATCATCCACCTCGCCGGTGTAGTCCCCCAGCAGGGCATCGCGCACCCGCCACCGCGTCGCCTCGGCGCGCAGCCGCAGCGCCGGGGCCCGCCCCTGCCCCATCAGCTCCGCGCGGCGGCGGTCCCGTTCCGCCTCCGGTAGGTCGCGGCAGGTGCCGGGGTAGCGGCCGGGGATCGCGTGCGGGGCGCGGGCGGCCTCCTGAATGTCCTTGCGCGAGCAGTAGCACTCGAACACCTGCCCGCGTTCCATGAGCGCCCGCAGAGCGGCCTCGTAGGCGCTGGTGTTATCGGATTGGTAGGTGGGCTCGCCGTCGAAGTCCAGGCCTAGCGTCACCAGATCCTCGATCTGGCGCAGCGCGCTCTGCGCCGAGGAACGCTGCGTGTCAATGTCCTCCACCCGCAGGTAAAACCGCCGCCCCGTGCGCCGCGCGAACAGCCACGCCAGCACGGCCGTGCGCAGGTTGCCAAAGTGCAGGTCTCCGCTTGGCGACGGCGCGTACCGCCCCGCTCCGCGCTCATGGTGCTCCAGGGGGCCCGGCTGTGGTTCGTCTGCTGCCATACGGCCAAGGATACGTTTCCCTCCTTTTCCTCCTGCCTCGCTCTTGCCTCGCCTGCTTCTCCTGCCTCTCCTGCCGTTGGGGTGCCGTTGGCGGGGTCGGGCGTCGATAAGCGCCCCAATGGCACCCCTACGGCCGCCGCCCACCCGCACCACCCCAAGGGGTGCCGCTACCCCACCCCAGGCCACATATCCTCCGCCGGTGGCACCCCTATGGCAGCATGTAAGCCGTGACAAACTCCACGGAAGCCAGATTCATTCCCATTCAGCGCTCCCTGTACCCGGTGATCGTGACGCTTTTCGTCGCGGTGTTCCTCATCTCCAACATCACCGCCACCAAGGGCGTTGCGCTCGGGCCGCTCATCACGGACGGCGCGTTTTTCCTCTTTCCCCTCGCCTACGTGCTTGGCGACGTGCTCGCGGAATGCTACGGCTTCAAGGCCTCGCGGCGCGCGATCTTCACGGGTTTTGCCGTGACTCTGCTGGCGGTGGCGTCCTTTTATATCGCCATCGCGCTCCCGGCGGCCGATTTTTATGAGAACCAGGAGGAGTTTTCCCTGGTGCTCGGCCTGGTGCCGCAGATCGTGCTCGCCTCCCTTGCGGGATACCTGGTGGGGCAGTTGCTCAATTCTTATGTGCTGGTGGCGCTGAAGCGCCGCACCGGGGAGCGGCGGCTGTGGGCGCGGCTGCTCGGCTCCACCGTGGTGGGCGAGTTCGGCGATACGCTGCTGTTCTGCCTGATCGCCGCCCCGGTGATCGGCATCACCACCTGGGGCGATGGGCTGAACTACCTGATCGTGGGCTTCGCGTGGAAGACCGCCCTGGAGGTGCTGCTGCTCCCCATCACCTACGCGGTGATCGGGTGGATCAAACGCCGCGAGAATTATTGAGGCGCTGGCGCGCCCGGGCCACCAGCTCGGCGCGGCCCACGGGGTGCGCGGACATCGGCACGGCGGGGGCGGGGGGAAGGCTATCGACGCCCTCGGGGACGGGAATATCCGCCTCGGTGTCACCGGAGTTCTGAATATCCTTCTCTCGAATGAAGGCCAGGCAGGCCACCGCCCCCACCACCGCGAAGATCGCGGCCATGATGAAGATGCCGTGCAGCCCTTCCACGAACACCTCCCGGGCCAGATCCCCCAGCTGCGGGGCGTACTGATCCACCAGGTCAAAGCGGCCGCCCTCCGTGGCGGTGATGATCTGCTCGGGTGCGCCCTCCATGCCGTCCTCAATGTGGTTGGCCAGGTACGCGCCATAGAGCGCCACGCCGAAGCTGGTACCCAGCGGCAGGGAGGTATTGGCGATGCCAGAAGCAGTGCCCGTCTTTTCCCGGGGCACCACGGAGACAGCCAGATCCATCAGGTGCGGCAGCATGATGCCGGTGCCGATGCCGATGACCACGTACGAGGGCACCAGGGCCGGCCAGCTGGAATCCGGCTGCACCATCAGGCCCAGCAGCAGGCCGCCGGCCACGATCACCATGCCGAGCGCCTGCACAAAACTCAGCCGCATGACCTTGCCCAGGGCCAGCCCCACGGCCGAGAAGAGCACGATGGGCCCCGCCAGGGTGGTGGACACGTACCCCACCTCCAGGGCGGAGAGGCCCACGTGGCCGGAGAGCCACAGCACGATAAACGGCATCATGCCAAAGCTAAAAAGCCGGGCGGCGAAGGCGGAAAAGGCCACCGTGGAAAAGGAGGGAATGCGGAAGAGGCGAATATCAATCATCGCGTTATCGCCCTTGGCCGTCTGAATCCACGCGAGGATCACGCCCAGCTGCAACGCCGCCGCGAAACTTAAGATCACCAGCCAGTCCGTCCACCCGCGCTCCGGCCCGGAGATGATGCCGTAGTTGAGGCTAAAGAGCATTCCCGCCGCGATGATCGTGGAGGGAACGTCGATGGGCGGCATCTCCGTGTTCCCGGCTTCGCGCGCCTGCTTGTGCAGATCCGGAATGAAAAAGAGCGTGGCCAGCAGCACAAAAATCCCGATGGGGATATTAATGGCAAAGATCCACTCCCACTGGCCGTTCTCCACCAGCGCGCCGCCCACCAGCGGCCCCACCGCCGAGGCGGCCGCCGAGAGCCCCATCAGGATCGCGATGGCCTTGGTGCGCTCCTCCTTCTCCGCGGGCGCGAACGCGTCGGAGAGCAGCGGCACCGACGTGCCAAACACCAGCGCGCCGCCGGCCCCCTGCACCGCCCGCGCCGCGATCAGCATGGCCTCCGAGTCCGCATACATGCAGGCTATCGACGCCCCCAGGAACAGCACATGCCCGATGAGGAAGATGGAGCGCCGCCCGATGAGATCCGAGATGCTACCCACGCTGAGCATGAGGGACGCGAAGGCCAGGGAGTAGGCGTTAATCACCCACTGGCCACCGGAGAGGGTCAGGCCCAGATCCTCCGAGATGGCCGGCAGGGCCACGAGCACGATGGTGATGTCCAGCGTCATCATCACTGCGGAGATAGTGGAAACCGCAGTGGACCACTTCTTGGGGGCCTTGGCCGCCCCTCCGGAGCGGCGGTGTTTACCGCCCTGGACTGTATTCATCTGCTGCTTGGCCACCAGCGCATTTTCTCATACGGCGCGGGCTCCCGCGTAATTAATGGCGATAATAGCGGCCCAAAAACTCATCGCGGAAGGCCTCATAATCGCCCCGCTCCATCGCCGCCCGGATATTATCCACCAGCCGCACCATGAACGTGAGGTTGTGCATGGTGCACAGCGTGCCGGCCAGGAACTCCTTGGCCTTGAGCAGGTGATGGATGTAGGCCCGCGAGTAGTTCTCGGAGACGTAGCCGCCGAACTCCTCGTCGATGCCCTGGAAATCACGCTTGAAGCGGGCGTTGGTCAGGTTCAGCCGGCCGTCGAGGGTGTACACCCCGCCGCGTCGCCCCAGGCGCGTGGGAGCCACGCAATCGAAGGTATCCGCGCCCGCCTCGATGGCGGTGAAGAGGTCATCCGGCTCCGAGATGCCCAGCAGGTGCCTCGGCTTGTGCTCGGGAAGCTCATCGCACACCCAGCCCACGATGGTGCCCAGGTTCTCCTTCTCCAGGGCGCCGCCGATGCCAAAACCCCCGAAGCCGCGCCTGCCCTGGGCCTCAGCGGCGTCGGAAAGCGCCACGAGATCGCGGGCTGCCTTACGGCGCAGGTCCCCGTACTGCGCGCCCTGCACCACGCCCCACAGCGACTGCTTGGGGCGGTGCACGCGCTCCCGGGTGAGGCGATCATGCTCGTCCAGGCAGCGCTGCGCCCAGCGCGTGGTGCGCACCAGGGATTCCTCCTGGTACTGCCGCGAATCCACCAGGGTGGTCAGCTCATCGAAGGCGAACATGATGTCCGCGCCCAGGTGGTGCTGGATCCGCATGGATACCTCGGGGGTGAAGCGGTGCGCGGAGCCATCGATCACGGACTTGAAATCCACGCCGTCCTCATCCACCTTGGCCAGGCGCTCCTTCTTGGCCGCGCGGACATCGGCGGTGGTGAGGTCAGCCACATCCATGGCCAGCACCTTTTTAAAACCCACCCCCAGGCTCATCACCTGAAAGCCACCGGAATCCGTGTACGTGGGGCCGCGCCAGTTCTCAAAGGCCGCCACGCCCCCGGCCTCGTCCACGATCTCCGGGCCGGGCTGCAAATACAGGTGATAGGCGTTAGAGAGGATCGCCTGCGCGCCCGTCTCTTTGATCTGCTCCGGGGTGAGCGTTTTCACCGTGGCCTTGGTGGCCACCGGGATAAAAGCCGGTGTGGCGATGTCCCCGTGAGGGGTATGGATCACGCCCGTGCGGCCGTGTTTGCCGTGCTTACCATTCTCACCCGGCGCCGCGTTGCCCAGGCGGGTGTGTACCTCAAAGGAAAGATCAGTCATGCTTACCCATTATCTTCTTCTCCAGGGCGGAACCCTCCACGTCGAGGGAGGGCAGCGCCTTATCCAGCCACCGGGGCATCCACCAGGTGGCCCGGCCCAGCACAAACATCGCGGCCGGCACCAGAGCCATGCGCACAAAGAACGCATCAAAGAGCACGCCCATGCCCAGCGCAAAGCCAAAGATCTGAATGAACGGCAGGGGCTGATCGATGAACGCCACGAACACCGCGATCATAATCAGCGCCGCCGCCGTGACCACGCGGGCCCCCTGGGCAAAGCCCTCGATGATGGACTCCTCCACCGCCGTGTACCGGGACCGCGAGACCCCACCGGAGTGGGTGTAATGCTCGCGCATGCGGGTAACCAAAAAGACCTGATAGTCCATAGCCAGGCCAAAGGTCACGCCGATCAGGAAGATCGGCATGAAGGAGATCAGCGGGGCCGGGGTGCCCACCAGGCCCCACAGGCCCTCCTGCCACACCAGCACCGTCACGCCAAAGGCCGCCCCCACCGAAAGCAAGAAACCCAGGCCCGCCACCAAGGGCACCATGATCGAGCGGAATACCAAGAGCAAGAGCACGATGGCCAGGCCCACCACGATCCCCAAATACACCGGCATGGCCCCCGCCAGGGTCTCCGTGATGTCCATCTGCACCGCCGTGAGGCCCGTGAGGCCCACCGTGGTTCCGGTGGCGTCCGCGATCTGGTTGGCCCGCTCGCGCAGCGCGTGAGACAGGGCCACCGTCCGTTGATCGTCCGGGCCCGTCAACGGGGTGACCATGATCTGCGCGGCGGTGGAATCCTCGTTCGCGCCCACCAACTGCGCGTTCTTCACCCCCGCCATGCCGTCGATGGTATCCACCGCATAGATAAAGGAACTCAAGGCCGCCGCGCGCTGCGGATTCTCCACGGCCGCCTCCCCTTGGGCCTCCATGAAGGTGCTCAGCGCCGGGGCCTCCGGCGAAACCTCGTGGGCGTCCACCACCAGCAGGAACGGGGAATTCACCCCCGCGCCGAAGCCCTCCGCCATGAGATCGGCGGACTTACGCTGCGTGGTCTCCAGGTTCGAGGTGGAATCCGAGGGCAGGGCCATCTCCAGCTGGCTCACCGGGAAAGAAAGAGCCCCCAGCCCCAGCACCACCACCGCGATGACCAAACCGGGAACCCTGTGCACAAAGAGCACCCAGCGGCGGCCCATGCTCATACGCGCGCCCCTGCGGGCGCGGCGGTGGGACCTGAGCCGGTGAGACTGAGGGCGGTGCGGCTCACTCCGGTGCGACTCACTCCGGTGCAGCTCAGTCCGGTGGGAGGCGGGGCGGGCCGCCACCTCGGCGGCCTCCGCTTCAGCCGCCGCGCCCACCGCGCCCGCCGCCTCACCCGAGCGCCCCGAGCGCCCGGGGCGGCGTCGCCACGCCCCGCGCCGATTCCCCGCCACCCCCGGGATCGCGCCCGCGAAGGCCTTGTTCCCCACGATGCCCAGCAGCGCCGGAACCAGCGTGAGGGCCACCAGCAGGGACACAAACACCGTGAACGCGGCCAGCAGGCCCATCGCGGTGAGGAAACCGATCCCCGCCACCGCCAGGGCCGCCAGCGCCACGATCACCGTCACCGCCGCGAACACCACCGCCGTGCCCGCCGTCCCCACGGCCATGCCGGCGGCCTTCTCCGGTTCCAGGCGGGCGCGCTCCGCGCGATACCGCGCCAGAATGAAAAGGGCGTAGTCAATGCCCACCGCCAGGCCGATCATGATCGCCAGGGTGGGCGTGATGTTATTGAGCTCCACAAAGCGCGTGGTCAGCAGGATCCCCAGCACGCCGATGCCCACGCCGATCACCGCCGTTATCAGCGGCAGCCCGGCGGCCACCAGAGAACCAAAGGTGAAGATGAGCACCACAAAGGCCACCACCAAACCCACCACCTCGCTGGAGGCCTTGATGGCGATGGGATCGCCAAAGCCCGCCCCGCCGGCCTCCACCGTCAGGCCCTCGGCGCGGCCCTTCTCCATCGCGGCGGTCACCGCGTCGCGCTGCTCCTGGGTCACGTCCATCGAGGTCTCCACGTCCAGGGCGAAGGTGGTGTACCCGATGGTCTCGTCCTGGGAAAGCAGCCGCAGATTCTCCGCGTCCTCCCGTGCGCTCTCCTCCGGCAGGCCGGAATCCACGGAGGTCTGGATCACCTGCTGCTCCAGTTCCGCAGACTTGGTCACCGGGTTGCCAAAGCGCTGCGTGTCCGTGATGAGGTCCCCCAGATCCGCGCGAAGGGCTCCGATCACGTCGTCGATGGCCTTGACGTTCTGCGGGTCGCTGAGCTTCTCCCCCTCCGGCGCCTGGAACACCACGTTCACCGAGGCCGCCGTCACAGGATTGCCCTGATCCGGGAAGTTGCTCACCAGCATGCGCGTGGCCTCGATCGCGGGCGAGTTATTGATGGAGAACTGGTTGGTAAACGGCCGCATGAGGGACAGCGCCGCGCCCGCCATCGCCGCCAGCACCAGCAGCCAGGTGCACAGCACCCACCACTTCCGGCGGAACGACCAACGCCCCAGCGAGTACAACAGTTCAGCCACGAACGACGTCCCTCCATCGACTTAAAGACTCCCCAAGTGTACAGAGGGGTGCCACCTCGGCCGGGTGCGGCTTATCAGCGCCCCCGCTGGCACCCCTTGAGGTGTTCTGCGGGTGGGTTGGGCCGGCGGCTGCGGCGGGGCAACGCTAAGGGGTGCCACTGGGTACGCGGCGGGTTGTTCTGGGGCAAAGGCGGCACCCCTTGATGTTGCGCACCCCCTTTTGGGGTGCCAGTGGCTCTGGTCTTGCTTATCGACGCCCCCGGCGTCACCCTTTAGCGCTTCCCGGCAACGTTCGCGGGTGGGGATGTGATTCCCACCCAACCGCCCCCAACCCCAAGGGGTGACATTGCCGGGTTCCCAGGGCGCCCTTCCCCTCCAATGGCACCCCTTAGCGTCGTTATCGTCGTTATAGCGTCGCTGCCCCACCATCAACACGAGAAAACCCGGCTCCCCCTCATCGGGGAAACCGGGTTTGTGGCGGTGGCGGCGGGATTTGAACCCGCGGTTGGGGGTTACCCAACACTCGCTTTCGAGGCGAGCACCTTCGGCCGCTCGGACACGCCACCGCCAAGTACGTTATCCAAGCCGGGGCCGAAACCTCAAATCAGCCTCGAAAACAATCGCAAGGGCGAGGATTAGTCCTTCTTGAAGGAACCGAGAACCTCGTTGGCCTTGTCCTTGATGGCCTCGCCGGCCTCGGTGACCTTTTCCTTGATGTCGGACTTGACCTGATCGGTCTTGCCCTCGTTCTCAAGGTCCTGGTTATCGGTCACATCGCCCACGGCTTCCTTGGCCTTGCCAGCCAGACCCTCGGCCTTGTCTTGAAAATCACCCATGTTACTTCTGCTCCTCTACCTTGTCCTTGGCCTCGGAGGCTGCGCCCTCGGCCTTATCCTTCAGATCGGAGGCCACGTCGGTGGCCTTGTCCTTGGCTTCGTTCAGCTTGTCTTTTGCTTCGTCAAGAAAACCCATTTATGTTTCTCCTTTCACTCCTCACCGAGCATAGGAGAAGAGTGAGCGCCCGCGCCACCGTTCCCCCATTATTGTGATCTTTCTGTTATGAAACATTAATGTGACGCCGCTCCGCGAAGAACCGGGCCAGCAACTCCCCGCATTCCTCTTCTAATACCCCGCCGCGCACCTGTGGGTGATGGAGTGCCGCCCTGTCGCGCACTAGATCAAAGACGGAGCCGCAGGCCCCCGTTTTGGGTTCAAAGGCGCCAAAGATCACCGATCCCACCCGCGCCCCCAGGAGCGCCCCGGCGCACATGGCGCATGGTTCCAGGGTCACCACCAGGGTGCAATCGCTGAGCCGCCACCCGTCGCCGTGCTCCCGAGAGACCGGCGCCGCCTGGCGGATAGCCAATACCTCGGCGTGGGCGGTGGGATCGCGGTCGGTCTCACGCCTGTTCGTGGCGCGAGCCAATTCGGAGCCGTCGGGGCCGAGGATCACCGCCCCCACCGGCACGTCGGCGGCCGGGGTGGAGCGCGCCACCTCCACGGCGCGGCGCATGGCCTCCTCGGCGCGGCGCTGCCCCCACGGCACGGGCAGGGAGAAGAGCGGCATTAATCGTCGAGCCCGGTGGCGTCGAGAAACTCGGAGTCGAAGTCCAGTTCTTCTGCTATGCGGATGAGTTGTTCGGAGGCCCAGGCTTCGTCGTCGTCCGCGATCACCCCCATGACCTGCTCGGAGAGGCCGAGGTCGGCGAGGATGTCAAAGTCGCCGTCTGCCCAGGCGTCGTCCTCGGCGGCGTCGTAGGGGATCTCGGCGTCCATCTCGTCGAGGATGGAGGCCGCAAAGTCGTCCTCGGTGGCGGCCACGGCGTCGGAAAGCAGCAGCTTGACGCGCTGGGGGGTGGGGCGCACGATCACAAAGTAATCGTCCTCCACGCACAGCAGCGCGAAGGCCGGGCCCTCGCTGCGCAGCGCGCGCACGGCGGAGACGGCGGTGGCGATGGTCTCAAAGTCGTCGTCGTACTCGCGCACCTGCCATTGGCCGGCCACGCGGGTGACCGTCACGGCAAAGCTCTCGCCGTAGTCCTCGGGTTCCATACCCCGTAACGGTAGTCGGAATGTGCCACACTTGTCAGGTGACTTCCACCGCTTTTTCTCGCCCCGTCTGCGTCCTCGGCATCGGTCTCATCGGCGGCTCTCTGCTGCGCGATCTCCACGCCGCCGGGCACCCCGTGTACGGCTATAATAGTTCCCCCTCCGGCGCGCGCACCGCCACCAACGAGGGCTTCGACGTCAGCGCCGATCTCCTGGGCACGCTCCACCGCGCCAACGAGGAAGGCGCGCTCATCGTGCTCGCCACGCCGCTGCCCTCCTTCGCGGAGCTTCTGGACGCCCTGGCCGAGCACGCTCCCCGCTGTGGCTTCACCGACGTCGCCTCCGTGAAGTCCCGCGTGTACGAGATGGTGCGCGCCCGCGGCCTGGAATCCCGCTACGTGGGCGGGCACCCCATGGCCGGCACCGCCCAGTCCGGGTGGAAGGCCTCCCACCAGGGGCTTTTCGACGGCGCCGCCTGGGTCATCACCTTCGATCACGCCTGCGACACCACCCCCTGCCCCGAGTGGGTGGCCCTGTGGACGGACGTGGTGCGCATGATCGCCGCCGTGGGGGCCGAGGCGATCCCGGCGCGCGTGAGCAGCCACGACGCCGCCGTGGCCCGCGTGAGCCACCTCCCGCACCTGCTGGCCGAGGCGCTGGCAATCACCGGGGATAATGGCGGGGCCTTGGCCCTTTCCCTGGCCGCCGGGAGTTTCCGCGATGGCACCCGCGTGGCGGGCACCGCGCCCTCGCTGGTGCGCGCCATGTGCGAGACCAACTCCGAGGCCCTGGTGGACGCCCTCGACGAGGCCCTGTCCCTCCTGAACGACGCCCGCGCCCAACTCACCGGCCCCCACCCCCACCTTCAAGAGCTTACCGACGCCGGCCATCGCTCCCGCGTGCGCTTCGAGGCCCGCTCGGGCGCATTAAAGGACTCCGTGAGCCCCATTCGGATCTCCGCCCGCCCGGTGCTGCGCGTTCATCCCGGCGGCCCCGGCTGGGAGCGGCAGTTGATCCAGGCTGAGTCCCTGGGCGCGCGGATCGAGGTGTTCTAAGGGGTGCCACCGGCGCCCTCGCTGGCCACTCGAACCCCGAGATGGCACCCCTTAGCGCTGCTCGCCGTCCGCCCCGGCGCTTTGGGGTGCCATTGCCTCGCCGCCGCGCTTATCGACGCCCCACTGGCACCCCTTAGCGCTGCTCGATGGTGATGGGTTGGGAGATGGAAGTCCCGGCGTCGGTAGTAATGAGCAGGGTTTGTTCCCCGCTGAGGTTGGCCGGGACGGGAAGTTCCAGGGTGGCCTTGCCGGCTTCGCCGAAATCGGGGTGCCCAAAGTCCGGGTCGATGGGGGCGCTGACCTGGGAATCACCGATCTGGGCGGTCACGGTGGTGGCCGTTTCCCCCTGGGAGTAAATCAGGGAGGAGAGGTCAAGGGTCACGATGCCGCCTGGCGTCCACTGCCCGCTCGGGGTGAGAGCCACGTTGGATTGGCCAGGGCGGGGAGTGAGATCGGGGTGGCTCTTGAGGTACTCGATGAAGGATTCCACGTCGATATAGCCGGTGGGGGCCAGGGGCGTTCCCCTGGTGAAGGCCTCGAAGCCGTCGCCGCCGCCGAGGAGGAAGGTGGATCCGGCCACCACGTAGTCCTTGTTCGGGTCGAGGGGCTCGCCGCTGATGGTCACGGAGGTCACCCGGTCGCCGAGGGGACGGGTGGGGTCGTAGGTGTAGGTCACGTTGTCGCTCACGCCCAGGGAGAGGGCGGGGCGGCTTTCCTGGGCTTGCCATTGCTGTTCCAGGGCGTCCTTGAAGTCCGCGCCCTTGAGGGTGGTGTAGGTGTTGTCATTACCAAAGGGCTGCACGGCAAAGGCGTCCGCGTAGGTGACCTCGCCGGCTTCCAGGTCCGCGCGCACGCCACCGGCATTCATCACGCCAATATCGGCGGTGACGTCGGTATTCTTGGTGATTCCCTCGCGGGCCACCTCGGCCAGGAGGTTGTTGAGCTGGGATTCCACCGCTCGGTTAGTGCCGCGATAGAAGGGGGCGGTCACGGTGCTCACCACCTCCTTGCCTTCCTCTTCCGCCTGGGCCTCGGCGGCGGCCACCGTGGCGGCGATCTGGGGATTCGGCTGCTCGCAGGCCCGGATGGCGGCCTCGTCGAGGAGATGGACGGCGTCGATACGCGCCTGCTTGGTGGCGGGGTCCACGGTGAGATCCACGTCCACGAGGTTGCGCACGTACTGCCCCGCCTGGACGACGAGCGGGCCGGGGGTGGTGGGCTCCACCACTCGGTGAGTGTGTCCCGGGAACACGATGTCCACGTTGGGGGACCACTGCTCATCACCCTGGATTCCCTCGTGGAGGAGGGCCACCACCACGTCCGCCTGGCCGGATTCCACCAGTGAGTCGGCGGTGGTGTTCACGGCCTCGATGGGATCGGAGAAATGCAGTCCGGCCACGCCGTCCCCGGCCACAAGCTGCGGGGTATCGGCGGTGACGGCCCCCACCATCGCCACGCGCACGCCGTCGATCTCGCGGATTGCATAGGGCTCCAGCGGGGCTTGGCCGCCGGAGACGTTCGCGCCGAGCACGGCAAAATCGGCGTTGGGGATCACGCGCTCGGTGAGGTCCGCGTAGCCCTTATGAAACTCGTGGTTGCCCCGGCGGTGGCGTCCAGGCCCATCTGGTTGAGCACCTCCACGGTGGGCTCATCATCGAGGATGGCGGAATTAAAGGGAGAGCCTCCGATGTTATCGCCGGAGGCCGTGAGCACCCGAGGGCCGCCCTCGGCGGCCTTGTCCAGGGCGCAGGAAAGCCGGGCGGCGCCGGGATCATCCTTGGTCTCGGAGAAATGACCGTGGAAGTCCGTGATATTTTGCACGCTCAGACGCACCGGCTGGTGATCTTGCTGGGCCTGGGGAGGCTGCTGGGCCAGGGCGGTGGGGGCGGAGAGGGAACTAGCGGCGATGACGAGGGCGCTGAGACAGCTCTGATATTTCACGCGCTCATTGTGACAGAACCCCGGCCCTTTTTCAGTGCATAACCCCCAGAAAAAGAAAAGTGCGCCCGGAGGGATTCGAACCCCCAACCTTCTGATCCGTAGTCAGATGCTCTATCCGTTGAGCCACGGGCGCAGGCAACAGCATGATAAATAACTCCGTTGCTCTGAAAAGAGAGGTTACCCCTCCCCCCCAAGGACCAACAAATTACCTGGTCACAGCCCCAAGATCGCCTTGGCGATGCAGAAGTACACGATCAGCCCGGTGGCATCACAGAACGTGGAGATAAAGGGGTTAGAGAACACCGCGGGATCCGCCCCCACCGCCTTGGCGATGATCGGCATGGCCCCGCCCACCGTGGCGGACATGGTGCACACCGCCAGCATGGTCAGCCCGATCACCATGCCGATGGGCAGCCCATACACCAGGGTGGCCAGGGTGAAGCCGAGCGAACCCAGCAGGGCGCCCAGCACCAAGCCCACCCGCAGCTCGCGCCACATCACCTGGGCGACGTCGCGCTTGCGCACGTCTCCCAGCGCCAAAGATCGCGTGACAGTGGTGGCGGCCTGGTTCCCCGTGTTGCCGCCCGTACCAGTCAGCAGCGGGATAAACAGGGAGAGCACCACCGCCTGCGAGAGCGTGGCCTCGAAGGTATCCAGCACCTTCACCGTCAGCAGCGCGGAGACCGCCAGCACCAGCAGCCACACCACGCGGGAGCGCACCAACTTCAGCAGCGGCGTGGAGAGATAGGGCTGTTGCAGGGGCTCGGCACCGCCGGCGCGGGCGGAATCCTCGGATTCCGCCTCCTCGGCGATGTCGGCGGCGTCGTCGAAGGTGAGTATGCCCACCAGTCGCGTGGAGTCATCCACGATGGGAATCGCCAGGTAGTCCAGCGGGAGGAACCAGCGGGCGGTTTCCTCGGCGTCGTCGTGCGCGTTGGCGTACACCGGCTCCACCATGAGGCGCTCCAGCGGCGTCTCCGGCTCCGCCGTGAACATGGTGCGCAGGGAGCACACGCCCACCAGGGTGCGATCCCGGTTGGTGATGGGAATGAGGTAGATGGTTTCCACCTCGTGCGCTTGCAGGCGGATCTCCGCCAGCGCCTCCCCCGCCGTCATGTCCGCGTAGATGGTGGGCACCTCGGGGGACATACGACGCCCCACCGAGCCCTTGGGGTAACCCAGCACCACGCCGGTGACGTCGCGTTCCGTGGCATCCAGGTTGCGCAGCAACTGCTCCGCGATCTCCGCCGGTAACTCGTCGAGGAGGGAGACTCGGTCATCCGGGTCCATGTCCTCGAAGAACTCGTAGGTCTCCTTGCCCTGCAAGGCACCGATGAGGTCGGCCTGGTGGGCAGGGTCAAGGGCATCAAAGACGTCGATGGCCCGGCTGCGGGAGAGCAGCCTCAGGATCAGGGCGGCGCGGGCGGCGGGACTGCGCTCCACCACCTCGATGACCTCGTGGATCGGGGCCTGCGCCAATTCCTCCGCGAGCTGCGGAGCGCGGGCGGGATCGAAGTCTAAGCGGGTGAGGGTGATCTTCTCAGAGGCCATGGGAACTCCTACACTGAGGGAAGCGAACGGAAAAGGCCCCGCTTCTACCGTGAATGAGCAGAAACAGGGCCTACGCCTGGTGCGCCCGGAGGGATTCGAACCCCCAACCTTCTGATCCGTAGTCAGATGCTCTATCCGTTGAGCCACGGGCGCGTGGCGGAGACGAGAGGATTTGAACCTCCGGTCCCCCGTTAAGAGGACAACTCATTAGCAGTGAGCCCCATTCGGCCGCTCTGGCACGTCTCCTAAACCTCCTGGAATAATAGCCAGTCCCCCGCGGTAATGACAAACCGCCACGCTAGACTATCGCTATGATTCGACCCGACCTCGCTTCCATTCCCGCGTACGTCCCCGGCGAGAATCTTGAACAGGCCATCAAGATTTCCTCCAACGAGATGTCCACCCCGCCGCTGCCCTCCGTGGTAGAGGCCATGAACCGCGCCGCCGCCGGGGCCAACCGATACCCGGACATGGGAGTCAACACCCTGCGCCACAGCCTGGCCGCCCACCTCGGGGTATCGGTGGAACAGGTGGCCACCGGGTGCGGATCCTCCGCGCTGTGCCAGCAGCTAGTACAGATCACCAGCGGCCCGGACGACGAAGTGATCTTCCCCTGGCGCAGCTTCGAGGCATACCCCATCTTCGCCCAGGTGGTGGGCGCCAAGCCCGTGATGGTTCCCCTGGATCAGGCCGGGCGCCACGACCTCGACGCCATGATTGAGGCCATCACCGAGCGCACCACGCTCATCTTCCTCTGCAACCCCAATAACCCCACCGGCTCCGCCCTCACCCAAGCGGAATTCGATTCCTTCATGCGACGCGTCCCCGCCCACATCACCGTGGCCCTGGACGAGGCCTACTACGAGTTCAACCGCGCCGAGGACACCCCCGAGGGCACCGTGGAGATCGGCCGCTGGCCCAACCTGGTAGCCCTGCGCACCTTCTCCAAGGCCTACGGCCTCGCCGGTGCCCGAGTAGGGTACGCCTTCGGCCCCGCCGAATACATCGAGGCCCTCAACAAGGTCTGCATCCCCTTCTCCATCTCGTCCGTGGCCCAAGCCGGGGCCATTGCCTCCCTGGAAGCCGAGGAAGAACTCCTGGCCCGCACCGACGAGGTGGTGGAGCAGCGCCAGCGCCTGGCCGCCGAGATCGGATCCCTCCCCTCCGAGGGCAACTTCGTGTGGCTCCCCACCCCGGAAGGCGACCCGGACTACCCCACCCGCATCGCCGAGGCCCTGGCCGCCCGCCAGATCCTCGTCCGCGCCTTCCCCGACGGCGTGCGCCTCAGCGTGACCACCGCGGACGAGGTCGATCAGGTCATCGCCGCCTGGCGGGAACTCGGCCTCGGCGGGGCCGGCGTCAGCGCTTAGGGGTGCCATTAGCCGGGTGGCGCGGGGGCCTCGGCCACCAGTGGCACCCCTTGGTGCTGCTTGGTGCTTGTTCGCCGCCTATCGACGCCCGCCCCTCCCTCTTCCGCACTCTCGCCCTAAGGGGTGCCATTACAGGGTTGTGGATCAAGCCCCGATGGTTAGTGGCACCCCTTGGGGTGGGAGGGCGGCGGGGTTCACGTGAGCGTAGATAGGCAAACAACCGGAAGGGGTGCCAGCAGCACCGTCGCTGGCACCCCGAACCCCGAGATGGCACCCCTTAGCGCCACGCACCAGCGCAAGAAAAAGCGGAGACGAGGGGATTTGAACCCCTGGGGCTGTGACACCCGCCGGTTTTCAAGACCGGTGCATTCGGCCGCTCTGCCACGTCTCCTCGCCGCCGCAGCGGCACTCATCACCCTACCCAACTCACCCGGAACCTTTACCCTGGGGGCCATGAAAGCAATCACGCTGACCGATCCCCATGATCCGAGTTCCCTGGCGCTCGCGGAGACCACCACGCCCGAGCTGCGGCCCGGCGAGGTGCTCGTGAAGGTGCATACCGCCGGGGTGAATCGCGGCGATGTGTTGCAGGCGCGGGGGCATTATCCCCCGCCCCCGGGGGCCTCGGAGATCATCGGCCTGGAGTGCTCCGGAACGATCGTGGACGCCGGGGATACCGGCCGCACTCCCGGCGAGGAGGTTGGTTGCCTGCTGGCCGGCGGGGGATACGCGGAGTTGGTGGCGGTGCCGCAGGGGCAGCTGGCCCCGGTGCCGCAGGGACTCACGCTGGCGGAGACCGGCTCCGTGATGGAGGTGGCCTGCACCGTGTGGTCAAACCTGGGGATGCTCGCCGGGCTGAGGGCCGGGCAGCGCCTGCTCATTCACGGCGGGGCTGGCGGGATCGGGGCGTGCGCCATTCAGGTGGCCAAGGCCCTGGGAGCGGAGGTGGCCGTGACGGCTGGCTCCGCGGAGAAACTGGACTTCTGCCGCGAATTGGGCGCGGATATTCTGATTAATTATCACGAGCAGGATTTTGCGGAGGAATTACGCGGTTCCTGCGACGTGATCTTGGATATTATCGGCGCAAAGTACCTGGAGAGGAATATGCGCTGCCTGGGCCTCGACGGCCGCCTCACCATCATCGGCCTCCAGGGCGGCACCAAGGCAGAGATCAACCTGGGTGCCATGCTGCCGCGCCGCCACAGCATTCACGCCACCACCCTGCGCGCCCGCAGCCTGGAGGACAAGGCCGCCATCGTCTCCGCCACCGTGGAGAACGTGTGGCCCATGCTGGCCAGCGGGGCCCTCCGCCACCGCGTCCACGCCACCTACCCGCTTGCCGACGCCGCCCTCGCCCACGCCGCGCTCACCGGCGGGAAGGTCAGGGGCAAGATCGCGCTCCGCGTCTCACCCCGTAGCGCCTAGCCCAGCGAGGCCACCACGCGGGTGAGGTGATCCACGTCGTGCCCCTGGTTGAAGGGGGCAAGGGAGACGGTCACCGCGCCGCCGATCTCCGCGATCCCCATCGCCTCTAACAGCGGGGTGTGGGGCGTGAGGGTGGTGTAGAGATCATTATCCAAAAGCCGCTGGTAGACGGTCTGGGCAGGCACGCCCCGCACCGCGAAAGAGATGCGGGGCACGCGATCCACGTGGGCCTCGGCGGCGGCCTCGCCGGACACGCCGATGATGTGCACGCTCGGCAGGGAGCCGAGGAAGAACGTGAGGTCTCGCCCCAGGTCGCTGAGGTAATAATCCAGGTGATCCATGCAGTAGCGCAACCGCTCCCGTCGGGTGCCCCGCGCGCCTTCCACCAGGGAGGAGAAGTGATCCACCAGGGCGGAAACCCCGCCCGCCAGACCCGCGGAGATGGGCTCCTCCAGACGCTCGGGGCGATCCAGGCGCCGAATCATGCGTTCGTCGCGGAAAATCAATGCGCTCAGTTGTGGCCCACCCAGGGCCGCCAGGTCAAGGGCGATGATGTCCGCGTCCCACTCGCTGGTTTCCAGCAGCCGGTAGGGGGCGTAGGCCGAGGCATCCACCAACACCCACAGCCGGGAGAGCTGGTGCGCGGTCTCCACGATCTCCTTGACCGGCGTGACCACCCCCACCAGATCATGCGCGGCGGGAATGGTGGCCAACCGGGTGCTGCGATCCACCAACTCGGTGTACTGGTACGCGGGGAGTTCACCGGTGGCGAGGTCGGGTTCGGCCCAGCGGACGTCGGGGACGGCGTCGATAAGCACCTGGGAAAGTTCCGGCCGATCCAGGCGGGACGCCACCACCGAGGAGCCGTGCCGCAGCATGGGCTTCATGCACCGCAGCAGGTTGCGGTAGAGGGCTTCGAGGCTGCTGCCCAGCACCACCCGATCCGGCGTGGCGCCTACGAGGTCGGCCACGGCCACCCGCGCCGCCTGCACGTGCAGGTCCCCCTCCAGGCGGGCGGCGTGGCCGTGCTTGGAGGTCGCGCCGCCGCGAATCGGAGTGGGGGCGGTGCGGAACGCGCGCGCCACCCCGACCATCACCCGCTCGGGAATCTGGGGCCGCTCGTGCGCGTTGAGGTATGTCCAGCCGTCCCCGAGCGCACTATAAAGCCCCCGAACCCCCGCAACGTCGTAGCCCATAGCCTCCTCTTTCTCACTGCATTAAACCAGAGTGTATTGCTAACCCACGCCGAACTGCCACATCTGCACGTCAGCGCCCTGATCCCCGGCACGCCACCCAGCCTCTATTAGGCTGGGGCACCATGCAACCCCTCAGAGCAGACATCGCCCGGATGACGGAGGCTACTGGCGACGCCGCCCCCGCCTCCCAGTCCCGCACCTTCCGGGCCGCCTGGGCCGACCTGGTGCGCGGATTTGGCCAACGCGAGCTGTGGCTGCAACTCGGCTGGCAGGACATCAAGCAGCGCTACCGACGCTCGGTGCTGGGCCCGCTGTGGATCACCATCGCCACCGGCGTGATGGCGCTAGCCCTGGGCCTGCTTTACTCCGTTCTTTTTAGAATCCCGCTGGCGGAGTTCCTGCCGCACGTGACCGTGGGGTTGATTATTTGGGGATTCATCTCCGGCTGCATTAAAGAAGGCGCGGACATTTTCATTGATAACGAGGGGCTGATTAAGCAACTGCCCTCGGCGCTATCCGTGCACGTGTACCGGCTGGTGTGGAAGCAGACCCTCTTCCTCGCGCACAATCTGGTGATCTGGGTAATACTCATGCTGATCTTCCCCCGCCCCCTGGGGTGGGACGTTCTACTGATGTTCCCCGCCTTTGCGCTGCTGATCGTCAATGGGGTGTGGGTGGCCATGTTCTTTGGCATTATCGCCACCAGATACCGCGATGTATCCCCGCTTCTCGACGCCGGCACCCAACTCCTCTTCTACATCACACCCATCGTGTGGATGACCTCCACCCTGCGCAATAACATCGACGGCGCAGACCAGCGCGCCCACCTCGCCCAGCTCAATCCCCTTTATCACTACCTAGAAATCGTGCGCGCCCCCATGATCGGTGCGCCGCTCCCCACCTACCACTGGTGGATCGTCCTGGGCTTTACCGCCGCCGGACTCACCCTCACCCTGCTGGCCATGCGCCAATGGCGCTTCCGCGTGAACTACTGGGTATAAAGAAAGGAAAATATCGTGGTTTCCATTGATACCCACGGCGCCTGCGTGGACTTTCCCATCTTCGACGCCAAATCCCGCTCCATGAAAAAGGCCTTCCTCGGGGCCGCCGGCGGGGCCATCGGCCGCAACCAGGAAAACACCGTGGTGGTAGAGGCCCTGCGCGACATCAACCTCCACCTGCGCGAGGGAGACCGCGTGGGGCTCGTGGGCCACAACGGCGCCGGAAAGTCCACCCTCCTGCGCCTGCTCTCCGGCATCTACGAACCCACCCGAGGCTCGGCCTGCGTTCGCGGACGCGTGGCCCCCGTCTTTGACCTCGGCGTGGGCATGGACCCGGAAATTTCTGGCTACGAAAACATCATCATCCGCGGCCTCTTCCTCGGCCAAACCCGCCGCTCCATGCGCAAGAAGATGGATGACATCGCGGAGTTCTCCGAACTCGGCGAATACCTCAACATGCCGCTACGCACCTACTCCACCGGCATGCGTGTGCGCCTCGCCCTCGGGGTGGTCACCTCCATCGAACCGGAGATCCTGCTCCTCGACGAAGGCATCGGCGCCGTGGACGCCGCCTTCATGGCGAAGGCCAGGGTGCGCCTCCAAGAAATGGTGAAACGCTCAGGGATCCTCGTCTTTGCCTCCCACTCCAACGATTTCCTCGCTCAACTCTGTAGCACCGCCCTCTGGATCGACCACGGCACAATTCGCCAGGCCGGCCTGGTAGACGAGGTCGCGGAGGCCTACGAGGGCCCCGAGGCCGGCAAACGCATGCGGGAGATGCTGGCCGAGTTCCAGGGGTAAGGGCCGTGGTGTTTCCTGGGGCTTTCGCGGTGTTGCTGTCTCCTGCGGCGGTGCTTTTTGGGGTGCCATTAGAGGGGCTGGGAGGCCTCGACGTGCGCTAGTGGCACCCCTTAGCGTTGGTGAGACCGATATTTTCCCATCACAAACCCCACCAACCACATCAGTTTCATAAATTTCCCGACCCCACACCTCCTGCCCACCCCCTGCGCGAAAGGGTGCCATTAGGGCGGCGTCGATAAGCTTCAACCCTCCAGTGGCACCCCATCGGCAGACGGTTATCCACAGGCCGGAAGTTATCCACAGCCATGCCTGCCATTCGAACACTCGTGTCCCGCCGGTGTTCTACAGTGGGCAACCAAGGAACACACCACCAGGGGGATCACGATGGTACGCATGGGAATTGACGGCATTATTGTCGCCTCAACAGCCGAGCTCAGGCGAATGGGAGAGACTCGATATTCCATTGCACGCCGCATCAAAGAAGGCAGCCTCCACAGGATCATGCGCGGGTTGTATTCAGAAAAATCACTGTCGCCGCGTCAAATTTGCGCCACTTACTCTCTTCTTAAACCTCATCTGGCTTTCACCGGAGTCACCGCAATTCAGTTATTTCTTAATCAGGAGGTTACGCTTCCGCTTCACGCCGTGGTTCCCCGGGGAAAATCCGAGAAAAACACCCGCACCCTTCGCGTCAGTCGGCGTCGTTGCCTTCCCACCACCTTGGTTCAGGGAATCAAAGTCCTCTGCGCCTCCGCGGTGGTGCGGGATCTTTCTTTGCTCCCGCCGCCAAAGTTGGTGACCGCGCTCAAGTCGGTGCGGCGCCGCCTGCGCGATAGTACCCAGGACATACTCATGCGCGTCCTTGAGTATTGCTACGCGGGCAAGAACGGACAATCTTCTTTGGAAGAGGATGCTTCCCGGCTGGGTACCGCCTCACGCAAAGGATTAGTCCAGGTTCTTGCGCGATCCGCCATCGGCGCCGATAGTGAAACAGAACGCAGAGTTTTCCGACCAATCAAAGTCCGAGGCCTAAAAATCACCCTGAACGTGAAAATTGGTAATCACTTCTGGGATGCCCTGGTGGAGGGAAAGCGGAAAACCCTCATCGATATTGATGGCACGGCCTTTCATAGCAATGGTGCTTCTTTTGTCAAAGATCGGTGGAAAACCAATAACGCCGTGAGTCAAGGGTACTATGCCCTGCGCTATACCTCCGATTGCGTGGACCATCACTGCGAAAAAGTAGTGGAGGATATCATTGCTATCGCACGGGGACTTCCCTCTCCTTTTAGCAATGATCCCGTGTGGCGGTGGCACCGCAGCGTGGCAGAATATAAGCATGATTCCGCCGCTGCGAAGCTCTGATTCCGTTGCCGCCGTCATCGTCACTCACAAGCGAGTCGAGCAACTCCGTGCCTCCTTGGAACAGGTATGCCAGCAAACCCTGCCGGTGAAATGGGTCATCGTGGTGGACAACGCCGCCGAGGACGCCGTGCGCCTTCTCCTCAACGAGCTGGCTGGGGATCGCGGCGTTTACCTGCCCAGCCAGACCAACCTCGGCGGCGCCGGCGGATTCGCCTATGGGTTTCTCACCGCGCTCTCTCTGGGGGCCGAAGCCATCTGGTGCGCCGACGATGACGGCCGTCCCCGAGACCACCGCGTCCTCGCCACGCTTATCGACGCCGCCGCCCGTCACCGTCTCCACGAGGTTTCGCCCGTGGTGTGCAACATCGATGACCCACAACGCCTCGCCTTCCCCCTCCGCCAGGGGGTGACGTGGAAGCGAAAGCTAGATGACCTAGAAGGAGATTTTCTCCCGGGGATCGCCAGCCTTTTTAACGGCGCGCTCATCTCCGCCCGCGCCATGGAGATCATCGGTGTGCCGGATTATCGGCTCTTTATCCGCGGAGACGAGGTGGAGTACCACCGCCGCCTTGTGCGCTCGGGGCTACGTTTTGGTACCGCGCTGACCACCGCGTATCTCCACCCCGATGGCTCGGACGAGTTCAAACCCATCCTGGGAGGCAAAATGCACACCCAGTACCCCAGCAGCAAGACCAA
This sequence comes from Corynebacterium oculi, assembly GCF_001412105.1. Taxonomy (GTDB): domain Bacteria; phylum Actinomycetota; class Actinomycetes; order Mycobacteriales; family Mycobacteriaceae; genus Corynebacterium; species Corynebacterium oculi. The sequence continues at coordinate 541,362 of NZ_LKST01000002.1, forward strand.
GCGCTTTTTCACCTACCGCAATCGGGGATACCTCATGAATCAACCCGGAATGCGCAAACTCCTCCCCCAGGAGTATGGGCGTTTCGCCTGGTTCTTCCTGGTGCAGCGGCGCGACCCGGCCGGGTTCAAGGAGTGGCTCTCCCTGCATCGCCTTGGCCGCCGGGAGCAATTCCGCCGCCCAGAATAGGCCACCCAGAATAGGCGGCCCGGGCATCCCAACACGAAGGGGTGTCACTAGCGGGGTTGGCGCCCACACACCACCCGCAATGGCACCCCTTAGCGCGGGTGCAGAGGCGCGGGTGCAAGGGCACTGGCTCAGAACCACAGCAAGAAAATCACCCAGGAACCACCCCGGCCAACTTCTAGGACCACCAGAAACCGCCAAGCCAAGCCCCCCCCCCAAAAAAACAATCTCAAAAAAACAACCCCAAAAACAACCCTTACTTCACCCGGAAGATAAACGCCCTCTGCATCACAAAGTTAATCACGGTGGCCGTGCCCTGGGACAGAACAAAGGCCACCACCAGGGCGAGGTTGTGGTCCCAGCCCCAGTCTTGGAAGAGTCGCTGGCAGAGGGTTTGGCCGCCCACGTTCACGCCGTAGGTGATTGCGTAGAGGCCCATCACCGCCAGAAAACGTCGCCAGGAGGGTTCGGCGCGGAAAGTCCAGCGGCGGTTAATCATGTAGGCCACGAGCGTGCCAAAGATAAAGCCGATGGTGCGGGAGGCGGGGATGCTCATTCCCACCACCACGTTGCATATCCAGGTCAGCCCCAGATCGACCACGGCGGAGATCCCGCCGCTGATGAGAAAACGGATGCCCTGGCTCTTTAAGTCGTGCACGGGCCCTCAGCCTACTTCAGCGCCCGTTACTTCAACACCCTGAGCCGCCTCGCTGAACTGACGGGGCGCTCAGAGTCCCCGGCCAAACCCGGCACCGCCGCGCTTCCGCGCAGAAGCACCCGGTACATGTCCAGCCGTTCCACCGGGGGCGCCTGGTTCTCGCCACATCCGCCCATCGCGGCCAACCTGTCCAGGGAGTCTGCGCACCAGGATCGCACTTCCTTCCCGCTGAGTCTTTCCCCGTATCCCAGCGCCTCCATCGCGGCCGCCATCACGGCGTCGGCTACGGCGTCCCCGGAGAAACAGGCGAATCCCAGCAGGGCGCACCAGAATGCGTCCCGATGGGCCTGGGCGGTCTCCGGGGAAGCGCCCGAAGGCACAGAAGGCACTGCCGCCTCCAGTTCCGTCCACGCGCTCCTTGGGGTGACGGGTGCTTCCAGGTCGAGGGCCTGGAGCAGCGGCACGAAGTCCATGAGGTTTCCCCTGGAGAGCACCGAGCGCACCTCTGGGCGTACCCGTTCCAGTACCTCGCGCGTGGCCGCGCCTCCTACCAGGGCGGTGTTGATGGCGGGCATGTCGAAGGTGGTGTGCGGGAAGCTTCCCGATCCCCCCACGCAGAGCGCCCACGGGGTGTGGTCGTCGCGCACAAAGGCCCCCACCACGGTGAGGCGTATCTGCCACAGCCCCCACTCGTAGGTCAGGTTCTCGCCCACCGCGCCCAAGTGGGTGTCGATGCGCTCGCCACCGTCCACGCCCCGGCTACCTTCCTCCGAGCCGTGCCGGAAACCCCAGGTGGGGGCGTCGATAAGCCCGAAGCAGGCGTCCAGCACGCGGTGGAGGTCGCGCAGGTGGAGGGAGGCGTCGATGCCGATGTGCCGGTAGACCTCGCCGGTGAGGCTGGCGGCCTGGAGGATCACGGTGGTGGGTTCAGGGTTCATGGGGCGCCAGGGGCAGGGGCCGGATTTCCTTGCCAAAGACCTCCTGGAGGTGCTTGCGGGAGCGGCGCTGCGTCTCCAGGGTGTGCCACTGCTGCACGAGCTGCGCCAGCGCCGTGGCGGTGACCCAGGCGCGCCGAGCGGCGGGTTCCCCCTGGTAGGACGCCGATAGTTGGTCGAGGTCGGGCTCCACCAGGGGATCGAGGCGCAGTCCGGTGACGGTCTCCGCGCAGGCCTCGCGGATGCGCTCACGCTCCGCGTTGATCGCCCGCGCCAGTTCGCGCACCGTCTCCTCCCCAGGGGTCACCCGCACCGCGCCCACCAGCAGGTCGGTGGGGTCGGCCACGATCCACGCGCCGGACATCAGGGCGGTGTCCCCCACGGTGGTCTGCACGTGCCACACCACCGTGGTTTCCTCTTGCTTATCGACGACCGCGATCATCGCCGTACCTCCGCCGCTTCCGCTTCCAGCAGGGCGAACACCAGCGCGGCCACTCCGGCACCCAGCGCCGTGTAGGGGCGGCGGATACCGAAGCGGCGCAGGCCCCCGGTCAGCCAGACGCGCACCTTATGGTTCAGCACCGGCATGATGGCCAACATCACCAGTCCAGCCGCCACCGCCGCCCACGTTTGCGTGGGGGAAAGGTCCATCCCACCCGGGGTGTCCTCGGGGAGGCCCTCTCCCCTGGTGGTGGCGCTCACCACGGCGATTCCACCCGCCACCAGAGCCGCCTTGATCGCGCCCCGGCGCGCGCGGGAGGAAACATAATCCGGCAGCGCCTCCCATGCGCCCGCGAAGGCCGCCTGGGCTAATCGCCCGGCGCGGGTGTGGTTCAGCCTGGAGGAATCCTTCTGCATCATGCCCACCACCCTAGCTATCCTTGGGAGGCATGTTCGGAAGAAAAGGTCACCCGGAGCAGCACGAGGCGGCGCAGCGCACCAATCTCCCCCTGGATGACTTCATGACGCGCCTGATGGCCCAGGAGCTTCCGCTGCTCGATTCCACAAGCCGGGTGCTGGTGTACCAGGAGTTGCGCGAGTACCGCGGCCCCGAGATCACCTCGCAGGAGGAACTTCCCGCCCGGGTGCGGGAGATCATGGATCTGTGATCCGCGGCGTATCCGCGCGGCCCTGCCCCGCCGGGGCGCTAAGGTGGGTGCAGTATCTAGTACGCCTTTTTCGGAAAGATTCCTTCTATCATGGCATTCCAAACCAAGGAACAGTCCCTCTACGGATGGGGCCGCACCGCGCCGTCCACGGCCCACGTGCTCTCCACCCCGGATGTGGAGGCGATCATCGAGGCCGTGGCCCAGGTGGCGGATGAGAACTCGGCCAAGCCCGAGTACGCCCGGCGCGGCGTGATCGCCCGCGGCATGGGCCGCTCCTACGGCGATCCCGCCCAAAACGGCGGGGGCCTCGTGGTGGACATGCAACCGCTGAACCGCATTCACTCCATCGACCCGGATTCCGCCCTGGTGGACGTGGACGCGGGCGTGACCCTCGACCAGTTGATGAAGGCCGCCCTGCCCTATGGGCTGTGGGTTCCGGTGCTGCCCGGAACCCGCCAGGTGACCATCGGCGGGGCGATCGGGCCGGATATCCACGGCAAGAATCACCATTCGGCCGGTTCCTTTGGCAACCACGTGGTGTCCATGGAGCTGCTGGTGGCCGACGGCCGCGTGCTGCACCTGGAGCCGGAGGGTTCCCCGGACGATCCCGAGGGCGAGCTCTTCTGGGCCACCGTGGGCGGCATGGGCCTGACCGGCATCATCCTGCGCGCCGTGATCCGCATGACCAAGACGGAGACGGCCTTCTTCATCGCGGATACCGACCGCACCGACACCCTGGACGAGACCATCGCGTTCCACTCCGGTGGCTCCGAGGTCAACTACACCTATTCCTCCGCGTGGTTCGATGCCATCTCCCCGGCCCCCAAGCTCGGGCGCGCCACCATCTCCCGGGGTTCCCTGGCCACCCTGGATCAGCTGAAGGAACTTGCCCCCAAGCTGGCCAAGGACCCCCTGAAGTTCCACGCCCCGCAGCTCATGACGGTGCCGGACATCTTCCCCTCCTGGACGCTCAACAAGCTCAGCCTCTCCGCCGTGGGCCAGGCCTATTACCTCATGGGAGCCCCGGCGCGGAACCAGGTGAAGAATCTCACGCAGTTCTATCAGCCGCTGGATCTCATCGGGGAATGGAATCGCGGCTACGGTTCCAAGGGGTTCCTGCAATATCAGTTCGTGGTGCCCACGGAGGCGGTGGAGCCCTTCAAGGACATCATCAAGCAGATTCAGGCCTCGGGGCATTATTCCGCCCTCAACGTGTTCAAGCTCTTCGGCCCCGGCAACCGGGCCCCGCTCTCCTACCCCATGCCGGGTTGGAACGTCTGCGTGGACTTCCCCATCCGCCCCGGCCTGGGCGAACTCCTCGATGACCTCGACCGTCAGGTGATGGAGTTCGGCGGCCGCCTCTACCTGGCCAAGGAATCCCGCACCTCCGCCGAGAACTTCCACGCCATGTACCCCGGCATGGAGGGCTGGCTGCGCACCCGCAACGCCATCGATCCCACCGGGGTATTCGCCTCGGACATGTCCCGCCGCCTCGAATTGCGCTAATCACAAGGAGCCTCAATGTTGAACGCAGTGGGCCAAGCCCAAAACATCCTCTTGCTCGGCGGAACCTCGGAGATCGGCCTGGCCATCGTCTCCGAGTTCCTCCACCGCGGCCCCGCCCGCGTCACCCTGGCGGCCCGCGCCGCCAGCCCGCGTATCGACGCCGCCGTGGCCCAACTCACCCAGGCCGGTGCCACGGAGGTGACGGTGCTCGACTTCGACGCCACCGCCTTTGACACCCACCCCGAGGTGGTGGAACAGGCCTTCTCCCACGGCGACGTAGACGTGGCCATCGTGGCCTTTGGCACCCTGGGCGATCAGGAAGAACTCTGGCAGGATCAGGCCAAGGCCGTGGCGAGCGCCCAGGTGAATTACACCGGGCCGGTCTCCGTGGGCGTGCTCCTGGGCCAGGCCATGAAGAAGCAAGGCCACGGCACCATCGTGGCGCTGTCCTCCGTGGCCGGCGTGCGGGTGCGCCGCTCCAACTTCGTCTACGGCGCGGCCAAGGCCGGCCTGGACGGTTTTTACACCCAATTGGGGGAGGCCCTGCGCGGCTCCGGTGTGAAGGTTCTCACCGTGCGGCCCGGCCAGGTGCGCACCAAGATGTCCGCCGGCGTGAAGGAGGCCCCACTCACGGTTCCCGCCGAGCGCGTGGCCAAGGACACCGTGGAGGCCGTGGCTGGCGGCAAGGACATCATCTTTGTCCACCCGGCCTTCCGGCTGGTCACCACCGCCTTTAACTTCATCCCCCGGCAGATCTTCCGCCGCCTGCCCTTCTAATCCGCCCCGCGCGGTATGACGGCCCCTTGATAGACAGGGGCCGTCTTTTTTGCTGCCCGCCCCAACCCCAAGGGGTGCCATTACCGGGAGATCCTCCCCCACCACGCCCCCACTGGCACCCCTTAGGCGCGAGGAAGCCTGCGTGCGGGAGGGAGGGCGTCGAAAAGCGGCGCCTCAAGCCCGCAACAGCGCAAGGGGTGCCACTACCCCGTGCCCGCCGCCCCTCCCCGCCCCACTGGCACCCCTTAGACTGTTGCCATGAGTTCTACAGACCGTTTGGGGCGGCGCGGCACCCTGCTGGCCATGGCCCTGGCCCCCGTGGCGGGGGCCGTGTTCACCCTGGTGCTCTGGTTCCTGGCCAAGCAGGTGACGCTCCCGGCGTTTAGCACCTCCATGGTCACGCGCGCGCTCGCCACCGCGGGCAGCGCCGCCGTGCTGCTGGTGGTGGGTGTGCTGATGGCCTGGTGGCTGCGCGGGGGCGTGGTTCCCCGCTGGCGGCGCGCGCTCACGTATGCGGCGGCGTACGTGGCCCCGGCGGCGTTGGTGTTTAGCACCACCGGCGTGCCGCTGTCCGCCACCCGCCTCTACATTGACGGCCTCCAGGTGGATCAGGCGTTTCGCACGCAGTTCCTTAGCCGCATGGCGCAGACCACCTCGCTGGCGGACATGAATTACATCGACATGCCCACCTACTATCCGCCCACGTGGTTCTGGTTGGGCGGGCGCATGGCGAACCTCCTGGGGATGCCGGGCTGGGAGGTGTATCAGCCGTGGGCGCTCGTTTCCATCGCGGCCGCCGCCTGCCTGCTGGTGCCGGTGTGGCAGCGGCTGGTGGGTTCCCTGCCCGCCGCCACGGCGATCGCCTTGGTGAGTACCTGCCTGATGCTGCAACTGGGGCCGCAGGAGCCGTACGCGATCATCGTGGCGCTGGGGGTTCCGGCGTTGTCTCTGGTTGCGCGCAGGGCGCTGGCGGGCTCGTGGTTTGCCACGGCGGGCGTGGCGGTGTTTCTGGGGGTCTCGGCCACCATGTACACGCTTTTTACGGCCCTGGCCGCCGGTTCCGTGGTGGTCATGGCGCTGGTGGTGGCCGCCGCGCGCCGGAGTTGGCGGCCGCTGCTGCACCTGGTGGTGGCCGGTACCGGCTCGATTCTCCTCGCGCTGAGCACCTGGGGGCCGTACCTCTGGGCCGCGCTGCACAGCCGGGAGCGTTCGGGGGCCACGGCCATGCACTATCTGCCCGGCGAGGGCGCGGAGTTCCCGCTGCCCTTCCTCGCCGCCTCCATCGTGGGGGTGTTGTGCATGGTGGGGCTGGTGTACCTGGTGTTGCATTGGCGACGCCCCGCCGAGGGCGCCCTCCTGCTCGTGTTGCTGTGCCAATACGCCTGGTGCCTGGCCTCCATGGTGCTGACCATCGGGGGGGTGACGCTGCTGGGGTTCCGCGTGGAGATGCTGGTGGCGCTGCAACTGGCCACCGCGGGCGTGATGGGCTTTGGTTGGCTGCGCCGCCAGGGGCTTGGCGCCCTGTACCCGGATCGGTTCTCCCCGCAGTGGCAGCGGCGGATCACGGTGGTTCTGGTGGTGGTGCTCAGCCTGGCGGGGGTGAAGTATGCCCAGGACATTCCCACCCATCACCAGGAAAACCTGGACTACGCCTACTCGGATACCGATGGTTATGGTGAGCGCGCGGATCGCTTTGCCCCCAACGCCGCCCAATATTACGGCCAGATCGACGAGGAGATTCGCCGCCACGGCCACGACCCCGCCGATACCGTGGTACTGGCCGACGAGAACCGCTTTATGAGCTTCCACCCTTACTACGGGTTCCAGGCCTTTACCAGCCATTACGCCAATCCCCTGGGGGAGTTTGATCGGCGCAACGCCGCCATCGAGGACTGGGCCCTGCGCTCCTGGGAGGAGCTGGCCGACCCGGCGGCTTTCGACGCCGCGGTGGAAGCGGAGTCGCAGGAAGGCTCCTGGCGGGCGCCGGACGTGTTCATCTTCCGCGGCGACCTGGAAGCGGAAGAGGAAACAGGGGCGGAGGAAGCAGCCGCCACCTCCGGCTTCAAGATTCACCTGGCCGAGGACATCTACCCCAATCACCCCAATATCCGCTTCAAGGGCGTGTTCTTTAACCCCGCCTCCTTTGCGGATGCCTCCCGCTGGGCCACGGCGCAGATCGGCCCCTTCGTGGTGGTCACCCGAGTCTCGGGGGGGGTAGGCCACTCCGGTGCCGTAGACTAACGGGCTGTGTCTGTTACCCCAGAAGCGTCCCCCGCGCCACCGCACGCTCCCGCGCAGCAGGCCCCAGGATGGCTCAAGCGCCTCGCCATCATCACCGGCCTGCTCGGGTTCGTGCTCTTTGTGGCCACGCCCTTCCTCCCGGTTCACCAGGTGCAATCCAGCCTGAACTGGCCCCAAAACGGCAGCGTGAACTCGGTGAATGCGCCGCTGATCTCCTACGCGCCGCAGGAGATGGAGGCTAAGATACCCCTCTCCGCCCTGGGGGAGCTGCGTGAGGGGGAGTCTCTGCTGCTGGGTACCCTGCCCGCCGATTCCACCGATGCCGCCCATCGCGGGCTCTTCGTCCGCTCCTTCGATGGCTCCTTGGACGTCTCCGTGCGCGGCGAGGCGTTCTTTGACCTCACCGCACAGCAGGTGCGCGATCTGCCCGACCAGGCGGTTCTCTCCCTGAGTTCCACGGAGGAAGAGACGAAGGCGTGGATCGAGGGCACCGATTACGCCTCCTCCCCGGATTCCACCTCCAAGGAGGACGTCCGCCCGCAGGTCAGTGGCCTGTACACGGAGCTAAACGACGCCGCCGCGCAGGAGCTTATCGACGCCGGGCTCAGCGTCCACGTGGAGATCAACTCCCGGTTTACCTCCTCGCCCACCCTGCTCAAGCAGATCGCCACCTGGCTGGGCCTGGCGATGATGGCGGTGTCCCTGTGGTGCCTCTTCCGCCTGGATCGCCTGGACGGCCGGGGCCGCATCCGCACCCTGCCCGCCGGGTGGTGGCGGCCCCGAGGCCTGGATGCCCTGGTGGGCACCATCCTGGTGGGCTGGCACTTCCTGGGGGCCAATACCGCCGATGACGGCTATATCCTCTCCATGGCCCGCCTGGCGGAGCACTCCGGCTACATGGCCAACTATTACCGCTGGTTCGGCGTGCCCGAGGCCCCCTTCGGCTGGCCCTACTATGACCTGCTGACGCTCATGGCGCAGGTGTCCACGGCTTCCTCCTGGATGCGGCTGCCCGCCCTGCTCTCCGGGCTGGTGATCTGGTTTGTGCTCTCCCGGTACCTGCTGCCGCGCCTGGGCGGCACGGTGGGAAGCCGCCGCCTCGCGCAGTGGACCGCCGCCCTGGTGTTGCTCACCTTCTGGCTGCCCTATAACAACGGCACCCGCCCGGAGCCCATCATCGCCATGGGCGCGATCCTGGCCTGGGCCTCCTTCGAGCGCGCCATCGAGACCAAGCGCCTGCTTCCCGGGGCCATCGGCGTGCTGCTGGCCGCGTTGTCCCTGGCCACCGGCCCCACGGGCCTCATGGCGGTGGCCGCCCTCCTCGCGGCGCTCTCCCCTCTGCTGCGTATTCTTTATGAGCGCCTTCCCCTGCTCGGCGGGGGCGAGGGGGCGTCGAAGGGCGCCAACGTGACGGCGGCCCTGGCGATGCTGGCCCCGGTGCTGGCCACGGGCACGGCGGTGCTGGTGGGCATGTTTGGGGATCAAACCCTGGCCGGCGTGCTGGAGGCCACGCGGGTGCGCTCGGAGATCGGCCCGGCGCTGCCGTGGAGCGAGGAGTTCGCGCGCTATCAGTCGCTGCTCTCCACCTCCTCGGTGGACGGCTCGTTTACCCGCCGCTTCCCCATGTTCATGTTCTTTGCCTCGCTGGCGATCGTGGCCATCACGCTGCTGCGCAACAAAAAGATCGCCGGGGCGGCCTCCGGCCCCACGGTGCGGCTGCTCGTCATCGTGGTGGGCACGTTCTTTTTCCTGATGTTCACCCCCACCAAGTGGACGCACCACTTTGGCACCAACGCCGGTACCGCCGCCGCGCTAGCCGCCGTGGCCTCGGTGGCTCTCAGCGCGATGGTGGTGCGCTCGGCGCGCGCCCGCGCCATGACCATCGGCGGGTTCCTGCTGATCTTCGCCCTGGCGCTGGCCGGCATGAACGGCTGGTGGTATGTGTCCAGCTTCCACATTCCGTGGTGGGATAAGTCCGTGCAGATCAAGGGCATAGAGGCCTCCTCGGTGGTGCTGTACCTGGCCATTGCGATCCTGGTCATCGGCGTGATGCTCTCCTTCATCGGGGATATGCGCCGCACCCGCGCGGAGGCCAGGGGCAACCTGGACGAGGTGCTGGCCAAGCGCCGCCGCATCAACGCCTCCTCCCGCTGGGTGGGCCTGGCCTCCGCGCCCATCGCGGTACTCAGCGCCGTGGTTCTGGCGTTCTCGCTGCTTAGCTTCGGCAAGGCCTTTGCCAGCCAGTACCCGGCCTATACGGTGGGGCTGGGCAACCTGCGCAACCTCGGCGGCAACGCCTGCGGCCTGGCCTCGGACGCCCTGGTGGAGACGAATACGAACGACGCCTTCCTCTCCCCCGTGGATGGCATCTCCCTGGGGGATTCCCTGGAGGCCGGGGAGAACCGGAGCTTTGGCCCCAATAACCTGCCCGGCAGCGTCGAGGACGCGGAATCCGATACCGATGGCCCCGGCGCGGCCATCGCGGATCAGGTGGACTCCGATAACGCCGCGGGCACCTCTGACTCCGGCCAGGACAACGGCAACTCCGGCGGCTCGCGTTCCACCAACCAGCGCGGCGTGAACGGCTCCACGCACGAGCTTCCCTTCAACCTCGACTACGAGGTGGTGCCGGTGCTCGGCTCCTACCAGGAGGAGGACCAGCGCCCGGCCAAGGTCACCACGGCCTGGTACGAGCTTCCCGAGGCGCGCGAGGACGCCCCCCTGGTGGTGGTCTCCGCCTTTGGCAAGATCAAGCACCACGACATCAACGGCATCGAGCAGGACGGCCAGAACCTGGTGCTCGAATACGGCACCCGCCACGCGGACAGCTCCGTCACCGACGAGGGCTCCGTGGAGATGCGCGACGCCGGCCCCACCCCCAACTGGCGCAATCTGCGCTACCCCCTGGCCGATCTCCCCGAGGCCGCCAACGTGGTCCGTATCAAGGCCGAGGACATCAACCTCAACGAGGACGAGTGGCTGGGCATCACCCCGCCCCGCGTGCCCACCCTGGACAGCCTGAATAGCGTGATCGGCTCCGAGCAGCCGGGCCTGCTCGATTGGCCGGTACCGCTGCAATTCCCCTGCCAGCGCACCTTCAACCACTACGCGGGCGTGACCGAGATCCCCACCTACCGCGTCTCCCCCGACTACCCCGGCAAATCCACGCTCACCCCGGTACAGAACTACACCGGCGGCGGCCCGATGGGCACCGTGGAGGCCGTCAACGAGTCCTACGAGCTGCCCAGCTACCTCCGCGACGACTGGGGCCGCGACTGGGGTTCCATCGAGATCTACGAGCCCCGCACCAACTCCGCCGGCCAAACCCCCGATACCGCGGAGATCACCCAGGAGGAGATCACCCGCTCCGGGCTGTGGAACCCGGGCAAGATGAACATCGACACCAAGGGGTAACCGCACGAGGGGTTCTCGGGGGGTAGCGCTGCGCAGAGCAGCGCTAAGGGGTGCCATTAGGCCGGGGATCGGGTGTCTCCCGGGCGAGGTGGCACCCCTTAGGGTTGTATGCCTATCGACGCCCCGGAAGGCGATTCCCCGGTCTTCCCCGCCTCCAACACGAAGGGGTGCCACTAGGCCGGTTGCCGAGCCGCAACCCCGCCTAGTGGCACCCCTTAGCGCCGAAAGAAAGAAATTCAGAGCGCCTCAAGCCTGGCCACCGCGTGCAGGGTGGCCGGCTTGGAGGCCTTGCGGAGCTGGAAGTCCCACCCCGCAGAGGAACGCTCAGCGTAGTACCCCACCCGGGCGGGAAGAACCACCGGCTTGACAAATTCCACGCTGTATCGCGCGGCGGGGGGCACCTGGCCCTCCACCCCGGCCAGGATCGCCGCCGCGGACCACATTCCGTGGGCGATCGTGGTGGGAAAGCCAAAGGCCTTGGCTCCCAGGGTGGAAACGTGGATGGGGTTTTTGTCCCCGGAGGCCTGGGCGTACTTCTTGATCTGCGCCGGGGTGACCCGCCACTGCCCGGTGGGGGCTGCCTCGGGTACAGGCGGGTGCTCGCCAAAGAGGGAGCCGGTGTCCTCCGGTGCCGTGTGGGAGCCGGACATCTTGGCCCCCTTGGCCAGGAACCCGGAGGTCTGCTTCCAGACGAGTTCTCCCGCCACCTCCACCTCGGTCACCATGTCGATGAGCAGGCCCTTGCGGTGGGGGCGTAGGTTACCCGCGTGCACCTTGATGTCCAGGGTGTCCGTAATGGTCAGCGGGCGGTGTTGTTCGATCACGTTGGTTAGGTGCACCGCTCCCACCGCGTTGAACGGGAAGTCCGGGGCACCCATGACCTTGATGGCCAGGGGGAAGGAGAGCACGTAGGGGTACGTCAGCGGCAGTTCATTACCCAGGCGCAGGCCGGTGGCCTGGGTGTAGGCCGCCACGTGGGTGGGGTCGAGGGTCACGCCGCGCACCCCGTAGGAGATGGTGGGGTTCCCGGTGGCGCGGCGCTTGGTGCCCACCACGGGGAGGAGGTCGCGGGCCGCATTCCCGTACTCGCTCATGAGGTTGGGAATGGTGGGGAGTTCGTGGTGCGTCATTTACGCCCCCAGGAGGTTCTGTCCGCACACGCGCACGGTGTTGCCCGTGACCGCGCCGGAGGCGTTGCCGGCGAGGTAGGAGATGGTCTCCGCGACGTCGATGGTCTGGCCCGCTTGGGAGAGCGAGTTCAGGCGGCGGCCCACCTCACGGGGGCCGAAGGGCATGGCGGCGGTCATGGCGGTCTCGATGAATCCGGGGGCCACGGCGTTGACCGTGATGCCCCGGGAGGCCAGTTCCTCGGAGAAGGTATCCACCAGGCCCACCACGCCGGCCTTGGTGGTGGCGTAGTTGGTCTGCCCGCGGTTGCCGGCGATGCCTGCCATGGAGGAGACGCCCACCACGCGGCCGCCGTCGGCCAGGCCGCCGTTGGCCAGCAGGCCCTCCGTGATGCGCACGGGGGCCACCAGGTTGATGTTCTGCACCATCTTCCACTGGCCCTCGTTCATGTTGGCCAGCAGCTTGTCCCGGGTCACGCCGGCGTTGTGCACGATGATGTCGATGGGCCCGCCGTGGCGCTCTTCCGCGTGCTGGCGGAGTTGATCGGCGGCGTCGGGGGCGGTGACGTCCAGCGGGAGGGCGGTGCCCTTGACGCGGTTGGCGGTCTGGGTGAGGCCCTCGCCCGCCTGGGGGATGTCCACGCAGATGACCTTCGCGCCGTCGCGGGCCAGTACCTCCGCGATGGTGGCGCCGATGCCCCGGGCCGCCCCGGTGACGGCAGCGATCTTTCCGGCCAACGGCTTCTGCCAATCGGCGGTGCCGGTGGCGGTGGCGTTCACGCGGATCACCTGGCCGTCTACGTAGGCGGACTTGCCGGAGAGAAGGAACCGCAGGGTGGATTCCGCCGCCGCAAGCTCGGCCTCGGGGGCGATGTACACCAGCTGTGAGGTGGCGCCGCGGCGGAGTTCCTTGCCCAGGGATCGGGTGAAGCCCTCCAGCGCGCGCTGGCAGATGTGCTCATCGCGGTCTTCCACCAGCTCGGGCGTGGTGCCCAGCACCACCACGCGGGCGCAGGGGGCGAGTTTACGCATCTGGGGCTGGAGGAAGTCGAAGAGTTCGTGGAGATCCTCGGGGCGGGTGATGCCGGTGGCGTCAAAGACGATGGCACCGCGCTTGGTGTGCGCCTCGGGGCCTACGTATTGGTAGTCGCCGCCGAGGAGGTCTTTTATCTGCTCCGTGAAGCGGCTGCCGGGGGCACAGCCGGTGACCACGGGGGCGTCGAGAAGCGGCTCACCGGGCTTGTAACGCCGCAGCGGCTCACCCTGCGGCACCCCCGCTTTTCCGGCGAGGGGGGAGTTGATGAGCTGTTCTAGCAGGCCTTTTTGCGCGGAGGGCATAGGTTGATCTCCTAACGTTGTGGGGGACGGCGCTTTGCTTACGCCGCATCTTTGTCTACCGTAGCAGCCAAGCCAGTGATTCACATTATAGGATTTTGAGATCTATGCTTTGAATCACGTTAAACTGTCACGCAGAGATCCCTACTAGGACGGAGCACATATGACTACCCCCCGCAAGGTCGCGATCCTCGGCGGCAACCGCATTCCCTTCGCGCGCTCCAACAAGGAGTACGCCAACGCCTCCAATCAGGACATGCTCACCGCCGCCATCGACGGCGCCGTGGCCCGCTACGGCCTCCAGGACGAGGACCTCGGCCTGGTGGTAGCCGGCGCGGTGCTCAAGCACTCCCGCGACTTCAACCTCACCCGCGAATGCGTACTCGGCTCCGCGCTGGGTTCCCGCACCCCCGCCTTCGACGTACAGCACGCCTGCGGCACCGGCCTGACCGGCGCCATCCAGGTGGCCGACGCCATCGCCCTCGGCCGCATCGAGTCCGGCCTTGCCGGCGGCGTGGACACCACCTCGGACGCTCCCCTCGCCGTGGGCGATGACCTGCGCCGCACGCTCATCAAGCTCAGCACCGCCAAGACCGCCGGTGACCGCCTCAAGCTGATCGGCTCCATCCGCCCCTCCCAGCTGGCCCCCGAGCAGCCCCGCAACGGCGAGCCGCGCACCGGCCTTTCCATGGGCGAGCACGCCGCGATCACCGCCCGGGAGTTCGGGATCAGCCGCGCCGAGCAGGACGAGCTGGCCGTGCAATCGCACCGCAACCTCGCCGCCGCCTACGAGGCCGGGTTCTTCTCCGACCTCCTCACCCCCTTCCTCGGCGTGCAGCGCGATACCAACCTGCGCCCGGATACCAGCACGGAGAAGCTCGCCAAGCTCAAGCCCGTGTTCGGCCGCAAGGACGCCGAGCAGCACGGGGCGCAGGCCACCATGACGGCCGGTAACTCCACCCCGCTTACCGACGGCGCCTCCGTGGCCCTGCTGTCCTCCGAGGACTGGGCCCGCGAGCACAACATTCCCGTGCGCGCCTGGCTCGTGGACTCCGAGACCGCCTCCGTGGACTTCGTGCACGGCCCCGACGGCCTGCTCATGGCCCCCACCTACGCCGTCCCACGCCTGCTCGCGCGCAACGGCCTGGCCCTCCAGGACTTCGATTTTTACGAGATCCACGAGGCCTTCGCCTCCCAGGTGCTGGCCACCCTGGCGGCCTGGGAGTCCACCGAGTACTGCCGTGATCGCCTCGGCCTCGACGCCCCCCTGGGCTCCATCGACCGCAGCAAGCTCAACGTCAAGGGTTCCTCGCTGGCCGCGGGCCACCCCTTCGCCGCCACCGGCGGCCGCATCCTCGCCACCGCCGCCAAGACGCTGGAGGAAAACGGCGGCGGGCGCACCCTCGTGAGCATCTGCGCCGCCGGCGGCCAGGGCGTTGTAGCCATCATTGAGCGTTAAGACACTTTCCTAGGAGTTCACCATGACCGATAAGAATCGCCCCGCCCCGGAAAAAGGCAGCCCCCGCACCCTGCCCACCACGCCCGACCCGGCGGCCACCAAGGACCTACGCAAGCTTCTCGACGGCCGCTGGGCCAGCGCGCGCGACGTGTTCCGCAACAACGTCAACGCCAAGGAGCTGCTGCACGATCCGACGCTGAGCATGGACGAGGCCCGCGAGGCCATCCTGAACAAGCTCTCGCTCCTGGCCGAGACCGGCATCCAAAAGGGCGTCTTTGCCCCGGAGAACGGCGGCGCTGGCGATACGGGAGCCACCATCACCAGCCTGGAGATGCTGGGTTATGCCGACCTCTCCACCATGGTCAAGGGTGGCGTGCAATGGGGCCTGTGGGGCGGTGCCGTGGACGCCCTGGGCACCGAGCGCCACTCCCACTACATCAAGGACATCATCGACCTCAAGCTCCTGGGCTGCTTTGGCATGACCGAGCGCGGACACGGCTCCGATGTGCAAAACATCGAGACCACCGCCACCTACGACCTCGAGACCAAGGAGTTCATCGTGGACTCCCCCACCCCCTCGGCGCAGAAGGTGTACATCGGCAACGCCGCCAAGCACGGCCGCATGGCCGCGGTATTCGCGCAGCTCTACACCCCCGGCACCAAGGAATCCCACGGCGTGCACTGCGTGCTCGTGCCCATCCGCGATGAGGACGGCAACCCCATGCCCGGCGTGACCATCGGGGATCACGGACACAAGGGCGGACTGCTCGGCGTGGACAACGGCACCCTCCTCTTTGACAAGGTTCGCGTACCGCGCGAGGCCCTGCTGAATCGCTTTGGCGACGTCTCCGAGGACGGCGTGTACACCTCCCCCATCGAGTCGCGCAACCGCCGCTTCTTCACCATGCTCGGCACCCTGATCCGCGGCCGCGTGGCCGTGGGCGCCGCCGCCGGTGCCGCTACCCGCGCCTCCCTGACCATCGCCCTGCGCTACGCCATGCGGCGTCGTCAGTTCGAGGGGCTGCCCGGCAAGGAAAAGCGCCTGATTGACCACCGCGCCCACCGCCTGCGCCTGCTGCCCCGCCTGGCCCGCTCCTACGCCCTGGCTCTGCTGCAAAACCAGATGGTTGAGCGCCTGCACGATCAGACCGCCGCCGTCAATCGCGGCGAATGGGACGTGGCCACCCCGACCGACGAGCAGCTGCGCCGCCAGCGCGAGACGGAATCCCGGGCCGCCGCCGTCAAGGTGGCCGCCACCGCCCATGCCACCGACACCATCCAGGAATGCCGCGAGGCCTGCGGCGGCGCCGGATACATGGACGAGAACCGCCTCACCATCTTCAAGGCGGACTCCGACGTGTTCACCACCTTCGAGGGCGACAACACGGTGCTGGTGCAGATGGTGGGCAAGGAACTCATCACCGCCTACGCCCACGGCCTCTCCGAGCTCTCCCCCATCGAGATGGTGAAGTTCGGCGTGGAGAACATCAGCGACGTGCTGCGCCAGCGCACCTCCATCCCGCTGACCGTGCAGAGCCTCATCGACCGCGTGAGCGACCGCGAGGAAAACTCCCTCTTCGACGCCGGCTACCAGGTCAAGATCATCCAGGAGCGCGAGCACAACCTGCTGAAGTCCCTGGCCCGCCGCCTCAAGGACGCCAAGAAGATGGAGCCCGCCGACGCCGTCAAACTCGTTGACCGCGCCCAGGATCACCTCATCGACCTAGCGTGGGCCCGCATCGACACCATGCTCATCGAAGCCCTCATCGAGGCCGAAGCCGAGCTGCCCGCAGACTCCCCGGCCTTCCCCGTGCTGGAGCAGATCCGCCACCTCTTCGCGTTCTCCACCATCCTCAAGCACGCTGGCTGGTACCAGGAGCAGAACATCCTCTCCGGCAACCGCACCAAGGCCGCCCGCGCCGCCGTGAACGACCTGGTGGATTCCATCGGTCCGTGGTCCGGGGTACTCGTGGACGCCTTCGGCATTCCCGACGCCCTGGTGGACGTGCCCATGCTCAACGACTCCGGCGTGGACTCGTTGACGGGGGCTGCTGAGTAAGTTTTCTGTTCAAGGGGCTGGTGCGCCGCCTGCGGGCGGGCGCGCTGGCCTCTTTTTTGTGGGTGGGGGGGGTGTTGGGGCGATTATCAGGAGCAGGGGTTTGAGGCGCCTGGACGTGAGACACCTGCCGCCCTTCCCACCGCAGCGCACTAAGGGGTGCCACCTCGGGGTGATGGGAGCCTTTCCCGGGGGCAATGGCACCCCTTGGGGTTGTTCCGCTGTGCTGCGGTGTGTGGGATCCGAGGATGAGGCTGCGAACGTTCAGAGAGCAAGAGCGACTTTGCGGCACTTGTGCCCAACCACGCTAAGGGGTGCCATTGTCAGGTTGCGGGTCCCTCCAAGGCCGGGTGATGGCACCCCTTAGCGCTGTTCCAGGGCAAACTCATCGCGCCCGGGGCACCGGGCTGCCCAGCCTCCAACTCCAAGGGGTGCCATTGCGGCCTCACCACGCCCCGTCACCGCCTAATGGCACCCCTTAGCGCACACCCCTACACTCACCCCCATGCCCACAAAGAAATCACCCGCCACCCTGGCCCTGGAAAAGGCGGGCCTGCCTTTTAGCACCCTGACCTTCGATCACGATCCCGCCAATCACCACTTCGGCCAAGAGGCCGCCGAGGCCCTACACCACGAGGGGATAGACGCAGCACAGATCGCCAAGACGCTGCTGGTGGAATCGGATAAGGGCCTAGCGGTAGCGGTGCTGCCGGTGACTCACCAGCTCAATCTCAAGGCGATGGCCTCCGCGCTTCACGCGAAGAAGGCCACGATGTGCGATCCCGCCGTGGCGGAGCGGGTAACGGGTTACGTGGTGGGTGGGATTAGCCCGATCGGGCAGAAGAAACGGCTGCCCACGGTGGTGGATTCCTCCCTGAGCAACCAGGAGGAAGTGCTGGTGTCCGGCGGTAGGAGGGGGTTTGACCTGGTGCTAAGCCCCGAAACACTGGCCCAGGCCACCGGGGCGCTGTTCGCCCCCATCGCGCGCCACCCCTAAAACCAGAAGCACCTAAGGAACAACCATCACCGGCTCCGCGCTGTAGACGTAGGTGTCGTCCCGACGCGCCTGGCGGTTTCCCCGGATCAGCAGCCAGATCGCCAGGGGGTACATCACCAGGGCCACTCCGATCATGTTGAATACCTGTGCTATCTCGCTGTTCCACAGCAGATTCCAGGAGAAGTGCAGGGTGAAGGCCACTAGGAACCAGCCGAGTGCTCGGCCAACCCGCCACGTCCATGAAGCCTCGGCGGTGTAGAGGGCCACGCCTATTCCCCAGCCGGCGATGCCGGTGAAGATGATGTGGAGGAAGGGCCCGGCCACCAGGCGCAGCATCCATAGGCTGAGGGCCCCGGAGGCGTCGGAGTTGGGGTCAAGGATCGCGCCGTTGGCCCCGTAGAGGAGGTTTTCTATGGTCTCGAAGCCCAGCCCCACCACGGCTCCCACGATGAGGCCGTGCCAGGGGCGGTTGAGCTTCCTGAAGCTGAGCAGGATCATCACCACGCCCAGGGCTTTAGCGCACTCCTCCGGATAGGCCCCGCCGAGGGAGGCCTCCACGAGTTCCCAGCCGAGTTTGCCGGGTATCTCGGAGAGCGGCAGCCCCATGAGCATGACCACTCCGAAGGACACTCCCGAGCCCCAGATCAGGGCGGGGAGAACCCAGAGGTACGCACCCTTGGGCCACATGGGGCTCAGGCGCAGTAGTCCCAGGATGAGCAGCACGTAACACAGCCCTACCCCTACGCCGATGCCCAGTGCGGCGGGGCTGATAATCATCGCGCTCACGAGCTGGAAGAGCACCACCAGCGTTCCCAGGAAGGTGCCGATGCCCAGGGTGATGGCAAAGAGTCGGTTCATCGGTGCCGGGCCTCCTCGGTGAGGGCGTGCAGGATTTTGTCGAGTATTCCCTGTTGGGGGCCGTCGAGGACCACGCCCAGGTGCTGTCCGTCGGGGCCCTCGTGCAGGAGTGCCACGCGGGAGCCGTCGATAAGCATGGGTATGCCCTCGTGTTCGGTGAGGGAGGCGTCCTCGCTGGGGGTTGCCAGGGCGTCGCTCGTGCCGCGCATGAGGCGGCGCAGGGTGCGTTCCTCGTCCTCGACGTCGCCCATCACGGTGGAGCTGAGGAGGGTGTCGCCGCAGACCCAGGTTTCGGTGAGGGCAAACGGCCCGCTGCGGCATTCCAGCCCTTCCACGGGTATCGTCCAGTCCGAGCCGAGGGCACCGAGTTCCACGGCGTCGGAGGTGGCGGAGCGCTGCGGGATGGCGGCGTTGATGGCCGCGGGCGCGCCGAAGTACACGGCGAGCGCGGCGAGCAGGCCCCACCACAGCAGGAGAGGCCTGTCCGGTTGGAGTCGGTAGCGCGGCATGTCACCACAGTACAGTGGGCCCCATGCAGAATTTGTACGAATTTATCAACGGCCCCTGGCTGGCCTCCCACACCATTCCGGCCGACCGCGGGGTGGACGGCACCTTCCATGCGCTTCGCGACGCCGCCGAGGCCGACGTCCACCGCATCCTCCAGGCGGACGGCGGACGCGCCGGTGCCCTTTATGCCGCCTTCATGGACACCGAGGCCCTCACCCGGGCCGGGGTGGAGCCCCTGGCCCCCGACCTGGAACGGATCGACGCCGCGCGCACGCCCGAGGATCTGGCCCGCGTGCTGGGTGAATTAGACCGCGAGGGGGTGGGAGCCCCGGTGGGATTCTGGGTAGCCAAGGACTCCCAGGGGGACACGGACGTGGCCTACCTGGTGCAGTCCGGGCTGGGGCTTCCCGACGAAGCCTATTACCGCGCCCCGGAGCACTCCGAGACGCTGGCCGCCTACCGCGAGCACATCGAGCGGATGCTCGGCTTCCTGCCCGCCGTGGCCGCTGGCTCGACCTCCGCGGCCGAAGCCGCCGAAACGATCGTGAATCTGGAAACCAGCCTGGCCCAGGGCCACTGGGACGTGGTGGCCAGCCGCGACGCCATCAAGACCAACAATCCCACCGAGTTCACCGATCTTCCCGGAATCATCCAGGCGCTGCTGCGCGCCGCCCGCCTCCCGGAGCGCCGCCTCATCGTGCGCGAGCCCTCCTATGTGGAACACCTCGCGGGTCTGCTCACCCAGGAGCACCTTGACGAGTGGAAACTGTGGGCCACCTGGCACCTGCTCAGCACCCGCGCGGGCGTGCTCAGCCCGGAGATTTCCGAGGCCAACTTCGATTTCTTTGGCCGCCGCCTCTCCGGGGCCACCGAGCAGCGCGAGCGCTGGAAGCGCGCCGTGGGCCTGGCGGAGTCCCTGGTGGGATACGAGGTCGGCCGTGCTTACGTGGCGGAGCATTTTCCCGCCAGCTCCAAGGAGCAGATGCTCACCCTGGTGGAGTACCTCACGGCGGCCTATCGGGAGCGCATCACCGCCCTGGATTGGATGACGCAGGAAACCAAGCAGCGCGCCCTAGAAAAGCTGGGCCTCTTCCAGGCCAAGATCGGCTACCCCGCCACCTGGCGCTCCTACGAGGGGCTTTCCTTCTCCCCCGCCGGGGCCGACCTGGTGGCCAACGTGCGCGCGGGTTCCGCCTTCCTCCACGATTACGAGGTAAACAAGGTGGGCAAGCCCACCGACCGCACCGAATGGGTGAGCACCCCGCAGACGGTCAACGCCTTTTATAACCCCACGGTCAATGACATCACCTTCCCCGCCGCCATCCTGCGGCCGCCCTTCTTTGACCCGCAGGCAGACGCGGCGGAGAACTTCGGCGCGATCGGCGCGGTGATCGGCCACGAGATCGGGCACGGCTTTGACGATCAAGGCTCGCAATACGACGGCCACGGCAACCTGAAAAGCTGGTGGAGCCAGGAGGACCGCGCCGCCTTTAGCGACCTCACCGAGAAACTGGTGGCGCAGTTCGACGGCCTGGTGCCCACCGTGCTCCGCGAGGCCGGAGTGGAGGGAGCCAGCGTGAACGGCCGCTTCACCCTGGGCGAGAACATCGGTGACCTCGGCGGCCTGGGCATCGCCGTGGTGGCTTATAAGAACTGGCTATCCGACCACGGCCAGGACGGCTCCGAGACCGCCCCCTTTGAGGTGAAGGGGGCCGATCCCGCCGTGGCGGAAACCGAGTTCACCGGCTTCCAGCGCCTCTTCCTCGCCTGGGCGCGCGCATGGCGCACCGCGATCCGCTCAGAGATGGCCACCCAATACCTGGCCATTGACCCCCACTCCCCGGCGGAGTTCCGCTGCAACGTGATCGCCGCCAACGTGGCGGAGTTCTACGAGGCCTTCCCGGAGATCGGCCCGGATTCCCCCATGTGGGTGGCCCCGGAGGATCGCGTGCGCATTTGGTAGACCTCTGAATTACCCTGGTGGCATGGATGAGGCCCGTGAGCGCCAGGATTTTCAGGTGGGCGGCGTGGATCGCCCCTTCACCGAGGAACAGCAGCTAGAACAGCTGGGCACCTACATTGATGCCCACTACCCGCTGCCCTCCTTCACGCCGCCGTGGGCCGGGGGCGCGAGCGATCCCCTCCCCGCCGATCGGTGGACCGCGCTCCTTCCCGATCGCCTCACCCACGCCGCCATGCTCATGCTCGGCGCGGGCCGCGATCACTCCATGCCGGGGGTGGCCTTTGGCACGGAGGTCACCACCCGGGAGGCACCCTCCGTGGCGGGGCGCGTTTTTATCCCGCCCCGCGCTTCCGGCCGCTGGGCCATCTCCCTGCATTCCGGCGGGTGGTGGCGCGGCTCCGGGGAGGCCCTGGAACACCAATGGCGGCCCGAGGTGGCTGCGGCCGCGGCCCTATCCGGCACCACCATTCTTGACCTGGACTACCCCTTGGCCCCCGCCCACACCCTCTCCCAGACCGCCGAGGCCGTGCGCGCGGGAGTCGATTACGCCCACTCCCAGGGGGCACGGCACCTCACAGGCTGGGGTTATTCTTCCGGCGGGGCGCTCGCGGTACTCACCGCGCCGCTTTTCGACGCCCTGGCACTCACCTTCCCCGACCTCAACTCGGTGGCCAACCTCCCGGAGGAGGTGCGTGACGGGTTGAGTTTGCCGCCGGTCAGCGAGTGGCCGCGCACCCTCGTCCAAGTGGCGTTGCACGATGAGATCGCCGCCCGCCCCTCCGGCCTCGATGAGGCCGCCCACGTGGAGGTACAGGAACTCACCGCCCGGCACCGCATCTCCACCCCCGAGGTGGCGCGCGCCAAAATCCGGGGCGTGGCCGAGTTCCTTTCGCGCCAGCGCTAGGTGCTCTGGCTCTTCCACACTCACCCCAACACCAAGGGGTGCCATTGGCCGGGGGTTGGGCGGGAAACCGGCCCCAGTGGCACCCCTTAACGCTGTATCGCTCTGTACCGCGTTGTTCCGCAGCGTGGAGAGTTGGTGGTGTATCGTCCCGCCGCGCTCCACAGCACCAAGGGGTGCCGTTAGCGGGGTCTCGGCCCACAATCCCCTCCCAGTGGCACCCCTTAACGTCGTGGACTCCACCGCGCCGATATGTCTTGGCAAATCTCAACACCAAGGGGTGCCACTGCGGCTGGATCACACCCTCAACACCGCTTAATGGCACCCCTTAGAGCGCTAAACCCCACCCCAGAATCAAGCACAACCCGGCAGTGCGCGGAGGAGGCCGCCAGGGAGGGCGGCGTCATCGCTGATCAGGGCGTCGCGCACGCCAAACGGATCCACGCAGGCCACGTGATCCTTAATTTCCGCGCCGGTGGCCATCTCGCTGGTTTCCGCCGTGGTGCTGGTTTCATTCACCGGCGGAACGGTCACCTCGGGGAGCGCCGGGGCCTCGGGGATCACGGCACCTTTGATGTCCTCGGTGTGTTGGTCACGGGAGCCGTAGGTATTGGCAGCGATGCTGAAGCCGGGGCCAAAGGAGGCGGTGGCGTGGGAGCTTCGGTCATCGGCCCAACCGAACTTGGTGCCCAGCACACCGGGGAGGAGGGCGGTGCCGTAATCCTGGGCGTAACCATCGGCGGCCACAGGGGCGGCGGTGCGCATTCCCTCGAAGAGGGGCTGGGCCACGGGGTCGTGTCGGGTGGCTTCCAGGAAGGCGGTCACGTCGTTGGTGCTGGTGGTGGTGTTGCCCCAGAAGCCATTGTGGTGCGTGTTGCTCAGGCCAAACTGGGCGATAACCTCCGGGATCGCCTGCGGGTAGCGGGCCTCTAGGGCGGAGGCGGTGCCGTCCTCGGAGTAGCGGATCATGTTTTCTACCTTGGCGGCGTCCTCGGGCGCGCCGTGCGCGAGCACCCAATAGCCCAGGTAGAGCTTGGAGAGGGAGAGCGCCGGGCGGGATTCGGCGGCGTTCGCGGTGGCGATGGTGGGGCCGCCGGTGATGTTGAGCGTCATCTGGGTGCGCTCGGGCACGAAGGCGGGGTCGATGGTGAGGGCCTGGGCGGCAGCCCCCAGCGAAAGAAGGGCAACGCCGGAGAGAGCCAGGGAGCGCGAGAAGATTTTGTTCACGTGGAGCACATTACAACACTGAAAAAATATCATCACCTTCCTGAATATCCGGCTCGGTGTAGGGCTCCACCTCGCACAGCATGACGGTGGCCCCGGTGGAATCCGCGATGATCGCCAGCCGCCCAAAGGGGCTATCCCACGGCTGTCTTATTACCTCGCCCCCCAATTCCTCCACCCGCGCCACCCCGGCATGAATATCCTCAATTCCCAGGTAACTCTGCCAAAAACTCGGCACCTGGGGCGGGAACTGTCCCTCGGCATCGGCCAACCCAGCGAAGGCCGCGCCGTCGGCAAGCGCGGTGGTGTACCCCTCCTCCTCCGCAAGCGTCCAGCCCAGCAGGCCCCGGTAAAACTCCCCCGCCTGCGCGTACCGGGTGGTGGCGGTGAGTTCGTGCCACACCGGGGTGCCCGGCTCGCCCGCCGCCACAAAGGCCTCGCCCTTGTTGGGTTCCACCAGGCCAAACAGGGCACCGGAGGCGTCGGCAAGCACCGCGAGGCGCCCCACCTGCGCGGGTTGCGGCGCGCTGAGCACCCGCCCGCCGCGCTTATCGACGCCCCCCACCTGCGCATCCAGGTCGCGCGCGAGGAAGGAGGTGACCCAGGTGTCCGGGAGCGTGGATTCCTCCGGCTGCGGCAACAGGCCGGCCACCGGCAGGCCCTGGACGCGGGCCAGGAGTTGACCGTGCTCGCCCGCCTGCTCGAATTGCCAGCCCAGGAGTTCGGAATAGAAATGCTCGCTGCGGCGGGGATCGGAGGTATTCAGATCGATCCAATAGGGCATTCCCGGCTCGGCGTGGAAAGCGGGCATTAGAGGTTCCTCCACTTCTCGGGATCAAAGTCATCGTCGGCGGTGGCCTCGTCAAAATAATCGTCCTCGGGGGCCTCGTTGGCCGCGATCACCCGGGCGCAACTACCCTGCACGCACACCACGTCGCCGGAGATCAGGGTACGCCCCCGGCGCACCTCCGGTTCCTCATTGACCGTCACGATCCCGGTGGCGATGGCCTCCTTGGCCTCGCCTCCGGTGGCCACGAGGTTGGCCAGCTTGATGAACTGCCCGAGCTTGATGGTTTCTTCCCTGATGGGTACCTCAACTACCTGCATAGGGTTGAGTGTAGTGGGGGCGGGGAAGAAGTCCGTTCTGGAAGATCACGTGTTTATATGGAATATAGGATATACGCTTTATAAAACACGCTCATTGCCCATCATCTTCATTCCGCTGCTTCTCATCGGGTGTAGCACCAGTACTCCTACAGAACAGTCTCCACCACCAAGCACCACAATAAACACTCCGCCCTCAGCGTCCCCCGAATCCGCGCCCGATGGAAGGGACGGCATAACGGAGGGCGAGGATGGAGAAGATGGCGCGCACGGAGTACAGCCCTTTCAATCAGGAGGTAACGGCGGAGATGGTGCCCCGGGAGGCAGCACCGGATAAGGCGGCCGAGGCGGGGATGGAGGCAATGGTTACGGCTGGGACGCTTCCACGCTTAGGCCCAGCGAGAAACAGGAGTGGGAGGAGGAAAAGGCTAGGTTGATAGAAGATTCTCTCTCTCATCTCTAACCCCACACCACCGCCCGCACGCCTTCCACCACCATGTACACCGCAAGAAGCAGGAAGATCGTACCCGTGATGGCGTCGATAAGCGCACCGTTGCGGGCGATCTTGGCAGAAAGAGCCCGCACCGCCAGGGCGAAACCCACGAACCAGGCCAGCCCCACGGCGATGAGCGTCACGGCCACGATCAGCGTCCAGTGCGCACCCATGTCCGGGCGAATGAATTGGGAGAATACCGCGCCGAAGAACACGATGGCCTTGGGGTTAGCCATGTTGGTGGCCAGGCCGGAGCGCCAGGCCTGGGCGGCGCTCATCTCGGGCGCGGAAGATGCACCGGGTACCACGGCAGCGCCAACCTCAGCAGCATCCCGCCACCCCTTTACCCCCGCGCGCACCGCCTTGAAACCCAGCCACCCGAGGTAGGAGCCGCCGAGGAGTTGCAGCCACCCCAAAATCGCGGGATAGGCCTGCATGAGGGCCGCAAGCCCGGCGAGCGAGGCGATGATCCAGATGGCGTTGCCCGTCATGATGCCCACGGCGCACCACACCCCGGCGCGTCGGCTGCGCGCTCCCAGGCGGGTGATCTGCACGATGTCCGGCCCGGGGCTGAGGATCGCGGTGCACCAGGTGAGCAGCAGCGCGAGGAAGGAGGCGAGCGTCATGCCTGATCCTTGGGCATGAGGTGAAGATGATCCACGTTGACGTGGGCGGGTAGGGAGGCCACCCATCGGACGGCCTCCGCGATGTCCTGGGCGCTGAGGCTGAGCACGCCCTCGTACACGGCGGCGGCGCGGGCGGCGTCGCCATCGAAGCGGTTGAGGGAGAATTCCTCGGTGTGCACGCGGCCGGGGTCGATCTGGGTGACGCGCAGCCCCTCGGGGGTGGCGGAGGCCTCTTCTATGCGCTGCACGCGGGTGAGGGCGCGCAGCCCGAACTTGGCGGCGTTGTATCCGGCCCCGCCGGGGTAGGGGTTAAGCCCGGCCACGGAGCCGATGTTCACCACCAGGCCGCCGCGCGGCGAGGCCGCCAGGGCCTCGTGCAGGGCGTTGCTCACGCGGAGGGTGCCCAGCACGTTGACCTCGTACATCCAGCGCCATTGTTCTATGTCGGCTTCTATCACCGGGTCGAGTCCGCGCGCTCCCCCGGCGTTGTTCACCAGCAGGTCACACCCGCCGTGTTCCGCCACGCAGCGAGCCAGCCCCATCACGGAGGCGTCGTCGGTAACGTCCAAGCGGCAGGCCTGGCCGCCGATTTCTTCTGCCAGGGCGGCCACCCGCTCGTAGCGACGCGCGGCGGCGATGACGTGCCAGCCGTCGGCGGCCAGGGCGCGGGCGGTGGCGGCGCCGATCCCGGAGGAGGCCCCGGTGACCACGGCTGTTTTCTGCTCAGGTTCCATCATGCCTCCTCACTATAGAGAGGCTCGCGTCACACCCTAAGCCTTAATGTCACAATGGTGGGTATGACGCACCCCGCCTCCCCCGCAACGTCCCTAGAACAGATGGCCTCCGGGGCCTGGCATATGCCCGGCAGCCCGGAACTCACCGCGGAGCAGCAACGCAGCTTCGGCCTGCTACGTCAGCTTAATGCCCTGGGCAATACGGATCCCGACGCCGCCCGCGAGATCATTCGGGAACTCACCGGGGCAGAGCATTCCGACGCCACGGTGATCGCCCCGGCCAGCATCGAGTACGGCCGCCACCTGCGCCTGGACCGCGACGTGTTCATCAACATGGGCGTAACCATTCTCAGCAGCGCGTCGGTGAGCATCGGGGCGCGCACCCTCATCGGCCCGAATTGCCAGTTCCTCACGGTGGGGCACCCGGTGGATGACGTGGACATGCGGGGCGAGGGATGGGAACAGGCGCGGCCCATCACGGTGGGCAGCGATACCTGGATCGGCGCGGGCGTGATCGTGCTGCCGGGGGTACGCATCGGGGATCGGGTGACCATCGGCGCGGGTTCCCTGGTTACCCAGGACATTCCCGATGATGCCATCGCGGTGGGCCACCCGGCGCGCGTGGTGCGCATGCGCGAGCAACGGCGCGCCGAGGCCGAACGCGCGGAGCAACAGCAGGCACAGCAATAACCCCATGCGGCCCTTCGACCTTTCCCGCATCGGCACCGGCCTGCCCTTTGCCGAGGCCATCGACGATCTCACCCGCGCCTGCGCCGCGCACCGCCGCGCGGTGGTGCAGGCCCCGCCCGGCACGGGTAAGACCACGCTGGTGCCCCCGGCGTTGGCGAACCTCACGCTCGCGGACGAGGCCAAGAACCACGGCAAAGTCTTAGTCTGCGCCCCGCGCCGCGTGGCGGTGCGCGCCGCCGCGCAACGCCTGGCGCACCTCGACGGCACCGCCTTAGGCGAGCGGGTGGGGCACCGCATGAGGGGTCATAGCCTGGCGGGTTCCCTGGTGGAGTTTGTCACCCCCGGGGTGTTGCTGCGCATGGTGCTGCGCGATCCCGCGCTGGAGGGCGTGGCCGCGGTGGTGGTCGATGAGGTACACGAGCGCCACCTGGATACGGACATGTTGCTGGGAATGCTCATCGAGGTCACTCAGCTGCGCGAGGATCTGGTGCTGGTGGCGATGTCCGCCACGGTGCAGGCCGAGCGCTATGCCGCGCTCATGGGTGGGGCGCCCACCGTGGATAGTCCGGCGGCGATTCACCCGCTGACCGTGGAGTACGCCCCGCACCCCGGCCGCCTGCGCGGGGAGCCTTCCTTTTATGAGCACCTGGCTAACCTGGCGCGCCGCGACGTGCAGCGCCACGGGCAATCCGTGCTGGTGTTCGTGCCGGGGGTACGGGAGGTGGAGCCGGTGCTCGGCCACCTGGGCGGCCTGGGCGTGCCGCTGCACGGCCGGCTGAGCGCGGCGGAAACGCAGGCCGCACTACAGCCCGGCGAGCAGCCGCGCGTGGTAGTGGCGACGTCGATAGCCGAGTCCTCGCTCACGGTGCCGGGCGTGCGGGCGGTGGTGGATTCCGGGTTATCCCGCGAGCCCCGGCGCGACGCCGCGCGGCAGATGAATGGCCTGGTCACGATCTCGGAGGCGCGGCCCACCGCCGAGCAGCGCGCGGGGCGAGCCGGGCGCGAGGGCCCCGGCCGGGTGATCCGGGCGTTTTCCGAGCAGGAGTGTCAGCACCTGCCCGCCGAGGTCACCCCGGAGATCGCGGTGAGCGACCTCACCCAGGCCGCGCTGTGGCTGGCCTGTTGGGGAACCCCGCGCGGGGAGGGGCTACCGCTGCTTCAGGCTCCCCCGGCCCCTGCTCTCGACGCCGCCGAGGCCACCCTGCGCAGCCTCGGGGCCGTAGACTCCAGCGGCACCGCGACCGACGCCGGGCGCGCCCTGGCCGCGCTGCCGCTCGATCCGCGCCTGGGCCGCGCGCTGCGTGACCTCGGCCCCACGGCGGCGGAAACCGTGGCGGTGCTGGCGGCCTCCCCCGCCGGGGACATCGCCGCCACTCAGGCCCCGCGCCGGGAGGTGGAGCGGCTGCGCCGCCTGGTTCGCGGCTCTCAGCAAACCGTGACCCCCGGCGCGGTCACCGCCCGCGCCTACCCCGCCCAGGTGGCCCGCCGTCAGGACTCGGATTACCTGCTGGCCTCCGGCACCCGAGCGCGGCTGCCTCGTTCCTCCCCGCTTGCCGACGCCCCCTGGCTCGCCATCGCCGAGGTCTCCCGCTCGGGCGAGGGCGCGGTGATACGCGCCGCCGCGCGGCTGAGCGAGCAAGAGGCACTGGACGCGGTGGGGGTCACGGAGGAGTACCGCGCCGAGGTCACCCAGGGGCGGGTGCGAGGTCGGTTGGTGCGCCGTGTGGGCGCGATCGTGCTCTCCTCCACTCCGGTGACGGTGCCCACCGAGCAGGCCGTGACGGCGCTGGCGGCCACGGTACGGGCCGAGGGGCTCACCATGTTTCAGCTTTCCGACGCCGCCGCGCACCTGCGTGATCGCCTCGCCTTTCTCCGCGCGCGGCTGGGCGATCCCTGGCCGGACGTCTCCGCCACCGACCCCGAGGCGTGGCTGCGCCCGGAATTGGAGGCCCTAGCTGGTGGAAAGACGGTAGATCTTTACCCGGCCTTACAACGGCTGCTGCCCTGGCCGGAGACCGCCCGCATGGGGAAACTCGCACCCGAGCGCCTGGAAGTGCCCAGCGGTTCGCGCCCCCGCGTGGACTATTCCGAGGGCCGCCCGGTGGTGCGGGTGAAACTCCAGGAATGTTTTGGCCTGGCGCAGTCCCCCACCTGCGCCGGGGTGCCGGTGCAGTTCCGACTGCTCTCCCCTGCGGGCCGCGACCTCGCCATTACCGACGACCTTGCCAGTTTCTGGTCTGGCCCCTACGCCCAGGTGCGCGCGGAAATGCGCGGGCGTTACCCCAAGCACCCCTGGCCGGAGGACCCGTGGAGCGCGCAGGCTACGGCGCGGGTGAAGAGGAGGGGGTCTTGAACTCTTGTGGGTATCGTTGGGTGATGTTCCCGTCCTCCTTGAGGTGATCGAGGAACAAAATCCAGGACGTTTCAGAGTCGCTTTGTCCTTTCCCGTGCCCAGACTGTTGCTGAAAGCAGTGCAGATACAGTAGCGGCCACGATGAGCATAATGACAGATCCCTCGATACCAGTCGCACCACCAGAGAGCCATGCAGGGCCCCGCAGTTCACCGACGAGTAATCCTGGCTCAACGGTGGTGCCAGATACAGGTAATCCGAAGATCGCGGCTTGGGTGAAGTTGATAGCGGCGTGCATGCCGATCGCAAACCAGAGGCGTCGGGTCAGTAGGTACGCGAGGCCGAAGAGTACTCCGGCTTGCATGGCGAATCCGAGCGCGCCGAGGAGAGTGGCGTGGGGATTGGCGAGGTGCAGTGCACCGAACGCCAAAGAAGTGAGCGTGACCGCTGCGACTGGCCCGAACCGGGCGTCGAGAAGGCGCAGCAGGATGCCGCGGATGGCGACCTCCTCGCCGAAGGCAGCGCCAAGTCCTAAGAGCAGTCCAGTCAGGATGCCTCTACCTAGAGTTACATCGGTCATGATATAACCGCCAAAGGTGGCAAGTACACCAACAGTCACAGTAACTATGCCTGTGCCAATCGCGGCTCCGATCATCCCCTCCTTGAAAGCACCTTGGCGGGAAAGTTCGAAGACTGGTCGTCCAGCAATCTTCGCGATAACGAACCACATCACAGCAATCGCAGCCGCAATCTGCAGCGCCATACCGATGGGCTGTCCCGGCCAGACTTTCACGAGCGCTTCGTCCCAGTCTGCAGCACCCTGCGCGAATGCGAACAACACCTGGGTAATGCCCGCCACAGATGCCGCGATCATTGCGAGTGGTAGCCCGATCACCAACTGCAGGAACGGCCGACGCCCGAGAAACCATCGTCGGCTCCGAATCGGATGGTCACCCGTAGTGATTCTGTCGATTTGTTTCATCTCGCGAGGCCTCTCATTGAGCGGTCTTTATTACAACTAAGGATACTGATAGTATCCAGATACCCGCAGTTTTTAGTTGCGGGTATCCCCGAACCCTGTTACCTGCCGCACTATGAGGCAAGCCCGATGACTCTAGAAGGAGGTGAAACCGATGTCGAACGTGACCGTGCGTCGTGCCGAAAAGGTCGAGGCGACCGTGTGGTGGATCATCTTCTGATGCTCCCATTAGCGAAGTCTGCAGCTAGCGGCGTGCTTCGCCGGGCCGCCAGGTTCGTTGACTGGCGGCCCTCTTCTTCTTTCGTTTAAGCAACACAAGGAGTAGTCGTGAGTGCAATTCCCAGTAACCCTAGGATCAAGCCGATCTACCCCACTTACCGACTTGATAATCAGATGTTCCGTATCGGTGCACAGCTCGGCATCACTGCAGAATTCGACGATCCTGATCATCACCTCTGGTCTCTCGTGTCAGTCCTCGACGGTCGGCCTCTGGCGGACGTGGTCGCTGCCGTGCAGCAGGAATTTCCAGAGCTGACTGAAAAAGATATCCTTGGTGGCATCGCCCTTTTGGACCAAGAGGGCTTCGTCGAAGAAACGCAGTTCAGTCGTGAAGAGGATGTTGGACCCCGGTATCGAGCTAACGTGAACTACTTCAGCAGATTCACCGGGCTCAGCGGCGACAGGTTTGCGCCTCAGCACAAGATCAACTCCTCAAACATCGTACTGCTCGGCCTGGGTGGTGGCGGGTCGAACATCTTAACCCTGCTGGCAGGACTCGGTCCGCAGTCCGTGACGATAGTCGACCAAGACGTCGTCGAGGAGAGCAATCTGGGTCGCCAGCTACTGTACCGAGAAGCCGATGTGGGTCGACCGAAATCTGAGGTCGCGGCCGAGGCACTCAGGCAGATGAACTCCGGTATCGCCGTGACGGCCTTGCAGCGTCGGATCGAGTCGGTAGGTGATATCACCGAATTGATTGAAGGAGCCGACCTCGTGATCACGGCAATCGACGAGCCGCCCTTCGTCGCTCAGCGAATCGTGAACAAGGCAATCGTCACAGTCGGCATCCCGTGCGTCTTCGGTGCCTCACAAGTGACACGCGGGAGAGTCTTCACCGTCGTGCCGGGAGTCACGGGGTGTTTTGATTGTCTCAACATCCACTACTCGCAGCGCGATCCGCAGTTCGTGGCACAGTTCTCTGCATTCAGCGAGATCAACTTTGATCCACCCTCAATCGCATACGCTCCGGCGATTTTCCTACTGACTGCAACTATCGTTGACGAGGCTGTACGCGTGCTCACGGGTTACGCTCCGCCACGGTCACTAGGCACACAGCTCGAGGTGAACTTCGAAGACGGGACGGCATTCACGCATGACCCGTGGCCGCGACTGGAACACCACTGCCCGACGTGTTGAGAAGGAGACACTGCCAATTGGGAAATCTTCAGCCACTACCCGCAGCAGGTGTGAACGTGAGTTCCGCGAAGGGGAACGCAATGCGCCTAAAACCTGTCCGTGCGAGGAAGCTCCGCAACGGAGCTTGGGTCACTGTCGCGGAAGGCTCCGACCCCCTCGTCGTGCCCGCAGACATTGCCCGTAGGCTGACCGATCCTGCGAACCCTGGCACATCGTTCTCCGATCTCCACGATATTCTCTCGGATGCGGGCTTCCTCAGCGATCCGGCCGGTGCGCCGATATCTCCTCCGCCATCAGCGCCGCAGACCCCAGGGTGGAAAGTCGCGAGAATTTGCCTGTGGGCGGTCGGGGTTCTTCTCGCCACAATCGCAACAACGTTACTGATCGGCGGCGGTGTGCCGACCGGAGCAGACCTGGTTTCGGCTGGACCCAACGCCGTTCTCACCGTGATTGTAGCCCTAGCAATCGCAGCCATCACGGCAGTGCCGCACGAGCTGGCACATGTGGTGTTCGGACGCGCCTCCAGCAGTTCCCGAGGTTCGGTGCAGGTGAACGTCCGCCGCGCCTTCGCAACCACAGAACTCACACACGTATGGACATGGCCACTTCCGGCGCGCTTGGCTGCGGTGAGCGCAGGCCTGGTCGTAGATTTCGCGTTCCTCGTGGCGGCGTTGACAGTACGGACAGCGACAGGATGGTGGGTGGCGACCGTGGCGGTCGCGGTGCTGGTAATGCGCATCGTGTGGCAAGCACGATTCCACCGCACCAGCGACGGCCGCCATATCGCCAAGATGCTGCTGGACAACCCATTGATCAAGCAAGACGCCCGGAGCGCATGGGTGAACAGGCGAACCGAAAATACGCCGACCTCTGTCAGACTATGGGCAGGATTGATTGCTGTTGGATTCGCAGCCGAAGCTACTCTGTTGCTCGTGTGGTTCGTGCCAGCAGTGCTAGTCTTGATCGGCATGCTTTGACGCGGCCGCATCATCGTAGAGCGTGTGCGCCAAGGAGAGCACCGCGGTCTTATACAGTTCCGGTTTGGCATTGTCTGGGTCGAATAGCGTCAACGCTGCAAGCCCGAGATCCAACGCGGTGAGGATGCGGAACTGATCCTCGACCGGGATCTGTGCGAACGGGCTACCACTGGGGATCGGGGAAGCCTCGGTGGGAACATCCCCAGAAACATCCCCCGGTGTGATGAACTCCAGGAAACGAGCCGTGAGTTCCTCATCTCGAAGCGCGTAGGGGATGAAGTTGAACAAGAGCCGCGCGTACCCAGCACGGTCGCCACTGCGGGCGTTGAGGATCCAGGCGTCGCACCAGGCTTCAAGCCTCTCGTAGTCGTTGCTCGCGCGCGCCAGGATCTCCTGGAACTCCTGCGCCTCCTGAGAACTGGTCTGTCGGTAACGAATGACCTCAAGGATCAGTTCGCCCTTGCCCTGGAAATTTGAGTACACCGCGCCCTTGGTGAGTCCCGCCTCCAAGGCAACATCATCGAGGGATGTGCCTTCAACGCCACGGGTGGCGAAGATACGTTCTGCTGCCTCAAGCAAGAGCGTTCTATTGTGCTGCTGTTGCTGCTTGCGGGTCATGCGGGGCATGAATTCCAGTATAAAACAGCCCGATCAGCCGCCTTGGAAACGTGCGAGGTATTGACGACAATTTCAGATACCGATAGTATTTGAAGCTATGATGGGCGCACAACAACCTCAGCCGATGCTCTCGCTGGAGGGGGTCACGAAGACCTACCGAGGGCACAATATTCCAGCGAATCGATACATCAGCCTGACCTTCCATCCTGGTGAGTTAGTTGCCTTGATCGGCCACAACGGCGCTGGCAAGACGACACTGCTGAAGCAGATCATCGGGGTTACGAAGCCGATCAGCGGAGACATTCGTTATGGGGAGCACTCCCTCGTGGCGAACCCGGATCTCGCTCGGCGGGTGGCTGCGATAATGCCGCAGATCTACACACCGCTGACCGGGGTGACTCCTCAACAGGCGATCAGCTCGATTGCACGCCTCCGTGGTCTCACGGCCGGGGAGGCTAAAGCAGCCACACAGGAACTCATCGAGACCCTGGACATTACACGGTGGGCAAGGGGAGGCGGAGAGAAGCTATCTGGCGGTCTGCGGCGGCTCACCTCCTATGCGATGGCCGTTATCGCGCCACCTCCCGTGCTGCTCATTGATGAACCGACCAATGACGTCGACCCGGTGCGCCGACCGCTGATCTGGCGTCACCTGCGACATCTTGCTGACGCTGGCCACATCGTGATCTTCGTTACCCATAATCTCCTTGAGGTAGAGCGCACCGCTGACCGTTATGTGCTCCTCCACAACGGCGAGGTTCTCATCGACAGCACACCCCGCCAGCTTGCTGACCAGGCTCGCAGCACCATCCTGACCGTCGGGATCCGCCCGGGAGCCGAAATTAATCAGACCCCTCCCGCCATCGCCGTCCACACAGTCGACGGGGAGGGACAGCTGCGGCTGAACCTCGAACCGGAGCAGATCCCCAACGCGGTGGCGTGGGCGCTCGATCTGGTCAATACAGGCACAGCCGACAGTTACGCGCTCGCCCCGGCATCACTCGAAACCCTCTATGAAGGGATCACCAATGGCCACTAACACCGCCTCTGTTCCTATGCCTCGCGTGCCCCGTCAACGTGGGTGGTTTCCGACGTGGTGGGGTCTGATCCAGTGGAGCTTGATCCGCCACAAATATCTCCTTCCAGTATTCACGGCCGTGCAGGCGCTGTTTGCCTTCGCAATCGTGTATGGTCTCGCGCTGCTCATCCCCAATGTCGACACTGAGGCCGTGCGCTACCTTTCCTCGGGCGCATGGACGCTCGGGATCATCGCCGTCGGCTGTGTCCTCGCACCGCAGATCACAAGCACCTCCAAACAGGAGGGACTGCTCGACTACCAGAAGACCCTGCCGGTACCGCGTTCAGCGATCCTCCTCGCCGACGCCGTCATCTGGAGCCTCGCAGCCCTCCCCGGCATCGCCATCGGGATCCTCGCTGCCACCTTGCGCTTCGAACTCGACATCCACCTCGACCTGATCACCGTGGCCGCTATCCTCGCAGCGCAGTTCACTACTGTCGGCATCGGCTACGCGATTGCATTCTGGCTCCCAGTCAACGCGACCGCGCTGGCCACTCAAGTCATCATGATCGGCGGCCTGCTGTTTTCACCGATCACCTTCCCAGCTGAGCGTTTGCCGGAATGGGCCGTAGCCCTGCACCAGTTCCTCCCCTTCGCTCCACTGGGAGACATCATCCGCGAGGCTGCTTTCCGCACCGGGACTGACCAGCTCCGGAACATCATCGTCATCGCAGCCTGGGCTACTGCCGCCTATCTCATCGCCTACCGCGCACTGCGGAGAAGGAACTGATCATGCAGACACTTCAGATCACCGCGCTCACCAAGAGCATCGCCGGACGCGAGATCCTTTCCCCCAGCACACTGAATGTGGCACGAGGAGAGATCTGCGCGATCATTGGCCCCAATGGAGCGGGAAAGACGACCCTGTTCAAAATCATCACCGGACTGGCCTTTCCCACCTCCGGCGCCATTACCATCCTCGGACGCTCATTCAATCACGTGTCCCGTGACGAACTACTGTCCGACATCGGTGTGATCATCGAGAACCCAGAATTCCGCGCCGGAGCAACCGCGCACGATGTGCTACAGCTGCACTTCGACATGCTCGGCGTGACGACACCCCCTCAGATCGCTGAGATTCTCGCCCAAGTCGGGCTCGTGAACTCCGCGCAGGAGCCCGTCGCGTCCTTCTCGCTCGGAATGAAACAACGGCTCGCTCTGGCCCGCGCAATCGCTCACCAGCCTAAGCTCCTCATCCTCGACGAACCAACTAACGGGCTCGATCCGACCGGCATCGCAGACCTCCGACAGATCCTGACCGACCTCGCCGCAAACGGTGTCACCATCCTCATCGCCAGCCACGTTCTCACCGAACTGGAACGCACCGCTCATACCGTCGCCGTGCTGGTAGAGGGTCAGCTTGGCGACAAACAGAGCGTCCAGACCATCCTTGCCCAGTATGACGGCAGCCTGGAATCCTTCTATAACGCCAGTGTCAAGGGAGCCACAGCATGAGTCATTTTCTCCGGCTTGAACTTACCCGATACCAGCGCACCGCGATCTATGTCGCCGCGACCGCCACAATCGCGCTGCTGGCCGCGCTTTACTTCTTTGCTACAATCGGACGCTTCGACGACAGCCCTGGCAGCGCCATGTTCCGTCAGTACAACGCCGTGTTCTCACTCGCCCTCACC
Organism: Corynebacterium oculi; assembly: GCF_001412105.1. GTDB lineage: Bacteria > Actinomycetota > Actinomycetes > Mycobacteriales > Mycobacteriaceae > Corynebacterium > Corynebacterium oculi. Next base: position 577,313 of record NZ_LKST01000002.1, read on the forward strand.
GTGGCGTTGTGTGTTATTGCTATCTACGGTTCCATAATCTACGCACGGTTCATCGTCACCGACTACATCGGCAATCGCCGCATCCAGCTCTACAGTTACCCTGGCGGACGGCATCAACTCTTCCTCGCAAAAAACACGGCCTTCACCCTCACCATTGCATCGGCCTCCGCCATAGGACTCCTCCTAGCCGTCGCGATCTTCTTTCTTAGTGAAACCATCACGCCGATCGTCAACAGTGCAGAAGGCATTTCCTGGGTTCACGTGCTCGCTTCGAGTGCATCGGTCGTCATCCTCGCTGTCAGTGTCACTCTCATCGCCGGAACCATCGGCATCTGGCGGCAATCGGTCATCGCCACCATCGTCAGCGCCATCGTCGCTATCACGGTTCTCGGCAACGGCGTCGCTTTATCACTCAACGGTGCAGCCTGGCTCACTTGGATCATCAACGCTGCCGGTGTAGTAGCCGCCTTGATCCTCCTCATGGGGCAAGCCAGAAAGATCCGCGCCGACGAAGTCCTCTAAAGCGAAACCTTGCACACCGCCAGGCACGAGTGGAGTATCTTCGGTTCGGCTCCAATATTTTTGCACAGAGAACAATAGTAGATCAAGCCAAACCCCACCGCAAACCCTTACTGCATCGGGCAGGCCAGGTCAAAACAATAACCCCGGCGATGTGCATCTATTTCAACGCAGGGATCGCTCCGGGGCTTTCAAGGGAATTATAGCACAATAGAACCTATGACTTCCGGTGGTGTTGGCGATAAGGTTGCCAGCACACTCCACGGTAAGGGTCCTGTTCGGTGTGGATGACGGTTGCGGTAACTCTCATGTTGCACTGGGCAAAGCCCTTTATATGTTGCGCCACCCCAAATCACACCACCTGGTGAGCTACGCACCCCACCCCAGGACGAGCCTCTTTGCTCTTGCGGCTTTCAAGGCCTTCACCGGCCGGTACCCGGCGAAGCAAACCAAATAGAATCTTTCTCAACTAGCCCCTTCTCTACACAAACTAGCCATAGGAGAAAGACGCACAAAAAGAACTATTCCCCTTAAAATTCTACATCTCCGCAAGAACATATACTTAGACATTTTCCCTCTTTTTCGATAAGGAAATCAATGTCAAAACACTGACCATAACCACAAGAACTGCCGACACGAGACCAGAATATGAAGCCACCCCGTTAAGCCTACTAATAATCAAGGAGCTTAGCGCAGTTCCCACCGTTACACCCATAGTAATAACACCAGTATGCACGCTTGTCACCATATTCCCAGCTCCCCCCACTTGTACCACCCGAGCCACGAGTGCAGGGTTCATAGAAACCCCGAGTAAACCAACCGCTAGAACCGCCACCACCGTTGCGATCTTTACTTCCGAGAATAAGTAAATGACCATCATAGCCATAAAAATGACCACATGCCCAGCCAAGAGGATAACGGTAGCCGACTTTTGAGCAATGCTCCCTACCAAAAAATTTCCAATCAGCGTAAATATGCCATACAGCAGCAGAAGTGCGCTGGTCATATTAGCAGAAAAACCGGATTCATCTTGAAGCACAGGAGTGAAGAAAGAGAATCCGGCATATACAGAACCAATAGTCAGGAGGCTGACCCCATAGCGAAGCCAGAGTGAAGCACTTTTGAGCCTTTTCCCATCCTCGACGTCCTCTTCCCCATCCACCGGATCGAGAAATGGCAATACAACACAACCCAAACCATAAGACTAACAAGAGCGGCAACAACTCCGAGGAGGATAAAACTCCAACGCCAGCCCGCCGATTCAGCTATCGCATGGCTTAGAGGCATTCCAATAATGCCGCCAATCATGAGCCCATTGAGAACAAAGGAAATATCTTTGGGTATCTCACGCGGATCGGACGCCACTCTGGCAGCAAAAGAAAGGGCAAACCCAAAGACAGCCCCCGAAAGAGACCCAGTCAGAAAACGAAATACCAACATCCATAATATTGACGACTGAGCTATGGTCACTATCTCAAGAATGCTATAACATAGCACTGTCAGCGCGAGCATCGTCTTGGGAGGTTTATTACGAAATAAATACACAATCGCAGGACCACCAATAGCCATACCCAACGCATAAACTGTCACCAAACCTCCCACCTCCCCAATCCCCACCTCGAGGCCTTGAGCCAAGTAAGGCATCATCCCGGCCGTCTGCAATTCGCTAGTCACCACAACTAACACACAACATCAGGGTAAATATGATTTTCTTTTTCAAAGCAGCCCTCTAAGAAAATCATGTCTTTCTCTGATTTTCAATCTTTTCCACTGGGAGAATCCTATGGATAGGATCACACCCGCACGATACTCCCCACCCGCGCCAACCGCAGAAGAAACAGCGCGTCCACCAGCACCCCGTGCTCCTCGCAGGTACCGCGCTGGCACAACTGAAAGCCGGAGGGCAGGTCGGCGCTGTGATGCGCGGCGTGGACGGCCAGGGCGGGGAGGTCGCTGGCAGCGGCGACGAGGTGGGCGTCGATAAGCCCCAGCAGGCGGGAGGCGCGGCACAGCCCCCGCATGATCTCCTCGCCCCGTGATTCGCCCCAGCCCTGCGGAACCTGCGCCACGAGGACGCCGATGGTGTGCTTCATGCCTGCTAAGGCTAGGGCGCTATCCTGCAGCCTGGCTGCCAAGGAACTGCTGGTATCCCAGGTATGCGCTCATCACCACCACCAGGGCCAGCAGCGCGTACCGCACCAGCCTGGTACCGCCGCCAAGCACAGTGCGTGCACCCAGTTGAGCCCCGCAGATGTTCGCCGCCGCCAACACCAGCCCCAGAGTCCACCACACGTGCCCGCCCGCCAGGAATACGCACAGCGCGCCGAAGTTTGTGGCGGTGTTGATGACCTTGGACATCGCGGCGGAGGTGAGGAAGTTCTGCCCCAGCAGCGCGGTGAAGGCCATGATGAGGAACATGCCGGTGCCGGGGCCAAAAAAGCCGTCATAGGCCGCGATGATCCCCACCGCCAGCAGCACCGCCGCCGCGCGCCACCCCCGCCAGGGGTGCGGGCGGGCCTGCGCGCCAAAGTCCGGCCGCAGCGCCACGAATATTCCCACGCTCACCAGCAGCACGATGGTCACCGGCCGCATCACGGCGCTATCAATCGCCGTGGCCAGCAGCGCGCCCCCGGCCGCGCACGCCGCCGCCAGCGGCACCGCCCACCACAGCACCGCGCCCGGCGGACGCACCCGCCGCACCAGGGTGATGGCTGCCGACGCCGTCCCGCTCACCGAGGCCAGCTTATTGCTGACCAGCACCGTGGCATAGGGGATCTGCGGCGCGCCCGTGAGCAGCAGGGGGATGAGCACAAGGCCGCCACCGCCCACCAGGGCGTCGATCCATCCCGCCACGGCTGCACCACCGGCGAGAAGGACCCATGTTCCCAGACCAAGTTCCGCTGCCATGCCTATCACCCTATAGGGTGATAGGCATGGTGAGCCTCCCCGATCGCAGCACGGCCGGCACCTGGGCGCTGGTGATTCCGCTTTCCGTGGTGCTCGGGGCGCTGCTGAGCCGCTGGGGCGTCCCGGCGGCGTGGATCGTGGCGGCCATCGCGGTATCGGGTGCCTTCGCCCTGGGGCGGGGCCGGGAATTACACGTCAACGTCCACTACTACCGCTTTGGGCGCGGGATCATCGGGATCATGGCGGGCCTGCCGCTGATCGGCATTGCGCCCGCCACCCTGGCCTCCTTCGTCCTGCCCGGCCTGCTCCTTTCCGTACTCACCGTGGGGTGCTCCCTGGCCGTGGCCCTGGCGCTGGCCCGCACCCAGAGGGAGATCAGCCGGGAGACGGCCGTGCTGGCCATGCTGCCCGGTGGGGCCTCCACCATGCCGATCATGGCGCAGGAGGTGGGCGCGGATTACCGCTTTGTGGCGCTCACCCAGTACCTGCGCCTGCTGGTGGTCTCGGTGACGCTGCCTCCGATCGCGCACCTGCTCGCCCCGCCCACTATCGACGGCGCGGGTGATGCCGGTGCTAGCGCGGCGGCCTCCGGCACATACCACTTTCACCTCGGTTCCGTGCTGCTGCTCCTCGCCATCGCCCTGGGCGGGGACAAGGTGGGAAAGTGGCTGCGCCTCCCGGCCTCCGGGGTACTGGGGCCGCTGCTGCTCACCGTGGTATTCGGGCTGCTGCTTCCCGCAGGCTGGGGCCTGGAACCACCGCCCGTGTTCGCCGTCATGGCTTTTCTTTCTATCGGTTGGATCTGCGGTGGCGGGCTTTCCGTGCCCGCCTTGAAGCTCTTTGCCCGGCAATTGCCCACCACGGTGGGCTTCATTCTGGGCCTCATGGCCCTGTGCGCGGGGGCCGGGTGGGTGCTCGCCCGGTGGCTGGGGGTGAGCGGGTTTGAGGGATACCTGGCCACCACGCCCGGTGCCCTGGAAACCGTGCTGGCCATCTCCCACGAGGGCGGGGCCGGGGCCGTGGTGGTGGCCATGCAGATGATCCGGCTCATCGCCGTGTTTGCCCTGGCCGGTTACCTACCCCGGCTCCTCCGGGGGTGGGATAGGAGGCGGGGTTAGCGCCTCCGAATAACCCCCACCAGCAGGAGCACCATACCCACCACCCCAGCCGCCCAGGAGGCGTAGTGCCAGTACATGATCCACTCCGGCGTGGGCCCCGGCATGATTCCCTGCGCCTCTAGCCTCCGGTATTACTCCGCAGAGGCCAACAGGGCCAGCACAAAGGACATGGCGGCGAGGACGAGGATCGTCAGCCCCCACTTAGCCAGAGGAGGAAGAGAAAACCGAGGGGCATGAAGGGCAGTCATACCCTCAGAAAATAGCGGCCACCCAGGCACAGGGGAAGATGATCCGCGCCACATTTCCCAATCAACACCCAGCACAGGAAACCGAACCTACCCCAGCACCTCCTCGCGCAGCACGGACATGGGGATCGAGCCCAGCGCCAGGGCCTTGGAGTGGAACTCCCGCAGGCTCATGCCGGCGGCCAGGGCCTCGTCGCGGGTGTTCTCCCACATGCGCTGCCCCAGGGCGTAGGAGGGCGCCTGCCCCGGCCAGCCCAGGTACCTGTCCAGCTCGAAGGCCAGGTTGGCTTCGTCCATCGCGGTGTTATCGCGGAGGAAGGTCTTGGCGTAGGAGGCGTCCCAGATGCCGTTGCCGTCAGGCACCTTCTTGCCCAGGTGTACGCCAATGTCCAGCACCACGCGGGCGGCGCGGAGGCGCTGGGCGTCGAGGAGTCCCATGCGGTAGCCCAGGTCATCCTCGTAGCCGAGGTCGGCCATGAGTTGTTCGGCGTAGAGGGCCCAGCCCTCGCCGTGTCCGGAGATCCAGCAGGCGGAGCGCCGCCAGAGGTTCAGGGCGTCGCCCTGGAGCAGCGCGGTGCCGCACTGGAGGTGGTGGCCGGGTACGCCCTCGTGGAACACGGTGGTGAGTTCCTGCCAGGTATGGAAGGTTTCCTGCCCCTTGGGCACGGACCACCACATCTGGCCGGGGCGGGTGAAGTCGTCGCTGGGCGGGGTGTAGAAGATGCCGCCGGTGCCGGCGGGGTCGATCCGGGCGTCCACGCGGCGCAGTTGCTCGGGGATGTCAAAGTGGGTGCCGGCGAGGTCGCGGATCGCGCCGTCGGCGGTGTCTTGCATCCAGGAGCGCAGGTTCTCGGCGCCGGAGATGAGGTAGCGCTCGTCCTTGTTCAGCTGGTGAATGGCCTGGCGCAGGGTGGTGTCCTCGCCGTAGAGCTTGGCTGCGATGGCCTTTTGCTCGGAGGCGATGGCGCACAGGCGCTCCCAGCCCCAGCAGTAGGCCTCGTCGAGGTCCACCTCGTCACCCAGGAACTCGTAGGAAAAGAGTTCGTAGCGGTCGCGGCCCACGGCGTCGCAGGGGGCGGCGGCGGGCACCAGTTGTTCGCCCAGCCAGTCCGCCATGTCCCCGAAGGCGAGCTTGGCGGCCTCCACCTCGGCGGATTCGGGGTTCACGCCCAGGTTTTCCAGCATGGAGCCGGTATCGGCCAGGGCCTCGCACTGGCCTATCACGGCGTCGATCTGGCGCAACGGGGCGGCTTTGCCGGAGCCGGCGGCCAGAGCCAGGGATTCGCGGTATCCCTGCAACGCGGCGGGCACCTTGGAGAGGCGGGAACGCACGTTCTCGATCTGCTCCGGGGTGTCGGTGGGCATCACCAGGAAGACGTCGCGGATGGTCTGCACCGGGGAGTCGATGTTGTTGAGCAGGCGCAGGTCCTCGTTGTGGTGGTGCTTATCCAGCACCACGCCCAGGCGGTTGCGCAGGGCGGCGGCGGTGACGTAATCGACGGCGTCGAAGTCGTCCTCGTCGTCGCATTCGTCGGTGCCTTCGTCGAAGGCCACCACGTCCATGACCATCTCGCGGGTGCGGTCGGCCACGGCGGACCAGTATTCGGGTGAGAAGTCCTGAAGTTCGCCGTCGAGACCCTCGATGCCGAGGTGTGTGGCATCGGTGGGGGATAGCGCGGCCATATCGCGGACGTAGGCCTCGCAGGAGGCGTCGAGAAGCGAGGGCTCGCGCGCAGGTTGGGGTACCGCAGGTTGTACGGATTCCGCTGAACTCATAGCCCGCTATCTTAACCATATTTCTCCGCCGGGGGCCAGCGGCACCACAGGCTTATCAGCCCTGTTGCATCTTTCGATGGAACAGGCGTGGAAAGGCGCAGAACCAGGCAATATACCCAGCGAGGGCGGGCACCCGCTCCGCATACAGGTACCCGCCCTACGGCACAGCCTCTAGATCACGTACACCCACTGATTATTGCCCTTGGCGGGGCTGGTAATCATGGTGTGCATTTCCGCCTCCGAGGCCTCAAAAGAGCGTCCCCGCTTGTTCAGCGGATCGTTGACGGTGAAGGTGCCGGTGCGGGGGTTATAGCCGGAGACGTACACAAAGTGCCCGTAGCCGGGGTCCGTCTTTCCCTCGCGCAGGATGCCCGTCTGGGTAAGCACAATGGCCTTCTTGCCCTGCTTGAGTTCGGCAATCGCGTTGACCGCATTATCGCGCGCCATTGCGGTGCCCGAGACACCGCGGTTTTCCAGGATCTTCACCACATCGGCGGTATAGAGGTTATTGGTTCCCTCCGCGCCACCGCTGGGGGCCTCACTCCGCAGCTCCGTGATGGCCGCAGCCTGGTTTCGCTCGTTATAGCTGCGGGGAATCTGCCCACCGTTATCCAGCAACGCCATCAGCACGCTCGTGGGGCCGCAATCCACCCATTGCCACCGCTGCCCCTGATCCTGCTTGATGTATTTGAACTTGTACTTGTGTTGGCCGGCCAGGTAGGTATAGCCGCTCTCCGCCGCGGTGCCGGGGGTATTCGTGGTGGTTTCCGCCTGTGCCACGCCCGTGAAGGTGCCGGCGGCCAGGGTGGCTACGAGCGCCCCCGTGGTGATCGTGCGCTTGAGATGGGTCAACATGGGCCTCGCCTTTTTAGTTAGTACGCCTTAATTCCCGAGCCCCCAGGCTAAGGAACCTGCACGGAAGGGTCAAACGCAGGAGGCGGCGATCTTGTGAGGCAATTCACCCAGGCCGATTCCACTGTGGAGCGCGCCTCCCCCTAATCTAAAGTGCGCTGGCTCACCGCTGACCGGAAAGGTTGCCCATGCACACGCCCTTAAGCCTCACCCTCGCCGGCCTGGCCATCATCGCGCTCACCGTGGCGCTGCTGATCCGGGGCAAGACCAGCCCCGTGGTGGCCATGACCCTCGTCCCGGCCACCGGGGCGCTGCTCCTGGGTTTTAGCCTCGGGGAGATCGGGGAGTTCTTCGGCTCCGGCCTGGATTCCGTGATGAACGTGGTGGTGATGTTCATCTTCGCCATCATCTACTTTGGCATCCTTCAGGACATCGGCTTGTTCAACCCCGTGGTCACCGCCCTCATCAGGGCCACGCGCGGCAACGTCGTGCTGGTGGCCCTCGGCACGGCGGCCATCGGCACCGTGGCGCATCTCGACGGCGCGGGGGCCACCACGTTCCTACTCACCATTCCGGCGCTGTTGCCCCTGTATCAGGCCATGCACATGAGCCGCTACGTGCTCCTGGCCATCGTGGCCCTGGCGGCCAGCGTGATGAACATGGTGCCCTGGGCCGGGCCGGTGGGGCGCACCTCCTCGGTCATCTCGCTGACCCCCACGGAGATCTGGCATCACCTGCTGCCCATGCAGGGCGTGGCCCTGGCCCTGGTCTTTGCCATCGCGTTGGTGCTGGGGCTCTCGGAGCGGCGTCGGATAGCTCGGTTGCGCCGGTCCCCGGATTTTGTGGGGCGCGGGGAGGTGGACGTGGACGCCATCGCGCGGGAGTTTGTGGAGCGCCAGCAAGACGAGCGCGCCAGGCAGGGGTATCACTACCGCGATGCCCGGTGGGCCCGGATCGCCACGGCGCTGATTTCCGTGGCGCTGCTGGTGGTGTTGGTGACGGGCTGGCTGGAGCCGGGCCCGGCGTTCCTCATCGCCAGCACCCTCGTTCTCCCCTTGAACTTCGATTCCCCCTCCGAGCAGACGGACGCCATGAAGCGCCACGCCCCTTCCGCCCTGGCGATGGCCTCGGTCATCATCGCGGCGGCAATGTTCTTGGGCGTGCTCGGCGGGGCGGGAATGCTGGAGCAGATCGCGCTGTCCCTGCTCTCTATCCTGCCCGCCTCGGTGGGGCCCTGGGTGCACGTGATCGTGGGCTACCTGGGCGTGCCGCTGGATCTGGCCACGTCCACGGATGCGTATTACTTCTCCGTTTTGCCCATCGTGCAGGAGACTGCGGGCAGCTTTGGGGTATCCGCGCTGGGGGCGGCCTCGGCACTGATTATCGGCAACGTCATCGGCACCTTCGTCTCCCCCTTCTCCCCGGCCCTGTGGGTGGCCATCGGCCTAGCGCGGGCGGACATGGGCCGCCACCTCAAGCTGGCCTTCCCGTTGGCGTGGGGGCTCTCCATCACGATGGTCACCGTCGCGCTCATCTCCGGCTTGTTGGCCTAAAAACCGTAGCCCAGACTACTTAGTCTGGGAGGGCTCTCGGGCGACTAGACTATGCGGTTCATCATGCCTACTATGTGACCATGCCACACCGCAGCATCGCCTCCGCCTTTGCCCGCCCGCTCACCCCCGCGGCACAGTGCTTGCAGGTGATGCGCCAGACCACGGTGTCTACCCGGCTGGATCTCATCGAGGCCACCGGTTTTTCCCAGTCCACCGTGACCCGCGCGGTGGCGGCGCTTCTCGACGCCGGCTATATCACCCGCCGGCCCGATCTCGCGGAGATAGGCCAGCGCGGCCGCCCCACCATTCCCCTGGAGATCAACCCCGAGGACACCATGTTTGCCGGCATCGCCGTGGGCACCTCGGAGACGGCCCTGGGGCTCTACGACCTGCGCGGACACCTGCTGCGCCGCACCACGGTGGCGGCCTCGGCGGCGTCGGTAAGCCAGTATGACTTCCTCGAACACATCATCGCCGCCCTGCATCGCATTCTCACCCCCATGACCCGCAGGCTGGTCAGCGTAGGCGTGACCGTCTCCGGCGAGGTCAGCCCCGAGGGGGTGGTGGAGGCCCCCAACCTCGGTTGGAGCGGCACCGACATCGCTGCCGACCTGCGCTATTACTTTCACGTGCCGGTGACCGTCTCCGGGATCGCACCCGCGATCCTCGCCGCCGAGCGTTTCACCGCCCCCACCGCCGTCATCACCCACCCCACCCTCGCGCTCTTTGCGGATGATTCCCTCAGCACCGCCCTGGAGGCCCCGGAGGGCATCACGCCCCTGAGCACGCCCGGCGCGCCCCTGACCACGAGCGACCTTCTCCGCGAGGTGCGCAACCTCGGCGTGGAGGCCCCCACGCTTGCCGACGCCGTGGCGCACCCCGCCGCGCGCCCGCTTCTCGACGCCCGCGCGCGCGGCCTCGCACAGCTCGCCGTGGAGCTCGTGCGCCGTCACGGGCCGCACCGCCTGGTCATCGCGGGCAGCGCCTTCACCGGGGACCCGGAGGCGCCTCGCCTCTTTGCCGCCTCCGTCCGCGAGGCGCCAGGTCGGTTCGAGCGACGCGGCCGCAGCGTGGAGCTGCGCATGATGCCCTCCCACGCGGAGATCGTGCACGCGATCACCCGGGCGGCCGCGCTCGATCTGGTGCTGCGCGATCCGCTGCAATTGAAGGCACTGCCGCTGAGCACGTAGGCCTGCGCGTCCCCTTCTTTGCGTTCCCCGGGCCCGGCCTTTACCCTCTGATAGACCGATTAGTACATACATGGCGTACCGCATTGTCATGCCGCTCACAGTTACCCCGCCTCCGGGCATAAAATCTGCGGCGGCGCGTTGGGCCAAGGGTACAAACAATGACCCCAGAGGCAATTGAAGAGGTAGTGCATGGCTTCCACTGAATCACCAGCGTCCCCGGCCGATTCCCCGGCGCAGGGCGCACGACGGCTGCCCTCCTGGATGACCAACTTTGGCGTGCAGGTGGTGGCGGGCCTGATCCTGGGCCTGGTGCTGGGCTTCACGGCCCGCGCGATGGCCGAGGATAACTGGCTCACCTCCACCCTGGACGCCCTGGGTTCCACCTACGTGCAGCTGCTGAAGTTGCTGATCCCGCCGCTGGTCTTTGCCGCCGTGGTCACCTCCGTGGCCAACCTGCGCAAGGTCACCAATGCCGCCCGCCTGGCGGTCTCCACGCTGATGTGGTTTGCCATCACGGCCTTCTTCTCCGTGCTCGCCGGGATCCTCGTGGCCCTGGTGCTCAAGCCCGGCGAGGGAACCTCCATTGATCCCGGCACGGCCGCCGATCCTTCCCGCACGGGTAGCTGGCTGGGGTTCTTGGAGTCCATCGTGCCGGTGAACTTCCTGGGGCTCTCCGCTTCCGGCAGTTCCGGGGCATCCGGGGACATTTCGCTCAGCTTCAACGTGCTGCAAATCCTGGTGATCTCCCTGGCCATCGGCGTGGCCGCCGTGCGCGCGGGCAAGGCCGCCGAGCCCTTCCTGGGCTTCACCGAGTCCTTCCTCAAGGTGATCCAGGAGGTGCTGTGGTGGATCATCCGCCTGGCGCCCATCGGCACCGCCGCGCTCATCGGCAACGCGGTGGCCAGCTACGGCTGGGACGCCCTGGGCTCGCTGGGTAAGTTCGTCATCGCTATCTATGTGGGCCTGGCCCTGGTGCTTGGTGTGGTGTACCCGGCGGTGCTGCGCTTCGCGGGGCTTCCCGTGGTGGGCTTTTATCGCCGCGTGTGGCCGGTGACCTCCCTGGGGTTTGTCACCCGTTCCTCGATGGGCGTCATGCCGGTCACCCAGCGGGTCTCGGAGGAGGCGCTGGGCGTGCCGCGCGAGTATGCCTCCTTTGCCATTCCCCTGGGCGCCACCACCAAGATGGACGGCTGCGCCGCCGTGTACCCGGCCGTGGCCGCAATCTTCGTGGCCCAGTTCTACGGGGTTCAGCTCGACCTCACGCACTACCTGCTGATTATCTTCGTCTCCGTGATCGGCTCGGCGGCCACCGCCGGCACCACCGGGGCCACGGTGATGCTCACCCTCACACTTTCTACCCTGGGGTTGCCGCTGGCGGGCGTGGGCCTGCTGCTGGCCATCGAGCCGATCATCGACATGGGTCGCACGGCCGTGAACGTCACCGGGCAGGCCCTCGTGGCGGCGGTGGTGTCCAAGCGCGCGGGGATTCTTGACGAGGAACCGTGGCGGGCGGGGCGGCGTCGATAGGCCCTACCCCGTAGGATGTGCACATGGAATTGACCATCCGGCGGGAGACGGAAGCGGACATCACCACCATCCGCTCACTGATTACCCGCGCCTTTGCCGATGATTACCACTCCTGGCACAACGAGCAGGAGCTGGTGGAAAAGCTGCGCGACGCAGACCAGCTCTCCCTCTCCCTGGTGGCCGTCTTGGACATGGACATCGTGGGCTTCCTCGGGGCCACGCGCCTGCGCTGCGCCGACGGCTCGCCCGGCTGGTGCGTGCTCGGCCCCCTCGCCATCGAGCCGGGGGCCCGCCACGGCGGGATCGGCACCGCCCTGCTTTCCCGCGCTCTCGACGCCCTCCGCGCGGAGGGTACCCGCGGCGCGGCGGCCCTGGGGAACGCCGATTTTTATCACAGGTTTGGGTTCCTCCCCGCCCCCGGCCTCCGCCTGGGGCTGGAGCGCAGGGCCGGGGCGCAGGTGGAGGTGCTGGCGCTTTCCTTCGACGGCTCCCCCGTGCCCCAGGGCGAGGCGGAACCCCTGGCGGAGGGAGGCGCGCAATGAGCGGTCTGTGGAACTTCTTCATCCGGGCCGTGGGCACGGCGGTGGCGCTCTGGGCGGTCACCGAGCTCATCGCCGGGGTGTCCATTTACGGCGCAACGCAGGAGGAGCGCCTGGTGGCCTTCCTCGGTTCCGCCGCCCTGATCGTGGCGTTGAACATGACGGTGCGCCCGGTGCTGCGCCTCATCGGCCTGCCGCTGACGATTCTCACCCTCGGGTTCTTCGCCCTCATCATCAACGCCGCCGTGTTCCTCTTCGCCGGTTCCCTCTCCTCCTCGCTGGGCCTGGGGCTTTTCGTAGCCGATTTCCGCTCGGCCTTCTGGGGTTCCATCGTGATGGGCCTGGTCAATTGGCTGCTCGGGCCGCTCACCGGGATGCTGCGGGCGCGGCGGTGAGGGCTGGTGCGGCGGGGGCGTGGATAAGCACCAACACGTTGGGGTGCCACCGTGATTGATTTCTCCGCCACGGCCGATGTAGTGGCACCCCAACTGCTGGGCTGCCGCCTCACCCATGCCGGGGTCACCCTGCGGCTCACGGAGGTGGAGGCCTACCTGGGTGCCGAGGACGCCGCCGCCCACACCTACCGGGGCGAGACTCCCCGCAACCGGGCGATGTTTGGCCCCGGCGGGCGCATGTACGTCTATCTCTCCTACGGGATTCACCGCGCGGGCAACATCGTGTGCGCCCCCGAGGGCGTGGGCCAGGGCTGCCTGCTGCGCGCCGGCGAGGTCATCGGCGGCGAAGAGATTGCTTGGCGACGCCGCGGCGACGTCCCCTTCCACCGGCTTGCCCAAGGCCCCGGCAACCTTGGCTCGGCGCTGGGCCTGGATCTCGCGCACAATGGCGCGCCGGTCACCGGGCCCGACTTCCTGCTCCACCCCCGTGAGGAGGAGCCGGAGTGGGTGTGCGGGCCGCGCATCGGAATATCCAAGAATGTGGACGCACCGCTGCGGTTTTGGATTCCGGGGGATAAGACGGTGAGCGCGCGGCGGGGCGGCTCAGGCCGCAAGCGCGGCGCGCAATAGCCCGGGATCGTGGGCGTTCACCAGCAGGATCGAAGGATCGCCCATGAGGCTACCCAGCCGACGTTGATTCTCCCGCAGGGCTGCACGATCCTGCGCAAACGCCGCCTCCTGGAGGCGGAGGGCCACGGGCGGCCGCTCCTTCCCCGTGAGGGTGCCGGGGTGGTAGAAGGAATCACCGGCGTGAAGCACCCACCGGGAGCCGGTATCCACGGCCACGGCCGCGTGACCCCGGCTATGCCCCGGCAGGGGAATGAGAAAGAGGCCGGGCGCGAGGTCATCAAGCGGCGTCAGCCCCGTAAAACCGCGCCACCGCTCGCCCCGGGGCGCATGCCCCACCAGGTGCGGGCGATGAGCCCACTGATGGCTGTTGTAACGCTGCCGCTCGAACCAGGTGGGGCGCTGGGTGATCGCGTACTCCTCCGTGGTGCTCACGTGCACCGTGGCCCAGGGGAGATCGCTCAACCCCCCGGCGTGATCGGAATCCCCGTGCGTGAGCACGATGTCCCGGACGTCTCTGGGGTTGAACCCGAGCCTCTGAACCTGCCGCACCGCGGTTTCCTCTTCCCGCAAGGCGGGCCGTATGACCTTGTGATATGGCCCGATGCGCCGCCACGGGTGCGCGGTATCGGCCAGCCCAAACCCCGTGTCCACGAGTATGAGCCTGTCCGCGCTTTCTATCAGGAGCACGTGGCACACCAGGAGCGCGCCCGGCATGTTCATGCTCCCGCAGTTCAGGTGGTGTACCTTCATCTTTCAAAGTTCCTTTTCCCGGCACCCATGATGGTGCCATAGAGCCTCGCGGCCACCCACCGTCCCAGCGCGCTCAGCGGGGTGCTCAGCGGCCCGGCGGGAACATGCAGATCAATCTCCCACTCCACCAGGGTGTGCTCCCCGTGTTCCAGGAATCGCAACTGCGTAAAATCCTGGCGCACCGGGGGGCACGGAGCGCACCACGCGGTAGGTGATGCTCCGCTGCGGGCCCTGCGGCTGGGTATCGGTGATCTCCTCGTGATACACGCCGCCCACCATGGTGACGGTGCGGGTGGAACCCACGCCCAGGGCTCCCGGAGTATCCGGCCGGCAGCGCAGCACCATCACGGAGTCCTCGTAGTTGGTGCAATCATAAAACCAGGCATATACCTCGTCCGGGGAGGCGGGAATCACCGAGGATATGGTCACGCTCATGGCTTATTCCTTTCCAGGATCAGGGGGTGCTCCGCCCAGTCCACCGTGCCCTCCGCATAGGCCTCCTCCTCCAGGAGATCGGTGAGGGGCAGGCTAGATAGGGCATCGTTAAAGGCCTCCGCCGCCCGGTCAAAGGTGCGGTAAAAAAGGGCAAGTGAGTGCTCCATGTGCTCGGAGGAATCAAAGAGCCGCTCCGCCAGGGTGCTGGCCCCGGCGGGGGGTTCCACGCTTTCCATCGCCCCCATCACGTCCCCCAGGCTCAGCGTCTCCACGCTGCGCCTGAGGGAGTATCCGCCCTCGCGCCCCGGAATGGCGGTGATGAGTTCCGCCTCCACGAGCATCCGAAGCACCTTTTTGAGGTAGGAGTCAGAAACGCCCAAAATGGTGGACATGGTGGCGCTGGGCAACGGGGTATGCCCCTTTTGCAACGCCATCATCATCACCACAAAGACGGCCTGCTCCGTGCTGCGATTGATTTTCATGAAAGCAATTATGCTGCCGTGGATCGCAGGCCAGAAACCAACTTTCCTGCCACCTCTTCCGCCGTCACCGGCTTAAAGGTGGAGGAGAAAAGGCCCAGGAATTTGAAGATCGGCACCATCTTGGCCAGCGCGTCCTGGCGCCCGGCCCCGTACACCACCGTGGGCTCCACGCTCACCAGGGGGACCGTGGACTTTCTCAGCTCGCCAAGGATCTCCCGTTTCATGGTCACAAAGGGCTTGGGGCCGAGCAGCCCGCCGATCATTCCCATCGCCCGCGCGCCGCGCTCCTCCGCCAGGCGCTTCATCGCCATCGCGGGATCGTAGTTGATGCTCTTGAGGGCGGCGGCATCCTTCTCCGGACGTCCCAGGAAGTCCACGATGGTGTCGAACTTCTCCGGCAGCACCGCCGCCAGGGAGTCATAGGAGGTGGCGTCGGCGGCGATGGTCTTTACTCGCGGGTCGCTGAGTTCATTCTTCCCTGAGCTGGACACCACCAGGAACTCCGCGGCGGGGTCCGCCTTCAACCACTGTCGCGTCACCTCGCGGCCGATGTAGCCGTTACCACCCAAAAGAACGTTGATGCTCATGATCTTTCCTCTCAGAATCGGGGATATTCAATATCTATGGATAGAGAATATCCACGTTTCCGTGAGTGTGCAACTCATACGGTCGCGTCGCTGTTCAGGGCGCTTAAAGCCAGGCGATTGATAAAAATCTTCTCCCTCCCCACCTTCACCTCATCGAGCAGACCCAGCTCCGCCACGCGCGCCAGCCACACCGAGGCCGTCTGGCGCTGCGCCAAGCCAGCGCTCACCACATCGGAGATGCGGGCGTATGGGTTGCGCATGAGTATCTCCGCCAACTTTTCCGGCGCGGCCACTCGCCCGGCCTCCCGCATACGGTGGGCCATCGTTGTTTGAATATCCCGCAATTCATCAATGAGCGCGGCTGCCTCCCGCGCCGCCGCCTCCACACCCCGCACCATGTACAGCAGCCACGGCTCCCACTCCTGGTGCGTGGTTACCCTCCGCAGCCTGCGGTAATACTCGGTTTTGTTCCGAACAATGTACCCGGATAAATACAGCACCGGAAGCCTCAAGACCCCCTCCTGCATGAGCATGAGGATATTTAAGATACGGCCCGTGCGGCCATTCCCATCATGAAAAGGGTGGATCGCCTCAAACTGATAGTGCGTGACCGCCATGAGCACCAAGGGATCCAGGCCGTGATCCGAATAAAGAAAACGCTCCCACGCAGAAAGATGCCCCTCAATCACATGCTTTCCCTCCGGGGGCGTGTACACATGCTCCCCCGACGAGGGATTACCAATGTACGTCCCCGGAGTCGCCCGCACCCCCATCTCCACTCCCTGCAAGGTAGAGCATATATCCGCCGCCAACTTCACCGATACCAGGCGTTCCCGCAACCGCTCCACACCACGAAAAAGCGCAGAAGTGTACCTCAGCGCTTCCTTAGTCTCCGGCGTCGGAGCCACCTCAACCGACCACGCAGCGCGAAAAAGCTCATCGGTGGTAGTCACGATGTTCTCAATCTTTGAGGAGGCCTGCGCCTCACGCAGCGGGATAGTCGTGGTGATGATCTGAGGATTAGGGATCAACTCACATGCCTTATCCAGAGAAGCAAGCTGGCTGCGTGCATCAATGACCGCTTTGAGCACAGCCACCGTTTCTAGCGATTGCTCCGGCGGCAGCGGTGGCAAGTCGTTGTAGGGGATGCTCGTATATAGAAAAGCCATGAGCAGACCCTACCGCAAGCACACACCAGACGTGTCGATTTTCTCCTGCAATTTCGACACGTCACTCCACCCGCAGCACACCCCCGGCCGCCTTGAACTCCTCCCGCGCGGCGGCGAGGAGGGGGGCGTCGCCAAGCGTATCCAGGGCCACCTGACCCAGGCCGATGGCGGAATCCACGGCCGTATCCACGGCGGCCTCGGAGCGCGCGTACTCCGCGAAGGCCCGCGTGTGCAGCGCCACTCCCTGCGGAGCGATCTTCACCATCGGATGAATCCCCGGCACCAGATGAGAAACGTTGCCAAAATCCGTGGAGGCCGCCAGGGTATCCGGTACCACCCCGCCGGGGAGGGCCCGCCGCCCGCGTTCCTCCTGGGTGGCGGCCCAGCGCGCGGACAGCGCGTGATTGTTGCGCACCGGCAGGCTGGCGGGGTGCTCGTCCCACTCCTTGCTCACCTCCACCCCGGCCATAAGCGCGGCGCCGTCGAGCACGGCGTCGATACGCTCGGAGAGGTCGCTGAGGGTCTGCGCCATGAGCGAGCGCACGTAGATGGTCATGGTGGCGGTATCCGGGATCACCGAGGGCCGCTGGCCGCCCTCGATGATGATGGCGTGCAGGCGATCCGAGGGCGGCATTTGCTGACGCAGCAGGCCAAATCCCTGGTAGGCGAGGGTGGCGGCGTCGAGCGCGTTGCGGCCCATGAAGGGCTCCGAGGAGGCGTGCGCGGCCACGCCATGAAAGGTGGCGGTGAGGGTGCGCCGCCCCACCCAGGCGTGTTCTGCGAGGTCAAAGGAAAACGGGTGCACCATCATCGCCGCGTCCACGCCCGCAAAAGCACCCCCGCGGATCAGGTATTCCTTGCCCGTGTGCCCCTCCTCCGCGGGCGTGCCCAGCAGTATGATCCGCCCACGCACCGCGTCCATGTTTTTTATGCTTTTCGACGCCGCCAGGAACGCCCCCACGCCCGCCGCCGCGATGATGTTATGTCCACAGCCGTGGCCAATGCCGGGCAGCGCATCATACTCCGCGAGGATCGCCACCGTAGGATCGTACTGCGGATCAAAGTTCGGTGAGGCACACTCCGCGCGTAGCGCGGTAGCCAGGCCGCCCACCCCCACCTCAACCCGGTGTCCGTGGGCCCGCAGCAGGGCCGCGATGGTGGCCGCTGCGTGATGCTCCTCGAAGGCCTCCTCGGGATGATCGTGCAGGTCAAAGGCCAGTTCTCGCAGATCCGCACGCAGAGACTCCCCGACCGTGGCGATGCGCTTCCAGGCGCTCCGCTGCCCGGGATAGGACTCGGCCTCCTCCAGGGCCGTGGCCTTCGCCTTTCTAGCCGCAGCCCTGGCCGCCTTGGCCGCCCTCGCCCGGCGCTCTATCCCCTCCCGCATCGCGTCGAGATAAGCGGTAGAGGGTTGGGGGAGCATGAGGTTCCTTTCTTGTGCCGGTGCTTACCCCAGGGTAGTTCGGCGTGGAAGGGGGCGCTATGTTGTCCCAGAAATCTCAACGTTTCACGTGAAACGTCCCCTACCCCAGGAAGATCCCCGCACCTGGCCCCAGGGGTAGATCGGCATAGAACCACAGCGCCAGCAGCAGCACCCACGTCAGCCCGAAGGGAATCACAAACACAAACATGCGGGACATCAGCGTGCCCAGGCCCGCCTGCGGCTCGTACCTGCGCAACATGCCCAGGATCACGATCATGTACGGGTTCAGCGGCGTGATGATCTGCGTGGCGGAATCTCCCACGCGGAAAGCCGCCTGCACAAAGCCCGGCTCGTACCCCAGCAGCGCGAACATGGGCACAAACACCGCCGCCATGAGCGTCCACATCGCGGAGCCGGAGATAATCAGCAGGTTTAAGCAACTCGCCAAAATGATGAAGGCCAGCACCGCGGCGAATCCGGTGAGGCCCACCGCCTCCAGCCCCGCCGCGCCCTTCACGGCCGTCCAGGTACCGATGCCCGTCCAATTAAACAGCGCCACGAACTGCCCCAGGATGAAGGCAAGCACCAGAAACTCCAGCATTCCCTTGAGCGCCTCGGTCATCATATCCACGGCATCATCCACGCTGCGGATCGTGCCCACCACCACGCCATAAGTGATGCCCATGACAAAGAAGAACACCATCACCAGGAATACGATGGAGTTCAGCAGCGGCGACTGAGGCAAGAAACCGCCCTCCTCATTGCGCCACGGGGAGCCGGGGAGCAACACCGCCACCAGCACCACCGCCGTGGCCAAAAGGGTGGCCCACAGAGAGATCTTCAGCGCCAGCCATTCCCTGGGGTCCAGCTCTGCGGAAAGATCCTCCTGCCCCGACCCCTGGGCGCCGGTGCCGCCTTCTCCGCTCTCCTCGTCGAGAGCCCGCTGCTCGGTAGGCACGTTCTGGCGCGTCATGCGCGGTTCCAGCACGCGATCAATGAGGAATCCCGCGATGAGCCCCAGCAGGATCGCGGACGCGATATTGAAGTAATAGTTAGATACCGGGTTGACCTCCTGGGCCTCCAGGCCCGGCAAGCCCTCCATCACAGCGTTGGTGATGCCCGCAAAGAGAGCGTCTAGGCTGCTGGGCACTAGGGAGGTGGAATAGCCCGCACCCACGGCGGCGAAGCCCCCGAGGAGGCCCGCTACGGGGTGCCGCCCGGCCGCCTTGAACACCATCGCCGCCAACGGCGGCACCACCACGAAGGCGGCGTCCGCCATCACGGAGGCCGTCACGCCGGTGACTCCCACCGCGTAGGGCAGCACCGTCTTATTTGCTGAGCCAAAGAGCTTGCGGATCAGCGCGGCGAGCATTCCCGAGCGCTCCGCAATGCCCACCGCGAGCATGATGGGCAGCACCGTCACCAGCGGCGGGAAACCGATGTAATTGTCCCCGATATTCTCCGTGAACCACACCAGCCCCTCGCCGGTGAACAGGCCCTTGATGCTGAGCGTCTCTCCCGAACCCGGCACCTGCACCGAGGCCCCCGACCACGCCATGAGCGAGGACGCCACGGCAGTGATGAGGAAAAGAATCAGGAAGAGCAGAAAGGGGGTGGGCAGTTTATTTCCCACCGCCTCGATGGTGCCGAGGAAGCGATCACCCCACTTCCCCAGGGTGCCGCGTGGTTCTGCCTTCGTCTCCGTAGTGGTCTCTGCGGACATAAAAGGGCCTTCCGGTTACGTGTTTGCTTCACCATCGCGCGTGCGATGTGGTACACGATACACAGAAGGCCCCCGCGGGGCTCGCTTAAGCTCCCCGGAACTCAGGCTTTCGCTTATCGACGAACGCCGCCATGCCCTCCTTCTGATTCGCCGAAGCGAACACGGAGTGCACCAGACGGCGCTCAAAGAGCAGCCCCTGGCTCAGGTTCGCCTCGAAGGCAGTATTAACGGCCTCCTTGACCATCGTGGCCGCCACCTTGGACTTCCCGGCGATAGTATGCGCCGTCTCCAGGGTCTGATCCAGCAAGTCCTCATCCGCCACCACGCGGGCCACCAGGCCGGAGCGCTCCGCCTCCTGGGCATCCATCATGCGCCCCGTCAGGCACATCTCCATCGCCTTGGCCTTGCCCACCGCGCGGGTCAGGCGCTGAGAGCCGCCCATGCCCGGCAAAATACCCAGGTTGATCTCCGGCTGACCAAAGCGCGCGCTCTCCGCAGCGATGATGAAATCACACATCATGGCCAGCTCGCAGCCGCCACCCAGCGCATAGCCGGACACCGCCGCGATGATCGGCGTGCGCGCCCTGGTCAGGGCATCCCAGCCGCCAAACCAATCGGCGTTGTACATCTCCGTGGCGCCCTTGTCCGCCATCTCCTTAATGTCCGCTCCAGCGGCAAAGGCCTTGGCGGAGCCCGTTATCACGATGGCCCCGATCTCCGGGTTCGCGTCCAGGCGGGTCACCGCCTCCGTCACCTCGCCCATGAGCTCGTTGTTCAGGGCGTTGAGAGCCTTGGGGCGGTTCAGAGTGATGAGCGCTACGCGCTCGTGGACTTCCTCGATGATAGTGTTCTGCGTCATAGTTCCTCCTTCCCCGGCCAGTGTACGGGGTTGGGGGGTGGTGGGGGTAGCAGGATTACACGCAGAACCCATTGTCATGTACAGTATGTATCAATCGTTCAGCCCGCCCCGAGCCTTGCTTGGGAGTGGGCTGGATCTCTATAATTGGTCCATGCAACACGTCTCATCGAAACCGCCAACAAGCGTCCCAGAACAAATATCCCTATTGCGCGAGCGCGGAATGCAAATGAGTGACACCATAGCCACACAATGGCTTAGTACCGTAGGCTATTACAGACTTTCAGGCTACTGGTACCCTGCACGAATCATAAAAAATGGAAGAAGAGAAAATAACTTCATCCCTGGAACACATTTTAATGACGCAATATCACTCTATGAAGCCGACCGGAAATTACGCACACTTGTTCACGACGGCATGGAGCGTATAGAAGTAGCACTCAGAACAAAACTCTGCAACCAGATATGCGCTAATGATTCACTCGCCTACACCGATCCCT
This sequence comes from Corynebacterium oculi, assembly GCF_001412105.1. Taxonomy (GTDB): domain Bacteria; phylum Actinomycetota; class Actinomycetes; order Mycobacteriales; family Mycobacteriaceae; genus Corynebacterium; species Corynebacterium oculi. The sequence goes on from NZ_LKST01000002.1 coordinate 598,489, forward strand.
CAATTTTCCGCCCAACCTTTAACCATCAATCCTGGACGCAGGCCGCAAATAAACGAATTAAAAGATCCCTCCGCCATAACGAAGCAATCAAGCATTATAAAAATGACTATGCTGGCGACTACCCATTCTGGGTCATGGCCGAGGTGTTGGACTTCTCCGACATATCAAGGCTATACGAGGGACTAAAGACCGGAGATCAACGAGAGATTGCAGAAAATCTCGGAATTACTATCGATCTCCACCTTTTATCCAAAGAACAAAGAAATAATGTCACCGCAGGGTCTCCTATGGCCCGCTGGTTTGAACACTTTACAATCATCAGGAATACATGCGCTCACCACGGGAGATTATGGAATAAATCATTCGTTCCCACCCCTACCAATGCGCTAAGAACCATCTCATCAATCAATACACTTCCTCAAGGCCAGAGCGAAAAAATTTATGGCGCCTTAATCCTCATGTCATATCTACTACAGGGCATATCCCCCGGAACAACATGGCCTAATAAGGTATCATCCCTTATAAAAGAATCGTTTTTCACTAACCCAATTGTCACCCCTCAAGCACTAGGTGCTCCATCTGATTGGGATGGCTCAATCTCCTCCGCAACCCTCACCTAAACGGCACCTCCCCAATGGTGCGCCGTAGTTTGCGGGTGCGCAGCCGCTGCGGGTCCTGGGCCAGGTATTCCATCGCCCGCACCGCGCACATCACGTGCGCCTCCTTGGAGGAGGAATAAAACGCCTGGGCCTGGGCGGGGAGTTTGGGCACGGCATGGAGGGGTAGGTCGGAGACGCTGAGCAGGGTGCCGTAGGGCACGCGGTAGCGGTACCCGTTGGCCGCCAGGGTGCAGGATTCCATGTCTACGGCCACCGCCGTGGAACCGCGCAGCCATTCCCAGAGTTCTCGGCTGGTGCGCCATTCCCAGTTGCGGTCGTCGGTGGAGAGCACCGTTCCGGTGCGCATGAGGGATTTATCGTTACCGTAAATATCCGCCACGCTGGATTCCAGGGCGCGTTGAATCTCCGGCACGGCGGGAATGGGAACGTCGCGGAGGATTCGTCCGTCCATCACGTGATCCTCGCGCTGGTAAGCGTTACCCAGGATAAGATCGCCCATTCTCATGCGCCCGTCTAGGCCCGCGCAGTGGCCGATCATGATCCACGCCTCCGGACGCAACACGGCCAAGCAATCGGTGATGGTTTTGGCGTTTGAGGGGCCCACGCCGATGTTAATCATGCTGATGCCGTCGCCGGCTTCGGTGCAGAGGTCATAGCGCGGCATTTGCCGGGTGGAGGCCGTGTCTACTTCCTGATCTTCCCCGGTAATACGCCGCCCGTTCGGCAGAACCAACTGGGTATATCGCGTGTCCTGTCTGCCTAATTGTCGCAGGCCAAAGTCCACAAACTCGCTGGTGTGCATGGGGTAATTGGTAAAAAGGATGTATTTTTGCAGCGTTTCCACCGCAATGCCCGTGTAGTGCTCAATGCGCGCGCAGGCAATGTCACAGCGCTGCGGCCCAAAGTGGAAGAGCGGTTTAACGGGGCCGTGGAATACTTCCCAGTTACTATCGACGATCCCGTCATCCACCTCATCGAGCGTCGGCCTGGGTACCGCGTCCCCCAGGTCTCCCGCGCGGCGAGCCTCGTCCACGTTTTCTAGGCCGCGAATGTACTCGGGTGGTATCCGCGTGGTGGAGGGCCCTACGAAAATGTCGCACGGGTAATTGTTCACTAGCTGGGTGAGTTGTTCGGTGAGGTAACCGCGCAGCAGGCGGGGCTTGCTCAGCTCGGCGGCGTAGCGCCCAGCCTCGTCCACGTAACCGAAGGGCGCGCCGCGATCAATCGGCCGCCACTGCTTCACCTCCACCTCCAGGCGGGGGTAGGTGACCTCGCTGTACCCCGCGTAGTTTCCCCACCGGAAGATGTCTGCCGCGCGGGCCGTGGCGGCGTCGTAAAGCTCTATGAGGCGTTCAATCGCCTCCCCCACTCCGAGCATCTTTTCCATGTTTCCCGAGGGTACTCACTACACTATCCCCATGAGTACCGCTGAGGGCCGCACTTTCCTGGGCCAGCCGTGGGGCCTGGCCAATCTGTTTGGCATCGAGCTGTGGGAGCGTTTCAGCTACTACGGCATGGTCACCATCCTGGGCTATTACCTCTACTACTCCGCCACAGACGGCGGCCTGGGCATGGACGAGGGCACCGCGCTCTCCCTGGTCGGGGCCTATGGCGGGTTCGTGTACATCACGGCCGTGGCGGCGTCGTTTTTCAGCGATCGCCTGCTTGGCCCCGAGCGCACCCTCTTTCTCTCCGCGATACTGGTCATGGCAGGGCACATCGCCCTGGCCCTGATCCCCGGCTTCGCGGGGCTGGGCGCGGGCGTGGCACTCATCGGCCTGGGTTCCGGCGGGGTGAAAACCGCCTCCCAGGTGGTGCTGGGCGATCTGTATTCCCGCACCGACCCCAAGCGCGATGCCGGTTTCTCCATCTTCTACATGGCCGTGAATATCGGGGCTCTGCTTGGCCCACTGGCCACCGGCGCGGCCTGGGGGCACGGCGGCTTCCACTGGGGTTTCGGCCTAGCGGCCATCGGCATGTGCATCGGACTCACTCAGTACGTCCTCATACGCAAGGGCACCATCAACCCGGATAGCCGCCGGGTACCCAATCCCCTGCCCCGCAGCCAGTACCTGCCCTGGGCGCTCGGCGGCCTGATCCTCCTCGCGATCCTCGTCGCTCCCTTCGTTTTTGGCCTCCTCCCCCTCAAGAACCTCTCGCATTACATGGCCGCCCTCGCGTTCCTGGCCGCCGTAACCCTGCTGACTCAGATGTTCCGCTCCCCGCACACCACCGCGCAAGAACGTTCCCGCCTGGTGGGCTACCTGCAGATGCTCTTTGGCTGCGTGATGTTCTTTGCCATCTTCCAATCGCAGTTCACCATTCTGGCGCTGTACACGGACATGCGGGTAAACCTGGACGTCAATCTGGGATTCACTCAGTTCCACCTCAAGCCCAGCCAGGTGCAATCCATCAACCCCCTCTTCATCATTCTGTTCTCCGGGGTCTTTGCCGCGCTCTGGTCACGCCTGGGCGAACGCCAGTGGTCAAGCCCCGTGAAGTTCGGCGTCTCCAACCTCATCATCGGCGCCTTCCTGTTCCTTTTCCTCCCCTACGCCGGGGGCGGCGCGGGCTCCACCCCGCTGCTCATCATCGTGGCGCTGCTTTTCCTCTTCACCATGGGCGAACTCCTGCTCTCCCCGGTGGGCAACTCGCTGGCCACCAAGGTTGCCCCGCGGGCCTTCAAATCCCGCATGTTCGCCGTGTGGCTGATGGCCCTTGTCCATGGGCACCTCGCTCGCCGGTGTGCTGGGCGCACAATATGAGGCGGCTATCGACGCCGGCCCCGCCGCCGAGCGTGCCTTCTTCCTCACCGCCGCGGGCGTAGCGATTAGCCTGGGCGTACTCCTGATCCTGCTGCGTGGCTGGGTGGTGCGGAAGTTCGGGGACGTGAGGTAAAAGTCCATTGAGGAAGGAGAGAACGAGAATAAAAGTTCTACAGAATTCTTGACAGACCACACATCATTCACGTATCGATGGATAGTGATAGAGATCTCCGAGACAACTATTCCCCACTATCAAAGGAGAGATAGTTGAAATATAGAGTCTCGTTCTGTGTGGCATTAATTCTAACAACAGGAATGATATTATCTTCATTCTCAAGCAATAACTCAACCATAGAGATAAAGGAATCCGTTACTGAGTCTAGCGAGACTAGCGCGTCTAGCGCGGAAGTAAGCCCCGCCCCCGACGGTGCCGATGCCACCGAACCCGGCCAGAGCCCCGGCAGCGGCGGTGATGGCATGAATGGTGGCGATGGCGGCAACGGTTATGGCTGGGATCCCTCCACACTCAGCCCGGAGGAACGGCACGAATACGAGTTGCACGAACGCCTCAAGAACGCCGACACCACCACCATGAGCCCGGAGGAGCAGGAGAAATTAGAACGGGACGCTCAGCAGTACGCCGTGGATAAGGTCCGCAAGTACACCCAATAAAATCACTCGCCGCGCGGTGTTCAAGCCCATAATGGAGCCCATGTCCCTCTACGATGACACCCTCGCCCTGCTCCAGGAGTTGATCCGCAACGCTTGCGTCAATGACCTCACCCCGGATTCCGGCCAGGAGGTGCGCAACGTGGAAACGCTGGAGCGTTTCTTTGCCGGTTCCGGGGCGACCTCCCGGCGCTTCGAGCCGCACCCCGGGAGGACGTCGATAGCTTTTAGCGTGGAGGGCAGCGAGCCTGACGCGGAGCCGCTGACCCTGCTTGGCCACATCGACGTGGTGCCGGTGGACGAGGCTCAGTGGAGCACCGAGCCTTTCGGCGCGGAGATTCGAGACGGCAAGTTATATGGACGCGGCGCGATGGACATGCTGTTTATCACCGCCACGATGGCGGCGGTGACCCGCGAGGTGGCCCGCACCGGCCGCCCACGGGGAACCCTCACCTTCGTGGCCCTGGCCGATGAGGAGGCGCGCGGCGGCCTGGGCGCGGGCTGGATCGCGGAGCACATGCCGGAGGCGTTTAGTTGGCGGAATTGTCTTTCGGAGACGGGCGGCTCCCACCTGCCGGTGCGTGACGGTTCGGACGCCGTGGTGATTAACGTCGGGGAGAAGGGCGCGGCGCAGCGGCGGCTGCACGTCACGGGCGATGCCGGGCATGGTTCCACCCCGCACGGCAAGGATTCCGCGATCGCGCGGATTGGGGAGGTGGCGCGCCGCATTGCCGCCGCGCAGCCGCCGATCACGGATAACCCCCTGTGGCAGGGCTTTGTGCGGGCGTTCCGCTTCGATCCCGCCACCGAGCGGGCCCTGCTGGCGGGCGCGGGAGATTACGGGGTGTTTGGCGATCTGGCCGGCTATGCCCAGGCCTTTTCGCACGTCACGCTGGCCCAGACGGTGCTGCGCGCGGGCGGGGCGATCAACGTCCTGCCCTCCCACGCTTGGCTGGACATGGATATTCGCCCCCTCCCCGGCACCACGCAGGAGGAGATCGACGCCCTGCTGCGCACCACCCTGGGCGACCTAGCCGAGCAGGTGCGCATTGAGCACCTTATTACCGAGCCCGCCACGCAGTCCCCCGCCGAGGGGCCGCTGTGGGAGGCCCTGGTGGACACCGTTCACGAGGACTTCCCCGAGGCCGCCGTGGTGCCGGTGCTCGCCACCGGGGGCTCTGACCTGCGCTTTGCCCGACGCCTCGGCGGCGTGGGCTACGGCTTTGCCCTCCACGCCCGCGAGCGCACCCTGGCGGAGGCTAACAAGCAACTGCACTCCCACGACGAGCACATTCACCTGGAGGACCTGCGCCTCACCGTCCATGCTTATCGACGCCTCGTGCGCCGCTTCCTGGGTGCATAACGGCTTAATCTCACACGGAATCGGCGCGCAGCCGTTTTGTGTGAGATTAAGGGGGTACCTAATCTCACAATCTTAGTGTGTTTAACAAGCTTTCTTCATCGTTAGCCGTCAAAGTACATCCCCTCATGCGCCGCGCACCCCGGGTTAAAGGCATGACCACACCCCGGGCACCCCACCGCCCCGTGATATTCCGCGTACCCCATCCGCTTCCCGCACACCCCGCACAGCACGGCATCGGCCCGCTGCTTGCTCACCCGCCCAAAAGGGTGATCGGCCTGCTCCTCGTGACAGCGGTGGCACGCCCACCACTTTCCGCAGGTAGCGCACCGATTAGCCACCACGTCCCAGTGCTGCCGGTAATGGGAGCAACGGCCCTGCGCGTCTACCTCGCTGCCACAGATTTCCTCCGCCAAAAACATGGGCTTCAGCCTAGCCCGCACGCTAAGGGGTGCCAGTGCGCCGCCCGCGCCCCGCTTATCGACGCCACTGGCACCCCTTAGCGCTAGGACACCAGCGGCGTCGGGAGCCGCCAGGAAACAGCAACTGCCAAACCAACGCCACCCACCCCAAAGGGTGCCAGTTCCGTCAAGATCTCAGACCCCACCGCCCCGATGGCACCCTTTAGAACGCTGAAGAAGCACGGGCCGCCCCACCCTCAGTACCTCGATCGGCATAGTTAGCCCCAAGGGGTGCCACCAACGCCACCCACGACCACCCAGCCCCATCAATGGCACCCCTTAGTGCTAGGGCTCCTGATAAAATCGGCATCTTCGCCGGTCAACCCACTTGAAGAAGCGTGAAAAACAACATCGGCGGAGTCCTTGAAAGGTCTTTCATGCCCAATCATCATCCTTCCCGTAGTTGGCGCGGCTGCGCCTTGTGCAAACCACATAAACGCCGGGGTGTCGGCCGGGCCGCCCGGGATACTGCGGCGGTGAATCGTCAGTTGGGGCAAAAGCGCCGGTATTCCCGCCACGGTCTGGGCCTCGATCCCCTCAACTCCTAGGCCCCTCACCCCTAGAATCCACCCGCACACCCCACAGAGAAAAATCCCACCCACTCCCTCGCGGGAGCAGGCGGGATATTCTGTGGGCGAAGGGGGACTTGAACCCCCACGTCCAAAAAGGACACTGGCACCTGAAGCCAGCGCGTCTGCCAATTCCGCCACTCGCCCAAATCAAGTGGCCGCGCTTGCGACTTCTTAGACTCTATACTCAGCACCTATTCCAAGACAAACACGCAGTTCACACCCTCTTTATCCACCCCTCCACACCCCCACTCAAACCCGTCGCGTCTATCCATCACCCACCCTTCCCCTTATACTGGTGGATACGTGTGTGCGTCTCAGCCAGGCGCACGGGATCACCCATCACCCATTCAGGTGTCTGGGATCGTGGCCAGCGGTGGCGGGAGAAACTCCCAGCCACGGCAGGGATTCCCCTGTCAGCGTGGCTTTCTGGGCAAGAGTGTTGAAGGAGTAGCAAGAGGAGGTCAGCCTGTGTCGATCATGGCTCGTTTTGCCAAGTTCGATAGCGCCATGCAGCGCGGTTTGGATAATGGCTTTGCCCTCGTTTTCGGCGGGAGCGTGGTGCCCGCGGAGATTGAGGAACTCCTCAAGCAGGAGATTCAGGACAACGTGGAGGTCGTGGAGGGCCGCCCGGAGGCTCCCAATGTGTTTCTGGTGGGGCTCTCCAAGAATGACGTGCGCAATCTCGCCCAGCAAAGCGCCAGCCTGCCCGAGGACTTTGCCGATCGCATGGGCCGTTATTGCCGTAATCAGGGCCTGGCGCTCTCCGGCACGGTGGTGGTGCGGATCGCGGAGGAGTCGGGAATGCGCACGGGGCAGCTGCGGGTGTCCTCCTATACCGATCCCCACCCGGATCAGAGCAGTGGCTTCGATTGGATCGGAACTCCCGCCCAAAAAACAAACGCCCCCAAGAACAACCAAGGCCCCACCCAAGCCAAGGAAAGAGAACAGATGAGTCACCCTCAGCCCGGCCAAGCCGCTCGCGACGCCGCCACGGAGTTCATTCCTCGCCAGCAGGCCGAGCAGCCCCCGCGGCAGATGTCGCAGCCGGATCGTCCCACGGTGAGCCTGTTGCTCCAGGATGGTTCCTCGCGAACGTATCTGGTGCAGGAGGGTTCGAATATCCTCGGCCGCTCCCATGATGCCGATTTCCGTCTCCCGGACACGGGCGTATCCCGCCAGCACGCGGAGGTCACCTGGGATGGCCAGGACGCGGTGTTGGTGGATTTGCAGTCCACCAACGGCACCACGGTGAATGACACTCCGGTGGATAACTGGCTGCTGGCGGATGGGGACATCATCACCATCGGCCATTCCCACATCGAAGTGCGCGTTATCTGGCCGCAGAACTAGTACCCAAGGAGAGCACTCATGGACTCACTCGTCCTCACCGGGTTTCGCATCGGGGTATTGGTGCTGTTGTGGCTCCTGATCCTCGTGGCCCTGCGCGCCATGCGCCGGGATACCGCTCCGGTCGGCGGCGCGCAATCCGGCGCGAATTCCCGTCGCAGCAAGGCCCCCACGCCGCGCAAGGCCGCTCCGGCGCAGCGGATCACCATCGTGGAGGGACCGCTTCAGGGTTCGTACATGGAGATCACCTCGGTGGGTGAGGTGGTGCTGGGCCGCAGCCAGGATTGTGATTTTGTGCTTGGCGACGACTTCGCTTCCGCGCGTCACGCACGCCTGTTCCGGCGCGGTTCGGATTGGTTTGTGGAGGATCTGGATTCCCGCAACGGTACGTTTGTTGCGGGGACCCGCATCGATCAGCCCGAGCGGGTGGACACGGGGACGTCGATACGCGTGGGCCGAACGACGGTGAGGTTGGTGCCATAATGCTGCGCTTGAATTACACGGTGGCCTCGGATAAGGGCCTGGTGCGGGGAAACAACGAGGATTCCGCCTACGCCGGGCCGCACCTGCTGGCTCTGGCCGATGGCATGGGTGGTCACGCCGCGGGCGAGGTGGCCTCCCAGATCATGATTACCCACCTGGAGCACCTCGACCGGGACATGGGCGATAATGACATGCTCGCGCTGCTGGCCGCCGGTGCCGACGAGGCCAATCGCGCCATCGCAGAGGAGGTGGGCACCCACCCGGAGACGCAGGGCATGGGTACCACGCTCACGGCCCTGGCCTTCAATGGCAAAGAGTTTGGCCTGTGCCACGTGGGCGATTCCCGTGGTTACCGGCTGCGCGAGGGCAAGCTCGAACAGATCACGGTGGACGATACGTACGTGCAGTCCCTGGTCAACGAGGGCCGCCTGCTGCCGGAGGACGTCTCCACGCACCCGCAGCGTTCCTTGATCCTCAAGGCGTACACAGGCCGCGAGGTGGAGCCCACCCTGAAGGCTATCGACGCCCACCCGGGCGATCGTCTCCTGCTGTGCTCGGATGGCCTTTCCGATCCCGTCACTCATTCCACCATCGAGGAAACCCTGGCGCAGGGCACCCCCGCCGAGGCCGCGCAGAAGCTCGTGGAGTTGGCCCTGCGCTCCGGCGGCCCGGATAACGTGACCGTGGTGGTGGCCGATGTGGTGGACGCGGACACCCTGGATAGCAAGGCCCTGGCCGAGCTTCCCACCACGCCCGCCACCGGCGGCGCCCTGTGTGGCGAATCCACGGAGGAATCCCACCCGGATACCGCCGCTGGGCGCGCCGCCGCCCTGCGCACCAAGGTGTCCACGGTGAGTCCCGATGGTCAGTTGAGCGCCCAGCCGCTCGCCGGGGTACCCGATCCCCCAGAGGCCGCCGAGGAGGCAGCGGGGCGTGGTTCAGCGTGGCGCTGGGGCACGCTCATCGTCGCTTTGGTGGTCCTCATCGGCGTGATCGTGGGGGGCTGGTGGGTGTATCACTCGGCCAAGGAGCAGTATTTCCTGGCCACGGACGATACCCAGGCCATCGTGGTGGAGCGCGGCCTGGATTACACCCTGCTGGGTAATTCCCTGCACGAGACGTATCAGCACGCCTGCCTGGGCGAGGACGCCTCGGTGCGGCTCACCGAACCCGGCGCGAATCAGGACTGCCACCGGTTTAGCCTGCAAGACCTCCCGGAATCTGCGCGTTCCTCGGTGGACTCCATGCCGGCGGGCGATTATGAGGAGATCAATCAGCAGTTGCGTCGCCTGGCGGATCAGGCCCTGCCCGCGTGCGTGACCCTGCGCCCGGAGGCACCGGAGGACCCGGAGGCGGGAAGCACCGAGGCGGCGGAGCCCACCACCGCTACGACGGAACCCACGGAAACCCCCGCGGCGTCGATAAGCGCGGAGGTTCCTCGGCCGGATATGCAGTGCCGGGAGGTGAAGTAGCGTGGCGTTTTCCCAGATCTTTTCCCGCCGCACGGAGTTGGGCCTGCTGCTGCTCTCCGCGCTTTTTGTCTCCGCGATGCTCATTAACCTGGAGCTTTCCCAGGGCAATACCCTCACCTCGGAGCTGGCGTGGGTGATCGGCGGCTTCGTGGTTATTTTCCTGGCCGCGCACACCGCCCTGTGCTTCACGGCGCCGCACGCGGATCAGATCATGCTGCCGGTCACGGCCACGCTCAACGGGCTGGGTCTGGTGATGATCTACCGCATCGATGAGGCCAACGGCACCTCCCTGGTCACCCGCCAGGTGCTGTGGACGCTCGTGGGCGTGGTGCTGCTGGTACTGGTGCTGGTGTTCCTGCGTGAGCACCGCTCGCTTTCCCGCTATTCCTACCTGCTGGGCCTGGTGGGCCTGGGGTTGCTGGCCTTGCCCTTGGTATGGCCGCAGCCCGAGGACGCGGAGGCCCGCATCTGGATCACCTTTGGCCCCTTCTCCCTGCAACCGGGCGAGTTTTCCAAGATCCTGCTGCTGCTCTTTTTCGCGCAACTCCTGGTGAATAAGCGGGCGCTGTTCACGGTGGCGGGGTATCGCTTCCTGGGGCTTTCCTTTCCCCGCCTGCGCGATCTCGCCCCGATCCTGGCGGTGTGGGCCATCGCCATTCTCATCATGGCCGGTACCAATGATTTCGGCCCGGCGCTGCTCCTCTTTGCCACGGTGCTGGGGATGCTCTACCTCGCCACGGGCCGGGTTTCGTGGCTGCTCATCGGCCTGGTGTTGGTAATGATCGGCGGCACGGGCGTGTACATGATTTCCAGCAAGATCCAGGCCCGCGTGAGCAACTTCCTCGATCCCTTCGCGGATTATGATGCCTCCGGTTTCCAGCTGGCCAATTCTCTCTTTGGCATGTCCTGGGGCGGGATCACCGGAACGGGGATCGGCCAGGGGCACCCGGACATCATTCCGGTGGTGTGGACGGACTTCATCCTCGCCGCCGTGGGCGAGGAGATGGGCCTGGTGGGGCTTTCCGGGGTGTTGATCCTCTTTGCCCTGCTGGTCACGCGCGGTTTCCGCACGGCTCTGCTGGCCCGGGATTCTTACGGCAAGCTGGTGGCCTCGGGGCTGTCCCTCACCATCGCCATTCAGGTGTTCGTGGTGGTGGCCGGTATTAGCGCGTTGATGCCCATGACCGGCCTTACCACCCCGTTTATGTCCGCCGGTGGTTCCTCCCTCATGGCTAATTACATGCTCCTGGGCATCCTGCTGCGCATTTCCGATTCCGCGCGCCAGCCTGCGGCCGTTCCCACGGAATCCACGGATGGCTCTTCGCACCTGTCGCCCGTGGGCGGCGATGGCACTGGTGATGGTGCTGGCGATAGCACCGGCTACATGCCCTCGGTGGGGAAGGTGAGTTAGGTGAATCGTTCTATTCGCTTCACGGCGGTGTTTGCGCTGCTGCTGACCCTGGTGCTGCTGATTAACCTCACGGTGATTCAGGTATTCCGCCACGATGAGTACGCCGCCAACCCGCTCAACCAGCGCAATTTCTTAGAAACCAAGTCCATTCCGCGCGGCCAGATCACCGCCGGGGGGCAGGTGCTGGCCTCCTCCTACGCGGATGAGAACGGCCTGTATCACCGCAGCTATGAGGCCGCCCCCGTGGCCTTTAGCCCGGTGGTGGGCTACCTCTCCGACGTGTATGGGGCCGCCGGCATCGAGTCCGCGTATAACGGCGTGCTCAACGGCACGGACGCCACCCCCGGCCGGGTGCTCGATCAAATCATCGGGGCCGATCCCACCGGCAACAACGTGGAACTCACCCTGGTGCCGGAGGTGCAGCAGGTGGCCTACGAGCAGCTGGTCAATAACGGCTACGAGGGCTCCGTGGTGGCCATGCGCCCCTCAACGGGAGAGATCCTGGCTATGGCCTCCAGCCCCGGCTATGATCCCAACTCCATCGTGAGTCCTCAGACCGCACAGGAGGCCTGGGCGGAACTCAACGCCGATCCCGGTAATCCCCTGCTCAACCACTCCACTCAGGAGACGCTGCCGCCCGGCTCGATCTTCAAGATCATCACCACGGCCGCGGGCCTGGAGGCCGGGTATTCCGCGCAGAGCACTCTGACCGGGGCCGCGGAGATCACTCTGCCCAATACGGCGCAGACCCTCACCAACTATGCCGGTCAGGCCTGCGCCGGCGGCGGGGACGTGACCCTGCAAACGGCCTTCGCGCTTTCCTGCAATACGGCCTTTGTGCAGATGGGCATCGACGTCGGCAGCGATTCTCTGCGCCAAGCCGCCGAGGCCTTCGGCGTGGGCCAGACCTATGACCTGGGTCTGCCCATGTCCCCGGGTTCCCTGGGTGATCTCCCCGATGATGCCTCCCTGGGGCAATCCGCCATCGGGCAACGCGACGTCACCATGTCCGCCCTCCAGGCTGCCGTGATGGCGGCCACGGTGGCCAATAACGGCACCCGCATGGAGCCGCACGTGGTGTCCCGGATCACCGCCCCGGATCTGCGCGAGTTAGACAAGATCGACGCTAAGGAGTTGAACCAGGCCGTGAGTCCCGAGATCGCCGCCCAGCTCACCGAGCTTATGCGCGCCTCCGAGCGCTCCACCGTGGGCTACTCCGGCCAGGACATCGCCTCCAAGACCGGCACCGCCGAGCACGGCGATGGTGTTCCCCCGCACACCTGGTACGTGGCCTTTGGCCCCAGCCAGGGTGCGGATGTGGCCGTGGGCGTGGTGGTCAAGGACGGTGGCAATCAGGGACACAGCGCCACGGGCGGCAAGGTGGCCTCCCCCGTGGGCCGCGCCGTACTCAACGCCGCATTGCAGGCAGCCCAGTGAGGAGGAATAGAAGGTGACGGACGAAAACTTCCAGAGGAACGATTCCACCCCCCACTCCCGCTCGGGGCTTTCCCACGATGAGCAGCGCGACCGGCTGCAATACCTCATCGGGGAGGATTATCGCCTCCAGTGGGTGATCGGCCACGGCGGCATGTCCACCGTGTGGCTTGCCGACGACCCCCGCCACGACCGCGAGGTAGCCATCAAGGCCCTGCGCCCGGAGTTCTCCAACTCCACGGAGTTCCTGGAGCGCTTCCGCAACGAGGCACAGGCGGCGGAGAACATCACCTCCGAGAACGTGGTGCACACCTACGATTACCGCGAGGTCTCGGACTCCCACGGCACCATCTTCTGCTTCATCGTCATGGAGTACGTGCGCGGGGAGTCCCTGGCCGACCTGCTCTCCCGCGAGGGTTCCCTCCCGGAGGCGATGGCCCTCGACGTCATGGAGCAGGCCGCCCACGGCCTCGCCGCCATTCACGCCCTGGGCATGGTGCACCGGGATATCAAGCCCGGCAACCTCATGGTCACCCAGGAGGGAAAGGTAAAGATCACGGACTTTGGCATCGCCAAGGCCGCCGCCGCCGTCCCCCTCACCCGCACCGGCATGGTGGTGGGCACCGCCCAGTACGTCTCCCCGGAGCAGGCCCAGGGCCAGGATGTGAACCCCACCTCGGACGTGTATTCCCTGGGTGTGGTGGGTTATGAGGTCCTCAGCGGCAAGCGCCCCTTCACCGGGGATTCCTCCGTGTCCGTGGTGCTGGCGCACATCAACCAGGCCCCGCCGGCGCTCTCCACCTCCATCAGCGCGCAGACCCGCGAACTCATCGGCATCGCGCTGCGCAAGGAGCCGGGACGGCGGTTTACCAACGGCAACGAGATGGCACAGGCCATCTCCCAGGTACGCCTGGGTAACAGGCCCCCGCAGCCGCGTTCGGCGGTGCTCACCCGCCCCGCCCCGGAGCCCTCTCCCACGGCGGCCACGGTGGCGCTGGGGGCCGTGGCCCAGCCCACCACTGTGCAGCCCGCCGCCACCCCCAAGAGGCAGATCGTCTCCCCCACGGTTCCCCCGGCCCCCCCGGCACGGAGGGGCGTCGATAAGCCCAAGGAGGAACCCAAGCGCGAGGGCATGAGCGTGGGACTGGCGGTGATCGCGGCCCTGGCCGTGCTGCTGGTGGTGGGATTTGCGCTCTACCGCATGGACTTCTTCAGCACCGATTCCTCCGATCCGGCGAGTAGTTCCACGCAGGCTCCGCCCGCGCAGGAAACGGCGGTGGTCACGCAGTACGTGGAGGAGCCCGCCCCCGCGCAGAATCAGGACAATAACAATTCCGGCCAGGGGGCCCAAAACACCCAGCAATCGCAGCAGACCACTCCCCGCAATACGCGCGCGGCGGAGCAAGAGGATGAGCAGGAACGCGAGCAGGAGGTGAGCCCCGCCACCCCGTCGCAAGGTACCGTGGTGGAGGAGCCGGCACAGGAGGCTCCGCAGACCAGCAACGCGCCGGATACCCCGGCGCAGGTTAATGAGAACAACTCGGACGTGCGGTTGCTCACCTCCGAGGCATCGGGCAACCTCTCGGAGGACGCCGAGGGAGATGTGCAATGACGATGATCGCTGACCGTTACGAGCTAGGCGAGGTCATTGGCACCGGCGGCATGTCCGACGTGTACGCCGCCCAGGACACCCTGCTCGGCCGCGGCGTAGCCGTCAAGGTGCTGCGCATGGAGTTGGCTCGCGACGTCAACTTCCGCGAGCGCTTCCGCCGCGAGGCCCAGAACTCCGGGCGCCTCAACCACCCCGCCATCGTGGCGGTCTATGACACGGGCGAAACGACGATCGAGGGAATCAGCGTTCCCTACATCGTGATGGAGCGCGTGTTCGGCCGCACCCTGCGCGAGATCGTGCGGGAGGACGGACCCATGCCTCCCGCCGAGGCCGCCGCGACGATGATCCCCGCCGCCCACGCCCTCCAGGCCTCGCACGACGCCGGGATCATTCACCGGGACATCAAGCCCGCCAACATCATGATCACCAACACCGGCGCGATCAAGGTCATGGACTTTGGCATCGCCCGGGCCCTCGACGACTCCACCTCGGCCATGACCCAGACGGCCGCCGTGATCGGCACCGCCCAGTACCTCTCCCCGGAGCAGGCGCGCGGCCGTCACGCCGATGCCCGCTCGGACGTCTACTCCCTGGGCTGCGTGCTCTATGAACTGCTCACGGGCACCCCGCCATTCCAGGGGGAAACGCCCTTTGCCGTGGCGTACCAACACGTTCAGGAGGAGGCCACCCCGCCCTCGCACTTCATCTCCGATCTGAGCCCCACCGCCGCCGTGAACGTGGATTCCGTGGTGCTCACCGCGATGGCTAAGCACCCGGCGGATCGCTACCAATCCGCCGAGGCGATGGCCGAGGATCTGGAACTTCTCTCCCGCAACGCCGTCACCCAGGCGGCGCGCTCCCACGTGGCGGCGCAACCCCAGGCCGCAGCGGCCCCCACGGAGGTGGTTCCCGCCCCCACCCGCGCGGCGGATACCATTGCGCCCGCCCCCCGCACGGAGCCGCGACGCCACCGCAAGCCCACCAAGAAGTCCCGCTGGCCCGCCTGGGTGGCCGCCCTCCTGGGCCTCACCGTGCTCGGCGTGGGCGGGGCCTTTGCCTATGACCTCTTGGCCAACCGCTCCTCCTCCGAGGAGAACACCGCCAGCCCGGCGATTGAACAGCGCGACACCACCGTGCAGGTGCCGGACGTGGCCGGTATGCCGCTTAGCGACGCCCGCGACGCCCTGGAGGAACTTGGCCTCGTGGTAGACACCAACGAAGAACCCAGCCCCGAGGTGGAGCGCGGTTCCGTGATCCGCAGCAACCCGGCGGCGGGCTCCACCCTGCAAGAGGGCGCCTCGGTGCAACTGACCGTCTCCTCCGGCAAGGAGGTCACCGACGTGCCCAACCTCACCGGGATGACCCTGCAACAGGCCTCTTCCGCCCTTCAAGCCGTGGGACTCTCCCTGAACTCCCAGGCCACGGAGGAGGAATCCGATTCCGTGCCCGAGGGCCAGATCCTGCAACAAAACCCGGCCGCCGGCACGCAAATCTCCAAGGGATCGCAGGTGAGCGTGACGGTCTCCTCCGGCCCGAAGCAGGTGCGCGTGCCTGACCTCACCGGCCTGCAACTCACCCAGGCCCAATCCACGCTGGATTCCCTGGGTTTGGACAGCGAGATCACCTACGTGGACTCCCTGGAACCCGAGGGCAAGATCCTCAGCGTGGCCGAGCAGGGCTCGATGGTCGATGCCCGCTCCTCCGTACACCTGGAGGTCTCCAACGGACAGCTCTTCGAGATGCCCGACCTCACCCGATCCTCCGAGTCCCAGGCTCTCTCCAAGCTCCGCTCCGCGGGCTGGACGGCACCGGAATCCTCCCTGGTCACGGGAACGGAGGTCAAGACGGGCCTGATTACCGATCGCGGACTCATCGCCGCCACCGAGCCACAGGCCGGGCAAACACTGCGCAAGGACGCCCAGATCACCGTGCGCTACTACGAGTTCAATCTCACCGCCCTGGCCCCTTAACTGGGCCCGGGGCGGGCGCGCTCCGCCTGCTAAACTGTGCAATCAGCACAAGGGCGCGCCCGCCTCGGCCAGCGCCATCGACGTTTTCCAAGAAATCCCAGAGGTAACCGATGCCCAAGTCCAAGATCACATCCTCCACCAGCCCCATAGCCAGCACCCCGAACACCGCGGATCGCACCCCGGTCAAGATCAACACCGGCGGCACGCCCATGTGGTACAAGATCCTCATGTTCGGCTTCATGCTGCTGGGGCTGACCTGGCTGGTGGTCAACTACCTGGCCGGCGGGCACATCCCCCTCATGATGGAACTGGGGGCTTGGAACTACCTGGTGGGCTTTGGCCTCTTCATCGTGGGCCTGCTCATGACGATGGGCTGGCGCTAAGTTTCCCTCCCTCTTCACCGGCCCGGTCCCCTGCCTCTCAGGCGGGCCGGGCCGGTTTTTGTGGTTCCTCCTATCGCCTGCTGGTTCCCGTAGCGGCCGGGGCATGGAGTTGCTGCGGCCTTTTGCGCAGAGCGCTGTCGCGGTAGAGGTGGGGGCCACGGCAGCAAGCAGCGATAGAGCACCAAGGGGTGCCACTGTGGATTCCGCCGGATGTTTTCCCCCACGGTGGCACCCCTTGTGCTGTGTGGGCTGTGCCCAAGCCTCTCCGCCGCAGGGGAATCCCACCCCCGGCCTCCCGGCGCTAAGGGGTGCCATTGCGTGGTATGCGCATCTGCACATTGCTGAAGTGGCACCCCTTAGCGTTGATCGGCCGCGAACTATCGGCGCGGAAGCGCGGAGGCTCAAATAGACCCAGATACCCACCACACCAAAGGGTGCCACTCCCCGACCCTCGCGCCGCCCGGCGCTCGCAATGACACCCCTTGATGTTGCGGCAGCCCGGCCCACCCCATCCCGAAATCGCCGCCCATACCCCGGTTCTTCACACCCTGTGGATAACTCTGTGCACTACTTCCACAGCCCGGCCGCGTGTTCGAGTAAAACTGCATCACCCCAGGAACACCCGTCACATCACGAACACGAGAACCCGCCTGTTCGGTAAATTACACAACGGTAACTATCCACAGTGTGGATAACTACTGTGGATAAATACCGCTCTCCACAAACCGCGCCAGCAGCCCCACCACTACGGCTCCCACCGCCGCCGTGCCTACCCCACGCACCTTGCGGGAGCGCGGCAACAACACCCCCGCCAGTACGGCGCCCGTGAGCAGGCCGCCCAGGTGACCCCACAGGGAAACCCCGGTGGAGAGGAACGTGTATGCCAGGTTCACCCCCACCAGGGAAAGCGGGGCCACGATGTCTCCTCCGCTTCGGATCGCGGATCCCACCAGCACGGCCATTAACCCGTATAGCGCCCCCGAGGCCCCGGCCGTGGGGGTGAGCGGGGCCATTTCCACCACCGCGTAGGAGGCCCCCAGGCCGCTGATGAGGTACACCGCGAGGAAGAGCACGCTGCCCAGGGAGCGTTCCAGTTCTCTTCCGATGAGGGCGATCATGAAGGTGTTCACCGCCAGGTGGCCTACGTCGAGGTGGATGAACATGTTGCTCAGCAGGCGCAGTGGTTCTTCCGCAACCAGCGGGGCGAAGAGGAAGCCGTCGCGGGTGATGGGGGCGTTTCTGGTGTCCAGGGAGGTGTTTTGGAGGGCCGAGGCGATCCACACGCCCACGATGAGGAGGCAGAGCGCGGCCGTCACGGGGGCTCCGCGGAAGAAGCGCCTCACTGTCGCAGTATTCATGCAGCCCAGGGTATCGCGGGGGATAAAAAATCCCGTGCCCCACGGGCATGGGGCACGGGAAAAGGGGGAAGGAATTACTCCACGATCTCCACGGACTCGATCACCACGGGTTCGGTGGGGCGATCCATGCGGTCGGTGGCGGTGGTGGCGATCGCATCGACGACCTTCTGGGAGGCCTCGTCGGTGACCTCACCGAAGATGGTGTGGGCGTTATTCAGGTGCGGGGTGGGGGCCACGGTGATGAAGAACTGGGAGCCGTTGGTGCCGGGGCCCGCGTTGGCCATGGCGAGCAGGTAGGCGCGGTCAAAGCGCAGCTCGGGGTGGAACTCGTCCTCGAACATGTAGCCGGGGCCGCCTCGGCCGGTGCCGGTGGGGTCGCCGCCCTGGATCATGAAGTTGTTGATGACGCGGTGGAATACCGCGCCGTCGTAGAAGGGGCCTTCCTTGGTTCCGGAGGCGTTGTCCGTGCGGTACTCCTTGGTGCCTTTGGCCAGGCCCACAAAGTTGTCCACGGTGACCGGGGCGTGGTTGCCAAAGAGGTCGATCGAAATATCGCCGCGGTTCGTGTGCAGAATCGCAGTAGAGGTCTTAAAACTCATAGGGATAAGTGTAACGCTTTTGCCGCATGAAACGCGGAACACGATTATTCTAGGATGCTATGAACACCACCGTGATGAAGATGGCCCTCTCCACCGGCCGCGATGCGTGGAGCAGGTACCGCGATTTCCGCGAGCGCAAGGCCTCCGAGGCGTACGACGCCCTGGCCGACGCCGCCGAGACCGCCTCCCGTAACTACGAGGATGCGACCGAAAACTTCAAGGAAAACGCGGGGAAGGTGGCCAAGCAGGCCCGTCGCCGCCTGAATAACGCGGTAGAGACTCTGGAATCCAAGGGCAAGGATCTCTACGATTCCGCCGCCGAGGCCCAGAAGAAGAACACCAAGGAGGCTAAGAAGATGAGCCGTCGTACCAAGCGTCGCGCGGAGAAGGCTGCCGCTAAGGCCACCGCCAAGGCGCAGAAGAAGGTAGATCGCAAGGAGAATAGGAAGAAGGGCCCGGTGCGCCGCGCCTTTGGTTTCCTCCTCGTGCTGAGTGCGCTGGCCGGTGTGGGTGCCGCGTTGTGGAATTACTTCCGCAAGCCTGCCGAGGTGGGCCCCATGCCGCCGCGCATCAAGGAGTTCGCTACCTCTCGCCCCACGCAGTCCGAGCTGATTTATTCCTCCTCCGCCCCCACCCCGGAGGAGGAGAAGCAAAAGCAGGAGGAGCAGGCTCAGAAGGATAATGAGGAGGGCCTCACCGCCGAGGGCGAGGACCTCATCGCCTCCCTGGACGAGCAGCTGGAGCGCCACCGCAAGGAGGATTAAGCCTCTTCCCCCGCCATGGCGGCGGTGAGTTCGTCGAGGCTCACCTCGCCGCGGCGGCCGGCAAGGATTTGCCGCCCCAACCCCAGGACCACAAAGGAGTCGCCCACGCGCTCCGCGTGCCTGGGGTTATGTGTAATAAATACCACCGCCACCCCGCGTTCGCGGGCGGCCTCGATGAGGTCGAGCACCATGCCTGACTGGCGTACGCCCAGGGCGGCGGTGGGCTCGTCGAGGATGAGTACCTTCGCCCCGCTGTGTACCGCGCGGGCGATGGAGACCACCTGCCGCTGGCCCCCGGAGAGCGAGGAGATCGGCACGTCCACGTCCGCGATGTGGACTCCGAGGTCCGCTAGGGCTTGGCGGGTCTCCTTTTTCATGTGTGCGGTGCGCAGGATTCCCCAACGGTTGGTGTGCTCCCGGCCCAGGTAGAAGTTGCGCCACACGCTCATGTCTCCCACCACCGCGAGGTTTTGGTGCACGGTGGCGATGCCCGCCGCCAGGGCCGCGCGCGGGGAGGAGAAGGTGGCGGGGGTGGCGTCGATAAGCATGGTGCCCTCGGTGGGCTGATGTAAACCGGAGAGGATGCCGATGAGGGTGGATTTTCCCGCGCCGTTGTCTCCTAGCACGCAGGTGACCTCTCCGGGAGCGATGGTGAGGCTGACCCCGCGCAGCGCCGGGGCGGCGGCACCGTAGGCCTTGGTGACCTCGTGAAGTTCAATGGTGGTCATCGCGTAGCCCCCTTGGTCACGGCGGTGTTGGAGATCACGGCTAGCAGCAGCATGGCCCCCAGGAAGAACTTGAACCAATCCGGGTTCCAGCCCGCGTACACGATGCCCTGGTTAATGACGCCGAAGATCAGCGCCCCCAGGGCCGTGCCCACGGCGCTGCCCCGGCCGCCCGTGAGCGCACAGCCACCGATCACGGCGGCGATAATGTAGAGGAATTCGTTGCCCACGCCCTGCCCTGCCTGCACCGAGTCAAAGGCAAAGAGGTTGTGCATGCCCATGAACCAGGCGGCAAAGCCCACCAGCATGAAGAGGCCGATCTTAACCCGGCGCACGGGCACCCCGGAGGCGCGGGCCGCGGATTCGTCACCGCCCACGGCAAAGATCCAATTGCCCCAGCGTGTGCGCAGCAGCACCACGGTGGCCAGGGCCACGAAGAGCAGCCACCACAGCACCGTCACCCGCACCGATACCCCGCCCACCTCGATGGTGGAGGCAAAGACGGCCCGTGCGGAGGGGAATCCCTCCATGTCGGAGATCGTGGGGGTGGCCACCTGCCCGGTTACGGACTTGGTGAGGGCGAGGTTCAAGCCCTGAAGCATGAGGAAGGTGGCCAGGGTGATGAGGAAGGAGGGGATTCCCGTGCGGGTGACCAGAAATCCGTTCCACGCCCCGATACCGAGGGCGAGTAGCAGGGAAAGCCCGGCTCCGGCCCAGGAATTGAGCCATAGGTTGTAGTTGAGCATGGTGGCGGCCAGGGCCGTGCTGGTAACCGCCACGCCGGAGGAGAGGTCAAACTCCCCGCCGATCATGAGCAGTCCCACGGCTAGGGCCATGATGCCCATCGTGGAGCTGGCGTAGAGCACCGTGGACATCGCATCTAGGGAGCGCATGGCCGGGGCCAGGGCGGTAAAAAGCGCCACCACCAGTACCAGGCCCACCAGGCCCGCCATTTCTGGGCGTCGGCTAAGCGCGCCCCGGCCCGGCACCGTGCGTTCGACGCCACGCCCCGTGGAAGCGTCCGCCGAAGCACCCGTCATCTTATTCATCATCTTATTCATCGCAGCCCCTTTCCTGCGGCTTCCGCGATGACCTCGATGTTGGTGGCGTCCACGAAGCTCGGCCCGGTGTACACCGGCCGCCCGCCGCCCACGGTGGAGCCGTTGCGGTGGGCCAGCCACAGCGCGTCCACCGCCATATATCCCTGGAGGTAGGGCTGCTGATCCACGGCAAATTGAATATCGCCCTCGCGGATCGCCGGGACCAACTCCGCGTTGGTGTCAAAGGTGGCGATTTTCACCGGGGAGCCCGCCGCCCGCGCCGCGTCCACGGCGGTGAGCGCCACGGGGGTGACCAGGCCCATGATCCAGTCGATCTCCTTGTCCTGGGCTAGTTTGGCCTGCACCGTGGAATGGACGCTGGTGAGGTCCATGCCGTTGACGTAGAGCGTTTCCACCTCCGCGCCCTGGGTGCCCTCCTTGACTCCGGCGCAGCGATCCTCCTGGGAGGAGTTTCCCTGCTCATGGATGATGCACAGCACGTGGCGCGCGCCCTCCTCGCGCAGGCGCTGGCCCGCCTGGGTTCCCGCCGCGCGTTCCTCTTGGCCGAAGAAGGCCGAGAGCCCAAAGTCCCGGTAGCGGCTCATGCCCGCGTTAAGCCCCACGGTGGGGATTCCGGCCTCGATCGCGGCGCGGGCGGCGGGGCCGATGGCGTCCGGATTGGGCATGGTGACCGCCAGGCCGTCCACGTGGGCGTCGATGGCGGTGCGCACCAGGTTTTCCTGATTGGGTGCCTGGGGGTCGGCGCTGTAGCGCAGTTCGATGTTGTTTTTGCGCGCGGCGTCCTCCGCGCCTTTACGCACGAGATCCCAGAAGGTGTCTCCCGGAGCACCGTGGCTGACCATCGCCACCACGAGGCGCGGGGTGTCTACCGTTCCGGCGGCGCCCTCGCCCTCCGGGGTAGAGCGCGGAGCCCCGCCCGTGGCGGAGCAGGCGGTGAGGAGGAGGCAGGCGAGGACGGCACCCGCGTACCGCCTCAAAGTTGATGATGTCACCCATCAACGTATTAACAGGTCAGGGCGGGAAAACCCGGATTCCTCCGGTACTTGATCGTTACAGAGGGGGTATCCGGGGGTGGAATAATGGTCGCATGCGCTCCGCCCTATGCTTTGTCCTCGCCGCCCTTTCGCTCTTCGTCGCGGGGCGCACAGGCCTCGGCGGGGCCTGGTTCTTCGCCGCTACCGTGGCGTGCGCGCTGGCGTTGCTCCTCGCTTCGCGGCGTCCCGCGCGCCCCACCGCCTTGCTTATCGACGTCCCCCTTGGTCTCGCCGCCGGCCTTCTCCTCCTGCTTCCCAGCGCGCTGGGTGCGGCGGCGCTGTGGGCGATCCCGTTCTTCGATCCCCTCACCGCGCAGATAGGCGGCCTGCTGGGGAGTTCTCCACCCCGCGCGGCCACCCTCCTCGGGTTGTTGGCCGTGGTGCTCCTCAACGCCTTGGGAGAGGAGTTCTTTTTCCGAGGCACCCTGCCCCGCTATTTTCCCCGCCACCCCATCGCGGTACCCACCGCGCTGTACGCGGCCATGACTGCCGTTTTCGGCGCGGTTTTAGTTCCGCTGGCGGCGGTGTACTTGGGGCTTTCCCTGCATCTGCTGCGTGCCCGCACGGGTGGGCTTACCGCCCCGATCACCGCGCATGTGGTGTGGACGTGCGCCATGATCGAGGTTGTGGCCGCCCTCGAATGGGGGCTTTAGGGGCGAACCGGCCTGTCTGTGGTGAGTTTGGCGTTGACAAAACGGGTGAGCCAGGCCGGGGAGAAGTGCGAGCCGGCGTAGAGAATCTTGGCCTGCAAGCCAACCGGCTGGTGTACCTTGGCCACCTTGCCGCGCTCGCGTTCCACCACATCGGCCACGGCCACGGCGATGTCATCCGCCGTGAGCTTGATGCCCATCTTCTTGGTACCGCTGGTGGCCACGCCGTCGAGCATGCCGGTCTTGGCGTAGAGGGGCCATACGGCGGAAACCGTGATGTCATCCTGTTCCCATTCCAGGTTGAGCGCCTCGGTGAGGCCCCGTACCGCGAACTTGGTGGTGGAGTACACGGCCATGTCGGGGGTGCCGTAGATCGCGGAGGCGGAGGCGATGTTCACCAGGCGCGCACCGGGGGTCTTTTTCAGGTAGGGGTAGGCGGCGCGGGAGCCGTTGAGCACGCCCTTGACGTTCACGTCCACGAGGGCGGCGCGCGTTCAAAGGAGCCCTCCTCCATGAACGGGCCGGCGTAAAGGATCCCGGCGTTGTTCACCACAACGTCCAGGCTGCCGCCGGTGTGGGAGGTGAAATCCTCTAGGGCCTTGGTCCAGGATTCGGGGTCCGTCACGTTCAGGGAGCCGAAATAGACCTTTCCGCGGCCGAGGTTTTCCGTGGTGGTCCAGCCGAAGTCATCGGCAAGGTCGTAGGCGCCCACGGTCCAGCCGCGGCGCGCAAGAGTGAGGGCGGTGGAGCGGCCAATTCCGCGGGCCGCACCGGAAATGAATACTGAGGGGACATACCTTCCAGATTAGGCATACCTCACGTTGCGGCGGGAGGGGTTGTGGAAAATTTCCCCCATCAGGGGGTGATTATCGCACCAAGAGAACACACCGCAACCATTCTGATAACTCACAGGAAATGATCGGTATACCTCTAGCTCAGCAGTGCATAGTAGTGGACATGACAGCAAAGAACCCCCGCTCTCGCTTCCTGCCCCTCGCCGCCTCCGCCCTCGTCGTGGGCTTGACCCTCGGCGCCTGCTCCACTGCGGAATCCTCCACCGCAGCCACCGCCGCAACCACCAGCACCGCGCCCTCCGAGACCACGACCACGGCGGCGTCGGCAAGCACCGGCGGCACCCAGGCCACGGTGCAGGCCACGGCCACCGCCGCCCAGGAGTTCCTGGACACCCTCTCCGAGGAGCAAAAAGCCACGGTGCTCAAGGATTACACGGACGATAACAAATCCATCACCTGGTCCAACTTTCCCGTCACCTTCGTGGAACGCGCCGGCATCAACCTCAAAGACCTCAACGAGGAGCAGCGCGCCGCCACCATGAACGTGCTCAAGGCCCTGCTTAACGACGAAGCCTACGCCACCGTCACCAACATCATGGCGAGCGATGAATACCTGCTGGAAAAGAGCAATGCCACCGAGGATTCCCTGGGCCAGTACTACATCGCGTTCTACGGCACCCCCAGCGAGACCGGGGCCTGGACGCTGCAATTCGGCGGGCACCACCTGGGCCTCAACGCCACGATGGATACGGATTCTCTCACTTTCGCCCCCACGCACCTGGGCACCCAACCCACCGAGTGGGTCAACGACGAAGGCGAAACCATCACGACGATGGATAAGACCTACACCACGGCTTTTGCCTTCTACGATAGCCTCAGCCCGGAGCAGAAAAATCAGCTCTACCAGGGCGAACAAGTAGCCACCATGGTGTGTGAACCCGGCGGTACCTGCGATTATCCCACCGGCACCGGGCTCAAAGGCTCCGACCTCACCGACGAGCAAAAGGATTTGCTTATCGACGTCATCGCTAACTGGGTGGGAATGGCCGACGAGGAAACCACCACCGCGCAACTCAACGCGATCCGCGCCACCCTCGATGACACCTACGTGAACTGGTCCGGGGCCACCTCCTATGACACCAGCACCGGCGAGGGGATCTACTTCCAGATTAGCGGCCCCAAGGTGTACATCGAGTTTGCCAATCAGGAAGGCTCCGCCGGAGCCGACGTAGAAGGCGTGATCACCGCCGGGTGGGGGCACGTTCACACCATCTACCGCGACCCCAGCAATGACTACGCCAACTCCGTGGAACAGCAAGAAAGCAGCGGACCGGGTGCGGGCGGCCCCGGCGGTGCCGGTGGGCCCGGCAGCGGGGCCACCCCTCCCGGCGGTGGGGCAAGGCCGGGAGGGGCACCCGCTGATTTTTAGCAGCTACCGACTTTTGGCCTCGGCGACCGCCGGGGCCTCTCTAGGAAAACACCTGGCCGATATTCACCGCCGCCACCACGGCGCTCAGGGCCGTCATGCTCAGGCAGTTGAGCCAGAACTCGCTGCGCAGGAAGTTCGCCCGAATATGCGCCACGATGGCAAAGAGGAAATACCCCAGCACTCCGCAGGAAACCGTGGCCGCGATGCCGGGGGCTTGCCGCAGCGCCCCCACCACCAGGCCTAAAGCCGCCAGGGTCTTGATCCCGATGAGCGCCCACCACCAATCCCGGGGAAAGTTCACCCCGGAAAGGCACCGGGAGATAAAAGCGGGCGGCTTGAGGGAAAGCAGCGCGTCCCCCGCAAGCACGGCGGCGAGAACATAGGTAAGAATAATGCTGATGGTGCTCATGAGGCCCCTTCTACGAAGTGACGAATAATAGTGAACACCATATCAGGGCCATAGGTCACACGGGTTGCGCGGAATCTCCCAGCACGGAGAGAAGATCGGTAGCGTCGGCCCGCATGAATAAGTGCGTAAGGGATCGATGCCAGTCCTCCTGCCGGTTCCCCGATATTGTCAGCGGCATGAAACCGTGGGTCACCAGTTCCAGGCTGGACGTCATCACCGCCGTGCGTTTATTACCGTCCCAGAAAAACTGCGAGCGGGCCATGAAGGGCACGCGGATCAACGCTCGTTCCGCCACGTTCTCTGGTGCGTGAGATTCCCACCAGCCCCACAGATCTTCCAGTTCCGAGCGGCCGGGTGCTTGATAATTTCCCTCGGGGGTTCTCGCCGTTCCGCCCTCTCCCCCAATGTCCGAGCACGAGCGGAACGTTCCCGGATCGAGGGATACGGTGCGAGAAACAGTGCGATTAATGCTCTCTACCAGTTCCCGCGTCACCGTCCTTTGTTCCTTGGCCGCTCGCACCACTAGCCCCCAGCCCTCCGCGATAGCACGAACCTCATCGAGGTCATGGAGGGGATGTCCGCCCACCGTCATGCCGGACATGATGATCTGTACCTCGGGGAAGGTAAAGTCCAACCCCTCAAGGCGTGCCGTGGACCACGTGGCAAAGGGATGATTTTTTAAGAGCGAGTGATAGGCGGCACCAAAACCCACGCTCGGTAAGGAGGGAATATTCCCTCGATAAGAAAAATCCCGGAATGCCCGCGCCATACCCGGCAACACCATAAATCGAATAAAACGGCTTTACGGAATGTTCCGCAAACCCTCATCAATAAAAATACGTGGAGCATAGGAGAATCGAACTCCTGACCTTCTGCTTGCAAAGCAGATGCTCTACCAATTGAGCTAATGCCCCATTGTCCCTTTGGTGGGCCTAGCAAGAATCGAACTTGCGACCTCATCGTTATCAGCGATGCGCTCTAACCGACTGAGCTATAGGCCCTTGGAACGAGTATGTACTTTACATACCCGCCCGCTGGGGGCACAAATCACCAGGTCATTCCGGCAATCCGTGCCATCTCCCGCTATCCCCAGCGCCTCCAATCTGGGCAACCACCAGGCGTTTACCCCTAACGGATGTCCTCCACCTCGACGGCGAGTCCGCCGAAGAGGTCCACCACGGAGTTGTAGATCACCGCGCATAGCGGGGCGAGGAGCGTGGTAAGGATGGCGCCCAAGGCTCCCACCAGGGCGGCCACGCTAATCACCACACCAAAGTTGATGATCCCGTCGCCGCCAATCCCGCCGATCACGGAGTTGAGGCTGTCCCACACCCCGGCGGCGTTCAGCCCGATATAGAGGAGCACCACGCAGAGGATCCAGGCCACGAGCCCCACGAGGGAAAGCGCTAGGGCCACGCGGAAGGCCGCCATGGGGGGTATGCGCGATACCACTACTTCTCTGTATGCCATCTGCTTATTCCTCTACTCTTCGCTATCGGAGCTATCTGAGGTAGGAGCGCCGGAGTCGGAATCAGATTCTACCTTGGCCAGGGCGTCCGAGGCCTGGGCGGCAGCTTGCTGTTGCACCGGGCCGCCGACCTTGCCGGTGGCCACGGCGGTGGCTTCTTCCTCACCCTCGCCTTCCACGTTGCGGTCGATGGCCAGCAGTTCCACGTCCTTTTCCAGGTTCACCAGGCGCACACCCATGGTGGCCCGGGAGGAGGGACGAATCTGGGCCACCTCGGTGCGGATCACCCCGCCAGCGGAGGTGATGGCGAAGATTTCGTCGTCATCGTCCACGGTGATGGCTCCGATGAGTTTGCCGCGCTTGGGCGTGTACTTAAAGGTCACTACGCCCAGCCCACCGCGCCCTTGGGAGTTGTATTCCTCGATCGCGGTGCGCTTTCCGTAGCCGCCGGAGGTGGCCACCAGCAGGTAGTTGCCGTCGCGTACCACGCACATGGCCAGCAGTTGATCCTCGCCGCGGAAGCGCATGCCCTTCACGCCGGCGGTGGCGCGGCCCATCGGACGCAGTTGCTCGTCGTCGGCGGTGAAGCGAATGGCCTGGCCTTCCTCGGAGACCAGCAGAAGGTCACTATCCTCCCCACACAGGGCGGCGCCGATGAGGCGGTCCCCCTCGCCGAGGTTGATGGCGATGAGCCCGCCGGAGCGGTTGGTCTCGTAGTCCGCCAGGCGCGATTTCTTCACCCGGCCCTGCACCGTGGCCAGAACCAGGAAGGGGGCGTCCTCGTAGGACTGGATCTGGATCACCTGGGCGATGCGCTCTTCTGGCTGGAGTTCCAGCAGGTTTGCCACGTGCTGCCCGCGCGCGGTGCGGGATGCCTCGGGCAGCTCGTAGGCCTTGAGGCGGTACACGCGACCGAAGTTGGTGAAGAAGAGGATCCAGTCATGGGTGGAGCACACAAAGAAGTGGCGCACCACGTCGTCGGACTTCAGCTCCGCGCCGCGCACCCCCTTGCCGCCGCGCTTTTGGGACTTATAAGCGTCCACCTTGGTGCGCTTGGCGTAGCCGGTGGAGGTGATGGTCACCACCACGTTTTCCCTGGCGATGAGGTCCTCCTCGGACACATCGCCGGAGGCCGCCACGATCTGTGTGCGGCGCTCGTCGCCATGCTTTTCGACGATCTCCGCCAGCTCGTCGCGCACGATGCTGCGCTGGCGCGCGGGGGAGGCCAGGATGTCCTTGAGATCCGCGATCACGGCCTCGACCTCGTTCAATTCGTCGATGATCTTCTGGCGCTCCAGGGCTGCCAGGCGGCGCAGCTGCATTGCCAGGATGTGATCGGCCTGCACCTCATCGACGTCCAGGAGGTCCATCAGGCCGGTGCGCGCGATGTCCACGGTGGCGGAGCGGCGGATCAGTGCGATGACCTCGTCGAGGGCGTCGAGGGCCTTGACCAGACCGCGCAGGATGTGGGCGCGTTCCTCGGCCTTTTCCAAGCGGAACTGGGTGCGGCGCACGATGACGTCGATCTGGTGCGCCACGTAGTTGCGCAGCATCTGATCCAGGCGCAGGGTGCGCGGCACGCCGTCCACGATGGAGAGCATGTTGGCGCCGAAGTTGGTCTGCAACTGGGAATGCTTGTAGAGGTTGTTGAGCACCACGCGCGGCACGGCGTCGCGCTTGAGCGTGATGACGATGCGCAGGCCCACGCGGTCGGAGGTTTCATCGTCGATCTTGGAGATGCCGGCGAGTTTGCCGTTGGCCACCTGCTCCGCGATATTGGACACCAGGTTATCGGGATTGACCTGGTACGGAAGTTCCGTAATCACGATGGTCTGGCGGTTGCCCTGCTCCTCGATGCTGGTCACGCCGCGCATGCGGATCGAGCCGCGCCCCGTGGTGTAGGCGTCCTTGATGCCTTGGTCACCCACGATGAGCCCCGCGGTGGGGAAATCCGGCCCCTTGACGTGCCTCATGCACGCCTCCAGGGCCTCCTTCTCCCCAGCCTCCGGGTTTTCCAGCAGCCAGTAGATCGCCTCGGCCAGCTCGTTGAGGTTGTGCGGGGGAATGTTGGTGGCCATGCCCACGGCAATACCGCCGGAACCGTTCATCAGCAGGTTAGGCACGCGCGAGGGAAGCACGTCCGGTTCCATCGTCTTGTCGTCATAGTTCGGGGAGAAGTCCACGGCATTCTCCCGAATGTCGCGCACCATCTCCATCGCCAGCGGCGTGAGCTTGCACTCCGTATAGCGCATGGCGGCGGGGCCGTCGTTGCCTCGGGAGCCGAAGTTACCCTGGCCGTCCACCAGCGGGTAGCGCATGTTCCAGCTTTGGGCGAGGCGCACCAGGGTGTCATAAATCGCGCTATCGCCGTGCGGGTGGAACTGACCCATCGTGTCCGAGACGGGGCGCGCGGACTTCACGTAGCCACGCTCCGGGCGGTACCCGGAGTCAAACATCGCGTAAAGAATGCGGCGGTGCACGGGCTTGAGGCCGTCACGCACCTCGGGCAGGGCGCGTCCCACGATCACCGACATCGCGTAGTCGATATAACTCGACTGCATTTCCTCATTGATGTCGATGGGATGGACGCGATCAAAGAGATCGTCGCTCATACTCACCTTTTCTTAGGGAAGATCGTTCAACGCCCCAGTTTAGTGCCCAGCGGCCCTTCTGCGCCTATTCTCACCCCCACCCGGTATCATCTTGATACCGTGGCCATGACGTTGCGACTCACCGATGAACAAGACCGCGCCCTCAGCCTGCTCGCTCGTGCCCAGGATTGCAGCAAACAGGAGGCCGCCACCCGCGCCATCCTCGCCGCCGCCACAAGATTGCTTGACGACGCCCACGTGGCCCACCTCGCGCGGCAATCGCTGCGGGAATACCTGGACGCGGAACGGCGCCTGCACCCATGAGGGGCCTGAGCTTCGAGCAGATGGTGCGCGTGGCAGACGAAGTGTGCGCACATACCGATTCCCGCATACGCAGCTATGCCGCCCTGGCCTCCTGCGCGGCCATCACGAACGCGCGTCTGCACGGAGTACCTTTACACCATCACATCACGCAGATGACCAGGGACGTGCAAGACCATATCCGCGCACTGCGCCCGCTCACGCATAACAACGATGTGTTTTCCCACGTGGTAGCGGATATTGTGCAGGATCTCAACACCGAGCCCCTCTCCCGGCGTGACAAGTGCAGGTCTGACGTTTAGTATTCTCTACAGCACATTTGACTCTTTAATTCGACCCACAAGGAAGAAGTATATGCGCAAGCGCGTTTCCGCCGCCGCCATTTCCTTTGCGCTGGCTGGCTCGGCCTTTGCCACCCCCCTCGCTTTTGCCGAGGACGAGGAAGTACCCACCGTTGAGGTCACGGAGGCCGCAGAGGCCGACCTGACCGATGAGGCCGCCGAGGTCGCCGAGGAAACCACCCCCCGGGCCACCACCACCGCCGAGAGCGCCACGGTTTCCCTGAGCTACGGCACCGATAACAAGGTGGAGATCCCCTGGAACACCGAGCAGGAGTTCGAGGTCGAGGGCACCGTTCCCGCCAACGCAAAGTTCATCGCCCCCGAGGAGAAGGTGGACGGCTGGGAGTACAAGGTCGATGAAAAGACCGGCAAGCTGACCATCAAGGCCGAGGAGAGCCGCCGTCCTGGCTCCACCCTGACCCTGCCGATCCTGGTGAGCGGCACCAGGACCATCACGCAGATCGACGTAGTGGCTACCGTGGTCAAGGGCGAGACCTCCCAGAACGAGGGGGTGACCTTCACCTACCCGGAGGAGTTCACCGAGATCGCTCCCGGCGATTCCGCCACCATCGAGCCCACCGTGGAGGGCGAGATCCCCGAAGGCACCGAGTTCGTGATGAACGAGAAGAACTCGGACGGCTGGACCTTCAAGGTGGACGATAAGGGCGCGGTCACCGCCACCCTGCCGGAGGACGCCAAGATCGGCCGCACCTGGACGATGGGCCTGATCGCCGTGTTCCCCGACGGCACCACCCAGGAGTACAAGGTTCCCGTGAAGGCCGTGGCCTCCGAGGATTCCCCCAGCAAGAACCTGGAGCTGAGCTACGAGGACTTTGAGGTTCCCTTCGGCGGCGAGGCCACCCAGGAGATCACCGTCGAGGGCGGCGAACTGAAGGACGCCACCTTCGAGTTGGTTCACGAGTCCTACGCGGGCCTGGACTTTGCCATTGATTCTGCCTCCGGCGAACTGACCGTGAAGGCCGGCGAGGCCAAGCGCGGCACCGGCGTGTGGGTTCCCATCAAGGTCACCTACTCCGACGGCTCCACCGCCTATGTGGTTTTCCACGCCACCGTGGGCGCCCCGGAGAACCCGATGGCCGAGGCCCAGGAGAACGCTCCGGCCTACGAGGACGTGGAGCTTGCCGCAGGTGAGTCCGTGGAGGTCAAGCAGAGCGGTTCCGTGCCCGAGGGCACCCGATACATCGCCCCGACCACCGAGGATACCGATTGGACCGTGGACGTGGCCGAAGACGGTACCGCCACTGTGACGGCTCCGGCCGGTACGGTGAAGGGCTCCAAGCTCTTCATCCCGGTGATCGTGAAGTACATCGACGGTTCCACCGAGTCCGTTCGCTTTACCGCCACGGTGAAGTAAGCTTCCTCTTTCAGGAACGACCGCCGCGCCGAGCGCGGCGGTTTTTTCATGCCTACGCTTGTTCCCGGTGCGCTATTTGAGTAGAATTGAGGTTGTTGTGGTTGCAGTTAATTTTGTGACATTTGCTGTGGCGGAAGAGCCGCAACCTATAGCGATTTCCGTTGTTGATATTCCCCACTATAGGAATGCTAACCGTGGGAATCGCCTTTTTCTTTCCTCGCACATTCAGGAGCACCCATGACCACCCTGCACTCCATTCTTGATGATCCCCAGCGTTCCACGGCCATCGCGGAACTCGCCGCCTTCGCGGAAAAGGTGGCCCGGAGCCAATCAGGAATGACCGGCATCACCCTCAAAACCGGCCTGAAGGCCGCCCGCAAGATAGATTCTGAAATCGTCCCGCGCGGGGTCTCCCGCCTCCTGCCGGACGTGGTGGAGGCCCTCACCCCGCTGTGGCAGGAATATGCGGACTCCACCGCACAGGGCTTTGGTACACACTTGGAGTCCCACTCCTCGCGGGCCATTGATGCGCTCCTCGCCGTGGCCGACCGCCACGCCGAAAAACTGGGCGGGCCGCTGGGAACCGCCTATTCCGCCCTACGCGGCAAGGCGAGCACCATCATTGAACCCACCCTGCCCGAACTAGGCGCGATCCTGGAAAAGCACGCGGCCTAGACCGCAATATACCGCGTATCCAGGTATTCCTCTATCCCCTCGATGCCGCCCTCACGGCCGAAACCGGACTCCTTGATACCCCCGAAGGGGGCGGCGGGATCCGAGATCACGCCCCTGTTGATCCCCACCATGCCCGCCCGGAGATTCTCCGCGAGGTACCGGGCCGTGTCCAGGCTGCGGCTAAAACCATACGCGGCCAGTCCAAAATCGGTGTTATTAGCCAGCGCCACCCCCTCCTCCAGCGTGGCAAAGGTGCTCACCGTGGCCACTGGTCCAAAGATCTCCTCATGCAGAATCCGCGCGTCCTCGGGAATATCCACCACCACGGTGGCCGGGTAAAACCAGCCTGAGCGATCAGGAATCTCCCCACCCGTGGTCACCCTGGCTCCCATGTCCACGGCCTCGCGTACCAGCTCAGCCACCTTATCGCGCTGTTCGCGCGTAATCATGGGGCCCAGATTTACCCCCTCCTCTAGGCCATGTCCACACCGGATCGCCGCCATTCTTGCGCTCAGCCTCCGGCTGAACTCCTCCGCTACCGCCTCGTGCACCAGGAAACGATTGGCTGCGATGCATGCCTCCCCACCGTTGCGCATCTTGGCCTGCATGGCGGCGTCGATAGTAAGGTCCATGTCCGCGTCCTCCGCCACCACGAAGGCCGCGTTGCCGCCTAACTCCATGGAGGTGCGCAGCAGGTTCTCCGCGGACTGCCTGACCAGGTGCTTGCCCACCCCGGTGGAGCCGGTAAACGTGATCTTGCGTAGCCGCTTATCCGCCATGAGTGTGGAGGACACCCCCGAGGAATCGGTGGTGGGAAGGATGGAGACCAGGCCGGAGCATTCCGCAGGCAGCGCCTCACGCAACACATCCCCCAGTAGCAGCATGGTCAAGGGGGTTTCCTTGGCCGGCTTCACGATGATCGGGCAGCCGGCCGCCAGGGCCGGGGCAATCTTGCGTGTGGCCATCGCCAGCGGGAAGTTCCACGGGGTGATGGCCAAAACCGGGCCGACGGGCGCGCGCGTGACCAAGATTGATCCGTTTCCGGCGGGAGCCTGCTGGAAGCGACCGGGCCACCGCACTGCCTCCTCCGCAAACCAGCGGAAGTACTCGTTGCCATAGGCCACCTCCCCGCGGGATTCCGCCAGGGGCTTACCCATCTCTAGCGTCATCACGCGAGCGAAGTCCTCCCCACGCTGCTCAACGCCCCGGAAGATCCGGCCGAGAACCTGGGACTTTTCCCGAGGCGATACCTCCGCCCACCGCTGCTGCGCGGTCACAGCGGCGTCGAGAGCCGCGAGGGCGTCGGGCGCAGAGGCGTCCGCAACCCGGGTGAGAACCTCCCCGGTTGCGGGGTCGTGCACCTCAAATGTCGCGCCACCCGTGGCCGGGCGCTGCCGCGCCCCGATCCAGAGATCCGTGGGTATATCGGCTGGTAATAGCGTCATGAGGCCCACCGTACACTTGGCACCATGAAGGCCTTATTCCGCTCGATCCTCCTGGGGGCCATCGCCGGTGAGGTTCTGCTGGTCACCCTCACCCTGACCTCCCATTCCCCGCCCACGTGGCTTTTCTTCCTCATCCTCGGGGTACTGCTTCTTGCCCTTGCTCTCCCGCTGTCCTCGCTCCTACTTACCGCGAAAAAGGAACGCAATTGGATTCGAGCCATTGACCGCACCGCCACCCGCTTTGGAATACCGCGCAAGGCATTGAGTTATTGGGTATCCGAGGTACTCATGCTCGGTGGCTTTCTGCGCAAACAACCCCGGGGCACCGCCTTTGGATATGCCGGGCCGCTGCGCATCATCGTGTGGGCGATCAGCGCCCTGGTGATCGTGGAAATAGCCGTGGTACACATGCTCCTGACTAACACAGGGTGGCGAATAATCCTCGCGGTGCTGAGCCTCTACGGCCTGTGGGTGCTGCTGGGATTCTACGCCAGCCAGCGCCACCGGCCGCATAGCCTCACCGAGGAAAACCTGACGCTGCGCTCCGGGCATCGCTTTGAACTGGTAATTCCCCGGAATCTCATCGCCCGCTCCGGTGCCCAACGGCCCGGAGATGGGGCAAGCATTAGCGTGGATGAGGCGGGACTGTGCCGCCTTCCGGTGCTCAACCAGGTAAACACCGTGGTGGAATTGGCGGAGCCGGTGGTGGCCCGCGATCTCTTACTCGGAGAGATTCCCGTGCGGCGGGTGGAGTTCTCCTGCGATGAGCGGGACGAACTCCTGGCCCGTCTGGGCCCCCGCGCTTAACGACGCCGCTATACGTCCGCTACACGTCGAGGAAACGCACGTCCTTGGCGTTGCGGGTGATAAACGAGCGACGGGCCACCACGTCATCGCCCATGAGCACGGAGAAGAGCTCGTCGGCACGCTGAGCATCATGAAGATCCACCCGGCGCAGGATACGGGTGGTGGGATCGAGGGTGGTCTCCCACAACTCGCTGGGATTCATCTCACCCAGACCCTTGTACCGCTGAATGCCGTCATCCTTGTTGATCTTCCGGCCCTTATCCAGGCCCTCGGCCAACTGCTCATCGCGCTCGGCATCGGAGAAGGCATAACCCGGCTCTCCCTTTTGCCACTTCAGCTTGTACAGCGGCGGATTAGCGAGGTACACGTGGCCCTCCTCCACCAACTGCGGCATGAACCGGAACAGAAGCGTGAGCAGTAGGGTGGCGATGTGCTGGCCATCTACGTCCGCGTCCGCCATGAGCACGATCTTGTGGTAGCGCAGCTTGGAAATATCAAACTCATCGTGCACACCCGTGCCCAGGGCGGTGATGATGGCCTGCACCTCGGCGTTCTTCAGCACCTTATCCAGGCGGGCCTTCTCCACGTTCAAGATCTTGCCGCGCAGCGGCAAAATCGCCTGATACATGGAATCGCGGCCGCCCTTGGCGGAACCACCGGCGGAATCACCCTCCACGATATAGAGCTCGGATTTCATCGGATCCTTGGAGCGGCAATCCGCCAACTTGCCGGGCAAACCACCCATATCGCCGGCGGACTTGCGGCGCACCATCTCCCGAGCCCTGCGCGCCGCCTGACGCGCCTGGGAGGAGGAGATCGCCTTGTTCACGATCGCCTTGGCCTCCGCGGGATTAGCCTCCAGCCAGTGCCCCACGTGCTCGTTGGTCATGCGCTGGACAAAGGAGCGCACCTCCGTGTTACCCAGCTTGGTCTTGGTCTGTCCCTCAAACTGCGGATCGCCCACCCGCACGGAGATCACGGCCGCCAGACCCTCGCGACAATCCTCGCCGGTGAGGTTGCTGTCCTTAGCCTTGAGCATGTTGTGCTCGCGGGCGTACTTGTTCATCAGGGAGGTCAGCGCGGAACGGAAACCCTCCTCGTGCGTGCCGCCCTCGATGGTGTTGATGGTGTTGGCAAAGGTGTGTACCGACTGGTTAAAGCCGGAGGACCACTGCATGGCCAACTCCACCTCGTGATCATCACCCTTGGCATCGAAGGAGATAATGGAGGGGTGGATGGGGTTCTTGGACTTGTTGAGGTGGTTAACGTAATCCTCTAGCCCATTGGGGTAATGGAATACGCGCTTCTTCTCCCGCTTCTTGGACGCGGAATCCTCTTCCCCGTCGCGGGCGGCGTCGGCAGCCGAATCAATGTCTTCCAGGGAGGTGGCGTTCTCCCCCGCCTCCGCGAGCGCCTCAAGCTCTACCTCCTCGGCGGTGGCGCGCTCGTCGGTAAGCGTGATGGTGAGGCCCTTGTTCAGGAAGGCCATCTCCTGGAGGCGACGCGAGATCGTCTCATAGTCAAAGGTGGTGGTCTCAAAGATCTCCGCGTCCGGCCAGAAGCGAATGGAGGTGCCGGTTCCGCGAGCGTTGCCGCCCTCGATGAGATCCTCGGGGATGGCGTTGGTGAAGTTCTGCTCCCAGTGCTTGCCATCGCGCTTGATCTTGGCCTCGACGCGGGTGGACAGGGCATTCACCACGGAAATACCCACGCCGTGCAAGCCACCGGAAACCGCGTAGGAATCGGAATCAAACTTGCCGCCGGCGTGTAGCTGCGTCATCACCACCTGGACGGTGGGTATGCCGGAGGCGTGCATCTCCACGGGAATACCGCGACCATCATCGACGACCTGGACGCCGCCATCGGCAAGCAGGGTTACATCCACCTTGGTGGCGTAACCTGCCATCGCCTCGTCCACGGAGTTATCCACGACCTCCCACACCAGGTGGTGCAGGCCGCGGGTGCCCGTGGAGCCGATGTACATGCCCGGCCGCTTGCGGACGGCTTCAAGCCCCTCAAGGATCGTGATGGATGAGGCGCCATATTCGTGTTCGGTGGTAGCCACGTGAAACGTGCACTCCTCGCATTGAAAGGGTTCTAGACCGTTTCATTCTACACGCACGTACCCCGCCCCGGAACCACACCATCAATGCGTTGAAGCGGCTTTCTCGTCCGCCTGCGTGGTAGTCACCCCCGCGTGAGAATGACGGCTACCCGTAGGTATCGCGGGGACCCCGGCCCGCGACGTGCAGCGCACCATGACGCCACGAGGGAGCCTTGGGGCCAAAAATCTTCAACTTCGTGATCCCATCCGGCCCCACCTTGGCGGCGATAGTACGCAGAATCTCACGCTGCATCATGCGCAGATTCGTGGCCCAGGCGGTGGAATCGCAGGAAATGAACAACGTGCTTCCCTTCAACATCTCCACCGTGGTGTGCGCGGCGATCTTCTCCCCCACCAACTCCGGCCAATGGCCCGTCACCCACCCGCCGGCGATCTCGCGCGTCCACCCGCGATGACGGATCTCCCGGCTCACGATGCTCCCCAGCGTATCGACGTCCCGACGCCGCGGGAGCCTGCGCCCGTCCGGGCCCGTGGGAATACCGCGCCGCCTGCGACCCCCCGCGCGTGGTGATTTCTGAGTGGTTTTCTGGCCCTGGGAGTCTCCGCTCAGCCCCGGTACTCGCACCTGCCTCTCGTTCCCTTCGCCACCGGGTTCCTGAAGATCGCCGAGGATATTGCCCCTATGTACTGTGCTGCCTTTGTCTCCCGCGCCCCGGCCCCGTTGCAGGGATAAATCGGGCACCGAGCCATTGCGCTTAAGCGCCGCGCTGCGCATAGCCGCAAAGGCCTGCCCGATGGGATCGCTGGTACCGCTCGGACTTCCGCTAGGCATGCTCGGCTCCCTGGGTGGCGTCCGCGCCCTCGCTGGATGTGGTTCCTCCGGTGTCGGCGGGTTTTTGAGCAAGATCGGTGATCAGTTTCGCGTGGTCGGGGGCTTCGGGAGAACTCGGGGCTAGTACGGAGTACCGCTGCGGGGCCTGGTGGTTAGATTCTTCTTTCCCCGCTGCGCGTACCTCAATGCGGTGGCTCGCCACCACCTTGCGGCTGAGATTCTCCGGCAGATCCTCGTCCACCGCCGCCGTAATCAGCACCTGCTCCGCCTGCGTGGCGAGATCCACCAGTTTGATCCGACGCTTGGCATCGAGCTCGGCAAAAACATCATCGAGAATGAGGATCGGATCCGAGCCCTCGCTACGCAACAAAGAGAACTCACCAAAACGCAGCGCGATGGCGAAAGACCAGGTTTCCCCGTGGCTGGCAAAGCCCTTGGCGGGCTGTTGGCCCAACAACAACTCCAGGTCATCGCGGTGCGGACCCACCAGGGACATACCGCGCTCAATCTCACGCTGACGCTTAGCCCCAAGTTCCGCAAGCATGGCAGCCTCAATCACCTCGCGCCGATTCCCGTCCGGGGACCCCTGTTTCTGCCCCGCGTTCACCGCATGGGGTGGCCCCAACCGAGGCACTGCCGAGGCGAGGGGAGGATGTGTGTCCCCCGTGCCCGTGGTACCTGATTCTTCGGGGGTGCCGGAGGTCTCCCGCTCTGGGCAGCCCGATGCTTGCGTCATCTGTACGCCATGTTCTGAACTTTCGCTATGTTCAGCGTGCTCGATGTGATTGGTGCGCTTGGTGCTCGCAGGCAGGGATACCGAACACCGATAGCGCAAGGCTGCCGGACGCGATTCCGGGGCTAAAGAGGCATAGGCCTCATGAACCTCCACGTTAAGACGACGCACCAACTCCTGGCGGGCCACGATGAGCTGCGAACCCAGATAGGCCAGGTGGCCGTCCCAGGCGTCCAACGTACCGAGGGCCGCCGCACCCTCCTCCGAGGAATAGCCCCGGCGCAGCGCGTGCTGCGCGGACTTTAATAAAGCATTACGCTGCTTTAACACCTTGTCGTAGTCCGCCTTCACCCCCGCCAGGCGCGGCGAGCGAGTGGCAATGATGGCATCCATATAGCGGCGTCGTTCCGCAGGTTCCCCGCGCACAAGGGCCAAATCCTCGGGCGCGAAAAGCACTGTGCGCACCACACCCAGAATCTCCCGAGGGCTTTTAAGGCGAGTGCGATTGATCTGCGCCTGATTGGCCGCATGGGGCTTAATCAACACGTGAGCGGTGAGTTCACGCCCCTGATTGATCGCGGTGACCGAGACCCGGGCGCTCCCCGCACCCACCCGCACCAGCGGGGCATCCTGGCTGACCCGGTGGGAGGATAAATGTGCCAGATACCCCACGGCCTCCACGATGTTGGTCTTGCCAAAGCCATTGCGGCCCACAAAGAGCGTGACCCCGGGCTGGAGGCCCAAGGATAACTGCGGCCAGGAGCGAAAATCCCGCAAGGACAATTCGGATAAGTACATCTTCTTCCGATCCTCCCCTCGTATGCCCTGCTTAACGTGGCTGACTGCACAGACGGGTGATCTCCCCGCACCGGCCTTATCCTCCATCGAGTACGGCGCCGTACTCGGTGGTTCCTCTCTCCCCTACATCTTTCCTGCGATGTTCCTACTGTGGCAGGCGCACCGGCATGAGTAGGTAGGTGAAATACGTATCCGGCGTAGGAAAAACCCCCTCCTCGTTGCGCTGCGGCATCTCCTCCGGTTCCGGGATCATAATGGCGGGGCGGGAGGGCTCCGTGAAGCCAAAAACCACACGCTCCGTGTTCACCACCGCCAAACCGTCCTTGAGATAACCAGGATTGAAGGCGATGAGAAGTTCCTCGGCTCCCTGGAAAGCACAGGAAACCACCTCCTCCGCGTGGCCGGAATCATTGCCGCCGGCGGAGAGAATCACCTGCCCCTCGGAGAACTGCATGCGGATCTGCGCATTGCGATCCGTGACCAAGGAAACGCGGCGAATGGCCTCCTGCAAGGGGGCGATCTCCACCAGGGCCATGGAGGTGTGATTCTTCGGCAATAGGGGTTGCACGTTAGGAAACTCGGCGTCAAGCAGGCGGGTGGTGGTCTCCCGATTATCGGTGTGAATACCAAACAGGCCCTCCCGGCCCACCTGATCCTCCGTGCCCACGGCGAAGTCAATGGGATCGCCACGCTGCGCGTCCAGGGTGCGCGCGTTATCCAGGAGGGTCTTAGCCGGGATCAGAAGATTAACCTCCACGTCCTGCGCCGTGGGATTCCACTCCAGCTTGCGCAGCGCCAACCGGAAGCGATCCGTGGCCGTGAGCGTCATATCCTTGCCCGCGGCCTTCATGTTCACGCCGGTGAGCATAGGAACCGTGTCATCCTTACCCGCGGCTGCGGCAACCTGCGTGACGGCCTCCGTGAACAACCTCGGGTCAATGGTGCCGGTGACTTCCGGCAAGGTGGGCAGCTGAGGATAATCGTCCAACGGAATCAGGGGAAGCTCGAAGCGAGCCTGGCCGCAGGTCATCAGCACCTTGGAGCCCTCCACCGTCATGTCCACTTGCTTATTAGGCAGGCTACCGACGATCTCCGCGATGAGTTTGCCCGCCACGGCGATCCGTCCAGGACTCATCACCTCGGCGGATAACCGAACGCGGGTGGAAATCTCATAATCAAAGCCCGCCAGTTCCAGGCCATCCTCGTCCGCGTGAATCACCAATGCGCGCAGCACAGGCTGGGCCGGCTTAGAGGGCAAATTACGTGCCACCCACGCCACGGCATCCCCGAGGTCATCCTTGGCTACTCGGAAGGAAACCTGCTCTGATTCCATGTTTTCTCAGCTCCTTGACCACAACGTGTGATTCGGGTGGACGTGTAGGCGCATCACACGATCCCGCGCGGTAAATAACAACATCTCCAAAGTACCGGGACACTCCCCCGGAGGGGCAAGTTTTGTCATTCCAGGCGCGGCGCTTCGGCGCCGCTCGGTGCCCCGCCACGCGGAGGATTCGTGTCATTTCCTCACACCCCCTCTTTCCTCTAGGTAATTACAAGAAATGAAAGAGCAACAGCAGTAAGTCCTGTGCACTCTGTGGATGAGGCCTCAAATAACAAGGTAACGCCGTGATTCCGGGGTGTGAACCGAGATGTGGAGGGGCTGTGGAAAAACAGGGGTGGGTGTGGATAACTTGGGCCCGGCGGGATCTATCCCCACCTAGGGCTTGTTTGTACACAGATCATTCACAGTGCTCAGGGGTGTTATCCACATGGCTGAGCGGGGGTGTAGTGGGTGTCAAGGTGATGAACGTCATGGAGTTACATTCTTGTAATTACATGGGTGTGGATAAATCTGTGGAAACTGTGGACAGGGTTGAACAGAGCCGCTGATGATGCTGCTAGCGGGGTAATTTGGGGAGGGGTGAAGCCGGAAACCGGCGCTCGGTGCTGGTTTCTTGGGCTTCTTGATGTTGACGGAGACGCGGTGGGGATTCTCCGGCGAGAGGCCGCGATGACGCTACGCCGCCATCATGCGGATCTTGCGGGCAGGGTGAAGCTGCGATGAATCAGGCTGTAGTTTGTGGCCCGGCGGCCCTACAACTGGCGCTACGGCATGTTTGCCATCTAGATGCCGCGTCCCCTGGACTTGATGGTTTGGGTGAGCTGCTGGATCTCGTCGTACGTATCCCGCTTTTCCTGCATCTCCTTGCGGATCTTGCGATCCGCATACATGACGGTGGTGTGATCCTTGCCGCCGAACTGGGCTCCAATGCGCGGCAAAGAAAGATCAGTGAGTTCCCGGCACAAATACATGGCGAGCTGGCGGGCATGAGCCACCGCGCGGGTTTTACCCACACCACACAGGGCCTCCGTGGTGATGCCAAAGTATTCCGCCGTGACCTCAATGATGGTGGTGGGGGTTATTTCCACATCGGCGGCCTCGGGAAGAATATCGCGGAGAGCAATTTCCGCCATGTGCATGTCAATCGGCTCATTCGTGAGGGAGGAATACGCGGAAACGCGAATGAGAGCGCCCTCTAGCTCGCGGATCGAGGACTCGAATCGGGAGGCGATAAGCTCCAAGACGGAGCGATCCACGCGGGTACCGTCAGCCGCCGCTTTTTTCATCAAGATGGCGATGCGGGTTTCCAAATCCGGCGGCTGAATATCCGCTATCAGGCCGGCCTGGAAGCGGGTGCGCAGGCGATCCTCCAGCGTGGTGAGCTCCTTGGGGGGACGATCCGAGGAAAGGATGATCTGCTTCTCTGCCTGGTGTAATGCGTTGAAGGTGTGGAAGAACTCCTCCTGGGTTCCCTCCTTACCCTGGAGGAACTGAATATCGTCCACCATGAGAATATCGAGATTGCGATAACGGCGCTTAAAAGATTCCTGGCGGTCATCACGAACGGAGTTAATATAATCGTTGGTGAACTCTTCGCTGGAAACGTATTTGATTCTTAAGGTGGGTTGAAGGGCCTTGGCATAATTTCCGGCGGCGTGGAGAAGATGGGTTTTACCCAGCCCGGAGCCGCCGGAAATGAAGAGGGGATTATAAGCCTGCGCGGGATTTTCCGCGACGGCCACGGCGGCACCATTAGCGAAACGGTTGGAGGAACCGATCACAAAGGATTCAAAGGTATATTTAGGGTTAAGGGAATTTTCTTTGTTGGGGTTATGCGCCGGGGTTTCCCGAGGGAGCCGCTGACCGGTGAGCGGCTGCGTGGATTGAGTGGGGTCCATAGAGGTGTGGAGGGCGTGGTGCGCGGCCTCGGTTTGCGGAGGCTGCGCCGGGGCATGACTGGTTTGCCATTCCTGGCTGCTGCGGTAATACGGCTCGAAGGCCTGGGGGGTGGGTGCGGGCTCCTGCTGAGGGGGCTGCGCCGCAGGTGCAGGGGCCTGAGAAGCGGAAGGAGCGGTGGCTTCCCCTGCTCGCTGCGGGTCAATGCTGACCGCCAGGCCACAGGGTTGGCTCATGCGCTCGGAGAATACCTGGGTGATGTACTGGCCCAGCTCATTTTCCACCACGTCCTTGGCCATCTTATGTGGCACAGCAAGGAGCACATAGCCCTGAACGATGGTGATGGGCTTGGCCAGATTCAAGAATGCCTGTTGGCGGGCGGTGAGCGTGGGGATGGCGGAATCGGGAAGCTCCGCTTGGCGGAGTAGCTCCGCTAGTACCTCATGCCAGGTGTGGTGCAGCGCCGCGGCGTCGTCTGTCACTGGTGTTCTTATCCTTTGGTGCCTCTAGTAACCGTCAAAATTCTTGTGAGTAAACGGGTGGAAGCACCCACTTAAGCTTCTATCTTCATACGTAAGTGGGGTGCGGCTGTTGATGGAGGAAACTTGTCATTCACCGCTTCCTCCACAAGCCGAATGGTGCCGTGCCCTGGTCTTCCACATAG
The DNA here is from genome assembly GCF_001412105.1 of Corynebacterium oculi. Classification (GTDB taxonomy): domain Bacteria; phylum Actinomycetota; class Actinomycetes; order Mycobacteriales; family Mycobacteriaceae; genus Corynebacterium; species Corynebacterium oculi. The sequence goes on from NZ_LKST01000002.1 coordinate 641,224, forward strand.
TTACTCACACCTGTGGATAACTCTACGTCATGGGGTTATCCACAGCCTATCCTCGCCCCTGTGAATAGCGACACCCCGGCGAAGAAGCTCTCTGACCAGGTATTTTTAGGTCTGAGCTGCATTCTCTCAAGGTGAGGTTGAGAGTTATCCACAGGGGTGAGCTTTCCTCAGGTGTGAAAACTGTGATTGCCGATCCACTTCTACACGCTTCCCTGTGGAATTGTCTAGGTACAAAAGAGCCAACTTTCGGGGAGTCGAGGGCGGCCGAAGAATGACATGTTTTCCCGCTGGTGAGTCCGGGTGGGAAGAGCGCAGAACCGAAAATACGAAGAATGTGATTCCGGGGGTACCTGATAGATCGGGCGATAAGGTGACACGTCGATTTGTTCCGGGGTTGAGCGCTCGCGTATCCTTTATTCGTCTGTTACATCCGTGGAGGCACACCCAGCCCTGCGCATGTACCTAAGTGAGAGCGACACGCGCCGATCATGTTTGCGCGCGCAACCAGACATGGCTGTGCGCCGTAGGCAGGAGTGCGACGCTGTGTACGGCGGCCGGAGCAGGGGTTAACCCTGGACAACAATTCCGGCGGCTGTCTCTCAGGAACCAACCAACAGGTTGGCCGATGAAAGCCCGGTGGGTGGCGCGAAGCCGTCGGCCGACATGCACATACTTGAGGAGAATGAAAAGTGGCAAAAGGTAAGCGCACTTTCCAGCCCAATAACCGTCGTCGTTCGCGCAAGCACGGCTTCCGCACCCGTATGCGCACCCGCGCCGGTCGCGCCATCGTGGCGGCTCGTCGCCGTAAGGGCCGCGCCAAGCTCACCGCTTAAGGTTCGTCGGGGTGCTTCCCGCGAAGCATAAGCTGACCTCGTCCAGGCAATTTCGGCACACCATAAGCCTGGGGTGGCGTGTGGGAAGCCGCACTGTGGTTCTCCACGTCTGGGAGGGGGAACCCAGTGGGGAGATCGCTCGAGTAGGCGGCCCCCGCTTTGGGCTTGTGGTATCTAAGGCCGTTGGGAACGCTGTGGCTCGTCACCGCGTTTCCCGACGGCTTCGTCATATCTGCCTTAACCTAGCGGCGGAGATGAATCCGCGCACTCAGGTGGTAGTGCGAGCCCTACCCGCCGCCGGAGAGGCAAGTTCTGAGGTTCTGGAGCGGGATATTCGCAAGGCCTGGAAAAAGGCAGCACGGAAAGCTCAGGAAGCCCGGGAAATTCCACAGCCGGGTGCGCGATGAGGGACGCTGAGCCGCCGAGGCGGATGGAAAAGCGGGATCACGGGGGCGTCGATAAGCAAAGCTCCGTGGCCGCGCGAATCCTCATCGGTGCGGTGCGCTTTTACCAAATCTATCTTTCACCCCTTAAAATGGGTTCAACCTGCCGCTTCGAACCAAGTTGCAGCGCTTATGCCCTGGAGGCTTGCAGGAGTCACGGGGCATGGCGCGGCGCGCTTTTGAGTTGCGCCCGGTTATCCAAGTGTGGCCCCTGGCATCCTGGAGGATACGATCCCGTTCCTTCCTATGTGTGGGGGCACGGCACGCGGGGATAACTTGGGCACGGAGCGCCTGTTTCCTACAATCACCAACCACACCAGGAGTTTGGACGTACAGTGCTCAACTTCATTTACTGGCCGATTTCTGCGGTCCTGTGGTTCTGGCACAAGATTTTCGCCTATCCCTTCGGGGCGGATTCCGCGGTGGCGTGGATTCTGGCGATCATGTTCCTAACCTTTACGCTGCGTCTTTTGCTGTTTAAGCCGATGGTGAACCAAATGCGGTCCACGGTAAAAATGCAGAAGTTCGCCCCGCAGATGCAGGCCATTCGAGAAAAATATAAGAATGACCAGCAGAAAATGATGGAGGAAACCCGCAAGCTCCAAAAGGAGATGGGCGTGAATCCCCTCGCCGGCTGCCTGCCGGTGCTGGCGCAGTTCCCCGTGTTCATTGGTCTGTTCCACGTGCTGCGCTCCTTCAACCGCACGGGCAGCGACGTGGGGCTGACGGTGGAACAAAACCGCCTTACCCCCAACTACATCTTCAGCGCCGAAGATGTGCAGTCCTTCCTGGACTCTAATCTTTTTGGTGTGCCGCTGTCCGCATACATCAGCATGCCCTCGGAGATGTTTGCCGCCTTCCCCAACGCGGAAGGCCTCACCCGGGGAACGATCATCGCCGTGGCGGCCCCGCTCATCATCATGATCGTGCTGGGAACGCACTTTAACGCTCGTCTTTCCGTGGAGCGCCAGGAGGCCCGTCGTGCCTCCGGGAAGCAGCAGGCCCCGGCCTCCGAGCAGGCGGCCATGCAGATGAACATGATGAACCGCATGATGCTTTGGGTCATGCCCGCCACGATCCTGTTCACCGGCTTTATCTGGCACATCGGGCTGCTCTTCTACATGGTGGCCAATAACCTGTGGACCTTCTTCCAGAACCGCTACATCTTTAGCAAGCTCGACAGGGAGGAAGAGGCCGAGGAAGCAGCCATCAAGGAGGCCAAGCGGGCGACGGCCCCCAAGCCCGGCGTGAAGCCCAATAATCCGAAGAAGAGAGGCAAGAGAGGATAGTTCTTCTGTTCCTCCAGGTTCTTCCAAGCGGCGGTCTTTTGTTGAGGCCGCCGCTTTGCTTTTACTTCCCTGTCCTGCGCCGTTGTGTGTCACGATCTGTCTTTGTTTGTCGCGGGGTATCGCTTCACCGTGGAGTGAGTGAAGGGGTAGAGCCACAGGCAGAAGTTCAACCTAGTCCGACGCCCGTGACCTCGTTGAGGTGGCGGGCGCTGACTCGTGCGGCTGATAGTCTTTTCTCATTGACCGGTGGCCGTTGATGGACGGTTGGTTAGCCCGAGGATCACGATGACCCGGGTGCGCCAGTCATCGGCATCTTTCCTGCGATTGTGCTTGGTAAGGGCAATCTAGAAAAGATGTTCGGCCACCGACGGGCGGTGACGTCCACCTACGGAATCTGCACGACCCAAGCACGAGAGCAAGGATGTTTCACGTGAAACCAAGCGATTTTCCCGCGCCACCGCCCGCCGCCGAGCGGATCTTTGGTGAGAATGTAGAAAAAGCGGTGGCCTATCACCTCTCCCTGGCCACGGTGGGATCGCAACGAGGTTTCATTGGCCCACGCGAGGTGCCGCGCCTGTGGGATCGGCACGTGCTTAATTGTGCGGTGATCGGCGAGGTAATGCCGGAGGAGGCCTCCGTGATTGATGTGGGATCGGGCGCGGGGCTCCCCGGCATCCCCTTAGCTCTAGCGCGTCCCGATCTGCGGATCACCTTGGTGGAACCCCTGCTTAAACGCTCGGTGTATCTAGGCGAGGTGATTGAGCAATTGGAGTTGAGCAACGCGCGGGTGGTGCGTGGCCGCGCAGAGGAGAAGGCCTTGCGTGCCAAGGTGGGTAAGGCCGAGGTGGTGACCTCCCGCGCGGTGGCTCCTTTGGGTAAACTATGTCAGTGGTCGATGCCCCTGGTGGGTAAGACGGGGGCGATGATAGCGATGAAGGGGGCCTCAGTGCACGAGGAATTGGAAAGAGACGAACGGCAGATTCGCGCGGCCGGAGGGGGACGCGGCGAGGTCATTCAGGTGGGGACCGAATTGCTGCCGGAACCCTCCACCGTGGTGCGGATACCGAAGGTACGTTAGGCCTCAGAGAGGTTCCTGGAATGCCCTCGCGGGGTGTGATGTCAACCCGTCATGAGGATTGCCCAGGAACAAGGAAGCCAGGAGAATGATGCAGGATCATCAAGGACAGGATCGACGAGAAAAAGGGGCGTGCGTGCGCGATGGTCGATAACGAACAGCACTACCGCGGCGGTGCCTCGGCAATACCGCGGCGGTCACCACTGCCGAGGCCGGAGAAGCCGAGGCTGATCACCATCGCCAATCAAAAGGGCGGGGTGGGAAAGACCACCTCCTCGGTGAACCTCGCCGCCGGGCTGGCGGCCTGCGGGCTGAAGGTCCTGGTGATTGACCTTGACCCCCAGGGAAACGCCTCCACGGCGATGGGGGTGGAGCATCGCGCGGGCACGGTATCGAGTTACGAGGTGCTCATTGGAGAGGCGACGCCGGAGGAGGCGCTTCAGGCCTCCCCGCACAGCGAAAATCTCCTGTGCATCCCCGCCACCATCGACCTCGCCGGGGCGGAGATCGAACTGGTATCCATGGTGCGCCGCGAATACCGGCTTTACGACGCCCTCAAGGGCGAGTTCCTGGATCGGTGGGGCTTTGACTTTGTATTTATTGACTGCCCTCCCTCCCTCGGTTTGCTGACGATCAACGCCATGACCTTCGTGGAGGAGGTGCTCATACCTATTCAGTGCGAGTACTACGCGCTGGAAGGGGTGGGGCAGCTGCTCAATAACATCTCCATGATCCGCCAGCACCTCAACCCGCAACTGCACATCTCCGCGATCCTGCTCACGATGTATGACGCCCGCACCAAACTCTCGGAACAAGTGGTGGGCGAGGTCAAGGAGCACTTTGGCGATGTGACCCTGCGGACGGTGATACCGCGTTCGGTCAAGGTATCCGAGGCCCCGGGCTATGGGATGCCCGTGCTGGCCTACGATCCCTCCTCGCGGGGGGCCATGGCGTACGTGGCGGCCGCGGAGGAGTTTGCTGTGCGGGGGGATTACGTTCCCGCCGAGGGGACGGGGCCGATCGGGGTGAGCCCGCAGACCGCCCAGCGCCTGGCAGGTCTGGCAGATCAGAGTGAGCAGGGTGGCCCGACCGACCCGGCCGGAGGCGCGAGGGCCGCGTCCGCCGGGGCCGCACAGGAAGAAAGGGAGTAAACGATTTGTCTTCGCAGGAAACTCGCAAGGGCGGCTTGGGTAGGGGCCTCGGCGCCTTGATTCCCCAGGGGCCCTCCAAGCCCCGGCTTTCTGATTCCGCGGCGGACGCGATCATCGGAACGGGTCTGCCGCGCCGCCGTGGGCAAGATTCCGCGGCGGCCGATGGTTCTCCGGCGAGGGAGGGCGTTTCACGTGAAACATCTGGGCGTTCGAGCCTCCCTCCCTTAATCGCCCAGGCGGGGAGGCGGGAGGCCGCCACTCCCCCGCCGGGTAATGACTTTGGAGCCTCCTATCGGGAAATCCCCATCGGGGAGATCATGCCGAACGAGAAGCAGCCTAGGCAGGTCTTTGACGAGGAGGCCTTGGACGAGCTGGTTCACTCCATCAGGGAGTTTGGGCTTCTCCAACCGATCGTGGTGCGCCGCGCTGCGGACGATAGCGGCTACGAGATCATCATGGGCGAGCGCCGCTGGCGCGCGGCCAGTAAGGCCGGTCTGGGAGTGATCCCGGCCATCGTGCGCGAGACCGATGACGGCGACATGTTGCGTGACGCCCTGCTGGAGAATATCCACCGCGTACAGCTCAACCCATTGGAAGAGGGGGCGGCGTACAAGCAACTTCTGGAGGAGTTTGGGGTCACCCAGGAGCAACTGGCGCAGCGCCTGGGGCGCAGCCGTCCCACGATCACCAACACGATTCGCCTGCTTTCTTTGCCGCTCCCCGTGCAGTCCAAGGTCGCCGCCGGGGTGCTTTCCGCGGGCCACGCGCGAGCCCTCATGGGCCTGAAAACGGGCGAGGAGGATCAAGAGCATCTGGCCGAGCGGATCGTGGCGGAGGGGCTTTCCGTGCGCGCCACGGAAGAGGCCGTGACGCTGCTCAACAACGGGCACGCACAGGCCCCCAAAGCCAAGCGTGCCCCCCTCCCCCAGCCCGAGCACTTCACCCGCACGGCGGAGCGCCTGGGAGATCGCTGGGACACCAAGGTGACCGTGACCATGGGCAAGCGCAAGGGGAAGATGGTGGTGGAATTTGGCGATCAAGAGGACTTTGAGCGCATCCTCGCCCTCATCGAGGGGCGCGGTTAGCGCGTCATAGGGCCATGAGCGCTGAGCTGCACCGGATCACGCAGGATTCCTTTGCCTTTCTGCTTCCCAAGGCCGTGCGCAGCGTGTTCTGGGAGGTCGAGCCGGAGAGCGCCGCGCGGGTGAGGGAGCGCGGCGAGGAGCGCTTTGAAAAGGAAGCCTGGCTCTCCTCGGTGCTTCTGGACTCCCCCGGCTGCGGATTCTATCTCTGGGACGAGTGCCCCCTGGCCACGCTCTTTTATTGCTCCCCCGCCCAGGCTCCCGGGGCGACGCAATTGCCCACCGCGCCGGTGAGCGCGGACGCCATGCTGATGACGTCTCTGCACATGGCTCCTGGCTGGGAGGGCACGGGGATGGAGGCGGTGCTGATTGATGCCGCGATCATGGATCTGGTGGTGGAGGGCACCGCCCCGGCGGTGGAGGCCTTTGGCCTGCGTGCCGCCGAGGCGGCGGAACCGCTGCTGAGCCAGGTAGAGGAGATGGGAATCATCGGCGTGGAGGCCCTGGAGGCGGCGGGATTCCGGGTGGTAAAGGAGCACCCGGTGTTCCCTCGTCTGCGCCTGGAACTTCCCCCCGAAAGAGAACTGCTGGTGGCCTGGGAGGCCCAGCCGGTGCGGGCCTCGGCCTAAAAGGCCCGCTGCTCGGCCTCCAGCAGCTCGGCAAAGCGATAGGTGCCGGTGGGTTGATTATCGTCCTCCAGCAGGTACAGGCGCTTCACGGCCACCACGATCGCCTCAGCGATGGCGTCCCGGCTGGCGGGATTGGTCATCACGGCCACGTCCTCTGGGTTGCTGAGGTATCCCGCCACCACCTCCACCGTGGGGGCCTTGGTGAAGCGCAGAATCTCCCAGGTGCGGGCGTGATTGCCGCAGTTCTGGAGCGCGGTACGGGCCACGATCTCGCGCTGAATAAACCCGGAGAGGGTTTCCCCCGTGAGTGAACTAGACCCTACCTCGGAACCGAAGTAGAAGGTGGCCACCCCGGAGGCCTTCTCATTGGGGTAGCTATCGCACTGCAAGGAGATCACCATGTCCGCGCCGAAGGCGTTGGCCATGTCCGCGCGATCCTTGGTGGAAGGGTTATCCATGCGGGGCCGGGAGAGGATGGTTTCCATGCCGATGGCCCGCATGCGATCCTGCACGCGAGTGGCAAGGTCCCACAGGATCTCCTCCTCGGTGATGCTGCCGTAGCGGCCCTGCACCACCTGCCCGGTGCTCCTGCCGCCCAGGGCGGGATCAATCACCACGCGCTTGCCCGCCAGGTGCGGCCCGGCCTGGCGCATGTCCTCGCGTTCCCGGATGGCCTGGGCCGAGCCGCCGCGGATGCGCCGGCCCAGAAGGTTGAGGGCGCGGATGGTATCTGGGCCGCAGACGCCATCGGGATCCAGGCCGCCGTTGATCTGGTAGCTCAGCAGGGCGTAATTGGTATCCGCCCCGAAGTGGCCGTCCAAGCGGCTGGAATAAAAGCCCAGTTCCTGTAGGTGCTCCTGGAGCTGCACCACGTCATCGCCCACCAGGGGGTTGTCCTCCTGGTAGGTGAGGGGCCGGGCACCGAGGGTGTAGGAAGCCCCGCGCATCTCGCGCAGCGTGGTGTCGTCGATAGCCCCGGTGGGCAGGATGCCGCGCGATTGCTGGAAGGCCTTAACCACCTCGGCCAGGGGAGCGTCGAAGTAAGTGTCGGCATCGTTGAACTGCTGGGAATCGCCGGTGGTGGGGCGAACGTCTCCCGAATAGCTCTGGAGCAGACCGAGGCGCGCAAGGGTAACGCGAGCCTCGGCGACGCGCGGGCTGCGGTCACCGACCCGGAGTACGTCCGCCACGTGAGTCCTTCCTAAAAATAAATGTTGTCAACTCAACCAGAGTAGCAGTTAGAGCACGGAATCGAGCTTTTCCGCAATGTCCGCCTTGGGGCGGGCACCCACGATCTGATCCACCTTCTTGCCGTCCTTGAAGAGCAGCAAGGAGGGGATCGACATGATCTGGAACATGGCCCCGAGGGCGCGTTCGGAATCCACGTCCACCTTGACGATCTTGAGGCGGTCCCCGTATTCCTGGGCTAGCTCCTCCAACACCGGGGTGAGTTTGGTACAGGGACCGCACCATTGGGCCCAGAAGTCCACCAGGACGGGTACCTCCGACTCGATGACGGTGGAGCGGAAAGACTCCTGAGTCACGCTGATGAGGCTGGACATAAGATTACTCTCCTCCTTAGGAAAACCGCGTTCCCCCTAGTCTAAACCAGAGACTCGGCCAGATAATTCTGCGCGTCTAGCGCGGCCCGGCACCCGGAACCCGCGGCGGTGACGGCCTGCTGATAATGATCGTCCACGAGGTCACCGGCGGCAAAGACCCCCGGCACGGAGGTCTGGGTGGAGGGCTCGCGGGTAGCCACGTAACCACCTTCCTTGAGCTCCAACTGGCCGTCCAGGAACCCCGAGCGCGGATCGTGGCCGATGGCCACGAACATGGCGGTCACCCCCAGATCGGAGGCCTCCCCGGTGACGGTATCGCGCAGCACCAAGCCGGAGACCTTTCCCTCTGCCGCCTGCACACGCTCCACCACCTTGTTGGTGAGGAACTCGATCTTCTCGTTGGCGCGGGCTCGCTCCACCATGATCGGCGAGGCCCTAAACTCCTCGCGGCGGTGCACCAGGGTGACCTTATCGGCAAACTTGGTGAGGAAGGTGGCCTCCTCCATCGCGGAATCGCCGCCGCCGATCACCGCGATGTGGTGCCCCTTGAAAAAGAAACCGTCGCAGGTGGCGCAGGTGGAAACACCCCTGCCCATCAGCTCCTGCTCGCCCTCAACCCCCAGCAGGCGCGGGGCGGCCCCGGTGGCCACGATCACGGTGCGGGCCAGGTACTCCTCCTCCCCCACGAAGAGGCGCTTCACCTCCCCCTCTAGCTCCACCCGATCCACCAACTCCATGCGCAGATCCGCGCCAAAGCGCTCCGCCTGGGCGCGCATCTGCTCCATGAGCTCGGGGCCCATGATGCCCTGCTGGAAGCCGGGGTAGTTCTCCACCTCCGTGGTCTGCATGAGGGAGCCGCCGTACTCGTAGCCCTCAAAAACCAGGGGCTTGAGTTCCGCGCGCGCCGCGTACAGAGCCGCCGTGTACCCGGCCGGGCCGGAGCCGATGATGGCTAGGTCGTGGATCGTATCGTTGCTCGCCATGATTCATGCCTTCCTCGCAAGAAGCGGTCTATGCCGTGCCCAAGTGTATCGCGGGGCACCCCTCATGGCGCTCAACGGGAAAGTGGTCTCATTCATTCCTCATCAGCTCGCGCAGCGCGGCCTTGGCCCTGGCGCGGCGCGACTTCACGGTGCCCGGTTGCACCCCCGCCCACTCCGCCACGTGCGCGACGCTGTACCCGGCGGCGTCGATAAGCACGAGTGCGGCGGCCTGATCGGGGTGAAGGTGCGAGAGCGCGGATTGCAGGGCCAGGCGGGTATCAATGCCGCTGAGCGGCTCGTAGGCGAGGCGAATATCCGCGTCCGGGGCCGTGCGGCCGTCGTCGAGCGCCGCGACCTCGCGCAGGTGACGGTGATGGGCGAAGTCATACCCGGAATTGGCCACCAGGCGGTAGAGCCAGGTGCCCAGCGCGGACTCCCGGCGGAACGTGTGCAGATTCTGCGAGGCGCGCAGCAGGGCCTCCTGCACAATATCGTGGGCGTCGTGCTCGTTACGGCCGTAGCGGCGGGCCACCCGCAGCAGGCGGGCGCCGTGGCGCGCCACGATCTCCGCGAAGGCGGAGGCCTCCCCGCCAGATACTCCCCCACGAGCTGACTATCGGATAACTGATGAAGCGTGAACGTCACGGATTCCCCCTCGATGAAGTGCGGCCTCCTCCCCCGAGGAAACCTCACCCCATTACAGCCCCGCACACCCCACGCCGGGCCGCATCCTTGCCTACTGCGTTGGGCGGGTACCCCCGATCACGCGAGGGGACGTCGTGGAGGCGGCCCCGGTGGTCTTGGTGCCCCACACCGAAATATCGGAGACGCTCACCGTGCGCGTCTGCGGAGAAACCGAATCAAACCACACCACCAACGCCTGAGTGGGCTCCTGCGTGGGAGCCAACTCAATGGTGTTCTCCTCCGCACTGAGCGTGGTCTCCGCCACCATAGGAACCGTGCTCAGATCCAGGTTTTCCTGCACCCGGGCGGAATCCAGGCTGCTGGGCACTGCGTAGATCACCGCGTGGCTACCCGGCGCGGACGTGAGTACCTGCACCTGAGCCACCTGCACCGGATTCTGCAAGCGCACCAGCAACCCCACCCCCGGCTTGTTCTGGAAGCCCTGGGGATACTGCGCCGACTCCCATGAGGTAGCCGGATTGCCGTCCGCGGCGCGCGCGGCATTCTCCGGGTGATCGCCGGGATCCTCGTCCGCGCTCCCGGAAGTGCGCGTGGCCTCCCAGACATTGATGGCGCTCAGCGGTTGCCTCTGCGGGGGTGCGGGTGCCTCGCTACTGTGCGAGGAGCCGGGATTGACCGGGGAGGAATCGCTCTGCTTGCCCACGAACGCGGCGATATACGTGGCCGCCACCGCGGCGGCGATCACGGCGGCAAAGACCACGAGGCCCAACCCGGCGGTGCCGCTGCGGGTCATGGACTTAGCTCCAAAGCCGGGACGATCCTCCACCTGCGGGGTGGCCTCCGCCGTGACGTGCAGGGCCTGGGCGCGGCGGCGGGCCTGCTCGGAGGGAGAGGCAGGGGCGCTCGCGGCGGTGGCGGTACCCGGGCGCTCCCCGGCGGGAGAATCTGCCTCAGATGCCGCCTCCGCCGGGGCGTCGCTCTGCGCCTCCGCCCCGGCCAGGCCCACGCGGCGCAACTCTTCGCTGAGATCAAGCACGTCCTGGGGATCAATCTCCCCCCTGGTGGAATCCGTGGGCGCGGCGGCGGTGGCCACCGCCTCCACCCGCTGCTTGACGCGCTGCACGTCCTCCGGGGCATCCTCCCCCACCAGCAGGTTCAGCGCCCAGGCGATCGCATCCAGATCCTGCGCGGTGGACGCCGTGGACAGCACCGCCGGGAAGGCCACCACCGCCGTGCCGGAGGTGGTGACGCGGATGCGGCTCCAGTTATCCAGACCCAGGGGGGTATGCACGGAATCGGCGGACGCGGCGGCGTGCGCCAGCGGCGCCAGCGCATACGCGGCGGCCCGAGGATGCACCCGCTCGGAGCGAGACAGCTCCTTCAGGGAGGTGCCCTCCACCCAATCGGCCACCACCAGGCAGCCGGAGCGATACGCGGACACCTCAATGTTCGGGGCGATGGCCGGGTGACGCAACGACGCCAGCGCGCGCGTACGGCGGGTGACCTCCGAGGCCGCGCCGGCGGCGGCGGCCGGGCTGGCCGGAGCCATCGGGGAGGTGCCGCTGGTATCCACGAACACCAGCGCCACCAGGCGGCCGGTGGCCTGCTCCTTGGCCTGCCAGAACCGCGCCCCGGTGACCGAGCCGTGATCCACCAGGAGCCGGAAACGGCCATCGGACACCGGGGCACCAGGCACCAAGCGCGGGCCGCGCACCACGCCCGCCGACATCGGCGGCGGAACCGGGGAGGCATTAAACGTATCCGAACCGATGAACTGCGTGGACAGCTCCTGCTGCGTGGGCGCCTCCACCTGAATCTGACGATCCGGATCCGTGCGGATCAGGCGATTCAGCCCCGGAATGCGCTGCGCCACCGCGCCGAGGTTCTGCACCTCCGGCAGACGAGAGAAGGACAGCACCACGCCGGTGACCACCAGGAACACCACGCCGATCACGGACAGCCGCACCAGAATCCACAGCGAGCCCAGGAACTCCGGCCCCGTCAGGCGGCCCAACACCATGCTGGACCCCGCCGCGACCACCACGCCCACTATCGACGCCCCCACGGCCCACACGGAGGTGCGCATGATCGTGGCGAAACCCAGGGAACCCAGCTTGCGGCGCAACAGCATTGCGCCAATGACCGCGCCGGCCACAAAACCAAAGCCATTGGCCGCGCCCAAGAGCACCACCACCCGGCCGGGCGAGGAGGCCACCAGGGGCGCCAGGAGGGAAAGAACCACCTTGGTGACGGTGATCCCCGCGATGATGAACGTGGGCGTCCAGGCCTCCTCCCGGGCGTAGAACACGCGCAGATGCAACAACACCAGGGCATAGGGAATCAGCGTGAACGCGGAGAAGCTCAGCGTCAGGCCCAAAATATCGGCGGATTCGGGATCAAAGCGGCCGTAATGGAACAGGCCGAAGGAAATATCCCGACCGAAGGCCGTGAAGAACACCACGATGGGGATCAGGGCTATGAAGGTGAGCTTGGTGGCCAGGGTGAGATCATCGACCACCCCGCGATCGTCGCCCTCGGCGGCCTTGCGGGACAGGCGCGGCATGATGGCCGTGAGCAGGGTGACGCCGATGATGCCGTACGGCACCTGGAGCAGCAGCCAGTGATTCTGATAGATCAGGGGGGCGGCGTCGCTCGCTGTGGAGGCGATGCGCATGGTGAGGGTGAAGCCCACCTGGGAGATGGCCACGTACACGATGATGGCCAGAGCCATGCCGCCGAAGTCCTTGAGGCGGGAATCAATCCCCCACAGGGGACGCAGATCCACCCCCGCCCTCCGCAACGCCGGAAGCATGATGAGCAACTGCACCACCACGCCCAGGGTGGTGCCCGCACCTAGCAGCATGATGTGCGGATCGAAGGGCCCCGAGGGGGCCGAGGGGGCAAGCTGCCCGGGGACAAACTGGTAGATCAACAGAACCGCGATGCTGATGATGTTATTGGCCACCGGGGCCCAAGCTCCCGGACGGAACACCCCCTTGGTGTTCAACACCGCCATGAAAAGGGCAAAGAGGCCGTAGAAGAAGATCTGCGGCAGGAGCCAATAGGCGAAGGCGGTGGACTGGGTGATATTGACCTCCCCGTCCTGCCGCAGCATGACCCTGGTGAGCAGCGGCGCGGCCACCACGGAAGCCAGCGTGACCACCGCCAAGAGGCTAAAGGCCAGGGTGAACAGCCGCCTGATGAAGGCCGCCCCCCGATCCGGGTCTTCCTTTTCCGCCCGCACCAGCACCGGCACCACCAGGGAGGTGAGCACCGCGCCCAGCACGATCTCCGTGATGAGGTTGGGCAACGTATTGGCCGTGTTGAAGGCCGAACCCACCGCCGTGCCCACGGTGGAACCGATGAGCACGGTGCGGATGAACCCGGTGATGCGGGAAATGAGGGTGGCCACCGCCATCGAGCCGGTGGAGCGCACCACGTCGCCGTCGCTCGTCTTTTGCGAGTCGGGAACCTGCTCTGTCCGTTCTGCCGCCGGGCGGGTGAGCGTGGCGGCTCCCGCAGTGGTTTCCGCCTCCCCCGGCGGTGCGGGTGTGCGGAGGGCCTGCCCGGGGGCGTGGCGCAGATCGGAGCGATCGACCTCGCCCTGCGGGGCGGGCCGAGGTTTCTTTTTCACCTCGGGCACCGGAGCAGGCGGTGTGGGGGGCACGATCCGCGAGCGCAAGCCTCGACGGCTTGGCTCGCTCCCGCGACCCGATTGCCTGAATTGCGGATCTGTGGCGTTCACGAGTGACCATTGTTGTGGCTGAAACGCATGAAAGGAAACTGACACGGCCCTGTGGCGCGGGATGTAATTAATTCTTAATTAAGCGTAGGGCCGGCGTTGCTGCCTGCGCCGCCCCAGCCGGAACAACATCGCCGCCAGCAGCAGCCCGCCCAACCCTAGGATGAGCGCGGAGGCCCCCACCAGGCTCGCCCTGGTCTGCACGGCGATGCGCACCGGATCGGAGATGGCGGAGCCATCCGAGGAGGCCAGCCACAGATCCATCTGGGCCTGCTCATCCTCCTTGGTGATATCCGCCGTCATACTCACCGTGATGGAGCCACGGGCAGGAATGCGCAGGTGTGTGGGAACCGTGATCCGGGCCTTCTGCGCCGTGTGGTAACGCATGGTGGCGTCCACCGGCAGCGGCAGGCCATTTTTGGCCACGATGAGCAGCGGCGAGGACTCCGAGGTACGGGTGTACACGTTGCCGGGCGGCAACAGCGTGATCGAGCCGCGCAACCCCTGCAAGACCTCGCGGTTGCCGCTGAGGCGACGAGCGGTGGCGGAGACGGCGTCATTAAAGCTCACCACGCTGCGCCGCCGCGTGGTGCTCAACGCCGCGAGCAGATCCTGGCGCAGCGGGGCGGTAAAGGCGTAGCGGGTCAGCGCGATGCTGGGATCGTTCATCATCAGGCCGGTGAGGTCATCGGTGTAATTGGCCTGCTGCGTGGTGCGCAGCACCTCGGCGTCGCTGTACACGGAGGGATCGAGGAAGGGCGCACCCAGCCGGGGATTCTCCGCGGGCGACGGCGCGGGCGTGGCCGCGACCACGGCGGCGAGATCCTCCGCCTGCTTATCCCCCGGCGTGAGATAGGCGCCCAGCGACATCGGGCGGGCCCGCCCGGAACCCAGGGCGGAATCCACCTCCGCCAAGAGCATGGCCCCGACGTCCGCGCTCAGGACCGCCGGCGGCGTCACCAGCATCGGCTGCTGCGCCTGGCGGGCCTCCGCCACCGAACTGCGCACCGCCGCCGCCGCCGTGACCTGGCGGGCCGTGGCGGAATCCAGGGTGGGATCAAAACGCCCCTCGGGGTTGGAATACCCCGCCGTGGCGGGCTCCTCCCCCGTGGCCGCCAGCGTGGCGGCCAGGGAAGCCGGGTAGGTCACCGCGCGGATACCCGGCGCGATTTGGGCAAAGCGATCCACCTCGGGGGCCGCCCACACCGTGTTATTGGCCACCAACACGGACACCGGGTGCTGCGGGGCCTGGGGGTGGGTGCCGGAGGTGGCGTCGGGAAGCGTGGGGGAATCCAGGGTGGAATCGGAGCTGCCCTGTGCCTCATGCTCCCCCTGCGCGGCGCTCGCCTCCCAAGCCTGGGTGAGATCGCCCTCCTGATCGGCCCACGCCAGGGACGGCACCGTGGCCTCGGAGACGTAACCCGAACCGGGCACCACCACCCCGCGCTCCGGCTGCACGCCGATAACCTGGGAAATGACCTCCTGGCCGCGCTGTATGGCCTCGCGCATGAGCCACGGATTCGCGGTGCGCTGCACCGCATCGAGATCCGCGTTAGCCCAGGGCAGGGACACCACGCACTGATGAGAGGCCACGCGGCCCAGCCGCTCCAACCACTCCTGGGCGGCCTGCGCCCCCGCCCCGGGGGTGCCCCGCTGATCGCCCGAGGACGAACCCCAACTATCGCGCAGGCGGCGCGTGGGCTGGCCCAGACTATGCCGAGTATTGGTCACCGTATAGCCGCCCTGCATCCGATTCACCGTGCTGAGCAGGGCGGGATCGAGCGCCAGGCAGGTGGACTCCGCCACCTGAGAGGAGGCCAGGGCCCGCTCATAGGCACCCAGCAGGGAATGCAGGCGCCCCCCGGAGGAGAGCGACCGCGCCAGGGAATCCTCGCTGAGGATCAAGGGGGCGGCCTCCGGGGCCTCTCCCGTCTCCCCCGGAACGATGTGGGTGGGCTCGGAGAGGGGATACAGCAGGGAGAGACCCTGGGGGGATTCTTCCTCGCTTGGTTCCTCCGCCGCTTCCTCCTCGGCAGGGCGCGGGTTGGTGTCCACCACGAAGCGCTCCGTGCTCAGGGACTGCATGGCCGAAGGGGCGGTGCTCGCGGCATCATCGGCCACGATCCCGGAGGCCGCCACCGCCACGGGATACGCAGAACCCGGTTCCAGGGCCAGGCCCTCCCCCGCTCCCGGGGTGGTAGAGGCGCGCAGCTCCACCGCGCGCTCCTCGCCGGGGGCCAGCGGCTCCGGCAGCACCACGGGGCTGGCGATCTGGGAATAAGCGCCGAGATCCTGGGCGATTGCCTGGCGGGCCTCCGCCACGGTGGGAACCGCCGCCGCGCGGCGCAGCTGAAGGGTGAGCCGCTCCACGGGGGCGTCGGAAGTATTATGCACGCGCAGGCTCAGCCGCAGCTCCTGGCCGGACTCCAGGTGGGCCTGGGTGCCCCCGTTTATTTCCACCAGATCCACACGCACCGGGCTCTCCCCCTCCCCTGGCCGCACCAGCGGATTCATCCACGCCTCTCGGGAGGTTTCCGAGGTGGGAGACAGGGGCAGCACGTCGGCCCGGGCGGAGGGAGGAGTAAGGGGCGGAAGCACCGTACACAGCGCCACCGTCCCGGTGATGGCCGCCAGACTCAACGGGCGCAACAGCGCGCGGCGGGAGGGAAATCCCGTCAACCTCATCGGGGAGTGCGCCTCCCCGCCTGCTTCTCCGCGCGGGCGAGATCGGGAAGGATATCGTGCGCCACGCGGGCCAATTTGCGCTCGTCCGCGTAGGCCAGATGCTCAATGAGCTGGTGCACCGGTATCCAGGCCACCTCGGTGACCTCGGGATCCTCATCGTTGAGGTAGCCGTCCACGTAACGCAGCAGGTGATGATGCACCGTCTTATGGATCCGCACGCCCTCGGAAACAAACCAATAATCGATCACGCCGAGGTCCGCAAAGACCTCGCCGCTGATCCCCGTCTCCTCCCAGACCTCGCGCTGCGCGGTACTCCGATGATCCTCCCCCGGCTCCACATGGCCCTTGGGCATAGACCACAGCAGGCGGCGGCGCCGATCCAGGCGGCCGATCAGCGCCACGTACAGCCGGGAGAGATCCACGCTGCCGTCGGCGGCCACCGCCTCGGCCAGGCCGGAGACCACCAGGCCACCAGCGGAGGTCTCCGGCCGGGTATCACAGTGCGAGACGGCGGCGCTACCGCGGGAATACGCGCCCCGGCGGTTATTGCGCCTGCCGCGCGCGGAGGAACGCCGCTGGGAATGGCCGCCGCGCTGCCCCCGGCGATTCCCCGAGCGCTGCGGGTTTTTGGCCGAGCCCTTGGCGCCGGAGCGCTGGGAGGTCTGGCGGCGTCGCTTGCGGCGGGGCTGGGCGGTGGAATCCTCCGAACCGTGGTTGTTGCTGTGGTTGCTGCCGTGGCTATCGCTGTTGTGGCTATTGCTGTTGTGGTCGCCCTGCTGCGCCGGGTGCTGGGCGGAGTTCGTGGGCTTCGCGGATTGGGGTGAGCCCGAGGACCCCGAAGATGCCGAGGTGGAGGCGTGAGTCCGACCGCGACCACCACGCCCCCGCCCGCCCCGGCGGCGGCGCTTACGGCGGGTGCCGGACGCGCCAGACGCACCGGAACCGCTGCCCCCCTGGGAGGCCGAGGCCTGGTGGGCCTGGTGCGTGCGCTCGTCCTTGTCGTTCATCACTTAGATGGTATCCGCTCGGGGCGGGCTGTGGTATTCCGCTGGTGTTCTGGCGGCATTCCGGTTGCCATTCCGGTGGCATTCTGCGGGGTGGGTGCGTGGCGGGAAGGTAGAATCAGGCGGGTGAAAAACCAGGAAAGCCAGGAACCACAGCTCGAACTTGCGGAAGCGGACATGCTCATGCGGGCAGAACGCGCGGTGCGCACGCTCAGCCCGGTGCTCAGCGGCATGGTGCGGGCCTTCTCCCAGCGAGGCGAATCGCTTTACCTGGTGGGGGGCTCCGTGCGCGACGCCCTCCTGGGCCGCCTCGGGCACGACCTGGACTTCACCACCTCCGCCAGGCCCCAGGTGATCCAGGAGATTCTGGAGGGATACGCACCGGCGGTCTGGGACACCGGCATCGAGTTCGGCACGGTCTCCGCGGAAAAAGACGGGCAGCAGATAGAGATCACCACGTTTCGCTCCGACTCCTACGACGGCGTGACCCGCAACCCCGAGGTGCGCTTTGGCGACACCCTCGACGGCGACCTAGTGCGCCGGGACTTCACCCTCAACGCCATGGCGGTGGAACTCTTTGTGGACTCGGCCGGGGAGGACGCCGGGGTGCGCGGGCGCTTCCATGACCCGATGAATGGCTTTGCCGCGCTGCGCGCCGGAATCCTCGACACCCCCGCCACCCCGGAGGAGTCCTTTGCCGACGATCCTCTGCGCATGTTGCGCGCCGCCCGCTTTGTTTCCCAGCTGGAGATCCGGGTGGCCGAACGCGTGGAGGAGGCCATGCGGCAGATGGCCGGGGAGATCCGGCGCATCACCGCAGAACGGGTGCGGGCGGAGCTAGACAAACTCATGGGCGGACAACGCCCCGAGGCAGGCTGGGAGCTGCTCGTACGCACCGGCATCGCGGACATCATCTTCCCCGAGGTGGCGGGCCTGCACCTCACCCCGGACGAGCACCTCCAGCACAAGGACGTCTACGCCCACTCCATGACGGTGCTGCGCCAAGCCATCGACCAGGAGGAGCCGGAGGAAGGCCCGGACCTGGTGTTGCGCTGGGCAGCGTTGCTTCACGACGTCGGAAAGCCCGCCACCCGCGCCGCCAAGCCGGGCGGCGGGGTGACCTTCCACCATCACGAGGTGGTGGGGGCAAAGATGGTGCGCAAGCGCATGCGCGCGCTGAAGTATTCCAAGCAGATGGTCAGCGATGTGGGGCAACTGGTGTTCCTGCACATGCGCTTCCACGGGTTTAGCGAGGGCCAATGGACGGACTCGGCGGTGCGGCGATACGTGACCGACGCTGGGCCGCTCCTGCCCCGCCTGCACAAACTGGTGCGGGCGGATTGCACCACCCGGAATAAAAAGAAAGCAGCCCGCTTGCAGGCCAGCTACGATCGCCTGGAAGAGCGGATCGTGGAGATTCAGGCCAAGGAGGATCTGGCTCGGGTGCGCCCCGACCTGGACGGCAACGAGATCATGGAGATCCTGGGACTTACGCCGGGGCCGGAAGTGGGCCGCGCCTGGGCCTACCTCAAGGAGGTGCGCCTGGAACGCGGGCCGATGGAACGCGACGAGGCCATCGAGGTCTTGCGCCAGTGGTGGGCCGGGCGGGCCGAGTAGCCTGCGCCCGGCGTGGGACTGTGGTGTGGGGGCTGTGGTAGCGAAGAAAGAGAGAGGAAGGACGAGGCCCCGTGGCCGAGGAATATTACGCGGATAGGTTATTTAACGCCCTGGAACGCAACGATCCGGCGCCGGGAATGCTTCTGGTGGCCGCCCCGGGCATGGAATCGGAGGCCTTTGCACGCTCCGTGGTGCTGGTGATCGAGCACAATGACGCGCTGACCTTTGGGGTGAACCTGGCCTCCCGCAGCGATCTGGCGGTGTATAACGTCATGCCGGAGTGGCTGGGCGTGGTGGCTAAGCCCCAGGCGCTGTACATCGGAGGCCCCCTGCAACAGCAGTCCGTGGTGGGCGTGGGGGTGCCGGCTCAGGGAGTGGAGACGGAGAATCACCCCCACCTGAATCGCCTGGCCACCCGCCTGGTGATGGTGGACCTGGGTGCCGATCCCGAGGAGCTGCGCGAGGATATTGAGGGTATGAGGCTCTTTGCCGGGTATGCGGAGTGGGGGCCGGGGCAGCTGATGGAGGAGATTGAGCGCGGCGATTGGTACGTGGCTCCCGCCCTGCCCTCGGACGTGGTGGCCCCCGGCCGCTCGGATTTGTGGGCGGAGGTTATGCGGCGCCAGCCCATGCCGCTGCCGCTCTTCTCCACCTACCCCGTCGATCCGGGAGAAAACTAATGCGCGGCCCGCGAGATGTTTCACGTGAAACATGGCGGGACATACGCGCGGGCCTCACCGATACCTGGACGGTGGGCCTGGGGCTGATCCCCCTGGGACTGGCCTTCGGTATGCTCATGGTGCAATCCGGTTATGCCTGGTGGTGGACGCCGATCTTCTCCCTGGTGATCTGCGCAGGCTCCATGGAGTTTCTGGCGATCAGCCTGGTGGCCGCGGGAATCGGCCCGGTTTCCGCCACGATCACCGGGTTCATGGTGAACTTCCGCCACATCTTCTACGGGCTGACCTTCCCCCGCGACTCCATTCCCACCGCCGCCGGGCGGGCTTACTCCACATACGCGCTCACCGACGAATCCTACGCCGTGGCCTCCTCCCACCCGCCGGGATCATTGAGCGGCGTGAGGGTGCTGACCATTCAAATATTCTGTCAGGCGCTCTGGGTGATCCCCGGCATCCTTGGCGCGCTCCTGGGGCAGGCCCTCCCGGCCGATATTCTAGGCATGGAGTTTGCCCTCACCGCGCTCTTCATCGTCCTGGCCTGGGAATCCTTTGACAATAATCGAGACCCCTTCCTGCCGCTCCTGGCGGGCGGCCTCGCCGTGGTGACCGCCCTGGTGGCACCGGGCAACATGCTCATGGTGGCCCTGGTGCTCTACGTCCTCATCCTGGTGGTGCGCTTCCGCTGGGAAGAATCACGGGCCTTTTCCTCCGTAGGGCTTCCTACGAGGGGTGGGCGGAGCGGGCTCGCTTCCGATGCCTCCGATACCGAACAGGCTCGGGAGGCTCAGCGCGACGGCGAGGGTGGGTGACCGGCATGGGACTACCGGAGGGGGTGAGCCTGGGAATGGTGGCGGCGGTGACCGTGCTTCTGCGCCAACTCCCCTACAGCGCCAAGAAGGTGCTGCGCCGAAGCCGCTTCATGGGCACCTGGGCCTGACGATGCCGGTGGGCGTGATGGTGGTGCTGGTGGTGTACACCGTTGCGGGCCAGGGGCAGAACCCCGGCGGGTTGGGGGCCTCCCTGCTGGCAGGGGCCGCCACCCTGGCACTCCACGCCTGGAAACGGCAGGCGGCCTCTCCATCATTGGGGGCACCGCCGTGTACATGATCCTGGTGAACGCGGTGTTTTAGGGGTCCAGCCCTAGGTTGTTCAGCCCTAGGTGTTTAGGCCTGGGAAGGCCTGAAGAGCGCGCTCCCACAGGACCTGGAACTCCCCCGCGCTCAGAGTTTCGGAAGAAATATCGGGGAAGGCGCTATACGTCTGGGGGTGCGGCACAACCTCCTGGGGCGGGGTATCCATGCCATAGTGGCGATCCCCTATCCCCGCGCCCACCGGGTTTCCCGAGGGATCGACCTCCACGATGCGCACCATGCGGCATTCCTCCTCGCTGAGGGGCAGGAGCTCGGCCACGTGCACGGCGGTGCCGGCACCGGGGATGGTGAGAGTGGTGCGGATAAACAGGGGGGAACTCATTGCACTGATTGTAGCGATCCCAGGGCTGTAGTGATCCCAGGGCGGTGGGTTAGCCGCGCGGCGGCTCCTCTTCCCGGAGGGCGTAACGGGAGGCCAGCCAGGAGCACATCATCAGCTGCACCTGGTGGAAGATCATCAGGGGCAGGATGAAAAGCCCCAGGGCCGATCCCCCAAAGATCACGGAGGCCATGGGCAGGCCCGAAGCGAGGGACTTCTTTGTGCCACAGAACTGTACGGCCAGGACGTCTCCCCGCTCAAAACCCAGGCGCTGCGCGCTCACGCGGGTGAACCACAACATGAAGGCCACCAGGGCTATGGAGAGCGCGACGAGGAAAAGAATCTCCGCGACGGACGTGGATCGCCACACCCCGTCCACCATGCCCGCGGAAAAAGCGGAGTACACCACCATCGTGATGGAACCACGATCCACGATCTTGGTGGCCTTGTGTGCGGCGAAGCCCTTGATCCAGCGGTGGGCCATCTGGCCCAGAACGAACGGGACGAGAAGTTGTAGGGCGATGTTCAGGAACACGGAGGCATCAATATGCAGCCCCGAGCGGGAGTTCATGAGGGCAAAAACGAGCAGGGGTGTGAGAAACACCCCGGCGAGGTTGCTCACGGAGGCCGCCACGATGGCCCCGGCGACGTTGCCCCGGGCGATGGAGGTGAAGGCCACCGAGGACTGCACCGTGGAAGGCACCAAGGTGAGAAAGAGAATACCCAGATAAAGATCCTCGGAGAGGAAGAACGTGAGTGGCCTGAGCGCCAAACCGATGAGCGGAAAGACCAGGAAGGTAAAGGAGAGGATCAGAAGGTGAAGCCGCCAATGATAAAGCCCCCGCAGGGCCTCCTGGGTGGAAAGGCGCGCCCCGTAGAGGAAAAAGAGCAGGGCGATGGCCACGGAGGTGGCCGAGGAAAACGCCTCCGCGAAGGAACCACGGGCCGGCGCCACTATGGCCACCATCACGGCGGCGATGATGAGGAAGATAAGGGGGTCTTGGCGCTTCAGCAGACTCATCTAGGAGAGTCTAGAGGCTCACGCTCAGGTTTGTTCCCTTTTCCTCAACGGTGCCCTCCGTGAGAGGAGAACGGGCCGGGCCCTCCACCACCGAGCCATCGGACAGGGAGAACACGGAGTTATGGGAGGTGCAGCGCACCGTCTCCCCCTCCACCTCGGTGATCTTGCTGCTTTGGTGCGGGCAGGTGGTGGAATAGGCGCGGTACTGGCCCCGCTGGGGTTGTGCGATGATGAAGTCCCCCACGATCACGGCGCTCCCCACGGGGACGTCGGTGGCGGCGATCTCCTCGGTAGGCCCGGAGCCGCAGGCGGCGAGCACCGCGCCGGCGAAGGTGGTGGCACTCCCCAGGAGGAAGAGGCGGCGGCTGCACGGGGGAAGCTGAGATGTGACCATGCCTTCCAGTATGCGCCGCCTGGGCCCTGGGTAAAAGCAAGCGGAGCCTAAGCGAGTTTAAGTCACAGTGTTGCCTTTTTCATCTCCCGCACGTACTCCCCCAGCTCCGCTCGGAGCGCCTCCATGTCCCCCACTCGGAAGGCCGGGAGGTCATGTTCGGAGTGCCCTGGGTGTTCAGGGCGGGGGGTGCGCGAGAGATCGGGCACGCAATGCCTCTCCACGATCCTGGTGATGGCGGAGCCGGTGATGGCCCCCGCCGCCCCCGCCTGGATAGCGGCGCGCACGTGCTCCGGGCGGGAGATGCCGAAGCCCAAGAGAATGGGTGCGCCGCCAAAGCGCGCCACGTGCCCCACGGCCTCCTTGAGCCCGGTGGTCTCCGATTGTTTCTCCGTGCCGGTCACCCCGTCACGGGAAACGGCGTAGATGTATCCCTTGGAGCACGCGGCCACGGACTCCAGGACCTTCTCCGAGGCCCCCGCCGGGGCGATGAATACGGGATCGACGCCCGCGCGTTCGGCGGCGGCGATGAAGGGCGCACCTTCCCGCACCGGAATATCGGGCAGGAGGATTGCGTCCGCCCCCGCCTCGGCGAACTCCTGGTAGAAGGTGTCTAGGCCTCGGGAAAATGGCACGTTGCCGTATACGAGGATGCCCAGTGGAAGGCGAGGGAACTCCTCGCGGATCGTGCGGATCAAGGCGAGGGCATCGGCCAGGCCCACTCCCCCGGCCAGGGCGCGGACGTGGGAGGCCTGAATGGTGGGTCCATCGGCCACGGGATCGGAGAAGGGCACGCCGAGTTCGAGGGCGTCGGCCCCGGCGGCGACGAGGGTGCGTACGATGGCGAGGGAGTCCTCTGGGGAGGGGTCCCCCAGCATGAGGAAGGGCACGAAGGCGCCTTCGTTGTGCAGACGGGAGAAGAGGGTGGTGAAGCGGCTCATCGGTTTTCCTCCAGGGTGAGTTCGGAGAGCACGAGTTCCGGGTGCTCGTCGAGGGTGCGGCGCACGTGATCCACGTCCTTGTCTCCGCGCCCGGAAAGGGAGACGAGGATGGTGAGATCCTGATTGTTTTCCTGCGCCGTGCGGGCGCGCTTGAGCGCGTAGGCAAAGGCGTGGGAGGATTCCAGGGCCGGAATGATGCCCTCGCGGCGAGCGAGGATTTGGAAGGCCTCCAGGGCCTCAGCGTCCGTGATACCCACGTATTGCGCCCGCCCGGTGGCGGAGAGATGAGCGTGCTCCGGGCCCACGCCGGGGTAATCCAGGCCGGCGGAGATGGAGTAGGATTCCTCCACCTGCCCCTCGGAGGTGCGCATGAGGTATGAGCGCGCCCCGTGAAGGATGCCCACCTGGCCGTTGGTGATAGTGGCCCCGTGGCGGCCGGAATCTATACCCTCCCCGGCGGCCTCGGTGCCCACGAGTTCCACGGAGGGCTCGTCGATGAACTCCGCGAACATGCCGATGGCGTTGGAGCCGCCGCCCACGCAGGCCACCACGACGTCGGGAAGCGCGCTGGTGCGCTCGACGATCTGTGCCTTGGCCTCCTGGGAGATCACGCGGTGAAACTCCTTGACCAGCGTGGGGAAGGGGTGCGGCCCGGCGGCGGTGCCCAGCAGATAGTGGGACTCGTGGAAGGTGGCCGTCCAATCGCGCAGGGCCTCGTTCACGGCGTCCTTGAGGGTGCCGGATCCGGCGTCCACCGGGATCACGGTGGCCCCGTGGAGCCTCATGCGATAGACGTTGGGCTGCTGCCTTTCGACGTCCTTGGCGCCCATGTAGATCACGCACTCCATGCCGAGCAGGGCGCAGGCGAGGGCCGTGGCGGTGCCGTGCTGTCCCGCGCCGGTCTCCGCGATGATGCGCTTCTTCCCCATTTTTTTGGCCAGGAGAATCTGGCCGATTACCTGGTTGGTCTTGTGGGCACCGCCGTGTACCAGATCCTCGCGCTTGAGGAAGATGCGCACGCGGGAGCCCGTCGATGTTTCACGTGGAACATTCCGGCACTCGGTGAGGGGGGTGGGCCGCCCAAGATAATCGCGGAGGAGGGAGCGGTATTCCCCCATGAAGGCCTCGTCGCTGAGGGCCTCCACGAAGGCACGCTCCAGTTGATCGAGGGCGGGAATGAGGGATTCGGGAACGAATTGGCCGCCGAACTCCCCAAAATAGGCCGGGAGCAGGGGGTGGGTATCGGACATGATTTATTTCCCTTCGTCAGGTGTGCTGGTGCTGTGCGAGCTATGCGAGCGGATCAGGCGGAAGGCGTGGTTCAGCGCGGCGGTGTCTTTCTGCCCGGCCCAGGCCCCGGATTCCGGCCCGTATTCCACGCCGGAATTGAGGTCCACCCCCGCGCAGCCAACGTCGAGCGCCTGGGAAAGGTTGCCGGGGCCGATCCCCCCGGCCAGTAGGGAGACGGAACGAACCTCGTCGGGTATCTGTGTCCACTCGAAGGCGTGGCCCGTTCCGCCGGAGCCGGAGTCCAGCACCAGCCGGGTCAGGAGACCCTCGCCAATCAGCGAGGCGAGATCCCGGGCCGTCCGCGCGGCCCCCTCTTCCGTCATGGAAACCGCGCGCCAGATTGCCACCTCTCCCCGACCGTGAGCATCAAGGTCGGTGCGGATGGCGTGGAGCATGTCTCTCTCGGCCTCCAGGGATCCCCGGTGGGGGGCGTGAATCTGAATGGCGGTGACGTCGAGGCCGGATAGGAGTTCCCCCCACCCGACATCGCGGCGGGACACGGCCACATAGTCCAGGCCGGGTTCGGCGGAGATAATGGATCGCGCCGTTTCACGTGAAACATTGCGCGGCGAGGCCTCCTCGAAGATCAACCCGCCGTACACCGCCCCGGCGGCGCGGGCGGCCTGCGCCGCCGAGGGGCGGGTGAGCCCGCAGACCTTGTTCTCACCATAGACCAGGCGGCGGGCGGCGCGGTCGATGTCCGGTTGGCCGGTGAGCTGCGATCCCACCAGGAAGGCGTGGGAGTGGCCGCCCAACCGACCAACGGTGGCGTGATCGCGGATACCGGACTCGGAGACCACCACGACGTCGTGAGGCAGAAGCGCGGCGAGGCGTTGGGAGCGGGAGAGGTCGATGGAGAGGTCGTGGAGGTTGCGATGATTGATGCCCACGATCCGTGCCCCCAGGCGCTGCGCGCGGGCCACCTCGTCCTCGTCGATGACCTCGGTGAGAACGTCCATGTTGAGCCGCGCGGCCTCGGCGGAGAGGTTGGTATAGGAGACGTCATCGAGGATGGAGAGCATGAGGAGAATGGCGTCCGCCCCGAAGTACCGCGCCGCGTGAATCTGCACGGGGTCGATGATGAAGTCCTTGCAAAGCACCGGGAGGTGCGTGCTGGCGGCCACGGTGGCCAGGTGATCGTAATCTCCTCCGAAGCGTTCCGGTTCGCACAGCACCGAGATGGCCGAGGCGTACCGGGAATAGACGGCGGCGATGGCACCCGGCTCGTAATGCTCGCGGATCACTCCCAGGGAGGGGGAAGAGGCCTTGCACTCCATGATGAAGCGGTTGGTGTTGGCGGCGCCCCCCTCCTCTCCCCCGCCAAGGCTTCGGCGGAGGGAACGGGTGGAGCGCGGCAGGGCCTCGGGATCGACGTGAGAGATGCGGGCGCGGATCTCCGCGAGGTGCGTGCGCCGGGCGTTCACGATGCCTTCGAGAACGGTGGGAAGGTTAGTTGCCATAGTTTGCCTCCTCATGCGTGTGCAACCACTGAGTCACGGTGCCGTCCGCCATCGTATCCAGGGCGCGCTCCACGCCCTCGCGGATCGAGGGGCTATGCCCGGAAACGTAGAACATCGCCCCCGCCGAGGCGGCCAGGGCCTCCCGGTGCGCGGCCGGGCCGGTGGCGTCGAAGGCGGCGTAAAGGTGGCGGGCGTTCTCCTGGGCGCCTCCACCCACGAGGTCGCTCAGGGCATGGGTGTCAAGGCCCATCTCCTGCGGGGTCAGGGTGTATTCCTCGATCTCACCGGCGGGGGTGAGTTCCCATACCTGGGTGGGCCCCCACACGGCGATCTCATCCGCGCCGGAGCCGTGAACCACCAGGGCGCGGGTGCGGCCCAGATCGCGGAACACCTCCGCGAGCATCCTGCCCAGGCGCGGGTTGGCCACCCCCATGATCTGAAACTCCGGGCGGGCCGGGGAAAGCACCGGCCCCAGGATATTGAAGATGGTGGGTACCTTGAGTGCCCTCCGCACGGGCTGCACGTGGGCGATGGCCGGGTGATAGGCCGGGGCAAAGAGGAAGGTGAAGCGGGAGGCCTGGAACTGCCGCACGGCCCGCTCGGGATCGAGGTCCAGGGGAATACCCATGGCCTCAAGCACGTCGGCGGAGCCGGAGGCGGAGGACACCGAGCGGTTACCGCACTTAATCATGGGTACCCCGCCCGCCGCCGCGAGGAGCGAGGCACCCGTGGTGATGTTGATGGTGTTCAGGCCGTCTCCCCCGGTGCCGGCGGTATCGGTGATCCCGGCCCCGGTGAGGGGGAAGGGCCTCCCGGCGGCGAGGAAGGCGCGCGCCGCGCCGAGGACATCGGCGCTGGTTTCCCCCCGCGTGCGAACGGCGGTGAGAAGGGCGGCGATGTGCACGTCATCGTAATCGCCCACCGTGAGGGGGGTGAATACCTCCTGGGCCTGTTCCGCGGAGGGGTGAGGCTCGTCCAGGTATGCGATGAGGTGGTGGAGGGCTTCGGGGCTGGTCACGCTGCTTCCTTTCCGTGATGCAGGAGATGAGTGAGGAGGCGATCGAGTAGGATCGGGCCGCTGGGGCTGAGCACGGATTCTGGGTGGAATTGCAGACCGATGGCGGGCCGGTCGGTGCAGCGGGCGGCCATGACCACCTCACCGATGCGGGAGTCTGACCAGCCCAGGGCCTCCATTTCGGCGGGTACCGTGGTGCAGCTCAGGGAGTGATACCGTGCCACGGGGACGGCGTGGCCGGGGTCCTCGGGGTGATCTGGTTCGGCGTCGATCGTCAACCCCCGGAAGAGGGCGGTGGCCGAGGCGGCCGGGGTGAGACGCATGATGTCCGTGGTGCCGTGAACGGGGCCGCAGGGCACCACACTCCCACCGAAGTGCTCCAGGACCGCCTGGAACCCCAGGCAGATTCCGAGCACGGGGATGCGGCTTTCCAGGGCGAGGGCCAGGGTATCCATCATTGTTCCCGCCTGGCGGGGATGGCCCGGCCCCGGGGAGAACACCAGAAGATCGGGCTGGGAGGCCATGATCTCCGCCACCGCCACGGTGTTGCGGAACACGGTGCAGCGGTGTCCACTGGTGCGCAGCGCATCGACGAGGTTGTACACAAAGGAATCGTGGTTATCTACGAGCACGATGTGGGCGGTCATCGGATTACCTCCAGGTTCTTACCGGCGGCGAGGGCGAGGGCGTGGAGCACGGCGTAGGCCTTGTGTAGGGATTCATCGGCCTCCGCCTGGGGGTCGGAGTCCCGCACCACCCCGGCCCCGGCCTGCACCACGGCGGTGCCGTCCTGGACGAAGGCGGAGCGAATCACGATGCAGGTATCCATGTCCCCTCCCCCGCGCAGGTAGCCCACGGCCCCGCCGTAGGAGCCGCGTCGTATTCCCTCCACGCCGCGCAGCAGCTCCGTGGCGCGCAACTTGGGCGCGCCGGTGAGGGTGCCCATGTTCATGCAGGCGCGGTAGGCGTCGAGGGCGTCGAGGCCGGGGGCCAGGGTGGCGGTGACGCGGGAGACGAGGTGCATGACGCGCGAGTAGCGATCCACCTGAAGGAGGTCGGCCACGCGGCGGGTGCCCGGCTCGGCCACGCGGGCGAGGTCGTTGCGGGCGAGGTCCACCAGCATGGTGTGCTCGGCGAGTTCCTTGGTGTCGGTGCGCATGGCGAGTTCGTGGCGAATATCCAGCTCGTGATTCACCGATCCGTCCGGGTGGAGGCCGCGCGGGCGGGTTCCGGCGATGGGATAGAGCTGCAAGGTGCGGGTGGCGGCCTCGAACTTGAGGTTGGATTCGGGGGAGGCGCCGAAGAGCTCGTAGGGGCGCTCATCGGTGGAGATGCCGCGTAGGTAGAACATGTAGGGGCTGGGATTGGTGCCGCGCAGGTGCAGGTAGGCTGAGAAGGCGTCCCGGCAGGGAGCGGTGAAGGAGCGGGAGGGCACCACCTGGTAGATGTCCCCGCAGTCGATGTGCCGCTTCATGTCCTCTACCTGGGCGCGGAAGTCGGCGTCGGAAGTTCCGGCGGTAGCGCGGAGGGTACCTTGGGGGACGGGGGTGACCGGGTCATGTTTCACGTGAAACATCGAGATTTTCTCCGCGAGTTCCTCCACGCGGCGTCGAACCTCGGACTCGTGCTCCCCCACCGCGACGGCACGTAGCACGGCGGTGCGCTCGCGGTGATTGATCTCCAGCATGACCTCGGCCAGGTGGAATTGATAATCGGGGTAGGTATTGGCGGAATCCGCCACCTCGGGGAGTTCCTCGAAGGTCCCCAGGTAATCAAAGGCCATGCCCCCCACCAGTAGCGGCAGGCCCGGGGGGAAACCGGGCAGGGATTGCAGGCGCCGCAGGGGCTCCACGGTGCTGATCGCGGTGAGTCGCTCCCCCTCCTCCGCGGCTTCGGACGGGGGAAAGCGGAAGCCCTCCCCGGTGGCGTAATCTGGGAGCGCGGCCAGGAGGGTGGAACGCAGGTGCTCCCCGGAGGGGCTGAGCGCGGTGACCGTCACGCGCTGATCCTGGCAGGTGAGCCGGAGGGAGCTGTTCAGGACGGCGAGGGAGCTAATGCCGGAACGGGTGGAAATATCGGCGCTCTCCAGCAGGGCGGCCCCGGCGGAGCCCTCCGAGGGGTCGGTGCCACCGAGTTCCCGGAAGAGGGCCGCGGCGTCCTCGTGATACGTCACATTACGCTCTATGATATGGGGTTGAGTGTGGGTATTTTTAGTCATGTGGCTTCATCCTTCATTGTTCTGCGATCTTTCGGTGAAGCGGACCCCGGATACGCGGAAGGCCCGCCGCTTCCCTGGGGAAGCCCGCGAGCCCGTGTTATGCGTGAGAGTGGCGGCTCGCTAGGAAGCGCGCCACCACCACTGGGGAGAATGAGAAATGCTCAACGTCACACCGCCATCCTAATCAGTGGCATGGGTAATAAGCAAGGGTATTAGCGATCTGAGGCTCGCGCCGCTCGGCGCAGGGCCGCTACGTCTACCGCAGGCTTGGGGCCGCCGGTCTCCGCCTCGATCATGCGGCGGGCGTCGATAGCCGCCACGGCGTGCGCGGCCTGTCCCGCCCCGGCCCCCACGGCCACCAGGGCAATCAAGACGGTGAGCACCGGCAGGGCCCACAGCCAGCCCTGGGCGATGAAGGCGAAGCACGCGCCGAAGAGCAGGGAGATGCCGCCGAGAGTCCAGAAGGGGCCGGCGATCCGGTGTGCCATCTCCCACAGGTCTTGGCTCTTGCGCACCTCGGGGACGCGGATTCCCACCACCGCGTTGCCGGGAAGCTTGGCTGCCCACGCGAGGCCGCCGATGACGGTGAGGATGAGGCCGAGGATAAGCAGGATCACGCCGAAGATCATGAGGATCATTGTAGGCCCCTCGCCGCGGAAACCTGAGCGCACTACCCTTGGTCCCATGACCGGCACGAGCAGCCCCCACGCAGTCCCCTCCTTCCGCAACTCCCCCGCCGGCTTCCTGCCCGAGGCCCTCGGCGGGATCGTCGCGGCGCACCCCCGGGCCCGCTGGGACGAGCGCGGCTTTATCGCTTACGACGCCGCCCCCACCGGCACGAAGCCGCAGGTCACCGTGGTCTCTGGCGGCGGTTCCGGCCACGAACCCCTCCACGCGGGGTTCGTGGGTGCGGGAATGCTCAGCGCGGTGTGCCCCGGATTGATCTTCACCTCCCCCAACGCCGTGCAGATCACCGAGGCCACGCGCTGGGCAGATCAAGGCGAGGGGGTGCTCCATGTGGTGAAGAATTATACGGGCGACGTGATGAATTTCCGGGTGGCCCGCCAGACACTCGCCGCCGAGGGCGTGCGCACGCGCGAGGTGCGGGTGGCGGAGGACGTGGCCACGGAAAACACCGAAAATACCGAGAGCGCCGGAACCGCGGACCCCTCCGGGGCAACCGGCGGCGCGGCAAGCGAGGGGCCGGGACGGCGCGGCACCGCGGCCACGATCCTGGTGGAAAAGATGGCCGGGGCGGCGGCCCAGCGAGGGGATGACCTGGATCGGGTGGCGGAGATCGCGCAGTGGGTGGCGGATCATTCCCGCAGCATGGCCGTGGCGCTCGCTCCCGGCCACCTCCCCACCAGAGGGAACAATACCTTTGATCTGGAGCCGGGGTGCATGGAGGTGGGGGTGGGTATCCACGGCGAGCGCGGTACCTCCCGCGAGGAGGCCGCGCCCGCCGCCGTGGTGGTGGAGCGCCTGTTAGAAAGGATCGTTTCCTCGCTGGGGCTAGAGCGCGGGGAGGAGGTGATATGCCTGGTCAACGGGCTAGGAGGCACCTCATCGCTGGAACTGCACCTGCTCTTTGGGCAGGCGGCGGGCTGGTTGGAGCGGTGTGGCATTGTGATCCGGCGCAGCCTGGTGGGCAATTACGTCACCGCCTTGACCATGGCCGGGGCCTCGATCACCCTCACCCGCGCCACCGAGGAGATAATAGGCCTTATCGACGCCCCCACCACCGCTCCCGCCTGGCCCGGGGCGCTCGGCCGCGAGGCCCGCTACTCCCCCGCCCTGCTGTGCGCGGAGGATGCCATGCCCGCCGACGGCCCGGAAAACGCCTGGCTCGGTGCCTTTGTGCGCCGGGTGTAGGAGGGCACCGGGACGCTCACCGACCTCGATCGCCTGGCGGGCGACGGGGACTTTGGCACCAACATGGAGGCCGCCCTGGGGGATCTCTCCCTGCCCCTGCGCGGGGAGAACGCCGAGGTTTTCTCCGGGCTGTCGCGCCGCTTCCTCGTTCGCTCCGGCGGCACCTCCGGGGCGGTTCTGGGCACTCTCTTCCGGGAACTCGCGGCGGCGAGCGATGGTTCCACGGGTTCCACGCGGGGACTCGCGCAGGGATTGCGGCGCGGGTGCGAGGCGATCGCGGACCTCGGCGACGCCCGGCGGGGCGACGGCACGCTTCTCGACGCCCTCCTGCCCGCCGCCGAGGAGGCCGAGCGGCAGGCAGACGCGGGGGCTGGGTTTGAGCGAGCGCTGGCGGAGATTCACCGCGCGGCCCTGGGCGGGGCGGAAAGCACGAGGGGAACGGTGGCGAGGAAGGGGCGGGCCTCGTACCTAGGCGAGGCCTCGCGGGACGTGATGGATCCGGGGGCGCTGTTGGTGGCGTGGTTGTTCGGAGGGGATGGCGGGGAGGCTCGGGGTTGAGCACGGAACTCGAAAAACGACATGTCCGTAGTTTCAGACGGAGCGGGAGCGCCATAGTGGCGGTAACAATTTGATTACTTTCTCCTGGGGGTGTGGTGGGAGCGGGGTAGTAGGTTCACCCGGGCTCGTTGCGGCGGGCCGCGTATCCCTCCTGCCCAGCGGCCTTTTCATTGATAGTCCTACCCCTAAGGTTCGATAGCGTTTTCCTTTATGTGTTTGTGACCTGCAAAAACTCCCCTGGCGGAGCGGCGAGGGCGTTGATAGCGTCGATAATGTTCGAGCAACCAAGCATGAGCGGGGTTGCAGCCGAATAGTTCAGACCCTGAGTGGCCGCCAGAGTTTTACTTAAAGAAAGGAATTGAGCATGAGCACGAAGAAGAACATCGCGGATCTCTTTGACGCCACCGCCTACGATAACGCCGGGGATAAGCTGGGCAGCATTAAGGAGGTTTTCCTGGACGATAACACCGGAAAGCCCACCTTCGTGGAAGTCAGCCACGGCCTTTTTGGTCTGAACTCCTCCCTGGTTCCGCTGCGCGGGGCCACCTTCGAGGGCGAGGAACTTCGCCTGGCCTTTGCCAAGGATCTCATCAAGGACGCCCCGGACTTTGGCTCCGATACCGCCTTGACCACCACGGATCAGAGCCGCCTGAACGAGCACTACGGCGTGGGTGCCGCCGAGTACCAGGACATCTACACCGAATCGCGGTCGCCTAAGACCCAGGAGACCAGCGAGGCCGCCGCTGCCGCCGAGACCAAGGCCGAGACCGAGCAGCAGGCGCCCAAGGCCGCCGCCACGGACGAGAACACCCTGGTGCGTTCCGAGGAGGAACTGAACGTCTCCAAGGAGAACGTGCAGACCGGCGAGGCCCGCCTGCGCAAGTTCGTGGTGACCGAGACCGAGACCGTGGACGTGCCGGTCAGCCGCGAGGAGGTGCGCGTAGTGCGCACCCCGCTGACGGGCGATGAGAAGGTGGACGGCCAGCCGCTCACCGACGAAGAGGCCTCCGTGGTGCTGCACGAGGAGCGCGTGAACGTGTCCAAGGACACCGTGGCCAAGGAGAAGGTGGCCCTGGAGAAGGAGCAGGTGACCGAGACCCAGCGCGTGTCCGAGGAGCTGAAGAAGGAGCGCATCGAGACCGACGGCACCGTCACCGAGTAATACCGCGCGTCAGGCCCCCCGATCAGTAGCGGTCGGGGGGTCTACCTGCGCAGCCAGTTCACGATGAGATCGGCCACCTCATCCGGGGCGTCGAGGTGGGTGAAGTGCGCCCCGTTATCCAGGGTTACCTCGGAGTACTCCCCGGCGAAGAGATCGGCGTTCCCTTCGGCCGTGTGCTCGGAGGTGGTGCCATCGTGCGCGCCCAAGATTTGCAGGGTGGGCACGGTGAACTTGCCCGTCAAGGGGGTGAGATCCATGTTCCGGTACTGGGCCACGGGCGAGGGCCAGGAATCCCGGTACATGGCCTTAACGCGATCCAGGTAGCCCTCCGGCAGCTCCAACTGCGGGGACCAGCGCTTCCACAGCGTGTCAATGTAGGCAAAGTTATTCGCGGGAACGCGCTTTTCCGCCAGGGTGCCCGCCGAGAAATAAAAGACGTGCCGCAATTTCCACGCATCGAGCGGGTGCCGCTTCATGTTCTGGGCGATTATGTTGGGGTGGCATACCGCCAGGAAGGTGGCGGTCTTAAAGGAATGGGGGCTAACATTGAGCGCCTCGTAGCCCATCTGCGCGCCGTAGTCATGCCCGATGAGGTGGACGCTGCCGCCCAGGGCCTCCACCTGAGCGATCACGTCCTGCCCCAGGGCCTTCATGGAGTTGTCCCCGCCGGGCGAGGGGGTGATGCCCGCGCATGTAGGTGGCCACCACGTAGAAACCGGCCTCGACCAACCGGGCGGCCAGGGCCTCAAAGGTCCAGGGGCCATCGGGGAAGCCGTGCAGGGCCAGGACGGGTTGATCCTCCGGGTTACCGGCGGCCAATGCGGCGAAATCGCCGCGACTAGTTTTTAAGGAAATATCGTGCACGGAGTCCATCTAACCACAAGGAATAGTGGCGTGCGGGAGAGAAATTATTGCGCGATATTGCAAAATTAATTTTCCGAATCACCCGTAGACGGAGGGAATACGCCTGCGCAACGGCTACCTTCCTCGGCCTGCGATCTTGTATTCTGACGGTCTACCTGGGGCGATCCCCCGTGATGTCGTCTTCCCCCTCCGGCAAGCCCGCCGGGCGCGGGGGCGGTGGCACGGAGGGCGTCGCCGCGTCGTCGATAGTAGAAAGCGCAGAACCGTATGGACATCAAGCGCATGGCGTCTTCGCTGCTCTTCCGGGTGATCGTGGCGATCATCCTGGGTATCGCGTGCAGCTTCTTCTTCCCGGAGGCCCTGGCGCGGGTCTTTATCACCTTCAATGGGCTGTTTGCGAACTTCCTGGGATTCTTTGTGCCCCTGCTGATCTTCGCGCTGATTACCCCGGCGATCGCGGGCCTGGGGCGCGGCGCGGGCAAGTGGCTGGCCATCACCACGGGCGTGGCCTATGCGTCCACGGTGCTCTCCGGGCTGCTGGCCTATGGTGTGGCGCGCGGGGTCTACCCCCGGATGCTCTCCGGGGAGCAGTTGAACACGGGGGTGACCGACATCGAGGCGGGGGCCATCACCCCCTATTTCACGGTGGAGATGCCGCCCCCACTGGAGTTGATGAGCGCCCTGCTGCTGGCCTTCTGCCTGGGCGTGGCGATGGCTACGATGAAGGCGGATCGGCTGTACCAGGCCACCCGCGAGCTGGAGCAGATCGTGATGAAGGTGGTAAGCGCCTTCATCGTGCCGCTGCTGCCGCTATTCATCTTTGGCATGTTCCTGAACCTGGGCATGAACGGCAACCTCGTGGATACCCTGGTGGCCTTCGGCAAGGTGCTGGTGCTGGCCACGGTGATGACGCTGGTCTACCTGCTCTTCCAGTTTGTTCTCGCGGGCGCCCTCACGGGCACGAATCCGATCAAGGCGCTGGGCACGATGCTGCCGGCCTACGGCACGGCCCTGGGCACGGCGTCCTCGGCGGCGACCATTCCGGTGACCTACCGCGCGGTGCGCAAGAACGGCGTGTCCGCCAGCGTGGCTGGGTTCGTGGTGCCGCTGTGCGCGATGATTCACCTGGCGGGTTCCATGATGAAGCTGACGCTCTTTGCGTTCGCCATCGTGTACATGGCGGGCATGGAGGTCTCCGTGGGCCTGGCCGTGGGTTTCATCTTCATGCTGGGGATCACGATGATCGCGGCCCCCGGCGTGCCGGGCGGGGCCGTCATGGCGGCCGTGGCGTTGCTGAGCAGCATGTTGGGCTTTAGCGACGACCAAGTGGCCCTCATGATCGCCGCGTACATCGCCATTGATTCCTTTGGCACCGCCGCGAACGTCACGGGCGACGGCGCGATCGCGCTCATCATCAACAAGTTCGCGCGCGGGGACCTTCCGGAGCAGGACGAGCCGAGCGAGGCGGAAGAGGCCGTGGCCCCTTAAACCCGCTTGCAGGTACAGAAGAAGCCCCGGAGGAGCCATTACGGCCAATCCGGGGCTTTCTCGTGCAGCCTAAACCAGCGAAACCCTATGCCTGCTCAACCTTGTGGAAGCGCAAGGGGGATATGGCCTGCTCGGCCTCGTGATCGGGGCCGAGGGGAATGCCGGTGCGATCCCGCAGCGCGAGGGCGGCTCCGAGGCCCACGAGGGTCATGAAGGCGAGGTAGGCGGAGATGGCTGCGGTGCCGCCGGTGGTTTCGAAGAGCCATTGGGCGATCATGGGGGCGAAGGCGCCGCCGAAGATCGCGCCGATGGCGTAGCTGATGGAGACGCCGGAGAAGCGCATGGAGGCGGGGAAGAGCTCGGCGTAGGTGGCGGATTGTTGCCCGTAGGTCAGGCCGAGGCCCACGGTGAGCAGCAGCAGACCGAGGGTGAGCATCGTGGAGCCGCCCAGGTTGATGATGGGGAAGAGCGCCACCGCCCCCACCAATTGCAGCAGGTAGCCCACGATGTAGGTGGTGCGGCGGCCCCAGAAGTCGGAAATCCAGCCCGCAAAACCCGTGGTGACCAGCCAGGCCACGGCGGAGGCGGTGACGGACCACAGCACCACGCTGCGCTCCAGGGCGATGGGGCCGGTGGGGTTGGTGGCGTAACCCTGCACGTAGCCGCCGGCGGTCATGTAGCCCACGGCGTTATTGCCGGCAAAGAGCAGGGCCGCCACCAACACCAGGGGCGTGCTCTTGCGCAAGAGATCCCCGATGGGGGCCTGGGCGGTTTTCTTGCGCTCCTCAATCTCGGTGAACACGGGCGATTCCTCCACGCCCATGCGCACCAGGTAGCCCACCGCCACCAGCACGATGCTCAGCAGGAAGGGCACGCGCCACCCCCAGTCGAGGAAGGCATCCCCAGGCGCGATGTTGCTCATCAGGGCCATGACGCCGGAGGAAAGGAGCAGGCCCGCGGGCACGCCCATCTGGGGGAAGGAACCAAAGAAGCCGCGCTTGTTGGCGGGGGCGTGCTCCACGGAGAGCAGCACCGCGCCGCCCCACTCCCCGCCCGCGGAGATGCCCTGGATGATGCGCAGGAGGATCAGCAGGATCGGGGCGGCGATGCCGATGGCCTCGTAGGTGGGCAGCACGCCGATGAGGGTGGTGGCTATACCCATGCCAAAGAGCGTGACCATGAGCACCACGCGGCGGCCGTAGCGGTCACCAAAATGCCCGGCGAGGAAGGCGCCGAAGGGGCGGAAGAGGAAGGAGAGTCCCACGGTGAGGTAGCTGAGGATCAGGGCTAAACCGCCCTCAAGCTCGCTGAAAAAGAGGTGATTGAACACCAATCCCGCGGAGGCGGCGTAGAGAAAGTAGTCATACCATTCCACGGCGGTACCGATGGTGGTGGCAAAGAGCACTCGCCTGCGGGCCTGGGCGTCCAATTCCGGAGCGGGAGCTGCGCTGGTCAAAGGTGGCCTCCTTTTGAGGTCGGTCTAAAGCTGCCGCGGAGGGCGTTATCTGTTGCAGAATCGCCGCCGGGGCATGGAGTGTTACTGAGGCTACAGGGCGGGGGTGGCGCGCGGGGTGGTTTTTGTTCGAAAACGGCCATATTTTTCCTCCCGCCACCGCACCGGGGTGGCTTATCGACGCCCCGGTGCCCAACCGTGCGCCCGGGGAAGCACGGGGCAGAACGGGGCGGCGTCGATAAGCATGGGGCTCTCCCCCGCCGGGCCGGCGCGCGGCGTCCTACCCACCTACTACACTGTTCAACCATGACGAATCCCAGCGATACCCCCGCTACCCCGCCGCACCGTTATACCGCGGATTTGGCCGCGCAGATCGAGCAATCGTGGCAGCGCTACTGGGCGGAAAACGGCACGTTTAACGCGCCCAATCCAGTGGGCGACCTAGCCGCGAAGGAGGGGGCCGAACCCCTGCCGGAGGATAAGCTCTTTGTGCAGGACATGTTCCCTTATCCCTCCGGGGCGGGCCTGCACGTGGGGCACCCCCTGGGGTACATCGCCACGGACGTCTATGCCCGATTCCACCGTTCTCTGGGCAAGAATGTGCTGCATACCCTGGGTTATGATGCCTTTGGTCTGCCCGCCGAGCAGTACGCCATTCAGACGGGCACGCACCCGCGCACCACCACGATGGCCAATATCGAGAACATGAAGCGCCAGCTCGGGGCGCTGGGCCTGGGGCATGATCGCCGCCGCAGCGTGGCCACCACGGACCCGGAGTTTTATCGGTGGACGCAGTGGATTTTCTTGCAGATCTATAATTCCTGGTTTGATTCCCGCCAGGGTAAGGCCCGCCGCATTGAGGAATTGGTGGCCCTGCTGGAAAGCGGTGACATGCCGTTGCCGGAGGGATACCAGGGCACTTATGCGGAATTATCGCCGCTGGAAAAGCAAAAGGTGATTGATGAGTTCCGCCTGGTGTATCGCTCCTCTTCTATGGTGAATTGGTGCCCGGGCTTGGGCACCGTTTTGGCTAATGAGGAGGTCACGGCGGACGGGCGTTCGGAGCGGGGTAATTTCCCGGTGTTCCGCAAGCGCCTTTCCCAGTGGATGATGCGCATCACCGCCTATGCGGATCGGCTCAACGATGATCTGGAGCGCGTGGACTGGCCGGAGAAGGTCAAGACCATGCAGCGCAACTGGATCGGCCGCTCGCGCGGCGCGGAGGTGGTTTTCTCCGCGCAGGGGCACGATCTCACGGTGTTTACCACCCGCCCCGATACCCTCTTTGGGGCCACCTACATGGTGCTGGCCCCGGAGCACGAGCTGGTGGATACCCTGGTGGCCGGGGGCACCGGCACCTACGAGGGGGTGGACGAGCGCTGGGCGTATGGTCAGCCGACCCCGCGGGAGGCGGTGGCGGCGTATCGCGCGGATATTGCGGCCAAGTCTGACCTGGAACGCCAGGAGAACAAGGATAAGACGGGCGTGTTCCTGGGGGCCTATGGCACCAATCCCGTCAACGGGCAGCGGGTGCCCATCTTCATCGCGGATTACGTGCTCACGGGTTATGGCACGGGGGCGATCATGGCCGTGCCCGCGCACGATCCCCGAGATTACGAGTTCGCCCAGGCCTTTGGGTTGCCGATCCGCGAGGTCATCGAGGGCGGGAAGGTCAGCGAGGAGGCCTACGAGGGCGACGGCACGCACGTCAACTCCGCCAATGATGAGGGGCTTGATCTCAACGGTACGGACAAGGCGACGGGCATCGCCCGGGCCATCGCCTGGCTGGAGGAGCGCGGCGCGGGCCGGGGCACGATCCAGTACAAGTTGCGCGATTGGCTCTTTGCCCGGCAGCGCTACTGGGGTGAGCCCTTCCCCATCGTCTATGACGCCGAGGGGGTGGCGCACGCCCTGCCGGAGTCCATGCTGCCGGTGGATCTGCCGGAGGTGGAGGATTATAAGCCGGAGGCGGCTGACCCGAACGATGCCGATTCCGAGCCGCACCCGCCGCTAGCCAAGGTGCGCGAGTGGGTGGAGGTGGAACTCGACCTCGGCGAGGGCCCCCAGACCTATTACCGGGACACCAACGTCATGCCCCAGTGGGCGGGCTCCTCCTGGTACCAGCTGCGCTACATTGATCCCACCAATGAGCAGGAGTTCTGCGACATTGAGAACGAGCGTTACTGGACCGGCCCCCGCCCCGAGCAGCACGGCCCGCAGGACCCCGGCGGCGTGGATCTCTACGTGGGCGGGGTGGAGCACGCGGTGCTGCACCTGTTGTACTCGCGTTTTTGGCACAAGGTGCTCTTTGACCTCGGCTACGTCACCTCCTCGGAGC
Organism: Corynebacterium oculi; assembly: GCF_001412105.1. GTDB lineage: Bacteria > Actinomycetota > Actinomycetes > Mycobacteriales > Mycobacteriaceae > Corynebacterium > Corynebacterium oculi. The sequence continues at coordinate 680,185 of NZ_LKST01000002.1, forward strand.
CGTATCGCCGACTGTTCAACCAGGGATATATTCAGGCCTACGCCTACACCGACTCTCGGGGAGTGTACGTCCCGGCGGCGGAGGTGGAGGAGCGCGAGGGGGAGTTCTTCTACCAGGGCGAGAAGGTGAACCGCGAGTACGGCAAGATGGGCAAGTCCCTGAAGAACGCCGTGGCTCCCGACGATATTTGCCGCGATTTCGGCGCGGACACCCTGCGCGTGTACGAGATGTCGATGGGCCCCCTGGACACCTCGCGCCCCTGGGCCACCAAGGACGTGGTGGGTGCGCACCGTTTCCTCCAGCGCCTGTGGCGCCTGGTGGTGGCGGAGGAGACCGGCGAGCTCACGGTCTCGGCGGCCGCACCCACCGAGGACGACCTCAAGGCCCTGCACCGCACGATCGCCGGGGTGCGCGAGGATTACGCGAACCTCCACAACAACACGGTGGTGGCCAAGCTCATCGAGTACGTCAATTACCTCACCAAGGCGTACCCCGCCGGGGTGCCCCGTGAACTGGTGGAGCCGCTGCCCGTCATGCTCTCCCCCGTGGCCCCGCACATCGCGGAGGAGTTGTGGGCCCGTTTGGGCCACGATGGCACCATCGCCTTCGTGCCCTTCCCCACTCATGAGGAAAGATGGCTGGTGGATGACGAGGTGGAGCTTCCCGTGCAGGTCAACGGCAAGGTGCGGGGCCGGATCACCGTCCCCGCAGAGGCCGAGCAGCAGGCGCTTATCGACGCCGCCTTGGCCGACCCCAAGGTGGCCGAGCATGTGGCGGGCAAGAGCGTGGTCAAGACCATCGTGGTGCCCGGCCGCATGGTGAACCTGGTGGTGAAGTAGGGGGCTACGGGCTCTTAAGCCACCGACATGTTATTGCCCAGGGCGGCGGCGAGGAAGAAGAGCACCACCGCCGCCACCCACACCGCCCACCAGTGGCGCTTGGGCAGCGCGGGGAGGTGCGGGAGTTCCTGGGCGGGGCTGTGTGCCTCATTCTCGGCCAGCCACTGCCAGTTGGTGCTATAGGCCTCCTGCGTGGTGGCCCAGCGGTTAATCCGCTGGACGTCGCGGAGGGTGTGCCCCAGTCAATATCCCCCGGGTAGGCCCGTGGCGAGGGCGTAGAGAATTCCCCCGGAAAGGTTCCATAGGGCGTCGTCTCCCTCGTACACGCGGAGCCCGTGGAACGCGGCGAAGAGAAAGAGCCCGGATATTCCCAGGCTCACGCCGGACATGATGCGTTTGGCGGTGGTGGGACGGTAGGAATAGAAAGTCCCCAGGTGAGAAGCGGGCGAGGGGGATTCGCTCTTCTCTTCCTGCGTGGCATTCATGGAGGCAATGGTAATGGAATCTCCTTGGCGGAACCGGAGGAAAATGCTCGATGGCGGCTTAAAGGTACAAAGGTAGATTCCTCTGATGTTTCACGTGAAACATGGGCGATACACAGGTCGGGCACAGTCCCCTCCCCTACCGTGGCGGTCATGCTTTCTTCCCCCGTTCCCCTGCGCCGGGGAATGTATGGCGTTTTCTGCGCGCTGTACGTGCTCGTCCTCCTCGCCGCCACCCTGCTCAAGGGGTGGCTGAGCATTGACGCGGTGTGGGATGTGGAGGCGCAGCAACAGCGCAGCCTGGACTTCGTGCTTTTTGATGGCTTTGCCTCTCCCTCCGTGTGGTGGGCGCCCTGGCTCAACACGGTGGGCAACGTTCTTTTGTTCATTCCGCTGGGGGCGCTCGTGGCGCGATACCGGCGCGGCCGCCGTCCCCTCTGGTGGGCCGGGGTTGTTGGGTTGCTGACGAGCCTGGCCATCGAGGCCACCCAGTACATCGCCGCCGTGGGGTATAGCGACGTAGACGACCTCCTGTGCAATACCCTCGGGGCGCTGCTGGGCGCGGCGATCTATGCGTTGATCTACCGCCAGGGGCCGCGCGCGGCCCGGTAGGCGCGCAGTTCCCGGGCCGTGGCCCGCGAGATTGCCTCCGCGATTCGGGAGGCGGAGGTGGGAGCCGGGCCCTCGGGCGTTTCGGCGGCGATCCTCGCCGCCACGGCGTGCAGGTGAACGGCGATCACGGCGGCCTCGTGTGTCCTCTCCGGCAGTCGGGCCAGCCACGCCCCCAGCAATCCCGAGAGCACATCTCCCGATCCGGGTGTGGCAGACCAGGAATGGCCCGTATCAATGATGATGCTCACACTATCGCGCGCGACGCTGGTGAATCGCCCCTTGAGCACCACCACCACGCCGAGTTCCCGGGCCATTTCCTGAGCCTGAACCCACGGAGGCTCGGTACTGTGGCTCAGCCCCATGCCCTCGCGCAGGCGGGCGAACTCCCCCGCGTGCGGGGTGAGCACGGTGCTTCCGGGGGTTCTTGCCCGGAGTAATTCCCGCAGCTCCGCGCTCTGGGCCAGGAGGGTGAGGGCGTCGGCGTCGCAAAGCACCGGTTCGGGGCGGCGCAGGATGGTGGCCAACTCCGCCGCGGCCTCCTCCCCGGTACCGCGCCCGGAGCCAACCACCCAGGCCTGCACCCGACCGGCCTCCGCGAGGCTGGCGGTGCCCACCACCTCTGGGAGCGCAGAAACCACCCTGCGGTGCTCGCCGCCCGCGTAACGCACCATCGAGGGGGTGGCCCGCACGGCGGCGCTGGTGGTGAGCAGGCCGGCCCCCAGGTAGGCGCTCCCGCCGGCAAGGATTCCCACCACCCCGGAGCTGTATTTATCGTCCGTGCCGGAGGGCTCCAGTTCCCCGGCGATGAGCGGAATGGGCCGCAGGGGGTGAATGATTCCCGGTGCGGGATCGAGCAGGCGGGCCGGGGGCACCGAGCGGTAGAGGAAAGGCGCCGTGGTCGCCTCGGCCTCTAGGGCCTCGCTCAGGCTGGGCCCGCTCCCCAGGGAGAGATCCGCGCAGAGCACCTGGCCGCAGGCGGCGTGTGCGGCGTGTACCCCGCGCAATCCGCCGAAGGTGAGGGTGACGTGGGCGGTGATGAATCCCGCCACGGTGCGGGGCCCGGAGTCGGTGCGCAGGGGGCGCGGCTCCGGGGCGCGGCCGGTGTCGGCGGGTAGGCCAGAGGGGGCGTCGATGGCCAGCACGGGTACCCCAGAGTGGAGGAGATCGTCGGCCAGCAGGGCGGCGGTGTCCCCAAGCCCCGCGCGGCCGCTCAGGCCCGCTATGCCGTCGATGACCAGGTGGTATGCCCAGGGCAGTTCCTCCCCCACGCGCGCGGGTTCCTGGGTGAGGAAGGTTCCCCCGGCTTGTTGGAACGCCCTGGTGGCGCGCTCATGAGTGCGCTCCCCCAGGGCTAGCGCCTCCACCTTTACCCCCTGGGCGAGGAGCGTGGCACCCGCGTAGAGGGCGTCTCCCCCGTTGCCTCCCGTGCCCACGAGCAGCAGCGCGCGGCGCGGGGAAGCGTCGGGGTTGGACGTGGCGAGCATGGCGGCGGCCGTGGTGGCTACGTGCCGCGCGGCCTCGCGCATGAGCTGATCGGGCTCGCTTTCGGTGGCCAGAAGCGTGGCTTCGGCGCGGCGGACGCACTCTACCGGGTATAGGCGGCTCATAGTGGGGGATATTACCCGGCTTGCGACGCCCCGCGACCCCTCGGCGGCAGGGGGTATTTAGGTAAGCCTACCCCCATATGAGGGTAACCTTTCCTGAGCTTCACGCGGGTGACCTGCGGATATGCAGACGGCACGGATTATTTTCCACCAAAGGGTTGATACGGGAGGCTATCTAAGGTTACCCTGTGCTTAGGTCAAACAACGGGAGCCGCCGGAGAGGTTCTCGGAACTTGATCGAACGGGAAACCACAGTGAGTGCGTCCAACAGGGTCGTGCAGTGTAGAAAACTCCGGTCGCGGTGCAGGGAAACGGGCATCGAGGCCGGAGTTTTCTACGTCTCCCTGTGATTCGTGCCGCCGTTCCTCATATCCAGATCGCCGCCCCTTCGACTATGCTCAACCACCTGCTAGTGCCTCTGCTAGTACCTCGTGGAAACGGCGAAAAGCGAGAGTGATGTGGTGATGGAAAAGCTAACCCAAAGGATGCGCCGCGTTCCGCGCGAGGGCTGGGTGGTGCTTTGCGCGATGGGCTGGGTGGTCTTTTCTCTGTGGATCAGCGATCCCGAGGAGATCAACGGGGAAAGCGCCCTGTGGGCGGCGATCCTCACCACCACCGTGGCGCTGATCGTGCGCTACCCTCTCCTGGGCAGCCTCGCCTTCGTCCTGAGCTTCACACTCACCATCTTCTTTTCCCACCTCTTTTTGCCGTCCAACGTCTTTCTCTGCGCCGTGGTCATGGCTCTGGTGGGATACCACGGCAGGCTGCGGTTGGTGCTGCTCACCGGCGCTGCGGTGGGGGTACTCGGGCTGATTGATCGCAACTCCAAGACTATTGAGGCCGATTTCTCCGCCGTGCTCATCTGGGAGGGCTTCATGGCGGTAACGGCCTTCGCGGGGTGGACGCTGGGCCGCAAGGTGCGCCAGAAGATCGAGCTGGCCGAGCAGTGGCGCGACGAGTACCGCAAGCGCCGCGAGGAATTGGCCAGCACCCTGCACGACTCCGTGGCGGCCTCCCTGACCTCCATCGTCATGCGCTCCGAGGTGCTCGCCATGCAGGAAGAGGAGGGCAGCACCCTGCACGGGGAGCTATCCGGTATCGCGGAGGACGCCCGGATCACCATGTCCCAGGTGCGCTCCCTGCTGAGCCTGCTCAACGCCCCCCAGGACAGGCAGGAAAAGCCCTCGGCCCCCACCCTGGTGGAGACGGTCAAGGAGGCCACCACCAAGATGCGCGATCATCACCTGAGGGTGACGGTGGTGGATGAGAGCGAGGACGTGCAGATCACCAATCCCACCCTGGAGATCCTGCACAAGGTGCTCATGGAGGGGGCCACGAACGTCATTAAGTACGCCACCCCCGGCTCCGAGGTGCAGCTGCACCTGGCCGGCGATGGCGATCGCCTGCACATCATCCTGCGCAACGAGATCGCCGGGGAGAAAGAGCGCCGGGGCAGGCTATCCTCCTCGGTGTTGTCCTCGGGCCTGGGCATGCGAATGATGCGGCGCTCCGCCGCGAGCATGGGGGCGAAGCTTTTTAGCCATAGCGACGGAAAGACCTGGACCCTCTCCATCAAGCTCTAGGGAGTTCCGGGCCGGCCCGGAACGCCTTCCCGCACTTTTTCGCGGTGTTCGTGACCTTTGTCTCTCAAAGTTCTCTCCAACTTCCGCGCGGGAAGCGAGGATCATATAATATGGCCCTGACCAAAAACAATAATTCATGCCTAGAAAGGCTGGTGCAGTCCCCATGAACCGATCTCATCGTTTGCGCGGCGCGGCCTGTGCCGTGGCTGCCACCGCTGGCCTGCTGGCGGTATCCCCGGTGGCCCAGGCCGCTCAGGCTCCCACTGCGCAGAAGGGTGCCCCCACCGCTCTGGCGGCCCACGCGACCAAGGATTCCGCGGCGTCGATATTTAGTTGCCGTAAGAACCCGACTCTCCCGTGGTGCTCGTGAGTCCCTTTTTTACGGAACGCGGCGGAAATATCCGCCTGCTTTTAGTGGACGATGACCCGTTGGTGCTCTCCTCTCTGCGCACCTATTTCAACACCACCGCGGACATTCACGTGGTGGCGGAGGCCGCCAACGGGGTATCGGCGCTCAAGGCCCTGAGCGATTACGAGATTGACCTCGTGCTCACGGATATTCACATGCCGGAAATGGACGGCATCGCCCTGCTCCAGGAGACCCGTAAACTCCCCGATCCCCCCGTGTTCGTGGCCATGACGGGCTTTGACACCGATGAGACCATGCTCAAGACCCTCACCGCGGGCGCGGCGGGGTACATCATCAAGTCCGCGCGCCCGCAGGAGATCATCTCCTCCGTGCGCGACGCCATGAATGGCGGCACCTCCGTCTCGCCGCAGTGCCTTTCCCGCCTGGTGGATTACATTCCGGCCCGGGAATTGGCGCAGCATAACGCTCAGGAGAAAAAGGAGGAGATCGTGCTCTCCCCCGGCGAGCAGCGGGTTCTCTCCCTGCTGTGCGATGGCCTCTCCAACGCCGAGATCGCGGCCAGGACAACGTACGCGGAATCCACGGTGAAAAAGCACGTCTCCCAGCTCATCAACCACTTTGGCGTGAATTCCCGCCTGAGCCTGGTGGTGGCGGCCATGCGCACCCACTGGGGCCAGCACCCCTCCTCTTAAAAGACACGTGCCCCGGTTCCCCTACGCCCGCTGGGGCAGGGGAACCGGGGGGTTGAAGAAGTTCCCCAGGGAGAGGGCGGCGAGGACGAGCCGCCCGGCCGTGCCCGGCAGCGCGAGGAAAACGAGGAGCGCCGCCGCGTAATAGGCGAGCACGCGGGTAAGCGGCCGGGGTGGGTGCCCCTCTTTGGCCTCGCGGCCCGCCCGGCGCAGGGAGAAGAAGAGGGCGATGAGGAACCACGCGCCATACGTGAAGGGGTACCAGGGATCGTGCAGGAAGTCTTGCCACCCGTGATCCTGGATCATCGAGGAGGCGAAGATTAAAGCCCCGGCTCCGAAGGCATCCGCGTAGCGATAGTTCTGGCGGTTAAGCATTCTGCCCTTTCATTCCGTAAAACTTAGATCAGCCGCTCTTCCCTCGCCTTAGCAATGGCCGCCGTGCGGTTATCCACCCCGAGTTTCTGATAAATGTGCAGCAGGTGCGTTTTTACCGTGCCCAGGGAGATAAAAAGCGAGCGGGCTAATTGTTGATTGGTGGCCCCGGTGGCCAGGGCGCGCAGGATCTCCGTCTCCCTGGCGGAGAGCGCCTCGTGTGGTTTGCCCACGCGCTCGGCCAGGGCGGCGGCCACCTCGGGGGAAAGGGTGCGCCTGCCCTGGGCGGTGGCTACCACGGCGCGGTGGAGTTCCTCCTCGGGGGCGTCCTTGAGCAGGTAGCCCAGCGCCCCGGCGGACAGGGCGGCCACGATATCCGCCTGGGCGTCATAGGTGGTCAGGATCAACACGGGAGGCCCACCCGCCTCGCGCAGGGTGCGGGTGGCCTGGATGCCGTCCACGCCGGGCATCTGGATGTCCATGACCACCACGTTCGCGTCCTCGGGCACGTCGGCGGGGCGGGGCCCGCGGGAGCCCTCGGCCACCACGGTGATGTCCTCGAAGCTGTCCAGGATGGCGCGCAGCCCGGCGCGCACCACCGGGTGATCGTCGATAAGCATGACCCGTATCATGATTGCCTCCACGGTACTCGTGCGGTGACCACGGTGCCGTGCGGGGAGGAGTCGATGGTGAGGTGACCGCCGATCTCGCGGAGCCGGGAGCGGATGCCGGGCAGGCCGTAGCCGTGGGCGGCGGCGGGGTCGAAGCCGGAGCCGTCGTCAAAGACGTCCAGGGTGATGTCCTTGTCCCAGGCGCTCAGGGTGAGCCGGGCGCGGGAGGCGTGGGCGTGGCGCACGGTGTTGGTCAGCGCCTCCTGGGCCACGCGCAGCAGCGCGGAGGCGATGTTCACGGGTAGGGCTTGGGGGGCCTGTTCGGGCGCGATGACCTCCACGGGCAGGCCGTGGCGGTGGGTGATGCGCGCCCCGAGGTCGGTGAGCGCCTGGGAGAGGTTGCGGGTGGGTGGTGCTTCCCCGGCGATGAGTTGCCGGGCCTCGGTGAGGTTTTCTGCGGCCACGGATTCGATGGTGCGCAGTTGGTGCAGGGCGGTATCCAGGGTGGTATCGAGGGCGGTGGCGGCAGTGGGGCTGGGGCTGGGGATAGCGCCGGATGGAAGAATCCCCCGCAGGTTCTTCTCGCAGGCGCGGGAGAAGAGCAAGATGGAGTTGAAGCCCTGGGCGAGGGTGTCGTGGATCTCGCGGCTGAGGCGCTCGCGCTCCGCGAGGCGGCCGGCCTGGTTCTCGGTGAAGAGGAGTTGTTCTTGGGTGGCCGCGAGCTCCTCGGCCACCCGGCGGTGGTGCGCGGCCTCCCGGTGCAGGGCGCGGTAGGCGAAGTAGCAGGCGGAGGCGAAGGCCACGCCGAGGAAGGGGCCGAGCACCCCGCCGAGCCCCCACCCCGGCGCGGTGCTCAAGAGCGGCCCGCCCACCCTGGGCAGGGCGAGGGGGAGGGCCGCCCCCAGGGCCCAGGCGAGCAAGGTGACGGTGACTCCCCAGGCGTCGGTGGGCACGAGGTGCCAGATGAGGAAGGCGAGGGGGAAGAGCAGCCAGAGGAAGTGGTGGCTGAGCAGCAGCAGGCCGAGCCATTGGGCGAGCACGAGCCCCAGCCACGGCAGGCGGTAGGGGGCGGGATCACGCGGGGTGCGGCGCTGGGCGAAGCGGTTTTCCCAGACGGTGCCCGCGAGGTAGGTGGCGGCCAGGGTGCCGCAGAGCGCCAGCATGAGCAGCACCCCGCCGCGCCCGGTGGAGAGACTCAGCCCTTTCAGCCCGCCGAGGGTGGCCGCCGCCCCGAAGAGGAGCAGGAAGGCGAAGAGCACGTGCAGGCCCACCCGCAGGGCCTCCAGGATGCGATCCAGGGTGGAGGAATCAGACACGGCCGCCAGCCTAGGGGCCCGGGGGTGGGTCCGGCATCGGCCATATGGCCGATGCCGGAATCTGGCCGCTAGCCGATGTGCCGGCCGGGGTGCGCGGCGCAGCATGGGAATATCCGCACGATCACGAAGAAAGGATGAACACCCATGTTTCTTGCGCTGCGGGATATTCGCCGCTCCTGGGGGCGGTTTAGCCTCCTGGGCTTTGTGGTGGCGCTCATCGTGTTGCTCCTGGTTATGCTCACCGGCCTCACCGGCGGGCTGGGCAAGCAGAATACCTCCGCGCTGGAGGCCCTAGGCCCGCAGCGGTACGTGTTTAGCCGGGAGCAGGCCGCGCCGGGGGATACCCCGAAGGTGGACTTTGTGGAGTCCCGCGTACCGGAGGAGACGGTGAGCGCCTGGCGCCGCACCCCCGGCGTGACGGAGGTGACCCCCCTGGGTATCACCCAGACCAGCGCCCAGGCGGGCACCGAGACCGCCGCCGTGGCGGTACTGGGGCTGCCCGAGGGCAGCGAGGTGCCCGGCGGGGGAAGAATTCCCGCCGAGGGCGCGCTACTGCCGGAGACTATCGACGCCCCCTCCGCCCTCACCATGAGCGGGGTGGAGGTACCCGTGGCGGGCACCGTGGCCGAGGAATACTACAGCCACCTGCCCGTGGTGTGGGTGAGCATGAGCACCTGGAAGGAGGTGGCCCACTCCCCCACCCCCACCGTGCTCATGGTGGACGGCGATCCCCAGGATGCCTGGGAGGATACCGAGCGGGCCACCGGCTCGGCGGCGGTGAGCGTCACGGAATCCTTCGCCGGGCTGGGGGCCTATCAGTCCGAGCGCGGCTCCCTGCTCTCCATCCAGGGCCTGCTCTACGGCATCTCTGCGCTGGTCATCGTGGCTTTCTTAAGCGTGTGGACGATCCAGCGCACCCGCGATATTGCGGTGCTGCGGGCGCTGGGGGCGTCGAAAAGCTACGTGCTGCGCGACAGTCTCGGCCAGGCGGCGCTGATCCTGGGCGCGGGCGCGGTGATCGGCGCGGGGGCGGCCACGGCCCTGGGCCTGCTGGCGCGCCGGGCGGTGCCCTTTGACCTCAGCGTAGCCACGGTGGTGCTGCCCACGGCGGGGGTGCTGGCCCTGGGCCTGCTGGGGGCCTGGCTGGCCACGCGCAAGGTCTCCACCATTGATCCGCAACTGGCCCTGAATAACTAGATCAAGAGATAAGGAGCCCATGATGACCATCATTCTTGACCGCGTGAGCTGTGTTTTTCCCGATGGCGCCGGTACCGTCACGGCCCTGAGCGAGGTGAGCATGAGCGTGCCCGCCGGCCACCTCACCGCCGTGGTGGGGGAATCCGGCTCGGGCAAGTCCACGCTGCTCTCCGTGCTGGCGGGGCTGATCGTGCCCACCTCGGGCACGGTGACCATCGCGGAGCAGGCGATGCACGGGGCCACCGAGGCGCAGCGCAGCACGATCCGCCGCGAGCACATCGGGTTGATCTTCCAGAACCCCAACCTGCTGGCCTCCCTCACGGTGCGCGAGCAGGTGCTCATGGCCGATCACCTGCGGGGCCGCCGCCTGACTCACGGGGTGCAGAAGCGCGCCGATTCCCTCCTGGAGGAGGTGGGCCTGGGCGGGCTGGGGCACCGGCGGGTGCAGGAACTTTCCGGTGGGCAGCGCCAGCGCGTGAACATCGCCCGGGCGCTCATGGGCGATCCGGCGGTGATCCTGGCCGACGAGCCCACCTCCGCGCTGGATCGGGAACTTTCCCGGGAGATCGTGACGCTGCTGCGCGAGATTACCTATGCCCGCCGGGTGGCCACCGTGATGGTCACGCACGATCGCTCCCAGCTGGACGTGGCCGATGCGGCGCTGGAGTTGCGCGACGGCGCGGCGCGCTACTTCGATGCGGAGGTGGGTTAGCTAGGGCGGGTTGCCGCACCCACCCGCCCCTATGCTGTGCTTATTCCGGCTGGCAGGTGGGGCACCAGAAGAGATTGCGCCCCTCCATCACCTGCACGCGCACCGGCGTGCCGCACACGTAGCAGGGCTGCCCCTCCCGGCGGTACACGTACACCTCCCCGCCGTGATCGTCCTTGCGGGGTGGGCGGCCCATCGCCTCCGGGGTGTGTTCCTCGCGCACGGTGTCGATGCGTCCGCGCTCCACCCCCACCCGCATGAGGCCCACCAGGTCGGCCCATGTCTCTCGCGCCGTCTCCGGGTCGAGGTCGCGCCCCGGGGTAAAGGGGGAGATACCCAGCCTAAAGAGGGTTTCGGCCCGGTAGATGTTGCCCACCCCGGCGAAGAGGTGCTGATCCATCAGCAGGGAGCCGATGGAGCGCCGCGAGCGCAGCACGGTATCCAGTACCGGCTGGGGGTCGGCATCGGCCCGCAGGGGATCGGCCCCCTGCTTGGCGACGGCCGCGCCGCATTCTTCCTCGGTGATGAGGCGGCACCACTGGGGGCCGTGGAGGTCGGCGGCCACGCGCTCGTCGGTGATGCGCAGCCGCACCTGACCCACCGGCGCGGCGTGCGGGTGCACCGCCAGCTTCCCGATGAGCCCTAGGTGGATGTACACCACGTGCTCGGGGTGGGGCGCGTCGAAGGTGATAAAGAGGTGCTTGCCCCAGGCCTCTGCGCGTTCTAGGGTGCTGCCGTCGAGCAGCGCTGCCTCACGCGCAAAGCGCCCCTGGGGAGAGGAAACCTCCACCCGCTTCCCGCCGAACTCGGTGTTCAGGCGGTGAGCGAGCCCATGAATGACGTGACCTTCCGGCATGAGGAACAGTATAGGGCGGCGGTATGCTGAGGCGGTTGAGCGAGGATGACCGGAAGGGGAAAGCATGAGCCAGGGCCGCAAGCGGGGCTTCGATCGGGAAAAGTACATTCAGATGCAGTCCGAGCACATCAGCGCGCGCCGCGCCGAGATCGGCGGCAAGCTCTACCTGGAGATGGGCGGCAAGCTTTTCGACGACCTCCACGCCTCCCGGGTGCTGCCCGGCTTCACCCCGGATAACAAGATCGCCATGCTGGAGCACATCCGCGAGGAGGTGGAGATCGTGGTGTGCGTCAACGCCAAGGACCTGCAACGCCAAAAGGTGCGCGCGGACCTCGGCATCCCCTACGAGGAGGACGCGCTGCGCCTCATCGACGTGTTCCGCGAGCGCGGCTTCCTGGTGCACAACGTGGTGATGACCCAGCTGGAGGAGGACAACTCTCTGGCCCTGGACTTCATCGCCCGCCTGGAAAAACTGGGTCTTTCCGTGGCGCGCCACCGCGTGATCCCCGGCTATCCCACGGACACCGCCCGGATCATCAGCGAGGAGGGTTTTGGCCGCAACGAGTACGCCCAGACCTCCCGCGACCTCGTGGTGGTCACCGCGCCCGGCCCGGGCTCCGGGAAGCTGGCCACCTGCCTGAGCCAGGTGTATCACGAGTACAAGCGCGGCGTGCACGCCGGATACGCCAAGTTTGAGACCTTCCCCATCTGGAACCTCCCCCTGGAACACCCGGTGAACCTGGCCTACGAGGCCGCCACGGTGGACCTCGATGACATCAACGTCATCGACCCCTTCCACCTCTCCGCCTACGGCAAGCAGGTGACCAGCTATAACCGCGACGTCGAGGTGTTCCCTCTGCTGAAGTCCATGCTGGAACTCATCGCCGGGGATTCCCCGTACCAGTCCGCCACGGACATGGGCGTGAACATGGCGGGCTATGCCATCAGCGATGACGCCGCCTGCCGCGAGGCCGCCAACCAGGAGATCATCCGCCGCTATTACAAGGCCCTGGTGGAGGAGCGGCGCGAGGAGCGGGACCCGCTGCTCTCCGAGCGGGTGGCTATGGTGATGAGCAAGGCCGGGGTGAGCGCGGCCGATCGCCGCGTGGTGGCCCCGGCCCTGGCGGTGGAGGAGGCCACCGGGCAGCCGGCGTCCGCGATGGAGCTTGCCGATGGCACCATCATCACCGGCAAGACCTCCGACCTGCTGGGATGCTCGTCGGCGATGGTGCTCAACGCCCTCAAGCATCTGGCGGGGATCGAGAAATCTGTGAATCTGCTGTCCCCGGACTCCATCGAGCCGATTCAAACCCTGAAAACCCAGCACCTTGGTTCCCGCAATCCCCGCCTGCACACAGACGAGGTGCTCATTGCCCTCTCCGTTTCCGCCGCGCGTTCCGCCGAGGCGCGCCGGGCTTTGGCGGAGTTGAAGAACCTTAAAGGTAGCGATTGTCACACCACCACCATTCTGGGCTCGGTGGACGAGGGAATCTTCCGTAACCTGGGGGTTTTGGTCACCTCCGAGCCGAAGTATCAGCGCCGGGCGCTCTATCGCAAGCGTTAAGGTGCGCGGGAGAAGACGGACAAAGATATTTCCGTGGGGAGGGCGGGGGTGTTTCTCCACCGGCGGAGGGAAGTATGCGATAACCTCAGTAACAACAAACTGTGGAGCACCTCTTAACCTGGTGAAAGGAGAACCTGGTTCCGGCCCTCGGCATGGCGTGCTAAGCCGTGCCACTACGCGTGGGCGAGGAACCGGGAAAAACGCGCGTGAACACCGAGAATGATCCACCGAAGCTCATAGAAGGTTCCCTCTACAACGAGGTACCCCTGCCTTCCCGAGGCGGAGGTGACAATAAGACGAGGAACGCCGAGCAGGCGGGGCAATCGGGGGAGAACCCCGGGGTAAGCGGATCGGCCAGCGCGGCCGGTTCCGCGCAGGCCTCCGGCCAGACCTCGGCCCAGGCGCACTCCGATGCCGCCGAGGGAGACGCGGAGGCGGCCGCTGCGGAGGCCGCGGCGGCGCGGGATTACCAGAATCCCGATTCCGATTCCTCTTATGCCTCGCAGACGGAGATCGCCGCCGGCAGCACCAGGGCGGGCGCCTCGGGATTCTCGGCGGCGGACGTCAATGATGAGGACAAGGTGGGCTTCGGCGCCACCAGCCTGAGCACCACGGCGATGGGCGAGCAGGAACAGGAAAGCGCCTCCTGGGGCATCCCAGAGGACTCCGTGGCCCTGGGCGATGCCGAGGACCCCTCCGAGGAGGACTCCACCGAGGAGGGCGAGGAGGACCCGGAGGCCATCCGGGAAAACGCCGAGGAGGAAGAGGAACGCAAGAAGAAGCGCCGCCGCACCCTACTGACGCTCCTGGCCCTGCTGTTGCTGCTGCTCCTGATCTTCGTGGGGTGCCGCTCGGTCTTTGGCGCCGGGGATTCCTCCAATGATTCCGAGCTCACCGCCGCCGACGTGCAGCCGGTGTCCACCGACGGCATCGTCAACCGCATCGCCGTGTCCGGCACCATCGAGCCGGATAAGACGGAGACCATCTCCGCCCCGGCCGCCGCCAAGGTGGAGAAGATCGAGGTGGCCGTGGGCGATCGCGTGGAGCCCGATCAGGTGGTGGCCACGCTCAACACCGAGGATCTCGACGAGCAGCTGGCCGAGGCCGAGAAGCACGCCGACGCGGTGCGCAAGGAGGGCGACGCCGCCGTGGCCGCCGCCGAGAAGGAATACGAGCGCTTCAAGGCCGAGGCCGCGCGCGGCAACGCCACCATCATCTACGGCGGCACCGAATACACCCTGGATCAGGCCCGATCCAACCCGGAGATCGAGCCCGAGGCCCTTCAGCAGGCCCTGGCCGAGGCCAACGTGGTGGACACCGGCGTGACCCAGAAGGATGTGGACGCCCAGGCCAAGGTGGTGCGCGATACCCGCAAGAGCGCGGATGACGCGGACAAGGAGGCCGAGAAGGCCGTGGATAAGCTGCGCGAGCAGATCGACGACGCCTCCGTGAAGGCCAGCATCGCCGGCGTGGTCACGGACATCAAGGCCAAGGAGGGGCAGACCGCCGAGGGCGCCATGCTCACCGTGGCCGATGACTCCGCCTTCAAGCTGCGCGGCGAGGTCAAGGAGACGGACATCGACAAGGTGGCCGAGGGCTCCCCGGTGACCTTCACCACGCCCGCGACCGGAGAGCAGGAGTTCACCGGCGAGGTCGTCTCCGTGTCCCCCGTGGCCGGCAACGGCACCGTGCAGGAGGATGCCTCCAGCTCCTCCGGCTCTCCCGCCTCCGGCGCCAAGGTGACCTTCCCCGTGGAGATCGCCGTGACCGGCGATACCGAGGGCCTGCGCATGGGTGCTTCCGCCCGCGCCAAGATCCTCCAGGAGATCGCCAAGGACACCATGACGGTGCCCGCCGAGGCGGTGTACCCCTCCGATAACGGGAATGAAGTGGTGCTGGTGGTTTCCCGCGATTCCCGCGTGGTGGAGCGCGAGGTGCAGACCGGCGAGACGGACGGCTACCTCGTCGCCGTCACCGGCGGGGACCTCAAGGCCTCCGACCAGGTGATCCTGCAACCGTTCAACTACCAGGATCTTGAGGGCAAGAAGGTGACCGTCTCCACCGGGGCCGCCTTCGTCGAGTAACTTTCATGCCCCGTCGCCTCCGTCCCCGCGCCCGGAACATTACGCACCGGCGCGGGAGGGGGCGGCGGGGTTGGGTTGGTTTAGGGCAGTAGGAAGAAAAGCGGAGGACAGGAAAAGCACCCTCATGGCAGAACAGCAGCGCAGCCTGATCGAGTTACGCTCGATCGTGAAAACCTTTAATCAGGGCTCCCCGAATGAACTGACGGTGCTCCACGGCATTGATCTTTCGGTGCGCCGCGGAGAGTTTCTTTCCGTGGTGGGTTCCTCCGGCTCCGGCAAGTCCACGCTGATGAACATCATCGGCCTGCTGGATCGCCCCACCTTGGGCGGGTACTGGCTGGGCGGCACCAACGTGCTGGACTCGGACGATAATTCCCTGGCCCGCACCCGCGCCCAGACCATTGGCTTTGTGTTCCAGAACTTCAATCTGGTGAGCCGGATCAGCGCCCTGCGCAACGTGGAGATGCCCATGATGTACGCGGGGGTTGCGCCCCGCGAGCGCACAGCCCGGGCCAAGGAACTCCTGGGCATGGTGGGCATGGGGGATCGCATGAATCACCAGCCCGCCGAGCTCTCCGGCGGCCAGAAGCAGCGCGTGGCCATCGCTCGGGCCCTGGCCAACGATCCCGAGATTTTGCTTGCCGACGAACCCACGGGTGCCCTCGATAGCGCCACCGGCCGCATGGTCATGGATCTTTTCCACAGCCTGCACAAGGAGATGGGCCGCTCCATCGTCTTTATTACGCACAACCCAGACCTCGCGCGGGAAACGGATCGCATCATCACCCTGGTGGACGGCCGCGTGGAGATTAACTCAGGGGGTTACCTGTGAGCACTATGGAAGCTATCCGCCTAGCCCTGGGCAGCATGCGCACGAACAAGCTGCGCTCCCTGCTCACGCTCCTGGGCATCATCATCGGCATCGCCTCGGTGATTACCATTCAGACCATCGGCGCGGCCATGAAGAGCGAGACCACCGAGGGGCTTTCCCGCCTGGGCGCCAGCGACCTCCAGGTCTCCGTGCAGGAAATCCCCGACGAGGACGAGCAGCCGCTGTTCCCCGGCGCCGAGGGCGAGGAGGTGTACTACTACGGTGGTTCGGTCTCCGACGAGGAGGACGCCCTCACCCTGGACATGATTAAGGGCCTCAAGGAACGCATGGGCGACGCCATCGACGGCGTGGGCATCGGGGACATGGGTGGCCAGTCCGGCAACGTCGTCAACGACACGTCCAGCGCCTCCATCCAGATCAGCGGGGTGAACGAGGATTACCTGCGCATGACCGGCGTGGAGGTGGAGTACGGGCGCGGCATTACCGACGCCGACCTGGAAAACTCCCGCAAGGTCGTGGTGATCGGCCCCGAGGCCGTGAGCACCCTCTTCATGGGTGACGCCGCCCAGGCGCTGGGCTCCGAGGTCTCCCTGATGGTGGGCGAGGAGGAAACGCTGTTCACCGTGGTGGGCGTGTATAAGGGCGATACCAGCGGCGGGTTCTTCGGCGGTAACTTCACCATGCCCACCGCGTATATCCCCTACTCCGTGGAAAAGGACGTCACCTCCTATTCCTCCCCGCTGAGCCAGATCAGCGTGCGTCTTTCCTCGGACGCGGATCGGGATCAGGCGATGGCGGATGTGCAGTCCTACTTTGACCAGATCTACGCCAGCAACGAGGACTACATGGTGCGGGTCTCGGACTTCCAGAACCAGGTGGAGGAGGTCAATTCCGTGATTAACTCCATGTCCCTGGCGGTCTCCGCCATCGGCGGTATCTCCCTGCTGGTGGGCGGCATCGGCGTGATGAACATCATGCTGGTCACCGTCACCGAGCGCACCCGCGAGATCGGCGTGCGCAAGGCCCTGGGCGCCCGACGCCGCGACATTCGCCTTCAGTTCATCGTGGAGGCCATGATCGTCTGCCTGCTCGGCGGGCTCATCGGCGTGGTGCTCGGCGCCGCGGCCGGCATGGCGATCGCCTCCTTCGTGGGCGCCGTGGTGCTGCCCCCGCTCAGCGGCGTGCTCATCGCCCTGCTCTTCTCCATCGGCATCGGCATGTTCTTCGGCTACTACCCGGCCAACAAGGCCGCCAAGCTCAACCCCATCGAGGCGCTGAGGTACGAGTAGCTAGCCCCGCGCGATGAACGCTTCGAGGCGTTCGCGCGCGAGGTCGTCGGGAAGCTGCTCCGGCGGTGACTTCATGAGGTAGGAGGAGGCGGGCATGATCGGCCCGCCCACTCCCCTATCCAGGGCGATCTTGGCGGCGCGGAGGGCGTCGATGATGATGCCCGCGGAGTTCGGGGAGTCCCACACCTCCAGCTTGTATTCCAGGTTCAGCGGCACCCCGCCAAAGGCGGTGCCCTCCAGGCGCACGTAGGCCCACTTGCGATCGTCCAGCCACTCCACGTAGTCGGAGGGACCGATGTGCACGTTGCGGTCGCTGACCTTCCCGGCCAGGGGGCCGTCGTTCAGGTTCGAGGTCACCGCCTGGGTCTTGGAGATCTTCTTGGATTCCAGGCGCTCGCGGTCCAGCATGTTCTTAAAGTCCATGTTGCCGCCCACGTTGAGCTGCATGGTGCGATCCAGGCGCACGCCGCGCTCCTCAAAGAGCCGCGCCAGCACCCGGTGCGTGATGGTGGCCCCCACCTGGGACTTCACATCGTCACCGATGATCGGCAATCCCGCCGCCCGGAACTTCTCCGCCCACTCGGGATCGGAGGCGATGAACACCGGCAGGGCGTTGACAAAGGCCACCCGGCGTCCAGGGCGGCCTGCGCATAGGCCTTATCCGCCGCCTCCGAGCCCACGGGGAGGAAGGACACCAGAACGTCCGCTTTGGCCTCTCGCAGAGCACTAGCGACGTCCACCGGCTCCGCCTCCGACTCCGCGATCGCCTCGCGGTAGTGGGTGCCCAGACCGTCGAGGGTGGGGCCGCGCTGCACCGTCACGCCCAGCTCGGGCACCTCCGCGATGGTGATGGTGCAATTCCGGGAGGCCCGCGTGGCGGCGGAAAGATCGTGGCCCACCTTGGCGGCGTCCACGTCAAAGGCCGCCACGAACTCAATATCGCCCACGTGGTAGTCACCGAACTGCACGTGCATGAGGCCGGGAACGCGCTCGCTGGCGGGGGTATCGCGGTAATACTCCACGCCCTGAATCAGCGAGGTGGCGCAGTTGCCCACCCCGGCGATGGCCACGCGGATTTTCTTATTTCCCATGAGGAACCTTTCTTCTTTGGGTGATGTGCGGACATGCCTGTGGGGCAGCGTAGGCCCGCGTGGAGTGCGGGGCGGGCGTTTGCGGGTGAAAAGAGCAGGTGAATCGTTCAAGGGTGTAGGATGGTGGCCCCCGGATGGGGGTATTCTTCGGGGTGGTGATGAGAAATGAGAAGAAAATTAATATCAATCCCCGCGTTTGCCGCCATCGGTGCCGCAATCTATTGCCTCATGGCGCTCTTTAACATTGATATTAGTTCCACCATCGGCTCCACGGTGCGGGTGGAGGATATTCATTTCAGCTGGAAAGAGCTGGTGATCTACACCCTCGGCGGAGCGGTGGTGGGGGCGATCCCCACGCCCTCGCAGCGCGCGCGGCGGAAACAATCCCGACGCCCGGGGCGTCGGGAGCCTGGCGATGAGTCCGGCGGTGGGCGCGGCGTACACTAAGGGCCGTGTCGCTCGGGAAAATCCTTCTGTATTACAAGTTCACGCCCATCGCGGACCCGGAGGCCGTGCGCCTCTGGCAGCGCGATCTGTGCGAGTCCCTGGGGCTGCGCGGGCGGATCCTGGTATCTCGGCACGGCATCAACGGCACCGTGGGCGGGGAGATCACCGCCTGCAAGCGCTACATCAAAAAGACCCGCGAGTACCCCGGCTTCAAGGGCATGGAGTTTAAGTGGTCGGAGGGCGGTGCGGAGGATTTTCCGCGCCTCTCGGTCAAGGCCCGGGAGGAGATCGTGGCCTTTGGCGCGCCGGAGGAACTGCGCGTGGATGAACGCGGCGTGATCGGCGGCGGGGTGCACCTTAAGCCGCACGAGGTCAACGAGCTGGTGGAAAACCGGGGCGAGGAGGTGGTGTTCTTTGACGGCCGCAACGCGATGGAGGCGCAGATCGGCAGGTTCAAAAACGCCGTGGTGCCGGACGTGCGCACCACCCATGACTTCATCGCGGAATTAGAGTCCGGCAAGTATGACGCCCTGAAGGATCGCCCCGTGGTCACCTACTGCACGGGCGGGATTCGCTGCGAGGTGCTCTCCGCGCTCATGCGCAACCGGGGCTTCAAGGAGGTGTACCAGATCGACGGCGGGATCGTCCGCTACGGCGAGGCCTACGGGAACAAGGGGCTGTGGGAGGGCTCCCTGTATGTTTTTGATCGAAGAATGACCATGAACTTTGGCATCGATCCCGCGCGCCTGGGCCGCTGCGTGCATTGCGGGGAGCACACCACCTCCTTCCGCAATTGCGCGAACGAGGAAACGTGCCGCCGCCAGGTGCTCATCTGTGATTCGTGTTGGAACGGGGAGGACGGCGGCGAGACCATCCGGTATTGTGGACGAAAAGAGTGTGCGCAGGGTAGTTAGGCTATGCTTGCTGCGTGCAGAACTTATTGGAACGCGCCACGCCCGGCGCCCTCGCGTTGTATCGCATTGCCATTGGCCTGATCTTTTTCTTCTACGGCAGCTCTCGCTTCTTCGACTGGCCGGTGGCCGGGGAGTTTGAGGCGCCCGAACTCTTTGCCTTCCCCACCTGGTGGGCGGCCTCCTGGTGATCCTGGGTCTGTTCACCCGCACGGCGGCGTTCTTCTCCTCGGGTAGCATGGCGGTGGCGTACTTCTGGATGCACCAGCCAGACGGGCTCACCCCGCTGAATAACGGCGGTGTGGCCAGCGCGTTGCTGTGTTGGGCGCTGTTTATCCTGGTGTTCGTGGGGCCGGGTGCGCTGGCCGTGGACAACCTAGTGAGGAAGAAGAAGTAATTTAGTATGCAGCGCAGGCGCGTGGCAGTGGGGTTATTGATCACCGGGCTCTTTGCGGTCTCGTTGTCTTTCGGCGCGGTGCAGCAGGGGGCGGCGTGGTTTATCCCCCTCACCCTTGTGCTTCCGGTGTCCGCGTATCTTTTCCGGGGGTGGGGGATCTGGCCCTATTTCTGTGTGCTCTACGGGGAGAGCCTTGCGCTGAGGTTGCTCTTTACCCTGGTCACTGACCCAGCAGCATTACGGAACTTTGGTCAGTGGAGCTGGCCGCTCATGATGTTTGCTCTCCTCTTATTGGGCACGTGGCTGGATAGGCAAAAAACGCAGGAAACCACGCCCTAAGCGCCCTCGGGAGGTCTATGCTGGGCGGCATGAGCATCGTGAAGATCAACGCCCTGACCGTTCCCGCCGAGTCCGCAGAGACGCTGGAGGAGCACTTTGCCGCCCGCAAGCACGCCGTGGATAAGGCTCCCGGCTTCGAGGGTTTCCAGCTGCTTCGCCCCACCGCCGGGGAGGAGCGCTACTTTGTGGTCACCTGGTGGAAGGATGAGGCCTCCTATGCCGACTGGCGCGATAACCGCGCGGCGGCCGCCCACGGGGAGGGCGAGGGGCAGGAGAAGCGGCGCCCGGCGGCCACCAAGGCGGAACTCCTGGAGTTCGAGGTGGTGCTGGATTCCCGCGAGGAGGGCTAGCACCCGTCTTGCTTATCGACGCCGCAGCCGGGGCGGCGTCGATAAGGCAAGACCCCTACCCCATCGCCCCGCCGCCCACGATGGCGTAGGGCAGCGTGGTGGTCATCCACATCATCGCGTGGGGTACGAGCACCCAAAAGACGCCCATCCAGGCCCGCCATCGGGTGTAGCGCTGTAACTTGCGCACCATGATAATCATGCAGCCGATCAGCCCGGCCACGGGCACCACGGCGGAGCCGATCCCCCACCACAGTTGCGCGGCGCGGCTGCACAGCCAGGTGGCCTCGCCGGACTCGCAGTATGGCCCGCCCAGGGCGCGGGCCATCAGGGCCAGGGCGAGCGATACCACGGCGGAGAGCAGCACCGTGCCGCCTAGCCACCACAGGGCCTGGCGGGTGGAGGCGCGATTGCGCTCGTTCTGCACGGCCGGGTCGGTGGCGCTGGCGAGGTCCTCCGGCGAGTGCGGCGCGGGGGGACGTTTGTTGGTGTAGTCGGCGTCGCTATGCAGATCGTTTTCCGGGTGCTCGGGGCGCACGGGGGGAGTCACGGGCGCACCTGAATGTCGGTGGTGTGCCCGCCCAGGGCCGCCACGATGGCCTGGGCCACCTCCGTGGTTTCCAGGTAGGACTCCGGCCGCCACTGCTCCCCCAGGGCCGCCACGATTCCGCGTTGCATGTCCGTGGCGATCCGCCCGGGGTAGATGCTGGTCACGCGGATCTCTGGTTCCTCGGCGCGCAGCGCGTCGCACCAGGCGCGGGCGGCGTGCTTGGCGGCAGAATAGGCGGACCACTGCGGCTTGGAGTGGATTCCCGCCCCGGAGTTGACGTATATCACGTGCCCCTGTGCCGCCCGCAGGGCGGGCAGCGCGCGGGCGGTCAGTTCCACCGGGGCGTGGAGGTTCACGGCGAGCGATTCCTCCCACGCGGCGCGGGGCAGGGCCTCGGTGGTTCCGATGGGGCAGATCCCGGCGCAGTGAATGAGGGCGTCGATGCGCTCGGGCAGGGGGAGCTGGCCGGGAAGCGGCTGGCGGAAATCCGCTTGCCACCACTGGGCGTCAAGGGTGTGATCGGGCTGGGAGTGGTATTGGGCGCTGAGGGTCCAGCCCGCGCGCAGGAGCAGCGCGGCCACGTCCCGGCCCACTCCCCGGCTGGCTCCGGTGATGACGGCGTGGGGCATGATTCTTCCTTTCGGGGGTGGGGTGGCCTGCGGGCAGGGCACCTATTTCTTGGGTACGGGATAGATAATCACGGGCACGCGCACGTGCGGCAGGAAATCGGTGGCGGTGCTGCCCACGAACACCCTCTCGATGGGGCCCAGCGGGTTAGATCCCAGGCAGAGTAGGTCACCCTTTTTCCATTTGAGAGCGTCCACGGCCCCCGCCCAGCCAGGGCCGCTGCCTACCTCGGACTCTAATTCGAGGTCCGGGTAGAGCGAGGCGATCCAGTCGCGCGCTCGATCCAGCATGGCCAGGGAGTGTTCGCGCCAGTCGTGGGTGAGTTCCTTGGCGAGGTTGAAGTGTCCGGCCAGGGAGACGTCCGCGATGTCGGAGGGGGAGAACGCGAGTATGCGCAGCGGCGTGCCCCAGGAGTGGGCCATCTGGGCGGCGTACTGGAGGCTGGGATCGCGGTCGGTATCCTCGGTGCCCAGGTAGGCAAAGTTCACGCGCTTGATGCCGCCCTTGGCCAGCTTGACGGAGCGGGGCGCAAGCCCCAACGCCTTGGGCGAGGAGTGCAGCAGGGCATCCGCGGTGGAGTTGGCCAGGAAGCGGCCCTTGGGGGCAGCGGCCCGGGACCCCAGGATTATCAGGTGGGCGTCAAAGTCCTCGGCGGCCTGGGTGAGCAGGGCGTGCTGGGAGGGGCCATCCATAAAGACGGAAACGTGCTTGTCCCAATGCTTGTGGTCGATCTGCGCGCGTTCCAGGGCGCGGGTGACGGCCTTGTGGCAGGCGTGCTGCTGCTTTTCCCGCCACGCGCGGTACTTCCCGCCGAGCTTTTTCAGGGAGGTGGCGGGCCAGGGCCGCAGGAACGTGGTGACCACCCGAATCCGCACGTTCGTGGTGCGGGAGAGCCAAGCGGCGAACTCGATGGAGTCCGTCCGGGGGGCGTCGGGCCGCCACGCGACGAGGATTCGCTGGGGATCGTGCGAGGCACCCGTGGAGGAATCCACGCTCAAGTCATCACCTTCCTGCGCCGTGCCCTCCGGGCCGCGAGGAACTCGGGGGGCGTAAGAGGTTACTGGGAGGAATCGGGCATGCCATACTTGCTGGCCAGGACGTTAATCACGTCCACGAACTCATCGGCGCGGCCGAGTTCCTCGGGGGAGAGCTTTTCTAACATCTCGGTGAGGTTCCGCGTGCGCTCCTCGCCCACGCGCTCTAATTCCGCCATGCCCAGATCCGTCAGGCGCACGCGCACGCCGCGCCGATCATGGGTATCGCGCAGGCGCTCCACCATGCCGCGCTGCTCTAATTGGTGCAGCGCGTTGGAAGCGGTGGGCATACGGATTCCCTCCCCCTTGGCCAGATGGCTGATCCGCGACTCGCCGTTTTCCTTCATTCGGGTCATGATGGAAAGCTGCGGCCCAGTGAGGTTGGACTGGGTCGCCATGCGGAAGTACATCACATACAGTTTGGTCAGAGCGGGGCGCACCTTTCGTGCCACCGCCTCAGGGGTGGGGGAATTCATACGCTCTACTGTAGCGCTAAAAAAGTATGCAGGCAGAAACAGTACGGGCTGTGGTCCTCGCCGGAGCCTCCGCGAGGTTTTCTCTAGGCTCTTCCCCGTGATCCAGTACCGCTATGAAGTAAGCCATCAGTGGCAGCGCCGCACGCTGCTCCAGTGCTTTCGTGCAGGTCAGGTGCCCAGGGAGGAGCTTTGCGACGCCGACTTCCTCCTGGTTACCGCCGCGCGCTTCCACGGGCAGCGCGCCGGGAGTCCCTGCCCGGTGTGCGGGGCGGAGGAACTGCGGGTGGTGCGGTGGGTGCACGGTGAGGATCTGGGGCGTCGCTCCGGCACGGCGCGCAACGAGGAGGAGATCGCGGCGCTGGTGGCCGAGCGCGGCGAGGTGACGGTGCACACGGTGGAGGTGTGCCCGGAATGTCGGTGGAATCACCTTGTCAGTTCCGCCACGGCCACGGCGGCCTCTGAGTGAGGTTTGGTGTGGGGCCCGGTTTGCGCGGCTAGTCTTGAGGGTTAGACCTGGGCCGGGTGAAGCAAGTAACCTGCATGTCAAATACACGTTCAATGATGGGGACCGTAGGTGTCAAGAGATAATAGCCAGTACGAGGAGTACGAGGACGAGTACTTCGATGAGGACGATGAGCCCAAGCGAGGCTTCCGCAAGCGTCCCATCATGTGGACTTCCCTGGGTGTGCTCACCCTGCTGATCCTCGTGCCGATCATCGGGTTCATGGCGGCCTACATCATGGCTAAGGTGCCCGAGCCGGAGGAACTCTCCGCCAAGCAGGTATCGCAGATCTTCACCTCGGATTCCTCCGAGGAGCTAGCGCGGATCGTGCCTCCGGACGGCAACCGCCAGCAGATTCCCTACGATCAGATCCCCGAGGGCATGCGCAACGCCGTGCTCGCGGCGGAGGATCGAGAGTTCTGGACCAACCCCGGGTTCTCCATCACCGGCTTTGGTCGCGCCGTGCTGGGGCAGCTGCGCGGGGACAGCTCCGCCGGCGGCGGCTCCACCATCACCCAGCAGTACGTGAAGAACATGCTGGTGGGTAACGAGCACTCCGTGGAGCGCAAGCTGCGGGAGTTGGTGTACTCCACCAAGATGGCTAATGAATGGTCCAAGGAAGAGGTGCTCTCCGCGTACCTCAACACCGTGTACTTTGGCCGCAACGCCTACGGCGTGGAGTCCGCCGCCCAGGCATACTTTGGCAAGCACGCGGCGGAACTCACCCCGGAGGAGGCCGCCGTGCTGGCGGCCGCCATCCAGCGCCCCAGCCAGCTCGATCCGTGGGTGAACCGCTCGGAATCCGAGTTGCGCTGGAACTACGTGCTCGACGGCATGGTGGAGATCGGCGGCATGACCGCCCAGGAGCGCGCGAACGCCGTGTACCCGGAGACCACCGATCCCGCCTCGTATAGCGCCTATACCGAGGCCGATGGCACCAACGGCATGATTAAGAATCAGGTGATAGCGGAGCTGGAGAACCTCGGCATCACCGAGCAGGACGTGACCACCCGCGGCCTCAAGGTCACCACCACCATCGATAAGCAGGCCCAGGAGGCCACCGTGAACGCGGTGCACAATAACCTCCAGGGCGAGCAGGAGAACGTGCGCACCGCCGCCGTCTCCGTGGAACCGGCCACCGGCGCGGTGCGCGCCTACTACGGCGGTGAGGACGCCCACGGCTGGGACTACGCCAATGCCGGCCTGCAAACTGGCTCCACCTTCAAGATCTTTGGCCTGGCCGCCGCCCTGCAACAGGGAATCCCGCTGTCCACCGGCTATTCCTCCGATCCGGTGACGCTGCCCGGCGGCATCACGGTGAACAATGTGGAGGGCTTTAGCTGCGGCTTCTGCTCCATCAAGGACGCGCTGAAGTACTCCCACAACACCAGCTTCATCCGCCTGCAAAACGATCTGACCAACGGCACCCAGGACACCGCCGATATGGCGCACGCCCTGGGCATCGAGCGCTCCCTGCCGGGCATTCCCCAGACCCTCACGGAAAACGGGGAGCAGCCCTACGAGGGCATCGTGCTGGGTCAGTACCAGTCCCGTCCGCTCGACATGGCCGTGGCCGTGGCTACGCTGACCAACCGCGGCGTGTGGCAGCAGCCCCACTTCGTGCAAAAGGTGGAAACCGCCAACGGCGAGGTGCTCTACGAGCGCGAGGGTCAGGAGGGCGAGCGCCGCGTGAACGAGGTGGTGGCCGATAACGTGATCGACGCCATGCAGCCCATCGCGGCCTACTCCAACGGTAAGACCCTGGCCGGGGGCCGTCCCTCCGCCTCCAAGACGGGCACCACCCAGTTGGGCGACACCGGCTACAACAAGGACGCCTGGATGGTGGGCTCCACCCCGCAGCTGGCCACCGCCGTGTGGGTGGGCACCGAGGACAACTCCCCGCTGCTCAACGCCTGGGGCGGTTCCATGTACGGTTCCGGCCTGCCCACGGACATCTGGAAGGCCACTCTCGACGGCGCCCTTGAGGGACGGGACTTCGAGGACTTCGCCCCGGCGGGCCCGATCACCTGGGGCACGGGAGCGTATGGCGGCGGCTATGCCGCGCCGGGCACGGTGACGGATTCTTCCTCTTCTTCCTGGAGCGATACCTCCGGCTCCACCACCTCGGGCACGGGGACGGCTGGCACCAATGACCCGGGCACCGAGCAAGAGGCCGTGGGAGACTCCCCGGCGCCGCAGCCCGCTCCGGAGGCACCCGCCCCCTCCCCGGCGCAGCCCGCGTCGCCCGCTCCCGCGCCCCAACCGGCTCCCGCCGAGCAACCCGCTCCGGGCCCCAACCCGCAGGATTACAACCAGGGCGGAGACATAGATATCCTGCCCAACGAGGTCGGGGAACTCTTGGGGCTATAAACCTGGGGAGAAGAGATTAACCGTGCCGTATTCCCCTGATTCTCCCCGCGCCGTCGATCGCGTCTCGCCGGCGCGTACCGAGCCGCTGGCGGCCGGTGTGATCGAGCGCCTGGGCGGCCCGGTGGGGCGGTTCGGGCGGGTGGGAAACCAACCCTGGTGGACGCCGCTGCGCGTGCTGATCGCCCTGGGCATGACCTTCCTCTCCCTGGGGTACCTTTCCAAGGCGCATTGCCTGCACGGTGTCGCTAGCGAGGGGGAGGTCACCCTCAACTGGTCGGGCAACCGCCAATACATGTCCGCCTGTTATAGCGATATTGCGGGTACGTACGGCACCGTCCACGCCGAGGGCGTGGGCAATCCCTTTGCCGCCCGCGTGGCAACGGAGCCCGTGCTCACCTCCCTGTTTCAGTGGCTGTTGGGGGCGCTGAGCGATCTCACGTATCCGCTTATCCGTGCCCTCCCGGTCGCCGTCGCCCCGGCGGCGTGGTACTTCATGCTTACCGCCGTGGCACTCGGCGGCCTGTGGATCATCACCCTGCGCCTGCTGTTTGACGTGGCGGGCAATCGCCCGTGGGATCTGGTGCTGGTGGCGGCCTCTCCCCTACTCATCGTGTATGTGTTCCACGGCTGGGAGGTGCTCTCGGTGGCCGCGCTGGCGGCGGCCCTGCGCGCGGTACGCTATCGACGCCCCGCGCGCGCCGGTATCTGGGTGGGGCTCGGCGCGGCGTGCCAGGGGTGGCCGATCCTGCTGTTGGTGGCGCTTCTGCTCCTCGCGGCGCGGGCGAAGAGCCGGGCGCAGTGGGTCTTTCTGCGCCGGGCCGCCGGCGCGGCCGGGGCAACCTGGCTGGCCATCAGCCTCCCCGTGGCGGTGCTTTATCCCCAGGCCTGGTTGGACTCGTATCGCACCCTGTTGGGCCGGGAGGCGGGCTGGGGCACCCTGTATCACCTCGTGGGCGAGGCCTTGGGCGCGGCATTCCCCCCGGTGGCGCTGAGCGTGTTGGTGCCGGGCCTGTGGGCGGTGGCGGTGCTGATCGTGGCGCAGTGGGTCATCTCCGCCGCCCGCCCGCCACGCCTGGCGGAGGTGCTTTTTCTCCTTATCGCCGTGACGCTCCTTGTTAGCAGGCAGTGGTTGCCTCAGCAGTCCTTGTGGCTGCTTGTTCCGGCCGTGCTGGCCCTGCCCCGGTGGCGGTGGTTGCTGGGGTGGATGGGATTAGAGTTTCTGGTGTTTCCAGCCACCATGCTCTACAGCGGGGCCGAGGACGCCAATGCCCTGCCGCTGTGGCTCTTTGCGGTGCTCATCTTGGTGCGCGGCGGGGCGGTTACCGCCCTGGTGGTGCAGGTGGTGCAGCAGATCAAGGGTCAGCGCGAGGATAAGGTGTATGCGGCGCAGCGCGGCGTTGATCCGTTGCTGCCGTGGCGGGAGGATTCTGCGGCGGAGGTGGTGGGGGTGAACCGACCATGAGCATGACGTGGGTGCTGGTCACCATGATGAGCGTGTTTGCCGGGTTTTTGTGCATCCTGGGGGCCTTTGCCAGCTTCATGTATAAGAAGCCTGCGGCCTTGACCTGGGCGTTGGGCGGGGCGGCGTTGGTTCTAGTCACGGTGATTCCGGTGGCGATCGCGGTGTTCTATGCGGCGGGAACAAACGTCTAGGAGCCGCCGGGGGCGTTCGCTTTTTAGCTGGCAGTGCGCTATCTTTGAAAGGTTGCTTGACGCAACGACCCTCCTGCCACACCCACGAGGGGTGTAGCCGAATATCAATTACTAGACCATAGGAGGTGATGAGGTCCGTGCGTCACTACGAAATCATGGTCATCCTGGATCCCACTCAGGATGCACGCACCGCAGCCCCGTCCCTGGAGAAGTTCCTCGACGTGGTTCGCAAGGAAAACGGCACCGTTGAAAAGGTCGATGTGTGGGGCAAGCGCCGCTTGGCCTACCCGATCGACAAGAAGGAAGAGGGCGTGTACGTCGTCATCAACCTTGAGTGCGAGTCCAGCACCGTCAATGAGGTTGATCGTCTCCTGAACCTCAACGACAACATTCTGCGTACGAAGGTTCTGCGCACCGACAAGTAAGAGTGGATAGAATCTCGGGTAAGACCGGGGGGCTGGCTTGATGTGGCCCCGTGGCCGCCGTTGATCGCACAAGAAAGGTGAAGCAGTATGGCACAGGGAGATACCAACATTACGGTCGTGGGCAATTGCGTCAACGATCCCGAACTGCGGTTCACGGCCTCGGGCGCCGCAGTGGCTAATTTCCGTGTGGCCTCCACCCCCCGCCGGTTCAACTCTCAGACGAACCAGTGGGAGGACGGCGAGGCGCTGTTTTTGACCTGCAACGTGTGGCGGCAGGCCGCCGAGAACGTAGCGGAGACCATCTCCAAGGGTATGCGGATCATCGTGACCGGGCGTTTGCGCCAGCGTTCCTATCAGAACCGTGAGGGTGAAAACCGCACGGTCTATGAGATCGAGGTCGATGAGGTCGGCCCCTCCCTCCGCTACGCTTCCGCCCAGGTGAACCGCAATCCCCGCGAGGGCGGCGGCAACCGAGGCGGGCAGCCCGGCGGCGGCTTTGGCGGCAACTACGGAGGCCAGCAGGGCAACCAGGGTGGCTTCGGTGGCTCCCAGCCCCAGCAGCAGCCGATGGGTGGCGGTAACTCCGCCCCGGCTAACGATCCCTGGAATTCCGCACCCCCCGCCGGTGGTTTCGGCGGGGCGGACGACGAGCCCCCGTTCTGATCTCAGAGATCCTTTCCACACCATCCTCTTTTCAACAACGAAAGGCAGGGATCATGAAACTGATCCTCACCGCTGCCGTTGAGAACCTCGGTGTCGCTGGCGACATCGTTGAGGTTAAGGACGGCTACGGACGCAACTACCTGCTTCCGCGCGGCCTGGCCATCGTGGCTACCCGCGGTGCTGAGAAGCAGATCGAGGGCATCAAGCGTGCCCAGGAGGCTCGCGCGATCCGCGACCTCGACCACGCCCGTGAGATCCGCGAGCAGCTTGACACCCTGGAGGGCGTGACGGTTTCCGTGCGCACCTCGGACAAGGGCAAGCTCTTCGGCTCCGTGAAGGCCGATGACATCGTGAGCGCCGTGAAGAAGGCCGGTGGCCCGAACCTGGACAAGCGCGTGATCGAGCTTCCGAAGAACCTGGTCAAGACGACCGGCAAGTACCGCGTGAAGGCGCAGCTGCACAAGGATATTGCGGCTAATGTGAACTTTGAGGTCGTCTCCGCGTAAACCACGCGGCAGACGGCGGCCAGCCCCCGGAATCCTCCGGCTAGGGCGTGGCCCAACGACAACAGCACACCGACGGCCCCCGTCTCCCCGCTCAGGGAGAGGCGCGGGGCCGTCGGTGTTTTCATCGCTCTGGGCGGCTCTCTCACCCCTGTGGATAGGTTGTGGATAACTGTGGAGAAACGGCGGGAATAAGTGCGCAGGTCAGTGCGTTGAGGGCGGTCTAACAGAGCCCGGGAGGCGGTGTCAAATGCCCTGGTGTAACGGCGTGTCGCGGTATTTTCTCAGAAACATTGTCCGCGAAAATCCCTCTGAACTGTGTATATGTCTATTTCCTGTGGTGGAACTGGCGGAAGTATGGGCCATGCTTCTCGGGTTTGTGCACAGCCGGAGGCGGGGCCGGTGGATAAGTCCCCCGGTTATCCACAGGCCCTGTGGATAACCTAGTGTCCCGCGCTGTGAATGGCCCACGATTGTGGGTAGATTATGGGGAACAAAGAGCCCCCGTAAGCCCGTCAGAAAGGCCCGCTCCATGCCCAGCACTCCCCTAGAGGATTACGCCCTCCTCTCCGATCAGTCCACGGCGGCCCTGGTCTCCCGCGAGGGGTCCATTGATTGGCTCTGCCTCCCCCGCTTCGATTCCGGGGCGCTTTTTACCGCCTTGTTGGGCGATCCCTCGGATGGGCGCTGGAAGTTGGCGGTGCGCGGCGGCGAGGTGACGGGGCGTCGATACGTGGGCAGCACCTTTATCCTGGAAACGTTGTGGGAATCGCCCACCGGTACCGCCCGGGTGTTGGACTTTATGACTCCGCACAACGGCAAGGCGGATCTGATCCGGCGGGTGGAGTGCCTTAGCGGCACGGTGGACGTGGTGATGGATCTGCGGATCAGCTTCAATTACGCCCGGGTGAAGCCCTGGTTCCGGTGGATCGAGGTGCCGGGCACCGGGGAGCAGGGGTTGTTGTGCACGGGCGGCCCGGAGGGCCTGCTGCTGGCGGGGGCCGAGATCACCCCGAACACGGAGGCCGAGGCGTATGACGCCGATGCGATCGGCGGCAGCGTTTCTCTGAGCGCCGGGCAGCGCGCGGATTGGTCGTTGACGTGGTTTAAGCCCTGGGATCCGGTGCCGGAGCCGGAGGACTCCGATGTGGCCTTGGCGGCGGCGGAGGACTTCTGGGGTGACTGGATCGAGCGCCTGGACGTGGGCGCGCACACGCACTCCCAGGTGGAGCGCTCCCTCCTGGTGCTGCGCGCACTCACCCACACGGAAACCGGCGGTATCGTTGCGGCCCCCACGGCCTCGCTGCCGGAGTCCTTTGGCGGCAGCCGCAACTGGGATTATCGCTACACGTGGCTTCGCGACGCCGCCCTCACCGTGGAGGTCATGGTGGCGCACGGTTTGATTAAGGGCGCGACGGCCTGGCGGAATTGGCTGCTGCGCGCGGTAGCGGGCGATCCCGCGAAGTTGCAGATCATGTACGGCCTGGGCGGTGAGCGAGAACTGCCGGAAAAGGAGCTGCCGCACCTGCGAGGCTACGAGGATTCCCGCCCGGTGCGCATCGGCAACGGCGCGGCGGATCAGTACCAGGCGGACGTGGTGGGTGAGGTCATGCTGGCGCTGGCGGCGCTGCGCGACGCGGGATATAAGGATTCCGATTATTCCTGGGCCTTGCAGGTCAAGCTGCTGGATTATGTGATGGAGCACTATGAGGATCGGGATCACGGCATCTGGGAAATGCGCGGTGACCTGCACTATTTCACGCATGGCCGGGTGATGATGTGGGCCTCCTTCAATGAGGCGATCCGCGCGGTGGAGCAACACGGCTACGAGGGCGATGTGGATACCTGGACGCGATACCGGGATCGGCTCCGCGCGGAGATCATGGAGGGGGGATGGAACGAGGAACTGGGTACCTTCACCCAGACCTACGGCAGCAGCGAGGTGGATGCCTCCCTCCTGCAACTGCCGCACACGGGGTTCATCGCCGCCGATGACCCCAAGATGCTCAGCACCGTGGCCCGCATCGAGAAGGACCTGGTGGACCAGCACGGCCTGGTGTATCGGTACCGCACCGTGGAGAGCGGGGGGATCGACGGCCTAGAGGGCGAGGAATACCCCTTCATGATGTGCGCCTTTTGGCTGGTGGAGCAGTACGCGGCCGCGGGTAGGCTGGCGGAGGCCAAGGAGAAGTTCGAGATGCTGTGCGGGCTGGCCACGGATTTGGGCCTGCTGGCGGAGGAGTATGATCCCACCACGGCGCGCCTGGCGGGGAACTTCCCCCAGGCGTTCTCGCATCTTTCCCTGATCCGGGCGGCGGACGCCATTGCCCGGGCGGAGTCCGCTGCTAAGGAGGAAGCATGACGGTCGGCGTCAACGGCGCGAGCTTTGATGATGAGTACGTTCCCCCCGCGGAACCGGAGGCCCCCGAGGGGGGCGGGGAGTACCGGGGGCGCGGCGATTATCAGCGGCGCGGCGCGGCGGACGGGGGGTTCCGCCAGCCCCCGCACGATCGGGAGGCGGAGCAGGGCGTGCTCGGGGCGATGCTGCTTAGCCCCACCACGGTGCTGGACATCATCGAGGTGCTGGCCCCGGATGACTTTTATCACCCGGCGCACACGCTGATCTACCGGGCGATCATTGATCTCTTCTCGGAGAGCAAGGACATTGATCCGGTGATCGTCTCGGCGCGCCTGGAGCGCCAGAACGAGTTGGATAGGGTGGGCGGGGCGCCGTATCTGCACACGCTCATTGCCTCGGTGCCCACGGCGGCCAACGCCCGCTATTACGCGGAGATCGTGGAGGAGAAGGCCACGCTGCGCAAGCTGGTGGACGCCGGTACCCGCGTGGTGCAGTTGGGCTATGAGGGCGCGGAGGGCGCCGAGGTGGACGCCGTGGTGGACATGGCGCAGCAAGAGGTCTTTGGCATTAACCGGGATAAGTCCGCCGAGGACTACGAGGTGCTGGCGGACATCTTGCAGCCCACCATTGATGAGATTGACATGATTACCTCCAACGGCGGCCTGGCCCAGGGTATTCCCACGGGGTTCATTGATCTCGACGAACTCACCCAGGGCCTGCACGGGGGGCAGATGGTGATCGTGGCGGCCCGCCCCGGCGTGGGTAAGTCCACCCTGGCCCTGGATTTTGTGCGCTCGGCGTCGATCAAGCACAACAAGGCTGCGGTGATTTTCTCCCTGGAAATGTCCAAGACGGAGATCGTCATGCGCCTGCTTTCTGCGGAGACGGAGATCAAACTCTCCGATATGCGCTCCGGGCGCATGGACGGGGTGGCCTGGGAGAAATTGGCCAGCCGCGTGGGCCAAATCTCCGAGGCCCCGCTGTTTATCGACGACTCCTCCAACATGACCATGATGGATATTCGGGCCAAGGCTCGGCGGCTGAAGCAGAAGCACGATCTGCAATTGATCGTGGTGGATTACCTGCAATTGATGAGTTCGGGTAAGCGCGTGGAGTCGCGCCAGCAGGAGGTCTCGGAATTCTCCCGCTCGCTGAAGCTCCTGGCCAAGGAGCTGGACGTGCCGCTGGTGGCCATCTCGCAGCTCAACCGTGGGCCGGAGTCTCGCACGGATAAGCGCCCGCAGTTGGCTGATCTGCGCGAGTCCGGTTCCCTGGAGCAGGACGCGGACATCGTGATGCTGCTCTACCGCCCGGACTCTCAGGATAAGGACAATGAGCGCGCCGGGGAGGCGGACATCATTCTGGCCAAGCACCGTGGCGGCCCCATTGACACCGTGAGCGTGGCCCATCAGCTGCACTACTCGCGGTTCGTGGATATGGCGCGGGGCTAGGCCACCGAGAGCACCGAGAGGGAGGGCGCCGGGCTCAGCCCCGCTTCGGGGACGCAAAGGCCGAGCGGAATCCCCGCAGCCGCAGGGAATTGCTCACCACCAGCACGGAGGAGGCGGCCATGGCGATTCCGGAGAACATGGGGTTGAGCAACCCGAGCGCGGCCACGGGAATAAGGACCACGTTGTAGGCGAAGGCCCAGAAGAGGTTGCCCCGGATGGTGCCCAGGGTGCGCCGCGCGAGGCGCAGGGCGTCGGCGGCCGAGCGGAGGTCGTTATTCATTAGGGTGATGTCCGAGGCCTCGATCGCCACATCTGTTCCCGCCCCCATCGCCAGGCCCAGATCGGCCTGGGCGAGCGCGGCGGCGTCGTTAATGCCGTCTCCCACCATCGCCACGGTGCGCCCCTGCCGTTGCAGCGCGGCCACCTGGGCTACCTTGTCCTGGGGGAGCACCTCGGCCAGCACGTCCTCCTCGGAGATGCCCACGGCGCGCGCGGTGGTGGCGGCGGCCCCGGCGTTATCCCCGGTGAGCAGCATGGGGCGCAGGCCGAGGTCGCGCAGCGCCGCGATGGCCTCGGCGGAGGTGGGCTTGGGGGTATCGGCCACGACGATGATCGCCGCAGGTTCGTCGTCCACGCTCATCACCACGGGGGTGGCCCCGGAGCGCTGGGCCCGCGTCACGACCTCGTGTTCCCGGAGCGCCGGGCCTGGGCGGGCCACGGTGATGCGCCGTCCGTTCACGAGCCCGCTGATGCCGTGCCCCGAGTGGGCCTGAATATCGCTGGCGGCGGGGAGTTCTTCCTCCCCCATCGCCGTCGCTATTGCCTTGCCGATGGGGTGCTCGGAGCCGGCCTCCACGGCGGCGGCTAGGCGCAGCGCCTCCCGCTCGGAGTATCCGCCCAGGGTGATGACCTCGCTAAGGCGCATGATCCCGGTGGTGACCGTGCCCGTCTTGTCCAGCACGATCGTATCGATCTTGCGCGCGGATTCAATCGCCTCCGGGCCCCGGATCAGCAGCCCCATCTGTGCGCCTCGCCCGGTGCCCACCAGCAGGGCCGTGGGCGTGGCCAGGCCCAGGGCGCAGGGGCAGGCGATGATGAGCACGGAGACGGCCGCCGCGAAGGCGTCGGCGGTGGAACCGGAACCGAGCAGGAGATGCCCGGCCAGGGTCAGGGCGGAGATTGCCATGACCACGGGGACAAAGACCTGCGCTATGCGATCCACCAGGCGCTGCACCGGAGCCTTGCCCGCCTGGGCCTGGGTAACAAGCCGCCCGATCTGCGCGAGCGTGCTCTCCTCCCCCACCCGCTCCACGCGCAGGGTGAGCTTGCCGGAGGTGTTGATCGTGGCTCCGGTGACGCGCCCCCCGGGGGTTACCTCCACGGGGAGGGATTCGCCGGTGAGCATGGATTCGTCCACGGCGGAGGTTCCCTCGATCACCGTGGCGTCGGCGGGGATCTTCTCTCCCGGGCGCACCACCACGAGGTCTCCCACCGCCAGGCGCGCCACGGGCACGCGCTCCTCTCGCTCCCCGCGCAGCACGGTGGCCTCCTTGGCCCCCATGTTCAGCAGGTGGCGCAGCGCCTCCGAGGAGCGCCCCTTGGCGCGATCCTCGAAGTAGCGGCCCAGAAGGAGGAAGGAGATCACCACGCCCACGGTCTCCAGGTATATCTCCGATGTCCCGGCGTGGGCGTGGGCGCTGAGGCTCATGTGCATCACCATGCCCGGCTCCCCCGCCCCGCCGAGGAAGAGCGCCCACATCGACCACGCGTAGGCGGTGGTGGAGCCGAGCGAAATCAGCGTGTCCATGGTGAACGCGCCGTGGCGCAGGTTGATGAGCGCGGCGCGGTGGAAGGGCCACCCGCCCCAGAAGAACACGGGGGAGATCAGGGCGAAGGCCAGCCACTGCCAGTGGGGGAACTGCCACGCCGGGATCATGGAGAGCACCACCACCGGCAGGCTGAGCAGGGTGGAGAGCCACAGGCGGGTATCTGCCTTTGGCGTTGCGCTTTGCGACGCCTCCCCCGCCGTCTTTGGAGCTTCAGTAGCCCCCGGCTCCGGGTGCAGGCGGAATCCCTCGTAGCCGGTGGCGCGGATGGTGTCGAGCAGGGCGTTTGGGCTGGTGCGGGAGGGATCGTAGGAGACGCTGGCGGTCTCGGTGGCGAAGTTGACGGTGGCCTGCACCCCCTCCATCTTGTTGAGCTTGCGTTCCACGCGAGAGGAGCATGAGGTACAGGTCATGCCGGTGATGCCGAGATCAATGTGCGTGGGTGCCTGGGTAACCATGCCACTAGACTATACCCCCAGGGGGTATATGGCGGGGGTGGGGAGCCCTCATGTCCCGTACCCTGGACGGGGAATAGCGCGCCGGGCGTGCGCGTTGGAGCCTGTGTAACGCAAAAGAAACCAATAAGGAGATGCAAGCATGGCGACGATCGACGTCACCGAGGACACCTTCGAGCAGACCGTGAGCGGCGAGGGGATCGTTCTCGTCGATGCCTGGGCCTCCTGGTGCGGCCCCTGCCGTGCCTTCGCCCCTACCTTTGAGAAGTCCTCGGAGCAGCACGAGGACGTGACCTTTGCCAAGCTGGACACGGAGGCCAACCAGCAACTCGCCGCCGCCCTGGAGATTCAGGCGATCCCCACGCTGATGGCCTTCCGCGACGGGATCATGGTGTACCGCGATGCCGGCGCCCTGCCGCCCGCCGCCCTGGAGGATCTCATCGGCCAGGTCAAGGGCCTGGACATGGACGAGGTGCGTGCTCAAGTGGCCGCGCAGAACGCGGAGCGCGATGCTCAGGAGTAACGCCCGGAAGTAACCCGGAACCACCGGGCCGGCCAGGGGCACCCGCCGCCATTTATCGGCGCGGGTGCCCCTTCGTGCTGCTTGCGTACACTCGCGGGGGAACGGCTCGGGGAGCGGAAACGGCCCCCGGGTGATAAACCACTACCCCAGGAAGGCGGGACGAGCGATCATGGCTAATCCCTTCAGCACGGGCTGGAAGTACCTCAAGGCATCGCTGGACCAGAAGATTGATGAAAACGCCGATCCCAAGGTGCAGATCCACCAGGCGGCGGAGGCCGCCAAGCGGCAGCACCAGGAGATCACCGAGCAGGCCGCCGCGATCATCGGGAACAAGCGCCAACTGGAGATGAAGCTGGATCGCCTGCTCAAGGAGCGGGATTCCCTCCAGAATCAGGCCAAGCAGGCTATCACCATGGCCGATCAGGCCACCGCCGAGGGGAATAGCGCACGCGCCACGGAGTACACCAACACCGCCGAGGTTCTTGCCAGCCAATTGGTGTCCGTGGAACAGCAGATCGAGGAACTCAAGGCCTCCCACCACCAGGCCGCCCTGGCAGCTGAGCAGGCTCAGCAGAAGCAGCGCGAGTCTGAGGCGCGCCTCAAGGAGCAGATGAGCCAGATCGACCAGCTGCGCGCTCAGGTGGATCAGGCCAAGATGCAGGAGGCCTCCAACGAGGCGATGGGGGCGATCACCGCCACCGCCGATGATTCCACCCCCACCCTGGACGGGGTGCGGGAGAAGATCGAGCGCCGCTACGCTACCGCCCTGGGCGCGCAGGAACTCGCGGAGGGCTCCATGACCTCCCGGATGGACGAGATCGCGGCGGCGGGCCGGGACATGCAGGCCAGCGCCCGCCTCGACCAGATCTGCGCGGAACTGCGCGGCGGGCCGGACGGCGCCGACAAGAACGCCGCGGCACTCGAACAGGGAACTGGCGAGGGCCGCGGCGAGGTGGATTAATCCCGCCGGATATTGATGAGCACGCCCCTGATCCCGGAGTGGAACCCATCGCGGAGGTTCACCCGCTGGGACTCGGAGAGGGTGTACTCGTGCAGCGTCTCGCAGGCGAATTGAAGGAGGGGGCGATCCACCTCGGGGGGAAGCCCGCCGCCAGAAAGCAGGTGCGCCTGATCCCGCTGCTCGGTGGAGGCGGCGTTCTCATACCACCAGGCTGCGTACTGCTGGCCCACGTCATAGGGCGTTTGGTTGCCTGCCGAGGCCCACACCTCGTTGGGTAGCGGCACGTAGCGCGAGCGCAGTTTCCGCTTGGGGGCCATCATGGAGGGCTTGGGAGTGGGCTTTGGTGGCGCGGGGGTGTCCTCCGGCTCGTCCGCTTTGGCGTCCGACACGTCCGACGCGACCGACGTGCCCGGGGAGGCCGTAGAGGTCGAGGCGGCGGGCCGTTCCCCGGAGGGGGCGTCGGTTGCCGGTGTCTCCGGGAGCGCCGGGGCGGTGGTGGCCTGCGCCTCGTGGTCTCCGCGTTGGCCTCGGGCCGCAGCGGTGTCTGCCGGGGTCACCGGGGCACTCGGCGTGCGCTCCGCAGCGGGCGACGCGGGGGCGTCGATAAGCTCCTCGGCTGCGTCCTCCGCGTAGGGGGTTTCCGTGTGCTCTGCGTTGTCCGCGGCGGTGGGGGTGCTGGGCGGGCGGTGGCCCTGGGTGGCCGCTTCTGGGACGAGGGTGGGGCCGGGTTCCTCCGGGGGCTCGGTCTCCCCCAGCGGCTTGGCGGGCACCGAGGGCGGCAGCGGGCCTTCGAGTACCTGGAGGCGCATGGAATCGGAAAAGTCCTCGCGCGGGTCCAGGATCGTGGTGGTATCGCAGGCGTAGCGCAGGGCGGAGGACATGGAATCCCAGCCAAAACCGTAAAGGTGCACGCGGATACCGGCGGCGGTGGCCTCCTGCACGCCGGGGATCATGTCGGCGTCGCCGGAGACGAGCACGATGTCCGTGCAGCGTTGGTGAACGGAGGCGATCACCATGTCCGCCACCAGGCGGGTGTCCACGGCCTTTTGGGTGCGGCGTTCGCCCCAGGCGATGAGCTGGCCCGCGCGTAGTTGCACGCCGTTGCAGGAGCGCAGGGCGCGTTGGTAGCGGTGCGGGCCGGTCTCGGGGATGCCGTCGTACCAGAGTTGCCGGTGGATGGGTTGGTGCAGTTGATTTTCGATCATCCCGCCCAGGACTCCCACGACCTCGGGCAGGTCAATTTCTAACTGTGCGCGTGCGCCGGTCTCCCACGAGTTATAAAAACTCGCCAGGAGGTACGAGGTATCCACGAACACGAGTGTGCGTTCAAGCATGGCTCCTAATTTCCGTTTCATAACTATTGCTCTAAATTGCAGTACCCCCAGCATGCCCCATGAGGGGGTCATACGTCGAAGTTCCCCGTGTTTTTCCTGCTGAGCGCGGTGCGGCGTGCGGCGAGGGCTTTGCGGGGGTCGTCGCAAGGCGCTCTCCTTGCGTGCGGAATCCTTGACAGCCACCCAGTCGGTTGGTTACATGAGTAACTAAGCAGTGAAGAGGAGGTTGGGATGGACGAGGCGGCGGCACCCCTATTCCAGCAGATAGCCAGGCTCATCGAGGACAGCATCGTGGAGGGCACCCTGATACCGGGACAACGCGCCCCCTCCACTAACGAGCTGGCCGCATTCCACAAAATCAACCCGGCCACCGCCCGCAAGGGACTCACGCTGCTGGCGGAATCCGGGGTGCTCATCAAGCGCCGAGGCGTGGGCATGTTTGTCACGGAACACGCCCGCAGCCTCATCATGGAGCGCCGCCGGGAGGAGTTCCCCGGCACCTACCTCGCCCCCATGATCGACGAGGCCCTGCGCCTCAACCTCGACCGAGCCCAACTCCACGACCTCGTTGATCGCGTAGCAGAAAGCAGAGGACTGTACTCATGACCACCACTCCCCTCATCCAGGCCCATGACCTGCGCGCCCGCTACGCCCGGACGCGCATCTTCCACGGCCTGAACCTCAGCATCCCCAGCGGCGGAATCCACGGGCTCATCGGCCCCAACGGAGCCGGCAAGACCACCCTCCTGCGCGTCTTCTCCGGTCAACTCCCCCACGACGGCACCCTGAACATCTGGGGGCACGATCCCTTCGACAACCCCGAGGCCATGCTGCGCATCGCGCTCGCGGGTATCGACGCCCCCCTCCCCGCCGACTGGCACGCCATGCGGCTCTTCCGAGTGGCCGCCGCCCGCTACCCCACCTGGGATCACGGCCGAGCAATGGCGCTGCTGCGCGCCTTCTCCCTGCCCAGCTACCAGAAATATCAATCCCTCTCCCGCGGACAGAAATCCGCCCTGGGCGTGATCTTCGCCCTCGCCGCAGGGTGTGACCTCACCCTCCTCGACGAGCCCTACCTGGGCCTTGACGTGGAAAAACGCGACATCTTCTACCGGGAACTGCGCGCCGAGCGCGACCGACGCCCCGAGGCCACCTTCCTACTCTCCACGCACGAACTACACGAATCGGAAAAACTCCTCGACACCGTGACCATCATGAACGGCACCGGCGTGCACCTCAGCGGCCCCCTGGGCGACATCCTGGAGGGATACAGCAGCTTCCTCGGCCCCAGCGCCGCCATACGCAGGCTTATCGACGCCCACCCGAGCGCCCTGCTGCACAGCGAGGAACTAGCGGGCAGCGCGCGGGTGGTGCTCGCCGTCTCCCTGGCCCAGGCCGAGGCACACGGGATTCCCGGAGGGGTGCGAGGGCAACAACTCACCCTGGAAGAACTGGCCCGAGCAGTGGAGGAGGCTCAGCGATGAACGCAGTGCGGTTGTGGTGGGGGTTGTCGCGGCGGTGGAACGTAATTTTCTATCTGCTCGCGGTGTTATTCCCGATAGGTGTCTTGAGCGATGGAAATAATAATCCGTTCAGACTTGTGCTTGCCTTTATTTGGATGATTGCCATCATGGGCGCGGGGCTCCGGGAGGATGAGGTGTATGCCTCGCTGAATGTTTCGCGGCGCGTGTGGGCCAAACACCGGCGGGCCGACCTGCTGTTCAGCATTCCGATTTATCTTGGGATCCTCTGGGTATTGCCTATGGGATCCGTGGAGCAGATTTTTTCGGAATAGTGGGGCTGATACGTCCGATGCGCGTGTTGCTGAAAAGGGATCTCCGCCCGCTGGGTGCTTCGTATATTGGCGAAACTCTGGTGCAGCGGGCCGCCCATGCGGATACAGATTCCGGATCTACCAAAACCAAGCGGAAGTGGTGGCCCTGGCAGTGGATCAAGTATTCCGATACCCCGGTGGGGCAGGGGATTTTAGAACCACAGGTCTCTGCCTGGTTTGGTTGGAGCATCGGGATGATCTTTGTGGCCTTGGTGACGGCCTTGGTGGGATGGATCCTAAATATGTCCGCTCTAGGAATCTTTATGGTCGCACTGGTGACCTCGACCATGGGAGTAGGGCTCTCTGTGGAACAAGAAATCCAGCGTAGCTATGCCCACTGGATCCGCTTTGGCGGCCCCCGTGTTGTGTGGTCGCGGTGGACGGCCTTTCTCTGCGTAATACCGATCTGCTTTGCGATGCTCATCGGAGGGCTTTTGGGAGTCGTGGGGGCGCTTGGAGTTAGTCAGGGCCTGTTCTATGGCCTCGGGTACGCGGTAGTGATGGTGCCTGCCTTGGTACTGCTGGCGGTGGCCGGCAAGAACAACGCGGTGTGGGTGGTTCTGGGTATTGCCGTGATGGCGATCTGTGGAGCGCTCGCGCTGTCACAGTCCGTGAGCGTTACCCAGTGGTTCCTGCTCCAAAGTGTGCTGGGTTTGGTGATTTTGCTGGCCCTACCTGCGCTTATTCGAGGTTCCGCGCACGAGCTATGGGGCCTGGGAACCTTCTTTGGCTTCAAGAAGGCAAACGTAGATCAAACATGAGGTAAACAAGGGTGCTGAAAAACATGCTTTGACCTGGTTGTTTGTGTGTTGGGTGGGGGGTGTGTAGGTTATGGGGGGTCGCCGCAACGGCCCTGGGGGATCACTAGTGTTGGTGGTTCTTCGTTTGGTTGGGTGGTGGGGTGGTTGGTTGTG
>NZ_LKST01000003.1 GCF_001412105.1 Corynebacterium oculi
TTGGTGGTTGATGGTGGTGGGGAAACGCCCGGTCCCTTTTCGAACCCGGTGAGCTAAGCCCATTTCATGCTGATGGTACTGCATTCGTTGGGGTGTGGGAGAGTAGGTTGCCGCCAACACTAAAAATTAATAAAAGCAAAGTAAGGCGTGGGTGGAAAGAAACAGTTCTTTCCACCCACGCCTTCTTGTTGTTACTCTGAAATGATGATTTCTAATCGCGTGGCCTCGATGAGTCAGACGATCTTCGCGGAATTATCCGCTCGTGCGCGGCAAACAGGAGCTGTTAATCTCGCCCAGGGCTTCCCAGACGAAGACGGCCCTGTGGGCATGCTCAGGATCGCGCAAGAGGAGATAGCCCGAGGGCATAATCAATACGCTCCGTTAACCGGGATCCCGGAATTGCGCCAAGCCATCAGCGAGGAGCGTCGTGCACGTTTGGGACAGCGGTGGAATCCTGATTCCCAGGTTTGCGTGACGTCGGGCGCCACGGAGGGAATCATGGCGGCGGTCTTGGCCACGGTGAATCCGGGGGATGAGGTGATCGTTCTCGATCCCTTTTATGATGCCTACGCGGCGGCTATCTCTTTCGCGGGTGGGCTGCGCCGCAGCGTCCCGTTGAGGCTAACGCAGGAGGGGACGTGGGGGATAGACGTGGCGGCGATCGAGGCCGCCGTGGGCCCGCGCACAAGGGCGATCATCGTGAATAATCCGCATAACCCCACGGGCGCGATTTTCTCGGAGGAGCAGCTCAGAGCCTTAGCCGCGCTAGTCAAGGAGCATAACCTCACGGTGATCTCCGATGAAGTCTATGAACGTCTGCTTGCGCCAGGGGAGGGGTTCCTTCCCACCGCGAGCGTCCCGGGACTGGAGGATCGCACGATCACGGTGTCCTCGGCGGCTAAGACCTTCAACGTCACCGGGTGGAAAACGGGGTGGGTGTTGGGGCCGTCGGACCTGGTGGGGGCGGTGACCAAGGCTAAGCAGTATCTCACCTTTGTGAGCACCACCCCGTTTCAGGCGGCGGTGGCCCATGTGTTACGGGAGGAGAACACATGGGTCACGCAGTGGCAGGGAAAGCTCACCCGCCGCAGGGCATTACTGGCGGATGCGCTGGAAAGAAACGGCTGGCGGGTGCACCCCACGCGCGGATCGTACTTCCTGGTGGCGCATGAGCCCCATGAGGGGGCGCTGCCGGAGGGGGTGGTGGCGCTCCCGGTGGGTGCGCTGAGCGACGTCCCCGAGAACTGGGAGGGCTATTACCGCTTTTGCTTTTGCAAGAGCGAGGAGGCGATGGCGGAGGCCACTCGCCGGATAGAAGAACAAAGCGCCTAGAGCACCAGGAGGTTCAGCCGGGTGGCCTTGACCTTGTCCAGGTTCTTGAGGTTCTTTTCCAGGATGTCCCACTGCTGGTGCGGTATGGCCTTGCGGGCGGCGGTGACGACGTCGGGGTCGGGGGTACCCCAGGCGATGGGCATGGGGGTGACCTCGTCCCAGAAGCCCTCGTTGCGGGTGGTGCGCCGTCCGGCCACGGCCACGGCGGGCACGCGGGTTCCCTGTTTGCGCTCGTGGCCTTTGATGGAGGTCACGGTGCGCAGGGCGAGGCCCCAGCGCGGGGGCTTGTGCGGATCGAGGCTGGTGTTCACCAGGGCCATGAGCACGATGTCGCGGGCATTGACCTCCGCGATGATCGCCGGAGTCAGGGGATAGGCGTCGTAGAGTTGCTGCGCGCCGCCCACCTTGGCGGGGGCGATGATGCCGATGATGACGAAGACGATGGCGAGCACCGCAAAGATTCCGGCCACGATGATCCCGCCCACGCCACCCACAAAGTTGGCAATACCCAGGCCCGCGGCGAGCAGCACGGCACCCAGGAGGAAGGCGCTGAGGCGCAGGCGGCGGGTATCACGCAGCAGCTCGTTGTTTTTCTTGGCCCAGGCCTCATCCACGGTGAAGGAAAATGGCACGGTGTCTCCTCTTTAGGTCACGTCGGCGGCGTCGATGATGTGATAAGCGTAGCCCTGCTCGGCGAGGAAGCGCTGGCGGTGCACGGCGTACTGGGCGTCTAGGCTATCGCGGGTCACCACGGTATAAAAGTGCGCCTCCCCGCCCTCTGCCTTGGGGCGCAGCAGCCTGCCCAGGCGCTGGGCCTCCTCCTGACGGGAACCAAAGGTGCCGGATACCTGAATGGCCACGCTGGCCTCGGGGAGGTCGATGGAAAAGTTCGCCACCTTGGACACCACTAGGCGGCTGATCTCCCCGGTGCGGAACTGCTCGAAGTACCTTTCCCTCCTGGCGGTGCTGGTGGAGCCGTCGATAAGCGGGATCTGATGCCGCGCGGTGATCTGCTGAATCTGCTCGATGTAGGCGCCGATGATGAGGGTGGGCTGTCCCGCGTGCCTGCGCAGCAGGGCCGCCACAACCTCGTCCTTGGCGTCGGAGCAGGCGGCGATCCGGTAATGCTCGCGGGCCGGGGCGGTGGCGTAGAGCATGCGTTCCTCCGGGCTCATCGTGGTGCGCACCTCGGTGCAGCGGGCGGTGGCGATGAAGCCGGAATTTTCCAGATCCTTCCAGGGGGCCTCGTAACGCTGCGGGCCGATGAGGGAAAAGACGTCCCCCTCCCGGCCGTCCTCGCGCACCAGGGTGGCGGTGAGGCCGAGCCGACGCCGCGACTGCAAGTCCGAGGTCATGCGGAACACGGGGGCGGGGAGAAGATGCACCTCGTCGTAAATGATAAGCCCCCAGTCGCGAGAGTCGAAGAGCTCCAGGGCCCGGTACTCTCCCTTGTACTTGCGGGTGACCACCTGATAGGTGGCGATGGTGATGGGGCGGATCTCCTTTTTCTCCCCGGAGTATTCCCCGATCTCCTCCGCCGTGAGGGTGGTACGGCGCAGCAGCTCGTCGCGCCACTGCCGCCCGGCCACCGTGTTGGTGACAAGAATAAGGGTGGTGGCCTGCGCCTTGGCCATCGTGGCGGCCCCCACGATGGTCTTGCCGGAGCCGCAGGGCAGCACCACCACGCCGGAGCCACCTGCCCAGAAGGCCTCCGTGGCGTGGCGCTGATAGTCCCGCAGCCGCCAATCCGTAGTCAGAGCGAGCGGGTGGGACTCCCCGTCCACGTAGCCCGCGCGATCCTCCGCGGGCCAGCCGACCTTGAGCAACTCCTGCTTGAGGCGGCCGCGCTCGGAGGGGTGCACGATGATGCTGCCTTCGTCCAGGCGGGTGCCCAGCATGGGCGCGATCTTCTTATGCCGCAGCAGCTCCTCCAGGATCGCGGGATCCTCCGCCTCCAGCACGAGGCCGTGGGCGGGGTCCTTGTACAGGCGAGTGCGCCCGTAGCGGGACATGGTCTCCGCGACGTCGATGAGCAGCGCCTGGGGCACGGGGAAACGGGCGTAGCGCTCCAGGACGTCGATGGCCTGCTCGGCGTCGTGGCCCGCAGCCCGCGCGTTCCACAGGGCCAGCGGGGTGATCCGGTAGGTGTGCACGTGCTCCGGGGCGCGCTCCAACTCCGCAAAGGGCGCCAGGGCGGCGCGGGCCGCATCGGCCTGCGGGTGCGCGGTTTCCAGGAGCACGGTCTTATCC
This sequence comes from Corynebacterium oculi, assembly GCF_001412105.1. Taxonomy (GTDB): domain Bacteria; phylum Actinomycetota; class Actinomycetes; order Mycobacteriales; family Mycobacteriaceae; genus Corynebacterium; species Corynebacterium oculi. Next base: position 3,583 of record NZ_LKST01000003.1, read on the forward strand.
GATTGCACGATGAGGGGGCCGGGCACGCGATTCCTTATCTAATCAGGGGCATGACCTTTTCATGGTACTAGCCGCACCGAGGTCACGCGGTGCAGGCCAATGCGGTGCGCCGTGCCCGTGGCCGGATCCATCGCGTCCATGTGCCCGGCGGTGATCCGCAGGGGCCGCAGCGTGCGCCGCACCGCGCCGCCGCTTGCGTCCACATAGCCCACCACCACGGTGCGCGCGCCGCGCGCCGCCGCCCCCAGCACGGCCACGTGATCCTCCTCCTCGCTGGCCTCCGGTGCCTCCCCGGAGGCCAGCAGCTTATCGACGACCCCCGCGATGCGCTCCTCGGTGAGCCTCGGCGTGCCCCTGCCGCGCGCCCGCCGCCGCGACCCCGAGGCGGTGATCCTCGAGGGAGTGGGGCGCAGGTCAATGCTGATCCCAGCAGCATCCTCGGCCGCCGGGCGCAGCCCCGCCGCCTGCAACTCCGCGATCACCTGCCCCAGGGGAGCCTCGGAGATCGCCACCGTGGGCGCCAGGGCGCGCAAGGAGGAACTGGCGTGGATCGCGGCGCTGAGCATGGTGGGATCCTCGCAGCGCAGATAACACAGGGCGGCGCCGCCGCGCAGCGCGCCGTGGCGGGAACCCATCTCCTCGATCAGATAGGCGAGGGCCTGCGGCAGCGATCCCAGGGAATGCGCGGAAAGAAAGGAGAGGAGATCGCGGCTGCTGCGCCCGGCATCGAAGGCCCGGCGCACGGAGTCCTCGCTGAAGCGGTACACCGAGGCCAAGCCCGGCGACTCCAGATCCGCCATGAGGCTCAGCCCCGCCTCCACTCGGTATTCCAGCGGGCCGGGAGCCAGGGCCGTCATGTCCGCCTGGAGGATCACCTGATCCACGGTGGCGGGGACGAGGCTGGCCGCGTTCGCGCCGGGGCGGACCAGAGCGGTGGCCGCCCCGTGGGCCACAGCCCCCATCCATTCGGCCTCCTCGCGCAGCTGCGTCAGCGTCTCCGGGGAGAGGCCGCTGGCGATCACCGGCGCGTGAAAGAGCGCGGCGCTGGCGGCCTCCGGTGTACTGAGGTGGGCGGGTGCCGCGAGGTAGGGGGCGAGCACGATTCCGCGCAGGGTGGGCAGGCGGGGGTCCTCCTCATCGAGGATCTTCTCCCCGGCCCAGTACGCCCAGCGCGAGGCCCGCCACCCGGCCACCAGAGCCTCCAGACGTTGGGCGGGTTCGGCCGCAAGCCACGCATCTGCCTGCGGGGTAGGGGCCGCATACTGGTGATCCCCCTCCGGGAGGGGATCGGGCTCTCCGGTATCCACCAGGCCCGCGGCCTGCGCCAAGCAGAGGAGCCGCTTGGTAAGCGGCACCTCGATGCGGAGATCGCGGGCCAGGCGGCGGGTCTCGCGGACCCCGATTCCGCCGCCGCGCAGCAGCACCAGGGGGCGATCACCCAGGGCCTTGATGATCTGGGCGATCAGGCGCACGGCGTCGAGCCCGGCGGCCACGCCGGCTTCGTCGATAGCCCGGGTATCCGCGATCGGCCGCCCCGCGGGCGGGGCAAGCGGAACGTGCGCGGGGCTGGCCCCGCTCAGCACCCTGCGCACCGCCAGCGGCAGGCGCACCGTGTGCTCGTCCACCCGGACGACCAACCCGGAGGCCACCAGATCGTCGTCTCGGGTTAGCCCCATGCCCGCCGAGGCGGCCAGGGTATCGAGCATGGCGCGGCGGGTGGGATCGAGGCCCTCAATGCGGCGAGCGATCTCCGCCTCGGTCAAGGCGGTGTCCCCCAGCAGCCGCCAATCCGGGGGAAGGCTGCCCACAACCTCCTTGAGGAGCATGACCCGCTCGTCCCCGTAGAGCAGGCCGGCCTCCTCTAACCGATCCAGTGCCTTCGACGCCACGGTGGTGCTCGTGGTGCCGGGCAGGTACGCGGCCAGGCGATCGACGATCCGGGCGCGCTCCACCGGCTGAAACTCCGCCCCCGCCTCGGTAGCGGCCTCCGCGGCGGAGAGTTCCACCGCGGTGAGGCGGCGCAGCGCGCGGGCCACCGAGGAACGAATCCGTAGCCGGGTGGCCAGCGAGGCCACTGAGGGGGGAACGGGCAGCGCGGTATCCGGGCGCAGCCTCAACAGGGAGGCGAGCTGCTGCGGGCTGCGCCCCTGGAGCCAGGTCTGATAGGAAAGCGGCATGGGTGTAAGAGGAGGGGGAGAACGAGTTACCTTTTGCGGGGAACTTTGACAGAATAGGCGTATGTCTAAGGTTGAGAAAAAAGGGTACGTCGATCCGGGTTGGCCGCAGCACTTCGAGGGCGAAGGCCATGTGGTAACGGAGCTTATTGGCCGCTACGCCGGGGCGTCGAGCCCCTTCGGCGACGAGCTTTCACTTCCGATCCCGCAGGGGGAGCTGGGGTACGTCCACCCCTACACCCGCATCAACAAGTAAGAAATACCAAAGGTGGGGCCGCTGTTATCGCAACAGCGGCCCCACCTTCATGCGGCTTAGAACAGGGTGATGATCTGCTTGAGGGCGGACTCCAGGGAGTCGGTGCCCTCCGCCACGTACTGATCCAGGCCGGTCTCGGCCAGCATCGGCTCGACGAGGGCGGTGGCCTCCTCATAGAAGGCATCCGCGTCGTTGGAGTACTGGAAGAACAGATCGGTGAGCTCCTCCGGCACCTCCAGGCCGGCCTTTTGCAGGGCGGTGATGGCCAGGAAGTACAGCTGGGTGGCGGGCGCAAGCGGCTCGCCGGAGGAAATCTCGGTGATGGTCACCTGGTCGCTGGACACCTCGGCCGGAATGGCGATGTCCTCGGCCACGGTGGGGGCCTCGGCGGGCACGGCCTCCACGGCGCGCGCAGACGGCGCGGTGCGCTCGGAGGGGGCGGAGTTCAGGCCCAGGCGCTGGGAACAGGCGGGCCATGCGCCCCAGCCCTGGCTGGCCAGCACGCGCTCGGCCACCACGATCTGCTCCTCGCGGGTTGCCTGGTTGGCGGTGGGGGCGAACTCGCCGCCGCCGTGGGCGGTCCAGGTCTGCGGGTTGAACTGAAGGCCACCGTGGTAACCGTTACCCGTGTTGATGGACCAGTCGCCGCCGGCCTCGCACTGCGCTAGGGCGTCCCAATCGGAATCGGGAGCGGCGGAGGCGGCGGGGGCGATCAGGGCAGAGGCGGTGCCCACGGCAATGGACCCAAGGGCCAGCTTGGTAAAGATCGAGGTGGTCATGGCGGTATGGCGTCCCATGGTCTGAGTTTTCCTCTCTGTGGCGCTTTACGCCGTTGAATGGATGAGATCGTGGTACCCGGTGGCACACTCGTTCACAATCAGGCGGCCCGCCCGGGGCGAACCGCACCTGGGGATAGAGGCTAACGATTTATAACGTTTTTGTCACGTTTTTTCGTCCGGAGCGCCAATTTTTCCCGAGAGGCGGGCGGCAGGCACAGGAATGTTCCTGGTCAGCGGGGTGCGGAAAAGATATGTGATCCGCAACACGCCAAGGTTGCGGTGGTGCGGTTGTGACTCGCGGGGTGTATGATGTTTTATTTCGTTAAAAAGTGGTGTCCGAGAGAAATAGGGGTGACTGCTCATGCCGGTAGGAAAAGTGAAGTGGTATGACGCCGAGCGAGGGTTTGGCTTTGTGTCCAACCCCGGCGACGAGGACGTCTACGTGGGCAAGCAGGTGTTACCGGAGGGGGTCACGGAACTATACCCCGGCCAGCGCATCGAGTTTGACTTCGCCTCCGGGCGCAAAGGCCCCCAGGCGCTGCGCATCAAGGTTCTGGATAAGCCCCGCAAGCCACACCACCGCTACAGCCCCGATCAGCTCAACAGCATGATCGCGGACGTGGTCTCCCTGCTGGAGGCCCGCGTGCAGCCGGATCTGCGCGCCGGGCGCTTCCCCGATCGCAAAACCGGCCACCAGGTCGCGGAGATCCTCCGCGCCGTGGCCAAGGAACTCGACGCCTAGGAGCGGGGAACCTCCGCGTTGCCCACGGACCACACCGTAGAAAACGGGGTGGGCTCCCCCTGATCGTCCTGCCCAATGAGCGCGGAGTTCACCTCCACCACCATGAGGCGCGGGCGCGGCGAGCCCTCCTCGGCGGGCTCCACCGAGCCGGGCACGCTCACCGAGCGCTGCTGGTGGCCCTCGTAGACCTTCTCATCGTTATAGGCGGGGTCATCATAAATGGTGAGCAGGCTCCAATGGTGGTCATACACCGGCTCCGGGAGATCCAGCACCAGCGCGTCCTCTTCCCCCACCCCGATCGTGGGCACCTCGCCGCCCTCGCAGGTGGCCCCCACCTCGCACACCATGTAGGGGGAGAGCTCCATGCTCTGCTCGCCCACGGTGGCGGTGAGGCGAATATCCTGTGGCTCGGGATCGGGCCGGTTATTCCACCAGGTTTGGAACAAGTACAGCGCCACGATCACGATCACCACGGTGATGATCAGCGCGAGAATCTGCACCAGGGAGCGGTGCTTGCCTTTCTTCCTTGCGGCCATGAAAATCCAGTCTAATTAGTTCGGCGGGGTATCGGTGGGCGATAATGGGCTTCGTGCCCACCCAACGATACGGAAAGAAAGATCGCACAAAGAACCCGCTGTTCTCGCGCCGCGCCACCGACGTGGCCGCCGAGGCCCTGGTGGACCTGGGGGAGGAGGCCGGCGACCACGTGGGGGTGCAGCCGGTGGATCGCAACGCGGCCATTCACCGATTTGCCGCCGATATTCCCGGCTACGCCGGGTGGGAGTGGCAGGTGGTGGTGGCCTGCGCGCCGGGCAGCCGCAAGGTCACGGTCAACGAGGTATCCCTGGTACCCGCCCCGCACGGGGAGGCGCTGCGGGCACCGCAATGGGTGCCCTGGGCGGAGCGCGTCCAGCCGGGGGACCTCCACCCCGGCGATCTCATGCCCCCGGAGCCCGGTGATAAGCGCCTCAACTCCACCCCGCAGGGCCACGAACTCAGCGAGGCCGGATTAACGGAGGCGGTGCAGCGCTGGCGCACCGGGGACTTTGGCCCTACGAGTGAGTTCGCGGAAAAAGCGGCCCTGCACTGCGGGAACTGCGCCTTTTATCTGGGCATCGGGGAGCAATGGGGCAAGAACTTTGGGGTGTGCGCCAACGAGTACTCTGCCGATGGCCACCTGGTGCATGCCTCCTATGGGTGCGGGGCGCACTCGGAGACCCCACGGGAAAGCTCCCACCCCACGGCGCGCGCCTTCGACGACGAGCGCCCGATCTTCTAAACCACCACCGCACGAGAAAGCACGCTATGGCCACCACTTTGGATCGTTACTTCCACATCACCGAGCGCGGCTCCACCCTGGGCACCGAGGTTCGGGCGGGCGTGGTTACCTTCTTCGCCATGGCCTACATCGTGGTGCTCAACCCACTGATCCTGGGCACCACCGCCGATAGCAACGGCGATACCCTGGGGATCCCCCGGGTGGCCGCCGCCACCGCCCTGGCCGCGGGCGTGATGACCATCGCCTTTGGTCTGATCGCCCGGTATCCCTTCGGCATCGCCGCCGGGTTGGGCATCAACACGCTGGTGGCTGTGACCCTGGTGGCGGGGGAGGGGCTGACCTGGCCGGAGGCGATGGGCCTGGTGGTGCTCGATGGCATCGTCATCGTGATCCTGGCGGTCAGCGGATTCCGCGAGGCCGTGTTCAATGCGATCCCGGCCCCCATGAAGGCCGCCATCGGCGTGGGGATCGGGGCTTTCATCGCCTTGGTGGGACTGGTGGACGCGGGCTTTGTCACCCGCGTGCCGGACGCCGCGGGCACCACCGTGCCGGTGGGCCTGGGCGTGGGCGGCTCGATCTCCACCTGGCCCACGTTCGTCTTTGTCCTGGGCGTGCTGCTGTGCGGGGCGCTGGTGGTGCGCCGCGTGCGCGGCGGGCTTTTCATCGGCATCGTGCTCACCGCCGCGATAGCAATGGTGGCCGAGGCTCTGCTCAAGCCCACCGAGGATTGGTCCCTCGCGGTGCCTACCCTCCCGGAGACCCTGGGCGGGCTGCCGGATCTGTCCATCGTGGGGCAGGTGGATCTCTTCGGGGCCTTCGCCCGGATCGGGGCGCTGTCCGCCTCGCTGCTGATCTTCACGCTGGTGTTGGCGAACTTCTTTGACGCGATGGGTACCATGACCGCGCTGGGCAAGCAGGCGGGGCTCGTCGATAAGCAAGGGAACCTGCCCCACCTCAAGCGCGCCCTGGTGGTAGAAGGCGCGGGAGCGGTGGTCGGCGGCGTGGCCTCCACCTCCTCCAATACCGTTTTCGCGGACTCCGCCGCCGGCGTGGGCGACGGCGCGCGCACCGGGCTGGCCAACGTGGTCACGGGCCTGCTCTTCCTGGCCGCGATGTTCCTGACCCCGCTGTACTCCGTGGTGCCGATCGAGGCCGCCGCCCCCGTGCTCGTGGTGGTGGGCGCGATGATGATGGCGCAGGTGCGCGATATCGAATGGGGGAGCTTCGAGGTGGCCCTCCCGGCCTTCCTCACCATCGTGGTCATGCCCTTTACCTATTCCATTGCCAACGGCATCGGCGTGGGCTTCATCACCTTCACGGCGATGTCCGTGGCCGCCGGGAAAGCCCGCCGGGTGCACTGGATCATGTGGCTGGTTTCCGCGTTGTTTGTGGTGTACTTTGCCGTCGATCCGGTCATGACGCTGATTCAGGGATAAACCATGAGAATACGCATCGACGACCCCGCCGACCCCCGCCTGGACGACATCCGCCACCTCAACACCGAACGCACGGACCTGGTGGTGGCCGAGGGGCCGCTGGTGGTGGGCAGGCTGCTGGACTCCGCCTACCCCGTGCGACAGGTGGTGGGCTTTCCCGCCAAGCTCGACGCCTTAAGCGTGCCTTCGGAGATCCCCGTCTACGAGGTCAGCCGGGAGACGCTGGCCGCCGTGGTGGGTTTTGACATGCACCGCGGCCTGGTGGCCACCGCCGCGCGCGTGCCCGCACTCACCCCGAAGCAGGTGCTCGACGGCGCGCGCACCATCGCCGTGCTGGAGGGCGTGGGCGATCACGAAAACATCGGCGCGATCTTCCGCAACGCCGCCGGCATGGGGGTAGACGGGGTGCTCTTTGGCAACGGCTGCGCCGACCCGCTGTACCGACGCTCCGTGCGCGTTTCCATGGGCCACGTGCTGCGGCTGCCTTTCGCCCATCTCGACGGCACCTTCACCACCTGGCAACGCAGCCTCGACGAGGTGCGCCGGGCGGGATTCCGGTTGGTGTCCATGACCCCGCACCCCCGGGCCGTGCATCTGGCCGAGGCCCTCGACGGCGCCGAGAAAGTGGCGCTGCTGGTGGGCGCGGAAGGCCCGGGCCTGACCGAACACGCCATGCGCGCCACCGACGTCCGCGCCCGGATACCCATGGCCCCCGGCACGGACTCGCTCAACGTGGCTACCTCCGCCGCGATCGCCTTCTATGAGAGACAGCGGCAGTTATTCCGCCGCTAGCCCAGCCGAGCAGCGGCACCGCGACGAGCAGGAGCAACCACAGCGACCACGGTACTTCCGAGAGGCCGCCGCCGCGTGCGGTGGCCTGGACCACCAGGGTGGCGAGGAGCCCCGAGGCCACCCCGATGACGGCGATGAGCAGCGACTGCATGGCGGAGATCCGGGAGAGCAGGCGCGGCGGCGCGCCGACGGCCCACATGGTGACGAGATCGGCGCGGGTCTCGCCCACGGAGAGCGCGGCCAGCAGGATCATCACGGCCAGGCAGGCGAGGGAGAGCAGGGTGAGGGGGAAGATGTAGTGCTCCCGGAGCCGGTAGAGGTGATCGGGGGTGAAAGAAACCTCGATGAGTTCCTGTCTGGTGCGCCGGGCGGAGAACTCCTGGCGCATGGTGAGTTCCCGCTCCGGGAAGAAGATGGCGCGGTCGAGGTAGGTGCGCTGCCCCTCGCGCGGGGCGCTCATCCTTTCACCGAACTGGCTCTCCACCACCTCGCCGCGCTCCAGGGCGCGCTGGGCCTCGGCCATGTCCCCGGCGTCCATGTCCGTGGTGGTGTAGCGCAGATAATCGGGCAGGCGGGCGGGGTCGATGACCAGGGTCTTGTCATCGAGATCCTTGTACACGTACACCGGCGGCACCCCGCCGATGGCCTGGGAGAGTTCCCGGATCTCCTTTTCCACGGGCGCGCTATCGGCCAGGTACACGTTCGCCCTGGCGTTGACCACGGGCATGGGGTTGCTTCCATCCCCCTGCACGTATTGATACGTGCTGCCCAGGGACATCACCCCGATGACAAAGCTCAGCCCCAGGATCGCGGCGATGGCCGGGGCGGTGCGATGCACCTGCCGGAACAGATCGCGCAGGGCCAGGCGCAGCGGCACCGGGCCGCGAGCGGCCCAGCGGGAGAGCAACCACAGCAGGGCCGGGGTGCTGGTGACCGCGCCGATGCCAAAGATCCCATAGCCCACCACGGACCAATCGGACCCGGAGAGGGTGAGCAACAGCCCGAACACCAGGATCGCGGGGCCGATGCTCATCGGCCAGCGCCAGCGCAGGCGGGCCTCGTCCCCGGAGCGCAGGCGCGAGGCCCGCACGGCCGGGATCACGGCGGCGGCCAAGGCGCAGAAGAGGGAGGAAGCGATGGAAAGGGCGATGATGTCGAGGGGAACAACAAAGCCCGTGACGATGTAATCGCTCGTGGCGGCCACGAGGAAGAAGCCGGCTATGCCCAGCGCCAGGCCCAGGACGATGCCCACCGCCGAGATCGCCAGCGCCTCAAAGTAGAGCGTCCAGCGAAGCTGCGCGGGGGCGGCGCCGTTGATACTGAGCAGCCGCATGGAGTGGTACTGGCGGCGGGCCGCCACGGCGAAGATCGGGGAGATCATGGCCGCCAGCACGATGAGGGCGAGCAGCCCGAGGGTGACCAGGCTGGCGGTTTCAAAGGCGGTGGATCCCCGCAGAATATCCCGCACGAGGGTGGAGGGTTCCGGCCCGCTGTGCGTGACGGGGTGCGCCTGCACGTCGGCGGTGATGGCATCGAGGTGGGGATTGGTGCCGTACCAGCTCACGGGTGCGGGGAAATCGGCGGAGACGATCTCCTCCGCGGGAACGGAGAGCCGCAGCGTGGCTCGGGTGCTCCCCAACTCCACGGCCAAGGGGCGCGCGACCTCCTCCCAGGGGGCCTGCACCTCCACGGTATCGCCCTCTCCCACACCCAGCGCCCGCGCCGCTTCCTCTGGAATGGTGAGGGTATCTGCTCCGTTGGAGGCATACGTAACGTCCAGATACGCCATGGCCTCTCCGGAATGCACGGTGGCGAGGGCATGAGCCTTTGCCACCAGCTCCTCGTCGGGAAATACCGCGCGGATCCTCTCCATGTCGGTGCCGGTGCCCTCCTCCGCGAGCGTGATGCCGGACTGCCCGTCGCCGTAGGAGTAGGTGGCGCTGGTGTTCATAAACCCCAGCAGCGTAACCAGGGCGATGGGCAAGGCAAAGAAGAGCACGGCCACCAGGGAGCGCCAGCGGTGCTTGGCGATGTCCCTGCGGGCGAGGCGGGCGGGAACGATCAAGCTAGGCATAGTTTTACTCCTTTCCGACGATGGCGCCGTCGCGCAGGTAGATGGTGCGATCCGCCCAGGCGGCAAAGCGCGGCTCGTGGGTGACCAGCAGGCACCCGGCCCCGGCCTCCACGCGGCGGCGAATGATCCCCATGACGGCCTCCCCGGTGGCGGTATCGAGGGCTCCGGTGGGTTCGTCGGCAAGCAAAAGCCTGCGCTCACCGATGAGCGCGCGGGCGATGGCGATGCGCTGGGCCTGCCCACCGGAAATCTCGGCGGGGAAGCGATCCGCCAAGTGGGTGAGATCCAGCTCCTCAAGAGCCGCGAGCGCCTGCTCGCGGGCCTGTCCGCGCTTGGTGCCCCCGAGTTCCAGGGGCAGGGCGATGTTCTCGGCGGCGGTGAGCGTGGTAATGAGGTTGAGTTCCTGGAACACGTAGCCCACGTGCGTGCGGCGCAGATGCGCGGCGGCGGTGGGGCTGAGATCCGAGGTGTCCACCCCCTGAATGAGCACCCGGCCGGAGGTGGGGGCATCGAGGGTGCCCGCCACGTTGAGCAGGGTGGACTTTCCGGAGCCAGAACGGCCGGTGATGGCCACCAACTCGCCCGGTTCGAGGGAGAGTGAGACGCGATCCAGGGCGGTGACGGTGGTGGGGCCGTCCTGATGAAGGCGGGTGACGTTCTCCAGGGTCAAGGCGGTGGGGTTCATTGCGGTTCTCCTTGGGTGGGGTGGGCTTCGATGAGGTCGATCCAGCGCAGCTCGGCTTCTAGCTCCAAGATCTGGCGTTCGCGGAGCAGCCACGGCGCGCCGGGAGGAGCCTGGGCTTTTTCCTTGGTGAGTTCGCGTAGTCGCCTCATGGTGGCCTGGCGCTGGGCGTCCAGGAGCTCGGTGAGAGAGACCTCCGGGCGAAGCGCCGCCATGGCCACCTTGATGACCAGGGCGTCGCGCTCGTCGGGGGTCTTGTGTTCGGGCTGTTCCCACCAGCGGTGCAGTTCCGCGCGGCCGGCTGGGGTGAGGGCATAGGCCTCGGGGGAGTCTCCGGTTTTTTCGACGAGGCCATCGCGTTCAAGCCGCTTGGCGGTTTGGTACACCTGGCCCACGTTGATGGGCCAGGTGTGGGCGGTGGAATCCTCAAACAAACTTCGTAGTTGCCCCACGGGGCGGGGTTGCTCGGCCAAGAGGCTGAGCAGGGCATTTCTTATGCTCATGGGCTACCTCCTCGGTGCTTACCGAGTAAGTTACCGGGTAACCTGATGATTGTCTAGGGTTTCTGGGGATTTCCGTGGAATTTTCGTGGGGAAGTTAGCGGCGGAACTTCCACCACGAACGCACGCGGCGGGTAATCCCCTCCGCCATGCGGGCGAACTCATCGCCCTCCTTCTGCCGCTCGTAATCGTCGTACTGCTTCGTGGTCGGGCCCAGGCCGAGCTTGGCCGTGGCGTCCGCGGCCCACTCTCCGATACTCATGCGGCTGCCCCTCGGCTCATCCACCCTGGGCTCCGGACGGCCGTCGATGGCAAAGCCCGCCACCTGAATATCCGGCCCCTCGGGGGAGACGTCCACCCCCAGCCAGGAGCGCTGCGCCTCGCGGGCCAGATCGGCGGGGATAAAGGGCAGGGCTATGCCCCCCGGCTGGGTGGCGCGCTGGCCCGCCCAGTACGGGCCCTCAAACGGCTCGGGAAGGCCGATGTCCTCGAACAACTCCTCGCGCCGGGCCCCCAGGCTGCGCTGAAGCGCCCCCTCGTGCCAGTGGGCAAAGGCCCCAAAATCGTCCGTTCCGGCGCTGATGGCGTACACGTCGCGCGCCGGGATCGAGGAGCGCAACGAGGAATCCAGGCGCGAGAGCCGCGAGGCATCCTCCACCAGGGTGTGCACCAGCGCCACCCCCGGAAACGCCGCGATGTAGAACTCCCCGCGAGACGCCGGGGCCGAACGATTAAAGGGAAACTGTCCGATGGGGGTGACCGGCCAGGAGGGATTGAGCTGGGCCAAATACTTACGCCCAAACCCGCGATCGGCGCGCGGCTCCTCCGCGAGCACCGAGGCGGGATCGGGGGTGGAGACGAACCACAGCGTCACCGGGCGCTCGTGCCTGCTCATGACCGGGGGCGCTTGGTGTTCGTGCGGACCCCCAGAAGGACATCCTCCCAGTGCGGGGTGACGGCCTTGCGGCGCTTCTTGGGCGGCGCGGGCGTTTCCTCGGGCATGGCCTCCTCCGCCTGGGGCTCGGGCTCTTCCGCCACGGGAGTCAGCCGCGGCGGGCTCATCAACTCCGAGGCCAGCGGGTTGCGCGCCACCGTGGTGGCGGAAGAAGAGGCGTGGTTTTGCAGCGTCCACTCCGCGCGGTGCTCGCCCCAGGCCACCGCCACGATCCACTGGCCCCCGGCCTCGCGGTGGGCGTCCCAGGTGCTGGTGGCAAGATCCTCGCCGCGCGCCGCGAGGGCCGTGGCCAAAACCTCCCACAGGCTCAGGCGCGCCGGGCCGTCCTCACGCACGGGGTGGGAGTTTTTGGCCAGCTCCGCGATCCGCGCGCGTTCCAGCAGCACCGGGTGGGCGTAGGGCTCCACGCGGGCCTCGGTGACCTCCATCTGCTCCGCCACCTGGGCGATCGTGGCCCCGCCGCGAATCCGATCCTGAATATCGCGGGGACGCAACGGCAGCGCGCGGGGTTCGCCCTTATCCTCGGCGGACGTGAGCATGGCGCGCACCTCATCGACGGCGAGGCTAAAGCGCTCCCCCTCCGGGGACTCGCTGAGCACCAGGGTGCTCCCGGTGGATTCGCCGCGGACAAGGTGCAGCTCGCGCATCTGGCCTCCTTGAGATGAAGTGCTTACTACAACACTGTAACTTAGTTAACCCCGGCTTCCAGGATGGCGTCCACGGCCTTGGTCAAAGTCACCACGTCAGCGGGCTCGATGGCCGGGAACATGCCCACGCGCAGCTGGTTGCGGCCCAGCTTGCGGTAGGGCTCCACGTCCACGATCCCGTTGGCGCGCAGCGTGGCGGCGAGCGCGGCGGCGTCGATAGTCTCATCGAAGTCGATGGTGCCCACCACTAGGGAACGGGAGGCGGGATCGGCCACGAAGGGGCTGGCGTGCGGGTGTGCCTCCGCCCAGGAATACAGGGCGCTTGACGACGCCGTGGTGCGCTCCACCATCGCGTCCAGCCCGCCCTCACCCAGCATCCACTGCACCTGGGCGTCCAACATGAGGAGGGTGGCCACCGCCGGGGTGTTGTAGGTCTGATTCTTGCGCGAGTTTTCCACGGACGTCTGGAGATCCAGGAAAGCCGGAATGAAGCGCTCCGCGTGGAGCCGCTCGATGCGCTCGATGGCGGCGGGGCTCATGGCGGCCAGCCACAGGCCACCATCGGCGGCAAAGCACTTCTGCGGGGAGAAGTAGTACACGTCCGCCTGGGCCATGTCCACGGGCAGACCGCCCGCGCCCGAGGTGGCATCCACCACCACGAGGGTCTCGCCGTCCGGGCGCTCCACCGGCACCATCGCGCCGGTGGACGTCTCATTGTGCGCCCAGGCGATCACGTCCACGTCCTCGATGGGGCGCGGGCGCGGGGCGGTGCCGGGGGCGGACTCGACGATGGCGGGATCCTGCAACCAGGGGGCCTTGCGCGCGGCGGTGGCGAACTTCCCGGAGAACTCCCCATAGGTGAGGTGTCCCGAGCGCCGCTCGATCAGGCCGAAGGTGGCGGCGTCCCAGAAGGCGGTGGCACCGCCCAGGGACAGCACGATCTCATAGCCCTCGGGGAGGCGGAAGAGGGAGGAGAGTCCCTCGCGGATCGACCCCACCACGTTCTTCACGGCGGGTTGGCGGTGCGAGGTGCCCATGATGGTGGGGGCGGAGAGGGCCTCGATCTGTTCCGGGCGCACCTTGGAGGGGCCACAACCAAAGCGGCCGTCGCTGGGCAGAAGTTCGGGGGGCAGGGTGAACATGGAGTGACTTTCTATCGGATGGACGGAATGGTTATACCATAGCCCGAACGGGCCGTGTTGTGAATATCACAGGGTCTGCTACCCTGTGCAAAGGCGCACCAATCGCCTCAAACTTGATTTGAGTGTACGGTTTAGATTGTCCAAGTAATCGAGAAAGGGATAACTGTGGCTACCAACAGCAACGACAAGGCCGTTCTTCACTACCCCGGTGGGGAATACGAGATGAGCATCAAGCCCGCCACCGAGGGCAACTCCGGCATCGAGCTGGGCAAGATGCTCTCCGAGACGGGCTATGTCACCTTCGATCCCGGTTACGTGAGCACCGGCTCCACCGAATCCAAGATTACGTACATCGACGGCGACGCCGGCGTGCTGCGCTACCGCGGCTACGACATCGCCGACCTCGCGGAAAATGCCACCTTCAACGAGGTTTCCTACCTCCTCATCAAGGGGGAACTGCCCACCGCGGAGGAACTGCACAAGTTCAACGACGAGATCCGCCACCACACGCTCCTCGACGAGGACTTCAAGGCCCAGTTCCGCGTATTCCCGCGCAACGCGCACCCCATGTCCGTGCTGGCCTCCTCCGTGAACATCCTCTCCACCTACTACCAGGATCAGCTCGATCCCCTGGACGAGGAGCAGCTGGACAAGGCCACCGTGCGCCTCATGGCCAAGGTGCCCATGCTGGCGGCCTACGCCTACCGTGCCTCCAAGGGTGTGCCCTACCTCTACCCGGATAACACCCTGAACGCGCGCGAGAACTTCCTGCGCATGATGTTCGGCTACCCCACCGAGCACTACGAGGTAGACCCGGTGATGGTCAAGGCCCTGGATAAGCTCCTGATCCTCCACGCCGATCACGAGCAGAACTGCTCCACCTCTACCGTGCGCATGATCGGCTCCGCCCAGGCCAACATGTTCGTCTCCATCGCCGGCGGCATCAACGCCCTGTCCGGCCCGCTGCACGGCGGCGCCAACCAGGCCGTGCTGGAAATGCTGGAGGACATCCAGAACAACCACGGCGGCGACGCCACGGACTTCATGAACCGCGTGAAGAACAAGGAAAAGGGCATCCGCCTGATGGGCTTCGGCCACCGCGTGTACAAGAACTACGACCCGCGCGCGGCCATCGTCAAGGAGACCGCGCACGAGGTGCTGGAGCACCTGGGCGGGGATCATCTGCTCGACCTGGCGATGAAGCTGGAGGAGATCGCGCTGAGCGATGACTACTTCATCTCCCGCAAGCTCTACCCGAACGTGGACTTCTACACCGGCCTGATCTACCGCGCCATGGGCTTCCCCACGGACTTCTTCACCGTGCTCTTTGCCATCGGCCGCCTGCCCGGCTGGATCGCCCACTACCGCGAGCAGCTGGAAATGAACACCAAGATCAACCGCCCGCGCCAGATCTACACCGGCGAGACGCTGCGCACCGTCACCCCGCGCGAATCCCGCTAGGAGTGGCGCGAGGGCCGAGGAGCCTAGTAACCATTTATAATGGTTTCCATGGCTCTTCGGCCCTTTTACGTATGAATGGGCTGTGAGTTCCCGTACCCAAGACCAAGGAGACTTTTACCCTATGGAAAAGCCGCAGATAGACATCCCGGCTGGCCCTGCCCCCGAGACCCTGCACATTGAGGACCTGGTGGTGGGCGAAGGCGCGGAGGCTCAGCCCGGCGGCACCGTGGAGGTTCACTACGTGGGAGTGGACTTTGAAACCGGACAGGAGTTTGATTCCTCCTGGGATCGTAAACAAAGCATCGAGTTTTCCCTCGACCGCCTCATCGCGGGCTGGCAGGAGGGAATCCCCGGCATGAAGGTAGGCGGGCGTCGCCTGCTGATCTGCCCGCCCGAGCAGGCCTACGGCCCTGCCGGCGGCGGACACCCGCTCTCCGGGCGAACCCTGGTCTTTGTGATCGACCTGCTCAAGGCCGAATAGCGGCGCGCCACTGACCCCAGTCAGCGGCATACACGTTGTTGATGTCCACGGTCACGCCCTCGATCGTGGACTGCCACCCCGCCACCTGATGAATGGTGGCCTTGGGGTGGATTTTTCCGTTCGAGCCCCAATCGTGCTGCCAGAAGAACTCGCCCAGGCCGTCCTCTAGGCACCACTGAATAGTGGGGTGATTGGCATACACGCCCAATCGGTAGCCGCCTGCCTCCAGGGCGACCGTGGCGGCGGTGAGGTAGGGGAGAATGAGCCGCTCGTACTCGGCGCGGGAGGGGTTATCGTCGATAGCCATGTAGATGGGGCGATTGCGCGGGCCCCCGGCGGCGACGTGGAAAGCGATGGCCTGGGGTACGTGCTCCGCCGCGCCGAGAGCACCCTGCCGCCAGTCCGCCGTCTCCGCCTTGCCGTACTGGTACACGCTGGCGGTATCCAGATGCTGAGTCTCCGCGAGCGTCACCGGCTTGGCCCTCATCCACTCCGCGCGCGGGCGCGAAACATAGCGCACCGCGCCGATATGCCCGGCTTGCTTAATGGCCTCGGCAGACGGCACCCCGGCGGAGAAATCCACCACGGTGCGGTGCGGCGTGGCGGCCAGGGCGCTGGCACCCGCCAGGGCCACGCCCGCGCCTTTGAGCAGGGTACGACGGTTCACGGCTTTCTGCATGGGGGAGATTCTAGCGAACAGCGGTAGGCTTGGGCGCCATGACGATCTCCACCCCCTACGAGGACCTGCTGCGCCGCATCATGGCGGAGGGTACTGATAAGGGCGACCGCACGGGAACCGGAACCACCAGCCTCTTCGGCGCCCAACTACGCTACAATCTCGCTGACTCCTTTCCGCTGCTGACCACCAAGAAGGTGTACTTCAAGGCCGTGGTGGGGGAACTGCTGTGGTTCCTGCGGGGAGACTCCAACGTGCGCTGGCTCCAAGAACACGGCATCCGCATCTGGAACGAGTGGGCGGATAAGAACGGCGAACTAGGCCCCGTCTACGGAGTGCAGTGGCGCAGCTGGCCCACCCCCGGCGGCGGCCACATCGACCAGATCTCCCGGGCGCTGGAGACGCTCAAAACCAACCCGGATTCCCGCCGCAACGTGGTCTCCGCCTGGAACGTGGCGGAACTAGAAAACATGGCCCTGCCGCCCTGCCACCTGTTCTTCCAGCTCTACGTGGCCGAGGGAAAACTGAGCTGCCAGCTCTACCAGCGCTCCGCGGACATGTTCCTGGGCGTGCCCTTTAACATCGCCTCCTACTCCCTGCTCACCCACATGTTCGCCCAGCAGGCGGGCCTGGACGTGGGCGAGTTCATCTGGACGGGCGGGGACTGCCACGTTTATAACAACCACCGCGAGCAGGTGGCCCGGCAATTAGAGCGGGAGCCGCGCCCCTACCCGCAACTGAAACTGCGCAAGGCCGCCTCCCTGTTTGACTATGACTTCTCCGACATTGAGGTGGTGGGCTATAACCCTCACCCCACGATCAGCGCGCAGGTGTCCGTGTAATGCTCGGAGCGATCTGGGCTCAGGATCGGGAGGGCGTGATCGGTGACGGCTCCGGCATGCCCTGGCATCTCCCGGCAGACCTGCGCCACTTCAAGGAGGTCACCCTGGGCGCACCCGTCATCATGGGGCGGCGCACCTGGGAATCCCTGCCCACCAAGCCGCTACCGGGGCGCGAAAACATTGTGCTCTCCCGCCGGGAGGCGGGGGAGTGGTCGCGCGGGGCGCGGGTGACCACGGAGATACCGGGGGAGGGGTGGATCATCGGCGGCGGGGAGATCTACGCCGCCACCATCGGGAACGTGGACGTGGTGGAGGTGACGCTGGTGGATACGCGGGTGAGCGTGGACACCCCGGTGCATGCGCCCGCCGTGCCCGCCGACATGGTGCGGGTGAGCGATTCGGGGTGGCAGGGCGATGATCTGCGGTACCGGTTTCTGAGGTACGAGCGCCCATAGAGTAGGCTGCCTAGCAGGCCCCAGTAGCTCAGTGGATAGAGCACCGCTCTCCTAAAGCGGGTGTCGGAGGTTCGAATCCTCTCTGGGGCACCAAAAATAGCCTATGCGCTCTCCGGGGCGATGTACCGATCTTTCTGCCGGATCGAGAAGAAGCAGATGAGGCCGCATACCACGGACACCGTGGCACCGGTGACGAGGATCGTATCTAGCCCAGCCATGAAAGCCTCCGTGATCTCCTGAACGCGGGCGCCGCGCAGCAGGTCAATCTGTCCGGCGGTCGCGGCCTCCCGGACCGAGGCGGGTGCCCAGGCCAGCGCGTCGATGCGGGAGGTCAGGATCGCCCCGAAGATCGCCACGCCGGCGGCGGTGCCCAGGGGGAAGGCGCTGTTGGCCGCTCCGGTGGCCGCGCCGGCGCGGGAGGCGGGCACGACCCCGATGGCGATGTTCATCATATGAGGCATGGCCAGCCCGGCGCCGATGCCCATGACGAGCAGCGGGCCGATCACGGAGCGCCACGTGGTATCCGGCCCGAGGGTAAGAGCTGCCCAGAGCAGGCCGAGGGCGGTGATGAGCATCGCCACCCCCGTGACGATGTTGACTCTGCCCGTCTTTTCTAGGGCTGAGGACGGTGCCGCGATGATGACCATCGGCAGGGCGAGCGCGAGGAGGACGAGGCCCACCCCGATCGGGGAGAGCCCCTGGACCCCGGAGAGCCAGAAGATCAGGTACGTCAGCAGGCCAAAGGTCACCAGGCGGCCGGTGAAGGACAGGATGATCGCCGCGCTGAAAGAGGGCACGGCAAACAGGCGGAGATCGAGCAGGGCATCCTCGCCCGCGCGCAGCTGGATGACGGCGAATGCCACGAGGAAAAGGACGGAGGCGACGCCCGCCGCGAGGACGTTCGCGGCCGACCAGCCTTCGTTGGGGGCGGCGATGAGGGCGTAGTTTGCTCCGAATAGTCCGAGGGCGACGAGCGCGGTGGAAACCCAGTCTCTCCCGGTGGTTTTCCGCCGCGCGCCCGCAGTGCCCGGTGCGACGAGAGCCATGACGATGATGGCGATGATGCTGACCGGGATGTTCACGGCGAAGATCCAGCGCCAGCCTCCGCCGTTGACGAGGAGCCCACCGAGTAGCGGGCCGAGGGCCGCTGCCGCCGCGCCCGCGGCCATGAACGCGCCGACAGCGCGGGAGCGGGCGGCGTCGTTTCCTTCGTGGGCGTCGGCGATAAGGGGCATGCAGGTGCCGAATACGAGCGTCGCGCCGATAGCCTGGCACACCCGCCCCGCGATCAGGATCCCGGCGGAGCCGGACAGCGCGCAAAGCAGGGACGACGCCCCGAAGATGAGGTGGCCGAGTATGAACAGCCGATGTCGAGGTATGTGATCGGAGAGCGCCCCGACGCCGAGGAGTAGCGCGGCAAAGACGAGGACGTAGGCGTTGACGATCCACTGGGCGTCCTCAAGGCCGGTGGAGAACTCTCGGGTGATGTTGGGCAGGGCGATGGTGACGACGGTCATGTCGAGTGTCATGAGTGCCGCCGAGAGGGCGACGACGGCGGTGAGCCAGCGGGCATTCACGTGCTCCTCCTTAGGAATGTGTGATGTGGATCAATATCGCTGATTGCGGGGATGGATTCTGATAGCATTCTAGATCATTGAAATAATAAATTCATGTACTTGAAATTATTGGTTCGGTGCACTTGTATGCCTGGCGGGGTGCGTCGGTGCGGATGGGGGTGGATGTCAGTGCTGGCGTGTAGCCCCATCGGTGATGTGCACCACAAGAATCTTTACTGTCAAAAGTCATACCGCTTATCGTGTGACTCATATTTTATATCGCGGAGGAATGCTGTGAAGTCACCACAAGTCACGCCTGGCCATGGTAGCGGCGAGGATCGTGACCATGTCACGAGCCGTCCGCTCACCGGTACGCAAAGGGCGTATCTCTCGGGACGCGAAGAGGATCAGCTCTACGGCGGCGTCGATTGCCTCGCCCTCTTTGAGTTCATCGGCGATCCCATCGATGGCCACCGGCTGCGAACCGCCGTCGCCGCCCTGCGCCGCCACCCGGTGCTGCGCTCCACCATCGTTGAGGGCAGGCATATCGATGCCGGCCAGGAGGCGCGTCCGCCGCTGACCATCGTGGAAACCGAGGGGGCGGGAACCCACGAGGAACTCACCGCGTATCTGGCTGGCCACCGTCGAGAGATCCTCGGCAGGCACGCCAACCATGCGGCCGGGGAGTCCGGGTGGCTAGACATCCTCCGCTGGCGCACCGATGACGGCCACGAGTGGGGGATTCTTCACATCGGCATCTCTCTCGCGGTCGCGGACCTCGCCGGCACGGGCATCATCGTCCGGGAGTTGGCTGCCGCTTATCGATCCTCCGGTGTGACCAGGCCGTGGGTGACCTTCGCGGACATCGCTGGGCGCGAGAAACAGAAAGAAAAGATCGCGCCAGCGGGAACGCTGCCTCGGGCTACGGATCACCTTCCCGAGGGCCCGAACATTCCGCTCGTCGGCACCCCGGAACGAACTGTGACCAGGCACGTCCGCAGGCTTGGCCCGGAGTCGTGGGCAAGGATCGGGGTCATCGCGGAGGCGGCGGGAGCCACCCGATCCGGGCTCCTGCTTGCGGTGTATCGGCACGCGCTCGGCCTGTGGTGCGGAAGCGAGGACTTCACGGTCATCGTTCCCGGCCTCGACGCTCGCAGTACTCCCGGAGACGTCTTGGATCGAACGCGGATGTGGGCTGTGCGCCCGCCATCGGCGATCGGTAGAACCCTTGGGGAGGCCTCCCGGGAGGCGAGCGCCGAGCTGCGCCGCCGTATTCGCACTGGGCTGGATTCCACGGAGGAGGTGCGCGCCCTGCTTCGCCAGAGTGAGGGCCACAGCGGGAGTCTGCCGTTCGTGCTTACGTGTGGTGGGGAAGAGGTGTTATTCCCTCATGACGTGCTGGAAACCTTCGGGCAACTCACGGCAACGGGGTCGGTGACACCGCAGGTTCTCGTCGATCTACAGATCCTCCGCCTCACTTCGGAGGAGGTCTGTGTGGCCCTCGACGTGCGCGACGGCGCTTTCCCCAATACCTTCGGACCGGAGTTGCTGGGGACGGTAACCGACGCGCTGGAACGGATCGCGGCGTCGGAAAAGCGGGACGCCGGGTGCGATGATCGACCGATGGACGAGTTCGTGCGGCTATCCGGCACTGAGCGGCGCGACGCCCTGAACTCCGTGCCGCCGGTGGACTCT
Source organism: Corynebacterium oculi (assembly GCF_001412105.1). Classification (GTDB taxonomy): domain Bacteria; phylum Actinomycetota; class Actinomycetes; order Mycobacteriales; family Mycobacteriaceae; genus Corynebacterium; species Corynebacterium oculi. The sequence goes on from NZ_LKST01000003.1 coordinate 24,207, forward strand.
GCCGCCTCCACCCTCCACGGGGCGTGGCTGCGGCAGGTGGAGGAGCGCCCGAGAGCCACAGCCGTCATCGATTCCGCCCTCGGTGCGAACCTTACCTATGCCGAACTCCACCATGCGGCTCTGCGTCTCGCGGCGGAACTAGTGGGCCGGGTCGCCCCGGGGGATCTCGTGCTGATCCGCCTGCCGAAGGGCCGAGACCAGATCACGGCAGTGCTCGCCACGTTATACCTCGGGGCGGGCTACCTGCCGGTGAGTGTCGATACCCCGGATGAGCGGCTACGCGCCATCACGGAGGCCGCGCAGCCGGCGGCGGTCATCGATCAGGTGGCTCCCGAGGCGTACACCGCCGGGGAGACCCCGGCTGATTTGCCGCGTGCCGTAGACGGCGAGGACCGTGCGTACGTCATCTTCACGTCTGGCTCGACGGGCACGCCCAAAGGCGTCGTGATGACCCACCGCGCGGCGGCGAACACCGTCGCTGCCGTGGTAGACCGCCACGGAATCGGGCCGCAGGACAGCGTCCTTGCAGTATCCTCCTTAGACTTCGATCTCAGCGTCTTTGATATCTTCGGTCTTCTCGGTGCAGGGGGCACCGTGGTGTGCATCGCACAGGACGATCACCGCGATGCCTTTGCCTGGTGCGAACTTATTCGCAGACACGGCGTGACCACGTGGAACAGCGCCCCCGCTCTTGCGGAGATGCTCACCGTCGCCGCCGAGGAGGGGCCGGATTTGCCCTTGCGGCTGGTGCTCGTTTCCGGCGACTGGGTATCGCCCACACTGCCCGCGCGCGTCCGCGCCGTCACCGCGATCCCGGGTGGGGCACGCGTCGTTGCTATGGGCGGCGCCACCGAGGGCGGGATCTGGTCTAACGCGCACGTTATCGATGGACCCGAGGATCTTGATCCGGCCTGGCCCTCTGTGCCCTATGGCCGCCCCCTCCCGGGGCAGGCGTACCGGATCGTCGATGCCGCCGGGCGCGACGTGCCGGGCGGCGTGGTGGGGGAGCTGTGGATTGGCGGGTTGAGCCTCGCCACGGGGTACCTCAGCCGGCCGGATCTGACCGCCGAACGATTCATCACCGACACCGACGGTTCCCGGTGGTACCGCACTGGCGATCATGGCTATTGGGGCGATGATGACCTGCTGTTCTTCGTCGGTCGGAGAGACAACCAGGTAAAGATCCGTGGGCACCGGGTGGAACTCGGGGATGTCGAGCACCACCTGCGGGCCCTTGACGGCGTCGAGGCGGCCGTGGTTCTCCCCGAGCCGGGGAACACAGCGTTGCGCGCGCTCGTGGCGGCCGCGGGAAACGCGCAGACCGCTGACCGAGTGCGTGAGGCTCTCGCCGCGACCCTGCCGGGATTTATGGTGCCGCGCGATGTGACCGTTGTGCCACAATTACGACTCACCGCGAATGGAAAGATCGACCGCGCGTGGGCCGAGCGAGTCCTGACCGATGAGGAAGGAAAAGACAAAGACGCAGCCCCTCGCGCCCCAGAGATAGAGGCCGATGTGGCCGCAGCCTGGGCCGCCGTGCTCGGGACGACGGACCATGCTGGGGAATCGAACTTCTTTGCCCTTGGCGGCGACAGCGTCGGTGCGACCTCCGTGTGCTCGCGTCTGCGGGCGCTTGGCTACCGGGTGACGGCCGCGGACTTATTCGGCAACCCGACGTTCGACAGGTTTGCTGCCGCCGTGGAGGCGGCGGGACGCATGGAGAACAGGGGCGACGAGGAAGCAGAGCGCCGAGACCACATGGCCGATGTCGGCGCCCGGTTTCCCCTCACCCCGCTCCAGCGAGCCTATGCGTTGGGGACCGACGGTATCCAAGGGACAGTCCGCGCCGCCACCGCGTATGCGGCGATCCTCAGTAGCGCCGGCGTCGTTTTCACCTCTGAGCAGGTCAGGGGCGCGGCGGAGGGGCTTGTCACCCGCTGGGCTGGGTTGCGAGTCATCCGTGATGGCGATGATGCTCAGCACGTCGTGCAGCCCCGCGATGCCCTGCTCGTCACGGTGCTTCACCGCTCTGCGGATCTCCGTGGGTACCTTTCCTCCGCCACCCCCAGGGTGCCGTTGGAACTTGTGCTCCCCGGAGAAAAAGTGCGCGAGGTCGGAGTGCTCATCAACTACCTGGCCCTTGATGGACGCAGCCTCGCCGTCATCCTCGGCGCCCTTACCGCTGCGTTGTCTGGGGAGAACCCGGACCTGGTGGCGAGGGTGAACCCCTCCGCCGAGGCATTTGCCCGGCACTGCTACGCCCTCACCGCCGAGGAAGACGGGTTTACCGGACTCCGAACGGTCACGCCTGAGCCCCCGGTGCTTCCCCTTGCTGCGGCGTCCCACCTCGATGCGAACACCCCGCTCGCAACCTTCGAGAGCATCCGGGCGCGCGTTCCCCTCGCTGCTCTCGAACGATCCGAGGCAACCATCTCTGCGGTGGTTCTCTCGGAGTTTGGTTCTCTCCTCGCGCAGCGGTCGGGCATGAAGGAGGTGGGTATCGTCGTCCCGCTGAGTTACCGCCCGGACGGTGATGACCGCGAGGTTCTGGGGGCCTTTTCCCGGTTGGGCGTGTGCGCGTGCCCGGCGGTGGCCGATCCTGCCGCCACACACGCCGCACTAGCGGCCGCGCTTACGGGGGGAAGCATGCAGATTGTCAGCAACGGCCGGACAGGCCGCTACCCGGTGGTGTTCACGTCCGTGGTGGGGTATGACGCCGCTCTCGTTCCAGCCTCCCGTGAGGTACGCGTGGACTGGTCGCTGACGCGGACCCCCGGAGTGCTCATCGACTGCCAGCTCACGACGCTCGACGAAGCGACCGTGGAGATCCGCTGGGACATGCCTGTTGGGGTACTCGACCGGGGCGCAGTAGACGAGATGTTCTGCGAGCTAGTCGGCCGACTAGGAGGCACCGTCTCCCGCACTGAACCCGCTACTGTGTCCGCCCTCCTCAAGGACGCGATGGCGCGTCTCGATGCCTCGACCGACCTCGTGCCCTGGGCGGCACCCGTCGTCGCGGCATGGCGGCGGTTTGTCACCGATGGGCCAGAGGCGGCCGGGTGTGCCGATGCCCCCGTTGCCTGGTCCGCCCAGGATGCACAGTTACTCGCGGACATCGTCCGTGGCCGTGCGCGGCGTTTTGCGATCCTCGATCACCCGGTGCTCTCCCCGCGCGCTCTCGCGGCGGCTCAGCCCACGGTCGCAAGGGCGCTGGACGCCCTGAACGAGCGGGTGCTCCGCCGCGCCGAGCATGGAGATCGAGTAAACGTCGTGGAACTCGGGTACGGGATCGGTGGAGCCACCCCAGAGGGGGCGGATAGCTGGATCGTCGTGGAACCCGACGAGTTCATAGCGGACATCGCTACGGTCAACGGGCGGACGTGCGTCCTCGACGCCGCCGACCTGCCTTCCCCTGCGGACGTCGTGGTGGCCTGCGGTACCCTGCACCGGGACTCACGCCTGCGCGCCGAGCTCGCGGCGGTGCCGCTGGCGCGGGGCGCGGAAGTGCATGTCATCGAGGCCGAACACGCGACGGCGGCGACGCTCGTTTCCGCGGCGCTGGTGAATCCGGCGATGCTCGGGGACGCCGACGATCGCGGGGGGTTGCTCCCCGCCGCCGAGTGGTCAGCACTGGTAGCTGAGGCCGGCCTGAGCCTTCGCTACTTCGAAGCAGAGGACGGACACAGCGTCATTCTGCGCGCAGTGGCCGCAGACACCGGGGCCGATACATCGGCCGCGACCACGGTTCCCGCAGCGTCGGATCGGCGTGAGGTCACCACAGCGCTCACGGCGAGCTGGCGCCGACACCTGCCCGACCTCCCCGGCGGCGATATCTCCGACGACACGGATTTCTTCGCTGTCGGTGGGGACTCCCTCGCCGCGACGCGGGTGCTTGCGGATCTGCGTGAGGCCGGAGTGACCGGCCTCCGCGCCGTGGACGTCTTTAACAACCCGACCTTCGGTGAGCTGCGTCGCCGGGTGGCCGGTGGGCGCCGCGGCGTGGATACGCACCCCCTCACCCGAGTCCAGCAGGCCTACCTGGCCGGTGGAGACAGCGAGCAGCTTCTCGGAGGTGCCCCCGCCCGCTGCCTATTCGTATTCCACGCCCCCGCAGTGGACACCTCCCGCCTGGAGGCGGCCGTGCGCACGGCCGTGCGCCGCCACCCGGTTCTTCGTACGGTCATAGTGGATGGGCCAGACGGCGCGCCCGTAGCCCGAATCACGGCCGAGCACTCCTTGAATTCGTGGGCCGTCACCGACGACGCTGTTACGGAACTGCGAGACCGCGCGCCCGATCCGCGTGCGGAGGGGCCGCTGGCGGTGCGCGTGTCCCTCGGGCCGGACGGAGCGACCATCGCGGTGTCGATGAATAACCTCCTGCTCGACGGGGCGTCGATGATGCTGCTCATGAACGAGATCGAGGAGCGCTATACCGACCCGAAGGTACGTGGAGATGATACCGCCTCCGCCGCCGCATACCTCTCGGAGCGACCGTGGCTCACCGATCCTGCGGCCCCCGTTCCGTGGCAGGGACGGATGCTCAGCCCCACCGAACTGGACGAACGCCTAGACACCGTGATAGAGCAGCTTCCCCCGGCCCCGTTCGTCCCCGATCGCCAGACACTCGCCCAGTTCACCGACTCCTCAATGGCCCGGGTTGGCGCGGACATCGACGCCGCGGCGTGGGAGAAAATCCGCGCGGGCTTCGCCACCCGCCGTATCACCCCGGCGGCCGGTGTCCTCGCCGCCTTCGGCCGTGCCCTCTCCGCAGAGACAGGTGAGGATAGCCACACCATCAACCTCACCCGCTTCGACCGGGATCTTTCCGCGCCGGGCATCGATCGGGTACTCGGAGACTTCACGAGCCTCAGCCTCGCTGCGCTGCATGGCCTGAGCGCCGGAGACCGCGCGGTCGCGGAGCGCTCCGCACAGGACGCGGTAGCCGGCGCAGACGACCCGGCACGCGATACGCTGCGCCTCGCCGCCCGCGCGGTGCAAACCAGCGGCGACCCCGTGGCCGGGCTCTTCCCGGTCGTATTCACGTGCGCCCTGGGCCTTACTTCCCAACCGGAGCGTTCGTTGCGCGAGCGAAGTTTTGGCACCCAGATTGAGGCGTCCTCCACGACGCCGCAGGTGGTCCTCGATCTCCAGGTCGCCGACGACGGTGGCGGCCTGCACCTCACCGCCGATTATCTCGTCCAGGTTATGCCCGAGGAGGTCGCGCGCCGGGTGGTTCGGCGCACCGTTGCAGAACTCACCGACCTTCCGAGTGGGGATGCAGCGGTTCTCGCCGAGGCTTGGGCGCAGGCCCTGGGGCTCGATCGGGTCACCGAGGACACCAACTTCTTCCGAGCCGGAGGCGACTCGCTTGCCGCCACACGCTGCATCAGTACCCTGCGGGCGCGCGGGATCAACGTCGCGCTTCGCACCCTGCTGACCATGCCCGACTTCGGCACCTTCCGCGACGCGGTGATCGGTACGGCGGGAGAGCCCACCCGCCCAGACGCGCCGGAGGGCTGGTTCGATCTCACCGACGTGCAGGCCAGCTACCTCATGGGCCGTACGACGGCCTACGAGGATGGTGGGGTCGCCTGCCAGGGCTATAGCGAGTTCGCGCTGCCCCTTGACCGACTGGACGCGGCTTCGGCAGCTGATCCCGTTGGGGCGGTGCGTCGCGCGTGGCGGAAAGTAGTCGATGCCCACGAGATGCTTCGGGCGCTCGTCGATCGCGAGGGGCGTCAACGTATTGACCATACCGCCGAGGCTCACGTGCGCGTGATCGACGTTTCTACTGGGGAGACCGGCACCGGAGTCACCGCACCAGACCCGGAGACTGCGCGAGACATTGTTCGTGCCGAGGCACAGGAACGGAATTTCCCCGTCGGTCAGGCACCGATGGTGGAGCTTACGCTCACCGTCGGCTCCGGCGATCCGGTACTGCATCTCTCGGTGGATCTCATCGTCACGGACTACGTAGGTATCCGGTCCCTTGTCCGGGACCTTGACCACTGCCTACGGAACCCATCCGCACCCCTCGAAGCCCCGGCAATGACATTCCGGCAGTGCCTGGAGGCTCGCGCCCGACACGCAGAAACACCAGAGGGGCGTGCAGAGCAAGATCGGGACGCCCGTTGGTGGCGGGATCGGCTGGATTCCCTGCCGCCGGCGTTGATTTTTTCCCCGGATCCCGACGCGACGGGACTCGGGGGGACGACACGCCGCAGTCATCGTCTGGACGCGGAAGCCTGGCGTGGACTGTGCGATACAGCCGCTGGGTTGGCGGTCACTCCCTCCGGGCTGGTGCTCGCGGCGTTCGCCACAGCCGCACAGCGGTATGCGGACATCGGGATTAGTGGGTATGCACAAGAACAAGATTCCGCCCTGGTCACCCTCACGACCGTGAACCGCGCTCCCCTGGAGGATGGCCCTTCCGCAGCGGAAATGGAGAGGATCGTCGGTGACTTCACCTCGACTGTGGTCCTCGATCTACCTTTGGGAGGAGAACTCGCGCCAACGGTGAAGGCTCTCCAACGCAGGCTTTTTGATGCCCTCGATCACGCGGCCTACCCGGGCGTGCGCGTCCTGCGCGACCTGCGTCGCGCAGGTGGGGAGGACCGCGGCCGTATCCCCATTGTTTTCACCTCAACCGTAGGGGTGGACACCGCCGAACCCCCGCAGATCCTCCGGGCGGTGCCCGGCACAGCGATCAGTAAGACCCCGCAGGTGCTCCTTGACGTGCAGCTTTCCCCGGACGGAGAGGCGGTCACGATGGACTGGGACTCGCGTGACGGTGGTTTCCACCCAGCGGTGCTGGATGCCCTCTTTGCCGATGTCCAGGACACCCTCGATCGACTCGCCGCAGGGGATCTAGACGTGCCTTCCCCCCGCCAACCGGAGCCAGTAGTGCGAACCCGATCGATGAACGGGCGGCTGCTCCACGGCCGGTTCCTGCGCGCGGCGCTTGACGCCCCGGAATCTCCGGCGATCATCCACGGGGACCGCACGATGTCCCGGGGCGAGTTGTGCGCGACGGCGGTGCGGATCGCTGAGGGGCTTCCCGGAGGCCGCGCGCCGGTTGCGGTGCTCCTCCCACCGGGGGAGGAACAGATAGCGGCGCAACTCGCCGCGCTGCTCACGGGACGTGCCTTCGTGCCGCTCGACCCGGACTGGCCGAAACCCCGGATCCGCGCCGTGCTGGACATAGTGCGGCGGGCATATACGGAGGAAGTTCCAGTTATTGACGACGCTACGCTGTGGGCGGCCCGCGAGGGAGACGCAACAGAGTGGCGGGACGCGGTGCGGAGGGCGCTGGCCGAGCCGCTGACCGACGAACTCGCGTACGTCATCTTCACCTCCGGCTCGACGGGCACTCCGAAGGGGGTGACGGTAACCCACCGCCAGGTATGCGCAACCCTCGATGAGATGGAGGAGCGTCTGGGACTCACGGACGAAGATCGCGTCCTCGCAGTATCCCGCCCCTCTTTCGATCTCGCGATATTTAACATCTTTGGGGTGCTCGGGGCAGGGGGCACCGTGGTGGTGCCAGCGTGCGGTACGGTCCCAGACCCGGAGACGTGGGCGCGGGATCTCCGTCGGCACGGCGTCACGCTGTGGAACTCTGTGCCCGCGCAACTGACGATCCTGCTCGATCATCTGGGCGATGCAGACGGCGCCACCGAAGAGATACCGCTGCGCGCGGTTCTCGTCTCTGGAGATCGAGTACCGGTGAATCAACCCGCCCGCGTGCGGGCCTTCGCCCCGAAGGCGATCATCGACGCTCTGGGGGGTGCTACCGAGGGATCCATCTGGTCAATCGCCCACCGCTGCACCCCGGAGCAGGACGCCACGTGCCGCTCAGTACCTTATGGGCGCGCGCTCGGCCACCAGGCTGTGTGGGTTCTGGATCGGAGCGGTGGTCGCGCGGCGATCGGTCAGCGCGGAGAGATCGTCATCGCCGGGGATGGGGTGGCCGAGGGATACCTCGGCGATCCAGAGCGCACGGAAGCAGCGTTTGGCCAGCATCCCGGTACCGGGGAGAGGTGTTATCGCACCGGGGACATCGGACGGTACCTGCCGGACGGAGAGATCGAATTCTGCGGTCGGGTCGATGATGGCCAGATAAAGATCCGTGGTCACCGTATCGAACTCGGTGAGGTCGAGGCTGGGTTGCGACAGATCGAAGGGGTTGCCGATGCTCTTGCCGCAGTGACGGGTGAGGGGGATCGGAAGGAACTCGTTGCCGTCGTCGTGCCCGAGGCCACCTCGCCCCTGGGCGCACTGGCGGCTGCGGTCACCGCCCGGAGCCGGGCGGAGGGACTCAACGAGGACCAGAGCCGGGACTTTCGGCGGATACACGAGTTGGTGACCGCCGCCGCGCTTGACGCCATGACCGCGCAGATTGCACGAGTGACCCTTGGTTCCCCAGACGGAACCGCGAGCCGAGATGAGATCGTCGCGGGCACGGGTGCCCAGGCCCGCGGCACTCTCATCGACAGGTGGATAGAGGAGTTGGAGCGCGCGGGTCGCCTGCGGCGTGCTGACGGGCGAGTGTCCGTGGTGGAGCCGGGGATCGCCACGGAGGATCACTGGGCGGAGATTTACCGCCTCGACGAGAGGCTAGGCTACGGCCGCCGCCAGCTAGACTATTTGCGATCCTGCCTGAACGAGCTGCCGGGCTTGCTAGAAGGCAGCGTGGACCCCCTTTCCCTTCTGTTCCCCGCGGGGGATATGTCCGTGGCTCGCGCCGCCTACGGGGAAAACCTCCTGGCCTCATACCTCAACCGGGTGTGCGCGGCGGCGGTTGCGCACCATGCGCGGAGCCTTTCTCCGCAGACGTGTCGAATCTTGGAGATCGGTGCGGGTGTTGGCGGGACGACCGCCGAGGTGATCAAGGAGTTACCAGAGACCGGCGTGGACTACCTGTTCACGGACGTGTCCCGGTACTTCACCGGGGCCGCCGAGCAGGAGTGGCCGCAGGTGCGTACCGCTTTATTCGACATCAACGCTGATCCCGATGAACAGGGTGTGGAGCCGGGATCGGTAGATGTGGTGCTGTGCGCAAACGTGGTGCACAACGCCCGGAATATCGGCGACGCACTGGGACGGATCGATCACATGCTTGCCCCGGGCGGGTTGTTCGTCGCCATCGACTCGACGGCGACGAACGCTCCCCTCATGGCCTCAATGGAGTTCAAGGAGGGTCTGGGCGAAGCGACCGATGACCGCCTGATCACGGGTTCGCCGTTTTTCACCCTCGAACAGTGGCGGAAGGCGCTCGACGCCTCACCGCTGACGACCGTCGCGGTGTTTCCGGAACCGGGGTCGGCGTTGGAACTCGGGGCGCAACACGCTTTTATCGCGCGGAAGTCAAACCCCAAGGACGCGCTTGACGCCGCGGAGATGTTGCCTGAACAGATGCGGCCTCGACGGATCGGGGTGGTTGAGGCCTTGCCCCTGACAGCGAACGGGAAGCGGGATCGCGCCGCCGTCGCTGCCCTGGTGTCGGAGACGCGCCCGACCAGCTCGCGGGTAGCCGCGTCGGTGGATCCGGTGACCGATGCCTGGCGGCGAGTCCTCGGCCTCGATCCGTCCGAGCCGTTGACCGGGGACGCTGACTTCTATGATCTCGGCGGCGATAGCCTGCTGCTCGCACGGTGCATCGGGCAGATGCGCCGGGCGATCGATCGGGAGGATCTACCGAGCTGGGACGAGACGCTGCGTGCCATCGTCGCCGACCCCACAATTGATGGCTGCCGCCGCGTACTTGGTCTTACCGTGCCGAAAGAAACAGCGCACGAGGCGCCGTCTCCCACGGGCGGCCCTCGCCTCACGTGGCTGCTGCCCTGCACCGAGGCCGGGATGACCGATCTCACGGTGATGGTCCACGACGGTTCCGGCGGCATCGCCCCGTACGCGGAGCTCCTCCGGGAACTGACAGAGCGCGGCGCGGGGCCGGTGTTGGGCATCGAGCGCTCCGCCGGAGACAACTACCTCACTACCCCGCCGGAGACGCTATTCCACGATCTTGCCGAGCGGTATGCTGCGAGCGTCTTGGAGACCGAGGCGCAGCGAGTACACGTCATCGGGTATTGCATGGGAGGGCTCCTCGCCGCCGGGATAGCCGACCGTCTCGCCGCGTGCGGGGTGGAGGCCGCCGCGACGGTCATGAGTTCCTACAGGATCCCCTTCACCGTGCGCGATGAGATCCTTCTGGACTTCTCCTTCGCCCGCCTTATGAAGTGCAGGCCGCAGGACATGGGCATAGACATTGACGAGGACGCCCTCGGTGGCGCGCTGCGCGCGGCCCGACGAGACGGGCACGGTGACATGACCGCCGAGGTACTCCACGGCTACGCCAGTGAGAACCTGCGCGCGCAGCTGGCCCGCGTGCCACGGACATCGAACGAGCGGATCGGTAGGTTCCTCCGCACGGAGGCCGGGCGGGCGTGGTCCCAGGAATCCCTCGCCGCTCTGCGGCAGGTGTACGTTCACAGTCTCGCGGCGGTGGCGGCATGGTCCGAGCCGCCGGTGACCGTGCCGGTGACATTCCTGCGGCAGCGGGATCCGCTGTCCTTCCTGCCGGACCTCGGAGAGGACATGACGGCGTTCTGGACTCAAGAGTGCCAGGGCGGCCTTGAGATCATAGACATCGACGGTGACCACTTCACTTGTCTCGACGCCGCACATGCACCGGCGGTAGCAGACCTGGTGCTGGCGAGGACACCGTGGTGGGGATCGGGGGAGGAGCGATGACCAAAACGGTGCTCGTGAGTGGCGCTACCGGGGCAGTGGGGTCCGCAGCGGCGGCGCGGCTGATCCGCGTGCTTGGCCAGGGGGACCGCGTGGTGCTCCTCGGTCGTGACGTCAATCGCCTCGCGGCCACCGTCGCGGCGTGTACCGACGGTCAACCCGGGCCGACCGTGGAGACGGCGTTGCTCGATCTCAAGGATGATCCGAGGGCGGCGCTGGGTGCCACCCTTATCGAAGGAGACCTGGCCGTGCTCATTAACGCGGTGGGGCCTTCGTCGGTAAGCACCATACCGCTGGCCCGTGCGGCGCTGTCGTTGGGCCTGCACGTCGTGGACGCTCACGGCTCGGAGCGGATCATCGCTGAGCTCGACGGGGCCGCGCGGCGTGCCGGGCGAAGCGTCCTCCTCGGTGCCGGTGTGCAACCGGGATTAACCGGAGCGATGCTGACGGCGGCGCTGCGGCTGGTGGCAGATCCGAGCCGCGCGCGAGTGGAGATCGCCGTCGGCGGGCGCCAGCCGCTGACGACGGCGACGCTGCGCGAATACATTGACTCGCTTTCCGCCGACGGTGGCTGGCCGGGAGCGGTGTGGCGTGATGGCGCCGTGGTCAAGGGCGAGGCCTGCGGACCATCCGCAGCAGGATGGCGCCCCCCGAATGGGGCTTCGCTTAGCGTGCATCTCGACGAGGAATACGTGGACGCCGCCCGCATGGCTGGTGTCGCGTATCTGCGGGGAATCAACGTCATGGACGCCCCGGAGACTGTGCGAGAACTCCGCCGTCTTATCGCAGGGGAAGCCACGGCTGAGGATGTTGCCGCCGCATCCCGGAGGGAGAGCGAGCTAGAGCGGTACTTCCGCATCGCCGTGCGCATCCGGGCGGGGCACGAGACCGTGACCGCTGACTATCAATGCGCGGACAGCTACCGAGCGACCGGAAACTTTGCTGCGGAGGCGGCTCTGAGGCTATTCGCTGAGGCGCAGCAGGGAGCCCGGTGGGCGTATGCGAGCGGGGCCGCGTGGACCGGCGACGTGACGTTCACCTATGATCTCGATTCCCGGGGAGCCGTGGTCGTCGGAGCGGGCTTCGGTGCCCGCTACGCGGAGGCGCTCGCGGGCCCTGATTCACCAGCACCGCTGACGGCGATCGTCGGCACTGGCGGGCGAACCGGCCAAGCCCTCGCCCGCGACCTGGGGGTACGGTACTTCGCCGTCGGTGACACCACCGAGGTACCGAGCCTTCCCGGATTTCCCCGGGATACGGCAGTGGCCGTTATCGCCGTGCGCAGCGGGGTGGTCGGTGGGCAGGGGGACGCCCTTGCCGCAGGGTTCCTCCGCGCCGGGATCCCTGTGCTCCAGGAGCTGCCGGTTGATCCGGGTACCGTTGCCGCGTTGACCTCCCTGGCCCGCGAGCACGATACGACCTACCGGGTCACCGGCTTCTACGAGCACCTTGGTTCCGTCCGAGCGTTCATCGACGCGGTTCGCTCGCTTATCTTACGATCGACCGTCACCCACGTCCTGCTCCGCACGAGCCATCAGGTTCTTGACCGGGCGGCGCTGTTGCTCGCCGAGGCAGTGGGCGCGGTGCCTCTGGGAGACGCGCGCATCGCCCCCGGGGCTGCACCGGGCCGGTGGCTTATCTCTGGGATGTGGGGGAGAGTACCCGTTGACATCCTGCTGGATCACCGCATGGATCCACGTGACCCGGACAATCACTCCCAGCCGGTCGCTGCGGCGGTCGTCGAGACTGCCGATGGGGAACTGACGTGGGACGGTGTTGGCACACTCCCTCGCTGGTCGCAGCGCCCGCACATCGCAGGTGGGGCACTTACTGACCCGAACGGCGCGGTTGCGCAGGAGTGGGGGCGGGGACCCGTCCCGCCCACCTGGGGTGAACTCGTGGAAACCGCATGGCCAGAGGGCATTCGTCGCGCGGTCGCCGGGCTCCTCGATGCGGGCGCGGGGGAGAGCCGGCGCACGGTGTTCGTGCTGCGGTGGTGGCTGCGCGTCTCCTCCGCCCTCCCGGCGCCCGTGGACATCCGCTCCACGCCGCCGGTGCGGATGGACCCACCGCAGGAGGCGCACTGATGAGAAATATCCTCGTCCCCGTGCCGGGCTCGGCGGCACCCTCATCCACCATCGTGGTATTCCCACACGCCGGGGGAAGCCCCCGGCAGTACGCACCGTGGGGCCGGATCGCGGGATCGCAGGCTCGGGTGCTCGGGGTGACGTATCCCGGCCGGGATCATCGGTTGGGCGACGCGCACCCGGCGACGATGCGCGACCTCGCCGAGGAAATAGCCGCCGCTCTCGACGCCGCGTCTCCCCTCATACTCGCGGGCCATTCCCTCGGAGCGATCCTCGCCTATGAGACGCTGCTCGCCTGGCAGCGTGCGGGCGGGGGCGAGGGGACGACGCTCGTCGTCAGCGGGCAGACCTCCCCGGATCACGCGGGTGGCGGCACCCTGCACCTTGGGGCGGACGGTGCCCTCGTTGAGGCGTTGTCTCGCAGCAGCCCGGACACCGCCCGGGCTCTCGCCGAACCCGAGCTCGCGGCGTTGTACCTCCCGGCGATTCGCGAGGACTACCGCCTCATTGAGACATACTCCCCACCACCCCCGGGAAGTGCTACGACCCAGTCATCAATCGTCGTGGTGAAAGGATACGCCGATGAAGAGTTGATTACTGCTTCTGTTGCAGGGTGGCAGCGCCTGTCCCCTGACGTCCTCGGACCTGTCCTCGTGCCCGGGGATCACATGCACCATATTGATCGCCCGGAACTAGCCCAGATGTGTTGCGGCGGAGTTCTCCGTCATGCCGCCCGCACCCTACAGAGAAAGAGATAACCATGACCACAACCCGTATCTTGCGCCCGGTGCTGCCCGCCCTCGCAGCCGGCGTGATCCTCCAGGGGATCGGTTCCGCGATGACCATCGTGACTTATGTGGCGTTGGCTACCCTGACTGATCGCCTCCTTGGCGGTGACGTCGCCGTCGCCGGCCCCCTCCTGTGGTTCCTCACCGGCCTTGGGCTCAGCGCTCTCTTTGGCGCCGTGGCCCTGATGATTACGCACTTCGCGGACGTGCGCCTCCAAGCTCGCCTGCGGCTCACGCTCGCGGCGAAGCTGTCTCGGCTGCCCCTCGGGTGGTTCGATGATCGCTCCTCGGGGCGGGTGCGCCAGGCCGTCCAGAATGACGTTGATTCGCTGCACCAGCTCGTCGCCCACACCGTTGTGGAGATCGTCGCGGGCGTGCTTACTCCGCTTGCGGGTGTCGTCGTGTGTTTCCTTCTTGACTGGCGGCTTGGCCTCGTAGCCCTGATCCCCGGCGTGCTCTACGCCGTGGTGTTCAGCGTTCTGGCCCGGGGCTCCAACCGGGAGGTCATGGACCGTATCCATGAGGGCCTCGCCGGGGTTTCTGACGCGGTGGTGGAGTACGTCAACGGCGTGGCCGTGCTCAAGATCTTCAACCACGGGGAGGAGGGGTCGCGCCGGTTCACCGAGCGCTCGGATGCCTTCCTGCGCAACTTTGCGGCGTTGGTTGCCCCGCAGATGCGTGCTCAGTCCGTTGCCGTGGTCTTTCTGTCCGCGGCCTTCGCTGGGGCGGTCGAGTTGGCCTTCGGCGCGTGGTTCGTTCACGCGGGGTGGAGCCGTCCGGCGGACGTGCTCGTGGTCACCGTCATCGCCATGCTCCTGCCGGCGAGCCTTCAGACCCTCGCCCTCGGCAACCAGGCCCGCACCCAGGCTATCGACGCCGCCGGGCGCGTTGTCGAGATCCTTGACGAGCCCGAGCTACCGGTGACCGATTCCCCCCGGCGCCCGGAGCGGCCCTATAGCGTCACCTTGCGGGACGTTACTTTCTCTTATGGCACGGATACCCCGGCGGTGGACGGGGTGACGGCGGAGATCCCCGCCGGTGGCGTCACCGCCCTCGTCGGACCGTCCGGGTCGGGTAAGTCCACCCTGGCCGCCCTCATCGCTCGGTTCCGGGACGCGGACGCGGGCTCCGTGGCCGTCGGCGGTGTGGACGTGCGGGATATGGATCCAGAGGTGCTGCGGCGCACCGTCGGCACCGTGTTTCAGGACACGGGACTGCTGTCCATGTCCGTCATCGACAACATTCGTCTCAGCGCCCCGGACGCGCCAAAGGAACGGGTCATTGAGGCCGCGCGGGCGGCGAATATCCACGAGCGCATTCTCGCCCTGCCCCGTGGGTATGACTCGGTGATTGGCGAGGACGCCCGCCTCTCCGGCGGAGAGGCTCAGCGCATTGGCATCGCCCGCGCGCTGCTCGCGGACAACCCGGTGCTCATTCTCGACGAGGCCACGTCCGCGACCGACCCCGAATCCGAGACCGCCGTCCAGGAGGGGCTCACTCGACTCACGCGCGGCCGGACGGTTGTGGTCATCGCCCACCGTCTCACCACCATCGCGGACGCGGATCGCATCCTCGTCATGGATCGGGGGGCCGTGGTCGAGTCCGGGACGCATGGCGAGCTTCTGGCTCGCGGCGGCCTGTACGCCCGCATGTGGGAAGACATGGAACAATCCACCGAACAGGAGGCCACCCGATGATCCGCTCGTTGCTTGCCCTTACCGATGGCCAGGATACCCGGCGTATGCACCGGGTCCTCGCCCTCGCCGTCGCGGCCGGAATCACACAGGGCATCGCGATCCTGCTCATGGTTCCCGTTTTCACCGCGCTTTTCCGCGCCGATTGGCCCGCAACGGTCCGGGCGCTCATTGTTCTTGGCGTTGCGTTGCTTCTCCATTCCGTCATCATGGCCGTCGCCACGAGCTCCGGGTTCACCGGCTCGCTCGGCGTGATCCGCTCGATGCACCGGGGCCTGGGGAGTACGCTGCTTCGCCTACCGCTGAGCTGGTTTGGCCCGGAGTCGCAGGGCCGAGCGTCTCACTCCGCGGTGCGGGGAACGCTCTTCGTGGCCACGGCGGCGATGGACGTGCTCGTTCCCCTCACCGTGAGCATCACGGCCCCGGCGACGATCGCCGTCGGGGCGCTGCTGCTGGACTGGCGGGTCGGGTTGGCGCTCATGGCCGCCGGGCCGGTCGTGTACCTGTCCTCCCGGGTTGCCGCCCGGTGGGAATCCGCGGGGGAGGAGCGGGTTCGGGGGGTTCGTGCGGATACGGATTCCCGGCTGCTGGAGTTCGCTCGAGGCCAGCAGGTTTTGCGCTCCTCCGGCATCGCTGCGGACTATCCGCCGCTGCACCGGGCGATTGATCGGCAGCGGGAGCTGGGCCGCCGGGCGTTGTGGCTGTCCGTCGGCGGGATGGTGCTCCAGGGGTTTGTCCTCCAGTTCATCCTCGGCGCGGTCTCGGCGCTCGCGGTGTGGACGGCCACCGGAGGCGGCGATGCCGTGACGGCGGTGGCGCTCGTCGGCCTCGTTGCCCTCGCCGTCGGGCCGCTGCGGGTGGTGTCGTCCATGTCCACGGCCCTGCACCAGTCGAAGGAGGAGATCGACGACGTCCGCGCGCTGCTGACCACGCCCGGTCTGCCGGAGCCCGCCGAGGCGGTGGCCTTCCCGGAGCGCGCCGACGTCCGCCTCCGCGACGTTCGCTTCAGCTATGGCGAACACCGGGTGCTCGACGGCGTGGATCTCACGGTCCCGGATCGAACGTACACCGCGCTCGTCGGCCCCTCGGGTTCCGGCAAGACGACCATCGTCCGGCTCATCGCCCGGCTATGGGACGTCGATTCCGGCTCCGTGGAGATCGGCGGCGTGGATCTACGGGATATGACGACGACCGACCTCTATGGCCATATATCGATGATCTTCCAGGACGTCTATCTCTTCGACGACACCCTGTGGGCGAACATCGCCCTCGGTGACCCCTCGGCGAGCCCGGAGGAGATCCGCGCGGCAGCCGACCGGGCGCACGTCACGGAGATCGCCGATCGCCTCGCCGAGGGCTGGGATACCCGCGTCGGTGAGGGAGGAAGCCTACTTTCCGGGGGCGAGCGGCAGCGCGTGTCCATTGCTCGGGCGCTACTGCGCAAGGCCCCGCTTGTTGTATGCGACGAGCCGAGCAGCGCTCTTGACCCCACGACCCGCCGGGCCGTGACCGAGGCCCTCGCGGATCTATCCCGCGAGGCAACCGTGGTGGTGGTCGCCCACCAGCTAGAGACCATTCGCGGCGCAGACCAGATCCTCCTGCTTGAGGGCGGGCGGATCGCGGCCCGGGGCACCCACGAGGAACTCGCCCGGGGCGACGAGCGCTACCGGCGGTTCTGGTCCCTCCGCGAGGAAGCCGGCCGCTGGAACCTCGCGGCCGATCGACAATCAAACTAGGATCGACAATCAAACTAGGTACGAAAGGAATCATACCCATGAGAACCCCTCTCTCCGGCCGTGACCTCGTCACCGTCGGTATCTTCACGGTGATCCTCGCGGTCATCAACGTTCTGTGCAACGCCATCGGGGTGTTCGGCCCGGAGGTTCAACCCTTCGGGGCCGTCACCGCGGTCATCATCAATGGCATCCCTTTCGCGCTGTTCATCAGGCGCGTCCAGGGCTTTGGCCTCGTGACTATCACGGCCACGCTGCTGAGCCTCATCTCCGGGCTGCTTGGCGACGCCTTTGTGGGTGTGCCGATTGCCTTCCTCCTCGGCCTCCTCGCGGACCTGATTATCCGCAGCGGGGGCTACCGGGACGCCCGGCGCACGATTCTCGGCTACGGCATCTTTGGCATCTATCCCATCGGTTCTTTGTTGCCTCTGTTGTTCATGCGCGATGACATCGTCGCCCGGTACGCCGAGCACTCCGATCCCGAGTGGGCCCAGCGCTTCAGCGATTTCCTCTCCATGCCGATGATCGTCGCGATGATTGTGATTCTCTTCGTCGCCGCGCTCATCGGCGGGTGGATCGGCCAGCGCGTCCTGCGATCCTATTTTTCTCGTGCGGGCCTTTGATCCTCGCGCCGCCCTCGTTGCCCTTGTTATCATCAACGTCTCCCTGCTGGCCGTGGGAACGGAGCCGCTTGAGATGGTCGGGGCGGTGATTGTCGCGGTGGCCCTGCTGTCCGCGAGGCGGCCTGTTCTCGCTGCTATCGTCCTCGCCCTTGAGGCGGTGTTGGTCTACGCCGCCTTGCCTGCCCTGGTGGCTTTCGCGTTCACCTTTACCTACCGCTTCCTCCTCGTGGGGTTGTTGTCGTGGGTGCTGCTCGGCGGGATCACCACCGGCTCGCTCCTCTCGGCGCTGGGGTGGGCGAGGGTGCCCCGGGTGCTGGTGGTTCCGGCGGTCGTCGCTGTGCGGTTTCTGCCGGTGGTCGTGGACGATGCCCGCACTATCCGCGATAATCTCGTCCTCCGGGGCATCGTGTCCTCGGGGCCGGCGTTGTTCCTGCACCCGGTGACGGCGGTTCGCCGGGCGGTGCTGCCGCTCGTGGCGAGTTCCGTGCGCACCGGGGACGAACTTTCCGCCTCTGCGCTGCTTCGGGGCCTGGGAAGCACGCGCACGCCCACCCCCGTCGTGCTCCTGCGGCTGCGGTGGGCGGATGCGCTGCTCCTTCTCATCGCGGTCGCGGTGGGTGCGCTTGCCGTCCAACAATCCATCGGAGGTTAGAAGATGCATTCATCCCGCCCGGTTGTTCACGCCCGTGGCCTCACCCTCACCACCGAGCAGACCGTCCTCCTCGACGACGTGAACCTTAGGGTCGATCCTGGCGAGGCGGTTCTTATCACCGGGCGCTCCGGGGCGGGGAAGTCCTCGCTACTGCGCGTGCTCAACGGACTCGTTCCGCACGTGTATCCCGGGAGCCTGTCCGGGAGCGTCGAGGTCGGCGGGATCGACCCGGCCACGGCCGACCTCGCCGTCACGGGCCGCATCGCTGCCACCGTGTTCCAGAATCCCCGCACCCAATTCTTTGCCACGGACGTGCTCTCCGAGATCGCCCTTGGGGCATCGAACGCGGGGCTGCCCAGGGAGGACATTCTCAGAAGAATAGACGAGGCCGCCGAGCGCTTTGAGCTCACCGGCCTGCTGGGGCGCGGCATGACGGAACTCAGCGGCGGCGAACGGCAACGGGTGGCGCTCGCCGCCGCCGTGGTGTCCCGGCCGCGGCTCTACCTGCTCGACGAGCCGACCGCGAACCTCGACGCCGCGAGCACCCGCCACTTCGCCGAGGCGGTGCGGGATCTGCGGGAATCTGGGGCGACGCTCATCATCGCCGAGCACCGGCTGCATCACCTCGTGGGCGTGGTGGACCGGGTGGTGCGGATGGAGGGCGGGCGCATCGTCAGTGACCTCCCCGCCGAGGAATTCTGGGCCATGCCCCGGGCGGGGCTTCGCTCATTCGAGGAGCCCCCGGAGAATCCGCTTCCCCCGGCGTCGCTCGGCGGCGACGGACTGACCGTGGAGAACGCGCGGTTTCCCCGAGGCGCGGTGACGTGCGTGACGGGCCGCAACGGCGCGGGGAAGTCCACGCTGCTGCGCATGGTCGTTGGCCTCCACAAGGCCAAGGGGAAGGTGCGGCTGGACGGGAAGGAACTTTCTCCCCGGCGGCGCCGGGCGGTGTGCGCGGCGGTCATGCAAGACGTCAACCGCCAGTTATTCGGCGAAAGCGTCGAGGACGAGTTGCGGCTTGGCCTGCGTGGCAGGCGAGACTTCCGAGCGCTGCTCGCCTCGCTCGGGTTGGCGGGACTGGAGGACCGGCACCCGCTGAGCCTCTCCGGTGGGCAGCGGCAGCGCCTGGCGGTGGCGACCGCGCGGATCGCGGAGGCGGAGGTCATCGTCTTTGACGAACCGACCTCCGGGCTGGACCTTGAGGCGATGGAACAGATGGCCGAGGTCATACGATCCTGCGCCGAGCAGGGGGCCGTGGTGATCGTGGTGACGCACGACCGTGAACTCGTGGATCGCGTTGGCGATTATGAGCTGAGGGTTATTCCTCCCCAAACTCCCGCTCGATCAGGTGCAGGGGGGTAAACAGGGAATCGTCCTGCTGGTTGCCCGCGGCGAGCACGCCCACCACGTTGCCGTCCCGATCCATGAGCGGCCCGCCGGAGTTCCCGGCGTAGGTGACCACGTTGGAGTTGATGAGGATGCTGGGGTATTTGTTGTCGCTCAGGATGATGCGCCGGGGCGTGGCCTCCGTGATGATCCCGGTGCTGTAGTTATCGGAGGAGCGGAATTGCGCGTAGTCGCCGTTGCGGAGCGCCGCGGAGTCGCCCCGCCCCACGTGCCCGGTCACCTGGACGTCCGGGTTGAGGGCGATCTGCACGACGTCGAGGGGGAGGGAGAGATCGGAACCCAATCCGGTGATGGTGCCCAGGGCCTTCCCGGTGTGGAGGGAATAGATGGTATCGCCCACGCTCCAGGTGCCCTCCCCGCAGTGCAGGGCGGTGTAGGCGGTGTGCTCATCGACGATGCTGAGCGTGCACATGTACCCCTCCGTGGCGTGGATCGCGGCACCCTGCTGGATGGTGGTGCTGGCGTGCGCGGCGGGGGCGAAGGCGGTGAGGGCGAGGGCGACCCCGAGGAGGGAGCGGGTAATTTTCATGGAAGTTTAAGTTACCCTTGCTGCGCCACCACGTTCAAGATCTCCTCCGCCAATTCGGGTCGGCAGATCAGCAGATCGGGAATGTAGGTGTCCTTGTTGTTATAGGTGAGTTCGCTGCCGTCGAGCCGCGAGCAGTGCAGCCCCGCGGCCTTGGCCACGCCCACGGGGGCGGCCTGATCCCATTCGTACTGACCACCGGCGTGAACGTAGGCGTCGCAATCGCCCAGGAGCACGTGCATGGCCTTGGCCCCCGCCGAGCCCAGGGGCATGAGGTCAAAGCCCAGGGCCTCGGCCACGGCGGTGGCGATCGCCGGCGGACGGCGCCGCGACACCGCGATCTTGCGGGCGTAGGGCCCGGCGACGGCGCGCACGTCGCTGGAATCAAACACCACCCCGAGGTCCGGCAGCCCCACGGCGGCGTGAATGGGCACGCCGTTTTCCACCAGGGCGATGTGCACGGCCCAGTCCTGGCGGCCGGTGGCAAACTCCTTGGTGCCGTCGAGGGGATCGACGATCCACACGCGCTCCTTGCCCAGGCGGTCGAGGTCGTCGGAGGCCTCCTCGGAGAGGAAGCCGTCACCGGGGCGGTGCTGCTCCAGCACGCGGGAGATCCAGCTTTGGGCCAGCTCGTCCCCGGCGTCCCCGAGGTTCCTGCCGCCCAGGAGCCCCACGTTGCGGATGCCCTTGAGGATCTCCGCGGCCCCCTGGGCGAGGTGGTGGGTGAGGCGGGCGTCAGAAAGCACAGTCATGCCCGTTATTTTATCCCTTTGGTTAGATTTAGGCATGGCCGCTTTTGATCGTTTTCACCCGCGCGTCTCTGCCTGGTTTCAGCAGCGCCTGGGCTCACCCACCCCGGTGCAGGAGCAGGCCTGGGAGGCCATCGGCCGCGGACGCAACGCGCTCGTGGTGGCCCCCACCGGCTCGGGCAAGACGCTCGCGGCCTTCCTCACCGCGATCAGCAGGCTTATCGACGCCCCGCCCGGCGTCAAGGTTCTCTATATCTCCCCGCTCAAAGCCCTGGGCGCGGACGTGGAGCGCAACCTGCGCCGCCCCATCGAGGAGATGGGTCTGGGCATTACGGTGGGGGTGCGCTCGGGGGACACCCCGCAATCGGAACGCCGAAAACTCGTGCGCAACCCGCCGGACATTCTCATCACCACCCCGGAATCCGCGTACCTCATGCTTACCTCTCGCGCCGCCGCGATCCTGGACACCGTGCACACCGTCATCGTGGACGAGGTTCACGCCCTGGCCGGAAGCAAGCGCGGCACCCACCTGGCCCTGAGCCTGGAACGCCTGGCCAAGCGCGCGAACTTCCAGCGCATCGGGCTTTCCGCCACGGTGCGCCCGCTGGAAACCGTGGCGGCCTTCCTGGGCAGGGACGTGGAGATCATCGCCCCGCCCTCCCGCAAGAGGTGGAACCTGCGGGTCCACGGGATCGACGTGGAGGAACTGGCGGCCAACGTGTACCGGCAGGTGATGTCCGCCCGATCCACGCTCGTGTTCGTGAACTCGCGGCGCGCGGCGGAAAAGCTCACCTCGAGGATCAACGAACTCTACGCCGAGCACCACGAGCCGGAAGCCCTCTCACCGCCCCTGCGGCGCGATCCCGCCCAACTGATGAAGCACACCGACACCGCAGGTCACGCGCCCACGTTCATCGCCCGCGCCCATCATGGTTCCGTATCCACCGAGGAACGAGCCGAGATCGAGGCGGCGCTCAAGGCCGGGCGGCTCCGCGCGGTGGTGGCCACCTCCTCCCTCGAACTGGGCATCGACATGGGGGCCGTGGACCTGGTGATCCAGGTGGATTCCCCGCTCTCCGTGGCAGCCGGGTTGCAGCGGGTGGGGCGCGCCGGGCACGCGGTGGGGGAGGTCTCCACCGGGGAGTTTTACCCCCAGCACCCCGCCGATCTTTTCCAGATGGCGGTGATCGTCTCCCGCATGGGCCAGGGCCGCATCGAGGAGATCCACGTTCCGCGCAATCCCCTGGACGTGCTGGCCCAGCAGACCATCGCGGAGGCCTCCCAGCGCGACACCCCGGTGGAGGAGTGGTACGCCACGGTGCGGCGCGCCTACCCCTACCGCGACCTGCCCAGGGAGGCCTTCGACTCCGTCATCAACCTGGTCACCGGCTACTACCCGGCCACGGACTTCGCGGAACTCAAACCGCACCTCGTGCTCAGCGAGGGGGTGCTCAAGGCCCGCCCCAGCGCGCAGCGCACCGCCGTGACCTCGGGCGGCACGATCCCCGATCGCGGGCTCTTCGGGGTGTTCCTCCTCGGCGGCGATCAGGGTGCGCGCCGGGTGGGGGAGCTAGACGAGGAGATGGTGTACGAATCCCGAGTGGGTGACGTGTTCACCCTGGGTGCGAGCAGTTGGCGGATCGAGGAGATCACCAGGGATCAGGTGCTGGTCAGCCCCGCGCCGGGGCACACCGGGCGGCTGCCCTTCTGGAACGGCGATCAAACCGGCCGCCCCGCCGAGCTCGGCCGCGCGGTTGGCGCGGCGCGGCGGGAGGTGGCGTCGATAAGCGCGAACCTGAGCCCCCAGGCCCGCCGTGACATCGAGGAATACCTCCGGGATCAGCACGAAGCCACCAAGGTGATCCCCGACGAGCGCACCCTGGTGCTGGAACGCTTCCGCGACGAGCTGGGAGACTGGCGCGCGATCCTGCACAGCCCCTACGGGCGCGGGGTCAACGCCGCCTGGGCGCTGGCCATCGGGGCGGAATACGCCACCGACGAGGGAATCGTGATGCGGGTATCCACCGAGGCCCCGCCCACCGCGGCCCTCTTTGCCCTCCAGGACCCCGCCGCCGAGGTGGCCGCCAAGGTCAGCGAGTCCGCGCTCTTCGCCGCGCGTTTCCGCGAATGCGCCGCCCGCGCCCTGCTGCTGCCGCGCCGACACCCCGGACGGCGCTCCCCGCTGTGGCAGCAACGCCACCGCGCGGCGAAACTCCTCGACGCCGCCCGCCGCTACCCCTCCTTTCCCATCGTCCTGGAGACCGTGCGCGAATGCCTCCAGGACGTCTACGATCTCCCCGCCCTCGAGGAACTCCACCGAGACATCGTCCGGAAGCGGGTGAGGATCGTGGAGGTGACCACCACCAGCCCCAGCCCCTTCGCCGCCACCATGCTCTTTACCTACACCGGGGCCTTCATGTACGAGGGCGACCGCCCCCAGGCGGAAAGCCACCTCGACTCCGCTCTGCTCTCCTCCCTGCTGGGGGAGACGGACCTGCGCGAGATCCTCGATCCCGAACTCCTGGCCGAGCAGCCCCGCCTGCCGCGCACCCCCGAGGAGTTTGCCGATCGCCTCCGCGAGGCGGGCCCCGCGCCGATCACCCCGGAAAACGAGGCCCTGGCCACAGAACTAGGGGAGCGGGTCATCCGCATTGACCTGGCCGGGAGGCCCCACTTCGCCCAGGCAGCGGACGCCCTGATCCTCGACCAACCCGCGCAATTGCTTTCCCGGTGGGCGCGTCACCACGGGCCCTTCACGGCGTCGGAAGCACGCGAGGCACTGGGCGTGAACCCGGAGACGTTGGCGGAGTTGCCGCTGGTGCGCGGGCGATTCCGGCACGTGGTAGAGGAGCAGGAATATTGCGACCCGGACGTGCTGGACCGCCTGCGCCGACTCTCCCTGGCGCGGGCCCGCCGGGCCACGGAGCCGGTGAGCCCGGAGAAGTACGCGAACTTCCTGCTGGACTGGCAGCACATCACCACGCCCCTGCGCGGTATCGACGGGCTCTACGAGGTGATCGAGCAGCTTGCCGGGGTGAGCCTGACCGCGCGGGAGTGGGAGGAACGGGCGCTGCCGGCGCGGGTGGCGGACTACGCTCCGCCGATGCTCGACGAGCTGACCTCTTCTGGAGAGGTGCGCATCGTGGGGGCCGGTTCCGGGGTCATGCTGCTGCCCTATGACTACGCCCCCGAGCTTCCCGAACTCAGCCCCGAGCAGGAGGAGGTGCTGGGGGCCTTCGATCGCGCGTACCTATTCCAGGAGTTGCTGCACAAGGTCTCGCTGGATTCCGCGACGCTGCGCGGCACGCTGTGGTCGCTGGTGGGCATGGGGGCGGTGAGCCCGGATTCCTTCTCCCGGCTGCGCGCCCGGGATACGGGGGAGGTGCGGCGTCGCACGCCCGCCGACACCCTGGGCCGCTGGAGCCGCACGCGCCCCGGCGAGGTCATCATGGAGGACCAGTGGCTGCGGCGCTATGGGGTGGTGGCGCGCGGCAGCGTCACGGCCGAGGGCGGGAACTTCGCCCGCGCCTACAAGGTGCTCTCCCGCTACGAGGAGGCGGGCAAGGCCATGCGCGGCATGTTCATCGAGGGGCTGGGCGCGGCGCAGTTCTCCTCCCCGGCGGTGATCGACATGCTGCGCGACGCCCCCTCTGAGCCCACGGTGGTGCTGGCGGCGAGCGATCCGGCCAATCCTTTCGGCGCGGCACTGCCCTGGCCAAGGGCGGGGCTCTCGCGCTCCTCCGGCGCCCTGGTGGTGCTTTCCGACGGCCGTCTGCGGGCATATCTGCGCGGGAAAAGTCTGGTTGTACTGGGGGAGCCGGGGGAGGTGGTGGCGGCGCTGCGTGGCGGCGGCGCGGTGGAGAAAATCGATGGAAAACCGGCCCTTACCCACCCACTTTTGGCTGATCTCCGTGCGGCGGGCGCGCGGATTACCCCGCGTGGCCTGCGATTTTAAAATTTTCCGCGCCCGCACAATGTGATGGGCAAGCACCCTATATTCTTATACCAAAAGATGTTCTAGGCTGTGCTCAGCGGGTAGGACGCACCACGGTGAGCGTCCAGCAGGATAAGTGCGGTCCAGAACGAGAGGATCGTGAACGGGGGCACCTCGGGGGACGTCCTGCTGGCTCATGCCGTGGAGGGTGGGCACGGATGAACGTCGAACACATGGTCGCATTTTGTGGAGGAATGGGGTACCCTCGTGGCAGGGGAAGTACACGAGGGGGAGAAATGACCGTCAGTTTTGCCGATGAAGCGCTGGATACCGCGTGGGCGGAGCGCCTGATACCGAGCGAGCCCTGCTACCTATGCACCGTGCCGGAGGACGCGGTGGCGCGGCGCTTTGTGCGCATAAATAAGGAGGAACTGGCCTTCTGGGAGGCGCTCGTGCCGGACTCGGAGGACCACGAGTTCAGCCAGGCCGTGGAATCGCTCGCCCCGCGCATGGGGTGTAGCCCCTCCTTGGTGCGCAACCGCATCTACGCCGCCGCGATGTTGCGTCGGCTGCCGCGCCTGTACGCCAAGGCCGCCGGGGCCGGGCTGCTGGACATGGATCGGATAGTGGGCGTGGCCTTCAGCTTGCGGGGAGTGCCGGAGGAACACTGGGAGGCTATCGACGCCCACCTGGCCGACTACCTCACCCCACAGGTGCCCCTGCAATCGTTGCCCCATCGCCGCGCCATCGTGCGCAGGTTGCGCGCCTTTGTGGATTCCCTGGTGCCCAACTTCTATGCGCGGGAAACTCCTCCGCGCGTGCTGCGGCATGAGGCGGGCTTCTCCCGCTTTGATCTCCGGCTGCCCCGGGATCAGGCGCACGCCGTGTACCAGGCGCTTAACGCTATCGCCCAGCGGGAGAAGTGCTCGCTCTCGGAGGCGCTTTTCCACCTGGCCACGGGGGCCGGGGAGTTCCGGGTGAACCTCCACCTCTTTGGCACGGAGGGGAAGCCCCTGCACATGGTGGGCGTAGGCGATCTCATGGCCGCGCAGGGGAGGTTCTGGGCCAAGCGGATCACCCATCGCAGCGACCTTGGCGCGGTGCGCGAGGTGGCGGGCCACGATCCCTCCACGGTGCTGGCCGCCGCGGTGCGGCTGCGCGACGGCGGGTGCCGTTATCCGGGGTGCTCCGCCCAGCGCACGGAATTACACCACGTCATCGAGTACGAGGTGGGCGGGCCCACGGCCCTGAGCAACCTCGCCTCCCTGTGCCGGAAGCACCACAACATGCTGACCTTCGACGAGGCCAGGATGTTCATGACGCATTCCGGGGTGTGTCGCTGGACGTTTAAAGACGGCACCACCGCCGCCACCCTCCCGGAAGGCCCCCTGGCGAAGCCACAGTTCGCCCGGTGGTCCTATACCTGGGGCGATTACTTACAGCGGTACCAGGAGATGAGGCCATCGGTGGAGGAATCGCCGGTATCGGGTTCCTCGCGGCCGGAGACGGCGGGGGCCAGATCATTGGCCTGCTTCTTGCCCAGCTCCACGCCCCATTGATCGAAGGAGTTGATGTTCCACACGGTGCCCTGCACGAAGGTGATGTGCTCGTAGAGGGCGATGAGAGCCCCCAGGGAGGAGGGGGTGAGTTCCTCGGCCAGGATGGTGGTGGAGGGGCGGTTGCCCGGCATCACGCGGTGCGGGGGGAGATCGCCCTGCGTGCCAAAGGCCAGCACCTTGGTCTGGGCGAAGAAATTGCCCATGAGCAGGTCGTGCATGGCCTTCTCGCCGTCCTTGGGGCGAGTGAAGCCGATGAAGTCCGCCGGGATGAGGCGCGTGCCCTGGTGCATGAGCTGGAAGAAGGCGTGCTGGCCGTTGGTGCCCGGCTCGCCCCAGAAAATTTCTCCGGTGCTGTGTTTCACGGGGTTGCCCTGGCGATCCACGGACTTGCCGTTGGACTCCATGGTCAGTTGCTGAAGATAGGCGGGGAAGCGGGAGAGGTCCTGGGAATAGGGGAGCACCGCGTGGGTCTGGGCGCCGAGGAAGTTGGTGTACCAGATATTCAGCATGGCCATGAGCACCGGCACGTTGCGTTCGAAGGGCGTGGTGCGGAAGTGCTCGTCCATCGCGTGAAAGCCCTCCAGGAAGCGCATGAAGTCCCGGGGGCCGATCACCGCCATGATGGACAGGCCAATGGCGGAGTCCACGGAGTAACGGCCGCCCACCCAGTCCCAGAATCCAAACATGTTGGCGGTATCAATGCCGAACTCGGCCACCTTCTCCGCGTTGGTGGACACGGCCACGAAGTGCTTGGCCACGGCGGCCTCGTCCCCGAAGGCGTCGAGAAGCCACTGCTTGGCCACCTGGGCGTTGGTCAGCGTCTCCTGGGTGGTGAAGGTCTTGGAGGCCACGATGAAGAGCGTGGAGTGGGGGTCGAGCCCATCAAGGGTGGCCGCCATATCGGCGGGGTCGATGTTGGAGACGAACTCCGCGGTGATGCCCGCCGTGGCGTAGGTACGCAGCGCCTTGGTGACCATCGCGGGGCCGAGGTCGGAGCCGCCGATGCCGATGTTCACCACCTTCTTGATCGTGTGGCCGGTGTGCCCCAGCCACGCCCCCGAGCGCAGGGCGGTGGCGAAGTCCCGCATGCGCCCGAGCACCTCGTGGACGTCGGCGGCGATGTCCTGGCCGTCCACGGCGAGGTCGGCGGAGGCGGGGAGCCGCAGCGCGGTGTGCAGCACGGCGCGATCCTCGGTGGTGTTGATGTGCTCGCCGTTAAACATCGCCTCGGTGCGCTCGCGCACGCCCGCCTCCTCGGCGAGGGCGAGGAGGTCGGTGAGGGTGGGGGCGTCGATAAGGTTCTTGGAAAGATCGACGTGGAGCCCGGCGGCGTCGAAGGTGAGGTGGGCTGCGCGCTGGGGGTCGCGGAAGAGGTCGCGCAGGTCGAGGTCGGTGGGGCGGGACTGGAGTTTCTGCCAAGCGGTCATGGAGTCTAGCCTAATCTTCCCCGCCCCATGCGCAGCAGAATAGCGGCCAGGGCGGGGCCTTCCTCCCCGATTTCCTCACGGAAATGGTTGATAATGGCCACCTCGCGGGCGTGGACGAGGCGCGTGCCCCCGGAATCGCGGCGGGTGCGGCCGATGATCCGGGAGATCTCGGTGCGGCGCTTCACGGCGTCCAGAATCTCCTGGTCTAGGCGGTTAATTTCCTCGCGGTAGCGCTGAATCTCGTCCTCGGTGTTCATGGAACTATCCTGCCACGGCCGCCGGGTAGGTTGGTAGACATCATGAATTATTCTCTCAACGAACAGCAACGCGCGGCGGTGGAGCACACGGACTCGCCGCTGTTGATCGTGGCGGGCGCGGGCTCGGGAAAGACGGCGGTGCTCACCCAGCGGATTGACTACCTCCTGCACCGGGGGGTGCAGCCGGGGCAGATTCTGGCCATCACCTTTACCAATAAGGCGGCGGCGGAGATGCGGGATCGCCTGGGGCCGATCGCGCAGCGCATGTGGGTGTCCACCTTCCACTCGGTGTGCGTGCGGATCTTGCGCCAGCAGGCGGAACTGGCGGGGCTGAAGCAGAACTTCACCATCTACGACGCCGATGATTCCCGCCGCCTGCTGGGCATGATCGCCAAAGAGATGAGCCTGGACCCCAAGCGGTTTAGCCCCAGGGTGCTGGGCGCGGCCATTTCCCATGCCAAGAATGAACTCACCGAGCCGGAGGAGGGCACGCTGGCCCAGGTGTACGCGGAATACCAGGCGCGCCTGCGGCAGGCCAACGCCGTGGACTTCGATGACTTGATCGGAGAGGTGGTGCGGATATTCCGGGAGTAT
Source organism: Corynebacterium oculi (assembly GCF_001412105.1). Lineage (GTDB taxonomy): Bacteria > Actinomycetota > Actinomycetes > Mycobacteriales > Mycobacteriaceae > Corynebacterium > Corynebacterium oculi. The sequence continues at coordinate 52,986 of NZ_LKST01000003.1, forward strand.
CCGCAGGTCACGGACTACTATCGACGCCGCTTCCGCCACGTGCTCATCGACGAATACCAGGACACCAACCACGCCCAATACGAGCTGGTTTCCACCCTGGTGGGGCGGGGCGAGGACGCCAGCGAATTATGCGTGGTGGGCGATTCCGACCAGTCCATTTACGCTTTCCGTGGGGCCACGATCCGCAATATCGAGGAGTTCGAGCGGGATTTCCCCAACGCCCGCACGGTGTTGCTGGAGCAGAACTACCGCTCCACGCAGACCATCCTGGACGCCGCCAACGCGGTGATCGCGCAGAATGAGAACCGGCGGGATAAGCGCCTGTGGACGGCCCTGGGCAAGGGCGAGAAGATCCTGGGCTACGTGGCGGATAACGAGCACGATGAGGCCCGGTACATCGCCGCCGAGGTGGATCGCCTGGTGGATAGCGGCATGAATTATTCCGACATTGCGGTGATGTATCGCACCAATAATTCCTCTCGGGCCGTGGAGGACGTGTTCATCCGCACCGGGGTGCCCTACAAGGTGGTGGGCGGCACGCGCTTCTACGAACGCAGGGAGATCCGCGACGTGGTGGCGTACCTGCGGGTGCTGGATAACCCGGAGGATACGGTGAGCATGAGGCGCATCGTGAACACCCCCAAGCGCGGCATCGGGGAGCGCGCCCAGTCCTTCATCGCCCTGCACGCGGAACAGGAGAACACGTCCTTCGGCGCGGCTTTGGAGGACGCTGCGGCGGGCGAGGTGGACATGCTCGGCGCCAGGGGCCGCAACGCGGTGGGGCGCTTCGTGCAGATGATGACCAGCCTGCGGGAGAACATGTCCGAGAACATCGGGGAACTCATCAATGAGATCCTGGACGTCACCGGCTACCGCGCGGAACTAGAGGGCTCGAACGATCCCCAGGACGGCGCGCGCCTGGATAACCTCAACGAGTTGGTCTCGGTGGGGCGTGAGTTCTCCTCCGAGGCGCATCATCGGGAGGACTTTGACGGCAGCCTTCAGGCGTTCCTGGAAAGGGTTTCCCTGGTGGCGGACGCGGATCAGATTCCCGACGAGGAGCAGGGCATGGTCACGCTGATGACGCTGCATACCGCCAAGGGCCTGGAGTTTCCGGCGGTGTTCCTCATCGGCTGGGAGGACGGCCAGTTCCCGCACCTGCGTGCCCTGGGGGATCCGAGGGAGCTGGCGGAGGAGCGTCGCCTGGCATACGTGGGCATTACCCGCGCGCGGGAGCGGCTGTACCTCACCCGGGCCACGCTGCGCTCGGCCTGGGGTAACCCGATCAACAATCCGCCCAGCCGTTTTTTGCAGGAGATTCCCTCCGACCTTATCGAGTGGCGGGGCGGGGAGAAGAAGGCGCCCCCGCAGCGTAAGAAGAACACGAGCCTCAGCCTGGTGGTGGGGGACCGCGTGAACCACGCCAAGTACGGCCTGGGCACCGTGATCGCCGCAGACGGAATAGGCGCACATTCCACGGTGACCATTGATTTTGGGTCGGCCGGGACAGTGCGCCTGATGCTGATCGGCGGATTGCCGATGGAGAAGTTATAGGGTGATGCCGTGCGCGGCGAGCCACGGCACGGGGTCGATGGCGTCGCCGCCCGCGGGGTGCACCTCGAAGTGAAGATGGGAGCCGGTGGAGAAGCCCAGGCTGCCCATGCCCGCGATGGTCTGGCCGGCGGTCACGCGCTCGCCCACGCCCACGGCCAGGGTGGACATGTGGCCGTAGACGGTGACGGTGCCGTCATCGTGGCGGATGCGGATCCACTGGCCAAACCCGGAAGCGGGGCCGGAGTCGATCACGGTGCCGTCCAGGACGGCCTTGATGGGGGTGCCCTCGGCGTTGGCGATGTCGATGCCCTTGTGGAAGGTACCCCAGCGCAGCTCGAAGCCGGAGGTGAAGGCGCCGATGGCGGGGGCGACGGCCCCCAGGGCGTTGGTCACGGCGGTGGAACCCTCATCGAGGGGCAGGCCAGAGGAGGTTTCCACCGGGGCCAGGGCGGCCTTGGCGGCCTCCGCACGCTCGGAGGCATACTTGACGGCCTTGCCCAGCTGATCCTCGATGCCGGTGGCCGGCTTGAACTCGGAGATCGCCAGGATCTGGGGGGAGGAAGCGGGAAGATCCTCGGCGTCATTAGCCAAGGTGTAATCCACGGAGTGGGTGCTGGTGTGCTGAGCGGCGGCGGCCCCGCCCGCACCAGCGGTAGAGACAGCGCCCGTAGCCACGGCCATCAGGGCGATGCGGCCCTTGGTGGTCTGCGAGGGATTGAATTTGTGGTGCTTGCCCAACTCGTTCACTTCCATCTGTCGGTGTAACGCCACGTTAGCAAATCGTGACCTTTTCGTTATCTACGAGGTGTAACGATAGCGTCTCGATGGGAGCGGGGCAACCTGCTTCCCAATATTTCAGTTATATGCTGGCACGGTGAGCAAGAAAACCAGCAGCAATAGACGCCCCGGAAGCACCCGGCGCCGCACCCGCCGCGAGGTCACCGCGCCCGCATCTCCGCAGGAAAAGACCACGCAGCGCTACCTGCCCACGGTCTTATTGCCGCACGTGGTGGTGCTCCTGGCCATCGTGGTCATCGCCATGACGGGCCTGCTCGTTACCTCCACCTCACTGGCGGCCATGCCCGCCACGGTGGCGCAGCTATGGCTGATGGCGAATATGGCCCCTATCCGGCTCGACGGCATCACGCTGGGCCTCATGCCGCTGCTGCCCGCGATGGGCATGATCTGGTTGCTCAGCCGTGCGCGCCCCACCCGCAGGTTCGAGGTGGGCCTGCTGCTGGGGGTGCCGCTGCTGCTGACGGGGATCGCCTGGCTCATGCTTTTCGACGCCCGCACGGTCTACCCCGTGGATGTTCCCTCGCCCTGGGCGTTTCTGAGTACCCTGCTCGTGCACGCCGCGGCGCTCGCGCTGGGATATACCCCGTGGCCGCAGTGGGCCAAGGACGCGGTGCGGTATCTCCTTTATCTTCTGGGCGCGGCGGCGGTGGTGTGGATCGCCACGGTGGCGTGGAACTGGCAGGCCACCAGCCCCGGCGCGGTGGCGGTGAGCCTGCTGTACCTGCCCAACGCGATGATCGCGGCGGCGGCGGTGCTGGTGGGCGCGGAGTTTCATGCCGGGGAGGCGTCGATAAGCCTCTTTAGCGTGCACGTGGTGCCGCTGCCCCCGCTGCCGCTGTTTGCGGTTCCGGCGTCCGCAGCACCCTGGGCGATGGCGCTGCTTCTGATCCCGGCGGGCGCGGCGGTGGCGCTGTGGTGGCGGCGCGTGCCCACCTGGCGCGAGGCGGTGTCCGCGGGGGGTTGCGCCGGGGTGCTGACCCTGGTGGGTGCCTTCCTGGCCGGCGGGGAGATGGGGGTTTATGGCGCGACGGGGCCGATGGAGTGGCTGGCGGCGGCGCTGGTCTTTGTGTGGGTGGCCGGGGTGGGGGTCGCGGCTGGGCTGGTGCGCAAAGCGGCGGGTAGGCTGAGCGCGTGACATTTAATATTGTGGTTTTGGTATCCGGCAGCGGAACGTTGCTCCAGGCGATCCTGGATCACCAGGGGGATTATCGGGTGGTCAAGGTGATTGCCGATCAACCCTGCCGCGCCATTGAGCGCGGGGAGGCGGCGGGGGTGCCCACCGAGGTTGTTGCCATGCAGGCGGACCGCCAGGCCTGGAATGTCACGCTTGCCGACGCCGTGGGTTCCCCCGACCTGGTGGTTTCCGCGGGCTTCATGAAGATCCTGGGGCCCGCCTTCCTGGAGCGCTTTGGGGGGCGCACCATCAACACCCACCCCGCGCTCCTGCCGGCCTTCCCCGGGGCGCACGCCGTGCGCGACGCCCTGGCCTACGGGGTGAAGGTCACCGGCTCCACCGTGCACTACGTGGACGAGGGAGTGGACACCGGCCCGATCATCGCGCAGGAGCCGGTGCGGGTGGAGCCGGGGGACGACGAGGCTACGCTGCACGAGCGCATTAAGACCGTTGAACGCCAACTCATTGTGCGGGTGCTGTCCGCACAGCAACAGGAGAATCTCAGATGAGTGAAAGCCGCAAGGGCATCAAGCGTGCCTTGCTGAGCGTCTATGACAAGACGGGCCTGGTGGAACTGGCCACGGCCCTGCACGAATCCGGGGTGGAGATCGTCTCCACCGGCTCCACCGCCGCCACCGTGGCGCAGGCCGGGCTGCCGGTGACCCGCGTGGAGGATCTCACCGGATTCCCGGAGTGCCTGGAGGGCAGGGTTAAGACGCTGCACCCGCGCGTGCACGCCGGAATCCTCGCCGATACCCGCAAGCCCGAGCACCTGAACCAGCTTGATGACCTGGGCGTGGAGCCCTTCGAGCTGGTGGTGGTGAACCTCTACCCGTTTAGCCAGACGGTGGCCTCCGGGGAGGACTTTGATGCCTGCGTGGAGCAGATCGACATCGGCGGGCCTTCGATGGTGCGCGCGGCGGCCAAGAATCACCCCTCCGTGGCCGTGGTGGTCAACCCCGCCAGCTACGGGGAGGTCGCTCGCGCGGTGGCCGAGGGCGGTTTTACTCTCGACGAGCGCCGGGCGCTTGCCGCCGAGGCCTTCCGCCACACCGCCGAGTACGACATCGCCGTGGCCACCTGGATCTCCGAGGGGCAATGGGTGGGGGCCTCCTACCGCCTGGCCCACGAGCTGCGCTACGGGGAGAACCCGCACCAGGACGCCGCGCTGTACGTGGCCCAGGGCGGCCTGGCCGGTGCCACCCAGCACCACGGCAAGGAGATGAGCTATAACAACTACCAGGACGCCGACGCCGCCTGGCGTGCCGCCTGGGATCACGCCGAGCCCTGCGTGGCGATCATCAAGCACGCCAACCCCTGCGGCATCGCGGTGGCCCAGGACATCGCCGCCGCCCACGCCGCCGCCCACGCCTGCGACCCGCTCTCCGCTTACGGCGGGGTGATCGCCGCCAATCGGGAGGTCACCCTGGCGATGGCGGAGCAGATCAAGCCGATCTTCACCGAGGTGGTCATCGCCCCCTCCTACACCGAGGACGCGCTGGAACTGCTCAAGACCAAAAAGAACCTGCGCCTCCTTGAGGCCGAGGCCCCCGAGCGCGGGGCCAAGGAGATCAAGCAAATCTCCGGCGGCCTGCTGGTGCAGCGCAGCGACGCCATCGACGCTTCAGGAGACGACCCCGCCTCCTGGACGTTGGTGGCCGGCGAGGGCTCCGAGGCATTGCTCAAGGAGCTGGAGTTCGCCTGGCGCACCGTGCGGGCCGTGAAGTCCAACGCCATCCTGATCGCCCGCGAGGGCGCCACCGTGGGCGTGGGCATGGGGCAGGTCAACCGCGTGGACTCCGCCAAGTTGGCCGTGGAGCGCGCCAACACCCTGGGGGAGGGCAACCGCACGGAGGGAGCCGTGGCGGCCTCCGACGCCTTCTTCCCCTTCTCCGATGGCTTTGAGGTTCTGGCTCAGGCCGGGGTCAAGGCCGTGGTGCAGCCCGGGGGCTCCATCAGGGACGAGGAGGTCATCGAGGCCGCCAAGAAGGCCGGGGTGACGATGTACCTCACGGGCGCGCGGCACTTCGCGCACTAAGCAGTTCGAGGGTGCGCTCCACGCGCTCCTCGGGCAGGGGGGTGTGCAACACATCGAGGGCGGCGTCCGCCAGCATGACGGCGGTGGGGGGTAGGCCCTCGCCCTGGTGGGGGGCCACGCCGGTGTTATCCCGCATCTCAATCACGGACATGGCGATGTGAAAGGGCAGCATGCAGCGGGGGTCCTGGGCTCCCACGATGTCCGCGGCCAGCCCCTCGAAGGTGGTGCGCAGTCCCTTGCGCTGGGAGTGATACTCCGCAAATTCCTCCGAGGCGGCGATGGGGAGCTGGTACAGCCGCCCCACGTTCCACCTGCTCGATAACAGAAGCCGGGATTCCGCCGCCACCAGGGACCACAGCCGCTGCGGGGCGGAGGCCTCCGTGGCCCCCAGGTACTCCGCGAGGTCGGCGGAGGGCTCGATGGTGGATTTTAGGAGGGTCAAAAAGATCTCCGCCTTGGAGGGGAAGTGGTAGTACAGGGAGGCCTGCCTGATCCCCACGGCATCGGCGATCTGATGCGTGGAGGTGGTGGCAAAGCCCTGCACGGTAAAGAGTTCCGAGGCGGCGTCGAGGATTTCCTCGCGCGCGGTGTTGCCGCGACGGCGCGGGCTATTTTTCCGGGGGCGTCCCACGGCTCCTGCCATAACGCTGGCTCCTTTTAAACGTTGGTGTCGATGGTGATGTTATTGCGTGCGGCCACAGAGCGGATCACGAGGGAGACCGATCGGGCGGCGTCGCCGAAGGCGCTGCGCTGGAGGGCGGGCAGCTCGCGCGCGGTGAGCGTGGTGGGAACGCGATCGCGCCAGCGCTGGGCTTCTAACTCCATGCCGGTGATCCAGGCCTGGTTTAAGGCCTGGGATTCCTCCTCGGTGAGGCTGGCGCAGAGCCTTAGCGCGGCGGCGGGGTCGAGGAGGTGTTCCTGGATATTCACGGGGGCGTCGAGGTCGGGGAGGCCGTCGATGGTGCGCATGGCCGGGGGGCGTTGCCGGAGGGCCTGGGCTAACGACGGCGCGGACGGGACGTGGCTTAAATCCCGGCCCATCTCCCAAAACCCGGCCTGGGCGCTGGGGGTGTGGGGACTCACCCAGAGCAGCGGGGTGGAGGGGAGGGCCTCCTCGCGCGCGAGCGCCCCCACCGGGGTTACGGGTGGTTCCTGGGCCAGGGCGGGGGAGCCGAGAAGGGCGGTGGTGACCTGGGAATACCAGCGGGCCACGGATACGGCGGCCTCCCCGTGGTGCAGGGCATTGCGGGCCAGATCCTGGGATTCCGCGATGAAGCCGCGCAGGTGGGCGGAATCGGAGCAGGCGGGGGCCTGGTCTAGGAGATCGGTGAGCGAGGGGTGCATGAGTACCAGCATAAACGGCAGTACCCCGCCCACTCTAGGAGTGGGCGGGGTTAACCCGCTGTTGTGATTCTTCCCAGTTAGCGACTGGTGAACGGCAGGAGAGCCATCTCGCGCGCGTTCTTCACGGCGGTGGCGACCTCGCGCTGCTGCTTCGGGGTTAGGCCCGTGACGCGGCGCGAACGAATCTTGTGGCGATCGGAGATGAACTGACGAAGGGTGTTGATGTCCTTGTAGTCCACCGTTTCGATGCCCGCTGCCTTCAGCGGGTTCTTCTTGGGGCGGCGGCTCTGCTCGACGCGAGCGCGCTTTGCGTTGTTACGCTTCATTGATGCACAACTCCTACCAGCTGGACTTACGGACACCCGGCAGCTCACCGCGGTGAGCCATCTCGCGCATGCGCACGCGAGAAAGGCCGAACTTGCGGAGGTAGCCGCGCGGACGGCCGTCGTGGGAATCACGGTTGCGAACACGGACGGGGGAGGCGTCGCGCGGCTGACGGTTCAGCTCGAACTGCGCGTCCAGGCGCTCCTCATCGGACGAGTTCGGGTTCTTGATAATGGCCTTGAGCTCGGCGCGGCGCTCCGCGTAGCGGGCGACAATGTCCTTGCGCTGCTCATTCTTGGCAATCTTGGACTTCTTAGCCATGAATTATCGCTCCTCGCGGAACTCGACGTGCTTGCGGGCTACCGGATCGTACTTCTTCAGCGTGATGCGATCCGGGTTATTGCGCTTGTTCTTACGGGTGACATAGGTGTAACCGGTGCCAGCCGTAGACTTCAGCTTGATGATCGGACGAACGTCATTACGTGCCATCTTTTAGATCTTCTCCCCACGTGCTCGAATCTTGGCCACCACGGCCTCGATGCCATCGCGGTCGATGACCTTGAGGCCCTTGGTGGACACGTTCAGGGTGATGGTACGGCCCTCGGAGGGCAGGTAGAACCGACGACGCTGGATGTTGGGGTTCCAACGGCGCGACGTACGGCGGTGCGAGTGCGAGACGGACTTGCCGAACTGCGGCTTGCGTCCCGTGACCTGGCAAATAGCCGACATGGGTGTAACTTTCTCCTAGCCGCCCACGTCAAAGCACTAAAAGTCAGCAGACGGGGGCGAAGACGAATGTTTTTCGACAACAGCAAGAGGCAATCCTAGTGCCCCTGGCCTAAATCTCCTAATTGCCGGGCCAGGAGAAGCGCGAGGTTGGTGCGATCCCGGGCGCGCAACTTGCGCAGCAGGGAGGAAACATGATTCTTCACCGTTCCCTCGGCCAGGAACAACTCCCGGGCGATCTCCCTCGCCACGGACAGCTCCGCGCGGGTGAGTACAGCAAGCCGATCATGGGCGTAGCGCGCCACCTTGGGGTCGAGCGCTAGGCCGCCCTCCACGGCCGCACGCATGGCGGCCACCAGTTCCTCGGGAGAAGCCCCTTTGAGGATATAGCCGCTGGCCCCGGCCTCGATCAGGGAGGAGACCAGGGCGGATTGGCCGAAGGTAGTTAAGACGAGCACCGGGGTGGGAAGTAAGGCGCGCACCACGTCCAAGCCGCCATACCCGGGCATGACCGCGTCCGTGACCACGATGCCGGGGAAGGTTTCGAGCACCATGCGCAGGCCGTGGAGCACCACCTCGTGATCGTCGATCAGCACTACCCGCATGGCACCTCCATGCTGAGCGTAAAGCCCTGTGCCGTGGCGCGGGCGGCGACCCGCCCGCCGAGTTCCTGGGCGCGGTGGCGGAGGGAGGAAATGCCATAGCCGGGCGCATCGGAGGAGGGGGAGCCGTCGTCGCGGGCGGTGATGAGGAATCTGCCTTCCTGGGAGTTGAAGGAAACGAGGACGTTGTGGGCGCTGCTGTGGCGCGCCACGTTGGCCAGCGCCTCCTGGGTAAAGCGCAGCGCGAGCAGGGCCACGGGTTCCGGCGGCTGTGCCGTGCCCGTGGCGTTGACCTGGACGCGCAGCGCGGTGGAGGAGAAGGACTCCGCCAGCGTGTGCAGGGCCTGGGTGAGGTCGCCCTCGCGTAATTCCACGGGAGTGAGCGCGCGGACGGTGGCGCGCATGTCATCGAGAGCCTGGGCCGTCATGGTGCGCGCCCGGTTTAGCTCGGTATGCGGGGGCAGGGTGCGGCGGCATAGATCAAGGCTCAAGATGACGGCGGTGAGGCGGTGGCCCAGGCCGTCGTGGAGGGAACGCGCCATGCGCTCGCGCTCGCGGGAAAGAAGGAGATCGCGCTGCGCGGTGGCCTGCTGGCGCAGGCGCTGGTTCACCGCGATGCCGTGGCGCACCTGTGCGGCAAAGGCGTACCCGAAGCCCAGCAGCACGGTCACGGCCAGGGCCTCGGGGAACACGCGCCCGGTGCCGAGGTACATGTGTGCGCTCGCCGTGAGTCCCACGACGATGCCGCAGAACACCAGGGCCGCCGGGGTACCCAGGCTGAGCAGCAGGGTCAAGACGGCCAGAATGAGCATGGCCACGCTGGATGCCCAGTTGGCGGCGAAGTAACCCGCGAGCGCGGTGAGGGGAACCGCCAGCGCCAGCCCGGGAGAGGGCGGGAGAAAGGCCGATATATATAGGACAAGGGAGGAACCGAAGAGCATGTGGAGATGGCGGCGGGACACGGCGGGCATATCCCCACGCTACCGGCGGTAACCCATGACCCCGGTCATGATTTTTCATGACCGGGGGCCCTTGCGGTGCGCGGTGGCGGGGGTTTGACTTGAACCCATGATGTTTCCTCATACCCGTATTCCGGTGACCTGGTGGGGCCTGCTTCTGCGCGCGGCGGTGGCGGCGGCGATGATCCTGGGTGCGAACGCCCTGGCGGTTTTGCGGCGGTGAGCTTTGCGACGAGCGAAGCGGGGCAGGTGGTGGCGCGGATCGGGCAGTTCTGCCTGGTGGCGCTGCTGGTGGTGGGCCTGGTGGCCGGGTGGGTGCGCTGGGTGGAGCGCGGTACGCTGCGGCAACTTCTTCCCGGGGGCCGGGCCTTCTGGCTGGGCACCGCCATCATCGTGCCGCTCATGTTGGTGGCGTACGCGCTGCGCGGTGGAATCGGGTACCTCAATGGGCAGTTCACCACGGAGTACTACGCCCAATACCCCACGGGGGCGGAACTGGCGCTCAGCCTGGTGTACGTGGCGGCGGTGGCCTACGTATTGCAGGGCTTTCCCGAGGAATTGATCTATCGGGGTTGGCTGGCGGGAGTGACCCGGCATCGCCCCCGGTTGACCCTGGCCTGGACCACGGCGGCCTTTACCGTGATCCATCTGGCCTCTTCCGGGGGTCAGGGTAACTGGGGTGATCGCCTGGTGTATCTGGTCTTGCCGCTGGGCATGGGGCTGTTGGCGGGGGTGCTGCGGATCATCACCGGCTCCATGTGGGCGGCGGTGGCCACGCATGGGGGCATGCACGTGGTCAATAACCTCCTGCCGCCCCTGGCGCGGGTGGAGGGGTTTGACCTCGTGGGCGTGGTGCTCGGCGGAGTGGTGCAGGCGGTAGCGGCGGCGATCCTGTGGCGCTGGCATTTTAGAAAAACCCGCCCATGAGGTAGGGTGCTAGAGGATTTATACGAGCCAACCTGGGCACGATCTCTCTGCCGCCACCGAGGCGGGGGAGAACCGACCCAGTGTACAACCTTAGGAATCGAGAGATATGAAGAAGGATATCCACCCGGATTACCACCCGGTGGTGTTCCAGGACGCTGGCACCGGCCAGAAGTTCCTGACCCGTTCCACCGCCACCAGCAGCCGCACCGTGGAGTGGGAGGACGGCAACGAGTACCCGCTCATCGTGGTGGACGTGACCAGCGAGTCGCACCCGTTCTGGACCGGCGCGCAGCGCGTCATGGACACCGCCGGCCGCGTGGAGAAGTTCCAGCGTCGCTTCGGCGGCATGGCCCGCCGCAAGAAGAAGACCCAGGCTTAAGGTAAGGAGGGAAGAGGAAAATGGCAGTACCTAAGTTCCGCAAGTCTCGCGCCAACACCCATGCGCGCCGCTCGCAGTGGAAGGCCAACAACGTTGCCCTCCAGGAAGTGACCATTGACGGCCAGACCGTGCGCATCCCGCGCCGCCTGGTCAAGGCCGCTCAGCTCGGCCTGGTGGACGTGGAGCAGTTCTAAGCTCCAATTCTTCTCCGTGCCCCCTGCGCAAAGCCGCAAGGGGCACTATTTTTTATGCAGTATTCATACAGGAAACGTGCAGAATCTCTCATGGAGCCAGGACTGATCTGGCAGCCAAGAAACAGCGTGGGGGTGCATAATCGGGTGCCATGAACAACGATGACAGGCGCAACGCACACAATGGGCAGAACTGGGGTTGGGAGGATGACACCCTGGTGATAGAGCAGCCTTCCGGGGAAGAGGAGCCACGGGCCAAGAAAAAGATGGCCTTTGGCGTGCTACCCACCATAGCCCTGATGACGGTTTCCGCCGTGGCGGCGGGCGCGGTCACCGGCGTGGTGGTCAGCCAGAAGCAGGAGGACACCCAGGTGGTGAACTCCTTGAATCAGCCGAATATGCAGCAGACGGCCAACCGGGAGGCCCCCGCCGGTTCGGTGGAGCAGGTGGCGCAGTCGGTGTTGCCCTCCGTGGTCTCCATTCAGGTGGCCAGCATGATGGGTGGGGAGGAGGGCTCCGGCGCGATCATCTCCTCCGACGGCCTGGTGCTCACCAACGCGCACGTGGCGGGGGACCGCAACTCCCAATTGCAGGCGACGCTGAATGACGGCAGCACTCACCCCGCCGACCTCGTGGGGGCCGACGCCGCCACGGACATCGCCGTGATCAAGATCCGCGACGTCAAGGATCTCCCCGCCATATCCTTCGGGGACTCCGATCAGGTGCAGGTGGGGCAGTCCGTGATCGCCATCGGCTCCCCGCTGGGGCTCTCCTCCACCGTGACCACGGGCATCGTTTCCGCGCTGGACCGCCCGGTGCGGGCCTCCGCGGCGGGCGGGGAATCCTCGCTGATCGACGCCATTCAGACCGACGCCGCCATTAACCCCGGCAACTCGGGCGGCCCCCTGGTGGATATGAGCGGCAACCTCATTGGGATGAACTCCGTGATCGCCTCGCTGAGCAGCGGCACGGATCAGGCCGGTTCCATTGGCCTGGGCTTTGCCATTCCCTCCTCCTTTGCCAAGCGCGTGGCCGATCAATTGGTTCGCGAGGGCAAGGCCACCCAGCCCATGCTGGGGGTGAGCGTGCTGCGCGATGACCTCGGCGTGGCGCCGCAGACCTCGGTGAAGGGCGCGGTGATTAGTGGGGTGAACCCGGGCGGGCCCGCGGAGCGGGCCGGGCTAAAGGAAGGCGATGTGGTGACCAAACTCAACGATCGCCTGATTGATTCCTCCGATTCCCTCATCGCCGCTGCACGGTCCCATGATTTTGGGGAGACCGTGACCTTGGAGGTGCTCTCGCAAGGGGATTCGGAGCCCCATTCGGTAGAGGTAACGCTCACGGACAGCTAAGTTATTCGATATGGAACATCGCCTGGCTTCACTGTCCTCGTCCCTGCCCGACCTGGAACCGGACTTGGGCTACCTGCTGGCCGCGGATCGAGAAGACCAACCGAGAGCGCAACACAAGGCGCTGGTGGTGCTGGTCAGCGACGAAGAGGACGCCGATACCGGTGCGCTGGTGGCCGAGCTGCTGGCGGAGGCGGAGTTTAGCGTGGGCGGGATCGTGACGGTGAAGTCCAAGAAGTCCCGCATCCGCGAGGCCATCGAGACCGCCGTGGTGGGCGGGGTAGATCTGGTGCTCACCGTGGGCGGCACGGGGGTGGGGCCCAGGGATAAGACCCCGGAGGCCACCCGCGCGGTGCTGGATCAATTGGTGCCCGGCATCGCTCAGGCGCTGCGCTCCTCTGGGCTGGGGTGTGGCGCGGTGGACGCGGCGACCTCGCGGGGAATCTCCGGGGTTTCCGGTTCCACGGTGATCGTGAACCTCGCGGGATCGCGCCCGGCGATCCGCGACGGCATGGCCACCCTGGCCCCCCTGGTGCACCACGTCATTGACGAGCTCCCCTAAGCCCCATGAGGCCCAAGCGCAGAAAAGTGCGCCCCAGTACGGCGCGGGACATTGACCGCCAGGCGGATACCCCGCACCGCCTGTTCTTTGAACAACGCAGCGAGGAGGAGTACCGCCGCCAGCGGCCGCCGCATTACTCGGCGCGGTGAGCGCCGCCCCCGGTGGCGGTGTCCTGCTCCTTGAGCAGATCGCGGATCTCGGAGAGCAGGCCCGCCTCGATGGAGACCTTCTCCTCCTCGTCCTCCTCGACCCCGTGGCGCTTGGCCTGCATCTCGTTGAGCTTGTTCATGGGGGCCACCAGGATGAAGTACACCACGGCGGCGATGATGAGGAAGTTCAGGCCTGCGGTGATCACGGCGCCGAAGTCGATGCGGGTGGCGGCGTCGCCCGCGCGCAGCTCGATGGCCAGGCCATCGACGTCCGGGCTGGTGCCCAGGGCGGCGATCAGGGGGTTGATGATGTTATCGGTAAAAGAGGTGACAATCGCGGTAAAAGCGGAGCCGATGACCACGGCCACGGCTAATTCGATGACATTACCGCGCAGAATAAAGTCTTTAAAACCCTTCAGCATGGGAGCGCCTCCTAAAAAATCATTAATTGACAGAACTGTATCCTACCCTGGTAAAGAATACCGTGAGCGGGGCAGATAGGGCTGCGGAGGCCACCAGGGCGGCCTCTTTCTCCGGCAGAGAAAGCAGCGCCGTGGGATTATCCGGGCCAGGTGGCAAGAGTACCGTGGCTTCCGCAGCAATGACGTCCGGGCGGGCTTCCTCACCCTGAGCCACCACGGAAACCACGTCCCCGTGGTGCATTATTTCCGGCGCGGAAAGCGGCACCGGAACCGCCACCTTGCCGTCCAAATCGGCCGGGGTGAGCAGGTGCGAGGGGGTGACCGGCTCGCCGGGCACCGCCGGGGCGATGAGCACCTTGCCCAGGGCCTCCTCGGGGTGGCGCAGCGCGGTGGCGGGCAGCAACTCGGCCGGTACGCAGCGTATCTCCACGTGCTCGGCGGTGATCTCCCGGCCGGTATCCACCTCCGCGCGGAAAAAGAGGGCGGGGCTGCCCTGGGGCTTGAGCGCGAGAACAAGGGCGAGGATCAGGAGCACCGCCGCCGCGCTGCGCCGCAGCAGGGCTGCGCGCCGCCAGCCGGGGGTGCTCAGGATGAGGAGGAGCCGGGAGAACATACCCCCTTGGACTGGGCATGCCACCCGCCCGGTTCCACGAGGTAATCCACGGGCTCGTCGTGGGCCGCCACGGGAATATCGGCGCGGATCTCCTCCGGGTAGGCCAGGGCCGCCACGGGCGGGCGCGGGGTGCCCAGGGCGGCCAGGGTGCGGTCATAGTAGCCGCCGCCCTTGCCTAGCCGGTGCCCCTGCGGGGTGAGGCCGAGGGTGGGCACCAGGATCAGCGCGCAGTCCCGGAGCGCGGAGACGCCGTAACGGGGCCCGGTGGGTTCGGAGATTCCCAGGGGACCGGGGGCGGTGGGGGCGTCGAAAGCCCAGTCCAGGGCCTTGTTGGGGCGGGTGATGGGGAGCAGGATTCGGCGCGTGGTGGCGCGCAGCAGGGGCAGCAGCGTGCGGTAGCCGGGTTCGCTGGGCAGTGGGTGGTAGGCCGCCACGGGGCCGGGGCCGCAGGATTCCAGCAGGAGCAGGCACTGGGCGGCCAGGGCGGCGTCGTCACGCTGCTTGTGCGGGCGGGTGCGTCGCGCGCGGAGCAGGGTGCGGCGGAGTTCTTCTTTGCTCACTTGCCCCAGGCTACCGTGGCGCTGCATGGTGGCGGGGCCACACATGGGTAGGGTGTGAGGTTATGAATGCACCCACTTCGGAACACCCGCACGCGGTCAAAACGGTTGTTGTTCCCGCCGCCGGGCTGGGCACCCGCTTTCTGCCCGCCACCAAGACGGTGCCCAAGGAACTGCTCCCGGTGGTGGACACCCCGGGCATCGAACTCATCGCGGACGAGGCCGCTGCCCTGGGGGCCTCGCGGCTAGCCGTTATCACCGCGCCCCAGAAGGAGGGGGTGTTGGCGCACTTTGCCCCCGCGCCCGAGCTGGAGGAAACGCTGCATGCTCGCGGTAAGGATGAGCAGTTGCGCAAGGTGCGCCACGCCAGCGGGATCATTGACGCGGTGCCCGTCACCCAGGAGCGCCCGCTGGGCCTGGGGCACGCCGTGGGCCTAGCCGAGGCCGTGCTCGACGCGGACGAGGACGTGGTGGCCGTCATGCTGCCCGATGACCTGGTGCTCCCGGTGGGGGTGATGGAGAAGATGGCGGCCGTGCGCGCCGAATACGGTGGCTCGGTGCTGTGCGCCTTCGTGGTGCCGCACGAGGAGGTGTACAACTACGGCGTCTTTGACGTGCAGGACACGCAGCGCGGGGACGTCAAGCGCGTGGTGGGCATGGTGGAAAAGCCGGAGCCCGCGCAGGCCCCCTCGAACTTCGTGGCCACCGGCCGGTACCTGCTCGATCGCGCGATCTTTGACGCCCTGCGCCGCATCACCCCCGGCAAGGGCGGGGAGTTGCAGCTCACCGACGCCATCGAGCTGCTGATCACCGAGGGACACCCGGTGCACGTGGTGATCCACGAGGGCACCCGGCACGACCTGGGCAATCCCGGCGGTTATATCCCGGCCTGCGTGGACTTTGGGCTCAGCCACCCGGTGTATGGGCCGGGACTGAAGAAGGCCATCG
This sequence comes from Corynebacterium oculi, assembly GCF_001412105.1. Taxonomy (GTDB): domain Bacteria; phylum Actinomycetota; class Actinomycetes; order Mycobacteriales; family Mycobacteriaceae; genus Corynebacterium; species Corynebacterium oculi. The sequence goes on from NZ_LKST01000003.1 coordinate 68,602, forward strand.
CGGAGATCCTGGCCCGCCACGAGGACTAACACCCCGGCTAAGATAACGAGGGCACAAGGAGAAGGAGGCGGCGAGTGCGGTCCGTGGACGAGCAGTTAGCCCTGGTGGCGGACGCTGCGGTGACGCCGGAGCCGGTGCGCATTTCCATTGCGGACGCGCTCGGCCTCATGTGCGCCGAGGAGGTGCAGGCCACGAGCCCCCTGCCCGGCTTTCCCCAGGCGGCCATCGATGGCTACGCCGTGCGCGCCGTGGACGTGGGCGGCGAGCCGGGCTTGAGTTCCTCCGCCGGGCCGCTGGTGCCGGTGGAAAAGTCCCTCCCCGTGGTGGGGGAGGTGGCCGCGGGTTCCCAGCAGCCCCTGCGCCTGCAACCCAAGCAGGCCGTGCGCGTGCACACCGGTGCGCCCCTGCCCACGCTTGCCGACGCCGTCCTCCCCCTCGACTGGAGCGACCGCGGGCGCAAGCGCGTCTCCGCCCAGCGCCCCGTGCGCTCCGGGGACTTCGTGCGCCGCGCGGGCGACGACATTAACAAGGGAGACGTGGCCGTTTCCTCCGGCGCGGTGTTGGGACCCGCCCAGATCGGCCTGCTCGCGGCGGTGGGCCGCTCCAAGGTGCTGGTGTACCCGCGCCCCCGCGTCTCGCTGATCTCCGTGGGCGCGGAGCTGGTGGACATTCACCGCGACCCCGGCCTGGGGCAGGTCTACGACGTCAACTCCTATTCCCTTTCCGCCGCCGCCAAGGAAGCGGGCGCAGATGTACACCGCGTGGGCATCGCGGAGGGGGAAAGCCGCCGCCTGCGCGAGATCATCGAGGGCCAGATGATGCGCAGCGAGATCCTGGTCATTTCCGGGGCGGTGGGCGGCACCGGCTCGCAGCGCGTGCGCGCCGTGCTGGATGAACTGGGCGATATTGATACCACCCGCGTGGCCATGCACCCCGGCTCCGTGCAGGGTTTTGGCCTGCTGGGCGATGATCGCGTGCCCGTGTTCCTGTTGCCCTCCAATCCCGTCTCCGCGCTGGTGATCTTCGAGATGTTCGTGCGCCCCCTGGTGCGCTTGTGCCTGGGTAAGCGCAACGCCCAGCGCCGGGTGGTGCGCGCCCGGGCGCTCAACCACGTCGCCTCGATCCCGGGGCGCCGGGGATTCGTGCGCGCCCGCCTCATGCGCGACGCCGAGACCCACGATTACCTCGTGGAGGGGCTCGGCGGGGCCACCGGCGCGCCCGCGCACCTGCTGGCGGGGCTCTCCGCCGCCAACGCCATGATCCGTATTCCCGACGCCGCCGCGGAGATCCGCCCCGGCGACATCGTGGAGGTTCTCTTCCTCTCCCAGGGCTCATGAGCGCGGTGCTGCTCGACGGCGCTACCGTGCGGCTGCGGCCGCTTCGGCTTAGCGACGGACCCCAGTGGTGTCGGCAGCGCATCGCCAACGAACCCTACCTGCGCCCCGTGGAACCCACCCTGCGCGGCGACTGGGCCGATCACCACACCCCGTGGCAGTGGTGGCGCTACTACCGGCAACTACGCCGCAGCGCCAGGGAAGGGGTGACCGCGCCGCTGGCGATCGAGGTGGACGGGGAGTTCAGCGGGCAACTCACCCTCGGCGGCATACAACGCGGCGCGGCCTGCGAATGCTGGGTGGGGTACTGGGTGGATAAGGGGCGCACGGGGAGGGGCGTGGCCACCGCCGCCTGCGCCCTGGGCACCGATTACGCCTTCCAGGCCCTCGGGCTGCACCGCGTCACCGCCACCTACCTACCCAGCAACCCCGCCTCCGGCAAAGTCCTGCACCGCAACGGCTTCCGCGAGGAGGGATACTTGCGCGGCAACCTGCATATCGACGGCGCCTGGCGCGACCACCACTTTGTAGCCCAGGTGGCGGGGGAGTACTCGGGGGACTGCGTGAGCAGGCTGCGGCGCACGGGGTTTATCCGCTGATCGGCGCGCCTCAGCGGCGCGACCCGCGCGGGAGGCTATCCTACAAGCGTTTTCCCCTACCCTGGAAGGTGCAATCTCGTGACCGGTGGCCTGCTGATCCTCCTCATCATCGTGCTCTGGCTCTTTGTGCTGATCCCACTCCTCCAGCGAAATAACAAGCCGATCCGCAAGACCGGAGAGGCCCTGGAAGAAACCCGCGTGGTCTACGAGGGTGGCAGCACCATCACCGGGGGCGCGCGCCGCAAACCCAAGATCAAGGCCGAGGACATTCACTACACCGAGGAAAAGCCCGCCGAGGACTACGAGGTGGTGGCCTCCGAGGAGGTGCAGCCCGAGCGCGCTGATCGCGCCGAGGAGCACGAGGAGGTGCCCGAGGTGTACCTGGAGGGGGACGTGGTGCACGAGCTGGAGGCAGGAGCCGAGGAAACCGAGGCTGCCGCGGAGGAGTCCCCGGAGGTGGAGGACACCGAGGAGGGCGATACCTACGAGGTGGACAAGACCCACACCACCCCGGAGGACCTGCTCTACCGCACGGGGGCAGAATCTGCTGACGATGCCCCCTCGGAGGAAACACCCGAGGCCGAGGAAGAGCCCGAAGAGGAACTCAGCGAGGAAGAACTAGAATTTGCCGCCAGCAGGCGCGGGCGCGGCGGCTGGGACCCGGAAACCGACGCCGCCAACTCCGCCGACCGTTACCAACGCCGCCAGCGCACCCTCATGGGCCTGGGCGGAGTGACCGCCCTGGCCCTGATCCTGGCCGTGATCTTCGGCGGCTGGGTATGGGCCGCGCCGGGCGCCTTCGCCCTCCTGCTGCTCATCTACCTCCTCGCCCTACGCGCCCAGGTGCGCCAGGAGGAGGCCTTGCGACGCCGCCGCATACGCCAACTGCGCCGCGCCCGCATGGGCGTGCAGCACCGCGACGACGAGGCGCTGAAGATCCCCCGTCAACTCCTGCGCCCCGGCGCCGTGGTGGTGGAGATGGACGACGAAAGCCCCGACTTCTACCACCTGGAGACGCGCTCCCTGAGCGCCGAGGAGCGGAGCGGCGTGGCCGAGCACGGCTACGAACACCGGGCCGCGGTGTAGATGACCTGCGGGTTCGTGGAATCCGTGGATGGGGAGTAGAGTATTAGGGCATTGGGGCTATAGCTCAGTTGGTAGAGCGTTGCGTTCGCAATGCAAAGGTCAGGGGTTCGATTCCCCTTAGCTCCACCACTAACACTACCTTCGTGATAAAAATGCACGAAGGTAGTGTTTTTTCGATCCCCCGGTAGGGGAGTTTCGGGGCTGTGAGAATCTGTATGTGGAAGTAAACATAAAGAGCGCTGGTCAGCGTTCGGGAGGATATAAGCAATGATCGCCGAATTTTGGCTGAGAGCAATAGGTGCCGTTCCCGAACTCCGCCACATGAACACGCCGGAGGCGTGGGCATTTGGGGACTCTTCACGGCTGGCGGATGATCTCTCCTCTTTAGTAGAGTAAGGTACTAAAATGGCTACGGCTAGCAGATACAGTGACTACCTTGCTGTAGGAGAGTCACTACCTGTGGAGGGCAGCTGAGCATTATCTTAGATGGTGCTGGAAAGCCGGTTGCGCTTATTGAAAACACTGCGGTTGAGGTGGTTAAATTTTGTGAGGTTACCCCTGAACACGCATACCTTGAGGGGGAAGGGGATAGATCGTTCGAGTACTGGCGTGCTGGTCATAAACGTTTCTGGTCGGATTCTGGAGAAAATTTTGATGAATTGCTGGCTGTGGTTTGTGAACGGTTTGGGCTCGTGTATCCGATTCTCTAGTCTCCCTCTTTGGTTCAAGCCTCATGCTGTCATTTGGACTCCCCGTGAAGCGGCTAGTTGTTATCGAGTAGAATGGCTCGCTCCAGGTTGGCTTGCTGGTCTCCTCTCTGCGTTTCGTGGGTTTGTGTGCCATAATCGCGCCCATGAGTAACGCGGCATGGAGAAAATGTTTCTTTGTCCTCACGCTCGGCATGGCTTTGCTGGCCTCGGCGGTCCTTGCGGTGGGGGTCGTGCAGAATCATCTCATTGATTTTGCTATGATGCCCGCTGTTATAGTAATTACTTGTGTGATCGTGGGCATGGTCAAACGGCGTGCTCCCTTTAGCTCTGACGATTTAGAGCTTCCCACCCTTGTGATGTTTCTATTTTTCTCCGTGGCTCTATCGCTTTTTTCTTATTCTATGGTTTTTCTGGATACGGATTATTCAAGGTTAAGTCAATATGTTATAGCTATTTTTATCGGTGCTATAGTGCTTAGTTTGCAAGGAACATCTCGGAAAGGCAAGGCTGGACCTATGGGAAATTAAGCTCGGCCTTACTTCTTATGTCGTGTTGCGATGCCCCTTTTCCTCGGGTGATGGTTTCTCCGATTCTCCACGGTGCTTATTTTCTCGCCGCGCGGAGGAGTAGGTGTACGTCATGATTACCGCGCTAAAGGGGAACATGAGCGCGGTCACGCCATAAGTTTGAAAAATAATGCTCGCGATGGGATAGGTGACCATAAAGACGAGCAGTGCGCGAAAGTAGGGGGACATGGTGTTAAAAAACGCTTTCGGTGGCGTCGGTAGGGAGGACGAATATTCCGTCGATGCGGTCATCGGAATCAAAGGATATGCGCCCCAGGAACTCCCCGGCCTCGAACTGGAGGGTGGTCACGCCCACGGCGGAACCCACGATGTTCCCGGAAAGGGGTTCGGTGCCATTGGTGCGGCTGGCGGTGGTGACGAGGGTATTGCGGCACTCGATAAAGGAGCCGTAGTCTCCAATGCATTTTGCCCAGGCCTCCAGAATGACCGTGGGGGTGAGTTCCGAGCGAACATCGGGATGGAGGAGGCCGGTCACGCCCTCCCATTCGCTGTTATTGATGAGGCGGAAGAGGCGTTCTGTGTTGGCGGTGATGGTCGTGGTGGGGCGGGTGGGCATGGGTTCTCCTGTTCTGGGGTCAATGGGTTTGCCAAAGCGCTTGAAGGCAGCCTGGCGGGATACTCCGAGTGCTGCGCCGATCTCTGTCCAGGAGGATCCCTGTGCGCGAGCGGCGTGGACGGCCTGGCGGAGTTGCTGTTGTGCGGCCTCAATGGCGCGTTGGGCCTCTCGTATGCTGTCCATGAGGAGATGTTAACCTTGGGTTGACGCGAGCGTCAACTTAAAGTTGACCTAACCCTTGTGTGACGGTCACCGATGAGAGAGATACGAAGAAGTCACAGCGTTATTGTGCGATGAGCGTGATGGCCGCAAGCCTCATGCTGGGAGCCACCTTGCCCGCCGGTGCTAAGCCGATCAAGGAACTCCCGCCCGTGGAAAACCCACTGATGGCCGCCCGGAGAGAAGCCACCACCAAGATCATCTCCCCCTATGATGGCCCCGTGATCTGCGAGGGGTACCGCTCCACCAGTATCTGCTGGCAGCAGCGCCCGGACGGACGCTGGCAGGCCATGGAATTGATCCCGGAATGGAATAGGCCCGGCGGCGGCGACCCGTGGAAAATCTATCCCGTGTGGGAGAACCCGCCGCGCTGAGCAGCTAAAGGCAGCGCAACAGCCGCTCAACACCTACCCCCACACCCCTGAACTCCCGCGCCGCCACGATCCCACCAGGTGCGTATCCACCACCCCCACGGCCTCCATGAGGGCGTACATGGTGGTGGGCCCCACGAAGCGGAAGCCAGCCTTTTTCAATGCCGCCGCAAGCGCCTCGGATTCGGGGGAGCGGGTGGGCACCTCCGCCATTGTTCGCGGGGCCGGGGTGGTGGTGGGTTGGAATGACCACACCAGTTCCGCTAGCCCTCCCACGGGACGTAGGTTCAGTGTGGCCTGGGCATTATTAATGGCGGCCTCGATCTTGCGGCAGTTGCGCACGATGGAGGCGTCGTTAAGCAGCCTTGTTATCTCCGAGGAACCGTAACGCGCCACGGCCTCCGGGTCGAAGTGATCGAAGGCGCGGCGGAAGGCGGGGCGCTTGACCAGGATCGTGGCCCAGGAGAGGCCGGACTGGAAGGATTCCAGGGTGAGGCGTTCGTACATGCCCTGGTCGTCGCGGACGGGCATGCCCCATTCGGTGTCGTAGTAGTCGCGCAGGAGGTCGGAGCCGGTGGCCCAGGGTGGGCGGCGCAGGCCGTCGGGGCAAAGCACGGTGCCGTCGGTGGTGGTCATGATCGTATTGGACTCCTGAGTGAGACGCGGGGTTCCGGGAGGGTTAGAGTGCGGGGGTACCCAACAAAATACAGGGAGGTATCTTGACCGCACGTCGTGAACAACACCGCTCCCTTATCCTGGCCTTGGCGGTGGGGCTGGCCGCCTTGAGCCTGCGCCCCGCGATCGTGGCGGTGGGCTCGGTGCTGGATCAGATCAGCGCCGCTTACCAGGCTCCCAGCAGCCTGTCCGGCCTGCTTACCTCCCTGCCGGGGATTTGCTTCGCGCTCTTTGGGGTGGCGGCGGTGCCGCTCTCGCGGCGGCTGGGACTCACGGGCACGCTGGTGTTGGCGATGGCACTGGAGGTGATCGGCCAGGCGCTGCGCCCGGTGATGGGGGACATGTGGGGGTTCATCGCCCTGACCGGCCTGGTGGTCATCGGCATCGCCCTGGTGAACGTGCTGCTGCCCGCCTGGGTCAAAAGCGTGGGTGGGCGCCAGGCGGTGCGCCTGATGACGATCTACACCACCGTGCTGAGCGTGGGCATGTTCTTAGGCCCACTCTCGCCCATGCTCACGGACTCCTGGCGCGGCGTGCTGTGGATCTGGGCGGGGGTGGCGGCCCTGCAATTGCCGGTGTGGCTGTGGCTGCTGCGCTCGGCACAGGCGGCTCCGAAGCCCTCCCGAGCCCCGGCCCCCATCGCGGGCTCCCTGTGGCGCTCCCCGCTGGCGGTATCCATCATGATGTTCTTTGGTCTGCAATCCATGAACGCCTATGTCCAGATGGGGTGGCTGCCCACCATTCTGGCGGACGCCGGGGCCAGCGCCGAGGTGGCCTCCGTGGGCCTGGCTCTGGTGGGCGGCCTGGGCATCATCGGCGGCGTGGTGGTGCCAAGGATCGTGGCGCGCAGCGCGCACGCGCACTGGGTGATCGTGGGCTTCGCGGCCTGCACGGCCGTCGGCTACCTGGGCCTGATCTGCGCCCCGCTGGCCGCGCCGTATCTGTGGTCGGCGCTGCTGGGCGTGGGTGGCTTCTGCTTCCTCATGGCCCTGGCGCTCATGCCGGCGCGCACCGGCGCGCCGGAGGTCACCGCGCGGCTTTCGGCCTTTGTGCAATCCGTGGGCTATCTGCTGGCGGCGGCCGGCCCGCTGTTGGTGGGCGTGGTGCACGAGGCCGTGGGGCGCTGGGAGCCGATCCTGTGGGCGCTGCTGGCGAGCAGCCTGGCGATGGCCCTGGTGGGCTGGCGAGCGGGCCGCGAGGGGAGCGTGGACGCGCAATTGGCCCGGCAGGGAAGGTAGCCTATAGGCCATGGACAGGCCGGTGATGCGCGATGGCGCGCTGCTGATTTTTCGGGCGGTGCTGGGGCTGATCTTTGTGGCCCACGGGTGGAAGATCCTCATGGTCACCGGGATCACGGAGACCACCGGGCAGTTTAGCGCCTGGGGGGTGCCCCAGCCCGCCCTTTCCGCCTGGATCGCGGGGATCGCGCAACTGGCCGGGGGCGCGCTGCTGGTGATCGGCCTGCTCACCACGGTGGTGGCCGGGGCCCTGGCGCTGCTGATGGTGGCGGCCATTTACTTTGTGCACCTCACCCCCAGCATCGAGGCCCTGGAATACCCGGTGGTCATGCTGGTTTCCCTGCTGATGATCGTGGTCTTTGGCTCCGGGCGGGCCAGCGTGGATGGGGTGCTCACCCGATGATCGCGCACGAGGCCATCCAGGCGGAACTCTCCGCCCGGCTTGACGGGGAGGCGGGCCACCTGGATAACGATGTTGTGGAGGCCCACCTCGATCATTGCGAGCAGTGCCAGGCCTTTTACCGCCGCGCCGCCCGGCTCCAACCTGTACCCTCGCCCACCGACCAGGAGCCGGGGGAGGAACTCACCCGAGCGATCCTGGCAGAGGTGGAACCGGAGTGGCGTCGGCACGCGGGCGCGCGCCTGGCCTCCCTCGCGGTGGCGCGCCTGGCGCTGGTGCTCGTGGCGGTGCTGCACGTGGTGGCGGCGGTGCGGCTGCTGGCCGATACCGGGGGGCTGCTGGAAACCACCGAGGGTGGCCAGGTGCTCAGCCCCGCCGCCGATCCCACCCTGGCGCACCTGCTCGCCCAGGCCGCCGCCGTGCGCTTGGCCCTGGCTGCCGCGCTGCTGCTGGGGGCGTGGCTGCCGCGCCTGCTGCTGGGGGTGCTGCCGCTTTTGGGGGCGTGGACGATGTTCAGCCTGGGCTTCGGCATGAGGGATTTTCTGCTGGGCACCACCACCAGGGAGCAGATACTGGGGGTGGTGGCCCTGGGGATCACCACGGCCACGGCGGCGTGGGCGTGGGTGAGCAGCGGAGGCTGGGAGCGCTGGCGCGCGGGGCTGCTGAGCTAAACCTACCGCCAGCTGGGCAGCCACATCATCGAGTCGAAGTAACTATCCGGTATCACGTACCCGTAGAACAGCGGGGAGAAGTACAGGAACATGGCGATCACCGCCGCCACATATACGATCACGGCGAAGGTTCCCCGGTGCAGCGTGCCCCCGGCCAGGTCACGCAGGGAACCCCGGCCCACCTGCCCGCCGCGCCCAGTCAATTGGCCGAGTACCAGCGCGATCATGGCGATGCTAAACGGCACCAGGGGGGCGGCGTAGAAGAAATACATCTGCCGGTCGAAGGAGGCAAGCCAGGGCAAAAAGCCTGCGGCGAAGCCCACCAGGGGCACGAGGAAGCGGTGGTCGCGGCGGATCAGCAGGCACCACAGCGCCCAGAGCAGCACTGGAATGGTCAGCCACCAGATGGCCGGGGTGCCAAAGAGGTACACCATGCGGCGGCAGGTGCCGCCCCCGCATTCGATGCCGGTGGAGGAAAAATACAGGATGGGCCGCCCGGAGACGAGCCAGGCCCAGGGCTTGGAGTCCCAGGGGTGGTGGTGGCCGCCGGAGGAGGTGAGCTGGGCGTGAAAGTCCAGCACGGAGAGGTGGTAGTACAGCCAGCTGGCGGCGGTATCAGGCAGGGCGGTGAGCCAGGAGTGCTCGGAGGCGGCGATGGTGCCATCGGCGGCGGCGTGGCGGTACACGGAGGTCTCCGAGGCGAACCAGGCCCGCCACGTCCACAGGTAGAGCGCGGCGGGCAGCAGCACCAGGGAGGCCAGCGCGGGGAGGGTATCGCGCAGCAGCGCGCCGAGGACGGGGCGGGTGGCGCCGTAGCGGCGTCGTAAGGCAAGATCCCCGAACACGCTGAGCAGGCCGAAGAACGCGATGTAGTAGAGGCCGGACCACTTGACCCCCAGCGCGAGGCCCAGGGCGATGCCCGCGGCGAAGCGCCACCAGCGGTACCCCAGGCGCGGCCCGTAGGGGGAATCCCCGAGAGTGCTCGTGGCCCAGGCGGTATGCAGGCGCGCGTGCATCTGGCGGTGATCGAGCACCAGCGCCCAGGCGGCAAGCAGAATAAACAGCACCTGGAACACGTCGAGCATGCCGTATCGGGAGACCACCAGCAGCACGCCGTCGAAGGTGGCGAGCAGCCCGGCGAAGGCCGCGATCTGCCAGGAATTGCTCAGGCTGCGCACAAACCCCATGAGCGCCACCACGATGAGGCAGCCGAAGAGCGCGGCCATGACCCGCCACCCCAGGGGGGTGTAACCAAAGAGGAGCTCGCCCAGCGCGATGATCTGCTTGCCCAGGGGCGGGTGCACCACCAAACCAAAGGCCGGGTTGTTCTCGATGCCCCCGATGAGGGGGTTGACGGTGCTGCGCACCATGTCCCAGGCCTGCGGCACGTAGTGCTTCTCATCAAAAACCGGCGTGCCCTTGACGGCGGTGGAGGAGAGGCCGAGGAAGCGGGTGAGGAGCGCCAGCGCGCCGATGAGGCCGAACGAATAGGCCTCGGGGCGGCCCCAGGGGCGGGTTACCGGCGCGGGGGGATCGGGGCGCTGGAAGCGGGGCAGGGGGGTCAGCGTGCTCACCCGTCAGAGTCTAAGGGGTGGGCAGGAGAATGTGCGATGCTGTACCCATGACGTCCTCCCACACCCCCCTGCACTCCGCGTACCTCGATGCCTCGCTGCCCACCGGGGTGGTGCTGGCCGCCACGCCCCTGGGCAATATCGGCGACGCCACGCCCCGCCTGTGCCGCCTGCTGGAGCGCGCGGACGTGGTGGCGGCCGAGGATACCCGCCGCACCCGCGCCCTGGCCCAGGCCCTGGGCGTGGAGATCGGCGGGCGCGTGGTCTCAAACTTCGATCACAACGAGGAGCAGCGCGTGGAGATGCTGCTGGCCGCCGCGCGCACCGGCACCGTGGCGGTGGTCACGGACGCGGGTATGCCGGTGGTTTCCGACCCCGGCCTGCGCCTGGTCTCCGCGGCCCTCGACGCCGGGGTGCCGGTCAGCTGCGTACCCGGCCCCTCGGCGGTGCCCACGGCCCTGGCGCTCTCCGGCCTGGACGTGGGGCGCTTCATCTTCGACGGCTTCGCCCCGCGCCGCGACGGCGCGCGCCGAACCTGGCTGGAATCCCTGCGCGGAGAGAAGCGCGCCGTGTGCTTCTTCGAGTCCCCGCACCGGGTGGCGGAGACGCTGGCCCTGGCGGCGGAGATCCTGGGGCCTGAGCGCCGGGTGGCGGTGTGCCGGGAGCTGACCAAGACCTACGAGGAGGTGCGCCGGGGCCCGCTGGGGGAGGTGGCGCGGTGGGCCGCCGAGTGGGTGCGCGGAGAGGTGACCGTGGTGCTCGACGCCGCGAGGGAGGCGGAGGTGGACGTGGAATCCCTGGTTCCGGAGGTGCTGGAGCGGGTGGGTGCGGGGGAGCGGCTCAAGGCGGTGTGCAAGGATCTGGCCGCCGCGCACGGGGTACGCACCAGGGAGCTTTACGACGCCGCCCTGGCCGCTCGCGGCTAATCCAGCCGCGACACAGAAACTCTCAGGAAAAAGTTACTATCCTGTTATTTTTCTCCGGGCGATGACGGCCGTGCGCTGGGGATTATAGGGATCACAAAAGGATAACGATTCTGTCCGTGATGTTTATTCAGGCGCGCCTATTGTGGTTTTAGGTTTGATATATCGCTCATTCTGCTTAATGGTGGAGGGCATGACTAATCCGCATGACAGTGAGGAAAGGGAGGCCGGGGCGAGTTCCGCCACCGAGCAATTAGCGGCCATGATCCAGGGCCACTCCGCTATTAGCGAGGGCCTCGATGACTACGCTGAAGCGGATATCACCCTCGAATCCGAGGGGGAAGATAAGGCGATTAACTGGCCCGTGGTGGGGGGAGCGGGCGCGGTGGCCTTGGCCATCGTGGTGTGGGGCCTGGTGGGCTCCGATTCCTTTGCCGCCTTTGCCCAAAGCGCGCTGGACTTTGTGGTCACCAACTTCGGCTGGGCCTTTGTGCTCTTTGGCACCGTATTCGTGGCCTTTGTGGCGGTGATCGCGCTCAGCAAGTTCGGCACCATCAAGCTGGGGCGCATTGACGAGGAACCGGAGTTTAGCTCCGTGTCCTGGATCGCCATGATGTTCGCGGCCGGAATGGGCATCGGCCTGATGTTCTACGGGGCATCGGAGCCGCTGACCTTCTACCGCCAGGGCGTGCCCGGGCACCCGGCCGAGGACGTTAACTCCGCGATGGCCTCCGCCATGTTCCACTGGACGCTGCACCCCTGGGCGATCTACGCCATCGTGGGCCTGGCCATCGCGTACTCCACGTTCCGCATCGGGCGCAGGCAGCTCATCTCCTCCGCCTTCATTCCCCTGATCGGGGAGCGCCGCGCCAAGGGCTGGCTGGGGCAGCTCATCGACGCCCTGGCGATCTTCGCCACCGTCTTTGGCACCGCCTGCTCCCTGGGCGTGGGCGCCATTCAGATCGGCGCGGGCCTGTCCGCCGCGGGCATCGTGGATTCCCCAGGGACGTGGACGATCATCGGCATCGTTTCCGTGCTTACCCTGGCGTTCCTGCTCTCCGCGATCTCCGGCGTGGGCAAGGGGATTCAGTACCTCTCCAACGCGAACATGATCCTCGCGGCGATCCTGGCCATCGTGGTATTCGTGCTGGGCCCCACCGTGGCCGTGCTCAACCTCATTCCGGGCTCCGTGGGCGGGTACCTCTCGGAGTTCTTCTCCATGGCCTCGCGCACCGCCACCAACTCCGACGGCGAGTGGCTTTCTAGCTGGACCATCTTCTACTGGGCCTGGTGGATCTCCTGGTCTCCCTTCGTGGGCATGTTCCTGGCGCGCATCTCCCGGGGGCGCTCCATCCGGGAGTTCTGCGTGGGCGTGCTGCTCATTCCCGCCGGCGTGTCCACCGTGTGGTTTGCCATCTTCGGCGGCACCGCCATCACCATGGAGCGCGAGGGCCAATCCGTGTGGGGCGATGGCTCCGCGGAGAACCAGCTGTTCAACCTCCTGCACAACCTTCCCGCCGGGCAGATCATGGGGGTGGTGGCGGTGATCCTGCTGGGCACCTTCTTTATCACCTCGGCGGACTCCGCCTCCACCGTGATGGGCTCGATGTCCCAGTACGGGCGCACGGACGCGCACCCCCTGGTCTCCGCCTCCTGGGGCCTGCTCACGGCCCTGATTGGGCTGACGCTCCTGGTCTCCGGCGGCGATGACGTGCTGAGCAACCTGCAAAACGTCACCATCGTGGCGGCGGCGCCCTTCCTGGTGATCGTGATCGCCCTGATGTTCGCGCTGGTGAAGGACCTGCGCAACGACGTCATCTATTTGGACTACCGCGAGCAGCAGCGCTTTGCCCGCGCCCTGGCCCGCGAGCGCCGTATTCACCGCGAGTACGTGCAGCGCGAGCAGCTGCGGGCGCGTCGCCTAGCGCGGCGCACCAAGCGCCAGGAGCGCGCCGGGAGTGGGCGCGCGGGGGCAGATAAATTAGGCTAGAGCGCATGACCAAAACCGTGCTCGTTTCTGTTGCCTGGCCCTATGCCAACGGCCCGCGCCACATCGGCCATGTGGCGGGCTTTGGAGTCCCCTCGGACGTGTTCGCCCGCTATCAGCGCATGCGGGGGGCCGAGGTGCTCATGGTCTCCGGCACGGACGAGCACGGCACGCCGCTTTTGGTGCAGGCGGACAAGGAGGGGGTGTCCGTGAAGGAGCTGGCGGATCGCTATAACCGCCAGATCGTCCAGGACCTCGCGGGCCTGGGCCTTTCCTATGACCTCTTCACCCGCACCACCACCCGTAACCATTACGCCGTGGTGCAGGAACTGTTCCGGGGCCTGTATGAGAACGGCTACATGATTAAGCGGACCACCATGGGCGCGGTCTCGCCCAAGACGGGGCGCACCCTGCCGGATCGCTACATCGAGGGCACCTGCCCCATCTGCGGTGCCGAAGGCGCGCGCGGCGACCAGTGCGATAACTGCGGCAACCAGCTTGACCCGGTGGATTTGATTAAGCCGGTGTCCAAGATCGACGGAGAAACCCCGGAATTCATCGAGACCGAGCACTTTCTGCTCGACCTCCCCGCGCTTGCCGACGCCCTAGAAAAGTGGCTGAGCACGCGCGAATCCTGGCGGCCCAACGTGCTCAAGTTCTCCCTTAACCTCCTGCGCGATCTCCATCCCCGCGCCATGACCCGCGATATTGATTGGGGAATCCCCGTCCCGGTGGAGGGCTGGCAGGACAACAACGCCAAGAAGCTCTACGTGTGGTTCGACGCGGTGATCGGCTACCTTTCCGCCTCGATCGAGTGGGCCTGGCGTTCCGGGGAGCCGGAGGCTTGGAAGAAGTTCTGGCAGGACCCCCAGGCCGAGGGCTATTACTTCATGGGCAAGGACAACATCACCTTCCACTCCCAGATCTGGCCCGCGGAACTCCTGGGCTACGCGGGCAAGGGCGCCAAGGGCGGTGCCCTGCACGCCTATGGGGAACTCAACCTGCCCACGGAGGTGGTCTCCTCGGAGTTCCTCACCATGTCCGGCTCCAAGTTCTCCTCCTCCAAGGGCGTGGTGATCTACGTCAAGGACTTCCTGGAGGAGTTCGGCCCGGACCCGCTGCGCTACTTCATTGCCGTGGCGGGCCCGGAGAACATGGACACGGACTTCACCTGGGACGAGTTCGTGCGCCGCATCAACAACGAGCTGGCTAACGGCTGGGGCAACCTGGTCAACCGCACCGTTTCTATGGCGCACAAGAACTTTGGGGAGGTGCCCGCCCCCGGTGCGCTCACGGAGGAGGACGAGGAGATCCTGCGCCTGGCCCAGGACTCCCTGGACACCGTGGGAGAGTGCCTGGAGCAATCCAAGTTCAAGGCCGGGATCACCGCCGCCATGCACGTGGTGGGCGAGGCCAATGCCTACATTGCGGCCCAGGAGCCCTGGAAACTGGCCAAGTATGAGGCGCAGCGCGAGCGCCTGGCCACCGTCTTGTGGACGGCCTTGCAGGTGGTCAGCGACTGCAACGTCATGCTCACCCCCTACCTGCCCGCCACCGCGCAGCGCGTACACGAGACCCTGGGCCGCGAGGGCATCTGGGCCGCGCAACCGCAGGTGAGCGAGGTGACCGACGATGCCCCCGTGGAGTTGGTGGGCACCGGACTGCCGGAAGAAGGGCAGAGTTATCCCATCATCTCCGGGGATTACGCCACCCAGCAGGCGCGCTGGGAGCGGGTGGAGGTGGTGCCAGGGACGGCGCTGGACAAGCCCAAGCCGCTGATCCAGAAGCTCGATCCCGAGCTGGCGGAAACCGGCCCCGCGTGGGCCCCGGTGCAGGCGGCTACGTAATCGGGGGATTGAGGGGGAGGGGGTGCCTGCGGCACAGTGAATGGTCTTTTTATCTAGGAACCATGACTGTGCCGAAGGTTACGGAAAGATACTTTCGTATCCGCCTACCCCGTCTTTATGAGTGCGGGAGGAGACGTTCTGCGGGGTAAGGGTGGGGCGAGGGTAATGGGTGAGAGGTGGGGCGATAGGGTTGGGTTATCCTCATTTTTTTGGGAATTTATACCATACTTTTTCCATCAGCAGGAGAGGGATTGTTGGGTTATTATGGCGCCTGAATAGAGATTGGGAATTATAAAGGGAAAGGAAGTATTTGCGGTGATTTCTATTCGTCATTCTGCCAGTGCATTATTGATGGGTGCGGTGGCGGCTGCGGGGGTTATGGGATCTTCCTCCACCACCGCACATGCTTTCACTTGTTCTGATTATGAGGTAGCCACTATCGTGCGCCTGACCAACGAGTACCGGGAAAGCCGGGGCCTTGGTTCCTTGCGCTGCGATCAACACATGGTGGAGGAATCCCAGGCGTGGGCGGATAAACTACGCGCGGAAGGGGATATAACGCACGCGGAGGGGAATTTTGCGGAAAACCTCGCGTGGTTCCACCGCGAGGTAGCCCCGGAAGAGGTCATGGATTCTTGGATCAACTCCCCGCTTCACCGGCTCAATATCCTCGATGAGGGCGCGAGCATGATGGGGGCGGGTTGGAGCTACGGGGAGGACGAGGGGACGTACGCCGTGCAGCGCCTTGGCTAGACCGCATGAGGCGCTGAGAGCCGGGCCCTTCTGGTAAGACGGGGCGCATGGCAAAAAAGAAGCCCCGTCCCGTTCCGCAGCCCGCTCCCTTTCTCCCGCGCCTGGTGGATGCGCACACCCACCTGGCCTCCTGCGGGGCCACCACTCCGGAGGAGGTGCGCGCCGTGGTGGACCGGGCTGCCGAGGCCGGGGTGGAGCGGATCTGCACGGTGGGTGACGGCCTGGCGGAGGCTGAGCAGGCCCTGCTGGCCGCGCACTGGGACGAGCGCGTGTACGCCGCCTGCGCCATTCACCCCACCCGGGCTGGGGGGTTGGACGCGGCGGCGCGGCGTCGGTTAACGGAGATGGCGGGGGATCCTCGCTGCGTGGCTATCGGGGAAACGGGGGTGGATACCTATTGGCTCCGGCACGATCCCGAGGGAACCGCGGCGTTGGACGTGCAGGAGGAGGCGCTGCGCTGGCACGTGGATCTGGCGGTGCGCAGCGGCAAGGCCCTGATGATCCATAATCGGGAGGGCGACGAGCACCTGCTGCGCATCTTGGATGATTCCCCGGCCCCGCCGGCGGTGATCCTGCACTGCTTCTCCTCCCCGCTGCCCACGGCGCGCGCGGCCATTGAGCGCGGCTGGGTGCTGAGCTTTGCGGGCAACGTCACCTTCAAGCGCAACGAGGAACTCCGTGCGGCCGCCGCCCTGGCCCCGCGCGGGCAGGTCCTGGTGGAAACGGACGCGCCGTACATGATCCCGGAGCCCTATCGGGGCGCGCGCAACGAGCCCGCCCTGGTGGGGCACACGGCCCGGTGCGTGGCGCAGGCGCGCGGCCAGGCCGCGGAGGAGTTGGCGGAGGAGGTTGCGGGGACTTTCAGCGCCGTGTATGGCCTGGAGTAGGGGCTTGAGACGGGGGCGTCGGCACGCCTGGGGCTGTTGTGGTTTGTGTGGTGTATGTGCTCTGACCTGCGGCATCGTCTCGCGTGACTCTTATCGAATCGTGGCGGGGGTGCTGGACAGTGGGGGAGCGTTACCGTATTGTTATTCGGGTTGGAACGGCCCCCGCAGGGGGACGCGGGAGAACACGGGAGAATGAGAACCACTGTGAAGACTGTGAAGTCTGCGAAGTCACGGAAGCGCACCTCGACGATCCGCCGCATCAATAACAGCCACTCCATGCCGTTGCGCATGGCCACGGGTGGCGTGCTGGCCACGATGGTGGTGGGCGGCGTGGTGGTGGCGCAGGGGCAGAAGTCCGTGGTGCTAGACCTCAACGGTGAGCGCACGGAACTGACCACCATTTCCAAGGACATCGCCGGCGCCCTGGAGGAGGCCGGGGTGGAGGTGGGCGCGGGGGATCTGGTGTACCCGGCCCCCTCGGAGAAGGTGGCGGACTCCGGCACCATCACGGTGCGCACCGCTAAGCCCGTGGCGCTGGTGATCGACGGCGAGGAGCAGGACATTCGCTCCACCGCGCTCACGGTGGAGGATCTGCTCAGCGAGCACCCGGAGATTGATCCCGGCTCCGTGGTGGCCGCAGAGGGCTCCAGCCGCGTGACCGATGGCATGAAGCTGGAGGTCACCTCGCCCAAGATCGTGGCCATTCATGACGGCCCCGCCACCAGTTACACCTCCCTGGCTGCCAAGACCGTGGGCGACGTGCTGGAGCAGCGCGGCATCACCCTGGGGGAACATGACGTGGTGCGCCCGGCCCTGGACACCCCGCTGAGTAAGAACCTCAGCATAGCGATCGATCGCGTGGAAAAGGTGGAGGAAAAGTCCACCGAGGAGATCGAGCCCCCGGTGGAATACGTGGATAACGCGGAACTGCCCCAGGGGGAGGAGTCCGTGGTGGAGGAGGGTTCCACCGGACTGCGGGAGATCACCCGCGCCATCGTGCGCGTGAACGGCAAGGAGAAGGAGAACAAGGTGATCCGCCAGGAGGAAAAGACCCCGGCGGCTCCCCGCGTGATCGCGCGCGGAACCAAGGAGGCCAAGGCCCCGGTGAGCGTGGGTTCTAGTAATGCCTCCGCCCCTGCCGTGCCCCAGGGTGGCGTGTGGGACAGCCTGGCCCAGTGCGAGGCCGGGGGCGATTGGTCCATCAACACCGGCAACGGCTTCTCCGGCGGCCTGCAATTCACCCCCTCCACCTGGGCGGGGTACGGCGGCACGGAATACGCCCCCGAGGCGCACATGGCCACCCGCGAGCAGCAGATCGCCGTGGCGGAGAAGGTGCAGGCCGCCCAGGGCTGGGGCGCGTGGCCCGCCTGCACCGCCAAGCTCGGTATCCGCTAGGCATGGGGGAGCGTGCCGCCCGTTTGCTCGGGCCCGTGGAAATCCGCCGCCTCGCGGAGGAACTGGGGGTGAGCCCCACCAAGAAGCTGGGGCAGAACTTTGTGCACGATCCGAATACGGTGCGCCGGATCGTCGCGGCGGCGGAACTGCAACCCGAGGATCGGGTGATCGAGGTGGGCCCGGGCCTGGGCTCCCTCACCCTGGCGCTGCTGGATACCGCCAGCCAGGTCACCGCCATCGAGATCGACGAGCGCCTGGCCCGGCGCCTGCCGGACACCGCCCGCGAGTTCGCCCCCGATCACGCCGCGAAACTCACGGTGGTGCACCGCGATGCCCTGCGGGTGCGCCCCGAGGACGTGCCGGAGCCCCCCACGGCGCTGGTGGCCAACCTGCCCTATAACGTCTCCGTGCCGGTGCTGCTGCACCTGCTGGCCACCTTCACCACGCTGCGCCGCGTGCTGGTGATGGTGCAGGCCGAGGTGGCCGACCGTCTGGCAGCAAGCCCCGGCTCCCGCGTGTACGGCGTGCCCTCCGTCAAGGCGAGCTTTTATGGGCAGGTGCGCCGCGCCGGGGCCATCGGCAAGAACGTCTTTTGGCCCGCCCCTCGCATTGACTCCGGCCTGGTGCGCATAGATTGCTTCGGCGCGGATTCTCCCTGGCCCCTCACCGAGGACACCCGCCGCGCCGTGTTTCCGCTTATCGACGCCGCCTTTGCTCAGCGCCGCAAGACCCTCCGCGCCGCGCTTTCCGGGGTGTACGGCTCCGGGGCGGCGGCCGAGGAGCGTCTGCTCGCCGCCGGGATCGACTCACAAGCGCGCGGGGAAAAACTGGATGTGGCGGACTTCATCCGCCTAGGAGCGCTTAAGTGAGGCGGCGGGTGGTGCGCGCCCGCGCGCACGGCAAGGTGAACGTCTTTTTGGGGGTGGGGGAGGCCCGCGCGGATGGGTTCCATGAACTTTCCACGGTGTTCCAGGCGGTGAGCCTGCACGATGACCTCGCCGTGGAGGCCGTGCCCGCCCGCCGGGTGGAAAGCGGCCCGCACGTGCGCGGGGTGCGGGTGACGGGCCTGGACGCGCAGAAGGTGCCCACGGACTCCACCAACCTCGCGGTGCGCGCGGCCGAGGCCGTGGTGGCGCGCTATCGGAAGCGCCACGGGCTTTCCTGGGCACCGGCCCTTTTCATGCACCTGCACAAGGGGATTCCCACCGCCGGGGGCATGGCCGGGGGCTCGGCGGACGCGGCGGCCGCCCTGCGCGCCACCGCCGCGCTCTTTAGCCCGGAGTACCCGGCCCTTCCAGAGGAAGAACTCTATGAGATCGCCGCGGAACTCGGCTCGGACGTGCCTTTTACCCTCATGGGCGGCACCGCCTGGGGGCGCGGGCGAGGGGAGAACCTCACTCCCGTGCTGAGCAAGGGGCGCTACCACTGGGTGTTCGCTCTCTCTCGCGAGGGGCTATCCACCCCTGCGGTGTTCAAGAAGCTGGACGATCTGCGCTACGCCCGCCCGGAGGCCGCGCCCCACCTGGACGTCACCGCCGTGACCAAGGCCCTGGCCAGCGGCGATCCCCTGGCGGTGGCGGTGCACATGCACAATGATCTGGAACCCGCCGCGCTGCAACTCATGCCCAGGCTGCGGGTGGCCCACGGCGCGGCGGTGGAGTTGGAGGCCCTGCGGTGCGTGGTTTCTGGTTCCGGGCCCACGTTGGCATTCCTGTGCCGGGACGAGGCCACGGCGGAAGCGGTGGCGGAGGGGCTGCTGGCCCAGAACCTGGCCAGCCGCGCGGTGGTAGCCCACGGGCCGGTGCCGGGGGCGCGGGTGCTCTAGGCCAGGGAAATCTGCTGATCGCAGAGACCGGCCAGGGCCTCATCGTGCGTGGCTATGAGCACCAGGGCCCCGGCTTGGGCCCGCTCGCGGAGCAGCGAGGTGACCGTGGCGCGGTTGCGCGCGTCCAGGGAGGCGGTGGGTTCATCGGCGTAGATGACGGAGGATTCCTTATAAATGGCCCGCGCGATGCCCAGGCGTTGTTTCTCTCCACCAGAGAGCGTGGCGGCGGTGGCCTTGGCCTTGTTTGCTAACCCGACGCTGGCCAATGCGGCGTCGGCCACCGCACCATACCCTCGGCGCAGGGTGACGTTATAGCGCGCGCTTTCCTCCTCGATGATGCCGTAATCCTGGTAGATGAAGGCCGCGTGCTCTCCCCAGAAGCGGGTACGCTCGCGGTCTTTCCAGGAGGTGGTATCCACCCCATCGACGAGTACCTTTCCCGTGGTGGGGCGCTGAATGAGCCCCAGGCAGGCCAGGAGGGTGCTCTTTCCACAGCCCGAGGGGCCCGTGAGGGCCACCATGCGGCCCGGTTCCAGGTGGAGATCGAGGTGGCTGAGGATGGTGCTGCCCGCGAGGGTGATGCCGAGGTCACGGGTGTCAATGTTCATGGGAGTCTCCTAGGGGTGACGGGCGACGGTGCGGCGGAAGGCCTGGGCGGCACAGGCGCGGTAGAACAGGGCGCTGGCGGCGAGACTCAACACGAGCACCGCCGCCCCGGAGGCCAACAGAATCAGGGGATCGGGGTGACGCAGCACAAAGGTGAGGGCGCCCGCGAGCGCCACGATGAGGGAGGCGCGGAGGGCGTCGATACGCAGCGGGGCGCCGATCATGGCGAGGTAGGGGTGCCCCGCGAGGTGGCGCGTGGTGATTCTCCGGGCGTTGCGGGTTGCCCAGAGGGCGGCGTTCTGTGTCCCGCTGAGGAAGATCGCGGCCAGGATAAGCACGACGGTGAGGAAGTACATGCGGGATTCCTCCTGGAACTTCCGCGCCTGATCCAGGGAGAGCTGCGCGATGGAGTCCACGGAGTAGACGTAGGGATCAAGATGGTGGCGGGCCAAGGCTTCCCGGAGGGCCCCTTCCTCGGCGGAGACGATGTTTCCCGAGGACAGGGTGGGAAGGAGAAACCCCTCGACGCTGAAGGAGGCGAGTGGGGCATCGGTGACCACGAGGAGGGAATCCGTGGCCTGAGTGGTGTTGCCCCCGAGCACCACCCCGGCCTCCATCGCGGGAACGGGGGTGGCGCCATTGAGGTAGTAGCGCAGCCCGGCGTTATCGGTGCCATCGCGGGAGAGGAGGGAAAGTTGCTGATCTTTGCCCAACCAGCCCTGCGCAAAGGTGGGGGCGGCCTGGGGAAGCGAGACCTCCGTGAGGTCATCGGGGGAGATGCCGAAGGCATGCAGCCAGGCCTCATCGGTGATGATGACGTGCCGGAAGCCGTCCATCTCCTCGCGCGAGTAGGAGATGGAGGAATCAAGGGTGAGGGAGATTCTGAGGTTGTCGGAGTCGCTGAGTTCTTGCAGCGCCGCCGCCACGTTGCGGGGTCCCTCCGGGGTGTCAAGGAGGCTGGTGGAATCAGAGAACGATACCCGCACCGTGCCCTTCATGGCCTCCCACAGGGCGTGATCCTGGGCCAGGCGATGCGAATGGAGCGCGAGGGTGGCGGTGCTGGGCACTACGAGGAGGGCTACCACCAGGGTCGCGCCGTGCAAGACCAAACCCATGCGCCGGAACCCGTGCGGTATGTGGCGGTGGGCCAGAGCGTCAACGCTGGGCCGCCCCACCGCGCTGAGCAGTACGAAGGACGCTAGGGCCAGAGCAAAGGCCGCTCCCTGCACGAGGAGAACGCGAGACCAGACCAGGGGAAGTTGCTCCGACCCGTGGGCGGACACCACCCAGAATAGGCAGGCGAGGCTGCCTACCAAGAACCCGGGGGCCAGCAGTGCTGTGATGGAGAGGGAGTCCTCGCGGTGAATACGCTGGCGGGGTACGCCACCGAGGAGGCGGAGGCTGCGTCCGCGTTCCCTGCCCAACAACCACGCGGAGAGCGCGGCGGTGAGCGTGAGGAATGTGGCCAGGGCGGCGTTGCCCGCCCCGTTGTGAATGAGGTACGCATACACCAGGCGGATGGGGGAGGTGGGGTTCTCCCACTCGATGCTCGCCTGGTGCTCCCGGGCCCATGCGTCCAGGGCGGCACGGGTCTCGGGGGAGGAAGAGAGCACATAGCGCCCGGAGAGGGGAGTGGTGCCCAGCGCCGTGTACGGCAGGAGGGAGCCGTGACTGTGCCGGGAGAACCACTGGATAGAGTCCCCGTCCAGGGATACCGCCGTGGCCGGAGGGCGAGCGCCAAAGAAGAAAATATCGTGGGCGGTGTCACCCTCGGGGGCCTCCTTGCTCGTCTCCCGGAGCAGGGAAACGCCGTGCTCCTCGACCACGCGGTGCAGGCTGGTGGCCACCTCCTCCTTGGGCAGGGTGCTCTCGTTGATGCGCAGGCTCAGCGCCGTGGTGGTGCCAAAGGGTTGGTGTTCCTGCTGAAAGGCGAAGCTTTGGAGCGCTAATACCCCACACACCAGGGAGAGAACCAGGGCAGCGGCGCGGATAATCCACCGGATCATGGCGCTTCCTCTCAAAAAGATAAATGAGGTGGAATGAGCGCGTCCTTGGCTCCGGGGTATCGGAGATCGGTGGGCAGCAGGTGAGGGGTATTTTTAAGGAGGCCGTGCAACCCCGTCTACAGGACGATTGGTGGTCTGATGATATGCGCCACTATAGGTGACCGTCAATACTTTCTACGGAGATTTGCCGCCCCTCACTCCATCTCATACCCCCGTCACCTCCATCTCCACCGGGGTGTGTTCCAACTCGTGCCGGGCTATCACCTCCCCGGAGGTCAGATCCACTAGGACGAGGCCCCCGGTGGCGTCGCTGACGTAGGCGGTGGAGTCAGTTACCTTGAGGATCGGGCCGGGTTCCTGCCAGTCCTCCTTTTCCTCCCAGGGCTCGATCACCGGAATATCGTGCAGCACCTCGCCGTGCTCCATGTCGATGATCTTCAGCGCGCCGTCGGTGGTGAGCACCACGCCGTTGCCCTCCTTGTCGCGCCCCAGGGAGCGGAACCAGTAGGAGGCCCCCAGGTCTACGGTGCGCAGGGAGGCGTCGCGGGTGTCGATGATCGCCACGGCGGTGGGGTGCTCGTGCGTGGCGGCGGCGTCGGTCTTGTAATCGGCCAGCACGTAGGGGGATTCGGGGTGGCCCGCAAGGTTCCCGGAGCGCTGGTATTCGTGCTCGGCGGGCACCTTGTGGAATGCGGTGCCATCGAAGATCACCGGCGCGTTCTCGCAGCCGAACACCACGTGCTCCTCGGCGGCCACGGCCTCCCCGTGTACGCCGGGGCAGTCGGAGGTTTCCGCCTCGGTGGTGCCCGAGGCGTCGATAAGCCGAACGATGGAGCGGGATTCCTCGGTGCCGGTGGTGGTGAGGAGGTTCTCGCCTAGGGGGACGGCCACGCCGTGATGGGCGGTCCCGGTGGAAACGAGGGTGGGTTCGGCGGGGGAGGCCTGGGTGAAGGAGTCCGTGGGGAGGACGGAGATGGTGCCCTCGCCGTCGGAGAAGAGGGCGGTGCGCCCGCCGTGGGCCACCACGTGCCCGGCGTGGGGTGCCTCGAAGGTGGTGGAGGTGAGCGCGGGATCGCCGGAATAGAAGTGGGAGTGGTCGCCGTGGTCCACGCGTTGGGCGGCGGTGTCGTAGAGAAGGTATTCGTCGCCCGCGCTCACGAGCAGGGTGCGGCCGTCGCCGCTGGGGTTGAGGCGCAGGAATCCCTCGCGCGGGGTGGCGGCGAGGGTTTCGCCGGTGATGGCGTCCAGGGTGGTCAGGCCGCCGTCGTGGGTGTAGGTGAGGCGGGGGTGGAGGGAGGAGACCTCGCTCACCTCGGCGGGGCCGTCGTGGGTAGGGGTGGTGGAGCCGACGCAGGCGGTGAGGAGGGCTCCGGTGCTGAGGGTGGCGGCGAGCGCCGCGATGCGTTTCATGGGTGAGTAGCCTAGTTAATAATGACAATCACTATCAATAATGCGGGGGTGGCAGGGGTGCCCTAAGATAAGAACCCTTATGGCGAACCTCATCAATATGGAGAATGTCTCCCTCTCGTACGGCCTAAAAACCCTGCTTGACGGCGTGTCCCTCGGCGTGCAAAGCGGGGAACGCATCGGCGTGGTGGGGCTCAACGGCGGCGGCAAAACCAGCCTGCTGGAGGTGCTCACGGGGCTGGAAGAACCGGACTCCGGGCGCGTTTCCCACGTGAGCGATCTGCGCATGGCGGTGGTCACCCAGCGCGCCGAGCTGGACCCCGACGCCACCGTGGCGCAGGTGGTGCTCGCGCCTTTGGGCCTGGAAACCTTCGAGTGGGCCTCCAACGCCAAGGTGCGTGCGGTGCTCGGCGGGCTGGGCGTGGCAAACCTGGGCCTGGATACCCCGGTGGGCTCGCTCTCCGGCGGGGAACGCCGCCGCGTGAACCTCGCCGCCGCGCTGGTGCGCGACCTCGACCTGGTGGTGCTCGACGAGCCCACCAACCACCTCGACGTGGAGGGCGTGCAGTGGCTGGCCTCCCACTTGCTCTCCCGCAAGGTGGCGCTGGTGGTGGTCACCCACGACCGCTGGTTCCTCGACACCGTGGCCACCCGCACCTGGGAGGTACACGACGGCCAGGTGGACGTGTACGAGGGCGGCTACAATGATTGGATCTTTGCCCGCGCCGAGCGCGCCCGCCAGGCCGACGCCGCCGAGGCCCGCCGCCGCAACCTCGCCCGCAAGGAACTCGCCTGGCTGCGGCGCGGAGCGCCGGCGCGCACCTCTAAGCCGCGCTACCGCATCGAGGCCGCCGAGGCCCTGATCGCGGACGTGCCCGCCCCCCGCGACAGCGTGGAACTCATGGCCTTTTCCAAGCGCCGCCTGGGTAACCGGGTGATTGACCTGGAGGACGCGCGCGTGGAAACCCCCGACGGCCGCGTGCTCGTGGATGGCCTGACCTGGCGTCTGGCTCCCGGCGAGCGCATCGGCCTGGTGGGGGTGAACGGCTCGGGCAAGACCACCCTGCTGCGCACCCTGGCCGGGGAGCACCCGCTGGCCGGAGGCCAGCGCAAGCAGGGAACCACCGTGCGCCTGGGGTGGCTGCGCCAGGAACTCGATGACCTCGATCCCCAGCGTCGGCTCATCGACGCCGTGGAGGACGTGGCCACCTACGTTCACCTGGGGGATAAGGAACTCTCCGCCTCCCAACTGGCCGAGCGCTTAGGCTTTTCCGCCAAGCGTCAGCGCACCCCCGTGGGTGACCTCTCGGGCGGGGAGCGGCGTCGCCTGCAACTCACCCGCGTGCTCATGGCGGAGCCAAACGTGCTGCTCCTCGACGAGCCCACCAACGACCTCGACATTGATACCTTGCAGGAGCTGGAATCGCTGCTGGACGGTTGGCCGGGAACCCTGGTGGTGATCTCGCACGATCGCTACCTCATCGAGCGCATCGCGGACAGCACCTGGGCACTGTTTGGGGACGGGAAACTGACCAACCTCCCCGGAGGGATCGAACAATACCTACAGCGGCGCGCTCAGGAGGCCGCCGCCGAGGGGGCGGGCCCGCTCGACCTGGGGGAGAAGCACCCGGCGGCCGCGCCTCCCGCCGCGTCCTTTGCACCAGGGCGGCTCAGCAGCCAGGAACACCGTCAGTTGACCAAGAAGATGAACAAACTAGAGCGCGAGATGTCCACCCTGGCGCAGAAGATCGCCCGGGGCGAGGAAGAGATGGCCGAGGTAGCCGCCGCCGCGAGCCCGGACACGGCACGGCTTTCGGAGCTGGACTCCCAGGTGCGCGCGCTGCGCGAGCAGCATGAGGAGGCCGAGGCCGCCTGGCTGGAAGCGGCGGAGGAACTAGAGGGCTGATGATACGGAGAATCCGGCTGCACCCCTGGGGCATGGTGGGGGCGGCGATCATGTTTATCCTGGGGCTCACGCCCTCGCTGCTGCCCCGCGACTTCTTCTATCAGGGCCTGGTGTGTGGCTTGGGCGCGGGGATCGGCTACGCCCTGGGTGAGGGCGCCTACCGGATTTGGCACCGCTGGTTCTCCCCGCGCTACGCCCCCCGCCTGCGCGCGCGGCTCGACGCTATTCCTACCCGCGTGCGCCGGGTGCTGCGCGTGGTGGTTCCCGTGGTGGCCTGGGTGGGCGTGATCGGAGCGGTGGTGTTCTCCCTGGGCTGGCAGCGCGGGGTGGCTCACCTCACCGGAGCCCAGGCGTACTCGCTCTGGGAATTCTTGCTGGTGCTCCCGGTGGGCTTCGCGGTCTTCGGCCTCACCCTGGCGGTGGGGGCGGCGGTGCGGGGCCTGGCCCGGTTGCTCACGCGCGCCGCCCCCTCGCGGCTGCGCGCCCCGGTGCGCAGCACCCTGGGGTGGGGCGCGGCGATCTTCGTGTGCCTGCTGATGATTAACCAGGTCATCCCCGGCGTGATCGTGGGTGCGGGGGAGCGGGTGTTCTCCGTGAGCAACAAGGACCCCGAGGAGGGCGTGGAACAACCCCAGGAGCCGGAGCGCTCCGGCTCCCCGGAATCCACCGTGGCCTTCGACGGCCTGGGAAGTTACGGCATGAGATTCGTCGATGGTGGCCTGCGGGCCAAGGAACTTTCCGAGGTCACCGGCGAGCCCGCCCGCGAGCCCGTGCGCATTTACGCGGGCCTGCGCAACGAGCCGGAGGTGCGCGAGCGCGCCCAGATGCTTATCGACGAATTGGAGCGCACCGGAGCCCGCGAGCGCGAGGCCCTGCTGCTGGTACTGCCCACCGGCACCGGCTGGGTCAACCTGCGCGCGGCCCAGGCCTTCGAGCTGCTCTACGGCGGGAACACCGCCGTGGCCTCCGCGCAGTACTCCTACCTCCCCTCGGCGTTTCACTTCTTCACCGGCGGCGACGCCGTGCAGGAGGCCGGCAAGGCCCTTATTACCCCCGTGGTGGACTGGTGGAACTCCCTGCCCGCCGACGATCGCCCCAAGCTCTACCTCTACGGGGAATCCCTGGGTTCCACGGCGGTGGAATCCGCCTTCTCCGGTATGCGCGACATTTCCTCCTCGGTAGATGGAATCCTGCTCACCGGCCCGCCGGACTTCAACCCCCTGTGGTCGAGCTTCATCGAGCGCCGCGATCCCGGCACCACCCAGGTCAGCCCCGAATACTCCGGCGGCCTGGTGGTGCGCTTTGCCCAGAACGCCGAGCAGGTGTGCTCCTTTAGCGGCGAGAACGAGCAGTGGGGGCCTACCCGCGTGCTCTATATCCAGCACCCCTCCGATCCGATCGTGTGGTGGTCGCCCTCCCTCATGCTGAGGGAACCGGACTGGCTGCGCGAACCCGCGGGGTTTGATCGCCTCCCGGGAATGAGATGGATTCCGTTTATCACCTTTCTCCAGGTGGCGGCGGATCTTCCCGTGAGCCAGAACGTGCCACAGAGCCACGGGCACAACTACGGCGACGAGTTATTAGATGGCTTTGCCGCCGTGGCGGGGGTGGAGCAGCGCCGCGCGCAGGAACTAGCACCGGCGTTGGAAGAAGCCCTGCGGCGCAGCGGGGACGAGAGATTCGAGTGATTGGCACACGGGTATGATTTTTAGCGGACAAAGGTCTATCATGTGAGTCTAGGGGCGGCGGTGAACAACACCGGATACCAGGGGGTTTGGTTGTGCATTTTCTGCCTGCGCGTTAGCGATGTTGTGTGGTAAATGCGTGGAGAAAACGGAGGGGAACGCGATGGCTGGTACAGGGCTTAGCGCAATGGATATTGCGCAGTGGTTTGTCGCGTGGGCGGAGGAATCGGAGGACGCTGATCTCACTCCGCTTAAGTTGCAGAAGTTGCTTTATTATGCGAAGGGCGTTTTTATGAACAATAGCGGTGACGTCTCTTTGTTCCCTGAGCCGATGCAGGCGTGGGCTCACGGCCCCGTGGTTCCAGACGTGTACCATGAGCTGAAAAGTTTTGGGAAGAACCCCATTGATCCAGATAAATTTGTCTCCGATAACTTTAATTGGGATAGGTTTGCGGTGGTGGAGGATTCCCTCGTTGAGACGTGGCAGAAGTATGCCGTCTACTCGGCCTGGGCGTTACGGAATAAGACGCATCGGGAGCTGCCGTGGATAAGGGGTTTCACTGGCGGTGATCGTAACAGTGAGATCACCGACGCAGATTTAAAAGAGTTTTTCTGCCAGCAATGAGCGGAAAGAAAAGGAGGGGGACTCCTCCGTGTAGGGATGGCGGTCGGGATCCGGGGCAACTTGAGCCAGATAAGCATGATCCTCGCGGGGAGTATCCTGTCTTATCGTTTCGTTTTCTTCAGAAGGATTGGGGATTCCAGGAGCTTACCCCCAAACAATGCAAGGATTTTACCTGCAAGTGGCATGAGCGATCGAAGATGACGTGGATGGAGTTGTCGCAACACCCCAGACACGGTCTCGGTAGCGAGTCGATTCCAAAGAAGAGCATTCGCCCAGCCGTGCCCGAGAAGTTTAGCGATCAGGATAAGTTCAGGGTTTACCGACATTTAGGTAATTTGCCGATGGCTGGGGTGAAGATGAAGAATGTCTATTACGTGCTCTGGATCGAGAAGGAATATGGTGAACTATATGAGCACTGACGCTTTATCTTGTGTTTCATGTGTGTTAATTTGGTTGAAGGTGTGATCCTTTTAGAAGTTATGTCTTGACGATGCCGGGTGTGGCGATCCGGATTTAATGAGCATGCGTAGCCGAGGCGCGTCGCGTACCCTGGGCCCCATGATTTTGATTAACGTTGTGTACCGCCCCAAGCCCGAATACCTGGAGAACTTCCGGGACAAGGTCGCGGAGTTCACCGAGGCCACCCGCGCCGAGGAGGGCAACATCTTCTTCGACTGGTATCGCAGCACCGATGACCCCGGCGTGTACGTGCTCCTGGAGGCCTTCCAGGACGACGCAGCCGAGGCTCACGTGAACTCCCAGCACTTCAAGGACGCCTGCGAGCTCTTCCCGGAGTTGCTGCTGGAGACGCCCAAGATCATCAACACCACGATTCCGGGCAAGACCGAGTGGGATCGCATGGCCGAGTTTGCCGTGGACTAGCCCCCGCTAAACTGGTTCCTTATGAGCCATGAGGAACCGCACAGCACCAGCCCGCCCAAGTTGAATAAGAAGGCCTATGAGAAGGAACTCAAGCGCCTTCAGGCGGAGTTGGTGGACATGCAGCAATGGGTGGTGGAGACCGGCGCGCGGCTGGTGATCGTGATGGAGGGGCGCGACGCCGCGGGCAAGGGCTCCGCCATCAAGAGGATCACCCAATACCTCAATCCACGCACCTGCCGGATTGAGGCCCTGCCCGCGCCCACCTCTCGGGAGAAGGGCCAGTGGTATTTTCAGCGCTACGTGGAAAAGTTGCCCACGGCCGGGGAGATCGTGATCTTTGATCGCTCCTGGTATAACCGCGCCGGGGTGGAGCGGGTGATGGGCTTTTGTACCTCGGACGAGTACCGTCGATTTTTGCACCAGGCCCCGATCTTTGAGCGGCTGCTGGTGGAGGACGGGATTATGCTGCGCAAGTACTGGTTCTCCGTGTCCGATGAGGAGCAGATCGCGCGTTTTGAGTCCCGGCGTGATGATCCGCTGCGCCGCTGGAAGCTTTCCCCGATGGATTTGCAGTCCATCACCCGGTGGGAGGAGTATTCCCGCGCCAAGGATGAGATGTTTGTGCACACCGATATTCCGGCCGCGCCTTGGTACACGGTGGAGTCGGAGGATAAGAAGCGCTCGCGGATCAACGTGATCTCGCACCTGCTTTCCACCGTGCCCTATGAGAAGATCGAGCGCGAGTTGCCGGAGATTCCGCAGCGCCCCACGTCCGACCGCGATTATCAGCGGCCCCCGCGCGAGGATTTCCGTTATGTGCCGGACGTGGCCGCCAAGCTGGAGGCGGGCAAGAGCAAGAAGACTAAGAAGAAGTAGCCTCCGGGCCGGTTCCTCGCTCGCCGTCCTGGCTGGGGGCGTCGGGAGTAGGAGCAGGATCCGGGTCCTCCTCCGGGTTGCGCCCCGGCGTCATCAGGTCGAACTTGGTGATGAGGAAGCGGAAGAGCGCGTAGTAGAGCACCCCGTAGCCCAGGCCCACCACCAGGATCAGCCAGGGGTGGGTGCCGATGCCCCAGTTGAGGAGCAGGTCGGTGGCGCCTGCGGAAAACCCGAAGCCCATCTTGGCGCCCAGGAAGTTCATCAGCGCCAGGGAGGTGCCGGTGAGCGCCGCGTGCAGGATGTATAGAGGCATGGCGGCGAACATGAAGGAGAACTCGATGGGCTCTGTGATGCCGGTGAGGAAGGCCGTGAGCGCCAGGGAGAACATCGCCCCGCCCACGATCTTCTTCTGGGCTGGCCGAGCCGTGTGATAAAAGGCCAGGCAGGCGGCGGGCAGGGCGAACATCATGATGGGGAAGAAGCCGGTCATGAAGCTGCCCGCCGTGGGGTCGCCGGCGAGGAAGCGGGCGATATCGCCGTGCACGATGTTGCCGGAGGGGTTGGGATAGGAACCCAGGATGAACCAGGGCACGAAGTTGAGCAGGTGGTGCAGGCCCAGCGGAATGAGCGAGCGGTTGGCCAGGCCGTAGAGGAAGCCCCCGAGGACGTCGTTATTCTGTGCCGCCTCTCCGGCCCAGGTCAGCGCGGCGTCGAAGTAGGGGTAGATGAGCAGCATGGGGATCGCCACGAGTACGGCGCTAAGCCCCACGATCATGGGCACCAGGCGCTTGCCGCTGAAAAATCCCAGCCAGTCCGGCAGCTTGGTGCGGTGGAAGCGCTGCCATTCCAGGGCCGCGATGAGCCCGATGACCACGCCGCCAAAGACGTTGTAGTTCACCACGGCCTGTTCCCCGTTGGCGTCCGTTACACCTTCGAGCACCAGCGGGGACATGGCCTCAAAGGTGCCGGTGAGCATGAGGTATCCCACCACGGCGGCCAGGGCGGTGGAGCCATCGGCCTTTTTAACGAAGCCGATGGCGATGCCCACCGCGAAGAGGATGGGCAGGTTGCTCATGATCGCGTTACCCGCCCCGCCGAGCAGGTGGGCGAGCCAGTTGAGCACGGTGATCTCCGGCCAGCGGCCGAGCAGGTCGGGTTGGCCCGCGCGCGCCATGAGCGCGGCCACCGGCAGGGTGGCGATCGGCAGCATGAGGGAGCGGCCTAGCCGCTGGAGCACCTGCATGCTCTTTCCCTTTTTCTTGGTAGACATGGCTACTCCTTGGGGAGCTTCAACGATGAGGAACAGGCTCAGTGTATATGCTGGTACCTGCTATATATGAGGCGCACGCAGAGGAGTTTTCTATGGCGCAGATCAACACCGAGGGCATCATCGCGGGCCTGGGTGGCACGGACAATATCGAAGAGATCGAGGGCTGCATTACCCGCCTGCGCACGGTGGTGGGAGATGCCTCCGCGGTGGACGAGGCCGCCCTGCGCGCCGCCGGAGCCATCGGGGTGGTTGCCGCCGGTTCCGTGGTGCAAGTGGTGGTGGGGCCGCAGGCGGAAATGATCGCAGAGGATATTGAGGAGCAGCTATGAGCGAGGTTATCGCGCCCCTGGCGGGCACCGTCATCGCGTTGAGCGAGGTCAAGGACGAGGTCTTTGCCTCCGGCATGGTGGGCAAGGGCGTGGCCGTGGTGCCGCCCGCCGAGGGCACCATCGAGGTCGCTGCTCCCCTGGGCGGAACCCTGAAGCAGGTTCTTCCGCACGCCTTCATCGTGATGGACGAGGCCGGTGCCGGAATCCTGGTGCACGTGGGCATTGACACCGTGGAACTAGAGGGCAAGGGCTTTGAGGTGCACAAGGCCAAGGGGGATCAGGTGCGCGCCGGGGAGCCGGTGGTAACTATCGACGCCCCCGCCATCGCCGCCGCGGGCTACGATCTCACCTGTCCCGTGGTGGTCATGGCCGGGGAGTTTGGCGATGTGCTCGCCTCCGGCGAGGTGGAGCGGGGAACCCCGCTTTACCGGGTGGGCTAATCCACGAGGCCTTCGAGCACCGTGAGCACCCCGGCCTCCGTGTTGGGCGGGGCGATGTGATCGGCGGCCTCCTTGATCCGGGGGTGGGCGTTGCTCATGGCGTAGGCGGTGCCCGCGGTGCGGAGCATTTCCAGATCGTTGAGGTAATCGCCAAAGGCGATCGTGCGGTTCAGCGGAATCCCCAGGGCCTCGCTTAGCTGCTCAAGGGCGCGGCCCTTGTTGGCCTCGGGGCTCATCACGTCGATCCAGTGCTTGCCGGATACCGCCGGCTGCTCCTCCGGGGCGGCGGCGTGCAGCATGGGCAGCGCCACGGTTTCCGCGTCCGCCTCGGTGTAAAAGGCCATTTTGATGACGGAATCGTCCACGGCCTCGTGCAGATCCTTCACGGCGCTCACGCGGTGGTAATACTTGGCCACCTCGTCCACGATGTCCGGGCGATCCACATAGGCCATCGTGGGGGTGCACACCACCGTCTCCATGCGGGTGGGGGAGGCGTAGGCGGCGTCGATGAGCGCGCGGGCGGAGTGCGCCCGCATGGGGGTGGTGGAGATGATCTTTCCCTCGGCGTAGACCACGGTGCCGTTTTCCGCGATGAAGTGGAGATCCTTCCCTAGGGGGCCAAAGAGATCCTGGAGGGTGGCTAGTTGGCGGCCGGAGGCGGGAACCAGGGTGATCCCTGCCCGCACGAGCCGGGGATAAAGATCCCAGAAGGCCTCGGGGATTTTTCCCTGCCCGTCAAGGAAGGTGCCGTCCATGTCTACCGCCACGAGCCGGTGTTCCATTAATTACTCTCCGTGTCCTGCGTTGGGTGATGTGGAACACTGGGAGGCATGACCGATACGACGCCTCCCGTTCTCACGCTTGTGGAACAGACTACCGGAATCATTCGCCTCAATCGCCCCAAGGCGCTCAACAGCCTCAACCCGGAGATGGTGCGGGCCATCGCGCGGGCCCTGGAACGCTGGCGGGACGATCCGGCGATCACCCAGGTGCTCATAGAATCCGCCGCGCCCAAGGGATTCTGCGCGGGCGGTGACGTGCGCTACGCCCGCGAGCAGATCATGGCGGGCAACGTGCGGCACATCGACGAGTTCTTTGCCGAGGAATACGCCATGAACAAGGCCCTGGCGGCTTACCCCAAGCCCTATGTGGCGCTGATCGACGGCGTGGTCATGGGCGGCGGGCTGGGGATCAGCGCCCACGGCTCGCACCGCGTGATCACGGAGAAGGCCTTTGCTTCCATGCCGGAGATGCTGATCGGATACATCACCGACGTGGGCATGAGCTGGGTGCTGCAGCACCTCCCCGGCAGCAGCCAGGCCCTGGGGGCCTTCCTGGGGATCACCTCCTGGCGGCTCAATCCCACGGAAATGCTCTGGACGGGGCTGGCCACCCACTTTGTGCCCGCGGCGGAGCTGGACGAGGTGCGCCAGGAGATTCTGGAACGGGGCGTGGCGGTGGCCTTGGCGGGCAGGGAGCGGCCGCCGGAGGGGGAGAACCGCCTGCTGGCCCTGCTTCCCGGCATCGAGGAGGCCTTTGGCCACTCCTCGTGGCGGGAGGCGGAGGCCGCCGCGCGCCGATACCCCGAGTTGTGGGAGGTGGTGGAGGAATCCCTGCGGGAGGCCAACCCCGCCTCCGTGGTGGCCGCCACCGCGCTGTTTGCCGCCAACAGCGAGGTGGACGTGAACCAGGGCATCGATAACGAGGCCCGCCTGGCCGCCGTGCTGCGCCGGGAGGAGAACTTTGCCGAGGGCGTGCGCGCGATTCTGGTGGATAAGGATCACCGCGCCGCCTTCCACCCCGCAACCTTTGCGGACGTGGACGAGGAGGCCTACGCCCGTCTACTTCACTTTTAGGCGGTGCGCAGGCTGGCCACGGCCACCCCGCCCTCCATCACCCACGGCCAACTCAGGCCGTTGCGGGTGAGCACGTTATCGCGCAGGTGTTCCGGCAGCACCATCTGTTTATTGGCGTAACCCAGCAGGTATTCATCGAAGGCGGGCAGCTCCAGGCGCAGGCTCAGCGCCGCCTCCACCTCGGCCGTGGTGACGCGCTCCTGCCAGGCGGCCATCCAGTAGTCCACGCCCTCGCAGCGCACCCGCGTGGTGCCCCCGGGCCTGGGCAAGGGCCGCCGTGGCCTGGGTCTTGGAGAGCCGGGACCAGGCCATGAGATCCGCCACCGCCACCGGCCCGTGCCCGGTAGCGTAGCGCGAGCCCAGTTCCACCAGAGCCTCCTCACCGGAGTACGCCAGAGCGACGCCCGGCAGGTGATCCACGTGCAGGAACGTCTCCGCGGTGCCCAGGCGGGGGCCTGCACCACGTCGCCCTCGCCGCTGAAGATGCGCAGGAGGTGGGAACCACGGCCTTGATCGGGATCGATGCCCGCCTCACAAAACACCGCGTAGGCCTCCGCGCGGGGCAGGGGCGTGCGGTCGCGCGCCATCAGGGCTGAGTGAAGGGCGTCGCGCGCCCGGTTCACGTCGGCGTCGCTGAGCCCCAGCCGCACGCGGTGCCCGCGCTGGCTCCCCGCCACCCTGGGGTAGAGCAGGCGGCTGAGCCAGCGCGCGTCCTCGGCCGCGAGGAAGTGCAGGGTGCCGCGCTGCGGCCAGGAGCGCACCACCCTAAGGGCGGCCACCTCGTCGAGCACGTCGGCGTCGCTAAGCCCGCTGCGCAGCGCGAGCGCGCGGATCCCCGCCTGGTAGGTCTGCCCCTGGAGCGCCAGCACGCGGCGGGCGACGTCGAGGGCATTGGCGTAGCCGGGGCGCGCGGCGGAACCCGCTAGGCCCTGCGCGATGAGGCGGCGGGCGAGGAGTTCGCTGCGGGGAATCTCCTCCATCTAGAGCGCACCCCGGGCGGTGGTGTAGGAGCGAAGGGCGCGCTGGGGGTCGGCAAAGGTGGGCAACGGCGTGGCGGTGACCTCCCGGGCCACCTCCGGGCGCAGCGGCGGCAGGTGAAGATGCGGGGCCTCCAGCAACAGCAGGGCGGTCACCCCGGGGACCAGGCCCGCCACGGCGTGCGTCCACGCCCCCAGGATTGGCTTGGCGATCACCGCGAGATCCCAGCGGGTGGCCTGAGCCAGCGGAATCCGGGGGCTGACCAGGGGGAGAATGCCGTGCTGCTGGCCGAAGGCCAGGAGCGCGCGGCTGGGGGCCTGGGCCTGATCCGGGAGGCGGGGATCGGCCCACCCCCAGGTAAAGGAATCCTCGCGGAAGGTGCCGAGCACCTGCGCCCTCATGCCCTCGGCGGTGCCGGCGGAAAGATCAAGGCGTACCTGCTGGGCGGGGTGTTGAGCGTGAAAGAAGAACTGGTGCTCGATGGAGAGGTACGCGGCGTCGGAATACACCTGGGCCAGGGTGGGGGAGCCGGCGTCGGGCACCTGGAGGGCGGCCGCGCCGTCGAAGAAGATGGGCTGCCCGTCCAGGATCAGGGCGTGCTCCTCCTCCACCAGGGGGAGGCCGCGCAGCAGGGCAAAGCCCCGAATCTCCTCGCGCCCCCGGGCGGGGTGGGCGGCCAGCCCCTCGATGAGCGCCGGGCGCAGGGGAGCCCCGGTGGCATCGAGGTGGAGGGCTACCACCATGCTCGATCCGGGGGTGGTGGTGCGCGGGGCGATCACGGCCGGGGCGGCGTCGAAAAGCAGCCCCGCCTGATCGAGCAGTTCCTGGCGTGCGGGCTCGGTGCCGCTGCGGGTGGCCGTGTGCCAGCGCCAGGCATCCCCGGAGACCTCCGCCACCCGCGTGCCGCGCACGGCGCGCCTGCCGATGCTGACGGACACCGGGGCGTCGGGGGTATCGTCTGCGGCGGACGGGCCAGTGAATTCCAGGGGGCCGCCCATCCGGCGCAGCGCGGCGTTCCCCTGGGCGCGGGCGATGAGGTTGCTCATGCCCGCGATGATACGTGGGGGCCGGGGAGGGGCTAGCCCAGGCCGCGCAGAACCTCGAAGGCCTGATGGATCAGGCGCTCGCCCTCGTGAAGATCCTGCGTGGGCTGCTGGTAGAACTTCAGCAGGGCGATGGCCACGGCGTGCGAGGTGGCGCCGAGGGTGACCTTGGCCTCAAACTCGCTCAAGCCGGGGAAGTGGGCAAGAAACTTCTCGATGAGGCAATCAAACTCCTGCTCCAGGGAGTTCTTCATTTCCCCCTTGCCCAGGATCTCCCCCACCTCGCCCAGGCGAGTGAGTGAGGATAGGGAGGCAAAGTGCGAGGGATCGCGGTGCAGCCCGCGAATGGCTACCTCTTCCATCGCGTTGAGGAAGGTGAGGCCGGGGGGTAGGTCATCGAGGTCCTCCATGAACGCCTCCACGCGGCGCGCGATGGCGTGAAACAGAGCCTCCTCCCGGGAGGAGAAGTAATTGTGGAAGGTGCGTGGGGAAACACCCGCCTCCTCGGCGATGGCGGCCACCGTGAGCCCCTCCGCGCCCTGGGACAGGGCGATGTGGGCGGCGGATTCCGCGAGTGCTGCGCGGGTGGCGGCTTTCTTTGTTTCCCTCAGGCTCGTCATGATGATGCCTTACTGTTGATTCTTCTCGGGCTGGGTGGATTGCGCGGTGGGTTCGGCCTGGTCCCGGATGGAGGCCAGGGCCGCGCCCTCCACATCCACATTAGGCAGGATGCGATCCAACCAGCCGGGGATCTTCCAGGCGCGGTCGCCCAGGAGATACATGGTGGCCGGGATAATCATCATGCGAACCACGAAGGCGTCGAAGAACACCGCGGTGGCCAGCGCGAAGCCCATCGTCTTGATGAAGGCGGTGTCCTGCAAGGTGAAGGCCGCGAACACGCTCATCATGATGAGGGCGGCGGCGGTGACCACGCGCGCCCCGTGGCGGAAGCCGCTCTCCGTGGCCTCGGCCGCGCTCATGCCGTGGTGATAATCCTCGCGCATGCGGGTGACCAGGAACACCTGGTAGTCCATCGCCAGGCCAAAGACCAGGCCGATGAGCATGATGGGCAGGAAGCTCAGCAGCGGCTGCGGGTCATTGACGATGCCCAGCCAGCCCTCCTGGAAGAGCGCCACCGTCACGCCAAAGGTGGCGGCCACGGAGAGGCCGAAGCCCAGGGCGGCGATCAGCGGCACCCACACCGAGCGGAACACGATCATAAGCACCAGGAAGGCCAGGGTGAGCACGATGGCGATGTAGGGCAGCAGCACGCTGGAGAGGCGGTCAGACATGTCGTCGAAGATGGGCGTGGAGCCCGTGATGCCGTAGCTCGCGCCGGTCTCCGCGCGGTAATCGGCCTCCGCCTTGCGCAACTGCGTGAGGGTATTGGAGGTGGACTCGTCCGTGGCGCCCCCGGCCGGGGTGATGAGGATCTGGGCGGCGGTGCCGTCCTCGCTCAGGCCGGCGACCTGGGCGTTGACCACGCCCTCGGTGGCGTTAAATTGCTCCATGGCCTGCGCAAAGGCGGGCATGCGATCTTGTTCGGGGAGATCACCGGCCTCCACCAGGGCGACCATGGGGGCGTTGCGGCCGGGGCCGAAGGCCTCGGACATCGTCTCGTACGCCTCGCGCTGCGGGGTGCCGGGGGCGGAGGAGCCGTCGGTGGGCATGGCCAGGCGCATGTTCATCATGGGGATCGCCAGCAGGCCGAGCAGCACCACGCCGCTGACCAGGGAGAGCCAGGGACGCTTGCCGATGTGCTGCGCCCAGCGGCGGCCCATCGTGGGTTTGGCGTTATCGGGGTCCGGCACCGAGGGGCCGGGGATGCGCCCGGAGAACACGCGGGTGCCCAGCAGGCTGAGCAGCGCGGGGAGGAAGGACAGGGAGATCATCACCGCGATGGCCACGGTCAGCGAGGCGGCCAGGGCCATCCAGGTAAGGAAGGGAATGTTGATGATGGAGAGCGCGGCGAGGGCGATGAGCACGGTCAGGCCCGCAAAGACCACCGAGGAACCCGCGGTGCCGGTAGCCATGCCCATGGCGTGCGCGCGCTCGGCGGCGGAGAGCTGGCGAATGTGCTGGGAGAATTCCTTGGGGCTGAGGTCGTTGAGGTCGGTGTTCTTGCGCTTGATGAGCGCGATCATATCGTTGCGGAAGCGCGAGGCGATGAACAGGGCGTAGTCGATGCCCACGGCCAGGCCGATCATGGAGGCCAGGGTGGGGGTCATGTCATTGATGTCATCGCTGATGAGGGTGGCCAGTTGCACGCCCAGGATGCCGATGCCCACGCCGATGATGGCGGAGACGATGGGCATGCCGGCGGCCACGATGGAGCCGAAGGTGATGAGCAGCACCACGGCGGCCACGGCTAGGCCAATGAGCTCGGAGGTCATGTCCAGCTCGCCGGCGCCGCTGAAGGCGGTGCCGCTGTAGGTGACCTCAAGGTCATCGCTGTTGGCGTTGTTCAGGGCGTTTTCCACGGCCTCCAGGTCATCGGATTCCACGTCCTGGGTGGTGGCGGCGTCGAACGTGATGCTGGCGGTGCCGGTGGTGCCGTCCTCGCTTAAGGGGCTGATCGCGGCGATGTTCTTGGCGATCTGCTCGGCGGGCAGCCCCTGCGCCTCAAGCTGAGGGGTCATCTGGGCGGTGAGGCCCTGGGCCGCCAGGGCGGGGTTGACCAGGGAGTCCGTATCGGTGAGCGCCCCGGTGTCCTTGAGTTCCTGGAACAGTTCATCGATCTGGGCTGCCACCTGGGGATCGTCCAGGGTGGCGCCGTCTTTGGTGTGCAGCACCACGGTGCCGCTGGGGGTGGTCAGGGCGTCGCCAGAATCGGGGAAGAGTTCCTGCATGCGCTCCTGGGTTTCCACGGCCTGAAGGCCGGGAATGGAAAAGGAGCTGGCGGGGGACTTGGCAAAGGCTCCGGCGAGGCCGCCCAGGGCGACGAGGATCACCAGCCAGAAGGCGAGGAAGGGCCATTTTTTCCGGTAGGCGAGGTTGCCCAGCCGGTAGAGGAAGCGTGACATGAGGGTCTTTCTGCAACGGGAACAAGAACTTTGCATAGTTTATGCAAAGATTCTGATATGCCGCAACTTTTCCCGCTATGTGCATTTTTGCGTTCGTGGGACGCCTGCGCTGACCTGCGGCGGGACATGAGGGGCGGGTGGCTTAGAGTAGTGGCAGCGGCAGCGCCCGCCCCGCCTGAATATGTCCGAATCCGCCTGAACTTGCCCGCAAGGAGATCCGTGATCCTGCAAGCCGCCTCCATGGCCTTTGCCGACTCCGTCAACGTCCTGCTCATCGGCGTCCTGGTGGCGCTCGGCGTGCTCCTGCCGCGCGGCGGACGCTTCGACGCGGTGGCCACGCTGCTGGTGCTGGGGGACTGGCTGGGGGTATTCCTCTACTCCCTGCTCATACTTTTGCTTTTCGACGGCCTGGGCGACGTGATCCGGCACGCCCTGGAATCCCCGGTGTATGCGCTCGTCCTCGTGGGCTTCGGCCTGTTCTCCCTGATCGCCACCGCGCGCAGCTCGGGGGAGGGTACGGTGGGGCTGGTGCGCCGCGTGTTGGGGCCGCTGCGCGGGCCCGCGGCCATGACGCCGGTGGTGGGCTTTGTGCTCGGGGTGGTGCAATCGGCCACCTCCGTGCCCTTCTATCTGGGCATCGGGGTGGTCTCCGCCGGAGACCTCGGCGTGGCCCAGCGCTACCTGGGCATGGTGGTCTACGCCACCATCGCGTTGAGCCTGCCCATTCTCAGCGCCTTCGCGGTGGCCTGGGTGCGCCGTTACCCCTACTCCCCGGTGGGGCGGCTCTTTGAATGGGCGCGCATGAACCCGCTGACCTCGATCCGTCTGGCGGGCTACGCGGTGGGGGTGTTCCTGGTGGGGCTGGGGGCTGTGACGCTATACGACGTCACGGTGGGTTCCTCGGGGTAGGTCAGTGCGAGGAGGTCGCGTTCCAGGTGCTTCAGATCCTCAGTCGTGAGGATCGCTCCCCATAGCGGGCCGGAACTGCTGCCGTCGGTGGCGGCGATGATGAGCCGCACGGTGTGTTCGGGGAGGCCGTCGGCGTGCAACTGCTCGCGCCACCGCGCGGCGTCGCGCTGGGTGACCTCGCGTAGTTCCGGCTCGGAGAGCAGATGCGCGGCCAGGGCGAGCTCGTCGTGGAGCGCGCCGGGATCGTGGACGCCCGCGAAGATGGCGCGGATATAGGCGCGGGTGAGGTGCCCCGGGGAGGCGTCCCCGGATCGCTCGTCCTCCCGTTCCACCTGGGTGCGGAAGCGCTGCACAAACTCCGTGACCAGCCCATGAAGCAGGTCATCTTTGGTGGGGAAGTGGTAGAGCAGCCCACCCTTGGACACCTGGGCCTCCTTGGCTATGGCTGCCAGGGAGACGGTGGGGCCCTGTTGGCGGATCAGACGGGCTGCGGCCTGAAGGATGAGCGCCCTGGTTTCCTCCGGTGTACGGGTGGTGCGAGCCATGTGATGTGTCCTTTCGCCGGAATGGAATTAGTGCTCCGCCGCTACGGCGTTCTTATCGTTGGGGATCAAGAAGTAGGCTACGGCGGCAGCGCCCAACATAATGGCCGCCGCGACGAGGGTGGTGGACTGCATGGCGGAAACAAAG
Source organism: Corynebacterium oculi (assembly GCF_001412105.1). Classification (GTDB taxonomy): domain Bacteria; phylum Actinomycetota; class Actinomycetes; order Mycobacteriales; family Mycobacteriaceae; genus Corynebacterium; species Corynebacterium oculi. Next base: position 108,767 of record NZ_LKST01000003.1, read on the forward strand.
GCCTCCCGGGCCGCGTGCAGGGCCTCGCTTCCGGCATCGAAGAGGTGCGCGGCGGTGGCCAGCGAGTCCTCCGCCTGGCGGGCCAGGGCGGGGTCGGTCTCGGCGGGCAGGGTGAGGTGGACGCGGTACAGCACGGCGATGAGGGAGCCGAGAATGGCGATACCGAGAGCCACGCCGAGTTCGTAGGCGGTCTCCGCGATGGAGGAGGCCGCCCCGGCCTTGTTCGGGGGCACGGCGGAGACCACCGCGTCCACGCTGAGCGTTTCCGCGATCCCCACGCCCAAGCCCAGGGGAACCACGGCCAGCAGCAGCCAGGTCAGGTTCTCCGCGCCCTCGGTGATGGCCACCAGGGCCAAGCCCACGGCGCCAATGAGCAGGGCTACCGCGATGGCGCGGCCCCGCCCCAGGCGGGTCAGGAGGGATCCCACGAAGACCGCGGCCAGCATGGCGGCGATGGCCACCGGCAATTCCGCCAGCCCGGCCTGGAAGGGGCTGAGTTCGCGCACCAGTTGGAGATACTGGGAGTAGAAGAACAGCGCGCCGCTGAGGGCGAACACGGAGATGAGGTTCACCAGCACAGCCCCGCTAAAGGCTGGGTTTTTAAAGAGGTCTACCTCGATCATGGGAGAGTCCACGCGGCGTTGGCGGCGGATAAAAAGGTAACCGCTCAGCAGCCCCACGGCGAGGATCGCGGCCGGTACCGGGCCGAAGGAGCCTCCGCCGAGCTGCTTGACGGTGTACACCAGCGGAATGATCGCCAGCATGGACAGGGCGCTGGAGATGAGGTCGAAGGGGCCGGGGGAGGGGTTGCGGGATTCCGGCAGCAGCCAGGCCCCCAGGATCACCACGGCGAGGATGACCGGGATATTGATGAGGAATACCGATCCCCACCAGAAGTGCTCAAGCAGCGCACCCCCGATGAGCGGGCCGAGCGCGATGCCGCTGGCGGAGGCCGCGGACCATATGGCGATGGCGCGGGTGCGCTCGGTGGGGTCGGTGAAGATGGTGCGGATCAGCGAGAGCGTGGAGGGCATGATGGTGGCCCCGGCCATGCCCAGCAGGAGGCGGGCGGCGATGAGGACCTCGGGGGTGGGGGCGAAGGCCGCCATGAGGGAGGCCGCGCCAAAGGCCACGCTGCCGATGAGGAGCAGGCGTTTGCGGCCGATGCGATCCGCGAGGTTGCCCATGGTGACCAGCAGGCCCGCGAGTACGAGGGAGTAAATATCGCCGATCCATAGCACCTGGGTGGCGGTGGGGGCGAGGTCTCGGGTAAGCGAGGGAACCGCGAGGTATAGCACGGTGGAATCGATGACGAGCAGAAGCACGGCGCTGACCAGCACCGCCAGGCTGCTCCATCGCTGTATGGGGCTCATGAATGCTCCTAAAACTGTACCGTCTGGACGGTTTATTTTTACCAGGCGGGGGTAGCGAGTGCAACATTCGGGCCGTGTTGTGTAGATTGTTCAACAACAATCTCGTGCCACACGCCACACAAAGAGAGGGAGTGCTATGAGCCAAACACCGGAGAAGAGCCATGCCCGCGCCGCGTCCCGTGCGCGCAACAGCGCCGGGCGCACCGCCATTCTCGGAGCCATGTTCCTCATGGCCACCAGCGCCATCGGCCCCGGATTTCTCACGCAGACCAGCGTGTTCACTGTGCAGATGGGCGCGGCCTTTGCCTTTGCCATCCTCGTGTCCATCCTGGTGGACGTGGCCATTCAGATGAACGTGTGGCGCGTCCTGGGAATCACCGGCCTGCGCGCCAACGAGCTGGGCAATACCGTGCTGCCCGGCCTCGGCTGGATCATGGCGGCCTGCGTCTTTGCCGGCGGCCTGGTGTTCAACATCGGCAACATTGCTGGGGCCGGGCTGGGGACCAATGCCATGCTGGGGGTAGATCCCAAGATCGGCGGAGCGGTCTCCGCGCTGGTGGCCGTGCTGGTATTCCTCTCCAAGCGCGCGGGCATGGCGCTGGATCGGATCGTGGCGGGCCTGGGCGCGCTGATGATCCTGCTCATGCTCTATGTGGCCATCGCCTCCGCCCCGCCCGTGGGCGAGGCCCTGAAGAACACCGTGGCTCCCGAGGAGGTGGATTTCCTGGTGATTACCACGCTGGTGGGCGGCACCGTGGGCGGATACATCACCTTCGCCGGGGCCCACCGCATGATTGATAGCGGCTTCACCGGCCCGGAGAATCTTTCCCAGATCACCCGGGGTTCCGTGCTGGGGATCATCGTCACCGGCGTGATGCGCGTGCTGCTCTTCCTGGCCGTGCTGGGCGTGGTGGCCACGGGTGTGACCCTGGCCAGTGATAACACGGCGGCCGATGCCTTCTACCACGCCGCCGGGGAGATCGGCCTGCGCCTCTTTGGCGTGGTGCTCTGGGCTGCGGGCCTGACCTCGGTGATCGGGGCCTCCTATACCTCAATCAGCTTCGTGACCACCCAGAACACCCCCGCCAAGGTGCGCTCGTTGGCCACCGTGGCGTTCATCGTGGTGTGCGCCGTGGCGTACTTCCTCCTGAACTCCGCCCCACAGACCCTGCTCATCTTCGCCGGCGCCTTCAACGGGCTGATCCTCCCGGTGGGCTTCGCCGTGGTGCTGTGGGTGACCTGGCGGCGCAGCGACCTGCTGCGTGGGTACTCCTACCCGATGTGGCTCAAGATCCTGGGCACGGTGGTGTGGGTGCTCACCATCTACCTGGGGTGGAACTCGCTATCCGGCCTCGCGGCGCTGTGGTGATAAAGCGGGGGTTAGGCCGGGGCCTCCATCAATCCCAGCACCACCTCGCAGGTGCGTTCCAAGGAGGCTCGCAGCAATTCCGCAGCCTGCGCGGAATCCCCCTCGCGCAGGGAGGAGACCACCGCCCGGTTATCCGCGATGAACCGGGCGTGAAAGTCCGGCTCCAGGCGCTCGGCGGCAAGAAATACCAGCCGCATCTGGGCCAGGATCTGCTGCATCGTCTCCGTTAGCAGGCAAGCCCCGGAACCGACCACGATCTCCTGGTGAAAGCGCTGGTTAGCCTGCGCCACCAGCGGCAGATCGCGGCGTCGATAAGCGTTCTCCGCCTCGGCCACGGTGGCGTCGAGGGTTTCCACCGATACCCGATCGCCCCAGCGCAGCGCGGCGGGCTCGATAATCATGCGCGCGGCATAGAGAGCGTGGACGTCGGCGGCGGTGGGGGAGGCGATGAACACCCCGCGATTCGGCTCGCGCACCACCAGCCCCTCGGCGGCGAGCATGCTAAACGCCTCCCGCAGCGTGTTGCGGGAAATACCCAGCCGCCGGGTCATCTCTATCTCGCGGAGTTGATCGCCGGGGCGGTATTCCCCGGCGGAAATCGCGCGACGCAGCCCGGCGGCCGCCTGCGCTGCTCTCATGGGTTCCTCTATTCGATCCGAGCCAGGGCGGTGCCGCGTTCCACGGCATCGCCAGGGGAGGTCAGAAGATGAATGGTACCGGAGCGCGGGGCGGTCACGTTGGATTCCATCTTCATCGCCTCCACCGTGGCCACGGCCTGGCCCTCGGTGACCTCCTCGCCGTCCTCCACCTTCCACGCCACCAGCGTGCCGGTGTAGGGGCAGACCACCTCATCGCCGCTCCTGCCGCTTTCCGACGCCCCCGTGGCCGCCGCCCCCTTGCTCGCCGTCGCGGGCGCGGCTGCCGCGCTGGTGAACAGGTGCGCAGGCAGCCCCACGGAGTGCAGGCGGCCGTCGATCTCGATGGTCACGGTGGTGCGCTCGGTGTAGGCCTCCTCGATGGCCTCGGCGGAATCCCCAAAGGTGGGGGTGTATTCCTTGTCCACCCAGTTCGTGTAGATGTCCAGGCTGTCCCCGATCAACGCCGGGTGCTCCACGATGTCGCGCTGGAAGGGCAGCACCGTGCGCACGCCCTCGATGCGGAACTCGCGCAGGGCGCGGCGGGCGCGCACCAGGGCGACCTCGCGGGTGGGGCCCCACACGATCAGCTTGGCCAGCAGGGAATCGTACACGCCCGGAATGCTAAAGCCCGCGCGCACGCCCGTGTCCACGCGGATACCGGGGCCCAGCGGCGGCTCGAAGGCGGTGATGGTGCCGGGGCAGGGCACGAAGCCGTGGGCGACGTCCTCCGCATTGATGCGGAACTCAAAGGCGTGCCCGTTGGAGGTGGGATCGCCCTCGAAGGAAAGGGGGTGGCCTGCGGCAATGCGGAACTGCTCCGCGATGATGTCCAGGCCGGTCACGGCCTCGGTGACGGGGTGCTCCACCTGGACGCGGGTGTTGACCTCCAGGAAGGAGACGGTGCCGTCCTCGGAGACGATGAACTCCACCGTGCCCGCCCCCAGATACCCGGCCGCGCGGCACACCTCGCGCGCGCCCTCGATGATCGCGGTGCGCTGCTTATCGGTGAGGAAGGGCGCGGGAGCCTCCTCCACGAGCTTCTGGAAGCGCCGCTGCGTGGAGCAATCCCGGGTGCCCAGCACGGCCACGTTCCCGTGGCTATCCGCCAACACCTGGGCCTCCACGTGGCGGGGCTTGGTGAGGAACTTCTCCACAAAGCACTCCCCGCGCCCAAAGGCCTCCGTGGCCTCGCGCCCAGCGGAGAGGAAGGCGTCCTCGATCTCGCTGGCCTCGGAGACCACCTTCAGGCCGCGCCCGCCGCCGCCGAAGGCCGCTTTGATGGCGATGGGCAGGCCGTGCTCCTCGGCGAAGTCGCGGGCCTGCTCCCAGGAATCCACCGGGTCGGAGGTGCCGGGAGCCAGCGGCGCGCCCACGGACTCCGCGATGCGGCGGGCCGAGACCTTATCGCCCAGGGAGTCGATCGTTTCCGGGCGCGGGCCGATCCAGGTCATGCCCGCCGCGATGACGTCGCGGGCAAAGGAGGAGTTCTCCGAGAGGAAGCCGTAGCCGGGGTGAATGCAGTTCGCGCCCGCGCGCACGGCGATGTCGATGATGGCCGGGGCGTTGAGGTACGTCTCCGCCGGGGAGGTTCCGGGGAGGCGGTAGGCCTCGTCGGCCGCCAGCGCGTGCGGGGCCTCGGCGTCGGCATCGGAGTACACGGCGATGGACCTCATGCCGAGGTCGGCAGCCACGCGGGCGATGCGCACGGCGATCTCGCCGCGATTGGCGATGAGAACGGTGGACAGGGGGGTGATCTCGCTCATGGTTAGGCTCCTTGATCCGGCTGATAGTGCGTAAAGCGCACGGTGGCGCCCGCGGGTAATTGGGCGGCGAGGTCTAAATCCTCGGGAATAACGGTGGCGATAATGGGATAGCCGCCGGTGACGGGGTGATCGCGCAGGAACACCACCGGCGTGCCCTGGGGAGGCACCTGAATGCACCCGGCCACCACGCCCTCGCTGGCCAGCTCGCCCTCGTGGGCGCGGCGCAGCGGGGTGCCGTCCAGGCGCAGGCCCACGCGGTTGGAGTAGGGCGTGACGGTCCATTCCTGCTCTGTGAGCGCGGAGAACCCGCCCTCGAACCAGGAATCACGCGGCCCGGCCACGCACCGCAGCACGGCCGCCTCCCCGGGCCGCACGCGCAGCGGATTGACAGTGGGGCGCGCGGCGCCGCCCCGGCGGTGGGGGTGTACCCGCAGGATCTGCCCGGCCTCCAGGGGGGCGGGCCCCAGCCCGGAGAGCACGTCCGCAGAGCGCGATCCCAGCACCTGCGGGGCAGCCAATCCGCCGCGCACCGCGAGGTAGGAGCGCTGGCCCGCGCTGGCCGCGCCGATGGTCAGCGTAGCCCCGGCCGGAAGCACACGCGGGGCGCCCAGAGGGACGGCACGGCCGTTGATGGTGACCTCGGCCTGTGCACCGGTCACGGCCACCGTGGCATCGACCAGCGCGCTCAGCCGCAGCCCGCCGATGTTCTCTATCACCGCGCTGCCAGCGGGATTGCCCACCGCGCTATTGGCGGCATAGGCGCTGGCCCGATCCGCCGCCCCAGACTCGGTTACGCCGAGGTCACCGTGCCCGCCGCGCCCCTGATCCTGGACGAGGCTCAACAGGCCCGGATCATCCAGCGTGAGCGCGGGCAGGTGGATCCCGCTTATCGACGCCGCAGCGGCGGGCTCGGCCACCTCGATGGATTCCCGCACCGCGCGATAACGCACCGTATCTCCGGGGCGGATCGCCGCCGGTGGGGTGGCGGCGGAGTCCCACATGGGGGTGGGGGAGTGCCCCAGCAGCCGCCACCCGCCCGGGGAGGTGCGGGGATAGACGGCGGAGAAGGAATCCGCCAGCCCCACCGCGCCGTGGGGAACCTGGGTGCGCGGGCTTTCCAACCGGGGCACCCGCCGGGCCTGGGTGGGATCGAGGGGCACGCAGTAGGTAAAGCCGGGGGCGAAGCCGCCAAAGGCAGCCCGCCACGGCGTTTCCGTATGCCAGGCGATGAGTTCCTCGGTGGAGGTACCCAGCAACTCGGCCGTGTGGGCGAGGTCGGGGCCATCGTAGACCACCTCTACCTCCACCTCACGCGGGGTTTGGGCGGTGGTTTCTTGGGGTTCTAAGGCAGCGAGCAGGTTCGCGGCCTGGCGGGCGTGGCGCGGGGACTCGGTAACCACCAGCACGGTGGTGGCGGCGGCGATGAGTTCCACCTGCCCCGGCACCGGGTGCGCGGTGAGGTGGGAGTGCCAGCGCAGGGCGAGGTCAAGCTCCCCAACTTCCACGAGGAGGGCGCGGGTGCCCACGCGGTGAATTGCAGTACTCATGCGCTACCCCTCGATAAAGCTGCGGATGCTCACGCCGTCTGCCCGCAGGCCCGCCACGATGGCTCGTGTCATCTCCACCGCGCCGGGGGAATCCCCGTGCACGCACACCGACTGCGCGTCCACGGGCACCTCCGTGCCATCGACGGCCGTGACGCTCCCGCTGGCGGCCACCTGGCGCACGCGCGCCAGCACCTCCTCGGCGCTGCCCAGCACCGCGCCGGGCTCGCGGCGGCTCAGCAGCGTGCCATCGGGGTTGTAGCCGCGATCGGCAAAGGCCTCGCGGATCACGGTCATGCCCCGGCCCTCCGCCAGGTTCACGGCCACCCCGCCGGGCAGCAGCATGAGGGGGAGATCCCCGAAGGCCCGCACGCCGTCGATCACGGCCTGGGCCTGCTCTTTGTGGTGCACAATGGCGTTATAGAGCGCCCCGTGCGGCTTGACGTAGGAGACCTTGGTGCCGTGGGCGGCGGCCAGGGCGGAGAGCGCGCCGATCTGATAAAGCACCTCATCGGCCAGTTCCATAGGCGCGTAGTCGATGAAGCGGCGGCCGAAGCCGGGGGCGTCCTGGTATCCTACGTGCGCGCCGACGTTCACGCCGTGCTCGGCGGCGCGGCGCACGGTGGAGGCGATGGAGTGGGGGTCACCGGCGTGAAAACCGCAGGCGACGTTGGCGCTGGAGACCAGAGAGATCATGGCGGCGTCATCGGCCACGGGGTTGCCAGCGGTGGTTTCTCCGAGGTCGGCGTTGAGGTCAATGTGGGACACGGGGAGCAGCCCTCCTCTTGAAGATTGTTCAACAATGATTCCGTGGCCTCCGAGTGTAGCGGCCCGGGGCATATTGTGAAATCCGTCATAGGTGGAATTGGTATGTGGCATGACTTTCGTTGAGGAGGTGGGTAGGATGGGGGAGTCAGTACGCGAAAGATGGCGAGCACTGGCCGATCCCTATAGAGTAGAGTAGGGTGGGGGAGTCCAATGAAAGGGGTTGTCACCATGACCAAGAGCTACGTGGCAAAAGGTCTGGCCAGCGCGATTGCGCTGGCTGCCGCGTTGAGCGGCACCGCCGTAGCCGGAGCCGAGGAAAGCTCGGCGTATGATTCTTACCAGTCCACCGGGCAGTCCGCTCTGGCGAGCCTGGCTCAAGAAATCTTCGATCTTACTAACCAGCACCGCGCGGAGTACGATGTCTCGCCCCTGCGTTACGATTCCTTCCTCGGCTGGAACGCCCAGCAGTGGGCCGAGGAACTGCGCGATAACCACACGGTGAGCCACTCCGAGGACGCCGAGGTGGAGAACATCGCCTGGTTTAACAGCGCCCCCACCGCCGAAGAGGTGCTGGACTTCTGGTTGCAGAACCCCGGTGCACGCGAGAACCTGCTTGACCCCGAGCTGAACAAGATCGGCATCGGCATCGCCCAGGCAGAGGACGGCTCCTACGTGGTGCAGCGCTTCGAGGAGTAGGAAGCGTACGCTATTTGATAGTGTTGAGTGCTCTCCGGGTACGCGTACCGGGGAGCACTTTTTGTATTCTCGGGGGTTTATTCCGCCACCACCCCCACGTTCGTCCCCGGCACCTCCCACGCGCCGGGTTGATCCGTGGTGAGGGCGCTCAGAAACTCTCGTGATTCCGCAGGCAGGGGGATCAGCCACCCCTCGTCCGGGTCAAGTGATGGATTGCCCTCGCCGGGCATGAGCGTGACGTCCCGGGAATCCGGGCAGGCCAGGCGCGCCGCCGCGCCTGCTTCGAGGGCTTTCCTCGCCTCCCGCAGCGCTGCCGGGGAGGTGGTGAGTACCACCAGGGACTCCGCCGTGTGCACGTGCAGGTGCGCGGCTAGAATCTTCACGGCCTCGCGCGGAGCGCGGGGCAGGGGAGGGGTGGTGCGCCGCCGAAACCACCGCATGATTAATCGTCCGCCACCATCGGTTCCAGGGTGAATTCGGGGTGTTCGCGCTGCACAAAGGCCAGTTTCCACTTATCGCCAAAGAGCGCCACCAGTTCCCCGTCCGTGCGGGTGAAGATCTCCACGCCGCGCTGGCGGCCCAGGCCGGGGGCGGATTCGGCGTCGGTGCGCCGGGCCACCTTGTAGGGCACCGGGTCGGCCTGCGTCTCTACTCCGTATTCGTTGAGCATGCGGGCCTGCATGACCTCGAACTGCATGGGGCCCACCGCCGCCATCACCGGGGCGGCGTCGCCGCGGGCGTCGTTACGCAGGATCTGCACCACGCCCTCGGCGGTGAGTTGATCGAGGGCCTTGCGGAACTGTTTGTACTTGCCCAGGGACTTCGCGCGCAGGGTGCGGAAGTGTTCGGGGGCGAACTGCGGCATGGGCGGGTACTGCACCTTGCGCCCGGAAAAGATTGTGTCTCCGGGGGCTAGTGCGCCGGCGTTGACCAGGCCCACGATGTCACCGGGAAAGGCCGTTTCCACCGTCTCGCGGGTGCGGCCAAACACCGTGAGCGCGTACTTGGTGGAAAAGGCGCGCCCGGATTGCGCGTGGGTGACCTGCATTCCGCGCTCGAACTCCCCGGACACCACGCGCATGAAGGCCAGCGTATCGCGGTGATTGCGATCCATGCCCGCCTGCACCTTGAACACCACCCCGGAGAACGGATCGGTCACCTCGCGGTGGGTATCCATCGCGCTTGTTGACGCCGCCACGGCCTTCTCATCGGCATTCCGTGCGCGGGGGGCGGGGGCCAGGGCGCAGAGGGTATCGAGGATCTGGTGCACGCCGAAGTTCAGCATGGCGGAGGCGAAGATGAGGGGGGAGGTCTCGCAGTTTTCAAAGAGCTCCTGATCGTGCAGGGCGCCGTCCGCCGCCAGCAGCTCGGCCTCCTCCTGGGCGGTATCCCACACGTCTCCCTCGCGCGCGGCGGCAGCCTGGGGATCGTAGTGTTCCTCCGGGGCGATGCTGGCCCCGCCTGCGGTGCGGGTGAAGTGAATGTATTGGCTCACCTCGCCGGAGTCCTCCACCCGGGCTAGCCCCCGGAAGTCTCCGGCCTCGCCCACGGGCCAAAACAGCGGCGTGGGTTGCAGCCCGATCTCGGAGACGATCTCGTCCACCAGCTCCAGGGGGGAGCGGCCCACGCGATCCCACTTATTAATCACGGTGATGATGGGCAGGCCGCGCGCCTTGCACACCCGGAAGAGCTGAAGGGTCTGGGGTTCGAGGCCCTTGGCGGCGTCGATAAGCATGACCGCCGCGTCCACCGCCATGAGCACGCGGTACGTGTCCTCGGAGAAGTCCGCGTGGCCGGGGGTGTCCACCAGGTTAATCATGTACGGCTCGCCCTCGTGGCCGTCCGGGGAGTACTCGAATTGCAGGGCCGAGGAGGCAATGGAGATACCGCGATCCTTCTCCATTTCCATCCAGTCCGAGACGGTGGACTTGCGCCCGGCCTTGCCGTGTACCGCGCCGGCCTCCGCGATCATGTGCGCGTGCAGCGCTAATGCCTCGGTGAGGGTGGACTTGCCGGCGTCCGGGTGGGCGATCACGGCGAAGGTGCGGCGGCGGAAGGCTTCTGCGGCGGTGCTCATAGGGTATTAGGGTACCCAGCGGGGGTGGTGCGGGGGCGGTGGGGTGGCATCGAATGTCAGTGGCGCATATCATTTTTTATGGACTGATGGGGGGTAGGCCTCTAGCTTTAGGGAAGTAATTTCCTCATACTTTGGAGGTATTTGCGATGCTAATCAGCAAAAAATACAAGCCAATCGCATCGGCCGCTGCCGCGGTGATGGCTGTGGCTGGGGGGATGTTCGTGGCCGGGGTGGAGTCAGCCCATGCCGCCGGAGGGTGCCACATTCGTACTGATGTTCCCGATGCCGCTAACGATGCCACGGTGGGCCGGGCGGGTTGCGGTAACGCCCTGTGGGGTACCGGTCGGATCAAGGAAGATCGCAGTAACTTCCCCGATGACATAGTGGGCTCTAAGGGATTCATGGCAGGGTGAGCATGATCTATGGCTCTTGCGGTAATGGCAAGGGGAAGTACTACTCGGAGTTCAGTTCCAGCAGCGGGGCATTTGGGCAGTCAGCGCGTACCACCACGTGCCTCTAGATAAGGAGACTCTTTTGGCCTGTGTGAGCATCAAGGGGCTCTCCTTCCGCTATCGGAAGGCGGAGGTTCTCTGCGGGCTGGACTGGGAGGTGAGCAGCGGCGTCACCGTGCTGCTGGGTCCCAATGGTTCCGGCAAGAGCACCCTTATCAAATGCCTGGCGGGTATCCTCCCGGTGCAGGAAGGCGCTATTACCTTTGCGGAGGGCGGTTCCGGCATAGGGTACGTTCCACAAAACCCCAGTCTGCCGGGTCTCGCACGGGTGCGGGATCTTCTCAGCTACCCCGCCTGGCTGAGTGGGGTGCCGCGTGGGGAGATCCCGCGCCGGGTGGATACGGCGGTGGAGCGCCTGGATTTGGGCGCACTTCAACGACACAGGGTACGTACCCTCAGCGGAGGGGAGCTGCAGCAGGTGGCTATTGGCGCGGGGGTCATCAACGATCCCTCGCTATTGCTTCTCGACGAACCCACGGTGGGCTTAGATCCTTCTCAGCGCATGAGGACGCGCCGGATGATCGCGGGGCTGGGCACCTCCGTGGTGATGTCAACCCACCTCACGGAGGATATTCAGGCTATGGAGGCCCAGGTGGCGATTCTTTCGGAAGGGAAGATTCAGGCCTCCGGCAGCAGCCGGGATCTCTTGGCGCAGCAAACCAGCGAGGGGTACGGTTCCTCCTTCGAGGCCTTTTATGAACGCATTGTCCTGGGGAGAGGGGAAGATCATGGTTTCCCCGCCTAAGACGCACGTCCTCGCGCCTTTCCTCCTCATGGCGGTGGGAGGTTTTCTGGCCACGATGGATCTCTTGCACACAAGTTTCCCGGTATGGCAGCACCTCTCCGTGGCCCTCCATGAAAGACTGTGGCTTCCGGGTACCGCGCTGGTCGGTCTCAGTGCTTTCCTGGCGGTGCTGACCCACCCACGAGGTTCGATGCTGCACACCCCGGTGCATCCCCGTGCAGGGGCGTGGGATTTTCTCACGCAGGCGGGCGCGGTGACGGCTTTCTCTCTCATCGGGTACGCGGTGGGGCTGCTTCCCGTATTTATTCGGGGTGCGCGTTACGCCTCTTGGGGCCACATACACCTTACCGACGTCATGATCGCGGTCGCGGGTATAGCTCTGCTCGCGTGCTGTGGGTATGCCGTGGGAATGCTCGTGGGCCGCATGATGGTGGTACCCCTGGTGGTTATCGTGACTTTCCTGCTTCTGGGGATCACGGTGGAACCATTGTGGCGGCCCTGGGGATTGGTGGTTCCCGTGCGTGGGGTTGAGGCGGATACCCGCTTTGTCACCAGCCCTTTTACGGCGATCTTTGCGGTGCTAGCCACGGTGGTGGCGGTGCTTTTTCTGGGCTACCTGGTGCAATCCAGGTTGCGTGGGGGCATAGGCCACCTCACCTGGGGCCTGGCGCTGTGTGCCGTGGTGGCTACCGCCTTTGTGTGGCGCCCGGAGATCTATGTGGTAGATCCCGGGCTAGAGCAGCGATGCCATGAGAATCAGGGGGTGCAGGTGTGCCTGCACGCCGCGCACCTTCCGGCTCAGGCGGACGTGGATGCGGTGGTGACTCGCCTGCGGCAGGCGGGGCTGGGTGAGAGCCTCCGCGAGGTCAATGATCGCGCTGTGGTGGACCGCGATGATTCTCGCGCAGGGGAGGGTTTTGTGGACATCTTCACCGGCCCCTTTTCGGTAAACACCATTCCAGCCTCCACGGAGGAAGGGGTGGCCTACAGCGCAGTTAATTCCCTTATTGCTCACGGCTGTGTGTGGTCGAAGGAGGGCGGAATCGCGATGCCGTGATGAACCTCAGAAATAATGTTTTGTATCTGGCTGAGTACGAGGCCCTGCTCGATGACTCCTGGAGCGCCGGGGTGAGGTTCTCGGCCCAAGAGGTGGAGTCCATCATGGCCCGCCACGAGGAGGATATTTACGCCTGCCGTTGGGATGGCACCCCATGAGCGGGGTCGTGCGGGGCTTTATGCATGTGCGTGGTATTCCTGCGACGCTTGTGCTCGTGCTGGTAGCCATGACTGCCTCGGTGGCGTTGGCAACGGTCTCGGTGGGGGTAAGCGTGGAGCCGGGTCAACCCACGCGGGCAGTGGGAGCCCCGGAAATCTTTCCCGCCTTTCTCGCCATGTGCCTGCCGCTGGTGTGCGTCCCGCGTTTCTCCGGCCGGGAGGCGGTGGGTTCCTTATGTTCACGGGTGGTACACACTATTTTCTCCTTAGGGGTGGGCTTTCTTCCCAGCCTTGCTGCGGTGGCGTGGCACCTTTACGTTGATGCCCGCTATACAGGTATTCCTCCTCTTCTGCCCTTGCTGGGGACTCCTGTGGTGTTAGGTTTGCTGGGGGTGGTGGCGCTCTATGCCGCCGGAGCGGTGTGGTCTGTCCTCGCCCCCGGAGCGCTCATGGTCACCATTGTGCTGGCCCAGCATCTCGCCCCGGAGGCGGCATTCTCCCAGTACTTCTCCACCGCTAAGGAGTGGGTGATTCCGTGGGAACTCTGCCTGGTGCTTTTGGCGTTAGCCACCGGGTTGGCATGGCGTAGGCATTCTCTTCCCCCGGGCGCGATTTAGCGGGTGATTGCCTGTTCTATATGGTCTCTATATGCTCGGAGGCTTGATGATGTGTGTTCAGGGTTAATGCCTCGTGAGGGTGGGTCTCCCAGCGTCCAAGCCGGCGATCACGGCGAAGGCGCTCCGTGAGGTTTACCAAAACCCAATGGTCTTATACTATACGTTCATGAAGAAAACGTTCATGAAGAAAAACCTTTTCGTGCGGAAAGCGGCCGCCGTTGCCCTCGGCATCGTCATGGCGAGCGCTCCTCTCGCCACCGCTCAGCCCGCGATGTCCCTCGGCTCAGCCGTGCCCGCCGTCTGGGGCACCCCGCCGGAGGGTGCGCAGCAGATTGTTACCTTTGGTGATTCCTTCACCGCCATCGGCCCCATCGCTCCCGGTAACGGTGAGCACACGGAAAACGGCTACCAGCTCAAACCCACCTGCAAGAAGGACACCCGCAACTGGCCACACTCCGCGGCACAGGCCACGAATAAAAGCCTGGCGGACTGGTCTTGCAACGGAACGGGCGGCATGATGCCCCTGGTGGAACTTCCCGCCGTGGTGGAGGAGGCGATCCTCGCCGGGAACATCGGCCCCGGCACCGAGCGCGTGGTGATTATGTACGGAGGCCTCGACACCTTCCAGTGGGTGGACGTGGCCGCCTCCATCGCCAACGCGCAGAACCTGGCCCCCAGCATGATGCAGGGCGTGTACGCCACGATCAAGAATCGAGTGGCCCAGGCCGCCCCCGACGCCGAAGTGGTCATCGCGGGATACCCGGAAATGGCCGCCGACGATCGCCTGTGCCTCATCAATCCCGTGCCCGATCAGCCTGCGGCGCTGCCCGCCCCTGGGGCCGACCTCATTCAGGATCACCTGCGCAACGCCGCGCGGCACGCCGCCGAGGCCAACGGCCTGCGCTTCATCGACACCCTGGAACTCACCCGGAGGCACGGCACCTGCGCCCCCAAACCCGAGGACAGGTGGGTGGTAGGTATGTATGACCCGGCGGTACCTACCAACCTCACCAACCACCCCTCGATCAACGGCAGCATGGAGATCGGCAAGATCATCGGGCAGGAGTTGTACAGGTAGGTTTTTGCTTAGCGACGGGCGTCCAGCCTGGCGGTGTCCACCGTTCCTAGGGCGAGCAGGCCGCCAAGCAGGAAGAACCCTCCGAGCGTCACGGTGAACGGATTGATCGTGAGCAATATGTTCCACTCCACCGGGTGATCGATGTCCCGCCAGGGGTATAAAAGCAGGAAGAGCAGCACGGTTAGGGGCGGGGCCCAGGCCACCATGCGGGAGGAGAAAGCCGCGCTCAGGCAGCATAGCCCCTGCCAGAAGGCGGTGGCGGAAAGATACATGGCTACATCGCGGGCGGTGAGGCCGACGCCCGCGATGGCCTGTATGGTCGCCATGCTGATAATAAGCAGTAGAAACTGAGTGAGCATGATCCCGCCGAGGCTGAGTACACGTATCCGCAGCAGGCGAGTAGGAGCGGTGGCCTCCATCGCGGGGGCCACCGGGTGTACCGTGCTAGCCGCGAGCGCGCCCAATACCACTGGGAGTAGACGGGTAAGCGGGGTATCGCGGATACCGTTGGCACCATAAATGCCATACGAGGTGGGAAAGAGCAGGAGTAGTAGCACGCAGGCCACGGCGCTAAGCGCCAGGGCGGTATAAACCCGCCGGGAAGAGAGGAAACTGCGGTACATGGCTTAGGCTTCCGGCGTCGTGGTGTTCTTCATCCCGCTGAGCAGCCTGCGATAGGCGCTTTCCAGGGCGTCGATGGAGCGGTCCCCTGAGTCGGTGAGTGCTCGTGCCGGGCCGCTGTGCCGAATGGTGCCCTCGCCTAGTACCAGAATGTGATCCGCGCAGGAGGCTACGTCCTCCACTAGGTGTGTGCTGAGCAGAATCGTGGGGGGATCGTCTTGATCGCGCAGGCGGGAGAGTAACTGGCGGAACTCGTAGCGCTGCTCCGGGTCTAGGCCAGCCGTGGGTTCGTCCAGAATAATGAACTTGGGGGAACCGGCGATGCTCGCCGCGATGCCTGCCCGCTGGCGCATACCCCCGGAGAGTTCCTTGATCCGCGTGTCACTGCTGTTCTCTAGGCCCACGGCGGCGATGGCGCTCTCGGCGGCCTCCGCGCGCCGCGCGGCGGGGTATTCCCGCATCCATAGGCAGTAGCGCACGAACTCCTGCACGCTCATGCGCTCGTCCACGGAGAAGTTCTGCGGCAAGAACCCCAGGTTACGGCGAATATCGTTGCGCTCTGAGCGCAGGGCGGGATTAAGGCCGCCCATGCGGATCTCACCGGCACTCGGGGAGGCGATGTTGGCCAGAATCCGTAGCAGGGTGCTCTTGCCAGCACCGTTGGGGCTGAGCAGGCCCGTGATGGAGTGGGCGGGAATATCAAAACTAAGGCCGTGGAGCACTTCCTTGCGGCGATAACCGGCGACGATCCCGGTGCAGGAGAAGGCGGGGTGATTATCCATGAGCACGAAACTCCTCGGGGTCATAGGAACAGGTGGCGGTAAAGGAAGAGAGCGCGGAGGCTAGGCGGGTGAGTTGTTCTTCCTCGCTGAGCTGGGCGAGTTCCCGGGAATAATCCAGGCGGGTGCCATCGCGCTCGGGATCGGAGGTGCTAAAGCCGGTGTAGGCGATGTCCCCGTAGAGGAAATTGGTCAGCAGGTCATAGAGCAGATCGGACTGCTCCGGTGCTTCGAGGGAGCAGGCGTCCGGCCATTGGCGGAGAAAATCGGCAAAACTCTGGGCGGCGGGCCAGCTGGGAGTATTCCCGCCGAGGGCAAAGATATAGGTGAGGAGGTATTCCTTCTTTTCCACCTCCTCCGGGGTTTTGGCGCGATCCTGGGGGATACCCGGCTCAATGGCAAGAATGGGCGTGGCGGGTAATCCCGCTGCCGCGCGCAGATCGCGGGTGCGCTGAAGATAAGCGCGAATATCGTCCCACTTAAAGGAGTCCTCCCGCCAAATGCACAGGGTGTCCTCGCCCGAATCCTCGCAGAGGATATTCTCATAGTCCGTGCGGACGTAGCCGCTGGTCTGCACGCCACCCATGCTGAAAATCGCGGCGACGGTGAGGGCGACGCCCACGATGGCGGTGGTACGGGAGGCCCGCGCGGTGATGGTGCGGCGAGCCGTGGTAAGCGGTACCGCGATGAACAGAATGAATGCGCAAATTACAATGACTTCCCACGAGGAAGGACGGAAAACATCCCAGGTGTCCACTTCTGCCGTGGTGAGTGCGATGTACATGCCGGCGTAGAGGCCAAGAAATAGGGCGATGATCGCGCTGCGCAGGGGGCCGAAGCGCAGGTGGGCGGTGAGCGCACCTAATAAATACAGTATGAAGCTAAAGGCCAGGGCATAGGCTCCGTAGCGAAGATCGAGGTACCCTGGAAGGGAGAGGATAGCCCCGATGAGGAGCATGGCTCCCTGGGAAAGCAGGGTGGGGAGCAGAACGGAGAGGAGGTAGCCTCCGAGGATTTCCCGGAGGCGCACCACGAACCAGGAGCGCGGTGTGCTCAGCCAGATCGCCGTGCTGTGATGGGCAAGGCGGCTGGCCTCCTGCCAGGCGGCGATGGCACAGATGATTCCACCGGTAAAGACCAGGGGAGTCCATAGGGACATGGTGAGACCGTTATAAGAGGTAAACCAGACGTCCCTCATGATGAGGCAGAAGATGAGCCATATCGCGGGGATGGGTAATCCCGCGATGAGATGAGTGATGAGGCGTGAGCGCACCATGTCCTCCTTAATTAGCCGTTACTGCCAGAGGGTTTGGCCGCTGTGGACGTTGGAGGCGCAGCCTACGGTGGCGATGCGAGTAACATTCGATCCGACGCCCACGTAGGACCAATTGCTGAGCCGAGTGGGCTGTGCCGTGCACCAGACCTTGGTGGACACCTGGCCGCCCTTCGTGGCCGGCTGACAGTTGGTCCAGGCTTTCGAACCGTCAATGTATGCCTGGCAGCCATGCGTTTTGGTGCCTCGGTATCCCTGGGCGGCGTACGAGGCCGGGGCAAGAAGAGCGGCAGCAGTGGCTACCGTGAGGAGCGCAGAGCTGATCTTTTTTGCTTTCATATCAAGACCTTTCCCACAGGAGGGTTAGGGTGTCCTTATGGGCAAAAATTAACTTATGTGCCACACACCACTTGGTCAATGGTCTATGTAAAGATTCTGAAAAATCACCCCCAACCGGGTGGTATAGTTCGTATATTTTCCCTGGTATTCCATGCTCTGTGGCTCAGTCCACCCTCATTCGCTCCGCAGGGTAGGCTGAGCGGGTCGCTATACCACAGCAGAAAAGGAGTGCCATGAAGATCGGCATCATTGTTGGTTCCATCCGCGAGGGGCGGTTGGGAGATCAGGTTGGCCAGTGGGCGCTAGGAGTGGCGCGGGAGCAGCCGGAGAAGGAGGCCACCGAGTTCACCCTGATTGACCTCAAGGACTTTGACCTACCCCTGTATGCCTCCGAGGTGCTGCCCGCGATGGCCAACAAGGAGTATGGGAATGAGCAGGTGCAGGAGTGGTCGCGTGCCATTGACGCCTGCGATGCGTTCCTCTTTGTCACCCCGGAGTACAACCACTCGGTGCCGGGTGCGATGAAGAACGCCGTGGATTCCCTGGGTGCGGAGTGGCAGGGCAAGCCCATCGGCTTCATTGGTTATAGCGCCACGGGCGGTATCCGCGCGGTGGAGCATTGGCGCGCGATCATGGCCAATTTCCAGTGTCCCATGCTGCGGACCCAGCTCGATTTCAGCATTTTTACCGACGTCCGCGAGGGCGTGTTTAGCCCGAATCAGCGCTCGGTGGATACGTTGGTGCGCATGATCGGGGAGTTGGAGCGGGAGGCGGCGCGCCCGTAGCGGGGCGTCGTCAAGTAATTTAGCGTCGGTGGATCTCGTTCTGGGCGCGGGCGAGCCCCTGGCTGACGATGAGCCGCGCGGCCTCGGCGGCGTGCTCGATCCCGGAGTGCAGTTCCGGGGTATCGTCCATCGTGCCTAATACGTAGTCCACCACGGGGGTTCCTTTCGGGGGGCGGGAGATTCCCATGCGCACGCGCAGGTAATCGCGCGTGCCCAGTTCCGCGCTGAGAGATTTCAGCCCATTGTGCCCGTTTTCCGCCCCGCCCTGGCGCAGACGGGTGGTGCCGGTGGGGAGGTCGAGTTCGTCGTGGAGCACCACGATGCGTTCCGGGGGCAGCCCCAGTTCCCGGGCCAGCGGAGCCACGGCCTGCCCGGATTCGTTCATGTACGTGGTGGAGCGCAGCAGGGCCACGGGGATGGCGTCGATGGTGGTGCGGCAGGCGGTGGCGGGTGCGCCCGGGTAGGGCAGCAGGGGGGTGATGCCCCGGAGGGCGTCGATAGCCAGGTAGCCCACGTTGTGCCGGGTGTGTGCGTAGCGGGGGCCGGGGTTGCCGAGCCCGATGATGAGCCATTGCGCCCCGTGGAGGTGGGCCTCCTGCGCGGCGCGGGGGGAGCGGAAAATGTCCATGATCCGAGAGATAACTGCCACTGGTTCATTCTTTCACATACGCTGGTCGGGCATGAGCCTCCTTGACGATATTTCTACGCCCATCATCGCGGCCCCGATGGCCGGTGGCCCCTCCGCCCCGGCGCTGGTCTCCGCAGCGGCGAGCGTCGGTGGCCTGGGCTTCCTGGCCTCCGGGACGATCAGCGCGGAGCAGCTTTCCCAGGACATGCAGGAGGTCACGGCCCCGCGCTACGGCGTGAACCTCTTTTGCCCGCAGCAGCCGTACCGGGACCTCGGCCCGCTGGAGGCTTTAGCCGATTCGCTCGCGCCGATCCTGCCCACCCCGGGGCTTCCGGCGGTGGATTACACGATGGGCTGGGACGCAAAGTTCGGGGTGCTTATCGACGCCGCCCGGGCCGGTCACGGCCCCGCCGTGGTGAGCAGCACCTTTGGCATCTTCTCCCCGCATGAGATCGATTGCCTGCACTCTTATGGAGTGGAGGCGTGGGTGACGGTGACCAACGAGCGCGACGCCGCCGTGGCCTCGGGCGCGGGGGCGGACGCGCTGGTGGTGCAGGGGCCGGAAGCGGGCGGGCACCGCTCCACCTGGACGGTGATGGAGCAGCCGGATACCCGCCCGCTGAGCGAGTTGGTGGCGGCGGTGTACGGGGTGGTACCGGAAACACCCTTGGTGGCGGCCGGGGGGCTTTCCACACCGGAGACGGTGGCCGAGGCTTTGACCTGGCCGGGCGTGCGCGCGGTATCCTGCGGAACGGCCTTTCTGCGGTGCCCGGAGGCGGGCACCTCGGCGGCCAACCGGGCGCTGCTGGCGCGCGGGGAGGCGGAAGCGGTATCCACTCGCGCCTTCTCCGGGCGTTATGCACGGGGCCTGGCCACGGCCTTTACCCGTTCCCACCCAGACCTTCCACCCTCCTACCCGCACTTCAACGCTCTGCTCAAGCCCCTGCGTGGGGAGGAGGATTACGCTTATTGCCTGGCGGGGGAGAATTATCGGGAGGCGCGGGAGGCACCGGCAGCAGAGGTGATGCAATCGCTCGGTAAACTCACAGGAAGCACTCGGTAACCATACAGAGTAGGTTCGTACCATGAGGGACGTTCCACCGTTTCCCATGAGAAGGACCTCTCCGTGTTCCGTTTCCGCCCCTATCCCTCCGCCGAAGATCGCGGCCCCGCCGCCGACGGCAAGATCCACACCTTCGAGGGCCGCCGCCTCGACCGACAAAACGAAGGCCCCGAGGATCAGGGCCTGGCCTTTGACCTCGGCACCGGATGAGCCGCCGCAAGATCCTGGGCAGCCTGGGCCTGGGCGCCGGCGTCTTTGCCCTGGCCGCCTGCGCGCCAGACTCCGGTTCCTCCAGCAGCACCGGCGCCGCGTCCACCTCCACGGGAGAGGCCGGTGCCACCAGCGTTCCCGCAGAGATGAAAACCGAAACCGCGGGGCCCTACCCCGGCGACGGCTCCAACGGGCCGGACGTGCTGGATATCAGCGGGGTGGAGCGCTCCGACATCCGCTCCTCCATCGGCGGGGGAGCCACCGCCGACGGCGTGCCGCTCACCGTGACCATGAACCTCATCGACCTCTCCAACAACAACGCCCCCTACGCCGGGGCCGCCGTGTACATCTGGCATTGCGACGCCGAGGGACGCTACTCCATGTATGACGACGCCCTGCTGGAAAAAACCTACCTGCGCGGCGTGCAGGTGGCAGACAGCAAGGGGACCGTGACCTTCCAGACCATCGTCCCCGGCTGCTACGCCGGGCGCTGGCCGCACCTCCACTTCGAGGTATTCCCGGACTCCGCCTCCATCACGGACGTGAACAACAACGTGCTCACCTCCCAACTCGTGGTGCCCGAGGAGGTGGCCACCGCCACCTACGCGGACTCCCGCTACACGGATTCCGTGTCCAACTTCGCGGCCATCACCCTGGAAACCGATAACGTGTTCAGCGACGGGTGGGAGGATCAGGTGCCCGCCGTCAGCGGCTCCGTGCAGGGCGGCTACACCTTGACTATCGACGTCGCCATCGACCCCACCACCGAGCAAGAGATGAGCGACGCCGCGCCCATGCCTGGCGAGGGCGGCCCCGGTGACGGCGGACCGGGTGGCCCCGGCGGCACCCCGCCGCAGGGCCAGCCCCCGGCAGGGTCACCCGGTGCCGACGGCGCTACCCCGCCGAGCGGCCGTCCGCCGCAGCCTCCGCAGAACTAACCCGGGCCTCCTCGTCGAGGCCTCGGGCCCAGGCGAGGAACCGCGCGTTATTCACCAGGAGCATGAACACCACGGCCAGCCAGAACACAATGGCGATCCACTCCCGGCCGCCGATGTACAGGGTGGCCTCGATCGCGTAGATCGAGGCGAACACCAGGAACGTCTCCTGGATAAACCTATCCGGGCTGGTGTGAAAGACATTGCGTACCGCCCACAGGGTGCTCACGGCGGCCGCCGCCATAGCGAACGCTCCGATGACGGTGGACAGGGAGTGGTACTGCTTATTCATTCCCTCGTCCGCCGTCCCAAAGGCGGGGAGAGCCACGGCCACCAACCAGACGATATTGAACAAGATCGCTTTATAGCCGCGCATGTTTTCTATCCCTCCGTGTTCTCTGATTCGAGGTTCTTTGCCCAGGTGAGGAAGCCTTCATTACTTACTAGTAGTGCCCATACAAGGAATATAAAGAACAAAAGCCCGATCCAGTACCAAAAGCTGATGTTCATGGCGGCTACTAAGAGGAAGATAGGCAAGAGCAAAGTAAAGGTCTGCTTGATAAAGACGTCCGCCCGCGTGCTTCTGCTTATATAAAATCCCCAGAGCGCCCATGCCACGGTGGCGGCAATGGTAATAACTCCCAGCGTGGGGGAAAGGAAGTGATGGCGGGCGTCAATACCATCGTTCGCCTCGCCCGCCAGCATGAGAGCGAGAACCAATATCCAGATCACCTTGGTTGCCATCGCTTTGGAAACGCGCATTACTCCCTTTCAAAGATCGTGGTATTGGCAATCTCGCCCAGGCCCTCCACGCGCACTCGCACGGTATCGCCGTCTCGTAGATAACGCTTGGGGGAGCGCGCGTGGCCCACGCCCGCCGGGGTGCCGGTGACGATCACGTCGCCCGGTTCCAGCGGGTACAGGTGGCTGAGGTATTCGATCAACGCCTGCGGGGTGAACACCAGATCGTCCGTGGGAGCCTTCTGCATGGGATGCTCGTTGAGCCATGTCTGCAAGAGCGCACCGGGCCGGAAATCCTCGCGGGTGGTCAGCCAGGGGCCAAAGCCACTGGACTTTTCCAGGGACTTTCCCTGGTGCCATTGCAGGGTGCGGTACTGATAATCCCGCAGGGAGTAGTCATTCATCATGGCGTACCCGGCGATGTATTCCGTGGCCTCGGCGGCGGTGACGCGGCGCGCCCGCTTACCGACGATCACAGCTAATTCCCCCTCGAAGTCCGCCGCTTGCTGCGCCCACGGCGGCAGCACCACGTCGTCGTAAGGCCCGGCCAGGGCCTCGGGGAACTTGATGAAGAAGGTAGGAACGTCCGGGCGCTCGTGCCCCATCTCCTCGATGTGCCGGGCGTAGTTGAGGCCCACGCAGATGATCTTCCCGGGGCGGGGGATCACGGGGGCGAGGTCGGCGGGACGCACGATGCGCTGCGGGCCGGTGGCGGTGCGGGCGATCTCCTCCCAGTGCTCCTGTTCTAGGAGATGCCGCACGGTGGGGTAATCGGGCAGCACGGTGGCGGAGGTGAGATCGGGGTGAATGAGGGAGGCGTGGGTGCCGTCATCGGGAGATCGCAATGTGGCCAGGCGCATAGTTTCTTAGGTTAGCACCCTTTCTGCCTCATCGGCGGCGTCGGCGCACAGAATCGGCAGGTGCTCCTGCTCTGTGCGGGAGAAGGGTTTGAGCACAAAAGCCGCCGGGTCCATGCGCCCCGGTGGGCGGCCGATCCCGCAGCTCAGCCGCACGTACTCCCGGGTGCCCAGGGCCTTGGTGATGGAACGCAGGCCGTTGTGCCCGTGATCGCCCCCGCCGGGGCGGGCCTTGACCTGCCCGAAGTCCATGTCGAGCTCGTCGTGAAGCACCACGATCCGTTCCGGGGCCACCCGGAAGAACCCAGCCAGCGCGGACACGGGGCCGCCGGAGAGGTTCATCATGGAGCGCGGGCGCGCCAAGATCAGGCCACCCTGGGAGTAAACCTCCGTGTTGGTCTTGCGGTGCACGCTCAGCCGGGCACCGGGGCGTCGGGAGAGCAATTCCTCCAGCACCATCGCGCCGAGGTTGTGCCGGGTGCGGGCGTACCGAGGGCCGGGATTGCCCAGCCCCACCACGAGGGAGGTAGTCATGGTTTTTGAGGGTAGCGCAGACCAAGAAAAATCCCGGTGCGGGGTGCGCACCGGGATAGCAGGGGAGGGGGATTACTCCTCGGTCTCCTCGGCGGATTCGGCACCGGCCTCCGCGCCGCCTTCCTCGGCAGCCTCGGCGGCCTCCTCCAGCTCCTCGTCCACCTCGGGGTAGGTGATGGAGACGATCACGGTCTCCTCGTCGGCCACCAGGGTGATGTCCTCCGGCAGGTTCAGCTCGCCGGCGGTGATCTTGGTGTCCACCTCCAGGCCCTCGATGGAGACGGTGATCTCCTCGGGGATGTTGAGCACGTCGGCCTCCACCAGGAGCACGTCGGCGTCCTGGATGGACATGGTGCCGGCGGCGGGCTCGCCCTCAAGCACCACGGGAACCTCCACCTCAACCTTCTCGCCGCGCTTGATGGCCAGGAGGTCAATGTGGTCAATGTCCAGGGTGAGCACGTTCTGATCCACGTGCTTGACCATGGTGAGGTACTTCTCGCCGTCGATGTCCATCTCCACGATGGCGTTCACGCCGTTGTTGCGCACCAGGGCCTGCATCTCCAGCAGGGGAACGGCAAAGTGTACGGGCTCGGCCAGCTCGGGGCCGTAGATCACGCCGGGGATCTGCCAGGCGCGGCGCAGGCGGCGCGCGGCGCCCTTGCCAAACTCGGTGCGGTTCTGGGCTTCCAGGGTGGGGTACTTAGCCATGAGGGGTCTCCCATCGGTAGTTCTTGAATAGTCACAGGGGAGCCGACCGCAATAAAAAACTGCGGCCCACTCGTGCGCTCGCCGAGTCTCCGCAGGATAAACCTTAAGGTGATACTCACAATCGCGTCGATAACGGCCCGCAGGCCCTCGCCGAGACAAAGCCCAAGGCTAGCACTGCCGCCTGGATTGGGCAAAGGCGCCGCTTGCCCTTGTGGGGGGCGCCGGGGCGGCGTTACCATTGCCGGGAATTATCCAAGGATAGAAAACAGGAATGAATCTACGGTGAGTTTTGAGGATCGGGGCGAGTCCATCGCCCAGGCGCAAAAGAACACACGCAAGGGAACAAAGCGCGGCAGGCTCAATATCTTAGAGGCCATGAACTGGGGATTTTCTACCGCCTGGCATAACCCACGGGTGTGGATACTCGGCACCCTCCTGATGTTTATCGCGCTGCTCGCCACCTTGATCCTGTTGGGGGTAATCCTGTGGGGCGCAGAGACGCTGCTCGGCCGGGAGTTCACCTTCGAATGGCCGCAGGAGATGGAACTTCCCGAGGGCTTTGGACCGGGCATCTCCCTGATCCCGCTGTTGATTACTCCCTGCCTCTACGCCGGGGCGCTGGCCCAGGTGAGCCGGGAGAAGATCGGCTACCGGCATTTCTTCCAGAACACGCATTACTGGAAGGTGATCCTGGTATCCGTGGTGGGCTCGGTGTTCTGGTGGGCGGTGGAGTACCTTTTTGGCGCGCTGATCCCGGCGGGCAGCGGCACCGCCGGGGAGGATCGGAGCTTCTGGTACATCCTGGGCGGGTTCCTTGGTTGGCTCATTCAATTCGCCGTGGTGGTGTTCACGCAGCTGCTCACCCTGGCCTGGACGTGGTACGTGGCCGATGGCCGTGGCATCGGGGAGGCGGTGCAACGGGGCTCGGCGCTGGTGTGGCGCAACTTCCTCCCCCTGGCGCTCCTCTACGTGATCGGTGGAGCGGTATTCATCCTGGGCACCGTCTTTACCCTGGGGTTGGGCCTGTTCCTGTTTATCCCGGCCTCGCTGCTCATGGCGGCGCACCTGTGCCGCCAGGGCAACGGCGGAGTGCTTCCCGCGCCAAAGGCATAACTAAAGCGGGGTGGGAGCGCCCACCCCGCTTATCGTGAGTACTAGGCCTGCCCCTCGAAGAGGTGCGTCACGGAGCCGTTCTCAAAGATCTCGTTGATCGTCTGAGCCAGCAGCGGGGCGATGGACAAAACGGTGAGGTTGCTCCACCCCTCCGTGGACTGAGGCAGGGTGTCGGTGGTGATGATCTCCTCCGCCCCGCACTGGGAAAGGCGCTCGCGGGCGGGGTCGGAGAACACGCCGTGGGTGCAGGCGATCACCACGGAACGCGCGCCGGCTTCCTTGAGGATCCCCACGGCTCCGGCGATGGTCCCGCCGGTATCAATCATGTCGTCGATGAGGATGCAGTCCTTGCCCTCCACGTCACCCACCACGCGGTTGGCTACCACCTGATTGGCCACGTCCAGGCTGCGGGTCTTGTGCACGAAGGCCATGGGGGCGTCGCCAAGCACGTTGGCCCACTTCTCGGCGGTCTTGACGCGGCCCGCGTCCGGGGAGACCACGCACAGATCCTTCAGCGAGTACTTGCCGGAGATGTAATCGGTGAGGATCGGCATGGCGTGCATGTGATCCACGGGGCCGTCGAAGAATCCCTGGATCTGATCGGTGTGCAGATCCACGGAGACAATGCGATCCGC
Source organism: Corynebacterium oculi (assembly GCF_001412105.1). GTDB lineage: Bacteria > Actinomycetota > Actinomycetes > Mycobacteriales > Mycobacteriaceae > Corynebacterium > Corynebacterium oculi. The sequence continues at coordinate 134,383 of NZ_LKST01000003.1, forward strand.
GCCCGCCGTGCGCAGCAGATCGGCCACCAGGCGAGCGGAGATGGGCTCGCGCCCCCGGTGCTTCTTATCCTGGCGGGCATAGGGGTAGAAGGGCAGGATCGCGGTGATGGTGCGAGCGGAACCACGCTTGAGGGCGTCGATCATGATGAGCTGCTCCATCAGCCACTTATTCAGCGGCTGGGTGTGAGATTGCAGCACGTAGCAGTCCGAGCCGCGCACCGACTCCTCAAAGCGCACGAAGATCTCGCCGTTGGCAAAGTCACGGGCCGTGGTGGGGGTCAGCTCGATGCCGAGTTCCTTGGCCACCTCCTGACCAAGCTCCGGGTGGGCACGCCCGGAAAACAGCATCATGTTCTTGTGGGTTTGCTTCCAGTGAGCAGTCATGGGACTGTGCTTTAACCTTCCTGGTCGGTGCCGGAGTGATCGGAGGCGGACGGCGATGGCTGTGATTGCTCAGCCTCGCGCGCCCGCTGGGCGGCCCGGGCGGCAGGTGATCCAGGCCGCTTGCGCTCCACCCATCCCTCGATGTTGCGTTGGCGCCCGCCGGAGACCACCAACGCCCCCGCGGGGACATCCTCCTTGATTACTGTACCCGCCCCGGAGTACACCCCATCACCCACCGTCACCGGGGCGATGAACATGGTGTCCGAGCCAGTGCGCACGTGATCGCCCACCACGGTGTGATGCTTCTCCACGCCGTCGTAGTTCACGAACACGCTCGACGCCCCGATATTGGACTGCTCCCCGATGGTGGCATCGCCCACGTAGGTCAGGTGCGGCACCTTGGAGCCGCGCCCGATGGTGGCGTTCTTGGTCTCCACGAAGCCCCCGAGCTTGCCCTCCTCGCCCAGGCGGGTACCGGGGCGAAGGTAGGTAAACGGCCCCACGGTGGCGCCTTCCCCAATGGTGGAGGAAAGCGCGTGGGTGCGCACCACCGAGGCGTCGCGGCCCACGGAGACGTCGATAAGCGTGCTGTCCGGCCCGATGAGCGCGCCGTCGCCCACGCTCGTGGTGCCGCGCAATTGGGTGCCGGGCTCGATGGTGATGTCCTGGCCCAGGGTGACGGTGACGTCAATGCGGGTGGTGGCGGGGTCGATCACGGTCACCCCGCCGCGCATGGCGGCCTCCACGGTGCGGCGGTTGAGTTCCTGCCCCGCAGCAGCCAGCTGAACGCGGTCGTTCACGCCGGCGAGTTCGCGGGCATCGTCCGCCAGGTGCGCGCGCACGGTGTGGCCCTCCTCGCGGGCGATACCCAGCACGTCGGTGAGGTACAGCTCGCCCTGGGCGTTATCGGAATCCAAGTGAGCCAGCCCGTAGCGCAGCACATCCGAGTCAAAGGCGAACACGCCCGAGTTCACCTCGCGGATCGCGCGCTCGGCGTCGGAAGCATCCTTCTGCTCCACGATGCTGGTCACCTGCCCCTCCTCGTTGCGCACGATGCGCCCATACCCGGTGGGATCCTCCAGCTCCAGGGTGAGCACCGTGACGGCGGTGGGGGACTGCGTGTGCGCCTCGTGCAGCCTGCGCAGGGTCTCCGGGCGCAGCAGGGGCACATCGCCGTTGGTGACGATCACGGTGCCCTGGAAATCCGGGATCGCGGACAGCGCGCACTGCACCGCGTGCCCGGTGCCCTTCTGCTCCTCCTGCACCGCCTGCACCACCGGGCGGCCCAACTCCTGCGCGATCGCCTCGGCCGCGGGGCTTACCTGCTCACGCTGGTGCCCCACCACCGCCACCAGGTGCTCGGGCTGGATCGCGGCGGCGGCATGCAGGCTGTGGGAAAGCAGGCTGCGCCCGCCGATGCAATGCAGCGTCTTTTGGGTGGCGGACTTCATGCGCGTGCCGGCACCGGCGGCCAGAACGACGACGGCACAATCAGGGGTAGAAGCAGTGGTCACGGAAAAGGTCCCTCCGACGGGGTAGCGGAAAGCGGTAACCAGCACAGCATAACGCCTGGGGTGGGGGCCGGGGGTAGCCTGGGTAGAAGGCGAGTTTTTGCACCAACCAGCAGGAGGTAACGGTGGAAAGAAGAACATTCCTACGCGGCGCGGGCCTCACCATGCTGACCCTGGCGGCCGCCCCCGTGCTGCACGCCTGCTCCACCGGACAACCCACCCCGCGTGGCTACTCCGGGCAGGCCCGGCCCCTCCCCATTCCCCAGCTGGCCCAGGGGGAGCTTATCGACGCCGTGCGCACCTTCGACCTGCGCGCCGGGGCTGTGGACGCGCAGATCCTCCCCGACACCACCACCCCCGCCTGGGGCTTCAACGGCGGGCACCTGGGCCCCACCCTGCGCCTGCGGCGCGGCGAGGACGTGCGCATGAACGTCCACAACGGCCTGGACGAGATGACCACGCTCCACTGGCATGGCATGAAACTCCCCGCCATTGCCGACGGCGGGCCCCATCAACCCATCGAACCGGGCCAGACCTGGACGCCCCAGTGGCGGGTGGAACAACCCGCCGCAACCCTCTGGTACCACCCCCACCCGCACGAGCGCACCGCCCTGCACTCCTACCGGGGGCTGGCGGGCATGATCCTCATCGAAGACGAGGCCTCCGACTCCCTGGCGCTGCCCTCCGAATACGGCGTGGATGACATCCCGCTGGCCATCATGGATCAGAAGTTTGATGAGGACGGTCGCCTCGACGAGGTATCCGACCCCGACCTTGGACTTAAGGGCGATACCCCCACCGTCAACGGCATCACCCACGCCTACTTTGACGCCACCACCTCCACCCTGCGGCTGCGCCTACTCAACGCCGCCACCATGCGCTTCTACCGCCTGGGCTTTTCTGACGAACGCCCCTTCCGCGTGGTGGCCACCGACTCCGGCTTTCTGCCCGAGCCCATCGAGGCCACCCACCTGCCGATCAGCCCCGGCGAGCGCGCCGAGATCGTGGTGAACCTGGAGGCGGGGGAGACCGTCACGCTCACCTCCACACCCTTCCCCGACAACTTTGGGGTGCCGGAGGACGAGTACAGCTTGGACTTTGGCCTCCAAGACTCCTTTGATTTGCTAGAGATCAGGGCGGCGGATCGCCTTGCCTCGGGTGCCGCTGTGCCCGATGTTCTGGCTCCCGACGCCGCCCGCGAGGTAGCGGTGAACGGCGCGGTGGAGCGGGAGTTTGTGCTCAACACCTTCCAAATCAACGGGCAATCCATGGACATGAACCGCGTGGACGTGACCATTGACCACGACCGCCCCGAAATCTGGACGGTGACCAACGAAAACGCCGACTGGATCCACAACTTCCACATTCACGACGCCACCTTCAAGGTGCTCTCCCTCGACGGCACGGACGTAGAGGTATTCACCTCCGGGTGGAAGGACACCGTGGCCCTGCCGCCCGGGGCCACCGCGCGCCTGGCGGTGGAGTTTGGGCACTACCCCGATCCGCATTGGGCGTACATGTACCACTGCCACATGCTCCTGCACGAGGACTCCGGCATGATGGGGCAATTTGTGATCGTCCCGCCGGGGGAGCGGGCCGCGCTGGCGATGGGGCATGGGCATGGGTAGGAGGTGCTAATCTTCTGCTCAAGAATGGGGGTTCGGGGACATGGAGAATGTTTACTGGCTATGGACTGCCGCTGGGGAACGCCGCAGGGATGTTTCTGCGAGCGATCCCCGTCCCGTTATTGGGGAGAAAGAAGCACGGCATGTGCTGGATGGGGAACCAGACGATGAGCGCAAGGGTGGACACCGTCACGGGGTAAATCGGGTAGGGAAAACGGAGTTTCCGTTGGCCTGGACGGATGAAAATGTCATAGAGGCGGTGCGTGGCACCCTGCGATCCCCTGATTGGAGCGCTGTGCGCGGGGATCGGAGAACGTTACGGAAGGTGGTTGTGTTCAAAGACCACAGAGTGATGGTGGAGGTGCAGTATTACCGCCGATACGGGCAAGTTATATTCCGGACGGCCTATCCTGTGATGGGAGACGGAGTAATCTTGAATCTGGATCGCAGCGTGAGAGTGGAGGTTCCTCTCCGCTTAGAGAGCGGTACGGGAGGACAACATGGATAGCATCAGCCTGATGAATCAGCCGAGGACGCGGGATCGCCTCGCGGAATTATATGCCGATGATCTGGTGGCCCTAGCGGCCTTGCAATATCTCTGGGACATTCTCAGCGAGGAAGAAAAAGGGGAAGTGGTGCACAACGGTGCCTACGGGGACACCTGGTACGGGCTTGACCTGGGCTTGTGGGCGGCAGCCCAGCGGAGGCACCACGTTCCAGAACGGCTGCTGGAGGTCATCGAGGCGGAAATGCTCCGCCGCGATGACCTGATCCGCATTGACGAGAGCATCGCGCGGTTGCGCGATCTCCCCGCAGGGGCCGCCTGAGCGTTCCCGCCGTGCGGGGAAGAGAACCCGCGTAGCGGAAACGTCCTCACGCCTATTCCGAGCGTAGATCGGCCACGTCTATGCGGCTGCGCGCCGCGCGAGCCGCAATGCGCGCGTAGATCACCCCGGAGAGCAGGGCCACCGCGCCCGCGATGAGGAGCGGTTCGGTGACCTGGCCGGGGTCAAGAACCTCGCTGATCTCCACCACGTTGATGAACGCGATGTCCGTGATGGTGGCCGTGATCGCGCTGATCCCGGCCGCCACTACCAGGGGAACCAGGGCATAAAGGAACCAGGCGCGGCGTTGCAGCGAGGCATTGATACCCACCACTCCCAGGGCGGCGGTGAGCCGCCTGCGCCCGGACGCCGTGGTGGCGGCCGCGACGATGGTGAACACGGTGCAGGCGATCACCGTCCACCAGCCCGCTATGCGGTACAGCTCGATTACGTGGCCGCGCCTGTAAAGGCGGGCGGCGTCCTTGACCGGCTTGGAGACCACAAAGGCCAAGGGGTCTACCTTTAATAGTTCCGTCACCTGTTCTGGCGAAAGGTCAGGATAATAGAGGAGATTGGTTTCCTGGGGTGCCACGGGTTGATCCAAGAGAGTGCCATTAAAGGAAAATACTCCCGTGGGGTAGGAAACAATATCTGGCCGCTCCACCTTGTCTATGGGCACCTTATATCCCGGATTGCAGTCCAATTCCACCTTTTTTGCTTGGGCCAGGGCGGCGCAATCGGCAACGAGCGGGCCCTCCTTTGCGGGGTCGTGTATAGGAATAGCGCCGGGAACCGCAGCCATAACGCTTTCTGCGTTATTCGTGGACACCAGGGGCCCGGGTCCGTTGCTGTCGATGACGTCCGTAAGATACGTGGCCAATTGCGTGGTCATCACTGTGGTGAGCGAGGCCGCCAGGATCGCCAGTCCCACGGCGGCGGTGGAACCTCCGTTACCGGGGCGTTGCCGGGTGCCACGAGGAAAGTCGTCATCTCGTTCCCCTCGGGGAGGGCGAGCCGGGAAGAGACCTGGGCGTAGGGCACGCTTTCCTCGGCAAGGAACTCAGTGCGCGGCAGGCGGGCCTCGGCGCGTTCTGCACGATCCGAGATCATCTGAGGCAGCGCGGAGGCGAGGCAGAGGAACATCACTGCCACGGAGGTGGCGGCGATCACCGCTATGCGTCCGAGGGAACGGGAACGCAGGCTGATGGTGGCGCCCAGACGTATCGAGCGCCATACCATGCCAGAATTACGCGGAGCGCTCATGCAACCTCCCTCCTCGAAGTTCCAGACGGCGGTGCGTGGTGCGGCTGACCTCCTCATCGTGTGTCACCATGATGAGGCATGTCCCCATGCACCGCGTTTGTTCCAGCAATGCGGCAAGCACAGATTCGGAGGTTGCGGGGTCAAGGGCGCCCGTGGGCTCGTCGGCAAGCAGAACGGTGGGCTCGATGGACAGGGCTCGCGCAATAGCCGCCCGCTGCGCCTGGCCGCCGGAAACAAAGGCCGGGCGTCGGTGCGCGGTATCGTGGTCAATACCCACGCTCGCCAGCAAGTCCAGTGCGTTCCGCCGCAACTCCTTGCGCGGCTCTCCCCGGACATAGCGGGGCAGCATGACGTTTTCTACTAGGGTAAGTTCCGGAACCAGCTCGGAGAACTGGAAAACGTAGCCGATCTCGGAAAGACGCAGGGTGTCGTACTCCCCGGCGGACAGCCCGGAGAGGCTGCGTCCGCTGACGTACACGTTGCCCTCCTCCGGGGTGAGCAGTCCGGCGAGCGTGTGCAGCAGGGTGGTCTTGCCCTCGCCGCTGCGGCCCATGATAGATATGCTTTCTCCGGGGTAGGCCAAGAGATCGAGGTGGGAGAGAATCGCCCCGCCACCCTGGCAGACAGTCACATTGCGTGCCTCGACGGCAGGGTGCTGGGGCGTGGATAGAACAGAGATAGTGTGGAGCCTCCTTTAATAATGGCCCCAAGGATACTCCAGGCTCCCCTTTATCACCCCCGCCTATCCACCAACCTTTTCAGCTTTCGGCTAGAGGCGGCGTATTCAAATTCCTCGGGGGAAATCACGCGCGCTTCCACGCTCATTAACCCCTCTTTACAGGCGAGCCTAAGGTGGGGGACGTTATCAAGCAAAGCCTCCCGCGCTGTCTCCGCAGAGAAGCGGCAGGCGGTGGCGTCGATAAGCACCACAACGTGCTCGCGGTCGCCGCGCCACTCCACCTGTACCTGCACGTCCCCGGCGTAGCCGCAGCGCTGGGCCAGGGCGTCTACAAACGCCTGGTAGTGGAAGGAGCGGCTGCCCACGCGGATCACGTCGCCGTAGCGGCCCAGGAGTTCCACGCGCGGCAGCAGGCTGCCGCAGTCGCAGGGCCTGGGCACGAGGCGGCCCAGATCCCCGATCTCGTAGCAGCGTAGGTTTTGGCCGGTGCGCAGCAGGGAGGTGAACACCAGCCTGCCGGGTTCGCCGGGGATCATGGGCTCGTCGCGGTCGGGGTGCAGCACCTCCGCGTCCACGAGGCTGGCGTGCAGGTGGTGGACGGAGCCGGTGCAGTGCTGGCACTGGTATCCCAGGGGGCCGAGGTCGGTGCTGCCGTAGGTGGCCGAGCGGATGGTGGTGATCCCAAACTCCTCGCGCAGTACCTCGCGCTGGGTGGGGTGGAGGTGCTCCCCGCCGTAGTAGAGGGCGCGAATACCGCCGTACCGCAGGAACGCCTCGCGCTGCTCGTGAAGCAGCCGCCACAGGTGGGAGGGCATGCCAAAGAGCGTGGTGGCGCGGTGGCGGATCACCAGTTCCGCGATGCGGGCGTAATCCGGGTCGGCGGGCATGGCGATGGGCAGTTGCGCGGCGCCGAGGTGTTCCAGGGTGGTGAAGAAGCTCAAGAAGCCGCCGTACATGTTCCCGCCCACAAAGAGGTTGGCCACCCGCTCGGTGGCGGGGTCGAAGCCCGAGGCGAGCAGACCCTCCGCCACCGCGCGCATCTGATCGGTGTAATCCCGGTAGGTGTAGGCGGAGAGGGCGGGGGCGCCGGAGGAGCCCCCGGACTGGAAGAGAAGTTCGGTGGCGGCGGCGGGCAGGTGCGGCAGCGAGTCCTGCACCTCGGCCTTGCCGATGAGCGGAAGCCCCCGTGGGCGCACCGGATCGGGCTGGGGAAGGAGATCGTCAAGGGCTGCGATGGTGCGATATGCCTCCTCGGTGCGGTGCACGGAGACCCGCCGCGAATAGCGCTGGAGGGGGTAGAGGCCGTCGTGCGGTTCGCCAGGATAGCCTGCGATCATGCTTCCGCAGGAGGTGACGCGGGTGACCCCGGCGGTGATGAGCCGGCGGGAGAGGTCCGCGACCTCGGCCGGGGTACCGGTCACGGCGGCGGTTTGCAGGTAGCGGCGCATGGGGTGCAGCACCTCCACGATCTGCTCGCGGGGCAGGGGCTTGACCCACAGGCTGCGGTAGAGCGGGGAGGCGGTTAATGCTTGACGACGATCCGCGATCACCCGCCACCGCCCGGCGGGATCGGCGTAGACCTGGGTGAGGCCCAGGTGTTGCTCTAGTTCCGCCACGCGCTGCACGGTGGTGATCTCCGCGCGCTCGGCCTCGGAGGGGGTGAGGTCGGAGGGGGCGATGCCGCCGAGCCGGGCGGCCAGGCGTTCGCTTAGGCCCGTGACCTCAGCGAAGTCCTGGGTGTCGAGGTAGATCACCTGGGGGCTGGAACAGGCCTGCTGGGCCAGGGCGCAGGTATCCGCCACCACGGCGTCGAGCGTGGCGTCATCATAGGCGGCCTGGGCGGTGAGGTAGGCGAAGGAGATGCGGTGGCCCCAGGCCACCACGCGGCACCCGGCCGGGGCCAGGGCGCGCAGCGCGTCGATGGCTTCCTCGCCGCCCCAGGCGGCGATCCCGTCGGCGTGGCGGCACAGCGCCGCCAGCCAGTCCTGTTGCCGGGAGGAAAAGGAGAGCACGATGATGCGACGCGCGATGGCCCCGGTGGGGTCCGCCTCCGCCAGCGCGGAGAGGATCGCCACGGAGGCATCGCGCTGCCCGCTGGCGGTTTTGAGCACGTTCATGTTCCCCGTGAGCAGCCCCTCCACCACGCTGAGCGCCCCCACGGCTGGGGCGTTGCCGGGGGCTACGTGCACGAGTAATCCGAGGGGAACCCAGGCCTCGTAGATTGTGCGGTGCGCGTCCGGGCGGCCCAGGCGGTTGGGGTGGACGCGATCGTCCAGCTCCCGGAGCAGGCGACTCTCAAGGGTGCTGCGGGAAAGAGACGCCACCAGCGCGTCTAGCGTGGCGGGGCCGAGGAATCCCAGGCGGGCGCGCAGCGGGGAATCGGCGGCGAGTTGCTCGCTGAGCGCCGCGCAGGCATCGAGAACCACCCGGGGTGCAAGCGGGGTGGCAAGCGCTTGGCGGGTGAGCGCGTCGAGGTCATCCAGGCGGGAAAACGCTTGGTCATCGGTGAGGGTTTCCCCTTGCCAGAGGTGAGTCATGCGCGTCCTTTCAACAGTTCGGCGGCGGCGATGGCGCAACTGCGGTTGCGGCTTACCCCGGCGCGGCCGTGCAGGGCGATCCAGTCCGTGTGCGCCCCGCAGCCGCATTCCTCGGCGGGGTGGGCGCTGGCGATGTCCCCCATGAGCACGCTGTGCGCCGGAACGGAGGTGATATACGGGCTCATCAGGTGCAGGAATCCGCGCCGCCCGTGCGGTAAGGGGGCAAGCGTGGCGACGTCCCGGATCACCGCGCGGGACCACACCGGCAGGTGCAGGCGGTGCCGGGGGCATTCCACCACGGGCACGCAGTGTTCCACGGAGCCGAAACTATCCCGGATACGCTCGGGCGCGATACCCAGCGTGCGGGTGATGAGGGCGCGCAGTTCCTCCCGGGGGATCTGCTTGTCCGCGTGGTTTTTCCACCCCCCGCCCAGGAATACCAGGGATTCCGGGGCCAGCCGCAGCGGGCGGTATCCCAGGGCCTCCCTGCGCCGCAGGATGGCGGTGAGAAAGGCCGGGAAGCCGAAGATGCGCAGCGGGACGGCGTCGGCAGCTGCGCGCTCGATGGCGCGGATCGAGCCGAAGGGATCGAACTCGTGCGCGGGGGTGTCGCCTGCCGCACTGCAACAGCGCAGGGCGTAGGTGACGTGCCGGGCGGGGGCGAAATCGCAGAGGTAGGTGTTGGTAAAGGAGGTGCCCACCTTGAGGTTGCGCTGGGGTTCGTAGCTCAGCAGGAGGTAATCCACCTCCTGCTGCGGGGTGTGCCAGCCGTAGTGATCAAAGATGAACGCCACCATGCGCTGCGCCGAGGAGATGGACCACCGGTCGAAGAACATCTGGGACTTCTGCCCGCTGGTGCCCGAGGAGGTCAGGTGCACGGCCACCTGCTCGCGCGGGACGGAGAGAGTTTCGTGCCGCTTGAAGAAGGCGGCGGGAATGGGCGGGGCGGCATGGGGATCGGCCTCTGTGAGGCTGCGCCAGAACTCGTTGCGCGCGCGGTGCCAGGCGTTAATCTCCTGCATGGCGAGGTCGAAGAGGCGCACGGAATCCGGGGTGAGGGTGTAGGGGGCGCGCAGATCGCACAGCTCTTGGAGATGCGGCAGCGCCTGCGGATCGGGAACCCGCAGGGGGGCGAGGTAAGGGGGAGTCATGCTGTTTCTGTTTCCTTGGGGGAGAGAAAGGCGGCGACCTCCGCGCAGGGACGCACCGCACATTCCTCCACGGCGATGTGGGAGTGGGCGAGGATCACGAGGTCATGGAGGCTATCGGCACGGCGGCGGGCGGCGGGGTAGTACGCCGCCGGGGCCATGCCCGCCGCCAGGTACGCTTGAACGTCGGTGACGGCGCCGGTGCGATCCAGGGGCACCGAGGCCTCCACGTAGGTGATGCCCTTGCGCTGCAACTCCGCGTAGAGAGCGGGGGCGATAAGAGGCAAAACGCCGGGGTGCGGCCGCACCTCTCGCAGGTGCGCGCTACTGGCGGCGGCGTTGAGATCCAGGGCGAGGTGCACGGTAAGCCCGGCGGCTGTGGTAGCCGTGGCGAGGTATCGGTGTTGATCCACCGGGTGCAGCGAAACCGTGGCCGGTGTTGGAGAAACGGCAGTGTGATCCAGGTTTGCCAGCGGGGGATGCGCGTCCGCGAGGGAGAGATTGCGCAGGGCGCGCGAGTATAGAGGCATGAGCCCGGCGGGAAGAACCGACGGAGCCGACCTGCGTTCCACCGCACCCGGCGCGTGACGCACGAAGAACCCCAGGCTTTCCTGCCGCGCCAACCTGGCCGCGCCGGGCAGCACACCGGTGGGGTGAAAACCCTGATCCATCACCACCTCCTGCGCGCGCGGGGAGCACAGCCGCACGGTGGAGTAGGCGGAATCCAGGGTTCCGCTGGCAAAGGCGGCCTGACACGCGGCGGCGGAAACACGGTGGGCCAGGCCGCGCCCGCCGTGATCCGGGTGCACCGCGATCCCGCCGAGCAGCCCCACTCGCCGCTCGGTGTCCACCAGCACCACGGCGGAGGCGATCAGGCCGCCGTGTTCATCGCGGATCACCCGCCAATGGGTAGAGGGCAGCGCCAAGAGGCGCTGGGTTTCCGCGAGATCCCGGCCCAGGGCGAGGGGGTAGTGGCCGCCGTAGACCTCCTGGAACAGGCGGATCAGGGCGGGGGCGTCCTGCACGGTGGCGATCATGCGCGCTTGTCCTTTTCCTCTTTCAAGCGGGAGGCCACCCGCCAGGCGGCCAGGGCCACGGGAAGCAGCCCGGCCCCCTGAATCAACAGCAGGAGGCGCACCGGAAGCACGTCCCCCAGCGAGCCAAAGACCAGGGAGGATACCGGCAGGGTGGCGCTGATGAGCGCCTGCATGACGGCGAAGAACGCCGGCTTATCCGCGGCCGGGACGCGGCGCTGAAAGTAGGAGACAAAGCGCACCCCGATGGCCCCGATGCACGCCCCGGCCACTACCAGGCCCACCACGGCGACCCACGGGCGTGGGAGGAGGCCCGGGGCGGCAAGCCCCAGGGCGGCCAGCGCCAGCCCGCCACCGCCGATGGTGCTCAATCGCAGCCGAAGCCGGGGCCCCAGGGCGGCCCCCAGCATGGTTCCCGCGCCCAGGGCCGCCTCGAAGGCGGAGACGGTGGCCCCCGTGGCCTGGAGGGTGCTGCGGGCAAAGAGCGGAAGGAGCACAAAGACCGCCGTGCTAAAGAAGTTCGCGGCGGTAAAGCACAGCAGCATGTGGCGCACCGAGGGCAGCCGACGCAGCACGCGGCCCGGACGGGGTGCCGGTTGAGCCTTCGAGTGACCGCCGGACGCCCGATGAGGGAAACGGCGCGTGGCGATGAGCACGGCGGCCACCAGGTAGGCCGCAGCGCAGAGCCCCAGCAGGCCGGAAAGGCCCGTGGCCTCCACCACCAGGGGGCCCAAGAACCCGCCGCTGAGGCTGGCGATGGACTGGGTGGCCAGCTGGAATCCGGTGGCGGGCTCCATGTCCTCATCATCCACCAGTTCGGGAATGGAGGTGGTGAGGCAGGGATCAAAGACGGCCTGGCAGGAGGCCAGCAACAGTGCGAGAACGCAGAGCACCTCGAAGGGCAGCGCCCAGCTGTGGCTGAGTACTGCGCCCACCCCGGCCAATAACCCTGCCGCCCCCGCCATCGCGGCAAGCAGGCCGCGGTGGTCATACCGGGCGATGAGGCGGGACACAACCGGCACGAGGGCCACGGCGGGCACGGTGGCGGCCATGAGGATCACCCCGGACTGGCGGCCGGGATTCATTCCGCCGACGCTGCTCACGATCCACCACACCACGCCCACCTGAAAGACCCGCGCGGCCGCCTGGGTGAGGAACTGGCCCACCCACACGGCGGCGAAGGCCCGGTTGCGCAGGATCACCGGCGCGCTCATGCCAGCGGCCTTTGCTCGACCACGCGCAGGAGCTTGCCCGAACGCGGGTGAGTGGCCAGATCGCGGTAGTGCACCCACTCCACCGCCAGGGGAAGCACCTGGTGATGATCCACGGCCTGCGCGTAGGCGGGCCGGGCGCGCAGCACGGCGTCGATCATGCTCTTGCCCAGGGCCGCGTGGCGGAGGGGATCGGGGTGGGCCGTGGCCGCCCGCAGCACGAGCCCGTCGAGACCGTTCTTGCGCACGGCCACCAGTTGCAGGGCGGTGATGTCGCGGGCGGAATCTACGTGCTCAACCACGGCGTGTACGTCCTCGGTGTACATCGTCACGTACGCGATGCGCAGGGCGTCGCTCGTGCGCCCCATGAGGCGGAAAGTTGCGTCCGCGTGGTTTACCCACTGGGCCCTATCCCCCACGGGATACCGCACGATGGGCATGAGGCGGCGTCGCAAGTCCGTGACCACCAGCGCGCCGGGCCTACCCGGCTCGGTGATGGGCGCGCCGGAATCCTCATCGACGATCTCCGTGAGGGTATAGGGCCGCCAGCCGCCATGCACGCGCCGATCGTCCCCCGCAACCGGCCTGCCCAACAGGCCGGCGTCCACGCTGGCGTACCCCACGGAATGCACGCGGGCGTGGGGGAACGCGGTGCGCAGGAGGGGAAGGCGATCCCCAAAAAGGAGTTCCCCGCCCACCAGGATCAGTTCTACCTCGGGGAGGGCGCGGCCGCGGGCCTCCAGGTGTTCGGCCACGGTGATGACGGTGCTGGGCAGGGCCGCAATGGTGGTGATCTTGAACTCAGCCAGGGCGTGCGCCAGGTATTCGGGGCTCAGCGCCCCGCCGAAGGGAAACCGGGTGGTGGCGATGGGGCACTGCGCCAGGGAGTCGAGGATAAAGGTAAAACTCGCGTAGAGATCGCCCGCGTAGAAGAGGTTGGCTACCCGCGCCCCGGGCCGGATGCCGGTGTCCGCGAGCCCCTGGCCGAAGGCTGCGCAAAACTCCCGCCACTCCTGGGTGGACCACCAGGAAAACTTGGGGTTTCCGGTGGTGCCGCCGCTGCGCAGCACCAGAGCGTCCGATGGCGGCGCGGTGAGCACGGCGTTGTTCTCCGGGTGGTTGGCCCGCCAGAACGACGCCACATCGACGATCGGGAGCTCTCCGAGCGAGGGGTTGTCCGGGAGATCGCGGTAGAGCTGGCAGTAGAAGGGGGAGCGGGCACGGACGAAGGCGAGGTGCTCCGCGAAGGGATAGGTGGGCATGGTTGTTTCTTTACTTGCCTGGGAACTTTCTATTCAGGGAACTATCTTTCATCGCCAGGGCGGGGAGTGCATGCGGAAACAGGGGGTGGAATACCCCCGCGGCCAGCGCCGTGTGGGGACGGCCGCACATAATTGACCTTTCTTGCGGTGGGCTGGGAAATTATGGGCGTCCGGGGAATATCCGATGGTTCCCTGGTGGTTGGGCGCGGGGCGGGATAATCTCCTGTTGCCGGTGGTGCGGGGGAGATTGCGGTGGCGTAGCGTTCTTGTTTTTTAGGGTGTGGTGCGTCTTACGGTCGGAGATGAGATTATCTCTGTGTCCTTCCTGTGAGTTTTTGGTATGGCAGCACTTTTTACCCCCGTGGCGGGGGAGCCGGGGCGTGTGTCCTGGACATTATTAAGTCTCCTAAAGGAATTTTTTTACTAGACCTCTTTTCTTGGTATTGGGGGAATGTGATGCGTGATGTAAGGTTAGCCGCGAAAAATACACGGAGCCCGATTGTGGAGCCCGGTTGTGGAGTCCGGCCGCGCGCCACGGCGGACACGGAGGAAGGATGATCGACATGGTGATGCCCTGTTGTCCAAGGAGAAGCGCGCCTCGCGCCTGGCGGGCCTGATGGCCGCCCTGTCCGTGGCCATGACGCCGCTAGCCACGGCGGCCACCGCCAACGCGGCCGTCCCGCTGCGCCAAGGGGCCGCCATCTATTCCTACTACGGGGCGGGATGCTCCCTCAGCATCGCCGATACTTCCACCGCCTACACCGCTTTGCACTGCGGCGATGACATGTGGAAGGTGGGCGATGAGGTCAAGGCCCGCACCGGACACACGGTGGGCACCATCTCCGCCCTCGGCTCCGATCTGCCCGAGGGGCAGGAACTAGACGTGGTCAAGATCGACCTCGCGCCGGGGGTGAAGATCAGCGGCGCCTACGCCGGGGTGGGGGATTCCGCTGCCCTGAAAGAGGGCGATCGGGTGACCTTTTATGCCCCCGGGAATCGCGGCATGGGCACGATGGTGGACACCACCCCCACGTGGCGCTCTCTCCAGAGCGATAACAAGTATCCCTCCTACCTGATTACCGCCGATATCCAGACCTTTGGTGGTAACTCCGGCGGCGCGCTGCTCAACGAGAAAGATGAGCTGGTGGGCGTGCTGGCGGGCGGCAACCGGAAGAATCGCTCCTACTACACCCCGATCAACGAGATTCGGGAACTCCTGGGCTAATCTTCCGGGCTACTTATGGCGTGGTGCGCAGGGAGCACCCGCGGATCACTCCCCGGCATTCCGATTGCGGGGAGTGATTTTATGCGTTTTATGGCCGGGTAAAGGTGCTTGAGGAGGAACTCGGCTCTCACGATCCCGCAAAATCCCGCACGCCGCCCCATAGCGATCATAATCACCGTTTTAGCCACACTCGACGCACGTTCCTGAACTGCATAAACAGAAAAAGGTTTTGGTGGTGAATCCCCCCCGATTGGCTTCCCCACCAGGACTCGAACCTAGAATGACGGTACCAAAAACCGTAGTGTTGCCGATTACACCATGGGGAATAGCGGGTGAACGCTCGGTCACGCGCGCTTATACACTGTAGCGCATGGTGCAGCACCGGGCGCAATTGCCGTGCCCCGGCACAGCGCCGGGAGGCCCCGGAAGGTTGGGAGAGGGCGTCGAAAAGCGGGCGCGTAGAGTGGGACAATCCGGGCGGGTGCGGTGTGCCGCGCCGCCTCGCGGTGAGTCGGGGAACCCGAACGAAGTTATCTGAGGAAGTAAGGAATAGTGACGGTGGCAGACCACGGTACCGCGCAAGCCCCCGCCCTGGCGGGCCTGCTCAAGGTTGTTGGCGAGGACCCCAAGATTCAGGGAATGCTCACCCACGTGGGGGAGCAGGAGTTACACCTTACCGGCCTGGATCAGGCGCGCCCCTGGGTTATCGCGGCGTTGTCGAGGAAGGCGCCGGTCATCGTGGTCACGGCCACGGGCCGGGAGGCGGAGGACCTCAGCGCCGAGTTGCGCGCCATGCTGGGGGATAAGGTGGCGTGGTTCCCCTCCTGGGAGACGCTGCCGCACGAGCGGTTGAGCCCCGGGGTGGACATCGTGGGTCGCCGCGCGGAGGTGATACAGAACTGCTCGCGGTACCGGGTGATCGTGGCCGCCGCGCGGGCGATGAGCCAGCCCTTCCTGAAGGAGGTGGAGGGGCGCGCCCCGATCGTCGTGCGTGAGGGAGAGGAGTACGCCCTGGGGGAATTCACCGAGCAACTGGTGCTCCGCGCCTACGAGCACGTGGACATGGTGGCCAAGCGCGGCCAGTTTGCCGTGCGCGGCGGCATGGTGGACGTGTTTCCCACCACGGGAGATTACCCGGTGCGCGTGGAGTTGTGGGGCGATGAGGTCTCGGAGATCCGCCAGTTCTCCGTGGCGGATCAGCGCACCCTGCCCGAGGGCCGGGTGCCGGGGGTGGAGCTGTATCCGGCCCGCGAGTTGCCCATCACCCCCCAGGTGGCGGCGCGGGCGGAGGAGTTGGCCAGGCGGTATCCGGGCAATCCCACGCTGGTGGAGTTGTTGAGCAAGATCGCGGCGGGGCAGCCCGCCGATGGTATGGAGGCCCTGCTCTCGGTGCTCAGCGATTCCCCGCTGGCGGTGTTGCCGGAGATAGTCCCGCAGGGCGCGCACATGGTGTGGGTGACCCCGGAGAAGGTGCGTTCCCGCATCGCGGATCTGGAGGCCACGGATCGGGAGTTCCTGGAGGCCGGGTGGGAGGCCGCGGCGATGGGGGCGCAGGGGGCCGCCCCGATTTCCGCGCAGGGCCTGGATCTCACGGCGAGTTCGTATCGTTCCTTTGAGTCCCTGCGCGCCAGCGCGCGCCGGGCCGGGGTGCCGTGGTGGACGTTTTCTCCCCCCGGCATGATGGAGGGCCTGGAGGAGGATACCCTGCCCCTGGACTTCGAGGCGGCCCCGGCCCCGCGCGGCGATCTGCCCAAGATCGAGGAGATGATGGGTCTGCTGCTGGCGCACACCAACGGCGGCGGGCGCGCGGCGTACATCACGCCCACGAGCGGGGCGATCAAGCGCATGGTGGAGCGCTTTGCGGAGCAGGGGATTCGCACGCATGTGGCCACCCTGGCCTGGGAGCCGCGCGCGGGGGAGGTGACCCTGTATCAGGCGCTCAGCCACGCGGGCCTGGTGTTTTCTGAGGCGGTGGTGCTCACGGAGACGGATCTCACGGGCAACCGCGTGGGCGATATTGCCGGCGCGAAGCGTCGCCCGGCGCGGCGTCGTCATCGCGTGGATCCGTTGGCGCTGAAAACGGGCGACTACGTGGTGCATGAGACGCACGGCATCGGGCGGTTCATCAAGATGGCCGAGCGCAGCATCAAGGCGGGGGACGAGACGTCGCGGCGCGAGTACATCGTGTTGGAGTATGCGGCGTCGAAGCGAGGTCAGCCCGCCGATCAGCTGTGGGTGCCCATGGATTCGCTGGACTTGCTGAGCAAGTACACCGGGGGTGAGGCCCCCACGCTGTCCAAGATGGGCGGCTCGGATTGGAAGAACACTAAGAAGAAGGCGCGCGCGGCGGTGCGCGAGATCGCCAGCGAGTTGGTGGAGTTATATGCCAAGCGCCAGTCCGCCCCCGGCCATGCCTTCGCCCCGGATTCGCCGTGGCAGCGGGAGATGGAGGATAACTTCCCCTACGTGGAGACGGAGGATCAGATGGCGGCTATCGACGCCGTCAAGGAGGACATGGAGCGCTCCACCCCGATGGATCGCGTGGTGGTGGGCGACGTGGGCTACGGAAAGACCGAGGTGGCGGTGCGCGCGGCGTTTAAGGCGGTGCAGGACGGCCGTCAGGTGGCGGTGTTGGTGCCCACCACGCTGTTGGCGCAGCAGCACCTCAAGACCTTTGAGGAGCGCATGGAGGGCTTTGCGGTGAATATCCGGGGGCTTTCGCGCTTTACCTCCACGGCGGAGGCCAGGGAGATCGTGGCGGGCCTGGCCGATGGCACCGTGGATGTGGTGGTGGGCACGCACCGGCTGTTGCAGACGGGCGTGAACTGGAAGAACCTGGGGCTCATCGTGGTGGACGAGGAGCAGCGTTTTGGTGTGGAGCACAAGGAGCACATCAAGGCGCTGCGCAGCCACGTGGACGTGCTCACCATGTCCGCCACGCCGATTCCGCGCACCCTGGAGATGTCCATGTCCGGGATCAGGGAGATGTCCACCATCTTGACCCCGCCGGAGGATCGCCACCCCGTGCTCACGTATGTGGGCGCGGAGGAGAGCCAGCAGGTAGCAGCGGCGATTCGGCGGGAGTTGCTGCGTGATGGCCAGGTGTTTTATATCCACAACAAGGTGCGCGATATTGAGAAGAAGGCGCGGGAGTTGCGGGAGTTGGTGCCGGAGGCCCGCATCGTGGTGGCGCACGGGCAGATGAGCGAGGAGATCCTGGAGCGCACGGTGCAGGGCTTTTGGGATCGGGAGTATGACGTGCTGGTGTGCACCACCATCGTGGAAACGGGCCTGGATATTGCCAACGCCAACACCCTCATCGTGGAGAATGCGCATCACATGGGGCTGTCTCAGCTGCATCAGCTGCGCGGCCGGGTGGGGCGTTCCCGCGAGCGCGGCTATGCGTACTTTTTGTATCCGCGCGGGGCCACGCTCACGGAGACCTCCTATGATCGGCTCTCGACGATCGCGCAGAATAACGATCTGGGCGCGGGCATGGCGGTGGCCATGAAGGACTTAGAGATGCGCGGTGCCGGTAACGTGCTGGGCGCGGAGCAGTCCGGGCACATCGCGGGGGTGGGCTTTGACCTGTACATGCGCCTGGTGGGGGAGGCGGTGGAGACGTACCGCGCCCTGGCCAGCGGGCGGCCCCTGGACGCCACGGAGCAGGGGCCCAAGGAGATTCGCATTGATCTGCCGGTGGACGCGCATATCCCGGAGGGGTATATCAATTCCGAGCGGTTGCGCCTGGAGGCGTATCGCAAGATCGCCGCCTCCTCCTCGGAGGAGGATTTGCGGGCCATCGTGGTGGAGATGAGGGATCGCTTTGGCGAGGTGCCGCGCGAGGTGCTGCGGCTGCTCGCGGTGGCGAGGCTGCGTTACCAGGCCCGCGCTGCCGGGATTACCGATATTGGGGTGCAGGGAACCCGGATCAAGGTGCACCCGGTGCAGTTGCCTGATTCCAAGCAGGTGCGGTTGCGGCGGCTGTATCCGGGGGCGACGTATCGGGCGGCGGCGAAGGCTATTCAGTTGCCCTTCCCCAAGGCGGGGCCGAAGGTGACGGACCCGAGGCTGCGCGACGAGGAGTTGTTGCAGTGGGCGGCGGACGCCGTGACCTCGCTTTTCGACGTCCCGGCGGTGAACGTGCGCGGCGGTTCTGCGGGGGCGAAGCGGGGGAGGGCGGTGGTCTCCGTCAGCGAATAGGGCCGCGCGGGGGCGCATACTGATTGGTGTGACCTATCGCTCATTATGGGTACTGCCTATCGCCGCGACCTGGGGGTTGTGGCGATGAGGCCGGGGTTTGGGGGCCGGGGGTGGATGTATTTTCATTTTCATGCATGATATTCCCCGTTTTTGGCGTTTGTTCGCTTCTGATTCTTGTGCGCTATTACCGCAGGGTATAGCGTATTTTATGAACCGCCCATGAGGCGGAAGGTAAAAGAAAAGGAGAAGCGCCGTGAAAACGGATAACGCCAACAAGGGCTTGTCTTTCTTTGCTCTCCTCGCGCTCGTGGTTGGTTCAATGATTGGCGGCGGAGTTTTTTCTTTGCCGCAAAATATTGCCGCCGCAGCAGCGGCGGGACCGATCATCATCGGCTGGGCCATCACGGGCACGGGCATGATCTGCCTGGCCCTGGTGTATCAGTTCCTCTCCCTGCGCAAGCCGAATCTGGATAACGGGATTTATGCCTATGCCCGTGCCGGGTTCGGCAGCTATATGGGGTTTAACTCCGCGTGGGGCTATTGGCTCTCCGCGCTCATCGGTAACGTGGGGTATTTGGTATTGCTCTTTTCCACCCTGGGAAAGTTCTTCCCGATCTTCCAGGGGGGAAATACCATTCCCGCGGTATTGTGCGCGTCCATACTGCTCTGGCTCACCCACGCCCTGATTCTGCGCGGCGTGCAAACGGCCGCCCTGGTCAACGCCATCACCACGGTGGCCAAGGTGGTGCCGCTGGTCACGTTCATCGTGATCGTGGCGGTGGGGTTCCGCTATGACCTCTTCGTGCATGACTTCTGGGGTCAGGAGTCCGGCCTGGGCAGCGTGATGGAACAGAGCAAGGCCATGATGATGGTCACCGTGTGGGTGTTCATCGGCATCGAGGGTGCCTCCATTTACTCTCAGCGGGCGCGGCGTCGCAGCGACGTCGGCAAGGCCACCGTCGTGGGCTTTGTGTTCATGCTCGCCATCCTCATCGCCGTGAACCTCCTGTCCCTGGGAATCATGGAACGCGCGGAACTCGCGCAGCTTCCCGATGCCTCCATGGGCGATGTCCTCTCGGAGGTGGTGGGCCCGTGGGGCTCCTGGTTTATCAGCGCGGCCGTGGTGATCTCCCTGATGGGTGCGGTGCTGGCGTGGATTCTCCTGTGCGGGGAAACCATGCAGGTGCCGGGCTCTGATGGCACGATGCCGTCCTTCTTCGGACGCCTCAATGACCGGGGCGCCCCATCCCGGGCGCTGTGGGTGACCAACATCGTCACCCAGGTCTGCCTCCTGCTGACGTACTTTTCCTCCGATGTGTACCTGAGCCTGGCCACCCTGGCGGCCGCCCTCATCCTCGTGCCGTACCTGCTTTCCGCGCTGTATGCGCTGCTGGTGACGCTGCGCGGGGAGGGCTACGCCCCGGAGGAACACCGGGCCCGCTGGCGCGATGCGGCGATCGCCGCCGTGGCCACGGGGTACGGCATCTGGCTGGTGTACGCGGCCGGAACGCAGAATCTCCTGCTGGCCGCGCTGCTCTACCTGCCGGGCCTGGGGGTGTACCTCTGGGCCAAGAAGGAATCGCATGCGCGCCCGTACCTCGCCTGGTTTGAATACATTATTCTTATCGTCCTCGTGATCGGGGCCGTGCTTGGAGTAATCGGCATCGCAAGCGGCAGCATCGCGCTGACCCCATGAGTCATTCCCCAGTGAGAAGATGAGCGAGAGAAAGGTTTGAAGGATATGTCTATTGCGATGGGCGCATGGTCGGAGGTGGGCAAGCTCCGCCGAGTGATGGTCTGCGAACCCGGCCTAGCCCACGAGCGACTCACCCCGAGCAACGCCGCCGACCTGCTTTTCGACGACGTCCTCTGGGTGGAAAAAGCAGTGGAAGATCACCGCCGCTTCCAGGAGGAGATGACCTCCCGGGGCATCGAGGTGCTAGAAAAGCACGCCCTGCTCACGGAGGTGGTGGCCCAGCCGGAGGCCCGGCAGTGGCTCCTGGAGCGCAAGCTCTCCCACAACCAGGTGGGCTACGGCGTGGGCGCGGAACTGCGCTCCTGGCTCGGGGAGATGGCCCCGGCGGACCTGGCCCGATACCTCATCGGCGGCATCGCCTATGAGGATCTGCCCCAGGACTTCTCCGGGCAGATCACCGAGGAGATCGCCAAGGCGCACGCGGGCACGGAGTTCCTGCTCAACCCGCTGCCCAACACCCAGTTCACCAGGGACACCTCGGCCTGGGTCTTTGGCGGGGTATGCCTAAACCCCATGTTCTGGCCCGCCCGCCGCCAGGAAACCCTGCTGGATCAGGCGATCTACCGCTTCCACCCGCTCTTTGCGGAGGAGGACTTCGAGTTCTGGTACGGCTCCGATTCCCAGGATCCGCAGGATCACGGCCTGTCCACCCTGGAGGGTGGGGACATCATGCCGCTGGGCAAGGGCGTGGTGCTGGTGGGCATGGGGGAGCGCTCCTCCTGGCAGGCCATCTCCCAGATGGCGGCCGCGCTCTTTGCCAAGGGGGCCGCCCAGCGCGTGATCGTGGCCTCCATGGCCCCGGATCGGGCCTCCATGCACCTGGACACGGTGTTTAGCTTCCTGAACCTGGATACCGTCACCGCCTACAAGGAGGTGGTGGACTCTATCCGCCCCATCAGCCTGTATCCCGCCGCGGACGGCGGCGTGGAGGTGCGCGCGGAGACCAAGCCCTTCGTGGACGTGGTGGCCCAGGCCCTGAGCCTGCCGGAGCTGCGGGTGATCCCCACCGGCGGCAACTCCTTTGCCGCGCAGCGCGAGCAGTGGGATGACGGCAACAACGTCGTGGCCCTAGAACCCGGAGTGGTGCTGGGCTATGACCGCAACGTGCACACCAATGCCCTCCTGCGCGAGGCCGGGATCGAGGTCATCGAGATCGCCTCGGCCGAGCTGGGCCGTGGGCGCGGCGGCGGTCACTGCATGACCTGCCCCATCACCCGCGAACCCGTCGAATACTAGATAATCCGTCTCACTCTTTCCCCGAAAGGAGCCATCATGCCCGTCAACCTCAGCGGCCGTCACCTGCTCACCCTCCTGGACTTCACCCCGGAGGAGATCCGCTACCTCATCGACCTCTCCCGCCAGTTCAAGAACCTCAAGCTCACCGGCACCCCGCACCGCTACCTGGAGGGCAAGAACATCGTCTTGCTCTTTGAAAAGACCTCCACGCGCACCCGCTGCTCCTTCGAGGTGGGTGGCATGGATCTGGGCATGGGGGTGACCTACCTCGATCCCGGCAGCTCGCAGATGGGCAAGAAGGAGTCCATCGAGGACACCGCCCGCGTTCTGGGCCGGATGTATGACGGCATCGAGTACCGGGGCTTCGATCAGAAGAACGTGGAGATCCTGGCCGAGTACGCCGGGGTACCCGTGTGGAACGGCCTGACCACGCAGTTCCACCCCACCCAGATGATCGCGGACATGCTCACCGTCTCCGAGAATTTCCCCCAGGGGCTGAAGGGCCTCAAGCTCGTGTTCATGGGAGATGCGCACAACAACGTGGCCAACTCCCTGATGGTGGTGTGCGCGAAGCTGGGCCTGCACTTTGTGGCCTGCGGCCCCAAGGAGCAGATGCCGGAGGCGGATCTGGTGGAGCGCTGCCGGGAGATCGCCAAGGAAAGCGGCGGCAGCGTCACGCTGAGCGACGACCCCGAGGCCTCCGTGGCCGGTGCGCACGCCATCTACACGGATATTTGGGTCTCCATGGGCGAGGAATCGGAGGAGCTGTGGAAGGAGCGCATCGCGCTGCTGGAGCCCTACCGGGTGACCGCGGAACTCATGGCCAAGGCCCACGAGGACGCCATCTTCATGCACTGCCTGCCCGCCTTCCATGACACCGCCACCACCGTGGGGGCGGAGATCGCGGAGAAGTTCGGGATCACCGAGATGGAGGTCACCGACGAGGTCTTTGAGGGGCCGCAGTCCCGCGTCTTTGATGAGGCGGAGAACCGCATGCACTCCATCAAGGCCATCATGTACGCCACCCTGTCCTAACAACCCTAGAACAGGGGAGGAGTATTGCGATGAGCACGCAGAGAATGGTGATTGCTCTCGGCGGCAACGCCCTGGGCAATGACCCCGAGGAGCAATTGCGGTTGATTACCTCCACGGCCCACGCCATCGTGGATCTGTTGGAGGAGGGCCACGAGGTGATCGTCACCCACGGCAACGGGCCCCAGGTGGGCATGCTCAAGGTGGCCACGGATTACTCCGCCCAGCACGGCGGCGCTACCCCCGTGGTGCCCTTCCCGGAGTGTTCCGCCATGTCCCAGGGCTACATCGGCTATCACCTTCAGCAGGCCCTGGAAAACGAGCTGGCACACCGGGGGCTGAACAAGCCCTGTGCCTCGGTGATTACCCAGACCGTGGTGTCCGCCAGCGACCCCGCCTTTGAGAACCTGAGCAAGCCGGTGGGCGGGTTCTACACCGAGGACGAGGCCCGGCGCCTGGCGGCGGAAACGGGGCATCAGTACGCGGAGGATTCCGGGCGCGGTTGGCGCCGCGTGGTGGCCTCCCCGCAGCCCCAGCGGATCGTGGAGTCCCCCGTGATCGCGGGCCTGGTGGAAAGCGGCGCCGTGGTGATCTCCGCCGGTGGCGGCGGTATTCCCGTGGTGGAGGGCCGCGATGGCCTCACCGGTGTGGCGGCGGTGATTGATAAGGATCGCTGCGCCGCCGTGATCGCCGAGCAGGTGGACGCGGACGTGTTGATTATCCTCACCGCCGTGGAAAAGGTGGCCCTGGACTTCCACACCCCGCAGCAGCGCGATCTGGCGCAGCTCACCGCTGCCGAGGCGCGCGAGCACATCGAGGCCGGGCAGTTCGCTCCCGGCTCCATGCTGCCCAAGGTGGAATCCTGCCTGCAATTTGTGGAGGGCCACCCTCAGCGCAAGGCCATTATTACATCGCTGGCCTGCGCCAAGGAGGCACTCAGCGGAGTCACCGGCACGGTGGTCACCGCGTAAATAGCCCCGGTGCCCGGGAGCGTGCGGGTGGCGCGCCCCGGCGCTGCGGAGTTATTCCTCGCGATGCAATAAAACTCTTTGGAGAAAATAAAATGCCAGAAACGCCAACGAGGATGGCCCGGCATTCCATGATTATCCGCTTGGTGGAACGCCACGATGTGACCAGCCAGGCGCAATTATCTGCGTTATTAAAGGAGGTGGGAGTTAAGGTAGCACAATCCACCTTATCCCGAGACCTAGAGGAATTGGGTGTGCGCAAGGTGAAAAACGCCGCCGGGCACGCGGTGTATATGCAGCGTGAGGCGGACGCCGCCCTGCATTGCGCGGGTCCCAGGGAGCGGCTGCGCAAACTGGTGGCGCGCACCATGATTGGCCTGGAAGTGGTGAATTTTGGGGTGTTGCTGCGCACGCCCCCGGGCGCGGCGCAATACCTGGCCAGCGGGATTGATACGGCGGGCCTGCCGGAGGTGGTGGGCACCATTGCCGGGGATGACACAATCCTGGTGCTGGCGCGCGAACCAATGACGGGAAAGGATCTCCGCGAGGTATTTATTCACTGAGAGATAAGCCATGATTAGTGGTGTGGGATAAAGCGCTGTGCTAGCGTGAAGTGAGGCGAGGAAAGGTGTGTTATTTTCTCGCCTCATATTGAGACATCCTTTAAATAGCCGCACAGAGAGGCGGGGAAGGAGGTCACGATGAGCACACACGGACACGAGGTAGAGCTGCTGAGCGCAGCGGACATCAAGCGCACCGTGGCGCGCATCGCGCACCAGATCATTGAAAAAACCGCGCTGGGATCCAACCAGGGGGATCGGGTGGTGCTGCTAGGCATTCCCACAAGGGGAGTGCCCCTCGCGCAGCGCCTGGCCCAGTGCATCGAAGAGTTCTCGGGGGAAAAAGTCGCGGTGGGGGCGGTAGACATCACCCTGTACCGCGATGACCTCGCCAGCGGGCCGCACCGCACCCTGCACCGCACCGATATTCCCGCCGAGGGGATCGACGGCGCCACGGTGGTGCTCGTGGACGACGTGCTGTTCTTTGGCCGCTCGGTGCGCGCCGCGCTCGACGCCCTGCGCGAACTAGGCCGCCCCGACTCCGTGAAGCTGGCGGTGCTGGTGGATCGTGGGCACCGTCGCCTGCCTATCCGCGCGGACTTCGTGGGCAAGAGCGTGCCCACCTCGCTGAGCGAGGACATCGACGTGCTGCTCGATGAGAACGACGGCCGTGACGCGGTGCTGTTGCGCCGCGCGAACAATGCGGAAAACAGCGAGGAGAACGCCCGATGAAGCACCTACTCAGCATTGCCGATCTCAGCGCGGAGGAGATTACCTCCCTGCTCGATGAGGCAGATAACTTCCAGAAGCTCCTCGCCGAGCGGGAGGTCAAAAAGCTCCCCACCCTGCGCGGCAAGACGGTATTCACGCTCTTTTATGAGAACTCCACGCGCACGCGCTCTTCCTTTGAATTGGCGGCCAAGTGGCTCAGCGCGGATACCGTGAATATCTCCGCGTCCTCCTCCTCGGTGCAAAAGGGCGAATCCCTGCGCGATACCGGCCTCACGCTCAAGGCCGTGGGCGCCGAGGCCATCATCATGCGCCACCCCTGCTCCGGGGCGGCCGCCCAGCTGGCGCAGTGGGTGGCCCCCGGCGGCGAGGGCCCCTCCGTGATTAACGCCGGCGATGGCCAGCACGCCCACCCCACCCAGGCGCTTCTCGACGCCCTGACGATCCGCCAGAAGCTCGGCGGACTCAAGGATCGCAAGGTGGTTATCGCGGGCGATTGCCTGCACTCGCGCGTGGTGCGCTCCAACGTGGAACTGCTCAGCAAGGTCGGCGCCCAGGTGGTGCTGGTGGCCCCGCCCACTCTCCTGCCCGTGGGCGTGGAGACCTGGCCGGTGGAGACCTCCTATGACCTGGATACGGAGATCACCGACGCCGACGCCGTGATGATGCTGCGCGTGCAGCAGGAGCGCATGCGCGGCGGGTTCTTCCCCTCCGCCCGCGAGTATGCGGCGGGCTATGGGCTCAGCGAGCGTCGATTAGCAAAAATGCCCAAGGGTGCGCTGGTCATGCACCCCGGGCCCATGCTGCGCGGCATGGAAATTGGCTATGATGTAGCAGATTCCGAGCAGGCCGTGGTGCTGCAACAGGTGACCAATGGCGTGCACGTGCGCATGGCCGTGCTCTTTGCCACCGTTCTGGGCGAATAACACAAGGAGACAATCACATCATGGCAACCGATTATCCGCAGACCGGCCCGCTCAACGCGCCGGAGTCCGGCACCCTGTTGATCCGCGAGGTGCGCGTGTACGGCGAGGGCGAGCCGGTGAACGTCCTGGTCACCGACGGCGTCATCTCCTCCCTGGACGCCGGGGACGCCACCGCCGACCGCGTGGTGGAGGGCAAGGGCGGCGTCCTGCTGCCCGGCCTGGTGGACATGCACGTGCACTTCCGCGAGCCGGGCCGCGAGGACGCAGAGACCATTGCCACCGGCTCCCAGGCCGCCGCGCGCGGCGGGTTTACCGCCGTGTTCACCATGGCCAATACCACCCCCGTGATCGACCAGCCGGTGCTGGCCGACGCCGTGTGGGCCAAGGGCCAGGAGGCCGGACTGTGCGACGTACACCCGGTGGGAGCGATCACCAAGAACCGCGAGGGCAAGGAACTCGCGGAACTGGGCATGATGGCGCAGTCCCAGTCCCGGGTGCGCGTATTCTCCGACGACGGTACCTGCGTGGACAACTCCGCGCTCATGCGCCGCGCCGTGGAATACTCCAAGGCTCACGACGTCCTGCTGGCTCAGCACTGCGAGGACCCGGCGCTCACCGAGGCCGCCGTGGCGCACGAGGGCCCCACCGCCGCCCGCCTGGGCCTGCGCGGCTGGCCGCGCGCCGCCGAGGAGTCCATCGTGGCCCGTGACCTGCTGCTGAGCCGAGACTACGGCGGGCGCGTGCACATCTGCCACGCCTCCACCGCGGGCACCGTGAGCCTGCTCAAATGGGCCAAGGAGCAGGGGATCGAGGTCTCCGCCGAGGTCACCCCGCACCACCTGCTGCTCACCGACGCCCGCCTGGAAACCTACGATCCCGTCAACAAGGTCAACCCGCCCCTGCGTGAGGATTCCGACGTGGCGGCCCTGCGCCAGGCGCTTCTCGACGGCGTGCTCGACTGCGTGGCCACCGACCACGCCCCCCACGCCGCGGTGAACAAGTGCTGCGAGTTCGACCACGCCCTGCCCGGAATGCTGGGCCTGGAGACCTCCCTGGCGATCATCGCGGAGATCTTCGTCCGCGAGGGCCTGGCGGATTGGCGCTGGGTGGCCAAGGTGATGAGCGAGCGCCCCGCGCAGATTACCAAGCTGCCCGGCCACGGCCGCCCCCTGGAGGTGGGCGAACCCGCCAACCTCACCGTGGTGACCGAGGATCAGCCCTGGACGGTGGAGCCGAGCGAGCTGGCCTCCAAGGCGGAGAACACCCCCTTTGCCGGAATGGAGTTCCACACCAGGGTGGCCGCCACCGTGCTGCGCGGCAAGGTCACCCACGAGGGGTAAGAGTTAGAGCAGCGGCTCCGTATTGGAGACACTGTGCAGCCACCACCGGGAGTTGGGGGAGGAAAGCTGCCTGCCGTCACGGATGGACACGCTTTCCTCCCCCAGCCGGTAGGCGGGGGCGGCGCTGCCGCTGCACAGGAGGAAGGTCTCGGTGGGGTGTGTTTCGGCCTTGACCTCGGAGCCGTTGATGCGTAGCAGGGCGTTCTCGTCCTGCTGTAATTCCGGCAGGGAATCTTCTTTGACCGCCCAGCGCCTCCGCTACCCGATCCTGTGGCGCATCGGAACACAGTGCGACGTACATCTTCCCACTCTTCGCCGTACACGGTGGGTAGGGTGAGGATCACGGTATCGGTATCGCGCTCTTTGGCCGCCTCTTCTGCGGCGTCCAGGAGGGGCTGGTCGCTCTCGGTGGAACAGGCGGCAAGTGCAGCTGTGGAGGCGGTCGCTAGGAAAATGAGGGCGATGGGTCGGGGGCGTCGTGCATGTATTCCTCGTGGCATTGCGGGGTCACACCCTTAAGCGTTGTGATTTATCTCCCTTACGTGAGCCACTATAGGCGAGCTAACGCCCACGCCGCCGTCCTACAGGCTCAGCGCCCCCGTGCCCAGCCCCCACACCGCCACGGCGGAGGCCAGCACCACCACCGTCACCACGGCCCACTCGAAGGGGCTAAACAGCGGCTCGCGGCGGCGCAGCCGGGTGAGAATGTACGGCACCAGGCCGGGAAGCAGGGCGAGCGCACCAAAGAGCACGTAGGTGGGATCGGCGGCGTAGAAGAGCCACAGGGAATACACCAGCGCCACCGCCCCCACCAGTAGGTGCCGCTGGTTGTCCCGGGTGGTCATGGCGGGGCCGGAATCGTTAAAGGCCATGCCCGCCCGGGGGTGGGTCAGCCCGCGCCCCCGGGCCGAGAGCAGCACCAGGTACAGCGCGGAGAAGAGATAGGGCAGCAGGTACAAGATGGTGGCCAATTGCACCATGGAGACGTAGGTGGTCTCGTTGAGGAAGAACACCACCACGAACATCTGGATCACGGCGGTGGATACCAGCTGCGCCATCCAGGGCGCGCCCGCGGCGTTGGTGGCGCCGACCTTGCGGGGCAGGAGGCCGTCGGCAGCCATGAGCATGAGCGGCTCGGCGCAGAGCATCTGCCAGGAAACATAGGCCCCGAGCACGGATAGGCACAGCCCGGCGGAGACGAAGCCCGCCCCCCACGGGCCCACCACCACCTCCAGCACGGAGGCCATCGAGTTATCCGGCAGGGCCGCGAGTTCCTCCTGGGTGAGCACGCCGAAGGAGAAGGTGGACACGCTGACCAGGAGCGCGAGGACGGAGAGGAAGCCGATCACCGTGGCGCGGCCCACGTCGCGCCGGGAGCGGGACTGGCGGGAATATACCGAGGCCCCCTCGATGCCGATGAACACCCACACGGTAAAGAGCATGGTGCCCTGAATCTGCTCGAACACGCTGGCCCCGCTGTTTTGCCCCCAGAAGTCCAGGGTGAAGCGCTCCCAGCTAAAGCCCAGGAAGGCGGTGAACAGGATGAAGGAGACGATGGGCAGCAGCTTGGCCACGGTGGTCACGGTGTTGAGCATGGCGGCCTGCTGCACGCCGCGCGCCAGCACCGCGAAGATGATCCAGGTCAGCGCGGATACGGCCAGGGCGGTGGCAAAGCGGTGCTGCTCGGAGAAGAGGGGAACATAGTGCCCCAGGGTGGTGAAAAAGAGGGTGGCGTATCCCACCTGCGCGATCACGGAGCCCAGCCAGTAGCCCCAGCCGGAGGCAAAGCCGATGAAGTCTCCCAGCCCGGCGCGGGCGTAGGCGTACACTCCGGAGTTGAGGTGGGGCTTGCGGCGGGCGAGAATGTGAAAGACGAAAGCCACGGAGAGCATTCCCACCCCGGCGATGAGCCAGCTGATGAGCATGGCGCCGGGGGCGGTCACGGAGGCGATGTTTTGGGGGAGGGAGAAGATCCCGGCGCCCACCGTGGAACCGATGATGAGCGCCACGAGCGTCCACATGGGGACGGAGCGGGTGCGTTCTTCCTGGGGGCTTCCTACAGTCACCCACCCAATTTATCGGATGGGGGTAGCGGAGATAAACCCGCACGTCCATCATCCCGTACCGTGGTGGGGTGTTAGTGCATAAAACGCTCAGGAAAGGATGAATAATCATGGGTTTCATGGACGAGGCGAAGAAGAAGGCCACGGAGTTTCTGAACTCCGATAAGGCGGAGGAGCAGACCGATCAGGTGCTGGATAAGGCCGCCGATTTTGCCAAGAGCAAGCTGGGCGAGGATAAGGCCGATCAGGTGGATAAGGTGCGCAACGCCATCGATGACAAGATCGGTGGCAAGGGGCGCGAGCAGCAGTAGCCCCATGTTCGCCGTGCTTCTCGACGCCCGCTGGCCCGAGCAGGTTCCCCTGGACGTGTGGGAGCGCTGCGAGGGGCCGGTGCGCGGCACCGAGGAGGTTCCCCACGCCGTGGTGCGCCTGCTGGGGCGGCACCTGAAGCCCGGCGGGGGGACGCTGCTGACAACCAGGGAGGATGAGATACCTCACGATTGCGAGGTGCTGATCGCTCCGAGCCGGGGCGATGCCCTCTTCCAGGCCCGCGCCGTGATGGCCCGTGCCCGCGAGGTGGGGCAGTGGGAGCGGGAGCAAACCCACGCCAGCCTGATCCCTTACCTCCTGGAGGAGGCCGGGGAGGTGGCCCAGGAGGTGCGCGCGGGCGGCGGCGATGCGGCCCTGTGTGCGGAGCTTGGCGACGTCCTCTTGCAGGTTCTTTTTCATGCCCGGATTGCGGAGCAGCGCGGGGCCTTTGACCTGGATGACGTGGCCATGAGCTTTGTGCGCAAGATGCGTTCGCGGGCGCCGTACCTCTTTGACGGCACGGTGGGCGTGGTGCCGGTGGCCGAGCAGGAGCGGCTATGGGCGGAGGGAAAGAACAGGGAGCGCTGCGCTACGATCGACCGTCATGGCGAGTGAAGGACGCAGAGCGGCGGGTTGCGGGTGCGGCGTGATCCTGGCTGTCGTGCTCATCATCTCCCTCGTCGCCTGGGCCTTCTCCGTGTTCAGCGACTCCCCGGTGGGGCGTACTTTGCAGCCGATCCCGGATACCACCCCACCGAACGCGGGGGCGGAGGTACCGGTCATTGACGTGCACGCCGAGGGGCGCACCTCGGATAAGTTGGGCTTTTGGGCCCAGCCCCTCGCCGAGCAGACGGGGATCCCGGAGGCGGCCCTGCGGGCCTATGGCAACGCGGAACTCATCGCCGCCGAGGCCTGGCCGCAGTGCCACCTGCGGTGGACCACGCTCGCGGGCCTGGGATACGTGGAGACCCGCCACGGCACGTACTCGGGGAAGTGGTTCCACCATTCCAGCATCGGGGAGGACGGCGTGGTCAGTCCGCCGATCGTGGGCATCGCGCTCGATGGTTCCCCCGGGGTGGCGGAGATCCCGGATACGGACGGTGGCCGCCTCGACGGCGATACCGAATACGATCGCGCCGTGGGGCCCATGCAGTTTATCCCGGAGTCGTGGTCGCGCTTCGGGCGTGACGCCAGCGGGGATGGCACGGCCGATCCCCAGCAGATCGACGATGCCGCCCTCTCCGCTGCGAACCTGCTGTGCCACGGCCGGGATCTGAGCCAGGCGGAGCAGTGGGAGTACGCGATCCACTCCTACAACATGTCGCAGGAATACCTCGTCAATGTGCGCAACGCGGCGAACTCCTACGCTCTAAGCCAGCCCGCGTCCTAGCGGAGGTGGCTGCGGCGGCCGGCGGCGTCGAGAAGCCAAACATGTTCGGGCATACTCAGACACCCACGCGCGGCGATTTTCTGGAACAATTGAGCAGGGAAGGCGCGCCCAGGGCCGCCCCCGGAAGCAGAAAAATACCGTTTGACATGGCAATAGGAGGCCACGGTGGCTGATATTATGCACGTTTTTGCCCGCGAGATCATGGATTCCCGCGGTAACCCGACCGTTGAGGCGGAGGTATTCCTGGATGACGGCGCTCACGGCGTGGCCGGGGTGCCCTCCGGGGCCTCCACCGGCGTTCACGAGGCCCACGAGCTGCGCGATGGGGGGGAGCGCTACCTGGGCAAGGGTGTGCTCAAGGCCGTGGAGAACATCAACGAGGAGATCGTGGATGAGATCGCCGGCATGGAGGCCGACGATCAGCGCCTGATCGACCAGGCCATGATCGACCTCGACGGCACCGAGAATAAGTCCCGTCTGGGCGCCAACGCGATCCTGGGCGTGTCCATCGCCACGGCCAAGGCGGCCGCGGAGTCGGCGGGCCTGCCGCTGTACCGCTACATCGGTGGCCCGAACGCCCACGTGCTTCCGGTGCCCATGATGAACATCGTCAACGGCGGCGCGCACGCGGATTCCGGCGTGGACGTCCAGGAGTTCATGATCGCCCCCATCGGCGCGGAGACCTTTGCCGAGGCCCTGCGCACGGGCGCGGAGGTGTACCACGCCCTGAAGTCCGTGATTAAGTCCAAGGGCCTGTCCACCGGCCTGGGCGACGAGGGTGGTTTTGCCCCCTCCGTGGGCTCCACCAAGGAGGCCCTGGATCTGATCGTGGAGGCCATTAAGAAGGCGGGCTTCAAGCCGGGCGAGGACGTGGCCCTGGCCCTGGACGTGGCCTCCTCCGAGTTCTACAAGGACGGTGCTTATCACTTCGAGGGTGGGCAGCACTCCGCCGAGGAGATGGCCAAGGTCTACGAGCAGCTGATCGATGAGTACCCGATCGTTTCCATCGAGGACCCGCTCCAGGAGGATGACTGGGAGGGTTACACCGCGCTGACCGCCGCCATTGGCGACAAGGTGCAGATCGTGGGCGATGACTTCTTTGTCACCAACCCCGCCCGCCTGCGCGAGGGGATCGAGAAGAAGGCCGCCAACGCCCTGCTGGTGAAGGTCAACCAGATTGGTACCCTCACCGAGACCTTCGACGCCGTGGAGCTGGCGCACCGCAACGGCTACCGCACCATGATGTCCCACCGCTCCGGCGAGACCGAGGACACCACCATCGCGGACCTGGCGGTGGCGCTGTCCTGCGGCCAGATCAAGACGGGTGCCCCGGCCCGCTCCGAGCGCGTGGCCAAGTACAACCAGCTGCTGCGCATCGAGCAGGAGCTGGGCGAGGCCGCCGTGTACGCGGGCCGCGACGCCTTCCCGCGTTTTCGTGGCTAGGCAGATATAGCTTTACCCTGGGTGGGCGAGCGCATGGCTTGCCCACCTTTTTGTGGTTCGGCCTGGCCTGGGGAGCATAAGGTCTTCTATTGGGTGGGTGGAAACTAGGGAAATACGAAAAATGGTCTTGCATAGTTTGAGCGCCTGATGATTCACGGCTATGGTTTCTCGGCTATGCGCAATCAGGGATATATATCCCTGGTGCCAGGAGTCTTGCCATAGAGTG
Organism: Corynebacterium oculi; assembly: GCF_001412105.1. Classification (GTDB taxonomy): domain Bacteria; phylum Actinomycetota; class Actinomycetes; order Mycobacteriales; family Mycobacteriaceae; genus Corynebacterium; species Corynebacterium oculi. Next base: position 167,267 of record NZ_LKST01000003.1, read on the forward strand.
ATCGGATATTTTCAGCATGATGACAATGAAGCGGGTGACTGCAGCCGGCTTGGCCACGGTGATGGCGGTGCTCTGTTCCGTTTCCCCGGCTGCCGCACGGACTGCCTCGACCCTCCATCAGGGGGGGAATGATTAAGACCACCCGTTCGCACTGCTCGGTGACGGTGGTATCTGATAAGACCGCCTATACCGCCAAACACTGCGGCAACAACGTGTGGACCATCGGTACGCGCGTTACCAACATGGGCGGGCAGGTGATTGGCACGATCGATGGAATGGGTAATTCCGAGGGCTCGGAACCGATTGATGCGATTCGTATCCGCATTGCGGATGGAGTCCGCGTCATCGGCGTGAATGGCACGCGGGACGCCTCTACGCTCAAGCTCGGGGAGCCCCTGAAGGCGGTGGGCAGCATGAGCCGCACCACGGGGACGTACTCTAGTGACCGCCGAGTCCGTCTCGGCGGTGCGTACCCGAGCATGGCCATTAACGCTCAGGTGGGCAGCATGGGTGGAGACTCCGGCGGGGCCATCACGGATAGCCAGGGGCGTGTGGTTGGCCTCATCAAGAGCGGAAAGACTCCCCGCGACACTTTCTTTGTGCCCATCGACGTGGTGGAAAAGCAGCTCCCCGCTCACCGCTAAGCGCAGCCGCCGGGGAACGCGCCTAGCCCGGCGGTAAGAGATCCCGGCAATCGTTGGGCGCGGGAGCGCCCCGGAACCGCTCCAGGAGATACGCGAGGCTAGGCTCTATCCCCTGAAAAAGGGGCAGCGCGTGATTGAGCGTCGATCCGGGCAGGGTGGTGGGGAGCGGATCGGTGGAAAAGGAGACGGGCACTCCGGCGGCGCAGTAGGTGGCGGCGAGGTCGCGCACCTGGGAATGGGGAATGGTGTCATCGTTGATCCCGGAGCGGATCAATACCGGGCCGGTGGGGGCGGCTTGGCCCAGGTTCTGCGCGGTGAGCGCCTGCCACAGGATCGGCGAGCGCGCCGCCACCTCAAAGAAGGATTCTCCCGTGGTGGTCAGCTCCCGGCTGCGCCGTCCGCCCCAGGCCGCCATGGCATCGGGTATGCACATCTCGGGCGTGTGGGCGAAGTATCGCCGCCCCTCCTCGTTGAGCAAGGGGGCTATCTCCTCGCGGAAAATTGAGGGGTTGCGCTCCGCAAATCCCGCCACCGCCATGCCCAGCACACCGAAGATGGAGTTGCCCTCGATGGAGTTGATGACCACGGGCAGATTTGCGGGCGGGGCACCGGCGAAGGTTCCCGCGATGTGGAGTTCCGGGGCATAAGCGGAGGCGAGTTCGGCCGCGGCCGCGGTGGCCCCACCGCCCTGGGAATACCCCCACAGCCCCACCGGGGCCTCGGCGGGGGAGCCGGTGGCGCGCAGCGCGGCGCGGGCGGCGTCGAGAACGGCGCGCCCCTCCTCCCGATTGTGGGCGTAGGTATGCGCGCCGGGGGTGCCCAGCCCCACGTAGTCCGTCATGACCACGCGCACCCCGGCGAGCAGGCCCAGGTGGGCGATGGGGAGTTCATAATTGATGCCCAGGGCGGCGGTCTGGGCGTTGATCGAGAACAGGCCGCGCGAGGGCGCGCAGGCGTCGCCGGCCCCACGGGTGCCGGGGGCGATCACGAGGGTGGGCCGAGGCCCCGGCCCCGTCCAAGGCAGGGTGGGTTCGAGGAGTGTGCCGGAGACGGCCGCGGGCTGCTCCGTGATGAGCGTGGAGGAGTAAAGTATGCGCCGCGTGGTGGCGGGCCACCCCGGGGGTTGAAGGTCGGGGGCGGGGGCCGCGCGGATGATCTCGCCAGCGGCGGGAAGCTCGGCGGGCGGGAGATAGAAGGGATCATGGGGGTCAAAGATCGGGGTGGCGGCGTAGGCCGGGAGCGAGGGGAGGACGAGGGCTGCGGTGAGGAGGAACGAGACGATTTTCTTTACAAAAGAAATATCCATGTGGGAATTATGATTTACGTCATAAAAATAATCAAGGCGGGAGGGGTGTGGCGGGTGCACTGAATACCGCACTGGATACAATGGCGGCCATGCACATCACTGACCTGCCGGAACGCTCCCAGGATTACCTGAAAACGATCTATGACCGGCAGGAATGGGACGGCCAAGGGGCCACGCTCTCTGACCTCGCCGATGCCCTGGGCCAGCGCCGCTCCACGGCGTCGGAAGCCATCAAGCGGCTGGTGGCCTCCGGCCTTGTGGATCATGCCCCCTACGGGGACATTGCCCTGACCGAGCAGGGCCGCCGCCTCGCCGTGCAGCTGGTGCGCCGCCACCGGCTCATCGAGTCCTTCCTGGTGCAGTACCTTGGCTACCGCCTCGACGAGGTACACGACGAGGCCGAGGTGCTAGAACACGCCGTCTCCGACACCTTCGTCGAGTGTATCGACGCCGCCCTGGGGCACCCGCAGCGCGACCCGCACGGAGACCCCATCCCCGGGGCCGACGGCGCGGTGGACGAACCCGGAACGGTGGCGCTCTCTCACGTTGCGCCGGGGGAGAGCGTCACCGTGGAGCGGGTGCGGGACCGCGACCCCGCCCTGTTGCGCTACCTCAGTGAACACGGTGTGCTGCCCGAGGCGCGGGTGACGGTGCTGACCCCACCCTATCCCGGAATGGCGCTGCTCAAGGTGGGAGAGGCGGAGGTGAGCGTGAGTGCCAGCGCATTGGACTCGATCCTCGCGCTAAGATGAGAAACCTATGGCATCCACCGACCGGAAATCCAAGCGCCAGCGCGGGCGCGTTCCGGTAGCACACCGCAGTTCCGATCCCGACGGCCCGCGCGCCCGCCTCCGCCTGCCCGCCATGCGGCTGAGTATCGCGGAGACCGCGGTGATCGTGCTGGTGGCGATCCTGATCCTCGGCGCCGTGGCGGTGCCGCTGCGCAATTACTTCCAGGGACGCACCGACATCGCGCGCACCACCGAGGCGATCGCGCAGAAGCAAGAGGAAAAGGAACGCCTGTTGCAGGAGGTGGATCAGTATCAGTCCGAGGCCTACCAGCGCGAGGAGGCGCGCAAGCGCCTGGGCGTGATCGAGGAAGGGGAGACCGCCTTCCGTATCCTCGATCCCGCGATGAGCACCGGCGCGGACTCCGCCGAGTCCGAGGCGGAAGAGGGCCCGCGGGAGTGGTGGGAGGTGCTCTGGGATTCCATCTCCGTGCCCAGCGAGGCGAACCCCGCCCCGGAGCCGCTGGAAGCCGGGGAAGTGGATACGCACATGCCCATCGAGGGGGACGTCCCCTAGACTGATCCGCATGACAGCTAGCGACGCCGACCTCGCCACCGTTTCCCAGCAACTGGGACGCGCCCCCCGGGGGGTGCTCGACATCGCCTACCGCACCCCGGACGGCGCCCCCGCCGTGGTCACCACCGCGCCTCGCCTAGAGGACGGCACCCCCTTTCCCACGCTGTACTACCTCACCGACCCCCGGCTCACGGCCGAGGCCTCCCGCCTAGAGGTGGCGCACGTGATGACGTGGATGACCAAGCGACTAGAGGAAGACGCCGACCTGGCCGCCGACTACCGCGCGGCCCACGAGCACTACCTCGCCACCCGCAACGCCATCGAGGACCTCGGCACCGACTTTTCCGGGGGTGGCATGCCCGAGCGGGTGAAGTGCCTCCACGTGCTCATCGCCTACGCCCTGGCCGAGGGGCCGAGCAGGCTGCGCCTGGGAACCGAGGCCGTGGCCATGGCCGCCGAGCACGGCAACCTGCGCGGCACCGCCATACCCGCCGACTGGCCCACCACCGAGGAACTGGGCATCGACCTCACCCAGTTTGATTTCTCCCGAGCATAGGAGCGCCACACATGGGACGACTAGCCGCCATCGACTGCGGAACCAACTCCATCCGCCTGCTCATTAGCGAGATCGTGGACGGAACTCCGCATGAGATTCATCGCACCATGGAGATCGTGCGCCTGGGCCAAGGGGTAGACGCCACCGGGGAACTCCACCCGGAAGCCCTGGCCCGCACCCGAGCGGCCCTAGAAAACTACGTGGACATCATGAAGTTCGAGAAGGTGCAGCGCGTGCGCATGGTGGCCACCTCCGCCACCCGAGACGCGGAAAACCGCGAAGAATTCTTCTCCATGACCGCCGAACTCCTGGGCCACATTCAGCCCGGAGCCCAAGCCGAGGTCATCTCCGGGGAAGAGGAGGCCTTCCTCTCCTTCCGAGGGGCCGTACACGACCTCCCCGCCAGCAGAGAACCCTTCTGCGTGATCGACCTCGGCGGCGGCTCCACCGAGTTCGTGGTGGGCACCCACAGCGGTGAGATCGCCGGCTCCACCTCCGTGCAGATGGGCTGCGTGCGACTCACTGAGCGCATCATGCGCAGCGACCCGCCCACCCCCTCCGAGATTGAGGTGGCGCGCGACTACATCCGCGAACGCCTGGACATGGTGACCACACTGGTGCCCATCTCCCAGGCCACCACCTTTGTGGGCTGCGCGGGCACCTTCACCACGCTCTCCGCCCTCGCCCAGGGCCTAGAACGCTACGACCCCTCCATGATCCACTGCTCCGAACTGAACTTTGAGGCCTTGCGGGTACTCACCGACCAACTAGCCGCCACCCCCTCCGCCGAGCGGGGCATGAACCCGGTGATCCACCAGGGACGGGCCGACGTGATCGGCTCCGGCTCCATCATCGTCCAGGAAATCATGGCGATGATCCAGCGGGAAACCCAGGCCAGGGGCTTTGTGATCTCCGAGAAGGACATTCTGGACGGGATCATCGACAGCCTGCGCGAGCCTGAGTGATGCTGAGGTGCGCCGACGCGCTATACTTCATCGAAGCGCCGCGTGCGGATACGGCGCGGTGAGGCCCCTATAGCCCAATTGGCAGAGGCAGCAGACTTAAAATCTGCTCAGTGTCGGTTCGAGTCCGACTGGGGGCACTATGAACAGGGGGAATAGGTAGGGGAGGGGCTTCTAACGGTGTCTACAAAACCAGTCACATAGCCGTCCCGCCGAGTTCTAAAAGTTCTAAAATGATTCTCAAGTTCTAAAAGATCTAAAACTGCTTCTGGGGGAGCCATGATTCCTGAGAGAAACCCGTTCCGGCCCAGTTTCGGCACCTCGCCACAGGAGTTGATCGGACGTGGCTTCGAGCTTCATTCCTTCCTCACCGGCCTGTACGAGGGGTAGGGAGCATGAACCGGGCGGTGCTGGTCAGCGGCGCTCGCGGGGTGGGAAAAACGGTGCTACTCAACGAGTTTGAGGAGGCGGCTAAGGGCATGGGGTGGGTGGTGGTGCGCGCCTAGCCGATGATTCCCTGGTGAATCACCTCGTGCGTACTGCTATTCCCCAGGCGCTCGCGGAGCTGGATTACCGGCGTTCCGGGGCGGAAGCCAAACGCACGATCACCGGCTCGATTAATAGCGAGGTAACCCGCGATCGTCTACGCCCTGAGCCCTCTCTGATCGGGGAACTGAGGGCGCTCTCTGCGGCGGCGCGAGAACATGAGGCGGGAGTGTTGATGCCCCTCGATGAGGTACAGGCCGCGCACCCGGAACAGTTGGCGCACCTGGCCATGGCGATTCAGGATCTCATGCGGGACGAATATGACGTAGCCTTTGCCGCTGCCGGGCTTACGGCGGGTATTGAGTCTCTCTTAGAGCACCCGGGAACGACCTTTATGCGGCGGGCAAATCGCCTGGAGCTGGGGTTGCTCCACGGGGAGGAGGTGGCTCGTGCGCTCACCACCACGGCGCAGGAACACGGACGTCCTTTTGCGCAGGAGGCCGCTCGGCGCGCGGCGAGTCTGGCCCAGGGCTACCCGTACCTGGTGCAGTTGGTGGGGGCGTTGAGCTGGACGCGCGCCGCCGTGGAGCAGTCAAGCGAGATCACCCTGAGCCATGTGGAGGTGATAGCCCCCGATCTTCCTCGCCATATGGGGAACCAGGTACACAAGATCGCGCTCAAGGCGGTCCCGCACGGGGAATGGGGATTTTTGCGAGAGATGGCGCGGTTGCGTGGAGAGCATGGGGAGAATATCCCCACCGGGGAGATTGCGCGGGCAATGGGGAAGTCTCCCTCGGGTATTTCCGTGTGGCGGCGCAACCTTATTGAGCGCGATCTTATTGTTCTCGGCAGTTACGGGCACGTGAGATTCGCGCTGCCCTATCTCGGCGAGTACCTAGATTCCGTTTTGGAATAGGGTGTCCTTGGCCGCGATGGAATCTATTTCTTCCTCCGCGTATTCCCCGGTGCAGGTGCCGTTGAGGGCGGCGATGACGGCCCCGGCGGTTTCGTGTTGCAGCGGTTCGAGGGAGTGGTGGAACCCGCCGCCGAGCAGGGACAAGGGGAAGGGAAGGGGGATGGGGGCCATCCGGCATTGACCGCCGTCGAGGCGGCCGTCGGCCCATTCCCGCTCGGAGCGCAGGGAGTAGTAGGCGGTGTTTCCGGGGGTGTCGTCTTGCTCGTTGAGGGCGCGCAGGAAGTCCGAGCCGGGGCAGAGGTCGCGGGCGGTGCCGGGTTGGAGGCAGGCGCTGGGGCTGCCGTATTGGGGGCTTCCGATGGCGATGTAGTTGCTCACCTGGGCGTGTCCGCCGAGGTTTTTGAGGTAGTGGCGTGCGCTCATGCCGCCGGCGCTGTGGCCCACGAGTGAGATGGTGGCCTCGGGGTCGGCCGCGCGCACCTGGTCGATCTCCTGGGCGAGGCGTGCGGCGTCGGCACGCAGATCGGTGCCCTGGAGGTCGAGGGTGCGGGCGTCGAATCCGCTGGCGCCTAGCGCGGATTGCAGGGGGCCGTAGGGTAGGGCGCCCACGGTCTGTCCGGGGAGGATGAATACCACGTGGGGGTGGTGCCCCTCGTGGGCAGAGGCAGTGGTGGGGGTGGCTGTTGCGCAGAGGGCAACGGCGGCAATGCCCACCACCGCTTTATTGATGGAATGTTTAATGAGGAACATTAGGCTAGGCTAGGCTAGCCTGAAATATCTCTTAAGAAAATGTTGGATTTCTCACATTAAAATGGTTCATTCGGCTCCCCGGAAAAGCCTATAAAGCAAGCCGGAAAGGTACGGGGCGTCGATAATCAAAAGCCTAAGCCTGCCCGGTGAGAGTGAGCCAAATGAGCGCGATATTGAGCGCCACGATGGCCGCGCAGACCACCGCGGCGGCGATGTTGAGGGGTGTGGGGTTGGCCCATCTGCCCATCACCCGGGAACGTGCGGTGAGCCAGGCGAGCGGAATGAGAGCAAAGGGAATGCCGATGCTCAAAACCACCTGGCTGAGCACGAGCGCCCAGGTGGGTTCCGCGCCGGAGACGAGGATGATGAGCGCGGGGATCAGGGTGATGCAGCGGCGTGCTACCAGGGGGACGCGGAACTTCAGGAGGTCGCGCATCACCATATCGCCCGCGTAGCAGCCCACGGAGGTGGAGGCCAGCCCGGAGGCCAGCAGCCCGATGGCGAAGATCACGCCGATGCCCGTGCCCAGGTGCTGGGTGACGGCCTGGTGTGCGCCCTCGATGGTGTCCGTGCCCTCCACGCCGCGCAGCGCCTGGGCGGCCAGGCAGAGCATGGCGATGTTTACGCTGCCGGCCACGCTGAGCGCCAGCCCCACGTCGATCTTGGTGGCGCGCAGGTGGCGGCGCATGCCGTGTTCGCCCTCGGGCCGGAAGCGGTGATCGCGGACGAGCCCGGAGTGGAGGTAAATGGCATGGGGCATGACGGTGGCGCCGAGCATACTGGCGGCCAGGAGTATGGTGGGGGTGCCCTGGAAGCGGGGCACGAGCCCCTCGGCCATGCTGCCGAGGTCAAGCCCGGAGACGAAGAGCCCGGAGACGAAGCCGATGGTGATGATGGCCAGGAAGCCCACGATCACGGCCTCGAAGCTGCGCTGGGTGCGCCCGCCCTGGAGGATCAGCATGGTCAGCGAGACGGCGGAGACGATGAGCCCGCTGAGCAGGAGCGGGGTACCAAAGAGGAGGTGGAGGGCCACGGCCCCGCCGATGACCTCCGCGATGTCGGTGGCCGCCACGATGATCTCCGCCTGCCCCCAGTAGAGCCAGCGGGGGGTGCGGGGGAGGCGTTCGGCCAGCTCTGCGGTGAGGCTACGCCCCGTGACCAGCGCGAGCTTGGCGGAAAGGTACTGCACGAGGGCGGCCATGAGGTTGGCGAGCACGAGCACCCACAGCAGGAGGTAGCCGTACTCCGCGCCGGCGGAGAGGTTGGCGGCCACGTTGCCGGGATCGACGTAGGCAATGGCGGCCACGAAGGCGGGGCCCAGCAGGCTCGTGAGGCGCGGCTGGGGCCGCGCGGGCTTATCGACGGAGGTTGTCACCACGTTTCACCTTAATTTGATTCCAGAGTTCAAGATGTTGAACTCATGCTAGTTTGGGTAACCTCAGCAGGCAAAACGGGGGTGGGGAACTTTGAAGGTGTGCGCGGCGTTCTAGATGGTGACATGCTTCAAGCTAAGGAAAGGACTGGGGAACCGCTATGAGAAGCAGCAACCCGGTATTTAGTAATCTCACCGAATCCACCGAGCGCGACCTGCGCGAGGGCGGCTACCAGCAGGCCACCGCCGAGCGCCCCATGACTATCGACGACGTGGTGTCCAAGACCGGCATCACGCTCGCCATTATCATCGCCCTAGGCGCGGTGAACTTCACCATCGGCATGAGTAACCCGAACCTGGCCGTCATGCTCACCGGCGTGGGCGCCATCGGCGGTTTCATCACCGTCCTGGTCTCCGCTTTTAGCAAGAGCTTTGGCTCCGCCGCCATCACCCTGATCTACGCCGCCTTTGAGGGCCTCTTTGTGGGCGGGTTCTCCTTCCTCTTCGCCAACACCGGCTTCACCTCGGGCGCGACGGGCTCGGCCAACGCAGACATGGCGATCATCGGCCAGGCGATCCTGGGCACCGTGGGCGTGTTCATCGGCATGCTGGTGGTGTACCGCACCGGCGCGGTGAAGGTCACCCCCAAGTTCAACCGCATTGTCACCGGCGTCATCGTGGGCATCGCGGTGCTGGCCCTGGGCAACCTGATCACCGCCCTGATCTTTGACTTCAACCCGCTGCGCGATGGCGGCCCGCTGGCCATCGTGTTCTCCCTGGTGTGCATCGTCCTCGCGGCGCTGTCCTTCCTCCAGGACTTTGACCAGGCGGATCGCCTGATCCGCGCGGGTGCCCCGGCCAAGAACGCCTGGGGCGTGGCCCTGGGCCTGGCCGTGACCCTGGTGTGGCTCTACACCGAGATCCTGCGCCTGCTGAGCTACCTGCGCAACGATTAGTCCACGGGATAAAGAAGAGGGCGCTGCCTCTCTCCGGCCGGAGAGAGGCAGCGCCCTTTTTGTCTTGAGGCTGGGGCAGCGTTTAGGAGGCCGCCAACGGCTGCCCGTTGAGGCGCACCTGGGAGAATACCTGGGCGCCGTCCATGGAAACGGGATCGCTGAGTTCCAGGGTGACGTCCTCGGTGGAACCATTGGGATTGATCTGGATTCCCCGGCCGGTGGCGGAATCATTCTCCCACTCCCAGTCCAGCGCGGTGATCTGGTTGGTGCCAAAGCAATCCAACTGTACCTGGCTGGGCTCCACGGTGGGGGTCCGGGTGCAGTCGATGAACTGCGTGGCGTTGGCCCGGGCCTCCGAGGGGGAGGTGCTGGTGGGGGCGGCGTGGGCGGTCGAGGAGGAGGCCGCTTGCTGCGGGGCAGCGGAGAAGCTCGTGGCGGTGGCCACCTTGGCCTCGGAATCCTGCTGGTGCGGCGGGCTGCACGCGGTGATCGCGAGGGCGGAGGCGGCCAACGCGGCGGCCAGGGCGGTGGAACGGGAGAAGGTCATGGCTGAGAAAGTCCTCTCGGGGAAAGAACGTTTACTGGGAGGTGCGGGGGGTGGCAGCCTTATCGGAGTCATAAGGAGCCGCGGAGACGATGGTGACCGTGAGGGTATTGCCGTTGGGGGCGGTGTACTCGCGGGTCTCACCCTCCTGGGCGCCCAGGAGGGCGGCCCCCAGGGGAGACTGCTCGGAATACGTTTCCAGATCCTTGTTATCGGAGGCGGCGGCGCGGGTACCGATGAGGAAGGTCTCCTTATCGTTCTCGTCGCCGTTGTAGTACACGTGCACCACGGAGCCCACGTGGGCCACGCCCTCGATCATGCTGGAGCGCTCCGTGGTGGAGTTCGCCAGAATCTCGGAGATCTGCTTGATGCGGGCCTCTTCCTGATCCTGCATCTCGCGGGCGGCGTCGTAGCCCGCGTTCTCCTTGAGGTCACCCTCCTCGCGGCGCTCGTTAATCTCGGCGGCCACCACCGGGCGGTGGTCGATGAGGGCCTGAAGCTCGGATTCCAGCTTGGCCTTGGTCTCCGGGGTGATGTACTGCTTTTGCTCTTCTGCCATGAGGCGCGTCCTTTCGCTCAAAAATTTAAAGATCCATGTAGGCGGGAATCTGGGTGGAACAGCCATAGACGCTGCCGGAAACAGCCCTATCGCGCGTGGGAATCTCCACGGCCATGCGTTGCGTTTCCGGCCCACCGGCCGAGATCAACACCTCCCGGCGGCCCACCTCCGCCTTGTCATAATTCATCGCGGTGACAATACAGTAACTGGGCACATCGGGCTGGTTGCGCGTGACGTCAATATCCAGGTGCATGGTGGCATCGTCCACCCGCTCAAAGTTGGTCATGGAGGCCTTGACGGTGGCGTCGTCGCGCGTGGCCAGGAAACGCGCCACCACGATGACGAGCGCGATGAGAAGCAGCACCATCACCACGGCGACGATCTTCCCGCTGATGCCGTTCGATCCCCGGGCGGGGCGCGCGGCACCGTACCGGGATTGCGGACGCTCAAAAGGCTGTGAGGCCATAGTTTCCCACCACCAGTGCAAAACGTGTGCGGACAGTCCCGTCTAGACTAGCCGATTTATATCGGTGCCAAGGCAATCGAGGGGGCCTACTATGGGAACACCGATACCAAAGAAGGAAAGGAAAGGGAACAACGTGAGCGGACTGCGCCTTTTGGCTATCCACGCCCACCCCGATGACGAGGCCTCCAAGGGAGCGGCCACGATGGCGAAATACGCCGCCGAGGGCCACCGGGTGATGGTGGTGACCTGCACGGGCGGCGAGCGTGGCGACATCTTGAACCCCGCGATGGATCGCCCCGGAATCCGGGAACGGATCCGCGAGGTACGCCGGGAAGAAATGGCGGAGGCCGCCCGCGTCTTAGGCATCGAACACCGCTGGCTGGGGCACGTAGACTCCGGCCTGCCCGAGGGGGACCCGTTGCCCCCGCTGCCGGAGGGTTCCTTTGCCCTCGAAAGCGGCGAGGATATTGCCGCGGAATTAGTGGAGATTATCCGGGACTTCCGCCCGCACGTCATCATCACCTACGACGAAAACGGCGGCTACCCCCACCCCGATCACCTGAAGGTGCACGAGGCCTCCATGATCGCCTGGGACAAGGCGGGCGATCCTAAGTTCCCCACCACGTCCCAGAAAACCGGTGAGGAGCAGCAACCCTGGGAGCCGCTCAAGCTCTACTACACGCACGGCTTTGCCTATGAGAAGATCAAGGCCTTCCACGATCTGCTGGTGGAGCGTGAGGCGGAAAGCCCCTACACGGAGATGCTGACCCTCATGGAGGAGAACCAGGTGGACATCATGGCGCGGGTGACCACCCAGGTACCCTGCGCGGACTACTTTGAGGCTCGCGACGCCGCCCTGCGCGCCCACGCCACCCAGGTGGACCCCCAGGGTGGATTCCTCATCACCAGCGCCAAGGATCAGGCCCGGCTCTGGCCCACCGAGGAGTTCGAGCTGGCCGCCACCAGGGTGCCCAGCACCCTGCCGGAGACCGATCTCTTTGCCGGCATCGAGGGCTTGGACTAGCGCGGGGCGCGCAATACACTGTGAACCGTGATGATGGTGTCTGACCTTTCTGCCCAAGCCACTGCCATGATGACGCTGGCCCAGAACGGCACTGGCCCGCTGGGCGCGGACTTCGGCAAGGCCTCACCCATCGGGCTGCTGGTGCTGGTGGTGCTGCTCGCGGCCGTGCTGTACCTGGGCTGGGCCTTTCACCGCCGCTTTAGCCGCATGAACCGCCGCCGCATGTTCGCGGAAGAACACGGCATCGATCCCTTCGACGAGGAGACCCTGGATAAGGCGATGGCCGAGGCCGGGGTGCTGGATCGCAAGAAGAAGTACTGGCTCTAACCGCGTGCGGCCGCCGCGCTCCGAGGAGGGGCGGGAGGGTACACTGGTGCGAGTGAATGTCCTCCCGCGCCGCTTGCTGTACCCGCTCTACGAGGCGCGGCTACGCCTTGAACTCAAGGGGCTGCCGCAGCCCCGCCACGTGGCCGTGATGTGCGACGGCAACCGACGCTGGGCCCGCGAGGCGGGTTTCGAGGACGTCAGCCACGGGCACCGCGTGGGGGCGCGCAAGATCGGGGAAATGGTGCGCTGGTGCCGGGATACCCAGGTGGAACTGGTCACCGTGTACCTGCTCTCCACCGAGAACCTGCGCCGCAGCCCCGAGGAGCTGGGCATGCTCCTAGATATCATCGCGGACGTGGTGGACGAGCTGGCTCAGCCGGACAATAACTGCCGCGTGCGCCTAGTGGGCCACCTCGATTTATTGCCCACCGAGGTAGCCCGGCGCATCTCCCGCGCGGTGGAAACCACCCAGCGGCACACCGGGGTGGCCGTGAACGTGGCGGTGGGCTACGGGGGCCGCCAAGAGATCGTGGACGCGGTGCGAGCCTTGGTGGAACACGAGGTTGCGGAGGGCACCCCACCGGAACAACTCGCGGAGAAGGTCACGGCGGACTCCATCTCCCGCCACCTCTACACCTCCGGGCAGCCGGATCCCGACCTGGTGATCCGCACCTCCGGGGAACAGCGCCTCTCCGGCTTCCTGCTGTGGCAGGCCGCGTACTCGGAAATCTGGTTCACCGACACGTACTGGCCGGCCTTCCGCCGCATCGATTTCCTGCGAGCCCTGCGCGAATACTCCAAGCGCACCCGCCGATTTGGAAAGTAGGTTCTTTACGCCGTGATACCTCAGGCCCAGGTGCTCTACGAATCCACCTATGGTGCCACCCGACGCTATGCCGAGGCCCTGGCGCAGCGACTGGGCACCACCGCCCAGAAAATCCCGGAAACCGGAGTGGCACCGCAGGAAGGCGGCCCGCTCATCGTACTTTCCCCGGTCTTTGGCCCCAGCATTGCGGCGGCAGCATACGTGGCCCACCATGACCTCGGGGAACGACCCGTGGCCTGCGTGGCGGTGGGGATGACCCTGGTGGAGGAGGCCCGCCGCAAGGACCAGATGGCCGGAATACTAGGGGCCAAAGCGGAACACACGCAGTGCTTCTATCTCCCCGGTGCGCTGTACTACTCGCGCATTTCTACCGTGCACCGTCAGATCATGCGCGGCATCGTGGCGGCGCTGCGGTTCAAGCCGGGGAAGTCAGAAAACGAACGCGCGATGATCCAGGCCTATAACAAGGACGTGGATCGGGTGGACCTCGGCGAACTTGAGCCCCTGGTGGAGTGGGTGGAAGAGCGTTTGAGTTGAGGGCGGATTGACATGCTGGCGGGCCGCTCCTCAGTGGTGACGTCGTGAAATATACGTAGCACGTTTGTCCCAGCGGCCATATACATTGCTTCTTGGGGGAGGCACGCTAGCTACAATTTTGTCTGTACGTGTGGCCGCTTTCCGGGAGGCTGATGATGGCGGTGGCAAAGACGGTGACTTTGTTCTTGATGGACGGCTCACCATCTGGACGGATTAAATCTTCCTTGACTAACTGGATCGGGCGAGTATACCTGATTCCGCGTACCGATCTAGCGAGGAGTAAGAATCGTCCCGAACTCAATCAAACCGGCGTTTATATTCTGCTTGGTACGGATAGTGAGACTGGCGAGGAGAGGGCTTACATCGGTCAAGCGAGGGAACGCAAGAATGGTAATGGTGTATTGGGGAGAGTGGTTGAGCATGTGGGAGAGGAAAAATTAGACTATTTGACGCATGCCATCATGATTATTGCCTCGGATGATTCCCTGGGGCCTACCGAAATATCGTATCTGGAAAACGCTTTTTACCGGCAAGCGGTCGCGGCAGGCAGGGTGTGTACCACAAACGGCAATGATCCGTCGCCCGGAAATGTTACGGAAGAGAAGGAAGCGGAACTCATTGAGTTCATTGAGTTTGCAAAGATCGCTATTCGTTCACTTGGTTATCGTTTGTTTGACCCCGTCGATGAAGCCAAAATAAATTCTAACGAGGCGGCTGAGCCGCTGCTCTACCTCGATGGATCTGGTGCCTCAGGGCGCGGGCGGCAGACCGCTGACGGGTTCATTGTGTTGGCTGGGTTGAAGCTCCGACCGGACATGACTCGTTCTGTCCCGGACGCCGCTAGAGTGAACCGCACGAAATACGCCGAGAGGATCAATTCAGAATATGTTCTTGTGCAGGACACTTTGTTTAGTTCACCGTCAGCGGCCTCTGATTTTCTGACCGGATCATCTACCAGCGGTAAGGCCTTTTGGAAGAACGCTCATGGCGTGACACTGCGTGACTTAGAACAAGAAGAACTTGCACTTTCCTAAATCTTCCTCAACCGCACCCGCTGTACACGATGATCGCTGTCCTTGGTGAGCACCAGGGAGGCACGCACGCGGGTGGGCAGGATGTTTTCCACCAGGTTGGGCAGGTTGATGGATTGCCAGATCTCGCGGGCGGCGTCGGTAGCGGCGGCGTCGTCAAGCTCCGCGAAGTGCCGGAAGTGCGCGCCGGGGCGTCGGAAAGCCCCCTCGCGCATGGTGAGGAAGCGATCGATGTACCACTGCTCGATCACGGAGGTGCGCGCGTCCACGTACACGGAGAAGTCGAAGAGATCGGAGACCATGAGCGTGGGGCCGGTTTGGAGCACGTTGAGCCCCTCAAGGATCAGGATGTCCGGGCGGCGCACCACGTAGTGCTCGTCGGGGACACGGTCGTAGAGGTGGTGGGAGTACACGGGGGCGTGGGCCTCCGGGACCCCGGATTTCACCTCGGTGACAAAGCGCAGCAGGGCGCGGCGGTCATAGGACTCGGGGAAGCCCTTGCGGTTCATCATGCGGCGCTGGCGGAGTTCGGCGGCGGGGTAGAGGAAGCCGTCTGTGGTGACCAGATCCACCTTGGGGTGGGATTCCCAGCGCTGGAGAAGAACCTGGAGCACGCGAGCGGTGGTGGATTTGCCCACGGCCACGGAGCCGGCCAGGCCGATGATGAACGGCGGGTGCTCGTGGCCGCTGGGGGAGCGCTGGGTGCCGTCGAGGAAGGTCTCGGTGGCGTCGCTGAGCTTCTGGCGCGCGGCCACCTGGAGGTGGATGAGGCGGCTGAGCGGCAGATATACCTCCGCCACCTCCGCGAGGTCGATGTTTTCTCCGATGCCGCGCAGCTGTACCACCTCTTCCTCGGTGAGCACCAGGGGCATGGATTGGCGCAGCTGGCCCCACTGGGAGCGATCAAAATCGAGGTAGGGGCTGGCGACGGTGGCACGCGACATGCCCACCATTGTGCCCTGCGTGCATGAAAGAGATGAGCAATGGGCCGGGATACCGCTACACTTTCAGGAGAAGACTCTGCATTCTACGGAAAGGTGGCTCAGGCCGCGATGAGCAAGGACGTGCGCACAACCCCCCTGGCGGAGCTAGACCTGGAGGTCGCGGCGGCGATCTCGGGTGAGTTGAACCGCCAGCGCAGCACCCTGGAAATGATCGCCTCGGAGAACTTTGTGCCGCGCGCGGTGCTGGAGGCACAGGGATCGGTGCTCACCAACAAGTACGCCGAGGGGTATCCGGGCCGCCGCTACTACGGCGGCTGCGAGCACGTGGACGTGATCGAGGACCTCGCGCGGGATCGTGCCACCGCTCTGTTTGGCGCGGAATACGCCAACGTGCAGCCGCACTCCGGGGCGCAGGCCAATGCCGCCGTTTTGCACGCCGCCGCCCGCCCCGGTGATAAGATCATGGGCCTCTCCCTGGCCCACGGCGGGCACCTCACCCACGGCATGAAGATCAATTTCTCCGGGCGCCTCTATGACGTGGTGGCTTATGAGGTGGACCCGGAGACCATGCGCATTGATATGGATCGGGTGCGGGAACTGGCCCTGGAGCACCGCCCCAAGGTGCTCATCGCCGGATGGTCCGCCTACCCGCGCACCATCGACTTCGCGGCCTTCCGATCCATCGCCGACGAGGTGGGGGCCGTGCTGTGGACGGACATGGCGCACTTTGCGGGCCTGGTGGCGGCGGGCCTGCACCCCTCCCCGGTACCGCACTCGGACATCGTTTCGAGCACCGTGCACAAGACCCTGGGCGGGCCGCGCTCTGGCCTGATCCTGGCCAAGGAGGAGTGGGCCAAGAAGCTCAACTCTGCGGTGTTCCCCGGCCAGCAGGGCGGCCCGCTCATGCACGTGGTGGCGGCCAAGGCCACGGCGCTGAAGATCGCCGGGACCGAGGAGTTTAAGGATCGCCAGGCCCGCACCCTGGAGGGCGCGCGCCTGGTGGCCGAGCGCCTGACCGCCGCAGATTGCCGCGAGGCCGGGGTGGACGTGCTCACCGGCGGCACCGACGTCCACCTGGTGCTGGCGGATCTGCGTAACTCCAATCTGGACGGGCAGCAGGCGGAGGATCTGCTGCACCAGGTGGGGATCACCGTGAACCGTAACGCCGTGCCCTTCGATCCGCGCCCGCCGGCAGTGTCCTCGGGCCTGCGCATCGGCACCTCGGCGCTGGCCACCCGGGGCCTGGACGCCACGGCCTTCGAGGAGGTGGCGGACATCATCGGCACCGCCCTGGCGGCGGGCCAGAACGCGGACGTGGAGGCGCTGCGCGCCCGCGTGGGCAAGATCGCCGAGCACTACCCGCTGTACGAGGGCATCGAGGACTGGAAGATGCTGGGCTAGGCTCCCCTCCCCGGCCCCCGGCCGTGGGTGGGGGCAACCTCCGTCCAACCCCCCGCTCCCACACTCGGCGGGGGTTTATTGGATCGAGGGGCGGGCTAGGAAGAGCGCTTGCCGTCTGCTTCCTCTTCCGTGGCACGTCCCTCCGCCAGAGCGGTGCGTTCCCGGCCCAGCCACTCCGGCTGGTGGGCGAGCAGCTCCTTAATCTCCTGGGTGGTGAGCGGCTTGTCCATGTCGTGCCTCTTCAAGGCGGCGATGGTAATGCCCAGCTTTTGGGCCACCACCGGGCGCGGGTGTGGGCCGGTGCGGCGCAGCTCCGCTAGCCACTCGGGAGGGTTGTTCTGTAATTCGCGCAGGCGCGCGTGGGTAATCGCGGTGCCTTGAAACTCCTCCGGTGCGGCGGGCAGGTAAATGCCGAGTTTTTTAGCCGCAGTCTGGGGCTTCATTGCGGTGCCGGAGGGGGTGCGCTGATCCTGATGAGATTCGCTCATGGTGTCTCACGGTAGCATTACCGGCATGTTGCGCCTTGCTTTTGTCACCGGCACGGAACCGGGAAAGTGGTTTGACCGCTTTGCGCAGCGCACCCGGCACGGGGGGATCGAGCCCCGCGATAGCGATGATCCGATGGTCCTGCTGGAATCCGGCGCGGTGGATCTGGCCTTGGTGCGGCTGCCCGATGCCCGGATGACCGAGCGGTATCACCGGGTGGTTCTCTACTCCGAGGCGCGGGGGGTGGCGGTGCCCAAGGAGAGCGTCTTTGCCGAGGTGGGGCAGCCGGTACCGGCGGTGGAGCTGGACGGGGAGATGGTGCAGTATCGCCTGCCGGAGTCCGGGGAGGCGGATGTGGCAGCGGTGCGCGCGGCGCTTCAGGTGGTGGCCGCGAACGTGGGCGTGGTGATAGCC
This sequence comes from Corynebacterium oculi, assembly GCF_001412105.1. Lineage (GTDB taxonomy): Bacteria > Actinomycetota > Actinomycetes > Mycobacteriales > Mycobacteriaceae > Corynebacterium > Corynebacterium oculi. The sequence continues at coordinate 185,079 of NZ_LKST01000003.1, forward strand.
CCTCGGCCGTTGCTGAAGATTCTGAGCCGCAAGCAGGTGGTGCCCCTGGAATTGCTGGACGAGTCCGTGCCGCAGACGAGCATCGCCCTGGTGTGGCTCAAGGAGCGAGACGGCGACGCGATCCAGGACTTTGTGGGCATCGCACGCGGGCGCACCAGCAACTCCTCCCGCCAGGCGGCCCCCAAACGCAGCGCCAGGGAGAAAACCAAGGCCAAACAGGCCAGAAGAGCACAGGATAAGAAGAATGGTGCGCCGGGAACAAGGAAAGCACCGGGCAAGCGCGCGAATCAGCGCAGGAGGAAGCGATGAACAGAACCGTGATCGTGGCTGCGGCGGCGCTGGCGCTGGGAGCGGGCATCCTAAGCGGGTGTACCCCCACGGAGAACGTGGCGGGGACGGCACGCGGCGGCGGCCCCGGAGGTGAACCGAGCGTCTCCGCTTCCTCCCCGGCCCCCACGGAGGGGAAACTGCCCGAGGAAGTGGAGCGCGCCGTGGCCACGGCGGAAAAAGAGGGGGTGGAGGTGGTTGCGGTAACCACGGCGGATAAGCAGCGCTACCTCGTTGAACTCAACGACGGTGTCTCCCTGGTGTACTCCCCGGACACGGGAATGCAGAAGATCAGCGGGAAGATCGCCGGGATCTGGATGGGCGAGGGGGCGCTCAGCGCCCCGGTGGGATTGCCGGTGGCGGCGGAGGAGGCGCTGCCGGAGGAGCGGGGCTGGACGCAGAAGTTCGAGCGCGGCCAGATCTCCTGGGCGCGCGATGAGAAGGATCAATACCAGGTGGAGGTGCAGTCCTAGCGGGGACGTCCGATACGCAAAAAGTTCACCCCGCGTTTAACTGCTATCCATCTTTGCTTTCTACCCTCGGCGGCGTGGTCACCTCGCGCCGGATCAGCCCCCGTCCCAGCCCTTGGGCACGGGGGCTCGTGCGTGTGGTGTTCTTCCTCGTTCCCCATGATCTAAGGAATCGCTCATGCCTGCCCACACCTACGTGATTGATACCTCGGTGCTGCTTTCCGATCCCTTCTGCCTGACCAAGTTCGCAGAGCACCACGTGATCCTGCCGCTGGCGGTGATCTCGGAACTGGAGGCCAAGCGCCAGCACCCGGAGTTGGGTTGGTTTGCGCGCGAGGCCCTGCGCCACCTAGAGGAGCTGCGCGGCACGTATGGGCGGTTGGATAGGCCGGTGCCCGCCAACGCCGAAGGCGGCACGCTGCGGGTGGAACTCAACCACCAGGATCAGTCCGTGCTGCCCACAGCCCTGCGCGGTGAGGGCGGCGACCAGCGTATTCTGGCCTGCGCGCTCCACCTCCAGCAGGAGGGACACGAGGTGACGCTGGTGACCAAGGACGTGCCCCTGCGCGTAAAAGCCGGGGCGATCGGGGTGGACGCGGACGAATACCACGCCCAGGACGTGGTGCTCACCGGCTACTCCGGCATGGGTACGCTGCATGTGCCGGGGGAGCTTATCGACGCCCTCTTTACCCACGGTGAGGTGGAGCTGCCAGAGGGGGAGACGCAGGAGGGCACCCCGGTGCGCGCGCTGCCGCTGCACTGCGGGCTGCGATTACAGGCGGCCACGCAGTCCGCGCTGGCGCGCGTGGCGGTGGGCCGTCTGGTGTTGGTGCCGGGCGATCAGCAGGCCTTTGGCCTCCACGGGCGTTCCGCTGAGCAACGGGTGGCGCTGGCCCTGCTTAACGATCCCGAGGTGGGGATAGTTTCCCTCGGCGGGCGCGCGGGCACGGGAAAGTCCGCCCTGGCTCTGTGCTCGGGCCTAGAGGCGGTATTGGAGCGCCGCGAGCATAAAAAGATCGTGGTATTCCGCCCCCTCTACGCCGTGGGCGGGCAGTCCCTGGGATTTTTGCCCGGCTCGGAGGATGAGAAGATGAATCCCTGGGCCCAGGCGGTGTATGACACGCTCTCGGGGTTGGTTTCCGAGCACGTGGTGGAGGAGATACACGCGCGCGGCCTGCTGGAAGTCCTGCCGCTCACGCACATTCGTGGGCGTAGCCTGCACGATTCCTTCGTGATCGTGGACGAGGCGCAGTCCCTGGAACGCAACGTGCTGCTTACCGTGCTCTCCCGCCTGGGGGCGGGCTCGCGGGTGGTGCTTACTCACGACGTCGCCCAGCGCGATAACCTCCGCGTGGGCCGCCACGACGGCGTGCAGGCGGTGATTGAAAAGCTCAAGGGCCACGAGCTCTTCGCCCACATCACCCTGCACCGCTCGGAACGCTCCGCGATCGCGGAGCTGGTCACAGACCTCCTGGAGGATCGTTAAGGGGAGCGCACGGGCCTCGGTTGCGTGTGGCGGTGGAAAGCGTCACAATCGTCATCATGTCACAAGCCTCCTTTAGGATTAGAGCGTTCGAGGAACGGGACTTCCCGCAGGTGCAGGCCATTTATGAACATGGCCTGGACACGGGGCACGCCACCTATGAACGTAAGGCGCCTACCTGGGAGAAGTTCCGCACCTCCAAGATCATGGAGACCGTCTTTGTAGCGGTGGAGGAGTCCGATGACGCCAAGGTGCTTGGCTGGGTTTCGGCCGCACCCGTTTCTTCCCGCCAGGTGTTTAGCGGGGTGGTGGAGGATTCCATCTACATCGGCCCGGAGGCCAGGGGGCGCGGCATCGCCGGGGCGCTGCTCGATCACCTGGTGGACACCTGCACCAAACTGGGCAAGTGGGCCATTCACTCCTGGATCTTCCCGGAGAACGAGGGCTCGGCCAAGCTGCACGAATCCCGAGGCTTTGACAAGGTGGGCACCTATCACCACCTGGCCAAGATGCCCTACGGGGAGATGGCCGGGCAGTGGCGAGACACCGATGTCTGGGAAAAGCTCCTGCCCAAGCCCGAGATAGCGGTGGAGGATCTGCCCGATAACTAACCACGCCAGTTTTCCGGCGGGGCTGGTTTTTCGCCTTGAAGAGGAACCAGCCCCGCTTTTTGTGTGGGTTATGCGGGGTCGTTTCTCGTTATGCGGTTGGCGCGATTCTGCGCGGTCGCTGCGGCTTTATCCACCGAAGCGGGATGCCGTCTGCGCCTCGGCGATGATTGCGTTATTTCTCGTCCACCTCACGTGGTTAGGGCGGGGCGGGGGCTTGTGTGCCGTGTTAGGAGATTGTTTCTTTCAATTTATCTTCTTTGACCCATATCAGCACCGCCGAGCAGAGCACCGCCAGTGGCATGAGTAGTAGGAAAATGGGGGTAAGGGCGTCATTATAGCTGACCTCGATGGCCTGGCGCAGGGGTTCCGGGAGGGTGGAGAGTGTGCCGGGGGTGAGGTGTGCGGTGTTATCGCCGCTGAGGGAGTCTGCGCCGGGGAGGTTGCGTTGTAGCTGGGTGGTGAGGTTGCCCACGAAGAGGCCGCCTACCAGGGCGGAGCCCACTGAGCCGCCGATTTGTCGGAAGAAGTTGTTGGTGGCGGTTACCGTGCCTACCATTGCCACGGGGAAGGAGTTTTGGACGATGAGCACTAGGATCTGCATGGAGCATCCCATGCCGAAGCCGAAGAGGAACATGTACAGGCCTATGATCACCAGCGAGGTATCGGCTTCTAGGGTGGATAGTAGTGTCATGGCCACGGAGACTATGAGTAGGCCCGCGATGGGGAAGGCTTTGTAGCGTCCGAATGCGGATACGAGGTTGCCTACGATGATGGAGGTGCCCATCAGGCCTACCATCATGCACAGCAGCATGAGGCCCGCGCGGGTGGGGGACATGCCGTGCACCATCTGGAGGTAGGTGGGGAGGTAGGCCAGGGAGCCGAACATGAATATGCCGATGCCGAAGCCTGCCGTGGTGGTGAGTACGAAGTTGCGGTTTTTGAACAATCCCAGGGGAACCAACGGGTCGTGGGCGCGGTTTTCCACGAAGATGAACAGCGCTCCTATTACCACGGCGGTGGCGATCAGGGAGAGGATCATTGGGGAGTCCCAGGCGTATTCGTTGCCACCCCAGGTGACAAAGAGCACCAGCGCGGCGGTGGCGATGGACATGGTGACCATCCCCAGCCAGTCAAAGCGCAGGCGCTTGGGCTTGGGCGGCAGTTGCAGGAGAAAGAAGATGGCCACGATGGCCAGCAGGCCCATCGGAACGTTGAGCCACAGCCCCCAGCGCCAGCCCACGCCGTCGGTAAACCAACCGCCCAGGATGGGGCCGAGCACGGCGGAGATGCCGAACACGGAACCCATCACGCCCATGTACTTGCCGCGCTCGCGCGGCGTGGTCACCTCCGCGGTGATTGCCTGGGAGAGGATCATCATGCCACCACCGGCGATGCCCTGGAGCACGCGCGCCACGATGAGCACGCTCATGGATTGGGCGAGGCCACCGAGAAGGGAGCCGAGCACGAAGAGGGCGTTGGCAAATAGGAAAAGCCCCTTGCGGCCGATCTGATCGCCGAGCTTGCCAAAGATCGGCAGTGCGATGGTCTGGCCGAGCAGGAAGCCCGTGATCACCCAGGTCATGTGGTTGACCCCACCCAGCTCGCCCACGATGGTGGGCAGGGCGGTGGAAAAGATCATCTGCCCGAGCGAACTCATCAGCATGGCGAGCATGAGCGCGCCGATGATCCAGGGTAGGCGCTGCTTGTGTTCAGGGTGCTGTTCGCGTGGTGTTTCTTGGCTGGTCATCATTCCTTCTCTATCGCTGTTAAATCAGTCAGTGCGCCGTGAATATCGCTGCGTAGTGCTTCCACGGTGTTCTCATCGCCGTTCATCCACCGGCGCATCCCCAGTTGCATGGAGGCCCCGGCGAGGGTGACCACCGCGTGCGCCTCCCGCTCGGCAGGGCCGCTCAGCCGACGCCGCTGCGGCTGCTCCTTCAGGTATTGGGTGACCATCCTGGCCACCTCCTGGTGGATCTCGTGGGATTGGGCAAACCGGGCATAAAAGATCTCCGGGTGTGCCTGGCGTATCGCTTTGCGACGCCGCAGCAGCTGGCCGTCCTGTTCGGCCACGAAGGCGTCGAAAAGCGTATCGACGACCGCCGCCACCAGATTCGGGTGCTCGGTGCGGAGGAAGCGGTGGCGGGCCTCGGGCGGGGGAAGGCGTGCCGGGCGGCCAAAGATGGCGATCTCTTTGGACTCCACGTAGTTGAAAAAGGTGCGGCGGGATACCTCGGCGGCGGAGCAGATGTCTTCCACCGTCACGGACTCGTAGCCGCGCTCGCAGACCAGGCGGGTGGCGTGATCCTCGATGGCATGGAGTGTGGCGCGGCGTTTCTTCTTCCGGAGGGAGGTTCTTTCTTCCTTCACGGGACGTAAACGTATCTTAAAAATGCACTTCGTGCAAAATTGCACCTGGTGTACCCGGTGGCGACCCCTGCACGAGATTCCGGCTAACCGCTGTGTCCTGCGTTTTCCTCTTGACGGCTTACGCCGAGGCTGAGGAGGAAAGACCTGCGCGAATTGATTCCGCCGAGGAACTGCGGCAGATCGCGCAGCGGTATGAGGTGAGCCGGGGGCTGTACGCCGGGATACTGCCACGGGAAAGAGCGCCGAAGAACTCGTGCCGTATTCTCCCGCGCTGGAGAATCGCGCGGGCGGTATCGCGAGGGGGAAAGCGGCGATAAATCGGGAATAGACCTGCGCTTTGGGGTTCGTGGCGATACTGCAATCATCACCACCCAGGAGGCGGCGAAACAACCAAGCGGCACCCCCTGGTACAGGGAGTGCCGCTCTTTTGGGAAAATGGGGGTGGTACTAGCGCCTATCCCGATCCGTATTGGCCATCGCCAGCACGTCCAGGCGCTTATCCAGCTCCTCCTCGGTGAGGTTCTCGCCGTCCACAAAACCGAGGTCAATCACGGCCGCGCGGATGGTGATCCCCTTGGCCAGGGCGTGCTTGGCCACCTTGGCGGCGGCCTCATAGCCGATGGCGGAGTTCAGCGGGGTGACGATGGAGGGGGAGGACTCCGCCAGCGTCTTCATGCGCTCCTCGTTCGGCTCAATGCCGTCCACCAGGCGCTCGGCGAACACACGCGCGGTGTTGGCCAGCAGGCGGGAGGACTCCAGCACATTGCGAGCCATCATCGGAATGAACACGTTGAGCTCAAACTGCCCCTGGGTGCCGCCGAAGGCGATGGCGGCATCGTTGCCGATCACCTGCGCGGAAACCTGGGTGGCCGTCTCGCACAGCACCGGGTTCACCTTGCCCGGCATGATGGAGGAACCCGGCTGGAGATCGGGCAGGCGGATCTCCGCCAGGCCGGTCAGGGGGCCGGAGCCCATCAGGCGAATATCGTTGGCGATCTTGTACAGGGAGACCGCCACGGTGCGCATGGCCCCGGAGTATTCCACCAGGGCGTCGCGCGCGGCCTGGGCCTCAAAGTGATCGCGGGCCTCGCGCAGCTCGTCCAGGCCGGTGAGCGTGCGCAGTTCCTCGGTGACCTTGGCCCCAAAGTCCGCAGAGGTATTAATCCCGGTTCCGGCGGCGGTGCCGCCGATGGCCAGTTCGCCGAGGCGGGGCAGGGTGGACTCCACGCGCTCGATGCCGGCCTCGATCTGGCGGGCGTAGCCGCCGAACTCCTGGCCCAGGGTCACGGGAACGGCGTCCATGAGGTGCGTGCGCCCGGACTTGACCACGGCCTTCCACTCGGCGGCCTTGGCGGCCAGAGAATCGCGCAGCACCTTGAGCGCTGGAATGAGATCCTTCACGGCGGCCTCGGTGGCGGCCACGTGGGTGGCGGTGGGGAAGGTGTCGTTGGAGGACTGCCCCCTGTTCACGTGGTCGTTGGGGTGTACCTCCACGCCGGCGACCTTGGCCAGGGAGGCGATGACCTCGTTGGTGTTCATGTTGGAGGAGGTGCCGGAACCGGTCTGGAACACGTCGATGGGGAACTGATCGTCGTGCTTGCCTGCCGCGATCTCCTTGGCGGCGGCGACGATGGCATCGGCCTTTTCGGCGTCGAGGGCCCCGGAATCCTTGTTCACCTGGGCGCAGGCGGCCTTGAGCAGGCCCATCGCGCGGATCTGGGCGGCCTCCAGGCCGCGTCCGGAGATGGGGAAGTTCTCCACGGCGCGCTGGGTCTGGGCGCGCCACAGGGCATCCACGGGCACCTTGACCTCGCCCATGGTGTCATGCTCAATGCGGTATTCGGTCATTGCTATCACCTTTACTTAGTGCGTGCGTTAGTCCATATTCCAGTATGGCGCATAAGCGCCACCGGGGTAGGTGTGATCCTTACCTCAGGCCTGTGTGGGGTCGTTCTCAGAGGCCGGAGAGGTAGTCGACGGCGGAGTACTCCTGGAGCTTGGAGAGTTGGTGGCGCGACTCGATGTAGCGCAGGGTGCCGGACTTGGATCGCATGACCAGGGAGCGGGTGGTGGCGCCGTTGCTGCGGTAGGTCACCCCGCGCAGCATGTCACCATTGGTCACGCCGGTGGCGGCAAAGTAGCAGTTATCCGAGCGCACCAGGTCATTAGTGCCCAGCACCTGGCCCAACTTGTGCCCGGCGGCGATCGCGCAGCTCTTCTCCTCGTCGTTGCGCGGGGCGAGCATGCCCTGGATCTCCCCGCCCATGCACTTCATGGCGCAGGCGGTGATGATGCCCTCCGGGGTGCCCCCGGTGCCCATCATGATGTCCACCGAGTTGGTGACATCGTCCTGGGCGGCGGCCACGGCCCCGGCCACATCGCCGTCGGAGATAAGGCGCACCTTGGCTCCGGCGCGTCGGATCTCCGCGATGAGGTCGGTGTGCCGGGGGCGATCCAGCACCACCACGGTGACCTGGGAGGGGTGCAGGCCCTTGGCCTTGGCCACGGCGTTGATGTTGTGGCCCACGGGGGCCTCGATGTCGATTTTCCCGGCGGCCTCGGGGCCCACCGCGATCTTGCGCATGTAGAACACCTCGGAGGGATCGTACATGGAGCCTCGCTCGGCGGCGGCGATCACGGAGATGGCGTTGGGGCGGCCCTCGGCCATGAGGGTGGTGCCGTCCACGGGGTCTACGGCGATGTCCACCTCCGCGCCGAAGCCGGTGCCCACGTGCTCGCCGTTGAAGAGCATGGGAGCCTCGTCTTTTTCACCCTCGCCGATGACCACCACGCCGTTCATGTTCACGGAGTTGATGAGCTCGCGCATGGCATCCACGGCGGCACCGTCGCCCTCGTTCTTCATGCCGCGGCCCACCCACCGGCCGGAGGCGAGCGCTGCCGCCTCAGTCACCCGGACCAGTTCCATGGCGAGGTTGCGATCAGGCACCTCGATGTTCTTCTGGTTTTCTGGACGGCTTTCATTCATCTGTACTGCGGCCTCCTGTGGGGCAATGTACTACCAAGGAACCCCTACATTGTTGCACTGTGGGGGCCGGGGGTAGACATATTGCACCCATATGAGGGTAATGCCGCGTACTTTTCCTGCGTTTTCTGGGGTTGGGGCCGTGCGGGGTGCAGGCGAGATCCGCGCGAGTGGTGGCGCGGCGAGCGGCGGCGTGGGTTTCAGCGGGCCACGGGCTAATGCGATACTGGGGCGCGTGGCAGAAAAACCAAGGCTCTTCCAGGACAGCCGAGACATGATGCTCTCCCTCGGTGCCATCGTGGTGATGATGGTGGTGGGGGTGGGCGCCACGGGCCTGTGTTCCTTCGATCCCGGCAACCCGGAGAACGGCCCGGTGCCCACAGCGGACGCCTCGGCGTTTTTGCACATGGAGGCCGCCGGTGCCTCCTTCCCGGTGCGCCTGCCGGAGGTGCCCGAGGGGTGGACGGCCAACTCCGCGCGCCGCTCCCTGCTGGGCGGCCAGCCCGCGCCGGTGGTGGGGTACATCACCGATAAGGAGGGGTACCTGCAACTCAGCCAGACCGACCTGCCCCTGGCCGAGGCGGTGCGCGGTTATGACGGCGAGGTGCGCGACCGCGAGCGGGCTATCGACGTCGCGGGCACGCCTGTGGAGGTGTACACCTCGCCGGATCGGGAGGTGCGCGATCTCTGGGCGGCCGATCTGGGGGACGCGCGCCTGCTCATCAGCGGCGCGGCCACCGAGGAGGAGTTCCGCACCCTGATCGAGGCCACGGCCAAGGCTCAGCCGTTGAGATCGGTATCGGGGGCCGTGGGGGCTTCGGCAGCAGAAGAGGAACCGCGCTGAGCCAGCGCCTCCTCCACCTTGGCCGAGGCGCGGGCGAGGTGCTCCTCGCAGCGGGCGGCCAGGGCCTCGCCGCGCTCCCAGTAGGCCAGTGATTCGTCGAGGCCCATCTGCCCGAGTTCGAGGATCTTGACTACCTCCACCAGCTCGTCGCGGGCCTGCTCATAGCTCAGGGTGGAGACCTCGGGGAGTTCGGCGGCCTGGCCGCTGCCAAAGGTATTGGGATTACTCATCGTGTTTTTGCTCCTAGTTCGCGGGGGTGGTGGACATGCCGGCGGCGGTGATGGAGCCGTCGGCCACGCGGATACGCAGCTGGCTGCCGGGGGGAGACTGCTCGATGGTGGTGACCACCTGGGCCTCGGAGCCGTCGCGGGGAAGAACCTGCACCACGGCGTAGCCGCGCGCCAGCGTGGCCGAGGGGCCTAGTGCGGAGACCTGGGCGCGCAGCGCCGCCACCCGGGAGCGCTCCGCGTCCAACAGGTGCGTCACGTCCCGGCGCATGGTGCCTAAGGCGCGTTGGATCTCCTCGCGGCGGTGGGTGATGGGGGTCGCAGGGTCGGCCAGCACCGGCCGCGAGCGCACCTGGTGCAGGCGTTCTTGCTCCCGACGCACCCACGCGCGCAGCGCCCCGGCCGAGCGCGCGCGCAGCTCCGCGAGCAGGGCGCGCTGCTCCGCCACGTCCGGCACCACGCGCTTGGCGGCGTCCGTGGGGGTGGCGGCGCGCAGATCCGCCACGTTATCGAGCACCGGGGTATCCGGCTCGTGCCCGATGGCAGAGACCACCGGGGTTGTTGCGGCGGCTACCGCGCGCTGCAAGGCCTCCTCGGAGAAGGGCAGCAGATCCTCCACGGAGCCGCCGCCTCGGGCGATGATGATGACGTCCACCTCGGGGTCGGCGTCGAGGTCACGCAGCGCCTCAATAATTTCGGGCACCGCGCTTGCCCCCTGCACGGCGGTATTGATGACCCGGAAGTCCACCTCGGGCCAGCGATCACGGGCCACGGAGAGAACGTCGCGCTCCGCAGCGGAGCCGCGCCCGGTAATCAGGCCCACGCGGTTGGGCAGGAAGGGCAGGGGGTGCTTGCGGGAGGCGTCGAAAAGCCCCTCGGCGGCCAGGGCGCGGCGCAGGTGCTCGATGCGGGCCAGGAGCTCGCCCACGCCCACGTGGCGGATCTCCGTGGCCCAGAGGGAAAAAGAACCGCGCCCGGCATAAAAGGCGGGCTTGCCGTACACCACCACGCGGTCGCCGTCCTTGAGGGGAGAGGGGGCGTCGCGCAGCAGGGAGGTGGGGCAGGTGAGCTGGACGGAGGCTTCCGCCTGGGTATCGCGCAGGGTGAGGTAGGAGAGCTTCCAGGTGGGCTTCATGTTCACCTGGGTGAGTTGCCCCTCCACCCAGATATGGCCCAGGCGCTCGATCCAGCCCTTGACCATTGCATTGACCTCGCGCACCGGCAGCGGCGCCTGGGCGGTGGTGACGGTTTTAGCCATGCGTTCCCCTATGGTGGCGGACAGATGCTCACCTAGTCTATGCCCGTGAACCCCGCTTTGGATACTGTGGTCACCATGACCGCGACCATGACAGACGGAGACAAAAAGGTGCTGCTCGCCGCCCCGCGCGGCTACTGCGCGGGCGTGGACCGTGCCGTGGAAACGGTGGAGCGCGCCCTAGAAAAGTACGGTGCCCCCGTCTACGTGCGCAAAGAGATCGTGCATAACCGCTATGTGGTGGATACCCTCTCCGAGCGCGGAGCCATCTTCGTGGACCAGACCGACGAGGTACCCGAGGGCTCCCACCTCGTCTTTTCCGCCCACGGGGTGAGCCCCCAGGTGCGTGGGGAGGCCAAGGGGCTACAGCTTAAGACCCTCGACGCCACCTGCCCCCTGGTGACCAAGGTGCACAACGAGGTCAAGCGCTTTGCCCGCGACGGCTACCACATCCTGCTCATCGGCCACGAGGGCCACGAGGAGGTGGAGGGCACCGCAGGCGAGGCCCCCGAGGTCACGCACCTGGTGGACGGGCTCGACGGCGTGGACACTCTCCCGGACTTCCTGGACGGGGAAAAACTCATCTGGCTCTCCCAGACCACCCTCTCCGTGGACGAGACCATGCAGATTCGCGAGAAACTCCACCAGCGCTTCCCGCACCTCCAGGACCCGCCGAGCGACGATATTTGCTACGCCACCCAGAACCGCCAGGTGGCCGTCAAGGCGATCGCGCAGCGCTGCCAACTGATGATCGTGGTGGGCTCGCAGAACTCCTCCAACTCCAAACGCCTGGTGGAGGTGGCCCTCCAACACGGAACCCAGGCCGCCTACCTGATCGACTACGCCAACCAGATCGAGGACTCCTGGTTTGACGGCGTGGACACCGTGGGCGTGACCTCCGGGGCGTCCGTGCCCGAGATCCTGGTGCGCGAGGTGGTGGAATCCCTGGCACAGCGCGGGTACACCTCCGTGGAGGAGATCACCACCGCCAGCGAGAAGATCACCTTTGCCCTGCCGAGGGATCTGCGGCCGGCGCGGACGTAGGCTGCTGCCACAGGCTGCTTTTATAGGCGGTTGTGTAGGCCCTGGTGGGGGTGGGCCCTGCGGGGGTGGTTGTGTGGCCGGTGGGGTGCTCGGGCGTCACACAATGGCGGGGAATGGTGCTTTATTTGGGCCTGGGGCTGGAGTGAATCACTCCCGTCACACGGTGGCGAAGAAAAAACACCCACCCTGGCATTCATGCATGTGTTTATGCCGTGCTTATGCCGGGGTGGGTGCTTTAGCGATCCCGCTGCGGAGGGGTGCGCCGTGAGCTGGGATAACTATCCCGGGGCTGGCCCGGATAGGGGGTTCGGCGCTGCTCGCTGCGGGCCTCGTGGCGGCCGTGGGGTTGCTGACGCGGCTGCTGGTGGGAATGAGGCGTGGCAGGACGCGGCCGGGAGGAGACCCGGGCCCGCTCGGAAGGCCAGGGGGAACCTGAGGATTCCTCCGGCGGAGCCGCCGTGCGCGGTGGGTGTTGAATGGGGGCGCTATATCGGACACGGCGGGCGGCGGAGGCGGAGTTGAGCCTACTGACAGTCTCCTGGTTGCGCTGTTCGGCCTTGGCGGTACGACGCCGCAACTCCCGCTCCTTCTTTTCCATCTCCGCCGCCCGACGGCGCAACAGAGAGATGCGCAAAAAGGCAATGGCGGCGCTGCCCAGGGTGACAAAAAAGAGTACCGGGAAGAGCTGAAGCAACGGGTACACCGCAGTGACCAGCGCGGTGGTGGACAACCCGGAGATATTGGGGCTGAGCGCACGCCCGTTGAACCAGGAGGTGAGCACCGTGACCGCCGCAAAGGAAAGCGGAATAGAGGCCACCGTGATAAAGAGGCCGCGCACCTCCGTCAGCAGCGCCACCACCAGGCTGGCCAACACAAAGAGAATGATGTACGGCGCGCCGATGGTGTGGTTGAGCATACTCAGCAGCAACCCCGTGAGGAGGGCGGCCACCATGATCGACACACCCGACCACGTGGGCAGCCCGGCGGCAAGTTTGCCGGGGGCGGTACGTGCTTGATGGGTCATATGAGACACGTCGATCAATCTTAGCGCGCCGTTACGTCAGCAGAACTGTGATACTGGGTGCGTAGCTCCCAGCCGCTCTCCACACTCATCTCGCCCACAGCGGCCCCCTCCTTGGTGACAAAGGGGACGTCGCTTAGCGCCTTCTCGCCCGAGCGCAGCATGGTGATGTCCTGGAGATAGCGGAAAGCCACCGCAAACATCGCGGCGGCGGGCACAGCGAGGAACGCGCCAACGATCCCGAAGATGCTGCCGCCGATGGTCACGGAAACCAAGATAATCACCGGATGCAGGTTCATCGCGCGCGATTGCAAGATAGGGGAGAGGATATTGCCCTCCAACTGCTGCACCGCCACCACCACAACCAAGGTAGCCACCGCCTGCGGCACGCCCAGAGACACCAAGGCGATGAGCACCGCCAGCGCGCCGGCGGTGAACGCACCGATGATGGGAATAAAACCCGCCACGAAGGTAATCACGGCCAAAGCGAGGGCCATGGGTACCCCGATGATGATCAGGCCCAGGCCGATGAAGATCGCGTCCACCAGGGATACCAACGCCTGCGCCCGGATAAAACCACCCAGGGTGCGCCAGGCGCGCGTCAGCAACTCCGTGGCGTGCCACCCCTGGCGCTGCCCCGCGATGCCGCGCACCCACGGCAGGAAACGGTGGCCGTCCTTGAGGAAGAAGAACGTGAGCACCAGCACCACACCCAGGGTGACGGCTATCGACGTCACGGTGGACACACCCGAGAGTATCCCGCCTGCGATGGCCCCGGCCTGCTCCTGGAGCCAGGTGGCGGCCTCATTGATCACCACGTCCAACTCCGAGGAACCGATGTTCAGCGGGGGTTGCTCCAGCCAGAGGCGCAGGCGCTGGATGCCGTCGAAGGCCTGAAGATACAGCACCCCGGACTGGCGCACAATGTCTGGTGCAATGAACACAAAGACCGCGCTGATGAGCAGGAAAAAGGAAAGCAGCGTGAGCAGGGCCGCTAAGGCTGCGGGCACGCGGTGGCGGCGCAGCCAATTGGTGGGGCCAGAGAGCACGGTACACACGATGATCGCCAGGATCACCGGGAGGATGCCCTGCCAGAACTCCCGCAGAATGATGGACCCCACAAAGGCCGTGGCCACGATGATGAGCACCCGCAGGCACAGCCGGGCGGTGGTGCGCAGAGAATCGCTGATGATGACGGAGCGATCCACCGGGGGCGGGCCCTGCACCTGCGGAGACTCCTCGGTGGACTGGGCTGCCGGGTCTGCTTGCGTTGCTTCCTCATCCGTCACAGGAGCCATTTTGCCCGATGGGGGTAGGGCGGGGCTAGTGGTTTTCTGTTCGAATGGCTGTGGTGTGGGCATGTGTGGGTGCTTGTTGGGTTGTGCTTTGGGGGTTCTTAGTGTGTTTGGGTGGTGGGGCTGTAAGACTGTGGGCTTGGGGGTGGTGCTGAGGTGCTGCGGCGTCGTGACGTTGCGGTGTGAGCCGTGGCGTGGTTAGCGGGCGATCTTGAGGGCGCTCTGAACGAGCGTGGCTTGCAGCGGCAGGCGCAGCAGGGAGATCGCGGCCTTAGTACGAGACTGCGGAACCCACTGACGGGCCATCTCGATATTGCCGGGGAACACCGCCACGAACAGCGCGGCTGCCGCCTTAGCGGCGTGCTTGCGGGTGGCGGGATAGGCGAGGCCTGCGGCGACGGCCAGTTCCGCCGTACCGCTGAGGTAGGTGGCCCGACGGGCGGAACCCGGCACCCAGCCGGGCACGATCTGATCGAAAGGCTGAGGCTTGAGGAAATGGAGGATGCCTGCACCTGCGAGAATGGCGGTGAGGGCGGGGCTGGAGAGCGTGAGGCTCATCGGGTTGCTCATAGTGTTGAGGTTACTCGGGGGTAGGGAATGATCGTAGGATGGGGAAAATGAAAGAAGAGTTCCAGGAACTTTTGGAATCCGCTGCGCGGCTTCAATCTGTTATCCCCGATGCCGTGCTAGTTGGTGGAACGGCGGCAGCGCCCCACGCTGGTCACAGATTTTCCCAAGACCACGATCACGTGGTGCGTGATCTGAAAAATAGGTATCGGGCCTTGGACGATGCCCTAGCGACTATGCCGGAGTGGAGAAAATCCTCGCGCGCTTCACGTCCACCTATGACGATCATGGGAACGCTGGACGGGTTTCAAGCAGGTCTGAGGAATCTGCGTAGGGAAAAAGCCCTGGAGGTAGAACAAGTAGTCCTGCCCAGCGGTAGTACGGTGGTGGTTCCCACTTTGCCGGAGACGTTAAGAATCAAGGCGTACTTGGTGATGTCGCGTAATCAAGTGCGCGATTACCTTGATGTGGCGGCGTTGGGAAATGCTTTGGGGATTGCACAAGTCGGGCATGTTTTGTGTGAGCTGGATCATTATTACGGGGCAGGCAGCAGTACGGGAGCACCGGTGCTGACGGAGACACTAGCACTGCTATTCCACCCTGATCCGCGAGATGCGGGCGTAATTGACGATATACCTGGGTACAAGGGGATCGACCCGAAGTGGAACTGGGAACGAGTGATAGCGGTGTGTAAGAAGATCGCGGAGGCGGCCTCATGATCGACCCGCTGATGTTCCGCAACAGTGTGAGCAAACCGAGCGACCCCATCGAAACATGGGGCACGGAGGTATATAACGCCGTGTTGGATTATGGCGGGATAGAGGACTGGCGGCCTTTCTTTGCAGCCATCCGGGCCGAGCCTCATGGGGAGGTAGCACAGCGCATGGAACGGCTCGTGGCACGGCGGCCCTGGGATGGGGTATCTGCGGCGTTCACCGTGGTGACTAAGAAAGCGCGGGGCGACGCCGACGCCTTCACCCAGCCCTGGCACCCGCTGGAGGTGCTGGAACCGGACGTGTGAGCCAGGCTTGATAGAATAGGTCTCCGTGAGCCTTACTCTTGGAATCGTCGGTCTGCCCAACGTCGGAAAGTCCACCTTGTTCAATGCACTGACCCGCAACGATGTGCTGGCGGCCAACTACCCGTTCGCCACCATTGAGCCGAACGTAGGTCTGGTGGAACTACCCGATCCGCGCCTGAACCGCTTGGCGGAGATCTTTGGTTCCGAGCGAATCCTGCCCGCTACCGTCTCCTTTGTAGACATCGCAGGCATTGTCAAGGGTGCCTCCGAGGGGGAGGGCATGGGCAACGCCTTCCTGGCGAATATCCGCGAGGCCGACGCCATCTGCCAAGTGGTGCGCGCCTTTGAGGACGATAACGTGGTGCACGTGGACGGCAAGGTAGATCCCGCCGCTGACATCTCCGTGATTCAGATGGAACTGATCCTGGCCGATCTTCAAACCATTGAGAAGGCCCTGCCGCGCCTGGAAAAGGAGGCGCGCAAGGATAAGGAAAAGGCTGCGCTGGTGGATGCTACGAAAAAGGCGCAGGCGATCCTGGAGGATGATCGCACCCTTTATGCGGCGTCTGCGGCGGGGGAGATCGAACTGGCTCCGCTGCGGGAACTGCATCTGATGACCGCCAAGCCCTTCCTTTATGTGTTCAATGCGGATGAGGGCGTGCTGACCTCTGATTCCCGAAAGGCCGAGCTGCGGGAACTGGTCGCCCCCGCCCACTGTGTGTTCCTCGACGCCGCCACCGAGGCGGAACTGCTGGAACTAGACGAGGAGGAGGCCATGGAACTGCTGGCCTCCGTAGGGCAGGAAGAGCCGGGGCTGGCGACGCTCGCCCGCGCCGGGTTCGACACCCTGGGCTTGCAGACTTACCTCACCGCCGGGCCGAAGGAGGCGCGGGCATGGACCATCCGCAAGGGATCTACCGCGCCCCAGGCGGCGGGTGTGATTCACTCCGACTTTGAAAAGGGCTTCATCAAGGCCGAGATCGTTTCCTACTCTGATCTTGACGCTGCTGGTTCCATGGCCGAGGCGCGTGCTGCGGGCAAGGTACGGCAGGAGGGCAAAGAGTATGTGATGGTGGACGGGGACGTGGTCGAATTCCGTACAGGGCTAACGTCTGGAAGTAAGAAGAAGTAGATACCTCTGATGAAGGTGAACTTGCTGGAGGTCGTTGAGCAGCGTCGCAGAGCGACTCTAGCCCGCCTCTACGTTGACGAGCAGGCCCAGCGCGGTCAGTATTTCACTCCATACCTGGCTGCGCGCATTATGGCTAGTCTGCCTCGGCTGCCCGGGGGTCGAACCGTCCGTGTGCTTGATCCTGGAGCTGGCGTCGGTATTCTATCGGCAGCCCTCGTCGAGAGGATCCGAAGTGAGTCTCCAGACGTGTCCGTGCATATTGTGGCCGTCGAGAATGACGGCGTCCTGCACGAGGCTCTGAACGAGACGCTGTCGGAACTCGAACATATTGACGGTGTCTCGGCAGAACTCGTCGACGCAGACTTTCTGACATGGGCGCTCTCCACCGATGAGCGCTTTGATTTGGTAATCCAGAACCCGCCCTACGCAAAGCTCCGGTCGGGTAGTGATGGGCAGAACCTCATTCGGCGGAATGGCATCGTTGTCCCAAACATCTACGCGGCGTTCCTCACACTGGGCATTCGTCTGTTAGTTGAGGGTGGTCAACAGGTCGCTATTGCACCTCGATCGTGGATGAACGGCACCTACTACTCGGCGTTCCGGCGCGAGTTCATCCGTAATGCTGGGATTGACGCGATGCACACCTTCGAGAGTCGCTCGAAGGTGTTTGGCGATACTGGAGTGCTTCAGGAGGCCATCATCGTGTCTGCAACACGGGGACGAGTTCCTGAGGAAGTTGTCGTTCACACCTCCCACGACCACAACAACCCGCCATCCTCGCGCACCGTGGTGTACTCGGACGTTGTTACGCCGGATTTCATCCACGTCCCTGCGACCGAGAAGGATGCCGAGGCGGTTGCGTGGATGACTTCTTACGCCCACTGCACGTTGGAGGAGCTAGGACTCACAGTTTCGACGGGGCGGGTCGTAGATTTTCGCTCGCGGGAGATGCTTCATCGTGACCGTGTGAGTGATGCGGTCCCCATGGTGAATGCCGCGCACCTGCGTGGTGGTATCGCCCACCATCCGATCGGTGCTAAGAAACCGGAGTGGTTCCATGCCGATCCAGCCTCGATGAAGAAGCTTCTCGTCCCCGGCGGCAACTATGTGCTAATCAAGCGCTTTTCTGCGAAAGAGGAAAAGCGCCGCGTTGTCAGTGCAGTGTGGCACTCTGAGGGGAGCGTCGCTTTTGATAACAAGCTCAACTACATTCATCAGGACGGTCACGGGCTAGACCCGCAGATTGCCGCTGGACTTTCTGTCTTTCTAAACTCGACCCGAGTTGACGACTACTTCCGTGTGTTCTCGGGGCATACACAGGTGAACGCTACCGACCTGCGTCAGATGCGATTCCCGTCCTTAACCCAGCTTCGTACATTGTCGAGGCTTGCTTTGCATGACCAGCAGGCGATTGATGACACCGTCGAGAGCGTGCTCGCCCAGACCGGGGTGCCCGCATGACCCGGCTTGACGAGGCGCGGAAGATACTTGAAGCGTTCGGCTTCGACAAAGCTCGAACGAATGAGAGGGCTGGACGAACTCTCCTGGCTCTTGCCCAGCTTGATGAGACCTCGTCGTGGTCTGAGGCGACGAATCCCATGCTGGGCGTGCGGGGTATTCTCGATTGGATCCGAGAACGCCTCAACTTCGAGGTTGCTGAGAATACGCGCGAGACCTATCGCCGTCAGACGCTGCACCAGTTTCGTGATGCTGGCTTTGTGATTTATAACGACGATGACCCAGGTCGTCCAACGAACTCAAGCGCGAACAACTACCGTCTCAACCCTCAGGCGCTATCGATCATTAGGCTTTATGGCACACTGGACTTCGACGAAGCGCTCGAAAAGTACCTTGCTGAAGCCCCAGGGCTCCGCTGGATGTACCAGGCTGCCCGCGCGCTCACTCGCATCCCTGTTCGGTTGCCCGGGAGTATGGAACTCACTCTTGGTGGTGGAGGGCAGAACGTGCTGATTAAGCAGATGATTGACGACTTCTGTGCGTACTTCATTCCCGGCGGGGAGGTGTTGTACATCGGTGACGCGGACGAGAAGCTCATGCACTTCGACGAGGACAAGCTCGCATCATTAGGTGTCACTGTCGACAAACACGGTAAGCTCCCCGATCTTGTGGTCTACCAAAAGGACAAGAATTGGTTGTTCCTCATGGAAGCAGCGTCGACGCATGGCCCCGTCGATGCCAAGCGCCACGGGGAGCTTCAGTCCTTGTTCGCTGGCTCGACTGCTGGCTTGGTGTATGTCTCCTGCTTCCCGGACCGTCCAACTATGCGGAAGTTCCTGGCGGACCTTGCATGGGAGACCGAGGCATGGTGCGCGTCTGATCCCACGCACATGATTCACCTCAATGGGGAGAGGTTTCTTGGTCCATATTGCTGATCGATATGCATTAGGGCTGTAGTAGTTCTGGTCTCATATGGGGTTCCCATGAGATTAGTTCCGAACGGGACTAACGTCTAAGTGGTATTCTGGAGGTCATGGATCTCCCCTCTGACTAGCCACGCAAGGCGGCTATCTACTTACGCATCTCGCTAGACCGTGAGATGGACGGCCTGGCGATCGACCGTCAGCGTGAGCAGTGTGAGGCGCTTGCCGCGTATCGTCAGTGGGAGGTTGTCGAAACCTACGTCGATCAGTCGAAGTCCGCCACTGACCGCACTAAGGCCCGTCCGGCCTATGACCAGTAGGTCATACTCGCCGCGCAGGGTGGTGGTGGCGCACCGGCTGTCGGGGAGTTCGCTGGCCTCCACACAGGAGGTATCTTCCGAGCCACCCCCGGTAAACCCGGTCGCCACCGGGAATCCCACCTCTAGGTTCAGCGGCTCCGGGGGAGCACCGTGGTAGAGGGCAAAGGCGGGGCCGGTGGGTACGAGGTCGCCGCGCTGGATCAGGGAACCTAGCGTCCCGAACGCGGAGTCGAAGAACTCCCGCAGCCCCTCGAAGGGCACCCCGGTGCCTCGCACCACCACGGTGGGGGTGGCCGGGTGGGAGATCACGTTTATCTCAGAAATAATGCTCACCCGCCTCAGGGTAGCCGCGCCTCCCGTCCGGCGGCACCCCAAAAACCTACTCCCCCCGAATCAGGTCCGCCGCCCGCTCGCCCATGAGCATGACCGTGATGTTGGGGTTCACGGCGGTCAGCTGCGGCATGGCGGAGGCGTCGCACACGCGCAGCCCCGCCACGCCCTTCACCCGCAGCTCGGGGTCAAGCGGTGCTTCAGCGTCGTCTGTCGCGCCCATGCGGCAGGAGCCCGCCGGGTGGTACACGGTGTTGTGGGTCTTGGCCACATATTCCGCGATCTCCTCGTCTGTTCGCACGTCCGCGCCGGGGAAGAGTTCCCGCTTCACGTACTTCGCCATCGCGGGCTGGGAGACGATCTCGCGGGCCTTCTTGATCCCCTCCACGGCGATGTGCATGTCATACCCTTGCTCGTCGGTGAAGTACCGGGGGTCTACCTTGGGCTTGTCGCGGTAGTCGCGGGAGCGTAGCCGCACGGTGCCGCGCGAGCGGGCGTGGGTGATGTTGGGGGTCAGCGCGAAGGACTCGTCCGCGCTGGGGTAGCCGTGGCGCGCGGTGTGCATGTCAAAGGGCACGGAGCCGTAGTGCATCATGAGGTCGGGAAGCGGCAGGTCATCGCCGTCGATGGGGGTGAAGATGCCGATCTCCCACCATTGGGTGGCGTCCCGGGTCATGGGTTCGGTGGCCTCCCAGGAGATCACGGCCTCGGGGTGGTCTTGGAGGCCGGAGCCCACGCCGGGGGACTCCACCAGTACGTCGATGCCCACCTCACGCAGGTGTTCGGCGGGGCCGATCCCGGAGAGCATGAGCAGCTTGGGCGTGTCGATGGCCCCGGCGGAGAGGATCACCTCCCGGCGGGCGCGCAGTTCGCGGCGTCGATTATGCGGGTTATCGCAGTACTCCACGCCCACCGCGCGCGGTTCCCCATCCCCGGTGGAGAAGAGCACGCGGGAAACCCAGTGGTCGGTGAGTACGGTGAGGTTGTCTCGCTCGTCCATCACGGGGTGGAGGTAGGAGACGGAGGAGGAGGAACGGGTGCCGTCCGCCTTGCGGTTGATCTGGAAGAAGCCCGCGCCGTTGACCACCGTCTCGCCCTCGTTGAAGGTGGCGGTGGGAATGCCCGCCTGCGCGCAGGCCTCCAGCAGGGCCACACCCACGGGGTCATTCGGAGGCACGTCCATGAGGTGCACTGGGCCCTCGGTGCCGTGCTCGCCGCCGCGCGCGTTGTTTTCCAGGCGCTTAATCAGCGGCAGGATGGTCTGAGCGTTCCAGCCGGTGGCTCCCAGTTCCTCCCAGAGATCCATGTCCTCGGTGGGCGGGTGGAAGGCGATGCAGGAGTTGTGGGAGGAACACCCACCGAGCACCTTGGCGCGGGCGTGCCGCATGAAGGAGTTGCCGTTTTCCTGCGGTTCGATGGGGTAGTCCCAGTCGAACCCGGATTCCAGGAGTTCCGGCCAGCGCTGGAGGTCTAGCACCTCGGCCTTATCGACGTCCGTCGGCCCGGCCTCCAGTAGGGCCACCGTCACGGCGGGGTCCTCGCTGAGGCGGGAGGCCAGGGCGGCACCGGCGGAGCCGCCGCCCACCACGATGTAGTCATAGGTCTGATCGCTCATGTTAATCCTCCTTCACGGGGAACCAGCCGGTCACGGCCGGTTCGGTGTTCTGGTAGATGTGCTTGGCCTCGCGGTACTCGTCGAGGCCGGTGGGGCCGAGTTCCCGCCCGGTGCCGGATTCCCCAAAGCCGCCCCACTCGGCCTGGGGGAGGTAGGGGTGGTAGTCGTTAATCCACACGGTGCCGTGGCGCAGGGCGCGGGAGACGCGGTTGGCCACCCCGGCGTCGGAGGTCCACACGGCCCCGGCCAGGCCGTAGCGGGTGTGGTTGGCAAGCCGGATGGCCTCGGCCTCGGTGCTGAAGGTCTCCACGGTGATCACCGGGCCGAAGCCCTCTTCCACCACGGCGGGGTTCTCGGCGGTGCATTGATCGAGCACGGTGGGGGAGTAGAAGTAGCCCTCCTCGTGCTCGGGGCCGCCCCAGTCTCCGCCCACGCGCAGCCGCGCCCCGGCCTCCACGCCGCGTCGGACGTAATCGGTCACCTTGTCCCGGTGCGCGGCGGAGATCAGTGGGCCGGTGTGCGCGGCCTGGTCAAAGGGGCCGCCCATGGTGATCTGCCCGGCGCGGGCCACCATGGCGTCGGTAAAGCGCTCGGCGATGGAATCCTGCACGATGAGCCGGGTGCCCGCAGAGCACACCAGGCCGGAGTCCAGGAACCCGGCGTTGAGGGCGTTATCCAGGGCGGCGTCAAAGTCTGAGTCCGCGAACACGATGTTGGGGTTCTTGCCGCCCAGTTCCAGCGCCACCTTCTTCACCGTGGGGGCGGCGGCGGCCGCGATGGCCCGCCCGGTGACCAGCCCGCCGGTAAAGGAGACCATGTCCACGTCGGGGTGCTTGGAGAGTGGTGCGCCCGCCTCCGCTCCCGCGCCGAGCACGAGGTTGGCCACCCCCTTGGGCAGGCCGAGCTTATCGAGCACGTCGATGATGAGAATGGAGGTGTGCGGTGTGAGCTCGGCGGGCTTGAGAATGAAGGTATTGCCCGCCGCCAAGGCCGGGGCGATCTTCCAGGCGGCCTGAAGCAGCGGGAAGTTCCACGGGGTAATCATGCCGCACACGCCCACCGGCTCGTACACGATCCGGGAGATCACCGCGTTATTTCCCGCGTCCACCAGGCGGCCGGGGTGGTGATCTGCGATCTTGCCAAAGTAACGGAAGCAGGCGGCGATATCGTCCATATCGCCCTCGGCCTCCACCAGGCGCTTGCCGGTATCTAAGGCTTCGGCGCGGGCGAACTCATCGCAGCGCTGCTTGATCTGTTCGGCCACGGCCAGGAGCAGGTCGCCGCGCTCGGCGGCCGGGCGGGCGGGCCACTCCCCGGCGTCGAAGGCCGCGCGGGCGGCGGCGATGGCGCGCTCGGTGTCCTCCCGGCTGGCCTCGGAGACGGTGCCCACCTCGGAGCCATCGGCCGGGCAGGTGATGGTGCGGGTGGCGTTGTTGGTGGCGCCCACCCATTCGCCGTTGATGTACAGGGTCTTGGTCATTCTTGTTCCTCCCATTTCTGCGGCGCGGCGGCGTGAATCTCCCCGGTGGGGGCACCGGCGTCGCCGGTCAGCGTCATGTAGTTCATGTGGGCCTCGTAGGCATCCAGGACATCCGCGATCACCTTGATCGCGCGTGTATCCCATGATGCTGTGCCCGCGCGAGCCCGTGGCGGAGAAGATCTCCACCCGGAAGTACACGTCACGCACCACGGCCAGGTTAGCGGCAAAGTTGGGCACCGCATGGGCCACCGGGTACGCCTGGTACTTGAAGTCATCCTGGTCGGGGAAGCACACCACCAGGTCCGCGTACGGGATGGGGTACTCCGGGTGCCTGCCACGGTGATAGTGCACCTCCACCCCCAGTTCCTCTAGTTCCGCGCCCACCGCCTCCAGGGCGGGCTGCGCGGTGTCCTCGATGAAGCGGGCGGTCTGCTCGGCGGTGGGGAAGGTCATTTTCCGGGTGAGGCGTTGCTTCCAGGAACCACGCGGCTCCGTGGTGGGCTGCGCGCCCACGAGCGCGTGGCGGCGCGCCTGCGCGGAATAACGCTCGCCGCGCAGTACCTTCCACAGGGAAAACATCAACAGGTACAGCACCAGGGAAAACGGCAGGCCGATGAGCACCGTGGCCGCCTGCAAGGTGTACACCCCGCCGATGAAGAGCATGACCAGGGTGAGCAGGCCCGTCATCACCGCCCACACGATCCGCAGCCAGGGCGGGCCGTCCTGCTCCGGCGCGGGGGCATCGCCGTTGTGCTCCGGGGCTTTCGACGTCATGGTGGACATCACCAGCGAACCCGAGTCCGCCGAGGTGACGTAGAAGAGCAGGCCGGTGAGCACCGCCAGGCCGATGGTCACCGTGGTTCCGGGGTACTGCTGCAAAACCTCGAAAAAGCCGGATTCCGGGGTGTCCACGATCCGCTGGGCCAGGCCGGGCTCGGTGCCAAAGGCGGCCAGGGCGGCGTTGCCGAAGATAGAGACCCACAGCAAGATGAAGCCGAAGGGGATAATCAGCACGCCCAGGATGAACTCCCGCAGGCTGCGGCCGCGCGAGATGCGCGCCAAGAACAGGCCCACGAAGGGCGCCCAGGCGATCCACCAGGCCCAGAAGAAAAGCGTCCAATCCGCCAGCCACTGATCTGCCGGATAGGCCTCCGTGCCCGAGGTATAGGCAAAGGTATTGAGCATCATCGAGGGGAAGGAACTCAGGAAATCCCCGATGTTTTGCACCAAGGCGTCCAGAAGATGACTGGTGCGCCCAGAAAACAACACCCAGGCCATGAGCCCCACGGCCAGTACCACGTTTAACTCCGAAAGGCGGCGAATACCCTTATCCACGCCCGAGACCGTGGACACGATGGTGATGGCCACCGAGAGCACGATCAGCGCCACCTGCACCACCGTGCCCGTGGGCAGGCCAAACAGGAAATTCAGACCATAATTAAGGAACACCACCCCGATCCCCAGGGAGGTAGCCACGCCGAACACAGTGCCCAGGGTGGCCGCCACCTCCACGCCATCGCCCAAGGGGCCGCGAATCCGCTTGCCAAAGATCGGGGCCAGCGCCGAACGCACCGACAGCGGCAGGTGATAGCGGTACGCAAAAAGGCCAAAGGCCATGCCCATGAGCGCATATAGCGCCCAGCCCGGCACGCCATAATGGAACATCGTCCAGATGGGGGCCATGCGCGCGGCCTCCTCGGACAAAGGCGAAACGTCCGGGGGAGTGAGATAATTGGTGGCGGGCCCGGACACCCCAAAGAACATCAAGTCCACGCCGATGCCCGCCGCAAAAAGCATGGCGGCCCACGTAAACAGATTAAAGCGCGGCTCCGAATGATCCGGGCCCAACTTAGTGCGGCCAATCCGCGAGAGCGCCACCAACAGAACAAACGCCACCACGATTCCGGCGGTGAGAATGTAATACCAGCCGAGGTTGGTGGAAACCCACTCCATCGCCCCGAAGATCACCCGCTCCGCCTGCCCCGGAGCCAACCACGCCCACACCACGAAGGCGAGAATCAAGGAGGCGGAGGCAGCAAAAACGGGGCGATTGAGGGGGGAATGAGGCACGGGCGATTCCTTGGCTGGGGTCGGGGAGTCAGCTGTGTTTCCCCTCCACGGTAACGAAACCTCGGGCGCGGCGCAGGGCTCATGCTTGCCGACGCCGCCCTAAGCCGGGTGAGGAGCGGGGTGCAGGGTGGGCGAGAGGTAGTTTAGAAAGTGGTCCAGAGGTAGCGTAGGAAGTGGGCGAGAGGTAGTTTAGACAGGTGAGAGCGGGTGGAAACGGTGTATAACCGGCGAGTGATAGATGAGGTGCTGGATGGCCTCCTGCCGTATGCTCCCGCGATAGCGATCGAGGGGGCTAAGGCGGTGGGAAAAACGGCCACAGCCTTGCAACGGGCACACGATGTTCTGCGGCTGACGCGAAGCATTGATATGGAACGTGTGCAGGGCAACGTGGAAGGGGAGATAGATTCTCTCCATACGCTGCTCATCGACGAGTGGCAGCTCTATCCTCCGATTTGGGACGCGGTGCGTCATAGTGTGGACGAGGATCGGCGCGGAGGGCGCTTTCTGCTTACGGGATCGGCGGGGCCCACAAGGAATGTTCGAATACACTCCGGTGCGGGGCGGATACTGCGCATGAGGCTCAGGCCGTTGTCCTTTTTTGAACGAGGGATTTGTCCGCCGACTGTCAGTATGAATGAACTTGTGAGCGGGCGAAGAGAAAAGATTAAGGGAGTGGCGAATTGCGGGCTGAGTACCTACGTGGAAGAGATTATCCAATCGGGTTTCCCAGGAATGAGAGATCTGCCCCATGAAGTCCGACTAGCGGAACTGGACGGGTATATAGAAAGAATCTGTGACCATGACATGACTGAGACCGGGCATACCGTCCGTAGACCGCAAGCGTTAAGAAAATGGATGGAGGCCTATGCTGCGGCTAGTTCCACCACTGCTGGATACTCGGAGATATTGGACGCGGCCACGCCCGGTGAAAGTAATAAGCCGTCCAAGTCGGCTGCATTGGAATATCGGGAGACGCTAGAAAGGATCTTTATTCTTGATCCTATTCCTGGATGGTCTCCCGCACTGGCTCCGTTATCGCGGGCCACGCAATCCCCTAAGCACCAGATGGTTGATCCGGCGATAGCGGCGCGCCTCATGAAGATTGATGAGGAGGCCTTGCTGGCATATGAGGGTGGAACTTTTACCCCCAAGGATGGTTCGCTCCTGGGACTTCTGTTTGAATCTCTGGTCACTCTTTCTGTTCGCGTGATGATCGAACCCCTACGCGCACATCTCTACCACTTACGCACCAAGGGCGGGAGGCAGGAAATAGACCTCATCGTGGAGTTGGATAACCGCAAGGTGCTTCCCATCGAGGTCAAGATGAAGGAAGCCGTGGACGACCGTGACGTGCGGCATCTGCACTGGTTAGAGGACAGAATTGGGGATCGAGTGGCGGACAAGGTGGTGGTGACCACGGGCAGGCACGCTTATCGCCGCCAGGACGGAGTGGCCGTGGTTCCCCTTGCCCTCCTTGGGCCATGAGTGCGATTACGGCACCCGGTGCGTCCACTCCTCCGTGCTGAACTTCTCCGCCACCAGTTTCTCCGCCGCAGCCATATCTTGTGCGCTGAGTTCCCCGGGGTGGGAGGGGAAGCGGGTTTGGAAGGCGTCGATAAGCGCGGCGATGACCTCCTCCCGACTCACGCCGGTCTGCCTGCGCAGCGGATCCACGCGCTTGGCGGCGGAGCGAATACCTTTATCGGAGATTTTCACCTTGCCTATGCGCAGCACCTCCATCATTTTCTGGGCGTCGATGTCATAGCTCATGGTGGTGTGGTGCAGCACCGCGCCGGGTACCCGCTTTTGGGCCGCGCCTCCGATCTTGCCGTGATCCGAGGTGATGTCATTGATCGGCACGTACCAGGCGTTCACCCCCAGGGATTGCAGCCCGGCCAGCACCCACTGATCGAGGTACTCATACGATTCCACGTAACTGAGGCCCCGCACGGTGGCCTCGGGTACGTAGAGGGAATAGGTCACGCAGTTTCCGCCCTCCATAAACATGGCCCCGCCGCCGGAGATGCGCCGCACCGGAATAATCCCGTGTTTATCCACGCCCTCTTGGTTCAATTCATTGGAGTAACTCTGGTAAGAGCCAAAAACCACCGCGCGATCCTCCCAATCCCAGAACCGCAGGATCGGGCCGCGTCGCCCGGAGGCAACCTCGTGCAGCAGGTATTCATCAAGAGCCACGTTCAGGGGCGTGGGGAGTACGCCGGGGCGCAGCACCTCCCACTCATAATCGCTCAGGTGCGCGGCCCCGAGCACTGCGCGGCGGGTGGCGGCGGCGATGTCCCTGGTGGAAAAGCCGTGGAGTTGGGCCTCAAGCGGGGCGAGGGCGGAATCGAGGCGTTGTTGTAATTCCTCTGTGGTGTCGGTGATCTTCGCGCCAGTCAGGGCCTCCGATATGGCGGGGAAGGCCTCTTCTGGTTCGAGGAAGAAGTCGCCGGAAATGCGGGCCTGGGTGATGGAGTGGCCGTCCTCCGTGACGTCCGCTACCACGAGCTTTCCGCCGGGAACCTTGATCTCAAAGTGATGCTGGGTGGACATGGCTTTCATAGTAGGAGGGGCGTGGGGCTGGTGGGAGTAACTCCCGTCACACGGTGGCGAGGAAAGATCTTTTGGTGGGGCACGGGAGTGGATGGGAACCACAGAGGTCACGCAGTGGCAGGGAAAGGTGTGCTTTGGGTGGTGTGCTTGCGGTGCGTGACGGGAGCGCACCCCACCAGTCACACAGTGGCGTGGAAAATGCGGAAAAGCACGCCGCCAAAGCACCAGAACCACTAAGGCACCAGAACCCCTAAGAAACCAGGCCCCTCACCGCCCCTCCACCCGCCGATACGCCCGGCGCAGCAGCGGCACTAAGGCAACCAAGAGAACACCGCAGACGCCTATGGCGAGCAGCGGGCGAGTACCACTGAGCGCCGATTCTCCCCAGGAGGGCAGCGCGGCCAGCCACAGCGGCGTGGCGGCCAGGACATCGCCGCCCAAGGTCACGGAGAATATTGTGAGGATCACGGCGCACCCCAGGGGGACGGCCGCCGAGAATCGCACGGTGAGCAGCAGCCAGGTCAATACCAAGACCGCCCCGGTGGCGCACCACAGCACGGCGCGGAGCGCCGCCTGGCCCGGGGATATGCCCGCGACGAGGGTGAGCCCGGCGGCGGTGAGACACAGCGCGTCGGTGACGATCAGGTTCCAGGCGGTGAAGGCGGCCCGCAACGCGGGATTATGGGCCACGCTGATATTCCACGCCGGGGCGGCTGCACCCCACGCGATCACCGGCAGGAGCGCGGTGCCCAGGGGCAGGAGGAGAAAGGTGGTGAGCCCGGTGAGAAGCGGCGCAGGATACCTGACGGCGGCATAGCAAAGCACGAGGACGGTGAGCGTAATGAGGAGGTATATTCCGCGCCGTCGGGTAGCGGAAAAGGCCGCGCCCAGGGCGCCGAGCGCGGTGGGGCGGGAGCGTGGCCCGAGAGAATAGGAGAGGAAGCCCCCTGGGGCAGCCCTGTGGACGCGGCGGCGAGGCCGGAGGGAAAACGGGGTGGGCTCAAAGACCATCGCGGCGAGGAGCGCTATGGCCGCGAACAAGAAACACGCCACGAACACCGGCTCCGCCGCGAGGGGAGCCTCCCCGGGCTCCAGGGTAACCAGGTTGACGTGGGTTCCCAGGCTGGGCAGCAGGAGCCGCACCGGCCACGCGGGTGGGCAGAGCCACCACAGGGTGGATTCCGAGTAAAGAACGCCCAGGGCCTGCCACACCGCGGAGAGCAAGAGGGCGGGGATCAGGCCCGTGGCCTTAGCGAATAACAAAAACATCCCCAGTACTCCGGCCTGCGCCAGCCAGCACAGCGCCCCGGCAAGCAGGATCTCGTGGGTGCCGTGGTATCCCCGTGCAAGGGCGATCACCCAGGTGGTACCAAAGCATAGGGCCAGGAACACACCTAGGAGGACCGCGAGAACGGCGCATTGCGCGGCGCGCAACGTCAGGGGAGAAACGGGCCGCCACCGGGTGCCCCCGGATCGGGTGCGGCGCTCGCGCCGCACCACCAGGCCGGCGAAGAGCGCGGTGAGGGGCGTGGACATGCCGGTGATATAGAGGCCCTGCCAGGTGAGGAGGGCATTCGCGTTCTGGGCCTCGGATACGGAGAGGGCGGACATGCCGCTGAGCACCCCGATCACCAGGCCCAAAAGCGGAAGCCACATCACCGCGCTGCCCTTGGTGCGCAGCCACTCCGCGCGCAGGGAACGAGTGAGGGGGATCATGAGTGCCCCTCCGTTCCCGTCGGGTTGGACGCGCCGGGTGCGGTCAGGGAGAAGAATCGCTCCTCCAACTGCTCGGGTGCGGCGAACTCCGCCAGGGGCCCGGAATAGGCGGCTCGCCCCTGGGAAAGTACCGTGAGATCGTCGGTCATGTGGGCTACCTCGTGGAGTTGATGGGAACTCATGAGCACCGCCCCGCCGCGCGCGGCCCACTGGTGCAGGAACCCCCGCAGTTCCACGATGCCCTGGGGATCGAGGCCGTTGTGGGGTTCGTCGAGAAGCAAAATCTCCGGTGACCCCAGCACGGCGATGGCCAGCGCCAACCGGGCCTTCATGCCTGTGCTGAACGCGGAGGCGCGCTTGCGGGTATCGGGTAATTCCACGGCGGCCAGGGCGCGCCGGGCCTCGCCGCGCGGCAGCCCGAGGAGGCGGCAGTGGATCATGAGGTTATCCATCGCGGAAAGGTGGGGGTAGAGCGCGGGCCCGTTGATGCTGGCGCCGATGTGCCGCAGGCTGGTGCGCGTGCGCGACTTCCCAAGAACGGTGACGGAACCGGCATCGGGGGCGATGAGCCCGAGGATGGCGCGGTAGGTGGTGGATTTTCCCGCGCCGTTGCGCCCCACGAGGGCGTGGACGCGGCCGCGCCGCACGGAAAGATCGAAGTCTTGCAAGATTGGCTGTCCGCCGAGGTTCACCGAGAGCCCGCGACAGGAGAGAGCGAGAGATGAGGTCATGCCGCCGATTTTTGCGCGCGGGCGACGCCGCGTGATCCCCGCAGAGGGGGAAATACGGGTGGAGTTTTATCCCCCTGGGGAGGGAGGGCTCAGGCGCGCGCGGTGCGCGAGCACCACGAGGGCCACGCGGTCGCGGCAGTGAAGCTTGGAGAGCAGGTGCGAGACGTGGGTTTTCACCGTGGCGGCTCCGATGACGAGTTCCCGGGCGATCTCCGCGTTGGTTTTCCCCGCCGAGATGAGGGTGAGAATATCGAGTTCGCGGGGGGTGAGCAGGCTCAGCCCTTGGCGCTGCTGGGGTGGCAGGTCTCCGGCCCCGGCTACCGCCTGCCGGTACGCGCGGAAGAGGTGCCCGGCGGCCCCGGAACTCAAAACGGAATCGCCGCGCGCGACGGCGCGAATAGCCTGGGCGAGTTCCTCCGGTTCCGCGTCCTTGAGCAGAAACCCGGCCGCGCCGGCGGCGATGGACTCCCGGATGAGGGATTCCTCGTTGAAGGTGGTGAGCATCAGCACCGTGATCCTCCGGGCTACCAGCGCGCGGGCGGCCTCGATGCCAGTGACGTTGGGCATGCGAATGTCCAGAACCGCCACGTCGATGAGGTGCGCGTGCGCGGCGTCGAGGGCCTGGGAGCCATCGTGGCAGGTGGCCACCACGGCGATGTCCGGCTCCGCGCCTACGATGGTGCTCAGCGCGGAGGCGAGCAGCGGCTGATCGTCCGCGATGAGCACGCGGATGGGCCTAGTCATGGGGGACCTCCTGAAGAGGAAGAGAGGCGGACACCCGCCAGCCGTTGTCCGTGGGGCCCGCGTGCAGTTGGCCGCCCAGGGACTCGGCGCGTTCGCGCATGCCGACGATCCCGGTGCCGGTGCCGGAAGAATGGGGCTGGGGCGGGCCGGTGCTGGCGATGGTCATGCTCAGCGCGCGGGGAGCACGGCGCAGGCGGTAGGTTACCGTGGCCTGTTTTCCCTGGTGGCGAAGCACGTTGGTGAGTGCCTCGGTGCTAATCCGGTGAAGCGCGAGGGCGTGTTGCACCGGAATCTCGGACAAGATAGCGGGCGGGTAGTCCGTGTTAATGGCGAGCCCTGCTTCACGGAACCGCTCGATCACCTCCGCGAGGGTGCCGGGGTGGTGTGCCGGAACATCGGCGTTGCGCAGCGTGGCGACGATCCCGCGCACCTGAGCGAGGGCTTCCGCGCTGACCCCGCGTATGGTGCGCAGGGAGTCCGTGGCGGCAGCGGGGTCGCTGCGCGCGGCGACGATCCCGGCCGAGGACTGCACCGTGATGAGCGTGAGGCTGTGCGCCAGAACGTCATGAATCTCCTGGGCGATGAGAATGCGCTCACCCTGGCGGGCGGCCCTCTCCTCCTGGGCACGGCGCTCCTGACCGCTGCGCCGGTATAGGGCCCAAAGGTACGCGCACCCGAGGATCGCCCAGTGCCAGGAGACAAAAACGAGCCAGTCCGCCCCGGAGCGATAGCGCAGATCGTCCACCCCGGCGATCCGCCACATCGCGGGGCTCAGCGGGCTACCCACGAGGCAGACCACCAAGGCCCCCAGCCCCACGCGGCGATCGTGAAGGTACCGGGTGGTGGAATACACCGCCAGGGGAGCGGCGAGGAGATAGGGCGGCACCCCTGTGTTGGCGGGAACCGCCGCGAGGACGGACAGCGCCCACCCGAGGAGCAGGGCGAGCATGGCCACGGCGGAGGGCAGTACCCGGGTGCGCCATAGGAACAGGGGCGCGATGAACCCCACCGCCAGCGCCGCCTGAACGCACAGCACGGGGGTGGGGTGCTCAATGGCGGTGAGGAGATAGACCAGCGCCGCGAGTACCCCGAGGGCGCCCAGGGAGGCGTCGCCCCACTTAGGCTTCATCGCCTGGTTCTCCCACGAACTCCGCCAGGTACTGCCCGGTTACCGTCCCGGAGGCCGCGAGGTCAGCCGGGGTGCCGCTGAACACCACCTGGCCACCCTGGGAACCGGCACCGGGGCCGAGGTCGATCACGTGATCCGCCCGAGAGATCACGGAGAGGGAGTGCTCCACCACGATCACGCTGATCCCCTGATCCACCAGGCGATCCAGCACGTTCACCAGGTTCTCCACGTCCGCCAGGTGCAGGCCGCGCGAGGGCTCGTCCAGGATGTAGCGGGTGGCCTTATCTGCCATGTGCGTGGCCAATTTGAGGCGCTGGCGCTCCCCATCGGAGAGTTCGGTGAGCGGCTGCCCGAGGGTGATGTAGCCAAGGCCGACGTCGCTCAGCCTGCGGCAGATCTTGGCGGCGGCGGGCACCTTGGACTCCGTGGCGGCAAAGAAGTCCGCGGCCTGGTCTGCGGAAAGCTCCAGCGCGTCCGCGATGGTCAAACCGCCAAAGGTGTATTCCAGAACGGATTCCTCGAAGCGGCGGCCCTCGCACACCTCACACGGGCTAGCCACCCCGGCCATGATGCCCAGGTCCACGTAGATCACCCCGGCCCCCTTGCAGTGGGGGGCAGGCGCCATCGGAGTTGGGAGAGAACAGCCCCGGCTTGACGCCGTTGGCCTTGGCGAAGGCCTTGCGGATGGGATCGAGCACGCCGGTGTAGGTGCCGGGGTTGGAGCGGCGAGATCCCTTGATGGCGCTCTGATCGATGTACACGGTGTGCTCGTCGCGGGGCAGGCAGCGCACCAGGGAGGACTTGCCGGAACCCGCCACGCCGGTGATCGCGGTGAGCACGCCCAGAGGTACGTTCACGTTCACGCCTTGCAGGTTATTGCGCCGGGCCTCGCGGATCTCCAGGAAACCCTGGGGCTTACGCACTTGCTCCTTGAACCGGCCGCGATCAAAGAGGTGCTGGCCGGTGATGGTTCCCGCAGCCTCCAGGCCGGATACAGGCCCGGAGTAGCACACCGTGCCGCCCTGGGTGCCGGCCCCCGGCCCCATGTCCACCACGTGATCGGCGGCGAGAATGGTTTGGGGGTTGTGCTCCACCACCAGCACCGTGTTGGACTTATCGCGCAGGCTGCCCAGCAGGCGATTCATCTTCTCCACGTCGTGCGGGTGGAGCTCGGCGGTGGGCTCGTCGAACACGTAGGTGATGTCCGTGAGCGCGGAGCCGAGGTGACGCACCATCTTGGCGCGCTGGGCCTCGCCCCCGGAAAGCGTGGCGGTGGCGCGATCCAGGGTGAGATACCCCAACCCCACGGCGACGAAGTTATCGAGGGTGGCGCGCAGGGCGTCGATAAGCGGGGCAAGGTTGGGGTGTTCTAGCCGTTCGGCCCATGTACGCAGCTGTGCGATCTCCATGCTGCACAGATCCGCGATGTTCTTGCCCTCGATGGTGGATTCCAGGGCGTGCGGGGCCAGGCGGGTGCCGCCGCAGGCCGGGCAGGCGATGAAGGTGACGGCGCGATCCACGAACTCGCGGATGTGCTTTTGCATTCCCTCCCGGTCCTTGGCCAGCATGGAACGCCGCAGCCGGGGAAGCAGCCCCTCGTAGGTCATGTTGATCCCGGCGATCTCCATCTTGGTGGGTTCCTTATCCAGGAACTCCGCCAATTCCTTTTTATTAAAAGAACCGATGGGCTTATCCGCGGGGAAGAGGCCGGACTCCGCGTACATGCGGTAGGACCATCCGCCGGTTTTATAGCCGGGAACCTTCAGCGCGCCGTCCGCCAGGCTGAGGGAGGAATCAAAGACCTCGTCAAGGTCAAAGTCCGTCACGCGTCCCGTGCCCTCGCACTGCGGGCACATGCCGCCGGTGCGGTGAAAATCCTGGCGCTCCTTTTTGCTGCCGTTGACAGAGATGGCCCCGGAGGCGCTCACCGAGGGCACATTAAAGGAGTATGCCCCGGGCCCGCCCGCGCTGGGGCTGCCCATGCGGGAGAAGAGAATGCGCAGCATGGCGGTGGCGTCGGTAGCCGTTCCCACCGTGGAGCGCGGGTTGGCCCCCAGCGGCTCCTGATCCACCACGATGGCGGTGGTGATGCCCTGGAGCAGATCCACGTCCGGCCGGGGTAGGGAGGGCATGAAGCCTTGCACGAAGGAGGAATACGTCTCATTGATGAGCCGCTGCGACTCCGCCGCGATGGTGGAAAACACCAGCGAGGACTTGCCGGAGCCGGACACCCCCGTGACCACCGTGAGCGTGCGTTTGGGCAGATCCAGGTCAATCCCGCGCAGGTTGTGCTCGCGCGCGCCGATGATGCGTATGGTCTCATGAAGGTCGTGTGTGGCCATGCCCGCGATCCTACTAGGCGGGTGGGACGGGCTATGTTCGATAGATATGTCTGATACTCACGACACTCACGACGCCGTCCCGGCGGCCACCCAGCCCGAAAGGGCCCCGCAAAAGCCCTCGCAAAAGCCCCAGCGCCCGGGGCGCGCCCGCGCCTTCCTGCGGGAGGTGACCTACCCCCACAGCATTCACCCGGCCCTCGTACCCGGCGTGAGCGTGGAGGACCAGAAGATTCGCTACCGCATCGACCGCCCCATCACGCTCACCGTGGGCGGGCTGATCCTGGCCTTCGTGACCTGGGGCGTGCTGGCCCCCGAACAGGTGCTGCGGGTCTCTACCGCCGCGCTGAACTGGGTCATGCTCAACCTCGGCTGGGTATTCAGCAGCCTGGCCATCGGCCTGGTGGTGGTTCTGCTGGTGCTCGCGGTGTCCCGGTACGGGCGCATTCCCCTGGGGCTGGACGGGGAGGAACCGGAGTATTCCACGCTCTCCTGGGCGGCCATGCTCTTTGCCGCGGGCATCGGCATCGCCATCATCTTCTTTGGCCCCTTCGAGCCAATGAGCTTCTACCTCAGCCCCCGCCCCGGGGCTTACGACGCCGCCTCCCAGGACGCCGTGCTGGGTGCGCTCGCCCAATCCGCCCTGCACTGGGGCATCAACGCCTGGGCGATCTACGCCGTGGTGGGGTTGTGCGTGGGATATGTTTCCTACCGGCGCGGGCGGGTGCCGCTGATGAGTTCCATCCTCATGCCGCTTGTGGGTCACCGCTCCACCACCTCCGTTCCCGCGCGGATCATCGACTCCCTGGCGATCATCGCCACTCTCTTTGGCACGGCGGCCTCCCTCGGCATCGGGGCCGCGCAGATCAGCACCGGGGTGGAGGTGGTTAGCGGCTGGTCTCCGGAGGGCAACGCGCTGGCCATTGGGGTGATCGTGGTGTTGACCATAGGCACCATCGCCTCCGCCGTCTCCGGGGTGGCCAAGGGAATCCGCTGGCTCTCCAACATCAACCTGGTATTGGCCCTGGGCCTCGCCCTGTTCTTCTTCCTCGTCGGACCCACCGCCTTCCTCATCAACATGCTGCCCGGGGTGCTGGTGACCTACCTGGGCTCCATGCCGGACATGCTGGCGGCCAACATGGGCCAGGGGGAGGAGATGCAGCAATTCCTCTCCGGGTGGACCACCTTTTACTGGGCGTGGTGGGTATCGTGGTCCCCCTTCGTGGGAGTATTCGTGGCCAAGATCTCGCGCGGGCGCACCATTCGCCAATTCATCTTTGGCGTGCTTTTTATCCCCTCCACCATCATCATCCTGGCCTTTAGCATCCTGGGCGGCACCGCCATCTGGTTGCAGCGCCGCGACGGCACTATCGCCCCCGGTAATGATCCCGCCGCCCTGCCCAGCCCGGAAAGCATCTTCTTTGTGGTGCTCGATCACCTCCCCGGGGCGCAGATCGTGGCTCCCATCGTGATCGTGATGCTGGCGGTCTTTTTCATCACCACCGCCGACTCCGCCTCCCTGGTCAATTCCCAGCTCTCCCAGCAGGGCAACCCGAAACCGCGCCGTGCGGTCACCGCATTCTGGGCGCTGTGCATGGCGGGAATCGCCGTGGTGATCCTGCTCAGCGGCGGAGACAACGCGCTCAAAGGCCTGCAAAACCTCGTCACCATCACCGCCCTGCCCTTTGCCCTGATTCTGGTGGCCATGGTGGTGGCGCTCCTGCGGGAACTGCGCCACGACCCCGCCGCGATCCGACAGGACTATCAACGCCGCGCCGTGGCCAACGCCGTAGTGCACGGCGTGCGCGAATACGGGGACAACTTTGCCCTGGCCGTAGAGCCGAGCCGGGAGGAGGAATACGCCACGGGGGCGGGCTTCGACTCCGCCGCCGAGGAGGTGGTGGATTGGTACGCGCGCACCGACGAGGAGGGCAACCGCGTGGGTTATGACTACGAGACGGGGGAATATCTGGAGGAGCCGAACGACGGGCCGAACCGGGGGTGATGGGGGGGTAGGTCCTACGCGGCTTTGGACGCGCGATGGAGTGGTGGTTGTGGGGCTGTGGGTGGTGGGGTGACCAGTAATTATAGGAGGCTTGGAGGGGAGCGATGGAAAAATCTATGATTTAAACTATAAACTTTAGTGAAAACTATTGCGGTGTTATTTTCCCCTGCTGTACTATCAGTTTCGACGATCAAAAGTATGGGTGCGATCCAACCCAAGTTGGTGGCCGCGTGCCGCCCCACGTATGAGGAGGTTGCCGTGATGGGAAAAAAGATCGCGGGGGCTATTCTTTCTTCTGGATTGTTCTTTGGCCTGTGGGTTCCGTCGGTTCATGCGGAAGAGGGGATTTCTGATTCTTCCGTGGAGAGCGACTACGCAGGATATGATGATGGCGTTCTGAAGGAGATTCGGGAAAACGATCACCCCCGCCCCTTCCGATTTCTCGCCGTAGGGAAGAGGGTGGAGTATCCGAACGGCGGAGGCCGGTGGGAATATGGATTCTGGAGCGATAACGTCCGATCCTATTTCAATCATCCCAGCAAGTGTCATGGGAGTACCGTGATTCTTAATGGGAATAAGGTGCGGAGTGTAGATACTGAACCGGGGAAGTTTTCGTATGCGGCCAAATGGGCCTACAATCTTCCTAACTCGCGCGATCAGTACTATTACCGATTCTGCTGATTGAGGGGTGGTTGGGTTTCGTCCTGTGGGGCGTGGCCCAACCTTTTTCTATCTATCAATAGAAGAGGTTTTCCATGAATAAATATATTCAACGAGTGGCTGTTCTTCTGTGCGGGGTCATCGTCGTGGCGATTACCTCCGTGTTGGCTCTCTTGGTGGCGGAACTAGACGATAAGAACGCCTCCCTTGCGCTTGAACCCAAGTATATCGCGGAGCTTGACTTCTCCCGGAGCGATGCTCCGGCCGCTGCCGCGCACGAGCGCCTGGTGGAATTGAATGAGGAACTGGGGCTTGGGTTGGTGAAGCCGATTCGCCGCTCGGAATCGGAGACGTTTGTTTTCTTTCAACATGGTACGGAGGGGATTCCGGGAGAAGTTCCGCGTATGGACGGATCAACCTCGGCCACTGCCTCGGTGGAAGCCCTTGAACACTCGGTGCCCGGTGGCGTTTATCTCCTGCTTGAGGGCGATGCTGACCTGGAGGGATTCTCTCGGGGCCTCCAGGATATGAACGCAGAACTGGGCCGGATCGATGAGGTCTCCGCGGCAAGCATCTTCCGGTTTTATCTGGCGCGGCAGCCGATGATTTTATTTTCTCTGTGTGCCTTATTGTTCCTGCTCGGTGCCCTCGCGGTGTACTGGGCGGGGGTGCGGGGGAGGCGCCGTCAGCAGGAACTATTCTTTGGCCGGTCGGCCCGCTCCATCATCTCGCGGGACGTGATTACCCTTGTTTTACCCTTTTCTTCGGTCTTGGTTCTGGGCGGTCTGGTGATTTTTCTCTCCGTGGGTGCCCCCTTCAACCGTGTGGTATTGATAGTGGCGGCAAAGATATTCTTCTTTCTCACCGCTTCCCTTCTGGTTTTTCTGTTCCTTGTCCTGTGGATGGTGCGTCCCCAGATAGCGGTGGCGGGGCGCCGCACGGCGTGGATGAGGCGATTGAGGCCGATCATTATCCCCTCAAAGGCGATGGCTATCGCGTGTATCCTCCTGTCCTTCCCCTGTGTTATTTCTGCCTACACTGATTCTGTAGAAGCGCGGCGGGCTCATGACATTTCCTATGGAATTGAGCCATTCGTTGGATTTGGTGTTGGGGATATTCCGGATGAGGATTTTGAGAATAATCTTGCTGAATTTGGTGAGGTGGGACTGATGCTTCAGCAAGAGGGATCCGTGGTATTTAGCTTCCTTGCCCCGTCCATGTCCGTGGGGTTATCGGAAGAGGACAGCGCGCTGGGCTTTGCCAATGCGGCATGGTTGGAGGCCGTAGGGTTCTCTGGTCGGGTGGAAAGTGATGAGGTGGTGGCCTGGGAGGAGTTGCCGGGGAAGTATCGGGAAAGTATCCCTGCGGAGATTTGGTTGCGGCAGGGGGATACCCCGCCGGAGGGGTGGACGTATCACATCGTAAAGTCCCATTCCGGTATCGGAATGCTATCTCCGAGCATGGAGGGGGTGGAACTGGTACACGATATGGTTTTGGTGGAGGTTTCCACCATTGCGGATTTTAACGATAGCTTCCTGACCTCCGTTCTTTCTATGGGTAATATCGCGGCCAACAATATTGATGCGGCGTACCGTGCCCGCGATAATAGTAAAATCGGAGAGTATCTTTCCGTCTATTATGTTGGTGAAAATGCTATGTATCCCGCCAAGATGTTGGAGTACCGTGAACGGGTCATGGTTCTTTCCCTCGCGGTTCTCTTGATTACCTTTATAATGTTGATTCTGAGCGCAGCGGCGGTTGACTCGGTGCTCAATGCAAAGCGGAATATGCTACAGAATCTTGCGGGCTATCCCCGGTGGAAAATCGCGTTTTCCGCAGTGTGCACAGACGTTATTCTCATTGGCGCGCTGGGGGTGTTATCTGCGGTGCTGGCCGTACTCTTTGGAAAGCACGGTGCGGTGTTTCTGCCCGCCGTGGCGCTGGGGATCGCGCTTGCCTCCTTGTGGGCATACTCCGCCATGGCAAAGAGATCTATCGCGGCCGCCATGCAGAGGAAAATTTAAGGAAAGAGGGGAATAGATATGATGATTCGCGGCGCGGGGCTAGGATTTTCCTTTGGGGATAAGGTGGTGTTTCAGGGCATAAACATGGAGGTAAATCCCGGCACCATCGCGGCTTTGGTGGGGCCCAGCGGCAGCGGCAAGACGCTCCTGCTGCACACCCTGGGTGGGATGATAACCCCAGATCGGGGGGCGGTGTATGTGGACGGGGAGGAATCCTCGGCGTGGTCGGATACCCGGCGGCTCCGCTTTTGGCGGGAGTCCGCCGCCTTTATTCAACAGGATTACGGCGTGGTGGAGGAGGAAAGTGTGGCCTTCAACGTCACCATGCGTAGTTCCCTGTGGGGCCGCACGATCGTCCCTGACCACTCCAAACTCGATGAGGTTTTAGCGCGCGTGGGGTTATCCGGCCGGGCGGGGGAGACCGCCGCGCGGCTCAGCGGCGGGGAGAAACAGCGCGTGGCTATCGCGCGGGCGCTGTACAAGGGAGCCCAGGTGTGGTTTGCCGATGAGCCCACGGCCTCGCTGGACGCGGATAATCAGGGGTTGGTGCGCACCTTGTTCCGCGAGGCGGCGGAGAAGGGCGCCACCATCATCGTGGCCACGCATGACCTGGACTTTGCCCGCAGTTGCGAGCAGCGCGTGGAGTTAGGGAGCCAACGATAAAAGCCAGGGGTAAAACCGCTCTTAAGCCCCCTCCGCCTCTAAGAAGCGCCGCCACTGCGGCCACTCGCGGGCGGATTGCAGGGCCCCGCGGTCGAAGGAGCCCTGTAGTTTCTTGCCGTTGAGTTCCGTGGAGGCCACCAGCCTGCCCGTGGGGAAGAAGAGGTAGGCCCGGCCCTGCTTTTCCAGTTCCAGCAGCCGCGCGATGGTGCGGTTGTACCTTGTGTGGCGGGTAATCAGGCGCTCGGCCACCACCGGGTAATCGCTTAAGAGGTTGCGCAGCAGGCCGGGGCGCTTGATGGGTGTCTTGGTGTAGCCGCGCGGGTGGGTGAGCACCACGAAGAAGCGGGTGTAGCCGTCGGCCTCGGCGGCGTCGAGGGGGATCCCGCCGGAGGGGCCGAGCGCTCCGTCCACGTAGGAGACGCCGTCGATCTCCGGCAGGGGCATGAGCAGCGGGAGGGTGGAGGAGGCGCGGGCGCGAGCCAGCAGGGCCTCAGAATCGTCTATGTCCTGCCGCCCCCAGTAGACGGAGCGCCCGGAGTGCGCCTGCACGGCCCCGATGCGGAAGTCCGCGGGGTGGTGGGCGATGGCCTCGTAATCCAGGGGGCCGGGGAGATTGAGGGTGGGGGCGCGGCCGTAGATGTATTCCGCGTTGAAGTAGCCGCGCCCCCGCAGCAGGGAGGTCATGCCGCCGAACTGGGGGTCGGCGGCAAAGTCCACAAAGCTGTGGCGGGCGCGTTCGCGCTCGCCGGAGAGGTAGTTGATGGTGTGGGTGGCCCCGGCGGAGATGCCTCCCACCCAGCCAAAGCGAACGTCCTCGGCTAGGAGTCTGTCCACCACGGCGGCGGTGTAGGAGGCTCGCATTCCCCCGCCTTCGAGGACGAGTGCGGTATGGGGCGCATCAATCGTCATGGTGATCCACGGTACCCGGTTGGGAGGGGAGGTGCGGCCGGATACTGTGGCGGGGAGCATACAAAAGGTACGGGAGGGCGCGCGGGGTGGGGCGGGATGAGGGGTACATTGCTTTGTATGACCACTTCCACGGCTCGGGTGAGTACCGAGCGCCCCGCGCGTTATGCCAAGCAGATGGCCGATCACTTTGGCCGCAAGATCACCGCCCATTGGGATGAGGCGGCGGGCCAGGGGGCGTTGATTTTTGACGATCCCGAGCGCCCGGTGCGCGGCGAGGTTTCTCTGGTGGCGGGCGAGGGGGTGCTGCTCATGCACCTGGAGTGTGATACGGAGGAGGCCTGCGCGACCTTGGAGAAGGTGGTGGCCGTGCACCTGGTGCGCTTTGGCCGCAAGGATGAGCTGGTGGTGCGCTGGCGTCGTGCCGGGGGCGAGGCGGGGAGCGCCTGGGGCGTGGAGGATCTGGATTAGCGGGGAGTTTCGCCTACAATAACGGCGGAAGAGATATAGACACGGGTGCCCGGTATGCCATCGGGCTGAGATGCCGCTGGGCGCGGCGAACCGTATGAACCTGATCCGGTTAGTACCGGCGCTAGGGAGGATAAATCATGGCCAAGAGTACGTCTCAGTGGCGCGTGGTGGACATCGTGGTGGCCGCGATCCTGGGCCTGGCCTGTGGGCTGATCTTTGTGGTGTGGAACTCCGCGGGCGCGCTGTGGCTGGAGGCGATGAACGCGCTCACCCCGGGGCTGGGCGGCCTGGCCACGGGGGTGTGGCTGCTTGGCGGGGTGATCGGCGGGCTGGTG
This sequence comes from Corynebacterium oculi, assembly GCF_001412105.1. Taxonomy (GTDB): domain Bacteria; phylum Actinomycetota; class Actinomycetes; order Mycobacteriales; family Mycobacteriaceae; genus Corynebacterium; species Corynebacterium oculi. The sequence continues at coordinate 226,201 of NZ_LKST01000003.1, forward strand.
ATCCGCAAGCCGGGGTCCGCGCTGTTTACGGAGCTGTTGGCGGCGGTGGCCTCCGCGCTGCTGGGCAGCCAGTGGGGGGCGTCCACCGTGTATTCGGGCCTGGCGCAGGGCCTGGGGGCGGAGTTGATCTTTGCACTCTTTGCGTACCGTTCCTTCCGGCTACCCACCGCCATGCTGGCGGGGGTGGGCGCGGGGATCGGGGTCTTTATCCTGGAATTATTCACCGCCGGTCACCTGGCGCGTTCCCTGGAATATAACGCGATCTACCTGGTGTGCCTGATGATCTCGGGGGCGCTGCTCGCCGGTGCCCTGGGCTACGGGCTGGTGCGGGCACTGGCGCGCACGGGGGCGCTGGATCGCTTCGCCGCCGGGCGGGAAGTACGCGGCACCGTATGACCGGGAGGGGAACGGTTCGCGCCCGGGGCTTCTCCTGGCGGCACGCCACGCGCAGAGAACCGGCGCTGAGCGGCATCGACCTGGATATTGCTCCCGGCGAGCGGGTGATCCTCACCGGGGATTCCGGGGCGGGCAAGTCCACCCTCCTGGGCGCGATCGCCGGGCTGCTCGGCGGGGAGGACGAGGGGGAGTTCACCGGCTCCCTGGAGGTGGACGGGGTGGTGGGGCTGGTGCTCCAGGATCCCGATTCCCAGGTGATCGCCAGCCGTGTGGGCGATGACGTGGCCTTTGGCTGCGAGAACCTGGGCGTGCCGCAGGGGGAAATATGGCCCCGGGTGCGCCGGGCCCTCAACCTGGTGGGCCTGGATCTGCCGCTGGATACCCCCACGCGCTACCTTTCCGGCGGGCAGAAGCAGCGGTTGGCCCTGGCGGGGGTTGCGGCGATGGGCGCGGACGTGGTGCTTCTCGACGAACCCACGGCCAACCTTGACCCGCAAGGGTGCGCGGAGGTGCGGGGGGCCGTCGATAAGCTGGTGGCGCACACCGGGGCCACGCTGCTGATCGTGGAGCATCGCCCCGAGCTGTGGGCCGATCTGGCCACCCGCTGCCTGCACCTGGGGGCCGAGGGGCTGCGCGAGATCACCCCGCGGGAGTGGCCGCGCCGCCCGGAGCTGCCTCCGGCCCGGCCGCAAGCGGGAAGCAACCCCGCGCTGCTGCGCTGCGAGGGCATCGCCACGGCGGCGGGCCCCGCGCCGGATCTGTGCCTGCTCCGTGCCGCCTCGACGGTGTTGACCGGCCCCAACGGTGCCGGAAAGACGCAGCTGGCGATGGTGCTGGGCGGCCTGGACGCCCCGCGCGCAGGGCGGCTACACCTGCACCCCGACCTCTCCCAGGGGGTGAACACCCCGCCGCATCGCTGGCGCTCCCGGGATCTGGCGCGGCGGATCGGCACGGTGTTTCAAAACCCCGAGCACCAGTTCGTGGCCCGCACGGTGGAGGAGGATCTGCTGGTGGGCGGGCCCGCCGAACGCGCGGAGGAACTCTTGGAGCGGCTGCGCCTGAGCCACCTGCGCAAGGCGAATCCGTACACCCTGTCCGGGGGAGAAAAGCGCCGGTTGTCCGTGGCCACGGCGCTGATGGGCGGGCCCCGGCTGCTGGTTCTTGACGAGCCGACCTTTGGACAGGACGCGGCCACCTTTGTGGAACTCACGCTGCTGCTGCGCGAACTCACCGAGGGCGGCACCACGATCCTCTCCATCACGCACGACGCGGACTTCGTGCGCACCCTGGGCGATCACCACGTGGAGATGCCCGCGCGCGCTACCTCAACCGCCAAGGGGGACCGGCGATGAACCTGCTAAGCGGCGTCAACCCCGTTACCCGCGTGGCCGCGATGATGGTATCCACCACGCCGCTGCTGCTCAGCCTGGACTGGCTCTCCGCGCTCGTGGCCATCGCGGCCACGTTCCTCCTCGCTCCGCTGTGTGGCGTGGGATGGGCCGCGTTGCTGCGCCGCAGCGTTCCCCTGCTGTTCATCGCCCCGGTCACCGGGATTTCCATGCTGCTATACGCGCGCCCCGGCGGCCGAGAATACTTCTCCTTCCTGGCCATTCACATCACCGATAATTCGCTGAGCCTCAGCCTCGCCGTGGTGTTGCGAGTGCTGGCACTGGGGCTGCCGGTGATGGTGCTGTCCGCTCGAGTCGATCCCACGGATCTGGGCGATGGCCTCGCCCAGGTGGTGCGCCTGCCCGCCCGCTTCGTCATCGCCTCCGTGGCGGCGACCCGCCTGCTCACCCTGGTGCGCGATGATGCGCTTTCCCTTCGCCGGGCCCGCCGGGCGCGTGGGGTGGCCGATCATGGCCGGATACGCGGGGCGTTGACCCTGTTCTTTGGCCTGTTGGTGTCCTCGTTGCGCCGCGGCACCAAGCTCGCGGTGGCGATGGAGGCGCGCGGTTTTGGGCGGGCGGGCGTCAAGCGCACCTGGGCGCGCCCCTCCACCGTGGGGCGGCGCGACGCGGCGGCGCTGCTGGTGTGGGCGCTGCTGCCCGCCGTGGCGCTCGGCTGCGCCTGGGCGGCCGGTACGTTCCGCCTGCTGGGGGTGGCATGATCCGCACGTGGCTTATCGACGGCCCCTCCGGTTCCGGCAAGACTACGCACGCCGAGGCGCTGGGGGAGCGCCTGGGGCACCGGGTGCTGCACCTCGACGAGTGGTATCCGGGTTGGGGCGGGCTAGAGGCCGGGGCGCGCATGGTGGCCGAGCAGGTCTTGCGTCCGAGCGCGCCGGGGTATCGCCGCTGGGATTGGGAGCGCGACCGCCCCGGCGAGTGGGTGGCGCTCCCGGCGGGGGAATCCCTGATTATCGAGGGCGTGGGGGCGATCACCCCGGCCTCCGTGGCGGCGGCCCGCCGCCGGGGCGAGGCGCGTACCGTGTGGGTGGATGCCCCGGAGCCGGTGCGCCGCGCCCGCGCCCTGGCGCGCGATCCCTTTTACGAGCCGTGGTGGGAGATGTGGGCCGAGCAGGAGCGTCGGCACTTTCGGGAGATAGCGGGAATGGAGTTCGACGAGAGGATGAACAATGGATAAGGGGCGGGTTATTTATATCGCCGCCGTGGTGCTGCGCAACGAGGCGGGGGAGGCGCTCACGGTGCGCAAGCGCGGCACCGAGTCCTTCATGTTCCCCGGCGGCAAGAGGGAACCGGGGGAGCCCCCGGTGGAGACGGCCCGCCGCGAGATTCGGGAGGAACTGGGCCTTGACCTGCGCGCGGAGGATCTGGACTCCCTGGGCACGCTGCGCGCCCCGGCGGCCAACGAGCCGGAGCACACCGTGGAGTGTGCGGCCTATGCGTGGCGGGGCACGCTCGGCGCGCTTCCCGAGGTGCGCGCGGAGATCGAGGAGGCGCGGTTTTATCCCCTGGACTCCCGCGCCCCGGAGATCGCCCCGCTAACCAGGGACGTGGTTTTCCCCTTGTTGTTATCTACATAGCAGGGGAATTATAGGTGTATTAGCCTTCACAGACTATGCTGTCTAAAAAACGTGTAAGGAGGCAGCATGGTTCGAAGAAGGATCATCGCCCTGCTGGCGGCGATGGGGATAGCGGCAGGGGGATTAGCGGCCTGCGGCTCCGAGGACCCCACGGACTACATCACCGCCAATGGGTCAGAACCCCAAAATCCCCTGCTCCCCGGCATGACCAACGAGACCGGCGGCGGCAGGGTGATAGAACTCCTCTACTCCGGGCTGGTGTCCTACGATCCGCAGGGCAAGCCCTATAACGAGGTGGCGGAGTCCATCGAGTCCGAGGACGGCAAGCACTACACCATCCGGCTCAAGCAGACCTCCTTTGCCGACGGCACCCCGGTCAAGGCCCAGAATTTCGTCCGGGCCTGGAACTACGTGGTGGAGCACTCCCAAACCCTGGAGTACGCCTTCCAGGGAATCGAAGGATACGAGGAGGGCATCGCGGAACTCCCCGGCGTGCAAGTGGTGGATGACTACACCTTCACCGTGGCCCTCAAGGAAGTACAGCGAGACTTTCCCACCCAACTGGGCTACCAGGCGTACTTCCCGCTGCCGGACTCCGCCTTTGCGGACATGGAGGCCTTTGGCCAAAACCCCGTGGGCAACGGGCCCTACCGCATGAACAAGTGGACGCACTATGACAGCATCACGCTGATCCCCAACGAGCACTACCAGGGCGCCCGGCAGGTGCACAATGACGGCGTGAAGTTCCTCTTCTACGCCTCCCTCGACGCGGCCTACGCCGACCTTTTGGCCAATAACCTCGACGTCCTCGACGCCGTGCCGGACTCCGCCTTTGCCACCCGGGAGGAGGAACTGGAGGGGCGCTCCGTGAACCAACCCGCCGCGATCTTCCAGGGCTTTGCGATCCCCGAACGCCTGGATCACTTTGCCGGGGAGGAGGGCGCCCTGCGCCGCCGGGCGATCTCCCTGGCCATCAACCGCGAGCAGGTCACGGACCTCATCTTCGAGGGCACGCGCACCCCGGCCACGGACTTCACCTCGCCCACCATTCCCGGGCACGCGGATAACCTCCCCGGGGCGGAGGTGCTGGAGTATAACCCCGAGGAGGCCAAGCGGCTGTGGGCCCAGGCGGACGCCCTCTCCCCGTGGACCGGGGAATTCACCATCGGCTACAACGCCGACGGCGGACACCGGGCCTGGGTGGAGGCGGTGACCAATCAGCTGCGCAACGCCCTGGGCATCGAGGCCCTGGGCAAGTCCTACCCAGATTTCAAGTCCCTGCGCGATGACGTGGGCCATCGCACCACCAGCGGCGCCTTCCGCGCCGGGTGGCAGGGCGATACCCCCTTGTTGAGCGACTTCCTCGTGGCCACGTTCAGCACCACGGGCGGCTCCAACGACACCGACTACTCCAACGCGGAGGTAGATAGGCAGATCGCCCTGGGAAAGGCCTCCGACACGATGGAGGAGGCCAACGAGCACTACAACCTCGCCCAGGTGCAGCTGCTCAAGGATCTCCCCACCATTCCGCTGTGGTACTCCAACACGGTGGGCGGGTACAGCGAAAACGTCAGCGACGTCGTGTTTACCTGGACCTCCCTGCCTGCTTTGGAGAAGGTAAGGAGGATCGAATCATGACCCGCTACGTGGGCCGCCGCCTGCTCCAGATGATCCCGGTGTTCTTTGGGGCCACCTTCCTGCTCTACGCCCTGGTGTTCCTCATGCCGGGCGATCCCGTGGCCGCCCTGGGCGGGGATCGCGGATTGAGCGATTCCGCCCGCCAGGCCATCGAGGAGGAATACAACCTGGATAAGCCCTTCCTGGTGCAGTACCTGCTCTACCTTGGGGGCATATTCACCCTGGACTTTGGCACCACCTTCTCCGGGCAGCCGGTCACCGAGGTCATGGCCAGGGCCTTCCCCGTGACCATCGTCCTGGCCGTCATGGCCCTGATCTTCGAGGCCGTGCTGGGAGTGCTCTTCGGCGTGATCGCCGGGGTGCGCAAGGGCGGGCTCTTTGATTCCACGGTGCTGGTGCTCTCCCTCCTGGTCATCGCGGTGCCGTCGTTCGTCATCGGCTTCGTGCTGCAATTCTTCGTGGGGGTGAAGTGGGAGTTGCTCCCCGCCACGGTGGGCAGCAACGAATCCCTCGTGGCGCTGATCCTCCCGGCGGTGGTGCTGGGTTCCCTCTCCTTCGCGTACGTTCTGCGGCTCACGCGGCAATCGGTGAGCGAGAACCTTGAGGCGGATTATGTGCGCACCGCCAAGGCCAAGGGGATCACCTCGCGCCGGGTGATGACGCATCACGTGCTGCGCAACTCGCTCATTCCGGTGGTCACGTTCCTGGGAGCCGATCTGGGTGCTCTGATGGGCGGCGCGATCGTCACCGAGGGCATCTTTGGCATCAACGGCGTGGGCGGCGCGATCTATCAGGCCATTCTCAAGGGGGAACCCAGCACCGTCGTCTCCATCGCCACGGTGCTGGTGATCGTGTATATCCTGGCCAATTTGCTGGTGGACATCCTGTACGCCGTGCTCGACCCGAGGATTCGTTATGTCTAATTACCCCTACCAAGAGCATTTTGTGGCGGACGCAGAAACCCCCAGGGAGGAATCGGACGCCACCGGAGCAACCCACAATCCTCCCGCCTCGCAGTGGGCGGTGGCTTGGCGGCAGGTGCGGCGTCGTCCGCTCTTTTGGATCAGCGCCGCCCTGATCGCCGGGGCCGTGCTCATGGCGCTGTTCCCGCAGCTTTTTAGCTCCGCCGATCCCCGCGCCTGCGACCTCGCCCGCTCCCTGAACGGCCCAGAGGCCGGCCACATCTTTGGCTTTGACCGCCAGGGCTGCGATATTTACGCCCGCACCGTGTATGGGGCGCGGGCCTCGGTGCTGGTGGGAACCCTCACCACCGCGCTGGTGGTGCTCATCGGCACCACCGTGGGGGCCGTGGCCGGGTACTTCGGCGGAATCGCGGACACGATTCTTTCTCGCCTCACGGACGTGTTCTTTGCCGTGCCGCTGGTGCTGGCGGCCATCGTGGTTATGCAGATGTTCCGGGATCACCGCACCATTCTCACGGTGGTGATCGTGCTGGGACTCTTCGGCTGGACGAGCATCGCGCGCATCACGCGCGGCACCGTGATGAGCGTGAAAAACGAGGAATACGTGACCGCCGCCCGCGCGATGGGGCAGCCGGGCTGGAAAACCCTCCTCACCCACATTGTTCCCAACTCGGCGGCCCCCATCATCGTCTACGCCACGGTGGCCCTGGGCACCTTCATCGTGGCGGAAGCCACGCTATCCTTCCTGGGCATCGGGCTGCCCACCACCGTGGTGTCCTGGGGCGGGGATATTTCCGCCGCCCAGGCCAGCCTGCGCACCAAACCGATGGTGCTGTTTTATCCCGCGAGCGCCCTGGCGCTGACCGTGCTGAGTTTCATCATGATGGGCGACGTGGTGCGCGACGCCCTCGACCCGAAGGCGAGGAAGCGATGAGCGCTAAGACCACCCCCACGCCGCTGCTACAGATCAGCGACCTCCACATCACCTTCCACGCCGCCGCCGGTGACGTCCACGCGGTCAAGGGCGCGAACCTCACGGTGTACCCCGGCCAGTCCGTGGCCATCGTGGGGGAGTCCGGCTCCGGCAAATCCACCACCGCCATGTCCGCGATGGGCCTGCTGCCGCCGAGCGCTCAGATCACCGCCGGAACCGTGACCTTCGACGGCACGGACGTCACCCACCACACGGAAAAGCAATGGCAGCAGGTGCGCGGCCGGGAGATCGGCCTGGTGCCCCAGGACCCCATGAGCAACCTCAACCCCGTGTGGCGGGTGGGCTACCAGATCAACGAAGTCCCCGGTGAACACGACGTGGTGGCCCTGCTGGAGGAGGCCGGGCTGACCGACGCCGCCCGCCGCGCCAAGCAGTTCCCGCACGAATACTCAGGCGGCATGCGCCAGCGCGCGCTCATCGCCATGGGCCTAGCGGCGCGGCCCAAGTTGCTCATCGCGGACGAACCCACCTCCGCCCTGGACGTGACCGTGCAAAAACTGATCCTGGATAACCTGGAGACCCTAACCAAGGAACTGGGCACCGCCGTGCTCTTTATCACCCATGACCTCGGCCTGGCCGCCGAGCGCGCCGAACACCTGGTGGTGATGAACGGCGGCAAGGTGGTGGAATCCGGGCCCAGCCGCGAGATTCTGGCTAACCCGCAGCACCCCTACACCCAGCGCCTGGTGCAGGCCGCCCCGGCCGTGGGCACCCCCGGTGAGCCACGCCACCGTCCGGGGGAGGAGAAGGTGATCAGCGTGGAGCACCTGACCAAGGACTTTGGCAAGAACCGCGCCGTGGACGACGTCTCCTTTTACGTGCGCACCGGCACCACCACGGCGGTGGTGGGGGAATCCGGCTCCGGCAAGTCCACCGTGGCCAACATGATTCTGGGCCTGCTGCAACCCACCTCCGGGATCGTGCGCTACAAGGGCAAAAACCTCGACGAACTCTCGCGCCGCGAGAAGTTCGACATGCGTCGCCGCATGCAGGTGGTGTTCCAAAACCCCTACGGCTCGCTGGACCCCATGTACTCCATTCAGCGCTGCATCGAGGAGCCGATGAAGATCCACGGCATAGGCCGCAAGCAGCGCGCGCAGCGGGTAGGCGAACTCCTAGAGATGGTGGCCATGCCGCGCTCGGTGGCGCGACGCTACCCCAACGAACTCTCCGGCGGGCAGCGCCAACGCATCGCCATCGCCCGCGCGTTAGCGCTGGAACCGGAGGTGATCGTGCTGGATGAGGCGGTTTCCGCCCTGGACGTGGTGGTACAGGATCAGGTGCTCAGCCTGCTGGGCAGCCTGCAAGAGGAATTAGGGCTCTCCTACCTCTTTATCACCCACGACCTCGCCGTGGTGCGCCACACCGCCGATGACGTGGTGGTCATGCGCGGCGGGAAGATCGTGGAGCGCGGGGCTACCGAGCAGATCTTCCGGCACCCCGAGCAGGAGTACACGCGCAACCTTATCGACGCCGTGCCGGGGTGGGGGTGAAGTTCCCCAGGTTTTGTTCCGTTTGAATAGATGGAGCATCTGGAGTCATGTTAAATAAATTTGTCCAGGAATATTCAGAATGGCTATGCGCCATCTATTGAATTGGCTACGGGCGCCTGAAAAGGAAGGCTTTATGAGTGGATCAAGTAGGGCAGGTGTAGGGGCGATAATCGTGGCCATAGCTGTCCTATGGCAGGGAATCGGCACTGCGATAGTCGGAGCAAAAGTAGAACCAGAAATATCTACGTTTATTACGTTTTCAGCATTTTTGATTGCGGCAGTCATATCTACTGTGTTCTACGTAGCTTTCTACTGTAAAAAATCCCGAGAAACGAGAGTATGGCGGCGGCCCATGAAGATGGCAACTATAGTAAGTCTTAACCTATTCACAGCCGGCGCATTCTGTCTATTTTACGTGTCCACCACCTTGATTCAGACTACTGCAGCCAGTGTCATAGAAACAGGGATAGGTCCTTTCATTGTTGCAATGATTACGGCCTGGAAGGCACGAAGGTTTAGTAGTTCTTTGCTATCAACATTGGGGGTAGTGGTGCTGGCTCTCTGTTTTTTCTTTCTCGGAACGGAAGGCATCTCATCACAGTCCTACTTGGGTTTCGCTTTGGCCGTAGGTGCAGGAATTTCGGCGGTAGGAGTTCTGCACTCATCACGCTGGGCCGTCGAGCAAGGGAACAGCGTATTCGAAATTGCGGCAGTAAGGTTTCATCTAGCCTGGATTATCAGTGGCCTTGTGGCCTTCTTGTCTGTGGAGGCGGAGATGATTCGAGGCTCTACCCTGTCAATCGTCCTGTTGTCAGCGACCTGTATTACTCTCCCCATCCTGCTCTTGCGGTGGGGAATCACCTTGGCGTCTTCGCTCACCTCAGCACTGATCATCGCTACCCTTCCGGCTGTGGTAATGGCTTCCGAGGTTGCATTGGGAACTCAAGTTGATCCTTTTCAGTTGACGGTACTAGCGCTCATTATGGTGATCGCCATAAGTCAAGCAATGTGGGGAACAAGGAGAACCAGTGAAGATACTAGTAGTTGATGATTCTTCAAGCGGCACTGAACTAGTTGCAGCCCTGCGTCAAAGGGGTGCAACGGTTGTGACTGTCAACCTGCCTCATGTCATTTCGGCAGACGAAGACGGGAGAATATCCGATCCTTGGGCTTTGAACTTACTCCATGAATGCGTCCAAGAGGGATATGACCTTGTTGTTCCTGGAAGTGAGTCGGGAGTATCTCTGGCTGAGTGGATTTCAGCTGAGCTGAAGCTACCACATAATAGTAGGGAAAAGATCTGGCACCGCCGCCATAAGCAAGGGGTGATTGAGGTTGCTCACCAGCATGGCCTACATGCCCCGAAATCTGTTACCATCACTCCTTTTTCCGTACAGGGTGGATTTTCCCTAGACCCGTCCCTTGTTGAGGACTGTGTTGTTAAGCCTGTGGGCAGTGGTGGTAGTGATCACGTCTACTTTTGCAAGACAGAGTCTGAAACCATTCGAGCAATAAATACAATTCACAGCTCTACTACTTTGCTTGGAGAAAAGTCACCTTCTGTGGTTATTCAGGAGTATGTAGAGGGTCCTCAGTATTTTGTTAATCTAGTCACAAGCGAAGGTTGTCATTTAGTGACCGAAGTTTTTCGTTATGGCATTAAAGAGGGGTCAGGTGCTCCCCATATATATTCGGCGATCACGGTTGACCCGGGGGACGGCCACTATTCCGGAGCGCTAGAATACACTCTATCTCTCCTTGATGCTTTGGGGGTAAGGTTTGGCGCTTCGCACGTGGAGTTGAGGTGGTCTAAGGGGCGGTGGGTTCTAATTGAATATAACGGTCGCTGTATGGGGCCTGAGGTGCCTGATGAGGTCTACTTTCCCGCCCGAGGTTTCAGCCAGATAAGTGTTCTCGCCTCTATGCTAACGAATGGTTTACCGGCAGCCGAGCGGGAAGTACTCGCTGGAAATTCTGAGGGGTGCGTTGCTTGGCTTATGCCTACTCCGCAATCGAACGGAGTGCTTCAACAGTGTCACTGGGATCTTATCCAGAATTTCCCAACCGTCCGGAGAATTTCACATCTTCCGAAGGTTGGTTCGTATGTCGATAACTCGAATCGTGTAACAACGGGAGCGTTTGGCATGGTCTTTCTTGGCTCCTCTGATCGCAATGCTGTTGAGGCTGATCTGAAATCTCTCGAAGAATTGGACTCCCGTGGTGACTTGTACACCGTCACCGCCGGAAAGGTTATGTGATGACGGTCAGAGTTGCAGTTATTGGCGCGGGCGTTTCGGCTGCAACAATCGCGCGGCGAGTGTTTTCTACCTATTCCCATATTGAACTCACTATTTTTGACGCGACACCTCCTCAAAAACATCTCGCATTTGGTCAAGTTGATGAGCGTATGCTATGTAATACAAGCACTTCGGTAATGTCGATAGACGCCGAGGATCCACAAGACTTTGCTCGGTTCTTGGGATGCGGAACACTAGAATCCAGTTCTATTTTTCCTGCGAGAGAAAAATATGGTCACTATCTCCAGCAGGCCCTACTTCGAGAGGTTAGCACTTCCCGTGATTGTCTTCGGTTCATACCTGATTCAGTAGTTTGTGTAGAGGATTCTACAGACCCTATTATTATTATTCATACCGGGCATCACGGTTTCTTTAAGGCTGATTTCGTTGTCATCACTGGTAATCAGAGAGTGCCGCGGATCCCTCCATCATGTCGATCATATCGTGGGGCAGCTCCAGTCTTTTCTAGCCCCTATGACCCTGGGTTTTTGGCGTGGTTGAAAGTGCACCCCGCTTCCCGCATCGGCATTTTAGGAACTGGTCTTTCTGCTGTTGACGCAGCACGGTTAGCGTTATTCGAAGGAGTGAAGGCAGTCATGCTCAGTCCCAGTGGGCAGTTGCCCGGCGTACGTACTTCGCTCCAGATAAATGCACCGAGTGAGATTTCGTCAAGTGAGTTTCGGTCTCACTCTCATAGTGTGGAGGATTTTAGAAAATACGCTACTTGGTGCGCAAATTCTCTTGGCTGGAACCCTGGACGTCTTAGGGAATATATTTGTAAGAACGGAACTGACCGCTTCTTGCTTGACTATGAACTAGCCGAAAATGGCTATTCTGTCTGGGAAAAGATGATCGGCCGGATGGTTGATCTAGCTAATCAGATCTGGTCACCGTTGATCGCCCCCTTAAGGTGCGCACTCCTAAATGGTATAGCAGATTGGATACGTCACTATGTGACTGCCATGCCTGTACAGAGCGCGAAAACCCTACAAGAAGGCTTTCATACAGGGAGTCTTATGCTGGCTTGCGGTGAAGGTATAGGGGAACAGGCTCGAAACGCTGTCGACCTCAAAGATACTTCTGGTAATTCTTACCGAGTCGAGGCGGTAGTCTGTGCCTGTGGCTATGAGAACTTAGGATGGGTCAGACAGGGTGAAGGTGTTTTTCCTGGTCAAATAAAACCAAACGTTTCTCGATGGGCCGGCACCCCTTTGAACAACGGGTGGGGTTCCGCGCGCGTTGGTGGCAGAGTTCTGTTTGCAGGAGAAGCGGCAGCACTGACTACTGCGATACCAAGCTATGCTCGCACCTCGGTCATGCAGGCGGTTTCGGTCATAGATTGGATTAACTCTGAAACATAGTGCGTGGCGGATGCTCTCGAGGCTGCGGTTTCGTTGTGCTTCCCGGTTGATCGAGGAAGTGCTCTGCCTGTGGGGCTGCAGGTGACGTCGGATAAAGATGTATCGCTCTCCGGAGCGGATCAGTGATCACTGCGTGTTCTTCTAAGTATTGAAGTGCCCTGGGTTTTGTTTCGTTGTCTTGGACAGACGCAGTTGCCTGCCACGCTCCTTGAACTCTTATGAGTATCGGGGTCGTGGCCCTCATCCTTGTTGATGTTATCGAGGAACAAAACCCAGGACGCTCCAATCCGGAATTGGAGGAATAAGAGGAACATAAAAGCGCCCCGCCGACCAGGAAAATACCGTGGTCGGCGGGGTACTCTGCACTTAATGGAGCAAACGGATCAGGAAGATTAGGCGATGCCCTCGCGCTGCTTGAACTCGCGGCGTCGGGCGTGCAGGATCGGCTCGGTGTACCCGGCGGGGGACTCCGTTCCCTTGAGGATCAGATCCTTGGCGGCCTGGAAGGCAATGGAGTAGTCATAGTCGCGGGACATGGGCAGGTAGGCGGCGTCGCCCTCGTTCTGCTTATCCACCACCACGGCCATGCGCTTGAGGGAGTCCACCACCTGTTCGGTGGTGATGATCCCGTGGCGCAGCCAGTTGGCCAGCAGCTGGGAGGAGATGCGCAGGGTGGCGCGATCCTCCATGAGGTCCACGTTGTGAATATCCGGCACCTTGGAGCAGCCGATGCCCTGCTCCACCCAGCGCACCACGTAGCCCAGGATGGACTGACAGTTATTGTCCACCTCCTCCTTGATTTCCTCGGGCGACCAGGAGGGATTCTGCGCCACCGGCACGGTGAGCAGGTCAGCGAAGGTATCGCGGCGGCCAGCCGCCACCAGTTCCTGCTGCACCGCGCGCACGTCCACCTTGTGATAGTGGGTGGCGTGCAGCGTGGCGGCGGTGGGGGAGGGCACCCAGGCGGTGTTGGCGCCCTCGTGGAGCTGGCCGATCTTCTGCTCCACCATCTCCGCCATCAGCTCGGTCTTGGCCCACATTCCCTTGCCGATCTGCGCGCGGCCGGAGAGGCCGCGTTCCAGGCCAACGTCCACGTTGTTGTCCTCGTAGGCCTGCTTCCACGGGGCGGTCTGCATGTCCGCCTTGCGCACCATTGCGCCGGCCTCCATGGAGGTGTGGATCTCATCGCCGGTGCGGTCGAGGAATCCGGTGTTGATGAAGGCTAGGCGCTGGGAGACGGCCTGGATGCAGGCGTCGAGGTTGGCGGAGGTGCGGCGCTCCTCGTCCATCACGCCCACCTTGAGGGTATTGGGCTCCAGGCCCAGCAGTTGCTCCACGCGGCTGAAGAGCTCGTTGGTGAAGGCCACCTCCTGGGAGCCGTGCTGCTTGGGCTTGACCATGTAGATGGAGCCGGTCACGGTGTTGCGCAGGGGGTTGTCCTTGCGGGTGCCGGGGATGGCGCAGGCGGCGGTGATGACGGCGTCCATGATGCCCTCGTAGATCTTTTCGCCGTCGATGAGGATCGCGGGGTTGGTCATCAGGTGGCCCACGTTGCGCACCAGGAGGGTGGAGCGCCCCTTGAGCACGGTCTGGGAGCCGGTGCGCGAGATGTAGGTGCGGTCCGGGTTGAGGGCACGGGTGAAGGTCTTATCACCCTTGGTCACCTCTTCCTTGAGGGAGCCGGTGTTGAGCCCGAACCAGTTGCGGTAGCCCAGGGTCTTATCGGTGGCGTCCACCGCGGCCACGGAGTCCTCGAAGTCGATGATGGTAGCGGTGGCGGCCTCCAGCACGATGTCCTCCACTCCGGCGCGGTCGGTCTTGCCCACCGGGGAGGCGGGGTTGATCCGAATGTCGATGTGCAGGCCGTTGTTGTACAGGATGATGGAGGAGGGGTCGCCGAAGTCTCCCACGAAGCCCTTGTAGGCCTTGGGATTCTTCAGCGGGATGCACTCGCCGTCCACGCGGGCGCACAGGCTGCCGCGCACCACGCTGTAGCTTTCGACGTCCGTGTGGCTCGCGCCGTCGAGGGGCACGACCTCATCGAGGAAGGCGCGTCCCCAGGCGATGACCTTGGCGCCGCGCACGGGGTTGTACGGGCCGGAGCGGTGTGCGCCGCCCTCCTCGGGGATGACGTCGGTGCCGTAGAGGGCGTCGTAGAGCGAACCCCAGCGGGCGTTGGTGGCGTTGAGGGCAAAGCGCGCGTTGAGCACGGGAACCACCAGCTGCGGGCCGGCGATCTCGGAGAACTCGGGGTCGGTGTTCTCGGTGCGGATTTCCGCTTTCTCCGGCGTGGGCTCAAGGTAGCCGATGGAGCGCAGGAACTCCTCGTGCTGCCGAGGATCGGGGCGGCCGGGGTTGGCGCGGAAGTACTCGTCGAGCTGGCGCTGTAGTTCCTCGCGGCGCTCCAAGAGTTCCTTGTTGCGGGGGGTGAGGTCCGCCACGATGGCTGCGAATCCCTGCCAGAAGGCGTCTGCGTCTACCCCGATCTCGGGCAGTACCTCTTCGACGAGAAAGTCGTGGAGGACACGGGCAACGTCCATTCCGGCGACCTGGACGCGGTCGTCCTTCGTGCTAAGAGCCGTGGTCGTGGGCATCGGGGAACTCCTCAATGGTCTGGTGAACGAATGGCAAGGGCGACGTGATCGCCGCTTGGTGGAACATCGTATGTGGGTGAGGTCACCATGAAAAGTGGCTGGCGGATTTTTTCTGCGCGCTACCCCCGGTCCGATCGGGGGTGGGGGTGCTGGGGAGCGGGGGTAGGTGAGGAAGTTTCCGGTAGAATAGTAAGGGTCCTGACGGGCGGTTTTATGGGTTGGGTCACAGGGTGGGGTGGGGGTGTTTTTTGATGGAAGAACTAACATTATCGCTATTTTTCGAGTCCGTTCCGTTACCCCCGTTGTGAAAAATATCGGCCGGATCCATTGACGTAGGCCGTCAACCCTGCCATTCTGTGAAGCACGCCACCAGATGTGGTGTGAAGGGCGCTCCTCGCAGAGTCCTGTGAGAGTGCCCGGCAGTACCCCCGCTTTTCAAGACCCACGTTAGGAAGTTGGTGCGATTATGACCGCTACCGGCAAAGCCCGTACAGCCGAGGAAATTCAGAAGGATTGGGATGAAAACCCCAGGTGGTCTGCAATTCAGCGTGACTACACGGCTGAGCAGGTAGCCAAGCTCCAGGGCAACGTCATCGAGGAGCACACCCTGGCTCGCCGTGGCGCTGAGATCCTGTGGGAGGAGATCAACAAGGGTGGTGGCGAGTACATCAACGCCCTGGGCGCGCTCACCGGCAACCAGGCCGTGCAGCAGGTGCGCGCTGGCCTGAAGGCCGTCTACCTCTCCGGCTGGCAGGTCGCGGGCGACGCGAACCTTTCCGGCCACACCTACCCCGATCAGTCGCTCTACCCGGCCAACTCCGTGCCGCAGGTGGTGCGCCGTATCAACAACGCCCTGCTGCGCGCCGATGAGATCGCCCGCGTTGAGGGCGATGACTCCGTGGACAACTGGCTCGTCCCCGTGGTGGCGGACGCCGAGGCCGGCTTCGGCGGTGCCCTCAACGTCTACGAGCTGCAAAAGGCCATGATCGCCTCCGGTGCCGCCGGCACCCACTGGGAGGATCAGCTGGCCTCCGAGAAGAAGTGTGGTCACCTGGGCGGCAAGGTGCTCATCCCCACCCAGCAGCACATCCGCACCCTGTCCTCCGCCCGCTTGGCCGCCGACGTCGCCAACGTGCCCACCGTGATCGTCGCCCGCACCGACGCCGAGGCCGCCACGTTGCTGACCTCCGACGTGGACGAGCGCGACCACGAGTTCCTCACCGGCGAGCGTTCCGCCGAGGGCTACTACTACGTCAAGAACGGCCTGGAGCCCTGCATCGCCCGCGCCAAGAGCTTCGCTCCCTACGCAGACCTCATCTGGATGGAGACGGGCACCCCGGATCTGGAGCTGGCCAAGAAGTTCGCCGAGGGCGTGCGCTCCGAGTTCCCGGATCAGCTCCTCGCCTACAACTGCTCGCCCTCCTTCAACTGGTCGGCGCACCTGGAGGCGGATGAGATCGCCAAGTTCCAGAAGGAGCTGGGTGCGATGGGCTTCGTGTTCCAGTTCATCACCCTGGCCGGCTTCCACGCCCTGAACTACTCCATGTTCGACCTCGCCCACGGCTACGCCCGCAACGGCATGACCTCCTTCGTGGACCTGCAAAACCGCGAGTTCGAGGCCGCGAAGGAGCGTGGCTTCACCGCCGTCAAGCACCAGCGCGAGGTGGGCGCGGGCTACTTCGACGCCATCGCCACCACCGTGGATCCGAACTCCTCCACCACCGCCCTCAAGGGCTCCACGGAGGAAGGCCAGTTCCACTAAAACCGGCGTCCGGCCTCCTTAACGGCTCTTTCCACCCGCCGCGATGAGGAGGCGGAACGGAGAGTTATTCACAGTGCTTGAGCGGAGATTAACCGCGCTCAAGCACTGTTTTTACGTTATGGCCGCTGGTGCCCCACGGCCGAGTAAGAGCTTGAGAGAAGGATTGAGGAAACCATGACGCAGTTTATTCCCACCGCAGACCTCGTGGACATCATCGGGGAATCCGTGCGTAGCTGTGATACGCAACTCCGTACCATCGGGGGCCGCACGCAGTTCTGCGGCAAGATCACCACCATCCGGTGCTTCCAGGACAACGCCCTGGTCAAGCAGACTCTCAACGAGGAGGGCGAGGGCGGCGTGCTGGTGATCGACGGTGACGCCTCCGTGCACACCGCCCTGGTGGGTGATCTCATCGCCGCCGCCGGACGGGATCATCACTGGTCGGGGGTGATCGTCAACGGGGCCGTGCGCGATTCCGCCGTGATCGCGGAACTGGACTTCGGTTGCAAGGCCCTGGGCACCAACCCGCGCAAGTCCAGCAAGGACGGTACCGGGGAGCGCAACGTCACGGTTCACTTCGGCGGGGTGGACTTTGTGCCCGGCCACTACCTCTACGCGGACGCGGACGGAGTGGTGGTCACGGAGGAGCCGATCACTCCTCCGCAGCACTAAGCCGCACCTGAGGGGCCCAGGCGAGTTCTACCCCCTGGGCCCCGAGCCATGCCTGGGGATCCTCGCCGTGCCTGCTGGTTCCGGCCACGGCGGCCACGGTGGCGCGCATGGCAAGCTCGGCCTCCTCGGGGCCGATGAGCCCGGCGTGGGTGGCGGCGGCGAGTTCGTCGAGGTCAAGCACCTCTAGGGGAGCGGGAGGGTTGCTCACCAGATCCACGTACAGATCCCTGGTGTGCCACACCCCTGCCTCGTGGGTGATGCGGGCTACGTCGATGTAGAGGTGCTGCCGCGCCTCCACGCCGGGGCGGAAGTGAAAGATATTGGCGCGCAGGTTCCATTCCGGCAGGAGCCAGGATTCCAGGTAGCCAAAGCGCGGGTGGTTGGCCCCGCGCGCCATATAAAGGCCCCAGTCCGCGATCTCAAAGCGATCCACGCGGCGCTCAAAGCCCTTGGGGTCAATGTTGATCTTGGCCGCGAGGTCAAAGGTTTCCTGCTTGACGGGGTGGAGATCCGCTGTCATGGACGCTGATTTTACCGGCCCGTCACCGAGCGGGCAGCCGAGCCGCCGTGGCAAGGGGCCTCGGGGGCGTCGCTAAAGCGGAAGAAACCTTGCGGAAGAAACCCCTAGGCGGGGGTCGCGGCGGTGGCGGCGGGGTTCTTGGGGTTATTCACGATGCCCGCCGTGGGGGCGTAGGTGCAGGTGCCTTCCTCGGTGCTCACCGATCCGGCGATGACGGCCACGATCGTTCCCTTGCCGGTATCGGCGGTGGCGGAGAGGGTGGCGGGGCCCTGGGGGTTGATGCCGTGGTTGCCCAACGGCGTGGTGCCGGAGGCTAGGGTGTTGAGGTTGAACCAATGCACGGCCATGTCCTTTTGCTCCGCCGTGGCGGCCTTGGTGCCCAGCCCGGTAAAGAGGAAGGCGGTTTGTCCCTCGCCCGCGCCGGGGGCGGGGATCTGCGCGGGGCCGGGCACGCCGATGGCGGTGCCCACGGAGTTCATCTGCCCGCCGATGCAGTTACCGGCCACGGTGGGCCAGTAAAACTGCGCGATGTGGGGGGCGTTCTCCGGCAGGGGCACCGCTCCCTCGGAGTTCCCCGTGCCCTCGTAGAAGTCCGCCGCCGCGAGGATCGCGGAGGAGATGTCCTCGGGTAGCCAGGGCTGGGCGGCGAAATCGCGGGCCTGCTGCACCTGCTGCTGGCTGGGAAGGTAGAGGGGGCCCTCCGGCAGCGGCGGCACCGGCAGGGTAACGGCCCCGGCGGTGGGGGCGCTCAGCGCGAGGCCGAGCGTGGTGACCAGTCCGGTGAGGCCAGCGGCGAGGCGGCGGCGAGAGAGCAACACGGGGCGGAAACCTTCCGTCGGGGAAATCAACGAGTGTCACTCTAGTACCGTGGCGCTGTTTTGTCTCCCCGCCCTGGTCTGGAGGCTCTGGGGGCATACTGGGCGATACTGTGAGTAAGCGGAACGCCAAGGTGCGCCTGTGGCGTGCAGGGAGTAACCTTTCTTCAGTTCACATATTCCCTTTTTGTGCTAGGAGTACCCCCGTAGTGAGCCATCCAGAGTTCCGTAACGTCGCCATCGTCGCGCACGTGGATCACGGCAAGACCACCCTCGTTAATGCCATGTTGGAGCAGTCCGGCGTCTTTGGCGATCACGAGGAGGTGGCCGATCGCGTGATGGACTCCGGCGATCTGGAAAAGGAAAAGGGCATCACCATCCTGGCCAAGAACACCGCCATTCGCCGCAAGGGATTGGGCAAGGACGGCAATGACCTCATCATTAACGTCATCGACACCCCCGGTCACGCGGATTTCGGCGGCGAGGTAGAGCGAGCGCTGTCCATGGTGGACGGCGTGGTGCTGCTGGTGGATGCCTCCGAGGGGCCGCTGCCGCAGACCCGCTTTGTGCTGGGCAAGGCCCTGGCGGCCAAGATGCCCGTGATTATCCTGGTGAACAAGACCGATCGCCCGGATGCGCGGATCGACGCCGTGGTGGAGGAGTCTCAGGATCTGTTGCTGGAACTCGCCGCGGGCCTGGATGATCCGGAGGCCGCCGCAGCCGCCGAGCAGCTTCTTGATCTCCCCGTGCTCTACGCCTCCGGCCGAGAGGGTAAGGCCTCCACGGATAATCCCGGTGACGGTAACGTGCCGGAGGCGGAGGACCTTCAGGCGCTCTTTGACGTGATCTATGACGTCCTCCCGGAGCCCACGGCCACCCTGGACGGCCCCTTGCAGGCGCACGTGACCAACCTGGATTCCTCCTCCTTCCTGGGCCGCATTGGCCTGGTGCGCATTCATTCCGGCGCGTTGAAGAAGGGCCAGCGCGTGGCCTGGATTCACTACGACGAGGAGGGAAACCAGCACACCAAGGACGTCAAGATCGCGGAACTGCTGCGCACCGAGGGCGTGAACCGCGTGCCCACCGACGAGGTGATCGCGGGGGACATCGCGGCGGTCTCCGGCATTGATGAGATCATGATCGGCGATACCCTGGCTGACCTGGAGAACCCGGTGGCCCTGCCGCGCATCACGGTGGACGAGCCCGCCATCTCCATGACCATCGGCGTGAATACCTCCCCGATGGCGGGCCGAGGCGGCGGCGATAAGCTCACCGCCCGCCTGGTCAAGGCCCGCCTGGATCAGGAGCTGATCGGTAACGTTTCCATTCGGGTGCTCCCCACCGAGCGCCCCGACGCCTGGGAGGTTCAGGGCCGCGGCGAGATGGCGCTGTCCGTGCTGGTGGAGACCATGCGCCGCGAGGGCTTCGAGCTGACCGTGGGCAAGCCGCAGGTGGTCACCCAGACCATCGACGGCAAGTTGCACGAGCCCTACGAGATCATGGTGATTGACATTCCCGCCGAGCACCAGGGCGCGGTGACTCAGCTCATGGCGTCGCGTAAGGGCCAGATGCAGGCGATGGACACCACGCCGGGTTCGGATTGGATCCGCATGGAGTACCGCGTGCCCGCCCGGGGCTTGATCGGTTTCCGCACCACGTTCATGACGGAGACGCGCGGCACCGGCATCGCCAACTCCTATTCCGATGGCATGGACGTGTGGGCCGGGGAGATCAAGGATCGCCCCAATGGTTCCCTGGTGGCGGATCGCTCCGGGCAGGTTACGGCCTACGCCCTGACCCAGCTGGCCGATCGCGGCGACTTCTTTGTGGAGCCGGGCGCGGAGACCTATGAGGGCATGGTCGTGGGCGCGAATAACCGCGACGAGGACATGGACATCAACATCACCAAGGAAAAGAAGCTGACGAACATGCGCTCGGCCACCGCCGACGCCACCGTCACGCTGGCCAAGGCCCGCACCCTCTCCCTGGACGAGGCGATGGAGTTCTGCGGCGGCGACGAGTGCGTGGAGGTGACCCCGGACGTGCTGCGCGTGCGCAAGGTGGTGCTGGGTGCCACGGAGCGCGGCCGCGCACGGGCCCGGGAAAAGGCGCGCAACAAGTAACGCGAAGCCCGCGTGCGCTAGCTTGGGTTTGCGTGAGTCTCGTGAAAAAACAACAGCGCGCGTGGGTGGCGCTCACGGTGGGCGCGGCGTGCGTCGTGGCGGGATGCGCGGCGAATCCCAGCCCGCCCCCGGTGGTGGACACGGCGCAGGACACGGCCGCGCCCACCACCTCGGCGGTGGCGCGCTCCGCCCGGGAGGAACCCCAGCGGACGTCGATAAGCGTGGGCATTGACCCCCTGCGCAACGGCTTTAACCCGCACCTGCTGGCGGACTCCACCCCCTTTGTGGATTCCCTGGCGGATCTGGTGTTGCCCTCCGCCTTTGTGGCGGGTGACCCCAACCCTGACCTGGTGGTCTCCGCCGAGCAGATTGACCCCGCCCCCCAGGCGGCGCAGACGGTGCGCTACGTACTCACCCCGGAATCCCAGTGGTCCGACGGCACCCCGGTCAGCGGCAATGACTTCGTGTACCTGTGGCAGGCCATGCGCTCCACGCCGGGAGTGCGCGGGGAGGCGGGGTACCAGGCGATCGCCAACGTGCGCACCACCGGGGGCGGCAAGACCGTCGAGGTGGACTTCACCCGGCCCGTGGCGCAGTGGCAGGGCCTGTTCCGGCACCTGTTACCGGCGCATCTCATGCAGAACATGGGCTTTGACAGCGGCATGCGGGAGACCATCCCGGCCTCGGCCGGACGGTACATGGTGCGCACGGTGGATCGCGCCCGCGGCACCGTGGAGCTAAGCCGCAACGATCGATTCTGGGGCAGCGATCCGGCGGTGACGGAACTGCTCATCTTCCGCCCGGTGCGCGGCACCACCGAGGGCGCGGATCAGCTGCGCAGCCATCAGCTCAGCTACCTGGACATCACCCCGGCGGAGACCTCCACGCAGGCGTTCTCCCTGGTGCCGGAGAGCCGCGTGCACAGCATGACCACGGGCCGGGAACTGGCCCTCACCATGTCCGTTTCCTCGCCCACGCTTGCCGACGCCCCCCTGCGCGAGGCACTCTCCGCGCTGATCGACGCTCCCGCCCTGGCCCGGTTGGCGGCAGGGCGCAGCGCCGACCTTTCGGTACCGGAGCGCCGGGTGCCGGAGGCGCCGGAGGAAACGCTGGCGCTCCTGCGCGAGCGCTCGGCCGCCCAGCCGCTGCGCATCGCGGCGGACCCCACCGATAACCAGGCCGCGGCGGCCGCGCGTGGGCTAGCCGATAGCCTGGTGCGGCTGGGGGTGCAGGCCCAGGCGGTCAACGCCGACCTCAACGAGGCAGCAGCGCACTCCCTGGGCGAGGGGGAGGTGGACGCCGTGGTGGCCTGGCGGGCCAGCGAACCAGATGCGATCGAGGCCGCCAGCAGATACGCCTGCCCCGCCGACGCGGTGCGGGGGAGTAACCTCTCCGGGTATTGCTCCCCGGAAACCGAGGAGACGGTGGGCGCGGTGCTCGCCGGAGCGGAGGCGCCGGAAGCGCTGCGCGCGGTGGAAGAAACCGAGCACCTGAGCGTGCCGCTGCTGCGGGAAACCCGCCTGATGGTGGCCGGGCCGGAGGTGGAGGGCCTACCCGAGGCCCCGGAACAGTGGCAGGGTCTGGCCACGGCGGCACAGTGGAAGAAACGATGAGGAGGGCCCATGACGATGGATCTGCGGGGAAAGCGCGTGGTGGCGGTGCATGCCCACCCGGATGATGAGGCGATCTGGACGGGCGGCGCCCTGGCCCGGCTGGCGCGCCTGGGGGCGGAGGTCACCGTGGTTACCTGCACTCTGGGGGAGCAGGGCGAGGTGATCGGGGAGACCTACGCGTACCTGGTGGCCGAAGAAGCCGACCAACTGGGCGGGTTCCGCATCATGGAGTGGCAGGAATCGCTGCGGCACCTGGGGGTTCGGGGAATCTTTCTGGGCGGGGCCGGAAGATACCGGGACTCCGGCATGGCGGGAACCCCCGCCGCAGAGCACCCGCGCGCCTTCGTGTCCTCGGGGGCCGCGGCCGAGGAGGACCTCGCGGAGATCTTTGGCCGGCTGCGCCCCGACCTGGTTCTCACCTACGGCCCCGACGGCGGCTACGGGCACCCGGATCATATCCGCGCCCACCAGATCACGCACGCGGCCGCGCGGCGGGTCACGGTGCCGGGAATCCTCTGGGCGGTCACGCTGGAGGAGGAATGGCAGGCGGGTATGGAGGCCATCGAATCCATCCCCCCGGGCTGGCGTCCCGCCCGCCCGGGGGAGATCGCATCCGTGGAGCACGCGGATTTTGCCGTGGAGATGACGGAGACGGAGATGGCGGCCAAGGCTGCGGCCATGCGCGCGCACGCTACCCAGCTATGGCTTGCCGACGGCTCCACCAGCACCACCAACACCCACGCGGCCTACGCCACGCTGCGCCACCCCGGCCCCGCCGCCCAGGTCTTTGCCCTATCTAATCTCATCGCCCAGCCGATGACCTGGAAGGAGCACTACGTGGTGGGGCAGGGCAGCGCCGAGATCGAAGGCCAGCGCTGGTGGGAGGGGCGCGCATGAGCGAGCAGAACGAGCCGATTACCCGCACCGACTTCTCCCGAGGCGAGGCGGCCCTGGGCCTGATGTGGTTGGCGATCGCCGCGCTGGTCTCCGTGCTTCTGGAGGTGATGTACCTGGGCACCTGGATCATCCTGCCCGGCGGAACTAAGGTGCCCTTCCCCTACATGATCCTGGTGGCGCTGCTGTTTAATCGCGTGCTCAGCCGCACGGCGCTGCTGTGGACGCGCAACGCTGCCGTGGCGGGCATACCGCTGTGGACGTGGCTGCTGGGGTACGTGGCCCTGACGATGTGGGTGGCCGTGAGCGGGGATCAGCTGGTGGGCAATAATATTCGCAGCATGGCCCTGCTGCTGGCCGGAATGATCGGAGGCGGTTGGCCGCTGGTGCTGCGGAGGTGACATACTAGGCAGTTGTCACTGCGTTTCCGGCGCTGCCTCTGGCGGGGCGGCGCACGATTTCCCGTAACTGGAGTACCCGATACACGATGACTTATACAATCGCACAGCCCTGTGTGGACGTCATGGATCGCGCCTGCGTGGAGGAGTGCCCGGTGGATTGCATCTACGAGGGCAAGCGCTCCCTGTATATCCACCCCGACGAGTGCGTCGATTGCGGTGCCTGCGAGCCCGCCTGCCCGGTGGAGGCCATCTTCTACGAGGACGATGTCCCCGACGAATGGCTGGACTATAACGACGCCAACGCCGCCTTTTTTGATGACCTCGGCTCTCCGGGCGGGGCACAAAAACTCGGCCCCCAGGACTTCGATCCGCCCCTGATCGCCAACCTCCCGCCGCAAAACGCCGACTAACCCCTCTGTGAGAGAAGGCCCGCTATGACCCGCACCCCGCTGGGAAACACCCTCCCCGATTTCCCCTGGGACTCCCTGGCACCCGCGAAGAAGAAAGCCACCGAGCACCCCGAGGGGATCGTGAACCTCTCCGTGGGATCCCCCGTGGACGAGGTGGCGCCGGGCATTCAACTGGCCCTGGCGGAGGCCGCCGCCCGCCCGGGCTACCCCCAGACGATAGGTACCCCGGAGTTGCGCCGGGCGATAGTGAGTTCCGCCGCCCGCCGTTATGGGATCACCGACCTCACCGAGGCCGCCGTGCTGCCGGTGGTGGGCACCAAGGAGGCCATCGCCTGGCTCCCCACCGCCCTGGGCCTCGGCGCGGGCGATACCGTGGTGATCCCAGAACTGGCGTACCCCACCTACGAGGTGGGCGCGCTCCTGGCGGGTTGTTCCACCGCGCGCACCGACTCCACGGTGGCCCTCGGGCCGCAGACCCCGGGCCTGTTCTTCCTCAACTCACCCTCCAACCCCACCGGGCGGGTACTCGGCGTGGAACACCTGCGCAAGGTGGTGCAGTGGGCGCGCGAGCGCGACGTGATCGTGGCCTCCGACGAGTGCTACCTGGGCCTGGGCTGGGACGACGATCGCCCGCCTCTCTCCCTGCTGCACCCCGAGGTCTGCGGCGGCGATCACCGCAACCTCCTCGCGATCCACTCCCTCTCCAAGACCTCCAACCTGGCGGGTTACCGCGCCGGATTCCTCGCCGGCGATGAGCGGCTCATCGCGGAGCTGACCCTCGTGCGCAAACACGCCGGGCTCATGGTGCCCTACCCGATCCAGGTCGCCATGACCGCAGCCCTGGACGAGGACGGCCACGAGCAGGTACAAAAGCTGCGCTACGCCTCCCGCCGCGCCACGCTGCTGCGTGCGCTTATCGACGCCGGCTTCACCATCGAGCACTCCGAGGCGGGCCTGTACCTCTGGGCCACCCGGGGGGAGGACTGTTGGGACACCGTGGACTGGTTAGCCCAGCGTGGAATCCTCGTGGCCCCCGGCGCCTTCTACGGCCCGGCGGGCAAACAACACGTGCGAATCTCCCTTACGGCCACCGACGAGCGCATCGACGCCGCCGCGAACCGACTCAGGCTAGGTTCTTGAGGCCCCATGCGGCTAAAATAGATCGGTCACGCCCTACATACACCCAATTTTCTTGCGGAATCGAGGCCCGATCTCAGTGCACCCAGCCAGCTCTTCCGAGCGCCTTTCCCGGAACGTCCGGCAATTCCTCACCTTTGGAATCATCGGCGGCTCCGGCACCCTGGTGAACCTCCTGGTCACCGCGCTCTCCAAGAAGATCGCCGGGTGGACGGCCGGTATCTCCGAGCACGATGCCTTTTTGAATCTGCTGGGCACGCAATTTCATATCCGATGGTTCCACATCTTCATGGTGATCGGCTTCCTCTTTGCGAACACCTGGAACTACCAACTCAACCGCATGTGGACATTCCGAGGCGTGAACACCCGAAGCTGGTGGCGCGGATTCTTCCCCTTCCTCCTCACCGGGCTCAGCGCCCTGGTGGTGAGCAGCATCGTGGCCACCTTCCTCATGAACCCCACCTCGCCGTTTGCCCTGCCCTCCGATATATTCGACGACTCCACGGGCCTGCGCACCAAGTTCTACTGGGCCACGGCGATCTCCATCGTGGTGGCCATGCCGGTGAACTTCGTGCTCAACAAACTCTGGACGTTCCGCAGCAAGCCCCCGGCCGTGACCGTGGTGCAGGAACAAGAACCCGTGGCGCGGGTCTAATCCTCCTCGGACTCCTCTCCGAGCCTGCGATCAAGGGCCCTGCGATCCTTCTCGCGGCGCTCCTCGGAGCGCTTGTAGGCATAGTAGGTGCCAGCGAGGCCGCCGATGCAAGGGATGATGAAGCTAAAAGGATCTTTGGGCCAGCCAGCGCTTTGAAAGACCCCCACCACTATGGCACTAAAAGCGAGTAGTTGTAGAATGATTTCCTTTTGGGACGGCATTGAAGAACGGGGGCGAGGCGTGGATCTACGTAGCCACATCACACCAATAATCTGGGAAAATGCCATGGGTATGATGGCTAGGAGGCTTGCATAAGCGTAGTGTCCAGGCAATAACCACGCCAGTACGACGGCACTGCCTAGACAGAGCCAGTCGTTATAGGCCAGCGCCACGGTCGAGGACTTATGGAGCATGGCGCGCTCAAACTCATCATCGACCAGGTTCTCATTGCGCTGAATAACAAAGTCTGCGTAACTCATCGAGGGGTCTCCTTTGCTGGGGATTGGGGGGCTGCGGTTCCGCCAAAAACGTGTTCGACGGTCTGGTGGAGTTCGCGGCAGATCGCCAGGGCTAGGTGTACCGAGGGGGAGTAATTGCCGCGCTCGATGTTGGCGATGGTCTGCCGCGAGACGCTGACGCGCTGCGCGAGTTCCGCCTGGGAGAGTTCGTTCCACCGGCGATACTTGCGCACCAGGTTGGTGGGCGGGTCTGTCATGTTGTGCTGCCTCCTGCCTTAGATACAGGGCAAAGTGTAAATGATACTTGTCATTGTGTCTAGGGTAGTTCTGCTGTGTGGAGATGAAAAAGGCTGCCTCCTGGTGGGGGATCACCGGGAGGCAGCCGTGGGGCGCGCCGCGTTTTAGTTGGCGTGCAGTTCCTCGTTGAGGGAGACGGAGGAGGTGTATGGCGTGGCCTCTACCGCGCCGGAGACGGAGTTCCGGCGGAAGAGTACGCCGGAGGCTCCGGACAGGGAGGAGGCCTTCACGGAGGACCCCTCTTCCACCCCCGCGGCCTGGGCCACCGCGCCAAACACAGAAACCTTGGTTCCGGCCGTGACGTAGAGGCCGGCCTCTACCACGCAGTCATCGCCAAGGGAGATACCTACACCGGCATTAGCACCCAGTAGGCAGCGCTCACCGATGGAGATCACTTCCTTGCCTCCGCCAGAAAGGGTGCCCATGATGGAGGCACCGCCGCCCACATCGGAGCCGTCGCCCACCACCACGCCGGCGGAAATGCGGCCCTCCACCATAGAGTTCCCCAGGGTGCCCGCATTGAAGTTCACGAACCCCTCGTGCATGACGGTGGTGCCCTCCGCGAGGTGAGCGCCCAGGCGTACGCGGTCGGCGTCGCCAATGCGCACGCCGGTGGGAACCACGTAGTCCACCATGCGCGGGAACTTGTCCACGGAGTACACGGTCACCGGGCCGCGAGCGGCGAGGCGGGCGCGCACCATCTGGAAATCGGCGGGAGTGCAGGGGCCGTAATTAGTCCACACCACGTTGGCCAGCAGGCCGAAGATACCGTCCATGTTTTGCCCGTGAGGCCGAACGAGCCGATGGGAAAGCAGGTGGAGGCGCAGGTAGGCGTCGTAAGCATCGGCGGGGGCTTCGTCCAGGGAAGCGATGCGGGTTTCCACCGCCACGCGGGCCACGCCGCGATCCTCGTCCGGGCCGGTGAGGGCGGTGAGGTGCGCCGGGGCCTCATCGAGGCGGTCGGTGCCCGCCGTCAGCGGGGTGTCGTGCAATTGGGGGGCGGGGAACCACACGTCAAGCACGGTGCCGTCGTGGGTGAGGGTTGCTATTCCTTGAGCTGAAGCAGAAGTCATGCCTTTGAACCTACCTGAGTAGAACCCCGGTTCGTGAGAAAGGACAGCACAATGAGCGCGGCCATCATGATGAGCACGGAGAAAATCTGCGCGCGGGAGCCGTCATCGAAGAGCATGAGCACCACGAAGGCCAAGAGCGCCGCAATGGTGGCCCAGCCCAGCCAGGGGTAGCCCCAGACCCGCACGGTAGTGATCTCCCCGCTGCGCTCTAATTGCGGGTGGAGCTTGAGGTAACTAGCCGCCACCATGATCCAGATGACGATGAGAATGCCGCCCACGGCGTTGAGCAGGAAGTCCAGCAGCCCGGTGGGGTTCCACCACTGCAAGCCTACGGAGGCAAAAGCGAAAACCATGGAAAGCAGCACGGCGTTAAAGGGCACGTTATCCTTGCTGAGTTTGCCCAGGGCGGCCGGGGCATTGCCCTCAGAGGCCAGGGAGTAGGCCATGCGAGAGCTGGCGTAAATCTGCGCGTTGAAGGCGGAGAGCAGGGAAACCACAATCACGGCCTCCATGAATCCCACTACGCCGGGAATATCCGCGATCTTGAGCACCTGGGTAAAAGGCGATTCCGCAGCGGTTTCCGCCGCATTAATGAGCGCGGTGGGAAGCAAGAACGTGATGACCAAAACGGAACCCAGGTAAAACAGGCCGATGCGCCAGAGGGTAGAGCGAATGGCGGTCTTGATGGCCTGCTGCGGGTCTTCCGATTCCGCCGCCGCGATGGTCACAATCTCGATGCCGCCAAAGGCAAAGGCCACGGCAAGCAGCCCCGCCGCCAGCCCGGGAATCCCGTGGGGCATGAAGCCACCATCGCCGAGGAAGTGCTGGGTGCCCACGAAGTCATGGCCGGGGAGGAGACCGAAGATCAGGAGAACCCCCAGAATGAGGAAGAGGATAATCACGCTGACCTTGATGAAGGCGAACCAGAACTCGAACTCGCCAAACCCGCTCACCTTGGCCAGGTTAATCACGGCAAAAAGGGTGACGCAGACGAGCGCCGGTATCCAGGGATCCACCCCAAACCAGGAGGCCATGATGGCGGCGGCGCCGGTCATTTCCGCGCCCAGCACCATAATCATCATGAACCAGAAGAGCCACCCCAGGGTGAAGCCAGCCCACGGGCCAAACGCGGCGCGGGCGTAGGTGGCAAAGGAACCGGGGGCGGGTCGGGCGGCGGCCATCTCCCCGAGCATGTACATCACGGCCATGACCACAGCCCCGGCGATGATGTAGGCGAGAAGGATCGAGGGACCGGCGGCGCGGATACCCACGCCGGTGCCTAAGAAGAGTCCGGCGCCGATGGCAGAACCGAGCCCCATCATGGTGAGGTGCCGGGTTTTGAGCCCGCTCCCCAACTGCGTGGCGTCATTCTGAGTAGTCATGAGTGATCCTTTTGCTGCGAGTTGCCTACGTTAGTGATGATCGGTTCCGTTTAATGTAGCCGGTCGGCGCGTGAGAAACGCTATCGCCAAGATGACGCCGCAAATGACCAGCACGGCATATACCTGCGTGCGGGCGGCGGCGTCGGCAAGCATAAGCGCCACGATGGCGGCCACGGAGAGGAGCGTGCCCCAGGCCGCCCACGGGTAGCCCCACATCTGGACCCCTGAGATTTCCCCGTTGCGTGCGAGCTGCGGGTGGAGACGCAGATAGGAGGCGATGATGGATACCCAGATCACCACCAGGCAACCGCCCACGGCGTTGAGCAGGAAGTCCAATAATCCGGTGGGATTCCACCATTGCAGGCCCACCGAGACGAAGGCGAAGAACACGGAGAGCAGAAGAGCCGGGGTGGGTACCTGGTTGTCTCCGGTGCGCGCGAAGATCGCGGGGGCGTCGCCACGCTTGGCCAGGGAATAGCACAGGCGTGAGGAGCCGTAGAGCTGCGCGTTGAAGGCGGAAAGAAGGGCGACGACGATCACTATCTCCATGAAGCCCACCACGCCGGGAATCTGTGCCTGTTCCAAGACCAGCGTGTAAGGGGAATCCGCGGCGCTTTGCGCCCCGCCCAGGGTGTCAAAGGGAAGAAGAAAAGCGATGACGAGCACCGAACCGATATAGAAAATACCGATGCGCCAGATCACGGAATTAACTGCTGTGGTGATGGATCGTTGCGGGTCCTCGGATTCGGCGGCGGCGATGGTGACCATCTCGATGCCGCCAAAGGCAAAGGCCACGGCGAGCAGGCCCGCCGCCACCCCAGACCAACCGTGCGGCATAAACCCGTGCTCGCCCAGGAAGTGCTGGGTGCCCACGAAGCTGTGGCCCGGCAGGCCCCCGAAGATCAGCAAGGCACCGATGACCAGGAAGGCGATGATAACCGCCACCTTGATGAAGGCGAACCAGAACTCAAATTCTCCAAAACCCCGCACCGAAAGGAGATTGACGGCGGCGAGAATCACCACGGAAACGAGGGCGGGAATCCATGCCGGAACCCCAAACCAGGAGGCCATGATGGCGGCGGCGCCGGTCATTTCCGCGCCCATAATCATCACCATCATGAACCAATACAACCAGCCCACGCTAAATCCGGCCCATCGGCCAAAGGCCTGTTCTGCATAGTCGGAAAAGGAACCAGAGGAAGGGCGCGCGGCCACCATTTCCCCGAGCATGCGCATGATGAGCACGGTGATAATGCCCGTGATGAGGTAGGCAATGAGCACCGCGGGCCCGGCGGTGCGGATTCCCACCCCGGTGCCCAAAAAGAGCCCGGCGCCGATGGCGGAACCTAATCCCATCATGGTGAGGTGTCGGGTGCGCAGGCCGTGGCCCAGGCCGGTGTTTATCGAGGCGGACATGCACAAACTGTATAACTGCCGCGTGACCGTCTCCCACCGGGTACCCCCTTTTGTTCGATAACGGGGGAGGAACAAGGGGGTGAAAAGGCCGACGCGTGTCCCACCCGCCCTCTACCCTCGATGGGCATGAACGCTTCACCAGATTCCCCCGCCCGCCTCAATCTCACTGGCGATCCCATCGCGCTCACCGCGGCGCTCGTGGACATCGCGAGTCCCTCGCACCAGGAAACAGACATCGCGGACGCCCTGGAAAAGGCCCTGCGCACCACCCTGCCGCCCGAGGTAGAGGTGCTGCGCTACAACAACAATGTGCTGGCCCGCACCCACCGTGGGCTGGGGTCACGGGTGATTCTGGCGGGTCACCTTGACACAGTGCCGCTGGCGGATAACGTTCCCCACCGTAGGGGGGAGGACGCCCAGGGGCGCGATACGCTTTTTGGCTGCGGGACGGTGGACATGAAGTCCGGCCTGGCGGTCTATGCCCAGGCCTTTGCCACCCTGGCCACGGCGGAGAACCTGCGCCATGATCTCACCTTTATCGCTTATGAGGGGGAGGAGGTGGCTACGGAGTTCAACGGTCTGGGGCATATTGAAAAGGAGTACCCGGAGTGGCTACGCGGCGATCTCGCCCTCCTGGGCGAGCCCTCCGGCGGCGTGATTGAGGCCGGGTGCCAGGGGTCTATTCGGTTACGGGTGCGGGCTACAGGTACCCGTGCGCACTCGGCCCGGGCGTGGCTGGGAGATAATGCCGTGCACCGGCTCAGTACGGTGTTGGGAAGGATTGCTGACTATACCCCGCGTGAGGCCGTGGAGATGGACGGGTGCGTGTATCGCGAGGGCCTCAACGTGGTGCGCATGGAGGCGGGCGTGGCGAACAACACGATTCCCGACGACGCATGGTTCTTTGTCAACTTCCGCTTCGCTCCCGACCGCACCAGCGAGCAGGCGATGGAACATCTGCTTGAGGTTCTAGGAATCGAAGGGGAAGAGAATCTAAGCTATGAGGTCGATGACGTGGCGGGTGCCGCCGCGCCGGGGCTGAGCGCTCCGGCGGCGCAGGATCTCGTGCAGGCCGTGGGGGGAAGGGTAAGAGCAAAATACGGTTGGACTGACGTGTCTCGCTTTGGGCAACTGGGGATCCCCGCCGTGAACTTTGGTTGCGGTGATCCCGGGTACGCCCACAAAAAGGATGAACAGTGCCCGGTGGAACAGATCAGTGCGGTATCCGAGGTGCTGCACAGGTATCTCACGGGTGAGCCGGGAGACGAAGCGGCGTAGATGGCCGGAGTACCCGCGGTGCAACACGGGTGCGTGTCCCATGCGATCACCACATGGAAAAGACATATCGGCTAGGTTCGGAGGTTGTGTCAGACAAGATGGAACAAGTGCCTTCTCAGATGAAAAATCTTGACCCCGCTGATGAGTTCTCTGCCCCCTCGCCTGCCTCGCCCCGTGCTGGGATGAAGGAGGAGAACGCGGAGAACGGAGCGAAGGGGGAAAGCGCGGGGAAGCACGGCGGGAATAAGGGGGAAAGGCGCACCCTGCGCGGCCCGCTCTTGCTGCGCTCCACGGGGGATCAGGAATCCACCTACGATCAGCGTCTTTTAGAGCTGCGGGCAGATCATGATTGGATGCATGCCGATCCCTGGCGGATTTTGCGTATCCAATCGGAGTTTGTCTCCGGCTTCGATGCCCTGGCCGATCTTCCCCCCGCCGTGAGCGTTTTTGGTTCCGCTCGCGTGGCTAAGGATCATCCGTATTACTCCCTGGGAATGGAGCTGGGGGGCGCGCTGGCCAAGGCACGCTATGCGGTGGTTACCGGCGGTGGGCCGGGCCTGATGGAGGCTCCGAACCGTGGCGCTCAGGAGGCCGGTGGGTTATCCGTGGGGCTGGGCATTGAGTTGCCGCACGAGCAACACCTCAACGAGTGGGTGGACGTGGGGTTAAACTTCCGTTACTTCTTTGTACGCAAGGTGATGTTCCTCAAGTATTCCCAGGGGTTCGTGTGCCTGCCGGGCGGGTTGGGCACCCTGGATGAGCTTTTTGAGGTGCTGTGCATGGTGCAAACCGGAAAGATGAGCAATTACCCCATCGTGCTCATGGGCACGGAATATTGGGGTGGCTTGATCGAGTGGATAAGGCATCGCCTGGTCGAGGAGAAGATGATCGCTCCCGATGACGCCCATCTCTTCCTGGTCACGGATTCCGTATCCGAAGCCGTGGAGCACATTCGCAGGGTACATGGTGAGGTCGCGGGCGTGCCCCCGGAGGCCGGTGCGAGGCGGGGAGACGGAAAATAATGAGCCGCACGGAAGGCACCCCGGCTATTCCGCAGGTCATGGCGATCGTGAATTGCACTCCGGATTCCTTTTATGACAAGGGCGCCACGTATCGGCACGAGGAGGCGTTGGCGCGCGCGGAGGAGATGCTAGAGCAGGGGGCCTCGATCATCGACGTCGGCGGTGTCAAGGCGGGGCCGGGGCCGCTCGTGGACGCGCGGGAAGAATCCCGGCGGATTATTCCGGTGATCGCGGAGCTGCACCGTAGGCACCCCGCGGCCCTCATCTCCGTGGATACCTGGCGCGCGGAGGTCGCTGCGGAGGCCATCGCGGCGGGCGCCGGGCTGGTGAATGACACGTGGGCGGGCGCAGACCCAGAGCTCGTGGAGGTGGCGGGCGCGCACGGGGTGGGCTACGTATGCTCGCATACGGGCGGGGCCACGCCGCGCACCCGCCCGCACCGGGTGCATTATGACGACGTGGTGGCCGATGTGATCGCGGAGACCACGGCCTTGGCCGAGCGCGCCGTGTCCTGTGGTGTCCCGCGGGAAAAAATCTTCATTGACCCTACCCACGACTTCGGCAAGAACTCCTTTCACGGGTTGGAGTTGCTGCGTCGGGTAGAGGAATTGGTGGGTACCGGCTGGCCGGTGCTCATGGCACTATCAAACAAGGACTTTGTGGGGGAGACGGTGGATCGTCCGGTGCGTGAGCGGGTGGCGGGCACGCTTGCGGCTACCGCCTGGGCCGCTCAGCACGGGGTGGCGGCATTCCGGGTGCACGAGGTGGCGCAGACCCTGGACGTGATCCGCATGATCGCGGCCATCCAGGGGTCGATGGCCCCGCTATCCACCATGCGAGGTTTGGCATGAGTGCGCGGGACGGGCTCGATCACGTGAGTGTGGTGATACCGGCGCTCAACGAGGAGTCCACGGTGGCGCGGGTGGTGCGCGCGGCTTTGGCGGATCGGCCAAGGGAGGTGCTGGTGATCGACGCGGATTCTCAGGACGCCACTGCGCGGCGCGCCGCCGAGGCCGGGGCCACGGTGGTGAACTGGCGGGAGGCGCTCCCTGAGGTGCCCCCGGTGCCGGGCAAGGGAGAATCACTGTGGCGCGGGGTGGCGGCCGCGAGCGGGGAGATTGTGGTGTTCCTGGACGCGGATCTCACTGCGGTGGAGCCCGGCATGGTGCGGGCGCTCAGTGGCCCCTTTGCCGACCCTCGCGTGCAGATGGTGAAGGCGCGTTATGTGCGTGCCCTGCACGGGCAGGAGGGCTCGGGCGGGAGAGTAACGGAACTCACGGCCAAGCCGCTCCTGGCCGCGTTGTTTCCGCACTTCAAGACCGTTCAGCAGCCGCTTGGCGGGGAGTATGCCCTGCGCCGCCGCGCCGCCCTGGAACTTCCATTCGTGGCGGGCTACGGGGTGGAGGCGGGGCTGCTTATCGACGTCGCCCGGCGTCACGGCAGTGAGGCCATCGCCCAGGTGGATCTGGGGGTGCGTCACCACAGGAATCGCCCGCTGGCCGAGCTCGGGCCGATGGCGCATGTGGTGGCCGCCACGATCCTGGAGCGCGCCGGGGTGGGGGAGACTCCGGTTCCCCAGCGCGCCCCGCTTTCTACCGTGTTGACCCCAGAGACGAGGAGCCCTGCCCCGTGACCTTTGTGATGTGGATACTGCTGATTGTGGTTTTGTGCGCCCTGACCGTGGTGGGCACCTGGGCCTGGGGCCGGATATTTGGGCGCGGCGAGGTAGATGGGCCGATGGTGGAGGGCGCCCGGGTGCGGGAGCACAACCAGGAGGCCCTAGATCGGGGTGACCTCGATGATGTGCGTTTTGACGTGGTGGTTCGCGGGTATCGTCCCGATCAGGTGGACGCCGTGATCGAGTCCTTATGGCAGCGCATTGAGTCATTGGAGGATAGGGCCGCCCAGCGAGAGCGGGTGGAAAGTGACTAGGCTTGTTGGGGTACCTGAAGAAAAATACAAGGAGCCTTGGTGAAATGGCAGCGATGAAGCCGCGTACTGGCGGCGGTCCGATGGAAGCCGTGGTGGAAAACCGCAAGATCGTGATGCGTATCCCCTCGGATGGGGGCGGAAGGCTCGTGGTGGAAATGACGCGGGAGGAAGCCGCGGAGCTGGGAGAGCTGCTTAGTCAGGCCGCTGAGTCCTAAGAGAACCGTCACCCTATATCCTGTGGGAGGAATCACCCCACGAGTCCGGACAGGAGTAGCCGCCCCACATGCTGCACGATGTGATTGATGTTTTGGCCGATCCCATTGATGGGACGCCCCTGCGCGGGGTCGATGACTTTCGCCGCTTGGTATCCGAGTCTGGGCATAGTTATGACATCGCCCGGCAGGGGTACGTCACGCTCGCCGGGGGATCGGGGCTGCGCCATACCGGCGATGACATGGACATGGTGCGCAACCGCGAGACCTTCCTGAGCCGGGGTCACTTCGCGCCCTTCGTGGAGGCGGTGACGCACGCCGTAGACGATGCCCTCGACGCCGCCCGGGTGCCCGATGACGCGGAGCCCGTGATCTGTGAGGTCGGCGCGGGCACCGGATATTACCTCTCGCATACCCTCGATACCGTGGTGGGGGCGCGGGGCGTGGGGCTTGACGTATCCATGCCCGCCGCCAAGCACCTGGCCAAGTGTCACCCCAGGGTGGGGGCGGTGGTGGCCGATGCGTGGTCGCGCCTGCCGCTGCGGGATTCCTCGGTGGACGTGATTACTGTGATCTTTGCCCCACGCAACGCGGAGGAGTTCGCCCGGGTGCTCACCGAGTGCGGGGAGGCGGTGGTGCTAACCGCCGATACCGGCCACCTGGCGGAGTTGCGTGAGCCGCTGGGCATCATTGACGTGGAGAAGGGCAAGGTGGATCGCCTCATCGAGCAGGCCGCCGGGCACCTTGCGCCGGTGGCGGAGCCCCGCACCATCGAGTTCCCCATGACGCTCGATCAGGATTCCATCGCGGCGCAGATCGGCATGAGCCCCTCGGCGCGGCACATTGAGCCGATGGAGTTGCAGCGTCGGATCGCCGCCCTGCCCCCCACGATGACGGTCACGGCCCGCGCCACCATCACCCGCCTGGGCCGGGTGGCACGCTAGAAACTAGAGGAGCCGCCGCCCCCGGCGAAGCCACCGCTGAAGGTGGTATTCACCGTGGTGGTAGAGGTGGAGGAACTGGTGGCGGTATCGCTGAGATACCAGCTCTGCACCAGCATGAAGGGAACAAAGGAATGCACCCCGTAGCCCGGCCGCCACTGGGAATCACCCAGCTGGGGAACGCGGTGCGTATCGGAGGTTTCGGCAATGTCTGTGTCCCGTATATCGCGGATAACCTCGGCGTAGTCGCGGAGCAGGGCTGCGTAGCGCTCGGGGAAGTCCTCGCCGGAGAGATCGGCGCGTAACTCCGCGGCGCGGCGGGAAAGGCCTTGCACCCGTGAATCCTTGGCGTGGTCGAGGGCGCCCTCAATATCCTTTTCCAGGCGGATCACCTCCGCCTCGCGCGCGGTGACATCGCCGCGCTCGATCTTGGCCAGGAGCGTGATCTGTTGGCTGGCCCGGCGCAGGGAAACCATGAGCGAGTGGGCTCGGGCGATGTCCTTGCTGTGGTGGCGGAATTGCTTATCGGAGGCCCCGGAAG
Source organism: Corynebacterium oculi (assembly GCF_001412105.1). Classification (GTDB taxonomy): domain Bacteria; phylum Actinomycetota; class Actinomycetes; order Mycobacteriales; family Mycobacteriaceae; genus Corynebacterium; species Corynebacterium oculi. The sequence continues at coordinate 262,437 of NZ_LKST01000003.1, forward strand.
AGAGCCCCCAGGAATCAATCTCCTGGGGGAGGGCGGAAAACCGCGTGGTCAAGGTTTCCCAGCGTTGCCGCAGGTCGTCGGAGGCCAGGGGAGAACTCAGCCCGCGTAGTTCCTCCGTGCCGTGCGGCACGGTGAGCGCCAGGTGCGCGTAGTCCGAACGCAGCTCCGCATAGCGGGTCTTGGCGGTGCGGGTGCTTCTGCGGCGGAAAAGACCCAGGAGCAGCGCCCCGAGGCCGGTCACGCCGCCCGCGATCGCCCCGAGGATTGGCCACGAAACGCCTTCGTCATCCACTGGCCCGGCGGCGGCATCGAGACCATCCAGGAAACCCTGGGCTATATCCTCCTCCCCGAGAGCGGGGCGCATGGCGGAGAGGGCGGACTCAAGGTGGGAATGATCGTTAAGATGAAGATCCTCGCACACCTGGTCGGCGCAGTAGATGCCCATGGATCGGTCGGTCATGTCGGCGGCCACGATGAGGCTGCCCGGAGCCCAGGTACCTCCCGCGCCACCGCCCTGGGGCAGCAGATCAGGCCGATGTTCCTCCGTCCAGTCCACCAGGGCATCGTTGAAAGGGGAACCCAGGTGATCCACCACCACGTAATTCACCTGGGCCACAGAGTCCGGCAGACCGATGTCGGAGGTTTCGGATTCCAGGCGTTGGGTATCGTTGGCGGCGAGGTGCCGGGTGGGGGTCATCAATGCGCACGAACCCCTCGGCGGCGCTCGCCGGGGAGGAGAAAAGAACAAGGAGAGCGGCGGCGGCCAGAGGGAGCCTAGAACTCCGCATCTAGTTCATCCTCGGCCCAGTCGGGCAGCCGCGAGGTATCCAGGGAACCCGCGGAGCGCTGGAAGCTGCGCTCCACCCGGGCGGAGCCGGATTCTTGCACGCGGATCTCGGAGCAGCCGCCCTCGATGTACACGCGGCTGGCCATGGAGACGGCCCCGCCGTCGGCAAAGACCTCCACCGTGGAGCCGTCCACGATGATGGTCAGGGAGTCGGAGTCTCCCTCCGCGAGGGGCGCGGAGGCCGGGGCGTCCCCGGTGTGATGAGGGTTCATGGAGCGATCCAGCACCAGCGTGGAGCCACGGTGAGAGATGCGGGCGGCGGGGGCCCCGGCGGCGTCGATAAGCTCCACCGTGACGGAGGAACCCTCGGGTACCTCGGACAGCCCCGTCCAGGATTGGGCGCGCTGGGTGTGCGTGATCTGTTCCACCAGTCCGGCGGCGGGGGTTTGGAAGAGCACCCCGCCCTGGAGGGTGGTCACGCGCGGGATGGACATGGCGTTGGCCCAGCCCTCGGTGGCCAGGCTGCGGTGGGTGGTGGGGTCGTCCAGGCGGCCCACGCCGTTGAGTTGGCCGACGATGGCCGCGCGGTCAAAGCGATCGTCCTCCTCCATCGTGCCGACGGTGAAGGTGGTGTTGCGCGGGCGGGTGAAGTCATGGCCGTAATCAATGCGGTTAAACGGGCTGCTCACGGTGAAAACGGCCTCGTGCAGGTGGCCCACCAGGTAGCCGGAGACGTCGATGCCCTCGCTTTCGAGGGTCACCAGCAAGACGTCGCGGATGCGGCCGTCTACCTCGTCGCGAAGGCGCAGGATGCGCGGGGAAACGATGCGGGCTTGCGGGTCGATCCCCGTGGCGCCCTCGAAGCGCAGCGCGCCCTGGAACAGCCACTCCTGGCCGTCCTGGGAGTGCAGCATGGCCAATCCGGGTTCCTCCATCGTGCCGGTCACCGCCAGCATGAGCCAACCCGCGTGCCCCTCGCTGCGATCCTCGTCGGTGACCCAGTCCGGCACCACGCAGGGGGAACGGAAGTTGACGATGCCCGCCTGCGCCCCCGTCTTATCGCCCACCACGGGCCCCAGGCGGCGCACCTGAGAATCCACGGCCAGGGGATCCTCGGAGAGATCGGCCGTGGTGGCGGGGAGATTATCTATGCGCGCCAGGTGAATCTCCGTGGTCTGGCGGGAGCCGTTCTGCTTGGTGACGGAGGTGAAGTAGAGGTTCAGCCCGCCGTCGATGGCGGCCACGGACCCCGCACGCACCGTGGATTCCCCCTCTGCGGGGGCCAGCACGTCATCGCACTCCTCCCACTCGTAGGGGGTGTCCTCGGAGAACTGATGGCCCCAGCGGGAGGGGGCCTCGGGGTGCGGGCGGTATTGGTGAAAGACGTGCCAGGTATCGCCGTCGAGGAGCACGGCGGCGGGGGCATCGAGCACTCCGGTCTCGGCGGTGAGGTGGAGTTCGGGACGGTAATGTTCGGTCCTCATGGTGGGAAACGCCTTTCGTGAATTGGGGGTGGTTAAGGGGACGGTTATTGCTTGATTTCGGTGGTGTGGATTTGGTGGTCTAAGTCCTCTGGGGCGAGCATGGCCCGGGAGAAATCGGTGGTGAGGGGAAGCCCCAGGGAGAGATCCGTGCCGGGGCATAATTCCACCACCCCGGAGGCCAGGGTGAAATCTAAAACATGCCCGCCCGTCTCGCGCCGGGAATCCAGGAAATGCACGTGGCAGCCGGGCACCCCGATTCCCTTTTCATACACCGGGGTGCGGAAGCCACCGATCACCCCCGTGACGTCGCGGAAACGCAATTCGGTGTCATCGCCGGTGGCCTCCACCATGGGGCGGTAGGGCCTAGATTGCTTGGTCACGGTGCGCACCGTGACCTCGCTAAACGTCCCGGTGATCCGCACCGCGTACATATAGTTCTCGCTGGGCTGGAGCTCGTCAATAAAACTCGCCAGTTCCGTGCGGCGCAGCCCCGGCGGGGGAGTGCCGGTGATGTGGGGAACAAAGTTGGTCATCACGGTGAACGGGGAGCGCTGATCCAGGGTGGCGCGCTGGGCGCTGCCATCGCCGCGTACCTGATAACACACCCCATCGAGCACAATCATTTCCCTGTCGAGGGCGTCAAAAGTGCCGATGCCAAAATTGCCGTGGCCGAGAAGCTCGCCCACGGTCATTTCACCATCGTAAATGCCGTCCAGAAGAGCCGTCATCAAAGAGTTCTGGAAAATGGTGTGCCGTTGTGAGGGAAAATGCCTTTCCGTTCCCATGCCGCCCGAGGATAGTCACGCCGGGGATTTCCTGCATGGGGGCGTGGTGGGAACCCGCGGAGAATCTAAGGAAGGCGCGTGACCAGCGTCATTCCGGCCCCGAAGGGGAGATGAGAGATGAGCGCCTGCTCGCCCAAGGAGCCCAGGTGCTCCTGGGCGGCGCGCGCGGCGACGGTGGCCTGATCCTTGCGGGAGGCATCGCCCACCGTGGCGTCGAGAAGCGCATCCGCGAGCACCAGCGTTCCCCCAGGCGTGAGCAGCGGCCAGGCGGCGTCGATGACCGCGCGCAGATCCACCGGATCGACCTCGGCATAGACGAGCTGATAGCTCGCCGGAGCCATGCGGGAGAGCACGTCAAGGGGCCGCGCGGGAAGGAAGCGGCCGCGCGCGGGGGGGAAGCCAGCCGCGCGGAAGGCCTCCTTGGCCTGGCGCTGGTGCTCGGCCTCCGGGTCGATGCAGGTCACGGTGCCCTGGCGGGGCATGCCGCGCAGCAGATACAGCCCCACCACCGCCAGGGCCGGGGTCAAGGCGATGGCTCCCGTGGGCTTCTCCCCGCCGGCGGCGGCCGTTAGCGTGCTCAGCACCATGCCGGTGAGGTGATCGGGGGCGCTGAGCCCGTACTCCTCGGCGTCGCGGCGGGCGGCGGCGATGGCCTTATCGACGCCCGCTTCCGCTCCCTCATCCTGGGAGGGGAGCGCGTTGATGAAGTCTCGGAGAGAATCGAAGGCTGTTTCAGTCACGCTTCACAGTTTAAGGGGCCGGGTTGCCGTGTTGGGGCAGGGCGCGCGGGGTGGAGCCGTGTCACCGCGCGGCGGTGGGAAGGCCTCACAGGGATCTCTACGGGGCCTCTATGGCCTTTGGGAGATCGGCTTGGCAAGATAGAGGCCATGATGACGCACGAACGCGACGATAACGCCATGCCTGCCGATACCGTGGAAGACACCGAGGCATTGACGGGCACCGCCGCGTTTGACGCCGGAACGGGGGACATGCCCTCCTGGGGGGAACTCGTGGCCGAGCACGCCGACAGCGTGTACCGTCTGGCCTACCGCCTCAGCGGCGATCAGCACGACGCCGAGGATCTCACCCAGGAGACCTTCATGCGCGTGTTCCGCTCCCTTAAGCACTACCAGCCGGGTACCTTCCGGGGCTGGCTGCACCGGATTACCACCAACCTCTTCCTGGACATGGTGCGTCACCGCAACAAGATCCGCATGGAGGCCCTGCCGGAGGACTACGAGCGCGTGCCGGGCACGGACATGACGCCCGAGCAGGCCTACCACGTCAACCACCTCAACCCCGTGCTTCAGGAGGCCCTGGATCAACTGGCCCCCGATTTCCGCGTGGCCGTGGTGCTCTGCGACGTGGTGGGCATGAGCTACGAGGAGATAGCCGACACCCTGGGCGTGAAGATGGGCACGGTGCGCTCGCGTATTCACCGGGGCCGCTCGCAGCTGCGCGCCAGCCTGGAAAACGCGGCGGAGGGAAGCGAGGACGCGCGGCTTTTGCTACCGATGGCGCAGCGCTAACCAAGGAAAAAGGGGTAGCGTTGAGCACCATGAGCTTTGATACACACGAGCGGGAGCACCGCGGCGGGCAGCCACGCAAGAAACGCCCCCGCGTTTTTGCCTCGGTGGATCATCTAAACCCCGAGGTTGTGGCGGCCTTCGTGGACGGCGAGCTATGCGACGTCGCCTTTCACCGCGCCCGCGTCCACCTCGTGCACTGCGGGGAATGCCGAGGGGAGGTTCACCGGCAGCGCCTCGCCGCCGAGGCCCTGCACCAGGCCAACTGGACCGCCGACGTCCGCCCGCCCCGCGAACTTCTGGGCAGGCTCCACGACATCGCCAAAGGGGCCTGCTTGCCGGGGCCCGGAGCCGAGGCGGTGCCGACGCCGCAGCCGGAGACGGTATTGGATAAGTTAGAGGTCTTTGTGCGCACCATGCGCAAGAACACTGGGCTGCGGTGATCGAGTAGTGTTTTCGAGCATCGGCTGGACGGAAATATTCGCGATCCTCATTCTGGGGCTCATCGTGATCGGCCCGGAGCGCCTGCCCGGGTTGATCCAGGACATCCGCGCCGCGATCTACGCGGCGCGGAAAGCCGTTCATAACGCCAAGGCGGAACTCAACGGAGACCTGGGGGCGGAGTTTGAGGAGCTGCGCAAGCCCATCTCCGAGGTGGCCAAGTGGCAGCGCATGGGGCCGCGCGCGGCGCTGACCAAGGCGCTTTTCGACGGAGACGAGGAGTTCATGGACTCCTTTGACCCCAAGAAGATCATGGCCCAAGACACCGAGGGGAAGGCGCACCGGCGCAAAAATGGGGAGTCCACGGGGACCGCAGCTCCCAGTGCCCCGGACACCCCAGCCCGCCCCGCCTCTGCGGCCGCACCCTCACATCGTCCGGCTCCCCCCGCCGCTACGGGCGGGGAGTTTAACTGGGCCGATATTATGTAGATACTTTCCCCGGTTTTACTTGGGGCCGTGCGTGACGCCCAAACCCAGGGGACGCCCGGCCAGGGATTGCCGCCGCACCGCCAACTTCTCCGCCAGGGCCGCGCAGGCCCGGCCGGCGGGGGAATCTGGCTCGCTCAACACCACCGGGGTTCCGGTATCCCCGTGCACGCGCAGCGCCGGGTCAAGGGGAATCTGCCCCAGCAGCGGCACGCTTCCCCCGGTGAGCGTGCTCAACCGGCTGGCCACCTTCTCGCCCCCGCCGGAGCCAAAGACCTCCATCGTGGAGCCATCGGGCAGCACCATCGCGGACATATTCTCGATCACCCCGGCCACTCGCTGCCGGGTCTGCTGGCTGATCGACCCCGCCCGCTCGGCCACCTCCGAGGCCGCGGCCTGCGGCGTGGTCACGATGAGCAGTTCCGCGTTGGGCACCAACTGCGCCACCGAGATCGCCACGTCACCCGTGCCGGGGGGCAGATCGAGGAGCAGCACGTCCAGATCACCCCAGAACACATCGCTGAGGAACTGCTGGATAGCGCGGTGCAGCATGGGGCCGCGCCACACCACTGGGGCGTTGCCCTCCACGAACTGTCCGATGGAGATGAACTTCACCCCGTGGGCGATCGGCGGGAGAATCATATCCTCCTCCATCACGGTGGGGGACTGATCCGAGCCCATCAGGTGCGGCACCGAGTGACCATAGATATCGGCGTCCACGATACCCACGCGCAGGCCCTTGGCGGCAAGACCCGCTGCCAGGTTCACGGTCACGGAGGACTTCCCCACCCCGCCCTTGCCGGAGGCCACCGCGAATACCCGGGTGGTGGATTCCGGCTGGGCAAAGGGGATCACCGGCTCGCTGCCGGAGCCGCGCAGGGTGGCGCGCAGCTGGCGGCGCTGCTCGTCACTCATCACATCCGTGGTGACCACCACGGACTCCACGCCGGGAAGCTCGGCCACCGCAGCGCGGGTATTGGTTTGCAGGGTGTCCCGCATGGGGCAGCCCGCGATGGTGAGATAAATCTCCACGGCCACCTCATTGCCGTCAATGGCGATGGACTTCACCATGCCCAGCTCCGTGATGGGCTTGCCCAGTTCCGGGTCCTCCACGCGGGAGAGCGCCTTGCGTACTTCAGATTCGCTCAGGGTAGACATCACCTCACACCTTACTCCCCGCTAGGGGCGGGCCTCCTCGCTCAGATCGCCCTGGGTGGGCTCGCGGAGATCGGCCGGGGAATCCATGGCCTGGGCGGCGGCGTCATCAAGTTTGGCCTCGATGCGCTCCAGCAGGGCGTGCACGTCCTCTAACTCGTGGCGCAGGTAATCACGAGAGACCATGTCGCCCACCGCCAGGCGCACGCCGGCGAGTTCCCGAGCCAGGAACTCCGTATCGGCCTTGGTCTGCTCCGCGCGGCGGCGATCGTTGTTGAGCGTGATTTTATCGCGGTCCTCCTGGCGGTTCTGGGCCAGAAGAATCAGCGGGGCGGCGTAGGCCGCCTGGGTGGAAAAGGCAAGGTTGAGCAGGATGAAGGGATAGGCGTCCCAGTTCCACCAGAAGCCACCGACGTTGAGGGCGATCCACACGATCACGATCACGGTCTGCCACATGAGGTATTTACCCGTGCCAAAAAAGCGGGCGACCTTTTCCGCCATCGCCCCCACGGCATCATCGTTGATGTTGAGGAACTTGCGCTGGGGCCTGGCCACCGGGGTATCGAGGAAGTGAATACGCTCGCGCTCAGCCATGATGGGTCTCCTTGGGGCGTGAGGGGGAAGTATGAGTGGAGTGGTTTAGCCGCGATGAGCTGGGCGAAGGCCGTGCTCGCGCCAGTTTTCCGGAAGCAGGTGATCGAGCAGATCGTCCACGGCCACGGCGCCGAGCAGATGATTATCCTCGTCGATCACCGGGCCGCACACCAGGTTATAGGTGGCAAAGTACCGGGCGGCGGTTTCTTGATCGTCGTCGGCATACAGCGGCGGGAGATCGGGATCGAGGATCCCCGAGATGAGCGTGGACGGGGGCTCGCGGAGGAGCTTTTGCAGATGGACGCAGCCCAGATACCGCCCCGTGGGGGTGGCCGTGGGCGGGCGCACCACGAAGATGAGGGAGGCCAGGGAGGTGGGCAGCTCGGGATCGCGGGCGAGCGCCAGGGCCTCGGCCACGGTGGTTTGAGGGCTGAGGATCAAAGGCTCCGGGGTCATGAGCGCGCCCACGGTGTCCGGGGAGAAACTCATCAGGCGGCGCACCGGGGCGGACTCCTCCGGGTCCATGAGTTCCAGCAGCACCTCGGCGGTGTTATCGGGAAGCTCCTGGAGGATGTCGGCGGCGTCGTCCGGGTCCATCTCTTCGAGCACATCGGCGGCGCGCTCGATGTCGAGGGTTTCGAGGAGTTCCGCCTGGCGCTCGTCGGGCATTTCTTGCAGGACGTCGGCCAGGCGGTCGTCGTCAAGCTCGTTAGCCAGCTGATTACGCTGCGTGGAGGGCAGGGAATGGAGATAATTGGCCACGTCCGCCGGGCGCATGTCCTCGAAGGAGGCGATGGTATCGGCCAGGTTATCGGAGCGGCCCACGCCCGCGGCCGTGATGCCGTGAACGTACTGCCAGCCCACGGTGAAGAGTTCCCGGGACCGGAAGCCCTGGCGTGCGCCGAACACGGCCACGCGGGAGAGCACCCAATCACGGGTGCGGGTGCGCTCCAACTCCACGTCCGCGATCTCCACCGCGCGCCCGTGCAAATGTTCTAACTCCGGCTCGTCCGTGTGTATTTTCGAGCCCACCAGATCGCCCATCACGGTGAGTTCCCCGGTGCGGGGCTGGAAGGAACGCATGGATACCGATCCCGTGGCCAGGGTGATGTCACCTGGCTCGATGGCCGCGATGCGCAGCATGGGGACAAAGATCTTGCGCTTGTTGACCAACTCCACCACCAGGCCCAGGGCGCGGGAGGTGTGGCCCTCGGGGCGGATGTTGACCACCACGTCACGCACCCGGCCGATGGCGTCCATGTCTGGGCCGCGCACCACCATGCCGGAAAGCCTGCCGGAATATACGCGGGTGACTGCACTCATAGATGCAGAGTCTACCGCAGGGGTGGGCCGGGGGAACTTTTGTTCCTCTGGCGGCGTTGAAGTGCGTGAACAGGAAAAACACAGAAGGACTTTTACCGTGACCACACCGCAATCAGCCCTAAACCCGTACCAGCGTCCCTCCGGTTGGCCGGTGGGCAGCTTTGATAGCTATGACCAGGCGCAAAAGGCCGTGGATACCCTCTCCGACGAGAACTTCCCCGTGGAGAAACTCACCATCGTGGGCGTGGATCTCATGCAGGTGGAATCCGTCACCGGCAGGCTCACCTGGGGCCGCGTGATCGGCGGCGGCGCTCTCTCCGGCGCCTGGATAGGCATCTTCATCGGACTGCTGCTGGGCATCTTTGAATCGAACTTTTTATCCCCCATCCTCACCGGCATCGTGATGGGCGTGTTCTTTGGCATCATCATGGCGGCGGTGCCCTACGCCATGAGCCGAGGGCAGCGGGACTTCACCTCCGCCACCAGGATCGTGGCGGGGCGTTACGACGTCCTCTGCGAGCCGCAGCTGGCACCCCAGGCGCGCGACGCCATCGCTGGGATGAACCTGGGCACCGCCCCGCGGGTAGAATAACCCCCGGACGATAAAACCGAGGCGGGTAAACTACGCGGCATGACACGCCGCGCCGCCTCTTCGCCCCGTTTTTCTGGCTCTCGTGCCCTAGCGCGCAGGGGCGTTGTCGTCCCCCTCATCGCGCCCGTCGTGGCGCTTGCCTGCGTTGCTTGCTCCGCTGCGGAACCGGAAAACCCCGAGGCGCAGCAGGAAACGCCGGGTGTGGTTCACATCGCGGCCGCCAGCGACTCCGTGGAGCAACAAGCCCTCGCGCATCTCTACCGCTTGGCGATGGCGGAGGAAAACGTGGCCGCCACCGTGGACACGCAGGAGCGCAGGGGAGAGGATCGCCTCGAATGGCTGCGCGATCCGGCGGTGGACATGGTGGTGGGCTGCACCGGGGAATTGCTCACGCACTCCTCGCCCCGGCAGGCGGCGGAACTCGCGGAGCAGCTTGAGGGAGGAGAGAGCAACCCCAACTCCCAGGAGGGACTGCAACTCACGTATGAGACCGTGATGGGCACCCTGGGCTACGAATACGGCGTGCCTGATCCTTCCCCGGCCCAGGGCTGCGCGCGGGACGTGGCGGAGGGAGAGGTGCTGCCGCAGAACATCCTGCCGGTGTTCTGCAAGCTGAGCGTGGGCCGGGAGGGGCTCAAAGAGATGAATCGCCTCACCCGCTTGATTACCACGCACGATGTGGAAACCCTGGTGGAGGAGGCGGAGGAATCGGGGGACGTCGCGGCCACGGCGGAGCAATGGTACCGGGATAACGCCACGATCTAGGGCGTTGCGCGAATAAAGTTAAGGGGCCGGAGAGAAAATCTCTCCGGCCCCTTATGAGGGGTGGGGTTACTTCCCAAACACCTCGTTAATCAACTGCTCCTGCTCCGCCTGGTGCACCTTGGCGATGCCGGTGGCGGTGGAGGACTGCGCGCGGCGCGATACGCGACGCATGGGCAGCAGATCGGGGATCAACTCCGGCAGGTGCTCGTGGAGGAACGGCCACGGGCCCTGGTTGGCGGGCTCGTCCTGGCAGAACACGATCTCCTGGGCGTTCGGGTAGCAGGCGAAGGCCTCGCGCAGGCGATTAAAGGGGATCGGGTGCAGCATTTCCACGCGCACGATCGCCACGTCCTCGCGCTTGTCCTTGGCGCGGCGCTTCTCCAACTCCCAGTAGAGCTTGCCGGAGACCAACAAGATGGTGCGCACCTTCTCGGTATCACCCACCGCAGCACCGGAAAGATCAACCTTATTGGGATCGTTGATCACGGAGCGGAAGGAGGTAACCTCCGTGAACTCCTCCGGCGCGGACACCGCAGCCTTGTTGCGCAGCATGGACTTCGGGGTGAACACCACCAGCGGGCGCTTCATGGTGCCCAGCGCGTGACGGCGCAGGAGGTGGAAGTAGTTGGCCGGGGTGGAGGGCTGCGCGATGGTCATGGAGCCCTCGGCGGCCAATTGCAGGAAGCGTTCAATGCGGGCGGAGGAGTGATCCGGCCCCTGGCCCTCGTAGCCGTGGGGGAGGAGCAGCACCACGGAGGACAGCTGACCCCACTTGGCCTCCCCGGAGGAGACATACTCGTCAATGATGGTCTGAGCGCCGTTGGCAAAGTCACCGAACTGCGCCTCCCAGGCCACCACGGCGTCCGGATTACCCACGGAGTAGCCGTACTCGAAGCCCATGCCGGCGTACTCCGTCAGCGCGGAGTTGTACACGAGGAATCGGCCGCCCTGACCCTTGGCAGCGGCGAGATCGGCCAGGGGATTGGCCTCCTGGCCGGTATGGGGGTCAAAGAGCACGGCGTGGCGCTGGGTGAAGGTGCCGCGGCGGGAATCCTCACCGGCCAGGCGCACCAGCTTGCCGGAGTTCGCCAGGGAGGAGAAGGCGATGAGCTCGGCCCAACCCCAGTCGATGCCGCCTTCGCGGACGGAGGCGGCGCGCTGCTCGGCCACCTTCTTTACGCGGCGGTGGAACTCAAAGCCCTCGGCAGGCTTGGCGTAGGCCTCGCCGATCTCTACCAGCTCGGAGCGGCTGATGGAGGTGTCCAGGCCGCGGGTGAGCTGCTGGGAGGAGGTGATGCCGGTCTGCTCCTGGGTGCCCTTCTTCTCTCCCTCCTTGACCTCGTTGAACACGGATTCCATCTGGTCGTGGAAGTCGCGCGCGGCGGCCTCGGCTTCCTCGGTGTTGAGATCACCGCGCCCGATGAGATCCTCGGTGTACTGGGCGCGCACGGAGGGGCGGTTGTCGATCTGGGCGTACATCGTGGGCTGCGTCATCGAGGGATCATCGGCCTCGTTGTGGCCCCGGCGGCGGTAGCAGATGAGGTCGATAAAGACGTCCTTGCCAAAGCGGCGGCGGTACTCGGTGGCCAGGTTACCCACCCACACCACGGCCTCGGGGTCGTCGCCGTTGACGTGGAACACCGGGCAATCGTAGGCCTTGGCCAGGTCGGTGGAGTAGTAGGAGGAACGGCTGGAATCCGGGGTGGTGGTGAAGCCGATCTGGTTGTTGACCACCACGTGCACGGTGCCGCCCACGGTATAGCCGCGCAATTGTGCGAGGTTGAGCGTTTCCTGGACGATGCCGAGGCCGGCGAAGGAGGCGTCGCCGTGCAGCATGAGCGGCATGACGGAGTAGCCGTCCTCGCCCTTATCCAGGATGTCCTGCTTGGCGCGGGCGATGCCCTCCATCACCGGATCCACGGCCTCCAGGTGGGAGGGATTGGCGGTGAGGGTGATCTTGATCTCTCCGTCGCCGAACATCTGGAGGTGCTCGCCCTCGGCGCCGAGGTGATACTTCACGTCACCGGAGCCGCCGATCTGGCCCTGCTGCATGTTGCCCTCAAACTCGTTGAAGATCTGGGCGAGGGGCTTGCCCACGATGTTGAAGAGCACGTTGAGGCGGCCGCGGTGCGGCATGCCGATGACCACCTCATCGAGGCCCTGGCCCGCGGCGGTGTCGATGGAGGCATCCATGAGCGGAATGAGGGATTCCGCGCCCTCCAGGGAGAAGCGCTTTTGGCCCACGTACTTGGTTTGCAGGAAGTTCTCAAAGGCCTCGGCGGCGTTGAGCTTCTGCAAGATGTACTTCTGCTCGGCGGTGGTGGGCTTGGGCATACCGGCCTCCAGGCGATCCTGAAGCCAGTGGCGCTCGTCCTTGTCCATGATGTGCATGTACTCGGAGCCCACCTTGAGGGTGTAGGCGGCGCGCAGGCGGGAAAGCACCTCGCGCAGGGTCATGGTCTCCTTGCCACCGAAGCCGCCGACGTTGAAGATGCGATCCAGGTCCCAGATGGTCAGGCCGTGGGACTCGATGTTGAGGTCGCTGTGATCCGGCACCGGCAGGCCCGGCTGCTGCCAGTGCAACGGGTTGGTGTCCGCGATGAGGTGACCGCGCGAGCGGTAGGCCTCGATGAGCTGAATCACGCGGGTGTTCTTGTCGATGCCCTGGTTGGGCACGTCCTGGGCCCAGCGCATGGGGGAGTAGGGGATCCCCATGGCCTCGAAGATCTCATCGTAGAACTCGTCGTCCACTAGCAGGCGGGACATCTCGCGCAGGAACTCGCCGGATTCTGCGCCCTGGATCACGCGGTGATCGTAGGTGGAGGTGATGGTGACGAGCTTGCCCACGCCCAGCTCCGCCAGGCGATCGGTGGATGCCCCGGCGAACTCCGCGGGGTAATCCATCGCACCCACGCCGATGATGGTGCCCTGGCCCTTGGTCAGGCGGGGAATGGAGTGGCGGGTGCCGATGCCGCCGGGGTTGGTCAGGGAGATGGTCACGCCCTGGAAGTCATCCATCGTGAGTTTGTTCTTGCGCGAACGTGCCACGATGTCCTCGTAGGCCTCCACGAAGTCGTGGAAGTTCATCTTTTCCGTTTCCTTGATGGCCGCCACCACGAGGGCGCGGGCACCATCTTTCTGCGGAAGGTCGATGGCCAGGCCCAGGTTAATGTGCTCGGGGTTGACCACGGTGGGCTTGCCGGCGTCGTTAAGCTCATAGCGCACGTTCATCGAGGGATGAATCTGGGTGGCCTTGACGAGCGCCCAGCCGATGATATGGGTGAAGGAGATCTTGCCGCCGCTGGTGCGGCGCAAGTGATCGTTGATGATGGCGCGGTTTTCAAACATGAGCCGGGCGGGCATGTCGCGCACCGTGGTGGCCGTGGGAATCGTCAGGGATTCCTCCATGTTTTTGGCGATCGCCTTAAACGTGCCCTTCAGGGGCGCGGAGCCGGCCTCGGGGAGATCCTTAATGTCCGCGAGCGGGGAAACCGGCTTGGTGCGCACCGGCTTGGGCCGATCGGGGGAACCGCTGCGCGGAACTCGGGAACCGGGGGCCTTGGTGGGCGTCGCGGGAGCGGAGGTATCCCCCGAGCCGCCGTTGTGGTCGCGTGTATCGCTGACTGCGGTGGCGGGTTTCGCGGCGGGTTCTTCCGGGGCCGGGGTGCCTGCTTGCTTGGCGAAGAGATCGCGCCATTCCTGATCCACGGACTGCGGGTTCTTCTGCCACTGCTGGTACATCTGGTCAACCAGCCACTGGTTTTGGCCGAAGTTGCTAGCGCTGCTCACGGCAGTTACTCGCCTCATTTCATTGATGGGTTGTACTCGCGTACTCGACTTTAACCATCTACTGTAATGATCTTTGAAAATGTCTGGGGTACACTCCGTCATGAGGGCGGTCCTCGCACGTCATAGCGGGGGTAGCCTCCCCCAAATGTGGGGATTGTGAACAGAACTTTTTAGGCTTTCAGCTCCGCGAGGGCCTCCCGGGTGTGCCGAATCATGCGCTTGGCGATCTTGCGGTTGGCCAGCAATCCCACCACCGCTCCGATGCCCAGCGGCATGAGCTTGCCCACCCAGGCCCCGGCCATCTTCTTGGTGGTGCGGTTGAGCACGGTGCGCAGGAGGCGATTATTAATCTGCCCCAGCGCGGAACCGGAGAGGCGGGAGACGCTGGGAATGGAAAGCCGATCGGTGCCGGCCGGCAGGAGCGCGTCCACCACGGCGGTGCCCGAGGCCCCCAGCAGGCACATCATCACGATCATGCGGCGGCGCTCGGGATCGTGAATATCCACCCCCTGCGCGTGGGCGCTGGCCACGGCGTAGAAAGCGGCGGCGTCCAGAAACACCAGGGACTCGGCGCTCAGCGCGGCGGCCCCGGTGAGCAGACCCACGCCGGGGATGGCGGCCGCCCCGCCCGCGGACGCCCCGGAGCCGGAGACCAGCCGCAGGAAGTGCTTGTCCAACGTTTCCTGAATCTCCTCGGTGGAGGCCTGGGGGTGCTTGCGGCGGAGGCGACCGACGTAGGCCTCAATGGTGGAGGCCTGAATCCGCACCGCGCGGTCAAGGCCCGTGACCAGGGCGCGGGCGGCGGGATTGCGGGGAGCCTCGGCGGACAGATCGGACATGCGGTGCTTCTCCTTAAGATAAATCGTGGTGGGCTGGTGAGGCTAGGCCGTGGCGTCGAGAGCCTCCTGGGAGGCCGCGTATTCCTCGGCCGCGCGCACCTGCGCGGGGGTGGGGGTGATCCCGGTGTAGAGCGCGAACTGCTCCGCCGCCTGGAGCGCGATGATCTCCCCACCGTGAATGACGGGCAGCCCCAGCGTGCGGGAGCGGCAGATCAGCGGGGTGGTCACCGGCATGGCCACGGCGTCGCAGACCGCCTGGGCGTGGGCGAGGTCGGCGTCGCTAAACGCCTGCGTACTTTCCTCGGGCCCGCGCATGCCCAGGGGCGTGACGTTGACGAGGAAGGCGGCCTCTCCCGGCACCTCGGTGGAATACTCCCACCCTAGCCGGGACGCGAGGCGGGTGCCGGTGAGATGATTGCGGGCCACGATGGTGCCGTGGAAGCCGGCGTCGGACAGGGCGGTGGCCACGGCGGAGGCCATGCCGCCGGAGCCGCGCAGCGCCACGGGAAGCGCGGGATCGATCCGGTGCGTTTCCACCAGGGACTTCACCGCGAGGTAATCGGTGTTATAGCCGGTAAGGTGGCCGCCCTCGTTGACGATGGTGTTGACGGATTCCAGCCGCTCGGCAGAGGGATCCAGGGAATCCAGCAGCGGTATGACCTCCTGCTTGTACGGCATGGAGACTCCGGCCCCGCGGATTCCCAAACCCCGGATCCCCACCACGGCGGCGGTGATGTCCTCCGGAGCGATGGATTTATAGAAGTAATTGAGCCCCAACTGGGCATAGAGCCAGTTGTGGAAGCGCACGCCGTGGTTGGAGGGGCGCGCCGCCAGGGAGATGCAGAGCGTGGTGTCGCGATCAACGAGGTTTACCATGCCCTCCACCGTAGAGCACCGGGGAAGACGGGCGGGTTGAGGCGCATGAACTGGGTAAACGCGAGTAACAGGCGTGGGTGCGGCAAGCGGGCTAGGCTGGTGCGTGTTCAATCCTCGTCGTTGGGAAGGTAGGCAAGACCATGAGCTTCTTTGAGGACATCGCCGCCGCGCTTGATGCCGATGGCATCGAGTCCCGCGTGGGGGGCGAGGTGCTTTTTGTTCCCATCACCTCCGAGGTGGAGATCCAGTTCGTGGAGATCGACGCCCTGCTGCCCGCCGCCAACGTGTACATCGCCGCCGCCGACGTGGACGAGGACGACGAGGACTTCGAGGCCGTGCTCGTCTCCGTGGTGTTTTCGGTGGAGGACGCCGTGGACACCGTGGCCCACCACATCGCCACCGATCAGGTGGTCACCGTCCTGCGCGATCTCCTGGAGGGCACCGACGAGCGGATCGGTGACCTGGAGTTCTATCAAGACGCCCTGGAACCCAATCTGGTGCGCGCCGAGGTGGCGGAGAACTCCGAGGTGCAGGTGTTCGTGGAGCTTATCGACGGTCGCCCCACCGCGCGCGTGAGCTTCATCAGCGCGGGAGAGACCTTCGACGATCTGGTGGATCAGGCCATCGAGGAACTGTGGGAGTCCGATGGTGAGGCCATGCTCAACGAGGAGGATCGCCAGCGCCTCTTTGACACCATCGGTGAGGGGGCCGACCTGGGCGAGGAGGAGGTTTTGGAGCTCGGTGAGTTCACGGACTTTGATCGCCTCTTCGACGTGCTTTCCCTCGCCGTGGATCAGGCTGAGAGCTGGGAGGAACAACTCCTTCCCTTCGACGACGAGGACTACGGTGATGAAGAATACGAAGAAGAGGAGTACGGGGAGGAGGAAGAATAGTCCCCCAGATCCTCCTGGACTGCGATACCGGGATTGATGATGCCCTGGCGCTGATGTACCTCGCCGCCCTCCACCGCGCCGGGGAGATAGAGCTATGCGCGGTGACCTGCACGGCGGGCAATACCACGGCGGCGCAGGCGGCGATCAATAGCCGCTACATCCTGCGCCGCTGCGGGGTGACGGACGTGCCCGTGGCGGCGGGTGAGGCGGCCCCGATCGCCGTGGATCTGGTGACCACACCGGAAACGCACGGCCCCACGGGCCTGGGCTACCTTCGAGCCCCGGAGATGGCGCCGGAAGACGGCAACCAGACCTGGCGTGACCTGTGGGCGGGCTATCCTCGGGCGCACGTGATGGTGGTGGGCCCCGCCACCCACCTGGCGCTGTGGGGAGCGCGCGAGCAGGTCACGCTCATGGGCGGGGCGTACTTTTATCCCGGCAACACCACCCCCACCGCGGAGTGGAACTCCTGGGTGGATCCGCACGCCGCCAAGCGGGCCTTCGCCCAGGCCACAGCCCCCATCACCGTGTGCTCCCTGGGGGTGACGGAGCGGTTTACCCTCGATCCCTCCTCCCTTGACGCCGTGGTGGCGGCCCTGGGGAGCGCGGGTATCGCCCGTGACCTGCCGGAACTCCTGCGTTTTTACTTTGAGTTTCATCGGGATCAGGGCGAGGGCTATCTGGCACAGATCCACGATCTCTTTTCCTGCATGATCGGGCTGGGTACCGTCGCCTCGCGGGTGCGGCTCACGCGGATAGACGTTGAGGCGCAGTCCCCGTTGCTGCGGGGCACCACGGTGGCGGATGCCCGGGGGCACTGGGGGCTGCCGCCCAACGCGCTGCTGATCGAGGAAGCCGATGTGGACGGCGCGCACCGGGAGCTGCTGCGCGCGGCGGCACTGCTGCGGGAATGTTAGGGTATTGGCTGAAAATACGTGAGCACCACCCCGAGGTGACATAGGGGCGGGGCTCCTCTTGCGTCTGCACAAGGGAGTTTCCTCGCCGATGAGTCTGTCACGCCGTTTCCTCGCCCTCGCGGGCGTGGTCTGCATCGCTGCTACCTGGCTGTATCTGGTTCTCGCCCGCCCGGCCGATTGGGAATCGGTGGGTGGCTCCGCGCCAGCGCTGATGACCCTGGCCGGATACGTGGGCGGGGCGGCGCTCCTGCTGGCGGCCACGCTGCCCGAGGTGCCCGCGCGCACGCTGCCCTTGATCCCGATGGCCCTGGTGCTCAACATCGTGGTGGGGGAGGTCGTGGGCAGCGTGGGCGTGCCGTTGTACCTGGACTCCCTGGGCACCGTCCTGGTGGCGGCCCTGGCCGGGCCGCTGGTGGGGGTGGCCACGGGCACCCTGAGTTCCGTGGTGTGGGGCCTGATTAATCCCGCGGCGCTGCCCTTCGCGGCGGCGAGCGCGCTGGTGGGGGGCCTGGCCGGCTGGGTGTTCAACAACAAGAAGGTGGTGCGCACCTGGTGGGCCACGGTGCTGTCTGGAGCGCTGGTGGGAATCGTGTGCGGCATGGTGGCGGCCCCGGTGGCGGCCTTCGTGTACGGCGGCACCGCCGGGGTGGGCACGGGGGCGCTGGTTTCCGCCTTCCGGGCGATGGGCAATAGCCTGCTGGGCTCTGTGACCTTGCAGTCCTTTATTTCCGATCCCCTGGATAAGGCCCTGGTTTTCCTGCTGGTGCGCCAGACCATCGGGGCCTTGCCTCGGCGCACGGTGGCGCAACTGCGGGGCGCGGGTGACTAGGACGCGGCCGAGGGTGCACCCCCTCACGAGCCTTTCCCTGGCCGCCGGTGCGTGGATACTGGTGGTGGGGATCAATTCCTTCTGGGTTTCCGTGGCCTGCATCCTCCTGGCCTGGGGGTATGCCGCGGCGGCGACGGTGTGGGAGGGATCGCCTTTGCGTCGGGTGAGCCGCGTGCCCCTGTGGGGTGCGGCGCTCAGCGCGCCGGTGGCCGCCTCGATGATTCTTATCCATGCCCCGCACGGGCAGCACCGCGTAGCGCCGCTTCTGACTAGCGACGGCCTCCTGGTGGCCGCAGAGCTCACCGTGCGCTTCCTCGCTTTGGTGACGGTAGTGCTGGCCGCCACCGTTTCCTTTCGGGTGGCCGACCTCGCCAAGGCGCTCCAGACCGCGAAGGTACCGGCCTCCCTCGGATACGTGGTGGGGGCCACGCTCCACCTGGCCCCGGAGGCTCGCGCCTCGATAAGAAGAATCAGGGAGGCTAACGCCCTGGCGGGGCGATCCACGCGGGGGTGGGCGATCTTTCCTCGGGTGGTGGTGCCGCTGATGACCACCCTGATGGTGCGGGCCGCGCACAGCGCGGAGACCCTAGAAACGCTCGGGGTAGGGCGCAAGGGGCCGCGAACGGTGCTGTGCCCGGTGCCGGATTCCGGGGCGCAGCGGCTCATCCGGTGGCTCGCCCCGTGGGTGTGCGTCGCCGTGGTGGCGGGAGGATACCTACTATGAGCGCGGCGGCTGGGGAATTAGCGGAGCGATACCTGCTTCCGGGGAGAATCACGCAGGTGGTGGGGGATTCCGGTAGCGGCCTGACCACGCTGGCGCGCGAGGTCACCGCTGCGCAGGGGGCGGGGGTGCTGGTGGCGCAGGACGTGGAAGGGGCCCTGAGCGGCCTGCGCGAGACCGTGAGGGAAGAGGTGGCCTTTGGCCTGGAGCAGCGCGGGGTGTCCCGAGAGCGCATGAGCAACGCGGTGGAAGAGGTGCTGGCGCGCCTGGGGTTGAGCGATCTGGCGTGGGCGAACCCGGAGACGCTATCGGGTGGGCAGACACGCAGGCTGGCGCTGGCGAGGACGGCGGTGCTCGCGGCCGAGGACACCACGGGGATCACGGCCATGATCTGCGATGATCCCCTGGCCGGGCTCGATGCACAATCGCGCCGGGCCGTGGTGCGGCTGTGCCGTGATCTGGCGCGCCGTGGCCGGGCCCTCCTGCTGGTGGGATATGAGGCGGCGCCGGAGTTGCCGGGGCCGGTGCTGTGGTGGGATGGAGCGGAGTTGCATGACCGGGCTCCGCAGCGAAGCCTCACGCTTCCGCCTTCCGTGGCGCCGGGTTCTCGGCGCGAGCGCTTTCGGGGCGTGCAGGTGCGGCGCGGAGAGCGCTTCCGCAGCGGTCCTCACGATCTCTCCGTGCTCTGTGGCGGGGTGACCTGGGTGCGCGGCCCCAACGGGGCGGGAAAGACCTCCCTGTTGCGGGCCATCGCCGGGCTCGATGGCGGCTCGCCCACCGTTCCTACGGGCAGGGTGGCCCTGGCCGTTCAGTGCAGCCGGGATCAGGTGCTGGATACGCAGGCGGAGCGCATGGTGGGGCGGGCCCGGGTGTGTGAGCGCTGGGGAATAGACCCGCAGGTGCACCCCCTCGACCTGGGCGCCAGCGATCTGCGTTGCGTGCAGGTGCTGGGGGCGGCGGAGTTGGGCCGCCGGGTGCTTGCCCTGGACGAACCGGACGTGGGGTGTGACGGCCCAGGCAAGCAGCGCCTGCATCAGATCGTGGCCGAGTATATTGGTGCCGGAATGGCGGTGGTGATGACCTGCCACGATAGCGCCTTCATGGAGCAGGTGGCCCGCTACGCCCAGGTGGAAACCTACGATCTGTGAGGAGCGGCCGGATCAGGCAGCGGAGGCCTCGGTGAAGAGGGAGGACGGGGAGTCGAGCGGGAAGAAGCGGCCGTCCACGCACCAGCGGTAGGTGGGCGCGGATTCCCCGGGGAATTCATGCACCGCCGTGATCGTCCCCTCGGGCAGAAGCGCGCGTACCCACGCCTCCGCGGCGGCGGGGTGGACGGGGAGGCCGTCGGCCCGGCTAAACCGCAGGCTGAGTAGGTAGGCGGCCTCGTGGTGGGGATTGAAACCGCGAATCCGGGCGCGGGCGCGCGGCCCCATGCGATGCCGGCTCAACGCCACGTTGAGTTCCCCGCCGGAGAGGGGATCGGGCAGACGCTGCACCGGCGGCCGCCACAACGATTGCCCGGATTGCCTGCGGGCGAGGCAGCGCGGATGGCGCATGATAGCGCGGAGGCGGGCGAGGAGATCGCTGTGGTGCTCCCGCAGGTATTGCGCCAGCGTGACGCTGAGGTCGGGATGGGTGAGGGGGGTGACGGTGCCGATTTTCTTCATGAGATGAACCATAGGGGGAGGAGGGGACGGGAAGGAGAGAATTGGGGAACTTATGTTCTAATAATACCGTGCTATGGCGCGAAGGTCTAGGGTTAGAGGCGCTATGGCCAAAAAAATCATCACGATTCCCGGGGAAATCCGGGTGCTCGTCAGCGCCGCCTTCCTCATCGCTCTGGGGTACGGCCTCATCGCCCCGATCATCCCGCAATATGCCCAGACCTTTGACGTGGGTATGGCGGCCGCGAGCGCGGTGGTCTCCATCTTCGCGTTCTTTCGGCTGATCTTCGCCCCGGCCTCCGGCAGGCTTATCGACGCCCTGGGCTCCCGCGCCGTGTATATCACCGGCCTCGTGCTGGTGGCGCTGACCACCGCTGCGCTCTCTCTGGCCCGGGAGTACTGGCAGATCCTCGCGCTTCGAGGCCTCGCCGGGGTGGGGTCCACGATGTTCACGGTCTCGGCCATGAGCCTCATCGTGGCGCTCGCCCCGCCGCAGATCCGGGGCCGCTGTTCTTCGGCCTACGCCTCGGCCTTTCTCCTGGGCAGCATCATCGGCCCGCTGGTGGGTGCGGCGCTCGCACCCCTGGGGCTGCGCATACCTTTTGTGATCTATGGGGCCACGCTGCTCGTGGCCGCCGCGGTGGTGTGGCGCCGCATGCCTGGGGGCGTCGATAAGCCCCAGCGCGAGGGAAAGGCGACGGTGACGTTCCGCGAGGCCTACCGCGATTCCGCGTATCGCTGCGCCCTGGTGAGCGCCTTTGCGCACGGGTGGTCTAATTTTGGGGTGCGAGTGGCCACGCTGCCGCTTTTCGCCGCCGCCGTGTTTCCGGGTTCTGCCGCGGCGGCGGGCTTTGCGCTCACCGCCTTTGCCCTGGGCAACGCCGCGTGCTTGCAGTTTTCCGGCCGGTGGGCGGATTCGGTGGGGCGCAAGCCCATGATTGTGGCGGGTCTGGTGCTCAACGGGATTTTTACTGGCGTGGTGGGCCTGGCCGATAGTCTGCCGCTGTTGCTGGCGGCCTCTGCCCTGGCGGGGGCCGGGACGGGCATCTTGAGCCCCGCGCAGCAGGCCGTGGTGGCGGACGTGGTGGGCGGGGAACGCTCCGGCGGGCGCGTGCTGGCGAACTTCCAGATGGCGATGGATTCCGGCGCGATCGTGGGTCCCCTGGTGGTGGGCGCGGTGGCCCAGGCGTGGGGGTTTGGTTGGGGCTTTGGCCTGTGCGGAGCGCTCACTCTGGCGGCGGCCGGGGCATGGCTGCGGGGCAGGGAGACGCTGCCCAAGTAGGTTTCACCTGCGCAATGCGGATAAAAGCATCGCGGTGGCGTACCCTGGGTGGACAATGAGCATTACCGATAACGCCACCGGCGGCGTGAGCGAGCCGGATAACGTGACAGCGTCGGAATCTCAGGAACTATCGCAGGGTGGGGAACAAGACACCAGGGACGCGATGACTTCTGAGGCTACCGACTCCGCAGCAGCGGACAATGATCAGCCCACATTCGATAGCCTTGGTCTCCCGGACAACGTGCTCAACGCTGTGTCCAAGGTGGGTTTTGAGAACCCTTCCCCCATCCAGGCGCAAACCATCCCCCTCCTCATGGAGGGCAATGACGTGGTGGGCCTCGCCCAGACGGGTACCGGAAAGACGGCGGCCTTCGCGCTGCCGATCCTCTCCCGCATCACCGTTTCCGAGCGCTCCCCCCAGGCCCTCATCCTGGCCCCCACCCGCGAACTCGCGTTGCAGGTGGCGGACTCCTTCCAGTCCTTTGCCGATCACCTGGGCAATATCCACGTGCTGCCCATCTACGGCGGCCAGGCCTACGGGATCCAGCTCTCCGGCCTGCGCCGGGGTGCGCAGATCATCGTGGGCACCCCCGGCCGCGTGATCGACCACCTGGAAAAGGGCTCGCTGGATATTTCCTCCCTGCGTTTCCTCGTGCTCGACGAGGCCGATGAGATGCTGAACATGGGCTTCCAGGAGGACGTGGAGCGGATTCTGGAGGACACCCCCGAGGACAAGCAGGTGGCCCTGTTCTCCGCCACCATGCCCGCCGGTATCCGCCGCATCTCCAAGCAGTATCTCAGCGATCCGCGCGAGATCACGGTGAAGTCCAAGACCCGCACGAACACCAACATCACGCAGCGCTGGCTGCACGTGGCGCACCGCAACAAGCTCGACGCCCTCACCCGGATCCTTGAGGTGACGGAGTTTGAGGCCATGATCGTCTTTGTGCGCACCAAGAATGAGACGGAAGAGGTGGCGGAAAAGCTCCGCGCCCGTGGTTTCTCCGCCGCCGCCATCAATGGTGACATCGCCCAGGCGCAGCGCGAGCGCACCGTGGATCAGCTCAAGGACGGGCGCCTGGACATTCTGGTGGCCACCGACGTGGCCGCCCGCGGCCTCGACGTGGAGCGCATCAGCCACGTGCTCAACTTTGATATTCCGAATGACACGGAATCCTACGTGCATCGCATCGGGCGCACGGGCCGCGCCGGGCGCTCCGGCGAGGCGATCCTCTTTGTCACCCCCCGCGAGCGACGCATGCTGCGCTCCATCGAGCGCGCCACCAACGCGCCGCTCACGGAGATGGATCTGCCCACCGTGGACGAGGTGAACGAGTCCCGCAAGGCGAAGTTCGCGGACTCCATCACGCAGTCCCTGGAGGACTCCCAGCTGGACATCTTCCGGGCGCTGGTGAAGAGCTACTCCGAGCAGAACGACACCCCCCTGGAGGACATCGCCGCGGCCCTGGCCACCCAGGCGCAGGCGGGCGACGAGTTCCTGATGAAGGAGCAGCCCAAGGAATCGTGGCGAGATCGCCGGGACCGCTTTGACCGGGAGGATCGCGGCGGGCGCGGGGATCGGCGCGGAGGCCGAGATCGCCGGGATCGCTTCGACCGCGATGGTCGTGGTGACCGTGATCGTGGCGGGCGCTCCCGCTTCGAGGCGGAGCCGGGCAAGAAGATGTACCGCCTGGCCGTCGGCAAGCGTCAGCACGTGCGTCCCGGTGCCATCGTGGGTGCCCTGGCGAACGAGGGCGGGCTCAACTCCCGGGACTTCGGGCGCATCTCCATCTTTGGCGATCACACCCTGGTGGAGTTGCCGCAGGGCTTGCCGAGCGAGGTTTTTGATCGGTTGTCCGATACCCGCATTTCCGGGCAACTCATCAACATTGAGCCGGATACCGGCCGCCCGCCGCGCGATCGCGGGGGATACCAGCGCGGAGACCGCTATGGGGATCGCGGCGGTAAGCGAGACTTCAAGCGTCGCGGCGATCAGCGCGGTGACCGGGGAGATCGCGGCGAACGCCGGAACTACCGCGAGGGGCGCCGGGAGCGCTATTAGGGGCGCTACCTAGAAACCGAACGCAAAAGCGCCGGGCCGTGCATTCCATAACAGGGGTGCGGCCCGGCGCTTTTGTCTGCCCCGTGCCAGAAGGGCACGCGGGGCAGGGGAGACAGCGTTTCCTAAAGGAACATCAGCACCAGGATTATCACCCAGAGCAGGGAGAAGATCCCGCCGAACATGGACAACTGCCCCTTGGCCTTCTCCCAGTTGGCGATGGTGGTTTCCCCCTCGGGGGCTTCATCGGCATCGAGCAGCCCCAGAGCGGCCATCATCGTCCGCTGCCGGGGAATGATGAGGAAGAACAGCAGCGCCCAGGCGATCAGGGCGAGCAGCAGGGCGGCGTGGAAGAGGCCGTTCTTCCAATAGGTGCCGGGATCGGTGAACATGACCGCCACGCCCAGCAGCGGAACCAGCAGAGACAGCACTCCGTAGGAGGAGGTGATGCGGTGCATGAGGCTGGCCATGCCGGCGGCCTGGGGGTCATTGTTCTTGGCCTTAACCGCGTGCACCTGGAACGAGGACACGGCCACGGTGACCGGGCCAAGGAAGAGCGCTGCGGTGAGCACGTGCAAGATCAGGAGTACGGTGTACAAAAACATCACGCCTTTCGGGGGTACAGTGCACCCCTTAGCCTAATGACAGCGCTGGAAGTTCCCTAAACCGGCAGGGGGCTTTCATCGCGGCGATGTCCTCGCCGGGCAGCGGCAGCCCGTACGCGGCGGCCACCTGGGCGAGCCTGCGGGAATACCAGCATCGGGAGGCGCGGTGCGAGGGCAGCCAGCGGGAGGGAAGCTG
Source organism: Corynebacterium oculi (assembly GCF_001412105.1). GTDB lineage: Bacteria > Actinomycetota > Actinomycetes > Mycobacteriales > Mycobacteriaceae > Corynebacterium > Corynebacterium oculi. The sequence continues at coordinate 287,045 of NZ_LKST01000003.1, forward strand.
ATCAGATTTCTCCCTGTTTTCCTCCCGGGATACGGCCACGAGGTTGAGGGGATCGTTGGCAAAGCGTCGGCGCTGCTCGAAAGTCCAGGAGTGGGCGCCGAGATCCCAGGCTGCGGAGAGAGGATAGAGGTGGTCGATGTCCACGGCGGCGGGGTCAAGGGGGCGGCCCGAGTAGGGGTCGAGCCCGGCCGCGACGATCCGGCACCCGGGTACCGCCTGCTCCCCGAACTGGGCGCGGGCGATGGCCTCGCGGGTGCTGCACGCCCCGGATGGCGCCCACCCCGAGCCGAAGGCGGAGCGCTGGTATCCCGGCACGGTCACGCGCTGCGCCACGCGATGGATCTGCGGCAGGCTTTGGCGCAGGGGCGGGCCGGGGGCGGTGCCGGAGGGGGTGGTCTGCGGCTGCCAGAGGAGCGCGGCGGTGAGGAGGACCAGGGCGGCGAAGGCCACGCGGGCGCGATGCGGTGTGGGCATGCTTGGTTAGACCGCCACCACCGCGCGGGTGGTTCCGAGGGCCCTATGCCCTCGCGGGCGGCGCCGAATCCGCCTGGGTGGCCCGCTGAAACTCCTCCAGGGTCCTCTTTTCCGGGGCCGCCGTGGCCCGAGAGACCAGCCAGATGGCGGTGGCGGAGAGCAGGAAGCCGGGGATCAACTCGTAGAGGTGATCCGAGAGCGGGGACATTCCCCACACGAAGGAGACCACCGCGCCGGTTATCATGCCGGCGAGCGCGCCGGGGGTGGTGAGCCGGGACCAGTAGAGGGCGAAGAGCATGAGCGGGCCGAAGGCGGAGCCGAAGCCGGCCCAGGCGAAGCCCACCAACCCCAGGATGGAATCGCTGGGGTTGATGGCCCACAGGGCGGCAAAGATGGAGACCCCCACCACGGCGGTGCGCGAGAGGTTGATGAGCAGGTGCTCGTCGGGCTGCTTCTTGGCAAAGATGCGGTAGAGGTCCTCGATCAGGGAGGAGGAGACCACGAGCAGCTGGGAACTCATGGTGGACATGATGGCGGCGAGCACGGCGGTGAGCACCAGCCCGGCGATGAGCGGGTGGAAGAGGATCCGCCCCATGTCCAGGAAGATCGTCTCAAAGTTGGTTTGATCCGTCACCGAGATGTCGGGGTTTTGGGCAAAGAACACGGTGCCCACCACCGCGGCGGAGACGGCGCCCACGATGCACAGCGTCATCCACGCGATGCCGATGCGGCGGCTGCTCTTGGCCTCCTCGGGGGTGCGCAGGGCCATGTAGCGGACCACGATGTGCGGCTGGCCGAAGTACCCCAGGCCCCAGGCGAGGTTGCCGATGATGGCGGCGGCGGAGGCCCCGCCGACGAGGTTGAAGAAGTCCGGGTTGCCCACCCCATCGGTGTAGGGGCCGTAATCGTTGTGGGAGGCCCAGGTGAAGATGTCCCAGGGGTCGTCGAGGGCGATCAGGGCCATGGCGGGGACGATGAGCAGGGCGGTGAACATGATGAGGCCCTGGACGACGTCGGTAAGCGAAACGGCGAGGAAGCCCCCGATGAAGGTGTAGCCCACGGTGACCGCCGCGATGATGAGCATGCCGGTGAGGTAGTCCCCACCAAAGGTGGCCTCGAAGTAGCGGCCGCCGGAGACCATGCCGGAGGAGACGTAGAAGGTGAAAAAGACGATGATGATGGCGGCCGAGGCGATCCGCAGGATGCGGGAGCGATCGTGCAGGCGGTTTTCAAAGAAGCTGGGCAGCGTGATGGAGTTGTTGGCCACCTCGGAGTAGGAGCGCAGGCGCGGGGCCACGAGCGTCCAGGAGGCGTAGCTGCCGATGAGTAGCCCGATGGCGATCCAGAGTTCGGAGAGGCCGGAGACGAAGAGCGCGCCGGGAAGCCCCATGAGGAGCCAGCCGGACATGTCCGAGGCCCCGGCGGAGAGGGCCGCCACGAAGGGGTTGAGCGAGCGATCCGCGAGAACGTAGTCGTCGTACTTATCGGTGCGGCGGTAGCTCCAATAGCCGATGGCGAGCATGGCGAGCATGTAGAGGATAATCGCCAGGACAAACCATGTCGTCTCAGTCACGAGTGTGCTCCTTGGTGAGGCTGCAAACAAAGGTGGCTGTAGATTGTAGAACATTGCGCCGTCTCGCTACCCCCTCACGGGAAATACCTGAGCAATTCCAGGCGAACCTCCACGGTGATTTTCAGGTTTTTACAGGGTTTTCATATGGGAAAAGCGGGTGGGGCGGGGGTGATGGTAGGTTGGCCCCTATGGCCGATTTTCTCCTGCATGGACTATGGGTGCAGAAGTCTGGACTGCACCTATGGATCGAGCAGGTGGAGGGACACCGCATCGTGGTGCCCGATCAGGTACCGGAGGGCACCTTCCCGCCGAGCGTGACCGCGATCCTTGAGCGCAGCAGCTTCCGGCACCGCCTGCGCGCCACCCTGCGCACCCCCAAGGGCCGCGAGGTGTCCCTGGTGATTCCCACCTCCGCCTGCACCCCGGAGCAGGCGGTGCGGGTGCTCGCCAGCATGGCATTCCTCGACGCGGACAACCCCGCCGCCACCCGCGCCCAGCGCGAGTCCATCGCCCCCGACCTGCGCTGGCTCATTCGCATGTACACGGGCCTGCGGAGATTCGTGCAGGCGGGAAGGGTGACCCTCAAGCTCGCCTACGTGGACGATCAATGGTGGCCGCAATGGCAGCTCTCCCGGGGGCTCGGGGAACGCGGGTGGATCGCGGAGATGATGGCCGCCGCCCCCGGCATCCTCAGCCTGAATAACCGCAACCTAGACGAGGACATCACCGAGACCTTGCCGCACTGGATCGCCTCGGCGGAGTTGGCGGGGCTGCGCGATACCCCCCGCCCGCATCCCTGGCATGACTTTTCCACCGCGCTGCTGCACAACCAGCCGCTGCGTCGAGGCGGGGTGGGCCTGCTCAACCGGCTGCGGGAGTGGAAGGATTCCATCGCCGCCGTGGACCTCCACCTGGTGCTCATCGTGGAGCAACCCCCCGGGGAGGAAAGCGATCACCTGGCGCCCGAGGACGCCGTGTGGCCCGTGCGGTTGCAGGTGCGCTCCGGGGTGGAAAGCCCCGTTCCCCTGCGGGAAAACCGCCTGGATCGGGGCAGCATCATGCAGCTGGATCAGATGCGGCAGCGCGCGCAGGAGATTTCCCCGCTCCTGGGCTCGCCGGTGCGAGAGGAACCGCCGAGCGGCCTATCGGCGCCCCCCGGTCCGGCGTCCTGCCCGCCCTATACCGGCGCGCTGAGCCGCGTGGAGAGCGCCGGGGATTGGGATGTGTACCTGCCCACCGCCCAGATCGTGCACTTCATCGCCCACGACGTCCCCCTGCTCAAGCGCGCCGGTTTCACCGTCATGCTGCCCAAGGCCTGGGCCGCCCACGAGACCAAGGCCACGCTGGTGACCTCGGAGGGGGAGGGGGCCACCCAGCGGCACATCGGCATGGACAAGGTGGTGGACTATAATTGGAAGCTCTCCGTGGGGGATACGGAACTCACCGACGCGGAAATGGCGGAACTGGTGCGCTCCAAATCCGGCCTGATCCGGCTGCGCGGGGAATGGGTGATGGCGGATACCTCCTCGCTGTCCAAGATCACGGCCTACATGGAGGAACTGGCGCAGAACTCCCGCAAGCGCAGCAAGGCCCGCATGGAGGAGGCCGCCATGCGGGCCGAGCTGGCTCGGGCCAATAACGAGCCCGGCTGGGAGAACCTGGCGGCCGAGGCGGAACGCCTGCGCGAGGAGTTCCATAAGGAACAGGAACACCAGGGGCAGGTTTCCGTGGCGGAACTGCGCCAGATCGCCCTGGAGGCGATGTCCGCAGATTCCTCAGGGGCCTCGGACCCGGTGGAGTTCACCGGCTCCACCTGGTGCTCCTCGCTGCTGGGAGGCACGGACACCCCCGCCCCGCAGCGGGTGGAGATACCGGAGGCGGTGCAGGCCGAGCTGCGTGAGTATCAGCGTCGCGGCGTGGACTGGCTGTACTGGATGTCCCGCAACGGCCTCGGGGCGGTCCTGGCCGACGATATGGGCCTGGGAAAAACCCTCCAGCTGCTGACCCTGCTGGCCGTGGAGCACGCGCGCGGCGAGAGCACCGGGCCGACGCTGGTGGTGGCCCCGACGTCGGTAGTGGGAAACTGGGCGCGGGAGGCCCGGCGCTTCGTGCCCCACCTGCGGGTGCTGGTGCATCACGGGAACGCCCGCCTGCGCGGCGAGCAGTTCCAGCGTCAGGTCTCCCGCACGGACCTGGTGATTAGCAGCTATGGCGTGCTCAACCGGGATCACGCCCAGTGCGCCAAGGTGAACTGGGATCACGTGGTGCTGGATGAGGCCCAGCACATCAAGAACTCCACCACCCGCTCCTCCAAGGCGGTGCGCTCGCTTCCCGCGAGGCAGCGCATAGCGCTCACCGGCACCCCGGTTGAAAACAGGCTTTCGGAAATGCGCTCGATCCTGGACTTTGTCAACCCCGGCGTGCTGGGATCGGCGTCGTTTTTCCGCAACCACTTTGCCAAGGCCATCGAGCGGGAGCAAGACGAGCAGATGACGGAGCGGCTGCGGCTGCTCACCGCCCCCTTCATCATGCGCAGGCTCAAAACCGATCCGAGCATTATTGATGACCTCCCGGAGAAATCCGAGCAGGTGCGCACCGTGAACATGACCCCGGAGCAGGCGGCCCTCTACACCGCCTACGTGGAGGACATGAAGCGCAGGCTTGAGGAGGTGGAGGGGATCGCGCGCCGGGGCTTGGTGCTGGCCTCCCTGACCAGGATCAAGCAGATATGCAATCACCCCGCGCACTTTTTGGGTGACGGCTCCGGGGTGACGCTGCGCGGGGCGCACCGCTCCGGCAAGGTGGCGGAACTGGTGGAACTTCTGGATCACAGCCTCGCGGCGGGCCACCGCGTGCTCATCTTCACCCAGTACCGCGCCTTCGGGGAGATCTTACAGCCCTATCTCTCCGAGCGGCTGGGCGAGCAGATCGACTTCCTCCACGGCGGTATCTCCCAGGGTGCGCGCGACCGCATGGTGGAGCGCTTTCAGGACCCACAGGGCCCGCCCACCATGCTCCTTTCCCTCAAGGCGGGCGGCACGGGGCTTAACCTCACGGCGGCTTCCGTCGTAGTGCACATGGATCGCTGGTGGAACCCGGCGGTGGAGAACCAGGCCACGGATAGGGCGTTCCGCATTGGGCAGAACAAGAACGTGCAGGTGTACAAGATGATCACGGCGGGCACGCTGGAGGAGTCCATCCAGGATATTCTCGACGGCAAAACCCACCTGGCCGGGGCCGTGGTGGGCGAGGGGGAGGGATGGATCACCGAGCTTTCCCCGGAGGATTTGGCGCACCTGATGAGCTATCGTGGACGGGAAGCATCGCAGTAGCATCGCAGGAAAGGGGGTACGCGCCGTGTCCGATTCCACTCGGCCCATCCGGCCTCGACAGGACAACGTCATCTACGCGAACTTCGGCGCGCGCTCCTCGAAGCGTCGCCCCGAGGCGTCCCGCACCAATTCCGAGGTGCGTCGGCACCCCGCCTACCCGGCCGCCGCGCAGTGGCTTATCGACGCCCTGGCCCCCGCCGATCCCGACCGCTATCGGCGGGGACGGGACTACGCTCGCACCGGGCACGTGCTGTCCTTCGAACTGGAGCACGGCAGGATCACCGCGCAGGTGGCGGGCAGCCATAACGAACCCTTTGCCGTGGTGATCGCCCTGCCCCGGCGCGGCCCGGATGACCTCACGGGTGTTCCCCGGGCGCTGGCCGCCACCAGCGGCAGCCTGGAACGCGCGCGGCGAGGCGATCTCGATCCCGAGGTGCTCGACTCCCTGGTGGGCGAGGGGGTGACGTTTCGCTGCGATTGTCCGGATCGCAGCCCCATCTGCAAGCACGCGGTGGCGGTGGCGGAGGTGGTGGCGCAGCGCATAGCCGAGCGCCCCTCTAAGCTCTTTGAGCTTCGCGGCCTCAGCATGGAATCCGTGGAGCGGCAGATGGTAGAGCAGGCCCGGCGGGTGGGGGAGGAATCCGCCCAGGCCACCGATGACCGCTTCTGGCAGGGCGCGGCCCTGCCCGCGCTGCCCGATCCGGCCGTGGCCCCCGCGCTGGAGGACTCGGATCTTGACCTCCTGCACAAGGCCATGCGCACGGTGTCCTACACCGCAGTGGAGCAATTGCGCGCCGTGGCCGATATAGAGGATATGTACGATTTCTTGGTGCAACAATAAGGGGGAGACATGGCCGTTACCACGTTTATTCATACGTCCGATCTGCAATGGGGGATGACGCGCTGGTTCCTCGACGAGGACGCCCAGGCCCGGTTCGACGCCGCGCGCCTGGACGCGGTGCGCAGGATCGGGGAGATTGCCCGCGAGCGGGGAGCGGATTTTGTGGTGATGGCGGGCGATGTTTTTGATAAAAATAGTCTCTCCCGCCGCACCCAGGGCCGCGCCCTGGACGCGCTGGCCAGCATGGGGGTGCCGGTGCTGCTGCTCCCGGGCAATCACGATCCCCTGGTGGCGGACTCGCCCTTTTATGCCGCCGCCGATATTCCGGGGGTGACCATTCTGCGGGATCACCAACCAGTGCGGGTGGGCGAGGGCGTGGAGGTGGTGGGCGCACCGCTGAAGGCCAAGTACGCGAGCACCGATTTGGTAGCCCAGGCCCTGGCGGGGCTGGAGCCTACCCAGGAGGTGCGGGTGGCGGTGGGACACGGCCAGGCGGAGGGCCGCACGGGAGAGGCCGACCCCGCCCTGATCGACCTGGCCAAGGCGGAACGCGCCCTGGAGGCCGGGGTGATTGACTACCTGGCCCTGGGGGATACCCATTCCACGCAGCAGGTGGGCCGCAGCGGCCGGGTGTGGTTCTCCGGGGCCCCGGAAACCACGGACTTTCACGATCACTACCAGTGGAAAAGCGGCGGCGAGGTGGACTCCGGCAACGTCCTGTGCGTGAGCATAGAAAAAACCTCCGCCACCAATGCGCGGGTGGAGGTGGAAAAGATCGCCGTGGGAACTTGGCTCTTTGAGGCCCTGGACGCGGAGGTGAATACGGCCGAGGAGGTGGCGGACTTTCTCGCCGCGCTGGAGGCTTACCCGCACAAGGAGCGCACGGTGGTGAAATATTCCCTACGGGGCACGCTTGGGCTAGCGGATATGCGCACCCTGGAGGCCGGGATCGAGAGGCTAGAGCCGGTGTTCGCGGCGCTCTATGAACGCCGCCGCCTCATGGACTTGCACCTTGCCCCCAGCCCGGAGGAGATCGCGGAAACGGATATGCGGGGTTACGCGGCGGAGGCCCTCCAGGAACTAGTGGCCAATGATGAGACGGACGCGGTGAACCTCCTGCTGCGGTTGAGCGCGCGAGTGGAGGAGCGAGCATGAAAATCCGCAGCCTTGTGGTGGACAACTTCCGGGGGGTTCCACACCTGGAGCTTAGCGACGTCCCCGAGCGGGGGGTGGTGCTGATCGCCGGGGATAACGAACAGGGCAAGTCCACTCTCATGGAGGCGGTGGGTGCGGTGCTCCGGGAGCGGCATTCCGCCAAGAACAAGAAGGTCAAGACGTGGCAGCCGGTGGGCACGGACGAGGCCCCGCAGGTGAGCCTGACGGCCACGGTGGGCCCCTACGAGGTGGAGATCACCAAGAGGTGGCTGCGCAGGCCCATGTGCACCCTGCGCCTGAGCGGCGCGGACACGGAGAATCTCAGCGGGCGAGAGGCCGATGACCGCCTGGAACGGCTGCTGGCGGAGCACACCGATGAGCACCTGCTTAACGCCTTATTCCTGGAACAAGGGCAGGCGGTGGCCCTCGCCCAGGCGGCCGGTATTCCCTCCCTGACCAGGGTGCTCGATGAGCACACGGGTAACGAGGCCCAGGATTCCCAGGCGGATTCCGCGCTGCTGGCGGCGGTGGCACAGGAATATCAGCGCTATTACACCGAGGGGGGAAAACCACGCGGGGAGTTGCGTGCGGCACAGCAGGAGGACACCCAAGCGCGGGAGAACCTGGCCCAGGTGCGCGAGGAGATGGAGAACCTGGCCGCGCAGGTGGATAAGGTGGAGAGCCTGCGCCGCCGCGAGGCCGAGGCGCGGCGGGATCTTCCCGAGGCCGAGGAGGCCGCCGCCACAGCGCAGGCCCGGCACCAGGCGGCCGCCAAGGCCACCGAGGAGAGCGCGCGGGCGCAACAGGAACTGCGGGATGCCACCGTGCTCTGGGAGTCCGCCGAGGCACGGCGCGCGGAGCGCCGTGGTCTGAGGAAGCAGTGCGAGGAGTCCGCTGCCGCGCTGCATGACCTGGAGGCGGAATACGAGGAGGCGCGACGGGCAGCGCGGCGGGATCGCGCGGCGCTGACTGAGGCCGTGGCCGCCCGAGAAACCAGCCGAAAGGCCCTGGCCGAGGCGAAGAAGAAGCACGCGATAGCCAAGAAAGCCCTCCGGGTGGCGAGTGCTCGCCAACGCTTGAGCGAGGCGGAGGAACTGCTGGCGAGGGTGGCGGAGTTTGATGAGCGCCTAGCCGGATTGGACAGCCGCACCGTGACCAAGGCGCAGCTTGCTGAGGCAGAGAATGCCTATAGCGAGGTGCGCGTGGCGCAGGCGGTGCGCAGTCGCACCACCGCGCGGCTGCTCTTGAGCGGCCCGCAGGACACCACGGTGCTCCTCGATGAGACCCCCACCCCGTTACCGCAGGAGGTGGAACTACACGAGGGTACCCGCGTGCAGATCGGGGAGGTCACCGCCGTGTACTCCCAGGGCGAGGGGCAGAGGGAGGACCCAGTGCCCGCCGCCGAAGAGGCCCTGGCCGAGATCCTGGCGGCGCTGGAGTGCGCCTCCCTCGATGAGGCACGCGCCGCTGCGGAGGCCACCGAGCAACGTGCCCTGGTGCACAAAGAGCGCGAGGCGGCGCTGCAAGGGCACCGGCCGGAAGAGGTGCGCGCGGAATACGAGGACCTGCGCGCCCGGGTGGCGGATGACGCGGATATTCCCACCCCGGCGCAGGCCGAGGAGGCGGAGGAAGAGGCCTCCCGCGAGGTAGAAGAGTGCGAGGAGGCCGATCACCTCGCGGCGCAGACCGTGGAGGACTTAAGGGAAAGCCCCACCGTGGCGGGCCTGGCTCGGGCGGAGACGGGCAAGGAATTGGCCGCTCAGCGCCACGCAGACCTAAAGGCCCAGCTGGAGCAGGCGGACAAGGAGAATCCCGAGGAAAACCTGAAAGCCGCCGAGCAGGAGGCGGCCGCGCGCCGGGACTCCGTACAGGTGGCCTATGAGCGGGCGAAAAGGGCAGAGGAGGGCACCGATCCCGAACAAAGCGAGCGGCTCTGGCGGGGAGCCGAGGCGCGGTGCGAGAGCCTGCGCGAGGAGATGTCCCGCACCACCCGGGAACTCGACCGCCTGAGCAGCCACATCGAGGCCGCCAATGGTGCGGGCGAGCGCCTGGTGCAGGCGGAGGCCCAAGCGGAGGCAGGGGGGCGTCGATTAGCGGCGGTGCAACGCCGCGCACATGCCGTGGAGACGGTGCGGGAGGTGTTGCTGCGCCACCGCGATGCCGCGCGTTCCCGCTATGCAGGGCCGTTTGCCCGGCAACTCACAGCCTTGGGGCGCACGGTGTTTGGGCGCGATGTGGAGTTCCGGCTCACCGAGCATCTCGGCGTGGGGGAGCGCGTCCTGGGCGGGCTGAATATCGCGGTAGACGATCTCTCCGGGGGAGCGCAGGAACAGGTGGCGCTGGTGACCCGCTTTGCCATCGCGGAGCTGGTGGGCGACGCCATGCCGGTGTTTATCGACGACGCCCTGGGCAGCACCGATCCCGAGCGCCTGGCTCTCATGGCCGCGCTGCTGAGCCAGGTGGGGGAAACCCACCAGGTGTTCGTGCTCACCTGCGTGCCGCAGCGCTACGCGCAGGTGGTCAAACAGCGCGACTATCGGATCGAGGACCTTAAGAGTTCTTGACGGCGGAGCCCTCAATCTCGATGGTGATTTCCTCGGAGAGCATGAGCCCGCCGGCCTTCATGGGCATCTGGAAGTCGATGCCGTAATCCTTGCGGTTAATGGTGGTGGTGGCGCTAAAGCCCAGCCGGGTGCTGCCCATCGGGTCTTCCGCCTGGCCGAATACCTCCACGTCCAAGGTCACGGGCTTGGTGGTGCCCTTGATGGTGAGGTCGCCGGTGACGGTGCCGGAGGTCTCGCTCTCGATGGCAAAGGAGGTGGCGCTAAACGTCATGTCCGGGAAGGACTCTGCGTCGAAGAAGTCACCGCCCTTGACGTGCGCATCGCGGTCAGCGTTGCCGGTGTCGATGGAATCGACCTGGATGCGGGCGGTGGCGGAGGAGCGGGATTGTTCCTCGGCGTCCACGGAGATATTCGCCTCGAAAGAGCGGAAGAATCCGCGCACCTTGGAAATCATGGCGTGGCGAACCACAAAGCCGATGGTGCTGTGGGTGGCGTCGAGGGTGTAGGAGCCGTTGAGGTTGGACATGGTTGTTTTCCTTTCTGCCGGGTACTCGCTGTGCGCGGTACCGATTCTTGGTGGTATGAGAGCCATCATAACCACATATATTGATGTGTCAACTTTTTGGCGATGGGTGTTCCTCGGCCGCCTCTCGCGCGCGCCGAGCGGAGTTGTATGGCCTGGGCAACACGTTTTTTCCGGGGGCGAGCCCCTGACTATGGTGAGGTTCATGGCAATTGCACCGCGGTGGCTCACGGAGGAAGAACAAGCGCTGTGGCGGCTCCTCCTGGCCGTCATGAGGAAGATTGATCGCGTTCTTGATGAGACGCTTCAGGTGGGGCAGGATCTCTCCAGTTCGGAGTTTGCCGTGCTCGCCACCCTCTCCGAGGCGGAAGGGGAACGCATGCGGCTGCGGGATCTATGTCACTCCCTCGACTGGGATCGCAGTCGGGCCTCGCACCTAGTCACCCGCATGGTCAAGCGCAACCTGGTGGACAAGGGGCGCAGCGAGGGAGACGCCAGGGGGGTGGAGGTCTCCCTCACGGACGAGGGGATGGCACGCCTGCACCGTGCGGCCCCGGAACACGTGGAAAGCGTGCGCCGGTTGATCTTTGATCACCTCACCGAGGGGCAGGCAGAGCGCCTGGGGGAGTTCCTTCGAGGAGTGCTGGCGGTCAATAACGTCCCCGGCGCGCCCGGTTTTACCGGCACGCTGTGCGCGGACGTGGAAAGAGGCGATGCAAAAAAGAATGAGGGATAGCGGGGGTACTTTCCCTGCGGAAAATCCGCCCACATGGCGCGCGCAGTAGAAAAATAAAATCATAGATTCATGCGCGATCTCACCGGGTGTTTCAACCCCTGGCGAAGCCGCCACCACGCCTGAGCCGCACCCAATTCCCCGGCGGCACACCACCCGAACATGCGGCGGGCCATGTCCGGCGCTCGCTCGCTGGGCCTTTAACGGGAGGCCTGCCCGCCCCGGGGATCGAGCAGGCCGGAGTCGGCCGGGGCGTGGGCGGGATCGTGGCCGTATTCCACCCGGGCGTTGTGCTTATCGACGAACACGATGCTTGGGCTATACCCGGCCAGTTCCTCCTCGGAGTACATCGCGTAGCCGATGATGATAACGAGGTCACCCGGCGAGATAAGGCGTGCGGCGGCACCGTTGATGCCGATGATGCCGCTGCCGCGCTGACCGGCAATGGCGTAGGTGGTCAGCCGGTGACCGTTATCAATGTCCACGATGTCCACCTGCTCGCCTTCCAGGAGACCGGCCTGGTCCATGAGATCCTGGTCGATGGTGCAGGAACCCACGTAGTGCAGATCCGCGTGGGTGACCGTGGCGCGATGAATCTTTGATTTCAACATGGTGCGCAACACGCTTGCTAACCCTACCGTGGTTGCTGTGCGTGGTGGGAAGCGATTACGCAGTAGTTGGCGGCCAGGGCCTCCCGTCGGGGAAGAACTCGTCTCGTTTCCACCCCAGGCGAAACGGGAGGATCGAGGTGGGTTGCCGGTTCCGCGCGGACCACTGTGATCGAGGGCGCACGGCGATCTCCGCTTCCTCCTGCGTGGTGTAAATGCCCAGGCATACCGGGTCGCCTTCGGGAGGAAACTCGGGAGAGGTGGATTCGGCGTTTCCGGCAATGACGGCGTAAAGAATATCGGCGGTGTGGGCGTTTTCCACGTTAAACTCCTCCCACCATCCCTCTAGGTTCTGCCCGCGCGAGCGAATTTCCAGGTTCATCTCCTGGGCTTTTCTGGTGATTCGACGAAGGTGGCCAGGGGTTCTCTTTTATGTGGGTAGCGCAAATAAAGAACGCAAAGGGGAGGGGGCATGATGGAGAGAGTTTCGGTTAAATATAGTGCAGCCCCAGGCTGCGGGGTGTTTTCCCTGCTCAAGCCTGGGGTTACAAAAAGTGCCCCCGACAGGAGTCGAACCTGCGACCTACGGTACCGGAAACCGGCGCTCTATCCACTGAGCTACGGAGGCATGCGCCCATCGTCGATGAGCAACGCAGTGATTCTATCACCGGCGGGGAAACAAACCTAACCGGCCCCATGAGCGGAGTGCTGATCAGTATTCCGCCCTCATCGTGTCCGCCACGAACGCCGCGATGCCGTGCGGATCGTCGAAGAAGTCGCGCGTGGCTCGGAAAGCGGTGGTCTCCCGGAGGGAAACGGAGCAGAGTCCCGCCTCGATGATCTCCCAGATCGCCGCCCCGGGCAGGGAGAGCAAGATGGGGGAGTGGGTGGACACGATGATCTGCGCGCCGTGGCTGACCAGGGCGTGTAGTTCCGCGAGCAAGGCCATCTGGCGGGCAACGGAGAGGCCGGCCTCGGGTTCGTCGAGGATATAAAGACCGTTGGCGTGGAAGTACTCTCCGATGGTGTGCATGACGGACTCGCCGTGGCTCATCTGGCGTCCGGAGTGGCCGTTGATGTGTGTCTCGGCGCGCAGGTAGTAGCCGTTCAGGGGGCGTCGTCCGCGTGTGACGGAAGCTACGCCCCGAAAGGGGCTTTCGCCCACATCGGTGTTTCTTGGGGAGGTGCCATGCGCCCCATGAAATCCGCCTTGAAGGTCAAACCCGCACCCCACGGCGATGGCCTCAATGAGCGTGGACTTGCCCATGCCGTTTTCCCCGGTGATGAAGGTGGCGGGTGCGGTTAGGGGTAGTGGTTCCCGTTCCATTGCGCGGATCGCCGGGACACGCGCCGCCCACTCCGGTAGCGCGTGTTTGCGGTGGTGAGGGCGGAAGAGAAAGAAGGATTCTACAAAGAGATCAGGCATGATCGGTCTCCACGAGGTAGTGGGCGGTGCCCTCGGGGTCGTCGAGGAACTCCCTGGTGGCGGACACGGCGCCGGCGTGGTCGAAGTCGATGGGGGTGATCCCGGCATTGTTGAGTTCGAGGATCGTGGCGCCGGGTGCGGCCATGAGGATGGGAGAGTGGGTGGCGATGATAAATTGCGCTCCCCGCGCGGCCAGGTGCGCGATGCGGCCGAGGAGTTCCACCTGGCGTAGCGCGGAGAGTCCGGCCTCTGGTTCGTCGAGGAGGTAAAAGCCGCCGGGGTGGAAGCGGTGGAGGATCACCTGCATGAGGGACTCCCCGTGGCTCATGTGGTTGAGGTGAATGTCTCCGGGAGGCTCTTCCGCGCCGTAGGCCAGGGCCACGTTGAAGTGGGTTTCTCCGCGCAGGAAGTAGCCGTGGCGGGGGTTGCGCTCTCGGGTGAGGATAAGGACCTCGTGGAGGCGGGAGACGTCGTTGCGCTTATCCGTATAGAGGTTGCGGGTGCCGCCCTGGTGCTGGAACCGCATGCCCAGGGCGATGGCCTCGATGAGGGTGGATTTTCCCGCGCCGTTTTCTCCGCTGAGGACGGTGACGGGGGTGGGGAACCGTAGTTCTTGGCGGGTGAGGTGGCGTACGGCAGCCACCCTGGCGAGGTAGCCCTCGGGGAGCCGTTCTGGTGGGACGTCGATACGCATGGCGCGGAGAAAACCCATGCCTGCGAGGGTAGCGAACCGGCACCTCCGTGAGTCTTATCACGAAAGTTCTGGTGGCCCGTGGGGTCTGCGATACTTAAGCGCAGTGCCGGACGCACGGCCGGAGAAAGGTAACCCATCGTGGATTCGCTTGCGCTTGCCGCCCTGGCGGGAGTCACCCCGCTTGTCACGTTCTTTGTTCTTCTCATGGGGCTCAAGTGGAAGGCCCTGTGGGCCGCCCTGGGCTCCGCGGTGGTGGGCCTGATCCTGGCCGTCACGCTGTTTGATACCCCGGCTATGAACGCCTTCCTGGCCCTCGCCCAAGGGGTTTCCTTCGGCATATTCCCCGTCATTTACATCATCATCGCCGCGGTGTGGATTTATGATCTCACCGTGGCCTCGGGAAGGTTCGATGATCTGCGCCTGGTGTTTTCCAAGATCGGGCGCGGAGACATGCGCGTGCAGGCCATGCTCATCGGCTTTGCCTTTGGCGGCCTGCTGGAGGCCCTGGCGGGTTTCGGCGCTCCGATCGCCATCGTGGCGGCCATGCTCTATTCGATTGGCATGAAGCCGCTAAAAGCCGCCTTGGTGACTCTGGTGGCCAACGCCGCGCCGGTGGCCTACGGTGCGATGGCCATTCCGGTGACCACGGGTGCGGCCCTGGCGCAGCTTCCGGCGGAGGAGGTCGCGGGGCTCGTGGGCAAACAAGTGTCGGTGCTGGCGCTGGTGGTGCCGTTTGTGCTGTGCCTCATCATGGACGGCTGGCGCGGGTTGCGCCAGGTGTGGCCGATGGCGCTGGTGCTGGGGGTTTCCTTTGGCGGCGGGCAGTACCTGGCCGCTCATTACTTCGCCTACGAACTCACCGACGTGGTGGCCTGCCTGCTTTCCCTGGCGGCGGGCCTGGCGTGGCTTCGGGTGTGGCGCCCGGTCACCCCGCCGGATCAGGCCTCCCAGGCTGATTCGGGCCAGAACCCACAGGGGGCGTCGGCCCGGGCGCTGACCCCGGCGCGGATCGGCCTGGCGTTGTTTCCGTACGTGCTGATCGTGGCGGTGTTTGCCGTGGCCAAGCTGTGGCGGATCGGCGTGGATATTCCGGCAGCCCTGGCCAGCACAGACGTGCTCATCACGTGGCCGCGCCTGGGCACCACCTTCACCCTGAATTGGCTTTCCGGCCCGGGCACCATCTTGATGCTGTGCGCGCTTATCACGGTGGCGGTGCTGAGCGCCTGCGATGAGGGAGGGGCCTATCGCCTGGGCTGGCGGCGGGGTTGTGCGCAGCTGGGCGGCGGCCTCGTGCGCATGAGGATGTCCTACTTCACCATCGCTGCGGTGATGGGCCTGGCCTATGTGATGAATTTCTCCGGCCAGACCGCCGCCATTGGCGCGCTGCTGGCCGCCACCGGGGCGGCGTTCCCGCTCATCTCCCCGGTGTTGGGGTGGCTGGGTACGGCCGTGACGGCCTCGGCCACCTCTTCGAATGCCTTGTTCGCGCAGATGCAGGCCACCACCGCCGCCCAGGTGGGGGCCGATCCCGCCCTGCTCGTGGCGGCCAATACTTCCGGGGCCACCCTGGGCAAGATGCTGGCCCCGCAGACGGCCGCCATCGCGGCGGCGGCCGCGCAGATGGAGGGCGGGGAGTCAAGGATTCTGGGTTCTGCGGTGCGGTATTCCTTGCCGCTATTGGCGGGAATGTGCCTGCTGGTGTTCCTGCAATCCAGCGTGGGGTAGGCGTGGGGCAGAGGCGCAGGATAGAGCTATATCACAGTGGGGTCTCGGGGGCGGGGTGCGGCGCGGAAAACACCGAGGGGTGGACTAGACTTCCGGGTTATGACCCCTGTTGAGCTTTCTTCTTTGATTCGTCGCCGCGCCGCATTGGTGCTGGCCGAGCACAACCTCGACGCCTCGGTGCTGCCCGAGCAGGTCACGGTGGAGCGCCCGCGCAATCCCGAGCACGGCGATTACGCCACCAACCTGGCGCTTCAGGTGGGCAAGAAGGCCGGGGCGAATCCCCGCGAGTTGGCACAGTGGCTGGCGGACTCCTTAGCCCAGGAGGAGGCGATTACCTCGGCGGAGATCGCCGGGCCGGGTTTTTTGAACCTGCGCCTGGCGGCCGCCGCCCAGGGAGAGATCATCGCTAAGGTGTGGGAGCAAGGCGCGGACTATGGCCGCAGCGACCTCTACCGGGGCACCAAGGTGAACCTGGAGTTCGTCTCCGCCAATCCCACCGGCCCCATTCACCTGGGCGGCACCCGTTGGGCGGCCGTGGGCGATTCCCTGGGGCGCGTGCTGGAGGCCTCCGGCGCCGAGGTGACCAGGGAGTACTACTTCAACGATCACGGCGAGCAGATTGATCGCTTTGCCCGCTCCCTGGTGGCCGCCGCCAAGGGGGAGCCCACCCCGGAGGACGGGTACGGCGGGGATTACATCGCGGACATCGCCCAGGCGGTGCTGGAAAAGCGCCCCGACGCCCTGGAGCATGCTCCGGAGCAGACCCAGGAGATCTTCCGGGACCTCGGCGTGGACATGATGTTTAGCCATATCAAGGAGTCCCTGCACGAGTTTGGCACGGACTTTGATGTGTTCTTCCACGAGAACTCCCTGTTCGAGTCCGGCGCGGTGGACGCCGCCGTGGCCACCCTGAAGGAAAACGGTAATCTCTACCTCGAGGACGGGGCCTGGTGGTTGCGTACCACAGACTTTGGGGATGATAAGGATCGCGTGGTGATTAAGTCGGACGGCAACGCCGCTTACATCGCCGGCGACATCGCCTACATCGGAGACAAGATCGGCCGCGGGCACGACCTGTGCATTTACATGTTGGGCGCGGATCACCACGGCTACATCAAGCGCCTCAAGGCCGCCGCCGAGGCCCTGGGCTACTCCGCCGATCAGGTGGAGGTGCTCATCGGACAGATGGTGAACCTCCTCAAGGACGGCACCCCGGTGCGCATGTCGAAGCGCGCGGGCACCGTGATTACGCTGGATGACCTCGTGGAGGCCATTGGCGTGGACGCCGCGCGGTACTCCCTGGTGCGATCCTCCGTGGATTCCTCCCTGGACATCGACCTCGGCCTGTGGGCCTCGCAGTCCGCGGATAACCCGGTGTATTACGTGCAGTACGCGCACGCGCGGCTGTGCTCGCTGCGCAGGAAGGCGGAGGCCGTGGGGGCGCTCACCGAGGACGCCCCGGATTATTCCCTGCTCGTCCACGAGCGCGAGGGCGATCTGATCCGCACGCTGGGCGAGTACCCGGCCGTGGTGAAGGCGGCGGCGCAGCTGCGTGAGCCGCACCGCCTGGCGCGCTACTGCGAGGAGCTGGCCGGGGTGTTCCACCGCTTCTATGACCGCTGCCAGATTCTGCCCAAGGAGGGGGAGGACCTCGCCCCGATCCACACCGCCCGGCTCTCCCTGGCGGGGGCCACGCGCCTGGTGCTGGCCAATGCGCTGAACCTGGTGGGGGTGCGCGCGCCCGAGCGCATGTAAGGCGGCGCATGGAGGGGAGAGACCGCATGTAAAGGGGGCGGAAAGTAGTGTGCGCGCGGGGCTGCGGTGTAGCCTAACGCGCATACGTTTTTATCCGTGACAGTGCGCGGCAGCATCGGGCGCAGCCCGGCCCGCCCGAAGAAGTGCCAAAGGAACCGATGGACGCCGATACGTTCAATGAGTTGCCCAGCCACGTGTGGCCCGCTCACGCCCGCCGCCAGGAGGACGGCGTGGTGACAATCGCGGGGGTGCCGCTCCCGGAGATCGTGGAGGAGTACGGCAGCCCCGTGCTGGTGCTCGACGAGGCGGATTTCCGCTCCCGCTGCCGCGCGATGGCGCAGGCCTTTGGCGGGGCGGCCAACGTGCACTACGCGGCCAAGGCCTTTCTCACCCGCACCGTGGCGCGATGGGTGGAGGAGGAGGGGCTTTCCCTCGACGTGGCCTCCGATAACGAGTTGCAGATCGCCCTGGCTGCGGGTTTCCCGGCGGGCCGCATCGCCGCGCATGGGAATAACAAGACCCCGGTGTTCCTGCGCCGCTGCGTGGAGGAAGGGGTGGGGGGCGTGATCCTGGATTCCTTCCAGGAGATAGGCCGCCTGGCCGAGGCCGCGCGGGAGGCCGGGGTGGTGCAGCCGGTGCTGGTGCGGGTGAAGCCGGGCATCAAGGCGCACACCCACGAGGCCATCGCCACGGCGCACGAGGATCAGAAGTTTGGCTTTTCCCTGGCCTCCGGTTCCGCGCTGCGCGCCGCCCGCGAGGCGCTGGAAAGCCCGCACCTGCGCCTGGTGGGGCTGCACTGCCACGTGGGTTCGCAGGTTTTTGACGCGGAGGGCTTCTCCCTGGCCGCGGAGCGAGTGTTGGGGCTGGTGGAGCAGATCCTTGAGGAACTTCCCGCCCTCCACCCCGGCGGGCGCGACGGCCTGGCCGGGCAACTCTCCACGCTGGACTTGGGCGGCGGCTATGGCATCGCCTATCTGCCGGGGGAGCAGCCGCTGGACGTGGCGGCGGTGGCCGAGGATCTGCTGAATAAGGTGCGTCAGCACGCGCGGGATCGGGGCCTGCCCACGCCCACGGTAACGGTGGAGCCGGGCCGCGCGATCGCCGGCCCCTCCACGGTGACGGTGTACACCGTGGGCACCGTCAAGGACGTGCACGTGGAGGACGAACGCACGCGCCGCTACCTCTCCGTGGACGGGGGAATCTCGGATAACATCCGCCCCGTGCTCTACGGCGCACAGTACGATGCCCGCGTGGTCTCCCGCTTCGTGGACGGCGAGCCGGTGGAAAGCCGCGTGGTGGGCTCGCACTGCGAGTCAGGGGATATCCTCATCGAGGACGCGCACCTTCCCGATGACATCGGCCCCGGTGACCTGCTCGCTCTCCCGGCCACGGGCGCGTACTGCTACGCGCTGTCGAGCCGCTATAACGCCTTTGGCCGCCCGCCGGTGATTACCGTGACCTCCGGTAAGGCGCGCGTGATGCTGCGCCGGGAGACGGTGGCGGATATATTAGCGCTGGAGCAAGACTAGGGGAGAAGGAGGCCGACGTGCCCGAAAAGCGGGAAGGAGACGCTGAAATCCGCGTGGGCGACCGGGAACGCAGTGCCGCACTGGAATCCTTAAGCGAGTACTTCGTGCGCGGCTTCATCGACGTTGCCGAGTTCGAGGAGCGCACCGGCCGGGCTGCGGTGGCCCGCACTCGGGAGGACGTGGCGGCGGTACTGGGGGATCTGCCGGAACTCGAGCCGGAGGAGCCCGCCCCCACCGCCGAGCGCGAGACCCAGCGCGAGCTGGATTCCCTGCTGCGGCGCGGGCACACCGTGCAGGCCATCGACGCCGTGTTCGGCGCGGTGGCCACGGTGGCGTTCGTGGGCGGGGTCATCGTCGCGGATTGGGATTGGGCGTGGGGGGGGGTGACGATCGGGGCTCTCGTGATCCCTTACGTCTTTCGGACGTTTTACTCCTATAACGATGAGGACGAGGAGATCTTCAACAAGCTGCAAAAGGAAGAGAAGAAGAAGCGGACTGAGCGGCTGCGCGTGGCCACCCGGCGGCGTCGGGAGCTGGGGGCCTAATGCCCCGCCGGGCAGGGTAATTATTTTCATCGTTCGCCCGGGTGCGTTTCCTCCCCGCGTGGCCTGTACCTGCGCGGGCGCAGCGCTCGGGGCTTCGTGCCCGCGGCCGGGCTTGCTCGCCTGCGTCCTGACCGGGGGAGATCGCTATAGTTAGCGGAAAAGACAGATAAGGGTACGAGCAACGAATTCTGGGAGAACTATGAGCACCACCAGTGAGGTAACCGCAATGTCGGACGTGCCGCAGGGGCGCGAGGTGGGCGTGGCTATTTTGGGCCACGGCACCGTGGGCTCGGAGGTGCGCCGACTCATGGAGGCCAACGCCGAGGCGTTTTCCCACCGCATCGGCGGCCCGCTGGCGCTGCGCGGGGTGGCGGTGTCCAACCCCACCAAGCACAGCAGGACGCTACCCAAGGAGTTGCTTTTCGACGACGCGATGGAACTCATCGCCCGCGAGGACGTGGACATCGTGGTGGAGGTGATCGGCGGCATCGAGTATCCCCGGAAACTCGTGCTCGCCGCGCTCAACGCCGGAAAGTCCGTGGTCACCGCCAACAAGGCCCTGGTGGCCGCGCACGCCGATGAGCTTGCCGACGCCGCCGAGGCGGCCGGGGTAGACCTCTACTTCGAGGCCGCCGTGGCTGCCGCGATCCCCGTGGTGGGTATGCTGCGCCGCTCCCTGGCGGGTGACCAGATCGAGCGGATCTCCGGCATCGTCAACGGCACCACGAACTTCATTCTGGACGCGATGGATGAGACCGGCGCCTCCTACGATGACATGCTGGCCGAGGCCACCCGCCTGGGCTACGCGGAGGCCGATCCCACCGCCGACGTGGAGGGCCACGACGCCGCCTCCAAGGCCGCCATCATGGCCTCCCTGGCGTTTCACACCAGGGTGAAGGCCTCGGATGTGTACTGCGAGGGCATCACCAAGATCACCGCGCAGGACATCGAGGCCGCCAAGAACGCGGGCTACACCATCAAGCTCCTGGCCATCTGCGAGCGGATTCGCAGCGCGGCGGGCGAGGATTCCGTCTCCGCCCGCGTGCATCCCACCCTGGTGCGCCGGGATCACCCCCTGGCCAGCGTGAACGGTTCCTATAACGCGGTATTCGTCGAGGCAGAGGCGGCAGGTCGATTGATGTTCTACGGTAATGGCGCTGGCGGTAACCCCACGGCCTCGGCCGTGCTGGGCGATCTTGTGGGCGCGGCGCGCAACAAGGTTCACGGCGGCCGGGCACCGGGGGAGTCCACCTACGCCAACCTGCCGCTGGCGGACTTTGGCCAGGTGCCCACCCGCTATCACATCGACATGCACGTGCGCGATCGCGTGGGTGTTCTGGCGGAGGTTGCCGCGGTGTGCGCGAAGAACGGTATCTCTCTGCGCACGGTGCGCCAGGAGGAGCGTGACGACGCCGCCCGCCTGATCCTGCTTACCCACGAGGCCTCCGAGGAGAGCCTGGACGCCACGGTCACGGAGCTGGCTACCCTGGATGACGTACTCACCGTGGACACGGTGATTCGGATGGCGGAGTAGCGGTGAGCGGCGTGAGGGCGCGTGCCGGTGTGACGCTGGTTGCCCTCCTGCTCTTTCTGCTGGATGCCGGGAGCGTCTTGATGAGGGAGGAATCCACGGAGGTTTTCCTCGTGAGCATCGCGGCCTCCGGCGGAATGGCCCTCGGCGCCGCCCTGAGCCTGCTCTACCTTGCCTCTGCCAAGGAGATATTTCTCCATCTGGCCAGGGCCGCGGCGGGATTAGGGGTGCTTTTCTTCCTGATTCGGATTGTGGAATCGAACCTGGGGGAGCACACCTTTGACGCGGAGGACGGCGTCTTTTCGGTGCTCGTGGGGGCCTTGGTGGTGTGCGCCGCGTTCCTTATATCGCGGCGGATATCGCGGCGGGCGAGTGCTTAAAACGGATACGGAAAAGGAGAACGGCGCGATATGAGCGTGGAACTAGAGGTGGGCCGCCGCGCGGTAGTGCGGGTGCCCGGCTCCACGGCCAACCTTGGCCCCGGCTTTGACACCCTGGGTATGGCGGTGAGCATCTACGACACCGTGGAGGTGGAGGTGATCGCCTCCGGCCTGGAGGTAATAATCCATGGGGAGGGGGAGGAGGATCTTCCCCGCGATTCCTCGCACCTGGTGGTGAAGGCCCTACACGCGGGCCTGGCGGCGGCGGACGTCACCGCCCCCGGCCTGCGGCTGGTGTGCACCAACACGATCCCGCAGTCGCGGGGCCTGGGTTCCTCGGCCGCCGCCGCCGTGGCCGGGGCGCTGGCGGCCAACGCCCTGGCCGGCTTCCCCCTGGACGAGGAGCGCCTGGTGCAGCTCTCCTCCACCTTTGAGGGGCACCCGGATAACGCCGGGGCCTCGGTGCTGGGCCGCGCGGTGGTCTCCTGGACGGAGATTCCCGTGGACGGGCGCAGCCAGCCGGTGTACCGGGCGGTGTCCATTCCGGTGCACGAGGGGATTCGCGCCACGGCCCTGGTGCCGGACTTCCACGCCTCCACGCAGGCGGTGCGCCGCGTGCTTCCCAGCCACGTCACCCACACGGACGCGCGCTTTAACGTCTCGCGCACCGCCGTGATGACGGTGGCGCTGCAAAGCCACCCGGAGTTGCTGTGGGAGGGCACGCGGGATCGCCTGCACCAGCCCTACCGCGCGGACGTGCTGCCGGTGACGGCGGAGTGGGTCAATCGCCTGCGCAACCGGGGCTATGCGGCGTACCTCTCGGGGGCGGGCCCCACCGTGATGGTGCTCTCCACCGAGCCAGTGGAGCGGGGCATTTTGGATGAGGCCCGCGCGGCGGGCCTGACGGTGCACGAGTTAGAGGTGGCGGCTAAACCCACGGTGCAGGTGGGCACGGCCTAGCCGGAGGCGGCGTCGTCATCGTCCAGCACGATGGTGCAGGTGCAGTTGGTGCGCAGGGGGAGCACGCGGGTGTGCTCGGGGGCGCTGAGGAACTCCTGAAAGAACCCCTCGTGCATGCCGCATACCGAGGGGTGCGGGGGCGTGGAGTCCTTGATGAAGGGGCAGGCGCGGAGATCCAGGGCGTGATCCTTTTCGCGCAGTTGCGGATGAAAGCCGAGTTCCTGGAGTTTTTCCACCAGTTCCTCCACGGTGCCCGGGCCCTCGGATTGGGCCCAGCGCCGCCCCACCTCCCGGGCCTGTTCCGGCTCGATGGCCTGGGCCAGATGCCCGATGAGGTTGATGTATTCCTGGGCTACGGCCCGGGTATCGGGAACCCTGGCGTGAAAGATGAGGGTGGGCCTGCCCCGCCCCTGGGCGGGGGCGGAGTGCTGGCTGACGGCCTTGTGCGCGAGGAGTTCCTCTAGATGCCCGCGCACGGTATTGGCGTGCATGCCCAGGCGTGCGGCGAGGTCGGCCGCGCTGGCCCCGTGGGGAAACTCGCGCAGGGTGCTCAGGACGAGGTTCTGCTTGGGGCTGAGGGTGAGGGCCTCGGGGAAAAGCTCGGTGGCAGCGCGCGGGGTGCGCGGTGAGGCCTCGGGCACGAATACTCCTTATGCGGAAAAGCGGATTGGAAGATACATCATTGTAACCGCCGGGCGCTGTTTCCTCGACGTTGCTTCGGTGTGAATTGAATTACTTTTCTGGGTTCTCGGCCTTGTCCCCGGGGCCGGGCAGCGCAATCACCTCGTATTCGCCCGCCGCGAGGTGCTTGCGCAGATCCTTCTTATCAAACTTATTCACCGAGGTCTTGTCTATGCTGTCCACGAAGGTCCAGTACTCCGGGAGCATCCAGTGGGGCAGGGAGGCCCGCAGCCGTTCGCGCAGCGCCACCGCGGTTTCGGCGGTGGGGGGAAAGGGCTCGTGCAGAACCGTGACCACCAGGGGACGCTCGCCCCACTTCTTATCCGGGTAGCCGATCACCGCGGCCTCCACCACCTCGGGAGCCTCCATCACCAGGTTTTCCAGGAGGGCGGAGTAGATCCACTCGCCTCCGGAGCGGATCACGTCGCGGGCGCGATCGTGAATGGTGAGGTAGCCATCGGAGGTGACGGAGCCGACGTCGCCCGTGCGCAGCCAGCCGTCGGCCGTGAACTGCTCCGGGGGCTGCTCTTCCGGGGAACCTGCGTAGCGGGCGGCCACGAGATTGCCGCGCACCTGGATCTCGCCCTGGTTGCGATCGGTCGCGGATACCACCTTGTCATCATTGACCACCCGGTATTCCAGGGAGGCGGGAAAACGCCCCTGACTGATCCGGTACGTCCAGCGCGCCTCCCCGGAGACACCCGCGGGAGGCCGGGACACCGTGCCCACGGTGGAGGTCTCCGTCATGCCCCACACGTGGATCACGTCCACGCCGTAGCGCTCCTCCCACATGCGGATGAGGATGGGCGGGGCGGGGGAGCCGCCCACGTAGATCTCCACCAGGGACATGCGCTCCGGGGGATGGTGCAGGTAATGCACGATGAGTTGCATCCACACGGTAGGCACCCCGTGGGCCACGCGCGGGTGGGTGGCGGCGATGAGATCGGCCAGCGTGGTGGGTGAGAGATCCGCGCCGGGGAAGATCAGGGGTGCGCCCGCCATGAAGGCGGCGTAAGGCACCCCCCAGCTGAGCACGTGGAAGATGGGCACGCAGCACAGGAAGGACTCGCCCTCGGTGATGGCGAAGGAATCCGTGGTGCGCAACTCCATCGCCATGAGATACATGGAGCGGTGCGAGTACGCCACGGGCTTCGCCGGGCCGGTGGTGCCGGTGGAGTAGCACAGGGCGGCAGCCGTATTTTCGTCGAGGGTGGGCCACTCGTAGACGGTGGGGCGGCCGTCGAGAAGCGCCTCGTAGGAGTGGATCTCCACGGTGGCGGGGAAACCTTCCTGCGGCAGGGTGCCCAGCCCGGTGAACAGGATCGCGCGCACGCTGGGGCAGGATTCCACGATGCCGCGCAGCTTCCCGGCCAGGCGGGCATCCGCCACGATGACCTCCACCTCCGCGTGATGGATCATGTGCTGGACCTGGGAATCCATGAGGTTCTTATTCAGCGGGGTGAGCACCGCCCCCATCGCGGGCACGGCCAGGATAGTTTCCAGGTGCTCGGTGCAGTTATCCATGAACGTGCCCACGCGCTGATCCCCGGTGATGCCGAGTTGATCGTGGAGGGCGTGCGCCAGGGCCGCGGCGCGGGCCCCGACCTCCGCGAACGTGCTGTGGCTGCCGTTCCCGCCCTCCCAGGTGGTCACCTTGGTATCGCCGTGGACGCTGGCGCCGTAGGTGAGAATGCTGGCGAGGGACAGCGGAATGTCCTGCATCGTGGACTGCATGGCCTCTACTTTAACCGGCGCGATGATTGGGGGCGGGTACATATGGGCGGGGTGAATGCGTTACACTGGGTGAGGATCAATCCCCAGGCGCCTTTGTGGCGTGCCTGTGCCGCGTTGCTGCGGCGTCGGCATGATCGTGGGGTTGATGATTTCCACGTGGGGCACATCATTACTCTCAGAACCGTTTGAGGGAACATCCCACGGGCACGGCTTTCGCATTGTCGCCTCGTTTCTCGCCGTGGGCGTGAGGCAGGATGGTGCCGCCGCGCCGGATTAATTACAGACAAAGCATCCGGTACCACCGGAGAATGGGTTTAAATATCCGCCCATGCTTATCTCACATCACTTCCGGTCAAGCGATGAAAGGACATCTGTGACCACACCGGAGAACACCACCCAACCAGGTGGTTCCGAGCAGAACCTGGCGAGCCTGCGCATTCCAGAATTGCGCGCCGTGGCCGCACAGATGGGGCTCAAAGGAATATCGGGGCTGCGCAAATCCGAGTTGATTGACGCTATTCAAGGCCGGGGGCCGCACGCAACTACTCGGAGAAAGAGCACGAGGACAATGGCGACAGGGGCAACAGGGGCAACAGAATCAGAGGCACTGGTGGACCAGGTCATCGTTGAGGACACCCCCGGCGATGCCACCCGGCAGGCGCCCCGCGGGGCCGCCGACGATCGCCGCGCCGAGGCTTCTGCGGGCACGCAGGCGGCCCCGTCTCAGCGCTCCGAGGGGGCGGCGGATCGGCACGCGGAGGGCAACCAGGAGGGCAACCACTACGAGTCCCGCGCCGCCGCGCGCCGGGCGCGCCGCAACCGGGCCCGCCAACAGCACCGCGAGGATCACAACTCCGCCGCCGAGCAGGGCAATAACGATCCGCAGGAGCGCGGCGAGGATTCCCGGGGAGACGCCGAGCACCGCGAGGGGCGTGAGAACAGGGAACAGCGCGATTCCCGCGCCGGGCGCAATAACCGCCGCAACAATCGACGCAATAACCGCCGGGGCCGGGGCAACGAGGGGGGACGCGAGCCGCGCGAGCACAACGAGCCGCTGCTGCCGGAGGAACTGGAGCAGGTGGCGGGCATCCTGGACATGGTAGATAACAACGTGGCCTTCCTGCGCACCACGGGCTACCACCCCTCCTCCGCCGACGTGTACGTGAGCAACCAACTGATCCGCAAGTGCGGGCTGCGCGGCGGCGACGCCATCGTGGGCCAGGTCAAGCAGGGCCAGACGCAGACGCGCGGGCACGGGCGTAACAAACAGAAGTACAACAACCTGGTGCGCGTGGACACCGTCAACGGCATGACGGTGGACGAGGCCCGGCAGCGGCCGAACTTTGCCAAGCTCACCCCGCTGTATCCCAACCAGCGCCTGCGCCTGGAGACGGAGCAGAAGATCCTCACCACCCGCGTGATCGACCTCATCATGCCCATCGGCAAGGGGCAGCGCGCGTTGATCGTCTCCCCGCCCAAGGCCGGTAAGACCACGATCCTGCAAAACGTGGCCAAC
This sequence comes from Corynebacterium oculi, assembly GCF_001412105.1. Lineage (GTDB taxonomy): Bacteria > Actinomycetota > Actinomycetes > Mycobacteriales > Mycobacteriaceae > Corynebacterium > Corynebacterium oculi. The sequence goes on from NZ_LKST01000003.1 coordinate 313,324, forward strand.
GCGATCTCCACCAATAACCCGGAGTGCTACCTCATGGTGGTGCTGGTGGACGAGCGCCCGGAGGAGGTCACGGACATGCAGCGGTCCGTGAACGGAGAGGTGATCGCCTCCACCTTTGATCGACCGCCGAGCGAGCACACCGCCGTGGCGGAGCTGGCGATCGAGCGCGCCAAGCGCCTGGTGGAGCAGGGGCGCGACGTGGTGGTGCTGCTGGACTCCATCACCCGCCTGGGTCGCGCCTATAACAATTCCTCCCCGGCCTCCGGGCGTATTCTCTCCGGCGGCGTGGACTCCAACGCCCTGTATCCGCCCAAGCGCTTCCTGGGCGCGGCGCGCAACATCGAAAACGGTGGCAGCCTGACCATCATCGCCACCGCGATGGTGGAGACGGGTTCCGCGGGCGATACCGTGATCTTCGAGGAATTCAAGGGCACCGGCAACGCGGAACTGAAGCTGGACCGCAAGATCTCCGAGCGTCGCGTGTTCCCGGCCGTGGACGTGGGCCCCTCCGGCACCCGCAAGGACGAGCTGCTGCTGGCCCCCGAGGAGGCCCGCCTGGTGCATAAGCTGCGGCGTATCCTGGCGGCGTTGGACAACCAGCAGGCCATTGACCTGCTGATGAAGCAGCTGAAAAAGACGAAGAATAACGGCGAGTTCCTCATGCAGGTGGCCTCCTCCGCGCCGATGGCCGCCCGTGGGGACGAGGAGGACTATTCCTAAGATGGCGGATCAGGTTTCAGCCGTCGATGACGTGCTCTCCGAGTACCAGGGCATCGAGGCACAGATGGCCGATCCCGAGGTGATCGGGGATCAGGCGCAGTTCCGTAAACTCTCCAAGCGCTATACCCAGCTTCAGCCCATCGTGAAGGTGGCCACCGACCTTGAGCAGGTGCGCACCGACGCGGAGGACGCCCGCGAGATGGCGCGCGAGGACCGGGAGTTTCAGGCGGAGGCCGAGCGCCTGGAGGCCGCCCGGGTGGAGCTGGAGGAAAAACTGGCGGACCTGTTGGCCCCCCGCGATCCCCACGATGGCGATGACATCATCATGGAGATCAAGGCCGGGGCCGGTGGCGAGGAGGCCGCGCTCTTTGCGGGCGATCTGGTGCGCATGTATGAGAAGTACGCGGATAAGCACGACTTTGCCTACGAGGTGCTGGGGCTGGCGGAGTCCGACCTCGGCGGGGTCAAGGACATGACCTTGTCTATCCGGGCTAAGAACCCCTCGCGCGACGGCGCGTGGAGCGTGTTCAAGTTCGAGGGCGGCGTGCACCGCGTGCAGCGCGTGCCGGTGACGGAGTCCCAGGGGCGCATCCAGACCTCGGCGGCCGGGGTGTTGGTGTACCCGGAGCCGGACGAGGTGGAGCAGGTGGAGATCGACGACAAGGACATTCGCGTTGACGTGTACCGCTCCTCCGGCAAGGGCGGCCAGGGCGTGAACACCACGGACTCCGCCGTGCGCATCACCCACCTGCCCACGGGCCTGGTGGTGACCTGCCAGAAGGAGCGCTCGCAGATTCAGAACAAGGCCCGCGCCATGCAGGTGCTGGCCGCCCGCCTCCAGCAACTCAAGGAGGACGAGGCCGAGGCCCAGGCGGCGGAGGGGCGCGCCAAGCAGGTGCGCACGATGGATCGCTCCGAGCGCATCCGCACCTATAACTGGCCGGAGAATCGCATTTCCGATCACCGCATTGGGTTCAAGGCCAACAACCTTGACCAGGTTCTTGACGGCAACCTCGATGACCTGTTCACCGCCTTGCAGGCCGCCGAGCGCGCCGAGCGCCTCGAGGCAGAATGACCCTGCGCGAGGAACTCGCCTGGGCTCGTGAGGAGTTGGCCCGGGCCGGGGTGCCCAGCCCCGAGGTGGATGCCCGGGAGATCGCGGCGCACCTGCTGGGCTGCTCCCCGCTGGAGGTGGGCTGGCGCGAGGCCACCCTGCCCCCGGAGTACGCGGAACTGATCCGCCGCCGCGCGCGCCGCGAACCCCTCCAATACCTCCTGGGGTGGGCTCCTTTCGGGCCGCTGCGCCTAGCCGTGGGGCCGGGGGTGTTTATTCCCCGGCCGGAGACGGAGGTGCTGGCGGACTGGGCGGTGCGGGCGCTGCGGGGCGTCGATAAGCCCCTCGTGGTGGACCTGTGTACCGGATCGGGGGCGCTGGCGGCCTATATCGCCCACGCCCGTGCCGACGCCCGCGTGGTCGCCGTGGAGCGCAGCCCCGAGGCCGCCGGGTGGGCGCGCCGCAACCTCGACCCCCTGGGGGTGGAACTCCGCGAAGGGGATGCCACCGATCCCGGGGTGCTGGCGGAACTGGCGGGCCGGGTGGACGTGGTGGTGAGCAACCCGCCGTATGTGCCGGAGGCGGACGACCTGCCCGCCGAGGTCTATCACGATCCCCACGAGGCGGTCTTTGCCGGGGCCGATGGCATGGGCGTGATTAACCGCCTGGTGGAACCCGCCGCGGCGCTGCTGGTGCCGGGGGGTCTGGTGGGCATCGAGCATGACGACGCCACCGCGGCGGACGTTGCGCGGGTGGTGGCGCGGTGCCCGGCTTTGAGCGCCCCGGTGGCCCTGCCCGATCTCTCCGGTAGGGATCGTTTTGTCACAGCGAGTAAGCTGGGCAACTGACCTTAATTGCCGCGACCCGCGAAGGGAAGGAAAGGGGTTCACCCTATGGGGGCCATTGTCAGTTGCATGGACGCCCGCACCCGAGCACAGATCGTTGCCGCCGCGGCGCAGAGCGCGCGGGAGGGGCGGCTGGTGGTGCTCCCCACGGACACCCTCTATGGCATCGGCGCGGATGCCTTTAATAACGAGGCGGTGGCGGCCCTGCTGGCGGCCAAGCGGCGCGGGCCGGATCACCCGGTGCCGGTGCTGGTGGGTTCCTGGGACACGCTCGCCGGGCTGGTGGACTCGATGAGCGAGACCGCGCGCACCCTCGTGGAGGCATTCTGGCCCGGTGGCCTTTCCCTGGTGGTGCGCCAGGCGCCCTCGCTGCCCTGGAATCTGGGAGATACCCACGGCACCGTGATGGTGCGCATGCCCAATCACCCGGTGGCCGTGCAGCTGCTCCGCGAGGTCGGCCCGATGGCCGTATCCTCCGCGAACCTGCACGGGCATCAGCCACCCACCACGGCCGGGGAGGCCCAGCGCCAGCTTGGCGACGCCGTGGACACCTACCTCGACGCCGGGCGCGCCACCGTGGGACGCCCCTCCACCATCGTGGACCTCACGGCGGACACGCCGACGATCCTGCGCGAGGGGGCCGTGAGCGCCGAGGAGATCGCGGAGGTATTGGGGCTTCCGACGGCCCGGTTGCGCGCCCCGGAACCCGGGGGAGCGGCCTAGATGGGGGTGGGCGTGGAGGGCGTGCCCCTGCGGGAACTGGGGCTGGTGCTCCTGGTGGCGGCCGCCGTGACCTTCCTGACCACCGGCGCGGTGCGCTATCTGGTGCTGCGCTCGGGCCGGGTGGCGGAAATCCGCGCCCGCGACGTGCACGTGCAGCCCACGCCGAGCCTGGGTGGCGTGGCGATGTTCACGGGCTTTCTCTCCGCCGTCCTGGTGGCCAACCAGCTGCCCGCGCTCACCCGGGGCTTCATGCCGATCACCCCGGAAATGAACGCCGTGGTATGGGCGGGGGCCGCGATCGTGGTGGTGGGGATCGTCGATGATCTCTATGAACTCGACGCGCTCACCAAGCTCATCGGGCAACTCCTCAGCGCGGTGGTGATGAGCCTGCTGGGGCTTTCCTGGACGCTGTTGTATCTCCCCGTGGGGGAGGGAACCACGGTGGTGCTCGATCAAGTCCAGTCTACAATCTTGACGGTATTCCTCACGGTGCTGCTCATCAACGCCGTGAACTTCGTCGATGGGCTCGACGGCCTCGCCGCGGGCCTGGGCATGATCGCCGGCGGGGCGATCCTGCTTTTTTCCCTCACCGTGCTGCACGATCAGGGCGGCACGGTCTCCGCCTACCCCCCGGCGATCATCGCGGCGGGTCTGGTGGGCATGTGCGCGGGCTTCCTGCCGCATAACTTTGAGCCCTCGCGGATCTTCATGGGGGACTCCGGGGCCATGCTCATCGGCCTGCTGCTGGCGGCCGCCTCCACCTCCGCCTCGGGGAAGATCAACATGTCCCTCTATGGCGCGGTGGACGTGGTGGCGCTGATGAGCCCGCTGATCGTGGTGCTCGCGGCGGTGTTCGTGCCGGTGCTGGACCTCGTGATGGCCGTGGTTCGCCGCCTTTCCGAGGGGCGTTCCCCCTTCTCCGCCGATCGCCTGCACCTGCACCACCGCCTGCTCTCCCTGGGGCACACCCACCGGCGCACGGTGCTGGTGCTGTACCTATGGGTATCGGTGGTGGCCTTCGGGGCCGTCTCCTTCTCCGTGGTGCCGCCACTGGTGGCGGTGGCCGGAACGGCGATAGCGCTCCTGGTGGCGGCGGGGCTCATGGCGGTGCCGCTGAAGCGCCGCCGGGCCGCGGGATGTACCGGGGCGGAAGTGAGCGGGTAGGGCTCGCGGTGCGCGAGGGGGCCGTGGGTAGACTCGGCCGGGTGAGTGACGTGCAAGAAGAAAACTTTGACGATCCCCGCCGCCCGCTGCTGCGCGCCCTGCGCCTGGGAAGCATGGCGCTGGCCGGAATCACGGTGATCTCGCTGGCGCTGTGGGGGTGGATCGCGGGGCTCCCGGGGGTATGGGGGGTGCTCGTGGGGGCGGCCGTGGGGGGTGGCTTTGTGCTCATGACCGTGGCCAGCGTGCTGCTGACCTCGCGGACCTCCCCGCAGACTACCGGCGCGGTGGTGCTGGGGAGCTGGCTGCTGAAGCTCGTACTGGTGATGCTGGTGATGTGGGGCATCTCCGGCCTGGACTTCTATGACCGCTGGGCGCTGCTGGTCACGGTGGTGGTGGTGCTGGTGGTGGTCCTGGCCTCGGAGACCTGGGGCGTGCTGACCTCGCGGGTGACCTACACGGAGTCTCCCTCGTCCCCGTCCGTCTAGGGGCGCCCACCGGTGGTACGGCGACTCGGTGGCGCGGTGCGTCGAGGCTGGGCTTGCGCTGAGAAAATGCCCAGTCCGGCGTGGGGTGGTCTGTGAAGCACCCGAAAACGGGGGTGAAGCCGGATAAGTGGATTATCCTTGCACCTGCTACTATGTAGCGCGGGTAACCCGGCCGTCGTTTTCTTGGCAGCGTGAGGCTGCGCGAGGGGCGAGGGTCCTACCCCTGGTTTCGTTCCGTAGACGTGCGACGGAGTCCACGGCGGAGCCAGTGAGCATGTAAGACGTCCATCGCACCGTGGGAGTTCGTCTCCCCACGGCCCGAACACGGGAGAGATCGCTGAGCGTTACAACTTTGGCCTTTAAAGGCGAGTTTCACCCGCCTTCACTGGATCACGAATTCTTCCCGGGGCATGTGAACGAGAATGGCGATCCGGTAGGCCTGTGGCTGACCGGCTTTGCCAATGACTGGTTCGCGCTAGACCGTCTGATGTTCGTCCGCCTCCTGATGGCGGCAATCGTTGCACTCTTTTTCGTCATAGCCATGCGGAATCCCAAGTTGGTTCCGTCAGGGTTGCAGAACTTCGCGGAGATCTGCCTGGACTTCGTGCGGGTCCACATCGCCGAGGACATCCTGGGCAAGAAGGAGGGGCGTCGTTTCCTTCCCTTCATCGCCACGGTATTCTTCCTCGTCTTTGCGATGAACCTTCCTGCCATTATTCCGGGCCTTAATATCTCGCCCAACGCCCGCATCGGCATGCCGCTGGTGCTGGCGCTGGCGGGATATGTGGTGTTTATCTACGCGGGTGCGAAGCGCTACGGGTTCTTCAAGTTCGTGAAGTCCTCCGTGGTGATCCCGAACTTGCCTCCGCTCCTCCACGTACTGGTGGTGCCGATCGAGTTCTTCTCCACCTTTATCCTGCGTCCGGCCACGCTCACCATTCGTCTTATGGCGAATATGCTGGCCGGCCACATGATTCTGGTTCTGCTGTTCTCCGCCACGAACTTCTTCTTCTTCCAGTTCAATGGCTGGACGGCTATGTCCGCAGTGACCCTCGTTGCCGCCGTTGCGTTTACGCTCTTCGAGTTGCTGGTCATTTTCTTGCAGGCATACATTTTCGCCCTGCTCTCGGCCGTGTACATCGAATTGTCGTTGCATGCAGATGAACACTGATCCTTATCGTCCCGATCAGGGACGGCCCTAACCCCACACACTTCTCGCTCGGCCGCAGAACTGCCTTGGATTCACGTCCTGGGGCCGGGTAACACGAAAGGGAAAGACTAGAAATGCAAGACATCATCCTCGTTGCCGCTGACGAAGCCGCCAAGGTACAGGGTTACGGCGCCATCGGCTACGGCCTGGCCGCTATCGGCCCCGGCATCGGTATCGGTATCCTCGTGGGCAAGGCCCTGGAGGGCATGGCCCGCCAGCCCGAGATGGCCGGTCAGCTCCGTACCACGATGTTCTTGGGTATTGCCTTCACCGAGGCCCTCGCCCTCATCGGCCTTGTTGCCGGCTTCATCCTGTAACAAGTCAGCCACGAAACGAAGGGTCCTTTACAGATGACGGACGTATTAAGCGTTCTCGCGGCGGGAGAAGAGCGGGATCTGCCCCTTTCCACGGGCAACAATCCCATGCTGCCCATGCCGTATGACATCTTCTGGTCCGCCGTTTGCTTCCTTGTTGTCCTGGTGCTCTTCTGGAAGCTGGTTCTTCCTAAGTTCCAGGAGGTCCTGACCGAACGCGAGGACAGGATTCAAGGTGGAATCCAGCGCGCGGAGGCTGCACAGGCTGAAGCTAAGGCGGCCCTAGAGAAGTACAACGCCCAGCTTTCCGACGCCCGTGCGGAGGCCGCGGAGATCCGCGAGCAGGCCCGCGAGCGCGGCAAGCAGATCGAGGCCGAGATGAAGGCCCAGGCGGCGGAGGAGTCCAACCGCATCATCGAGTCCGGTGAGAAGCAGCTTCAGGCTTCCCGCCAGCAGGTGATTACCGAGCTGCGTCAGGAGATGGGCCAGAACTCCATCAACCTGGCAGAGAAGCTGCTCGGTGGCGAGCTGTCCGAGGCCACCAAGCGCTCGGGCACCATCGACTCCTTCCTGGCGGATCTCGATTCCGTCGCCCCGGCAGGAAAGTGAGCGATATGCACGCAGCGAGCCGCAAAGCACTGGCAGAGGTAGCGCAGAGCCTGGACACCCAGATCGCGGGCTCCGTGGTCACGGCGGCCACCCTCGGCGCCGAGCTCTTTGATGCCGTCGAGTTCCTTGACGATCACCGCGGGCTGCGCGTGGCCGTGGCGGAGGCTTCCTCCACCGCCCAGCAGCGCCAGGGGCTCATTGCCGAAGTTTTTGAAGGCAAGGTATCCCCCGCCACGTTGACGGTGCTCAAGGAATCCGCCGGTGCGCGCTGGTCCACCCCGCGTGAGTTCCGCACGGGCTTGGTGGTCTTGGGCCGCCGAGCGCTGCTGCGCGGCGCGGAGTTGGAGGGCACGCTGGAGCAGGTGGAGGGCGAGCTCTTTGAGCTCAGCCGCCTCCTGGAGCGCCACCCCGAGCTCACGCAGCTGCTGTCCGAGCGCGCCGTGGCGCGCTCCCGGCAGCGTGGTCTGCTGGCGAACGTGCTCTATGGAAAGGTGAGCAAGTACACCGAGGCGCTGGCGCTTCAGGTGATTGGCCGCCCGGAGAACAACCCCATTGACGATATTGCGGCGTTGGCCGCCGAGGCCGCGCACCTGCGCGGACGCAAGGTGGCCAAGGTGACCTCGGCGGGGCCGCTGAGCGAGGAGCAGAAGCAGGCGCTTGCCCAGAAACTGGGGCGCATTTACGGAGCGGAGATGGATGTGTTTACCGAGGTGGATGAGTCCCTCCTCGGTGGCATGACGATCCGCGTGGGTGATGAGCGCATTGATGGCTCTACCGCCGGTAAGATCCGTAGGCTCCGCGCCCAGCTGGCCTAGGACCAGAGAAAATTGACGATTTGCACGATTCAACCGAGAGCAGGAAGAACATGGCGGAGCTGACGATCTCCTCCGATGAGATTCGTAGCGCGATAGCGAACTACACCTCGAGCTTCTCCGCGGAGGCCTCCCGTGAGGAGGTCGGCGTGGTCATTTCCACGGCTGATGGCATTGCCCAGGTTTCGGGTCTGCCTTCCGCAATGACCAACGAGCTGCTTGAGTTCCCCGGCGGCGTGATTGGCGTCGCACAGAACCTGGAGACCGATTCCATCGGCGTGGTGGTTCTGGGTAACTTCGAGTCCCTCAAGGAGGGCGACGAGGTCACGAGGACCGGCGAGGTCCTGTCCATTCCGGTCGGTGACGAGTTCCTCGGCCGCGTAATTAACCCCCTGGGCCACCCCATTGACGGCCTCGGCGCGATCAACGCCGAGGAGAACCGCGTGCTGGAGTTGCAGGCCCCCACGGTGTTGCAGCGTCAGCCCGTGGAGGAGCCCATGCAGACCGGCATCAAGGCCATCGACGCCATGACGCCGATCGGCCGTGGTCAGCGCCAGCTGATCATTGGTGACCGTAAGACGGGTAAGACGGCCGTCTGCATCGACACCATCTTGAACCAGAAGGCCAACTGGGAGTCCGGCGACAAGAACAAGCAGGTGCGCTGCATCTACGTGGCCGTGGGCCAGAAGGGCTCCACGATCGCCGCGGTGCGCCGCACCCTGGAGGAAAAGGGTGCCCTGGAGTACACCACCATCGTGGCCGCTCCGGCCTCCGATGCCGCGGGCTTCAAGTGGCTGGCCCCCTTCGCCGGTGCGGCCCTGGGCCAGCACTGGATGTACCAGGGCAATCACGTCCTGGTGATTTACGATGATCTGACCAAGCAGGCCGAGGCCTACCGCGCGATCTCCCTGCTGCTGCGCCGTCCCCCGGGACGCGAGGCCTACCCCGGTGACGTGTTCTACCTGCACTCCCGCCTGCTGGAGCGCGCCGCCAAGCTGTCGGATGACATGGGTGCGGGTTCCATGACGGCCTTGCCGATCATCGAGACGAAGGCGAACGACGTGTCCGCCTTCATTCCCACCAACGTGATCTCTATTACGGACGGCCAGGTGTTCCTGGAGTCCGACCTGTTTAACCAGGGTGTGCGCCCGGCTATTAACGTCGGTGTGTCCGTGTCCCGCGTGGGTGGCGCGGCGCAGACCAAGGGCATGAAGAAGGTTGCCGGCTCGCTGCGTCTGGATCTCGCCGCGTACCGCGACCTGGAGGCCTTTGCTACCTTCGCCTCCGATCTCGATGCTGCGTCCAAGGCGCAGCTTGAGCGCGGCCAGCGCCTGGTGGAACTGCTGAAGCAGCCGGAGAGCTCCCCGCAGCCGGTGGAGTACCAGATGGTGTCCATCTGGTTGGCAGGCGAGGGCGTGTTCGACGTGGTTCCGGTGGCCGATGTCCGCCGCTTCGAGGCGGAGTTGCAGGAGTACCTGCACGCTAACGCCCCGCAGGTCTTTGAGCAGATCGACGGCGGCCCGGCGCTGAGCGACGAGTCCAAGCAGGCGCTGCTCGCGGCGTCGCAGGACTTCACGGCTTCCTTCCGCACCAGCGATGGCACCCCCGTGATTAACGAACCCGAGGTGGACGCCCTGGCTGCTTCCGAGGTGAAGAAGAACCAGCTCAACGTCTCCCGTGCTAAGACGGCCTAAGTAGCGGAGATGATTCCGAATACCATGACCGTCATCAAGCAAGAAGGGAGGAGGGCATTCCATGGCTAATCTTCGAGAACTGCGCGACCGTATCCGGTCGGTCAATTCCACCAAGAAGATCACCAAGGCTCAGGAGCTGATCGCTACCTCGCGCATTACCAAGGCGCAGGGGCGCGTTCAGGCCGCGGCACCGTATGCGACGGAGATTCAAAACGTGGTGGAGCGGCTCGCCGCCGCGAGTTCGCTCGATCACCCCATGCTCCACAAGCGCGAAAACGGCAAGGTTGCGGCCGTCCTCGTCGTGACGTCGGATCGAGGCATGTGTGGTGGCTATAACCACAACGTGCTCAAGAAGGCCGCCGAACTGACCCGCATGTTGGAGGACAGCGGCTACGAGGTGGTTCGGTTCGTCACCGGCACCAAGGGCATCGGCTACTACGAGTTCCGTGGCGAGGCCGTCGCGGGGTCGTGGTCCGGTTTCTCGCAGGACCCCAGCTGGGACGCCACGCACGACGTGCGCCAGCACCTCGTGCAGGGCTTCCTGGCGGGCTCCGAGGGCACCGCGCACGCCCGCGAGGGCGTGGCCGATACCCAGGGCTTTGACCAGGTGCACGTGGTGTACACGGAGTTTGTGTCCATGCTGACGCAGACCGCCCGCGCGCACCAGTTGCTGCCCATCGAGCCGGTTTTTGAGGACGTTCCCCTGGAAAAGGGCGAGGATCTTCTTTCTACGGCAGGGACGGCGGAGCCGGATTACGAGTTTGAGCCCGATCCGGACACGCTGCTGGAGGCGCTGCTTCCCAAGTACGTCTCGCGCAGCCTGTTTTCGATTTTCCTCGAAGCCGCCGCCGCGGAATCGGCCTCGCGCCGTACCGCCATGAAGTCTGCTACTGATAACGCCACCGCGTTGGTCAACGACCTTTCCCGCGTGGCCAACCAGGCACGTCAGGCGCAGATCACCCAGGAAATCACAGAGATCGTCGGTGGCGCTGGCGCGCTCGCCGAAAGCGGAGAAAGTGACTAATTATGAGTACAGCTCTCAGTGAGCACAATGCACAGCAGGCGACCACCGCCGGCCGTGTTGTGCGCGTCATCGGTGCTGTCGTCGACGTGGAGTTTCCGCGCGGCGAACTCCCGGCGCTGTACAACGCGCTGACGGTGGAGGTTACCCTCGAAGCGGTGGCCAAGACCATCACCCTGGAGGTCGCTCAGCACCTGGGCGATAACCTCGTGCGCACCATTTCCATGGCTCCCACCGATGGTCTGATCCGCGGTGCCGAGGTCAAGGACAGTGGCGCCCCCATTTCCGTGCCGGTGGGCGACGTGGTCAAGGGCCACGTCTTTAACGCCCTGGGCGATTGCCTGGACGCGCCGGAGATTAACAATGACGCTGAGGTGGAGCGCTGGGGCATCCACCGCGATCCGCCTCCCTTCGATCAGCTGGAGGGCAAGACCGAGATCCTGGAAACGGGCATCAAGGTGATTGACCTGCTGACCCCGTACGTGAAGGGCGGCAAGATCGGCCTCTTCGGCGGTGCCGGCGTGGGCAAGACGGTGCTGATCCAGGAGATGATTACCCGTATCGCCCGCGAGTTCTCCGGTACGTCCGTGTTCGCCGGCGTGGGCGAGCGCACCCGTGAGGGCACGGACCTCTTCCTGGAGATGGAGGAGATGGGCGTGCTTCAGGATACGGCCCTGGTGTTCGGCCAGATGGACGAGCCGCCGGGAGTGCGTATGCGCGTGGCCCTGTCCGGTCTGACCATGGCGGAGTACTTCCGTGACGTGCAGCACCAGGACGTGCTGCTGTTCATCGATAACATCTTCCGCTTCACCCAGGCCGGTTCCGAGGTGTCCACGCTGCTGGGCCGCATGCCCTCCGCCGTGGGCTATCAGCCCACCCTGGCGGATGAGATGGGTGTGCTCCAGGAGCGCATTACCTCCACCAAGGGTAAGTCGATCACCTCCTTGCAGGCCGTCTACGTGCCCGCGGATGACTACACCGACCCCGCCCCGGCCACCACCTTCGCCCACCTGGATGCGACCACGGAGCTCGATCGTTCGATCGCCTCCAAGGGTATTTACCCGGCCGTGAACCCGCTGACCTCCACCTCTCGTATCCTGGAGCCCAGCATCGTGGGCGAGCGGCACTACGAGGTGGCGCAGCGCGTGATTAACATTCTGCAAAAGAACAAGGAATTGCAGGATATTATCGCGATCCTCGGCATGGATGAGCTCTCCGAGGAGGACAAGATCACGGTGCAGCGCGCCCGCCGTATCCAGCGCTTCCTGGGCCAGAACTTCTTTGTGGCCCAGAAGTTCACCGGCGATCCGGGCTCGTACGTCCCGCTGTCCGAGACGATCGACGCCTTCGAGCGCATCTGCAACGGTGAGTTCGATGCCTACCCGGAGCAGGCCTTCAGCAACCTGGGTGGCCTGGACGACGTCGAGGCTGCATACAAGAAGCTGACCGAGAAGTAGGAGAGTCATGGCTGCCATCACCGTAGAATTGGTCTCCGTGGAGGAGAAGCTGTGGCACGGCGAGGCCAGCATTGTCACCGCCGAGACCACCGAGGGTGAGATCGGCGTGCTCCCCGGCCACGAGCCTATGCTCGGCCAGCTGGTCGAGAACGGCGTGGTCACCATTCGTCCCGTGGACGGCGATCGTCTCGTGGCCGCCGTCCAGGGTGGTTTCCTGTCCGTGTCGGCGGAGAAGGTGATCATCCTTGCCGATTACGCCGTGTGGGCCACCGACGTGGACGTGGCCGCCGCGCAGGCGGATCTGGGTTCGCAGGATGACCTGGTGCGAAGCCGCGCCGATGCTGCGTTGAAGGCACAGCGTCGTTTAGCGCAGGCATAGTCTGCTCTCTTGCTCAAAGCCCTCCCGCGGGTTCGCCCGGGGGAGGGCTTTTTAGTACAATTCCTCTCAACATCATGGCCGGATAGCGGGTGAAAAGAGGTGCGTGCCGCGTGAGTGACATCGCCGTGTGGTTGGTGGTCATCCTGCTGGGCGGTGTCTTGGGGCTGGCGGCGTGGCGGTTTTTTGCCCTGCGCTCCCGGGGCACCACGGTGGTGTTGCGCCCCCTTCCGGCCTCCGGCACGCATGGCTGGCGGCACGGGTTGGTGCGCTATGAGGGGGAGGAACTGCGTTATTACAAGCTGCGTTCGCTTGCTCCCGTGGCTGATGTGATTTTTGATCGTCAAGCCTTGAGCCTTGCCTCGCATCGCGATTTGAGCGCGCGCGAGGCTTCTTTTATGGCCGAGGGCAGCCGAGTCGTGGTGCTCAAGCACGGCAGGGAGGCGTGGGAGATCGCGGTGGATACCCGCACGGAGATGGCCCTGCGGGCGTGGCTGGAATCGGCCCCGGACGTGCGCCAGGAGCGCCCGAACTACCGGGTGCTTAAGCGCCGGATTACCCAGCTGCGGCGTCGCTAGTCTGCTCGGATAGGGTGGGTTCATGCGTTTGGTTATCGCCCATTGCTCGGTGGATTACGTCGGCCGCCTGGAGGCCCACCTGCCCCTGGCAGATCGGTTGTTGTTGGTCAAGGCCGATGGTTCGGTGAGCGTTCATGCCGATGATCGCGCCTATAAGCCGCTGAATTGGATGACCCCGCCGTGCACGCTGAGCGATCTTGCTCTTGAGGGTGAGGACGGTGAGGAGACGGGGGCCCGGCTGTGGATTGTGGAAAATTCCAAGGGGGAGCAGCTGCGGATCACCATTGAGGCCATTCACCATGAGGCTTCCTTTGACCTGGGGGAGGACCCCGGTCTGGTCAAGGACGGGGTGGAGGCGCACTTGCAGGAACTCCTGGCAGAGAATATTGACACCCTGGGCGAGGGGTACAGCCTTATTCGCCGGGAATACCCCACGGCGATCGGCCCCGTGGATATTTTGTGTCGGGATGCCCAGCAGGCCACGGTGGCGGTGGAGATTAAGCGTCGCGGCGGGATCGATGGCGTGGAGCAGCTCACCCGGTATCTGGAGCTGCTCAACCGGGATTCCCTCCTGGCTCCCGTGCGGGGGGTGTTTGCGGCGCAGGAGATCAAGCCACAGGCGCGCACCCTGGCGGAGGATCGCGGCATCCGGTGCGTGGTGCTGGATTATCAGGAACTGCGCGGCATCGAGAGCGCTGAGCTGCGGCTGTTCTGATGGCTAAGCGGCGCTCCCGTCGAGGCACCCCACGCCACTACGGCCCTCGCCCGCTGGGGGCGGTGTGGGACACGGTGAGCATCGGGGGATACATGATGCGCCCGATCACGGCGGAACGCGCGCTCAAGGAGTATCGCTGCCCCGGCTGCCACCAGATCATTCCGGTGCGCATGGCGCACGTGGTGGCCTGGCCGATCGACGGGGGCGCCGAGGAGCGCCGCCATTGGCATCGCTTTTGCTTCGAGCGGTTGAGGTAAGCGGCGGAAATGGGTGGCTGAGGCGTCCATCTGCCCGCGGCCAATCCGCCTCAACCGGCGCGAGTAGAGTGGGCCGCATGATCGTAGCCTTTTCTGTGGCCCCCACGCAGACCCCCGGACGCGAGGCGGAAATGGCCGATGCGGTAGCACAGGCGGTGGCGGTGGTGCGGGCCTCGGGTTTACCCAATGAGACCAACGCCATGTTCACCCTGATCGAGGGGGAATGGGACGAGGTGATGGCGGTGGTCAAGGAGGCTTCCGAGGCGGTTCTGGCGGTGTCTCCGAGGGTATCTTTGGTGCTCAAGGCGGATATTCGCCCCGGTTACCGCAATCAGCTGCGCGGCAAGGTGGAATCGGTGGAGAAGCGGTTGAAGGAAAGAAAAGAGGAGCATTATGACGGCACCCGATAGGTTTATGTACGGAGCGGTGGATCTTAGCCAGGTGCAGGCCGCCGCCCAGGCGCGCGAGACGCCGGCGGGGGAGGTGCCGGCGCTCACGGAGGTGAGCGCCGCGAACCTGGAGGCGGCGGTATTGCAGCGCTCCGCCCAGGTGCCGGTGGTGGTGCTGGTGGGAACGCCGCGCAGCCCGGAATCGGAGCAGCTCAAGGTGGATCTGGAAGCCTTAGCGCAGGAGGCTCAGCGGGCCTTCCTCGTGGGTTACGTTGACGCGGATCGTGCGCCGGAGGTAGCGCAGGTCTTTGGCGTGCAGGTGCTGCCCACCGTGGTAGCCGTTGCGGCCGGGCGCCCGGTGACCTCGTTTGAGGGCGGGCAGCCCAGGGAGGCGCTCGCGCAATGGGCAAACGCGCTGGTGGCGCAGCTGGGTGGCCAGCTTTCCGGCCTGCCGCAGGAGGAGGCCGAGGCCCCGGAGGAGCAGGGCGGCCTGAGCGAGCTGGACTACGCTATCGCCGTGGCCGCCCAGGGGCATGACGAGCAGGCCGGGCAGCTCTTCGAGGCGCTGGCCCGGGATCCGCAGGATACCCGCGCCGCCGCCTACCTCGCGCTGTTCCGGCGGATTCAGAGGCGGCGCGAGGTGATCGAGGCGGAGGGGGACGCCGTGGCGGACACCCTGGCGCGGGCCGATGCGCAGGCGTGGGCCGGAAACATCGAGGAGGCCTTTGACCTCGCCCTCGGGCTGCTGGGAGCCGGGGCCAAGGAGCAGGGCAAGGAACACCTGCTGGAACTCTTCCGGCTGTGCGATCCGGCCGATCCCGCCGTGGCGGCCGCGCGAACCCGCCTGGCCAGCGCGCTCTTTTAGGGGGAAACGGGGCGTCGATAAGCAGTACCGAGCCAAGCCCGCGCCCGCCTGCGGCGCAACCTGTGCCAAAATGGTGCCTGTGAATGAACAACGCCAGGACTTGTTGATTGATTTCCGGGACGTATCCGTGATCCGGGGCGGCACGACGATCCTTGGCCCGGTGACGTGGCAGATGGGCCTGGGGGAGCGCTGGGTGATCGTGGGCCCCAACGGCGCGGGCAAGACCACGCTGGTCAATATCGCCTCCGCCGGGGAGTACCCCTCCCGGGGGCAGGTGACGATCCTGGGGGAGCGGCTGGGGCGCACCGATCTGTGCGACCTCCGCACCGCCATCGGCATCTCCTCCTCGGCGTTGGCCCACCGTATTCCCGGCGAGGAAAAGGTGGGTGACCTGGTGGTATCGGCGGGATACGCCGTGCTGGGCCGCTGGCGCGAGCAGTATGATGAACAGGACTTTGAGCGCGCCCACGAGATTCTGGAGCAGGTGGGGGCCATGCACCTCATCGAGCGCCGCTGGGGCACCCTCTCCGAAGGGGAGCGCAAGCGCGTGCTTCTGGCCCGCGCGCTCATGATCGATCCCGAGATCCTGGTTCTCGATGAACCCACCGCAGCGATGGATCTCGGCGGGCGCGAGGATCTGGTGGCGCACCTGAGCGAGCTGGCGGAGGACCCCGCCTCCCCGGCCACGGTGATGATTACGCACCACGTGGAGGAGATCCCGCAGGGCTTTACCCACGCCATGCTTCTCGACGAAGGCGCGGTGGTCGCCCAGGGGCCCATCGGCGAGGTGCTCACCAGCGAGAACCTGACCAAGACGTTCCACCAGTCCATCGAACTCACCGAGGTCGAGGGCCGCTATTTTGCCCGCCGAACGCGCCGGGGAGGTTCCCACCGCCACGCCTGATACACCTTGTTTCCCGCTTCCCCGAAAAAGAAAGACCAGCATGGATGAACCGGCGCTGCTCTCCGCCACGGTGCTCCTGGTGCGCGATGGTGCCCAGGGCCTTGAGGTGTGGGTGCAGGAGCGCGTGTCCACCATGCCGGACTATCCGGGCATGACGGTCTTTCCCGGCGGGCGGGTGGACGCGCGGGACCGCGGCGGGGATCGGGATGTGTGGGCGGGTAGCTCGGCGGAGAACGCCGCCCGGATTCTGGGGACTAATGCCCACGCCGCGCATGGGTTGGTCTTTGCGGCGGTGCGCGAACTCTTTGAGGAAACCGGCACCCTCCTGGCCGTGCACCCCAACGGCAATACGGTGGCGGATGCCTCCCCGTATCACGAGGAGCGCTTGGCCCTGGAATCGCACCGCCGTTCCCTAACAGACGTCCTTGCCACCAATGACCTGCGCGTTCACGCGGGCCTTTTGCACCCCTGGGCCCGCTGGGTGGGCACCTCGGAGCAGGGCAGGGTCTTTGATACCTTTTCCTTCCTGGCGGTACGGCCAGTGGGGCAGGAACCCGATGGTGCCTCGCCGGAGACGGATTCCGCGGGGTGGTTTTCTCCCCGGCTGCTCATCGAGGGGTGGCGGCACGGCCTGGTGCGGCTGGTGATCCCCACCTGGGCGCAACTCATGCGGCTCTCCCGGTGCGCCACGGTGGTGGAGGCCGTGGCGGAGGCGGAGGGCTCGGACATGACCCCGGTGGTGGGCTCGCCCCGGCACGATCCCCGGTACCGCGAGTTCTATTCCACCCCCTTTCACGAGCGGATCTAGGCCCCATGCCCTTTACCCCAGCCGAGGTGCATTTCCTGGATCGCCACCGCGAGGAGGTCGCGGCGCTCGCCGCCACCGTGGGCCTGACCAAGGCCACGGCGCTGAGCGACGCCGCCTGCGCCCGCGCGGCGCTAGGCGAGCACGGCCGCGCCGCCCTGGAACTAATCCAGGCTCGCCGCGCGGGGGCGGGAAAGTTCCCGGATACCTGGCTGGCGGATCACGACGCCGCCCAGCAGGCCACCCCGGCCCCGGTGGCCAGGCAGCGGGCGCGCCGCCTGGCCCGACACGCCGCGATGGTGCACGACGTCACCTGTTCCATCGGCACCGAGGGGCACGCCTACCAGGAGGAGGGGTTGGCTTACCTCGGCTCTGACGTCGATGCCGCGCGCACGCGCATGGCCGCCCGCAATCTGGCCGGGGTGCCTGGTGCGCTGATCCTGCGCGCCGACGCCCTGGTTCCCACCAGCGCCGCCGAGGTCATCGTGGCGGACCCGGCGCGGCGGGCGGGTGGCCGCCGGATCAGCGATCCCGCCCGGCTCCTGCCGCCCCTGCCCGCCCTGCTTGAGGCTCATGCGGGCCGGCACCTGGCGGTCAAATGCGCGCCGGGTATTGATTACTCCGGCTGGGCGGGACTGGCGAGCGTGTCGAGCGTGGCGGGGGCGGTGAAGGAAACCTGCCTGTATAGCCCCGGCCTGGCGGAGGGGGTGCGTCGAGAGGCGGTGATGGTGACCCCGCAGGGGGTGGATCGCCTCACCGACGCGATGCCGGAGGACGTGGGCGCGGATCTGCCCGGGCGTTACATCGTTGACCCCGACGGCGCGGTGGTGCGCGCGGGCCTGGTGCGCCAATACGCCGCGCGGGAGGGCCTGTGGATGCTCGATGAGCGCATCGCGTACCTCACCGGGGATCGCCTCCCCGAGGGGCGCAGCGGCTTTGCCTACCTGGAGACGGTGCCACTGAAAAGGGCCCAGGAGGCTCTGAAACGGCATGACGCCGGGACGGTGGAGATCCTGGCGCGCGGGGTGGAGGTGGACCCGGATGCGCTGCGCAAGAAGTGGAAACTCAAGGGCCGCAACCCCATGACCGTGGTGTGCACGAGGATCGGGCGGCAGGGCGTGGCGCTGATCTGCGGGCCACGGATCAGTACGGATAAGTGAGGCTTGACTACACTGGCGGCGGCGACCTCTAAGGACGTACCGAATAGCGAAGTAAGAAAGAGAGGGGATTGCGATGCCCGCAATCGTGGTGCTGGTGAAAAGCGTGCCGGATACGTGGTCGGAAAAGACCCTGGAGGCGGATTACACCATTGATCGCGTGAACGCGGATACCGTGATCGACGAGATCAACGAGTATGCGGTGGAACAGGCGTTGCGCCTGCGCGAGGCCCACCCGGAATCGCAGTACCGGGTGGTGGCGCTGAGCGCGGGCCCGGAGTCCGCCGAGGCCGCGCTGCGCAAGGCCATAGCGATGGGCGCGGATGACGCGGTGCACGTGGTGGACGCGGCGCTGGCCGGCTCCGATGTGCTCGGCACCACCTGGGCCCTGACCAATGCGATCAATACCATCGAGGACGTGGCGCTGGTGATCGCCGGCGACGCCTCCTCGGACGGCGCCAGCGGCGCGTTGCCGGGCATCGTGGCGGAATACCGGCAGGTACCGGCCCTGACCTACCTGCGCGAGGTGCGCCTGGAGGGGGATGCCGTGGTGGGCGTGCGGGAGGATCACCGGGGCACCTGGGAGCTGCGCGCGGCGCTTCCCGCCGTGATCTCGGTGACGGATAAGGCCGATAAGCCGCGCTTTGCCAATTTCAAGGGCATCATGGCGGCCAAGAAGCACCAGATCACCACCGTGGATCTGGCCGGAATCGGCGTATCCCCGGAGCAGGTGGGCCTGGCGCACTCGGCCACGGTGGTCACGGGCGCGGCGCAGCGCCCGCCCCGGGCCGCGGGCCGCACGGTGCGCGGCGAGGAGGCCGCCGCCGAGGTGGCGCAGTTCCTGGCCGATGAGAATCTTCTGTAACTCGACCCGACCTTAATTTTTCCGAGGAGATCATCATGACGAATGCTTATGTTCTGGTCGAGCACCACGGCGCGACCCTCGATCCCATGACCGCAGAACTCATCACCGCCGCGCGCGTCTTTGGCGAGGTCACCGCCGTGCTCGTGGGCGGCGAGGTGGATACCCTGGCCCCGCAACTGGCGGAGTTGGGCGCGCACACGGTGGCCGCCGCCCCGCACACCACTCAGCGTCTGCTGCTGGCGGAGGTGCAGGCGGTGCAGTCCCTCGCGGCGGCCGCGCCCGCGCCGATCGTGGTGGCGGCCAACCCGGCCGGAAACGAGATCGGCGGGCGGCTCGCCGCCCGCCTGGCCTCGGGCTTCCTGCGCGATGTGGTGGGCATTAATGCCGATGGCACCGCCAATCAATC
The DNA here is from genome assembly GCF_001412105.1 of Corynebacterium oculi. Classification (GTDB taxonomy): domain Bacteria; phylum Actinomycetota; class Actinomycetes; order Mycobacteriales; family Mycobacteriaceae; genus Corynebacterium; species Corynebacterium oculi. Next base: position 332,749 of record NZ_LKST01000003.1, read on the forward strand.
CATCTTTGGCGATACCGTGCAGGTGAGCGCGGCGGTGGGGGGCACCAGCCCGGTGTACACGCTGCGTCCCGGCGCGATCGAGGCCGTGCCGCAGGCGGCACCGGGCACCGTGATGGCGCTGCCGGAACTCGCTGCCGGCCCCACGGACGTGGAGGTGGTGTCCTTCCAGCCGGCGCAGCGCGGGGAACGCCCGGAACTCACGCAGGCCAAGATCGTGGTGGCCGGCGGGCGCGGAGTGGGGGATCAGTTCCCCCAGATCGTCGAGCGCCTGGCCGATGCCCTGGGCGGTGCGGTGGGGGCCACCCGCGACGCCGTGGATCTGGGGCACTACGAGGCCCAGTATCAGATCGGGCAGACCGGCGTGACCGTGGCTCCCGATCTCTACATCGGGCTGGGAGTTTCCGGGGCCATTCAGCACCTTTCCGGCATGCAGACGGCCAAGAAGATCGTGGTGGTCAATAACGATGAGGACGCCCCGATCTTCCAGGTGGCCGACCTGGGCGTGGTGGGCGATCTCTTTGAGGTGGTGCCTGCGCTCATCGAGGAGATCGCCAAGCGCCGATGAGCCACTACTTCGATCACGCCGCCACCACCCCCCTGCGCAGCGAGGCCCGCGAGGCGTGGTTGCGGCACGCGGACGCGCTCAATCCCGGGGGCCAGTATGCCTCCGGGCGCGCGGCGCGTTCCGCGCTGGACGGCGCCCGGGAGGAGATCGCGGAGCTGTTGGGGGCCGATCCCGTGGAGGTGATCTTCACGGGATCGGGGACGGAGGCCGATAACCTGGCGATCCAGGGCCTCTACCGCGCCAGCCCGCGAGATCGGGTGCTCAGCAGCCCGGTGGAGCACCCGGCCGTGCGCGAGGTGATCGCGCACCTGGGCCAGCGGGGAGCGCGGGTGGAGTGGCTGCCCGTGGACGCCGGCGGGCACGTGAGCGATCTTGGGGCCGTGGATACCCCGGCGGCGCTGGTGGCATGCATGTACGCCAATAATGAGACGGGTGCTCTGCAACCCGTATCTCCCCTGATCGCGCGGGCGCAGGAGGCGGGCACGCCGGTGCATGTTGATGCCGTGCAGGCCCTGGGGCGATGCGAGATTGACTTTCACGCCCTGGGGGCCACCACGCTGGCGGGCAGCGCCCACAAGTTCGGCGGGCCCCGGGGGGTGGGCCTGCTGCTGGCTCGGCGGTCCCCGGCACCGCAGCCGGTGTTTTTTGGTGGCGGCCAGGAGCGCGGAATTCGCCCGGGTACGAACGACGTCGCCGGGGCGGCGGCCACGGCGGCCGCGTTGCGGGCCGCGCTGAGCGACCGGGAGGCGGAGGACGATCGGCTGCGCGGCCTGCGCGACGATCTGTTGCGCCGAGTACTCCACGAGATCGACGAGGTGCGGGTTAACACGGTGGAGCCGGCGCTGCCCGGTCATCTGAGCCTCTCGTTTCCCGGCGCGGAGGGCGATAGCCTCATCATGCTGCTGGACAGCCTGGGCATTGAGGCCGCCACGGGTTCGGCCTGCCACAGCGGGGTCAATCGTGCCTCGGAGGTACTGTTGGCGATGGGGGTGCCGGAGGCGCAGGCGCGCGGAACCGTGAGGCTGACCCTGGGGCGCACTACCACCGAGGCGGACGTGGAATATCTGGCGGCGCATCTGCCCGAGGTGGTGCGCCGTGCCCGGCTGGCGGGCATGGCTTAGGAGAGAAATGGGGGAGAAGTGGGGGAAATAGCCGGGGAGTAAACGGGAAAGGCTCAGGTTGGTGGCAGCAACCGGGAGTACAACAAGCAGTTATGAATTGGTTGTGGTCTCTTTCCCTCACCGGGGCGGCGGCGCAGGCGGTGATTGTGGCGAGCTGGGCGTGCGGCGTGGTGCTTGCGGCCTGGGGGAAGTATCGCCTGCGGGCGGCGGGGGCGGCCGGAGCGATCACGGTGGCGATCTGGTGGGTGTTGGAGGTGGCGTGGCGGCCGTTTCCCGATCGGGTGGATTGGCGGGTGTACCTGGTGGGAATGGGGGTAATTTTTAGCCTCATTTGCCTGATGCAGCGCCGCGCGGTGGTTATTATTTCTGTGGTGCTTACTACTTTTGCCACCCTGGGGACGCTCAACCTGGTGTTCCAGGAGTACCCCACGGTGCGTTCCTTTGATCCCACGCCGGTGGCGGTGGACATGCCGTATGCGCAATTCCAGGCATCCTCCCAGCCTCCGCGATTAGACGGCCGCGAGGTGGGAGCGTTGGTCACGGTGGATCTTCCGGGTTCGGGCTTTCAACCCCGCTCGGCGGTGGCCTATGTTCCCCCGGCCTACTGGCGCGGGGCCAAACTGCCGGTGATGGTGCTCATGGCGGGCAACCCCGGAAGCCCCGATCAGTGGTTCCACAACGGGGAGGCGGCGCAGACCGCCGATGCTTACCAGGAGCGCCACGGGGGCGTGGCGCCGATCGTGGTGAGCGTGGACGCCACGGGCTCCTTCACCGGAAATCCACTCTGCACGGACGGCCCGGAGCAAAAAGTGATGACGTATCTGACGCAGGACGTGCCGGCGGGTATCCACCGGCTTTTCCGCGCGGAGGAGGATCAATCCCGGTGGATCATCGGGGGTCTTAGCTACGGAGGCACCTGCGCCTTGCAGGTGGTCACCAATCACCCGGAGGCCTACGGCACCTTCCTGAACTTTTCCGGGCAGGCCGAACCTACGATGGGCGATCACGGACAGACCGTGGAGCGCTTCTTTGGCGGGGAGGAATCCGCCTTTGCCGCGCAGAATCCCGCGGATCTGCTGGCCTCCCGGGCGTACCCGCACACCCGGGGCCGCTTCGTGGCGGGAGAGCGCGATGCGGAATCCGTGGCGGCCTTAACGCACCTCAATGATCTGGCGAGGGCTTCCGGTATGGATACCCGCATGCTCACGGTGCCCGGGGGCCACTCCTTCGAGGTATGGCGGGTGGCCCTGGCGGAGACGTTTGATTGGGCGGTGCGATGAGCGCGGCGTCGGGACGGCCCCTGCGTTTCCGCCTTCCGACGGCGCGGCGCATTCCCTTTTCCCTCGCCGCGCTGGCGGTGATGTGGGTCCTGCACTGGGCCGTGCCCCGGACGGCTCTGTCCTTGGACATGGGTGATGTGCGGCAGCCCTGGCGCATCCTCAGCGCCGGGCTGACCTCGGGTTCGCGCGTGGGCCTGATCTTTGCCTCGCTGGCGGTCATCCTCTTGATTATTCCGACGGAGCGGACCCTGGGCACGGCTCGCACGGCGGCGGTGGCGGCGGCGATGCATCTGTGTTCGATGCTGGTGGGCCTGCTTGCGGTGCGCCTGGTGGCGGAGACGGGTTTTCACCGCTGGGGCCATGACCTCGTGCACGCCTCCTATTTATCCCCGGTTTCCTGGATCTTCGGCACGGCGGCTTATGCCAGCGCGGCCATGCCGCTGCTGTGGCGGCGTCGCATAGCGGTGTGGCTGGTGGCGCTGTGCGGCACGCTGGTGTTGTTTTCCGGGAGCGTGTCCGATGTGGTGGGGTTGATCAGCATGCTCCTGGGGCTGGCGGCGGGGGCGGTGCGGTATGGCCGGGTGCCGCTGCGCGTGGGCTCCGTGCGCGAGGTGCGGGTGCTGGTGAGTACCTTCCTGGCGGCGGTGTCCTTTGGCCCGCTGGTGGCCAGCACGCATCCGGGTTCGGGCAGCCCCCTGGCCTTCGTGGGCACGCTGATCTGGCTGCCCGCGCGCCGGAGCTATGAGGCGGCGATGGTCTGCCAGGGAAATGTGCATGCGCAATCCTGCCGGGAGGCGGTGGTGTTGGCGCAGCAGGCGGGGGTGGAGCCCTCGGTGGTGAACTTCATGCCGCTGCTGCTGAACCTGGTGGTGATCGCGGGGCTGCTCAAGGGGCGTCGCGTCGCCTGGTGGCTGGCCCTGGCGGCGCAGGTGCTGGCGGTGGTGGCGCTGGCCGGGCAGGCGTGGGCGCACGATCGGGAGGGGGCCGTGGTGCTCATGGTCCTGCCGTGGTTGGGCGGGATCGCCCTGTTGCTGGGCACGCGCCGCCATTTTCCCGTGTCCATCGCCGCGAGGAATATCCGGCGCTGCCTGGCGGTGATCGGCGGTACTCTGGCCTTGACCTCCGCCGTGTGGCTCGCGGGGGCCTCGCTCATGGGCGTGGCGTGGTCGGCGGTGCTGAGGGAGTGGCCGCTGCGTTATCTTCCGCCCTCGTGGACCCCGCTGTTTCGCATGACCCTGATCCCGGAGCGCCCCGCGGCGTGGGCGCTGTATGCGTGGCTGGGGGCGGTGTTCTACCTGGTGACGGCGCTCGCGCTGTATCGCCTGCTCATGAGCGTGCCGGACGAGGAGGCGGAGCAGAAGCGCGAGCGGGCGCGGGCGCTGTTGCGCCACGGGGATCACCTCCAGGCCATGACGCTGTGGGAGGGAAATAGTTATTGGTTTGGCTCGCACGCTGGGGTGGACGGGTATGTGGCGTATCGGGTGCGTCGGGGCATCGCGGTGACCGTGGGGGAGCCGGTGGGAAGCCCGGGCCTGGCGGCGGGCTTCGAGGCCTTTGCCGCTGGCCGGGGGTGGACGGTGGCCTGGTATTCCGTGCGCGAAAGCTTTGCCGATACCCTCCCCGGCTATCGACGCATCCACGTGGCCGAGGAATCGGTATTGCGCACGGACAGCGTGGAGTTCCGGGGCAAGAAGTTCCAGAACGTGCGCACCGCCCGCAACCGCGCGGAGAAGGAGGGGATCCGGGCCCGCTGGACGACCTGGGGGGAGGCGGACGTGGCGCTGCGCCAGCGCATCGAGGAACTCTCCGCGGAGTGGTTGGCGGATAAGCCCCTGCCGGAGATGGGATTTACCCTGGGCACCATCACGGAATTGAGCACCCCCGGCACGCGGCTACTGGTGGCCGAGGACGCCTCCGGCCGGTTGCACGCCGTGACCAGCTGGCTGCCCGTCTACGAGCACGGCGCGGTGGCGGGGCTGACCCTGGATTTCCTGCGGCGTGACGCCTCGGGCTTTAAGTCCGCCATCGAATTTCTGCTCTCCCAGGCGCTTCTCGACGCCGCCGCCGAGGGCCTGGGCTGGATCTCTTTGTCCGGCGCACCGCTGGCGCGCAGCACCCCGGCGGAGGGCTTCGTGGATCAAACGCTGGATCGCGTGGGGGCCTCGATGGAGCCGTTCTATGGTTTCCGCTCGCTGGCGGCGTCCAAGTACAAGTTCCACCCGGAATACCACCCCTGGTACGTGGTGTGCCGGGACGAGCTGGCGCTGCCCAACGTGGCCCTGGCGGTGTCCCAGTGCTACTTGCCGCAGCTCAAGACCTCCGAGGCCGCCCGGCTGCTGCGCACGTGGCTTAGCGCTGCACTGGTTCGCGGCGGCCGAGGCGAATCTTCTTCACCTCGCGGCCGTTCTGGACGTCGGAATCCTGAAAACCAAAGAGGTAGGTGAGCACGAAGGCCACCGTGGCGGCGGTGCCCGAGGCGATCCAGAATCCCCAGAAGCTGAAGTCCAAGCCCTCGGGATTAATGAAGGAGGTAAAGCCGATCAACGATCCGGTAAAGCCCCACATGTTTACCTGCAAAAGGCCAGTGAGCAGGCCGCCGCAGGCGCCGCCGATGGAGGCCATGAGGAAGATGCGGCCGTACTTGAGGTTCACGCCGTACATGGCGGGCTCCGTGATCCCACAAAACGCGGCGATGGCGGCGGAGCCGGAAAGTTCCTTGATCTTGAGCAGCCGGGATTTCACGAACACCGCCAGCACCGCCCCGCCCTGGGCCACCATCGTGGCGGAGATGATGGCGTTGAGCGGAGACTGCCCGGTCAGCGCGATGTCCTGGGCCACCAGCGGGATCACCGCCCAGTGCAGCCCAAAGATCACCAGGGTCTGATAGAACCCGCCGATCACCAGGCCGGAGATGGAGGGCGAGAGATCGTAGAGGCCCTGAATGCCGTTGGCGATGCCGGTGGAGAGGAACGTGACGGCGGGGCCGAGAACCAGCAGGATAGCCAGGGAGACCACCACCACCTCCACCAGGGGGAGGAAGATCATGCGGACGGTGGCCGGAATGACCTTTTTCAGCCAAGGCTCGATGAGGGAGGCCAACCACGCGGCCACGATGATGGGGAAAATGCTGTAACTATAGCTGGCCATGTGATAAGGCAGGCCAAAGAAATCCGCGTTGAGGGACATGCCCAGGACGCTGCTGGATCCCTCCTTGCCGGAAAGCTCTACGATCTGCGGGTAGGTGAGCACGCCGCCCACGATGGCCACGATGATGGGATCCGCCCCCAGGCGCTTGGCGGCGGTAAAGCCCACAAAGATCGGCAGGAAGAAGAACACGGCGTCGCTGAGCGCGTTGATGAGCAGATACGTGTCCGAGGTGGTGGTCACCAGGTCAAAGGTGGTGAGCAGGGAGAGGATTCCCTTGATGATGCCTGAGGCGGCCAGCAGGCCGATCACGGGGATCATCGAGCCGGTAATTACTCCGATGAGGGAGGAGAAACCACGCCCCAGCCAGCCTATCGCGGTGGTGGGGCGCGGCGCGGCCTCATCCTTCTCCGCCGCCACCTCGCCGCCGGCGGCCTGCTCGCCCAGGGCGCCGATGACCTCCTCGTACACGTCCTCCACGCCGGGACCGATGACGATCTGGTACTGGCCCCCGGCGCGGATCACATCGATCACGCCGTCGAGGTCGCGCACGGCATCGTCCTGGGGAATCTGATCGTCGTGAAGGTAGAAGCGCAGGCGGGTGATGCAGTGGGTGACGCTGCGGATATTCTCCGCACCGCCCACCGCCGCCACCAGCGCCTCGGCGCCCTGAGGAGGGGGCGAATCCTGAGCGGCGGGGGCACCCGGGAGCAGCCGGGCGGCCTCCTCCTTGGCCTTGACCTCACCCTCGTGCACCCGTATCCCGGAGGTGGATGCGGCGGAGTTGGTCACGGCCACGATGGTGCAGGTGGACTTCCCGGCCTCGGTGACCGCGGCGGCGTCCATGCGGCCCAGGGGCTGGCCCCGGGTGACCCGCTGCCCCTTGGTCACCGTGATGTCAAAGGGGGCGCCCGCCAGTTCCACGGTGTCGATGCCCAGGTGGAGGAGGACGTCAAGGCCCTCCTCCGTGCGAATGCCCAGGGCGTGCTTGGTCTTGGCGATCATGGTGATGGTTCCGGCGGCGGGGGCGTACACGGTGCCGCCGGGGGTATCGGTGATGCCGAACCCCTCGCCCAGGTTCCCCTTGGCAAAGACGGGGTCGGGCACATGGTTCATGGGAATGACCGTGCCGGAAAGCGGCGCGAGCAGCGGCGGGAGGGCCGCGCCCGAGTGTCCATTGGGGTGCATGGAGAAACTCCTCACAGGCGGATAATCTTCGGTTCAGATTAACACCGCATGCCCGGTTTCCCGCTTGCCCTCCTCACCCACGGGGGTGATCGCGGCGGGGCCGAGTCCCGGAGGCCAGCGCCGCGGCCCAGGCGTGATCGCGCGACTGCGCCGGGGCGGCCCCACCTAGGAGCCTGCGGTGCAGGCCCGCGCGATCCGGGGTTTCTACCTGGCTGGCGGTGAGGATGATGTTCCCGTAGCGCTTGCCCTTGAGCATGGGAGGATCGGCGATGGCCTCCACATGGGCAAAGACCTCCTTTAACCCGGCGATCTCGGCGCGCGCCTCCGCGAGATCTGCGCGGGTGGCGCAGTTGAGCACTAGCAGGCCCTGGGGCGCAAGCGCATGGGAGCAGCGTTGGTAGAACTCCACCGTGCTGAGCGGGCGCGGGGTGGTGGTACCGGAAAAGACGTCGCGGATCATAATGTCGCGGGAGTCCTGCACGAAGGTGTCTGTGACGGCCCGGGCCTCGCCCACGCGAATCTTCACGGTGGGTGCGCGGGGAATATCGAACCACTGGCGCGCGTAGGCGGCCAGGGCGGCGTCGATCTCCACCACGGTGTTTCGGGAACGCGGGTAGACGTCCGCGAGGTACCGCGCCAGGGTGCATGCCCCGCCGCCGAGGTGGGTGATCCGCAGGCGCTGCGGATCAAGCCGGTGTTCCACCGCGTGCTCGATCGCGGCGGCGGCCCAGCGCATGTAATCAAAGGAGAGAAGGCGCGGCCGCCCCAGGGCGACGTGGCTGGATATGGCGCCGTTGACCAGGAGCGTCCAGGAGCCCTCGGCGCCCTGCTCGGGCCTCAGGGTGGCGGTGCCGGTGCTGATCTCATAGGTGCCCGCCTGCGGTGCGGGTGGGTGCTGGCGGGCCATGCGGATCATCTTAGGCGGTGGCGTACACTGTCCCCGGATAGGGCCGTGTCCCCGCGGCGGCGTCGATAAGCGGGGGCCGGGGAACCAAGGTGTATGGAAAGGGGCACGGGGTTATGCGGGTACTGGCCGCGATGAGTGGGGGAGTGGATTCCTCCGTGGCCGCCGCGCGGGCCTTGGCGGCCGGGCACGAGGTGGTGGGGGTGCATCTGGCGCTTTCTCAGGACCCGCAGGCGGTGCGGGAATCCTCGCGCGGGTGCTGCTCCCTGGAGGATTCCGCGGACGCGCGCCGGGTGTGCGATAAGCTCGGCATCCCGTTTTACGTGTGGGACTTCTCCGATCGCTTCAAGGAGGAGGTGATGGAGGACTTTGTGGATTCCTACGTGCGCGGGGAAACCCCCAATCCCTGCCTGCGTTGCAATGAGAAGATCAAGTTCGCGGCGCTGCTAGAGCGCGGGATCGCCCTGGGCTTTGACGCGGTGGTCACCGGCCACTACGCCCGAATTACCCCCGATGGTTACCTGCGCCGCGCCATCGACCCGCGCAAGGATCAGTCTTATGTGCTGGGCGTGCTGGGCGCGCACGAGATCGAGCACTGCCTGTTCCCGGTGGGAGATACCCCCAAGCCACAGATCCGGGAGGAGGCCGCCGAGCATGGCTTTTCCACCGCCTCCAAGCCGGACTCCTATGACATTTGCTTTATCCCGGACGGCAACACCACGGCCTTTTTAGGCTCGCACATCGGTGTGCGCCCCGGCATGATCGTGGACGGTGAGGGCACCCCCCTGCGCCAGCACGACGGCGTGTACGGCTTTACCATCGGGCAGCGCAAGGGCCTCGATATCAAGACCCCGGCCGCCGACGGCCGCCCCCGCTACGTCACCGACATCGACGCCGCCACCGGCACGGTGACCGTGGGCTCACACGAGGACCTCAGCGTGAGCGTGATCGAGGCGGATCGCCTAAAGTACCTGCATCCGGGCATGACCGGCACCCTGGACTGCCAGGTGCAGGTGCGCGCCCACGGCGGGGTGGTGGACTGCCTGGCACACGTTCACCGCGAGGAGGACAGCATGGTCCTGGAGCTGAGCGAGCCGCTCTTCGGGGTGGCGCGCGGCCAGGCCGCCGTGCTGTACCTGCCCGATGAACAGGGGGACATCGTGCTGGGTTCGGGCACCATCTGCGGGACGCGGCGCTGATGCGGGCCTACGGCCTCGGCGTGCTGCCGGGAACCTCCGTGCGGGAGGCGGCGCGCATGGTGCTGGGGGAGACCGGCGAGGTGGTGCACCTGCCGGTGCTGCCCCAGCGCGGCCTGGACTCGCACCCGGTGGGGCGCACCGCCGCGCTGTTGCCGGGGATCCCGGTGGATCGCGGCCCGCGCGGCTGGGTGCTGCGCCCCGGCAACCTGCGCCTTGGGGATCGCCTGCGCCACGATCTGGACGTGTGCGAGGAGGAATGGGCGGGCGCGCCGGGAACGGTCAAGGCGCAGGTCGTGGGCCCGTGGACCCTGGCGGCCAACCTGGAAACCCCGCGCGGGCACCGGGCCCTCACGGACGCGGGGGCGCTGCGCGACCTCACCGAGGCTCTCATCGAGGGGATCGCGGGGCACGCCGCCGAGCTGACCCGGCGCATGGGCGCGGAGGTCATCGTGCAGATCGACGAGCCGTGGGTGGCGCGGATCGCGGCGGGCGAGGTGCCCGGTACGCACGACTTCGATCGGCTCGCCCCGGTGCCCCCGGAGGAGATGGGCGCGCGCCTGCACTCGGTGATCGAGGGGGTGCGGGAGGAAACGCTACTGAATATGTGCGGCCAGGTTCCGCCCTGGGCCGCCGTGCGCCGCAGCCAGGCGCGTACCGTACTGCTTTCCGCCGGGGAGATTCGCGACACCGAGCTTATCGACGCCCTGGGCGAGCACCTCGACGCCGGGTTGCGCCTCGGCGTGGGCGTCGGCCCTCAGCACCGCGATCTCCACGCTATCCTGTGGGAATACTCGCCCAAGGACGAGGCCATCGACGTGGTGGCCGAAGGCCCCTTTTCTACCTTTGCCCAGGCCACGCAGGCCTATCGGGCGGCGGAGCGGCTGGCGGAGTAACCCGCCTCGGCCACGGCCTCCCGCACGGCGGCGTCGGTAGCCTCGTCGAGGGGCTCGGTGCTGTCCAGCACCAGGGTTCCCTGGGCGGCGGAGACCTCGGTGACGGTGAGGCCGGGGATGGCAGAGACCTCCTCGCGCACGGCGTGTTCGCAGTGGGAGCAGGTCATTCCGGTAACGGTGTAGGTGGTCATCATTCCTTCACTATATACCCTCCGGGGGTATGTGGGGAAGAAAAGAAAAGGCGGCGGGATCACCCGCCGCCCGTGACCGCCGTGGCGGTCGGTTACTCGGCCACCAGAGGGGGAGCCATCATGGACACCTGATCGTAGCCGTTGATCTTGAGCACCTCCATGATGCGATCCAGGGCGGCGGAGTCCTTGTCATAGTCAAAGGTCTCGGCCTGCTGGATCGTGGCGGAGTGATCGCCGGTGAAGGAAACGGTGAGCAGCTTGTGCCCGGCCGCCTGCTCCTCCTGGAACACGGCGCGGTTGACGGCCAGCTGGCCGCCGTGAATGAAGAAGCCGGGATCCACGTCGCCCTTGGCCTCCTCCTTGGCCGGGGAGGTGGAGGCGACGTCGCTGCCGGTGGAACCCGAGGCGATGTCCGGGATGTGATCGGCAGGGGAGATGAAGGGGTTCAGGGCCAGCAGGCCGGAGAGGGCGGAGGAAAGAAGAGTGCCAAGCATGGGCTTGTCTCCTTATGGGAAACTAGATCGGAGGAGTGGGCCTTGGCGGAGTGGTTTCTAGGGATCACCGCGCACGCTATGTGAGGCCCATCCGGGAACACACCAGACCCTACTCCTCAGACGTGGGATGCGCTCACCTGTCCCGCATGGGCCACGCCGTGTGGACATCGCTGGCGTCTCGATCCCGGTTTTCCAGGTACCTTTTAAACTCCACCTGCATCTCGTAGTACCCCACGGCCTGAAACTCCATTAACTCCTCCCCGGACATTTTCAGCAGCTCAGGGTAGATTTTCGTCTGCTTCCACGCGATCCTGGCGGCCGCGAGGGCATCCGAGGTGGCCTCGTGGGCGTTATCAATGCGCACCCCGTAGTGTGACGCCATATCGCTCAGCGTTCTTTTGCCTTTTCGGTAACGATCCTTGAGTTTATCCACGACGAAGGGGTCATACACGGTGCCGGTGACGGTGAAATCCCCGGTCAAATGCCGCAACACCGTGAGGTCATAGGCGGCGTTGAACACGATGAGGGTCAGCCCATCGTCCCACCCTTGTTCGATGCTGTCTACCGTTGCGCGCAGCACCTCCTCGTGGGGTTTTCCGTGCTCGCGGGCGTATTCCGTGCTAATCCCGTGCACCTTCTGAGCGGCCTCGGGAATGTCCACCCCAGGATCCGCCAGCAATTCCTCAGGCTGCGCGCCGGAGGAATCAATGCGCACCATCGCAGCGGTGACGATGCGGGCTTGCGTGGGGTCCGCAGAGGTGGTCTCCAGGTCAAAGGAGAGCATCGCGCCGGGATTGAAGTTGCTCATGCCCACCACAGTACGTGGGGTTGGGGTGGATACAATCGGTGAGCGTGAGTGAGAACACCGGGACGAGTGCCAGCACCCAGGAAGATCAAGCCCACCTGCGTCGCCAGTGGGAGGACCTGGCCCAGGAGATCCGCCATCACCGCAGGCTCTATGACAACGAACAGCCGGTGATCCCCGATGCGGAATACGACGCCCTGTTTCAGCGGCTGCTGGATCTAGAGCGCGAGCACCCGGAACTGGCGGTGCCGGAATCACCCACCCAGCAGGTAGGTTCCCCGGTGCCGGACTCCTCCCAATTCGAGGACGTAGAACACCCCCAGCGCATGTACTCCCTGGACAACGCCTTTTCCACGGAAGAGCTGGGGGAGTGGTTTGCCCGCACCCCGGCTCAGGCATACCTCACGGAGCTGAAAATCGACGGCCTCTCCATCGACCTCATCTACGAGCGCGGCAGGCTGGTGCGCGCTGCCACCCGCGGCGACGGCGCGGTGGGGGAAAACATCACCGCCAACGCCAGGGTGATCGAGGACATCCCCCACGCGCTGAGCGGCGAGGACATCCCCGAGATGGTGGAGATTCGCGGGGAGGTGTTCATCGCGGTGGAGGACTTCTCCGAGGTCAACGCCCAGCGCATTGCCTCCGGCGGCAAGCCCTTTGCCAACCCGCGCAACGCCGCGGCCGGTTCGCTGCGCCAGAAAAACGTGGAGGACGTGCGCACCCGCAGGCTGCGCATGATCTGCCACGGGATCGGCGCGCGCGAGGGCTTCGAGCCCCAAAGCCAATACGAGGCCTACGAGGCTTTGCGGGGCTGGGGCCTGCCCGTCTCCCCCTACACCCGCTTGGTGGGCAGCCCGCAGGAGGTGTACGAGCAGGTGAAGTACTGGGAGGAGCACCGCCACGACGCCCTGCACGAGATGGACGGCCTGGTGGTCAAGGTGGACTCCCTGAACCAGCAGCGCCAGTACGGCTTCACCAGCAGGGCCCCGCGCTGGGCCATCGCCTATAAGTATCCCCCGGAGGAGGTGACCACGCGCCTGCTGGACATTCGCGTGGGCGTGGGCCGCACGGGGCGCGTCACCCCCTTTGCGGTGATGAAGCCGGTGCAGGTGGCCGGCTCCACCGTGGCCATGGCCACGCTGCACAACCAGACCGAGGTCAAGCGCAAAGGGGTGCTGATCGGAGATACGGTGGTGATCCGCAAGGCCGGTGAGGTGATCCCGGAGGTGCTGGGCCCGGTGGTGGAGCGCCGCGACGGCACCGAGCGCGCCTTCATTTTCCCCACGCTGTGCCCCGTGTGCGGCACGAGGCTGGCCCCACAAAAGGAAGAGGACGCGGATTGGCGCTGCCCCAATCATCGCAGTTGCCCGGCGCAGCTCTCCGCGCGGCTGACCTACCTGGCGGGGCGGGGCGGATTCGATATTGAGGCGCTCGGAGAAAAGGGCGCGGAGGACTTGATCCGCACCGGGGTGCTGCGGGATGAATCCACCCTCTTCGACCTCACCGAGGAGGACCTGAAGGCCTCGGCGGTGTACACCACTACCAAGGGGGCGGTGAACGCCTCGGGGCGCAAGCTCATTGCGAACCTGGAGCAGGCCCGCCACGCCGATCTCTGGCGGGTGCTGGTGGCGCTGTCCATTAGGCACGTGGGCCCCACCGCCGCGCGGGCATTGGCGCAACGCTACCACGATATGCAGGCGATTCTGAGCGCTCCGGTGGAGGAACTGGCCGAGATCGAGGGCGTGGGCCCGGCCATCGCGGCCTCCGTGGTGGACTGGGGAAAGGTGGACTGGCACCGGGAGATCGTGGAGCGCTGGGCTGCCGCCGGGGTGACCATGAGCGAGGACATTAGCGATCGGCCCGCGCAGGTGCTCGAAGGAATGACCGTGGTGGTCACCGGCACCCTGGAAGGTTTTAGCCGCGATGAGGCCAAGGAGGCCATCATCGCCAGGGGCGGCAAGGCGGCGGGGTCGGTGTCCAAGAAAACCACCTACGTGGTGGCCGGGGAGAACGCGGGCTCCAAGGAGACCAAGGCGCGGCAGCTGGGGGTTCCGGTGCTTGACGAGGAGGGCTTTGCGGCGCTGCTGCGGGGAGAACTGTAGGGAGTTCCGGGGGATTTTTCATTTTGTTCATCGTGGGCGGCGAAGGAAATGAGTAGGGTTCTCTTTGGTAGGGAAATACCTGGGAATGGTGGGGCCGGTGAACCTGATATCCCCTGTTCAGATGGGATGTCCCGGACCTCAACGTCACGGCAAGGGGAAGGGTGGAGAAATGTTGAGGCGGGAAAGCTCCCCCATGATGGGGTGGCTGGCTGTGGTGCTGGTGTGTGTGGTGGGATATGCGTCCTGGCTCGTGCCGCCCGAGTGGTATCCCTATCGGGAGTGGGTGGCGATCCCGCTCATGGTGGCGCTGTGTGGGGCGGCGGGGTGGAGCGCTTGGCGGAATCGCTCGGTGGCGTTGGGGGTGGCGGCGGTGGTGGCGTTTTTTTCGCCGCTGATCGTTATTGTCCTGGGCCTGCTGTTGTGGGGCGTCTAGCTGATCGTGGGGAGTATCGCCAGGTTAACCCACACAGGAAGTGTTCAAGAAACATACAATTACCTCCCTGTAACCTCTCACTGAATGGGTAGCTGATCTCACCGTTCTCTTCAGGGGTGCCCGCCATAGTTAATGGCAGTAACACACCGACTCCCCGAGACAGGTCAGTCCCTGATGTCCGCTATTCCCACGGCCCTCGTCATGCCCGTCATCGACGTGCTCGCTATCTCCCTGCTTGTCTTTGCTATCTACTTCCCCCGCCACCGCCGCGCGGATCTGGTGGTGGCCTTCCTGGGCGTCAACGTCGGCGTGCTCGGCGTGGCCGCCACCCTGGCCACGCAGGAGGTGGGCATGGGCCTGGGCATGGGGCTCTTCGGGGTGTTGTCCATCATCCGCCTGCGCTCCTCGGAAATCTCCCAGACGGAGGTTGCCTACTACTTCGCGGCCCTGGCTATCGGCCTGGTGGCGGGCCTGAGCGGCACTCCCTCCGTCACGGCCGTGGCGGTGATCGTGGCCATCGTGGCGGTGCTCGCCCTGGCCGATTCCCGGTGGTTTACCGGCCGCTCCACCTCCCAGGAGATGATGGTGGAGCGCGCGATCACGGAGAGGGCGGAACTGGTGGAACACCTGGAACGCACCCTCAATGCGCGGGTAATGGACGTCAAGGTCATTCGCCTGGACTGTGTGAATGACACCACCTGGGTATCGGTACGCCTGGATACTCGGCCCGGCAGCCAGCCGTACGGTAACCCCGCGCAGCCCCTGTCCACCCATCCGGAAATGGCGGGCCTGGCATGAGCAGCATGAGCAGTATGACCAGCACAGTGAACATTATGGAGGGGCTTGCCCCCATCACGCTCGAAGAAATCAACGCCGAGGCCGCCATGCTCACCCGCGTGGATCGCAAATACGTCATGCACGCGACCCAGCTAGCGGAGGTGCTGCGCCACATTCCGCAGGATACCCGCGTGCTAGAGATCGCCGGGGTGCGCCAGCAACGCTATCGCACCGTGTACTTTGACACCGATGATCTGCTCAGTTACCGCATGACGGCGCAGAAGAGAAGGCGGCGGTTCAAGGTACGCACCAGGGTGTACCAGGACACCGAGGTCTCCTTCTGTGAGATCAAGACGGCGGGCCCGCGCGGCCTCACGGTCAAGCAGCGCGTGCCCATCGAGGTGGCCGAGGCCCTGGAGAACATGGTTCCGCAGCACACGGCCGCGTGGGTGGATGCCACCCTGGGCGCGGCGCGGGTGCCCACTCGCCACCGTGCCCTGCGCCCGGTGCTGTTCAACCAGTATCGGCGCACCACGCTGTGCCCCAATGACCTGGGCCGGGCGACCATCGACACGGACATCGCCTTCGGCCACGGCGCGGCGTCGGAAGCCGTGCGGGGCTTCGGGATCGTCTACATCGAGACCAAGTCCGGCAACAGCCCCAGCCGCCTGGATCGAGTGCTGTGGTCGCTCGGGCATCGCCCGGCGCGCGTCTCCAAGTTCGGCACCGGCATGGCGGCGCTGAACCCAGGCCTCGCGTACAACAGGTGGACCCCCATCATGCGCGAGTACTACTCCCACTAACCCATCCAAGAACCCAAAGACACGACCATTGAAGGAATCATCATGAAAACGCACGCACGCAAGCTCCTCGCCGCCGCCCTGGTGGCCTCCACCCTCACCCTGGCCGCCTGCTCCGGGCAGGGCACCGGCGAACCCACGGCGGCTGCCGCCGAGGTCACCGCCGCAGACGGCACCACCATCGCCGATACCACCCAGGCGCCCAGCGCCGAGCAGGTCCGCGCCGGAAACTCCCAGGCCACCGTGGTGAGCGAGGAGGAGTGGTCGGCCGATGACGCCCAGGAGATAGCGCTGTCCGGCTCCGAGGACGTCACCATCACCGAGGCCGGGGTGTACCGCCTTAGCGGCACCCTCAACGCCGGCGTTACCGTGGCGGCCGGTGAGGAGGATCGGGTGGTGCTGATTCTGGACAACGCCACCATCGCCAACCCGAACGGCCCGGCGATCCAGGTCGATTCCGCCGATGACGTGGCGATCTCGCTGAGCGGGGAGAACAAGGTCTCCGATGCTTCAACCTACGCCGAGGACGCCGAGGCGGACGCCGCCATCTACTCCACCGCCGATCTCACCATTTCAGGCTCGGGCAGCCTCACCGTGGAGGGCAAGGGGGCCGACGGCATCGCCAGCACCGACGATCTGGTGGTGCTCTCCGGCACGCTGAACATCACCGCCGCCGATGATGGCCTACGCGGCAAGGACTCCCTGACTGTCGAGGGCGGCACGATCACGGTCACCGCCGCGGAAGGGGACGCCCTGCGCTCCAACCACGACGAGGACCCGGCTAAGGGGTGGGTGGAGATCAGCGGCGGTACCCTGAACCTCACGGCGGGCGATGACGGCATCGACGCCGCCACGGACGTCCTGCTCACCGGCGGGGATATCACCGTCACCAGCGCCGATAAGGGCGTAGTGGCGGGCACCTACCTTCTGCTGGAGGGAACGAAGGCCACCATCGACGCCCAAGACGATGGCCTCCATTCCGACGGCGCGGTGGGCCTGCACTCCGGCGAGGCGACCGTGCGCGCCGGGGACGACGGCGTGCACGCCGACGTCGCCGTGGTGGCCGATGGCGCAAACCTCACCGTGGAGGAGTCCGAGGAGGCCCTCGAAGGCGGGCTCATCACCATCTCCGCGGGCGAACTCAACCTGACCGCCGCCGATGATGGGATCAACGCCTCCGGCTACACCGACGCGGCAGAGGCGGCAGAGGCCGCCGAGGACACTGAGGACACCGAGGACACTGAGGACACCGAGGACACTGAGGACACCGAGGACACAGCGGCCGAGACGGAAACCACGCAGAACACAGGGTTCGGGGCGGCCTCGGAGATGGAACCGCCGATGCCCCCCGAGGGCGGGCCGCAGGGCGGTATGCCCGGGGGCGCGGGCGGCCCCGGCGGCATGGATCAATCCAGCGGCGAGCAGCTGACGATCACGGGAGGAACCGTGGTGGTTAACGCCGGCGGTGACGGCTTGGATTCCAACGGCGACGTCACCATGTCCGGCGGGGAGGTCACCGTGTGGGGACCCACCAATGGGGGCAACGGCGCCCTGGACTACAACGGTGACTTCACCATCACCGGCGGCACCCTGGCGGCCATCGGCTCCGCGGGCATGGCCGAGGCTCCCTCGTCCACGCAGGATCAGGGCTGGGTTCAGGCCAGCGCCTCCGGCTCGGCGGGAGCGAGCATCGAGATCCTCAACGATCAGGGCGAGGTGCTTGCCTCCTACACCGCGGAGAAGGACTTTGGCAACGTGGTCTTTTCCAGCGAGGAGGTGACCATGGGCCAGACCTACACCGTGCGGGTGGATGGCGAGGAAACCCAGGTCACCGCCGGGGAATCCAGCGGCGGCATGATGGGTGGCATGGGGCAGCGCGGCACGGGGGCTGGCATGGGGGCTATGCCGCCCGCTCGGGGCTAGGGCTGTTTACCTAGAATCGCCCCGCAGACCGTGGCGAGGTTCCCCAGGTGGGAGACCTCGCTGGGCAGGAAGTCCGGCCCGCCGGGGCGGCCCACGATCACCACGAGGTCGGTTCCGGGTAGGGGCGCGGCGGCCAGGGCGGAATCGAGCAGCGCCCAGGACTCGGGAACCCAATCTTCCGCCTCCGGTTGCAGGGTGCGCGCGGAGGCGACGGGTATGGCCTCGGGGTTGTTCTGATTATCCTCCGGGGCGGCCGGGGAGGCCGCCACGCGGGCCACGGGCGTGCGGGTGGTGAGCACGATGGCCCAGGAGGAGGTCATGGAGCGGGGGAGCACCCGCACTAGTTCCTCCATCGCGGAGGCCACGCTGTCGGCGTGGCGGGCGACGTCGGCAAGCATCTCGATCTGTCCGCGCCGATCCACGCGGCCGGAGAAGGGGCGGATGGAGTCCACGAGCACGCCGTCCACGGATTGCGCGGCGGAGATTAGGCCATCGGCCAGGGTGCCCGTGGGCAGGCTGATGACGAGGTCGTCCATCACGGTGCCGTCGGGGAAGGCCTCCACCACGTCCACGGATTGAATGTTGGCGTCGATGGCCCCGAATGCCTGGGTGAGCATGCTGAGGCTGCCGGGGGAGTCCGGGAGGAGAACGCGAATGAGATAGGGCACGAAAAACATGGTAGCGGGCAATGGCGCTAAGGGGAGCCTTTCATGGTCGCGCGTGGGCGGGGGATAGCCGGGGTGCGGGGTGGATTATCATGGGCGGGAGTCTGGAACGAACGAGCCGAAGAAGGATTTGAGAGCGTGCCTAAGATTTCGCGCGATGAGGTGGCCCACCTCGCAGAACTAGCCCGCCTTGCGCTCAGCGAGGAAGAATTAGAGCAGTATGCCGAGCAGATCGACGGCATCGTGGCCAACGTCTCCGGCGTGCAGAAGGTCGCGGCGCAGGGGGTAGAGCCCATGAGCCACCCGCATTCCATTAGCACCACCATGCGCGCCGATGTCCACGAGGCCATGCTCACCGCCGAGCAGGCCCTCGATCAGGCGCCCGAGGTGGAGCAGCAGCGTTTCGTCGTACCGCAGATTCTGGGGGAGTAAAACATATGAGCACCTACACCACACCGCAGGACGGCCTGACCTCCCTGAGCGCCGCCGAGCTGGCCGCTAAGATTCACGCCCGCGAGGTGAGTTCGCGGGAGGTCACCCAGGCCCATCTCGATCGCATCGAGGCTACCGACGCCGCCCTGCACGCCTTCCTCCACGTGGGCGCGCAGGAGGCCCTCGCCGCCGCCGACGCCGTGGACGAATCCCTGTCCCAGGGACAGGCCCCGGCCTCGCCGCTGGCCGGCGTGCCGCTGGCGCTGAAGGACATCTTCACCACCACCGACGCTCCCACCACGGCGGCCTCGAAGATGCTGGAGGGCTACCGCGCGCCCTATGACGCCACGGTGACCCGGAAGATCCGCGAGGCCGGTATCCCGATCCTGGGCAAGACCAACCTGGACGAGTTCGCCATGGGCTCTTCCACGGAGAACTCCGCCTTCGGCCCCACCCATAACCCCTATGACCTTGAGCGCACCGCCGGTGGCTCCGGCGGCGGCACCTCGGCGGCGCTGGCGGCGGGCCAGGCCCCGCTGGGAATCGGCACGGATACCGGCGGCTCCATCCGCCAGCCCGCCGCCTTGACCAACACCGTGGGCGTGAAGCCCACCTACGGTACCGTCTCGCGGTATGGGTTGATCGCGTGCGCCTCCTCCCTGGATCAGGGCGGCCCCTGCGCGCGTACCGTGCTGGACACGGCCCTGTTGCACGAGGTCATCGCCGGCCACGATCGCTTTGATGCCACCTCGGTGGATAGGCCGGTGGCCCCCGTGGTGGCGGCCGCCCGCGAGGGGGCCTCGGGAGACCTGAGCGGGGTCAAGGTGGGCGTGATTAAGCAGTTCGACCGCGAGGGCTGGCAGCCGGGAGTGATGGAGAACTACCACGCGGCCCTGCGCCAGCTGGAATCCCAGGGCGCGCAGCTCGTGGAGGTGGACTGCCCCCACTTCGACGACGCCCTCAACGCGTATTACCTGATCCTGCCCTGCGAGGTGTCCTCCAACCTGGCCCGCTTTGATGGCATGCGCTACGGCAAGCGCGCGGGCGATGATGGTTCCCGCTCCGCCAACGAGGTTATGGCGATGACCCGCGCCGAGGGCTTCGGCCCGGAGGTCAAGCGCCGCATCATCTTGGGCACCTACGCCCTGTCCGTGGGGTACTACGATGCCTACTACCTGCAAGCCCAGCGCGTGCGCACGCTCATCGCTCAGGACTTTGCCAAGGCATACGAGCAGGCGGACATCCTGGCCTCGCCCACCACGCCCACCACGGCCTTCAAGCTGGGGGAGAAGGCGGCCGATCCGCTGGCCATGTACAACTTCGATCTCTGCACCCTGCCGCTCAACCTCGCCGGGCTATGCGGCATGTCCGTGCCCTCCGGCTTTGCCTCGGACACGAACCTCCCCGTGGGCCTGCAACTCATGGCCCCGGCCTTCGCCGACGATCGCCTCTACCGCGTGGGCGCGGCCTTCGAGGCTGGGCGGGCCTAAGCCGCGCCGACCGTCGCACGGGATTCTTCCGATTCTTAGCGGGCGTCGGAAAGCAGATACGCGGCCCCCGAGGCCGCGGCGGTGACCGTGAGCACCGCGGGCCAGGAGCCGATCTTCTTGGCTAGCGGGTGGCTGGCCCCAAAGCCCGCCACGTACGTGGCGGTGAGGGCGGCCGTGGTGGCCGGGTTGGTTTTGGCCCACCAGCTGCGCCCGGCCCACACCCCGGCGGCGGCCAGCAGCGCGCCGCCGAGCGGCCGGATGCCCGTCTCCCGGGCGGACAGCCAGCCGCCGAGTAGGCCGGTGGCCACCACGGCGGCGGTATTGACGTCTTGAGGCTTCTTGATCTCCATCATTCCCATACCGGCTGATCTTAGCGCGGGGATCGGCAACGGCGTCCGGCGCTGAGCGGGGAGACTACCTAGAATGGTCTCCATGCGTATTGCGACCCTCACCTCCGGTGGTGACTGCCCTGGCCTCAACGCTGTAATCCGTGGCATCGTGCGCACGGCCAGCTCCGAATTTGGATCGACGGTGGTCGGTTACGAGGACGGCTGGGTGGGCCTGATGGAAGATCGCCGCGTGCAGCTCTACGACGACGAGCGCATCGACAAGATCCTGCTGCGCGGCGGCACGATCCTGGGCACCGGCCGGCTCCACCCCGATAAATTCAAGGCGGGCCTGGAGCAGATCAAGGCCAACCTGGCCGACGCTGGGGTGGACGCGCTGATCCCCATCGGCGGCGAGGGCACCCTCAAGGGGGCCAAGTGGCTCTCTGATAACGGTATCCCCGTGGTGGGCGTGCCCAAGACCATCGACAACGACGTCAACGGCACCGATTACACCTTTGGCTTCGACACGGCCGTCTCCGTGGCCACCGACGCCATTGACCGCCTGCACACCACCGCGGAATCGCATAACCGCGTGATGATCGTGGAGGTGATGGGGCGCCACGTGGGCTGGATCGCCCTGCACGCGGGCATGGCCGGGGGCGCGCATTACACGGTGATCCCCGAGGTTCCCTTCGACATCGCAGACATCTGCAAGGCGATGGAACGCCGCTTCCAGATGGGCGAGAAGTACGGGATCATCGTGGTGGCCGAGGGTGCGCTGCCCGCCGAGGGCACGATGGAGCTGCGCGAGGGCGAGGTGGATCAGTTTGGGCACAAGACCTTCACCGGGATCGGACAGCAGATCGCGGACGAGGTTCACGCCCGCCTGGGCCATGACGTGCGCACCACGGTGCTGGGCCATATTCAGCGCGGCGGAACCCCCACCTCTTTCGATCGGGTGCTGGCCACCCGGTACGGGGTGCGCGCGGCGCGGGCCTGCCACGAGGGGCACTTTGGCAAGACGGTGGCCCTGCACGGCGAGAATATCGAGATGATTCCCCTGGCCGAGGCCGTGGGCACGCTCAAGGAGGTGCCGTTGCGGCGTTACGAGACCGCGCAGGCGATGTTTGGTTAAACACCATCACCGGATAAAGTGGCCTCCATCGCCCCTGCGGTGGAGGCCTTTTACGCACTCCGCCGCAGGGGCTCGTGAACCCAGGACAAGGAGGCCGCCATGCCCCATCGCCCAGCCACCCCCGCCACGCAGCGGATAGAGAACCAGCACCGCGCCTATTTTCTTGCTGCCGTGGGCTTTCCCCTCCTGGTGATTCTGGGAGGAGTAGGAGGATTTGCGGCCCCCGCCGCAGTATCCACTTTGTCCGGGGCCACCACCTGGCTTCTGGGTCTGGTGATGTTCGCGATGGGGCTGAGCCTGCGCCCGGCGGACTTCCTGCTCGTGGCGGCGCGCCCCTGGCCGGTGCTGCTGGGGGTGGTGGCACAATACGTCATCATGCCGTTGGCGGCGGTGCTGGTGGTGTGGATACTGCGCCTGCCCCCGGAGATCGCGGCGGGGGTGATCTTGGTGGGCTGCGCGCCGGGCGGCACCAGCTCAAACGTGGTGTGCCTGCTCGCGCGCGGTGATGTGGCGCTATCGGTGGCCATGACCTCCATTTCCACGCTGCTCGCCCCGGTGTTCACCCCGTTGCTCACGTTGTGGCTGGCGGGGGAGTACATGCCGCTTCAGGCTTCCTCGATGGCGCTGTCCATCGTGCAGATGGTGCTGATCCCTGTGGTGGGTGGCCTGGTGGTGCGCTGGCTCTTTCACGCGGCGGTGGAGCGGATATTACCCGCGCTGCCCTGGGTTTCGGTGGCGGCGATCGCGCTCATCGTGGCGATCGTGGTGGCGGGCTCGCGGGATAGGATCCTCAGCGCGGACCTGGCGGTGGTGGTGGCGGTGATAATGCACAACGCCCTGGGCTATCTCCTGGGGTACGCGGCGGCGCGGGTGACCGGCCAACCAAGCTCGGTGCGCCGCACCATGAGCATTGAGGTGGGTATGCAAAACTCCGGCCTGGCGGCGGGCCTGGCCACCCGGTACCTCGATCCGCTCTCCGCCTTGCCGGGTGCCGTGTTTTCCGTGTGGCACAACATCTCCGGGGCGATGGTCGCGGCCGCCTGCGGGGTGGCGGATAGGCGGCGGCAGGCTGCCCACGGCGAGGGCGCGGGGGACTAAGGCCAGGTGGGCGTCGATAAGCAAAAACCGTAAGGAAAGGCCCGCCCGCCGTGTGCCGCCGCGCCGCTGAGCACTAGACTGTGGGGCTATGACTGCCGCGAGCTATGACCTGATGGACTTTGATGAGGTTCTGGAGAAGTTTGACCCGGTGATGGGCCTAGAGGTGCACGTGGAATTGGCCACGGAAACCAAGATGTTTTCCTCCTCCTCCGCGCACTTTGGCGCGGAGCCCAACACCAACGTCGATCCGGTCTCCCTGGGCCTTCCGGGTGCGCTGCCCGTGGTCAACGCCAAGGGCGTGGAGTGGGCCATTAAGATTGGCCTGGCCCTGAACTGCTCGATCGCGGAGTCCTCCCGCTTCGCGCGCAAGAATTACTTTTACCCCGATCAGCCCAAGAATTACCAGATCTCCCAGTATGACGAGCCCATCGCCTACGACGGCTACCTGGACGTGGTCCTCGATGATGGCACCGAGTGGCGCGTGGAGATCGAGCGCGCTCACATGGAGGAGGACACGGGTAAGCTGACCCACCTCGGCGGGGCGGATGGCCGCATTCACGGCGCCACCGCCTCCCTGGTGGATTGCAACCGGGCGGGCATTCCGCTGATCGAGATCGTGACCAAGCCCATCGAGGGGGCGGGGGAGCGGGCCCCCGAGGTGGCCAGGGCGTACGTGGCCGCCCTGCGCGACCTGGTGAAGGCCCTGGGCGTATCCGATGCCCGCATGGATCAAGGTTCCATGCGCGTGGATTCCAATCTCTCCCTGCGCCCGGCGGGCACGCGGGAGTTTGGTACCCGCACGGAGACCAAGAACATCAACTCGCTGAAGTCCGTGGAGCAGGCCGTGCGCTTTGAGATGCAGCGCCAGGCCGCGGCCCTGGAGGCGGGCGAGGAGATCGTGCAGGAAACTCGCCACTACCAGGAGTCCGACGGCTCTACCTCCAAGGGGCGCCCCAAGGAGACGGCGGAGGACTACCGCTATTTCAACGATCCCGATCTTCCCCCCGTCCTGGCCCCGCGCGAGTGGGTAGAGGAGATCCGAGCCACGCTGCCGGAGCTGCCGTGGGTGCGCCGCGCGCGGATTCAGCGGGAATGGGGGCTTTCCGACGCCGAGATGCGTGACCTCGTCAACGCCGGCGCCCTGGACCTCATCGTGGAGACCACGCAGGCCGGGGCCACCGCCGAGGAGGCCCGTGCCTGGTGGGTGTCCTACCTTTCCCAGAAGGCCAACGAGGCGGGCGTGGAGCTGGACGCGGTGGCGGTGACCCCGCGGCAGGTGGCGCACGTGGCGGAACTGGTGCGCGAAGGCAAGCTCACCAACAAGCTGGGCCGCCAGGCTATCGACGGCGTGCTGGCGGGCGAAGGCGACGTGGACGCCGTGGTGGCCGCGCGCGGCCTGGAGGTGGTGCGCGACGATGGCGCCATTGAGGCGGCCGTGGAGAAGGCCCTGGCGGCGAACCCGGACATCGTGGAGAAGTACAAGGCGGGGAACACGAAGGTGACCGGTGCCATCGTGGGCGCGGTGATGAAGGCCACCCGGGGCAAGGCCGATCCTAAGCAGGTCAATGAGCTGATAGCGCGGAAACTTCAGGCATAACTGTCGCTTTCGTCCAGAAACGGCTACCCTGGTACCTCGTTCATACCCCGGCGCTGTGGCGGCGGGTGCGCCTGGGGGAGGCGCGCCTGCCCCGGCCTGGGCCCGGTGGCGCGGGGACGTCGAGTGAGCTTTAAGGAGCTGTTTCTTGCTGTGAGGAAGTCAATTTCGATCGCCTTGTCGTTCGTGGGATTGCTGGTGGGAGCCGGTTTTGCCACGGGCGCGGAGGTCATTCAGTACTTCATTTCTTTCGGTAGCGTGGGCATCATCGGCGCGGTGATCTCGGGCATTATCATGACCATCGCCGGAGCCGTGATCCTGGGCCTGGGCAGTTACTTCATGGCCGACGAGCACAACATGGTGTTCCGCAACGTGGCTCACCCGGTGATGTCCAAGATCCTGGATATTGGTGTGACGGCCACCCTCTTTGCCATCGGCTTTGTCATGCTGGCGGGCGCTGGGGCCAACCTGGAACAGCAGTTTGATATTCCGGCCTGGATTGGCTCGGGAATTATGACGGTGATCGTCATGGCCGTGGGCCTGTTGGACGTGGATAAGGTGTCCAAGATCATCGGCGGGATCACCCCGCTGATTATCGTGGCGGTGATCGGCGTATTCATTTACACCATGCTTAACCTCGCGGAGAGCACCGAGGGGATCAGCGAACTCGCCCAGCAGACCGACTCCCCGGTGAGCCCGTGGTGGCTGTCCGCCCTGAACTACAACGGCCTGGCCCTGTTGCTGGGTGTGTCTATGTGCCTGGTCATCGGCGGCAACCACTCCGATCCGCGCGCCGTGGTACGCGGCGGCGTGATGGGCGGTCTCACCTACATGGTGCTGTTGGTGGTGGCGGCCGTGGTGCTCTTCTTGAACTTCCGCGAGGTGGGCAGCGCGAGCGTGCCCATGCTCTCGCTCTATGAGAGCATCTCGCCGGTGCTGGCGTTCATCATGGCGCTGATTATCTTTGCCATGATCTTCAACACCGCCATCGGCATGTTCTACGCGCTGGGTCGGCGCATGACGGCCAGCAACCCCAGCCGGTACCGTCCGGTGTACCTGGTGCTGTGCCTGATCGGATACGGCATTAGCTTCTTTGGCTTCGAGGCGCTGATGAATTACGTGTACCCGGCCATCGGATATACCGGCATCGTGATGGTGGGCATGCTGGTGTACTGGTGGGTGAAGAACCGCTCCACGATCAACGAGGAGATCACCCGCCGCGATCGTATCCGCGAGTTGACCTACAACCGCGAGCACCCGGACGAGGACTTCTCCCGGGCCGATGCCCGCGAGTTGCAGCGCCACACCCAGGCCTCCAACGTCACCGATGAGGTGCTCACCACCTCCATCGAGGAGGAGGTGACCACCGAGCTCATGGAGGATGACTCCGTGGATTACGAGGGCCCGGAGGGTGCCGAGGAGGACTCGGAAACCGGAGCGGCCCGATAGCCTCGTGAAAGGCGTAGGGTGGCGGGCATGACGTATCAGCCCGCACCAGACCGCTATGAAGCCATGCCCTACCGCAGGGTGGGACGCTCGGGGTTGAAACTCCCGGCGATCTCCCTGGGCCTGTGGCATAACTTCGGTGAGGATAAGCCCCTGGAAACCCAGCGGGCGATCCTGCACCGCGCCTTCGATCGGGGGATCACGCACTTTGACCTGGCCAATAATTATGGCCCGCCCGCGGGCAGCGCGGAGGAGAACTTTGGCAAGATCCTGCGCGAGGACTTCGCCGGCTACCGCGATGAGATGATTATTTCCTCCAAGGCCGGCTGGTACATGCACCCCGGCCCCTATGGCTTCGGGGGTTCCCGCAAGTACCTGGTGAGCTCCCTGGATCAATCGCTGCGCCGCCTGGGCGTGGATTACGTGGACATCTTCTACCACCACCGCCCCGATCCCGATACGCCGCTGGAAGAGACGATGTACGCGCTGCGGGACATCGTGGCCTCCGGCAAGGCCCTGTACGTGGGCATTTCCTCCTACGGCCCGGAGTTGACCGAGCGCGCCGCCGAGATCATGGAGGAGGAGGGCTGCCCGCTGCTGATCCACCAGCCGAGTTATTCCATGCTCAACCGCTGGGTGGAGGAGCCGGGCGAGGAAAGCGGGGACTGCCTGCTGGAGACGGCGGCGGATAACGGTCTGGGCGTGATCGCCTTTTCGCCCCTGGCCCAGGGCTTGCTCACGGACCGCTACCTCGACGGCGTGCCCCAGGATTCCCGCGCGGCGGCGGGGAAAAAGTCCTTCCAGGACTCCATGCTCTCGGCGGAGAACCTGGCGATGGTGCGGGAATTGAATCAGATCGCCAAGAAGCGCGGGCAGTCCCTGGCCCAGATGGCGATCGCCTGGGTTCTGCGCCGCCCCGAGGTGACCTCCGCGCTGCTGGGAGCCTCCTCCGTGGAGCAGCTGGACGCGAACCTGGATGCGCTGAAAAACCTCGACTTTTCCGAGGAAGAACTCGCGGCTATCGACGCCGCCGCCAGCGACGCCGGGATCAACATCTGGGCCGGGGCCACGGCCTCCAAGCGGGCCTAGAACCCCTAGAGTAGGGCCAGCTTGACGCACAGGGCGATGAGAATGACCCCAAAGACCGCGTTGAGCCAGCGCCATACGGCGGGCCGGGAAAGCGGGCCGGAGAGTTTCCCGGCACCGTAGCCCACGGCGACGAACCAGAGGGCGCTGGCGGCCAGGGCCCCGGCCACAAACGCCCAGCGCCCCGTGGCACCGTATTGCAGGGAGTAGCCGCCGATCATCACCATGCCATCGAGGTAGGCGCCGGGGTTGAGCCAGGTCAGGGCTAGGGCTGCCAGGGCCGGGCGCACCCAGGTTCGGGTTGTGGTTGTGGCCGAAGCCTTTGCGGGAGCGGTGGTGCGTGTTTTCACCGCGACGTCGCCCGTGGCTTCCTGCGGGAGGTGTGCCCCGGAAGGGGCTGTGGGCTCGGTTTCCGCGATGATGTGTACCTTCTCGGTAGCGCGGGTGAAGAGGGCGTCGCGCAGCGAGAGGAAGGCGAACCACGCCAGGTAGATCACGCCCACGACCTTGAGCACGGTCAGCGCCAGGGGGTAGCGGGTGGTAACGGCCCCCATGCCAAAGGCTCCGGTGACGTACAAGATGACGTCGGAGATGATGCACACCAGAATCACGGCGGTGATGCCCTCTTTGCGGATGCCCTGCTTGATGAGCAGGATATTTTGTGGCCCCATCGCCACGATGAGGGAGATGCCGAGCAGGAAACCAGCGAGCATGATGGACATGACCACAGTTTCTGTGAGGCGGGCCGTGAAGTAAATCTTGTTATTCTTCAGCGGGTGCAGATATGCTTCATCCATGCCCGTTCTGCCATGCCGGAGCGGCTTTAACTGTGATGAAAATCATGGTGGCCGCCCGTGAATCCCACACACATGCTCACCCTCCTGACCATTCTCGATGGCGGAAGTTTCGAGGCCGCCGCCGAGGAACTCGGCATTTCCCCCTCGGCGGTGAGCCAGCGGATCAAGGCCCTAGAACGCGAGGTGGGCCGGGTGCTCATTCGCCGCACCACCCCGGTGGGGCCCACGGACGCCGGGGAGGTCATTGCCCAAACAGCCCGGCGCATGGCCCTGCTCCAGGCCGAGGCCGATGCCCAGTTGGGTCGGCGCATCGGCCGCGTGCCGCTCTCCGTGGCGGTCAACGCGGATTCCCTGGCCACCTGGTTCCGTCCGGTGCTGGCCCGCGCCGCGACGTGGGACGGCGTGGCCCTGCAACTGCGCCTTGAGGACGAGGCCCACACCCTCGCGCTGTTGCGCCGGGGCGACGTGCTGGGCGCCATCACCCGGGAGGAAACCCCGGTATCGGGCTGCCACGTGGTGCCGCTGGGAACCATGACGTACCGCGCGGTGGCCACCGCGGAGTTGCGCAGCCGGTATAGCACCGCCGAGGGCATGGACTGGGCGCGCATGCCGGTTCTGCGCTTTGGGCCCAACGATGTCCTGCAAGACGATGACCTGGAGGGGCGCCTGGACGCTGCGGTGCGACGGCGTCGAAGGGTCAACCACATTCCCTCCTCGGAGGCCTTCATGGAGGCGGCCAGGGTGGGGCTGGGGTGGGCGCTGTTGCCTCAGCAGCAGGCCCAGCCGCTCGTGCGCGCCGGGGAACTGGTCACCCTGGACGGGATCGTGCACGAGGTTCCCCTGTTTTGGCAGCGCTGGAGGCTGGAATCCACCGCCTTGACTCGCCTGACCGAGGCGGTGGTGGAAGCCTCCGCTGAACTGCGGAAATAGCGTTCGATACGGCCTGTCCCACGCACTTGTTAGCGTGAATCCCATGATGAAGAAAACGCTCACCGCCGCCGTGGTGTGCCTCCTGTGCCTCATGGGAGTGTCCTACTACGAGTCCGGCGAGCAGCCCGCCCCCGGCGTGCCCCCCGTACCGGCGCAGGGAGTGGAGGAACAATTGGAATCTCTGGCCGTGAAGGGGCGCGCGCCGATGACGGGTTATTCCAGGGAGGCCTTTGGGCAGGCGTGGTCCGATGACGTGGAGGTAGCCGGCGGGCACAACGGTTGCGATACCCGCAACGATATTCTGCGCCGCGATCTGGACTCCGTGGTGCTCAAGCCCGGCACCCACGAGTGCGTGGTGGCCTCCGGGGTGCTGCGTGATCCCTACTCGGGTCAGGTGATGGATTTTGTGCGCGGGGCGGAGACCTCACGCGCCGTGCAGATTGATCACGTGGTGGCCCTGGCGGATGCGTGGGTGAAGGGGGCACAGCAGTGGGACGAGGCCACCCGGCGCAACCTGGCTAATGATCCGTTGAATCTCCTGGCGGTGGACGGTGGCTTGAACGCCCAGAAGGGGGCGGGGGACGCGGCGACGTGGTTGCCGCCGAACGTGGAGTTTCGGTGCGAGTACGCCCAGCGGCAGGTGGCGGTGAAGCAGAGGTATGGGCTGTGGGTAACGCAGGCGGAAAAGGACGCCCTGCGCGGGCTGCTTTCCCAATGCTAATGCTGGCTACCCCGGCCGTGATCGGCGCGCCAGGGTGGGTGGGCCTCGCGGTCTGGTTATCCTGGCAGACATGAGCCACGATTCCGCTACCCCAGACCGGGCCGATAAGGCCGACGCAGACGATCTGGATATCCCCACCTTTAATCCTGCCGCTGATGGCCCCACCGACCCTTACAAGAAGGTGGGGCGCGCGGCGCCCCAGGAGATCCGCCCGCGCGAGGCCGCCCCGGCCGAGGAGAAGACGCCTCCGGCCGAAGAGAAGAAGGCAGACCGCAGCGCGCCGCTGCTTTCCGACGCCCCGACGGCCACGTTCGACCGCCCCGAGCCTCCTGAGGCGCCTAAGGCCCCCAAGACCGAGCCGGAGCCTCGCCCCGAGGCCACCACGCCCGCCCCGGCGACTGCCGTGACGCGGGTGGAGCGGCGGTCCGAAATCCCCGGGAGCGGGGAACAGAGCGTTTCCTCGCCCTCCGCACCCGCTTACGCCGGGGCGGCGGCTCCGGTGGTGGATGAGACGGATGAGGCGGATCGTGAGGACGCCGTCGAGGCGCGTCGCGGAACCCTGGATCTTGGCCTGTTGATCCTGCGCCTGGGCCTGGGCGGATGGCTGATCCTGCATTCCCTGAGCGTGTTCTTCCACCTGGGCGGTTCCGCGGGGCTTTCCGGCCTTGAGGGCCAGTACGCGGCTTATGCGGCCCCGCAGGCGCTCGCCGTGGCGATTCCCGCCACGGGCCTGGCGGCCGGCGTCTTTATCCTCCTGGGGCTTATCACCCCGCTCTTCGCGGTGGCGGCCACCGTGGTCACGGGCTTCATGGCGGCCGATGCCCTGGCGCATTCCGGGGCGGGGCTTGACGTCTTTTCCTGGCCGGAAGACATCTGGCTCTACGTGATCCTTGGCACCGCCGCGCTTGCGGTGCAGTTCACGGGGCCTGGCCGGTATGCCCTGGACTTCTCCCGGGGGTGGGCGCGCCGCCCGTTGGCAAGCTCCTGGCTGGGCCTGGTGCTCGCGGCCGTGGGATTGGGTGTTTTGTGGTGGTTCGGCGCGGGGGTTAACCCGCTGGCTTAGCGGGAAAGGGCCGGGTTCTGGGCTGCGCCAGGGCCACGGCAAGCATGAAAAGCAGCGCTAGCCACACGTAATCGGAAACCAGGAAGCGCTGCCAAAAGGAGAGTTCGGTGTAACTGATGCCGTCACCGAACCACCACTTGGGAGGACGCGAGACCACGATGAGCGTCCAGGTTCCCGTGACGATGCCGAGGAACCAACGGTCGTAGAGATGCCAGGCGGCCACGGGGAGAATGAGGGCGAGCCACACCCAGTGGTGCGACCAGGAAACGGGGGAAATGAGGAGCATGACGAGCGCCCCGATCAGCCAGGCCTCGGTGGGGCGGCGCGCGTCGATGAGCCTACGCATGATCCGGGAACCCAGGAGGATCACCAGGAGAGAAATCGCCGCCCACAGGGCGGTGAGTACCCCGTGATGATCCTGTGCCCATGCCTCGGTGGGAGACCAGCGGGTGAGCATGGCCTGTAGGGAACTGTTGGAGGTGTAGGTGGGATCTACCCCAAAGTCCTCCCCGGTGCCCATGCCCAGGAGCACGGAGCCAAAGTATTCCTTGGTGGCGTCCCAGCGCACCAGAGCGCCCACTCCCGTGGCGGCCACGGCGGAGCAGGCGGCGGTGATGATCGGCCGCACCCTCCTGAGCAGGAGGAAGTACAGGAGCATGGCGGCCGGGGTGATCTTGATAGCGATGGCGAGGCCGATGAGCCAACCCTGGGGCAGGCGACGCCTCCGGGGCACCAGGTCAAGCACCACGAGCGCCATGATGACGATGTTGATCTGGGCAAAGCCGTTGTTGAGCTCCACCGGCTCCATATTCAGAACGGCTCCCCAGCTCAGGGCGCTAAGCGGGAGCACCCAGGGGGCAGTCCCGGCGGGGATGACCGCCCGCATGACGAGGTAGAGGCACAGCAGAAGCAGGCCGTTAGAGGCGGCCACCATGATGTCCCCGGCGAGGTCGTGGCTGAGCGCCGGGTGGGATAGCGGGGCGAGCGCCAATGCGCCGAAGGGTGGGTAGATAAAGGGGAGCGCGGTATCGCCCGCCATCATGGGCACCGAGTACACCTCGCGCCCCTGGAGGAAGGCCCATACTCCCTCTCGGTAGATCACCATGTCTACGGGAAAGTCCGTGGCTCCGAACTGCCGGAACGTGGCGGCGATGCCGACGACGAGGCCGAGGGCGCTGAGCAGGTGGGGCAGAAAGGGAGGAAGCGGTGAGGGCTGCGAGGGCATAGTGCGGCCATCTTACCGCTTATGACTAATCCACCTGACGTACGGCTCCCTTATCCGCGGAGGTGGCCATGGCGGCGTAGGCGCGCAGCGCCTTGGACACCGTGCGCTTGCGATCCACCGGGGTCCACGGCTTCTCGCGGGCCTCCATCGCGGCGCGTCGCTGCTCAATCACTTCGTCCGGGACGTCCAGGGTAAGCCTGCGCTTGTGGACGTCGATGGTGATGATGTCCCCGTTTTCCACCAGCCCGATCAGCCCGCCGTGAGCGGCCTCCGGGGACATGTGCCCCACGGAAAGCCCCGAGGTACCGCCGGAGAAGCGGCCATCCGTAATCAGCGCACACTTCTTACCCAGGCCCGCGCCCTTGAGGAAGGAGGTGGGGTGCAGCATTTCCTGCATGCCCGGCCCCCCGGAGGGGCCTTCGTAGCGGATCACCACTACCTCGCCGGGCTGCACCTGGCGGGTCAGGATGGTGGATACCGCCTGCTCCTGGCTTTCCACCACCCGGGCGGGGCCGGAGAAGTGCCAGAGGTCCTCGTCGATGCCGGCGGACTTGATGACCGCGCCGTCGGGGGCGAGGTTGCCGCGCAGGATCACCAGGCCGCCGTCGGCGGTGTAGGCGTGGGGGACGTCGCGGATGCAGCCGTTCTCCGCGTCCATGTCCAGGCTGTCCCAGCGGTTCGATTGGGAGAATGCCTCGGTGGTGCGTACCCCGCCGGGGGCGGCATGGAAGAGTTCCTTCGCGGCGTCGATAGCCTTGCCGCCGCGCACGTCCCAGTCGTCGAGCCACTCGTCCACGGAGCCGTAGAGAGCGGTGTGGACGTCCTTTTCCAGCAGACCCGCGCGATGCAGCTCACCCAGGATCGCGGGGATGCCGCCGGCGCGGTGTACGTCCTCGATGTGATAATCGGAGTTCGGGGAGACCTTGGACACGCAGGGGATGCGGTAGGAGAGCTCGTCAATGTCGTCGAGGGTGAAGTCCACCTCGCCCTCCTGGGCGGCGGCCAGGGTGTGCAGCACGGTGTTGGTGGAACCGCCCATCGCCATGTCCAGGGCCATGGCGTTGTTGAAGGCTTGCTTGGCGGCGATGCTGCGCGGCAGCACGGCATCGTCGCCTTCCCCGTAGTAACGTCGGCACATGTCCACGATCATGGCCCCGGCCTTTTCAAAGAGCGCGCGGCGCGCGGTGTGAGTGGCCAGGGTGGTGCCGTTGCCCGGCAGGGAGAGCCCAAGCGCCTCGGTGAGGCAGTTCATGGAGTTGGCGGTGAACATGCCGGAGCAGGAACCGCAGGTGGGGCAGGCGATGCTCTCCATCTTGGTCAAACCGGCGTCGGACACGCTCTCGTCGGCCGAGGCCGTGATGGTGCTGATGAGGTCGGTGGGAGGGTGGGCCACCCCGTCGATCACCACGGCCTTTCCGGCCTCCATCGGGCCGCCGGAGACGAAGATCGCGGGGATATTCAGCCGCATGGCGGCGTTGAGCATGCCGGGGGTGATCTTATCGCAGTTGGAGATGCACACCATCGCGTCCGCGGTGTGGGCGTTGACCATGTATTCCACGGAGTCTGCGATGATCTCCCGGCTGGGCAGGGAATACAGCATTCCGCCGTGGCCCATGGCGATGCCGTCATCGACGGCGATGGTGTTGAATTCCTTGGGTACGCCGCCGGCGGCGCGCACCGCGTCTGCCACCACGTCGCCCACGTTTTTCAGGTGGACGTGCCCGGGCACGAACTGGGTGTAGGAGTTCACGATGGCCACGATGGGCTTGCCAAACTCGTGTTCCTTGGTGCCGGTGGCGCGCCAGAGGGCGCGCGCGCCGGAGGCATTGCGGCCGACGGTGGTGACTTTAGATCGCAGCGGGATCACGGGAAACTCCTCATATAAGGGAAACTGCGTGAGCACTGCCTCGTGCCGTGCCCGGAGCGGGCCCGGGAGGGGCGGTACGGGAATCAGCGCTTGGGTTGTTCTGTGTGCTCTTTGTTCTGCTCTTTGCTCATAGCGGCGTATTCCTCGCGGGTGATGAGGACGCGCTCGCCATTGCGACGCACAATAGCTACCTTGTCGTCTACCGCTTCCCGTCCCACGGTCAGTGCGTCGGGGATGCGCCCGCCCGAGGCCTGTGCCAGCGCCGGGAGGGAGTTAAAGCTCACCGCGGGGAGGGAAAACTGCTCGCCGGTGCGGGAGCGGGCGAAACTGGTGGAGCCCTTGAATCCGATGCCCTCGAAGTCCTCCCACGTCACCGTGCGCGAGCCGCGGAAAGCGTAGTGGGCAGTGATTCCCCGCGAGTCGACGCTGGTGCGCGCCCGTACCAGCCACCACAGGTAAAGGGCCGGAAGGATAAAGAATCCGCCAAGCAGCGCGGGAGAGTGGCTGATGGGAATCAGCATGATGAGGGCCATGAAAATCACCACCGCAAAATGGAAGCGCTCCGGGCGGAACTGCGTGGCGGATGGTGCTTCAGGACTCATGTCCCACATGGTAGCCAACGCCTGTGACATTGCTCAAAAAGGATCGACGGAGCCGCGAAGATGAGGTGGGAGGGAGAAAAATCCTGGTATGGGGAGGGGTGCCGCGGTGGGCGGGGCTTAAAGAGTAAGAGGGCAGGCACAGTGAATAAAAATAATGGCCCTGGTCACGCCGTGGTGTATAGTGTCCACCATGCTCATTATTCGACTTCTCCTTGTACCCGAGCGGCGCGTGCCGTAGCGGCCAGTTGAGGTCGAAGAGCAAGCGCCCTCCGCAACACCCACCCACGGTGGATGCGCGAGGGCGCTTCGCATAGTCTGCGGCAGCCCCACCCCCGGAGGCCGCGCCACACTGCATAATCGCTATTGAACAGAACCACTGATACGCAAGGAGCCTGACACTCGTGAACGCGGAAGCAAAGCAACCTCCGCTGCCGTCCACGCTTGCTCGCAAGGCCGCGGCCGATCGCTCGGCCCCAGAACGCATGAGCGGGGCCCAGGCGGTGGTGCGCTCGCTGGAAGAACTGGGAACCGATGTGGTCTTTGGCCTTCCCGGCGGGGCCGTGCTGCCCCTGTATGATCCGCTGTATTCCTCCACCAAGGTTCGCCACGTGCTCATGCGCCACGAGCAGGGCGCGGGTCATGCCGCGGAGGGATACGCTCAGGTCACGGGCCGGGTGGGGGTGTGCATCGCCACCTCGGGCCCGGGGGCAACGAACCTGGTGACCCCGATCGCCGATGCCAACCTCGATTCCGTTCCCCTCGTGGCCATCACCGGCCAGGTGGGCAGCGGTCTTTTGGGCACGGATGCCTTCCAAGAGGCCGATATTCGCGGCATCACCATGCCGGTGACCAAACACAACTTCATGGTGACTGACCCGCAGGACATCCCACAGGCCCTCGCGGAGGCCTTTCACCTCGCCTCCACCGGACGCCCCGGCCCGGTGCTGGTGGATATTCCCAAGGATGTTCAGGATGCCCAGATGGAGTTTTCCTGGCCACCCAAGATTGACCTGCCGGGGTATCGCCCGGTGACCAACCCGCACGGCCGCCAGATCGCGCAGGCCGTGGAACTCATCACCCAAGCTGAGCGGCCGGTGCTGTACATCGGCGGCGGGGTCATCAAGGCAAACGCGGCGGCGGAACTGCGCGCGTTCGCGGAGGCCACCAATATCCCGGTGGTCACCACGCTCATGGCCCTGGGATCCTTCCCGGAATCACACCGCCTGCACATGGGCATGCCCGGCATGCACGGTTCGGTGCCCGCCGTGGGAGCCTTGCAGCGCTCCGACCTGCTCATCGCCATTGGCACGCGTTTCGACGATCGCGTCACCGGCAAGGTAGATGCCTTCGCGCCGGAGGCCAAGGTGATCCACGCAGACATCGACCCTGCGGAGATCGGCAAGATCAGGGCCGTCGATGTGCCCATCGTGGGGGACGCGAAGGCAGTTCTGGCCGGGCTTTCCCGCGCGTACCGGGAGGCCGGGGCGAAGGGCCCGGATACGGCGTCCTGGCTGGCCTATCTGGATGATCTGTGCGAGCGCTTCCCCCGAGGCTATGAAGAACCTTCGGACGGGATGCTTGCCCCGCAGCGGGTGCTTGAGGCCCTGTCCAGGGAGGCCGGGCCGGAGGCCATCTATGCCGCTGGCGTGGGCCAGCACCAAATGTGGTCGGCGCAGTTCCTGGACTTTGAGCATCCCCGCACCTGGCTCAACTCCGGCGGCCTGGGCACGATGGGGTATGCGATCCCCGCGGCGCTGGGAGCCAAGGCCGGCGCCCCGGAGGCCGAGGTATGGGCTATTGACGGCGATGGCTGCTTCCAGATGACCAACCAGGAACTCACCACCGCGGCGGTGGAAGGCATGCCGATCAAGGTGGCCCTGATTAATAATGGCAACCTTGGCATGGTGCGTCAGTGGCAAACGCTTTTTTATGGCGGGCGCTATTCCAACACCAAGTTGCGCGAACAGAACGAGTATGTGCCCGACTTTGTGGGGCTGGCCGAGGCCCTGGGCTGCGCGGCGCGCCGGGTGACCACGGAGGAGGAGATCATTCCGGCTATTCGGTGGGCGCGGGAGATCAACGATCGCCCCGTGGTGCTGGACTTCATCGTTGGCCAGGACGCGCATGTCTGGCCGATGATCGCCTCGGGTTCCTCCAACTCGGAGATCCGTTATGCCCATGACCTGCGGCCGCTATTTGTCGAGGAGGAGCAGGCGTAATGGCTCAACAGGATAAGACCCGCCATATCTTGAGCGTGCTGGTGGAGGACGTGGATGGCATCATCTCCCGCGTCTCGGGCATGTTCACCCGCCGTGGCTTCAACCTGGTTTCTTTGGTTTCGGCCAAGACATCCACGCCGGGCATCAATCGTATTACCATTGTGGTGGACGCGGATGAGGTGCGCATTGAGCAAATTTCTAAGCAGCTCAACAAGATCATCCAGGTGATAAAGGTGGTGCGCCTGGAGGAGGACGCCACGGTGGCCCGCGCCCTGTTGCTGGTCAAGGTGGACGTGGATAATCACACTCGTCCGCAGGTGGTGGACGCCGCCACGATCTTTAGGGCCCGCGTGGTGGACGTGGCCCCGGAGTCCGTGGTTATTGAGGCCACGGGTATGCCGGGCAAGTTGCAGGCTCTTCTCGATGTCCTGGAGCCCTTTGGTATCCGGGAGATGCTGCAATCCGGGCAGATTGCCCTCAATCGCGGGCCGCGTACGCTATCTCCGACGCCCTCCCGCTCATGATTCCACCCCCGCCGTTTCATCTGATGGGACGCTGGGGGAGGGTTCATCTCACATAATGAAACAAAAATCCGGTAAGGTGACAAGAGGAACCTCCCGGTACTCCTTGACGAAGAAAGGTGAGAGTCACTCTCATGGCTATTGAAGTTCTCTACGACGCTGACGCCGATCTGTCCATCATTCAGGGGCGCAAGGTGGCCATCATCGGCTACGGCTCCCAGGGGCACGCACACGCGCAGAACCTGCGCGATTCCGGTGTGGAGGTGGTGATCGGCCTGCGCGAGGGGTCCCGCTCCGCAGACAAGGCCCGCGAGGCGGGCTTTGAGGTGAAGTCCAACGCCGAGGCCGCCGCCTGGGCTGACGTCATCATGATCTTGGCTCCCGATACCACGCAGGCCAGCCTGTTCTCCGAGGAGATCGAGCCGAACCTCAAGGACGGGGACGCCATCTTCTTTGGCCACGGCCTGAACATTCATTTCAAGCTGATCGAGCCTCCGGCCAACGTCACCGTGGGCATGGTTGCCCCTAAGGGGCCGGGCCACCTGGTGCGTCGTACCTACGTGGACGGCAAGGGCGTGCCCTGCCTCATTGCGGTGGAGCAGGACCCCAAGGGTGAGGGGCGCGAGTTGGCGCTTTCCTACGCCGCCGCCATCGGTGGTGCTCGCGCGGGCGTTATTCCCACCACCTTCCGGGAGGAGACGGAGACGGACCTCTTTGGCGAGCAGGCCGTGCTCTGTGGCGGCGTGGAATCCCTCATCACCAGCGGCTTTGAGGTGCTCACCGAGGCTGGTTACGCCCCGGAGATGGCGTACTTTGAGTGCCTGCATGAGATGAAGCTCATCGTGGATCTTATCTACGAGGGCGGCCTGAAGAACATGAACTACTCCATCTCCGATACCGCCGAGTATGGCGGTTACCTCTCCGGCCCGCGAGTGGTGGACGAGGGGGCCAAGGAGCGTATGCGCGAGGTGCTCAAGGATATTCAGGACGGCACCTTCGTGAAGGCCCTGATCGCTAACGTGGAGGGCGGAAATAAGGATCTGGAGGCTCATCGCGAAAAGATCGCCCAGCACCCCATCGAGGAGACGGGCGCCAAGTTGCGCGATTTGATGAGCTGGGTCAAGGCCCCGCTGAATGAGACTGCCTAAAAAGTATTCTCAAAAAGATTTCAATAATGCTCTCGGGGCGCTACAATCGTCGTTATGAGCGATCATGACCACGATCACAGTCACGCCCCCAGTTCGCTAAAGTCCCTGCTGGGGGTCATTACCCTCACGGGGGCTATTTTCTTTGCGGAACTTATCGCTGGCTTTCTCTCCGGCTCGCTGGCGCTGTTGTCTGACGCCATGCACATGCTCTCGGACTCCACCGGGCTGATCCTCGCCCTGCTGGCCATGCTGGTGGGGCGTCGTCCGCCCAGCAGCCGCGCCACCTTCGGGCACCGCCGGGTGGAGGTATTGGCGGCGGCACTCAATGCGGTGGCGGTCACCATTATCTCCGTGTGGATCGTGGTGGAGGCCTTGGGGCGGTTTGGGCAGAGCGCGGACATTGATACCACCACGATGGTGCTGGTGGCGCTCATCGGCCTGGTGGCCAACGCCATTTCCGCGATGATTCTCACCCGCCGCCAGCACGATAGCCTCAACATGAAGGGCGCATACCTGCACGTGCTCTCCGATCTTTTGGGGTCGGTGGCGGTGATCGTGGCGGGGCTTATCATCGCGTTCACCGGATTCGTGGCGGCCGATACCATCGCCTCCCTCATCATTGCCGCACTCGTTATTCCGCGCTCGGTGGCGCTCGCCCGAACCTCGGTGCGGGTGCTGCTCAACCAGGTGCCCGAGGGCGTCGATACGCGGGAGGTGGAGCGGCGCCTTCGTGAGGTGCCTGGGGTGTGCGAGGTGCACGACCTTCACCTGTGGTCCACGGACGGCAACCAGGCGCTGGTGACGTGCCACCTGGTGGTGCGCCAGGAAGGGTACTCCCAGGTGCTGGACGCGGCGCAGGGGACGTTGCGGGAGATGGGGATAGAACATTCCACGATCCAGGTGGAAGAACCCGGCCACAAGGGGCATGAACATGTGTGCGGGCATTAGGATTCGCGCAGTACCATAGGCTGCATGGGATTTTCCACGCCAAGCTATGGCCTCACCGACCTCTTCGCCCGCATTGATCGCGGGGACATTCAGCTTCCCGACTTTCAGCGCGATTACGCCTGGGACGTAGATCGAATCCGATCGCTCATCGTTACCGTCCTGCGCGGTTACCCGGTGGGCTGCTTTATGGCGCTGGATACCCGCAATACCCCCATGCGCTTCCGCCCGCGCCCGATCGTCGGCGCACCGGAGACCGGGAATGCGCCGGGTATGTTGCTTCTCGACGGCCAGCAGCGCCTGACCACCCTTTACCACAGCCTCCAGGGCGATGGCTTTGTTCACGGCGTGGACTTCCGGGGCCGCCCGGTGCGCCGGGCCTTTTA
Source organism: Corynebacterium oculi (assembly GCF_001412105.1). Lineage (GTDB taxonomy): Bacteria > Actinomycetota > Actinomycetes > Mycobacteriales > Mycobacteriaceae > Corynebacterium > Corynebacterium oculi. The sequence continues at coordinate 372,267 of NZ_LKST01000003.1, forward strand.
CGTGGACGTGGATAAAGCCACCTCCGGGGACGTGCTTCCCGACGAGGCCGTGTTTGCGGTGGCCGAGGACGGCACCATCTGCTCGCACTTCGCCCCGGAGGAGGTGGGAGAGCAGTGCATTCCCGTGTCCACCCTGCTGGGGGCGGGGGCTACCGATAAACTTTTTGACCTCATCGACGGCGCGGACGAGCCGACCCGCGCGGCCGTCAAGGCGTTTTATCAGAAGATCGTCTACCCACTCGCGGCATACTCGGTGCCCATGATCCGCCTTTCGCGCGAAACCGCGCGTGCCGGGGTGGGTTCTATCTTTGCTCAGGCCAACTCCGCGGGCTTGCAGATGGACGTCTTTGAGCTGCTCACCGCCGTCTTTGCCACGGAGGACGAGCACTTCTCCCTGGCCCAGGACTGGGCGGACACGGAAAAGGCTCTGCGCAAGTACCCGGCATTGGACGGGATCGACCGCACGGCCTTCCTCACGGCCGTCTCGCTACTGGCCACGGCGAGGCGCGGCCACGCGGCGGGCAATCGGGAGGACATCCTGGCCCTTAACCTGGAGGAATATCGCCGGGCCGCCCACGATATTCGCATTACCCTGCGCGAGTCCGCCGAGTTTTTGATCCAGCGCTGCATCTTTGATCTCACCCAGGTGCCCTACGTGGCGCAGATCGTGCCGCTCTCCGTCATTCTCGCGTTGCTCTCCGATACCCCGGCCGCGCTGACCACCTCCAAGGCGTGGGATCGCCTGGATCGCTGGTTCTGGTCGGGTGTGCTGGGGGAGTTGTACGGCTCCGCCGCCGTGATCAACCGTATGGCGCACGACGTGGATCAGGTCACCGCCTGGATTAGGGAGGAAACCACCCAGGAGCCCAAGACGGTGCGCGATGCCGTGTTCCACGAGGAGCGGCTGTACACCGTGGGGGAGGATTCCGGCGTGTTCCACGGGATCTACGCCCTGCTGATGAGCCGGGGCGCGCGGGACTGGCGCACCTCGGCCCCCTTTGACCGCTGGACGTTCCGCGATCTTAACCCCACCTATGCGCAGATTTTCCCCGCGCAGTGGTGCCGGGACAACGGCGTGGTCGCGCATCTGGCCGGCGGGGTGTTGAATCGCACCCCGATGGGCAAGCGCACGGAGGTGGTGCTCGATGGCTTTAGCCCGGCACGCTATCTGCCCAGGGTGCAGTCCAAGTCCTTGATGGAGGACGAGGAGTTTGATGCGGTCTTGGCCACGCACCAGCTTGATCCGGAGCTGCTGTATGCGGGCCGCGCCCAGGAGTTCCTGGCGGATCGCGCCGAGCGCCTGCTGGGATTGATCGCGCAGGCGATGGGCAAGGAGGTAGTCCGAGGCGGGAAGACGGAATTGGCTACGATGAGTGGGGAAGAGCGCTCGGAAGAAGAGTAGAGAAAAGAGGTTAGTTGAGTGAAGTTTCGTGGGACGCTAGGAATCCTTACCGCAGTGGGAATGAGCGCCGGGTTATTGGTGGCCTGTTCCTCCGATGAGAAGGAACCATCTGTTGCGCAACCAAGCGCCGTGGATAGCGCGACAGTGCCCGCAGATACCGTGGAGGCGGCCAAGGCGGAGAATCGTAACCGCCGCGTGGACGAGCGCTTTGGCGATCGCCCCCAGGTACTGGCCGGGGTGGATCGCTCCGGGCTGGAATCCTCTCAACTCTTCTTTGATAAGTCCGAAACCGCCGTGGTGGTAGCCGGAGCGGAACCGCAGCGGCTCCGCGCGGTGTCCTTGGGCATGGCGGCGCACGCCCCGGTGCTGGGACTGACCGAGGAGAACGCCGAGCAGGTGAAAAAGGAGCTTTCGCGCCTGGGGGCGGCCACGGTGCTCACGGTGGGAGACGTGCGGCTTCCGGGCGCTCCGGATAACGTCACTTTCGTGAGCGACCCCGGCGGTGATGAAGCCCTCAGCGCCCTGACCTCGCTGCACTTTGGGAAGAACCCGATCCCTGCCCCGGAGAATATGGCCAAGGCGGTGGCCGATTTTCAACCCTCGGAACCCACCGAGCTGGTGGCCGAGTGGCTAGCCGCCCCGGAGGGCGCCGAGGACGCCCCTGAAGCCGCGGCCAAGTCGGCCGCGCCAGACACGGAGAACGGCAGCTTCCCCGTACAAAGCGCCCGCGACGGCGCCGCCGCGCCCGTGGTGGTGGCCTCGCCCCAATCCCCGATCCTGGACGTGGCCAATGCTCGTTCCTACGGCGCTCAGGTGCGCTTGATGGATTATCCCGATCCGCGCGTGAGCGAGGAGGCCACCAAGATGGTGGCCGGGCTGGAGGATCGCTCCGTGGTGGCCCTGGGGGCTGGGTTTGGTACCGGAGAGCAATTCGCGGAAAAGATCCGCCTGGCGCAGACCGTGACCACGGAACTTCCCGGGGGCGGCACCATGGCATTCCCCGGCCGCCGCATGATCGCGCTGTATGGGCACCCCTCCGGAGGGGCACTGGGCGTGATGGGGGAGCAGGACCCCGAGGGATCGGTGGCCTACGTGCGCGATCTGGTTGCCCAATACCAGGAACTCAACCCCGCCGAGCCGGTGATCCCGGCCTTTGAGATCATCGCCACCGTGGCCTCCGAGTTTCCCGGCGAAGACGGTGATTACTCTAACGAGGCCACCCCGGAGGAGTTGCTGCCCTACATTGATGCCATCACCGAGGCTGGGGGATACGCGGTGCTGGACCTGCAATCGGGTAGGGCGAACTTCCTGGATCAGGCCAAGCGCTACGAGGAATTGCTCAAGCGCCCCAACGTGGGGCTGGCGCTCGATCCCGAATGGCGCATTGGGCCGGATGAGCAGCCGCTGACCCGCGTGGGAAGCGTGGAGGCGGAGGAGGTCAATGCGGTGGCCGACTGGCTGGCCGATCTGACCAAGAAGAATAACCTTCCGCAGAAGACCTTTGTGCTCCATCAATTCCAGCTCCAAATGCTGCGCGATCGGGAGAATATCCGCACCGATCATCCGGAATTGGCCTATGTTCTGCATGCGGACGGGCACGGGGTGGCGGAAGAGAAGTTCGATACGTGGAACGTCATGCGCCAGGATCTCGGCCCGGGTTGGTTCATGGCGTGGAAGAACTTTTTTGACGAGGACACCCCCATGTTCACCCCGGAGCAGACCTACGCGGTGGAGCCACGCCCCTGGTTCGTTTCCTACCAGTGAGTAGAAAACAGGGCGCGGCGGTGATCTACGTCGTAGAATGATCGAAGGTATTTACTGCGATCATGCAAGGAGAGTAATCCCCCGTGTCCCGTCCTGTTGTTCTTATTGCCGATAAATTGTCCCAGTCCACCGTCGATGCTCTCGGGGACGCGGTGGAGGTGCGCTGGGTCGATGGCCCTAATCGCGCCGAGCTTCTTGCCGCCGTTCCCGAGGCGGACGCCCTCCTCGTCCGCTCCGCCACCACCGTGGATCGGGAGGTGCTCAAGGCCGCGCCGAAACTCCAGATCGTTGGCCGTGCCGGTGTTGGTCTGGATAACGTGGACGTGGAGGCCGCCACGGAGCGCGGCGTGATGGTGGCCAACGCCCCCACCTCCAATATCCACTCCGCCTGCGAGCACGCCATCGCGCTCCTGCTGGCCACCGCGCGGCAGATCCCTGCGGCGGATCGCACGCTGCGCGAGGCCACCTGGAAGCGCTCCGATTTTAAGGGCGTGGAAATCTTTGGCAAGACCGTGGGCATCGTGGGTTTTGGCCACATCGGCCAGCTCTTTGCCCAGCGTCTCCAGGCCTTCGACGTCGCGGAGATCCTCGCCTATGATCCGTACGCCAATCCGGCGCGCGCCGCCCAGCTGGGCGTGGAGCTGACGGATCTTGAGGATCTGATGAGCCGCAGCGACTTTGTGACCATTCACCTGCCCAAAACCAAGGAAACCGCCGGAATGTTCGGCACGGAATTGCTCTCCAAGGCCAAGGAGGGGCAGATTCTCATTAACGCCGCCCGCGGTGGCCTGGTGGACGAGCAGGCCCTCGCCGAGGCCATCAAATCCGGCCGGATTCGGGGGGCCGGGTTTGACGTGTACGCCACGGAACCCTGCACGGATTCGCCGTTGTTTGCCCTCGACGAGGTGGTGGTGACCCCGCACCTGGGGGCGTCCACCGTGGAGGCACAAGATCGCGCGGGCACGGACGTGGCGGCCTCGGTGCTCAAGGCGCTGGCCGGCGAGTTCGTGCCGGACGCCGTGAATGTTTCCGGCGGGCGCGTGGGGGAGGAGGTGGCAGCCTGGATGGAACTCACCCGTAAGCTCGGCGCGCTGGCAAGCTCCCTGCTCGGTGCCGCCCCGGATACCGTGATCGTCTCCGCCCGCGGGGAGCTTTCCACGGAGAAGGTCGAGGGATTGGGTCTGTCCGCCCTGCGCGGGCTCTTCTCTGAGATCTCCCAGGTTCCGGTGACCTTTGTGAACGCCCCGCGCATCGCAGAGGAACGCGGTGTGGAACTCAAGGTGGAGACCCACTCCGAGTCCGCGTTCCACCGCTCCGTGGTGGAGGTCAAGGTCATCGGTGCTGACGGTGCGCAGGCCAGCGTGATCGGCGCGTTGCCGGGCCTGGAGCGGGTGGAAAAGATTGTGCGGATCAATGGGCGCGGCGTAGACATGCGCGCCACCGGCCGCAACATCTTCCTGCGCTACACGGACGCCCCCGGCGCCCTGGGGACGGTGGGCTCCATGCTGGGGGAGCGCGGCATCAACATCGAGGCCGCAGCCCTCACCCAGGCCAGCAGCGGCGACGAGGCCATGCTGATCCTGCGCGTGCAGCACGAGGTGCCCGGCGAATTGCTCGATTCCATCGCCAGCGCCCTTGATGCCACGGCATTCCAGCTTTCGCTGAACTAACGGAGAAAATCGCGATAGACTGGCCTCACATGTTCACCATGTGAGAAAGGAATCTCGCGATATGAAAATTGCAGTGATCGCCGGCGATGGTATCGGCCCCGAAGTCACCGCCGAAGCCCTCAAGGTACTGCGAGCCGTGCGCTCCGACGTCGAAACCACGGAACTCGACCTCGGAGCCCGCCGCTACCTGCGCACCGGGGAATTGCTTAACGACGCCGACCTCGCCCTCCTGCGCGAACACAACGCCATCCTGCTCGGCGCCATCGGCGCCCCCGGCGACGTCCCACCCGGCGTACTAGAGCGCGGACTGCTCCTCAAAATGCGCTTCGCCCTCGATCACCACGTGAACCTCCGCCCCTCGGTGCTCTATCCCACGGCGAAAACCCCCCTAGCCAACCCAGGAAACATCGACTTCATCGTGGTACGCGAAGGTACCGAAGGCCTCTACTGCGGTAACGGAGGCACCCTCCGCGAAGGCACCCCCCACGAGGTTGCCTCCGAAGTCTCCCAAAACACCCGCTTTGGCGTGGAACGCGTGGTACGCGATGCCTTCCGCCGTGCCGCGCAACGCCGCAAGCACCTCACCCTCGTACACAAGACAAACGTCCTGGTCAACGCCGGTGGACTCTGGCAACGCACCGTGGACGAGGTGGCGCGCGAGTACCCCGATGTGACCGTAGAATACAATCACATCGACGCCGCCACCATCTACATGGTGACCAACCCCCAACGCTACGACGTGATCGTGACCGACAACCTCTTCGGAGACATCCTCACCGACCTAGCCGGAGCAATCACCGGAGGAATCGGCCTCGCAGCCTCCGGCAACATCGACGCCTCGGGAGAAAACCCCTCCATGTTCGAACCCGTTCACGGCTCAGCCCCCGACATCGCAGGCAAGGGAATCGCCGACCCCACGGCGGCGATCCTCTCCGTAGCACTCATGCTGCGACACCTGGGAGACGAACAAGGCGCGGAACGCATCGAGAAAGCCGTGGCAGACGATGTAGCACAACGGTCTGAGGATACGGTGACGGCTGAGGTGGGTGACCGGATCGCGGCGGCGGTGTGACGAGGAGAAGTTGTATCTATTTTCCGGTATGCTCTTGGATTAACGCAGTTAATCAAGTGTGTTCCCCGCGCTAGCGGGGATGAGCCCTTAGTAGTAACTAAAACGCGACTAGATGATGGGTGTTCCCCGCGCTAGCGGGGATGAGCCCATGCGTGCTAACGAGTCACAAATCATACAGCAGTGTTCCCCGCGCTAGCGGGGATGAGCCTGCCGGTGGATCGAGATTCGTTGGACTTCGAGGGTGTTCCCCGCGCTAGCGGGGATGAGCCCACTCCTCACAAAAGCCCCAGATCCCTTCCTGGGTGTTCCCCGCGCTAGCGGGGATGAGCCCGCCTGGTTATTATGCCGGGCGTTTATTTTATGGTGTTCCCCGCGCTAGCGGGGATGAGCCTAACACTGATGTGGTGATGTCCACTCCTGATGAGTGTTCCCCGCGCTAGCGGGGATGAGCCGAGTTCTTCCTCCCCCATCGCCGTCGCTATTGCGTGTTCCCCGCGCTAGCGGGGATGAGCCCAACTGACTTACCTTGCATAGCCGCTTTATCAAGTGTTCCCCGCGCTAGCGGGGATGAGCCTCATTCAAGCTAGTTAAACCAGCCAGAAAGGTGGTGTTCCCCGCGCTAGCGGGGATGAGCCCCAGCAAGGGCACCACCCAAAGCACCCAACGCTGTGTTCCCCGCGCTAGCGGGGATGAGCCCAATCGAGCCTTCAGTGATTCATCCTCCAAGAGGTGTTCCCCGCGCTAGCGGGGATGAGCCGGGCTGGCCTGTGTGGTGGCGCAGCGTCATCGTGTGTTCCCCGCGCTAGCGGGGATGAGTTGTTTCTGTGAGCATGTGATTGTCTAATCTCAAAAGGGTATAGGGAGGAAGTGGCGAAATGAGCGATAAAAAGACCTGGGCGGTGCCGGAGGACGCCCCCCAAACACCAGTATGGAGAGATGTCGATCGGGCTCAGACCTGGGAGGACCTGAAATCTGGGGAGATCAGATCCTCCGGGGAGGATCAGTCCGTGTTCCCGCGCTAGCGGGGATGAGCTGTTAGCTCTCTAGGTGAACTGGTAAAATTTAGGAAAACTTATCAATTTCCTCAGGCGCAAGTAATAGTTCTTTGAACTCCCACTTCAGAATTAATGTGCAGGAATATGATCATAAATCCCCTGTGGTGATTCTCGTCACAAGTATCCCCATTTCTACTTCAATGGTGTAGTGTAAATCCCACTATCCGCGTAACTTTTTGAGGGGGTTCTCCTATGTCCGATGTTCTTCCCATGCCCGATCGCCGCGTGGAAGATCTCCCTGGTCATTGGTTGTTGGCCAGGCTGGGTAAGCGTGTTTTGCGCCCGGGTGGTCGGGAACTCACGGAGAAACTCATTGCTGGGGCCCGTACCGGCGGGGCGGATGTCGTTGAGTTGGCTCCCGGTTTGGGTAAAACTGCGCGTCTGCTGCTTGATACCTCGCCGGCCTCGTATCGGGGTGTTGATGAGGATCCCGAGTCTGTGGCCTTGACCGGGGACGTGGTGGGTGCTGCGGGGGTGGTGACTCTGGCTAAGGCGGAGGATACCGGGTTGTTGTCTCATTCCACCGATGTTGTCCTTGGCGAGGCGATGCTCACTATGCAGGGGGCAAAGGGGAAAGACGCCATTGTGTCGGAGGCGTATCGCGTGTTGCGCGGGGGAGGGCGCTATGCGATTCATGAGTTGTGCCTAGAACCCGATAACCTTGATGATTCCGCTAAGACGGAGATTCGTCGGGCTCTCGCTCGCTCCATCAAGGTGAATGCGCGTCCTTTAACTACCCAGGAGTGGGTTGATCTGCTCACTGGGCATGGTTTTACCGTTATTTCTGTCCAGCATGCCGGCATGGAGTTGCTGAAGCCTCGCCGCAACCTTGCCGATGAGGGGATAAAGGGAGTGGTCACTATCGTGAAGAATCTGATTCTTCATCCCGCTGCGCGTCGTCGGGTTTTGGCCATGCGTTCGGTGTTTAACAAATACAGCGATAATCTTGCCGCTATTGCGGTGGTGGCGGTAAAAGAGGATGCGAAGGAGGAAATGCTATGACTGGAGACGGGTGGGACTATATTGAGGGTCTGGCCGAGAGTCACCTGGTTGTGGAGGAATCTGGGGCGGGATCCGCAAAGCCCAAGGTTCAGGTTCTCGCTCGGCTGGAGGGGGTGACGATGGTGCGTCTGGCTTTCCGCGCCGGAGACGTTATGGCGGAGCATAGCGCGGGGACACCCATCGTGATTATGGGGCAAAAGGGGGCGGTGAACGTCACCATAGGAGATAAATCTGTGACCGTGACCGCGGGTTCGGCTCTGCACATTGCGGAACGCCGCATTCATGCCCTTGCGGCTCAGGAGCCAGCGATTGTGACGCTGCTGATTCTCACTGGGGCTAAGAATTCTTGAGGCACATGGCCCTACTCCTCCTCGCAGGCCACGCCGTCTTGATCCTTATCCAGCGCCAGGCTGTACCCCGGAGACGTGGGGTACAGCGGTGCGGCACCGGCGTCGCGGGCTTCTTGGCAGCTTGAGTAGTGCTCGTCCGCGGGCTCCGTCAGTACTTCTGATTCCAGAAGTCCGCCCGGAATCACCTCTTCGTAGATAGTTTCTTCGATGTAGGTGATTTTCCGTGGGCCCTCGGGTTCCTCTTCATATTGCTCGCGCTGGGGGTCTCCCGGGGGAACATTGACGCGCTGGGGGTCACTCTTTCCTTGGTCGAGGTCATTATTTTCGCAGGGCGGGCGGGCGCGGTGACGCTGTTCATTGTGGTGATCTGGGGAATCCTCAGAGGCCGTCGGTTTCTTTGTCGTCGAAGGAGGAGCCGTCGAGGGAGGGTTTTTGGCCACAGAGGGATCCGGCGTGGCGGTGGTGATCGTGACGGTGCTGGTGTAGGGAGCGCCTGAGCCTTGAGATGTCGCGTCTCCCTTTTCCGCCGCCGGGGTGAGAAGCACCCCGAAGAGCAGGAGAAGGGCACTCAGTATGACGATGAGGGGCCACCGGCGGGAGGAGCGGGCCGTAGACCGAGTAGACACGAGCCACCACGCCCCCGGCAGGAGGATCGCGGCCCCGAGGAAAAGATCGCGCAGGAAAAGGTGGGAGGAAAAGGCCCCGCTGATGATGGTGATGCCGCCGATGGCGGTGGCGGTCCAGGCGAGAACGTGCTTCCAGGTGGCGTGCTGCGTCATGGCAAAAAGAACGCGTCCTTTCCGCTCGGGAGGGGAGGGAAGATACAGAAAGAACAATAGCGTTGTCTCGTAGGCGCGGCGCGCAGAAGGCCCAAGAAAGCACTCGCAACACGCATAAAGCGGCCTAGCGTTTGGCGGCCACGAGCATCATGTCAATGGAGGAGAGCACCTCGTCCACATAGGCGGGGTTGACTCCGCGTTCCGAGCGGGCGCTGAGGAGTTCTTCCTGAGCGGCCTGGAGGGCACCCACGCGGATCGTGCTTGCGGCCTCGCGCCAGCGGCTGAGTTCTTTCCGTCGTTCCTCCCGGTGCCCCTCACCTTGGTCAAATTGCCGTTCTAGCCACCCGCTCATGGCGGCGGTGGCCTCCGGGGGCAGGTTCCCGGATTCCTGCTTCACGTGCCGGTACGCTGCTTGCCGGGCGCGGCGTCGTAAAGCCTCTATCGCCTCATCGCCGGCGGCGTCCGGGCCTGCCTCAAGATTGAGTTTGCCCATGAGCCAGGGGAGGGTGAGGCCGGGAATGACCATGGTGCAGAGCAGGACCACGAGGGCGATCACGGCGGCCTCGTGGTGCAGGGTGGGGGAGATACTGGCGGGAATGGATAACACGAGGGCGAGGGTGACCAGCCCGCGCATCCCGGCCCAGGTCATCAGCAGTACCTCTTGGCGGCGCAGGGGTGCGGCGAACTCGCGGTTTTTGCGGGTATTCGTGCGCAGGGAGAGGGAAAGCCAAGCGAAGCGCACGAGCATCGCCACGAGCGAGAGAACCACGCCCACCCAGACGGCGTGCCAGAGATCGGAACCCACCTCGTCGATGGCGGCGCGCACGTTGAGCCCGATGAGCCCAAAGGCCACGCCGGTGAAAAGCATTTCCACGGGCTCCCAGAAGGCCTCGCCGGTGAGGCGATCCTCGGCGCCTAGGGAGGCGCGCGAGTTCATCTCCACGGCGGCGATCACGATGGCGATCACGCCGGAGGCCGCCACCTCCTCGGCCAGGATGTAGACGGCAAAGGGAAGCACCCAGGTCAGGGCGTTGCGGGCTGCGGTGTTATCCACGTGATCGGTGAACCAGGCGGCGCCCCGGCCCACGGCGATGCCAATGATGACGGCCCCGGCCACCGACCACGCGAAGTTGCCCAGGCCATGCAGCCAGGAGAGATCGGAGCCAGCGAGGGCGGCGCCGAGGGCAACGTGGAAGGCAACGATGGAGGCGGCGTCGTTGAAAAGCCCCTCGGTTTGTAGCGAGGTGGTGATTCGCTTGGGGATCCCCACGGGCTCGGCCACGGCGTCCACGGCCACCGGGTCCGGCGGGGCGAGCGCGGCGGCTAGGACGATGGCCCCCGCCACCCCCACGCCGGGCAGGAGCAGGAGGATCGAGCCGGTGAGCGCGGCGATGGTGGCAAAGACGAGGAGCACGGACATCCACACGATCGTGGAGATCTGCGTTTTGATGACCGACCACGAGGTGCGGCGCGCGAGGGCCCAGAGCAGCGGGGGCAGGAAGATGGGCAGCATGAGCTCGGCGGGAACGTTGAGTTCCACCGGCCAGGGGAGGAACATGCCGCCCGCCGCCACGAGGGTGAGCAGCACGGGCCAGGGCAGCGCAAGGCGGTCACCCAGGGCCACCACGACCACCGTGGCGAGCAACAGCCCGGAGAGGATGAGGAGGATTGTCATAGTAGACATTTATACGCCGGTGCTTTCCCAATCCCCGCTCGCTGTCCTGTGCTCGGCGGCCGTGCAGTACGATATTCCTCATGCGTTTTGGTCGAATTGCAACCCCCGAGGGTATGTGCTTTTGCGTCGTGGATGACGCGGGCACCACAGCTAAACAAATTGAGGGCACGCCCTTTACCCCGCCCGTGTACACCGGCAAGGAATGGCCGCTGAGTGAGGTGCGCCTGCTTGCCCCCATGCTGCCGAGCAAGGTGGTGGCCATCGGGCGTAATTATGCGGATCACGTAGCCGAGGTGTTTAAGAAGTCCGCGGAGACCCTGCCTCCCACGCTCTTTTTGAAGCCGCCCACAGCGGTGGTGGGGCCAGGCGCACCCATTAAGATCCCGGAGTTTGCCACTCGCGTGGAATTTGAGGGCGAGTTGGCGTTGGTGATCGCCAAGCCATGTAAGAACGTCAAGGCACAGGACTGGCGTTCCGTGGTGCTGGGGTACACGGTGGTCAACGACGTCTCCTCCCGTGACCTGCAATTTGCCGACGGTCAGTGGGCGCGCGCCAAGGGTATTGATACGTTCTGCCCGCTGGGCCCCTGGATCGAGACGCACCTGGATAACGTCGATGATCTTCCCATCAAGGCCCGGCTCACCCACGAGGGCGTCACGGAGATCAAGCAGGATTCCAACTCCAACCAGATGATTATGAACCTGGGGGAGATGATCGAGTTCATCACCGCCTCGATGACTCTGCTGCCCGGGGATATCATTTGCACCGGCTCCCCGGCGGGCACGGCGGCGATGGAGCCGGGGGACTTCATCGAGATTGAGATCCCCGGCGTGGGTACGCTGGGCAACCCGGTGGAGCGAGCCTAGCGGGAGCACGCCTAGCGGGGGAGCTGAGCGGGGCGCCGCGCAAGAATCAGCGCAGCCTCGCCCCCTCGCTGAGGTCAAAGAGGTGACGCAGAATCTCGCCACCGCTGGCGCTTAACCCGTTGTGTTCGTGCTCGCTGGTTATCAGCGTGCGCAGCGCGGGCATGAGGCGGGCGGTATCCAGCGAGAACTCCAGGGGCACGTAGGCGTCCTTGGCGTAGATTGCGGCGGCCCCGTGCGCATCCCGGATCGCCGCGGGGTCGTACAGGCGCGGCCAGGCGGTTTCCGCGATCTCCTGGGCGATGGTTTTCCAGGGGAGGAAAGCGGGCACGGAGTCCAGCCACTCGGGGTGGACGTGCTCCCCGGTGAGCAGGGTGGGGTCGTCTCGGTATTCCTGCGGTAGCGCCCGGTGCGCGGCCCAGTCGGTGGTGGTGCCGTTGGCATAGCAGGACTCGTGGAGCACGTAGTAGAGGGGGTTGCGGCCGGTGAAGGGGAGCGCGGCGGCGAGGTCGTGGCCAAAGGTGGGGGCGTCCCAGGGCAGGTCGAGCAGGCCGTGGAGCTGGATCCAGCCGTCGTTGGTGCCCAGCAGGTGCCCTATGCTGCGCAGGCGCGAGGGGGTGACCACCTCGGCGTCGGGAAGCACGAGCTCTCCCCGGGCCGCGCGCTCCATCAGTGCCGCCACGCGCGGGCGGTGCTCGGGGAAACGCCGGTAGTAGTCCTCGGTGTGCCGCTTCATGGAGGCGTAGGTGGCGGCGTAAATCTCCTCCGGGCTATGGGTGAGGGAGGGGAGCCCGCCGGTGAAGAACGCCTGGTCGAGGGAGTCCGGGTGGGTGCTGAGGTAACGCAGGGTACTAAACCCACCGAAGGATTGCCCCAGTACGGACCACCGGCTCAGGTCGAGGTGCTCGCGGAGATCCTCGGCGTCCTCCACGATGGCGTCGGCACGCAGGTGGCGCAGGTAGTCCGCGGCCTGCGGGACACCCACCGGGGTGGAGCGGCCCGTGCCGCGCTGATCCAGCAGCACCACCTGGTAGCGCTCCAAGGCCACCCGAATCCAGGCGGGCCAGAGCCGAGGGGCCTCGTAACCGGGCCCGCCCTGCAAATAGAGCAGGTAAGGCTGGTTCGGATCGCGGCTGAGCACGCGGGCAAAGATCTCTATGCGGCGCGGGTCCTGCGGATCGGCGCGGTTCAGGGGGACGGTGATGGTGTGTTCGGAGACAGAAAGGTTTTTCATCTTTCTATGCCTACAGTGCGGTGTGGCCAAGCACAACATCGGCGGGGCGGGTGTGGTGAAATAGGGGGCATGAGTGACATTCGCGTGAGATTCTGCCCCTCGCCCACCGGCACCCCGCACGTGGGCATGGTGCGTACCGCCCTGTTTAACTGGGCCTATGCCCGCCACACCGGCGGCCGGATGGTGTTCCGCATCGAGGACACCGACGCCGCGCGCGATTCCGAGGAATCCTACCAGGCCATCATCGACTCCCTGCGCTGGTTGGGCCTGGACTGGGACGAGGGCATCGACGTGGGCGGCCCGCAGGAGCCCTACCGCCAGTCGCAGCGCATGGACATCTACGCGGAGGTGCTGAGGAAGCTTATCGACGCCGGGGAGGTCTACCCCGCGTACTCCACCGCCGAGGAGGTCAAGGAACGCCACCTCGCCGCCGGCCGCGATCCGCAGCTGGGCTACGATAACTTCGACCGCGACCTCACCCAGGAGCAGATCGACGCCTTCGAGGCCGAGGGGCGCAAGCCGGTGTGGCGGCTGCGCATGCCGGATCACGACTGGTCCTGGCACGATCTGGTGCGCGGGGACATGGCCTTCAAGGCGGAAACCCAGCCCGATTACGTGGTGGCGCGCTCCAATGGCCAGCCCCTCTACACCTTGGTCAACCCGGTGGATGACGCCCTCATGGGGATCACGCACGTGCTGCGCGGAGAGGATCTCCTTTCCTCTACCCCCCGCCAATTGGCCCTGTATGAAGCCCTGATCCGCATCGGGGTGGCCACCAGGGTGCCGGAGTTTGCGCACCTGCCCTTCGTGATGGGAGAGGGGAATAAGAAGCTTTCCAAGCGCGATCCCGAGTCCAACCTCTTCAATCACGTGGAGGCGGGCATCATCCCGGAGGGAATGCTTAATTATCTGGCGCTGTTGGGCTGGTCTTTGTCCTCGGAGAAGGACATTTTCTCCCGCGAGGAGATGGTGGCGGCCTTCGACGTGGCCGACGTGCTGGGCAACCCCGCCCGCTTCGATCAAAAGAAGTTGGAGGCCATCAACGCCGATCAGATCCGCCTGCTCGAACCGGCGGATTTCCGCGAGCGCCTGCGCGCCTACCTCAGCGAACACACGGATTTCCCCGCGGACTACCCGGAGGAGAAGTTCACCTTCGCGGCGGATTTGGTGCACACCCGGATCAAGGTGCTGGGCGATGCCTATGGGTTGCTGAAGTTCCTGTTAGTGGCCGATGATGCCCTGGTTCTTGATGAGAAGGCCGCCCGCAAGAACCTCAAGGAGGACGCCGTGGCGGTGCTGGATACCTCCATTGAGCGCCTGGAAGCCCTGGGGGAATGGACGCACCCGGAGATTGAAAAGACGCTCTCCGCCGCGCTCATCGAGGAGATGGGGCTCAAGCCCCGCAAGGCCTACGGCGCGCTGCGCGTGGGCATCACGGGGGCCGCGGTGTCCCCGCCGCTGTTTGAGTCGATGGAACTCCTGGGTAAGGAATCCACCCTGGCCCGCCTGCGGGCGGCGCGCCAGAGCACCCCGTTCGGCGCCTAGGGCCGCATAAAGCCCTGCAACCTGGTGGTTTGTGGGTGTTCCGGGGTTATGGTTATAGTATTCCCCGTTGCACAGCGCGGAAAGCCGCTGGGAAGCAGCAATGGCCTATGGTGTAATTGGCAACACTACGGTTTCTGGTACCGTCATTCTAGGTTCGAGTCCTGGTAGGCCAGCAGCGATTTTATCGCCGCGCCCCGTTCGTCTAGTGGCCTAGGACGCCGGCCTCTCACGCCGGTAACACGGGTTCAAATCCCGTACGGGGTACCACTTCATCCCTCACCGAGATTTTCGGTGAGGGATTTTTTTATGCCGAGGAGCACACATGCCGCACGTTTCACCAAGAACTATCACCGAGCCCGCCCGCCGACGCCTAGGAACCGCCCTGTGGGTGGGGATCGTGGCCGGGTTTTTCTCCGGGATCGTCAAGTTCGGCTGGGAGGTGCCGTTCCCGCCCCGCACGCCGGAACGCAACGCCACCAACCCACCCCAGGCGCTCCTGGAACTGCTCGGCATGAGCCCCGAGGCCACGCACGCCACCTACTCCTATCTGGGTAACCAGCTCCCCTACGTGAGTTTTATCCTTCACTTTGCCTTCGCCATTTCCTTCGCGGTGCTCTATTGCCTGGTGGCGGAGTACTGGCCGGCTATCAAGATGTGGCAGGGGGCGGTGTTCGGCGTGGTGATCTTTGTGGCCTTCCACGTGGTGCTCATGCCGCTCATTGGCGTGGTGCCCGCGCCGTGGGATCAGCCGGCGGCGGAGCATTTTTCCGAGTTCTTTGGGCACATCGTGTGGATGTGGAGCATTGAGATCGTGCGCCGGGATCTGCGCAACCGCGCCACGGGCGAGCCGGACGCCGAGGTAGCCCCCTCTTAGGGGCTTGAGCAGGCAATTTGTTTGTTTCCTTGTGCTTACACTACTGTAATCCGAGTCAGTATGACGGCGCGCCCCGTTCGTCTAGTGGCCTAGGACGCCGGCCTCTCACGCCGGTAACACGGGTTCAAATCCCGTACGGGGTACTCTTTATCTCCCCTCCACGCATCAGCCGTGGAGGGGATTTTATTTCTCCATCCGCCCTGACCAGGCATTCAGCCGGTTCCCAGCCTTGCGCGGCGGCATCTCCTTTCGTCTAAAGTAGTCCGGTGTGAAACTTCTCAAGAACGCCGTCGCCGCGTTTGCGGCCAGTGTTTCCCTCCTTGGCGTCGGAGCCGCTGGCACCGCCGCCTCCGCCTCAACCTTTGACCTTCCCACGGAGCTCAGTTCCTTGCCGCAGCGCTTGCTGGCGGGAGAGTTGCGGGAGATCACAGTTCCGGTGCCCAACGGCCCGGATCGTAGCTATCTGGTGAGCGTGAGCCGCAATTACAATCCGCTCAAGCCCACCCCCGTTCTCCTGGCCTTTGGCGGCTGGGGCGATAGCCCGGAGAAGTTCCGTGGTTACTCCAACTATGCCTCTTCTTCCGCGGCCGACGAGGCCATCGTGATCTATCCGCGCGGCATCGAGAACGCCTGGGCGGGTGGCCCCTACGCCAAGACCACCGCGGAGCAGGACATCGCGGCGGTGCGGCAGATCGTGGATCAGGTTTCCCTGGTGCTCAACGTGGATCGTGGCCGCGTGTACGCGGCGGGCATGTCCAATGGCGGTGGCATGGCGGCCACCCTGGCGTGCAAGGCTCCCGATCTGGTGGCGGGAGTGGCCGTGGTCTCGGGGGCGTATTACCTACCCACCAACGAGGGCTGTTCTTCCGCTGCCGTGCCGTTCATGGATATTCATGGCGACGCGGACTCCACCGCGCCCTATGAGGGGGGTTCGCGTCATGGCGTCCCGGTGGCGGCTACCCGGGACGTGGTGGCCTCCTACGCCTCCCGCAATGGATGCACGGGGGAGACACATAACGGCATCACGACCTCGCATACGGGCTGCACCCGCCCGGTGGAGGAGGTGCTGGTTCCCGGCGGAGGGCACGAGTGGTACTCCAACCCGAACGCGGCGGAGATGACCTGGAATTTCCTCCAAGGCCAGCGCAAGGCCTAGAGCGCCTGGGAGAGGCGTCTGGCGGAGTCTACGATGGCCGCGCCCCAGAGTTCTCCGGGGCTGGGGCGCAGCCGCTCGGAAACCCCGGAGAGGGAGAGCACAGCGAGGAATTCCCCGGCGGAATCGGTGATGGGGGCGGAGAGGCTGGAGAGGCCCACCTCGCGTTCCCCGATGGAATCGGCCCAGCCGCGGCTTCTCACCTCGTCGAGCGCGGCGGCGTCGAAGGAAGCCTGGGGGAGAATGTTCTCGCGCAGGTCGGGGGAGGCGTAGGCCAGAAATACCTTGGCCGCCGATCCCGCAGTGAGCGGCATGCGCGAGCCGATGGGCACGGTGTTTTGCAGCCCGGAGGAGGGCTCCAGGGCGGCGATGCAGGTGCGGGATGTGCCGGTGAGCTGGTAGAGCTGCACGGATTCCCCGGTGCGCTCCATGAGCGCGGTCATGGTGGGGCTGGCGGCTTCGATGAGGTGATTTTTGGAGCGCGCCCCGATGCTGGTGAGCGTGGGGCCGATGGTCCACTTTCCCTCGGCGGTGCGGGCGAGGATCCGGTGGGCCTCTAGCGCGGTGGCGAGCCGGTGCGCGGTGGCGCGGGGGAGTTCCGTGGCCTCGCAGAGTTCGGTGAGACTGCGGGGTTGATGAGCCACCGTCACCATGATGGAGACGGCGCGGTCGAGCACCTTGATCCCGGAGGCGTCGTAATGTCCCATACAGTGATCCTATCATTCCGTAAGATGGGAAGTTAGGGGAAGGTAAGGTGTGTAAGGGTGGCGCATGGCGTATGGTATCTCACATAGTGACACGCAGATTCCATATAATGAAACGGGAGTGCCATCATGAGTGAGAAGCTGACGCTGGCCGAGAAGGTCTGGCGGGATCACATCGTTTCCCCCGGCAAGGACGGGGAGCCGGACCTCATCTACATTGACCTGCAACTCCTCCATGAGGTTACCTCCCCGCAGGCCTTCGACGGCCTGCGCATGACCGGCCGCAAGATCCGCCGCCCCGATCTGCACTTGGCCACCGAGGACCATAACGTGCCCACGGAGGGGGTCATCGGTGGCAACCTGCTCGACATCGCGGATCAGACCTCGCGCACGCAGGTAGCCACCCTGCGCAAGAACTGCGAGGAGTTTGGTATTCGCCTGCACCCGATGGGCGACGTGCGCCAGGGAATCGTGCACACCGTGGGCCCGCAGCTGGGGGCCACCCAGCCGGGCATGACCATCGTGTGCGGCGATTCCCACACCTCCACGCACGGGGCCTTCGGCTCGATCGCCATGGGCATCGGTACCTCCGAGGTGGAGCACGTGATGGCCACCCAAACGCTCTCCCTGAAGCCCTTCAAGACGATGGCCATTGAGGTATCCGGCACCCTGCAACCGGGGGTCACGGCCAAGGACTTGATCCTGGCGATCATCGCCAAGATCGGCACCGGCGGCGGGCAGGGGCACATCATCGAGTATCGCGGGGAGGCGATCCGTCAACTCTCGATGGAGGCCCGCATGACCATCTGCAACATGTCCATCGAGGCGGGAGCGCGCGCGGGCATGATCGCCCCGGACGAGACGACCTTTGAATACGTGCGTGGGCGAGAACTGGCCCCCATGGGCGCGCAGTGGGACGCCGCCGTGGAGTACTGGAAGACCCTGCCCACGGACGAGGGCGCGGCCTTTGACACGGTGGTGCATATCGACGGCGACGCCCTGACCCCCTTTGTCACCTGGGGCACCAACCCCGGGCAGGGCCTGCCCCTGTCCGCCGCCGTGCCCAATCCCGAGGACTTCACCAGCGAGGCGGAGAAGGCCGCAGCGGCCAAAGCCCTGGATTACATGGATCTCACCCCCGGCACCCCGCTGCGGGACATTGCCATTGACACGGTGTTCCTGGGTTCCTGCACCAACGCCCGCATCGAGGATCTGCGCGCCGCGGCGGATATTCTGCGCGGCCGCCGCATTGCTCAGGGGCTGCGCATGATGGTGGTGCCCTCCTCCACGATGGTGAAGCAGCAGGCGGAAAAGGAGGGCCTGGATCGGGTATTCCTGGAGGCCGGGGCGGAGTGGCGCACGGCGGGCTGCTCCATGTGCCTGGGCATGAACCCGGATCAGCTCAAGCCAGGAGAGCGGTCGGCCTCAACCTCCAACCGTAACTTTGAGGGCCGCCAGGGCCCTGGCGGGCGCACCCACCTGGTTTCACCCCCGGTGGCGGCGGCCACCGCTATCGCCGGGCACCTGGCCAGCCCGGCAGACCTGCTCTAAGGCAGCACCAACGGCAGCGAGAGAGAGGACGAGCGATCATGGAAAAATTCACCACCCACACCGGCATCGGCGTGCCGCTTCAGCGCAGCAACGTGGACACGGATCAGATCATTCCGGCAGTGTATCTCAAGCGGGTTACCCGCACGGGCTTTGAGGACGGCCTCTTTGCCAACTGGCGGGGCAATGATCCCGGCTTTGTGCTCAATCAGGACACCTATCGCCACGGCTCCGTGCTGGTGGCCGGCCCGGACTTTGGTACCGGCTCCTCGCGCGAGCACGCCGTGTGGGCGCTGATGGATTACGGCTTCCGCGTGGTGCTTTCCCCGCGCTTTGCGGACATCTTCCGGGGTAACGCCGGCAAGGCCGGACTGTTGGCCGGGCGCATGGAAGAAAGCGACATCGAGTTGCTGTGGAAGCAGATGGAGCAGGAACCGGGCTTGGCGCTCACCGTGGATCTGGAAAACCGCACGGTCAGCGCGGGGGAGAGCGTTTACTCCTTCGAGGTAGATGATTACACCCGCTGGCGGCTCATGGAGGGCCTGGATGACATCGGCCTGACCCTGCGCAAGGAGGAGCAGATCGAGGCCTTTGAAGGAACCAGAGCCGGGTTCAAGCCCAGGGTTACCCCGCTTACTTCACCGGCAGCGGGCTAGCCAGGTACTCGGACGCCACCAGGGCCTCGTCGCGGAAGGAGAGCACCCAGCAACTCGCCTTCTTGGCCTCCGGCGTCTTGGCAGTCTCAGCCCCATCGAGGGGCAGGCCGACCTCGGCGGCCAGCCATGCCACCGCCTCGGGGATGTAGATGCCCTGGCTAAACACCACGGAGGTGCCCCCGCCCGCGATGATCTCCCGCAACTTTCGCCGGGCCTGATCGGGATCACCCACCCAGCCCTGATCCCCGTAGCCGGGGTTCACGGCCACGTTGAGCCCCAACTCATCGGCCAGGGGGGCGGCGGTGAGCTGGCAGCGATCCGGTTGCGCGCTGTAGAGCCGCTCCGGCTGGTAAGGCAGGAGCATGGGCACCAGCATCTCCGCCTGGCGGCGGCCCTTTTTATCTAGGGGGCGGCGATCATCGTCTCCGGCCCAGTTGCGGCGCTGGTGGGCGCGGCCGTGCCGCACCAGAATCACCCGCGCGGTGGCGCGCTCGTTAAGCCGCTCGGCGGCGGCGTTCACCACCTCCACGTCCACGTCGTAGCTGAGGAGGGTCTGGGCGGCGTCGAGAGTCACCCAGCGCAGCTCATCCACCTCGTCATTGGGCCGGAACGTCCCGTCGGTGACGCGCGCCGCCCAGTAGTACACCACCTTGGTGCGCTCGCCCACGGGGTAGGTGACCTTGCCCAGGAGGTGATCCAGGGCGGGCCGGTATCCGGTTTCCTCAAAGATCTCGCGGGCGGCGGTGGTGGGCAGGGATTCCCCGGGATCGACCTTGCCCTTGGGCAGAGACCAGTCATCGTAGTGGGGGCGGTGCACCACGGCCACCTGGAATGTTTCTTCTTTTACCCGCCACAGCACGGCACCGGCGGCCAGGGTGGTCTTGGGGAACTCGCTGGCCGGGTCCTTGGGAATGCTGTGGTGCCGGCCGGTGAGGTAGGTGGCGGCGGAGTGCGTGCTCACGAGAACTAGCCCTTTCCGTAATTCACATTAATCGTCGCCCATTCTCCCCGCATTCTCCGGCCCGCGCCACCACGCCACGCGGGAGAGCCGGGGACACTATGCTCAAGGAGAAAAGTTACCCTGGGCACATGAGTACGGGGTGCGCGGCGGGAAGCGGCCAGAGGAAAGGAGCACGCGGATGGTGGCGGTAGCGGTGATGGGTGCGGGGTCGTGGGGCACCACCCTGGCCAAGGTCTGTGCGGACGCCGGACACAGCGTGCGCCTGTGGGCCCGGCGCGAGGAGGTAGCGCGCGGTATTAACGCGGAGCGTCGCAATCGCGATTATCTTCCCGATATTGTGCTTCCCGCGCAGATCCGGGCCAGCGCGGACCCGCAGTGGGCCCTGGATCAGGCGCAGATCGTGGTGCTGGGCGTGCCCAGCCAAACCCTGCGGGCGAACCTCGCGCAGTGGGGCGCGGCCATACCCGGGCGCGCCACGGTGGTGAGCATCTCCAAGGGGGTGGAGATGGGCACCGGCAAGTTGATGAATCAGGTCATCGAGGATTCCGGGATTGAGCACGAGCGCATCGCCGTTCTCACCGGCCCGAACCTGGCCAAGGAGGTGGCCGAGGAACAGGTGGCCGCCACGGTGATCGCCTGCTCGGATACCGAGCGGGCGGTGGCGGTGCAGCACGCGGTGGCCACGGAGTATCTGCGCCCCTATACCAATGCGGACGTGGTGGGCTGCGAGGTGGGTGGGGCCTGCAAGAACGTCATCGCGGTGGCCTGTGGGATCGTCACGGGGTTGGGGCTGGGCTATAACACGCTGGCCACCGTGATCACCCGGGGCCTGGCGGAGATCACCCGGCTTGGCCAGGCGCTCGGCGCGCAGCCGCGTACCCTGGCCGGGTTGGCGGGCCTGGGCGACCTGGTGGCCACGTGTTCCTCCTCGCTTTCACGCAACCACCGTTTTGGGGTGCGCCTGGGGGAGGGCGGCAGCATGGAGGAGGCGCGGCAGGCCACCGGGGGCCAGGTGGCGGAGGGGGTGGTGTCCTCCACGTCTATCGCGCAGCTGGCCCGCCGGCACGGGGTGGATATGCCGATCACCCAGGCGGTGCATGCGGTATGCCACGATGGAATGTCGGTGGAGGCGATGATGACCTCGCTGATGGAACGATCAAAGAAAGCAGAGTATTAAAGCAATGATGGCGGAGAAGATCCGTGTGGCCGTGGTGTATGGCGGCCATTCCCCCGAGCATTCCATCTCCTGTATTTCCGCGGCGGCGGTGATGAGCCACCTTGACCCCCAGCGTTATGAGGTCATTCCGGTGGGCGTGACGCGCCAGGGCCGCTGGGTGGTGGGCACCACCGATCCCGTGGGGAATGCGGAGTTGCCCGAGGTGGCCGACGCCGCCGAGATCGCGTTGAGCCTCGACCCGGCACACCGCGGGGCGCTGCGCTTTACCGACGGCAGCGGCACCTACGCCACCGCCGATGTTTTCTTCCCGGTGCTCCACGGCCCGTGCGGGGAGGACGGCACCGTGCAGGGGCTATTCGAGTTGGCCGGGGTGGCCTACGTGGGGCCGGGCGTGCTGGCCTCCGCCTGCGGCATGGATAAGGAATACACCAAGAAGCTCGTGGTGGCCGCGGGCCTGCCGGTCACGGCCGAGGCGGTGCTGCGCGGAGGGGAGGAACTCACCGAGGAGCAGAAGGATCGCCTGGGCCTGCCGGTGTTTGTGAAGCCCGCTCGGGGTGGGTCCTCCATCGGCATCTCCAAGGTGGAGGATTGGGTCGATCTGGAGGCTGCCGTGGCCACGGCCCGGCAGCAGGATTCCAAGGTGATCGTGGAGGCGGAGATCGCCGGCGCGGAGGTGGAGGTGGGGGTGCTGGAGTACCCGGATGGCAGGCTGGTGGCCTCGGCACCGGCGCGCCTGGTGGGAACGGAGGACTCGGAGGAGGGCTTTTATGGCTTTGACACCAAGTACCTGGACAACGTGGTCTCGGCGGAAATCCCGGCCCAGCTCCCGGCGGAAACCACCGCGCAACTCAAGGACATGGCCTTGACGGCCTTCCGGGCGCTGAACTGCAAGGGCCTGGCTCGCGTGGACTTCTTTGTCACGGAATCCGGGCCCATGCTCAATGAGATCAACACGCTCCCGGGCTTTACCCCCATTTCCATGTACCCCAAGGTCTTTGCAGCCAGCGGGGTGGGCTACCAGGAACTGCTCGGGGTGATGGTGGACACCGCCCTGAGCCACCGCTAGGGCCCTGAACAGGGATTACTCGGCGGCTGCCAGGTTCGCGGTGATGGCGGCGCTGAGGTCCACCAGGGGGGCGTTGCCCACGGAGGGGGGAACGGTGGCCGCCACGATGGCCTCGCGGCCCAGGGCATAGAACACGCCGTCATCGTTGAGCCACGGCACCTCGTCGATCTGCGTGAGCTGTTCCCCCGCCGCGTATCCGGCGGGCATGTCTACCCCGCAGGCGAGGTCGATGGGATCGCCTCCGGGGGCCGTCCACACGGCCTTAGCCTGGTTTTTCTCCCGGAGGGCGTGATCGCCGAGTGCTTCGGGGAGGCGATCCATCAACCGCGCGCAGCGCTCGGCCTCGGGGGTCGCGGCATCGTCGAGGGGCAGCGGGTGCGGGTCGCGGTGCTGCTCCGGCAGCGCGGACACGGCTGCGGACACCGCCTCGGTGGGATTTAATCCCTCGGCGGTGATCGCCACGGTGGGGCCGCGGTTCACCGCGTACCAGGTGCTCAGATCCGTCTCGGAATCGGAAACCTGAAGCCAGCGCACGCCGTCGATGGTCTCCGTCTCGGAAACGCGGGTGTACTGCTCGGGGAAATGAACCCCGCAGCGCAGCGTGACCCGATCCTGCGAGGTGCGCGCCCAGGCGGCGGCGCCGGCGGGGGCGGGGTCGGCAAGATCGGCGCGCTTGAAGCCGTCGATCTCGTCGGGCAGGCTTCCTAGAAGATCCCGGCAGGCGGGGGATTCGGCCTCGGGGGCGTCGATAGTGGAAAGCGCAACCGGCTGGTTGGCGGCTCCCTCAAATACCACCCGCGCGCCTATGATGGCGCCGAGCACGGCCACGATGGCCAGGATCAGCGCCAGATAAATGGGAGTGCGGCTAAACTCAGGGGAAGTCCGCGCGGGTGTAGCCGTGCTCACAGTATTCCCGGTGTGCTCGGCTCCCTCGGCGCTTTCCGTGCTATCCACATCGCTCATGGCTTGTGAGTCTAATGAAAGGACACAGTGATGCCTACCTCCCCGCCAGGCCCCACCATCGCGGAGGTCGGTGAACACCAGGTCATCCGGGAGATTATGGCGGCCGCGCCCTCCTCGGTTAACGGCGATGACGCGGCCGTGTTGGTGAGCGCCCAGCCCAACTCCCGGGTGGTGGTGAGTACGGACATGCTGGTGGAACGCCGCCACTTCCGCCTCGACTGGTCCACCCCGCAGGAGGTAGGCAGCAAGGCGATCCTGCAAAACTTTGCGGACATCGAGGCGATGGGCGCGCGCCCCATCAGCGCCCTGCTCGCGCTTTCCGCGCCGCCGCAGACCCCGGTGAGCCTGGTGCGCGGCATCGCGGAGGGGATCGAGCAGCAAGTAGAGCGCTTCTCCGCGGAACTGGTGGGCGGGGATCTCACCTCGGGAGAACACCTGGTGCTGGCCGTTACCGCGGTGGGTTCCCTCGGCGGGAATCGCCGCCCCTTAACTATCGACGCCGCCCGTCCCGGCCAAGTCCTCGTGGCCGCCGGAGCCATCGGGGACTCCGCCGCCGGCATGGCCCTCCTGGAGCGCCACGGCCGGGGGGTGCCCGAGGAGTTTAGGGCCTTCCGCGACGCGCACACCAACCCCCAGCTGCCCCCCGGGCGCGGTATGATCGCGCGCGCCACCGGCGCCACCGCCGCCACTGATAACTCCGATGGCCTCATCGCGGATCTCGGCACGATGGCCCGCCGCTCCGGGGTGGGCATCGACCTCGATCCCCAGGCCATCGCCCCCACCCCCGCCATGCGCGCGGTGGGGGAGCACCTGGGGATCGACCCCTGGCGTTGGGTGCTCGGCGGCGGAGAGGACCACACGATCCTGGCCACCACGCCCGGCAATATCCCCTCGGGTTTTCGTCGCATCGGCACGGTGCAGCGCGGCGACGGCGTGACCGTGGGGGGAGAGGCCCCCGCCTATCACGCGGGGTGGCTAAGCTTTTAAGCCATGAGCCTTCCCGTGCACGAAAGCTGGCAGCCCATCCTTGACCCGGTGGCCGATCAGATTCACCGGATGGGGGATTTTCTCCGCGCAGAAAACGCGGCCGGGCGTGGCTACCTGCCTGCGGGCAGCGATGTCCTGCGTGTTTTCCAATACCCCTTTGATGAGGTCAAGGTGCTCATCATCGGCCAGGACCCCTATCCCACCCCCGGACACGCGATGGGCCTTTCCTTTTCCACCCAGCCCGGCGTGCGCCCGCTGCCCAAGAGCCTGCTCAACATCTTCAAAGAACTCTCTCAGGACCTCGGCGTGGCGCAACCCCAGGATGGAGATCTCACCGCATGGTCGCGCCAGGGCGTGGCGCTGTTCAACCGGGTGCTCACCGTGCGCCCCGGAGCGCCCGCCTCCCACCGGGGCAAGGGGTGGGAACAGATCACCGAGGCCGCCATCACCGCCCTGGCCCGCCGAGACCGTCCCCTCGTGGCGATCCTGTGGGGCCGCGACGCCCAGACCGCCCGCGCCTTCCTCGGAGACACCCCCACCATCGAATCTCCGCACCCCTCGCCGCTCTCGGCCTCCCGGGGCTTCTTCGGCTCCCACCCCTTCAGCCGGGCCAACGCCCTCCTCGAACAGCGGGGAGCCACCCCGGTGGACTGGCGTCTCTAAGGTATCCGCTCATGCCGTCTCCTCCCGCCGCCACGATCGATGGACTCACCGGCCCCGTTCTCGCCGCCTGGGCCCGCCGCGCGGCCAGCCGCCTTGAGGCGCGCAGCCCGGAGATCAATCGCCTCAACGTCTTTCCCATCCCGGACTCGGACACGGGATCGAACATGGCGCACACCATGCAGGCGGCCGTGCGCGCCCTGTCCGAACTCCCGGATGAGGCCACGGCGGCGCAGGTCACCACCGCGCTCACCCGAGGCGCGGTGGCCGGGGCGCGCGGCAACTCCGGCATGGTGCTGTCCCAGGTGCTGCGCGGCCTCGCGGAGGAATCCGGCGATACCCTGAGCGCGGCGGACATCACCGCCGCGCTGCGCCGCGCCCTGAACCTCGTGCGGGGCGCCATCGCCCGGCCCGTGGAGGGCACCGTGCTCAGCGTGCTGCGCGCCGCCGCCGAGGCGGCCTCCTCCCACCGGGATCTGCATCGAGTGGTCACCGCCGTCACCGAGGCCGCCCACCGCGCGCTGGCTCAGACCCCGGCCCAGCTCCCCGCCCTCAAGGGCGCGGTGGACGCAGGAGGCCAGGGGCTCGTGGTGCTTCTCGACGCCCTGCGCGACAGCCTCACCCCGCCCTCGGCGGAACCCCACCTTGAGGTCATGTTCACCTACCGAGGCGAGGAATCCACGCTCAAAAAGGCCCTGGAACCGCTGGGCACCAGCCTCATCATCGCCCCCGACGGCACCGGCAGCGCCAGCGTCCACATTCACTCCCGCCGCAGCGGCGAACTCATCGAGTGCGCCTTTCGGCTTGGCGAGGTGACCAACCTGCGGCTCGAAGCCCTCCCGGAGCCCACGCAGGAGGAGGCTCCGGGGGTCATCGCCGTGGTGCCCACCGGCAGCATGGAACGCCTCTTCCGCGAGGCCGGGGCCGAGGCAATCCTCCCCGGGGCCTTCCCCAACCGGGAGGCGATCGTGCTGCCCAACGGGCTGAGCCCGATCACCGGCCCCGCCGTGGTGCCCACCACCCGGCTCGTGGAGGGAATAGCGGCGCTGGCCGTCTATGACCCCGAGGTGCCACCCAGCAGCGCGCTGGACATCATGCGGGAGACCGTGGCGGCCATGCGCACCGCCGAGGTGGATGACCCGGCCCGCCTCGCGGAAACCTGCCGTGGCCTCCTGCGCTCGGGGGGAGAACTAGTCACCCTGCTCGTGCGCCCGGACGTGCACATCGACGCCCCGGCCCTGAGCCAGGAACTCGGGGTGGAACTCATGGCCTACCGCGCCGATAACCTCACCGCCGCCGTGGAAATAGGGGTGGAATAGATGCTGGGCTGGAGCGATACCCGCCTGCTGAACCAGGTACTACCCGCCAAGGAGGCGCGTGCCCTCCACAAGCACCTGGGCGTGACCACCGTGGAGGAACTCCTCGAATACTATCCCCGCCTCTATTCCCGACACGGCTTCGGGGTGAGCGTGGAGGGCGCAGGGGAAGGAGAACACGTCACCTGCGTGGGAGAGGTGCAGCAGGTAGAGGAGAGCTACACCCGCGCCGGGAAGCTGCTCACCCGCGTCACGCTGAGCGACGGCACCCATAGCCTCGTGGCCACCTTCTTCCAATCCCGCTGGATCAGCCAACAACTCCTCCCCGGCACCAGGGGAATGTTCTCCGGAAAACTCCGCTATTTCCGCGACATTCCTCAACTCCAGCACCCCACCTACGTGCTGCTTGGACATACCGCGCGCGCGGGCACGGCAGAGATGGCGGAGGTACTTGCGGAGCGCGATTACCTCCCCATCTACCCGGCCAAAAAAAGCCTCACCTCCTGGCGCATCATGGGGGCGATCGAGCGCGTGCTTCACGCCCTGCCCCCGGCCCCGGAACCCCTCGACGAGGTACCCGCCGACCTCGTGGGCTTCGACGAGGCCCTGCGCGGCATTCACCAACCCGGCCCCGAGGGGCCCGAGCCCCACCAGCTGCGCCTCAAATACAACGAGGCCCTAGCACTGGCCTGCGTCATGGCCCTGCGCCGCGCCGATTCCTCCCAGCGCAAGGCCCTCCCCAGCGCCCCCCGGGAACAGGGCTTGGAACAGAGCCTGCGCGCCGCCCTGCCCTTTGATCTCACCCCCGGCCAGCAGAACGTGGTGGCGGATATCTCCCAGGATCTAGCCCGGGAGGAGCCCATGTCTCGGCTGCTGCAAGGCGAGGTGGGATCGGGAAAGACCATCGTGGCCCTGCTCGCCATGCTTCAGGTGGTGGATAACGGCCACCAATGCGCCCTGCTTGCGCCCACGGAGGTGTTGGCCATCCAGCACGCGCGTTCCCTCACGGAGACGCTCCTGCGCGCCGGGGTGGCGGCCTCGGTGGTGCTGCTGACGGGCTCCATGAGCACGGCCGCGCGGAAGGAGGCGCTGTTGGCCATCGTCTCCGGGCAGGCGGACATCGTGGTGGGTACCCACGCGATCATCCAGGACGCGGTGGAGTTTTTCCGGCTGGGTCTGGTGGTGGTGGACGAGCAGCACCGCTTTGGCGTGGAACAGCGCGATCGCCTGCGGCTTAAGGGCGGCAGCCCGCACCTGCTGGTGATGACGGCTACCCCCATTCCCCGTACCATCGCCATGACGGTTTTTGGTGACCTGGAGGTGTCTACCCTGCGGGAACTTCCCGGTGGCCGCCGCCCCATTCGCACCTGGGTGGTGCCGGATTCCAAGCCAGCCTGGGTGCATCGCGCCTGGGAGCGGATCCGGGAGGAGGTGGCCGCCGGGAGGCAGGCCTACGTGGTGTGCCCCCGCATCGAGGGAGAGGACGGGGTCATCGAGGTGGCGGGCAGGATCCTGCCGGAACTGCGCGTGGAGATGCTGCACGGAAAATTGCCTGCCGCCGAGAAAGACGAGGTGATGCGGCGCTTTGCCGCAGGCGAGATCGACGTGCTGGTCTCCACCACCGTGGTGGAGGTGGGCGTGGACGTGCCCAATGCCACGGTGATGATGATTATGGAGGCCGAGCGCTTTGGCATCTCCCAGCTCCACCAGCTGCGGGGCCGGGTGGGGCGCGGTGGCTTTGATTCCCTCTGTTTGCTGGCCACGGCGATGACCCCGGAGGAGAGCGGGTGGGAGCGGCTGGCCGCCGTGGCCGCCACCACGGATGGGTTTGCCCTGGCGGAGCAGGACCTGCGGCTGCGGCAGGAGGGGGACGTGCTGGGGGAGGCGCAATCGGGGCGAAACCGCCGGATCAGGCTTTTGGATCTCTTTTGCGATCAGGAGCTGATCGAGCGGGCGAATGAGGACGCCGTGGCCCTGGTGGGGCGCAACCGGGCGGTGGCGGAGGAGATTGCCGCCGACATCGCCCCGGATAGCCAGGACTTTCTGGAAAAAAGTTAAAGTGGTGGGCTATGGCACGCATTATTTCTGGGCAGGCACGGGGGCGCACCCTCAAGGTGCCCTCGCAGGGCACCCGCCCCACCTCCGATAGGGCAAAGGAGGGGCTGTTTTCCTCCCTCCAGGTGCGCTTTGGTTTTGAGGATAAGAACGTGGCCGATCTCTTCGCCGGCAGCGGAGCCCTGGGCCTGGAGGCCGCATCAAGGGGGGCCGCCCAGGTGGTGCTGGTGGAATCCCACGCCCCTGCGGTGAGGATCATCAGGGAGAACGCCCTCAAGGTGGGTCACCCGAGCGTGCAGGTGGAAGAGGCCAAGGTGTCCACCTACCTGGCCCGCGCCCCGCGCGAGTTCTTTGACATGGTGCTGGCCGATCCCCCCTATGACCTCGCGGATGAGTCCGTGCGCGCTATGCTGGAGGCCCTGATCCCCGCCCTGGCTCCCGGAGCCGTGGTGGTGGTGGAGCGCCACAGCGCCTCCCCGGAAACCGATTGGCCGGAGGGCTTTAGCCCCACCGGGCAGAAACTGAAAAAACGCACCTACGGCATCGCGCGCATGGATATGGCCGTGTGGAGGGAAGAAGAATGAAGGCAGTGTGCCCCGGCTCCTTTGACCCGATGACGATGGGCCACCTGGATATTTTTGAGCGCGCCGCAGCGCAGTTTGACGAGGTGATCGTGCTGGTCACCGCCAATCCGCATAAGAATAGCGGGCTGTTTACCGTGGCCGAGCGCAAGGAATTGATTGAGGAATCGGTGGCTCACTTAGGCAACGTGAGCGTGGATCATTGGGGTGGGCTGCTGGTGGATTACACCACGGCGCATAAGGTAACGGCCCTGGTGAAGGGGCTGCGTTCCTCCCTGGACTACGAGTATGAGTTGCCGATGGCGCAGATGAACCGCAGGCTTTCCGGGGTGGATACCTTTTTCCTGCTCACCGATGAAAAATACGGTTATATCTCCTCCACGCTGTGCAAGGAGGTGGCCCGCTTTGGCGGGGATATTTCCGGGCTGCTGCCCCCGCATGTGGTGGAGGTGGTGCGCGCCAAGTACGCTCGGCGGTGATGAGAGCGGAAAGGAGGTGGCGCTTGTCCTATGATCACAGCGCGTGGAAGATGAGCCCGGAGCGGCTCCAGGAGCACTTAAAGCTCAAGACCCGCGCGCGGAGAATCCCGGATAAAAAGAAGCAAGCAAACAAAAGGGCCTGCCGCAAGGCGGGCCCTTGGCCCTATCCGGGGTTTTACTTGAGCAGAGTGGAGAGGAAGCTGCGGGTGCGTTCTTGCTGCGGGTTATCCAGCACCTGCTCGGGCGGGCCCGCCTCCACCACGGCGCCATCGGCCATGAACACCACCTGATCCGCTACCTCGCGGGCAAAGCCCATCTCGTGCGTGACCACCATCATGGTCATGCCCTGGCGCGCCAGGTCCTTCATCACGCGCAGCACCTCGCCCACCAGCTCCGGGTCGAGGGCGGAGGTGGGTTCGTCGAAAAGCATGAGCTTGGGTTCCATCGCCACGGCGCGCGCGATGGCCACCCGCTGCTGCTGGCCGCCGGAGAGCTGGGCGGGGAAGGCCTCCGCCTTGTGCGCCAATCCCACCTGATCGAGCAGGCGGTGAGCCTGCTCCTTGGCTGCCTCCGGGTTGATTCCCTTGACGTGAACGGGGGCCTCGATGATGTTTTCTAGCACCGTGCGGTGCGGAAACAGGTTGAACTGCTGGAATACCATGCCGATCCCGGAGCGTTGGCGGGCGGCCTGGCGCTCGGTGATCTCGTAGAGCACCCCCTTGCGCTCCTCGTAGCCGATGAGCTGACCGTCCACGTAAAGCCTGCCCGCGGTGATCTTTTCCAGGTGATTCACGCAGCGCAGCAGGGTGGATTTGCCGGAGCCGGAGGGGCCGATGAGGCAGGTGACGGAGCCGCGCTCGACGGCGAGGTCGATGCCCTTGAGCACGTCCAGCCGACCAAAGGACTTCCACACCTGACGGGCCTCGATCATGGGGGTGCTCATGGTTATTTCCTCCGGTTATCTGCTTGGTGAATCACGCTGATATTGCGGGGGAGGGCGCCCTCCGCATCAGCGAGGGCCGCGAGTTGCCGCCCGGTGAGTTCCCTGGTGGAGCCGCGCTCGTAATACTTTTCCAGGTAATGCTGGCCGATCATGAGCAGCGAGGTGATCACCAGGTACCACGTGGCCGCCACCATCAGCAGGGGAACGGGCGCAAAGAGGGCATTGGAGATGTCGATGGAGCGGCCGTAAAGCTCCTGGGTATAGGGAATGGCCACCACCAGAGAGGTGGTTTTTAGGAGGGAAATAAACTCGTTGCCGGTGGGGGGAATGATGATCCGCATGGCCTGGGGCAGCACGGTGCGCCGCATGGTCAACCACCAGCCCATGCCCAGGGCTTTCGACGCCTCGAACTGTCCCTCGGGCACGGCCTGGATGCCGGAACGCACGATCTCCGCCATGTAGGCGGCCTCATTGAGGCCCAGGCCGATCACGGCGAGCACGAAGGCATTGCTGAGCAGGCTCTCCAGGCTCACCTCGGCCGGTCCCACCCGAATGACCTCGTAGAGCGAGCCCATCAGCCCCCAGAACACCAGCTGCACGTAGATGGGGGTGCCCCGGAAGATCCACAGGAAAAGCCAGGCCACCGCGCCAAGCACCGGATTAGGGGACATACGCATGACGGCCAGGGCCACGCCCCCCACCAGCCCGATGACCATGCTGAGCACGGTGATGAGCAGGGTGTGTAGCGCCGCGGTGGCGATGCGGGTGTCGAGGAGGTAGGAGCGGTAAATATCCCACCCGTAGGCCTCGTTGGTGGCGGCCCCGATGATTACCCAGGCCGCCAGGGCCAGCGCGATAATCGCGGTGATCCAGCGGCCGGGGTGCCTCAGCGGCACGGCCTTGATCGGGGTAGGTGGGGTAGGGGAGTTAGGCATGATGCACCGGCTCCTCGTTGATCGTGGCCTGGGTGAGCAGGCCGTCCGTGATATTCCACTGGCCGAGGATCCTCTGATAGTCCCCGGTGTCGATGAGCCGCTGCATGGCGGCGGCCACGGCCAGGCTTAAATCGGAGCCCTTGGGCGTGGCAAAGCCATAAGGGGCGGCGGACACCATCGGGCCGGTTTTTTCGATGCTGCCCCCGGCCTTTTCAATGGCCCAGGCCGTCACGGGGGAATCGGCGGAGAGGGCGTCGGCTCGACCGACGACGAGCGCGGTGGCTGCGGAATCGGAGGTATCGTAGGCCAACACCTCGATGGGTTTTTCCCCGTGTGCCACGCATTCCTCGCTCTTGGGGCGAACGTCGTCCGTCTCGGAGACGGTGGTGCGCTGCACGGCAACGGTCAGCCCGCAGGGCCGCGCGGGGTCGATGGGATCGCCGTCTACTCGCTGCGCCCACTGAATACCCGCGTAGAGGGTGTTCACAAAGTCATAGCCTTCCCGCCGCTGCGGGGTATCCGTGAAGCCGGTGGCACCCATGTCTATGGTGCCCGCGTCCACGGCGGGAAGGATCTTGGAAAAGTCCTGCTGGATAATCCGCAGGTCCAGCCCCATCACGGCGGCCACCCCGCGAGCCAGATCCATCTCCACGCCGATGATATTGCCCTGAGAATCCTTGAACTCGAAGGGCGGGAAGGGCGGATTGCTGGCGATGACGAGTTCCCCGCGATCCCGAATCTCCTGTGGCACCAAAGCCTCCACCTCCGGGGAGGCCTGGGGCGTGACGGGCTTCCAACCCTCGGGAGTGCCGGGCTCCTCGTTGGTCACGCAGCCGGAAAGCACACTCACGGCCGCGAGCAGCGCCATGCATGCGGCCGCCCTCACGCGGTTTTCCTCTTATCCAGGAATAACACCCCGGCCACGATGGCCGCGCCCAGGGCGATGGCCGCCCACACGGATGCCTCGGCACCGGGAACCGCGCCCTCCCACGGCCACAGGGCGCGCAGGGACCCGAGCATGAGGCCGGCCATGACGGTGAGCGTCATGGTGTGGTGATCGCGCATCATCTTATCGAGCACCTTGACAAAGGCCACCAGGCCCACCAGCGCACCCAGTGCAAAGACCGCGATCACGCTCCACTCGCGGTTGCTCAGCGAGCCCATAACCGGCTGGTACAGGCCCATCGCCAGGAGCAGAAAGGAGCCGGAGAGGCCGGGAAGCACCAGGGCGCACACCGCGATCATGGCGGCGAAGAACACCACGATCAGGGAGGGGTTGTTTACCGGTTCCGAGGTAAAGCCGGTGGCAAAGAAACTTAAAGCCGCGCACAGGGCGAATACGGGGAGGAGAATCGGGGCGCGGCGGTGAATCTCCGCGCTTCCGATCATGCGCAGCGGCACGCTCAGGGAGACTGCCACCATGCCCAGGAAGAGGCCCTTGGCCACGCTGGGGTGCCCCTCCACAAAGGCGTGGATCACGCCGGAGAGCAGGAAGATCGCGCCCACCATGCCCACGGCGATGGAGAGAAGAAAGGGCCAATCGACGGCGCGGAGGGACTGGCGGGAACGGGTACGGGCGGCGTCGATAAGCGTGTTGCCGGTGTGCAGAGCCTTTTCATAGATGCCCACGATGAGGGCGACGGCGCCGCCGGAGATACCCGGAACAAGCTCGGCCATGCCGATGCAGGCACCCTTGATAATATTCGCTGCCGCCGCAAGGGGGGAGGGTGTCATAGGGAGAGTAATTGCCTTCCTGACCTCGGTGGTCACGATCATTGTTGCGTGGCCCGGCGCGAGGAGGCCGGGAATGGAGAATGGATAAACATGGACCCATGAATAATATCCATTATGAGGTGTGGGGCCAACTCTTCGGCCACCAAACCATAGAGGGCCATTGTAGCCGTGATGCCAGCTACAATGGCCCAAGTCACGCCGCGGCTCTACCGCCGTGGTGAAGGTAAAGGCTCCCCGATGCCCCTATCAGGGGAACGGAATGAAGATCTTGCGCACAATGTGCAGCGCCTTGAGTAGAACCTTGATAACCGGCTGAACGGCCTTATATCCTTCGACGGAACCCTGCACCTGCTCCTTGAGTTTTTCCTTATCAATATCGCCCAGGGGAGACTTCTTGGCGGGCTTGGCGGGATCCTGCTTCTCAGGGGCGGGCTTCTCGCTGGGTTCGGTGCTTGCATCGGGCTTGGTCGTTTCGCTCGGTGTGGCGGCCTCGCTCGTGCCGGAGGGCTTCTCCTTGGCGGGCTTTTCTTCCTTCGTGGGGCACTGGTCGAAGATGCTCTGCTTCTTGCCCAGGAACTCGTTCTCGCTCGTGCCGGTGCTCGGGCACTGAGGATCGTCGAACACGGTGCGGTTCTCATCCAGGAACTGGTTGGTCTGGGCGGTGGTTGCGGGGGCTGCCGTGGAGATGGGGGCGATGACCCCGGCGGTCAGGCTCGCGGCGAGTGCCGCTGCGGCGAAGCTGCGCTTCATGGGTGGAATCCTTTCGGCGGGATGTGCCAGAATACGCGGATAAGGGTAGGGGTTTTGCGGGAATATGCAACTGGATACCCCCAAATGGGTTTCTCCCTTTGGGTATGGGGGAGGGTACTTTGGTGGATTCTGTGGGTGTGTTGCGCGTGGGGTAGTGCCTTGATGTGCAGAAACCCCAGGCGGTGAGGGTGATTTTCCCGGCTAGTGCCTGGGGTTACAAAAAGTGCCCCCGGTGAGACTCGAACTCACACAAGAAATGTCTCTGACCTGCTGTTTTGTTGAGATTTTCTCAAATCCCACGACACGGCTAAAACCTGGCCAACGTACAGCAACATGGCAAGCTACCCACACTGAGCGTTAAAGGTCTTATCCATCGTGTCCGCCACGGAATCCAGTTCGTCTTCCCACAGCGCCGCATTACGTGTTCAACGTCATCGCAGCATCAGCGTGCCCTAGTTGCCTCTGCACCGCCTTCACATTTGCTCCTGCGCTGATCAGCAACCCCGCCGCCACATGCCGCAGGCCGTGCACCGTCACACGAGGAAAATCCGGGTCTGCTGCCATGCACCGCTCCAGCGCTCCGTAGTACCACGACCCCTTGGACGGCAACTTCAGCGGATCGCCAGATGCCGCAGACCACAGCAACTCATCTTGCCCCTTGCCCACGCACAGTGGGTCTAGTAGGTCAAGCACGAAGCGGGGGGCGGCCACGACCCTCTTCTCGTGCGTCTTTGGGGTGCCCACCACAACCTTTGTTCCTACGGTAACCGCGTTGCGCTCCACGCTGATCCGCTTCCGTAAGAAGTTCACGTCCTGCACTCTCAGCGCGGCGGCTTCACCCCATCGCAGTCCCACCGTGCCCAGCAGCCACACCAACTCCCCGTAGCGGGAGCACTCCCCAGCGAGGCACTGAAGTTGCTCCATTGTGAGGTAAATCGGCTCTGCCTTTGGCTTGCGAGGAAGTTTCACTCCGCATGCGGGATTCCGGGCGAGCATGGAGTCCCGCACGGCCATGTCGAGTACCTGGGTGAGGGTGTTGTGTGCGCGGCGCACGGTGACTGCTCCGCCTTCCAGTGTGGCGACCCAGGCGGCTACGTCTGAGGGCTTGACCGCTGCGATGGGGGTGCGGCCCCAGCGGGGTTCTACGTGGCTGCGCCACGCGATCTCTGTGACCCGCAGGGAAGATGGCTTAAGGTGGGTCTGGACGCCCAGCCACTTCGCGCCCAGTTCGCCTATGGTGGTGCGTCCGTGTTGGGGTCGATCCATGTCCCTTCGGCAGCATTTACCGCGTTCTTCTCTGCCCATTTCTCCGCTTCGTTCTTGGTGCGGAAGCCTTGCTTGGTGTGGGATTTGCCGTCTGGGCCTCGGTATTGGATGCGCTAGGCGTAGCCGCTCTTGGCGCGGGCGGAGGCGTACTTGGTGATGGAAGCCATGATATGCTTGACCTGTTCCTTTTACTGGTGGATTTGTTGAGGATGCTCACTAGAACGGTCGAGCTTGGTGTACAGCAGATCCAGCTTCTCGAAGAGATTGTGCAGAGCGAACTCATCACAACCGAGCAGCTTCCCTCGCCCACGGATGCTGAACGAAAGGTGCCGAAGACAATCAAACGGGGCTACGGCCAGACTTCGCTCACCTTTTAGTACTACTGGCGGATTTCGTCTCTGGGCAACGAGGGGGAGTTGCCCTAACTCCGAGTGATTTTTTAAAGTACACCCCAATAGGGCAGTTTTAGAATTTCTGTCGCCCTAGCGTGGTCGAGTCCCTGCGGCAGCGGCCTTTCACAACTTCATAGGCGGTTCAGTTGATGCCGGTGAGGAAACCTAGAGAGGCCCTAGGAGCACATGAGATGAGCTTATTAAAGGCCGAAGGCGCCGCCGCTGACGAGGATGAAGATACCCAGGCCGATCAAAACGATTGGGAATAGCACATGCTCCCAGCGTTCGAGAACCTCCGCGATGGGCGGACGGGTGGCCACGAACTTCGCCAACAGGACCAGGCCCGCCACCAGGATCAGAAAGACGACGCAGTAAATGATAACGGTGGCGGTATCCACGTTGAGAAAAACCGGGACATAGACGCCGATATTATCGCCACCGTTGGCAAAGGTTACCCCGGCGACGATCAAGGCGCTTACGTTCTTTCCGCTGACTTTCGCGTCATCGTCGTCATCGTCTCCCTGCCAGGCTTGCCAGGCCGCCCACAGCCCCAGGGTCAGGGGGATTAATCCAAAGTAGGGGATCGCCTCGGTGGGTAGGAAAGCATCCGCCCCTAGTGTGACCAGGGTCGTTACTGCGAGGATGCCCGCGAAACCAAGGTACTGCCCGGCCAGGATCCGAAGTGCGGTCCCTGCTTGGCCGGCCCCACGGGCGAAGAACAGCGAGAGCACGATGATGTCGTCGATATTGGTGGCGATAAACAGACCAACCGCCCCCAGGAGACCAGTTACCACTTACCTGTTCCCCTCTCCGGTGGCGCACCCGGGCACGTCACATGCCGAGTCAATACACGGAGCATTCTCGTCGGCAGCCAGAGTGGTATCCAGCAGTAAATTCAACGCCTGGACAAGATGGGCGTCGACGATCTCGTATCGGGTCTTTCGCCCCTGCGGTTCGGCGACCACAATTCCGCAGTCCCGTAGGCAAGTGAGGTGGTTCGACACATTTGACCGCGTCAGTTCCAGCTCCCGGGCGAGAGCGGCCGGGTAGGCCGGGCCGCTCAGCAGGGTCAGGAGAATACGGGATCGGGTGGGATCGGCCATCGCCCGACCCAATCGGTTCATCACGTCCAAGCGCGAAGCAATAGTCAGCATGCACTGAATTATACAGTTTTTGCTGAACTGTTGCCACGAGGGTCGAACGTCGGCCCGACGGCGATGCGTGACACACCAGAGCCCTTCGGTACTGCCTGTGTCGAAATCGAATGTTTTTGATACAAGTGAGAAGAGAGCCCACCCCTGCGCTTGCGCGGCATCTCGCCCCGGGACGATACACCCGAAGTCCGCTCGCCCCACGTCCCTCAGTCGCCGCGCTTGGGTGAGCCCGTGGAAGTTCCCGCTCACTCCGCCGAGAGCTGGGAGGCGAATCGCCTATCGCCAGCCCAGGAAATCCTATAAATACAAATAGCAATCCCCCTTAGTGAACATACCAAGGGGGATTGCTATTTGTATTTATATAAGACTCTATACTGCGGAAAGTTTTTGGTTTATAAAGGCATTGAGGGAAACGCCGTCGCGCGCGGCTTCCATTACCAACCTCTTATGGACGGATCGCGATGTGCGAACCTGAAACTTTCCCGAATACGATTGTGTGCCCAGCGGTACAGGAATCTTCTCGCCGTTGGCCTTCATATCTAGAACAATCTCCTTGACTAGAGAGATTATTCCCTTTTCAGCTCCGTCGCGGACCGGATCTAACCACGACAATGAGGGGAATTCCAGAACCGTGCCCACATACTCACCATCTTCTTCTGACCAAAAAGTTTGGTACGTGTACTTGTCAATATCCACCATGCACCCCTTTCTCTCGCGGGCTTACACGCCCTTCCCTGAGTTTCCTTTCCTCTCTACAGCCTTGAGAACCTGGTTTACCTGGTAGGGCTTTGCGTAATTATCTCTTCCTCTCTGGAAATTTACGCGCGGGTCTCCCGGCCATGGCATTTTGTATACTACATGTGATCCTACCGTTCGCGGCTCTCCGAAATAATGGTCACACACAGCCTTCAAATCGGAGAAGCGCACCTTCTGCGGTTGGTCACGCATCCTTTTCAGGGCATCTACAATACCTTTACCCATAGCATCATGGTACCAAATATGATACTACCACGCCACCTTGACTGGGCAAATCTTTGACAGATAAATCACATTACTGCACAAAGGCCCCTCCATCGTGCTGGGCAGTGGCCACCCATGGCAATTTGTCATGGCTCGCTTGACACCAGGAGTGCGGCATGGTAAAGTCTTGCAGCTAAACTCGTGGAGCAATAGGAGCATCACCACGGATCTGACCCCTTTTTGGTGGACACCTGATATCCAGCCCAGTCGGGCTGGGAAGAAAGGTAATCTACCATCATGTCCAGGTACTCCGAACAGTTCAGACGCGATGCTGTGGCTCTCTATGAGAACAATGAGGACCTCTCGCTGAACGCAGCATCAGCAGAGCTCGGTATCAACCGTGCCTCGCTGCATTCTTGGGTCAAAAAGTACGGCACCGGAAAGCGTGCGCGCATTAAACCTGTGCATGATAAAGCTCAAGCGGCGAATGATTCCGAACGGATCCGCCAGTGAGACAAAAGAAATCTCTCAACTACGCGAAGAACGCGATATCCTACGCAAGGCCGCGAAGTATTTTGCCGAAGAGACTCACTGGTGATCCGCCTCCAGTTTGTCTATGACCACCGAACCGAATACTCGGTTAAGCGGATGTGCCACGTTTTAAAGCTGAATCATTCCTCGTTTTATAAATGGGTGCAAACCCGTGAAAAGCGCAGTTTAAAGATGTATTCCGATGCCGCTATTGGTGCAAGGATCACAACCATCTTCGATGATGAGCATGGTCTTTACGGGGCTCAACGCATCGCTGCAAGCCTTAAAGCCGATACGAGCTTTGGCCCGATAAATCACAAGAAGGTCGCACGCATCATGAAAGCCATGGGACTTAAAGGCTTTACCAAGCGGCGCCGATGTGTCACTACCAGGCGCAAGCCTGGCCACCGTGTCATGCCGGACTTAGTAGGCCGTAAATTCACAGCTAACGAGCCGAACCGCGTCTATGTAGGCGACATTACATACCTGCCCTGTAAGGGTGGCAAGAACATGTATTTGGCCACAGTTATTGACACTTACTCGCGGAAACGTGCAGGTTATGCCCTCGCAGACCACATGCACGTCTGACTGGTCGTCGATGCAATAGCCCACGCGCACGGTGTGCGTGGCAGTCTTGACGGGGCTGTATTCCATTCCGATCACGGCAGTGTTTACACCTCACAAGCCTTGAGGAGCTATTGCTCGTCGTTGGGTGTGCGCCAGTCCATGGCAGCGGTAGGAACGAGTGCGGATAACGCCCTAGCAGAATCATGTAACGCCACGCTCAAGCGGGAAGTCTTGCGTGATAGGAAAGTCTTTGACAATCCGATCGCCTGCCGGCAGGAAGTCTTTCGATGGTGCATGCGCTACAACACACGCCGGCGACACTCGTGGTGCAATCTTGCAGCCCCTGATGTCTTTGAAGCCGAGACTTCAGCTACACTGACCAAAGCAGCATAGCTAACCCCCGACGTGTCCACTTTCCGGAGGTCAGGCCCAACCCCACCGAACGGCTCAATCGCGAGATCCGCCGGCGCACTGATGTTGTCGGGATCTTCCCCCACCGTGATGCTGTGATTCGCTTAGTCAGGGGCCGTCCTTGCTGAGCAGCATGATGATTAGATTCAGCAGAAACGCTACACGTCGTTGACAAGCCTAGAGCAAACCAAGGCGTTGATCACAGCCAATGTCATCGACGCCGACACCACCACCCCGGCAGGCAAGGAGATTGCAGCCTAATGACCAACCACACCCAGGCCCGTGCCGGACCCGATCCCTGCTAACAGATCACCGACGATTCGAAAGAACTCATACACCACCTACGCGGACCTGACCCGCACAATGAACATTCTCTCCTACGGACACACGATCCGCACTAATCGGGTGCCCACTATACGAAGGTAACCTCAGGTCAATGATGGCATTTATAAAGTACAGGACATGCAAAGTCTTGATACAGCAAACTCCCAGACTCCCGTTGTAGAAAATGAGGTGTCGTTATAAACATGGGCCGTGGTGGAGACCGCTGCGTCCCACCATCGTGAAGGAGAGTGCTAGGTGAGTGCATCATCGCGCATCGTCGGGCTGGATTTAGCCCGTTCACTTGCCATAATTGGCATGATTATTTTGCACATGGCCTCGTTGGTATGGAGTACCAAAGTCGTATTGTCAGGCCTTCCGGCCGCCCTATTTGCCATCGTCGCCGGAGTGACGATGATGCTCATCGGTAAGAACTATTCCGTACAGACGCTGCTGCGCCTGATTGCCCGTGGCTCCATCATTACGCTTATCGGACTGGCACTGCTCCCGGTGGGCGGGCAGATCCAGGTTGTGCTCGTTGCTATTGGTATCACCATGATGGTGGTTTCCTGGGTACCACCGCTGAACGTGTGGTGGAAGCTGGCCTTGTTCTTTATCGCCGCCATCGCCTCAACCGTGCACTATGCGCCTTTTACCCTGCCACAGGTTTATCCGCTGTTGGCATGGATCGCGTATTTCATCGCCGGCATGCTGCTCTTTGAGGTCTACATCCGCCCGGGTAGCTTCCGCACGGCGCTGCAATGGATTGTTACCGCGGTCAGCGCGGTGATTTCCGTGGCTGGCACCTACTTCCGCTTCGAGCCGGATATGCCTAGCTGGCTGCGCTTTACCGGCCACACCGGCGTAGCGGGCGAAATCCTGCTTTCCGTTGCAGTGGCAGCAGTGGTGCTGCACCTGTGCCTGCTCATTGGCAGCGCGGTGCCCAAGCTGGTCTACCCCTTGGCCGCATTGGGCACGATGTCCCTGACCGTTTATGTCTTGCACGTGCTTTCCGCTTATTACTGGCAAAGTCACATCTCGCTGCACAATACCGCGTGGGCGGGGGCATTTATTGGTCTATTCCTCGTGTTCGCCACTATCTGGCGGAAATTCCTGGGTCAAGGTCCCCTTGAAAAGGCCGTCTCCACCGCCGTTAAACTCGCCGTTCCTGCTGGAAAGAAGGACTAACATGTCGCGTAAATTTGCTACCGCTTTGACCACCGCCGGTATCATCGGGATGTTGGCTGCCCCTGCCAGCGCCCTAGAGCATGGCGAACCTGCCCCCGATAATGCTGAGTCCCAGACCGTTGCTGCGCTCAAGATGGGCCGCGTAGGCAACTTCGGCGATTGCACCGGCACATTGGTGGATAAGCAGTGGGTGCTCACCGCCCGCCACTGCCTGGAGTCCGTCAATAACGAAGGCGCCCAGGCCCGCCTGGGAAACAAGGCCTACGACGCGGATTCGTGGGCGCTATCCCCGCTTTCTGATGCCGGATTGCTTCACCTCACCGAACCCGTCACCGATATCAAACCAGCCAAGATCACCACCGATATTCCAGAGCCTGGTGACCTTGGCACCCTGTACGGTTGGAGCAGCAGCTCCTCCATGGCGCGCAAAGGCCAGCTGCCGATGGCAAAGATGAAGGTCTCAGAAATCTTGGGCGGCGGGCCAAGCGATGACGCCGCAAAGAAGCCAGACGCCGACAAGGAAGCCCCCGAGGGCTATGAGTCTGTGCCTGCAGCAGAGGCTATGCCTGGTGCCATGATGCCTGGATCAG
Organism: Corynebacterium oculi; assembly: GCF_001412105.1. GTDB lineage: Bacteria > Actinomycetota > Actinomycetes > Mycobacteriales > Mycobacteriaceae > Corynebacterium > Corynebacterium oculi. The sequence goes on from NZ_LKST01000003.1 coordinate 413,600, forward strand.
GATCGGGGTCGGATGCGCCCAAGGTCCTCTCACCGGGTGCCGAGCAGCCGCAGATCGTCAAACCCGACGGTAACGGTGGACAAGTAATGCAGCCTGGTCAAGGTGGTATGGCTCCGATGATCAGCAGCCCGATCCTCGATGTTCACTCCACCGGTAATGCCGGCATGCAGGGTGGCGATTCCGGCGGACCGTTCTTCGTGGACGGAAAGCTTGCGGGCCTGGCTACCGCGGGTACGTCTAATGCAGATCCGGATATTCCCTCCCCGAGTGCAGCGATCACCACGCTCGCTGGCACCAAGGACTGGGTAGACGGTGTGATTAGCGGCAAGGACAAGGACGCCATTTTGACCGCAGATACCACGCCCACTCCGGAGGCAACGCCGCAGACCAGCGGCGACCGTCCGTGGATCTACTTCACGGTAGCCGCTATTGGCCTTATCGGTGCTGCGGCGGCCGCGCGCACCTTCGCCACCGGTGCCGCTCGCAAGTCGCGCCGCTAAAAAATCTCGATGCGCCCACCCAGGGACTCGGTCTGGCGCAGCTGCGCCACCCACTTCGGGCCGCCGGGGTGCAGGCGTAGTACCGGATGGGAGGAAATCTTGACCGGGGATACCGATTCCTTGCGCGCGCCCGACCTGGCTTCGATGCGGGTGCGGGCGCGGTAGCCGGCATCGGCAAGCTCGGCAGTGGAAGGCTCGGGGGCGGCGAGCTTCTCCCGGGCATCGTGAAGCAGCTCCAGTGCCTCATCCAAGGCCTCCACCAAGGCCGAGGCATTGGTCTTGCACATCTGCCGCACGAGATCCGGGCGAGTGCCTGCCACCCGGGTTGCATCCTTAAAGGAACCGGCGGCCAAGGACTGCGCCAAAATCCCGCCATTATCGCCCACCGTGGCGAGGGTCTCGGCAAAGACGTGGGGCAGGTGAGAAATGCGGGCGACCGCCGCATCGTGGTTGGCCACGCGGATCGGCACGGCTTCTTCATGCACCATCTGGGTCATGCGCACGACGTCCGTAAAAGTCTCAATCCATTCCGTGGAATCTTCTCCCCGCGCGCCTCACACTCGGCGGCATAATCGTAGGTAATGCCCCACGCGGCGCGGCGGAAAAGCCCCGTCTGGGAGTGATCCCAGCCAGATTTCGAGGTGCCCGCCAGGGGGTGCCCGCCGACGTAGCGATCCTCCATGCCACGGTCACATACCTGCTGGCGAACGGGAGTCTTCACGGAGACCACGTCCGTGATGCTGCAGCTAGGGGCGTATTCCTGGATCGCATCCAAGACACTGCCCACCGCAGTCATGGGAACAGCTATCACAATGAGTGCCTTTTCAACTTCGGAGCGGTTAAGAACCGCCGGCAAGTCATCATTAACATCAAAGCCCTGCTTGACTGCGGTGCGGGCAGCCGAAGTGGAGTGATTATATCCGAATACGTGGTGGTTATAGCCCGCGAGATCGCGCAGCAAGGAACCACCGATGAGGCCGAGGCCGATAATGCAGATGGGGCGTTGAACATTTTGAGAACTCACGGTGAAAATTGTGGCACAACACGACTAATCTCACGAGGTATGAGCAACGAAAATTACTCTTTCGCGGTTACCGTCGCCCGCAGCGAGGGTCAGGTCCGCGTAGGTGGTGTATGAGTTCTTTCGAATCGTCGGTGATCTGTTAGCAGGGATCGGGTCCGGCACGGGCCTGGGTGTGGTTGGTCATTAGGCTGCAATCTCCTTGCCTGCCGGGGTGGTGGTGTCGGCGTCGATGACATTGGCTGTGATCAACGCCTTGGTTTGCTCTAGGCTTGTCAACGACGTGTAGCGTTTCTGCTGAATCTAATCATCATGCTGCTCAGCAAGGACGGCCCCTGACTAAGCGAATCACAGCATCACGGTGGGGGAAGATCCCGACAACATCAGTGCGCCGGCGGATCTCGCGATTGAGCCGTTCGGTGGGGTTATCCGACCAGACTGTGGTCCACACGGACCTGACCCCTTCCTGGACTTTCATCGTCAGCGCGTCGCACGAGAGGTAGTAGTACGGGCCGGAATCCAGTGGCCGGGTGTGAAAATCCTCCACCATCGAATCCAAGTCTTTGGCCATCTCACTGACTTGTGACTTCGATAGGTTCGTGATGCCGAGAGTGGCGACCAGGTCGTTTATCCTGCGGGTAGACACACCCTTTAAATAGCACGTGGCGATCACGGTGGTGAAGGCACGTTCGGTACGGGTTCGTCGTTCTCACAGTCAGTCAGGGAAGAAAGAACCGTGGCGTAAGTTTCGGGATAGCCACATCGACGGTGCCGACCTGTGTATCCAGTCGTCGGTGGCGGTAGCCGTTGCGGTGGTTGACGCGGTTGTCGCTGGTGGTGCCGTAGTCAGCGCCGCAGACAGTATCGGCTTGGGCAGATAGAATTTGGTTGATGAAATCACCGAGCATCTGACGCATCAGATCGGGTGATGCTTGGGTGAGTAGCTCTTCGAGATACGCGGTCGGGTCGATAAACTAAGGGCCAGCGGTCATTATGGGTCTCGTCCTTTCGAGCATCGGTAGAAGTTGATTCGAAAGGTACCCATGATGGTCGCCCTATTTGTCCTCGGGGCCCATCACAGGAACTAACTCGTACACCACGCTAACGGACGCAACCCGCCCCGGCCTCCACCGCGACGCCCAAGGCGCGCAAGATTCCCTATTCTAACCCCCATCTGTCTCGAAAGGAGACATTCCCGTGTCCATGTTTGCTCAACCTGCTTCCAGCGCAGGCCTCGACCTTAAAGCCAACGACGGTGCGCTACTGATGATCACCCCCACCGAGTTCAAGGAAGGTATCACCATCGCTTATGGCACGTCGGACGCGGTGGCCGCCAGCGTGGTGATCCTCGATGGCCCCAACGCCGGGGAGGAAATCAGAGGACACCCTCATCTTCCAGAAGGTGCTCCAAGGCCAGTTGAAGCGCTATATCGGCTCCGGGCAGGTGTGCCTGGGCCGCCTCGGCAAGGGCGAAGCCAAGCCCGGCCAGTCCGCCCCCTGGATGCTGGGGGATTTCACCGAGCAGGATGCTCAGGTCGCCCAGCGGTATTTGAACTCCAAGCAGCCTGCTACGGGGCAACCCAGCGGTACGAGTAGCCCCGCCCAAGGGGCGGCGGGCGCAGCTGACGATTTGCCGTTCTGACCCCCGTCCTAGAGAGTCGAAGGGAGGTGGCATGACCTCGTGCTGCTGACAACCCCGTGCAAAATTTGCGGCCAGGACATGGCCACCACCTGGCAGCCCGGCCACCCGGCTCCCACTCATCACCCCGAGTGTGACACCCACCCCGCAGAGGAGAAAGTCCGCGCACCCCACCCCCGGCTGGGCCAACTCGCGCACGCCGCGCACCGTGCCACCTTGCTAATGGCGAGGGCCGCGCCGACTGCGGCAGATTCTCCGCAGTGGGTGGAGTTCGACCAGGCGTGCGCAGACCTTCACACGATCCAACGCCGCGTGCTCCATGTCGATCTCCCCAAGGCCGCCATGTACTACGCCACCGCGTGCGGCTGGCCAGTATTCCCCCTCAAACCCGGGGGGAAAGCGCCCTTAACGCCGCGATGCTTCAAGGACGCTTCCCGTGACCCCGGGCAGGTGGCCGCGTGGTGGGGAGAGCACCCCGAGGCCAACATTGGGTTGCTGTGTGGGGAGCATTTTGCGGTGATTGATGTGGATGTGCCGTACATCGAAAACCAGTGGTGGGACATCGCCGCCGATGAAGGCTTGCACGTCTACGCGCTGGCGGCCACGGCCTCTGGCGGCACCCACGCCTACATCCTCCCTGCTGATGGGCCTGCCAAGAATGGGGTGGGGGTCTTTGGGCCGAAGATCGACTACCGCACCACCGGCGGGTACGTAGTAGCCCCCTACTCGCGGCGCGCCGATGGGCCGGTGTGGTCATGGCAAATCCCCCCGGCTAATGTGATCCAACCAGCGAAGAAAGCGGGGTGAGGCTCATGGCGTGATTTGAGAAGTACCTCACCCAACCCAAGCCCACTGGGGCACACGATGTGCCGGTGGGGGTGCAGGGGGCGTTAGCGGGTGATCCGCAGGCGGCCCGCTACGCCCAAGCGGCCCTGCGGCGGGCGTGTGATGAGATCGCCCACGCCCCCGAAGGCACCCGCAACCACACTCTCAATGCACAATCGTGGTCGATAGGCCAGTTGGTGAAGGCCGGGCACTTGGGTGTCCGTGAGGCCCAGGAGGCACTGTGGTTGGCGGGTAAGGAGTGCGGGCTGCCTGACGGGGAGATTGCGCACACGATACCGCGCGCTATTGACCAGGCCGAGGCCCGCCAGGTGCACCTCGACCCCGATAGGGCCTCTCGCGGCCCGCCTGGGGGCGGGAACATCGCCTGGCGGCCCCCAACACACCCCACCAGGGGGCAATAAGCCGCCTGGTGGGCGTATAGAGGCCGATTTAACCCCCGGGGGAGAGGAAGCAGGCGGAGATGGTGAGCAGGGGGCCGGAGAACATGCAGAAACGGAGGGGGATACCCCCAGCGCGGAGGAAGCCGGAAGAATCCGCTTCCAACACGACGTTGCCCTAGATGTACTGACCGGAGACGTTGATTGAGCCTGCCGGTTTGTGAGCTTGCATCAGTTGGTGGGCGAGGTCATGGACGCGCTGCACGGCTTCAGGTGGGTCGAGGACTTTGATGTGGTCCCCGAATTGGAGGAGCTGGCGAACCGACTCGATGTCGGGATAGGCCACGGTGATGGTGAGCCACTCGTCGACGGGATTGGACACGTCGACCAGACGGCTCCCCAGGATCCTGGCGGCGAGGTCCAGCCGGTTGGCCCGCAGGTGAGCGTTAATCTCCACGCTCGCGTCGGTGGTGAACGTGCCGACCAACTGATCCCAGACTTTCTCCAAGGGCTGGCCGGGCCGCAACACGGCCGGTTCGTCCATAGCCTTGTGTGTCACCAGGCGATTGGTGTTGAACATGCGCGGCGTGCCGTCCACGTCACCAACCAGATACCAGGCGGCCTGCTTGCTGACCAGTCCGTAGGGGTCGACCTGGTAGGTGTCGGCAGTGGCGTGTCCGCTGTGGCGGTAGGTGACGACGAGCCGGCGGCCCTGCCGGGCCGCAGCCAGCAAACTCGACAGGTCCCGGGTCGTGGCAGGCGTGAACCATCCGGCAGGGTCGATCAATAGGACATCGGTCAGAGGCGGTTCGCCTGGGCCCCAGCGACGGGTGGCTGCTGTGAGCTTGGCGCGGGCGTGTTCACCTACCTCTCCCAGGCCGATCTGTGCGAGCTGGTCGGGGCTGAGGCCGACTGCCGCGAGGAGCTGCAGCTCGGAGGGATCGAGCCGTGACAGGTCCAGACGGGAACGCGCGTCGAGCACGATCGCGCCATGACGGCCGCGTTCTGCATGGACTGGGACACCGGCAGCGGACAGGGCTTCAACGTCGCGCAGGACCGTCCGGGTAGACACCTCAAAGCGGTCAGCGAGCTGCTGGGTGGTCATCCGTCCGTGCACTTGGAGCAGCAGGACGATCGACAGCAGACGAGAAGCCTTTATGTCCTCATTTTCACAAAAATATGACAGGAACTGTCGTGTATCGGCGATATGCTGGGAGACGTTCACACGGCAATCTAACCCTTGGAGGCCCGCCATGACGGCACCCAACCTGTTCCTGACCTACGTGACCGACGCTCAGCGTTCTACCGCGTTCTACAGCGACCTGTTCGACATCGAGCCCACCTTCACCAGCCCCCGCTATGTCGCTTTCGAGGTCGCGCCCGGCGTCCTGTTCGCGATCTGGACCGGCCACAACGAACACACCACCCTGGAGACGCCGCGCACCAGCGAGCTCGGACTGATGCTGCCCGGCGGGGGCGACGCCATCGACGAGGTCTACCAGCAGTGGCTCGCCAAGGGCATCCGGGTGGTCGAGGAGCCCCACGACGACGTGTTCGGCCGCACCTTCGTGATCGCCGACCCAGACGGCAACCTCATCCGCGTCAGCCCCGTCGACTGACATCCCACCCCATCCCCTACGTGGCGGCGAGCAGCAGCTCGCCGCCACGACTCTTTGTCGAGGAAACCATGTCACACCCTAACGCTGCCCTCACCCCACGCCACCGTCTCAAGGTGGCGCAGCTCGTCGTCGACGAGGGATGGCCGATCAGCGAGGTGGCCGCCCGCTTCCAGGTCTCCTGGCCCACTGTGAAACGCTGGGCCGACCGTTACCGGGCAGGCCAATCAATGCAGGACCGGTCCTCCCGTGCCCATCGCTCGCTGAACCGGACCAGCGGGAAGACTTCCCGGCGCTGCATCGACCTACGGCTGCGCCTCCGGGAGGGGCCGGTGCAGTTGGCCTGTCGACTGGGTATCGCCCCGTCGACGGTCCACCGCATTCTGGTCGCCGCACACTTGAACCGGCTGTCCCATGTCGACCGCGCCACCGGCGAACCGGTCCGTCGATACGAACACGACCACCCCCGATCAATGCTACACGTGGACGTGAAGAACCGCGCCGCCACCCCTGGCAAGCCCAAGAATAGGTACCGGGACCCGTTGATGGGCAATGCCTACGTCTACACCGTCATCGATGACCACTCCCGCGTCGCCTACGCTGAAATCCACGACGACGAAACCGCCCTCACCGCCACCGCTGTCCTGGTCCGAGCCGTCGAGTGGTTCAACCAGCGGGGCGTCACCGTCGAGCGGGTCCTTTCTGACAACGGCGGTGCCTACCGCTCACACCTGTGGCGCGACACCTGCGCGGAGCTTGGCATCCGACACAAGCGAACCCGCCCGTATCGGCCGCAGACCAACGGCAAGATCGAGCGATTCCACCGCACCTTGGCCGATGGTTGGGCCTATGCCCGCTGCTACACCTCCGAGGCCGAGCGCCGGGGCGAGCTTGACGGTTGGCTGCACTATTACAACCATCACCGGCCCCACACTTCCTGCGGGAACCAGCCGCCCTTCTCACGGTTGACCAACGTCTCCGGTCAGTACATCTAGCTAATGCCACTGATAACGTCAAGTCCAAGGAGCTGTCCCACAAGGCAGTCCAGGAAGATGTCGCGCGTTCTGAAAAAGCGGCGGCGGAAGGTGCGGAAGAAGCCGCAAAGTCTATTAAAATCCTCGGTGACGCTTCCGAGGATGCGGAGGGGAAGTCGTCTCGTTTCGCCGCCGTGCAGGATAAGGTGAAGTTGGGTGTTGCTGCTGTTAGTGCTGCGGCAGTTGCTACGGGTGCGGCTTTGTTTAAGGTCGGCCAGGATTTCGATGAAGCCTACGATGCTATCCGCGTCGGTACGGGCGCGTCCGGTGAGGCCTTTGAGGGGCTCAAGGAATCTGCGCGCAATGTTTATAAGGAAATCCCGGCGATGGACGGTGGTTTCCAGCAGGTAGGCACCACTCTTGCGGATTTGAATACTCGCTTGGGTCTTACTGGAGAGCCGCTAGAGCAGATGGCGTCGCAGTTTGTTGAGTTGTCTAATATGGGTATTGACGCGGACATTAATGACGCGTCGGCGGCGCTGAGTGCCTTTGGTACGGAGGCTCATCAAGCCCCAGAGGCAATGGACGAGCTGTTTCGCGCTTCGCAGGCCACGGGACTAACTATTAGTGAACTAGCGCAGTCTGCTGTTAAGGGTGCCCCGCAGCTGAAGCAATTTGGTTTCAGTATGGGCGAGTCTGCCGCTTTAGTCGGCAAGCTTGATAAGGCGGTGTGGAAGCCGATAAGGTCCTTGCGGGTATGGGCAAGGCGATGGTGCAATTCGCTAAAGATGGGAAAGAGTCCCAACAGGCACTTTTTGATACCGCCCGCGAGATTGAGAATTACATTTCACTGGGCGACGACGTTGCGGCTACGGACATGGCGGCGAAGCTCTTTGGCACAAAAGGCGCTGGTCAATTTATTGATGCTGTGAAATCTGGCGCTCTATCTGTCGATGATCTGATGGGTAATATCGGGGCCACGGAGGACACGATCCTGGGGGTTGCAAAGGAGACCCAAAGTTTCAGTGAAAAGTGGGCTCTTCTGAAGCAAAACGCCCTGGCGGCTTTAGAGCCTATCGCGTCGAAGATTTTTGACGCCCTTAGCCCCGCGATGGACGCAGTGCTGGGCGGCATGGAAAGAATAGCCCCGTGGGTGGAGTCGGTGCTTGCGCCGGCGATTTCTGTCGTGTCCGGGAAAATCTCGGAGTTTGTAGGCTACGTCTCAGCTAATCTGATTTCACTTGTTGTCCCCGCTTTTGAGCGGCTTGGTGAGATTTTCCGTGGCCTTGTCGAGAAGGTACAAGGACTGGTTCAGTGGGGGCGTGAACACCAGGGTGTCATGGCGGTGCTCGCTGGTGCGGCTGGGGGTCTTGCGGTGGCTTTCGGCGCTGTGGCCCTCCAGATGAAGGCCACGGCCGTGGCGCAGACCATTATGAAATCCGGTGGGCTTATCGGCTGGATTAGCAAGATGATTACCTCCACGAATTTGTGGGCGGCTGCGCAAAAAGCCCTTAATTTCGTGATGAACATGAATCCGTACATGAAGATCGTCACGGTCATCATGACATTGGCAGGGGCCCTGTGGGCGTTTTTCACCAAGACCGAGACCGGGCGGGAGATGTGGGCGAAGTTCACCGATGCCCTCGCGCGCGGCTGGGATTGGTTTACTGAGAAACTTTCCGCCGGGTGGCAATGGGTTAAGGCCAGCGTGTGGGATCCTTTCATAGGGTTCATTACTGGCACGCTGGTGCCGCTGTGGAATGCAGCCTGGGGTCTTATCCAGGCGGCGTGGGATAAATTCACCAGCGGGCTGTCGTGGGCGTGGGAGAGCGTCATTAAGCCGGTGTTCGACGCGATCTGGCAGGTCGCCAAGGTGACCATTGGTGTGATCGGCACTTTGATCCTCGCTCCACTAGTCCTGTATTGGAAGGCTATGTCGGCCGCCGTGAAGTGGGGCTGGGAGAGTGTCATTAAGCCCGCATGGGATGCGCTGAGTGCTGCGGCGAGTTGGATGTGGGAGAACGTCCTCAAGCCCACGTTTGGGTGGATTAAAGACCGCTGGCAGGACATGGTCGAAGGCATCAAATTCTATTGGGAGAATGTCTGGAATCCGGTCTTGGAAAAGGTCGGTGAGGTCGCCCAATGGCTCTGGAATAACGTCCTCGTTCCCACCTTTGAGGGGATTAAGCGCGGCTGGGAACTCATGGTCGATGGCATCAAATGGGCCTGGGAGAACATCCTCAAACCGGCCTGGGACGCGGTGCAAACCGCAGCCCAGTTCCTGTGGGATAACGTCCTCAACCCAGTTTTCAACGCCATCAAGACCGCTTGGGATGGGCTTGGCAAGGCCATCCAGTGGGTTTGGGAGAACGTCATCAAGACCGCTTGGGAAGCGCTGCAAAACGCACTGCGGTTTCTGTGGGATAACGTCGCTAAGCCCGTGATCGGCTTCATTCAGGATCGCTGGGATCAGCTAGGCCGCGCCATTGAGGCGGTGAAGCAAAACGTTGTCCTACCTGCCTTCGACGCCCTTCAGCGAGGGCTGGACACCCTTAAGGGCTGGTTCGATCGCGTAGTCGATGGCATCGGCTCCACATGGGATAAGCTGCGCGGGTTCATGGCGAAGCCGATCAACTTCATGATCGACACGGTGTACAACAACGGCATCCGCAAGGCCTGGAACCTCATCGCCCGAGTCCTCAAGCTCGGAGAATTGGAGGAGGCCAAGCGGATCGACGGGTACGCCACGGGTGGCCAGATTAAGGGCCCCGGCACCGGCACCTCTGACGATGTGCTGATGTGGGGCTCGAACGGCGAGCACATGATGACCGCCGCTGAAGTTCAGGCGATGGGTGGTCACGGCGCGGTCTACGCCATGCGTGACGCCATTGCTACCGGGCGCGGCTTCACTTATGACGGCCAGGGTGGCCTGGCTGTCTTGCCTCACCCGGACGAAAGCGCTGGGGACTTGGCCGGGGCCGCTCCGGGACTGTTTCTCCCGGCGTACAAGGACGGCGGTGAGATTCGCCCCATGTGGGAAAAACAGCTCATTGCTGCCCACGAGTTCGCCAAGGCGCAGCACGGCAAGCCCTACCAGTGGGCAGGCCCCACTGGGCCGGGCACGTCGTTTGACTGCTCCGGCTTCATGGCCGCCATCGCCGCTGTCATCCAGGGCACCAACCCCTGGCAGCGGTACTGGGCCACGATGTCCTTCCCAACGCCGGGCGCTCAGGGCTTTGTCCCTGGCCTTGGCCAGGGGTTCTCGGTGGGCATCTTCAACGGCGGCCCTTATGGTGGCCACACTGCCGGTACGCTGTCGGCGGCTGGTGACTACCCAGCGATCAACGTGGAGTCCGGTGGTAGCCCCAGCATGGTGAAGTACGGACCCGGCGCGGTCGGAGCCGACCACAGTTCCTTTACCATGCAATACCACCTGCCCATTGGTGCGGATGGCGCTTTTGAGTCCGGTGGCGAGGGCGGCATCAGCGTGGAGAGCATGAAGGCCATCATCGAGGAGAAGCTCTCCGGGGCGGTGGATAAGATCATGGCGCCGATCACGGGCATGTTGCCCTCCCCGCCGCCGGAGTGGCAGGCCATCTCCCCAAGGGCGTCTACGACCAAGGCCGTGACGGCCTCGCTGGGGGGATCGCTGAGGCCGTGGGTGGGCTCGCGGACACCGTGGGCACTATCTTCTCCGCGATCAGGAACATCCCCAAGCTGGTCAAGGAAGCCTTGACAGGGGAGGTGGATGTCAATGAGGAGGCTATGGCTGGTCTCTATGATTCTGGTGGGGTGCTCCAGCATGGCAGCCTCGCGGTGAATCTCTCCGGCAAGCCGGAAGCGGTCCTTACCTACAACCAGTGGGACGACCTCTCCCGGCTACTGGGCGTATTCAAGGACATCGTGCCTGGTCTAGAGCGTGTACCTTATGCGCTCGAAGAACTGGCCGTGTCCTACCGCGACGGTGTGGGGCTGCTAGGTGATGCGGTGCGTGGTACACGGGATAACCCCCTGGCCCGCGCCGCAGGGCACCTCGCCGGGCCCTGGGCGGCACTCGGCAAGTCCGCGTTCGAGACCTACTCGAACCTGGAGCCAAGCCAGGTCATGGGCAATCTCGCTCACGGGGTGGTCACCGGCCATCTGGAGGACGCGGCTGGGCTTTTGGGTATCCCCACCGAAAAGCCTGCGTGGCTTGACGCTGCGGAGCAATTCCGCGCCGCGATCCCCGGTGCGATGACGTCTGCGCGGGGCTCTTTGGCCTCGTCGATTGAGAAGGCTAAGGGTAAGTCTCAGGCGGCCCAGGCCGGGGCGGTGGGGCTGTCGGATGGTGGTCAGGCTGCGAAGGAGTCCGGGTTGGCACCTGTCCCGGAGGCGGTGGAGACCGCCGCGCAGGGGAAGTCCCCGCAGGGCGAGGGGCAGGATTGGGCGTCGTTTGCTGCGGGGATTTTGGGTGCGGGTTCTGTGATGGAGTTGGGTCGTAACGCCATGCACGGCGGGATCGAGCTGGCTTCTATGGGGCCAGTCATGGTGTCGGTGTGCTGGAGTCGATGGCCTCCCAGGGGTGGAGTGCGGGTGTGGGCACCATGGAGTCGATGGCGTCCGCCGCGCTCAACTCCGGGGTGTCGTTTACGTCCAATGCACTCAATGCTGTGGGTGGCTCGGCCGGTGCGGTGCTCAATGCGGTTGCTCCCGGTGCGGGCGCTGTGGTGGCCCCGTTCCTGGCGCAGGCGTTGCCGCAGGCGCAGATGGCCTTGTCGAGTCTGATTCCTGCGGGGGAGATGGCGATTGCTACGGCGGGCACGCTGGCTGATGTGTATGGGCAGCAGGCGATTGGCGGCGCGGGGCTGCTGGCGAATATCGGTATTGACCAGGTGGCTCAGGCCGGTGGGCGCATGGTCGATGCTGGTTTTGATACCGTGCAGGACGAGCTGCCGGATATGCCGTTGCCGGGGGACGCGCTGGCGAAGTTGCCGGAGGCTGCCCGGTCTGCGGGTAGTGAATTAGTGGGGGGTGCGGCTAGGGCCTCGGAGATCACCCGCAGGGGGGTTACCTATATCACCAATGTGGGGTCGAAGGCGGACGCTTACGAGGTGGTCAAGCACCACCAGGCCCGCGAATTTGCCGGTTTTGGCCTGTCTCGCTGATGAGTGAAGGAGATTCGCATATGACGGATAGAAAGATCGCTATTGATGTGATCGGTGTCCACGGTGAGGAGTTCCGTATCAGCGGGCCAGGTGCAGGCCGTGAGGGGGTATGGCTTGATCCTGGTTTCGTTGGCGTGGTGAATGCGGCGTTTTCTACGGTGTGGACCTCGGCGGCGGATCAAATCGGTGGCACGTTCGCTGACGCTAAGTTCTCTGCTCGGGATATTACGTTGCCGGTGACGTTGCTGGATTCGCCGCTGAGGGATTGGGAGACGGTGTATAGCCGGTGGCTAACCGCTTGGTCGATCTGGGAGGATGCCACGTTGGTGGTGACGACTCCGGCGGGGCGGCGTGAGTTGCGGTGCCGCATGTCGGAGACCCCGGAGATTTATTTGGGGCAGCTGGGTGGTCATGTGCAGGGGCGCGCGGGTATTTTGATGAAACTGCGCGCGGGGGACCCGTTGTTTTCGTCGGGGGTAGATGTGACTGGCTGGGAGTTTAATGGGAATCGCTGGCACGGTCATGTCACCGTGTCGAATCCCACCGATGTTCCTGCTTGGCCGAAGTGGGTGTGCACTGGCCCGGCGTCGTTGATCTTGCCGGATTTTTCGTTCGAAACCCGGGGCGGTTTCCCCGGCTATGAACACCGCAAACGCCGAATCACCATGCCGTTCCAGTCGTATAAGCAGCACGTGCTGGTCGATACGGACCCGATGGTCGAGCAGGTGGTTGCCATCGAGACGGAGCCGGAGAACCTCGTCGATGATCTGGCGGGGTTGCTTCGGCGGTTGTTGCCGGAGGGGCCGCAGTGGTGGGCGCGCATGAATGGGCAGTTTTTCACCTACCCGATTCCGCCGCGCACCCCACCTACGGAGGTGCCGGTGGCGGTCAATCCGTTGCCGTGGCTGCCTAATCTGTGGCGTACGCTCCAAATTCCGTTTTCCATTCCCACGGATTTCCTGGTGCTGTGCGCGGAGGCAATGACTGTGGTCATGGACCCGTTGTCCGGGTCGCGGGTTTTGGCGATGACCCCGGATGATCTGGCGGACAAGATTGATGAGGCAGTGCGCCGTGCAGGCGGCATCTTCGGTGGGCTGGGGGAGGCGGCTGCGGAGATGGCGCAGACGATCAGCCGGGTGCTGACCCGCGCCACCATCGGCAAACTGGTGGCCGATACGTGGGCCTACTCCTGGGGGTCGCTGAACACGATGGCCGGGGCCGGGGTGCAGGTGCGGGTGGAACGGAAATGGACATCGGCGTTTGGCATGGAGCTGGAGGTGGCGCGTGATGGGTGAGTACTCATCGGATTTCGTTGCACGCATGGAGACGATTTGGCAGGCAGCGCTGCGCCACCGCGAGGCACGCGATGCACACCGTCGCCAGAAGTCATTTGTGCGCCTGTGGGACGGCGACTGGGTACTGCGCGGGCGGGTCTCCGGGGAAATCGAGGCGAGTTTCTCCTTCAAGCTCAACGACGTCGGCAGTGGTCTCATTGTGCTGCCCGCCACTCACCACCTGGCGGTGTGGGCGCTGGACGTATGGGGCCGCAAGACCGAGAATATCCACATCACCGCTGATTTTCGGGGTGCGCGCTGGGGCGGGCGAATGCAATCAGTCTCCCTGGTCAAAGGCTCCGATGGGACGCGCACCGTAGAGATCACGTTCCTGCATGACCTTAAAGAACTCGACCACGTGTTGTGCTGGCCAAACCCGTTTTTGCCTGCGGGGGTGCAGTGGCCGAAGCACTTCGTGCTGGCAGGCCCCTCGCGCTACATGCTGAAACTGATCCTCTTCCTTAACCTTATCCGCCTGCACGGGAACTTCTGGCAACTACCCGATGATCCCCTTGACCCGCGCACCTGGTTTGAGGGTGTTACCCCCTGGAACTGGAGTATCGCCGTGGCACCAGGATCGCTGCTCATGGACGATTCCCAATGGTGCATCCTGTCCTCCCGGATGAATACCTGGCGGGAGGTCGCTGAGCCTATCTTGGAGGACGCTGGGCTTATGGTGGAGTGTCGCCGCTGGTTAGAGGGCGATGAGAAACCCACAGGGTGGATTGGGCCGCTGCGCAACGGCCAACTCATCGTGGACGTGGTGGATAAATCCGGCGTGTTCGAGACCACGGCGTTCGGCGGCACCATCTTCGGCGGTATGCTACGCACCTCTACCCGCCTGGCGGATAACCTCGTCGATGACTTCATCACGGTGGTGGCCTCCCCGCCGGAGCCTGCGGAATACTCTGTGTCCAAGTGGTTGGGCACGAAGCCCGCCCAGCCGTGGGTGGTCTACCGCGATGGGCAGTACAGCCCGATTGACTCGGCAAAGTGGACGCATGAGCCCGCCACCGCCACCAGCATTGTGGCTGGCGGCAAGTCCATTTTCGGGGTCAATGAGTCCGTGAGCCTCTCGGTACAGCTGGTGGGCAACGTCCTTGGCGCGATCTTTTTCATGCCCACCTTGGGCACCATCGCGGACACCGCGCTCAAGCCCCTCTACGAGGACATCTTCCTAGCTTGGGGGGCGATTAAATCCCCGGTACGCACCGCTAAGGCGGGGTGGTCTCACTACCACGAGTCCCGCGCTGAGGGCGGCGAATCCGCCTGGTCCTTATCTGGAGTGGTCGCCATGCGCGAGGGATTCTGGCAGACCCGCTCACGCACCAAGCACGAGGTCAGCATTGGGGACGCGGGGCCCTACCTCCTGGGAGATCGGGGGCAGGGGCATTTCTGGCTCGGTGACCGTATCGGCATCCAGATGCAGGGAGTCCCCGGTGGGCGTGTCGTTGTCGAGCAGGTACAGGAAATCTCGATGGGCTGGGGGCGTGATGCCGCCCCCGCTTTCCAGCTCACCGTGGGTGACCCGCGTGTGGATCAGTCCCCGCTGGCGCGCGCCCTTGACCAATCCAAGCGGTTCTTCGGAATCCTGCACGATATAGGAGTGATGTAAAAGTGCCTGCAATCTCCCAAGCCAAGGCCAACATGACCGACCCCCGCGAGCACGCTGTCTGGGCACTCTCCCCGGTGCCGATTGATGAGCAGGGAACCCCGCTGGTGCTGCCGTTGATGGCGCTGCAGTTCATCTCCGAGCACCTATGGTGCTGTGGCTTCCGTCACCACCCAGACCTCCAAGAAATCACCGCCAGCGAGGACGCCCACACCGCGTTTATGGCCGGGGGAGTGGCCTGGGTCCCCATCTCCGAGGCCACCACCCCCACCCCGGAGGTAGACCTCTCCGCGCTGTCTGAAGCGGAAGTTGCGGCCGTGGAGGCTGCACTAGAGCGACGAAAGAAAGGTATGTAATGACCGCACCACAGCAGGGTATCCCCGAGGGAGGCTACGGGGCGTCCGGCCTCGCAGCACTCCAGGGGATGAATGAGGAGGCTATTAAGCGCCGCCTGCGCGCCCCCGCAGATAACCTCTTTAACCAGGTCAAAGGCAAATTCGTAACTAAGTTCGTAGACGGTATTGCCGATGTCCTCTCCGGGGTGCGCTCGATCTTCGGGTTCGAGCGCCTAGAGCGCGTCGGCCAAGAGTTCCGTGATGGGCAAGCGGAGTTAAATCAGCGCACTGATTTACTTTCTCCGCTGCTGGACTACGGAAGTGCGTATATGGGGCGACTCACTGGTTTTGATCAAACAGGGGTCATGCCTTTTCGTACTCAGATTGGGCCGATGCGGGGCTGCCACTTGGAGGCCGATGGTATACGCCTTGAGGATAAAGGCCTGTGGGATATCCGCGCGCAGTTAACCGCTGAAGCGGCAATTATTGTCACCGGAAAAATGGAGTGGCGGGTGGTTGTCAAAGACCAGCAGGGCCGGGTGTACTCCTCCCAGCGTGCCACGGTGACCTCTAATAACCGCTTGACGCAAACGCTGGTGTCGTCAGTAGTCGTCCCCGCATCCGGCTATTTGGTTCAAGTAGAGCTGATGAGCTTAGGAATTGGCCGCACTGTCTTTGGGGGCCGGAATGGAACAGGCTTGTTGTCCAGCATATTAGCCGTGAAGTTTCCGGTTCTACAGGTGCGGAATCCTCACAGATACCACCAGACCCGGTGCAAGGGCCACCGCGTCCACCAGAGTGATCAACAAGGAGTTGTGATGGTAGCAACAGTAAAGATTAATGCGCGTGACGTGTTCCAGCGTGCACCGCAGTACGGGGATAAGGTCATCTTTCGTGCCCCGAGGCTGCGTCCGGGTACCGCAGATCAGATCATCACGCCCAGAGCGGTGACAGTCACCCTGGAAGATGGTAGGGCTAGTGTCAGTCTTGAGCCTGGCCCATGCCAGGTGATTTTCCGGGTCGGTACGTCGGTAGATTCGCGGCCTTTTGATGTGCTGATCCCGACTTCGGGGAGCGTGACGCTGCGGGATTTGATTGAGCGAAATTACCGCTGGGAGCCGGAGATCGTCTCCGAGGTGCAGAAAGCCCAAGCCAAGGCCGAGGCCGCCGCCCACCGCGCGGAGGCCTCCCGTAATAAGGCCCGCACCGCCGCCAACCAGGCCAAGGCTGCCAGCGATGGGATCGCTACCCTCCGCGATCAGGCTGCTGCGTCGGCTACTCAGGCTGGGCAGTCCGCTACTGAGGCTGACGCAGCGGCGAAGCGGGCAGAGCAATCCGCCACTACGGCGAAGGCGTCCGAGACTCGCGCCGAGCAGTCCGCTAATCACGCTGCCCAGGGACAGTATGCCGCCGAGAAAGCCGCCCGCGACGCCGCCACCTCTGCCACCCAAGCCGGGGAGGCTGTCACTCAGGCAGCAGGGGAGACCACCCGCGCCACCACAGCAGCGGATCGATCGGAAGAAGCCGCCCGCCGGGCGGTAGAGGGTGCGGGTCGTATCGGCACTGCCGAAGCAGTGGTTGCTGCGAAGCGGGCTGCGGAGGCGGCGGCTGCCCGCTCGGGCACCCAGGCGGATCGCTCGAAGGCGGAGGCGGACCGGGCGGTGCAGGCGGCCTCTACGGCTACGTCGGGGATTAGCCCGCAGGTGCGTAGTGAGATTGATGCTAAGGCCACCAAGGCGGAGGTGGCCGAGGGGCTAGCGGGTAAGGCCGATACTGCACATCGGCATCGCAGTAGCGAGATCATCGACTCGACCTACAATATTGGGTTGAGGCAAGACCGCAACCTGCTAGTGAAGATGGACAGCGCGGGGAAGATCTCTGTGTATGGCTCACCAGGCATGAAGGCCCGCGATGGTGCTATACAAATCGCTGCGACACAAGGGGCGCGAACCCCAGATAACTCGGTGGTCAATAAGCGCTATGTGGACGGTGAGGTCGCTAAGAAGGCCGATGTCACGCATACACACGTGCTTGCTGAGATTGAGGGGCTAGTGGCTGCGCTCAAGGACGCGAAGTTGGCGGCGCAGGCGGCCCGTGATGTGGTGGCGAGCTGGGACCAGCCGATCCGTTCGGTGGTGAACCTGGCCGTGGAGTTTCACCCGCGCGCGCTGATGGCGGTGCAGGACCTCAATACCTGGTCGATGTTGCAGGTGGTTAAGGCCATTGCCGCGAAGGTGGGCCTGGATGCGGATCAGATTATCGCCGAGGCCATCGCCGCAGACCGAGCGCAGAAGAAGTAGCAAGGATAAGGAGAAGAGGATGAGTGCGACGATTTCGCAGGCCGTGGCGGCCGCGCTGGAGACCCAGCCGTGGTTTACCCGCCGTAAAGACACCATCGCTGCGGTGGCGGGTACGATCCTCCAGATGGTCAATCTCGTGGCCGCCCAGGCGACGGAGTGGCCACCAACGGCGGCCGTGGCCCTGGCCGTGGTGGTGGGTGTGCTGCAGGTGGTGGTGCATGCGGCGACGCCGGGGGCAATTACTCCGTCGATGGCTACGCGCTTGGAGGATGCGGCCTCTACCCCGGCTGTGGATGTGGTCAGCCATGAGCGTGAGGGCTTGGCGGTGTCTCCGATGGGGGAGCACTGACGATGATTGTGCGTGAGGAGGTTTCCCGGTGGG
Organism: Corynebacterium oculi; assembly: GCF_001412105.1. GTDB lineage: Bacteria > Actinomycetota > Actinomycetes > Mycobacteriales > Mycobacteriaceae > Corynebacterium > Corynebacterium oculi. Next base: position 431,680 of record NZ_LKST01000003.1, read on the forward strand.
GGTGGTTGCGCTCGGATGGGGCCCGGGGTACTAGTGCTGGCGGTCACGGTGTTGATTCGCGGGGTGTGTTACGTGCCGTCGATGATTCCTGAGGGGCATCGTATCCCCGCACTGGAGAGGTTTTTGCCGCTGTGGTCATGGTCGGGGCTGTGGTTGATCGCGGGGGCACTGGCGGTGGTGTGCGTGGTGTGTGGGGCTAGGCGGTGGTTGCCGGTGGCTACGGGGGTGTTGGTGGCGCTGCATACCTTGTGGGGTGCGATCTACATCGCGGCGTGGGCGTCGGGGGACTCCGAGCGTGGCTATGTCACGGCGTTGAGTTATATCGCGGTGGCGTTGTTGGCGACGTGGGCTTTTGGGCGCGGTGACCTGTCCCCGGTGGTAGACAGGGAGGTGGGGGCTGATGATCGCTGAGGGCGTTATTATCGCCGTAGTCTCGGCAGCGTCGGGGCTGGTGGTGGCGTTTTGGCAGCGCCGCTCCGCCCGGGAGGAGACCGTGGCTAGCCAGTACCAGGCCATGGTCAAAGACCTGGATAAACTCAAGCACGACTACCGGGAAGAAAACCGCGAGTTACGTGAGCGCTTACGGGAGTTAGAGACCGAGCAGGATCGCCTCAAGCGGCACCTGGCTCGTATGGAGGAAGCCTACCAGCTGGCCGATGAGAAGGTGCAGGAGGCGGTGGATTACATCGTCGGCTTGCGAGCCTTAATTCCTGTCGGTGCGCGCCCGCCGGTACCGGAGGTGCTGCGAGCGCTCATCTCTGAGCAATGAAGATGGCCCTCATCCTAGCGGGTGGGGGCCATACTCTTCTGTCTCGACTTAGAGAGCCGAAAGTAGCGGCATGGCGGGGATTCCTACACCACTGAAGAACAAGGCGATTTGGGTTATCGACTTAACTACGTCGAAAGAAACCTTGGATTGCTCAGTGGAGAGTTCTTCTTTCCGCTTGACTAGCTCTTCTTTTTGCTCTGGAGTGACATCCAGTTCGTTGTATTCTCTGGTGTCGACTGGGAGGGTGGAGCCCTCGTTGGGTGTGCTGGAACCTTCTGCCGAGTAGGCAGGGGTGATCATGCTGGAGGTGATGATTACTGCTGCGGTGGCAGCGGTAAGGAAGCGTTTTGCATGCATATTAGTTCCTGTTCAGTGTTTGTTTTTAGAGCGTGAGAGTTAGGGGGATGCCAACACCGGTGAAGAAGAGGACGGCCTTCAGGATGGTCTTGATGGAATCGATGGAGAGCTTGGCTTGCTCAGTGGAGAGTTCTTGCTTTCGAAGGTCGAATTGTGCCTGTTCGAAATCGGAAGGGGTCTGTGCGGTCGGAGTTTCAGTGTTTTCGGCGTAGACAGGTTGCTGGTCGGTGGCCGGACGGTCGTGGCCGACGATGGTGTCCTCAGCGTGGGCGGGAGCGATCATCGTAGAGGTGAGTGCTACTGCTGTGCTTGCGGTAGCGATGAAACGCTTCATGCGCATGGAGATCTCCTGGGAGTGATATGGCGGATAGGTGATAGGGCAATAGTAGAAGCTTGGAACACATCGGTCAAGGGGAGGGCGGGTATAAGGTTTTTGCTGCATAGTGCGTGGTCAGCCCTGCATGAGTGACGAAATAATCTGACTACAATTTGACGACATGCGCGACAGCTTTTCGCCGTATTCGTCACACGGCCCAGAAACAATAAAACCCCAGTCCGCGGGGCATTTTCCCTGCTAGAAACTGGGGTTACGAAAATTGCCCTCGACAGGAGTCGAAACTATCGACAAAAGCCAAATCTTCGTCGCGGGGGTATCCCGCGTGTGCGGGGAATGGGTCTGCTCAGTAGCGTTACTTCGGCTCACCCCTGCTAACGCAGGGCACTATCCTGGTGAATCAGCCGGGGAGCCGAACAGTGGGCTCAGCCCTGTTGGTGCGGGGAATTACGGGAGGGTATCTCCCTAGTGGTGAGTATAGCCAGAATCCACGACCTCGACGATTACGTCACCGACCTCACACCCCACGACTAGGGCGGCAAGCACGGCGAGGCCGTCACTATCGAGCGCGCGGGGTAGGCGGGCAATCAGCGCGGCGGTCAGATCAGCGGGCGTGCCCACGGCCTGCCAGCGGCCATCATCAGCGTCAATCAAGATCATGCCTATTTGGACTAGGCGGGCTGGCCTGGCTGTTCCCGGGGTGCAATTCCACGACAATTCCACGACATGCGCGACAGTTTTTCGCCGTATTTGACCGTGTTTCGCCGTATTCGTCACGAAGGGTAGATATGAAGAAACCCCAGGCTGCGGGGTGTTTTCCCTGCTAGAACCTGGGGTTACGAAAAGTGCCCCCGGTGAGACTCGAACTCACACTGAACGGGTTTTGAATCCGTTGCCTCTGCCAATTGGGCTACGGGGGCGCTTGCCCGAATTATCTTAGACCACCGCGCCCGCGCGAAGGAAATCGCATGCCGCCCCACCCGTCCCACATCCGCGCCTCTACACTCGTGGGCATGTCCTCACGCCTGTTGCTTATCGACGGCCATTCGATGGCCTTCCGCGCCTTTTATGCTCTCCCGGTGGAGAAGTTCTCCACGGCGGGCGGCCAGCACACCAACGCCGTGTACGGCTTTTTGTCCATGCTGGCCAACCTGGTCAAGGAGGAGCAGCCCACGCACCTGGGCGTGGCCTTTGATGTGGGCCGTTCCACCTTCCGCACGGAGATGTTCCCGGAGTACAAGGCGCAGCGTGAGTCCGCCCCGGAGGCGTTTAGGGGTCAGGTGGCCTTGATTCAAAAGGTGCTCGATACCCTGGGGATTGTCACCATGACCCAGGAGAATTACGAGGCCGATGACATCATCGCCACTCTGGTCACCTCGGCCCCGGAGGACTTTGATACCCGCGTTGTTACGGGAGATCGGGATTATTATCAGCTGGTCACGGAATCCGTGACGGTGCTGTATCCGCGCAAGGGCGTTTCCGAGTTGGATCGTTTTACGCCTCGGGCCATTGAGGAGAAATACGGCCTTACCCCGGAGCAGTACCCCGATTTTGCGGCCTTGCGCGGTGACCCTTCCGATAATCTTCCCAATATCCCAGGGGTGGGGGAGAAGACGGCGCAGAAGTGGATACGTGAGTACGGCACCCTGGCTAATCTGCTGGAACACGCGGAGGAGATCAAGGGCAAGGCCGGTAATAATTTCCGGGAGCGCCTGGATCAGGTGCGCATGAACCGGGAATTAACGCAGATGGTGCGCGATGTTTCCCTGGACGTGACGGTGGAGCAGTTGGAACTGCGGCCGGTAGACGTGGCCAAGACTGCGGAGATCTTCGATGAGTTAGAGTTTGGTGCGCAGTTGCGCGGCCGGGTTTTAGGTGCCTTGCCCACGGTCGGTGGCGAGCCGGTGCCGCAGGACGATACCCCACAGGTCACCCTGGTGGCGTCGGGAGTGGAATGGCTGCGGGGGCGCTCCGGGGTGGCCCTGGCCTTTGACGGCGAGGAGAAACTGGCCTGCGTGAGCTCGGAGTACGAGGCGGTGGCTCTGGATCTTGCGGATTTATCCCCGGCGCAGGAGGGGGAATTGGCGGATTGGCTGGGTTCTGATGCGGCGAAGTATGTGCATGGGGCCAAGGAGATGGCGCGCCAGTTGCATGAGCGTGGTTTCCGGCTGCGCGGGGTAGCGCATGACACTCTGCTTGCGGCCTATCTGCTACGGCCCGGTCAGCGCACCTATGCCCTCGATGAGGTGTATCAGCGCCACGCCAAGCGCAGTTTAGAGGCGGGGCCGGTGAATGCCGCCCTGGCGGTGCTGGAATTATCGGCGCTGCTCGCGGAGGAATTGCAGGATATTCAGGCCTATGAGTTGTATGAGGACTTAGAGATTCCGCTCACCGGCATTTTGGAGCGTATGGAACGCGCGGGCGTGGCGGTGGATACGTCCACGCTCAATGAGCAACTCGCGGACTTTGTGGAACAGGTCGATCAGGAGGTGGCCGCCGCGCGGGAATTGGCCGACGATCCCGAGCTAAATCTCTCCAGCCCCAAGCAGTTGCAGGTGGTGCTCTTTGATACTCTGAGCCTGCCTAAAACCAAGAAAACCAAGACGGGTTATTCCACCGCAGCCAAGGAGATCGAGCAACTCGCCGTTAATCACCCGCACCCCTTCCTGGATCACCTGCTGGCGCACCGCGAATATCAAAAGCTCAAGACCACCCTGGAGGGCCTGATTAAGGCGGTGGGGCCGGATGGGCGGATTCACACCACCTTTAATCAGACGGTGGCCTCTACCGGTAGGCTCAGTTCCACCGGTCCGAACCTGCAAAATATCCCGGTGCGCACGGACGCGGGGTGCAAGATCCGCTCCGCGTTCCGGGTGGGTGAGGGCTATGAAACGCTGCTTACGGCGGATTACTCCCAGATTGAAATGCGCGTGATGGCGCATCTGTCCCAGGACCCCGGCCTCATCGAGGCCTATAGCAAGGGGGAGGATCTGCACAATTACGTGGGTGCCAAGGTCTTTGATGTGCCTATCGACGGCGTGACGCCGGAACTGCGCCGCCGGGTCAAGGCGATGTCCTATGGCCTGGTCTACGGGCTCTCCGCTTATGGTCTCTCCCAGCAGTTGGGGATTCCGGCGGGGGAGGCCAAGCGAATCATGGAGGCGTACTTCGAGCGCTTTGGCGGAGTGAAGCGCTACCTTGACGAGGTGGTAGAGCAGGCGCGTCGTGATGGTTATACCTCCACGCTGTTTGGGCGGCGTCGATACCTGCCGGAGTTGTCCTCCACCAACCGGGTGGCGCGGGAGAACGCCGAGCGCGCGGCGCTGAATGCGCCGATTCAGGGCACGGCTGCGGATATTATCAAGGTGGCCATGATTCGGGTGGATCGCGCTTTGATGCAGGCGGGGGTGGCCTCGCGGGTGCTGCTACAGGTGCATGATGAACTGGTGGTGGAGGTGGCTCCTGGGGAACTCGATCAGGTGCGCGAGATCGTGGAGCGAGAGATGGGTCAGGCCATCAACCTGCGGGTTCCGCTGGAGGTATCCGTGGGGGTGGGTCGGAACTGGGAGGAGGCGGCGCACTAGCGGTATTTGATTGTTCTGTGCTATGGCGGTATGCTGAGGAAAGCATGTCTAAGTTCTGGTATATGTTCGCCGCGATAGGCGGGCGGGGCTATGCCGGATACGGGATTAAAAGACCAGGCTCGGCCTGCATCTTTTAAGAGACATGTGCACCTGTCCGCTTTCTAGTTCCTATCTTACCTTCGGAGCACAAGAACATATGCCCAACACCAACGTCCCTCAGGTAGCCATCAACGACATTGGCTCCGCTGAGGATTTCCTCGCTGCGGTTGATCAGACCATCAAGTACTTCAACGATGGTGACATCGTTGAGGGCACCGTGGTGAAGGTGGATCACGATGAGGTTCTGCTTGACATCGGATACAAGACCGAGGGCGTGATCCCCTCGCGCGAGCTGTCCATCAAGCACGATGTTGATCCCGATGAGGTCGTGCAGATCGGCGATGAGATCGACGCCCTGGTCCTCACCAAGGAGGACAAGGAAGGCCGCCTGATCCTGTCCAAGAAGCGCGCCCAGTACGAGCGTGCCTGGGGCACCATCGAGCAGCTCAAGGAGAATGACGAGCCGGTTACCGGTACCGTCATCGAGGTCGTCAAGGGCGGCCTTATCCTGGACATCGGGCTGCGCGGCTTCCTCCCGGCCTCCCTGGTGGAGATGCGTCGCGTGCGCGACCTGGAGCCCTACATCGGCAGCGAGATCGAGGCCAAGATCATCGAGCTGGACAAGCACCGCAACAACGTGGTGCTGTCCCGCCGCGCTTGGTTGGAGCAGACCCAGTCCGAGGTGCGCTCCGAGTTCCTGCACCAGCTCCAGAAGGGGCAGGTGCGCAAGGGCGTGGTGTCCTCCATCGTCAACTTCGGTGCCTTCGTGGATCTTGGTGGCGTAGACGGCCTGGTGCACGTGTCCGAGCTGTCCTGGAAGCACATCGATCACCCCTCCGAGGTGGTCACGGTGGGCGACGAGGTCACCGTCGAGGTTCTGGACGTGGATCTGGATCGCGAGCGCGTGTCCCTCTCCCTCAAGGCCACCCAGGAAGATCCGTGGCGCGTGTTCGCCCGCACCCACGCCGTGGGCCAGATCGTCCCCGGCAAGGTCACCAAGCTGGTGCCCTTCGGTGCGTTCGTCCGCGTGGACGAGGGGATCGAGGGTCTGGTGCACATCTCCGAGCTGGCCCAGCGCCACGTGGATGTGCCCGATCAGGTGGTCAACGTGGGCGAGGAGGCGATGGTCAAGGTCATCGACATCGACCTGGAGCGTCGTCGCATCTCCCTCTCGCTCAAGCAGGCAGACGAGGACTTCACCGAGGACTTCGATCCCTCCAAGTACGGCATGGCCGACTCCTACGACGAGCAGGGTAACTACATCTTCCCCGAGGGCTTCGATCCGGAGACCAACGAGTGGCTTGAGGGTTACGACGAGCAACGTCAGGCCTGGGAGGCTCGTTACGCCGAGTCCGAGCGCCGCTTCCAGCTGCACTCCGCGCAGATCGAGCGTCACCGTGCCGCCGCCGCTGAGGCCGCCGAGAAGGATGCCACCAACTACTCCTCCGAGTCCCAGGATGCGGCTCCGGCATCTCAGGACACCGAGGCCGGTTCCCTGGCTTCCGATGAGCAGCTCGCCGCCCTGCGCGAGAAGCTCGCTGGTAACTAACGCATAGTTAGCCCGTTACCGCCCGACCCCGCGAATGACCGCCGGGGCGGGCGGTTTTCGGTTCTTTTCACGGGATCATCGGAAGTTCTATGATGTGGTCATACTTGTGTCGTTTTGTGGAAAGGTGACCACCTTATGTCCTCCAACACGGCGACGACGTCCCAGCACATCATCACGGAAATCGGTGGTGCCGCTAACGTCTCGTCTCTCACGCATTGCGCCACGCGCCTGCGCTTTCAGCTACACGATCAAAGCCAGGTGAACGTGGCCGCCCTGGAAAAGGACCCCGCCGTGTTGGGCGTGGTCAAACAGGGGAACACCGGCCTTCAGGTCATCATGGGCGGTGGCGTGGCGGATTATTACGCGGAGATCATGCGCGATCCCGCGATGGCTGCCGGGGGAGGCAGCGAGGGAAAGGCATCCACCGCCAAGAACGCCAAGGAATACGGGGGCGTTCGGGGGAAGTACTCCTGGATTGATTATTCCTTCGAGTTCCTCTCGGACACCTTCCGGCCCGTCCTGTGGGCGCTGCTGGGCGCCTCGCTGATTATCACCATGCTGGTGCTCGCGGATAATGCCCTGGGTTGGCAGGACTTCCGCGCTCCCATGAGCGAGCAGCCTCCCACCTACCAGTTCTTGCACGCCATGTGGCGCTCGGTGTTCTACTTCCTGCCGATCATGGTGGGGGCCACCGCGGCGCGGAAGCTGGGCGCTAACGAGTGGGTGGGAGCGGCGATTCCCGCGGCCCTGCTCACCCCGGAGTTCATCGGACTAAAAGACGTGGCCAGGGAGATCCCCACCTCCGTGGAGGGGGCGATGCAGTACCAGGTGGATGTGTTTGGCCTGCCCATGACCATCCAGGATTATGGTGGACAGGTGTTCCCGCCTCTGCTGGCGGCCATCGCGCTGTTCTTCGTGGAAAAGGGGCTCAAAAAGATCATTCCGACGGCCGTGCACATGGTGTTTGTGCCCTTCCTTTCCCTGCTGATTCTCATTCCCGCCACGGCTTTCATCATGGGGCCGGTGGGAATTGGTTTGGGCAACGCGATCGCCCAGGGGCTCTTCTGGCTTAATGATCTCTCGCCCTTCATCCTGGCGGTGGTCATTCCGCTCCTGTACCCCTTCCTGGTTCCACTGGGCCTGCACTGGCCGCTCAACGCCATCATGATCGTCAATATCAATACCCTGGGCTATGACTTCATTCAGGGCCCGATGGGTGCCTGGAACTTTGCGTGCTTTGGCGTGATCACGGGCGTGCTGATTCTCTCGATCAAGGAGCGCAACAAGCCCATGCGGCAGGTTTCCGCCGGTGGCATGTTCGCCGGCCTGCTGGGAGGCATCTCGGAGCCGAGCCTGTACGGCGTGCTGCTGCGCTTCCGCAAGTCTTACTGGCGCCTGCTGCCGGGCTGCCTCGTGGGCGGCATCATCGTGGGCATCTTCGACGTCAAGGCCTATGCCTTTGTGTTCACCTCCCTGCTCACCATCACCGCGATGGATCCCTGGCTGGGGTACACGCTGGGCATCGGCGCGGCCTTTATCACCTCTCTGCTGCTCACCCTGGCCCTGGATTATCGCACCAAGCAGGAGCGCGAGGACATGCGCGCCCAGATCGCCGCGGAACTCGACGCCGCCAATGAGGCGGAGGAACAGCGCATCGCCGCAGCCAGCCCGCGGCCGCAGGGGGCGTCGATAAGCATCGCCGCTCCGCTGGCGGGGCGGGTGGTGCCGCTAAGCGACGTCCCGGATGCCGCCTTTGCCGCCGGCGCGGTGGGGCAGGGCGTGGCGATCGACCCCACCGGGGACACGGTGGTGGCCCCGGCGGAGGCGAAGGTCATGGCGGCCTTCCCCACGGGCCATGCCATTGGCCTGAAGCTCAGCGGCGGCGTGCAGGTGCTGATTCACATCGGCGTGGACACCGTGAACATGGAGGGCAAGGGCTTTGAGCTGCTGGTGGCCAAGGGGGATCAGGTGGCGGCGGGGCAGCCCCTGGTGCGCTTTGATCGCGCCGCCATCGAGGCCGCCGGGTACAGCCCTATCACGCCCGTGTTGGTGACCAATCATAAGAAGTTCGGCGCGGTGGAGGCGGTGCGCGCCTCCGGGAACGTGGAGCCCGGCGCGGAGTTGATCGCGGTGGCGGTCAAGGAAGCAGAGACGACGGGGGCGGTCTAGGCGATGAAAAAGGTGGGACTCACCGGAGGCATAGGCAGCGGGAAATCCACGGTGGCGCAGGCGCTGGCCCGGGCGGGCTACCCCGTGGTGGACGCCGATCAGATCGCGCACGACATCGTAGAGCCCGGCCAGCCTGCCCTGGGGGCGCTGGCGGAGGCCTTCGGGCCGGAGATCATCAATCCTGATGGTTCCCTGCACCGCGCGGCCCTGGCGCAGCGGGCCTTTGCCGCTGCCGAGCAGACGGAATTGCTCAACGGCATCATGCACCCGCGCATCGAGGCCGAGACCGCCCGGCGCTTTGCCGAGGCCGAGCGGGCCGGGGAGTCGGTGGTGATCTATGACATGCCGCTGCTGGTGGACAAGGGCCTGCACCGGGGCATGGATATGACCGTGGTGGTGGACGCGGAACCGGATATCCGGGTGGAGCGCCTGCGTGGGCGAGGCATCGAGGAGGCGGACGCGCGCCGCCGCATGGCCGCGCAGATCAATGACGCCGCGCGCCGCGAGGCCGCCGACGTGCTTCTGGATAATAACGGCACGCTGGAGGAATTAGAGGAGCAGGTGGCGGCCCTGGTGGAGAGGCTATCCGCCCTGAGTTAGCGGGTACCATTGCGGGCATGGCTTTTGCTGCTGAACACCCCGTCTTGTCCCACACAGAGTTTCGCCCCGTGGGCGATATTGAGCGCTCGGATAAGCCCTTTGAGGTGGTTTCCGAGTACGAGCCCGCGGGCGATCAGCCCACCGCGATTAAGGAGCTTGACGAGCGCCTGCGCAAGGGCGAGCGCGATGTGGTGCTCATGGGCGCCACGGGCACGGGCAAGTCCGCCACGGCGGCCTGGCTCATAGAAAAACAGCAGCGCCCCACGCTGGTGATGGCGCCTAATAAGACGCTGGCCGCGCAGTTGGCCAATGAGCTGCGCCAGTTATTGCCCAATAACGCGGTGGAATACTTTGTGAGTTATTACGATTATTACCAGCCGGAGGCGTATATCGCGCAGACGGATACCTATATTGAAAAGGATTCCTCCATTAATGAGGATGTGGAGCGGCTGCGCCACCGCGCCACCTCCTCGCTGCTATCCCGCCGCGACGTGGTGGTGGTCTCCTCCGTGTCCTGCATCTATGGCCTGGGCACGCCGCAATCGTATCTGGATCGCTCCGCGGTGCTCCAGGTGGGGGAGGAGATTGAGCGGGATCGCTTTCTGCGCCTCCTGGTGGATATTCAGTATGACCGCAATGACGTGGCTCTGGCGCGGGGCTCCTTCCGGGTGAAGGGCGATACCGTGGACATCATTCCGGCCTACGAGGAGGTGGCGGTGCGGGTGGAGTTCTTCGGGGACGAGGTGGACTCCCTGTATTACATTCACCCGGTGACGGGGGAGGAGATCCGCAAGGTGGACCAGGTGCGGATCTTCCCCGCCACGCACTACGTGGCGGGCCCGGAGCGCATGGAAAAGGCGGTCTCGGAGATCAAGATCGAGCTTTCCGAGCGCCTGGCGGATCTGGAAAATCGGGGCAAGCTCCTGGAGGCCCAGCGGCTGCGCATGCGCACGGAGTATGACCTGGAGATGATCGAGCAGGTGGGGTTCTGCTCCGGGATTGAGAACTACTCGCGCCACATCGACGGCCGGGAGGCCGGCTCCGCCCCGGCCACGCTCATCGACTACTTCCCGGAGGACTTCCTCACCATCATCGACGAGTCCCACGTGACCGTGCCGCAGATCGGCGGCATGTACGAGGGCGATATGTCGCGCAAGCGCAACCTCGTGGAATTTGGTTTTCGCCTACCCTCGGCGGTGGATAATCGCCCCCTCACCTTCGATGAGTTCGAGGATCGGGTGGGGCAGACGGTCTACCTTTCCGCCACCCCCGGCGACTATGAGATGGCGGCCTCCGGCGGGGAGTTCGTGGAGCAGGTGATTCGCCCCACGGGCCTGGTGGACCCCACCATCGACGTGCGCCCCACCAGGGGGCAGATAGATGACCTCATGGAGGAGATTCGCACCCGCACCCGCAGGGAAGAGCGCGTGCTGGTGACCACCCTGACCAAGAAGATGGCCGAGGATCTCACGGATTACTTCCTGGAAAATGGGATTAGGGTGCGGTATTTGCATTCCGATATTGATACCTTGCAGCGCGTGGAATTGCTGCGCCAATTGCGCCTGGGGGAGTATGACGTCCTGGTGGGCATCAACCTCCTGCGCGAGGGCCTGGATCTGCCGGAGGTCTCCCTGGTGGCGATCCTCGACGCGGATAAGGAGGGCTTCCTGCGTTCGGAGCGCTCGCTGATCCAGACCATCGGCCGCGCCGCCCGTAACGTCTCCGGCGCCGTGATTATGTACGCCGATTCCGTGACCGACTCCATGCAGTACGCCCTCGATGAGACGGAGCGGCGCCGCGCCAAGCAGATTGCGTACAACGAGGAACACGGCATTGACCCGCAGCCGCTGCGCAAGAAGATCGCGGATATCCTGGACCAGGTTTACGAACGCGGGGAGGGCGATGGTGGCTCTGCGGCCACGGTGGAGCGCCCCCGAACCAAGGACATGCCGGCCGATGAGGTGCAAAAACTCATCGACGATCTCACCGCACAGATGGGGGCGGCGGCCCGGGAGCTAAAGTTTGAGTTGGCTGGGCGGCTGCGCGATGAGATCGCGGACCTGAAGAAGGAGCTGCGTGGTATCAAAGAGATGGGAATGTAACCCTCGGCAAAGCAAGGATGTGAGTGAAGCAGCATGGTTAGTTACACCACCGTGGCGGCGGGCACGGACGGCTCGGAAACCGCCCTCGTGGCCGTGCGCAAGGCGGCCAGCCTGGCTCGAGTGTACGAGGCAAAGCTCGTGCTCATCTGCGCGTACTACGAGGCCTCCGGCTCGGTGCTGAACTCGCCGGGCTCCGAGGCAACCTCGGTGCCCGTGGTCAGCGAGCAGCGCGCGGATGAGTATTTAGAGGAGGCGCGCGCCGTGGCCCAGGACGAGGGGGCGCGTGACATCGAGGTGTTCAAGACCTCCGGTGCGCCCATCGTGGCCCTCACGCAGGCCGCCAAGGAGAAGGAGGCGGATCTGTTGGTGCTGGGGAATAAGGGCATGCACAGCCTGTCCGGGAGGATCTTCGGCAATATCCCCACGGGCGTGGCGCGGAAGTCCCCGGTGGATGTGATGATCGTCAACACCGAGCAGGCGTAAGCTAGACCCCGAGTGACATCGAACGTGAGGGAAGGTTCATGAGCGAGAATTACCAGAAGATCGTGGTGGGTACGGATGGCTCCAAGTCCTCCATGCTGGCCGTGGAGCGCGCCGCCAAGATCGCGGCGGCCTTTGATGCCACGCTGATTATCGGCTGTGCCTATTACGAGAACAAGGAAGAGGCCTCGCAGACGCTGCGCCAGGATTCCGTGACCATTCTGGGCGATGACCCCGCGCAGAAGAACCTGGACGCCGCAGCCGCGTACGCCCGCGAGACCGGGGCGCAGAAGGTGGAGACGGCCATTCGCCGGGGCACCCCGGTGCAGGCGCTCATGGAGATCGTCAACGAGCACCGCGCGGATCTGCTCATCGTGGGCAACCGCGGGATCAATTCGCTGACCGGCCGTCTCCTGGGTTCCGTGCCGGCGGACGTGGCGCGGCAGTCGGACTGCGACGTGATGATCGTGCACACGGTGAACTAAACCGTGGGATCCTCCCCCACGAGGGTGAGCGTCTGGGTGGCCCTGGTGATGGCCACGTAGAGGTTCTGCCAGCCCTGGGGGGAGGAATCCACGATGGCCTGGGGATTGACCACTACCACGTGGTCATACTCCAGGCCTTTGATCTCTCCTACGTTTTCCGGGGTGATCACCGCCCAGGAGCGGCCGTCGGCGGGTGGCCGGGGAACCTCGGAAACGCGGCGCACCGCCACGCCGGATTCGCGGATCGCCGTGGCCGGGGTGGCCTCGGGGTCGATGCGCCGCAATACCCCGGCGGCCACCTCCGCGATCTCCACGGGGGTGCGGTAATTCACGCTGAGGCTGCGGTGCCGGAAGCGGCCGCCCACGAAGGGCTGGAGGGCTTCCGCCCAGGAATCCACGCCGGCGGGGGAGCCGGTCTGCGCGGTATCGCCCACCAGCGTCATCCACCGCGAGGGGCAGCGGCGAAACACCATGCGCCACTCCATAGGGGTGAGCTCCTGGGCCTCGTCCACGATCACGTGCCCGAAGGCCCATCCGCGATCGGCGGCCGCGCGCTGGGCGGTGGTGCGGGTGTCCCGTTCTTCCTGGCGGGAGGCCAGGGTCTCGGCGTCGATCACGTCGTAGGCGCCCAGGTATTCGGCCTCAAAGATCTCGTCGTTGTCCGTCACGGCGGAGCCCTGGAGGATGTCGAGGGCCTCCTGGGCCTCCTCGATGCGCTGTTGCTGCTCCTCATCGGTGGTTTCCACCGGGGCCCGCCCCAGGCGGTGGGCGAGTTCGTCGAGCAGGGCGGCGTCGGAGGGGGCCCAGCCGGGTTCGGGGCGCAGGAGCGCGGCGCGGGTTTCCTCGTCGTACTCGCGCGCCGCGCGCGCGATGGCCTCGGCGGAGTCGAGAAGCCCGGCCAGCACCCCCTCCGGGGTGAGCACGGGCCACCACTGATCGATGAGGCGGGCCACGCCGGGCTCGTCCGCGAGGTCGTCGTGCAGCTGATCCACGTCCGCGCGGGAGAGTAGGTTGTGCCCGCCCAGGGGATCGCTTCCGATGCGCTGGGCCATCTGCTGGGCGAGTTGTTCGATGAGGTGCTCGCGGAAGATCGCTCGGGCCTCGTTGTGGGGGCGTCGAGAGCGGCGGGCCCGCGTGCGGGCCTTCTTCACCATCGCCGGGGTGGCTTCCAAGGCCAGCGAGTCGATCCGTACCTCCACCGGGGCGTTGGGGAGGCGCTGGTGATCCTTGATGGCCTCGGCGAGGATCACGGTCATTTCCGCCGAGCCCTTGATCTCCTGGGCAAGGGCGTCCTCGGCGCGGGTGGGGATCACGCCGGGATAGAGCTCGCCCACGGTGGAGAGCACCACGCCGGTCTCGCCCAACTCGGGCAGCACGTGGGAAATATAGTCCAGGAAGGCGCGGTTGGGGCCCACGATGAGCACGCCGGTGTGTGCCAGGTAGTCGCCCCAGGTGTAAAGGAGATAGGCCACCCGGTGCAGCGCCACGGCGGTTTTTCCGGTGCCGGGTCCGCCCTCTACCACGAGCACCCCGCGGGTGTCGTCGCGGATGATCTGGTCTTGTTCCCGCTGAATGGTCTCCACGATGTTGCGCATCTTCCCGGTGCGCTCTCGCTGCATGGCGTGAAGCAGGGCGGATTCCCCGGCCACGCCGCCTCGTGTATCGCGGGCCCTCTCGCCGGAGAGCCGCTCATCATCGACGCCGGTGACCTCGCGGCCCGTGGTGCGGATATGCCGACGCAGGTGGACGCCCTCGGGGTGGGCGGTGGTGGCGAGGTAGAAGGGGCGGGCCATGGGGGCGCGCCAGTCCAGAAGCAGGGTGCGGTAGTGATCCGCGCGGTCATCGAGCCCCATGCGGCCGATGTAGCGGCGATCCAGGCCGGGACGAACGGGGTTATCCCCCTCGCCTTCGATGTCGATGCGGCCAAAGACCAGCCCCATCTGAGCCAGGTTGAGGCGGTCTAGCTTGGCGTTCAGGGAATGATACTCGGTCTCGCGCTGAACCAAGGCCTCCGCCTTGGGGTGGGCGGGGTCGATGTTGAGCGCGATGTCCCGCAGGCGTTGGTGGGCCTGCTCCACCTCGGCGTCGAGGCGCGCGAACAGCATGTCCACGTACTGCTGCTCGCGGCGGATCTCCTCGCTTTCGTGCACGCGCGTCCTCCTTGCTCGGTGATGGAACCGTCAAGGGTACACCGAGCGCGAGGCGGGCGGGCTAAAACTCGAAGTTCTTGAGTTTCTTCTGAGCCTTCTTCAGCGCCTTGGCGGCGCGCTTTTGCAGCTTGGTGGCCTGCTTGCTGTTGGCGGCGGCCTCGGCCTTATCCTGAGCCTTGGCGGCGGCCTTGACCGCCTTCTTCTTGGCGGTGGTGGCGTTCTCGCGCGCCGTAGCCAGCCAATCGTCCTTGTTCTCTTCCACGTACTCCCGGAGCGCGGAGCCGCCCTCGTTGGCGGAGGTGGTGGCGGACTTTACGGCCTCGGAGGCGCGGTAGGTCAGGCCGGGCTTGCCGCCGTTATCCAGGCTGGTGATGGTCAGCCCGCCGAGCAGGGCTACGTCGGTGAGGAAGCCCTTGCGGCGCGCGGTCTTTTCCTGGGGATCCTGGGTTTCCCAGAAGGCGTGGCGGCCCACGATGGTGGGCACGGCGAGCAGGGCCAGCGTGGTGGCCGAGAGACGGGGGAACTTACCCAGGGCAAGGAGGGAACCGGCGCCCACCTTGGTTCCGCCCACGGCGCGGGCCACGAGCTCGGGATCCTGGGGAACCTGGCGCGCGTACTTGCGCGGAAGCAGGGAACGGGTGCGGTTGAGCACGGACTCGGTGGCTTCCACGTGCTTAGCGGTGTTCATGAGGGTATCGGCACCATCAGCGATGTACACCGAGGCCAGGGCGGGGCGAGCGAGTTTACGGATCATGGCACGCACTCCTTTATGTGTTTCATATGCGGTAGGTACAAACAGTCAGTCTAGCGCTCTCTTACCAGCGGCGTTCCCACCACACGGCAAGATGCGGGCGTTCCTCGCCCAGGGTGGTGGCCGCTCCGTGGCCGGGGTGGATCATCGCGGTATCCGGGTAGACGTCAAAGACCCTGGTGGTGACGTCCTTGTACAGCCGGGCGAAGTCGCTTTCCGACGTCGTCTTGCCCAGCCCGCCGGGGAAGAGGCTATCGCCCACGAAGAGGTGGGGGATGCCGCCGAACTCGGCGGCCACGGCCGCGCCGCCGGGAGTATGTCCGCGCAGGATAAGAACGGAAAGCTCGTGCCCGGCGTGGGAGATCGCATCGCCGTGATGCAATTCGACGTCCACCGGGCGGGGCAGGGCGGGGGCGTCGAGGAAGGGGGCATAGTGGGTGGCTTCCGTGGCATCGAGGACGTCCCCCAGCGCTCGGGTGTGATCCCTGTGCCGGTGGGTGGTGAGCACCTTGGTGATGCGCACCCCGGCCTCCTCGGCCATGCGGAGCAGAGCCGGGGCGTCGTCGGCGGCGTCGATAAGCAGCCCCTCTTCTCCGGCGGCCAGGAGATAGCAGTTGTTGTCCATGCTGGACACGGAGATGTGGTGCAGGCGCAGTTCGCTCATGGTGCTCAAGGGTAATGGTGCTGGCGCTGATGTGCGTATCGTTGGTATGTTCGAGTGTTGTTACTGCAATGGTGGAAGGGATGGAACACGCTGTGGCTGATCGCCTGGTGGTACGGGGTGCGCGCGAACACAATCTCAAGGGCGTGGACGTGGATCTGCCCAGGGACGCGATGGTGGTGTTCACCGGGCTTTCCGGCTCGGGGAAGTCCTCCCTGGCCTTTGACACGATCTTTGCGGAAGGACAGCGCAGGTACATCGAGTCCCTGTCTAGTTACGCCCGCATGTTCCTGGGGCAGATGGATAAGCCGGACGTGGACTTCATCGAGGGGCTTTCCCCGGCGGTATCCATCGACCAAAAGTCCACCAACCGCAACCCGCGCTCCACGGTGGGTACCATCACGGAAATCTATGATTACCTGCGCCTGCTTTTCTCCCGGGCGGGGACGGCTCACTGCCCCACTTGCGACGGCCCCATTCAGCGCCAGACCCCGCAGCAGATCGTGGATCAGATCCTGGCGTTGGAGGAGGGGCTGAAGTTCCAGGTTCTGGCCCCGGTGGTGCGGCGGCGCAAGGGGGAGTTCGTGGACCTCTTCGAGGACATCGCCGCCCAGGGTTATTCCCGGGTGCGGGTGGACGGCCAGGTGTATCCGCTGAGCGATCCGCCCAAGCTGAAAAAGCAGATCAAGCACGACATCGACGTGGTGGTGGATCGGTTGCAGGTCAAGGCCTCGCAGAAGCAGCGCCTCACGGAATCCGTGGAAACCGCCCTGGGGCTGGCCGAGGGCGTGGTGGCGATGGAGTTTGTGGGCCTGCCGGAGGATGATCCGCAGCGGGTGCGCAGGTTCTCGGAAAAACTCGCCTGCCCCAACGGCCACGCCCTGCACGTGGAGGAACTAGAACCCCGCGCCTTTTCCTTCAACAGCCCCTTTGGCGCCTGCCCCGAGTGCGACGGCCTGGGCACCACCATCGAGATCGACGAGGATCTGTTGATCCCCGATCCCGAGGCCCCCGTAGATCAGGCGGTGCAGCCCTGGCACACCAGCCCCAACCACAAGTACTTTGAAAAACTCGTGGCGGGACTGGCCGGGGCTATGGGCTTTCACCCCAAGGATCCCTATTCCGCCCTCACCAAGGAGCAGCGCACGGCGCTCGTCCACGGCACCGAGACCGAGGTGACGGTGCGGTACAAGAACCGCTACGGCCGCGTGCGGCAGTGGACGGCCCCCTTCGAGGGGGTAATGGGTTACCTCAAGCGCAAGATGGATCAGGCGGAGACGGATCACCAGAAGGAGCGCCTCCTGGCCTACACGAGGGAGATCGCCTGCCCGGCGTGCAAGGGTACCCGCCTGCGCCCGGAGATTCTGGCGGTGCGGCTGGCCGCGCAGTCCGGGGAACTCTCCATCGCGGGGCTGACCGAGCTGAGCATCGAGGAGGCCTTTCAGTTCCTGGATACTCTGGTGCTGGGCAAGCGCGAGGAGATGATCGCCGGTGCCGTGCTCAAGGAGATCCAGGCTCGGCTGCGCTTCCTGCTGGACGTGGGCCTGAATTACCTCACGCTCAACCGCTCCGCGGGTACGCTCTCCGGCGGCGAGGCGCAGCGCATTCGCCTGGCCACCCAGATCGGCTCCGGGCTGGCCGGGGTGCTCTACGTGCTCGACGAGCCCTCCATCGGCCTGCACCAGCGCGATAACCAGCGGCTGATCGGCACCCTGGAGAGGCTGCGCGACCTGGGCAACACCCTGATCGTGGTGGAACATGACGAGGATACGATCCGCGCGGCGGATTGGCTGGTGGACGTGGGCCCACGCGCCGGAGAATACGGCGGCGAGGTGGTTTACCAGGGCACGCCCGAGGGAGTTCTGGACTCGAAGGAATCCCTCACCGGGGCGTACCTCTCCGGCCGCCGCGTGATCGGGGTGCCCGAACAGCGCCGCGCCATTGACCGCTCCCGGATGCTCAAGGTGGTGGGCGCACGGGAGAACAACCTCAAGGGGATCACCGTGGAGATCCCCCTGGGGGTACTGGCCTGCGTGACGGGGGTATCGGGCTCGGGCAAGTCCACCCTGGTCAATCAGATTCTGGCCAAGGTGCTGGCCAACGAGCTCAACCGCGCCCGCCAGGTGCCGGGCCGGGCGCGGCGGGTGGAGGGCCTAGAGCACTTGGACAAGCTGGTGCAGGTGGATCAGTCACCCATCGGGCGCACCCCGCGCTCCAACCCGGCCACCTATACCGGGGTGTTTGATAAGATCCGCACGCTCTTTGCGGAGACCCCCGAGGCCAAGGTGCGCGGCTATAAGGCGGGGCGCTTCTCCTTTAATATCAAGGGCGGACGCTGCGAGGCGTGCCAGGGTGACGGCACGATCAAGATCGAGATGAACTTCCTGCCCGATGTGTACGTGCCCTGCGAGACCTGTGGCGGCGCGCGGTATAACCGCGAGACCCTGGAGGTCACCTACAAGGGCAAGAATATCGCGGAGGTTCTGGACATGCCGATCTCCGAGGCCGCGGTGTTCTTTGAATCCATCAGTTCCATTCACCGCTACCTCAACACCCTGGTGGAGGTGGGGCTGGGTTACGTCCGTCTGGGGCAGTCCGCCACCACGCTCTCCGGCGGCGAGGCTCAGCGCGTGAAGTTGGCCAGCGAGCTGCAAAAACGCTCCAACGGGCGCACCGTGTACATCCTGGACGAGCCCACCACGGGCCTGCACTTCGAGGACATCCGCAAACTTCTGCTGGTGATCCAGGGCCTGGTGGACAAGGGCAACTCCGTGATCGTGATTGAGCACAACCTGGACGTGATTAAGTCCGCGGACTGGATCGTGGACATGGGGCCAGAAGGCGGCGATGGTGGTGGCCGCGTGGTGGCGCAGGGCACCCCGGAGCAGGTGGCCCAGGTGGAAGGCACGCACACTGGGCATTTCCTCAAGGCGCTGCTCTGAGGATAGTATGGGGCGTCCTAAAAACCAGCCCCCCGGGAGGCCCGAGATCGTGAGTCGATGCCGCATCATCGGTGCGTCCATCATGGTGAGTGCCCTGTGTGCCTCGTGCACCACCGCGGCGCAACCGGAGCACATGGCCCACGTGGAGCAGGCCGCGCCCACCAGCGCGGCCCCGCGTTCCGCCCCCTCGGCCCTGGGCAAGGAACTGCGCCGCATCGTCGATGGTGCGGTGGCTCATCACGGCGGACGCGCGGGGCTGGCGGTGGTCTCGGAGGGTCGGGTGTATTCCGCCGGAGACCCCGGGCAGGGGGCGGCGTGGTCAACGATCAAGGTGCCCATCGCCATCGCCGCCTACCGGGCGGGCACCGCGGATGACGATGTAGCCAGAGCGGCCATCACCTATTCCGATAACGATGCCTCCGTGGATCTGTGGAACTCCCTGGGCGATAACCAAGAGGCCGGTGCCGCAGTGCAAGAGGTGTTATCGCTTACGGGTGACCCCACCGATGTGGCCCGCCAGTGGGGACACAGTGGCGCGCGGGTGTCCTTTGGCGAGGTCTCGTGGCCGCTGAGCGGGCAGGCGCTCTTTGCCTCCAAGGTGCAGTGCGTGGAAGGCGCCGAGCCCGTGGTGGAACTGATGGGGGAGATCTCCGAGGAACACAAGTATGGCCTGGGGTTGCTGCACGGATCGGTGTTCAAGGGGGGCTGGGGCCCCGACGATGACGGCGTGTTCACCATGCGGCAGCTGGGCGTGGCCGAGGGTGTGGGGATAGCGATGTACGTGCACCCGGAGGATGAGACGGAATCCGAGGGGCGCGCGATCCTGGATGACATGGCGCGGGGGCTGCGGGAATTGCTGAGCAAGGGCGACATCAAAGCCTCGCATCGCTGCTGATGCGTGTTGATTTGCGTGAAGTGGGACCCCCTGATAGAGTGCTAGGCACTACCGCCCAGAGTGCTATGCTCGGGCCGCAAGAGGAGATCATCCCACCTTACGCCGCCGTCATAGGTAGGCCACAGGTTTAAGCCACGCGGTATAGCGTGGCCGTAATGTTCTCCTGCATGTGCTTTGTACATGCAGGTTTTTCATTGGGTATGTATATCTGAATGTGGTGCGGTACGAAGAACACTATTTACCCTGCTACTTGAGGAGTACACATCAGCGCTGAAGCTCGCATTAATGAGCGAATCCGAGTTCCCGAGGTTCGCCTCGTTGGCCCCGGTGGGGAACAGGTAGGCATTGTCCGTACTGATGACGCCCGCAAGTTGGCCTATGAGGCGGATCTGGATCTCGTCGAGGTCGCCCCCAAGGCCAAGCCCCCGGTCTGTAAGATCATGGACTACGGCAAGTACCGGTATGAACAGGACCAGAAGGCCCGCGAGGCACGCCGGAACCAGCAGCAGACTGTAGTCAAAGAGCAGAAATTTCGTCCCAAGATCGACGATCACGATTATGAGACGAAGAAGGGTAACGTAGTCCGGTTCCTGGAGAAGGGCTCCAAGGTCAAGGTGACGATCATGTTCCGTGGCCGCGAACAGTCCCGACCGGAGCTAGGGTTCCGCTTGCTGGATCGGTTGGCCCAGGACGTCGCAGAGGTGGGCGTCGTGGATATGAAACCCAAGCAGGACGGCCGGAACATGACGATGGTTCTGGGGCCGGTTCGCAAGGGTAAGAAGTAAGACACACGTTAATCAGGGATTGTGAAGGATCGAGCCATGAAGCAAAAGACCCACAAGGGCACCGCTAAGCGCATCAAGAAGACCGGCACCGGCAAGCTGCGCCGCGAGCAGGCTGGTCGCCGTCACCTGTTGGAGGGCAAGCCCTCCACCCGCACCCGTCGCCTCAAGGGCACGGTCGATGTGGCAAAGCCGGATACCAAGCGCGTCAAGCGTCTCCTCGGCCAGGCCTAAATCAGGCCGTCTGTCCCCACACCACCAACGAGATTTGAAAGAAGAGTATTACCGTGGCACGTGTTAAGCGGTCAGTGAACGCCAAGAAGAAGCGTCGCGAGATTCTCAAGTCCGCCAAGGGATACCGCGGCCAGCGCTCCCGCCTTTACCGCAAGGCCAAGGAGCAGTGGCTGCACTCCATGACCTACTCTTACCGGGATCGTCGCGCCCGCAAGCGCGAGTTCCGTAAGCTGTGGATCCAGCGCATCAACGCCGCCGCTCGCATGAATGGCATCACCTATAACCGCCTGATCCAGGGCCTCAAGCTGGCGGAGATCGAGGTGGATCGCAAGATCCTGGCCGATCTGGCCGTCAATGACTTTGCCACCTTCTCTGCAATCTGTGAGAAGGCCAAGGCCGCCCTGCCGGAGGACGTGAACGCCCCCAAGGCCAAGGCCGCCTAAAACGGCCCGGAACATCGCTGAATACTAAAGCCCGCCGGTATGCACACCGGTGGGTTTTTGTTTACCCTGGATAACCATGACATTGCCGCAGTTTCATCAGCAGAACCCCGGCCCCGATTATGCGATGGATCCGCTTGTTCCGCCGCGCTCCTACATCGTTTCCGCTCTGCTGGCCTTCTTCCTGGGCCACTTTGGCGTGCATAATTTTTACCTGGGATACCGCTCGCGCGCCATCACCCAGCTGAGCCTGTACATCGTGGGCTGGCTGCTCTCCTTCGTGATCGTTGGTATCCCCATCGTGATCGCGGTACACATCTGGGCCTTCGTGGACTTCGTGCTGATCCTGCTGCGCGCGGGCACATATACCACCGATCCCTATGGGCGGGAACTGACCTAAACCCGGGTACGGTAGGGGCATGTCTCTTGACTTTTCTGCTCCGTTCACGGAGCGCACCCCCAGGATCGTCGCGGCGGCCAAACTGCACCGGGCTGCGGGGCGTCGCAAAGCGCGCGCCTTCCTCGTGGAGGGGGAGAACTCGGTGGAGGCGGCGGTGACCACCGGGGCCGCCACGGACGTGTACGTCACCGAAACTGCGGCGCAGCGGTGCGCGGAGATCGTGAAGTCCGCGCAGTACCTCAGCGTGTACGTCCACCCCATCAGCGATAAGGCCGCGCGCTCGCTCACGGACATGGTGACCACCACGGGAATCTTCGCGGTCTGCTCCCCGGCGCTATGGCCCATGCAGCGGGCCCTGGCGGGCAAACCCACCCTGGTGTCCGTGCCGGTGGCCACCGCCGATCCCGGCAACGCCGGCACCCTGATCCGGGTGTCCGATGCGATGGGGGCAGACGCCGTGATCTTTGCCGGAGAGACGGTGGACCCGCAGGGGAACAAGGTGGTGCGGGCCTCGGCGGGGTCTTTGTTTCATCTGCCGGTGGCCCGCGAGGTCAAGGTGGAATCCGTACTGGATTCCCTGCGCAGCCGGGGGCTGCAAATCTTAGCCACCGCCGCCGATGGCGAGGTGGAGTTGGATCACGCGGGTGAGGTGCTCCAAGCCCCCACGGCCTGGCTTTTTGGCAACGAGGCGCATGGTCTGGGGGAGGAGCTGCTGGAGCAGGCGGATCACCGGGTGCGCATACCCATTCGGGGCCGGGCGGAATCCCTGAACCTGGCCACGGCGGCGTCGATATGCCTTTATGAGTCCGCCCGCACGCAGGCCCAGGCGGCCGGATAAACTGAGTTGGTCAATCGGAGAGAGAAAGCAGGAAGAGGACACGGTGGCTGAGCACAATACTGAGCACTCTGTGCCGGAGATCGCGGAGGAAACGCTTCACCGCGCCGCGCAGGTGGCCCTGGAAGCCCTGGAATCGGTGCGGGACTTAGAGGAACTGGCCCAGGCGCGTAGGGATCACCTTTCCGACGCCGCCCCGATCCTCCAGGCGCGCCGAGCCCTGGGCTCCCTGCCCAAGGCTATGCGCAAGGACGCCGGGCGCTGGGTGAATCAGGCGCGGGGCCGGGTGGAAAAGCGTTACTCCGAGGTCAAGGAGATCCTGGAGCGCAAGCACGCCGAGGAGATGCTGCGCCGCGAGGCGGTGGATGTGACCGTTCCTACCACGAGGCGTCAGGTGGGTGCCCTGCACCCGATCACCACGCTGAGCGAGGCCATCGGGGATATCTTCGTGGGCATGGGCTGGGAGATCGCGGAGGGCCCGGAGGCAGAGGCAGAGTACTTCAACTTTGATGCCCTCAACTTCATTCCCGATCACCCCGCGCGGACGTTGCAGGATACCTTCTACCTGGGCGCGGAGGATTCCGGGCAGGTGATGCGCACGCACACCTCCCCGGTGCAGGTGCGCACCATGCTGGATCGCCGGGTGCCGCTCTACATCGCC
The DNA here is from genome assembly GCF_001412105.1 of Corynebacterium oculi. GTDB lineage: Bacteria > Actinomycetota > Actinomycetes > Mycobacteriales > Mycobacteriaceae > Corynebacterium > Corynebacterium oculi. The sequence goes on from NZ_LKST01000003.1 coordinate 454,959, forward strand.
TGCCCGGGGCGGGTATTCCGTACCGATGAACTCGATGCCACCCATACCCCGGTGTTTCACCAGGTGGAGGGCCTGGCTGTGGACCGGGGACTGACCATGGCCCACCTGCGCGGCACCCTGGATCACCTGGCTAAGGAACTCTTTGGCCCGGAGACCCGCACCCGCATGCGTACCAATTATTTCCCCTTCACGGAGCCCTCCGCCGAGGTAGACGTGTGGTTCCCCAATAAGAAGGGCGGCGCGGGCTGGATCGAGTGGGGCGGCTGCGGCATGGTGAACCCCAACGTGCTGCGCGCGGTGGGCGTGGATCCGCAAGAGTACTCCGGGTTTGCCTTTGGCATGGGACTGGAGCGCACCTTGCAGTTCCGCAACGGACTTTCGGATATGCGCGACATGGTCGAAGGCGACATCCGTTTCACCCTGCCCTTTGGCATTCAGGCCTAACGCCCCAAGGAGATACCGTGCTTATTTCACAGAAGTTCATCACCCGGCACCTCGCGCGGAAAAATAGCGGCTGGTCGGTCAGCCCAGAGGAACTTGATTCCGGCTTTGTCCGCGTGGGCTTTGAAACGGAGGGTTACGCGCCGCTGCCGGAAACCACCGGCCCGCTCGTGGTGGGGCGCGTGGAGCAGATCGAGGAACTCACGGGCTTTAAAAAGCCGATCCGGTACTGCCAGGTCAACGTGGGCCAGGCCAACGGCACCGGGGAGTTGCAAGGCATCATCTGCGGGGCCCGCAATTTCCGGGAGGGCTCCCTGGTGGTGGTCTCCCTGCCAGGGGCGGAGCTACCCGGTGGGTTTAAGATCGCCGCACGCAAGACCTACGATCACATCTCCAACGGCATGATCTGTTCGGCCACGGAACTGGGGCTCACGGATAAGTCCACCGATGGCATCATCATTCTGGACGAGGGCGAGCCGGGCGAGGACGCCCGCTCAATCCTGGGCTTGGATGACGTGATCTTTGACGTCAACGTCACCCCGGATCGCGGTTATGCGCTCAGCGTGCGGGGGCTGGCACGGGAACTGGCCTCCGCCTTTGGCCTTGATTACGAGGACCCGGCCGAGCGCGACGTGACTCAGCCCCAGGGGGAGACCCTGGAGGTCACCGTGGCGGAGGAGACGCGTGCCCGGCGCTTTGGCCTGCGCAAGGTCAGCGGCATTGATCCCGCAGCGGTGTCCCCGTTCTGGTTGCAGCGAGAACTCATGGCCTTCGGCGCGCGGCCCGTCAACGCCGCCACCGACGTGACTAACTACGTGATGTTCCTCCTGGGCCAGCCCATGCACGCCTTCGACGCCGGGGTGATCTCCGGGGGGTTGAGGGTGCGTTGCGCGGCGGCGGGGGAGACGCTGACCACCCTGGATCACGTCGAGCGGAAGCTTGATCCGAGTGACGTGGTGATCTGCGATGACTCCGGTATCCAATCGCTGGCCGGGGTGATGGGCGGGGCTACCTCGGAGATCAGCGAGACCACCACCGAGGTGTATTTTGAGGCCGCCACCTGGGATCCGCTGACGGTGGCGCGCACCAGCCGCCGCCACAAGCTCAGCTCGGAGTCCTCGCGCCGCTTTGAGCGCGGCGTGGATCCCGCGCTGGTGGAGGCGGCCCTGGACATGGCCTGTGAACTGCTGGTGAGCATCGCTGGGGGCAAGGCGGAGCCCACCCGCACGCTGGTGGGCGAGGTACCCGCCATGCCGCAGATCCGCATGGCGGCGCTGCGCCCCGCGCAGGTGGCCGGGGTGGACTACAGCGCGGAGACGGTCATCCGCCGCCTCCGCGAGGTGGGCTGCACCGTGGAGGAGGACGGGGAGGACCTCGTGGTAACCCCGGCTACCTGGCGCGGCGACCTCACGATGGAGGCCGATCTGGTGGAGGAGGTGCTGCGGCTGGAGGGCCTGGAGGATATTCCCTCGATCCTTCCCACCCCCAAGGGCGGGCGCGGCCTGACCCCGGCTCAGCGCCGTCGCCGGGCCGTTGGTCATGCCCTGGCCTATCACGGGTATGCGGAGATTCTTCCCTCGCCCTTCACCGCCACGGATATTTTCGATACCTGGGAGTTGGAGCAGAACGACGCCCGCCGCCGCACCGTGGCCGTGCGCAACCCGCTGGAAGCGGACCATGCGGTGTTGGCCACCACGCTCCTGCCCGCGATGCTGGAGGCCGTGGGCCGCAACGCGGCCAGGGGGCGCGCGGACTTGAGTCTCTTTGGCATCCAGCAGGTATTCTTCCGGCGCGGCGAGCACACGCCCATGCCCTCCGTGGCCGCACGCCCCTCGGAGGAGGAGGTGAGTGCGGTGCGGGATTCCCTACCGGAACAGCCGCTGCATGTGGCCACCGTGGGCGGCGGCAACATCGAGTACGCCGGGCCGTGGGGTGAGGGCCGAGCCTATACCTATGCGGACGCGATCGAGTCCGCCCGCATGGTGGCGCGCGCGGCGGGCCTGGAGCTAGAGGTGCGCCAGGCCCAGGAGCGCCCCTGGCACCCCGGCCGGTGCGCGGCCCTGCTTATCGACGGCCGCGTGGTGGGCCACGCCGGCGAACTCCACCCGCAGGTGCTGGAGGCCATGAACCTGCCCCCTCGGCTGTGCGCGATGGAACTCGACCTCACGGCCCTGCCCTTTACCCAGGAGGTTCCGGCCCCAGTGCTCTCGGCCTTCCCCGCTTTGCACCAGGATATCGCCCTGGTGGTGGACGAGGCCGTGGCGGTGCAGGATATTCGCGCCGCCCTGGTAGAGGGGGCCGGGGAGTTGCTGGAGGACGTACAGCTCTTTGACATCTATCGTGCGGACGCGGTGGGGGCGGAGAAGAAGTCTCTGACCTTCTCGTTGCTGTTCCGCGCGGCGGATCGCACGCTCACGGACGCGGAGGCGAACGAGGCGCGACTGGCCGCCGCGAGGCGCGCCGAGGAGCGCTGGGGGGCGCGGTTGCGGGGATAGGCCCGGTGGTACCCGGCGAGGGGGTGCCGGGTTTTCTCTCAGCATTATTATCACACCCGTGATAATATAGTGGAATGGGACTTTTCTCGGTGCATTCACTCGGCTATTCCTTGCCTGATGGCCGGCCACTATTGCGTGGTATATCGTTTCAAGCAACGCGGGGGGATAAGGTGGCGCTCATTGGGCGTAACGGGGCGGGAAAGACGACATTATTGAAGATGATCTCCGGAGAAATAATGGGGAGGAGTGGTGCCATTTCTCGTTCGGGTTCCGTGGGGGTCATGCCGCAATTCTTTGAAGGGGGCACCGTGCGCGATGTCTTACTCTCCGTGGCACCCCGCCCCGTGCGCTCGGCGGCGAAGGAGGTGCGTGCGGCGGAGGGGGCCCTGGTGGAAGGGGGTGATCGGGCCGCCTGTCGATATGCCGAGGCGTGGGGGAGGTGGGGTGGCGTGGGCGGGTATGACGCAGAGGTGCTGTGGGATTTCTGCGCCACCGAAGCCCTGGGGGTACCTTTGACGGAATGTTGGGATCGCCCTATTCGTACCCTCTCCGGCGGTGAACAGAAGCGCCTGATCCTCACGTCCCTTTTTTATGGGAAGGATGATATTCTCCTTCTTGATGAACCGGATAATTTCCTCGATATCCCGGGTAAATACTGGCTGGAAAACATGCTGCGGGAGACGGATAAGCTGGTGCTGTATGTCAGCCATGATCGGGAGTTTCTGTCCCACACCGCGACTGCCGTGGTGACTCGGGAGCTGAGCGAGCGGGGAAATACCTGTTGGGTGCATTCCGGAGGTTTTGATAGCTATCGTGCGGCGAGGGAGGAGCGCCTGTCCCGGCAGGATGAACTGAGGCGTAGGTGGGAGGAGGATCGCGCACACTTACGCGAGATGGTGCGCACGTATAAGAATAAGGCGGCCTATAACTCGGATATGGCTTCGCGGTATCGGGCGGCGCAGACGCGGCTTAAGAGATTCGAGTTGACTGGAGCCCCAGAGAAGCGCCCGCGTCAAGAGAAGGTAGAGATGAGGCTTCGCGGAGGCCGTACGGGGAAGAAAGTCCTGGTGTGTGAGGAATTTGCGTTACCGGGCCTGACCCTTCCCTTTAATTACGAGGTGCGCTACGGGGATCGGATAGGCGTGTTGGGGCCCAATGGGGAGGGGAAGTCTCTTTTTCTGCGCCTGTTGGCTTCCCAGGTAGGAGGAAATGGCGGCGAGGATAATCCGGTGCGCTACAAGGGGAAGGTGGTTGGTGGCTCTCGGGTCTATCCCGGTTATTTCGCTCAAAAGCAGGGTCGCCCGGAGTTGGCAGGGCGCACGCTCCTGGATATTTTGCATCGCGGTGAGGGGAGGCGCGAGGGAATGCCGAGGCAGGAGGCCACCGGTGCGCTCGCGCGTTATGGTTTGGCGCGGTCGGCGGAGCAGAACTTTGAGGATCTCTCCGGTGGGCAAAAGGCACGCTTTCAGATCCTGCTCGTGGAATTGGAGGGGGCCACCATGCTCTTGCTCGATGAGCCCACGGATAATCTGGACCTGGAATCGGCAGAGGCTCTTCAGGAGGGCCTGCGTGCTTTTGCTGGAACGGTGCTTGCGGTAACGCATGACCGATGGTTTACCAGAGACTTTGATCGGTTTCTGATATTTTCGCGGGACGGATCGGTAATGGAAAGCGATAGGCCGATATGGGAATGAGGAGTTATGCCTGCACGTATTAATGCGGAGGAGCGCCGTCGCCTCGTGATAGAAGCGGCCTTTCGACAGGTAGTGGCCGAGGGGGTGGAGGGGATTACGCTGCGCAAAGTGGCCGCGGAGGCGGATCTTAATATCGGATCGGTGCGGCACTTCTTCGATGGGCATGAGGAGCTATTGGCAGCAGCGGTGCGGGAGGCGGGAGACCGCATGGGCCATCGTCTTGCTCTTCACCCGATGGACCGGTTGCGGGGTCTTAGGGGCGAGGAGGCGGTTAATGCTATGCAAGCCCTGGTGGAGCAGGTACTACCGGTGGACGATGTGCGGCATGCAGAGGCCATTGTGGTGGTGGAGTTCATTCGGGCCTCAAGGGTGAACCCGGTTTTTGCTCCCGTCGCGGCGGAGATGTATCGGGATCTTGTGGTGGTCCTGGAGGAGGCGTTTACCGAGTTAGGGGTGGTAGAGCCTCGCGCTGCGGCGGGGGAGGTATCGGCTCTTATCGGTGGGCTGACGCTCGATGCAGTAACTCCCCATGGTTCCTTGACCTCGGCGCAGGTGCGGGCCACGCTGCGGCGGGCTCTTAACCGAATCCTGAATGAATAATTTGCACTAAATTGTATATATGCTACTGTGATCGTTATGCCGATCACAGTAGCCATCGCCGGGGCCACCGGATATGCCGGCGGTGAACTCCTCCGCCTTCTCCTTGGGCATCCCGCATACAAGGCGGGTCACCTCATCATCGGGGCGATCACCGGGAACTCCTCGGCGGGTAGCCGCAACGCCTTCCCCTTTGCCCCGGAGTTGGCGGATCGAGTGATCCAGGAAACCACCCCGGAAACCCTCGGCGGGCACGATGTGGTTTTCCTCTGCCTCCCGCACGGACACTCCGCGGAGTTGGCGGAGCGCCTTTCCCCGGAGGCCCTGGTGATCGACTGCGCGGCGGACTTCCGCCTCAAGGACGCCGGGCAGTGGGAGCGCTACTACGGCTCCGACCACGCCGGTACCTGGCCCTATGGGTTGCCGGAGCTGCCCGGACAGCGGGAGGCGTTGCGCGGGGCGCGTCGGATAGCGGTGCCCGGTTGCTTCCCCACCGGGGCCACCCTGGCCCTCCTGCCCGCCGTGGCGGCGGGGCTGATCGGTACGGAGATCGCCCTGACCTCCATCACCGGGGTCTCCGGTGCCGGCAAGAAGGCTACCATGGCGCTGTTGGGCGCGGAGACAATGGGCGCGGTGCGCCCCTATAACACCGCGGGCAAGCACCGGCATACCCCGGAGATCGTGCAGAATCTTCAGGCGTTCTCGAATAAGCCGTTGAGCCTCTCCTTTACCCCGGTGCTGGCCCCCATGACACGGGGAATCCTCAGCACGGCGGTCGCGCCGTGGCGGGGAAGCGGGGACCCGCGCGAGGTGTACGCGGAGTTTTATCGGGACGAACCCTTCGTTCGCCTGCTTCCCCAGGTAGAACTGCCCAATACCAAGAACGTTCAGGGCACCAACATGTGCCACCTGGCGGTGGAACTCAACGAGGATGCCGGCACCCTGCTGGTCACGGGAGCCATTGACAACCTCACCAAGGGCACGGCCGGCGGCGCGGTGCAGTGCATGAACCTGGCCCTGGGGTGGGAAGAAACGGATGGCCTGCCCACGGCGGCGGTGGCCCCCTAAAGATAGAGAGAAAAGAAGATGAGCATTACTGCCCCCAGGGGCTTCCAGGCGGCGGCCACCACGGCCGGGATCAAGCCCTCCGGCACACCGGACATGGCGCTGGTGGTCAATGCGGGCCGCCAGCGCAGCGCCGCTGCGGTATTTACCCGCAACAAAATCTGCGCCGCTCCGGTGGTGCTCAGCCGGAAGGCCGTGGCCGATGGGCACCTCGACGCCGTGGTGTATAACGCGGGCAATGCCAACGCCTGCACCGGCAAGCAGGGATACCTCGATGCCCAGGAGATTCAGCGGGCCGTAGCGCGTGAATTGGACACCGAGGCGCAGGCCGTGGCCTGTTGTTCCACCGGACTCATCGGAGAGCCGCTGCCCATGCCGCTGCTGCGGGCGGGGGTGCGGGGGCTCGTCGATAAGCTGGGGCCGCACGGCAGCGCGGCGGCCGAGGCGATCATGACCACGGACACCGTGCCCAAGGAAACCCTGGTGACGGGGGCGGGTTTCACGCTCGGCGGCATGGGCAAAGGGGTGGGCATGATGGCCCCTTCCCTGGCCACGATGCTGGTGTGCCTGACCACGGACGCACAGGCCACCCCGCAGGCGCTCGACGCCGCCCTGCGCCGGGCCACGGAGCGCACCTTCGACGTGCTGGACATCGACGGCTCTACCTCCACCAACGACACGGTGATCCTCATGGCCTCCGGAGAATCCGGGGTGCAGCCCGCGCAGGAGGAACTCGACGCCGTGGTGCTGCGCGCCTGCGATGACCTGGCCAAAGCCATGCAGGCGGACGCCGAGGGCGTGACCAAGCGGGTGAGCATCACGGTGCAGGGCGCGGCGAATCGGGAGCAGGCGCTGCTGGCCGCGCGCACGGTGGGGCGCGATAACCTGGTCAAATGTGCGATGTTCGGCTCCGATCCGAACTGGGGCCGGGTGCTCGCCGCCGTGGGCATGGCCCCGGTGGAGATGAACCCGGAGAACATCGCGGTGAGCTTCAACGATCACGTGGTCTGCGCGGAATCCACGGTGGTTCCCGGCGCGCGGGAGGTGGACCTCAGCGGCACGGACATCGCCGTGAACATCGACCTCGGCACGGGTAAGACCGGCGCGGCCACGGTGTACACCACCGATCTCTCTCACGCCTATGTGGAAATTAACTCGGCGTACACCACCTAAAAGGAGAGAAGCGATGTCACAACTTCACGCGCTCAGCCCGGCGGATCGCGCGGCCGTCCTGGCGGAGGCACTGCCGTGGTTGCAGCACTTCCGAGACCGCATTGTGGTGGTCAAGTACGGCGGCAACGCGATGGTGGACGAGGGCCTCAAGGCCGCCTTCGCCGCAGACATGGTGCTGCTGCGCACCATCGGGGCGCGCCCCGTGGTGGTGCATGGCGGCGGTCCACAGATCTCCACGATGCTGCATCGCCTGGGCCTTGAGGGGGAATTTCGCGGCGGCTTCCGCGTGACCACCCCGGAGGTGATGGAGGTGGTGCGCATGGTGCTCTTTGGGCAGGTGGGGCGCGACCTCGTGGGGTTGATTAACTCCCACGGCCCCTACGCGGTGGGCACCTCCGGGGAGGATGCTGGCCTCTTTACCGCCCAGCGCAGGCTGGTCACCATCGACGGCAGCCCCACGGACATCGGCCTGGTGGGAGACATCGTGGACGTGGACGCCACCGCCCTGATGGATCTGATCGAGGCCGGGCGGATCCCGGTGGTGTCCACCATCGCGCCGGGGACGGACGGGCAGGTATATAACGTGAACGCCGATACCGCCGCCGGAGCGCTGGCTGCGGCGATCGGCGCGGAGCGCCTGCTCGTGCTCACCAACGTGGAGGGACTGTACACGCGGTGGCCGGATCGTTCCTCGCTGGTGAGCACCATCACCACGGATCGGTTGCGGGCGCTGCTGCCCGGCCTGGATAGCGGCATGATCCCCAAGATGGAGTCCTGCCTGCGCGCGGTGGAATCCGGGGTGAAGGCGGCGCACGTGATCGACGGACGGCTGAGCCACTCCGTCATCCTGGAACTACTCACCGAGGGCGGCATCGGAACGATGGTGCTGCCGGGAGGAAGCAATGAGTGAGACGTTAAACACCTGGCCCACGGTGCTCATGGGCACCTATCCCACCCCGCGCATCGAGGTGGTGGAGGGCCGCGGCGCGCGGCTTATCGACGCCGAGGGGCGCGACTACATCGACCTTCTCTCCGGGATCGCGGTGGCCTCCCTGGGTTATGGCAACGAGAAGCTGGCCCGGGCCGTGGGGGAGCAGGCGCTGCGATACACCCATACCTCGAACCTCCTGGGGTCACGCCCCGTGGTGGAGGTGGGGGCGGCGCTGTGTGGTCGCTTCCCGGCAGAGGACGCCCGGGTGTTCTTCTGCAACTCCGGCGCGGAGGCGAACGAGGCGGCGCTGAAGTCGTCCCGGCGCACGGGGCGGCGTCGGGTGCTCGCTGCGGTTCACAGCTTTCATGGCCGCACGATGGGCGCGCTTTCCTTGACCGGTCAGCCCGCCAAACGCGCGCCCTTCGAGCCGTTGCCCGGCGGGGTGGAGTTCTTCCCCTATGGGGACGAACCCTCCCTGCGCCGCCTGGTGGAGACCGATCCGCACGAGGTGGCGGCGATCTTCCTCGAACCCATCCAGGGGGAGACCGGCGTGATCCCGGCCCCGGAGGGGTTCCTGAGCGCGGTGCGTGGGCTGTGCGATGAGTACGGGATACTCCTGGTGCTTGACGAGGTACAGACGGGCGTGGGGCGCACCGGCGATTTCTTTGCCTTCGAGCACGAGGGGGTGGTGCCGGACGTGGTGACCCTGGCCAAGGGGCTGGGCGCGGGATTGCCCATCGGTGCATGCCTGGCGCACGGCCCCGCCGCGCACCTGCTGGGGCTGGGCGATCACGGCACCACCTTTGGTGGGAACCCCGTGGCCTGCGCCGCGGCGGGCGTGGTGCTGGAGAGCATCGACGCGGATTTCCTCGCCCGGGTGCGGCGGGCCGGGGAGCGGTTGCGGGAGGGCCTTGCGGCCCTACCACAGGTGGAGAGCGTGCGTGGCCGGGGCCTCATGCTGGGTGTGGTGCTGCGCTCCCCGGTGGCCGAGCGGGCGGTGGCGGAGGGGCTCCGCGCGGGTGTGATCCTCAACGCTCCTTCGGATCGGGTGTTGCGGGTGGTGCCGCCCCTGGTGATTACGGACAATGAGATGGACGAGGCATTGCGCCGCGTGGCCGTGGCGCTCGGCGGCGTGGACGGCCAGGAGCAGGAAGGAGCATGAAGGTGACCACCCGCACCGCACGTCAAGGGAAGATACTTGATATTTTGGCGGCTACCCGAGTGTACAGCCAGGTGCAGCTCTCCGAGCTGCTGCTGGACGAGGGAATCGACGCCACCCAGGCCACTCTCTCGCGCGATCTCGACGAGCTGGGAGCGCGCAAGGTGCGCCGCGAGGGCTCGCGCCCCTTTTATGCCGTTGGGTCCGAGGAGAACTCCGCGCCGGATACGTTATCCGGGCCGCGCGATAAGCTCCGAAGAATGTTGGAGGAGTTGGTGGTTTCCGTTGACTCCTCCTCCCACATTGCCGTGCTGCGCACCCCGCCGGGTGCCGCGCAGTACCTCGCCAGCTTCATCGACCGGGTGGGCATGGCGGAGGTGGTGGGCTGCATCGCCGGCGATGATACCATTTTTGTTCTGGCGCGAGACCCCATGACGGGGGCGGATTTGGCCTCCCTTTTGCGGGGCTGGACTAACGAATAAAAATCTATTTCAAGGAGAAAATATTATGACTAACCGTATTGTTCTTGCCTATTCCGGCGGCCTGGATACCTCCGTGGCCATTCCTTACCTTTCCAAGATGATCGAGGGGGAGGTCGTGGCCGTGTCCCTGGATCTGGGCCAGGGGGGCGAGGATATGGAATCCGTGCGGCAGCGCGCCCTGGACTGCGGCGCCGTGGAGTCCATCGTGGTGGACGCCAAGGATGAGTTTGCGGAGCAGTACTGCCTGCCCGCAGTCAAGGCTAACGCCTTGTATATGAAGCAATACCCGCTGGTGTCCGCGCTTTCCCGGCCGCTGATTGTCAAGCACCTGGTGGAGGCCGCCAAGGCGCACGGCGGAACGCACGTGGCGCACGGCTGCACGGGCAAGGGCAACGATCAAGTGCGCTTCGAGGTGGGCTTTATGAGCACCGACCCGAGCCTGGAGATCGTGGCTCCGGCGAGGGACTTCGCCTGGACCAGGGATAAGGCCATCGAGTTCGCCGAGGAGATTAACCTGCCCATCGAGCAGTCCTCCTCCTCGCCGTTTTCCATCGACCAAAACGTGTGGGGCCGGGCGGTGGAAACCGGCTTCCTGGAGGATCTGTGGAACCCGCCCACCAAGGATCTTTATGCCTACACGGAGGATCCCGCCCTGGGCAATGCCCCCGATGAGCTGATCGTCTCCTTCAAGGGCGGCGCCCCGGTGGCGATCGACGGTCGCCCGGTCACCGTCCTGGAGGCCATCGAGGAGCTGAACCGGCGGGCCGGCGCGCAGGGTGTGGGCCGCCTGGACATGGTGGAGGATCGCCTGGTGGGGATCAAGTCCCGCGAGGTCTACGAGGCCCCCGGCGCGACGGTGCTCATCAAGGCGCACGAGGCGCTGGAGGACGTGACCGTGGAGCGCGAGTTGGCCCGCTACAAGCGGCTGGTGGAGGCGCGCTGGTCGGAGGAAGTCTATGACGGCCTGTGGTTTAGCCCCCTGAAGCGCTCCCTGGACGCCTTCATCGAGTCCACCCAGGAGCACGTCACCGGCGATATTCGCCTGGTGCTGCACGCCGGGACCGTCACGGTGAACGGGCGGCGCTCCGAGCATTCGCTTTACGACTTCAACCTGGCCACCTACGACACCGGCGATACCTTCGATCAGACGCTGGCCAAGGGCTTCGTGCAGCTGCACGGACTGTCCTCCAAGATGGCCAACAAGCGGGACCGGGAGGCGTAAATGGAGCAGCACGGTACCAACGAGGGCGCTCTGTGGGGCGGCCGTTTTTCTGGTGGCCCCTCGGAGGCGATGTTTGCGCTGAGCGTGTCCACGCACTTTGACTGGGTCTTGGCCCCCTATGACGTGCTGGCCTCCAAGGCGCACGCCAGGGTGTTGCACCGCGCGGGCCTGCTGAGCCCCGAGGATCTGGCCGCGATGCTGGCGGGATTGGATCGCCTGGGAGAGGACGTGGCCTCGGGGGAGTTTCGTCCCGCTCCCACGGACGAGGACGTTCACGGGGCGATGGAGCGCGGCCTGATCGAGCGCGTGGGCCCGGAACTAGGGGGGCGCCTGCGCGCGGGGCGGTCCCGCAATGACCAGGTGGCCACGCTCTTTCGCATGTGGCTGCGCGACGCGCTGCGCGGCATCGCGGTATCCTTGACGGAACTGGTGGAAGCCCTGGTGGCGCAGGCCCAGGCGCATCCGCAGGCGATCATGCCGGGTAAAACGCACTTCCAGGCGGCGCAGCCGGTGCTGCTGGCGCATCAACTCCTGGCGCACGCGCACCCCCTGCTGCGCGATGGGCAGCGCATTCAGGATTTGGATCGCCGCCTGGCGGTTTCGCCCTATGGGTCAGGAGCCCTGGCGGGCTCTTCGCTGCGGCTTGACCCGGAGGCGATCGCGGAGGAACTGGGCTTTGATTCCGCGGCGGATAATTCCCTCGATGCCACCTCCGCGCGTGACTTTGCCTCGGAGGCGGCCTTTGTGCTGGCCCAGATCGCGGTGGATATGTCCCGCCTGGCAGAGGAGATTATTGCCTGGTGCACCCCGGAGTTTGGGTATGTGACCCTGCACGACGCGTGGTCTACGGGCAGCTCGATCATGCCGCAGAAGAAGAACCCGGACGTCCCCGAACTCACCCGAGGCAAGACCGGCAGGCTGATCGGTAACCTCTCTGGGCTCATGGCCACGCTCAAGGCACAGCCCCTGGCCTATAATCGGGATCTCCAGGAGGACAAGGAGCCGGTGATTGACTCGGTGGCGCAGTTGCGCCTGCTGCTCCCTGCGATGACCGGCCTGGTGCGCACCCTGGTGTTCCACGAGGAGCGCATGCGTGAACTGGCCCCGCGCGGTTATACGCTGGCGACCGATCTGGCGGAGTGGATGGTGCGCCAAGGCGTGCCCTTCCGCGAGGCCCACGAGGCCTCGGGCGCATGCGTGCGCCTGGCAGAGGCGCGCGGGGTGGACCTGGTGGACCTCACCGATGCGGAACTTGCCGGGGTGGACGAGCGCCTGACCCCGCAGGTGCGCGCCGTTTTGACTATCGACGGCGCCGTGGCCTCCCGCGATACCCGTGGCGGCACCGCCGGGGTGCGGGTGGCCGAGCAGCGCGAACGGGTGCGTGAGACCGCCGAGGCTCAGCGCAGATGGGCGGAGGGCTAGAGTAAGAAGCCATGAGCCTGAACCCGCAATTGCTGGACGTTTTGGTGTGCCCCAGGGACAAGGGGCCGCTGGTGTACCGTGAACAGGAACAGGTGCTGGTCAACGAGCGCCTGGGCATCGCCTATCGCATCGACCAGGGCATACCAGTGTTGCTGACGGACGAGGCCGTGGAGTGGCCGGGAGGACAAGCACAGTGAACATCATCGAGGAATTGCAGTGGCGTGGATTGGTTAACCAATCCACGGATCTTGAGGCACTGCGCGCCGCCACGGAGAAGGAGCCCATCACCCTCTACTGCGGTTTTGATCCCACCGGCCCCTCCCTGCACGCGGGGCATTTGGTGCCGCTGCTGATGTTGGCCCGATTCCAGCGCGCGGGCCACAATCCCATCGTTCTCGCGGGCGGAGCCACCGGCATGATTGGCGATCCCCGCGACGTGGGAGAGCGCTCCATGAACGATGCGGATACGGTCTCCGACTGGGCCGAGCGCATTTCCGGGCAGCTGCGCCGCTTTGTCACCTTCGAGGGCGAGCACTCCGCGCAGCTGGTGAACAACAACGAGTGGACGAGGGAGATGACCGCCATTTCCTTCCTCCGCGACGTGGGCAAGCACTTTTCCCTCAACACCATGCTGGCGCGCGATACGGTGAAGCGCCGCCTGGATAATGACGGCATCTCCTACACCGAGTTTTCCTACATGCTCCTCCAGGCCCATGATTATGTGCAGCTGCACGCCACCCGGGGGGTGAATCTCCAGGTGGGCGGCGGAGATCAGTGGGGCAACCTGGTGGCCGGGGTGGATCTGGTGCGTCGCGTGAGCGGGGACCAGGTGCACGCCCTCACGGTGCCCCTGGTCACGGACTCCGAGGGCAAGAAGTTTGGCAAGTCCACCGGCGGCGGTAGCCTGTGGCTCGACCCGGAGATGACCAGCCCCTACACCTGGTACCAGTACTTCATCAACGCCGCCGATGCGGACGTGATGCGTTACCTGCGCTGGTTCACCTTCCTAGACAAGGAGGAGTTAGACCGCCTGGAACAGGAGGTGGCCGAGCGCCCGCACGCCAGGGAGGCCCAGCGCACCCTGGCGAGGGAGATGACCACCCTGGTGCACGGGGAGCGGGCCACCGCCTCCGTGGAGCTGGCTTCTCAGGCGCTCTTTGGCCGCGCCGATCTCGCGGATCTGGACGAGGCCACGCTGGCCTCGGCGGTTTCGGAGACGCAGGTGCTCTCGTTAGAGCAGGATTCGCCGCGCGGTATCCTGGATCTCCTGGTGGGCACCGGCCTGGTGGATTCCAAGGGGGCGGCGCGCCGCGCGATCAAGGAGGGCGGGGTGTACGTCAACAACACCCGCGTTGCGGCCGAGGACTGGGAGCCCGAGGAACGGGACTTCTTGCACGGGGCGTGGCTGGTGCTGCGCCGGGGCAAGAAGAACTTTGCCGGAGTTCTCCGAGGGTGAGAATCCCGGAGGTTCGGCTGCGTTGTGGGGAGACGGAGGCAGTGATCTCCGCCTCGGGGGCGTCGATACGCTCTTTGCACCGAGCGGGACGGCCGTTGCTGCGCGGTTTTCCCGCGGGTGAGCATCCCCCTGAGGCCACGAATATCACGCTGGCCCCGTGGCCGAATCGGGTGGCGGGGGCGGCCTTTACCTTTGGCGGGGAGGTACACCGCCTGGAGGTCACCGAGCCGGAGCGCGGCCATGCCCTCCACGGGTTGAGCCCCGGCACCCTTTTTGACCTCGTGGCCACCGAGGAGGTCGCGCGCCTGCGCGCGGTGCTGGGGCCGCGCGCGGGTTGGCCCTGGGCGATAGAGGTGGGGGTGACCTACAGGGTGCGGCCGTGGGGCGTGCAGGCGGAGATCGGTGCGCGCAATCTCTCCGATCGGCCCGCCCCCTGCGCGCTTGGCGCACATCCGTACCTCGATCCGCAGGGTTGGCCTTTAGACGAGTGCGTGTTGCACCTCGGGGAGACGCGGAGGCTTCCCCTCGATGCCCGGATGATTCCCCGGGGGCACCTGGAGCCCGGGCCTGGGCGTAGCGTCGTTATGCGGGGGAGACACTACGATGATCTGCTGTATCACCGGGATACCTCCCCCGAGGTGCGTCTGGTGCATTCCTCGGGGGAGGGGGTGCTGCTGCGTACCTCCCAGCGATGGATGCAGCTTTATACCTCACCGCAGCGCTGGCTGGCGGTGGAACCCATGACGGCCCCGCCCGATGCGCTCAATAGCCACGTGGATCTGAGCGTGCTGGGTCCGGGCGAGACTCTGAGCGCGGATTATGCCGTCGCAGACGTGAAGGAAGATGCGTGAACACTCTAAGGCTTGACGCCACCTGGGTGGATTACTCCCTGGTGGCCCTCTATTTCGTCTTTGTCCTGGGAATCGGATGGGCGGCCAAGCGCCGCGTTTCCTCCTCCATCGACTTTTTCCTCTCCGGCAGGGGGCTGCCCTCCTGGGTTACCGGACTGGCCTTCGTGGCGGCCAACCTCGGCGCGGTGGAGATCATCGGCATGTCCGCTAATGGCGTGGAATACGGCATGCAGACCATGCACTATTTCTGGATCGGCGCGGTGCCGGCGATGGTCTTCTTGGGCATCGTGATGATGCCGTTTTATTACGGCTCAAAGGTGCGCTCCGTGTCGGAGTTTATGCGGCGGCGCTTTGGCCCCGGGGCGCACCTGGTGAACGCGCTTTCCTTCGCCATTGCGCAGTTGCTCATCGCCGGGGTGAACCTGATCCTGCTGGCCACGGTGGTGGAGGCGCTGTTGGGGTGGCCGCGCTGGGCCACGCTGCTCATCGCGGCGGTCATCGTGCTCTCCTATATCACCCTGGGCGGACTTTCCGCCGTCATTTACAATGAGGTGCTGCAATTCTTTGTCATCGTCGCCGGGCTTGCGCCGCTGACGGTGATCGGCCTGCGGCACGTGGGCGGCTGGGAGGGCCTCAAGGAGCGGGTGGGGGAGGCCAGCCACTTTTCCACCTGGCCGGGAACGGAACTCTCGGGCTTTGAGCACCCGGTGTGGTCAGTGATCGGCATCGTCTTTGGCCTGGGCTTCGTGCTCTCCTTCGGCTACTGGACCACCAACTTCGTGGAGGTACAGCGGGCCATGGCCTCGGATTCCTTATCCGCGGCGCGCAAGACCCCGATCATCGGCGCCTTTCCTAAGATGTTCATCCCCTTCCTCGTGGTCATTCCGGGCATGATCGCGGGCACCATCGTTACCCCGATCGCGGAGGGAAGCGCCGCGCCGAATGAGGCGGTGCTGTACCTCATGCGGGATCTGCTGCCCAACGGGTTGCTCGGCGTGGGGATCGCGGGCCTGCTGGCGGCCTTCATGGCCGGCATGGCGGCCAATATCTCCTCCTTTAACACCGTGGTGAGTTACGATCTCTGGCAAACGTATGTGGTCAAGGATCGCGAGGATGATTACTACCTCAAGTTTGGCCGCATAGCCACGGTTTTTGCCACCATCATTGCGGTTTTCACCGCGCTTTTGGCCGCGAACTTTGGCAATATCATGGATTATCTCCAAACGCTCTTTGGGTTTTTCAACGCCCCGCTCTTTGCCACCTTCATTCTGGGCATGTTGTGGAAGCGCATGACCCCGCACGCGGGCTGGGCGGGTTTGGTGGCGGGCACCGCCTCGGCGGTGGCCTTCTGGGGGCTTTCCCTAGGCGATGATCCCGTGGTGTCCCTGCCGGGCCAGGGCACGGCCTTCGTGGCGGCGTCGCTAGGCTTCGTGGTGGACATCGTGGTCTCCGTGGCGGTGACGCTGGTGACCAAGCCCAAGCCGGATCACGAGCTGGTGGGCTTCGTGCGCTCGGTGACCCCGCGCGAGCAGCTTTCCGACGCCGCCGAGGCCGCCCTGCCCTGGTACCGGCGCACCGTTCCGTTGGGCGTGCTATGCCTGGTTCTGGTCACCGCCCTCAACCTCATCTTCCTCTAAGGAGAGCATGTGTCTACCTTCGATATTCGCAACATTATCGGGGCGCTGATCGGCCTCTACGGGATCGTCCTGTGCCTGTGTTCCTTCCTGCTCGATCCGGGGGTGAACCCGGAGGATATGGCACCCAAGCAGGCCACCGATAACCTATGGACGGGCCTGGCGATGGTGGGTGTTGCCGTGATCTTCTTCGCCTGGGCCAGGCTCAGGCCCATCAGGGTGGAGGCCGACGATGCTTAGGCTGACCCGCTCACGGCTTTCCGACGGGCGCGAGATCCTCTACTTTGACACCCCGGATAGCCCGCCGAGGACGGCTACGGACGAGCGCGCCCTGCCCGGGGTGCACACGGAGTCCACCATGCGCCGCGATCCGCTCACTGGCCAGTGGACGCTTTTTGCCGCGCACCGCCAACACCGCACGTTTCTGCCTCCGGCACACGAGGACCCCCTGGCACCCACCCTGCCGGGCGGGTATCCCAGCGAGATTCCCGAGGCCGACTATCAGGTGGTGGTCTTTGAAAACCGCTTCCCCTCGCTCACGCTGCATGGTTCCCAGCGGGGCGACGGAACGGCTCACCCGGCCCTGGGCCGCTGCGAGGTGGTGTGTTTTACCCCGGAGCCGCAGGGCTCCTTTGCCGACCTCCCGCTAGAGCGCAAGCGTGCGCTCATCGAGGTCTGGGCGCACCGCACGGAGGAACTTTCCCGAATCGAGGGAATCCGGGCGGTTTTCCCCTTTGAGAATCGGGGTGAGGAAATTGGGGTGACCCTTTCCCATCCGCACGGGCAGATATATTCATACCCCTTTGTTCCCCCGCGCATGGCGGCGATTGCGGAACAGGTGCGGGGCAAGGCAAACCTCTTTGATGAGGTGATTGAGGCGGAATTGCGCGCCCGTGACCGCGTTATTCTGAGCACCCCCGGATTCCTGGTGTACACGCCCGTGGCGGCAAAGTGGCCGGTGGAAATCATGGTGATGCCGCGCAGGCCGGTGCCGGATTTTCCCGCCCTCTCCGCGGCGGAAAGGGAGGAACTAGCCGGTATCTTGCATGGTCTTTTTCCCGCGGTGGATCGCTTTTTTGAGGGAGTGGAGCGTACCCCCTACATCGCGGCCTGGAACCAGGCGCCGGTGGGCCAGCCCGAGGCGGGCAGGCTGCACCTCCAATTGTTTTCCCTCATGCGCTCCCCGCATCGCATGAAATACCTCGCGGGATCGGAATCGGGCATGGGGGCTTGGATCAATGACACCACCCCGGAAGTAATAGCGGAGAGGATGCGGCAGGTATGGCGATGAGAGTACGTGGCCCGGAGAAACTGGGCAGGGACGCGGCCGATCTCTATCGCCTGCACTACGGGGAAACCCCGACGGGAGCGTGGTTTTCCCCGGGGCGGGTGAACCTCATCGGGGATCACGTGGATTACGCCTTTGGCCTGTGCCTCCCGGCGGCCACTACGATGGGCACGGCGGTGGCGGCCAGCCCCCGGCCAGATCGGCGGGTGCGCATGATCTCCCTTGATCCCACGGGACGCCGCTGGGTGGGGGAGGCGGACCTTGGCGACGTCTCCGGCCTGGGCGATTGGCGAGGCTACCTGGCCGGAACGCTCTGGGCCCTTGGCACTTCCGGCATGAATCTCGCGGTGGTCTCCGATGTTCCGCTTGGCTCCGGGCTCTCTAGCTCCGCCGCCCTGGAATGCGCCGTGGCGGTGGCAGCCAGGGATCTCTATGGCCTCAAGGCCGACCTAGCGGCCGCGGCCATGCGGGCCGAAAACGAGGTGGTGGGGGCCAATACCGGCGGGCTTGACCAGCGCGCCTGTCTCTACGCCCAGGCCGATCACGCCCTCGCGCTGGACTTCCTGAACGATACCGCGGAGCAGGTACCCTGCGACTTCCGGTTCCTCGTGGCTAACACCAACGCGGCGCACTCCCATGCCACCGGAGACTATGGCTCCCGCCGTGGGCTTATCGACGCCCTCTCGGAGGACCTTCGCTGCACCTTCCGCGAGGAGGGGGACATCGCGGCAGCTGTGGAATGGGCCCGAGCGGAGGGGCGCGATCCCGAGTTGGTGCGGCGGCGTGTCCGGCACGTGGTCACCGAGACCCGGCGGACTCGGCGGGCCGTTGAGGCGCTTCGAGCCCGCGACGCGGAGGGGTTCGGCGCGTTGATGAACGCCAGCCACGATTCCCTCCGCGATGACTACGAGGTGGTTACCCCGGAACTGGAGGCGGCGGTGCTTGCTGCGCGGGACGCCGGGGCAATGGGAGCACGCATGACCGGGGGCGGTTTCGGCGGCAGCATCGTGGCGCTGTGCGCGGATGTGGAGGCCGTCTCACGGCAGATCGTTCGGGCGGTACCGCGAGCCGATGTGTACGTGATGTCTCCACAAGGCGGCGCAAGGGGCCTTTGACCTGGTTGTTTGTGTGTTGGGTGGGGGGTGTGTAGGTTATGGGGGGTCGCCGCAACGGCCCTGGGGGATCACTAGTGTTGGTGGTTCTTCGTTTGGTTGGGTGTTGTGGTGGGTGTTGTGTGA
>NZ_LKST01000004.1 GCF_001412105.1 Corynebacterium oculi
TCACACAACACCCACCACAACACCCAACCAAACGAAGAACCACCAACACTAGTGATCCCCCAGGGCCGTTGCGGCGACCCCCCATAACCTACACACCCCCCACCCAACACACAAACAACCAGGTCAACAAGGATATTTTTAGGCGGTTACGCGTTCTATCTGCGCGCCAAGGGAGCGAAGGTTCTCCACGAAGCTCGGATAGCCTCGGTCAATGTGATGCACGTCGTGCACCACCGTCTCCCCATCGGAGACCAGGGCCGCCAGCACCAGGCCCGCCCCGGCACGAATGTCGGAGGACCACACCTCCGTGGAGGACAAGTGCTCCATGCCGCGCACCACCACGTGATGACCGTCCACGGTGGCATCGGCCCCCAGGCGCAGCATCTCATCGACAAAGCGGAACCGGGATTCAAAAACGTTCTCCGTGATAACGGAGGTTCCCTGGGCCACGGCGGAGATGCCGATGGCCATCGGTTGAAGGTCCGTGGGGAATCCGGGGAAGGGCAGCGTCTGGTAGTCCACGGCGGAGGGGCGGCGCGGCATGCGCACGCGGAAACCGGACTCGTAGGTCTCGATCTCCGCGCCGGCCATCTTGAGCTTTTCTAGAGGCAGGTGCAGGTGGCGCGGGGCGATTCCGCCCACGGTGATGCCGCCCCGGGTCATGGCGGCGGCATAGGCCCAGGTTCCGGCCACGATGCGATCCCCTATGACCTCGTGATCCGTGGGGTGCAGGCGCGCCACGCCGTCGATAGTGATGGTGGAGGTACCGGCCCCCTGAATCTGCGCGCCCATCGAGGTCAGCATGTCGCAGAGGTCGATGATCTCCGGCTCCCGCGCGGCGTTGTCCAGCACCGTGCGCCCCTGGGCGAGCACGGCGGCGGTGAGGATGTTCTCGGTGGCACCCACGGAGGGAAAGTCCAAAGTGATGGGAGCGCCCACCAGGGCCTCGGCCTCTGCCACCACGGCCCCGTGCTGAATGCGGGTGCGCGCGCCCAGGCGTTCCAGGCCGGACTGATGCATGTCCAGGGGGCGGGAACCGATCGCGTCTCCCCCGGGCAGGGCCACCACGGCACGCCCGCAGCGGGCGGTGAGCGGCCCGAGCACGCAGACGGAGGCGCGGAACTGCCGCACGGCGTCGAAGTCGGCGTCGCTGGCGGGCCGGGCGGGAGCGGTGATGCGCACCACGGGGCCGTCGATAGTGACGTAGCAGCCCAGCCCTTCCAGCACCTTCTGCATGAGCGGAACGTCCAGGATCTCCGGGCAGTTGCGCAGCGTGGTGGTTCCCTCCGCCAGCAAGGCCGCCGCCATGAGTTTGAGCACGCTGTTCTTCGCGCCACGTACCTTCACGGCCCCTTCGAGGCGGGCACCGCCTGTCACCACAAAACGATCTTTCACGCCTTCTGACCCTAGCGGGAAGCACAGCGCCCGGCTACCGCACTGCTGATCGACGCCTCCGTCCGATCAGGGCAGCGCCCCGATCCTCCGGGCGGCATTGACCGCCTCGTAGCGGGTGTGCGCGCCGAGCTTGCGCATGACCGAGCGCAGGTAGCTCTTCACGGTTTCCGGGCCGATGCCCATCTCCTCGGCGGCCTCCACGTTGGTGTGGCCCAGGGCCACGCAGGAAAGCACGTCCAGCTCCCGCGCGGAGAGCTTGGTGGACTGCTTCACCGGGGCGGGGCTAATCATCTCATCGCATACCAGCTCCAGCTCGCGGCGCACGTCATCCTCCGCGATCCGGTTGGCCAGCATGCGCAGACGGGAATGAGTGGAGCGCAGCTGCTCCCATTCCGCGGCGTTGCCCCCGCGCCCGATCTTGAGCGAACCGGCCTTGGCAAAGGCGGCGGTGCGCATGGCCTCGTTGACCGCAAAGTCCTGCTCCAGGGTGCGCGCCGTCATGGTGACCTCCTCGATCACCTTGTCGCCCAGGCGCACCGGGCTGTGCACGCCCACGTAGAGCACGCCGCGAATCTCACGGCGAACGATCACCGGCACCGCCACCAGGGAGTACAGGCCCTCGTCCTGAATCGCCTTATCGTTTTCGTGGGAGATCAGGCTGGCGCGGGTGTAATCGCTTACCCCCACGGGGCGCCGGGTGGTGACCACGCGCCCACCCACCCCCACCCCGGGCTCGATCACGAGGTTATGCAGGGCCGGGGTGCGCAATCCCACCCAGTGCGTGATCTGAAGCCTGCGCCCGGTGGTCATGCTGGCAAAAAGGGTCACCGGAATGCCGGTGGCGGTTTTCAGCGAGGTCAAAGCAGCGCGGATGGCGTCCTCGTCATCCCGAATCCGCTGAGCATCCATGGCAAGTTCCTCCTAGAACGCCCCGCGCGTGGGCCTAGCACACCACCGCGCGAGGAGTTGGGCAATGGACATCATCTGTCAATTCTAACCCCCTAATGGGGGCAAAGGGAACTGCCCAACCCATCGCGGAACGGAGGAGGAGCCGCCGAAGGATTGCCCCCAATCTTGGGGGAGGCGGACCCACCCGGGCATCATCGTGGCCCGGAAGCATGTCCGTTCACTCTTGGCGAACAGATCTGTCTATAGGAATGGTGTACAGTGGTGCTCACTCGCGGTCCACCAGGCCCGCCTGCGAAAATACACCGCCCACGCCCGTAAAGGAGCACATCATGGCACAGATCTATGAGAACATCACCGAGACCATCGGCCGCACCCCGCTGGTGCGCCTGCACAGCCTCACCAAGGATCTCGACGCCGAGATCCTGGTGAAGGTGGAATCCTTTAACCCCGCCAACAGCGTCAAGGATCGCATCGGCAAGGCCATTATCGACGCCGCCGAGGCCTCCGGCGAGCTCAAGCCCGGCGGCACCATCGTGGAAGCCACCTCCGGCAACACCGGCATCGCCCTGGCCTTGGTGGGGGCCGCCAAGGGCTACAACGTGGTACTCACCATGCCGGAGACCATGTCCGCCGAGCGCCGCGTGATGCTGCGCGCCTACGGCGCGGAGATCGTGCTCACCCCCGGCTCCGCCGGCATGCAGGGCGCCGTGGACAAGGCCAACGAGATCGTGGCCGAACGCGAGGGCGCCATCCTCGCTCGCCAGTTTGCCAACCCCGCCAACCCCGCGATCCACCGCGCCACCACCGCCGAGGAAATCTGGGCCGATACCGAGGGCAAGGTGGACATCTTCGTGGCCGGTTTTGGCACCGGCGGCACCGTGACCGGCGTGGGGCAGGTACTCAAGGAACGCAACCCCGAGGCCCAGGTGTACGCCGTGGAGCCCACCGCCTCTCCCCTGCTCACCGAGGGCAAGGCCGGCCCCCACAAGATCCAGGGCATCGGCGCGAACTTCATCCCCGAGGTGCTTGACCGCAAGGTACTCGATGACGTGCTCACCGTGAGCAACGAGGACGCCACCGCGTGGGCTCGCAAGCTCGGCGTGGAGGAGGGAATCCTCGGCGGCATCTCCACCGGCGCGAACATCAAGGCCGCGGTGGAGCTGGCCTCCCGCCCGGAGAACAAGGGCAAGACCATCGTCACCGTCGTGGCGGACTTTGGGGAGCGCTACGTGTCCACCGTGCTGTACGAAGATATTCGCGGTTAAAAACCCCGGAATACACCCCGTTGCCCGTATCGTTGTGATGGGCAACGGGGTGTACCCCTATCCGCTTCCAGAAAGGACAAACCAAGGCATGAGTGGGCTGCTGGCAATGCTGCGCGAGGACCTCGCCAACGCGCGGGAGCACGATCCCGCCGCGCGCGGAGACATAGAAAACGCGGTGGTGTACTCCGGGCTCCACGCCATCTGGATGCACCGCGTGGCCCACCGCCTGTGGCGGCGCGGTAGAAAGGGGCCCGCGCGCATCCTCGCGCAGTTCGCCCGCTTCCTCACCGGCGTGGAAATCCACCCCGGCGCCACCATCGGGCGGAGGTTCTTCATCGATCACGGCATGGGGATCGTGATCGGGGAAACCGCCGAGATCGGTGACGGCGTGATGCTCTACCACGGGGTCACCCTGGGCGGGCAGGTGCTCACCCAGACCAAGCGGCACCCCACGGTGGGAGACAACGTGACCATCGGAGCCGGGGCCAAAGTGCTGGGGCCGATCACGATCGGCGAGGGCAGCGCCGTGGGAGCCAACGCCGTGGTGACCAAGGACGTTCCCGCCCACCACATCGCCGTGGGAATCCCCGCCACCTACCGCCCCCGGGGCGACCACGAGCGCACCAAGCTCGTGGACCCGGACTTTTACGTGATTTAAGGCCTTTTAGGCCTCCAGCTCGGCGTACTCGGGGTTGCGGCTGAGAAAGTGCTGCACCGCCGAGCAGGTGGCCACGATCTTCTTTCCCTCCTGGCGGACGTCATCAAGCGCGCCGCGCACCAGCACCTTGGACAGACCCTTGCCCTGGAAAGCATCGTGCACCACGGTGTGATTGAAGTTCAGTACGTCCTCCCCCTGCGGGGCGTACTCGGCAAAGCCCACCTCTTCCCCCTCCACGGAGAGAACGTAGCGGTGATTCTGGGCATCATGGGTGATTGAGTTACTCATCTGCCCGAGTCTAGTCCAAAAACAAAAGAAGCGGGCCCGTTTTTATGCAACGGAACCGCTATTTTGTGGCCAGAGCCAGGATCGAACTGGCGACCCCACACTTTTCAGGCGTGTGCTCTACCGACTGAGCTATCTGGCCGAAGAAACCACAGCAGTGACCTCTTGGCGACCCTGACGGGACTTGAACCCGCGACCTCCGCCGTGACAGGGCGGCGCGCTAACCAACTGCGCCACAGGGCCATATTTTGCGCTCCGGGAGTGCCCGTTGCACGAGAAGATACTCTACACAGACCATCAAAGAACGATCAAATCAGCAGGCCACGGCGCTTTTTAGGGCTTTTTAGGGGCGAAATCAAAAGAACCCCCGGAAGTTTCCTTCCGGGGGTTCCACTATGGCGACCCTGACGGGACTTGAACCCGCGACCTCCGCCGTGACAGGGCGGCGCGCTAACCAACTGCGCCACAGGGCCATGCGCAAAACAATACGAGGTGAAACCTCGTACCCCCAACGGGATTCGAACCCGTGCCGCCGCCGTGAAAGGGCGGTGTCCTAGGCCGCTAGACGATGGGGGCGTGCCGTTTGCACGGCTTCCTGAAATATACGCGAGGCGCACGGCACCACCAAATTCGCAGTTAGAATAGCCACCCATGAGCACCCAGCACGGCTACAGCGAGGACAAGAGCACCTACCTCACCCGCCTCAAGCGCATCGAGGGGCAGGTGCGGGGGCTGCACCGCATGATCGAAGAGGATACCTACTGCATCGACGTGGTAACCCAGATCAGCGCCGCCACCGCCGCCCTCCACAACCTCTCCGTGGCCCTCATGTCCGATCATCTCCATCACTGCGTGGCCTCCGCCATCGAGGAAGGACAGGGCGGCAGCGAGAAAATCGACGAGGCCATGAAGGCCATTCAGCGCATGGTCAAGGCCTAACGGTACCGCGAAAAATCGATGGGCCGCCCCAGCGCCCAATCCCGATCGGTGCACAACCGCGCCAGCACCAACCCCGCCCCAATGGACAGCACCGTCATCGCCGCCGTGGCGGAATGAGATACCACCGCATCCACATCACCCACCCCCATGCCATGCAGCGCGCGATACATCGCGGGCCCCGGGATCATCACCACCACCGCCGGAACCGTGGTGGTCACCCGGGGAATCCGGGCCAGGCGCACCACCACAAACCCCAGCAACCCCACCACCAGCGCGCCCAGGCAGGTGGCGATGAAGGGGGTGAGGGAGGCGTCGATAAGCGCCCAGCGCACCGCGTTGCCCACCGTGCCTATCGACGCCGCCGCCAGCGCCATCCTGCGCGAGGAATTAAAGAGCAGGGCAAAGCCCGCGATCCCCACCGCGCTCGCCGGAATGACCACCCCGTAACCGGGGTGACGCCCCGCCCACTCCTGAGGGCTGAGCCTCATCGCCCAGCTCGTGGCCGTGACGGCGAAGGCCGCCGAGGCCATGACCGTCATCGCGTAGGTCAACCGCGCCACCCCGGCCGCAATATCGCAGCGAGCCAGATCAATCAGCGCGGAAAAGAGCGGGAAACCCGGCACCAGGAACAACACGGAGGCCACAAAGCCCGCCTCCGCCGCCCCCGCCACCGGTACCAGCGCCGCATACGATGCACAGGCCGCCGCGCCCCCGGCGGCCACCCCCGCGATCATCTGCACGCCCCGGCGCCCCAGCCACCCCCGCACCGCCTGGCCCACCGCCGCCGCGACCGCCACCACGGCCACCTCCACCGGCCCAAAGCCGTTGAGCGCCGCGCAGCCCGCGCACGCGCAGGCCGCCGCCACCGCCAAAAGCCACGGCCCCCACCGCTTGCGCACCGCGGCCTCGATCGCGTCTAGTTCCGCAGTCAATTCCTGCGCGCTCATCGGCGGGCGCACCCGGTGCGCCAGGCTCTCCAAGGCCTCGATCCGGGAGGCGTCCACCTCCACGTGCGGCTGGTGGGCCACCACCGTGCGAAACTCCGATTCCTCGTGAAACGTACAGGTGATCGTGGTGATCGTCACCACCGCGTCCAGGCCTACAAAGCCCAGTGCCCGCGCCGCGCGCTTCATGCCCCGGATCACGCGGTACCCGCTGGCCCCCGCGCCCATGAGCATCATGCCCAGGCGCAGCACCGCGTCCGCGCGCACCCCCATCTCATGCTGATCCATGCGCTGCGGCACCCCGGACACTGGCGGTTTCCTTTCCTTCTGTTCCGCCACCAATATTAGGCCCCACCCCCAGCGCGGAGAGCCCGATGTGCCCTACATCATCAAAGGCCGAATCTGAAAAAGAGATACTCGCCGGGAATAGCACTGCTAAAATATGCGTCAATGATCTCTCCCCTCTCAATCAAAGTAATCGGCACCGTCTTTTTGATCGCCTTGGCTTTCCTTCCCCCAAAACCGGACACCATATCCCGGGCCGTGGAGGAAAGAGAGTCCTCTACCCTCAACGAGATCATGGACTCCCCGGTGAAGAGGGCCCACGTCATCTGCCAATACGCCAACCGCAATGCCGTGGAGAACCTCGGGTTCAACAGCCGGGATATTTACAGCATCGACAACAACTACATGGCCTGGGAAACGGAAACCGCCATCGGGGTGATCTTCGAGGACGAGGAGAAAGAACCCGTATTGGAGTATTTCTCCCCCACGCGGATCAACGCCTGCCCGGGGAACAACGACGTCCAGGAGTCGTACCTCGAACTAAACCCGGATCAACCCATCAGCGTGGGCAAGGAGAAACAGAACTTTGCCCGCTACGGCGAGGTGGAGGTCAAGGTTCTCTCCTACCGGGAATAAGAAAAGCAGGCCCAGGCTTTATGCCTGCTACCTGCTTGTTTGTGGGCCCTCCGGGGCTCGAACCCGGGACCTGCGGATTAAAAGTCCGTAGCTCTACCAACTGAGCTAAAGGCCCAGTGCCTCATCGGGCACGCGGTCTAGTGTAACCCACGCCGCGCGCTTTCCCGAATGAGGGTCGCCGTGGGCGGCGCCGCTCCCGGCGCGCCCACGAAAGACTGCCCCTAGCTCAGCCGCATGGTGCCGTTCTTTTCCAGGTTGAGGTGGAAGGAGAAGGCGGTGCCGAGGTCGTGCGGGGTGTGCAGGTGCTTGCCCTGGAGGGCACGCTCGTAGTATTCCTCCAGCTGCGGGCGGTAATCCGGGTGCGCGATGGAGATGAGCTTCTTGGCGCGGTCGCGCGGGGCGAGGCCGCGCAGGTCGGCGTAGCCGTACTCGGTAATGACCACCATGACGTCGTGCTCGGTGTGGTCGATGTGGGAGGCAAAGGGCACGATGGCGGAGATGGCGCCGTCCTTGGCCACCGAGGGGGAGATGAAGGAGGAGATGAAGGCGTTACGGGTGAAGTCCCCGGAACCACCGATGCCGTTCATCACCCGGGAGCCGGAAACGTTGGTGGAGTTGATGTTGCCGTACATGTCCGCCTCGATCATGCCGTTGGTAGCAATCAGGCCCACGCGGCGGATCACCTCGGGGTGGTTGGAGATCTGCTGGGGGCGCAAAATGATGGACTCGCGGTAGCGGGCGGCCTCATTGTTCATCTTCTCCGCGTACTGGGGCGAGAGGGAGAAGGAGGTGGCGGAGGCCACGGTCATCTTGCCGGCGTCGATGAGGTCCACCATGCCGTCCTGGATCACCTCGGTGTAGGCCTGGATGTTCTCGAACTTGGAGTCCAGCAGGCCCGTCATCACGGCGTTGGGCACGTTGCCCACGCCGGATTGCATCACGTACTGGTCATAGGCCAGGCGGCCGGCGGCCACCTCTCCCTCCAGGAAGTCCAGGAAGTTACCGGCGATCTGCTTGGAGATGTCATCGGCGGGCTTGAAGGGGGCGTTGCGGTCGGGGGCGTTAGTCTCCACCACGGCCACTACCTTGTTCGGGTCAATGTCAATGGTGGTGGTGCCGATGCGATCCCCCGCGGAGGAAATGGGGATGGGGGTGCGGTTGGGCAGGGCGGGAATGCGGTAGATATCGTGCATGCCCTCCAGGTCACGGGATTGCCAGGAGTTCACCTCGATGATGATCTTCTCTGCCGCGTCCAGGAACTCCACGTTATTGCCCACGGCGGAGGAGGGCACGATGGCCCCGTCTTCGGTGATCCGCACGGCCTCCACGATGGCGGCGTTCATGGTGCCAAAGAAGCCCTGCTCCACAAACATGCCCAGGTGCGAGAGGTGAATGTCCGCGTACTTCATCTGCGCGGAGTTGATCTTGCCGCGCATCACGGGGTCGGACTGGTAGGGGGTGCGGAAGTTCACGGCGTCGGCCTCGGCCAGCACGCCGTCGGCGTCGGAGGCGGTGGAGGCGCCCGTGAACACGTCGATGGCATAGTCCTCGCCGCGAGCGTGGGCCTCCTTGGCCCGCTCGGCGATCGCGGTGGGCAGTACCTTGGGATACCCCGCCCCCGTGAAGCCGGACATTCCCACCTTGTCTCCGTAATTGATGAACTCCGCTGCCTCCTGCGCGCTCATGACCTTGCCGCGCAGCTGGGCGTTCGCAATCCTCTCGGACACCTTATCCTCCTTGACGTGCTGATTATCGCCGCCCCAGGAACGTGATCCCCGCCCCGCGACGGCAAAGAGTTACCAGGCCCACAGTAGCCGATATATCCGCCCGGCGCCGCTTCCTTGGCGCCCATGGAGGCGTCGATAAGCCCCGGTTTGAGCCCCGGTGACCCTCACGCCACAATGTCCCTTGTGACTTTGCAGATCGGAGACCTCCGCCTCGACTCCCCGGTGGTGCTGGCCCCCATGGCGGGCGTAACCAACATGGCCTTCCGTACCCTGTGCCGGGAGATCGAACAAGAGCGCACGGGTACCTCCGCGGCCCTCTACGTGTGCGAGATGATTACGGCGCGCGCCCTGATCGAGCGCAACCCCAAGACCATGCACATGACGGCCTTTGCCCCCGAGGAAAACCCGCGCAGCCTCCAGCTTTATACCACCGATCCGCAGCACACCTACGAGGCCGCCAGGATGATCGTGGAGGAAAACCTCGCGGATCACATCGACATGAACTTTGGCTGCCCCGTGCCCAAGGTCACCCGGCGCGGGGGCGGCTCCGCGCTGCCGTACAAGCGGCGCCTCTACGGCAACATCGTGGCCGCCGCCGTGCGCGCCACCGAGGGCACAAACGTGCCGGTCACGGTGAAGTTCCGCATCGGCATTGACGACGCCCACCACACCCACCTCGACGCCGGGCGGATCGCCGCCGAGGAGGGCGCGGCCGCCGTGACGCTGCACGCCCGCACCGCCGCCCAGCGTTACTCCGGCCAGGCCGACTGGGACGAGATCGCCCGCCTGGTGGAACATATGCGCGGCTCCGGGGTGGCGGTGCTGGGCAACGGGGATATTTTCGCCGCCGAGGACGCCCGCCGCATGATGGAGCACACCGGCTGCGACGGCGTGGAGGTGGGCCGGGGCTGCCTGGGCCGCCCCTGGCTCTTCGCTGAACTCTCCGCCGCCCTGCGCGGGGTGGCCCCGCCCGCCGAGCCCACCCTGGGCGAGGTCACCCGGATCATCACCCGCCACGCGGAACTCCTGGCCGCCCACGACGGCGAGGAGCGCGCCTGCCGCGACATGCGCAAGCACATGGGCTGGTACCTGCGCGGCTTCCCCGTGGGCGGGGAACTACGCGGCAGGCTGGCCAAGGTGAGCAGCCTGACCGAGCTGCGCGCAGAACTGGCCCCCTGGGCCGACTCGCCCGAGACCGCCAAGGATTCCGACGGCGCGCGGGGCCGCCAGGGTTCCTCCTCCAAGGTGGCGCTTCCCGACGGCTGGTTGGACGACCCGGAGGACGAAACCGTGCCGGTGGGGGCGGACATCGACAACAGCGGAGGTTAAGGTTTTCCTCCTATACTGTGCCCATGCGTACCGCCTATAGAGAGCACCTGGATGCCTTTTCCCACGACCTCGTGGTGATGTGCGACCTCGTAGACGCGGTGATGACCAAAGCCTCCCACGCCCTGCTGCACACCTCCCTCCAGGCCGCCGAGGAGGCGCTCTCCCTAGAAGAACAGGTCACCGAGATCGCCTCGCGCTGCGAATCCCGCGCCGTGGAACTGCTGGCCCTGGAGGGCCCCGTGGCCCGCGACCTGCGCCAGGTCATCTCCTCCATCTACATCGTGGAGGACTGCCGCCGCATGGCGGCCCTGGCCATGCACATCGCCAGCACCGCCAGGCGCAGGCACCCCCAGGCGGTGATCCCCGAGGATCACCAGGAGAACTTTGCGGAACTAGCCCGCCTGGTGGCGGCGATGGCCGCCCAAACCCGCGACCTGCTCCTGGCCCCCGACGCCCAGGCCGCCGTGGCGCTGAGCAAGGACGACGACTCCGTGGACGCCCTGCACCAGAGCGTCATGGCCGCGCTCACCCAGGGGAACTGGAACGGCAGCGTGACCCAGGCCGTGGACGCCACGCTGATTGGGCGCTACTACGAGCGCTACGCGGATCACTGCGTGAGCGTGGCCGCCCGCGTGATCTACCTCAGCACGGGCATGACCCGCAGCGAATACCTGGCTGCTCAGTCCTCCCGAATGTAGGCGGTGTCTCCGTCCTTGCCGATGATCGCCCGGGCGGGATACACCTTGTGCTCCGCGTCCCGACACAGGTCTACATCGGTGCCCCGGTTGAGTTGGTAGACGGCGGTATCCTCTCCTTTGCGCGTGATGAGGTTGATCGGGCCGCCGTCATGCTGCGAGGCGGAGAAGTCCGCGTCCCAGCCGTACACCGCCTTAATGGTATCGGGCTCCGTATAAGGGCAGGCAAACACGAACTCCTCAGCGTCAAAGTGATCCGAGACCCGCGCCTGCCCCTGGGAGTGTAATTCCTCGCGGAATGATTCCAGGGGACGATTGTGATACTTGTGCTTTATTACGATAACGGCTAGCGACGCCGCGCAGAGAAAGCAAAACACCAAGAAAACAATCAGAGAGATTTTCAAAAAGCGCCGCACCCTCATTACCCCTCCTCCACAGATAATTAAGGGCACCGCCGGCAGTGCTGCTATCGCCCCTGCCGGCGGTGCCCTCGCTTATGCGGTATTGTTTACCCGAAGCGGCCCGCGATGTAATCCTCGGTTTCCTTCTGCTCCGGGTTCTCAAAGATCTTGCGGGTGGGCCCGGCCTCCACCAGGCGGCCCGGCTTGCCGGTGGCCTCCAGGGAGAAGAAGGCCGTCTGATCGGACACGCGCGCCGCCTGCTGCATGTTGTGCGTGACGATCACGATGGTGAACTTCTCCTTCAGCTCGTGAATGAGGTCCTCCACCGCCAGCGTGGAGATGGGGTCGAGCGCGGAGCAGGGCTCGTCCATGAGCAGCACCTCGGGCTCCACCGCGATCGCGCGGGCGATGCACAGGCGCTGCTGCTGGCCGCCGGAAAGGCCGCCGCCCGGCTTATCCAGGCGATCCTTGACCTCCTCCCAGAGGTTCGCGCCGCGCAGGGACTTCTCCGCCACCTCCTTGAGCTTCTTCTTGTTCTTCTCCCCCGCCAGCTTCAGCCCGGCCACCACGTTGTCCTCGATGGACATGGTGGGGAAGGGATTGGCCTTCTGGAACACCATGCCGATGGTGTTGCGCACCGCCACCGGGTCCACCTTGGCCCCGTAAATATCCTCGCCGTCCAGGAGGATCTTGCCCTTGACGGAGGCGTTCGGGGTGACCTCGTGCATGCGGTTGATGGTGCGCAGCACCGTGGACTTACCGCAGCCAGACGGGCCGATAAACGCCGTCACCGACTGCGCGGGAACGGAAAGATTGACGCTTTGCACGGCGTGAAAATCGCCGTAGTAGATGTTGACGTCCCTCAGCTCAAGCTTTGACATCTCAAGACTCCTCATTTTTTAGCGTTTAACCGAGAACTTGGCGGAAATGAACCGCGCCGCGATATTGAGCACCGCGATGATGAGCACCAGCGTGAACGCCGCGCCCCAGAGCTTGTCCACCACCGCGTCCGCGGTGCCAGCCTTGTACATATCCACCATCATCAGCGGCAGGGAGGACTGCGGCCCGGAGAAGGGATCCCAGTTAATCACCTGCGTGGAACCCACCAGGATCAGCACGGGGGCGGACTCACCCATCACGCGCGCGATAGCCAGCATGATGCCGGTGATGATGCCCGAGAGCGAGGTGGGCAGCACGATCCGCACGATGGTCTTCCACTTGGGCACGCCCAGGGCATAGGAGGCCTCGCGCAGATCCTGCGGAACGATGCGCAGCATCTCCTCCGTGTTGCGCACGATCACCGGCACCATGAGCAGCACCAGCGCCAGGGAGACCGCCATACCGGAGCGCTCGAAGCCAAAGAGCACGATCCACATGGAGTACACGAACAGCGCGGCCACGATGGAGGGCACGCCGGTGAGAATGTCCACCATGAACGTGGTGATCCGGCCCAGGCGATTGCCGTTGGCGTACTCCACCAGGTACACGGCGGTAAACACGCCGATGGGAATGGAGATGAGGGAACAGATGGCGGTTTGCACCAGCGTGCCGATGATCGCGTGCAGCGCGCCACCACCGGGCTGGGTGTACATGATCTTGAACTGCGAGGACGTCCACCAGTCCGCGCTCAGCACCGGGCCGAGACCCCGGGAGATGAGCACGAAGAGCACCCACACCAGGGGGATCATCGCCAGGCCCATCGTGGCGTAGACCAGCGTGGTGGCCACCGTGTTGGTGCTCTTGCGCGCGGCGGAGATGTCCGTGAAAGCGGAGCTCTTGATTTCCGTGATATTCGCGTTAGTCATAATCCTTCAAGCCTCCTACTTCTTGCTCACCAGGGCGCGAGCAATAGAGTTCACCACGAAAGTCAATAGGAAGAGCACCAGGCCTGCGGCGATGTACGCGCCGGCGGAAATGTTGTTATTGAACTCCGGGGCGGCGTTGGCGATCGCGGTGGCGAAGGTCGTGCCGCCGTCGAAAAGCGAGAACCTGAAGCCCGAGGACGGCGAGATGACCATGTACAGGGCCATCGTCTCGCCCAGGGCGCGGCCCAGGCCCAGCATCGCGCCGGAGACGTAGCCGGAGAAGCCGAAGGGCAGCACCGTCATGCGCACCACCTCCCAGCGGGTAGCGCCGAGCGCCAGCGCCGCCTCGATCTGGCCCTTGGGGGTCTGCACAAAGACCTCGCGGGTGGTGGCGGCGATGATCGGCAGGATCATCACGGCCAGCACGATGCCGCCGGTAAAGAGGTTGCGGCCGGTAACAAAGGAGGGCGAGTTCTCATACAGGGAGAACAGGAAGAAGCCTCCCGCCCAGCTCTCCAGCCAGGTGTAGAACCCGGAGAGCCAGGGGCCGAGCACCTGCCAGCCCCACAGGCCGTACACGATGGAGGGCACCGCGGCCAGCATGTCCACCAGGTATCCCAGCGGCTTGACCGCGCCCTTGGGGGCGTAGTTGGACAGGAAGATGGCGATGCCCAGGGCCACCGGCATGGCGATGACCAGCGCCACCACCGAGACCAAGACCGTGACCGCCAGCAGGTTCGGGATACCGAACTGCATGGTGGAGGTGGCCTGCGTCTGCCACTCCCCGGAGTAGGTGAGGAAGCCCCACAGGCCGCCCTCATTGCGCGAGAGCGAGGGCACCGCGCGCCAGATGAGGAACAGGCCGATGGCCGCGATAAGCACCGTGATCAGCGTGGCGGAGGTGGTGGAAAGGGTTTCAAAAACCCGATCCCCGGCGCGCTTGACCTTGGGCGCGGCCTGAGCCTCCTCGCTCGCGCGCTTCGCGCTCGGGGCCTCAGAAAGATGAGTAGCCATGAAACAGCGATCCTTAAGAGAAAACGGGCTTACTTGATGGCCTCAACGGCCGTGGTCAGGCGATCGAGGTGGGTGCCGGTGACCGGAATGTAGCCCAGGGACTCCAACTGATCGTCCTGGGAGTTCAGGGCCACCGTGAGGAAGTCCTTGACGCGATCCGCCGTGCCCTCGGAGGCGCCGGAGTTGGTGTAGTCCGAGCAGACGATCTCATAGGTGGTGAGCACCAGCGGGTACGCGCCCTGCTCCTGCATGCCAAAGAGGGCCTTGGAATCCACCACCATGTTGTTGCCCTCGCCGGTGAAGGTGAGGTTATCCAGGGCCACGCCCACGGAATCCGCGTTCAGGGTGACGGGGCCGGAACCGAAGTCAATGTTCGCGGTCTTGGCGTTCTTCTTCTCATCGACGAAGCCGGACTCCACGTAGGTGATCGCGCCGTTGATGGAATCCACCTCGGAGGCCACGCCGGAGGAACCATTGGCGCCAGACCCCACGCCGGAGGGGAAGGTCTGGCCGGTGGTCTCCCACTCATCGGGAACGGAGGCGCTGAGGAACTTCTGGAAGTTATCCGTGGTGCCGGACTCGTCGGAGCGGTAGATCACCTGAATCTTCTCGTCCGGCAGATCCACGCCCTCGTTGTCCGCGGCAATGGCCTCATCGTTCCAGCTGGTGATCTCCCCCTTGAAGATCTTGGCCACCGTGGACACGGAGAGGTTCAGCTCGTCTACCCCCTCCAGGTGGTAGGCCACGGCCACCGGGCCGATCACCAGGGGCAGGTGCCAGGCCTCGGAGCCGCAGCGATCCGCGGCCTTATCCACCTGCTCGTCGGACAGCGGGGAATCAGAGCCCGCAAAGTCCACGGTGCCGCCCACGAAGTTCTGGCGGCCGGAGCCGGAACCGGAGGCGTTGTAGGCCAGGCTCGCGCCGCTGACCTGGGTGCCGTACTGCACGCCAAAGTGATCCATCGCCTTCTGCTGAGAGGAGGCGCCCTCGGCCACGAGCTGGCCGGTGGCGTTGGAGAGGCCCTCAATGGAACCACCGTCGGCGGAGCCGGTCTCCTCCGAGCAGGCCGCGAGGGCCAGGGAGGAAACGGCGGTGAGGCTCACGACAGCAGCAAGACGCTTGACATTCATGGTCACGGGAAACCCTTTCAGCTCTGTGATTGAGAGGTACGGCAGCGAAGGGTACGAAAGTTCCCTTCGCGCGCTCAGAGACAAAAGGTAGAGCCCGATTGCGTCTAAAAAACTAATTCCACGTGAACAAAAAGTTAATTTCCCGCCACCATTTGGCTAACTACCCTGGGTGTACACCACATGTTCCTCTACCACCTCGAACCCCCAACGGTGATAGACCTTAAGCGCCGCCCGATTATCCGACTCCACGTATAAAATCACCCGGCGCGCGCCCCGTTGAGCCAGGCGGAAAAGCCCCGCACGCAGCAGGGGGTCCCCCAGATGACGGCCCCGATAGCCCGCCGCCAGGCCCACCACGTAGACCTCCCCCAGCGCCTCTTCTCCCCCGTGCCATTTTGTCCAGTGGAAGCCCGCCAGTTCCTCGCCATGAGTGAGGAAAACCACACCTCGGGGATCGAACCAGGAGACCTCCATCGCGCGTTCCAGGCGTTCCCAATCCCAACCGCCCTGCTCCGGGTGCCAGTCAAAGGCCTCATTATTGGCCCGCAGCCACCGCTCCAGCACTCGATCCCGGCCCCACCTGGCGCTCAGATCCTCCAGGTCGCTCAGCGCATAGCCCTCGGGAATCTTAGGTGCCTGGGCCGCGCGCTCCAGCGCCTCCCCCTCGATCCCCAATACCTGCAAGCGGCGCGTGGCACGCATATCCCGAGCCTCCGCCAACCCCCGGGCCCCCTCCAGGTCGCCGTGCGCCCACAGGGGTGCGGGAGGGAGGGCGTCGATAAGCCGGGTGGCCACCCCCCGCCTGCGGTGCGCGGGATCGACCACCAGCTCCCCCTCCTCCCCCAGGGCCAGCAGGCCCACCACCTCACCGTCCTGCGTGGCGACGGCGTGCCGGTGGCCCAGGCGCGGATCGTCCAGGCCCAGCACAAACTGCTCCGAGAACGGGGCGATGCCGTCGGCGCGGCGCGCGCGATCCAGCAGCGCGTGCGCGGCGCGAGCCTGGGGGGTACCGGGAAGGGAAAGGAGGCGGATATCCATGCCCGCCCAGGGTACTCACTAGACTGGCCAAGGTGGTTGCCCGGAAGAAGATCCTTGCCCTGACCGCCACCGGCCTGGGCGCGGTGGCGGCGCTGGCCTGGGCGGCGGACTCCACCGCGGCCATCCGCGCGGAACGCGCCATCTCCACCGCCGTGGCGGAGAACTCCAACCTAGAGGTACACCCCCGCGTGTACCTCGGCGGGGTGCCCTACACCCAAGCGCTGCTCACCGGGGAGATCCCCCGGCTCTCCGTGGAGGCCCTAGACGTGGACACCCCCGGGCTGGGGCTGGTCAACGCCCGCACGGAACTCACCGCCATCGAGGCGGATCGCCACCAGGTGCTCAGCGGCGACCTCACGGGGGCCACCGCCGAGGTATTTAGCCGACAACTCGGACTCGACGGGGTGGCCGTGGGAGAACAACTCGGCATGACCGACCTGGACATCTCCAACCCCTATGACATCTCCCCCGGCGGCGGCCCCGCCGTGGAGGTGCAACTCACCGGAACCCCACCCGGCTTCGACCAACCAGTCACCGTCATTGCCACCCTGCGCCTTAACGGCCCCACCTTCCGCATGGTGCCCGTGGAGCTGCGCGACGTCCCGCCCAGCCGCGCCGAGGACGCCACCCAGGCATTCACCTGGGAACTCGACACCCGATCCCTCCCCCTGGCCGGGCAGGCCGAGGGAGTGCACGTCTCCGGCGGCTCCATCTACTTCACCGCGCAGCGCCGCAACATCACCGTGGCCTTCTCCGATCTCTCCCCCCTGGAGGCCGCAGAGCACTCGGCTTACGACGACACCGACTACGGGCGAGACAACCCGGTGAGTTAGCCCGGGCCGGGCGCTGTTTTATGACCTCTTTATGACCGCTGCTCCAGAAGCCAGCGGCGGGCCCCGGTGAGCTTATACGCGGGCTCGAAGGAGGACATGTGCTCCATATCAAAGCCCGTGGGGTTAGCCTCCAACACCGTGCCGGCGACAAAGGAAGAGAAATTACGCTTCTTCCCCTGGGCGAAAAGCGCCCCGGTCTGCCGCTCCAGGGTTTGCGGATCGGCGGTGGCATCCCACTCCTCCTCCGCCACGGCGTAATCCACCCCGGCCTCCGTGAGCATGGTCTTGGTGGCCTCCTGCCCCTCCACGGCCCGATCGTCTCCCCCGGCCACGTGGTAGAGGAAGGTAGCCTGCCCCAGGCCCGACAGCTGCGTGGGATCCCACTGCCCATCCACGAACATGAAGGCGGTGAAAAGATCCGGGTTCTTGCCGCCCAGCACGAGGTGAATCATGCAGCCCATCGACTGACCCGTGCCATAGATCCGCTGCGGATCAACCGCGTACTCCTGTTGCAACCAGGGAAGGAAGCGGGCGGTGACGTCTACCCACTCCGTAGTGGTATAGCCATCGTGGTCATCAAGAACCGTCTCCGTGTAGGCCGGAACCACCACGATGCATTTCTCCTGGGCCTGCGTCACCTCGCTCGCCCAGATCAGGGCCCCGTACTGCGCAAGCGGGGTGGTGGGATCGGTAGACACCGTGCTGGAATCACCGATGAAGTGCACCAGGGGGTAGGAACCCTGCGGATCGTAGTCACGCGGCAGAAAGACGTTATAGGCGAGTTCCCGGCCGGTCTGCTCATCCCGGTAGGTGGCCTGGGTGAAGGAATCCTTGACCTCGGCAACCAGTTCCTCCAGGGAGGGAACCGAGGCGGCCTCGGCGGCCACCCCCGAGGTGGTGGAGGGCGCGGCATCTGCGGCGCTGGCGGCAGGGCTGGTGGTGGAGCTGGACGACGAGGTGGAATCACCGCACGCGGCGAGCAGGCCACCCGCCGCACCCACACCCATCACATGGAAAAAGGAGCGTCGATTAAGAGGCATGGCGCTATCCTAGCGATATATGAGCGGCGTCATACGGGCGAGAAAGAACGCAGAGCCCTCGCGGGGCGGGCCGATCCGGGGATCTTTCTGGCCTCAACTGCCTCTGCCGCCCTTATTTTTCATCCGCACCGCCGTCACCGCACCACTACCGCACCCGCACAAAGTCCCGCAGCGCATGGCCCACCGAGCGGCGCACGGAGAGCGGCTTGCCCTGCGGGGCAAAGACCTCCACGGCGTCGGGAACGCAGCCCAGGGTGACGGAGGTGTAATCGCCCTCGTATTCCCCGTCCACCTGGAAGTGCTCGGGTTCGGGGCAGATCAGTTCCACGGAGGTGGCGTCGTCGAACTGCACGGTGCGGCGCTTGATCCAGCGCTCGAACCAGCGCTGGTGCCCCACCCCGATGAGGTGCAGCATGCTCGCCACCCCGCCCAGGCCTCGGATGCTGGTGAGTCCGAAGAGCCCCAGGCCCTGATCGAAGGAGTTGCGCGGGTTGGTGACCACCGGCAGCGGTCCGAGGAACGTCCACGGGTTTGTGTTGGAGGCAAAGAGAAGGGGCATGGTGTGCCGATTGAGCACTTCCCCCGCCCCGGAGGTGGCGCGCACCTCGATGCTGGGCGGCTTGGCCTGGGTGCGCAGCCAGGCCTCGGTGGAGACCACGAGGTAGCGCAGGGGGGTGGCGGCGAAGCCTCGGCTGCGGACTTGCTCCACGCGCTCGATGACGGTGGCGTCGATGCCGAATCCGGCGTTGACGGCAAACCAGCCCTCATTCCAGGTGCCCAGGCAGATGGTGCGGCGGTGATCCTCGCGCAGCGCCTGGGCCAATTGGCTGGCCAGGA
Source organism: Corynebacterium oculi (assembly GCF_001412105.1). Lineage (GTDB taxonomy): Bacteria > Actinomycetota > Actinomycetes > Mycobacteriales > Mycobacteriaceae > Corynebacterium > Corynebacterium oculi. Next base: position 19,166 of record NZ_LKST01000004.1, read on the forward strand.
GCTCGGGGTAGGGCTGATAGCCCAGGGCGCGGGCAAAGACGTTGGCGGAGCCGGTGGGCACCACCGCGAGCGCCGGAACCTCGTGGGCGGCGGGCGCGGAGTCCACGGGGCCGAGCAGGCCATTGATGATCTCGTTGACGGTGCCATCACCCCCCACGGCAATGACCACGTCATAATCCCGGCGGGTCAGCCCCCGGCACATCTCGGCGGCATGGCCCGCGTAGTGGGTAAACACGCACCGTAGGTGCAGCCCCTCCACCTCGCGCAGCGCGGCGGCAACGCGGCGCAGCGTAAAAGCGGATTGGGTGGTGGCATTGGGGTTAGAGATCAGCAGCGCACGCACCCGCCCCAGTGTAGCGGCCCCGGGCCGGGTACCCAGTACCCTGGTGGGCATGACCGAGCACAACCATGTTCCCGATACCCCCGGCGACGCCGCCGCCTCCGCCACAAACGATACGAATAGCGCTGCCGGCACCACCGAGGGCACCCAGCCCGCCACGCGCAGCGGCAGCGACGCGGTGAACCTCGCCGCCGAGCAGTCCAAGAACACCGCCGGGCGCAATATCCCCGCCCTGGAAGATCTACCCGTCACAGCCGATACCGCCAACCTACGCCTGGGCCCCAATCTCCACGATGGCCTGCTGGCGCTCCTGCCCCTGGTGGGCGTGTGGCGCGGCGAGGGGCAGGCGGATACCGCCGAGGCCAGGCAGTACTCCTTTGGCCAGCAGATCACCTTTGCCCACGACGGCGAGAACTACCTCACCTACGAGTCCCGCATCTGGAAGATCGACGAGGAAGGCCAGCCCGGCGACCTGGATCAGCGCGAGTCCGGCTTTGTGCGCATTGACCTCAAGGACAACATCGAGTTCATCTGCACCCATTCCACCGGCGCGGTGGAAATCCTCTACGGCACGCCGGTAAACGAGCGCGCTTGGGAATTAGAATCCGCCTCCACGATGGTGACGGAAACCGGCCCCGCCACCCTGGGTCCGGGCAAGCGGCTCTACGGGTTGATGCCCAATAATCACCTGGGCTGGGTGGACGAGCGCGTGGTGGACGGGGAACTCCGCCCGCGAATGTCCGCGGAACTCACCCGCGTGGTGGGTTAATCCCCGCCACCGCTTTCTCGATCAACTCCCGAATCTCCGCCTCGTTGGCGGGCGCCGGGAGTTTTTCACCATTGAGGCTGGTCACCCTGGCGGCCAGGCGCACGGAACTGACCAGCCACACGGATTCCGCCGCGAGGAGATCGGCCACCGTGAGATCCTTCGCCTTGCAGCGCCAGCCGGCGGCCTGGGCGGCATCGAAAAGCGCGGCCTGGGTGGTGCCGTGCAGAACCGTGCCCCCGGGGGTGGGGGTGCGCATCTTGCCGTTCTTTTTCACCGCGATCACCGTGGAGGTCACCCCCTCCAGCACTCGGGCCTGCTCCCCGGCGCCGTGGGTGTAAATCACGTCATCGCAGCCCCGGGCGCGCGCGTAGCGCAGGGCGGACATGGCGGCGGCGTAATTGAGGGTCTTTGCGCCCGTGGCCATCCACTCCCGGGCCTGTTCATCCACGGTGAAGCCGCGCGGCAGGGTGAGCACGCGCACGCCGTGTTCCCGCTGTTCGCGCTGCTCGGGGCCGATCTCCGTGATAGTCAACCAGGCCGAGGGGTAGCCGGTGGAGGCTCGGCCGTGGGTGTACGTCCACACACACTTACCCTCCGCGTCCTCGCCGCGCTCGGCCACCCAGGCGGCCAGGGCCTCGCGGGTGGCACCGCGCCAATAGTCCAGGTCGGGGGCGGGCAGGCCCAGCTCGCGCGCCGAGGCCTCGAAGCGCCGAGCGTGGCGCTCCTCGTTGCACACGCGCCCCCGGCGCACCAGCAGCGTCTCAAAGATGCCGTCGCCGCGCGTCACCGCCGCGTCATCCCAGAAGAGAGAGGGCAGGGAGGCGTTGTGCCTGCGCAGGGAGCCGCCGAAGGGCTCCAAGATAAAGATGATGGGCGCGGTGGTTCCAGCCATACCTTGAATTATGCCCGCTGACGGGGGTTACCATCTACCTGTGTCTGATACCACCGCATACGTCTCCCCCCTGCTCAGCCTGCCCGGCGCCATGCCCGCGCAGGACTCCGATCCCCTCGCCCGTGGCGTGGACAGCCCTGGGGTGGCCTGGCACTACGGCGATCCCCTGGCCGAGCAGCGGCGAGCGGGGTTCATCGACCGCTCGCACCGCACCGTCCTTGTGGTCAGCGGGGAGGACGCGGCGGATTTCCTGCACAATCTGCTCAGCCAGGGGCTTGCCGACGCCCCCACGGGCTTCCACGCCGATGCCCTCAACCTCGATGCCCAGGGCCACGTGCTCCACCACGCCGGGGTCATGCGCACGGAGGCCGGCTTTTACCTCGATCTGCCGCGCGCCCAGGCCGCGTCCTTCCGTGACTTCCTCACCAGAATGATCTTTTGGTCCAAGGTGGAGATCGCCGAGGCCCCCCTGGGCATCATCAGCGTGCTGGGGGCCGAACCCGACCTGATCGACGCCACCCCGAACCTTGCCTGGGGGCGTGTCGAGGGCGGGAGAATCGACCTCGCCGTGGAGCGCCCCCACCTCGCGGCGGCAGCCGAGGCGCTGCGCTCGAGCGGGCTGGCCCCCGCAGGTCTCATGGCATGGACGGCTCACCGCGTGCATACCCTCGAACCGGAACTGGGCGCAGACCTCGACGCCAAGGCCATCCCCCACGAGGTTCCCCGGTGGATCGGGCGAGGCGGGCACCTGGGCGCGGTACACCTGGATAAGGGCTGCTACCGGGGCCAAGAAACGGTGGCCAGGGTGGAGAACATCGGGCGTTCCCCCCGCCTTTTGGTTCGCCTGCACCTCGACGGTTCCGCGCCGGTGCTCCCCACCCCGGGAACGGAGATCACCGCCCGGGGAAGGCGCGTGGGGAGGCTGGGCAGCGTGGTGCATGACCACGAGCTAGGGCCCATCGCGCTGGGCCTCATCAAGCGCTCCGCCCTGGACAGCCCCGACCTGGTGGCCGGCGATGCCGCGCTGGCCGTAGACCGTGACTCCCTGCCCGCTTTTGAGGGAGACAAGGCCGGCCGCGCCGCAATGGATCGGCTGCGCGGGCGTTGAGTTTTATGGCCCTATCCTGCTGAAAACCGGCCATACCGGAGGCGGTGCAGAAATTTTTGAGCGGAACCGCTATTGTGTCTTACAGGAATATAGACATACGTAAAGCAGATGGGGCATCCGAATACCCTGGATCGCCCGGAAACTCCAAGGGGGTCATCGCCATGGGTCGCGGTCGCGCGAAGGCAAAGCAGACCAAGGTTGCACGCCGGTTGAAATACAGCACGCCAGATATGGATCTGGAGTCCCTACAGCGTGAACTAGCCGGCAAGGCTCCTCACAGTACCTACGAGGACTCCGCGCAGGACGACACGGACTATGAGGATCCATACGCGGAGTACGCCTACTGGGATGAAGAGGAGAAGGACCGCTAGGGCCTCCTCTCCCCCTCACCACCACGGAAAGGGGCGGTACCCTCTCCCTCACCGGAGAGCGATACCGCCCCTTTCTGTGCCGCGTGACCCCAGAGGGGCCGGGGCTTTAGTAGCCGGGGTGGTTGCCCGTCATCACCACGCGCTGCTCCTCGCCCTCGGCGGCGTCGCGCACCGTGCCGATCTCAAAGCTCGGGATATGGCGGGCCGCGAGCATCGCCAGGGCGCGATCCCGATCCTTCTCCGCGACCACGGCCACCATGCCCACGCCCATGTTGAAGGTTTTTTCCATCTCCTCCTGAGAGACCTTGCCCAGCGAGGCGATGGTGCGGAAAATCTGCCCCGGTGTCCAGGTGCCGCGCGAGACGGTAGCCACCAGGTGATCCGGGATCACGCGGGCCAGGTTCCCCGCCAGGCCGCCGCCGGTGACGTGGCAGAACGTGTGAATATCACACTCGGCGGCCAGGGCCAGGCACTCCCGGGTATAGATCCGGGTGGGCTCCAGCAGTTCCTCGCCCAGGGTGCGGCCCAGCTCCTCCACGTGACCGTCCAGCGGCAGGCCGGCCTTCTCCAGCAGCACGTGGCGGGCCAGGGAATAGCCATTGGAGTGTAGGCCGGAGGAGGCCATGCCGATAATCACGTCACCGGCGCGCACCCGATCCGGGCCCAGAAGCTCATCGGCCTCCACCACGCCCACGGCGGTGGCGGAGACATCGTATTCTCCCGGTTCCATCAGGCCGGGGTGTTCGGCGGTCTCGCCGCCCAGCAGGGCGCACCCGGCCTGCACGCACCCCTCCGCGATGCCGGAGACGATCTGCGCCACGTGCTCGGGCACCACCTTGCCGATGGCAATGTAATCCTGGAGAAAAAGCGGCTCAGCGCCGCAGACCACGAGGTCATCCACGCACATCGCTACCAGGTCGATGCCGATGGTGTCATGCTTGCCCATCGCCTGCGCCACGGCGAGCTTGGTGCCCACGCCGTCCGAGCCCGCCGCCAGCAGCGGCTCGCGGTACTTGCCCAGGGCGAACAGCCCGGCGAAGCCGCCCAGGCCGCCACGCACCTCGGGGCGGGTGGCCTTCTTGGCCAGGGGCGCAAATAGTTCCACGGCGCGATCGCCGGCCTCAATGTCCACCCCGGCGGCGGCGTAGGAGGCACCGGGCGTTTCATTCTGGCTCATCGTCTCATCCTTCATGGTCGTCAGTGGTTGGACTAGGTGTGGACTAGGCCTGGGCAAGGGGTGCCTGGAGGCGGGCCACCAGATCCGCATTGGGATTGCCCTGGGGCAGGCCCAGTGGGTATTCCCCGGAGAAGCAGGCAGTGCATAGCTCGGACATGGGCTGCTCGGTGGCCTCCACCATCTGCTCGATGGAAACAAAGCCCAGGGAGTCCGCCCCAATGGCGGTGCAGATGGACTGCGCCACGTCTCTATCGTTCTGGCTGTCGCCGGAATTGGCGATCAACTCCCCAGGGCTGGCAAAGTCAATGCCATAAAAGCAGGGCCACTTCACCGGCGGGGACGCAATGCGCACGTGCACCTCGGCGGCACCGGCCTCCCGCAGCATGCGGATCAGGGCGCGCTGGGTGTTCCCGCGCACGATGGAATCATCCACCACGATCAGGCGCTTGCCCTCGATCACCTCGCGCAGCGGATTGAGCTTGAGGCGGATACCCAGCTGACGCAGCGTCTGCGAGGGCTGGATAAAGGTGCGGCCCACATACGAGTTCTTCACCAACCCCTGCCCGAAGGGAATGCCGGACTCCCGGGCGTAGCCCACCGCCGCCGGGGTGCCGGACTCCGGCACCGGCATCACCAGATCCCCCTCCGCCGGGAACTCCCTGGCCAGGCGGCGGCCGATCTCGATGCGCACGGCGTTGACCGAGCGATCCCTAATCACGGTATCCGGGCGGGCCAGGTACACGTACTCGAACACGCACCCCTTGTGGCGGGGCTGGGCGAAGCGCTCGCTGTGGATACCCGTGGCGTCGATAGCCACCATCTCGCCCGGCTCGATCTCCCGGACAAAGGAGGCCCCCACGATGTCTAGGGCACAGGTCTCGCTGGCCACCACCCAGCCGCGCTCCAGGCGGCCCAGGGCCAGGGGGCGCACCCCGTAGGGGTCGCGGGCGGCGTACAGGGTCTGCCCATCGGTGAAGGTAAGACAAAACGCCCCGTGGACGCGCGGCAGCAGCTCCCGCGCCGCATCGAGCACGGTGGTATCGCCGCGCACGGCGTCGGCAAGCAGGGCGGTGAGCACGTTCGTGTCGGAGGCGCTGGCGGCGTCGAGCACGCCGCGCTCGGTGGCCTCGTCGCGCAGCTCCATGAAGTTCACCAGGTTGCCGTTGTGCCCCAGGGCGATGTCCGTGCCGTTGGCGGAGGTACGGAACATCGGCTGCACGTTATTCCAGTCCGTGCCGCCGGCCGTGGAATAGCGGGTGTGGCCGATGGCCACGTCCCCCTCGAAGGAATCCAGCAGCATCTCATCGAAGATCTGGGACACCAGGCCCATGTCCTTGTACACGATGATGCGATCTCCATCGCCCACCGCGATACCCGCGGCCTCCTGGCCGCGATGTTGCAAGGCAAAAAGCCCAAAGTAGGTGAGCTTGGCCACTTCCTCCCCCGGTGCCCACACCCCGAATACACCACATTCCTCTCGCGGTGCGGTCTCCCCGCGATCATCGAGGTTCACGGGAGGCGAGACAGGGACGGGAGGACAATGCGTGTTCCTAAGTGCCACGGGCAACATCATAGCTACCCTCAGCCACCCAGCCTAAACAACGGCAACCAGCGGGCCACCTCGCCCGCCCGGGCCCCCGACGCCTCCACCGCGTGCTCCGCGCAGGCCTGCCGGTAATCCACCTCACCCAGCACCAATCGCAGCCACGTCAGCGCGTTCATCTCCACCACGTTGGGCGGGGTGCCGCGCGTATGCCTGGGCCCCTCGATGCACTGCACCGCCACAAAAGGCGGCACCCGCACCTCCACCGAATGCCCCGGCGCGCTCTGCTCCAACAGGCGGGCGGACTGGCGCACCGCCGCCGCCACCTCCGCGCGCGGGGGCTTATTAGCCCCCTCGGGGTCGCGCACCCACCGCTGCACTGCCTCCACCGCGCGGCGCGCGGCGAGGGGATCAACCTTCTTAGCCACCCCGGCAGTATATCTACGCGGTGCCTGGCTTATCCCTGCCTCTTATACCCAGGCACCGGGCACGGTATGGTGGTGGGGTCTATTACGGAGATAAAACCCACGGAGAATGCTGAATCCATGACCATCCCTGCCACTAAATCCCCCTCCGTCACCCTCCGCTTCATGGCGGCACCCACGGACGTCCTCTTTGCGGACTCTCACGGTATCTCCGGCGGGCGCGTCCTGGAGTGGATCGACAAGGCCGCCTACGCCTGCGCTACCCAGTGGAGCGGCACATACTGCGTGACCGCCTACGTGGGGCACATTCACTTCACCCGCCCCATTCCTTCCGGGCACATCGTGGAGGTACGCTCCCGCATCGCCATGACCGGGCGTACCTCCATGCACATCATCAACGAGGTCTTTTCCGCCGACCCCCGCGAGGGCGTATTCACCCGCGCCTGCGACTGCCTGGTGATCTTCGTGGCCAAGAGCCCCGGCACCGGAAAGTCCACCCCCGTGCCCACCTTCGTGCCCACCTCCGAGGAGGAGCACCGGGTGCAGGAGGCCGCCCGCTCCCGCATCGCCCTGCGCAGCGCCATCGAGGCCGAGATGGAAAAACAAAGCTACGATGGCCCTTCCGACGCCCCCCGCCTCATCACCCGCTTCCTGGCCAAGCCCACCGACGTGAACTGGGGTGGAAAGGTGCACGGCGGCACCGCGATGGAGTGGATCGACGAGGCCGGTACCGCCTGCACCATGGAGTGGTCCGGGGAGCACACCGTGGCCGTCTACGCCGGGGGAATCCGCTTCTACCAGCCCATCTCCATCGGAGACCTCATCGAGGTGGACGCGCGCATGCTGCGTACCGACGAGCGCAGCATGCAGATGTCCATTCACGTGCGCGCCGGCGACGCCCACCGGGGCCGCGCGGAGCTCGAAACCGCCATTCACGCCACCGTCACCTACATCGCCAAGGACATGGACGGGCACGCGCTGCCCAGCCGACAATTCACCCCGGTGACCGAGGAAGATCAGCGTCTGGCCGAGCACGCCACCATTCTGCGCAATCTGCGCGCCGAGTACTCCCCCAAGCCGCTTATCACCCCGCCGCGCGCGCAGCACGTGGACTAGCGTTCCGCTTTTCGACGTCAGGGGCGGGGGCGATTTTTCGGCTTTTTCCTCGCCGCTGCGTGACTCCTGTGATTCTCTTGAGCACCGCGGCGGCGCCTCACGATACCCTGCGGCGGGGAGCTCACTTTTTCTGCCGGGTAGGGTTCCCGATAGTCCCACCCGTCACACGGCGGCAGGAAAAAATACTTAGCCCTGCCTAGCCTCATCACGCTAGGCTCCTCACCATGCCCGCTCCTCCCCCGCGCAGCCGCCTCCTCGGCCTCGTGCTGATCCTCGTCGGCCTCCTCCTCGCCTGCATCGCCAGCCTGGCTCACGGCTCTCATCCCCTCCCCTATTCCGTGGTGTGGGATGCCCTGCGCCACCACGGCACCGGGGCCGAGGCGCAGCAGGCCGAGGTGATCGTGTGGGAACAGCGCTGGCCTCGAACCCTCGTGGCGGTCATCGCGGGTGCGGGGTTTGGGGTATCCGGGGCGCTGATCCAGGCGATCACCCGTAATCCCCTGGCCGATCCCGGGATCCTGGGCGTGAACGCCGGCGCGGCCTTTACTGTCACGGTGGGGGTGAGCGCGCTGGGGCTCAGCAGCGCCTCGGGGTACATATGGTTTGCCTTCCTGGGGGCCGCGCTGACCACCGGGCTGGTGTACGCGATCGGCGCGGCCAGCGGCCGGGGCGGCACGGCTCACCCCGGCACTCTCGTGCTGGCGGGCGTGGCGCTGGGGGCCGTACTCACGGGTCTCTCGCGCTTTCTCACGCTGATTAACCCCGATACCTTCGACGCGATCCGGCACTGGGGCGTGGGCTCGGTGGCGGGGGCGTCGCTCAGCGATGCCCTGAGCGTCCTGCCCTTCGTGGCTGCGGGCCTGGTGCTGGCGCTCGCGCTCTCCCCGGCGCTGAACTCGATCGCCCTGGGCGATGACCTCGCCGCCTCCCTGGGCACCAAGGTGGGGCGTACCCGAGTGTTGAGTATCCTGGCCCTGACCCTGTTAGCGGGCTCGGCCACGGCCCTGACCGGGGGCATCGGCTTTGTGGGGCTGATGGTGCCGCACGTGGTGCGGTGGTTCGTGGGGCCGGATCAGCGGTGGATCATCGCCTACAGCATTCTTGCCGCCCCGGTGCTGGTGCTCGCGGCGGACACGGTGGGCCGCGTGATAGCGCGCCCCGGGGAGATCGAGGCCGGGATCATCACCGCCCTGCTGGGCGCGCCCGTGCTCATCGCCCTGGTGCGGCGCAGGAAGGTGAGCGGGCTATGAGCACTCCCCCATCGACTTCGGTTATGCCCAACGGAAGTGGGGCACCGCGCGCTTCTCCCGGCGCATACCGCTGCGCCTACTGGTGGTATGCCTGATCCTGGTGCTGGTGGCGGCGGCGTTCAGCATCATCAGCATGGGCATGGGTTCCTTCCCGCTGGGCCCGGCGGAGGTTCTGCGGGTGCTCGCCGGGGAGGGCACCCGGATTCAGCGGGTGATCGTGCTGGAATGGCGCATGCCCGTGGCCATCGCCGCACTGTCCTTCGGGGCGCTGCTGGGCGTGGGTGGGGCGATTTTTCAGTCGCTCACCCGCAACCCCCTGGGCTCCCCGGACGTGATCGGCTTTGACGCCGGGGCTTATACCGCCGTGACGGTCACGGTGCTGGTGGTGGGCACGAGCAACTATTGGTCACTCTCCGCGGCGGCCATCGGCGGCGGCATCCTCACCGCCCTGGCGGTGTACCTCCTGGCGTGGCAGCGGGGCGTTCAGAGCTTCCGGCTCATCATCGTGGGCATCGCGGTCTCCGCCGGGCTGGGCTCCCTGAACTCCTACCTCATCACCCGCGCCCGCGTGGAGGACGCCATGATGGTGGGATTCTGGGCCGCAGGCTCCCTCAACCGCGTGACCTGGCCGGGGCTCATTCCCGCGCTCATACTCGGCGCGGCGGTACTGGTGGGCTCCATGCTCCTGGCCCCCGCGCTGCGCTCCCTGGAGCTTGGCGACGACACCGCCGCCACCCACGGCACACCCGTGCAACGCAGCAAGATCACGCTCATGGCGCTCGGGGTAAGCACCACCGCGGTGGTCACGGCGGCGGCCGGGCCCATCGGATTCATCGCCCTGACCGCCCCGCAACTCGCCCGCCGCCTCACCCGCAGCGCGGGCGTGAGCCTCGCCGCCTCTGGCGCGATGGGGGCCGCGCTGCTCTCCAGCGCGTACCTCCTCTCCCTGGTGATCTCCCAGATATACCGCCCCATACCCGTGGGTCTCATCACCGTGTGCCTGGGCGGGGTGTACATGATCTGGCTCCTGATCCGCCAAGCCCGCACCCAGCGCTAACCCAAGAAAGGCCCCGCCATGACCCCCTCCGCCCGCCTGCGCGCCCACCGCGCCACCATCGGTTACGATCACCGCACCATCTCCACGGAACTCAGCGTGGAGATTCCCCACGGCACCTTCACCGCCATCATCGGCCCCAACGGCTGCGGAAAGTCCACCCTGCTGCGCGCCCTAGCCCGCGTGCTCGCCCCCGCCTCCGGGGAAATCACCCTCGACGGCAAAAACATCCACTCCCTCCCCGCCAAACACGTAGCCCGGGAACTAGGCCTCCTGCCCCAAACCTCGCTTGCACCCGAGGGAATCCGCGTGGCCGACCTCGTGGCGCGCGGGCGCGCCCCCTACCAAAACCTCTTTCAACAGTGGCGCGAGAGACAAAGAAGCCGTACACCCGGCCCTGGAAGCCACCAGCACCCTCGACCTCTCCGACCGGCTCGTAGACGAACTCTCCGGCGGGCAGCGCCAACGGGTGTGGATCGCCATGCTCCTGGCCCAGGCCACCCCGATCATGCTCCTCGACGAACCCACCACCTTCCTGGACATCGCCCACCAATACGACCTCATGGAACTGCTGCGCGGGCTGCACGAGGAGGGCAAGACTATCGTCACCGTGCTACACGACCTCAACCAGGCCGCCCGCTACGCGGATCGGCTGGTGGTGATGAAGGCAGGAGAGATCGTGACCGTGGGAACACCGATGGACGTGCTCACCCCCGCCCTCATGGAGGAAGTATTTGGACTACGCTGCCTGGTGGTTCCCGATCCAGTGACGGGGACGCCCTCGGTGGTGCCGGTGGATCCGAGGGGGTAGAGCGCGGCAAATAGACCTATCCACAAAATAAAATGAGCGCTGTTCGGGGGAACCTTCATTTCTTCGAACATTTGATCCCTTCCGTGGCACATGTCCCTGCCACGAGTGGGGGCGGTGCCCTGTGCTAAGGGTACGTCCTCTCTAAAAGAAGGGAGGTGGGAATCATGGCCCTGTCGAACAAAAGGAGCCGCCGCGAGAGTAGCGGCCTCTACAGCAGCGTCATCGCGGGTTACATCCGCGATGGGATTAGCTGGTTGATCGACCTCTGGTAGTCCCACCCGAGAATCCCTACTCTTCGCGTTTTTACCTCCAGGCGCGGAGAATAACACCCTTCTAGATCAGCCCCGGCCCCACAGCAATGGTTCACGGGGAGTGGCACCGCCCCTAGCCGAATAAGACTAAGCCCTCCGCCTTGCTGCAAGGAACCTCACGCCCACAAACATGGCAAATAAGATGAGGGACGTGCCAATAAAGACGGTGGCCACCCCCAGCAACCGATAACCACTCTCCGCCCAGTCGGTCACCGGCCAGTTCATCACCACGGTTGCTATGAGGGAGAACAGCAGCGCCTCCACGGCGGACTTACGGAGATTGGCCGACATACACAAACCTTTCGGGAATAAACGGATAAGGGTCAATACCGCCCACCTTAGCCAAATGTCCACTCCATCACACACATCACAGACCAATCACCACCTCCCCACCATCACCGCCGCTAGCACCAGCATGGCCACCCCACCCGCGCCCTGCATGACCACGACGGCGCGGTTACTGGCCCGCAGCACTCGGCGCGCGGCCAGACTCAGGCAGGTGTACACCACTACCACACTCACGGTAAACGCCATGCCCAGGGTGAACATCTGCGTGCTCACGGACCACGCGGCCTGGGTGTTCACGAACTGCGGCAGCATGGCCACAAAGAACATGAGGGCCTTGGGATTGAGCAGGCTCACGCCCATGCCCTCCCACACGGGCGAGGAGGCCTTATTACCCTGCGCTTGCCCCTGCGCCCCAGCCGCCACCCGCGCGGCGGGACGCAGACCCCAGAGCAGCGTGGCACCCAGGTATATCAGTAGCGCGGCTCCGCCCAGGCTGATCGCGGTCAGTACCGCTGGGTGTTGGGTGACTATCACCCCTACTCCGGCGGCCACCACGGCGCTCATGAGCACGTATCCGGCCCCGATTCCCGCCACGGCCTGGTTAACTGCCGCGCGGGACTCCGAGCCGATCACGTGGCGCAGGATGAGGCCCCAGTCCGGCCCCGGAATGCAGGTCATCAGGATGGAGAGTCCCCAGAAGCTCATCAGCAGCGCAATATCCATGCACACGAGGGTCCTAGAACGCAGCAAAGAAACCAAAGGTGCGTAGATTCCATCGCTACCTGGCAAGAAGGAACCCAAGAGTGCATAATTCTTGCACATGGACGGACTTTCTCGCACGATTCTTTCTGCCCTGCAAGACAATGCGCGCACCACCGCCGCCGGGCTGGCCGCGCGCACGGGGGCGGCGGCCTCCACCTGCCTGCGCAGGCTGCGCTCCTTAGAATCCTCCGGGGCGATTCGCGGCTATCACGCGGACGTGGATCCCGCCGCCGTGGGCTTTTCCCTCCAGGTGATCGCCTTTGTCACCCTGGAGCGGGAGAATCGAGCCACCATCGAGGCCTTTGAAAAGGAGGTAGTGACCATTGACCAGGTGCTCAGCGCTGAGCGGCTGTTTGGCGATCCCGATTACCTGCTGCGCGTGGTGGCCCGAGACCTAGAGGATTACCAACGGCTGCGCGATAATCACCTGGGCAGCCGGCCGGGATTGAACAAGATTACCTCCACGATGGTGATGCGCACCCTCGTGGAGCATCGCCCGCTACCGCTCTAGCCACAGCAGGGTGGAGGACCAGCCCACGCGAACCGTCCGCGCCACCCGCAGTCCCCCCTCGGCGGCCGCGCGCTCCACGTCGCCCCTGGTGGGCACGCGGGTGCCGTCCAGGCACAGGCGCACGATGTCCTCAGCGAAGTCATGCTCGCTGTCCTCCCCCTCGGGGGTAAGCCGGGTCAGCAGCGCCACCCGGGCACCCAGAGAACCGAGAATACGCAGCCGCTCGGCCACCTCCGCCACGGTGGCCTGGCCGAAGGGATCCACCAGGATCACCAGCCCCGCCTGCCCCTCAGTGAGGGAAGCCCATGCCACCGCCTGTGCCGGGGTGCCGCGCCGGGTGAACTCCTCGGCGTACACGCGCGCCCCCGGCCCGCACACCACCACGGGAGCCTCCGCAGAACCACCGGCGGTAACCGCCTCCACCAGAGCCGGGGCCACCCACTGCGCGGATTCCTCGGCTTCCTCCTCCCACTCGGCGGCGTCGTATAGCACCGGGCGGGGCGCGCCCGTGCGCAGCACCTCCTCGATGCCCGCCACCGCCAGGGTGCGGTGGGCGGACACCCCGGCCAGGTGCTCGAAGATGTGTGATTCCTCGTCCGCCAGTTCCCGGGAGAGCGCCGTGAGCGCGTACCCCTGCCCGGCGCACTCGATCAGCCCCAGGGATTCCAGGTATCGCAGCAGCCTGACCAGGGCGTCGGGGGCGATGCCGGTGGCCTGGGAAAGGTCGGTCGCCCCGGCGTCGGGGCGATCCGCGATCGCCGCGAACACCCCCGCCCGCATGGCCGCGCGCACGGCGAAGCCCGGCACCGGGTCCAGTAGCGCGGCAAGCTGGGTAAACAGCGCGTAGCCGGTGTTGGCCTTCTCCTCGTCCTGGGCTACGGCGCGGCGTCGCCAGTAGCCGGTAACTTCCAGGTTTTCCGGGGCCACGCCGCGCTCTTTGAGGTCGCGGCGGATCTGGCGGAGGCTGCCCGCCTCCCCAGCCACCCAGGCGTAGGGCGTGCCCGGCAAGAACTGCGCCTGGGCCACGGCGTCGGCCAGGCTGCCGCCCTCGGCGCGCACCACCCAGCGCACGTCCACCTCCGCCGCGCCGGGCAACTCCTGAATGTGCTCGCGCCGCGCCACCTCCACGATGGCCAAGCAGCGGTGCCCGGCGGGTAGTTCCTCCAGGCAGCGGCTCATCGCGGGCAGGGCGGTTTCATCGCCCACCAGCAGCAGCCAGTCGGTGTGGGTGGGCAGGCGCAGGCAGTTCTTCGGGCCTGACACCCACAGGCGATCGCCCACCTGGGCGGCGCGCGCCCATTCGTCGGCAAGCCCCGCCGCGTGGTGGGCAAAGTCCACGGTCAACCGCCCGGCCTCCGGCTCCCAGCGGCGCACCGTATAGGTGCGGAAGAGGTCCTTGACCTCCGCCGTCCACTGCACAACACCGCGCTCGTCGGGCTCGGGGCGGGGCCGCGCGCCGGTAGCGGGATCGGGGAAGATCAACCGCACGTCATCGTCGAAGCCGTCGCTGACCAGCCCCGGAACCTCAAACCCGGCGTAGGCGTGCGCGGCCAGTTGCTCCCCGCCAAACACCACGCGCCTCATGCCGGAGTTGATCTGCTCCACCTCCACCACCTCTAGCTCGCGCACGGAGATGGGGTAAATATCGCGATCCCTGCTATTCTTGCCCACTTTTATAGTCCTTTCACGCCGGAGACGATTCTATCGGAGAGTTCGCCCAGGCAACTAAGGTTGGCAAAGCCCGGCCCCTGCCGATACCCCGCCAGGGTGGGCAGGAAGAGCCTGCCGTTTAACCCCTCGAAGCGCAGGGTGGCGTCGATACGCTCCTCAATGTCCTGGGCGCGCACCGCCCGCCAGTCGGCAGCACCCGCCTCCCGGGCCAGGCGCTCGCGGGTGCCGGGTTCCAGGTACGCACCGAACCACAGCGGGGAATTACCGCGCGCGTCCACCACCAGATCCGCGAGCACGCTGCCCTCGTGGGCGATACCCCCGGCCTCGGTGCGCCGGTACCGCACCCGCAGCGCGCCCTCTGATTCCTCCACCGCACGCACCGTGCCGCGACGGTGCTCCACGCGCCCATCGCACCCCACGCGCTGCTGAATCCGCACGGAATACACGCTGCGATCCGTGCGCCCCAGCAGGTCGCGCCGGGCGGGCTCGTCTAACTCCTGCCAGCGGTGGGGATCGGTGTACAGGCGGTTTTCAAACTGCCCCTCGCCTCGGGTGAAAATTGCCGCGCTGGGCGAGATCACGGTAATCTCCCCCACCCGGGTATCCAGGAGCTGATCCACCACGCTGGCCGAGGACTCACCGGAGCCGATCACCGCCACCGAGGCCCCCTCGGCGGGGCGCTGCCCCCAAAAGTCCGCCAGGGAGCACACCCCCGGCACCCGCGCTATCCGACGCGCGCTCGACCCCGGCCCCGTGACCATGAGGCCGCGCGCGGTCAAACGGCCAGCGGTGGTATCCACCTCCCAGTCCTCTGCCAGGCGCGCGCTGGTGACCTCGGCCGATAGCACCGAGATGCCCAGGCGATCCACCACCCATTGCAGATAATCCGCCCACTGCTCGTGCAGCGGGGCGGGACGGCCGCGATCAATCCAGGCGGCGAACTCCCCGCGATCAATCAGGAAGGCCGCCCAGCCGTGCCGGGCCAGCGCCTCGTCCACCTCCCCCGAGCGCGCCCCCGCCACGCGGGTGCGGTAGGGGAATCCCACGTCCTTCTCCGGCGGGGTGCCCAGGCCGTGACGGCCATCCGTCCACCCGCCGCGCGCCCGCCAGTGCCCGCCCACCCCCAACGGGTCCACCAGCCGCACCGAGGGCGCGGGGCAGCCGAGTTCGCGCAGCACGGCGGCCTTGGCCGCCACCGCCACGCCCTTGGGGCCCGCGCCCACCACGAGTAGATCCACCGTCATTAATGCTCCTCCTGCTTGGTTTCTTGATTGGTTTCCTGATTGCTTGACGTGTTGCTGTGCTTACTGTGCTCGCTGTGCGCTGCACCCGCCGTGGCGAACGCCGCTTCCTCAGCCCGCGCGAGCGATTCCGCAAGGAAGGGCGCCACCACGGCCCACCCCTCGGGGCGCACGAGGCCAAAGTGATCCTCGTCCACCTCCAGGGTCTCCACCCGGGCCCCTGCCCGCTCCCACGCGGCCTCCGGGTCCCAGCCCTGGGGCCCACCGGCGTCCCCGCGCAGGCCCACCACCAGGTGCACCGGGCCCCGCCACGGAACCGGAGCCGCCTGGGCCATGAGGCGGCCGCTGGCCACCAGGTTCTTTTCCACCAGTTCCCGCAACACCCCGGCGTTATCCGGCAGATCAAGCAGGCCGTCCACCAGGGGGGTGGGATCGGACTGCTCGGGCAGGCCCTGCGGGCTTACCCCCACCGGGTAAGAATCCAGAATCCCCAGGAACGCCACCTGCTCCGGGCCGCCCAGGGCGTGCGCCACCGCGTGCGCCAGCACCCCGCCAAAGGACCAGCCCGCCAGGTAATACGGCCCCTGTGGCTGCTCGGCGCGGATCAGCGCCACCACATCGGCCACCGCTTGATCCAAGGTGGAGTGCTCCATCACCCCGGCCCAGGTCACCGCGCGCACCCGCAGCGGAATCCGCGCCGCCAGCTCCCCCCAGGGGGTATGGATACCATCGCCCGGGGGCATGCACCACAGCGTGCGCGCCCCGATGGTGCGCACCACCAGGGGGCTTGCCGACGCCGCCCCGGCGTCCTCCGCGCTCCCCGCCGCAGCGGAGTCACCCGCACCGAGACGCGCGGCGATCCCGCGCGGGCTGCCCCCGGCGAGAATATCGCCAATGCTCAGTTCCAGGCCCGCGCGCTGAAGGCGGCCCAGCAGGCGCACCGCCAGCAGGGAATGCCCTCCGGCCTCGGTGAAGTTCGTGCCCGGGGAGACCTCGCGGCCCAGCACCTCCGCCATCTCCGTGGCGATCAGGGCCACAGTGGGAGCAGGAGAAACAGCAGGGGTGGCTGCGAGCGGGGCGGCACCGGGTTCCGGTTTAGCCGCGGCCCCCTGTAGCGCGGCCTGTGCCGCGGGCGGCTCCGCGCCACGGGGCAGCGGCTCACCCAGAAAGAAGCGCAGCGCCTCCCCCAGGCGGCGCGCCGCCCACCCGGCGCGGCCGGAATCCACCAGGGCGGGCCGATACGCCAGCACCACGTCAAAGTCACGTCCCGGCTGCGCCAGCACGGTGATGGGATAGTGCGTCTGCCCCAGCGATTGCGTGCCCGCCACCACCAGATCGCCCTCCGGGTTCGGGGCGGGGGCGTTCTCATAGACCACGATGGTGTCAAAGAGGCTCCCCGCCTCCATGTCCGCCACCGAGGCCGCCGTGTGCCCCGACATCTCCGCGCGGGCCGCGTGGTGCTCCCGCAGATCCGCCAGGGGATCGCCAGTGAGCCGAATCCGCGCGGGCACCGTGGCGGCAAAGAGGCCGATCATCTGCGCCGTCTCCGGCACCTCCGGGGGCCGCCCAGAGACCGTCACGCCGCACAGCACCTCGGCCTCCTGCCCGGTCATCTCCGCGAGCACGTAGGCCCAGGCCACCTGCAACAACTCCGCCGGGGTGGCCCCGGCGGCGCGCGCCGCCGCCACCAAACCGGCCTCCTGCTTCCGGGTGAGGGCCACGGGGATCGCACGCTCCCCCTCCTCGTGCGCTTCCCCGGGGGCGGAGGCGGGCTCGGCCACCAGGGTGGGGCGCTCCACCCCGCTCAGATGGGCACGCCAGGCCTCCCGATCCGCCTCCCGGCGCTGCGCCAGCCAATCGAGGAATACCTCCGGCTGGGGCGCGGCGGGCAACTCCTCCCCGTGATAAAGGGCAAGCAGCTCGCGGATCATGATCCCCGTGGACCAGCCGTCGGTGAGCAGGTGATGCCCGGCCACGATCAACCGCAGGCCGCCGTCCTCGTGCCAGATCGCCGTGGCGCGCACCAGGGGCGGGTGCGCCACGGACACCTGGCGGGTGGACTCGCGGCGCAGCAGGTGATCGGCCAGGGCGGGCCAGGATTCCTCGCCGCGCACGTCAATCGCCCGGAACGTTTCGGGCCGCTCCCGCGGAATGAACTGCACGGGGTTCTCCCCCGTGATGGCATCGAAACCCGCGTGCAGGGCGGAGTGCCGGCGCAGCACCTCCCGCCAGGCGCGCCCCAGGCGAGGAATGTCGATGACACCGGCTACGCGCAGATCCACGCTCATCGCCAGGGCATAAGGGTCCGCGGCGGCGCTCAGGGTGTGGAAGAGCAGGCCCTCCTGCTGCGGGCTCAGCGGCAGCACCCGCTCGATGGGGCCGTAGCGGCGCTCCAGGGCGCGGTGGGAGGCATCGCCCACCCCCGCCCGGCGCGCCACGAGCAGGTGATGCAGCCGGCGCAGCACCTCCGTATGCACCTCCGTCACCTCAAAGCGGGAGGGGTCGGCGGTGTACTCGATGCGGGATTCCGCCAGAAAGACGTTCACCGTCAGGGCCTCGGTGAGCCTGCGCTGCGGGTGATCGGTCACCCGAAACTCCCCGGTGGCGGGGATGACGTTGAGCACCACCTGGGGCTCGCGCAGCCCGATCCCGTGCAGGGCACCGGCCGGGTCTCCGTGGGCCAGCCACCCGTATCCCTCCCCCGCGCCGGGAATCGCGCGGCGAGCATGCCGGGCGGCGGCTACGGCATCGGCGGCGTCCGCGAGGGGATCCTCGCTGTGGTTAACCTCCACGGCCAGGGGGTGCTCGATGGTAAACCAGCCCACCGTCGCGGCATCGCGCTCGCGGCCGTGGCCCTCCACCCCGATGTATCCCCCGACGCTGAGGGCCAGCGCGGCCAGCATGGTGGCCTCCGGCTCCTCGGCCAGCGCCCGCGCGGCATCGGCGGGAATATCCAGGCTGCGGCAGACCGCCTCGGCGCGGGCGGGCAGGGTTTGCCCCACGCTCACGGCACCGGCGCGCTGCACCCGCGCCCATCGGGGAATCTCCGCGCGGTGATCGCGCCGGGAGGAGCGCAGAGCGTGGGCACGCCAGGCGTCGGTAGTGGCGGGGAGTTTCCCGCCGCGCAGAAGCCGGCGCGCCTCCGCGCGCAGGGTGGCCCAACTGAGCGCATCGACGGCGCTGTGGTGCACCACCAGGCCCAGTCCCCCGCCGCGCAGGGCTACCGCGTGCACCATGCGCCCGGCCTCGGGCGCCAGCAGGCCGGGGCGGGCGGCCACCTCCGCCAGGTTTTCCACGGGGGGTTCGCCCACGTACTCCTCGATCCCGCCCAGGATCGTGCGCGGAACGAGGTATTCCCCGGAAGCCCCGTCCAGGATCATGCGCAGCGCGCCGTGGGCACGCAGCAGGTGGCCCACCACCTCGCGCAGGGTCTCCGGGCTGATCTGCGGGCCGGGGATCTCCGCGTACTGGGCGAAGCCCGCCCACGCCTGGGGGGTGGGGGCGGCGGCGCGCTGCCGGGCGGCCACCGGGCTTTCCGGCAGCGCGCCCACGGGCAGGAAGAAGTCCCGGGCCTCGCGATCTTCCGGCGATTCCCGGGTCATGCCGGAGGCGATCCGCCCCAACGGAACCCCCGCCAGCAGCTCCTTGGGCACGATCTCCCAGCCCTGGCCGCGCAGCTGGGTGGCCACCGTCAGGGCGCTGATGGAATCCCCGCCCTGGGCGATGAAGTCCGCCCCCGCGTGCATGGCGGTGCCGGTTTGGTCCGCGCAGGCCGCCAACAGGGCGTTCTCCGCCTCGCTGCGCGGGGCGGAATCGGCGGGCCGATCCCCCGCCGGGGTCTTAGCCTCATCCTCTGCCAGCGCCCGCAGCCGCTTGCGGTCCACCTTGCCGGAGACGGTGGTGGGCAACTCGGCCAGCAGCTCCACCCGGCCCGGCACCACGGCACCCGGCAGGCGGGCGGCCGCATGCGCGCGCACGGCCTCCGGGCTGGGTTTGGCCCCGGCTTCCGGCACCACCCAGCCCCGCAATCCGGCCCGGCCCTGCACCGTCACCGCTGCCGCCGCTACTCCCTCGGCGGAGAGCAGCGCGGCCTCCACCTCACCTAGCTCCACGCGGCGGCCGTTGATCTCCACCTGATCGTCCACGCGCCCCAGGTACTCGTATCCACGCCCCGGCACCCAGCGCACCACATCGCCCGTGTCATACAGGCGCTCCGGGCCCCGGCGCGGGTCCACCGTGGCGGTGATAAAGGCGGCCTCGGTGGCCTGGGGGTCGAGGTAGCCGCGCGCCACCTGCGGGCCCGCCAGGTACAGGCGGCCACGCTCAAAGTCTGCCGTCACCCGCCCGGGCTCCCCGCGTTGGTTCTCCACGAGGGCATAGGCCCTCATGCCCGCCACGGGTGTGCCGATCACCGGCGCGCCGGGGGTGACCTCGGCCATGAGCGCGTCAATGCACGTCTCCGTGGGTCCGTAGGCGTTGATGGCCCGCAGGCCACCGGCGGCGAGCCTATCCCACAGCGCGGCGGGTAGCGCCTCCCCGCCAAGCACCAGCACCTCAAGATCGGGCAGATCGTCCAGGCCCGCCGCCATGAGGGCTGAGGCCAGGGAGGGGGTGGTATCAAAAACCGTCACCCGATCCCGGCGCAGCGCGCTCAGCGCGGCCTCGGCGTCCGTGGCGATCTCCTCCGGGTACAGGCGCACGCAGTGCCCGGCCAGCAGCCACAGCAACTGGTCGAGCGCGGCGTCGAAGGCAAAGCTCGCGGTATGCCCCACCACCGAGCGCGGGCGCCGATACAGGCCGCTCAGGTGCCCGGCCAACAACGCCTCCAGGTTGCCCCTGGTGATCTGCACGCCCTTGGGCGCACCCGTGCTGCCGGAGGTGAAGATCACGTAGGCCAGATCGTCCGCCCGTGGTTCCGGCAGGGGCGAGGGGCGCTCCGGGAGCCGATCGCGGCCCGCCACCCACGCTGCCCCGAGCGCACCGATGATGTGCTCGCGGCGGGCATCGGGGGCCCCGGCCTCCAGGTAACTAAACGGCACGCCGGCATACAGGGCCGCGAGCACCGTGACCACCAGCTCCGCATCGCGCGGGAGGTCGATGGCGATGCTGCCGCCCTTGGGCAGGCGGCGGGCGGTGTCCACCACGCGACGGTGCAGTTCCGCGCCGCTGAGGGTACCGCCCGGCGCGATCAGGGCGGGCTCGGCGGTGTCCGCGAGGGCGTCGATGAGGCCCCGCAGGTTCGCCCCCGTCGTGGGCTCGGGGACACCCGCGCGGGCGTCGATACGCTCCACCTCGCTCGCGCCCGCCCCCAGGAGGGCGTCGATGTTCCCGGCCTCCCCGCGTCCATAGCGCACCAGGAGATCGCGCAACTCGCTCAGCCGACGCCGCGCCACCGCCTCCGGGACGCGCGCGGGATCGGTCTCCAGGCCCAGGTCAATCCCGCCGTCGCCCGAGGGCATGACCACCAGGCCGAAGTCCTCCGGCGGCCCGCCGGCCACGTTGCGCAGTACGCCGGGTGTTCCCGCGAAGTCAAAGCTCACGGGGAAGATCTTGGCGTTCACGCCCATGCCGTGCAGCAGCGCACCGGCCCCGGGAACCCCCAGGTCGCGGGGCAGGTTCTCGCCCCGGTAGCGCTGGTGTGCGCGCAGAGCACGCAGGCGCTCCTCGGTGGCGCCGAGCAGGTGCGCCACGGTGTCTCCCCCACGCACCGGCACCAGCAGGGGCAGCACGTTGACCGCCATGTGCGGGGTGGCCCGCTGGGCGGAGGAGGCGCGCGCCATCATCGGCATGGCCAGGCATACGTCCTCCCCTGGGCGGCCCTGGGTGTGCCACAACTGCGCGGCGTACAGCGCCACCAGGGCGGTGACCCAGGTGCTGCCCATCGCCTTTGCTGCGGCCGCGCAGCGCTCCTGGTCCTCGGCCGAGAGGCGCACGGTGGTGGTGATGGCCGTGCCCGAGGTCTGGGCCCCGCCCGTGGCGGCATTGAGGCGCTCGCGCGCGGCAAGATCGGGCAGCGGGTCGAGCAGACCACGGAAGAACTCCCGATCCTCCTCGGCCTCCGGTGATTTTGCGTAGGCGGCGTCCTCCGCCACGATCTGCGCCAGGCCCACACCCCGGTAGCGCTTGGGGAGCTTGCCCGTGATCGCCGCCGTATAGTGCTCTGCGATCCGGCGGGTGAGCAGGGTGGCGGAATAACCATCGACGATGAGGTGGTGGTAGAGCTGAATCACCCAGGTGCGCCGCCGATCGAGCCGCAGCACCTCGTAATAGCACAGCGGTGCCTCCGGCAGGCCGCTCGTGCGCTCGGCCAGGGTGGTCCTGGCGGCGTCGATACGCGCCTGCGCCAGGCGCTCCGGGTGCGAATGATCGCGCAGGTCCCGCACCACGGGCGGCGCGATCTCCTCGCTCACGTACTGGCGCGGCTGCTCTCCCTCCTGGGGCGCGAGCACGCGGATGCGCAGCGTCTCCACCTCCCGCTGGGTGGCCTCGATGGCCGCGCACAGGGCGTCGGTGTGGATCTCTCCCTCTAGTTCAAGAACCTCGCCCACCACGTAGAGGGGAGAGAGGGGGTCGATCATCTGGGCGTCAAAGATTCCTCGCTGCGCGCCAGTGAGCGGCAGCGTGGTGGGATCGGGCGTGCTCATCAACGAGGCAGCACCTTTCTGTTTGAGGGCGATTAACGCTGGGTGGGCAGGGCGCGGCGGTCGAGTTTTCCGTTGGCGCTCAGCGGCAGGGCATCAAGCGGCACGAGGTGGGTGGGCACGGCGTAGGCCGGAAGCGCGCCCTCAAGGTGCGCGCGCACGGCGGGCAGCCCCACCGGGTTGCCTTGCGACGCCCCGGTGACGTACCCCCACAATTCCTCACCCACCAGGCGCGCGGCGGCACCGCGCACCCCCGGCGCCGCGCGCAGGGCGGCCTCCACCTCGCCTAACTCCACGCGGTTGCCGCGCACCTTGACCTGGTCTCCCAGGCGACCCCGGAACTCGTACATGCCCAGGGCGGGGTCAAAGCGCACCAGGTCACCCGTGCGGTAACGGCGCTGCCCGTCCGGGCCGCTAAAGAACGCCGCCGCGGTGGCCTCGGGGCGGCGCAGGTACCCGCCGCCCACCTGGGGGCCTCCGATGATGAGTTCCCCGATCTCCCCCGGGGGCACCTGCTCCCGGCTCTCCGGGCGGCAGACCTCCACGATGACCTCCGGCTCAGCATTCCCCAGCAGGGCCTGGCCGCCGCGCAGCGGAACCTCCTCGGTATATTCCACCCACATCACGTCCATCGCAGCCTCCGAGGGGCCGTAGAGCCCGTGAAGCCGGGCGGGGGTGCCCTCACGCAACCGCGCCACCAGGTCCGCGGGCACGGCCTCCCCGCCGAGCAACAGGTGCCGCAACGAGTCCATCTCACCCGCTTCCACCCCGGCCTCAAGCATGGCGCGCACCATGCTCGGCACGATGGAGAGCACCGTGACCCGGTGGCGGTGGATCATGCCCAGCAGAGCGCGGGAATCGCCCGGCCACCAATCATGAGGCGGAATCACCATCGTCCCGCCCGCCACGAGGGGGCTGAGCATCTCCGCCACGCCCACGTCAAAGGCCATCGGGGCCTTGTTCAACACCGTGTGCCCCTCGCCGCCAAAGACCTCCCCCATCCAACGCAGATGCAGGGCCACCCCGGCGTGCAGGTTGATCGCGCCCTTGGGCTTGCCGGTGGTGCCGGAGGTGTAGATGATGTACACCGGATCCTCCCCCGTGATCGGGCGCGCCGAGGTTACCCCTGTGTTTCCCGCCCGTGCCTCCGCGTGGATGTCCTCCCGGATCGTGGGATCGCCCAGGTCGAGGGTGGGGACCCCGGCCGGGGCTTCCATCGCGGCCATCTGGGTTATCTCCGGGCAGGATTCGTGCAGCACGGCGTCCGGCGCGCAGTCGGCCAGCAGCTCCGCGATCCGCGCGGCGGGGTAGGAGCGGTCCACCGGCACGTACACGCCCCCGGCGCGCAGCACCGCCACGGCGGCGATCACCTGCCAGGCCGATCGCCCCGCCACCACGGCCACGCGGCGCCCCGGCGCGATCCCGGCGGCGACGAGCCTGCGGGCCAGCGCCCCGCTGAGCGCGCTCACCTGGGAATACGTGAGCGTTTCCCCCCGATCCACGATCACCGCCGGGGCCTCGGGTGTGCGCGCGAGGGCGCGCTCTAGGAGTGCCGCCACCGTGCTCCTGGCGGGGGTGGCGGTGGGATCGGGGGAAGAATCCATGCAAGTGCCTTTTACAGATATACGTATGACGGATAAGTTTACTAAGGATAGATTTACCAAATATAGGAGGAGACGGCACCCATGACCCCTCACCCCGCGCCGGAAAGCGTCCTGCATCGCCTGCGTACCGACGTCCCCCCGGAGGCCATCGCCCCGGCCCCGCCCCGGCTACCCGAGTTCGACGGCCGCTACCAGATCCGTGCCGCCACGCCCGCGGACGCCGGACTCATCGCGGACTGGATGAACCGCCCCCACCTGGCCGAAACCTGGGAGCAGGCGTGGAGCGAGGAGCGCTGGCGGGCCGACCTCACCGCGCGCCTTTCCGGCACCTACTCCCTGCCGGTGATCCTCTCCGTGATCGATCACACCCCCACCGAGGTGGGCTACCTGGAGGTCTATTACCCCGCCCGCGATGACATCAGCTACTGCTTCGAGTGCGCCCCCACCGACCTGGGCCTGCACTTCGCCGTGGGGGTGGAAGAACTCACCGGGCGCGGCTTCTTCCGCCCCTTCTTCAACGAACTCCCCACCGCCCTGCTACGCGCAAACCCCCAGGCCACGCGCGTGATCGCGGAACCAGATCACCGCAACGCCCGCGTGCACTCCATGCTGCGCAAGTCCGGGTGGAAAGACCTGGGCGAATTCCAGCACCGGCCCGATCGGCGGGTGCGAATCTTCGAGGTACAAGCATAGCAAACGCACAAGGAGGTGGCCCCGGGATTCCCCAGGGCCACCTCCTTATCGCTTTGCTTCCTGCCTCGCGCTAGGCGCGGTTTCTCCCCTTAGGAGAAGTTCTCTTGCAGGTGCTTGACCAGATCCTGCGCGGCGATGGCGTCGATGCGGAAGAACTCACCATCCAGGCCGTAGACGCGATCCTCGGCCACGGCGGTGGCCTCCGCCAGCTGCTCGTTGGTGCGCACCTGCTCATCGGCCGGGGTACCCGGATCGATGTTGAGCACGAACACGGTCTTGCCGTCCAGGGCCAGCGGCACGTTCTCCGCGCTCACGGCCTTGACGTCCGAGCGCGCCGAGCCCTGGGCGGAATCGCCCACCAGGTCATCGCCTGGCACCGCCAGCTCGATGCCGAGGTCGGTGAAGATGCGTCCCTGCGCGGACTCCTCGGTGAAGAAGTTCACCGCGCCCTCCGGGGCCAGGGCGATGACGTTCACCGGCCCCTCGATCTTGATCTTGTCCTTGGCCTCCTTCACGGAGTCCTCGTACTTGGAGATGACCTCATCGGCCTTATCCTCCAGACCCGTGGCCTTGGCCACCTCGCGGGTGGTCTCCTCCCAGGACTGGCCGGAGTAGTCGATCACCTGCACGGGAACCACGTCCTTGAGCTGATCGTAGATCTCCGCGCCGGTATCGGCGCCCACGTTGGACATCACCACGAGGTCCGGGTTCTGCGCCAGGATCGCCTCGGCGCTGGCGGAGCCGATGGTGAACAGGGACTCCACGTTCTTCTCCTGGGCCAGCTTGTCCCAGGAGAGGCCGAAGCCGGTCTCATCGGCAAACATCGGTGCCTTGGGGTTGCCGCCGCCGGAGCCCACCACGGGGGCATCGAGGGCCAACAGCGCGCCGGTGAGGCTCACGGAGGCGGAGACGATGCGCTGCGGCTGCTCCTCGATGGTGATCTCGGTGGGGTGCTTGTCCTTATCCTGCGTCTCGATGGTGCGCGGGAAGGAGGAATCGGAAGAGCTGCTCTCCGAGCCCTTCGCGGCGGAGTTATCCGAATCCTCGCTGGAATTGGAGCAAGCCACGAGGCTTACCGACAGCGCGAGGGCAGCGGCGGCCGCCGCGACGCGGCGGGTCACAGAGAAAGTCATAGATTCTCCTCAAAAGAGTATGGAGATACCAATTAGGGTAAAACAGCCGGGCGCCAGGCGGTGTCAACCTTATGGCCCATGCTGTCTTCCAGCATAAGGTTACTCTACCCAAACCTGAAATAAATCATATTAGGTTCACAGAAAATCGCAGAAACTATGACCTTTCTCACTAAACCTCCTAGCGGGGCACCACCAGCGGCCCCCCGCTCACCGGGTCCTCCACCACCACGGCGTCCAGGCCAAAGACCTCCGCCAGATTCCCCTCCGTGAGCACCTGCTCCGGCGCACCGGCGGCCGCCAGCGTCCCCGATCGAGACAACAACACCAGGCGATCCGAATAGCGCGCGGCCAGGTTGAGATCGTGCAACACCATCACCGCCGTGCGCCCGCTCTTATCGCGCAGATCCCGCACCAGGCGCAGCACCTCCACGGACGTGGACAGATCCAGGTACGTGGTGGGCTCGTCCAACAGCGTGGTGGGCGTGTCCTGCGCGATCGTCATGGCGATCCACACCCGCTGGCGCTGCCCCCCAGAAAGCGCCGAAAGCGGCCGATCCGTGAGATCCGTCAACCCCGTGGTCTCGATCGCCTGCGTGACCACCGCATCATCCTGGCACGACCACTGCGCCATCCAGGACTGATACGGGTGCCGCCCGCGCGCAATGAGCTGGCCCACCGTCAACCCCGGCGGGGCCACCGGGGTTTGCGGAAGGAGCGATAACTCCCGCGCCCGCTCCTTCCTCGGCCACTGCGCGATCTCCCTGCCCTGGAAGGTCAGGGAACCGCCGTGAGCCAGCAACCCGCACATGGACTTCAACAGCGTGGACTTCCCGCAGCCATTGGGGCCGATCAGGCAGGTGACCTCCCCCTCCGCGATGTCCACGTCCAGATCCTTAATCACCTGGCGCTCCGCGTAGCCGGTGCGCAAGCCCCGCGCGGAAAAAAGTGGCTGGCCCATCAGATGGTTTCCTCTCGACGAGTACGGAAGATCATGTACAGCAGGAACGGCGCACCGATGAACGCCGTCACCACACCCACCGGCAGCTCCCAGGGCAGCACCACCCTGGCCAGCAGGTCCGCGCCCAACAGCAGGGTACCGCCCAGCAGCGCCGAAAAGATCAGCGGCGGCGTGGGCGTGCGCGCCAGGGCGCGAGCCAGATGCGGGGACACAAAGGCGATGAACCCCACCGGGCCCGCTGCCGAGACCCCCACGGCCGCCAGCACCACGGCGGTGAGCAACTGCACCAACTGGGCCACCTGCACCCGGTGCCCCAACACGTGCGCGGTGGTCTCCCCCAACACCAAGGCGGAAAGCTGGAAGGCCAGCCACCCGCCCAGCGCCACGGCCAGGAGCAACACCGCCAGCGGCGCCCAGGCGTGATTCCAATCCCTGCCGTTAAGCGAGCCGGTGAGCCACATGCGCGCCGAGGCCGCCCGATCCAACTCCGCGTACGCCAACAACCACGTGGTACACGAGGACAGGAAGATCGACGCGCCCACGCCGATGAGCACCACCTGCAACATCGAACTGCGCGCGGGCCCCGCCAGCAACCAGATCAGGATTGCGGAAAGAAGGCCGCCGATGATCGCCGCCCCCGGCAGCCCCACCGTGCCCAGCACCGTGGTGGCCCCGGCCTCGATCACGCCGCCCTGGCCCGCCCCGGCAAAGACGATGACCACCACCGCCGCGAGCGACGCCCCCTGGGTAATACCCAAAATATCCGGGCTGGCCAGAGGGTTGCGCGCCACCGACTGCGTGAGCGCTCCCGAGTACGCCAGGGCAGCGCCCACCACGCAGGCCACCACCGCACGCCCCAGGCGCATGTCAAAGACCACCGTCTGCTGAATCTTGGTGCCGCCCCCGGCAAACACCGAGACCACCTCGCCCAGCGTCATCCGGTACTCCCCCTGGGTCACCGCCCAACACACCCCCGCCGCCATGAGCACCACGGCGATCAGCATGCACGCCAGCAGGCGCGGATTGACCCGCCAGGAGACCGGCCCCAGGCGGAATACTCTTCCCTGCTTTTTCATAGCGCACCCCCAATCCGGCCGCGCCGCACCAGCCACACGAACACCGGCACACCAAACAACGCCAGCACGATGCCCATCGGCAGCTCACCGGGGGCCACCACCACGCGGCCCAAAATATCCGCCCCCAGGGCCAACACCCCGCCCACCAGGGCGGAGAGCGGAATCACCAGGCGATAATCCGGCCCCGTGACGCTGCGCACCATGTGTGGGGCGGCCAGGCCGATGAAGGCCACCGGCCCGGCGGCGGCCACCGCGGCGGCCGTGAGCGCCGCGATCACCACCACGCCCCCCGCCTGAGCGCGCCGCACCGAAACGCCCAAGGCATGAGCGCTCTCCTCCCCCAGGCTCAGCAGGTTCAACACCGGCCCCAGGGCAATCGCGGCCACGAGCGCCACCGCCGCCAGAGGGGCCACCACCGTGACCGTGGAAAAATCTCGCCCCGCCACCGAGCCCGTGGCCCAGGTACGCAGCACGTCTAGCACCCGATCATTGGTAATCACCAGGGCGTTGACCACCGCCATGAGCAGCGCGGAAAGCGCCGTGCCCGCCAGCACAAAGGCCAGCGGGCTGCCCGCCGTGGGACCGGAGGAAGCAAGCAAGAAGAGCACGGCGGTCACCGCCACCGCCCCCAGCATCGAGGGCCACACGTACCCCGTGGCGCTATCGAGCCAGCCCAGGCTCACGCCCACCGCGACGGCCGCCGCCGCGCCCGCTCCCACGCCCAAGATGCCGGGATCGGCCAGCGGGTTGCGGGTAAAGCCCTGCAAAAGGGCTCCGGCCGCGCCCAGGGCCAGGCCCGCAAACAGGGCCAGGAGGGTACGCGGAATGCGCTGGATACCCAGCACCAACTCCACGTCATCAGCCCCCGGCTGTTTGCTTGAGGCGTAACGCAACCCCCCCGGGATGGCTTCCCACACCTCGGAAAAGCCCAGGGCACGCGCGCCCGTGAGCAGACTCAAGAGGATCAGTGCGGCGATGAGCACCGGCACCGCGACCCCTACGGCCACGGCGCGTGTGCGAGGAGAACCCACGGCGGCTCCTAGATAACGCAGGAACAAAAGGACTCAGGAGAGTATAACCTAAGCCCCGCCGTAGTTGAACCAGGTTTCCTACGACTGCTCAGAGATTCCATAGAGTCTGAACGGGGAAACACCATACGCTAGATTCGGCCAAAAGGATTTACGCATAACCCTGGCAATGCTCACCAGGTTATCACTGTCTTTACCGGATCGTACCTCGGTTCTCCAGTTATACCCTTCAAGAGGGCTGGCCCAAATATAATACCCGGAATCAAATTTGACCGGAATGGCCTTTGGCTCCTCTTCTTTCTGCCCCCCCATTCTCAAGATCTATCTCCGCAGCACCATCATCACTCAACAAGAACAGCGACTTCCCTGCAGCGCTAGCCCAAACAATACCTTGCCCACTAAGAACATCTTCACCAACGCTATAGACTTCTTCTCCACTGTCTATGTCATACACAAAAATATCATCAGCACTGTATTCCCCGTCGTAACTGTTGGTTATTGTTAATAGATTATCTTGCATCCTAGAAAGAGCCACTTTTCCAACCCCCCGCATGCACCACGATTTAACCGGGTCACCATCAGATGCTGTACAAATTTTTTCCGGAATTTTTGCACGATCGGGAGAAAACGAGTCTCCAGACACGAGTTTTCCAAATGAGTACTTCAAGGGATCGAAAACTACCATACCCTTGCCTGTCGGAGCAAAAAGGGCTCCGCCCACACCCGACCTAACTCCACTGCTAAAATATTTACCATCCTTACTAGCACCATAAGATCGAAGCTTAGCGTTGGGACTGCTAGAAGAAAACGAGTCGCTTTCCCCAAATTTTACATTCTCAAAGGCGTCTAGCTTGATGAGATGCGCTTCAGATTCAGCAAGATCACCGAATTCTTTACTAGATTCATCATCCCTCACATCAATAAAACTGGAATCAACCTTCGGGATATAAAGATCCCCACCGTAATTGAATGCATGACCATACTCAGATACACTATATTTCCGCGCAACAATTTCACTTCCCTCGGAAATGAAATCAACATTAGTGATAAGTTCATCGCCAATATATTCAACGGCACTATCGCCAGATTCTCCCAGGTGTGAAACTTTTTTCATCTGAATAGAACGCTGAGGCCTATCTTCACCATAGTTACCAACACTCTCGCCAGATCCAACTCTGGGAACATCATAGAATCGAGTATCATCAACAGTAACCCCTCCACGACCATTATAATAGTCTTCCCGCAAAAAGAATATATCTTCTTCAGAAAAGGCTACTGGCTCAACAGAGACTATACCACCATCCCCATATTTAGATTTTGGAAAATCAAAGTAGATAGAACTTTCCACCTCATCGTTAGCAGCATCGATCTTCCGAAGAAAAACGCGGTTCCCCCCTTTCTCAATACCATTAGGCTTCTTTTCAACAACATCTACCACTGAGAGCTTAAGCTCTCCATCAATGTTCTGGACTGCACATTGAGACTCATAGTCTTTTAGACTATTTTCCGCTGGATCATACGATACGGTATAGTTATTTCCATCTGAAGGGTTGACTATGCGATGTCACGATGAAGAATTGCAATGATCGTATACACCACTTGCAATTCCATTATTCTCATCGTAATCGTTAGAGTATTCTTTCAGCGGAATTTGGATCCCCTCTTCAGTCAAGCGCTCATCTAATACTGAAGAGTCCATGTCCAAAACGGCACCCACATAAGCGATTGGTTCCTTACCGGAGAAATCCGATGAAACTTCTCGTATCTGATCCCCTGAATCTGAAGAGCATGATTCAACAAGCACTACCGGAACTAGTAGAGCCGTAGCCAATTTCCGTTTTTTGAATAAAGGAAAAATGAACATATTTCCACCTTAAGGCAATAGACCTAACTCAACCAGGGCTATAAAAATTAGCCTCAAACCTCAGCCCAGCTCGTTCCGCCAGAAGACGCAGAGTATATAATTTCATTCACCTTGTTCTTAAACTGAGTCAACTTATCCTTGTCAAGGATGGACACCGTGCACTCATTCCTCCCGCCACCGCTATTCGTTACTGCAAAAGAAGAGGATATAGCATTTAGCGCACTTGCAGTGAAAAATCCTCCAAGGAGTATCAAGATGAACCCGAGTCCCACGTTGCCCGCGATCTGCCCAAATCCAACAAGAACGAACACCAAAGCCAGCAATCCAGAGAATAAAAGCTGTCCGAACTTAACCTTTTGCGAGGTAGTAACACCAGCAACAGAACCCACCGGCATTGCCATTTCCTCAAAGCCCAGCGGAATTATCCCAAATACGGTATTGGGATACCGGATCAGTATTCTTTTATTAGTGACAACCATGGTCGTCCGGAGCCAGAAAAGTGTCAGAGTCGGGCGGAATTTCCGAGCGTACAGTCCTTTCTCCCCCGGAGCTAGAATGATGTCACTCTCGCTGGCAACTTGAGAAGCATCCATAACTTTCCTTCCAGTTAAATCCAAAGACTCAGCAAGTAGTGCAAGATCTACTCACACCACGATTTCTGATCGTTACTCCACCTCGAGTAGCTGAAGATCAGATACTTATACGAACCATTCCAGTTAGCTCTACGCTGGCCTTATCAAGGAGACTACCCCCCCTAAGTGTCAAGCCATACCGACTTTTTCTATGGCCCCACCACAAAAGAAGTGAGTGCCCATGCCTAGTATGAGCACTCACTAAAGTATGAAAGAACGTACCAAGCTATCTTGGTTTCCGATCCTCCCCTACTCCACCACGGAGTTCGCCCCCACGGCGTGCCCGAAGAGCTCCGGCAAGGTGGCCTCCCAGGCCTCGCGCAACTCATCGAGGGAGACCTCCAAGGCCGCGCTATCTGCACTATCGACGCCGCCGATGCGCAGCGTGCGCCCCTCGGCGGTGCCACCGATACGCAGGCACGGCACCCCAGCCTCGGCCGCGCGGCGCTCCAGGGAATCCGCGCGATCGCCCGTGGTGGCCACCACGGCGCGGGAGGCGGACTCGGAGAACAGCGCCACGTGCAGATCCGCGTGCACCCCGGAGAGATCCAGATCCAGGCCACGCCCGGAACGCAGCGCCATCTCCACCAGGGACTGCGCCAGGCCGCCCTCGGAGACGTCGTGCGCGGCGGTGAGCAGGGTGTTGCTCACAAAGAAGTCCGCCAGGCGTTCCTCGTTGGCCAGATCCACGCGCGGGGGCATGCCCTTGAGTTCGCCGGTGGTCACCTGCTGGTAGATGGAGCCCCCGAACTCCGCCTCGGTGGCGCCCAGCACGTAGAGCACCTCGTCCTCGGGCACGGTGCCAAGGTCGTGCCCGATGGCGTGATGCACGTCCTCGATCACGCCGAGCACGCCCACCACCGGGGTGGGCAGGATCGGGGTCTCGCCGGTCTGGTTATAGAAGGAGACGTTGCCGCCGGAAACCGGGATACCCAGTTCCTTGGAGCCATCGGCCAGGCCGTGCACGGCCTCGCGGAACTGCCACATCACGTCCGGGTTTTCCGGGGAGCCGAAGTTGAGGCAGTTGGTCACCGCCACCGGGCGGGCGCCCGTGACGGCCACGTTGCGGTACGCCTCGGCCAGGGCCAGGCGCGCGCCGGTGTTCGGGTCGAGGTAGGTGTACCGCCCGGAGGCGTCGGCGGAGACGGCCACGCCTCGGCCCGTTTCCTCGTCGATGCGCAGCACGCCGGCGTCGGAGTTCTGCGCTTTGACGGTGTTGCCCCGCACGTAGCGGTCGTACTGGTTGGTGATGTACGCCCGGGAGCACAGCGCCGGGGAGGACACCATCTGGCGCAGCGTGGCGGCCACGTCGCTCGGGGCGGGCACGGCGGCCTCCTCCTGCACCGCATCCTGCCACTGCGGGCGGGCAAAGGGGCGCTCATACACGGGGGCCTCGTCCGCGATGGTGGCCGCCGGGGCGTCCACCACGATCTCCCCGCCGTGGCTGATCACCAGGTGATCACCCTCGGTGACCTCGCCGATCTCCGCGCAGGTGACGTCCCAGTGCGCGCAGATCTCACGGAAGCGCTCCACGTTCTCCGGGGCCACCACCGCGCACATGCGCTCCTGGGACTCGGAGGCCAGGATCTCCGCGGCGGTCATGTTCTTGGCCCGCAGCGGCACGGCGTCCAGGTTCACCCTCATGCCGCCGTCGCCGGAGGCCGCCAGCTCCGAGGTGGCGCAGGCCAGGCCCGCGCCACCCAGATCCTGAATGCCCACCACCACGCCGGCGCGGTAGAGATCCAGGCAGCACTCGATGAGCACCTTCTCCGCGAAGGGATCGCCCACTTGCACAGCCGGGAGTTTGCGCTCCGCGCCGTCCTCGAAGGTATCGGAGGCCAGGACGGACACGCCGCCGATGCCGTCCAGGCCCGTGCGGGAGCCAAAGAGCATGACCTTGTTGCCCTTGCCGGAGGCAAAGGCCAGCTTCAGATCCTCCACCTTGAGGGTGCCCACGCACAGGGCGTTGACCAGGGGATTACCCGCGTAGGTGGGGTCAAAGACGGTCTCGCCGCCGATGTTGGGCAAACCGAGCGAGTTGCCGTAGTGCGAGATTCCCTCCACCACGCCGGACAGCACGCGCTGGGTATCCGGGGCGTCGGCAGGCCCAAAGCGCAGCTGATCCATCACCGCGATGGGGCGCGCGCCCATGGCCATGATGTCGCGCACGATGCCGCCCACGCCGGTGGCGGCGCCCTGGTGCGGCTCCACGTAGGAGGGGTGGTTGTGGGACTCCACGCGGAAGGTCACGGCGTTGCCGTCGCCCACGTCCACCACGCCGGCGTTCTCCCCGATGCCGGCCAGGATCTTGGAGTTCATCTCCTCCGTGGTGGTCTCGCCAAAGTAGCGCAGGTGCACCT
Source organism: Corynebacterium oculi (assembly GCF_001412105.1). Classification (GTDB taxonomy): domain Bacteria; phylum Actinomycetota; class Actinomycetes; order Mycobacteriales; family Mycobacteriaceae; genus Corynebacterium; species Corynebacterium oculi. The sequence goes on from NZ_LKST01000004.1 coordinate 52,795, forward strand.
TGGAGGACTTGTAGGAGCAGTGCTCGGACCACATCACGGAGTACATGGTCAGTTCCGCGTCCGTGGGGCGGCGGCCCAGGATCTCCTTGATCCGTGCGTACTCGTCATCCTTGAGGCCCAGCTCGGCGTAGGGCTGCGCGGTATCCGGCTCGGCCGTGGCCTTGGCCACGGTGTCGTTGAGAACGTTCAGAGCGGTCATGGCTTCTCCCTTCACGCGGCAATCGAGCCGACGGCGGATAGGAACAACTCCAACCCGTCCGTGGACGGGCCGGTGAGCGGGTCAATGGCGTGCTCGGGGTGCGGCATCAGCCCCACGATCCGCCCGGTGGGATCGGTGATCCCGGCGATGGCGTTGAGGGAACCGTTGTAATTGTCCGTGTAGCGGAACACCACGCGGCCCTCGCCCTCCAACTCCTCGATGGTGCGGGCGTCCGCCTGGAAGCGGCCCTCGCCGTGCTTGGCGGGAATGAAGATCTTCTGCCCCTGCTCCAGAGTGCTCGTCCACGCGGTATCGGTGTTCTCCACCGCCAGGTAGGTATCCGTGCAGTGGAAATGCAGGCCCTGGTTCCGGGTGAGCGCGCCGGGCAGCAGGCGGGCCTCGTTGAGGATCTGGAAGCCATTGCAAATACCCAGCACCGGCATGCCGCCGCGCGCGGCCTCGATCACCGCGCGCATCACCGGAGCCAGCGCGGAGATGGCCCCGCTGCGCAGGTAATCGCCATAGGAGAAGCCACCGGGAACCACCACGGCGTCCACGCCGCGCAGATCCTCGTCTGCGTGCCACAGGCTGACAGCCTCGGCCCCGGCGTAGCGCACGGCGCGGGCGGCATCGACGTCGTCAAGCGTGCCGGGGAAAGTAATCACCCCGATGCGTGCCGTCACTTGGCCTCCTCCACATCGACGATCTCGAAGTCCTCGATCACGGTGTTGGCCAGCAGCACCTCAGCCATCCGCTGAATGTCCTCGCGGGTCACGGTGTCATCCGCCTCGATCTCAAAGCGCTTTCCCTGGCGCACATCGCTCACGCCGGATACGCCCAGGCGCCCCAGCGCACGCACCACGGCCTGCCCCTGGGGGTCAAGGATCTCCGCCTTGGGCATCACATGAACTACTACACGGGCCACGGTCATTCCCCTATATCTCGCACGTTCTTCAATTACGCCCACAGAGTACCTGTGCGCGGCGGGCTTTCCTACTTCCCGCGTACCCGGCCGTAGGTCACCGGCACCGCCCCCTGATCCAGGGCCGCGCGCACCGCGCCAACGAAGTCCCGCGCCACCTTGGGCTCACACAGATTACGGGCAGAGGCCGAAAGCCGCACCACCTTGCCGCGCTCCGCTCCCCGGCGCGCCGCCGCGATCACGTTGCGCCGCCACCAGCCCGGCGCGCCAAAGCCCTCGCCCACCGAGAGGTTGCGTGAACGCACAAACTCCCACTGCTGCTCCGCGCTTATCGACGCCGCCCCCGCGCCCCCCACGTACACCCCCTTGGTGGAGCCCACGGTGTGAAAGCCGAACTCCGGCAGCACCGCGAGCGTGCCGGGGGATAGCCGCCAGCGCGGCGGGGCGAAGATCGGGGTGGTCAGGCCCAGTTTTTCCAGCTGACGGGTGGCCCCGCGCAGCCGCAGCCGCGCCTCGTGCTCCTCCAACTGCGCGAACTCCGCGCGGCGCCCCTGCACCGCCTGGTCAAAGCCGTTGAGGATCCACTCCGTGCCGCCCTCGATGCGTTCGTTCACCCAGGCCAGGGTGGCGGCGTCGCGGGAAAGCCGCCAGGTGCCGTCGATATGCGGCGCGATGAGGAGGGAAACGGGCACCCCCTGCCCGTCGAGTTCCTCCACCACGGATTGCGCCGCCCGCCTGGTTTCCTCGAAGATACTGGAGATAGACACCAGGAGTTGCGCGCTCATGCCCGCGATTATCGCACAGCGCCGCGCCGGGCGCGCGGCGGATTACTTGTGCTGGGGGTAATCGTCCAGGTTGACCTGCGGGGTGGGCTGCACGCGATCCTGGGCGGGGTTGGTCACGGAGGGGTCGCGGCGGAAATCGCCGTGCTCGTCATCGTCCTCCGAGGGCACGTACGGCAGCTCCCCCACCAGCACGCGCTGGGCGCGATCCTTATCCAGGGTGCCCGTCCAGGTGCCCACCAGCAGGGTGGCCACGGAGTTACCGGCAAAGTTGGTCAGGGCGCGGGCCTCGGACATGAACTTGTCAATGCCCAGGATCAGATCCACGCCGCCCAACAGCGCCGGCTTATACGATTGCAGGCCCGCCGCCAGGGTGGCGATGCCCGCGCCGGACACCCCGGCCGCGCCCTTGGCCGCGATAATCATGAAGAGCAGCAGCCCCACCTGCTCTCCGATGCTCATGGGCATGTCCATCGCGTCCGAGATAAAGATGGCCGCCATGGTGAGGTAGATCGCCGTGCCGTCCAGGTTGAAGGAGTATCCGGTGGGCACCACGATGCCCACCGTGGACTTATCCACGCCCACGTGCTCCATCTTGCGCATGAGGTTGGGCAGCGCGGACTCAGAGGAGGAGGTGGCAAAGATCAGCAGGAACTCCCGGCCCAGGTACTTGACCAACTGGAAGATAGAGATGCCGGTAAAGACCTTGAGCACCAGGCCCAGCACCACGAACACGAAGAGGAAGCAGGTGATGTAGAAGGCCAGGATGAGGTAACCCAGCTGGATCACCGCGCTAAAGCCCGTGCCGCCCACCACGGCGGCGATCGCGCCGAAGGCCGCGATGGGAGCCAGCCACAGAATCCAACTCAGGATGCGGAACACCAGCGTTTGCAAACTGGCCACGAAGCTCAGGATCGGCTCGCCCTTGCGCCCCAAGGACTGCACCGCGAAGCCCACCAGCAGGGCGATGAAAAGCACCTGCAAGATGGAGACGGTATGCCCGGGGGAGTTATAGGAACCCGTGAACGCGGAGAAGAAGGAATCCGGGATGATGCTCTGGATAAAGTGCATCGCCCCGCCAGCCTCCTCGTTCGTGTCGAGGGCCTTTTGTACCGTGTCGCTCACCTCATGCTCTTGCACGTGGAGGCCGTCGCCCGGCTCCAAGATATTGCCCACCACCAGGCCGATGAAGAGCGCGAAGGTGGACATGGTGAGGAAGTACGCCAGGGCCATGCCTCCGGCGCGGCCCACCGAGGCCGCCGCGCGCACCGAGCCGATGCCCAGCACGATGGTGCAGAAGATCACCGGGGGCACGATCATCTTGATGAGATCCACGAACATGGTGCCCAGCACCTTGAAGTTCACGGCCACCTCTGGGGCCACCAAGCCCAAAGCGATGCCCGCCACGATGGCGATAATCACGGCGATGTAGAGCCAGTGGGTGCGATCCTTGCGCGGCTTTTTGGGCTCGGCAATCTTCGGCGCGGCATCGTACGCGCCGGTGGAGCTAGGAGACATCAGCTTTCTCGATTCAGCATCCGGGGGTAGAACACGTCACCCGCATTATCGCCCCCACCCCACCCATGCCCCAATTCACTCACCGGGAATGGGGGTAGCGGGTATCACCCCCACTTTCGGGTGAGTGCCCCGTCTCCTTGCAGTTATGCGCCGCTATGACTCCCGCCCCGTGGCCTTATTCACCGCCCAGGCGTACTCGAAGGCCGTCTGCTTCCAGCGGGCGTACCGGCCCGAGACCCCGCCGTGCCCAGCGGACATCTCCGTCTTGAGCAGGAACTCCCCGCCCGTGGCGGTGGCCCGCAGGCGGGCGATCCACTTGGCCGGCTCCACGTACAGCACGCGGGTATCATTAAGCGAGGTCACGGCCAAAATGTCCGGGTAGGCCTTGGCCTCCACGTTCTCATAGGGGGCATAGGAGGCCATGTAGTCATACACCTCCGCGTTGTGCAGGGGATCGCCCCATTCCTCCCACTCGCCCATCGTCAGAGGCAGCTCCGGCATGAGCATGGAGGTCAGCGGGTCCACGAAGGGCACGATGGCCTGGATTCCGGCGAAGCGATCCCCCGCCATGTTGGCCACCGCCCCCATGAGCATTCCGCCCGCGGAACCCCCCTCGGCCACCATCGTCTCCGGGGCGGAAAGGCCCCGGGCAATGAGGTCATCGGCCACCGCGATGTAATCGCTGAAGGTGTTCTTCTTCTCCAGTATCTTGCCGTGGTCATACCAGCCCCGGCCCATCTCCCCGCCGCCGCGCACGTGCGCCACGGCGAAGATCATGCCGCGATCCAGCAGGGAGAGCCGGGAGACGGAGAAGGCCGGGTCCGTGGAGGCCTCGTAGGAACCATAGGCGTACAGCAGGGTGGGGTTGGGGGCGGAGGTATCCAGATCCGCGCGGTGTATCACAGAGACGGGGATGCGGGTGCCGTCGGCGGCCTCAGACCAGAGCCGATATGCGGTGTATTCGGCGGGGTCGTAGCCTCCCAGCACCTTCTGTTGTTTGCGCACCACGCGCTCCCCGGTGGCCACCGTGAGGTCGATGACCTGCGCGGGGGTGATAAAGGAGCCGTAGCTCAGGCGGATCACCGGGGCGTCCCACTCCGGGTTGCCCAGCACGCCCACGGTGTAGAGTTCCTCCTCGAAGCCCAGTTCCACAAAGTCCGTGTAGCCCGCATCATTGAGCACCATGACGGCGGCGCGGCCGATCTCGGAGCGTCGATAAGCCACCACGATCTGCCCGGCGTAGGTGTCCACGCCCTCCACGCGCACCTCCTCCCGGTGCGGCAGCAACTCGCGCAGATCGGTGAGGGCAGGCAGCGTATTCCCGGCGCCCGCCGCGCACTCGCCCACCGCAAAGTTCGGGCCGGTGGCGTTGTGGGTGACCACCCAGCGATCCTCCCCCGCCACCACGGCGTGATCCACGGAGTATTCCACCCCACTCTGCCGGGGCCACAGCACCTCGAACTCCCCCTCGGGGTTCTCCATGTCCAGCACCCACGTCTCCGAGGTGATCTTGGAGGCCGCCTCGATCATCAGATACCGCTCCGAGCGCGTACCGCCCACCCCGGTGCTAAACCTCCCGTCGGGCTCATGGAACACCCGCACGTCCGCCTCCTGCGGGGTGCCCACCTTGTGCCGCCACACGGAGTCCGGCCGCCAGGACTCGTCCACGCGCTGATAAAAGATGTACTCCTCCCCCGCCCAGGTGGCCCCGTAGAAGATTCCCTCCAGGCGATCCGCCAGGAGTTCGCCCGTGCTCAGATCCTTAATGTAGAGGTCAAAGCGCTCATCGCCTGCCGTGTCCACGGAATAGGCGAGGTAGCGCCCCGAGGTGGTCACGCTCGACGCCCCCAGGGAAAAGAACTCGTGCCCCTCCGCCAGGGCGTTGAGATCCAGCAGCACCTCCTCGCCCGGCACCGCGCCCTCCTCCGGGATCTCCGGGGGCGTCCAGGGATCGTGCGCCTCGTCCACCGGCAGGCGGCAGGACAGGCCATAGTCCTTGCCCTCGATGGTGCGCCCGTAGTACCAATACCGCCCCGCACGGGTGGGCACGGACATGTCCGTCTCCTGCACGCGGGACTTGATCTCCCCGTAAATCGCCTCCGTGAGGCCCTTGAGGTGCGCGGTGCGGGCCTCCGTATAGGCGTTCTCCTCCTCCAGGTAGGCCAGGGTATCCGGGGATTCCTTGTCCCGCAGCCACTCATAATCGTCCACGAACTCCCGGCCGTGGTGCCGGCGGGTGATCGAGCGGACGGGGGCCACGGGTGCTTGTACGTTCTCAGGCATGGAGTCGATGGTAGCGCTTATCGACGCCCTCCTTCCGCGCGCAGCACTCGCGCCTGGCGATACCCCCATCCCTTTCCCTCGTACACATTTTCGATTATACTGACGGTCGGCGGCCTCCTCCACGGAGCCGCACACCGTACTGGGGGCACGTTTTTCGGAGGGAACAATGCCACACCACGCTTCTTCATCAGTAGAGCTCTACACCTCCCACAGCGGCGAGGTCACCCTGGAGGTGACCGCCTCGGGAGGGGACGTCTGGCTGAACCGGCGGCAGCTAGCGGCCCTGTTTGGGCGAGACGTCAAGACCATCGGCAAGCACATCACCCGCGTACTCAGGGAGAAACTGGAGGGGATGGCAGTTGTCGCAAATTTTGCGACAGTTGCCAGCGACGGCAAGACCTACCAGGTTGAGCACTATAATCTGGACATGGTCCTCTCCGTGGGCTACCGGGTGAAGTCCACTGAGGGGGTACACTTTCGGCGCTGGGCCAATACCATGCTCAGGCAATACCTGGTGGAGGGGGCGGCCCTCAACGAACGCCGCCTGCACGAACTCCAGCGCATAGTGGAGATCATGGGACGCTCAGACAATCAACCGCTTTCGGGAGCCGCCGACATCATCACCCGTTACCTACCGAGCCTCACGCTCCTCCAGGATTACGATAACGGCGCGGTGCCCGCCGAACCTCGCACCACCGCGCAGTGGGTTCTTACCGTCGAGGAGGCCCGAGGCGTCATAACCCGCGTCGCGGCCGAGTTCCCCGATGATGCGCTGCTGGGGCACGAGCGCGGCGATACCCTCTCCGCCGTGATCGGGGCGATCTACCAGAGCTTTGACGGCCAGGATCTCTACCCCACGGCGGAGGAAAAGGCGGCCAACCTGCTCTATCTCATAGTCAAGGATCACCCGCTATCCGATGGCAACAAGCGCAGCGCCGCCGCCCTATTCATCACCTTCCTTGACCATCACGGGCTGCTCACCGATGCCTCCGGCCAGCAACGCATAGCCAATAACGCGCTGACCGCGCTCACCCTCATGGTGGCCATGAGCCGACCACAGGAAAAGGATCTGATGACAGCCATGCTCATCCGCATGCTCACCGAGGCCGAGTAGCCCGATGAAGGCCCCGTGCTACCGCCACCCCACCACCTCGGTGGCTCCGTGCAGGCTGCTCAGCGCCCAACACCTCATGCTCGGAGCCTCGACGAGGGGCACGGCCTCCGTGCGCACCGGCCCCGGCCAATCCTCCACCCATAGTTGCTCCGTCACGCCCGGCAGGCGCGGGCCCGGCGGGCGGATCAGCGTCTCGCCTCGGGCGAAGAGCAGCGTGGCGGTGGCCGCCTCCACCACCGCGCCGTCGCGGTGCAGCACGGCGTCGTCCGCGCCTCGTGCCCTTGCCTGTGCGCGCAGTTCCAGCAACCCAGCCATGTCCGGCCCCTTATGCTCGGGGTGTTCCCGTTCATCGGGCCGCTCGGGTACCCAGAGCACGGTGGCGGCGCGGCGCGGGGGTACCGGGCGCATGATGAAATCCCATTGCCCGTTCATCGCCTCCGCCTTGGGAAACCACTCTCCCCGAGCCCACGCACAGGCCCCCCGTACTTCGCTCAGAAAGGACTCCGGCGGCGCGGTCTCCAGCAGCGTTCGGCAGGAGGCCGCAAACCGCTCCAGGTGCAGGTCCAGGCCCGCTACCTGCCCATCGCGCACCAGCCAGGAGTCCATCACCATCGTCACGGGAATTCCACCTCCGCGATCGCCCGCAGCGGCTGCGCCTTGGTGATGATCTCCTGGTATTCCGCCTCCGGGTCCGAGGCCACGAGGATCGCCCCGCCCACCCCGTAACTGAGTTCCTCGCCCTCCTCTACAAGGGTGCGAATGGTCATGGCGAGGTCCACCTCGCCGGTCAGAGCGATGTACCCGATCGCCCCCGAATACACCCCGCGTTGGCGCTCCTCCACGGAAGCCAGGATCTCCATCGTGCGTTTCTTTGGCGCCCCGGTCATGGAGCCCCCGGGGAAGGCCGCGCGGATCAACTCCCAGGGGGAGGCCGCGAGTTCCGCGCGCACGGTGCTGACCAGTTGGTGCGCTGCGGCGTGGGTCTCTACCTCGAAGAGAGGTTCGGCGCGCACTGTTCCGGGCCGGGCCACCCGGGTGAGGTCGTGGCGCACCAGGTCCACCACCATGAGGTTTTCCGCGCGATCCTTGGGGTTACGCGCCAGATCCTCGCGCAGGGCAGCGTCCTCGCTGGCGGTGCGGCCGCGCGGCCGGGTGCCCTTGATGGGGCGCGATTCCACCACCCCGCCGCGTACCCGCAGGAAGGTCTCCGGGGAGGTGCTCATGATCTGCGTGGCACCCCAACGCAGGTAGGCCCCATAAGGGGTGGGGTTGGCCTCCCGCAGCGCGAGGTAGTCTCCCAGGCCCACCCCCGGCGAGGGGCCACGTAACTGCGTCGTGAGACACGCCTCGTAGGTCTCTCCTACGGCGATCTCGCGCTGCAATCGCGCGATCTTGCCCAGGTATTCCTCGCGCGTGTCCACGCAGCGCAGGGTGGGGCGCGGGGCGGGTGGGGGAAGCTCCGGAGGCGTTACTAAAAGCGCCCGCTCTGCGCGATCGAGCCATGCCTGGTCCAGGGCCAGCAGGTGTACCCCCGTGGGGCCCACCGCCACGGCGGTATCCGCGAAGCGGAAGTGCTCGCCGCGCGGATAGGTGAGGTATCCCACCCAGCCGAGCATGGGGGGAAAGGGCAGTTCCGGGGCGATCACCCTGGCGCCCGCCACCTCCTGCGGGGGGTGCGCGCGGGGGGCGCTCAAGAAGCTGTATCCGCGCCCCGTGGAATCGTCCAGCCACAGCGCGTATTCCTCCCGCGCGTAGAGGCGGCGGTACACCTCCACGGCGTCGAGACAGCACCCGGCGAGGTGGCGGTGGTGTATCCGTAACGCTGGGCGACGCCGCCGCGCCTCATCCACGAAGTTGTGGATCACCCGCGCGGCCTCCGGCGCGCCCACGGATTCCGGGTGGAATTGCACCCCCCACCAGGGTTTTTCCCGGTGCCGCAGGCCCATTACCAGCCCCTCGGCGATGCGTGCGGTGACCTCCATCTCCTCCGGTACCTCGGTGACCGCCAGGGAGTGATAGCGCACGGCCGGGAAGGGCGAGGGCAGGCCCGCAAAGAGCTCGGAACCATCGTGGTGTACCTCGCTGATGGTTCCGTGGGCCGGGGTCACCCGCGCCACCGCTCCCCCACATTCCTGGGCCATGAGCTGGTGCCCCAGGCACACCCCCAGCACCGGCAGACCCCGGCGCAGGGCCTCCACGCTGCTCCCCACGTCCCCCGGAACCCCGGGGTGGCCGGGCCCCGGGGAGATCACCACCGCCTCGACACCCTCCCAACACGGGGCCTCTGTATTGGGCTGCACGCGCACCCGTGCCCCCGCGGCACGCAGCGCCTCTACGATATTGAGCGTGAAGGAATCCTGATTATCGATCACCAGCACCGAGACGGACATGCGCATTGATGCTAGCCCACCGTGGGATCACTCATCGAGGAGGGAACGGAAGAATCGCTCCAGGGTGGGCAGAGCGCGGGCGACGTCCTCGCGCTCGCGCTGGGAGAGCCGCGCCATCGCCGGAGAAAGGCGGTTATTGCGGGCGGTGACGGTGGCTTGTAGCGCGTGCAGCCCCGCCTCGGTGACCGCCACCAGCACTCCCCTGGCGTCCAAGGGGTCGGGGCGGCGCTCCACGTAGCCGGCGTTTTCCAGCCGCGTGACCTGCTGGCTGGCGCTGGCCGTGCTGATGCCGCTCAGCGTGGCAATGGTGGTCACCGGCAGCGGCCCCTGTTTGAGCGCCATGAGCGTGCCCACCTGCGTGGTGGGCAGCTCTCCCTCCCGATCTAAAAGCCGCAGCGCATACACTCCCAGGCGGAGGCTTTCACGAAGTTGCGCGGCAAGAACATCGGGGGAGGTCATGGCAGGGCAGTATATTGCTCCCTGTACCATTTTTCCAAGGCCAATCCGTATTAATATTCTTTGGCCCTCGCCGTCACGGCAACGGGGCTACACGCACACGCCCACCCAGCGGCAGAACTTCTCCCCGGAGATCCTCTCATACGCCTCCACGTAGCGCTCCCGGGTGGCCTCCACCACGGAACCGGGCAGGGCGGGGGGCTGCTCGCCGGAGTTCTTGTCCCACCCGAACTTGGGCCCGGTGAGCCAGTTGCGCACGTACTGTTTGTCAAAGCTCGGCTGCACCTTGCCCGGTGCGTAACCCTCGGCGGGCCAGTACCGGGAGGAATCCGGGGTGAGCACCTCGTCGGCCAGGATCAACGCGCCGGAGGCGTCCGTGCCGAACTCCAGCTTGGTATCCGCCAGGATCAGGCCGCGCTCCTCCGCGATCGCGGCCGCCTGGGAGTACACCGCCAGGGTGGTATCGCGGAGTTGCTCGGCGCGCTCCTGGCCCAGGCTGTCCACCACGTATTCGAAGGACACGTTCTCATCGTGCTCCCCCTGTTCCGCCTTGGTGGCCGGGGTGAAGATCGGCTCCGGCAGCCGGGAGGCCTCCGTGAGCCCCTCCGGCAGGGCGAGTCCGCATACCGTGCCGTTCTTCTTGTACTCCGCCAGGCCGGAGCCGGTGAGGTAGCCCCGGGCTACGCATTCAAAGGGCTGCATGGAGAGCTTCTTGCACACCATCGCCCGGCCCAGGACCTTGTCCGGGATCCGGGGATCATCGGCGGGCCCGGCCAGGTGGTTGGGCACGTCCAGGGCACCGAAGAAGTAAAAGCTCATGGCCGTGAGAATCCTGCCCTTATCGGGGATCTCCGTCTCCAGGATGTGATCGTAGGCGGAGATCCGATCCGAGGCGACGATGAGCAGGTGATCCTCATCAATCTCATAGATCTCTCGCACCTTGCCCGCCGAGATGTGGCGGTATTCCGACAGTTCAGGACGCATGACTGGGAGTGTAACCCCGCACCCCGCGCAGCGGTAATTGGCCGCGGTGGAGCGCCGCGCTACCGCGCGGGCACCCGCCGGGCACTCGGTAAAGATGGGTTAAAGTATCTCCCCACCCGCGTACTCGGCGGCCTCCGGGTGCCGGGATACCACGTCCTCCACGCGTTTCAGGACGCTCGCCACCTGGGATTCCGCCGCGCCGATGAAGGCGTGGCGGTCGGCCAGGGCCGCCTCCAGGTCCGCCGCGCTCAGCGGCAGGCGATCGTCGGCCGCCAGCCGCTCCACCAGATCCTGCTCCGCACCGTTTTCCCGCATGTTCAGCGCCACGGCCACCGCGTTTTCCTTGATGACCTCGTGGGCCTCCTCTCGGCCCACGCCGGCGCGCACCGCCGCCATGAGGATGCGGGTGGTGGCAAGGAAGGGCAGGTAGCGCTCCAGTTCCCGCTCGATCATGGCGGGGAAGGCCCCGAACTCCGCCAGCACGGTCAGGAAGGTCTCGCACATGCCGTCGAAGGCAAAGAAGGCGTCGGGAAGCGCCACGCGGCGCACCACGGAGCAGAACACGTCGCCCTCGTTCCACTGCTGCCCCGCGAGGTCGGCCGTCATGGTGAGGTAGCCGCGCAGGATCACCTGCAAGCCTCCCACGCGCTCGCAGGAACGCGCGTTCATCTTGTGCGGCATGGCGGACGAGCCCACCTGCCCCTCCTTGAAGCCCTCCGTGACCGTCTCATTGCCCGCCATGAGCCGCACGGTGGTGGCCAGGGAGGAGGGGCCCGCGCCCAGCTGCACCAGGGCGGAAAGGGCGTCGAAGTCCAGAGAACGCGGATACACCTGGCCCACGGAGTCGAAGGTGCGCTCGAAGCCCAGGTGCGCGGCGATGCGTCGCTCTAGTTCCGCGAGCTTGCTCTCCTCGCCGCCAAGCAAATCCAGCATGTCCTGGCTGGTGCCCATCGGCCCCTTGATGCCGCGCAGGGGGTAGCGGGCGAGGAGTTCCTCCGCGCGTTCGATGGCCACCAGCATCTCATCGGCCGCCGAGGCAAAGCGCTTGCCCAGGGTGGTGGCCTGGGCGGCCACGTTGTGCGAGCGCCCCGCCATCACCAGGGCCTGATACTGGGCGGCGCGCTCGGCCACGCGGCGCAGCACGGCCACGGATTTATCGCGCGCCAGCCCAAGGGAACGGTGGATTTGCAGCTGTTCCACGTTTTCCGTGAGATCGCGGCTGGTCATGCCCTTGTGGATGTGCTCCCACCCGGCCAGGGCGTTGAACTCCTCGATGCGGGCCTTGACGTCGTGGCGGGTGACCTTTTCCCGCCGGGCAATGGATTCCAGATCCACCCGGTCCAGCACGGCCTCGTAGGCCTCTATGGCCTCGGCGGGAATGTCCACTCCGAGGTCGCGCTGGGCGCGCATGACGGCAATCCAGAGTTGCCGTTCCAGGATGATCTTGTGCTCGGGTGACCACAGCAGGGTCATTTCCGGGGAGGCGTAGCGGGACGCCAGGACGTTTGCGATCTTCTCTTTCTCAGCCACGCGCCTCATTCTACGGGGCGCGCCGCGCTCATCGACGCCCCGCTACGGCGTGCTGATGCGGCCCTCCTCCGCAGCCGCGCCGATGTCCTTGCGGTAGAAGGAACCCTCCATCTCGATCTGCTCGATGAGCCCGTAGGCGCGCCGCCGCGCCTGCGCGAGGTCTCCGCCCTTGCCCACCACGGAGAGCACGCGGCCACCGGCGGACACGTACCCGCTGCCGTCCTCGGCGGCGTCGGCTGCGGCCGCAGTTCCCGCGTGCAGGGTGTAGGCCTGATCCTCGTCTGCGGGGATCCCCGCCAGGGCGTCCCCCTTGCGGGGGGATTCCGGGTACCCGCCGGCCGCCAGCACCACGGTCACCGCCGAGCCTTCCTCCCATTCGAGGGGAGGCTGCTGGGCCAGGGTGCCGCGCGCCACCGCGTCCAGCAGGCCCGCCAGGGGGGTGCGCAGCAGGGCCAGCACCGCCTGGGTCTCGGGATCACCAAAGCGGGCGTTGAACTCCACCACGGCGGGGCCGTTCTGGCCCCAGGCCAGGCCCGCGTACAGCAGGCCGGAGTACGGGGTGCCGCGCGCCACCATCTCCCGGGCCACCGGCTCGCACACCTCGCGCACGATGCGTTCCACGCCGCCCTCCGGCAGCCACGGCAGGGGGGTGTAGGCCCCCATGCCGCCGGTATTGGGGCCCTCATCATTATCAAAGGCCCGCTTGTGATCCTGGGCGGGCAACAAAGGCACCACGGTCTCCCCGTCTACCAGGCAAAACAGCGATACCTCGGGGCCGTCCAGGAAGGATTCCAGCAGCACCGGATTTCCCGCCCCCAGCACGGAGTCCACGTGGGCGCGGGCGGCCTCGCGCCGCGGGGTCACCACCACGCCCTTGCCTCCGGCCAGGCCGTCATCCTTGACCACCCAGGTGGGGCCAAAACGATCCAGGGCAGCCTCGATGTCCTCCGCGCTGGCGCCGGGGGCGATCTGCTCAGCGGTGGCGGTGTTGACCCCGGCGGCCGCCATGACCTCCTTGGCAAAGGCCTTGGAACCCTCCAATTGCGCGGCGGCCCGCGAGGGGCCAAAGACCGCGAATCCGGCGGCGCGCAGGGCGTCGCTCACGCCCGCCACCAGGGGAACCTCAGGGCCGATCACCACGAGGTCCGCGCCGATCTCCGTGGCCAGGGCCACGGTGGCCTCCGCGTCCGTGACGGACAACGGGTGCACGGTGGCTAGCCGCGTCATGCCCGCGTTGCCGGGGGCCACGTGCAGGCTGGGGTGGGCGGGGTCGAGGGAAAGGCCGCGCAGCAGGGCGTGTTCGCGCGCACCGGCGCCGATGACCAGAATATTCATGGCCCCGAGTCTAACGGCCCACTACGCTGAGAACCTATGAGTAGCGTATTTAGCAAGATCATCGCGGGGGAACTGCCCGCGCGCTTTGTCTACCGGGACGAGGCCGTGGTGGCTTTCTTGAGCATTGAGCCGGTGGCCTACGGGCACACCCTGGTGGTGCCGGTGGCGGAGGTGGATCGCTGGACGGATCTGCCCGCCGAGACCTGGGCGCGGGTGGCCGAGGTCTCGCAGAAGGTGGGCCGGGCCATCGTGGAGGCCTTTGGCTGCTCGCGGGCGGGCACCCTCATCGCGGGCTTTGAGGTTCCGCACACCCACGTTCACGTGTTCCCCGCCGAGGACATGGCCGGTTTTGATCTTTCTGCCGCCATGCCGATGGATTCCACCGATCCCGCCCAGATGGACGCCGCCGCCCAGAAGATCCGCGCGGCGCTCGGCACCGCCGAGTAACCAGTGCACCTGCTGGATCTGGTGCCCCCGCACGGGGTCGCGCCGTATCTTCCTGGGCTTTCCGCCTCCGCCGCCACGGGGCGGCGTCCGGTGCTCGTGCTGCACGGGGCGGCGGGTTCCCCCGGCAACTTCGAGGAGTTATTGCGTCTCCTGGCCGATCGGGCAGATCGCGCCGTGGCGGCCCCGGCGTACGGGCGGCGCGGCACCGCCCCGCTGGAGCGCAGCCTCGCGGAGGTGGAGGCCCACGCCCGCCGCCTGGTGGCGGGCTCCCCCGATGGGCTTATCGACGTCGTGGGGCATTCCCTCGGCGGCCTGATCGGCCTCCTGCTGGCCAGGCGCCTTCCCGTGGCGCGCCTCATTGGGCTGGGGGCGTGCTTTCGGGGCTGCCCGCCCCGCTTTCCTCGGCTGATGGGGAGGCTCGTGGGGCCGATCTATCCGCAGATCATGCGCCGCCTGGACGTTGCCCCGCCGCCGGCCACCCGGATCATTTCCTTCGTTTCTCCCCTGGACACCATCGTGCCCCCGGCATACGCCGATCTCTCCGGGTATCCCGGCGCGTGCGTGGAGGTGGTGTCCGCCCCGGGGGTTCTGCATTATCAGTTCCCCGAGGCCACCGCGCGGGAGGTGTTTACTCGCCTCTGCGTTCCAGGGTGATGGTGAAGGTAGAGCCCACGCCCTCCTCGGACTCCACCTCGATGGTGCCGCCGTGCTTTTCCACCAGGGACTTGGTGATCGCCAGCCCCAGCCCCGAGCCCCCGGAGGCCCGCGAGCGGGAGGTATCGGCCCGGTAGAAGCGCTCGAAGATGTGCGCGGCGTTGTCCGGGGACATTCCTACGCCATCGTCGATCACCTGGATCTTCACCTGAGAATCGTGCGGGCCGCCGAAGGAAAGACGAATGGTGGCCGTGGCTTCCTCCCCGCCGTGGCGCAGGGCGTTGGTGAGCAGGTTGAGCAGCACCTGGTGCAGGCGGCTGGCATCGCCCACCACCAGGGGGACGGCGGAGGTCTTATTATCCACCGACACCGTGCGCCCGGGGAAGGCCGCGCGCGCCGTCCCCGCCACGGAAAGGCACAGTTCCAGCAGGTCCACCGTCTCGCTGTTGAGGCGCTGGCCCTCCGCCCTGGTGAGCGCGAGCAGGTCCTCCACGAGCAGGCTCATGCGCTTGGATTCCGCGTCCACCTTGCCCAACACGAGGTCAATATCCGTGGTGGCTCCCGATCGGTACAGCTCCGTGTACCCGCGCAGGGAGGTCAACGGGGTGCGCAGCTCGTGGGAGGCGTCCCCCACAAAGCGCCGCATCTGCTCCTCTTTGTCCCTGGATTCCTCGATGGAACGCTGAAGCCTGCCCAGCATGACGTTGAGGGCGTAGGCCAGCTGCCCCACCTCGGTGTTCATGGGCCACTGCGGCAGACGACGATCCAGGTTGCCCTCGGCAATATCCCCGGCGGTGCGTTCCACCTCGCGCAGCGGCTTGAGCGAGCGATACACCAGGTAGTGCGCCACCATGGCGATGACCACCAGCACGGTGAGGGAGATGATGGTTTGCACCGCGCGCAGCCGCCCGATCAGGGTCTCCTCGCGCGCCAGGCTCTTGGCCACCACCACGATCACGCCGTCTTGGCTCTTGGCCGTGGCTCGCCACCGCTGGTTGGAGGAGGATTCCGCCGAGGCGGGGAGGGTCTGCGGGCCAGCATCCACGTTCAGATTAGAAATATCCGGGGTGGATTGCAGCCAGCTATTTTCCCCGGCGGGGGTGCCATCGGGATAAATCACCTGCACATAAAAGTCCAGGGGAACCCGGCGGATCGCCCCGCCCTCGGAGGGAAGCGCGTTGGTGGCGGAGCCAGCCGATCCGGCGGGGCCGGTAAATCCGTTGAGCACGGATTCCAGCTCCTCATCCACCTTGTCCAGAGAATAGCCCCGCATGACGGCGGAGACCGCCACGGAGCTGCCTAAAAGCCCCACCCCGGCCACCGCCACCACCAGCATGACTAGCCACACTCGCAGCGGGATGGAGCGCAGCGGGCTGTACGGCCTGCGCCGTGGCGTCCCCGCGCCCCACTGTTCCGCGTGGGATCGCTTGCGTAACCTCACTGGCGCGGCTTACGCAGCACGTAGCCCACGCCGCGCACGGTGTGGATCAGCGGGCGACGCCCCGTATCCACCTTGCGCCGCAGGTAGGAGATATAGGATTCCACCACGTTGCCGTCGCCGCCGAAGTCATAGTGCCACACGTTGTCCAGGATCTTGGCCTTGCTCAACACCACCTCGGCGTTAATCATGAGGAACCGCAGAAGGTTGAACTCCGTGGGGGAAAGATCCACGATCTCGCCCGCCTTGGTGACCTCGTGGGTGTCATCGTTGAGGGTGAGATCCGCGTAGGTGATGGTGGCGTCACGCGCCTCGTCCTTGAGGCTGTGCCCGCGGCGCAGGATCACCCGCAGCCGGGTAATCACCTCCTCCAGGGAGAACGGCTTGGTCACGTAATCGTCCGCGCCGATGGTCAGGCCGTGGATACGGTTTTCCACCGCGTCCTTGGCGGTGAGGTAGAGCACCGGGCCGTCCAGGCCCTCCTCGCGCAGGTGCGGCAGCAGCTCAAAGCCGTCCATACCGGGCATCATCACGTCCAGGATGAAGGCGTCCGGGCGGAACTCGCGCGCCAATTCCAGCGCCGCGTGACCGTCATTAGCGGACTTCACCTCGAAGCCCTGGAACTTCAGGCCCACGGTGAGCAGTTCCACGATATTGGGCTCATCGTCTACCACGAGCACCTTAATGTTATTTGTTTTGTCATTCATAGCGTCTGCCATTGTCTCGTTTTACCTCTCCCAATCCGGCCCGCCCGCTCGGGATAGCGGGGCGGGCGCACTGCACTATGGGAGAGTATTGCGCGGCGGCCTGCCCCCTGGCTGCCCAGTAACTGAAAGAACTCTGGGAGTTACAGGGCGACATCCGCCCGCGCCACGGCGGCCTCGATCACCTCCAACCCCTCGATCAGTTCCTCCTCCGAGATATTCAATGGCGGGGCAATGTGCGTGCGATGAGCACTCACCATCGGCCACACACCATGTTCCTTGCAATACGCCGCGAACTCCCCCAGATCCGTCAGCGGCTCCTTGGTGGCGCGATCACGCACAAACTCAATGGCCCAGAAGAAGCCCCGGCCACGCACCTCTCCCACGCTGGGGTGATTCTGGGCGATCTCGCGCAGGCGCGGGCCAATGACCTCCTCGCCCAGGCGGGCCACGCGCTCAAAAATGCCCTCGCGCTCGTACACATCTAGGGCCGCCACGCCCGGCGCGCAGGCCAGGGGGTGCCCCGAGTAGGTGAGGCCGCCGGGGTAGGGCCTCTCAGAGAAGGTCTCCACGATAGCCGGGTGAATGAGCACCCCGCCCAGCGGCACATACCCGGAGTTCACGCCCTTGGCAAAGGTCACCAGGTCCGGGGCCAGATCGGCCCCGCCGTGCTCGTAGGCAAAGAGCTTGCCGGTGCGGCCAAAGCCCACCATCACCTCGTCGGCGATATAGAGAATCCCATACTTATCGCACAGTTCCCGCACCCCGCGCAGGTACCCCTCCGGCGGAGCGATCACCCCGGAGGAGCCCACCATGGATTCCAGCATGATCGCCGCGATCTGCCCCGGCCCCTCGAAGAGGATCGTCTGCTCCAGGTGTTCCAGGGCACGGGAGCACTCCTGCTCCGGGGAATCCGCGTGGAAGGCCGAGCGGTACAGGAACGGCCCCCAGAAGTGGTAAATATCGCCGTCGGTGGTGGGGTTGCCTAATCGACGTCCCTCCCCCGTCGCCATGATCGCAGACCCGGTGGCCCCGTGATAGCTGCGATACGCGGCAAGAATCTTGTTCTTCCCGGTGTGCAGGCGCGCCATGCGAATGGCATGCTCCACCGCGTCCGCCCCACCATTGGTGAAAAAGACGTGGCTGAACTCTCCCTGCGCGGATTCCACGATCCGGCGCGCCAACTCTCCGCGCACGTCGCTGGCAAAGGCCGGGTTGAGGTTGGTCACCCGGCCCGCCTGCTCGCGGATCGCGGCCACCAGATCGGGGTGATTGTGCCCAAGGTTGGCGCTGACGAGCTGGCTGCCAAAGTCCAGGTAGCCCCGGCCCTCGTAGTCGTAGATGCGCGATCCCTCGGCCGCCGCCACGGGCATGGGGTTGATCTTCCCCTGCGCGGACCAGGAATGAAAGACGTGCGCGCGATCGTCGCTGCGCACCTGGGACTCGGTAGTAGATTCGGTCACGGGAAACCTCTTCTCCTCGAAGAAAAACTCACGGTTCCCCCGCCACCTTATCCCAGCCACGGGGCGTCGCGCCGCACAATCCCCCAAAATTGGTGACTAGCGCCACTGAACGTTGCTGAGGTTCACGCCCTCCCTGGCCGCGCGGGCCTCCACCAGATCGCGCAGGTACGCTCGGTGCTCCCCGTAACTCTCCGCAAAGCGATCATCGGCCACATACATGCGGGCCAGGATCACCTGCTTACTCGGGGTCGCCTCATACCAGCGCGCGATCTCGGCCCGATGCCGCAGCACCAGCGCGTCACCCTCCGGCGAGCCGGGCTCCACGCCACGCTCGGCGGCGTCGGCAAGCGCCTCCCGGAACGCCACCGCCTCGGCCGCGACGTCCTCCCAATCCCCGTCGGTCATCTCCCTCACCCGCTCGCGGGACTGCTCCCACTCGGGAGTATCGCCCCAGCGTTCCTGCGCCTCGGCCCGGTATTCGGACCACTGCTCACGCCATTTCTTCGCCTTTTCCTCCACGCTCATCGTGGCTTCTCCTTCCAGAATCTCATCGACCACGCGGATCATTCCGCGCAGGTGAGCAACCTTGTCCGCCAGGATCTCGCGCTGCCGTCGCAGGCGTTCGCGGCGGGTTCCGGGGGCGTCGATCAGCTCCCCGATCTCCGCCAGCGGCACCCCGGCCGCGCGGTACACCAGGATCTGTAGGCCACGCTCCACGTCCTCGGCGGTGTAGAGGCGGTAGTCGCCCAGGGTGCGCCACTGCGGCTCCAACAGACCCACAGATTCCCAATGCCGCAGCGTGCGCGGGGTCACGCCAAGGAGATTGGCCGCCTGGCCGATGGTGTACTCGGTTTTATCGCTGGTGGTATCGCTCACGGGAATGATCCTGGTGGTTGACGTTGCGTGAGGGTCAAGGAAACAAGCCACAGGAAAATGGGAGGAAGCCCTCGCACACTAGGATACCTTTTGCCGGGAACATACCCGGCTCCTCCTGGTGGTGCGATACGTCTCCACCACCCGGCGGAGGCTGTTGTTGCCCCACCAGAAGCAGCACACCTTCGACCACAGGGAGGAGGTGAGACGAATGGCCCGCCATCGACGCGAAAGCGAAGACAAAGGAAACCGCCGCAGGAGCAGCAACTCCATACGACGGTTCCTAGGGCGGCTGAGTATCAACGTGATCGCCCGTATTATCGCAGACGCGATCATGAGGCTGCTCAGCTAGTCTCACGAAAGTCCTCGCTTACCCTTTACCGTGAGCGAGGACTTTCGCCTTTAACGACAGTCTGGGTGGGCTGTCGCTCAAGAGCATACCTCATTCCATCTCGTTAAACCCACACAAAGCCCTACAACCTCGGAATGTTCCGCAGGTTCGAGCGCGCCATCGTAATCATGGAGCCCACGCCACCACCAAAGACGGTGCGGGTGGCGGCCTTGGAGAATCCCATGAGCATCTCCCAGGTGATGTTCGGCGGGATGGAGAGCGCGTTGGGGTCGGTCACCATGTCCACCAGCACGGGGCCGCCATAAGCCAGGGCCTCCTGGATTCCGGCGCGCAGTTGCTTGGGGTCCTCGATGCGGATGGACTTGATGCCCACGCCTTGCGCGATCTTGGCGTAGTCCACCTGGTCGTGATCGGTCTCGTATTCGGGCATGCCCTGCACGAGCATTTCCAGCTTGACCATGCCCAGGGAGGAATTGTTGAATACGAAGATCTTGATGGGCAGGTCGTGCTGCTTGACGGTGATGAGTTCGCCCATGAGCATACTCAGCCCGCCGTCGCCGCTGAAGGTCACCACCTGGCGGCTGCGGTCGGCAGCCTGTGCGCCGATGGCCTGCGGCAGAGCGTTGGCCATGGTGCCGTGGCGGTAGGATCCCATGTCCACGCGCTGTCCGTTGGGGGTGAGGTAGCGTGCTGCCCACACGTTGCTCATGCCGGTGTCCACGGTGAAGATGGCGTCCTGAGCGGCGAGCTCGTCGATGAGCGAGGCCGCGTATTCCGGGTGGATGGGCGTGTGCTTCTCCACGTTGTGCGTGTAGGCGGATACCACGTCCTCCAGGGCCTTGGCGTGCTTTTTGAGCATCTTATCCAGGAAGGAGCGGTTCTTCTTTTCCTCCACGTGGGGCAGGATGTTCTCGATCACCGCGCCGGCGTCGCCCACCACGGGGTACTTGATGGTGGTGCGTCGGCCGATGTGGGAGCCGTCGATGTCGATCTGCGCCACGTTCTTGGAGGGCAGGAAGTCGTTGTAGGGGAAGTCCGTGCCGATGAGGATCAGCAGGTCTGCCTCGTGAGAGGCCTCGTGGCAGGCGCCGTAGCCCAAGAGGCCGGACATACCCACGTCGAAGGGGTTGTCATACTGGATATAGTGCTTGCCGCCAAAGGCGTGACCGATGGGGGCCTTGATCTTTTCGGCCAGGGCCAGCACCTGTTCGCGGGCGTCCTTGATGCCCGCGCCCACGAAGAGCGTGACGGAGGAGGCCTGGTTGATCGCTTGCACCAGGGCGGCGGCCTCGCGCTGATCCGGGTAGGCCACCGGGCGGCCGGTGGAGATCACGGAGTCGATGATGGTGGTGTCCTCCACGTCCTCGGCGGCGAGGTCGCCGGGGATCACCAGCGCGGATACGCCCTTGCCGCTCATGGTGGCCTGGATCGCGTGGTGGGTAATCACCGCGCCCTGATCCGCGGAGTTGACCATCTCGCAGTACCCGGAGCACTCCTGGAAGATCTGCTGCGGGTGGGTTTCCTGGAAGAACTGGGAGCCGATCTGCCGGGAGGGAATGTGGCTGGCCAGCACCAGAACCTTGGCCCCGTTGCGGTGGGAATCATAAAGCCCCTGGATAAGGTGGGTGTTGCCCGGCCCGCAGGAGCCGGCGCACACCGCCAACCCGCCGGTGATGAGGGATTCCGCCCCGGCGGCGAAGGCCGCCGCCTCCTCGTTGCGCACGTGGACCCATTCGATAGTGGAATCGCGTACCGCGTCCACGATGGGGTTGAGGGAGTCCCCCACCACGCCGTAAATGCGCTGCACGCCCTGCCGTTCCAGGGCGCTCACCAGGACTTCTGCGTAGTTCTTTGCCATTGCTTGCCTCCTTGCCGGCGCCGCGATCCCGCGGGGAGCACCACGGCGGGGCGTCAATAAGCGCCACCCGTGAGATCGCTTCCGGTTCAGTCTGCTTGTGTGGATATGTCCACCAGTATGCCCCGGTATTCCCGCGCGTGCCAGGGCCGCCCTTTAGGTACAGTATTGCTCCATGCAGCACCCTTCCCCGTCCGCCACCACGCCCCGGCAGCGCTGGACTTTCCTCGCCGTCATCAGCGCCGGGCTTTTCCTCATCAGCATGGATAACTCCGTGTTGTTTACCGCCCTCCCGCAGCTGGAGGCGCAGTTGCACACCACGGATCTTCAGGCCCTATGGGTCATTAATGCCTACCCCCTTGTGCTCAGCGGCCTGCTGCTCGGCACCGGCACGCTGGGCGATCGGATTGGGCATCGCCGCATGTTCCTCATCGGCATGGTGATCTTTCTCTGCGGTTCCCTGGCCGCCGCGTTTTCTCCCACCGCCTGGGCCCTGATCGCCGCGCGCGCCGTGCTGGGGCTGGGCGCGGCCACCATGATGCCCGCCACCCTGGCGCTCATTCGCGTGACCTTCCTCGACGAGCGCGAGCTCAGCACCGCCATCGGTATCTGGGGCTCCATCGCCGTGGTGGGGGCGGCCTCCGGGCCGGTGATCGGCGGGTTCCTGCTGGAGCACTTCTGGTGGGGTTCGGTGTTCCTCATTAACCTCCCGGTGGGCGTCATCGCGCTCATCGCCACCTTCCTGCTCGCCCCTCCCAATCGCCCCAACCCCGCCGCGCACTGGGATGCTCTCTCCTCGCTGCTGGCCCTGCTGGCGGTATCCGGCCTGGTCATGGCGATCAAGGAGGCGGCGAACACGCAGCGGCACTGGTGGCTCCTCGGTGCAGCCCTCGTGGTGGCGGTCCTCGCCGGAATCCTCTTCTCGCTGCGCCAGCGCCGCCTGACTCAGCCCCTGCTGAGCACGGACGTCTTCCGCAACCGCATGTTCACCGGCGGGGTACTCGCCGCCGCGGGCGGCATGTTCTCCCTGGCGGGCATCGAGCTGATGACCACCCAGCGCTTCCAGCTCATCGCGGGGTACAGCCCCTTGCAGGCTGGCCTGGTGGTGGCCCTGGCCGCCATCTCCGCCCTGCCCTTTTCCATTCTCGGCGGCGCGAACCTGCATCGGCTGGGCTTCCGCACTCTGATTACCGGCGGGTTTAGCCTCATCGCGGCGGCGGTGCTCCTGGCCGCAGGTTCCCTCTACGCCGGTTTCCTGCCGCTGTTCCTCGTCGGCATGGCGCTGACGGGCGCGGGCGCGGGCGCGGTGATGTCCGTCTCCTCCGTGGCGATCATCGGCTCAGCGCCCCACGAACGCGCGGGCATGGCCTCCAGCGTGGAGGAGGTTTCCTACGAGTTCGGCAGCCTGCTCTCCGTGGCGATCCTGGGCAGCCTCTTTCCCGCCTTCCTCGCCGCATTCACCGAGGCGGGGGCGGAGCACGCCGCAGCCTATGACCACGCCTACCGCATGATCCTCTGCGTCATCGCCGCCGTGGGGGCGCTCAGCGCCGCCGTCACCGCCTGGTGCTTCCGGGGCAACCCGCGCAGCACCCGGTACGGTTCCGCGCACTGAGGGTTGGTGCTTATCGACGCCGCTCAGGGCCAAGGCTCAGCGGCGCGCCAGCGCGCCCATCGGGTCCCAGGCGGGCAGCACAACCGGTTCCGCGTCCCGCGCCGCCAGCACCTCCGCAGGGAGGAAGCGCGGCGGGACGGCGATCTCAAACACGTAGGGGTCAAACCAGGAATCGTCCATCGTCCAGAACCCCTTGTCCGCCTTTTCCTCGCCCCAGGAGTTTTCCACCCGCCAGCGGCGCGGGCGGCCCTGCTCGTCTAGATCCACGCCGGTGAACACCATAGCGTGCTCCATGAGGGATTCCCCGGTGCGCAGGCGCTGCGCCTTGGTCAGGCTCATCTCCACGCCGTACACGGACTCGTAATCGTAGAGGTCAGCGGCCCAGAAGCCGGTTTCTCGATCCCCCTGGCGGCTGGTCTCGCAGCCAAACCACACGGGAAGCCCCTCCGCCACGGCCCGGACGGCGGCCTCCTTGAGCACCTCCATCGGGGCGTTCAGGTAGGTCACCGCCCCGGCGCCCACCACGTTGCCCAGGTATTCCACGGTATAGCGGGCCCCATAATCGTGGCGGGGATCGTTGACCACGCACACATATTCTCCCAGGTCCTCCGGCAAGTAGCGGCGCGCAAACTCGCGCGGGGTTACCTCCCCCTCCCGGTGGAACTGCCCCTCCTTATCCCGGTACTGCCACACGAACCTCTCCGGGGGAACTCCCAGATGAATGGTCAGGATCTTGTACACATCGGCCAGTACCTCGCCCCGTATGCGCGAGGCCTCGGAGTCTTGTTCCTCCCGCAACCGCAAGGCACCCCGGCGTAGCACGGAGAGCAGATCGCGGTTGAGCTTCGCGGTGTTCGAGCTGGAATGAGTTTCCGGCATGGCGTACTTGGGCACCACGCCGTACTTTTCCACCACGGAGACAAACATGTTCCACTGCCCGCCATCTTCTAAGGGCGTGGCCATGAGGTGAGAGACGGTACGATCATCCACCGGGCGCTCGCGCAGGTCCGCCATCGAGGACAGAAAGTAATTGGCCTTTTCCAGCTTGTCGTAGAAGTGGATATACGCCTGAGAGAATTCAAAGTCCTTGATGTTGTGCCGCGCCATCACCGCACCACGCAGGGAATTAAGGCCCGCGAAGATCCAGCACCGCCCCGTGCGCTTTTGATTGGCCACCGCCCAGTCATCCACCTTGTGCGATACCGAGGTATCCAGGGCGGTAACGGCCTTCCTATTAAGAGCAATGCGATCAATATCCGTGCCGGCCACCATGTTTCCGGCCAGGCGCACGGCGGTATCGGCGGCAATATCACGGTTCCACTGTGCATAATCCATGAGGTTTCTCCTTAAGTCATTCCCGGTTAAGCCATCGCGTCCCACACCGGCAGCAGCACCGGCTCCGCAGTCAGCACCGCGCGCAGGCGCTCCGGCACAAAGCGCACGTGCACCGCCACGGCAAACACGTTCTCATCGAACCATTCCTGGGACATCACCCCATAGCCCTTATCCGCCGCCTCATTCTTGGCGCTCTGATTCTTTTCTCCCCAGGTATTCTCCACCCGCCACCGCGCCGGAGACTCGTCATAGCCGCTGAGCACCATCGCGTGCGTGAGCACGGACTCCCAGGTCTCCATGCGCTGCGCCTTGGTCATGGCGGTATCTACGCCGTACAACTCATCACGCTCCAGCAGGTTCGCGTCCCACACCCCCATATCCCGGTGGAACTGGCGGTTCACATCACAGGCAAACCACACCGGCTCCCCCGCCCGCACACTATCGACGGCCGCCCGGGTGACGTCGGCAAGCTCCGCGTTGAGGTATGTAAACAGCGAGGTGCCCGGCACGCTCGTCTGGGTATCGATGGCGTAGCGCACCCCCACCTCGCGCTGCGGGCGCGGATCGTGCCCCAGCACCACGTACTCCCCGAGGTCTGCGGGCAGGTAGCGCTGGGCAAACTCGCGCGGGGTTACCTGCCCCTCCCGGTGAAACTGCCCCTCCTTATCCCGATACTGCCAGGCGAACCTCTCCGGCGGCACGCCTAAGTGAATGGCGAGTATCCGGTGGACGTCGCGCAGTATCCCCTCCTTGGTGGCATCCCCCTCCGCCAGGCGCACCACGCCCCGGCGCAGCACCGTGTTCAGCGCGCGGCGCAGGTGCGCGGTATGGGAACTGGAGTGGGTCTCCGGCATGGCGTACTTGGGCACCGCACCATAGCGCTCCACCAGGTGCACCACGTAATTCCACTCCCCGCCGTCACCCACCGGTTCGTGCAGCAGCGCGTGGGCACGGCGATCATCGAGGTCATCCAGGTGCTCCGCAATGGCATCAAGGAAGATCTCCGCCTTGCCCAGGAGGTCATAGAACTGTAGGTAAGCCTCCGAGAACTCAAAGTCCTGCACACCCAAATCCCGGGCGATCCGGTGGCGGAACACGTTGAAGGCCGCGAACATCCAGCACCGGCCGGACTGCTTCTGATCGGTGACCTTGAGGGAATCAAGCTTGGTCTCCGGGGCCACGCTTAACCCCACCACCGCGCGGCGATCCAGGGCCACCTCATCGACATCGGTGGTGGTCACGGCGTTGGTGGCCATGCGCACCTGCGGGGTATCGGCGGCTTTACGTAAACGCGCGAGATCCTGCGGGGTCAAGGTGAAATCAGCCATGCGCCTGAAGATAGCAGAACCCGCAGGTGGTTGAAGTCACAGGAAAGGGGTTAGCGTTGAGTCTCATGTGCTTATGGCTGAGAGGGGCTGCTACCACGATGCCCGCCATGAAACACATCTAGCCATTCCTACTTGCCCAGGTTTTCGCCTCCGCCGGGGTGGGGCTTAATCTCACCGTGGCCGCGCTGGCCGCCGCCACGGTCACCGGGAACGAGAGCCTTGGTGGTCTCGCCAGACCAGCACCATTATCGGTGCCACCCTCATTACGGCGCTGAGCACGGAACTCACCCGCATGCACAGCCGCCTGGTGGCCCTGCGCTGCGCCCTTGGCCTTGCTGTGATCGGCTCGCTGGTATGTGGCCTCGCGGTCAGCGCCTCCGGCGCGCTGCACTGGACGCTCTTTGTGGGCTTATTCCTCTTGGGCGGTGGTACCGTGAGCGCGCTTCTCTCCCGCTTCACCGCCGCCGATAAGATCACCGATCCCACCCACATCTCCACCTCCATTAGCGCCGTGTTCCTTGGTTCCGCCATCGGTTCTGCGGTGGGCCCACAAATACACGGCTGGATTACGCGGCTTACCGATTCCCCCATGCCGCTGGTTTTTCTGTGCTCGGCCATGATCTTTGCGCTGGGCCTTGTGCCTCTTCTCCAGGAGAAAGCCCCCGCACCGGCAGGCTCCTCCGTCCGTGGTGATACCGGGAAAACACCGCTGCGCTGGCGGCCCGCCTATACCGCAATCTTCCTCATCGGCATATTCAGCCATGCCACGATGGTGAGCCTCATGGCTATGGCGCCCCTTTATACGGATAAGGCATTCGGCCCCGGCAGTACCGGGCTCGTCATGACGGCGCACCTGCTAGGAATGTACGTCCTTGGCCCAGTAGTGAGCGCGGCCATTCGGAAACTCAGCTTTCCCGTGGTCGCGTGCACCGGGGCTATTGTTTTTGGGCTCTCTTATACGTGCTTGATCTTCAGCCCGGGCAGCTTTCCCATCTTTGTCGTTGGGCTCTTCGGAGTGGGTTTTGGCTGGTCCATCGGCATGATCTCCGCTTCCATCCTGGCCGCCACCATCGCAGAGACCAATGCCAGAATCACCCTCCAGGGCAGGCTGGATATGAGCATCAATATCGCGGCGGGGCTCAGTTCCATCACCTCCGGGATAGCCGTGGCGCGGTGGGGCTATCCGGCGCTCGCTGCCACGAACGCTCTTGTGCTATTAGGGGTGTTGGGAATCGCTGCCGCGCTGTGGCAGAAGCGCGGTTAAGCAAACCTCATTCTGCGCCGCTCCAATTCTCGCGCCGCGCCATAGAGGGGAGAACCACTCAGCGGTAAATCAGAGAGATCAATCTTTGCCGCCACTCGGAGAACCCGCTCATTCGCGCTGGCGGCCACCGCCGGGGCGAGCCCGATGGAATCCGCAAACTCCGCCCAGTGCTGATTTTTCAGATTCTTTATTTTACCCGCCACGGGAAGCGCCAGCGTCATATCCCGGTACAGCACCGTACAAGGAATGTCATACATCGGGGCCACGCTCCATGTACCGCTCTTACTCTCCACGATGGAAAGATTCTTGGCGTGCAGATCACCGTTTCCGGTGAGCCAGGCAAAAAGAAACTGCATGTAGAGGTTTCTCGCGGCCACCACGGGTGAGTTTGTTTGCGCTGCTAGGGCATGCACTACCCGTTCACTGTCCACCGAGTATTTCGCCGCCGGAAGCAAGTCCAAAACCTGCGCGGCGTCCTCTAAACCACTCCTCACCACGGCACCATCGGACACAACCAGGCGATCGAACCGCCGCACCAGCAGTCCTGGTTTATCGTTCTTATCGGGCACCACCCGGTGCTGGGCCACGGGAATTCCCAGGTGGCGCGCATGACGGAGATGCAGGGCCTCATTGAGCACAAGGTGAGGGTGATCCGGAGGATCAAGCTTCAAGATGGAATACGCGCCCTGCCAGCCCACCAGAGCATTGATCATCGAGGCAGAAGCCTTTTCCTGCACTCCTGGCAAACCATAGTGATCCACCATTTCCGCGACGTCCCGGAAATCTACCTCACTCGGTAACCCTGCGATAAGCGGTTCCGGGGTTCCCGGTTGTTCCCCGGCGGGCACAATCTGAACGTCACCGGGAGTATCCTCCCCGATGGCGAGCAGCAAGGTAAGTTCATCGTCCAGGGAGGTTTTTGCGGCACGCCGCAGCAAACTGAGCCGATGCCCCTCGGGTAACAACCCCGCAAAGAACGCAGGCACACCACCGCCCGGCCCAAACACGGATTCCGTACTCACAGGCAAGGTAGAAGCCACCGGCGGACCCTCATATCCCGGCAAGTAGGAAAAAGAAATTCCGCCGGTATCCCCACGTTCCAAGGCCGCAGCGCGCCGCCCTTTCTTGTACACGTCCGCCGCCCGCACGAACCTCAGTCGCGCAATATCCCTCATTCCACGATCTCCACCCGCATACCCAGTACCCCGGCCACGGTGAGCACGGCGTGCAGCCCGGCGGTACCAGTGCCCTTTTCTATGTCCCGCACGGTGCGGTCGGATAGACCCGATAGTTCCGCCAATTGCTGTTGGGTGAGCATGTATTCCTTACGTATAACGCGGATAGCGGCCCCGATTTTTCGGGCTTCCTCGCGTGCGTCGATCATGGTGTTTCCATCATCTTTCTCGGAAATATCCTTCCGAAAGGGGCCTTATCACCACTCAGACTACCCCACGAAAGCCCATTTCGGAAGAATCCTTCTGCTATCCCGCAGGCATTGGCGGGAACTCCACCTCCGCCGCTGCGGCGGGTCTAATCCACATCCCCACCCCCGGAACCTTGTCCACCGCCACCGGCCACTGGTACACCTCGCTGAGCCGTTCGGCGGTGCACACCTCCTCGGGCGTGCCCACCTCCACCAGACGGCCGTCGCAAAGCAGGGCCAGGCGGTCGCAGAACCGGGAGGCCGCCCCCAGGTCATGCAGCACCACGATCACCGCCACCCCCGCAGCCACCAGGTGCCGTGCCAGGTGCAGGGTGTGCTCCTGGTAGCCCACGTCCATCGCGGCGGTGGGTTCGTCGAGGAGCACGCAGCGCGCCTGCTGCGCGATCACGCGGGCCAGGGCCACGCGCGCCCGCTCGCCGCCGGAGAGCGTGGTGATGTCCCGTTCCTGTAATTCGTGTAGGTTGAGCACGCCCAGCGCGTAGTCGATGATCTCTCGATCTCGCTGCGGCTCCCGGGGCCAGGGGGTGCGGCCCAGGGCCACCACGTCGCGCACGAGGTGGGCGAAGGAGACGGAGGTATCCTGCGTCATGACCGCCCGCAAACGCGCGGCCTCGCGCGAGCGGTACTCGCCGTAAGGCCTGCCCGCCAGCATCACCTCCCCGCTGCTCGGAGCCCGATCTCCCGCCAGGGCGGCCAGCAGCGTGGACTTCCCCGCCCCGTTGGGGCCGATGAGCCCCAGCACCTCGCCGGGGTATGCACCAAGGGAGACGCCCCTCAGCAATTCCCTGCCGCGTACCCGCACGCCGATACCGCGCGCCTCTATCACGGGGTTCATGCGTGGTCTCCTCGGCGCAGGCTGCGGCGCAGCAGCAGGAAGAACGTGGGCCCGCCCACCAGCGCCGTAAAGACGCCGATGGGCAGGTCCGCGAAGGGA
The DNA here is from genome assembly GCF_001412105.1 of Corynebacterium oculi. Lineage (GTDB taxonomy): Bacteria > Actinomycetota > Actinomycetes > Mycobacteriales > Mycobacteriaceae > Corynebacterium > Corynebacterium oculi. The sequence continues at coordinate 82,011 of NZ_LKST01000004.1, forward strand.
ATGAGCGTGCGCGCCGCCAGATCGGAGAGCGTGACCAGCACGCCGCCGCCCAGGCAGGACAGCCCCATGAGCCACCCGTGGGAAGGACCTATGGCCTGGCGCAGAATGTGCGGCACGATGAGCCCCACGAAGCCGATCACCCCGGCGAAGGCCACCGCGGAGGCCGCCAGCGCGGTGGAAAGCCCCACGATGAGCACGCGGGTGGCGCTCACGTTGAGCCCCACGTGCTCGGCGGCGCGCTCGCCCAGGCTCAGCACGTCCAGGCGGCCCGCGATCAGGCAGGCCACCAGCACGCACGCCACGATGGGCGCCGCCACGGTGCCCACGTGCGACCACAGCGCGCCGTTGAGGGAACCCATCTGCCAGAAGATGATCTGCTCGCGCGCAGACGTGGGAGCCAGGAAGATCAGGATGGAGATCGCCGCCCCGGCCACCGCGTTCACAGCGATGCCCGTGAGGATCAAGGTGAGCACGCGCACCTCCCTGTCAAAGGAGGCCAGGCGGTACACCGCCACGGCGGTGAGCAGCCCGGTAATAAAGGCCAACAGCGGAATGGTAGCCAGCCCGGCGAAACTCAGGCCAAACACTATTCCGGCGGCCGCCCCCACGCCCGCCCCAGAGGTCACCCCGATCACCGAGGGCTCGGCTAAGGGGTTGCCAAAGAGCCCCTGGAGGAGGGTTCCCGCCACCGCCAGGGCCGCTCCCACCAGCAGGCCCAGAACGATGCGCGGCAGGCGGATCTGCCAGATCACGCTGCTGGCGAGTTCCTGCCCACCCGGCCCGGCGCGCAGCGCCTGGCCTACCTCGGTGAACGAGAGGCTGAACTGCCCGAGCGCGAGGCTGGCCGCCAAAGAGACCAGTAGCGCTACCGATAACGCAACCAGCGTGAGCAGCCGCGCCCGGGCGCGACGCGCCAACGCCGAGCTTTCCGACGCCGAAGTGCCCGCACCGCTCTGGGGCAAGCGCGCCAACGCCGGGCCCTCCGGCTCCCCGGAAGCGGCAGGGCCCGGCCTTGTATCAGCCTCCCCCAGACTCACTGATTCTCCCCGCCCTCACCCAGGTACACGGCCTTGGCCGCCCGCACCAGGGAGAGGCCCGCCTGCGGGCCCATCGAGATGGCCTCGGAATCCGGGAGGGAGACGATGCGGCGGTTCTTCCCCGCCTCCGTCTGCGCCACGCCGGGGCGGGCCAGTAGCCCCTCCACGCCGCCCACGGATTCCAGGCCCTTCTCCATCACCACGATCACCTCGGGGTTGAGTTCGGCCAGGGACTCCGCGTTGGCGGGCTTGACGTCCACGATCCCGGCCTCGCTGGCCACGTCGCGCCCACCCAGGGCCTCAATCATTCCGTCCGCGCCGCTGCCCTTGCCCAGGATGAAGAACACCCCGCCGTTGCCGCGCATGTAGAGGTAGGCCATGCGCACGCGGTCCTCGCCGTAGGGGGCTAGGTCGCTTACCTCGGTGGTGGCCTGATCCATCTGGGCGCGGGTGCGCTCGGCTAAGGCCTTGCCTTCCTCGCGCACGCCCAGGGCCCCGGCCACCAGAGTGATGTCATCTTCCAGGGAATCGCGGGTGCGGCGGGGGTCAAGCACCGCCACGGGGATTCCGGCGTCGCGGATTTGCTGGATCACCTCGGGTGGGCCCACGGATTCGTCCACGAGCACCACGCTGGGGCGTAGTTGCAGGATCGCCTCGGCGTTGAGGCTGTGCCCGCTCTCGGTGACCACGGGGAGATCGGCCAGGGCCGGCTCCTCGGAGGAGACGGTGCGCCCCACGATGTTCGCCCCCAGGCCCAGGCCGCTCACGGTGCGCGAGAGCGTGCCGTAGAGATCGAGCGCGAGGATGCGGGAGACGTCGGTAACCTCCACGGGGGTTCCGGTGGCGTCGCTAAAGCTCACGGGCAGTTGCGGCTGAGGGGCCTCCGCGACCGGCACGATGTCCCCCACCGGCTGCGCGGAGGAGGGGCCCCGGAGGGTATGGGGATCGGGGGCCTCGCCGCGCGCGGGCAGCTGTTCCACGGCACTGGTCGCGGCGTCCCCGGCGGCGTGGCCGCTCTCGCCGGAGTTACCGCAGGCGCTCAGGCCCAGGGTGCTGAGGCTCACCACCAGCCCCAGGGCCACCAGCGTGGTTGCCTTATTCTTCATAATCGCCTTCCGTTTTCTTTGCCGCCCTGCGGCCCATCAGTAGGTACACGCCCAGCCCCGCCAGGCCGAGCACCATAACCGCCAGGGAGGGCGGGGTCATGGGGTTTTCCGCCAGCGCCACCGCCGCGCTGCGCGGGGCAACCTGATCGCTATCCAGCAGGCTGGTGCGCGAGCCCGAGCGCGCGGCGTCCACCTCCATGGGCGCTTCCGCCTCCGTGGTCTCCGGGTTATCGGTGTTAGTTTCCCCGGACTTTTCCAGCGCCGCGATCTCCTCCTTGGAGAGGGTCTTGGCCCCCGCCCCGGCGCTCTTCGCCGCCTCCGCGCCGGTCACGGCCCCGCAGCTCGCGCCGCCGGAGAGCGCCGCCTTGAAGGTCACCGGGGACATCTCGGTGCCGGCCGGGTAGAAGTTGCCCAGCGCCGTCGCCCCGGCCTGCGTGAGCGAGGCGGCGGCGGTGCCGTCGATCACGTCCCCGCTGACGCTGGTGTTCACCGCCAGGTCGGCCACGGCGATGCGCCCGTAGTTCACGGTGTTGCCCTCGGTATCGTTCGAGGTCACCTCCGCGATGAGCGTTCCTCCCCCGCCCGCGAACTGAACCTCGGGGTTGGCGATGGTGGTGTTGAGCACTCCGTCGTGCCCATAGAACGTCACCGATCCGCCGTGGCTGATAGTGCCGCGCGCCGCCGAGGTATCCACCGCCCCCTGTTTTCCGCTGAATACGAAGGCCCCGCCGGACTCCGTGGCCCCGCTCAACCGCCACCCGCCATGAGCGATCGGGCCGCGCACGTAGGTGCGGAAGGAATCTTTCACTCCCCAGCCCAGGCGCGCGTCCGAGACCGCCTTGGTCGCCGCCTCATCGCACGTCCCGCCCGCGCTGATCGACGCCCCCGAGTTCCCACTTGAGGCCGGGGTCCCGGCGGCCTGTTGCGGTGCCGCGACGTTGAGCGCGGGCTGACCCTGGCCCGGCGAGGTGGCCGGGGCGGGCTGCTGGCCGCCGGTACCCGACGGCGCCTGGGTGCCCTCGCCCGCGGTGGCCGGGCTGCTGGCTGAGTAGTCGCTCAGGCCCTCGCCGGTACCGCACTCCGCCGCCCCGCTGACGGCGAGGGTCACGTCCAGGGGATCGGCCTGGTTGTTTCCCTCCCCGTAATTGCCGCCAAAGGCCCGGTTTCCCTCCGCCGTGATGTATCCCCCGCCACTCAGGTGCACCTCCCCGGAGGCCAGGGCGTCCTGCGTGATCGGATTATCCAGGGTGAACTCCGCGATGACGGCCTGGGTGCCGGTTTCTTGCCCCGTGACCTTGGCCCCGGCAGCGGGACGATTGACGGTATTGGAGCTAAAATCCGCGATGAATTGCGCCTGGTTACCCCGCACCTTCACGCTCATGTTGCTCATATCAATCTTGAGCAGGCCCATGTGCCCGTGCAGGCTGAGGGAGCCCGCCAGGGGAATGTCCGCCCCCTCCGGGGTGACGGTGGCCTGGCCCTGCGGGGAGGTGAAGGCGAATTGCCCGTCCGCGCCGCCTTGGGATCCGCGGTACTCCACGCCGTCGAGATCCCAACCGCCCATCGCGATGGGGCCGGTGAGATAGTTGCGGAAGGACTGCTTGATGCCCCACCCCGCGGAGGCCGAGGTGACCTCGGCGCACTCGGCGGCGTTTGTGGGAGCGGGCGCGGCGGCGGGCCTCGTCTCCGCTGCCGGAGCCGGGCTCTGGGCAGGAACGGCGGGGGCGGCGGGTTCAGCCTCCCGCCCCGGGGCCTGTGCCAACGGCACCGAGGTATCCACGGCTCCGCATTCGCCCTGGCTCGGCGCGGTACGCAGCCGCAGGGTCGCGGTATCGCCCTCGTTATTGCCCTCCCCGTAGTTGCCGCCGAGGGCCTGGTTTGCCTCCTCCGTGAGCCGGGTGGTGGCGGTGAACGTGGCGGTACCATCGGCGGCGAGAGCCTGGGAGAGGGGCTGATCGAGGCTGAGCGTGGCCAGGGGGACGCGCTCCTGGGTGCCTCCGCCGAAGCCCAACACGCTAGAGAGCGGGGCCGGGGAATCGCTACCCATGCGGCCCACGATCTGCCCCTGGGTGCCACGGATCTGCACCTCAAGATCGCTCATGGTGATGCTGAGGGCACCGAAGTGCCCGGTCAGGTGCACGGAGCCGCGCAGGGGAATATCCGCATCATCGCTGCCGAGGGCGGCGCGTTCGGCGTCGGCGGGGAAGCGGAACGCTCCATCGCTGCCTTTCTCCTCTCCGTGGAACTCCGCGCCGTCGAGTTCCCAGCCGCCCATCGCGATGGGGCCGGTGAGATAGTTGCGGAAGGACTGCTTGATGCCCCAATCGAGGGTGCCGTCGGCCAGGCCCAGGCATTCCTGGGCGTGCGCTACGGGCACTATCGACGACGCGACGGTCGGCCCCACCACCGGCACTGATACGAGGCTTAAACCGGCGACGGCCACAGAGGCCGCCCATGCTTTCCAAGGCGAGGCGGAGCGCATATCTTTTCAGTTTCCTCTCAGAAAATCCCAAGCCCCTCCATTTAAGGGGTGCCTTAGTAAGGGAACACTACTCCGACCATAGGCACCGCGTAAAGCATACTTTTTACTGACATCCACCACAGCTATCAGATGCAAAACTACCTCCGCTGCCGGGAGCCGGAACCCCACCGGCTAACATCAAAGAAGTCCGCCGCGATAACCCTCATAAGGGCTCAGCGAGCCCGTGTGAACCCATCGCCTCCCATAGTGTGAAAAGTACCTGTATGCCGCGTCGCTCGCTCCACCGCACCCGCGTTTTCAGCCCCGCCACCTTGATCTTTGCCCTGCTCTTTGGCGTGGCCAACGCGGCGATCTGGTTTCACCGCCAGTCCACGGATGACTGGGCCTCCCTGTGGATCGCGGGAGAGATGGTCACGCGCGGGGACACTCACCTGCTCTACGACATCTGGGAAAAGGACTTTTCCCGCTGGACGGCACGAGTCTGGGACGCCTACGTGGAGGGTAACCCCAACTACAACTTCCCCCACCCCTTCGTGCACATACCCCTGGTGGCCTGGTTTACCGCCCTGCTCACCCAGATCATGAGCTACGGCACCTCGGAGGTGATCCTGACCTTCGCCCAGGGATTCTGCCTGGTCACGCTCGTCGCCTCGGCCTATACCCTGTGGTTCAAAAAGCCCATGCGGTTGCCGCACCTCGCGGCCGCCACCACCGTGCTATGGCTCACCGCCGCCTTTCAACTTTCCTCCAGCATCGGACAGACCACCCCGCTCATCCTGGCCGCCATCGCCTACGGCCTAGCCATGGCCGCCCACCGCCCCGTGCTCTCGGGGTTCGTCCTGGGAATCGCGGCGGCCATCAAATTAACCCCGTTGAGCCTGCTCATTCCCCTGGGAATGTTCCGGGAAACCCGGCGCGCGGCCGTGGTGACGGCGGCCACGGCGGCGTCGATAGTGGGGCTTTCCCTGATCCTTGCCGGTAGGGACGTGTTCGGGGAGTGGATGAGCACCCTATCCTGGCTCAACAGCAGCGGGCTCGTGGACACGGTGAACCAAAGCTTTGTCTCCGTCCTGTTGGAGCCCAGCACGGAAACCACCATGCAGATCGGCAAGCGCATCGAGGAACTTCACGTGCCCATCGTGGCGGACATTCCCCTGTGGATCACCGCGATCTCCCGTGGCACCACCCTCGTGGGGCTCGCGGGGGTGTGCTGGGCCGCGCTGCGCAACCGGGAGCGCGCCTTTGAGATTCTCTCCGTGGGAGGCTTCACCCTGGCCACCCTCACCGCGGGGATCATGTGGACGCACTATCTCATCATCGTGGCCCTGCCCATCATGGGAACCCTGGCGCTGACCCCCCGGAACCGCGTCAGGATCGTCTACCCCGCCCTGGCGCTTTTCACCGCGCTGCTCCTTCCTCCCTTTGCCCAGGAGTCCCCGTTCTACGTCCCGTGGCTGGGGTTGGTTTCCCTCTCCCTCCACCTGATTCTCTTCCTGCTGGTGGCGGGCGCGCCGCGCACTCATCGCGCTGCGCCTCGCCCCACCAGGCGCAGAAGCACCCCCTTTTCCCACCGAGAAGAAAGGATCGCCTCCTAGCATGGGATCGCACACGAGTTCCGCCGCAGTGTCCTCGCGCACGCTGAGCCCCGCGATCCTCATCGTGGCCACCCTCATGGGCATCGCTAACGCCCTGCTGTGGATCACCCAAACGGACAGCGATAACCTCGCTACCATCTGGACCGCCGGGGAATACGTGCGCTCCGGCGACACCTTTAAGCTCTATTCTTTCTCCGCCTACCCCGATCAACCCTTCCTTTACCTGCCCCTACTCGCGGCGCTCATCGCGCCCCTAACCGCCGTCCTCCCCTTTGGGATTGCTCAATTTCTCTTGGCCCTCGCGCAGGGGTTCAGCCTCGTCCTGCTGATGGCCAGCGCTTATACCCTGTGGTGCAAGCGCACCATGCCCCTGGCCTGGTTGATCCCCGTCTCCCTCGCGGCGTGGTTTAGTTCCGCCTTCCAGGTGGGCAGCGCCACCGGCCATATCAGCGTGCTCACCCTCGCCGCCGCCACCTGGGCGCTCACCGTGGCGCGCAGATTCCCCCTGCTCAGCGGCTTGGTGCTCGGTATAGCCTGCTCCCTCACCATGACCCCCCTGGTGCTCATCATTCCGCTGCTGCTGTGGTCGAGCACCCGCCTGGCTGGGGCCTGGGCCGTCGTGGGAGCAGGAGCCACGGTGGTGCTCTCCGCGCTGTTTGCCGGCCTGTTCAGCGTGCGGGAATGGGTGGCGGCGCTGCGCGATGTACTCGGCGGGGCCGTTATTGACAAGGAAAACCAGGCGTTTAGCGCCATCGTCATGGGCTACCGGGAACCGCTGCCGCGCGGGATCGATACCCAGGTGCTGACCAGCGTTCCCGTGTGGGCGCACCTGGTTCCGCTGCTCATCGCGCTGTTGGTCGCCGCCGCCACCTGCTGGGCGGCATGGCTCAACGCCCGGTACACCCAGGAGATCCTGCTCGTCGGGTGGCTCAGCGCCGCCTACCTCGCCTCCCCCTTACTATGGACGCATTCCCTGCTCATGCTGGTGCTTCCCATCGCGGGAATCCTGGCGATGGTGCGGCCCCGCCGCTACCAGGATGCGCTGTGGACTCCCCTGGCCGTGGTGGTGCTTCTGCTCTTTTGGCCGCTCGCCTCCACCACCAGCTTCGAGGATGACGGCATGGGCGTGCCCTGGGGCGGGCTCCTAGCCACCCTCCTCATCACCGTGCTCTTCCTGCTGGCCGCCGCCGTTCCCGCCCGCGAGCCGGGACGCGCGCTGCGCGAGGCCTCCGCTCCCCGTTCTCATACCTCCGCCGTCGTCTCTCACGTCGCGGCGGCCGGAGCCGAGGAATCGGCCTTCAGCGCGGCCGGGGACACCCCCGATGTCCGCGAGTGGTACCGGCGGGGTTCCCAGCGCCTGCGCCAGGCGTGGAACCGACGCAACACAGAGAAGGAACGGGCAGAACCCACGGCACCCTCGGACGAGGGGAACGAATACGGGGACTAGCCTCCCCAGCCGGAGCGGCGAGTCACCCCGCCCCGCGCAGGAATACCTCAAGGGGCGGCGCTGTTAAGGTATAAGGCATATCGTATTCTTCCCGCGCTTGGGCCCTCCGGCATCACCCCGGAGGCGCTACCCCGCTGCGGGGCCTCTTTTTTGAAAGGACCCCTCACCCCACCATGCTCGCCCTCGGTTTTACCTTTGCCCTCCTGGCCGCCCTCGTCCACGTATTCATCTTCTACCTGGAGTCCTTCGCCTGGGAGGGCGAGCGGGCCCGGGCGCTCTTTGGCACCACCCCGGAATCCGCCCGGCTGACCAAGTTCAACGCCTATAACCAGGGTTTTTATAACTTCTTCCTGGCCGTGCTCGTCTTTGCCGGGCTGATAGCCCTGCTGTGGAGCCGCACCGTGGGCATCACGCTGGGGCTAGCGGGAGTGACCCCCATGCTCGCGGCCGCGATCGTCTTGTTCGTCTCCTCTGCCCCGCACCGCCAGGCCGCCATCAAGCAGGGTTCGTTCCCGCTGCTGGCCACGATCTTCCTCGTCATCGCCGCCGTTTAGGCTCCCGCACCCTTCGCGTTTGCCTCGCCAGGCTGCGGATTGGCTAGACTGAGGCATAGTTTCTACCAGAGGAGAACACATGTTGAGCGTGAGCCTGAGCCTTATCGACGTCGCCGGGGACGTCCTTTCCTATGCCCTCGCCGGTATCGGCAGCCTGATGCCCGGCTTCCCGCCGGCACCGCCGCTGTCCTAAAAACCAGGGCGTCCACCCCGCTTCTCTGCCTCCCGGATCCTGCACGGATTCGGGAGGCGTTTTTGTAGGCACACATCGGGGATCTGCCGAAAACTCAGTCACTCCGCCGCAAAGCCCGCGCCGCTTACCCGCATGGCCTGCGGGGCTTCTCCCCGCTCAGCGATCCCATCAAGGGCCTCGTCCAGAGCCATGAGCATGAGCAGATATTCCGAGTGCTCCGCGCCGGAGTGTCTGCTGGCGCACTCCACCCAATCCGCCGCGCTGCCCACCAGGGCAATCCTGGGGTCACCCGCCACCCATATCTCCTGCGGCTGCTCAATGAGCCCGCCCTCCTCATTCTTACCCGGAGCCATCCCCATCTCGCGCAGAAACCAGGATTCGTTGACGTAAGCGCAAAATTCGCGCTTGATCTTTTCCGCCCGCTGGCTGAGCGTGACGTATTGGGTGGCGTGGAATCCTCCCGGCTCCGCCACGATTCCGGGGTGCTGGTATTCCCGGAACTCAATGATCGCAAGGGCCTCGTCCAGGTGCACCGCCATGAGCGAAAAAGGATGCGGATCGGCCCGGGAACAACCACGCCAGTATTCCTCCCACTGTGCATCACTGCCCGCCACGGGGATGAGCCCTAGTTCATCGTCGCGCACGGCAAGGCCCTCGGGGGTTTCCACCATGATCGGCTCCTGCGCCCACCGCCGGTTCAGGTAGTCCCGGAACCCTGCTTTGATCTCCGCTGCCCTCATGGGCATCACGATTGCCCAGGCCCCACCCAACCGTCAAGGCCCGTCAAGATTCCGTTAAGATCCGCCCTCCTCCCCGCCGCCCGGGCTTAGGTTGTTGCGCATGGTTAGTGATCTGTTCTTCCTCGCCCTCACCGACGCGATCTTCTTCTGCCTGCTCCTGGCGGTGAAGGGGGTGGATTCCCTATGACGTGGGATTGCCTGGCTGGCCTCATTCTGGGGGTGGCCGCCCTGGGCTACCTCGTGGTGGCCCTGTTGCGCCCGGAGGATTTCTCATGATCGCCGCGCTCTCTCCCGCCCTGCTCGCCGCCGTTCCCGTTGTCTTGGTGCTGGCGGCCTTGGCGGCCGCGTACCTGCCGTTGGGCGGGTACATGGCCCGTGTGTTTTCCAGCCCGCGCCATACCCGCCTGGAGCGGATCCTGTACCGCCTCATGGGGGTGCAGCCGGATTCCTCGCAGCGCTGGCCGCGCTACGCGGCGAGCGTTCTGGTGTTTTCCGCGTTGAGCCTGGCGGTGCTGTACCTCTTGCAGCGCGTCCAGGGAGTGTTGCCCCTGGCTCAGGGTATGGGGGCGGTGGCCCCGGATCAGGCGTGGAACACGGCGGCGTCCTTTATTACCAATACCAACTGGCAGTCTTATGCCGGGGAGTCCACCATGAGTCCGCTTATTCAGATGGCGGGCCTGGCGGTGCAGAACTTTCTTTCTGCGGCGGTGGGCATGAGCGTGGCGGTGGCTTTGATCCGGGGGATCGCTTGCCGCGATGAGCGGGGACGGATCGGGGTTTTCTGGGTGGATCTCACTCGCTGCGTGCTGCGGATTCTCCTTCCGTTGGCGGCTATTGCTGCGGTGGTGTTGTTATCTCAGGGGGTGATCCAGAACCTTCACCCCGCCACGGGTATCAGCACGTTCACCGGGGGTGAACAGGTGATTCCGGGTGGGCCAGTGGCCTCGCAGGAGGCCATCAAGGAGTTGGGCACCAATGGCGGCGGGTACTTTGGGGCCAATTCCGCGCACCCCTTGGAGAATCCCACGGCTTTGTCCAACATGGTGGAGGTTTTTCTGATTCTGCTCATTCCGGTGTGCCTCACCCGTACTTTTGGCGTGCTGGTGGGGGATCGTCGGCAGGGCTGGGCGTTGCTAGGGGCGATGGGCGTGCTGTTTTGTGCCTCCCTGGCGGCCGTGGTGGCGTCGGAAAGCATGGGTGGAAGCCTGGAGGGCCGGGAGTTGCGCTTTGGCGCGGTGCCCTCGGCGTTTTTTGCGGTGTCCACCACCATGACGTCTACGGGGGCGGTGGATTCCTTCCATTCGAGTTATAGCCCGCTGGGCGGCGGGGTTTTGCTGCTGAACATGCTGCTGGGGGAGGTTTCCCCCGGGGGCGTGGGTTCTGGTTTGTATGGCATGGTGATCGTGGCTTTGCTCACGGTGTTCCTCGCCGGCCTCATGGTGGGGCGCACCCCGGAGTATCTGGGCAAGCGCATCGGCGTGCAGCAGATCATCAAGGTGTGCCTGTACATGCTGGTCATGCCCGCCCTGGTGCTAAGCGGCGTGGCGCTTTCCGTGGTGCTGCCCGGCACGCGCGCGAGCCTGTCCACCGCCACGGATGCCCCGCATGCCTTCACCGAGCTGGTGTACGCCTTCGCCAGCGCGGCCAATAATAACGGCTCCGCTTTTGCCGGGATCGACGCCAATACCCCGTGGTTCAACATCGCCTTGGGCTGCGTCATGCTCGCCGGTAGGTTCCTGCCCATCGTCATGGTGCTGGCCCTGGCGGGGTCTTTCGCGGAGCAGGCCCCACGCCCGGCCACGGCGGGCACCATGCCCACGCACCGTCCCCTCTTCGTGGGGCTCGTGGTGGGGGTGGCGCTGATCGTGGGCGCGCTGACGTTTCTTCCTGTTCTTGTTCTCGGCCCGTGTGCGGAGGCTTTCTCGCTATGACCACCACTTCTTTTCTTTCCGCCGTGCCCTTGGCGGCACGCAAGCTCGATCCCCGCTCCCTGATCCGGGTTCCGGTGCTTTTCCTCGTGGAGGTGGGCGCGGCATTCACCCTGATCATCGGGGCCATACACCCCAGTTTCTTCACGCTCTTCCTCTCCGCATGGCTGTGGGCCACGGTGTTCTTCGGCGTGCTGGCCGAGGCCGTGGCGGAGGGCCGGGGGCGGGCCCAGGCGGCGTCGTTACGCTCCTCGCAGGGGCAGCTCACCGCCCGGCGCGTTCCCCCGGATACGCCTCTTGACGCCCCCCTTTCCACGGGGAGCACGGGTGGCGCGGAAGCCCTGCGTCGGGGCGATCACGTGCTGGTAGCAGCCGGGGAGGTCATTCCCGCCGACGGCGACGTGGTGGCCGGTGCCGCCAGCGTGGACGAGTCTGCGATCACGGGGGAATCCGCCCCGGTGATTCGGGAGTCCGGGGGTGATCGCTGCGCGGTGACCGGCGGTACCACGGTGCTCTCCGACCGGATCATCGTGCGGATCAGCAGCGAGCCGGGCCAGGGGTTTATGGATCGCATGATCGGCCTGGTGGAGGGATCGCAGCGGCACAAGACCCCCAACGAGTTGGCGTTGGGAACGCTGCTGACGGTGCTCACCATCATCTTTACCCTGGTGGTGCTCACCCTGGCCCCGATGGCGGCTTTTAACGGCGCGGAGCAGTCCCCGGTGGTGCTGGTGGCGCTGATGGTGTGCCTCATTCCCACCACCATCGGGGCGCTGCTCTCCGCCATCGGTATCGCCGGTATGGATCGGCTGGTGGAGCGCAACGTTCTGGCTATGTCCGGGCGCGCGGTGGAGGCGGCGGGCGATGTGTCTACCCTGTTGCTGGATAAGACGGGCACGATCACGGTGGGGGATCGCCGGGCCGTGGATCTGGTGCCGGTGGGGGCCACCTCGGCGCCGGAGTTCACCCTGGCCTGTCAGCTTTCCTCCCTGGCCGATGAGACCCCGGAGGGGCGCTCCGTGGTGGAGTTGGCGGATTCCCTGGCGGCCCCGGTTGATCCCCGGGAGTATCCGGGCCTCTCCTTCATTGCGTTTAGCGCCCAAACCCGCATGAGCGGGGCCCAGTTGAGCCCGCACGAGCGGATCGTCAAGGGATCCGCCAGTGAGGTCTGCGGGTGCGTGGAGCGGCTCGGCGGGGTGGTGCCCCCGCGCGTGACCGCGATCGTGGCGGAGATCAGCGCCTCCGGTGGCACCGCCCTGGTGGTGGCGCGGCTTTCCTGCGATCCCGCCACCGGTGAGGCCGTCTCCGGCGTGCTGCTGGGGGTGATTCACCTCAAGGACGTGGTCAAGCCGGGTATGCCGGAGCGGTTTGCTCAACTGCGCCGCATGGGGATACGCACGGTGATGGTCACCGGCGATAACGCCCTGACCGCCCGCGCGATCGCCGCCGAGGCCGGCGTGGATGACGTGCTGGCGGAGGCCACCCCGGAGGATAAGTTGGCGCTGATCCGCAAGGAGCAGGCCGCCGGGCACCTGGTGGCCATGACCGGGGATGGCACCAACGACGCCCCCGCCCTGGCGCAGGCGGACGTGGGCGTGGCCATGAACACGGGCACCTCCGCCGCCAAGGAGGCCGGGAACATGATTGACCTGGATAGTGATCCCACCAAGCTCATCGACATCGTGCACATCGGCAAGCAACTGCTGATAACGCGCGGCGCGCTGACCACCTTTTCCATCGCCAATGACGTGGCCAAGTACTTCGCCATCATTCCGGCCATGTTCAGTTCCACCTTCCCCGGCCTGGCGGTGCTCAACATCATGCGGCTGCACAGCCCGCAGACGGCCATCGTCTCCGCCGTGATCTTTAACGCCCTGGTGATCGTGGGGCTTATTCCCCTGGCCCTGCGTGGGGTGGCATACCGCCCGCGCGGCGCCGATGCCCTGCTGCGGCGCAACCTCGCCATCTTTGGCCTGGGCGGCATGGTGGTGCCCTTCCTTGGGATCAAGGCCATTGATCTTCTGCTCACCGCTCTTCCCGGAGGTTTGCTCTGATGACGTCTTTTCCTCTCTCCCGCGCGCTGCGCGCGGCGCGCGCCGGCGGCGTGGCCCTGGCGCTCTTTACCCTGATCCTGGGGCTGTGTTATCCCCTGTTCCTGGTGGGCTTTGGGGCCGTGGTGCTGCCGCACCAGGCGGCGGGTTCGCCCCTCTATGATTCCGCCGGGAACCTGCGGGGCTCCGCCCTGCTGGCGCAGGCCCCGCAGGGCGATGCCTGGTTTTATCCCCGCCCCAGCGCCGGGGCGGGGCAGGCCTCCAACGCCTCCCCCGCCGATCCCGCCCATCGGCAGGAGGTGGAGGAGCGCCGCCGGGACGTATCCGCGCGTGAGCACCTGGCCCCCGGCGAGGTCCCCCCGGAGGCACTCACCGCCAGCGGCTCGGGACTCGACCCCCACGTCTCTCAGGAATATGCTGAGGCTCAGGTGCCCCGGGTGGCCCGGCACACGGGTTTATCCGAGGCACGGCTGCGGGATCTCATCGCCCGCAGCCGCCAGCGCCATGCCCTGCCCGGCTCCCCCGGCGGCGCCCTGGTGAACGTGACCACGCTCAACGCCGCCCTGGCGGACGCCGTGACCGATGGCGCTGCCCAATAACGCACGGCGGGCATAAGGAGGCCTGATGGACGGGGTCACACGGGGCAAGCTCAAGATCTACCTGGGTTTTGCCCCCGGCGTGGGTAAAACCTGCGCCATGCTGCACGAGGCCCACGAGCTTGCCGCCCAGGGCCACCGCGTGCTGGTGGGCGTGGTGGAGGATCACGGACGCCCCCGCACGGCCGCCCTGGTGGAGGGCCTGGAGGTTCTTCCGCGCCTACCCCGCCTGCCCTCCGGGAGCCAGCAGTATGGGGAACTCAATGTGGAGGCGGTGCTGCGCGCTCACCCGGAGACCGTGCTGGTGGACGAGCTGGCGCACACCGTGGTGGGCGGCCCCGGAGCCCCGGAGGCCAAGCGCTGGCAGGACGTGCACCGGCTCCTCGACGCCGGGATTAACGTGCTGAGCACCCTGAATATCCAGCACGTGGAATCCCTCAACGACGTGGTTTTTGCCATCACCGGGGTGCGTCAGCGCGAGACACTGCCGGATCGGGTGCTGCGCGAGGCCGATCAGATCGAGCTGGTGGATCTCTCTCCCGATACCCTCCGCGTGCGCCTGGCCCAGGGGTTGATCTACCAGGCCGAGGCCGCCCAGCGCGCCTTGAATAATTACTTCCGCCTGGGCAACCTCACCGCGCTGCGGGAGTTGGCCCTGCTCTGGCTGGCGGACAAGGTGGAGGAGGGCATGGCCCAGTACTGCGCCGAGCAGGGAATACGCGGCTCGTGGCCCACCCGTGAGCGCGTGGTGGTGGGGGTTTCCGGCGCGCCCGGCTCCGAGGCCCTGATCCGGCGCGGGGCGCGCATCGCCGGGCGGGTGGCTGATCGGGAGCTGGTGGTGGTGCACGTGGCCGTGGAGGATGCCCCCACCTTCTGCGCGCCCGAGGACTTGCGGCGGTTGCAGCGCCTCACGGAGGATTTGGGCGGGGCCTGGCGCGTGATCTCCGGCGATGACGTGGCCGATACCCTCCTTGGTTTTGCCCACACCCAGGGGGCCTCGCAGCTGGTGATCGGCCTGGGGCCGCGCCGCCTGCGCCCCTGGCGGCCCTCTTCTCGGGGCGCGCAGCTGAGCCGCCAGATCATCAACCAGGCCGGGCACGTGGACGTGCACATCGTGGCCTCCTCGGAGGAGCGGCGGGAGGGGGCCACGGGGGCGTCGTCAAGCGCTCCTAGTTACCTTGGCGCGGGGCGGCGGGCGCTGGGCTGGGCGCTGGCGGCGGGGGCGCCGCCGCTGGTCACGCTCGCGCTGCTGCGGCTTAATCCCGGTTCCGATTATCTGGGGGCGGTGTTGCTGGGGTACCTCACCATCGTGGTGTTCGCCGCCCTGGCCGGGGGGCTGCGCCCGGCGATCTTGGCGGTGCTCTCCGGTTCCCTGCTGGTCAATTGGTTCCTCACCACCCCGGAGCACACGCTGACTATCACGGAGCCGGAATCGCTCATCAGCATCGTCTTTTTCCTCATCGTGGCGGTGAGCGTGGCGTGGGTCGTCGATGTCGCGGCGCGGCGCACGCACCAGGCGCAGCATCGCCAAAACCAGGCCATCATCCTGGGCGATCTCGCGCGCGGCGCCCTCCACGAGGGCGATGACCTCCCCTCCCTGTTGCGCCACATTCAGCAGACCTTCTCCCTGGATCGGGTGGATATTCAGCGTCGATCCCCCGGCAGCCACCAATGGGTCACCCTCGAATCCACCGCCGAGCGTGGCCTTGGCGATGCCTGGGATCCCGGCCGCGATGGGCACGTGGAACTGGGCCCCTTCCTGCGCCTGATCCTGGCCGGGCGCGACATCACCCCGGAGCAGATCGCCATGATCGAGGCCCACGGGGCGCGGATCACCGCCCTGATGGATCGGCAGGAGATCGACGCCGCCCGCCGCGCCGCCGCAGCCCTGGCCACCAGCAACCGCGTGGGCTCCGCCCTGCTCGCCGCCGTCTCCCACGACCTACGCACCCCACTCGCCAGCATCAAGGCCGCCGTGTCCGGGCTTTTGCTTGACGACGTCCCCCTCCCCGCGCAGGCACGCACCGCCCTGATCGAAAGCATCGAGGAGTCCGCCGATCGGCTCGAAACCGTGGTGGGCAACCTCCTGGACATGAGCCGCCTGAACTCCGGGAGCATCGCCGTGCACCGTCGCCCGCTGAGGCCCGCCGAGGTGATCGCGGCCGCCGTGCAGGAACAACCCGAACACCGCGCGGAAGTCCACCTGGAGATTACCCCCGCCCTGCCGCCGATCCTGGGCGATCACGGGTTGCTCCAACGCTGTCTGGTCAACCTCCTGCGCAACGCATTCACCCACGGGGCCGCCCCCGTGGTGGTGCGCGCCCGCGCGGCGGAGGATTCGGTGGAAATCCAGGTGATCGACCACGGCCCCGGTATCCCCGCCGCGCAGCGCGATACCCTCTTCACGCCCTTCCTCAACCGCAACGATACGGGCACCGGCCTGGGCCTGGGCCTCGCCGTGGTGCAGGGATTCACGGAAGCCATGCGCGGCACGATCCGCGTATCCGATACCCCCGGCGGCGGCACCACCATGACGCTGCGCCTGCCCAGGGAGAGCTCGTAATGACGCGCCCCCGCATTCTCGTTGTCGAGGACGATACCGCCCTCGCCCGCGTGGTGCTCATCCACCTGCGCGCCCGCGACTACGACGTCACCGTGGCTACCACCGCCGCCGAGGCCCTGCGCGCCACCCGGGAGTGGCAGCCCCACGCCCTCCTGCTCGACCTGGGGCTTCCCGACGCCAGCGGGCTCACCGTCCTGCGCTCCCTGCGCGCATGGAGCCAGGTTCCCGTGCTCATCATCTCCGCGCGCCACGACCACGAGGGCAAGATCAACGCCCTGGACGAGGGCGCGGATGACTACGTGACCAAGCCGTTTTCCATGGGAGAACTCCTCGCCCGACTGCGCGCCGCGCTGCGCCGCTACCCCGGCACCGAGGCCGCGCCGGTGGTACGCACAGGCGACGGGCGGCTCCACATCGACCTCGCCCAGTCCCGCGTGCTGCGCGACGGGGAGCCGATACACCTCACCCCGCACGAGTGGGGCGTGGTAGCCTACCTCGCCGGGCACGCTGGGCAGCTGGTGCCCAAGACCGACCTGCTCAAAGCCGTGTGGGGCGGGGCCTACGAGCGGGAAACCAACTACCTGCGGGTGTACCTCTCCCAGGTGCGGCAGAAACTAGAGCTTGATCCCGCCCACCCCCGGCACTTTCTTACCGAGGCCGGGATGGGGTACCGGTTTGTGGAGTAAGCGGCAGATACACTCGCCCACCGGAACGGCTGAACTCCTCGGATTTCTCCGCCATGCCCGCCTCGATCGCCTCCACCGAGGTGAGGCCGTGCGCGCGGGCGTAATCGCGCACGTCCTGCGAGATCCGCATGGAACAGAACTTGGGCCCGCACATGGAACAAAAATGCGCGGTCTTGGCGGGCTCCGCCGGCAGGGTTTCATCATGAAACTCCAGGGCGGTATCGGGATCAAGCGCCAGGGCAAACTGATCGTGCCAGCGGAACTCAAAGCGCGCCCGGGAGAGCGCATCGTCACGCTCCTGCGCCCGGGGGTGCCCCTTGGCCAGATCCGCGGCATGCGCCGCGATCTTATAGGTAATCACCCCCACCTTGACGTCATCGCGATTAGGCAACCCCAGATGCTCCTTGGGCGTGACGTAACACAGCATGGACGTGCCCGCCTGGCCGATCACCGCGGCGCCGATCGCGGAGGTGATGTGATCGTAGCCCGGGGCGATATCCGTGGTCAGCGGCCCCAGGGTATAAAAGGGCGCGCCGTGGCACCAGTCCTCCTCCCACTCCACGTTCACCGGAATCTTGTGCAGCGGCACGTGGCCGGGCCCCTCGATCATCACCTGCACGCCCCGCGCGCGAGCAATCTGCGTCAACTCCCCCAGGGTGCGCAGCTCCGCCAACTGCCCCTCATCGTTCGCATCCGCGATGGAGCCGGGACGCAGGCCATCGCCCAGCGAAAAGGTGACATCGTAACGCGCCAGAATGTCACACAACTCCGCAAAGTGCGTGTACAAAAAGGACTCCCGGTGCTCCTTGAGGCACCACGCCGCCATGATCGAACCACCGCGCGAAACAATACCCGTCACCCGCTCCGCCGCCAGGGGAACATACCGCAGCAGCACCCCGGCATGAACGGTCATATAATCCACCCCCTGCTCGCACTGCTCGATCACCGTATCCCGATAAATCTCCCAGGTGAGCCGGGTGGGATCGCCCTTGACCTTCTCCAACGCCTCGTAGATGGGCACCGTGCCCACCGGAACCGGGGAATTGCGCACGATCCACTCGCGCGTCTCATGAATATCCGAGCCGGTGGACAAATCCATGATGGTATCCGCACCCCAGCGGGTAGCCCACACCATCTTCTCCACCTCCTCCGCGATGGAGGAGGTCACCACGGAATTACCCATATTCGCATTGATCTTCACCGCAAAGGCCCGGCCGATAATCATCGGCTCCACCTCCGGGTGCCTCCGGTTCGCGCAGATCACCGCCCGCCCCGCCGCCACCTCGCGGCGTACAAACTCCGGCTCCATGCCCTCGCGGGCCGCGCAAAAGGTCATCTCCGGCGTGATGATCCCCGCCCGCGCCCACGCCAACTGGGTTTGCACCCGCAGGTTGGGGTTTTCCGTGCTCGCCGCCACCGGGGCGGGGCGCTCCCAGGACTCGCGGGCGCGCGGCAAACCACGCTCCAGGTCAAGATCGGGGTTCTCCTCCGTGTACGGGCCCGAGGTGTCATACACCTCAAAGTCCTCCCCCGTGGTCAACTCGATCGTCCGGGCCGGGAGGCGCAGCGCGGTAACGCTGCCATCGGTATTGCGGTGCTCCACCTCCCGATAGACCTTGCGGCTGCGATAAATAGGGCCAGTGGTAACGCGAGCAGGCATGATGAAACAGGGCTCCTTCCTACGCCGGCATGATCCGGACAGGTTCAAACGGTCGCCCCTCGATCCCGCTGGGGCCTCTCAGTGCGCGGCGCGCGCACTCCCGTGGCTTACCCACCTGACGTTAGCAGAGGAGGCGGTGTGGTTCTCGTATTACCGGTTACTCTCCGAGATCGCACCGGCTCCCCAAGCAAGAAAGCGTTCTCCATTTTCGCTTTACACTTCCACCACAACATCAGACAGAGGAGCATCCACCCATCATCACAGATTCCCACAACCGTTCCGCGCAGGAACCGGCATAGGCTCACTCAGCCAACCCTGCAACAGACCCGGGCGTGTGGCCGGGTACTCGGGTCATGAGTCAATCGAAGCCGCCGCGTTGTCTGTTACTTGCGAGGCAGAGGGCCATAGGTTGATCTTCTCATGGTGACTGGGAGGCGGGGCACCTTTAGGCTGATGAAACCCCACACCGGATGGTGCGGGGTTGTTGTTAGGGACTATCTACTACTCTTCCACCTCCGCGGCAAAGTACCGCATTAACTGCCAGCCACGATCCTGAATTGAATCAGTAATCGCAATAGTTATTTCTTCCGGAGTTCCAGTTTCAGGAACCAACACGCCGCCGTCGATGCGACCTACATAAAGCCGGGGATCTTCGTCGATAGCCTTTAGGAGACTGGTTATTTCAGTATCAGTCGCCGTATCTGAGTTGATATCACACGCCCCTAACGCCGCAGAAAGGGTTATCCAATCATCCATCTCGTGACATTCTTTCAAAACCGCTTCAGATATCTCTGACTTACTTAGCAACGTGCACCTTAAAATTCTTGGTTCGATCCGGAGAGTTGATATCAATAGTGTAGCCACCTGACTTACTGGTGCCACGGAAGGATAATTTAGTGCCGTCTCCGAGTGTACGCTCACTTGGGTCAGCCGAAATCTGACCATCCGCGTTGGCCACACTCGCCCGGTTCCCATTCAAAGAACACCATGCGTCAGAAACAGCTTGATCATCCTGAGCTTGCCAAACTCTTCCATTCTTCTGAAATTTTGCGCTTAGGAAATCCGACAGCTCCAAAAATGAATCACCCTCAAAGTTAGGACGATCAGGAGTGGAGCCGAAACAACCTCCGATAACTGTTTCGGCAACGGCTTGCGGGGCAGCCAACGCCGTTCCCGAAATAGGAAGCACCACCGCTAGTCCCGCTGCGAAAAGTCTGCGCTTGATAGATACGCTCATGTAGAGTTTTCCCCTTCACATCGTAGAACTTGTATTACCTTGGCCCTGCGCAAACGGCCATATCAAACACATTTGCAACTCGCTACACGATTCACCCTCATCCGGGGGGCGTACCCAACCGCATATCCGGCCGAGTTGTTCGAAGTTTCTACGATACGTTCTTCCACTACGAGGTTTGGCTGTGGTTGCCCCTTACCACCATCTCCTCGGTGACGCGACCCGCCTTTACCAACTCTTTTATGAGCACTTGCACACCGTCGCACCACACCTTCGCATAGCTGCGGTTAATGTCCACTATGGTCACATAGCCACGCTCAACCACGCCCCGAGCGACTACTTCCAGCGCCCACTCAACCGCACGGACACGCTCATCGGTCTCAGCCGCCTTGGCCACAACAGCCTCGATACCACCGCCGACGACCGCGACGGCAACTCTCTGAATCCTCACTACCACCAATAGTGAAACGTCCTGGCGATATTAACGGACGCATCCTGCCTGGGCATTGGGAAGGAGACCTCATCCTAGGCAAAAATAATGCCTCAGCGGTTATAACCCTGGTAGAGCGAGTCAGTCGTTTTTGTCGTACTGGGACACCTACCCGGCCGACATACCAGTAAAGAGGTCGTAGCTTCTTTACAGAAAGCAGTAGCAGACATAGATGCAGCGATCTGGTCGTCTATCACGTGGGATCAGGGCAGTGAGATGGCAGGGCATAAGAAGTTCACCATGGCCACCGACATTCCTATCTACTTCTGTCACCCGGGTTCGCCATGGGAGCGGGGAAGTAACGAGAACACGAATGGTCGTCTACGGCGGAACTTACCGAAGGGTGCTGACCTGTCAGTGTTCGGCCCAGAGGATTTAGAGGTGATCGCGAACATCCATAATCACAAGCCACGTAAAGCGTTAGGTTGGAGTACACCGGCAGAAGTCATGGCTGAGGTACTGCGGGAAACCGGTAGTATCACACCGTGAAAACCGTTATCGTTACAACAACCCCCAGAATCCACCCTTGCGGTCATTTTTGACCAAGCACAGGGGGTATGGATACTGCACGCCCCCTTTTGCGCACGACAATGAGCAAGTATCAGATGCGTAGTCATGTCCGTAAGGGGCACGGAGGCCGTCTCGAACCAGATTTCGCCTATCTCAATACACAAAGATCGGACGTGTACGAGGCGGGCGTAACATGACGAGGGAGGCGGCTGTCATGGCCGGGTTTGCGTACTATAGTGGGCAACGAAGCGGGGGCGAGGGTGACCGGTTATTATTTCCTGGTTTTTTCCTGGCCTGAGCCATTTCCCCCACCCTGGCCACCCCATTCCCCCTGCTCACAGGGCTGGAGACGAGACTTGAACTCGCAACCTACGGTTTACAAGACCGTTGCGCTACCAATTGCGCCACTCCAGCATTGACGCACCTGCACGCAAATACACACAGCCGCATCGCCTGCACATGGTACAGGATCACCCGCCTTCCCCCGCCACCACACCCCGGTATTACCACCCCTGCCTGCCCGTGTGCACCCGCCCGGCACCGGCGCTAAAGTTTCTTGCACCACGGGCGGGATCGCAGCTACCCACCCTCCACAATCCCAGCGAAACCCAACACCGCCACCTGCCACACAAGAAAGGACGTGAGAGTGCCCACTATCCGCGAACGGTTCCGCGCCTGGCGCAATCAGTCCCCCCACGCGGCCACCATTGATACCGCCAAGGCCGCTCCTCCGCCCTCTCCCTTGGCCCCGGTGGATCTGACGGACTATAACCAGGTAGCCGGGGTGATGGATCTGGCCGCCCGGATTGGGGATATTTTGTTGTCCTCGGGGACATCGAATAGCGATACCAAGGCGCAGATGCACGCGGTGACCTCCGCGTATGGCTTGTGGTGGTGTCACGTGGACATCACGATGAACAACATCACCGTTTCCACGCAGATCGGCACCACGCGGAAGTCTCCGGTCACAGTGTTTCGGGTGGTGCGCACGCTCACCACGGATTTTTCGCGGCTTTCTGCGGTGGACCGGCTGATTCGTTCTATTCAGGCGGGGGCCACCCCGCCGGAGGTTGCGGAGAGGATTTTGGACGATATTGAGGCGCAGCCCACGGCGTATGGCCCCGTGACCTCCATCTTTGGCTGGGGTTTGATGGGTGGGGCGGTCTCGGTGTTGCTGGGCGGCACGCTGCTGGTGGGCGCTATTTCTTTTGTCACCTCTTTGTCCATCATGGCCATGAGCCTTTTCCTTTCCAAGCATCATCTTCCGGTGTTTTTCCAGAACGTGATCGGCGGGGTTATTGCCACCATTCCGGCGGCGCTTTCTTATGCCGCCGCCGCGGAATACGGCGTGGAGTTGCGCCCCAGCCAGATTGTGGCCTCGGGCATCATCGTGATGCTGGCCGGTTTGACGCTGGTGCAATCCCTTCAGGATGGCATTACCGGCGCGCCGGTGACAGCCAGCGCACACTTTTTTGAAACGCTCCTTTATACGGGGGCGATTGTGGCGGGCGTGGCCATTGGTCTGCAATTGTCCTCATACGTGGGTATTTCCTTGCCTCCGATGGAATCGGTGGCCGCCCCGAATCCGGCTACCGCCACCGTGAGGGTGATGGCGGGCACCGTGGCCTCGGTGGGTTTTGCCATTGCGTGTTATGCGGAGTGGTCGGCGGTGGCGCTTTCCGGCATTACCGCCATGACGGGTTCTATCTTCTATTACTTCATTTTCTCCCCGCTGGGCATGTCCACGGTGATGGCGGGTTCCATGGCCGCCGTGGTGATTGGTTTTGCCGGTGGCCTTTTGGCTCGCCGGTTCCAGGTGCCCCCGTTGATTATTGCCATCGCCGGCATTACCCCGTTGCTGCCCGGCCTGGCGGTGTATCGCGGTATGTATGCGGCTTTGAACGAGCAGATGCTGGTGGGATTCACCAACATCGCCACGGCCCTGGCCATTTCCTGTGGCCTGGCCGCCGGCGTGGTGCTCGGTGAGTGGATCGCGCGGCGGGTGCGCCGCCCGCAGCGGTTTAATCCGTACCGGGGTTTCCGCGTCGCGGGCCGCACCACCCTCCAGCAGGCCAATCAGGCCCGGCAGCAGCTTCGGCGTCGCGCTTCTCGACGCCGCTAGGGCGCGTCTCGTGCCCGCCGGGGCGCTGGGCGGCGTCGAAAAGCACGAGCCCGGCGCATGGCGTACAATCGTGTGCCTGAGTATTGCCCTACGCACCAGGAGGATTCGTGCCGCCCAAGGTTACTGATACCCGTCCGAGCGCCGAGACCCTGCACCGGGTCGAGGAGGAGACGGCTGCCGCCGCGCGCCGCATTGTGGCGAGTTACGCCGAGAACATGCTCGATGGGGTGACCCTGATGTCCATGCTTGGCGTGGAGCCCGCAGGGCTGGTGTACCGGAAGTTTGAAGAGGAATATAAGGAGCCGGAGCCTAAGAAGGCCGCCAAGCGCACCCGGAAGTCCACCAAAAAGACCTCGGCTAAGAAAACCACCGCAAAAAAGGCCACCAAGAAAACTACCAAAAAGGCGACCAAGAAAACCACAGCTAAGAAGACCACTAAAAAGACCACCGCAAAAAAGACCACCAAGAAGTCCTAGCGCGCGCCTTTAGGGAGGAGCGACTAGCCTGAACAGCATGGGTGAAAGCAACAATAACTTCGTGGTGGTGGCCAACCGCCTGCCGGTGGATATGCAGCGCGCCGAGGACGGCTCCCCCCGCTGGGTGCCCAGCCCCGGCGGCCTTGTTTCCGCGCTCTCTCCCGTTCTGGAGAGCCACGAGGGCTGCTGGGTGGGATGGCCGGGGGTCATTGACGAATCCCCCGAGCCCTTCCGCACCGAGGCGGACGTGCTGCTCTATCCCGTGACGCTTTCTGCGGAGGATTACCGCGATTTTTATGAGGGTTTTTCCAACGCCACCCTGTGGCCGCTGTATCACGACCTCATCGTCACCCCGGAGTTCCACCGCGAGTGGTGGGCCGCCTACCGGGAGGTAAACCTCAAGTTTGCGCAGGCCGTGGCGCATGTTGCCGCCGAGGGGGCCACCGTGTGGGTGCAGGACTATCAGCTGCAACTGGTGCCCGGGATCCTGCGCCAGATGCGCCCGGACCTCACCATCGGCTTCTTCCTGCACATTCCCTTCCCCAGCCCCGATCTCTTCCGTCAGCTTCCCTGGCGCGAGGAGGTCATGCGCGGCCTGCTCGGCGCGGACATCATCGGTTTCCACCTGGAAGATAACGCGCGCAACTTCCTCACCCTGGCCGCGCAGGTATCCGGCTCCGCGGGCACCCACACCGGCCTGCCCGATACCCTGCGCACGAGCGGCGAGGTATCCACCCGCGCGATCACCGCGCACGTCACGGCTCCCGACGGCCGCGAGGTCGGCGTGGGTGCCTTCCCCATCTCCATCGACGTCGCCTCCGTACCCCGCCCCGAGCCGCAGGCGGTGACCACCCTGCGGCATGACCTCGGTGATCCTGACCTCATCCTCCTCGGCGTGGATCGCCTGGACTACACCAAGGGCATCTTGCAGCGCCTCCGCGCCTACGAGGAACTGCTCGCCGGCGGCGCGCTGCCGCCCAAGACCGTTTTCCTCCAGATCGCCACCCCCTCCCGCGAGCGCATCGAGCACTACCGCCGCACCCGTTCCCGCGTGGAGGAGGCCGTGGGCCGCATCAACGGCCAGTACGGCACGCCGGGTCGCCCGGTGGTGGAGTACCTGCACCGCTCGGTGCCCAAGTCCACCCTCGCCACGTATTACGCGGCGGCAGACATCATGCTGGTCACCCCGTTCAAGGACGGCATGAACCTGGTGGCCAAGGAATACGCGGCGGCCCACCCCAGCGGCAGCGGTGCCCTGGTGCTCAGCGAGTTCGCCGGTGCCGCCGAGGAGTTCCCCGAGGCATACCTGTGCAACCCCTTTGACCTGGAGGCCATCAAGCGCAGCATTCACCGGGCCGCCACGGATCTGCGCACCGCGCCCGATGACGCCCGTGCCCGCATGACCACCATGCACCGGCAGGTGCAGGAGCACGACGTCAACCTCTGGGCTCAGTCCTTCCTCGACAGCCTGGCCGAGGCGCACGCGGCCTCCACAGGTTCCTCCTCCCGTCCCGCCTCGGAGGCGCGATGACGCGGCCTCCCCTCCCCACCGCCGTCGCCGCGCTGTGTGGCCTCACCCTGGCGGCCACTCTCGCCGCCTGCGCGGCCGAACCCGGCGCGATCGCGGGCCCCACCTGGCAGGTCACGGGCCTCTACCTCGACCCGCGCGACAGCGGGGATCTGCCCGCCAGCGTGGCGGGGCTGGCGGCTTTCTCCTTCGGGGAAACCACCATCACCGGCTCCACCGGGTGCGCCCGGGTGCAAGGCATCGTGCGGTTTAGCAAGGACGGCTCCGATTCCTCCGCCCAGGAGGCCGATGCCGTGACCTTCGAGCAGATCGACGTGGAGGACGCACCCGCCGACTGCCAGGGCGGGGCCGCCCACGTGGATTCCGCGCTGCGCGACCTCCTTACCGGGGAATACACGCTCGCCCAGCCCTCCGATGCGGAACTGGTGCTCACTCAGCGCTCTCAGGCCGTGGACGCCCCGGCCATTCGGCTCACCACGGACGCCGGGTAGGGCGTACTCCTTTTCTTTCCTCTATGTGGACGGCATACGATCTTCTATCGTCCGCACGGTCTCCATAATCGTCTCCTTCATCTCCCTGGAGGCACCATGCCGGTTTAAAGAGTCAGCTACCGCGTCAGGAGTACGGCTCCACACCTCCGCGACTATTGCTAATACTCGCTCCACGTCCTGTCCAGACTTCTCCGCGTAATATCGCCAATCCCGTTCCTGAACCTGGCGAGCATGGTATTGCTTCCCCACACTCAACGCCAGTTCCTGGCTATATGCCGGGTAGGCGGCAACGGATAAAAGATCATATGCCGGGGCCAGATGATTCCCCAAAGGCATGATGAGGATAGAATGATTCTTCGCGTGAGCATCGGCATTACCAATCGCCACGTTGAATGCCAATAATCGATTAACCTGATCAACGTCTGCCTCTGGATCAACCACATGCTCCCGCAAAAACGGAATCATGTTCCGCAGCGCGGGACCTTTTTCTTTCTGATACTTCGCCTGCGCACGGTATCCCAAGGCTTGAGCAAAATCCTCTTGGTGGATTCTCAGTATGTTTCCTTCCTGATCGCGCACCCTGTCATAGCGGGTGGTCACAAACACGCGCTGCCCGCCAATGTTTTCCACCACCGAGTCGCTGACTCGGATTCCCGCCGCAGCGGCGGCATTCATCATCGCAGCTTCATTGATGTCAATATCCGTGAGATTCTCAGGGGCGGGCTTCAAGATATGCGTGGAAGGCATATCACCATAAGGCATTCTCCACCCACCGGCATCCCGGTAGAGCCCCAACTTCGGTTGTTGTCCGGCAAGAGAAATGCGCGGTATATATGCCGTGTTGGGCATGGCCCCCGGTGTGCGCGCAGATCCGTAAGGAAAGCACCCACCTCGTCATCGGTGAAGGCGATGCTGCGACGGAACCCATGAGTTTTTCCCCGCTGGCACAAACCTCGCCGCTCCCGCCACGTCCTCCCCCACCACGGCCAAGATAGAAGTGGGATCGGCAATTTCCATGCCGCGATAACGCTTCTGCCAATCTCGCTTCTGCCAATCTTCCAAGGTCCAAATATTCTCCGGCAGCAATGCTTCTAAGTACCGCTTAGTTTTTTTAGAATTATGTGGGCACTCTTGCAGCGGCATGGATAAAGAAAGGGGAAAGGCTCCTTCAATTCCTAACCACTGGTGGGTATAAGTAAATTCCGGAACTATCTCCCCGCCCACAGCGCGGTGTCTAATAGTGCCCGCATGCACGCCGGCCAAGTAAAGATCAAGATCAACGCTCATACATTATCCGTCCACGCATGCGCCTGGGAAAGATCCGGCGGCGGAAAGTCCTCAGAGGAAATGCTTTTTAGCGGCCCGATCGCCTCCGCGATGGCAAAGAACTTCTCCTCCGCCACCCCCGAATACCCGTTTTCTAGGCGGGAGAGGGTGCGCTGGCTCAT
Source organism: Corynebacterium oculi (assembly GCF_001412105.1). Classification (GTDB taxonomy): domain Bacteria; phylum Actinomycetota; class Actinomycetes; order Mycobacteriales; family Mycobacteriaceae; genus Corynebacterium; species Corynebacterium oculi. Next base: position 108,948 of record NZ_LKST01000004.1, read on the forward strand.
GCCGGTTTTCGCGGCCAGGGCGGCCTGGGTGAGGCCGCGTTCCTTGCGGGCCTGGGCTACCTCCCACCCCAGCCGCTGGCGCACGTACACGGGAAGATACGGCTCGATCACGCCCTGCAACGCTCGCACGCTCGCCGCCTTTCCCTCGCGCCTCCGCAGTGCCTCTCCAACACCGGGGTACTGGTGTTCTCTAAGAACCCACATCGTACACCACCTTTGCGCAGGTCAATACCCCCAATCCTCCCGTTCGAACGGCCCCGCCACGCTCTTTCTGTACCGTGGTTTTCATGTCTTTGAGCAGCACCGTCTCCCCCGCCGCCCGCGCCCCTCGTCTCCTGGTGGTCAGCGATTTCGATGGCACCCTCGCCGGTATTAGCGAGGATCCCATGAACGTTCCCGTGGAATCCGCCTCCATTGCCGCGCTCTCGGCCCTCGCCGGAATGCCGGATACCCGCGTGGTGATCCTCAGCGGGCGCAACCTCGCGCAACTAGACATCGTGTGCCCCACCCGGCCCCCGATTCTGCGGGTGGGTTCGCACGGGGCGGAGCCCGAGGGGCACGATGCCACGCTCACCCCCGAGCAGCGCGCCACCCTGGACGCCCTGGCCGCCGAGCTGGAGGCCCTGTGCGAGGGGGTGGAGGGCGCGTTCGTGGAATACAAGCCCTACCAGCGGGTATTCCATTATATTCGGGTGCGCGACGAGTCCCTGATGCACCGCCTGCTCGATGAGGTGGCCGCGCTTGACCCCCGTGGCACGCACGTGACCTGGGGCAAGCGCGTGGTGGAGTTCTCCGTGTCCACCGCCACCAAGGGAACCTGGCTCAGCGAGGAGATCGCCCGGTGGCGGCCGGACGCCACGGTATTCCTAGGCGATGACACCACCGACGAGCATGGCTTTAAGGTTCTCGGCACCGGCGACCTCTCCGTGAAGGTCGGCCCCGGGGAAACAGCCGCCACCACCCGCGTAAACACTATCGCGGAGGTGGGCGAACTCCTGCACGCGTTGGCGCGTACCCGCGCCGAGCGTATCGACGTCGCCATGCTCACCGCCGAGCAGCGCCACGCCCTCGCCACGGCGGAGATGGCAGCGGTGCGCGCCCAGCTCTCCCCGGAGCAGCAAGAAACCGCGCAGGAGGCTCTGCCTGCGGAGATCATGGAGCGCGCGCATTCCCTCGCCGCCGAGGAGGGAGCGCGCACGTACTTCCCCGCGCTCTAGTTCCTGGGGGCGCTCACGGTGTGTCCGGGGAAGAACTCCGTGGGCAGGATCGTGCGATGCGCCCGCCCCGGCTCCTGGCCCTGCCCTAGTTCTAGCAGGGTGGTGCCCGCCGCCACCCCTTTCATGCGGTTGGGCTGAATCACCGTGGTCAAACCCTCCCGCAGTGCGGCGGCTACCCCATCGAAGCCGGTCACGGATATATCCTCGGGCACCCGCCAACCGCGATCCTGGGCGTAGGCCAGCACGCCGTTAGCCATCGAATCCGTGGTGCACAGCACGGCGGTGAGATCCGGGTGCGTGCTCAGCAATTGCTCGGCGGCGGAGCGGGCGTGAGGTGCGCTGTTGATATGCCTGGTGACCACGGGCACGGCGGCGGGGTCGATCCCGGATTCCGCGAATACGTCCAGGGCCCCGCACACGCGGTCGCGCTGAATGTGCAGGCCCGCCTGGGGTAGATCGCGGTGGTCAATGAAGCCGTCCACGGGATCGCGGTGCAGGCGGATCGCCAGGATGCCGATGCGCCGGTGCCCCGCCTCCACCAAGGCACGCGCGGCGGGGGCGATGGCCCGGCGGTCGTCGATCCCCACGAAGGGAACCCCCTCGATGGTGGTGGGCTGTCCGCAGATCACCGTGGGCAACCGACGCTCCAACACCGCGCGTAAATCGGGATCATCCTCCGCCACGGAGTACACCACGAAGCCGTCCACGGCCGCGCCGGACACCAGGCTGGTGCGCCGCTGGGCCTGAGCACCCACCGGGATCAGCGTCAGCGAGGTCTCATAGTCCGCGCAGGCCTCCGCCACCCCGGCGAGGAAGTCCACGGAGGGTTGATCGTCAAAGGCGTAGGTGAGATCCTCCGTGAGCACCACGCCGATGGCCCCGGCGTGACCGCTGCGGAGGCTGCGCGCGGTGGGATCGGGTCCCGTGTAGCCGCGCGCCTGGGCCACCGCCAGGATCTTGGCCCGCAGCCGGGGAGACAACTGCTCCGGGTGGTTATAGGCGTTGGACACCGTGGTGCGGGACACCCCCAACTCGGCGGCGAGGGAGGCCAGGGTGGCCTTGTGCGGGGTCCTGCGGGGCATAGGAGCAGGATAGCACCGGTGGGGCAGCTCCTATGGAAGTGAAGTCCCCCGTAATAACCTCAGAGTAGGCAAGGAGGAGGGAATGATTAATAGTATCTTCTTTTATATTTTATAGAACATAAATATAATCCCCCGGATAGGGTAATACATTTTATCTACATTTCCTCAACCGCAAGACAGGCCCACCTACCACATCTAAGGTAAGATCAACCAATCAGAAAGAACACCATGTTCACATTTTCTTCCACCCCAACCCTTGTAACCGTGGGAGGCTGCACCAGAAAGCGAGTCGCAGGACGTGTCGCGGTTGCCGAAAGTAAAGCCACCATCTCCCTAAAAGATGAAGAATCTTTACGGACATGCCTACACCAACTTGAAGAATCAGACAGGCGCCTCAGTTCTAAGCCGCCCCGGCCCGGATATGATTGGCAGTTTGTGTTCAGCGAGAGATTTCCCGACAGAACTTCCAAAGTACACTTCGGAGTCTCTTGGTACGATATGGATTTCTTCCATGAAAAGAGAGTCTTTTTCCAATCAAGAACACCGAGAACTTTTCTCTCGCATGTCCGTTAGCCCCACAGACATACATGTTGAGCATTGGATAAGAAGCCCTTAACACCCCGCCGCCACGCCCCACAAGCGCTCGCCCTGGCGTACTTCCTGAGCGCGCTGTGCGGCTCGCTCACGTCTATGGCGATCTCGGTGCATTTCGCCGTCACGGGCGCGGGGGTTTCTATGGTCACCGCCACGCTGCTGGCGGGGGCCATCGCGCAGATCGTCTTTTCCCCGCTCTTGGCCCCGCTCTTTGATCGCCACCCGGCCCGGCGGCTGGCCGTCTTGGCGTCGATGGTGGATATGGCGATTCTTTTGGTGCTGATCGCCTGGCCGCTGCCCTGGGTGCTTGTTCTTGGGGCCTGCGCCAGTTCCACCACGGCGGGGCTGATTATTCCCGCGCTGTTGAATATCGCGGAGAGGCTTGACGGCCGGGGCGCGGCCGTGGCGTTTTCCCGCATGGATACCGCGCGCCTCGTCGGGGATTTTTCCGGCCTCATGCTGGGTGGGTTTTTGGTGCAGGTGGTCTCCTTGCGCAGCGTCTTTGCCTTGGAGTTGTGCGCCAGCGCCATTCTCATCGTCACGGTGCTGGCGTTCACCCCGGCCACACCGATGGCTCCCCAGGAGATGAAGGAGGGTTTTCTGCGCCGGGTATGGCAGGCACCTGCGCTTTTGTTGCGCAACCCACAGGTGCGCTCGGCGCTGCAATCGCTGTGGGGCGCTATTGTTTTTACCTCTATCTATAACGTCGCCCTGGTGTATTTTGCCGTCGATGTTCTGCATGCGGGCGGGGTGGGGTATGCGATTCTCACCCAGGCCTTCATCGCGGGCCGGATTGTGGGAGCCAAGGCTTCATCCCGGATACCGGAAGGGCGCTCACGCATGGTCCTCCGCCTCGCCGGGGTTGTCATGGGCAGCGCCATTGTGCTGGCCACGCTCTCCGGGAGTGTCGCGGGGGGCGGCCCTCGGGTTTCTCGTGGCGGGGATCGGCAATGCGGTGCAGGTGGCGGCGCTGCGGCTGCTGGTGGTGCGCGCCGTGCCCGCATCCGTGCAACCCAAGGCGCTATCCGCGATGTCGGCGGCCAATACCTCCGCGATGATGGTGGGGTACGTCATCAGCGCGCCCGTCGTTAGTTATCTTGGGCCCGCGCACGCGCTGGTGCTCTCCGGGGTGGGTACGGCGCTGCTTTCTCTTCTCCTTGGCGCGGCCGGGGCGGTGACTCGGCGGAGGTAGGGTTCCCAACAAGTTCCCATATTGACAATTATTCGCAATAAGGGTTAGGTGGACAGCATGATTCGTCTCCGTACCGCCCTCACCGCAACGGCGCTCGCGGCGCTCCCCACCCTCAGCGCCTGTTCCAGCACCCCCGCCACCGACGCGGAGGGCACAGAGGAAAATAGCACCATCGTCGCCTCTACCTCCGTGTGGGGCGACCTCGCCAGCAGCGTCACCGAGGGCACCGGCGCGGAGGTCACCTCCATCATCACCGGCGACGTCACCGATCCCCACCACTTCAGCCCCAGCGCCGCCGATATGGCCCGCGCGCACGGCGCCTCCTTTGTGGTGGCCGGTGGCGGGGGCTATGACGCCTGGCTTTACGAGGGGTTAGACGATAGCCAGGTGGTGCACGCCCTGCCGCTGACCGCCCACTCCCACGATCACGGCGCCGGCCACACGGATACCGGCCAAGAGATCACCAACGAGCACATCTGGTTTGACCTCGATTCCCTCTCCGAGGTAGCCCAGGAGATCGCCGATCGCGTTCCCGACGCAGACGCCACCGCCACCAAGGAGAATCTCGCCCGGCTCAAGGAACGCCTGGCCGCCCTCCCCCAGGCACGGTTGGCTCAGACGGAGCCCATCGCGGATTACCTCATCGAGGATTCCCCCCTGGAGGAGGTCACCCCCCAGGGCTACCGGCACGCCACCCTGGCCGAGAGCGAGCCCGCCGCCGCCGACCTCGCGGAGTTCCTGGAGCTCATCGAGTCCGGCGGAATTGATGCCTTGGTGTATAACCCGCAAACCGCCACGGACATGACCAAGCGCATTCGCCAGGCCGCCGAGGATAAGGGAATAACGGTGGTGGAGGTATCGGAAACGCCGGCGGAGGGGCAAGGTAGCATTGATTTCCTTACCCAGGCGATCAATAATTTTGAATCTATTTAGCACGATGGCGCGCCGCGCCGCCGTGCCGTTTCCCCCGTGTCCATGATCGTGATGATCCCGGTGATGCTCGTTGTCTAGTCCCCTCGTTTTCTCCCGCGCCACGCTCTCCCCGCTATGGGAGGGCGTGGACTTCCGCCTGCGCCCCGGCGAGTTCCTCACGGTGCTCGGCCCCAACGGCGTCGGCAAGTCCACGCTGCTCAGCGCGATCATGGGCACCCGTCCGCTCAGCGCGGGAGAGATTCGCGCCACCGATCGCATCGGCTATATCCCCCAACAGCGCATGTTCCCGGCCGATCTTCCGCTGCGCGCCCGCGACCTGGTTTCCCTGGCGCTGCGCCACGGGGTGCTGCGCGGGCGCGCGCCGCGCAGGGGGGATGTCGATAAGGCGCTGGCCGCCGTGGGTGCCACCGGAATCGCGGAGCACCGCGTGGGGCTGCTCTCCGGGGGGCAGCAGCAGCTGGTGCGCCAGGCCCAGGCGCTGGCCACGGAACCGGCGCTGGTGCTTGCCGACGAACCCCTGCTCAGCCTCGACCCCGCCGCCCAGGCGGCCACGGTGGCGCGGCTTGATGCTTATCGACGCTCCCGTGACGCCGCCATCGTCTTTGTCACCCACAGCATCAACCCCGTGCTGGGGGTCACCGACCGCGTGCTCTACCTCGCCCCGCACGGGCACCGGGTGGGCACCGTGGACGAGGTCATGCGCTCCGAAACCCTCAGCGCGCTCTACGGTTCCCCCGTGGACGTGGTGCGCGTGAACGATCGACTGGTGGTGCTGTAGATGTTCGTGGCGGATACCCTCTACCTGCTCGGCGTGGACTTCGTGCAGCAGGCTCTCATCGCCGCGGCGCTGCTGGGGCTGCTCTCCGGGGTGATCGCCCCGCTGATCGTGGTGCGGCAGATGTCCTTCTCCGTTCATGCCACCAGCGAACTCGCACTCATGGGCGCCTCGGCCGCGCTGCTCGCGGGCCTCAACATCGGCCTGGGCGCGGTGGTGGGCTCCATCGCGGCGGCGATCGTGCTGGCGGTGCTGGGGCTGCGCGGCCAACAAGATAGCGCCATCGGCGTGGTGATGAGCTTTGGCCTGGGCCTCTCGGTACTGTTCATTCACCTCTACCCCGGCAACTCCTCCACCGCCCTCACCCTGCTCACCGGGCAGATCGTGGGGGTCTCCTCCGCCTCCCTGTGGTGGCTGGCCGCCGTCACCGCGCTGGTGGTGGGGGCCGTAGCGCTGTGGTGGCGGCCCCTGCTCTTCGCCAGCGCCGATCCCCTCATGGCCGCCGCCTCCGGGGTTCCGGTGCGCCTGATCTCCGTGTGCTTTGCCGTGCTGGTGGGCCTGGCCGCCGCGCAATCGGTACAGATCGTGGGCGCGCTGCTGGTCATGGCGCTACTCATCACCCCCGGCGCGGCGGCCGTGCAGGTCACCGCCTCGCCCCTGCGCGCGGTGCTTCTCTCTGTCATCTTCGCGGAGATCTCCGCCGTGGGTGGCCTGGTTCTGTCCCTGGCCCCGGGGCTGCCGGTCTCCGTGTTTGTGACCAGCCTGAGCTTCCTTATCTACCTGCTGTGCCGGGGCATCGGCTGGTGGCGCGGCCGAGCGGTGCGCCGCGATGAGGTGCGCGCCCGGCAATAGAATGGGCGGGCATGGAAACCCGCACCCTCGACGTCCAGGGACGCACCCGGCGCTACCACGTGGTGCTGCCGCCCCACCCCAACGAGCACCCCGATCTCCTGCTCTACCTGCACGGCTCCCGCCAATCGGGGCGCATCTCCACCCGCTTCACCGGCCACACCTTTGACGAGGTGACGCGGCGCACCAACGCGATCCTGGTATATCCCGACGGCGTGGGGCACCACTTTAACGACGCCCGCCGCGAACTTGACGAGCAATGCCGCCACGAAGCCATCGACGACGTAGCTTTCCTCCACGCGCTCATCTCCGGGTTCTCCCCCGCGCGAGCCTTTGCCTGCGGATACTCCAACGGCGGGCACATGACCATGCGCTTCCTCCTGGAGGCCCCCGGCGTGCTCGACGCCGCCGCGATCTTTGCCGCCACTCCCCCAGCCGAGGATAACCTGCTGGTTTCCCCAGGCTCTTACCAGCCCACGCCGGTGCTCTTCATGCACGGCACAGCCGACCCCATCACGCCCTACGCGGGCGGGCGCGTGGCGTTAGAGGGGGCCGCGCGCGGGGAGATGATGTCCGCACCCGGCGGGGCCGCGTGGTGGGCCGGGCTCAACGGGCACACCGGCCAGCCGGAGGTATCCCGGCCCAGCCCCAACGTGGAGGTGAGCACCTGGGCGAGCGGCCACCCGGCGGTGCAGTTGTGGACGCTGCACGGGGTGGGCCACGTGGTGCCCTCGAACAAGGAGTTTGCCCAATCCCTGGGGCCCAGCACTACGGAGGTGATCGCCGCCGAGGTCGCAGCGGGGTTCTTTGGGATAGGGTAAACCAGGAGGGGAATGGAAGTGGCCCCCAGGATTACTCGCCGGATGCCGATGCCTGGGGTGCGCCGCGTTCTCACCCATCGCGCATAACAACAGCCCCGAGCGCTCGGCCCGGGGCTGTGGGGGATGGTGCGCCCGCCTACACGAACGCTCAATTTAAAACTTTACCCCGCCACCCGCCGCTGCCGCGCAAACTCGGAGAGCACCGCCCCCGCCGCCACGGAGGCGTTGAGGGATTCCACCCAGGGTTCCATCGGAATGGACATCAGCACGTCGCAGTTCTCCCGCACCAGGCGGGAGAGCCCCTTGCCCTCGGAGCCGATCACGATCACCACGGGGTCCGTGCCGCCGTCGTAGGTATCCAGGGTGTGCTGCCCACCCGCCTCCAGGCCCACGATCTGATACCCGGAGCGCTTGAACTCCTCGATGGTGCGGTTGAGGTTGGTGGCGCGCGCCACCGGCAGGCGCGCGGCGGTTCCGGCCGAGGTGCGCCAGGTGACCGCCGTGACGGAGGCCGAGCGCCGCTCGGGGATAATCACGCCGTGCCCGCCAAAGGCCGCCGTGGAGCGGATCACCGCGCCCAGGTTGCGGGGGTCGGTGATGTTATCCAGGATCACCACCATGCCGGGCTTGCCGGTTTCCGCGATGCCGCCGATGAGGTCATGGACGGTGGTGTATTCGTAGGGCGGGATTTGCAGCCCGATGCCCTGGTGGAGGGTGTTGCCGGTGAGGTTGTCTAGTTCCTGGCGCTGCACCTCCACCACGGAGATGCCCCGGGCGTTGGCGATGGCCACGGCCTCGGAGAGGCGATCATCGTGCCCGGTGCCTATGGCCACCAGCAGCCCGGTGGCGGGAACCTTGGCGCGCAGGCATTCCACCACGGGGTTGCGCCCCACCACCAGTTCCACGGTGTCCTTATTCTTGGTGTGCCGCCCGGAGTTGCGGCGCTCGCGCTCTAGTTTCCGCTGATGAGCGGCGTGGTACACGCGGTCCTCGGCCTTGGGCGTGGGGCCCTTGCCGCGCAGGCCCCGGCGGCGCTGCCCGCCGGAGCCCTTGGTGGCTCCCTTTTTGTTGGTCTTGCGCAGGGCACCGCGCCGCTTATCGTTTCCGGGCATGTATTCCTCCGTGTGCTTTCCTTGTTTCCGGTGTTTCCGGTCTCAGCGTTCCTTGAGCGCCCACTGCGCGCCCTCGGGGGTGTCGGTGACCTCGATGCCTGCGGCGGCGAGGCGATCACGCACCTCGTCGGCCACGGCCCAGTTCTTTTCCGCGCGGGCCTGGGCTCGCCTCTCTAGTTCTGCTCGCACCAGAATATCCAATGCCCCGTGCGCGGCCTCGCCGGTGCCGGTGTCCTCGGCCCAGTCATAAGGGTCCACGCCCAAAACGCTCGTCATGGCGCGCACCTGGGAGCCGATCTCGCGGGCGCGTTCCTCCTCTCCTGCCGCCAGGGCGGAGTTCCCGGCGCGCACGGCGGTGTGAATCTCCGCGAGGGCGCGGGGCACGGCGAGGTCCTCGTTCATGGCGGCGTCGAAGGCCTCCGGCCGGGTGCCCAGGGGTACCTCGCCCAGGCGGCGCAGGAAATCCTCTATGCGGCGGTATCCGGCGGCGGCCTCGTGCAGGGCGGCCTCGGAGTACTCCAGCACGCTGCGGTAATGGGCGCTGCCCAGGTAGTAGCGCAGTTCCACGGGGCGCACCAGGGTGAGGATGTGCGGCACGGAGAGCACGTTGCCCAGGGACTTGGACATCTTCTCCCCCGCCATGGTCACCCAGTGGTTGTGCAGCCAGTACTGGGCGAAGCCGTCGCCTGCGGCATGGGACTGCGCGGCCTCGTTTTCGTGATGGGGGAATTGGAGGTCCAGCCCGCCGCAGTGAATATCAAACTCCCCGCCCAGGTAGTAGGTGGCCATCGCGGAGCATTCCAGGTGCCAGCCGGGGCGGCCCGCCCCCCAGGGGGTAGGCCAGGCGGGTTCGCCGGGTTTGGCGGCCTTCCACAGGGCGAAGTCGCGGGCACCGCGCTTGCCTCGGCAGTCCGTTTCGCCCTGTTCCATGTCCTCCACGCGGTTGCCGGAGAGCGCACCATAATCCGATCCCTCGGCGGCCACCCAGGCCGCCACGTCGAAGTACACGGAGCCCTCGGCGGGGTAGGCATAGCCGGCGTCGATAAGCCGCCGCATGTACTCCACCATCTGGGTGACGTGCCCGGTGGCGCGCGGCTCCACGGAGGGCGGCAACACGCCCAGGGTGTTATAGGCCCAGGTGAACTCGCGTTCGTGGGTGCTCACCCATTCCCACCAGGGGCGGCCGTTCTCGGCGGCCTTGGTGAGGATCTTGTCATCAATGTCGGTGACGTTGCGGACAAAGGCAACATCGTATCCCTGGGCGCTCAGCCAGCGGCGCAGGATGTCAAAGGCCACGCCGGAGCGCACGTGCCCGATGTGCGGCTGAGACTGGGGGGTGGCCCCACACAGGTACACGCTGGCCTTGCCTTCGCGCAGGGGGGTGAACTCCCGCAGGCTGCGGGTACCGGTGTCATAGAGGCTGAAAGTCACGCCTCTTAGTGTAACTCCCCGCAGGTTAATAGCGTTGCCAGGAGGGCTTGTGCTCCTCCACGTAGCGGTAGTAGGGGGCGTCGTGAAGCAGCGAGGCCGCCTCCGCGTCCACCAGCACCGTGGCGTGGCGGTGCCATTGCAGTATCGACGCCGGGCAGGCCGCCGCAAGCGGCCCCTCCACCAGGCGTTGCACGGCCTCGGCCTTGCGCTGCCCGGTGGCCAGCAGAAGGAGGTGGCGGGCGCGCTGAATGGTGCCCAAACCCTGGGTAATCACCTGGTGCGGCACCTGCTCCGGGGAGTCGAAGAAGCGGGAGTTATCCGCCACCGTCTGCGGGTGCAGGGTCTTGATTCGGGTGAGCGAGTTGAGGGAACTTCCCGGCTCGTTGAAGCCGATGTGCCCGTTGGTGCCCACCCCCAGCAGTTGCAGATCCACTCCGCCCGCGGCCTCAATATCGCGCTCGTAATCCGCGGTGGCGCGGATCAGATCCTCCGCCATGCCCGCGGGGGAATGCACGTGCTCATCGTGTACGTCAATGTGCGCGGTGAACTCGCGGCGGATCGTGGCGTGATAGCTCTGCGGGTGGTCATAGGGCAGGCCAATGTATTCGTCGAGCAGGAACATCTGCGCCTGGGCAAAGCTTAAGCCCTCCTCCCGGTGGCGGCGGATCAGCTCGCGGTAGGTGGCCAGCGGCGTCGAGCCGGTGGAAAGCCCCAGGGTGGAGCCCTCGCGCACGTATCCGGCGATGATCGTGGCGGCCTGCGCGGCCACCTCCTGCGGGGTGTCCCTGATGAGGATTTCCATGATCCCGCTCCTTATCCTCGGTTCCTCTTCCTGCCCATCATTCTTACCGCTATTTGCCCCGGGCCGCTTTTCCCGCTTCTCCGGCTTCCTCCCGCGCTAGTTCGCGCCGCCGCTGCGCTCGCCCGCGAGCCACACCCCCGTCACCTTCCCCTGCGCGCCCAAGGACACAAACGTCGCGGGCATACCCGGACGCAAATCCCCGGCGCTCCCCTCCAACCCCAACACCCGTGCCGCGTGGGTGGAAGTCAGGCGCACCGCCGCCACCGCGCCGTGGCGGCGGTGATAGTTCCAAAATTGCTGGGCCAGGGTGCTCGTTCCCCCCGCGATCGCGCCCGGCTCGCCGCCCTCGGTGCGCAGGCGCGCCACCGCCTCGCGCACGCTCACCCGCAGCGGCCCCAGCTGGTAATCGCCGTCCGGCATTCCGGCCGCCTCCATCGCATCCGTCACCGCCAGGGCGCGGGCGGGGGCGGCGGCCGTCACCATATTCACGGTGGCGTCGTGCAGGTGCACCCCGTCCGCGATCAGTTCCACCCAGGCCTCCTCCCGCGCGGCGGCCTCGATCAGTGCCGCCGCGGGGCCCGGCGCCCGATGATGCAGCGGCGGCATACCGTTGAACAGGTGCGTGGCCGTGACGGTCACGCCTCGCTCCCGGGCATAGCCCAGGATTGCCCTCACCTGCGCCGCACTCGCGTCCGTGTGCCCCAGCGAGGCGACGATCCCGTGCTCCGCGCACACGTCTATCAGCTCCCGCGCCCGCGCGGTCTCCGGGGCGAAGGTCACCTGCCGGATCGTGCTTTTCGACGCCGCGATCCATCGCCGCAGCATGTCCGGGTTCCCCGGTTGGATACGGCTGGGGGCCTGCGCCCCGCAGCGCGCGGTGTTAAGAAACGGCCCCTCCAGATGGAGGCCGTGTATTTCCCCCTGCTCCACCAGTTCCCGCAGCACGCCCACCTGGCGGCTCAGTTCTTGCTCGGTGCCGGAAACCAAGCTGGCCAGCATGGTGGTGGTGCCGTGGGCGCGGTGAAAACGCACCGCGCGCAGGCACTCCTCCGCGCTGCCGGTGGGAAAGGCCCCCCGAAAGCCCCCGTGATTATGCAGATCCACCAGGCCGGGGATCACCATCGCCGCCTCCCGGGGGGCGGGGCCGGGGAGTTCCGTGATGCCCGTGATGATCCCGCGCTCCCAGGTCAGGCGCGCGTGCGGGTATTCCCTCTGGGCGGTAATAATGCGACCGCTGATCTCAGCCATGATCGCACTCTAGCCCCACCCCTAATTTTCTGCCTTCTCGGCGCCCTCTCCCGAGCCTTCGGTGCCTTCGGCGGCGTCGGTAAAGCCCCGTTCCTTGGCCTGCTTCTGAATCATCACGCGCAGCGGGGCGTAGTGCTGGCGCACGGCCTCCTCATAGGCCAGTACGTCGCCCTCGTGCAGGGCGTCGAGGATGCGCAGGTGCGCCTCCACGGTGCGCTGCGTGTTCTCGCTGCCATCGAGCCCCAGGGCGGGTGCCACCGCCGCGTGCACGCGGCTGAACACCTCGGTGAGCTCCTGGATCAAGGGGTTGGATACCTTGGCCATGAGCTGATTATGGAACTCCTGGTCGCGCGCGGTGAAGGGCTCGTCCCCCTCGCGTTCCTGGCTCATCGTCTCCGCCAGGTCGCGCAGCTTGGCCTCCGTCTCCTCGTCCAGGGCGTCAATGAGCTGACGCCCCAGGGAGATGTCCAGCGCCTCGCGGGCGTCCACGAGGGAGAGCAGGCCATCAAAGCTTCGCTCCGCCTCCAACACCGTGCGGAAGATCAGCCCATTGACCAGCGGCTCCAAAGAAATCTGGGAGACGTAGGTGCCGTAGCCGTGGCGCACCTCCACGATGTCCAGGGTGGACAGGATGCGCATGGCCTCGCGGATGGAAGAGCGGGAATAACCGAGCTGTTCGCACAGCGTCGCCTCGGAGGGCAACACGTCGCCCGGGGCGAGCTGATTGGAACGGATATATTCCTTAATACCTTCCATCGCCGTCAAGGCGGCGGAAGGAGTCCTGGCATGCAGGGTCAGGGGCATATGCTCAACACTCTTTCGCTTACGCGCGGCACCGGGCTCATGGGTGGTGAGCCGCAGGGGCCGCCTAATCAGATGTCTGACGCTATACGTTAAGCATAACGGAAGAAGTAAATAAGCACCACCTTTGCTAGGAAATGCCCCCCCCCCTGAATCCGAGGCCACCCACGGAAGAGACGCCACGGATACCAGGAGAAAGGGCCCGCAATAAAACGCCCCAGCCACCGGGATAACCGCAGGTCACAGCGCTGGAAGCCGACTCCGCCTCGCGCCAACCAACACAAAGCACACCCGGGCGGGATGAATAATAAAGATGTGGTCACTGCGGCTTCGCCGCGTCCGACAGCCAGAACGTGGTTATATTGCCGCCCCGCCTCCGAGCCCTAAGCGCACCGATAAACCCCTCTTTGCAAGATTGTGCAACAATTTATTTTCACTTCCCGCGCCTAAGCACACAGAGAATCACCGTAGCATCTTAAGGTTTTTCCCATACCACCGCCGTAGCCACGGCGGCGCGACCCTCCCCGCGCCCGGTAAAACCCAGGTGATCGGTGGTGGTAGCGGACACGGATACCGGGGCACCCACCGCCTCGGAGAGTACCCGCTGCGCCTCCTCCCGGCGCGGCCCCATCTTCGGCGTCTGCCCCACCATCTGCACCGCGGCGTTGCCCACCACGTACCCGGCGCGCCCTATCTCCGCCACGGCCTCGCTCAGGATCCGCACCCCCGAGGCTCCCGCATACTCCGGCCGCCCCACCCCCACGAGGATACCGATGTCCCCCAGACCGGCGGCCGAAAGCAGGGCGTCCACGAGAGCGTGGCTCACCACGTCCCCATCGGAATGGCCCTCGCAGCCCTCCGCCTCCGGGAAGAACAACCCCGCGATATAACACGGCTTGCCCGGCTCGATCCGGTGCGCGTCCGTTCCAATACCCACGCGGGGAAGAATCACGATCCGTCTCCTGTCCTAGTTTCTTCAGGCGCTTCCTCAGAAGCACCGCAGCCCGGGACGTCAAAGACCGTGGGCTCCGCCTCGTCCACGATGGTGCGGGCCAGCATCATGTCCAGCGGCGTGGTCACCTTGAACGCCATCGGGTCGCCGGGAACGCAGGTCACCGGGTGCCCCCGCCATTCCAGCAACGAGGCATCGTCGGTGGCCACGAAGCCGGGATCATCCTCCGCAAAGTACGCGCGATTAGCCTCCCGCAGCGTGGCCAGATCAAAACCCTGGGGGGTCTGCACGGCGCGCAGCAGCGCCCGCGAGGGGGTTTCCGCCACCGTCGAGCCCTCCGGGGCATCGATCCGCTTGATGGTATCGGCCACCGGCAACACGGGGATCACGCCCACGTTTCCGGCCAGCACGGAGCGGGTAACCCTGGCCACCAGGCCCGGCGGGGTGAGCGCGCGGGCGGAATCATGAATGAGCACCACGCCCTCGGAGTCATCAATGGCCTGGAGGCCCTGCCATACGGAATCCGCCCGCTCACCACCCCCGTGCACCAGCCGCACGGGCACCTCGCCGTTGCGCAGCAGGCCCCGGCGATCCAGCAGATCGGCCGCATAGGCTTCCATGTCCGGGCTAATGAGCACGATGATCTCATCCACCACGCCGGAGGTAATCATCGCCGTGGTGGAACGCTCCACCAGGGAGCGGCGGCGCAGGGTGACAAAGGCCTTGGGTATAGCGGCCCCCAAGCGCGTTCCCTTGCCTGCGGCCGCGATCAGGGCGGTGACCCGGCGGCCGCGGCCGGTGTTAGTCCTCGTCCTCATCGTCAAAGTTGAGGTCATCCAGGTTCACGTCAAGGTCATCGGCCTTGACCTCGGCGTCCGTGGTGGAGATGCCGGCGGCCTCCTTGTGGCGCTTGATTGCCTCGTCCACCTCGTTCAGGAAGGCATCGGCCTTATCCTTATCCTCGGTATCGGCCAGGGCGATCTCCCCCACCAGGATCTGCCGAGCCTTGGCCAGCATGCGCTTCTCACCCGCCGAGAGGCCGCGATCCTGATCGCGCCGCCACAGATCGCGCACCACCTCGGCCACCTTGTTCACGTCGCCCGAGGCCAGGCGCTCCTGATTGGCCTTGTAGCGGCGAGACCAGTTACCGGCCTCTTCCACGTCCGTCTCGCGCAACATGCCAAAGACCATGCGCAGGCCCTCATCGCCCACCACGTCGCGCACGCCCACCAGCTCGGCGTTCTTGATGGGCACGCGCACCACCAGGTCGGATTGATTGATCTTCAAAACGAGGTACTCTAGCGTTTCTCCGCCGATCTCGCGCTGCTCGATGTTCTCGATGACGGCGGCACCGTGGTGCGGGTAAACAACGACGTCCCCGACCTTGAAATCCATTCCCCACTCCTTGAGATCCACTGAGGTAAAACGCGAGCACAGTTGCGGCCCCAGCGCCGAGCGATCCCCGAGGTTGGACGGGCTCCCTGGCGAGGGCATAACAGATTCATCATCCTACCACGCCCGCCTCGCGGATACCGGCCCATTCCTCCGCCCAATGGATACCCCCTGCCTACCTCACTCAACTAGGACAGGCCTGTGAGAACGGCTAGGGTGGAGTGTATTAACTGTGTTTTTCCGCAAGATCGCATGGAGGACAATCCCGTGAAGCCCCTGAAGTCCGCCGCCCGGCGCGGCGGTGTCATCTCCGCAGCCGCACTTTCCGCGCTCCTGCTGGCTTCCTGCTCCGCAGGCCAGGTGACGCAGACCTCGGATCAGGTTGCCGCCGTCGATGGCGCCACCGCCCACAGCGAGGACGAGGCCGTGGCCCTGCGCGATGTCACCGTGATCGTGGCCGATTCCGGCGAGGCCGCCCTCAAGTTCACCGCCATCAACCAGGACACAGGAACCACCGCGCATCGCCTGCAATCCGTGAGCGTCAACGGCAAGCCGGTGCGCGTGGATCAGACCCCGGACATCAACCCCGGGTGCAGCCTAGTGGCGGACTCCGCAGCGGGAATCGCGGATCTCAACAAGGACGTGGACGCCGGCTGCATCGACTACACCGCCACCTCCCTGGAGAACGATAACTTCGCTCCCGGAGGCAACGCCGAGGTGCAGTTCACCTTCGATAACGGCACGATCCCCGTCACCGCCACCATCTCCGCCCCGAACCTGGACTCCGGCACCGTGACCCGCGACTTCGACCGCTACGGCGAAAACGGCAAGGCACACGAGGAACACTAGGGCTGAAGCGGGGGCTTATCGACGCACCCCCGCTCGTTCGAACAGGAAAACGGCACCGAGGGGGCGGTGTCCCGGCCATCCTCTATGGTTCTAGGGCATGGCGAAAAAACCGCGCAGCATCCACACCTGCACCGAGTGCGGATATTCCTCCCCCAAGTGGCTGGGCCGCTGCCCAGAATGCGGGGCTTGGGGCTCCATGCAAGAATCCGCCCCGCCGCTCAGCGCGGCCGGGGCAGCGAGGGGGCGTGGGGGCTCGCTCGGCGGGGGCTCCGGCAAGCACGGCGCTGCTACCGGCCTCACGCCCACCTCCCCCGCCGCCCCCATGACCACCATCAGCGCAAATACCACGCGCACCATTCCCACCGGGATCGGGGAGCTAGATCGCGTGCTGGGCAGCGGGATCGTGCCCGGCTCCGTGGTGCTCATGGCCGGGGAACCCGGCGTGGGAAAATCCACCCTGCTGTTAGAGGTGGCCGCCCGCTGGGCCGCACAACCCACGGAAGCCGGGGCCGAGCAGAAAACCCGCACCGCCCTCTACGTCACCGCCGAGGAGTCCGTGGGGCAGGTGCGGCTGCGCGCCGAGCGCACCGGGGCGGTGCGCGATACCCTCTACCTGGCGGCAGAACCCAACCTGGACGTGGTGTTCGGGCACGTTCACCAGGTCAAGCCCTCCCTGCTCATCGTGGACTCCGTGCAAACCATGCAGGCCGACGGCGTGGAGGGCGTGGCCGGGGGCGTGGCGCAATCCCGCGCGGTGACCGCCGCGCTGACCACCCTGGCCAAGACCACCGGGATTCCCATCCTGCTGGTGGGGCACGTGACCAAGGACGGCAACGTGGCCGGGCCGCGCGTGCTGGAACACCTGGTGGACGTGGTGCTGAACTTCGAGGGGGATCGCCATTCCAGCCTGCGCATGCTGCGCGGCATCAAGAACCGCTTTGGGGCCACGGACGAGGTGGGCTGCTTTGAACAGACCGCCGGGGGAATCCGCGAGGTACCCGACCCTTCTGGCCTATTTCTCTCCCACCGGGATCACACCCCGGACGGCTCCGCCGTGACCGTAGCGATGGACGGCGTGCGCCCCATCCTGGCGGAGGTTCAATCCCTGGCGGTGGACTCCCCGGCCAAGAACCCCCGCCGGGTGGTCACCGGCCTGGACTCCACCCGCGTGCCCATGGTGCTGGCGGTGCTCACCGCCCGCGCCCAGATCAACACCCACACCAAGGACGTGTACGTGGCCACCGTGGGCGGCATGAGGATCGGGGAACCCGCCACGGACCTCGCCGTGGCGATGGCCACCGTGTCCACCATCGCGGAAAAACCGCTGCCCGCCCGCACCGTGTTCATCGGTGAGGTGGGCCTGGCCGGGGAACTGCGCCGCGTCCTTTCCC
The DNA here is from genome assembly GCF_001412105.1 of Corynebacterium oculi. Classification (GTDB taxonomy): domain Bacteria; phylum Actinomycetota; class Actinomycetes; order Mycobacteriales; family Mycobacteriaceae; genus Corynebacterium; species Corynebacterium oculi. The sequence continues at coordinate 126,389 of NZ_LKST01000004.1, forward strand.
TGGAGCGTCGCCTTCAGGAGGCCGCCCGGTTGGGTTATGCCCGGGCGGTGGTACCCGCCGGAGAGAAGATCGCGGTACCGGGGATAAAGGTGAGCCCCGCTTCCACGGTGGCGGAGGCCATCGCGGCGGCGGGGCTGAAACAGAAAGAGGGGAAATAAAGCTCAGGCGAGGTTAAACGGCTGCGCCGGGGAGGCGTGTTTGCCGATCACCGCGTGCAGGTAATAGGAACCCGGTTCCACGGGGGTGCGGGCCTCGCACTGCTTGGGCGCGGACGTGGTGCGCGACCACACCGACTCAAAGTGCCGTTCCTCCCCCTTGGGGAAGGAACGCTGGCCGGAGCCCTCCGAGGGATTGCAGTCCACGTCTGCCCATACTCGGGAGTTATCCGCCATGGAGTACACCTCAAAGCGCAGGGTTTCCCTATCCAGGTCAACCTCGCAATCCGCCCCGGTGGGGTTCTTGACCGTCATATAGAAGGTGGGCTTCTCCCCCTGGCGGTAGGTGGACTGCGAGGTGGCGGCCGTGATCTGGAGATCATTGAGTTCACAGGTGCGCTTCTCCGCCGCCGCCACGGTGCTGGGGGCCGCGCTGGGTTCCTCGCTCTCACGCTCCTGCTCGGTGGTCTCCCCCGTTTTCTCCGCCGAGGATTCTTCCTGCCCGGAGGTCTCGGCCGCGTCGCTCGGCTTCTCGCTCGAAGCGGCCGCCGGGGCGGCGCTGGTGGGCGCGGGTTGTTGTTCTTCCTCGCCACCGCCGCCCAGGGCCACGGCGGCCCAGATCAGGGCGATGGCTACCACGAGGACGATCACGGCGGCGGCCACGCGGCGTCGCACGTAGATCTCTTGGGGAAGGCGACCTGGTTGTTGCGTGCTCACGCCTTCCCACTCTATGCGGTTGAGCCCCGAGCCGAGGGAAAACCACGCCGTTTTAATGCCCGTCCTTGCGCATGAGGGAGGAATGATCCATCCGCCACGTCACCGCCGTCATGGCCATCGCCCCCAGGCAAAGCAGGAAGAGCGCGTTTTCCACCCCCTGATGGTAAAAGGTGGCCCCGCCCACCGCAGCGCCGAACACAAAACCCAGGTACGTAGCCAGTTGCGGGAACCACATCCACTTTTGTTTGCCCGCGATGTGCAGGGCGATGCCCTGGCCGATCTTGACCAGCGTGCCCGTGACATAGGACAGCGGCATGACCACTTGGCCGCGCCTGCTGATCGAGGTGTTGAGCGCGCCGAGGCCAAAGGCCAGGAACAAGATGGGGGTGGGGGTCAACCCGCTTTCATGGTTGCCCGCCCAGAGGTCGGAGAGAAAGGCCAGGATGATGGCGATGGTGGTGACCACCATCGCGCCGTGGCGGGCGTGCGACCACAGGTAAATGCGCGCCAGGGTGGCGGTCAAGGCGCCGATGACAAAGACCACCACGGCGCTCAGCGCGGCCAGGCCCGCTCCCGTGCTGCCGTGGATGGGTTCCAGCACCATGCGCTCGGTATTGCCGGTCATGAAGGTGACATACCACCCGGAGGAATACAGCCAGGCCGCCGCCCCCGTTGCTCCCGCCAGGCTGGCGAGCATGACCCCTAAGAAAAACTCCCGAAGGTTGTAATACGGGGCCATGTAGTCATAGGTGCCGTCGAGGATCTCTCGCCACACTTCTCTCCGCTTCATGGCATCAACTCACCCCATGCGTGGCCACGGTTTCCACGTGGCCGTCGGCAAGCATATAGCGCAGGCCCACCACGCCAATCTCCCCGCGCTCGATGTGCTCCGGCAGGTGCGGGAGGCGGTGCATGAGCTGTCCGATGGTCTCCGTGACATGAATCCGCTCGTAATCGCTCTTGCTGTGGCGATCCTCCCGGCGCGCCGCCAGGATCGAGGGCGTCACGCGCTCCACCAGGATGCGCTGCCAGCCATCGGGAATCTCGCCGTTATCCAGGGCGTCGGTGGCCGCCGCCACCGCGCCGCAGCTCTCGTGCCCCATCACCACGATCAGCGGCACGCCCAACCCGTCCACGGCGTATTCCAAGGAGGCCAGCACGGCGGGGTCGGTGATCTCGCCCGCCGTGCGGATCACAAAGAGATCACCAAACCCCACGTCAAAGATCAGCTCCACGGGCACGCGAGAATCGGAACACGCCAACACCACAGCTGCCGGGTTCTGCCCCGTGCGCAGCGTCTCGCGGCGGTGATCGTCACGGTGGGGGTTCTTTTCCTGCGCCGCACAAAAGCGCTTGTTGCCTGCCTGAAGGGCCTCCCACACGGACTGCGGGGAGGCGTGAGGATACAAAGTCATAATGTGAATAATCTTACATAACTTCGCCCCTCATACCGCCCCCTTATACTGCGGTGGTGACCACCCTCCAACACGACGTCATCGCCTGGTACCGCACCCACGCCCGCGATCTCCCCTGGCGGGCTCCCGGCACCACGGCCTGGGAGGTGCTGCTCTCCGAGGTGATGAGCCAACAAACCCCGGTGGCGCGCGTGGAGCCCATCTGGGAGCAATGGCGGGAGCGCTGGCCCACCCCAGCCGACTTCGCCCGAGCAGGCCGCGACGAGGTACTGCGCGCCTGGGGCCGCCTGGGCTACCCCCGCCGCGCGCTACGGCTCCACGAATGCGCCGCGGAAATCACCCGCCGCTTCCACGGGCAGGTTCCCGACGAGGTCGAGGACCTACTGAGCCTGCCCGGCATCGGGGAATACACCGCCCGCGCCGTGGCCTGCTTCCACTACGGGCGCAACGTGCCGGTGGTGGACACCAACGTGCGCCGGGTGTACCGCCGCGCCATCGAAGGGCGCTACCTCGCCGGCACCGCCTCCAAAAAGGAACTCGCCCAGGTAGGCGCGCTCCTGCCCGAACAAGACGGCCCCACCTTCTCCGTGGGACTCATGGAATTAGGCGCGCTCGTGTGCACCGCCTCCTCCCCCTCCTGCACGATCTGCCCACTACAAGCGCGCTGCGCCTGGGTGGCGGCAGGCAGCCCGCAACCCAGCGCGGAAGAAAAGAAACGCCGCCGCGTGCAAAAGTACACCGGCACCGACCGCCACGCCCGGGGCACCATCATGGCCCTGCTGCGCGGCTCGGAATCCGTCACCCAGGCGCAGATCGACGTCGCCTGGCCCGACGCCGCCCAACGCTCCCGCGCGCTATTCGGCTTGCTTGACGACGGCCTCGCGGAGCAGCTTGACGACGGCACGTTCCGGTTGCCGCGCTGAGGGGTACTAGAAAGCTACTGGAAAGCAAGCTTTCCAGTAGAAATGGTGGTTCACCTGCGGGTTTTCCAGCTACTTGAAACTACTTGAAAAATTTTCAAGTAGGATTTGAGGGCATGAAAGACATGTCTCTTGACCAGGTCACGACCCGCGCGGAGGACCAGTGGTTTGATCGAAAGTCTTTCGAGATCAAGCCAAAGGACCTCGCAAAAGCGCTCGTCGGCCTTGCCAACGCCGAGGGAGGGATCATCGCCTGGGGAATCCGCGACCGCAAACTCCAAGGAACTCCCACCCCAGATCAAGACAACGCCATGCGCCAAGCCACCCTGGATTTCACCGATCCCACAGTGGAAGTGCGTTCCACCCGCCTCAGCGGAACCACCCCAGACGGTAAGCCTGCACAAGTGATTCTGCTCAAGGTGTCACCCAGCCCCCGGGTGCATTACCTCACCAACGGCGAATGTTGGCTGCGCGTGGGCGATGAGACCAAGCAACTCAAGAAGATTGAGGAAATCCAAGAACTGGCCTACTCCAAGGGCGAGCGCACCCACGACTCCACCCCGGTAGCAGATACAAGCGTAAATGACATTGACCCTACCCTCTTGCAGAAATACGCCAGCACCATTGGATCAAGCAGCCCCGACAATGCACTGCGAGCACGCCATCTGCTCACCCGAGCAGACAACGCAACCGTCGGAGCCATCCTCATGCTCGGCAAGGACCCCCAAGAGTTCTTCCCGCACGCCACGATACGGGTGCTGAAGTGGGCGGAAAAGGATCGCCACTACGGGCGCAATCAACTGCTTGAGGCGGATCGTCATTTCACCGGCACCATCCCCTCCCAGATCGAGGAGGCGAGGAAGTACATCCTCTCTCTACTCCCCCACACCTCCCGGCTAGGACACGAGGGGAAATTCATCAAAGAACCCGTAGTCCCCACCGACGCATGGCTAGAAGGGCTGGTCAACGCCGTAATCCACCGCTCGTACAGCCTCATCGGAAACCATATCCGCTTTGAGATCTACCCCGACCGCATAGAGATCACCAATCCCGGACGCTTTCCCGGCCTTGCAGACCCACGCCACCCGGAAAGCATTAGCCGCTTTGCCCGCAACCCCACCATCGCGCGCATGGCCTCCGAACTTCGCATCGGACAGGAACTCGGCGAGGGGATTCGCCGCATTTTCTCAGAAATGCGCGCCGTAGGCTTCACCGATCCCGCTTACAGCCAGACCAACGGCACGGTCACCCTCCGGCTAGGCACTACCCGAAGGGTAAGCGAACAGCACCTCGCAACCCTTCCCACCGGAGCAGCAGCCGTGCTGACCGCTTTACAACGAGCAGACACGCCACTCGGCACGGGCGACATCGCCACAATGGTTAATATGAGCAGGCCCTCCACCCGCAATGCCCTCACCGCCTTGCGAAACGCCGGATACATTACGTGGCAGGGGCAATCACCCCGCGATCCTCGCGCCACGTGGGCCATCAAGGACGCCCTCTAGGGTTACTAGAAAGCTACTGGAAAGCTGGCTTTCCAGTAGAAATGGTGGTTCACCTGTGGGTTTTCCAGCTACTTGAAACTACTGGAAAAATTTTCAAGTAGCTCTTCTACTTCTTCCACCGGCCCCGGAAGTTCAGGCCACCGGGCAGGTTCACCCAAAAGCCACCACGGCTATTCACCGTGATCGGCCCGATCTTGGTGGAGGCCGAGGCCCCCGAGCCGGAGACGTTGATCCAACTGTTCTTGCCCGTCTTTTTCCTCTTGCGGTACTGCAGACCCATCGCTGTTGGTTCCTCTCCTCTTAACTAAGTACTGCGGGCAATCCTACCGAGGTCTGGTACACACCCCACCGGGTGTGGGAACACAGTGATGCTCAGGAGTCACACAGTGGCAGAGAAAGGTGACCGCAATGCGCTGTGTGACGGTTGTGAACCTCATCAGTCACACAGCGGCAGCAAAAGATACTTGCATTTCGCTTGGTGACCCGTGGGATTCACACCAGTCACACAGCGACGAGGAAAAATCACTCCACCTCCAACTCCCTATACCTATTCACCGCCGCCATGATCTCGTGAACCCGGGGCCGGGCATATAACCCCGGGTGACCCCGGTGCGGGGAGAGGGCGTCGAGGCCCTGGGCGTCGATAAGCGCCGCGATCTGCTCTACGGCCTCCCGCAGCGATTCCCCCGAGCCCAGGCGACGCTCCAGCAGGTCAATCGCGTGGGCGATGCCGGTGGTCTGGGCTTGATCCACTAGTTGTTCGGCGGGGCCGAGGTCGATGGTGGCCTTGCCGTATCTGATGAGGGCACGGCCCTTGGCGGCGGCGGGTTTGCGCTTGCCGGGGGCGCTCAACTCCACGGGCACGCGCGGGGCACCGGGGCGGAACCTTATCGACGTCGATGGTGCCTCGCCGCCGAGGTCGTGCGCCCGCTCGGTGACGTCGGAGACCCGGTAGGCGTCGAGGCCGATCACGTGATCGGCCACGGGGAAGAACGCCCCGGAGCCCCCGGCCACCAGCACGGTGGAGACCCCGGCGTCGCGGTAGAGGGCGCGCACGGTATCCACGAAGGGGGTGATCGGCTCGCGGTCGGCGCTGATGAGGGCGCGCATGCGTTCGTCGCGGATCATGAAGTTGGTGGCGGAGGTGTCCTCGTCGATGAAGAGCGCGTCCGCCCCCGCCTCGATGGCCTCCACCAGGTTGGCGGCTTGGGAGGTGGAGCCGGAGGCGTTGGTGGTGGAAAAGGCGGTGGTGTCCTCCCCGGAGGGAAGGTTGTTGATGAAGGCGGAGATATCCGCGCCGCTGACCGCACGGCCGTCCTCGGCGCGCACGGAGACCGCCGCCGGGCGGGTAATCACCCATTCCCGGCCGTCGCCCTCGATGTGGGGGTACACGCCGCGCTCGACGGCGCGCAGCAGGGTGGACTTTCCGTGGTAGCCGCCGCCCACGATCACAGTCACGCCCTCGGGGATTCCCATGCCGGTGAGCGTGCGCCCGCTGGGCAGGGTGACCTCGCGGCGCAGGGTGGGCGGGGAGGCAAAGGGCACCGCGCCGTCCAGTGGCTCATCGCTGTCCCCGGAGCGGCGCGGCAGCACGGCTCCCTCCCCCACGAAGGCCACCAGGCCCATCTCCGGGAGTTGGGCGCGCAGCCACTCCTGATCCCGGTGCAGGCTGACGTGGCGGTCTAACTCCTGGGTGTCCACCCGCAGCAGTTTCTCCGCCACGCCGGGCAGGGCCTCGGTGAGGATCGTGGCGGCCAGGCGGCCCTTGATCCTCCGGCCTGCGGCGGGCAGCGCCACGGTGAAGCGCACCAGGGCGTGATCCTCGTGCGCCTCGGCGGTGGTGCGCTCCAGGATTTGCTGTCCGATGCGCCCAATCTGGATATCCCGGCTTCCCCGGGCGGCCCGGTCAAACACGCGGGTGAGGTAATCGGCGGCGGCCACCCGCTCGCCGCGCCCCCGGTATTGCCCGAGGCTCAGCGGTAGGCGCAGGTGGGCCAGCGAGGGCGGCGCGTACGGATCGACCTGGGCGCGATCGAGGGTGAACTCGATCCCCCGGCCCAGGTCATAGGTGGTTCCCGTCAGATCGCGATAAGCCCCGTAGGGCTTGCCGTCGAGGCGGGTGAGATCACGGTGTAGGTCGTTGCGGTTTTTCATCGCCTCCCTGTTTACCAGGGAGGCGCCGCCACGCTACTCGGAGTCCTGCGTGACCTCGCGCACCTCCTCCTCCCGTTCCTCAAAGGCGTCCTCGGGCAGCGGCTTGGGGCGCGGGGTGAAGGTGAACTTGGCGTCCTGGGTCTCCTTGGAATCGCCGTCCCAGCCCTCCACGTCCACGGTGACGATCTCCCCGGCGCCTAGCTCGCCAAAGAGGATCTTCTCGCTCATGGCGTCCTCGATCTCGCGCTGAATGGTGCGGCGCAGCGGGCGGGCTCCCAGCACGGGATCGAAGCCGCGCTTGGCCAGCAGGCTCTTGGCCTTCTCCGTGAGTTCGATGCCCATGTCCTTGGCCTGGAGCATCTTTTCCACGCGGCCGATGAGCAGTTCCACCATCTGCACGATCTGATCCTGGGTGAGCTGGTGGAACACCACCGTGTCATCAATGCGGTTGAGGAACTCGGGTTTGAAGTGCTTCTTCAGCTCGTCGTGCACCTTGTTCTTCATGCGTTGGTACTGGGCGGCCTCGTCGTTCTCCGAGGAGCCGGTGAAGCCCATGCCCACGGCCTTGGAGATGTCCTGGGTGCCCAGGTTGGAGGTGAAGATCAGCACGGTGTTCTTGAAGTCCACCACGCGGCCCTGGCCGTCGGTAAGCCGCCCCTCCTCCAGCACCTGAAGCAGGGTGTTGTAGATCTCCTTGTGGGCCTTTTCGATCTCATCGAAGAGCACCACGGAGAACGGCTTGCGGCGCACCTTCTCGGTGAGCTGGCCGCCCTCCTCGTAGCCCACGTATCCGGGGGGAGCACCGAAGAGGCGCGAGGCGGTGAAACGATCATGGAACTCGCCCATGTCGATCTGAATGAGGGCGTCCTCCTCGCCAAAGAGGAATTCCGCGAGCGCCTTGGAAAGTTCCGTCTTGCCCACGCCGGAGGGGCCGGCGAAGATGAAGGAACCGGAGGGGCGCTTGGGGTCCTTGAGGCCCGCGCGGGTGCGGCGAATGGCGCGCGCCACGGACTTCACGGCGTCATCCTGGCCGATGATCCGCTTGTGCAGTTCCGCCTCCATGTTCAGCAGGCGCGTGGACTCCTCCTCGGTGAGCTTGAACACCGGGATGCCCGTCCAGTTGCCCAGCACCTCAGCGATCTGCTCCTCGCCCACCTCGGCGATGTCCTCAAGGTCGCCGTCGCGCCACTGCTTTTCCTTCTCCGCGCGCTCCTCGCCCAGCTTGCGCTCCTGATCGCGCAGGCCGGCGGCCTTTTCAAAGTCCTGGGCATCGATCGCGGCTTCCTTTTCCCGGCGCACGGCGGCGATCCGCTCGTCCACCTCGCGCAGGCCCTCCGGCGCGGTCATGCGCTTGATGCGCATGCGGGCGCCGGCCTCGTCGATGAGGTCCACGGCCTTATCGGGCAAGTAGCGGTCGTTGATGTAGCGATCGGAAAGCCGCACGGCGGCCTCCAGGGCGGAGTCGGTGATGGAGACGCGGTGGTGCGCCTCGTAGCGATCCCGCAGGCCCTTGAGGATCTCCACGGAGAGTTCCACGGAGGGCTCGGGAACCTGCACCGGCTGGAAGCGGCGCTCCAGGGCGGCGTCCTTCTCGATGTGCTTGCGGTACTCATCGAGGGTGGTGGCACCGATGGTCTGGAGTTCGCCGCGCGCCAGCTTGGGCTTGAGCAGCGAGGCGGCGTCGATAGCCCCCTCGGCGGCACCGGCACCCACCAGGGTGTGAATCTCGTCGATGAACAAGATGATGTCGCCGCGCTGGTTGATCTCCTTGAGCACCTTCTTCAGGCGCTCCTCGAAGTCGCCGCGGTAACGGGAACCGGCCACCAGGGAACCCAGATCCAGGGAGTAGAGCTGCTTGTCCTTGAGGGTCTCCGGCACCTTGCCGTTGACGATGTCCAGGGCCAGGCCCTCCACCACGGCGGTCTTGCCCACGCCGGGCTCGCCAATGAGCACCGGGTTGTTCTTGGTGCGGCGGCTGAGCACCTGCATCACGCGCTCGATTTCCTTCTCGCGCCCCACCACCGGGTCAAGCTTGCCGTCCTTGGCGGCCTGGGTGAGGTTGCGGCCAAACTGATCTAAGACGAGGGAATTGGAGCGGTCACCGGAGGAGCCGCCGCGTCCGCCGCCACCGGGCCCGGCGGCGGCACCCGCACCCACGGGGCCGCCCTGGGGAGGCTGGTTGCTCTCCGGGTTCGTGCCCTGGCCGCCCTCGTACCCGGAGAGCAGCTGGATCACCTGTTGGCGCACGCGCGGCAGATCCGCTCCGAGCTTCACCAGCACCTGGGCGGCCACGCCCTCGCCCTCGCGGATCAGGCCCAGCAGCAGGAACTCCGTGCCGATGTACTTGTGCCCCATCTGGAGGCCCTCGCGCAGGGAAAGCTCCAGCACCTTCTTGGCGCGGGGGGTAAAGGGAATGTGGCCCGTGTGCGGCTGGGAGCCGTGACCGATAATCTCCTCGACCTCTCGGCGAACATCGTCGAGGGAGATGCCCATGGATTCCAGGGCCTTGGCGGCCACGCCCTCGCCCTCGTGAATGAGGCCGAGCAAAATATGCTCGGTACCGATGTAATTGTGGTTAAGCATGCGCGCTTCTTCCTGCGCCAGCACGATGACGCGGCGCGCGCGATCGGTAAACCTCTCGAACATTGTGGTAATCCCTCACTTCATCGTTCGTTATTGTTTCACCTACTCTAACGCCCGGGTGGGACGAAAAAATGCGCCCGCGCTCCCCACCCCTGCCCAATCCCCCACAAAATCGACCTTCGCGCAGGTCACGGCGCTGTACGCCGGTAGCGAACAGCACCTCCAGCCCGCCCCGCCACCACTATCGACGCCCCCAGCACCACCGCGCTAGGCCACAGGGAAACTAGGCCACAAGGAAAACGGCAAAAAGGGAGGCCATGCCCCGCATGGCCTCCCGACACTCCAGCCTACGGCTGGCCTAGTGGGCGGACGCCCCCTGCGCGGAAGTGGGTACCCGCCGCACAAAGAAGGAGAGCACCAGGGCCACCACGGCAAAACCCGTGCCCAGCAGGAACGCCCAGTGGGTGCCGTGGGCGGTGGCAACCTCCACGGTCTCACCGCTAGCCATCGCGGTCTTGGTACCCCGGCCCAGCATCATAATCAGCAGCGCGGTTCCCATCGCGCCGGCCAGCTGCTGCACCGTGTTCAGCGAGGCGGAACCGTGGCCATACAGGTGTGCGGGCAGGGACCCCAGGGCGGTGGTCATCAACGGCGTGATGGAAAGGCCCAGGGAAACGGAGAAGCACATGTGCATAATCATGACGGTGAGCAGGGTGCTGCTCTCATCGAGGGTGGACATCGCCGCCAGGGAGCCCACCAGCAGCAGCAGGCCGGGGAAGAGCAGCGGGCGCGGGCCCACGCGGTCAAAGATGCGACCCACAAACGGGGAAAGCAGGCCGTTGAGCAGGCCGCCGGGCAGCAAAATCAGCCCGGTGGTGCGCTCCGAGAAGTCCAGAGACGTTTGGAGATACAAAGGCAAGATGGTCACCGCGCCCAGCAGCGCGCCAAAGACCATGAGCAGGACGGACACCGGGATGGTGAAGTCACGCAGGGTGAAAACGCGCAGGTCCAGCAGCGCCCGCCCCGAGGGAATCAGAGCGCGCTGGCGCAGCACGAAGGCCACGAGCGCAGCGATACCCACCACGGCCAGGGTGATGACCCGGCCGCGCAGGGTGCTCTGCGGATCAAAAAGCTCGCCCAGGGAACTCAGGGCGTAGATCAGGGAACCAAAGGCCACGGCGGAGAGCAGCACGGAAAACACGTCCAGGGGCGTGGTGGCCGTCTCTCCGATGTTGCGCAGGAAGATCAGGCCGCACACCAGCACCACCGCCACCAGCGGCACCATCACCCAGAAGAGCCAGTGCCAGGTATAGGACTCCAGGATCAGGCCGGAAACCGTGGGGCCCAGCGCCGGGGCCACGGCCATCACGATGGAGATGGTGCCCATCACGGTGCCGCGCCGCTGCGCGGGCACCACGGTCATCGCCACGGTCATCAGCAGCGGCATGATGAGCGCCGTGCCCACCGCCTGCAAGACGCGCCCGGCCAGCAGCACGCCAAAGACCGGGGCCGAGGCCGCCACCACCGTACCGGTGAGGAAGGAGGCCAGAGCGGCCAGGAAGATGGTGCGGGTGCTCCATCGCTGCAACAGGTAGCCGGTGGTGGGGATCACGATGGCCATCGTGAGCATGAAGCCGGTGGTGAGCCACTGGGCCTCCTCCGCTTCGATGCCAAAGTCCGCCATGATGGCCGGGAGGGCCACCGAGAGGATCGTTTCATTGAGGAACATCATCATGGCGGCAAAGACAAGCACCACCAAGACGACGATCACGGAACCGGGGATCTTCACGTCCTCAGAAGAAGAATTTCGAGGCGCGGAAGGCTCATTATAGGGCATTAAGCAGGCCTTTCCACTATTTTCTAGCAAGCAGACCCGTCACTTTAGCATCATGCGCAGCCCTTCTTCTACTCGAAAAGCGGGCCCACCCAGGAGGGCGGATTGCAGCACGGCCCCCTGCCCCAGGGCCAGCACGGGCCCCACGGTTTCCCGCGCCCTGCGCACCGGATCACCCTCCCCCTCCTGGGTAAACCAGGCCACCAGGTACTCCTCCACCGCCCCCTTCGCCTCCGTCAAGACCTGCTGAGCGATGGCCCGCATGGACTCATCGTTGACGGCCTCGCCCCACATCTGCACGATCATCTTGGAGCCCGGCTTGCCCTCACGCAATTGTTCAAAGAAGGCGGACAGGGCCTCCTCGGGGGGCGGCACCTCGCCGGAGGGCGACTGCGCAAGCCCACCCAGGCGCTTTCCCAGCACCTGCCGCGCGACCTCCCGAAAAAGCTCTTCCTTGCTGGGGAAATAACCATAAATGGCCCCGGCGGACATGCCCGAGGCTGCAATGATCTGGGACATGGAGCTGCGGGCGAAGCCCCGTTCCTGGAGGACGGTCATGGTGGCGTCGATAATGCGCTGCCGTTGCTGCTGGCGGCGTTCTTCACTGATCTTCGGCATAGGCCTACCATAAAAAATGAACGTTCGGTTTTAAAAGTCAGCCGGGAGGGTGCATCATCTAAAACAGAACAAACATTCCTTTTAGGAAAGGAGCGGGACATGTCCGCCACCCAGACCAGCCAGGAAAAGACCTCCTGGCCCAAGGCCCTCCTCATCAGCCTCGCTGCCACCGCAGCCGTCACCCTCGCCCTTCTGGCCTTCGCCTGGCCCTCCTACACCTCCACGCCCAAGGATCTCCCCGTGGACGTGGTGGCCAGCGAGCCCGCTTACACGGCCATGACGGACGCCATGAGCCAACAAGCCACCGAATCCCCCTTCGAGTTCAGCCGCGTGGACACCCGGGAAGAGGCCCAGGAAAAGATCGAGAAGCGCGAGTCCTACGGCGCGTTCATCCTCCCCGCCTCCCCGGGCGAGAAGCTAGAGGTGCTCACCTCCCCGGCGGCCAATAACTCCGTGGCCACCATGCTCAGCACCGCCGGCACCACCATGCAAAAGCAGCAGGTAGCGGCCGCGCTGAGCAGCGGCCAGGTGACCGATCCGCAGGCCCTGAGCCAACTCACGCAGCAATCCCTTGAGGGCCCCACCATCACCCCCGTGGTAGAACTCCCCGAAAGTGACCCGCAGGGCAGCGGCCTGGCCATCGCCGCGCTCCCCCTCACCCTGGGCGGCATCATCGGCGGCGTCCTCATCTCCGTGAGCGTGCGCGGGGCCTGGCAGCGGCTCTTCACCGTCCTCGCCTACGCCACCATCGCCGCCTCCGTGCTCCTGTTCGTGCTGCACACCTGGTTCGGCTTCCTGCCCACGGCCAGCTTCGCCATCTGGGGTGCCCTGGCTCTGAGCATCGCCGCCACCGCCAGCCTCCTCGTGGGCCTGCACAGCCTGATCGGCTTCCCCGGCATCGGCCTCGGCGCGGTGACCACCATGTTCATCGGCAACCCGATCTCCGGCTCCACCCTGCCGCTGGAGTTCCTCCCCTGGCACTTCGACGCGATCGGCCGCCTGTTCGTCCCCGGCGCCACCCAGGATCTGCTGCGAAGCCTCAGCTACTTCCCCTCCGCCAACACCTCCGCCGATTGGATTGTCCTGAGCGCCTGGGCGGTGTTCGGCCTGCTCTGCCTCGCCGCCACCCGCAAGCCCGCGCAAAAGTAAGGACCTATCACTAACGACGCCCTCCCTCCCGCAGGTGCACAGCACAACCTGCGGGAGGGAGGGCGTCGATAAGCGGGCGCCTTATGCCTCCGGCTTGACCATGGGGAAGAGCACCGTTTCCCGAATCCCCAGGCCCGTGAGCGCCATGAGCAGGCGATCAATGCCCATGCCCGTGCCCGAGGTGGGCGGCATTCCCTGCTCCATCGCGGCGAGGAAGTCCTCATCGAGCACCATCGCCTCATCATCGCCGCCCGCGGCCAGACGGGCCTGATCCTCAAAGCGCTCGCGCTGAATCACCGGATCCACCAGCTCGGAATAGCCCGTGGCCAGCTCGAAGCCCCGCACGTAGAGATCCCACTTCTCCGTCACGCGCGGCTGGGAGCGGTGATCGCGGGTGAGCGGGGAGGTCTCCACCGGGAAGTTCTTCACAAACACCGGCCCATCGAGCTGATCGGCGCACAGGTGCTCCCAGATCTCCTCCACGAACTTGCCGTGCCCCCAGCCGCCCTTCGCGGGCCAGTCCAACCCAATCGCCTCGGCTAGGGCCTGAAGCTCCGGCACCGTGGAATCAACGGTCACCTCCGGCTGACCGGGGTGCTTGCGGGACAGTGCCTCGTTGAGGGAGGGATACATCTCCATCTCGCGCCACTGCCCGCCCAGGTCATACTCGGAACCATCGGCCAGGGTCACCGTGGTGGAGCCAAAGACCTCCATCGCCACGGCCTGGATCAGTTCCCGGGTCAGGCGCGCGCCGTCCTCATAGGTGCCGTAGGCCTGGTAGGTCTCCAGCATCCCGAACTCCGGGCTGTGCGAGGAATCCACGCCCTCGTTGCGGAAGTTGCGGTTCACCTCAAAAACGCGCTCCATGCCACCCACCACGCAGCGCTTCAGGTACAACTCCGGGGCGATGCGCAGGTAAAGATCAATGTCCAGGGCGTTGGAGTGGGTGATAAAGGGGCGGGCCGCCGCCCCACCGTGGAGGGTCTGCAACATCGGCGTCTCCACCTCCAGGAAGCCCTGCCCCTCCAGGAATCGGCGCAGCGCCCGCATGACCTTCACGCGGGTCAGGGCGTTAGTGCGCGCCTGCTCCCGCATAATCAGATCCGTGTAGCGCTGGCGCACGCGGGTATCCTCCGCCATCTCGGCAAAGGAAACGGGCAGGGGGCGCAGCGCCTTGGACACCATCGCCCAGCCGCTCGCCATCACGGACAACTCCCCGCGCTTGGAGGCCACCACCCGGCCGCGCACGGAGACGAAATCGCCAAGGTCAGCGTCCGTCTTCCACGAATCCAGGCTGGCCTTTCCCACCTCGGCCAGGGAGAGCATGGCCTGGATCGTGGTGCCATCGCCCTCCTGCAAGGTGGCAAAGCACAGCTTTCCGGTATTGCGCATGAACATCAGGCGCCCCACCACGGCCACGATCTCCTCGGTCTCATCGCCGGGGTTGAGCACCGTGGCGTCGGTGCCCTCCAGCGCCGGAGCATCGGCATCCTTGTTCACCCGGTACTTCGCGCGGAGATCGCGGATAGAGGTGGTGCGATCCACCTCCACCGGGTACGGCTCCACCCCCTGTTCCAGCAGCCGCGCGCGCTTTTCCCGGCGAATCCTCAGCTGCTCGGGAAGCTCAACCTGATCCTTGGTGTCCTTAGCGTTCGTCACGCTTGTCAAGGGTAGCCGATAGCACATCCTGGGCGTGGCCCTGGCGCGCGTGACGCCCCGAGGGCCCCTCCTGCTCCTCCGCGTGCGCCTCGATATTGCGGAAACCGATGCCCACCGGCACACCCACGTTATCGAGCAGCCGCACCCGGCCGAACTTGGCCGCCACCAGCAGGCGGGCGTCGCCCTTCTCCGGGGGCGCGCCCATCCCCATCGAGCGCAATTCCAAATACTCCGGGGTGACCTTCGCGGCGTCCAGCACTCCACGCGCAGCGTCCAGCACCGCCTGAATCCCGCCCTCGGCGGCGTGTGCCCCCGCCGTTAGCGCGGCGGACAGGGCCAGGGCCTTGGTGCGATCCTTCTCCGGCACCCGGGCATTGCGCAGGGATACCGCCAGCCCGTTGGGCATGCGTACCGTGGGCACCCCGTGCACCCGCACCCCCATGTGGAAATCCGTCATGGCGGTCTGCACGCACACCGCCAACTCGTAATCCTTCTCCCCCACCATCACGTCCGTGGCCTGGGTAATCTGCGCCAGGATCACGATGCGGGTGAGGTCAATGGCCAGGTCATCCACGAACTCCAGGCCCCAGTCCCTCGGGTAGGCCACGGTGCGCACTCCATGCGGGTGCAGATCCCGCTCGGAGTACCGATAGAGCACGTCCGTATCCAGCACCGCCAACCGGGAACGATCCACCTCCCCCGAGACCGCCACGATCACCACCGCGCCCGGCACCCGGCGCGCCGCGCGCACCAGGGAGATGTGCCCGGCATGAATGGCCGAACCCAGGGGCACCAACACCACCGGCTTTCCCGTCTTTCGGAACGCCCGCGCGATCGTGGCTACCCGCTCCGCGGAATCCACCTCGGTGGCCTCGCCCCTTCGGAACGTCATGGCGTTTCCTCCTGCATTGCCCACAACTCCACTTCTTCTCTTCCGTCCCGCTCCGCCGCCCGGCGAGCGAGTTGAGCGAAAATCCGCGCCCGCCCGGGATCGACGATGCCCGAAAACTGGCGGGCGAGGTCGGGGGCATCGGCAAGCACCGCGGTAGTGCGGTTATTGCGCTCCTCAAGATTCATCTCTGTGGATACGATAGTCCCCGCGAAGGCTGCGCGCATCGCGCGGTCCGCTTCCTCAAGGGTGTCCTGGGAAAAGCGGTGCCAGCTCAGCGCCGTGGCCAGGGCGGCCCGCTTCTCCTGTGATACCGGTACCGCCACGCCGCTAAGCTCCCCGGCCAATAATTCCAGTATCGCCTGGCCGAGTTCATCGGTGTATTCCACCGCCCAGCGCCCGCTCCACAGGGGCACCAGGCTGCCAACCACCGCCCCGGTGCTCCGCGCGGGGGCCAGCGCCGCCAGTGTCTCCCCGGGCAGCACGTGGAGCACGATGTGGTGCGGCCGGAGGTGCGGCGACACCTGCGCCACCGCCTCCGGCAGTTCGGCTGACCCCACCCCCAGCAGAATCGCCTGCGCGAGTGCTATTTCTTCTTCCTCCGCAGGGTGGCTCAGCGGGGTCACCGTGTGTCCCGCGTCGCGCAGGCCAGCCGCGATCCTCCGCACGACCTGGTTGGCGTAATCGGTTACGCCGCGCCCGCGCCACACCCCCACCCTCATCCGAGGGGGCGTCACTTCTCACCCCGGTTCATGTTGGCCATGAGTTCCGCCACAGAGAGGCCCCCGGATCGACCGTCCGCGCGACGCCGCCCGCGCCGCGTCTCCGCCCGTTCCTCCGGGCTATCGACGCCCCCCACCCCGGGCTCCGTTTCCTCCGAGGACACGGCCTTGATCTCCGCGGTGTCTTCCGCACTGGGTCGCAGAGGGGCTGCCTCGTGGCGGCCCCGGGGCTCCTCCTCATGTGTGGGCTCCGCGCCCCCGGGCTCACCGGCGCGGTGGCTGCCCCGGTACACGCCTTCCCCGGATTCCAGCAGGTGCGCCAACTCCGGGGAGATAGAGCGCGCGGGTTCCTCGCGCTGATCGGAATGTCCGAGCCTGCCCGCCACCGCGTCCAGGGAGGGCGCACCGGAGATGTGGCCGGTTTTTTCCGGCGCGCTAAACGCCGGGACGGAGGCCTCCGCGCTTTCCTCTAATTCCTGAAGCCGCCAGGCCTGCGCGCGCAGGGCCGCGGGCTCGTACTCAAAAACGTGCCCCTGCAAATCCTCCAGTTTGCTGCGTACCTCGTCGAGCCCGGCGCGAATCTCGCTGAGGATCGCAATGTCCTCATCGCTCAGGCCCCCGCTCTGCTGAGCCTGGGCGTTCGCGGTCTCCGCGCGGGCCTGCGCCTCGCGCAACTCGGAACGATGGAGGCGCTGCTCGTAATCCAGCTGCTCGCGGGAGCGTTGCACCTGGCGGCGATACCGGCTAACCAGAAAGAAGCCGATGATGGCGGCCCATAGCGCCGCCAAGAGGGCCAGTTTCAGGGCTGCGCTGGAATCGGTGAGTTGCATGACCACGCTGGCCGCCAGCGCCAGAATCACCAGTACCACCAGGAGAACCTGGGTCGCATCGGTACCCGTGGAGCCCGCGGACTCGGCCTTACCGTGGTGGCGGCGCCTCTTAGCCCCGTGGGAGGCGGCGCGGCGCGAGGTGGGCTCCGGGTTCCGGTCCGACTGCGGCGTACTCATGCCGTCTAACTTACCTAACGCCCTCCGGGCCAGAGGGTGGCGACACCTCACAACTGCGTTCCAAGAACACCCCGGCGGCGGCCAAGGCCACCCCGCCCAAGGCCGAGGCCACCACGCCGGGCACGTCCTGGCCCGCCGCCGCGAGTTCCCCGGCCCTGGGCACCACGTAGATGCCCATGCCCACGTAGGCTCCGCCGATGAGCGCCCCCGTCCACGCGGAAGCCTTACCCACCACCAGGAACTGCGCCGCCATCACCGGGTTGAGTTGGCTGCGATCCATGCCGATGCGCCCCTCCTTGCGCCTGGAGCGCACCTTGGCCGCCAGGTACAGGCACACCACCGTCATCACCCATAGGGTGATGGAGACCGTCACGGGGATATGGATCAGCGCACCATAAAACCGCCAGGTGGCGATCGCCGCCAGGGCGGCCACAAAGGCCCCCACGGCAACCAGGATTTTCACGGAGGTCTTTTTCATCGCCCGCTCCCCTCGCCGTCGAGAAAACCCAGGGGAACGATCTGCTCCGCCTCGCCCGTGGGTAGGACGCTGAGCCAATGCCCCAGGGGCTTCCCCTTAAGGTGTGCCTCGGGATCGGCCTCCGCCCAAGGAACGAGCACGAAGGCTCGGCGGTGCGCCCAGGGGTGCGGCAGGCTGAGAACGGGGTCCTCGGAGGTGACCTCCCGGCCTCCCCGGTACACCTGAATCACATCCACGTCCAGGGTGCGCGGCCCCCACTTGCGCACCCGCACCCGCTGCGCGGCCTCCTCTAGCCTCTGGCAGCGGCGCAGCAACTCCAGTGGTTCCTCCGCCACCTCCACGATCAGCACGGCGTTGAGGAACTCCTCTTGATCCTCCACGCCCCACGGCGGGGTGGAATATACCCGGGAGGCCGCCACGATTTGTTCGGAGAAATCGCGGGCCACCGTGCGCAACAGCGCCCAGCGATCCTCCATGTTGGAGCCCACGGATAGCACCGCGCGCGTCGTCGTCTGCGGCTTAGTCATCGCTGCTCCCTGACTGCGGGTGCGTGCTTGCGGGAGCGCCGCGCCACCACGGCGACGTCCCCAAACGCAAGGGGAATGGGGGCCTGGGGCTTGTGCACGGTGACCTCCACGGCGTGGAGGATCGGAAACCTCACCATCGCCTCGTCCGCGATCTCCGCCGCCACCGTCTCGATGAGGTCGCGCGGGGGCCCAGTGAGTACCCCGTGAGCTAGCTCCGCCAGCTCGGCATAGTTCAGGGTAAGCGCGAGGTCATCGTGGGCCGCCGCCGGACGCAGATCCGCCCAGCAGGTGACGTCCACCAGAAACTCCTGGCCCTCACGTTTTTCCTCGGGGAATACCCCGTGATAGCCGTAACCGGCAAGGCCGGTGAGCACGATCCTATCCGCCATGCCGCTCTCCTTTGTCTCCTTGTGCTTCCCCGCACGATGGCGCGCCCTCCGCCGAGGCCTCATTCGCCGCCGTGTTCCAGCGCGCGGCCACGTCCACGGCGTCGCGCGAGACCCCCACCTCGTGCACCCGCACGCCCCAGGCCCCGAGCTGGGCGGACAGCGCGGTCACCGCCGCGGTGGCGGGGTCCGCGTCCACGGGGGTGGCGCTGAGGCCGCGCGCCGCGCGAATCTCCGTGAGAAAGCGCTTGCGCGAGGCCCCCACCAGCAGGGGAAACTCCCCCGCGATGAACTCCGGTAGCGCCCCGAGCAGCGCCCAATTATCCTCCGCCGACTTGGCAAAGCCCAGTCCCGGGTCGAGCACGATGTTTCCCGCGTCCACCCCCGCCGCCAGGGTGCGTTCCACGAGGCGATGAAGCGTGGCGCGCACATCGGCCACCACCCCGCCCTCGTGGTGTGCTTGGCCGGAGGCGTCGCCAAAGCGCACCGTTTTCCAGTGCATGAGGCACACGGGTATCTCCGCCTGGGACATCACCGCCAGCATGCGATCATCGGCCAGCCCCCCGGAGACGTCGTTAATCATGCGGGCCCCGGCCTCGGCGGCGGCCTCGGCGGTGCTCGCCCGCATGGTGTCCACGGAGGTGATGATCCCCTCCTGTGCCAGGGCCCGGATCACCGGGGCCACGCGGCGGCGCTCCGTCTCTGCGTCCACGCGGGTGGCTCCGGGCCGCGTGGATTCCCCGCCCACGTCGATCATGTCCGCTCCCTCGGCCACCAGCCGGTGCGCGTGCGCCACAGCAGCGTCTAGGTCAAGGTAGCGGCCACCGTCGGAAAAGGAATCCTCGGTGACGTTGAGGATCCCCATGACCAGGCACCGCCCCGGCACCGTGAGATCGGCTACGCGCATGGTGGGCCCTATCCCTTAATCAGGCTCAGCACCTCGGCGCGGGAGGCGGCGGAAGCCTGGAAGCCACCGCGTACCGCCGAGGTGGTGGTGGTGGCACCCGGCTTGCGGATACCCCGCATGGCCATGCACAGGTGCTCGCACTCGATCACCACGATCACCGACTGCGCATCGAGTTTATCCACCAGCGCGTCCGCTACCTGGGAGGTCAGCCGCTCCTGCACCTGCGGGCGGCGGGCATACAGATCCACCAGCCTGGCGAGCTTGGATAGGCCCGTGACCATGCCCTGCTTGTTGGGAATGTATCCGATGTGTGCCTTGCCCAGGAAGGGCAGCAAGTGGTGCTCACAGGTGGAGTACACCGGAATATCGCGCACCAGCACTAGTTCTTGGTGATCCTCATGGAACACCTTTTCCAGCACCTCGGCGGGATCGGTGTGCAGGCCACCAAAGGTCTCCCGGTAGGCGCGCGCCACCCGGGCGGGGGTATCGCGCAGGCCCTCGCGGTCTGGGTCCTCCCCCACCGCCAGGAGCAGCTCGCGCACGGCGGCCTCGGCCCGCGCCTGGTCAAAAGCGTTGTCAGCGCTCACCCTCGTGATCCTTCCGTTGCTCGTCGGATTCCTCCCCGTGATCCGGGCGCTCGCGCTCCGGGAGGTGGAAACCGATCATCTCCTCCGGCGGGACTATCTGCGTCCCCTTTTCCTCGCCCCCGCGGCCCTCGCGGCCCGCCTGCGGGGATCCGGGCGCCTGAGGGGAGCCGGGCTCGCCCACCGGGCGGGAGGTTCCCTGCTGCTCGGCGGGCTTCGGCGGCCACCCCGGAACCTTCCAATCCGCTGGCGGCGGGGTCCCCGCGTACCTCGGCGTGGACTGCGGCCCCTGGGAGCCACCCTGCTTCTTTTCCCGTTCTTCCTTTTCCGCCAGGCGCTTGGCGCGCGCGGCCCGGGTTGCTTCGAGCAGGCTAAACGGCTTGGGCGGTTCCTCCCCGCGCTCGATCGCCAGCTCCGTGGGCGTCTTGACCGGGGTGCGGCCCTCCTGGAGGGGGAATCGCGCGGACTCCTCCGGGAATACCTCTCCCGCGGAGACCGGCTCGATGCCCTCGAACAGGGCCTCCAGGTCGGGGCGGCGCAGGGTCTCCTTTTCCAGCAGCTTCTCCGCCAGACGATCCAGGTCATCGCGGTGCCGGGAGAGGATTTCATAGGACTTCTGGTGCGCCTTATCAATCAGATAATGCACCTGCTCGTCAATCGTGGCGGCCACCGTGGGCGAATAGTCCAGGGTGCCACCGCCGCCGCGCCCGGAGAAGGGATCGCCCTGCTCCGCGCCGTACTTCACGGTGCCCAGCGTGGGAGACATGCCGTATTCCGTGACCATCGCCCGCGCGATCTTGGTGGCCTGCTCAATATCCGCGGAAGCACCCGTGGTGGGCTCCCCAAACACCAGTTCCTCGGCGGAGCGGCCGCCCATGGCAAACACCAGGCGGGCAAAAAGCTCGTCCCGGTTGTACATGCCCTTATCGTCCTCGGCGGCGGTCATGGCGTGGCCGCCGGTGCGCCCGCGCGCCAGGATCGTCACCTTATACACGCGCTCGATGTCCTTCAGCGCCCAGGCGGAGAGGGTATGCCCGCCCTCGTGATAGGCGGTGACCTTCTTCTCCTTCTCCGAGATCACCGTGGTGGAGCGGCGCGGGCCGCCGATCACGCGGTCGGTGGCCTCCTCCAGGGCGTCAGCCGTAATCACGTTGCCGCCGATGCGCGCGGTGAGCAGCGCGGCCTCGTTGAGCACGTTAGCCAGATCCGCGCCGGACATGCCCGCAGTACGCTTGGCCAGGGCGTTGAGGTCGGCGTCGGGGGCAAAGGGCTTGCCCTTGGCGTGAACCTTGAGGATCTGTTCGCGCCCGGCGAGGTCAGGGTTGGTCACGGGGATCTGGCGGTCAAAGCGGCCCGGGCGCAGCAGCGCCTGGTCCAACACGTCGGGGCGGTTGGTGGCGGCCATGAGGATGACGCCCTCGCGGTCGCCAAAGCCGTCCATCTCCACGAGCAACTGATTGAGGGTTTGTTCGCGCTCGTCGTGGCCGCCGCCCATGCCGCTGCCACGGTGACGGCCCACGGCGTCGATCTCGTCGATAAAGACGATGCAGGGCGAGCTCTCGCGGGCCTGCTTGAACAGATCGCGCACGCGCGAGGCACCCACGCCCACGAACATCTCCACGAAGTCCGAGCCAGAGATGGAGTAGAACGGCACCCCGGCCTCGCCGGCCACGGCGCGGGCCAGCAGCGTTTTACCCGTGCCGGGCGGGCCGTAGAGCAGCACGCCGCGGGGGATCTTGGCCCCCAGCTCGTAGTAGCGGGTGGGGTCCTCCAGGAAGTCCTTGATCTCCTGGAGTTCCTCCACCGCGTCATCCGCCCCGGCCACGTCCGCGAAGGTGTTGGTGGGCATGTCCTTGGTCAGCTGCTTGGCCTTGGAGGCGCCAATGCCGAACATTCCGCCGGACTGCATGCGGGTGAGGAAGAACATGAGCAGGCCAAAGAGCAGCAGCATGGGCAGCAGGAAGCTGACCATGGACATCAGGAAGCTCTCCTGGGTGACCCTGGTGTCAAATTCCTCGGCCTCGGAGGCCTTGACCGCCTCGAAAATATCCGGGGTGGTGCGGGCAGGGTACTGGGTGAGAATCTCGGTGACCCCCTCGCGGGAGTCCACCTCGATGCCCTCCTTGAGGGTCAGGCGGAGGCGCTGCTCGCGGTCGTCGATCTGCGCGCCGCTGACGTTCTTATCGCTCAACTGCTTCATCGCCACGGAGGTGTCTACCCGCTGATAGCCGCGGGTATCGTCCGTGAGCAGGGAAAAGACAAAGAAGGTCACCAAGATAACGGCGGCGATAACGCCAAACCTAAGGATGCGCTTGTTTTTCATGTGTGCACGCCGAGGGGTCGTTTCTTGTGGTTCCTCGGCCCAAACCCTTTCTCATTGTCCTGCCCCGCCGCCGCTCGCCCCGGTACGGGGCAACGGCGATCATGGCGCAGGTTCTTTCATGCGGAACAACGCCGGAGGCCGCTTTTTCGTTCCCTTCGCCGGGGAGGCACCCCGCCCAGGCCGACACCGGAGGTGCCCAGTCCGGTGGAACCGCACCCGGCAGCGCCCGAGGGGAAGCCCCCTACTTCTCGTGCGCGTAGACCTCGGGATTAAGAATGCCCACGTACGGGAGGTCGCGGTAGCGCTCCGCGTAATCCAGCCCGTACCCGATGAGGAACTTATTGGGCAGGTCAAAACCCACATCCAGCAGGTCTACCTGGGCGGTCTGCACCTCCGGCTTGCGCAGCAGCGTCACCACCTCGAGGGACTTGGGGTTGCGGTGCTTGAGGTTGCGCATGAGCCAGGACAGCGTGAGGCCGGAATCAATGATGTCCTCCACGATGAGCACATTGCGGCCGCTGATATCGCGGTCAAGATCCTTGAGGATCCGCACCACCCCGGAGGACGTGGTGGAACTGCCGTAGGAGGACACGGCCATGAATTCCATCTGGGCCGGAATACTGAGGCGGCGGGCAAAGTCCGTCATAAAGAACACCGCTCCCTTGAGCACACCCACCAGCAGCAGGTCCTCCTCCTCGTCGCGGTAGCGCTCGGAGACCATATCCGCCATTTCCTGAATGCGGGCCTGAAGTTCCTCCTCCGTGACCACCACCGAGGCCACGTCGGAACCATAGGGCCCCTCGGGAACGTTGAAATCCTCTTTATCGTGCATCGCGCACCCCTTTCTCCCTTGTCACCGTAAGTTTGCCATCTGCCCGTGTCACAGCCAACCCCGCCCCCACGGACACCGGGCCCTGGCCGCGCCAGGCCGTCACCAGCGCGTCCACAGCACCCACGGAGGCCCCGGTGACCTTTCCGCCGGCGGCCAACACCATGCGGGCAATGATCCGCGACCGCACGGCGCGCGGCAGTAAGGCCAATTCCGCCGCGGAGGTCGTCTCCGCTTGACGCGCCCATTCCTCCAGCGCCGCCGCGTCCTCCGCCGCACGGCTGGCGGCCTGGGCCAGCGCCGTCACCGGATCGCCTATGCCCAGCGTCTCCGCCATCTCGGGGATCACCCGGTGGCGCAGCGCCACCCTGCGCACGGCGGGGTCGTCGTTGTGCGGGTCCTGCCAGGCCGCGATCCCCAGTTCGCGACAGGCACCCTGGGTATCGGCACGCCGCACCCCCAGCAGCGGCCGGTGGAGGTTCCCGGCCACCGGCCTCATTCCCGCCGGGTTGCCGCGCAACGCGCCCAGTAGGTAGGTCTCCGCCTGATCCTCGCGGGTGTGGCCCACCACGATGGGCCGTCCCCGCGCCGCGCGTTCCAGGGCGGCGTAGCGCGCGGCGCGGGCGGCGGCCTCCATGCCCCCGGGGCCGTCCACCCTCACTCGATGCACGCTGGCGCTCGCGCCCATCGCCACGGCTATCGACGCCGCCCTGCCCGCCACCAGGGCGGAATCACGCTGCAACCCGTGGTCTATCACCACGGCGTGTACCCGCAGCCCCTCCACCAGGGCGGCGGCGAGGAGCGCGGTGGAATCGGCCCCGCCGGATAGGCCCACAACGACGTCGGCCGCCTTTTCTGCCGCCCCGCCCCCCAGGTGCTCCGCGACGTGCCGACGCATGGCCAGGAGCACGGGTAAGAAGTGCGGGGGGTCGTGGGGAATGATCACCGCCCCGATGCGCCGCGCCGCCATCGTGCCGCTATCCCTCGCGGATCGCGGAGGCCAGGGTGTCCATCGCCTGCCGCGCGGCCAGCACGTCGGAGCCGTTGGAGATCATGGCGAAGGTGTACACCCTCCCGGTGGTGGCGGTGACCACCCCGGCCAGGGCCGAGGTCTCGTCCAGGGTTCCGGTCTTGGCTCGCACCCAACCCCGCCCGGGTAGATCGCCGTAGCGCTCCGCCAGGGTTCCGGTGCCCCCGGCCACGGGCAGCGAGGCCACGATGGACCGCAGCAGGGAGTCGGTGGCGGCCTCGTGGAGGATGCTGTCAAGCAGCGCGGGCGTGATGCGGTTGCGCACGGAGAGACCGGAGTTATCGAAGATCTCCACGCCGGTGGTGCTCAGCCCGTGTTCGGCCAGGGCGCCGAGCGTGGCCTGGGTGGCCCCGGCGGCGTCGGCCGGATAGCCCCGGTGGAGGGCCACCTCCCTGCCGATCGCCTCCGCCATGACGTTATCGGAATCCTCCATCATCGCGGAGATGCGTTCCACCAGGGTGGGCGAGGCTGTCTCGGCCACCCGCTCGGCCTGAGCCGGGGCGGTGGCCTCGCCCACCGTGGTCACGTCCAGGCGCTGGGCTAATGCCTGGGCGACGTCGCGGGCGGGGGTGTGGCTGCGGGGGACGTCGCCCGTGGTGGCTCCGAGGCGCGCGCCATAGAGCATGGCGGGCTCCAGGGGGGCCACGAAGCCGGCGTCGATGTCCTGGGGGTCCCAGCCCTCCAGGATGGTTTCCCCCGACCACGCGGAGGTGTCGATGAACACCCCGGTCACCTCCGGCACGGCGGCGCGGATCTGGTCCGCAAGGTCGTCGAGGCGGGCGTCGTTCAGCCATACGTCCCCGGCGGCCTTAATAACCACCGTGTTCGGCAACTCCCCGCGCACCACGGGGGTGGTGATGCGATCGTCGTGGCCGAGCGCCGCGATGGCCGCGGCGGCGGTGAGCACCTTGGTGGAGGAGGCGGGGCGCAGCGCGGTGGTGGCGTTCTGCGCAAGCACGGTCTCCCCGGTGACGGCGTCGGTCACCTGCACGCCGAACTCCGCCAGGGCCTCATCCTGCGCGAGGGGGGCCAAGCGCTGGGAAAGCGCCGCGTTATCCACGGCACCCGTGGCCTGGGCGGGTTCCAGCAGCGGGGTGGGGGCCGGGATCGTCATGGCCGGGGCGTGTTCGAGGGCCGCGTATTTTTCCTGGTACGCCACCCCCGTGCCCGCCACCGCGGCCACGATTACGGCCACCGCCGCGGCGGTGGCTATCCATGCCTTTTTACTCATCGTGCATCACCATCGGTTATCACCCTAGCCACCCCGCTAGGATAGGGGGAGTTCAACGCACGACGATGAGGCAAAGATAGATAAGGAGTAGACGCGATGAGCGTGGAAGTAACCGTAGAAATCCCGAAGGGATCGCGGAACAAGTACGAGATGGATCACGAGACGGGCAAGGTGTACCTGGATCGCTACCTGTTCACCCCGATGGCCTACCCCGCGGACTACGGCTTCATCGACGGCACCCTGGGCGAGGACGGCGATCCCTTGGACGCCCTGGTGCTGCTGCCGGAATCTGTGCTCCCCGGCGTGATCGTCAAGGCCCGCCCCATCGGCGTGTTCAAGATGACCGACGAGGCCGGCGGCGATGACAAGCTGCTCTGCGTGCTCGACGACGTGCGCTACGAGCACATCCAGGACATCGACGACATCTCCAACTTCACCCGCGCCGAGATCGAGCACTTCTTTGTGCATTACAAGGATCTGGAGCCGGGCAAGGAGGTTCACGGCTCCGGGTGGGCCGGGAAGGACGAGGCCGATAAGATCCTGGCCGAGGCCATCGAGCGGGGGAAGCACTAATGCGCAGCGTGAACGTCACCGAGGTGCCCGCCGACGCCCAGCTTATCGACGTCCGCGAGCCCGATGAGTACGCCGCAGGCCACGCCCAGGGCGCGGTGAATATCCCCATGTCCGAGTTCGTGGGCCGCATCGGGGAGATCGACACCGAGCACGATGTGTACCTGATCTGCAAGCTCGGCGGGGGCTCCCGCGAATGTGCGGAGTACCTGGAGCAGGCCCGTGGCGGGGAGCACGTGGTGAACGTGGAGGGCGGCACCGAGGCCTGGCGCGAGCACAACCTGCCGATGGTGGACTAATCCCATCATTTGCCGCCGCAGCGGCCTGCGTATGATGGTGGCATGTCCTCCAAAACGGATCACTCCGCCATTCCCACCGCGCTGCTGCAATCACCGTCCTTCCAGTTGGAGCGGCTGCGGCGGCGCACGCGCGATGAGGTGGAAAGCCGCCTGGGAGAAACCCAGGCCACCCTGCGCGAATACTGGGTGCTTACCTGCCTCGATTCCGGGGACGCCGCCAGCCAGTCCTATCTTTCCAGCATGCTGATGATCGACGCCTCGGACATGGTGCGCCTGGTGGATTCCCTGGAGAATCGCGGCTGGGCCGCCCGCGAACGCGATCCTAAGGATCGCCGCCGCCAGATCGTGGCGATCACCAAGAAGGGGCGCAAGGCGCGGGCCTCCATGGCGGATCTGGTGGCCCAGGGCGAGGACGCCGCCCTGGATGAATCCACCTCCAAGCAGCTCAAGCACCTGCGCAAGCTGGCCAAATCCATCATCGCGGTGGAAGAAGAGTAAAGGGTGGCGATCCGTTAAGATCACCCCGTGCTTTCCTCCCCTTTTCTTCGCGCAGCCCTAGCGTGGTGGAGCAGCCGCGCGCTCCTCCTGCTCTATGCGGTTCATCAGCCCGTCCCTCGCGGTGACGTGGCCTATTACTTCCGGGGGATCGAGGCGGAGGCACGCGGCGAGCGCGCCATGAGCGAGTACCCGGACGCCTCCATCGCGCCGCTGCGCCTGCTCTATCGCCTGGTGAGCGGGGAGGAGCAGGCCTTCGCCGTGGGTCTCATGCTGGTGCTCCTCAGCCTGGACGCGCTCCTGTGCTACGCATTAGCCCGCCGCCGCGCCTGGTGGGCGCTGGGATTTTGGCTGCTCTTCGCCCTGGCCCTCGCCCCGCTCTTCACCCGCCGCCTGGATCTTCTGCCCGGCCTCGCTGTAGCGGCGGCCGCGCTTTCCCTGAGACGCTCGCCGCGTCTTTCCTCCGGCCTCGTGGCGGTGGCCACCGCCTTGAAACTCTGGCCCGTGGCCTTGGCCGCTGGCCTGGTGGGATACTGGCGCTCCGCGGGCACCTGGGCGCGGCTGGCGTGGTTTGGGGCAACCCTCGCGCTGGTGACTGCCGCCAGCGCCCTCACCCAGGGCTGGTGGCGGGTTTTGTCCCCACTCACCTACCAGGACAAGCGAGGACTACAATCCGAGGCGATTACCGCCACGCCCTTCCTCTGGCTGCGCCTCACCGACTCCGAGCGGTGGAGCATCCATTACGCGGCGTCGCAAAGCTACGAGGTCTTCGGCCCCGGCGTTGCCCTGGGCCTGCATGCCTCCACCGCGCTCATGGCGATGGCCGCGCTGGGGATCGTGGGCTTCACCGCCTGGCGGTTCCTACGCTCCGCCGAGTACTCCGCGGAGGCCACCCGCGCGCTGTGGCTTTTTACCGTCATGATGATCCTGCTGAGCGCCAAGGTCTTTTCCCCGCAGTACCTGCTCTGGGTGGGCCCGCTCCTCGCCGTGATCCTTGCCCTCGATGCCGCTCCCCTCGGCGGTTCCGCGCGCTCCCTGCGCTGGTGTGCTGCCTGCCTCCTCGGGGCCGCGGTGCTCACCAGCCTGGTGTACCCGGTGTTCTTCGATGAGTTCCTCGCCGCACCAGCCCATACTGGCGTGGTTCTCATCGCCAGCTTGCGCAATGTCCTCATCGTGGTGGCCGCACTGTGCTCCGCCGTGTGGTGCCTGAGCGCAGTACGCCGCGAGGCTCCTCGGCACCGGCGGCGCTAATCGGCCCGCTAATCGGCCATAGCCCGGCGCGAAGCCACACAATAAGGGGCCTCCCGATATAACCGGGAGGCCCCTTTGCTTTGGTTCTTTCTTAGGAGAAGCGCTGCACGGTGTAGGAGCCGTTCTCCTCGCTGTAGCTCCAGCCCACGCCGATGATGGAGGCACCGGAGTCAAGGATATTGGCGCGGTGGCCGGGGGACTTCACCCAGTTCTGCACGATGGCATCGGCGCTCGCCTTGCGGGTGTTCCACGCGATGTTCTCCGCGAAATCGCCCTCGGCGTGCTCGAACTCGCCGGTCTTGCTCATGTGCTCGGCCCACTCGTGGGACTCACGGGTGAGTTCTTCATCGCACTCCAGGGACTTCAGCCCCTTGGCCGCGCGCTCCTCGTTGGTGAGCTTCACGATGTTAATAACGTGCTCGTCGGAGCAGTCGTGCGCGTAAGCAGTCTGTGCGGAAAAGGCAATGAGGAGGGAAGCCAGGGCGGTTCCCGTTGCCATTGCCTTCTTACCCACAATCTTGGGAGCCATGATGTATGCCTTCCTATGTCCCCTCAATTAGTTCGGGACTGAGATTAGCGGAACCCCACCCGGGGCACCACCCGGCACCACCTGAACCTTTAATTGTCTAGACGGTACCTAATATCTTGGATAGGAAACCCCTATAGCAATCCGCCCTCCCCCATGCTCCGAAAGGACGATACCTCGCCCGATACGGACGAAAATGCGGTTCGTGACACTCCTCATACCCGCCAAACCTCCCAAAAGCATCAAGGTTCATTAACAAAAGAGTGTCCGAAGGTGCACTTTTATGATTTGCATCACACTTTTCCAGGCCATCCCGGTATAGACCTTTAAAAAACGGATTTTCCTGTTTAAATCGCTCACCAGCGGCGATGCCCTATGACGTCCGATGTTCTACTTCTACCTAAAAATAAATCGCGGAGTTCCTGTGAAAACCTTTCACCAGAACTCCGCGCCCCGCCCAAGCCCCTAACCGCTAGTCACCGATCTGATCGCGCCCCCGCATCACGATCTTCGGGTCGGGCTGCCCCACCAGCTCATAGTCCTTGTCCGTGTAGTCAAACTTGCTCAACACGTACCGCATGGCGTTGATGCGGGCGCGCTTCTTGTCATTGGACTTAATGGTGATCCACGGGGACTCATCCGTGTCCGTGTAGCGGAACTGCTCCTCCTTTGCCCTGGTGTAATCGTCCCACTTATCCAGGGAGGCCAGATCCATCGGGGAGAGCTTCCACTGCCGCACCGGGTCCACCTGCCGGATGGCAAAGCGGGTGCGCTGCTCTTTCTTGCTCACCGAGAACCAGAACTTAGTCAAGGAGATGCCCGAGCCCAGCAGCATGTTCTCCAGCATGGGCACCTCGCGCAGGAACTCCGCGTGCTGCGACTCGGTGCAAAAGCCCATCACTCGCTCCACGCCGGAGCGGTTGTACCACGAGCGATCAAAGAAAACTATCTCTCCTGCCGCCGGGAAGTGCTGGATATACCGCTGGAAATACCAGGAGGTCGATTCCCTGGGGCTCGGCTTCTCCAGGGCCACGGTGCGGGCACCGCGCGGATTAAGGTGCTCGTTGAAGCGCTTGATGGTGCCGCCCTTACCGGCGGCGTCGCGGCCTTCAAAGAGAATGAGGTGGCGCTGTCCCGTTTCCTTCGTCCAGTTCTGCCACTTCAGCAGCTCGATCTGGAGGGAGCGCTTGATGTGGTCATAGTCCTCGCGCGTCATGCGCTCGTCGTAGGGGTAATTCTCGCGCCAGGTCTCCACGGGGGTGCCATCGGGGCGGATCAGTGCCGGATCATCCTCATCGGAATCATCCACCACGTAGCCTTCGGTCTTTGCCAGGTCGATGACGGGCAGGTCATCCTCAGTACGCTCAGCCATAGTTTTCATTTTACCCGTACCAGACCATTGTGCTCAGATGAATATTCACCCCCGATAGCCCCAACCCCACGCTTCCCCCGTCATCACACGCAGCGCGGGGCCGAGGCACGCATACCCACGCGCCCCGGCCCCGCAACAAACTGTGCGATGAGCGGATAAGAGCTTAGAAGCCGCCCATGCCCGCCATCTCATCAGCACCCGGTGCCGCGGCGGAAGCCGGCTGCGGCTTATCCGCCACCACAGCCTCCGTGGTGAGGAAGAGAGCGGCGATGGAGGCCGCGTTTTGCAGCGCAGAGCGGGTCACCTTCACCGGGTCGTTGATACCGGCGGCCATGAGGTCGATGTACTCGCCGGTCGCGGCGTTAAGCCCCTCGCCCGCGGGCAGGCCGGCCACCTTATCGGCCACCACGCCCGGCTCCAGGCCGGCGTTGAAGGCGATCTGCTTCAGCGGGGCGGACAGTGCCTCGCGGACGATCTTCACGCCGGTGGCCTCGTCACCGGAGAGGTCAAGATCGCCGTCGAGCACGTGGGCGGCCTGAAGCAGCGCCACGCCGCCACCGGCCACGATGCCCTCGTCCACGGCGGCCTTGGCGTTACGCACGGCGTCCTCGATGCGGTGCTTGCGCTCCTTGAGTTCCACCTCGGTGGCGGCGCCCACCTTGAGCACGGCCACACCGCCGGCGAGCTTGGCCAGGCGCTCCTGAAGCTTCTCGCGGTCATAGTCGGAATCGGAGTTCTCGATCTCGGCGCGGATCTGCTTCACGCGGCCCTCGATCTGCTCGGAGGAACCGGCCCCCTGCACGATGGTGGTCTCGTCCTTGGTCACCACGACCTTGCGGGCGGTGCCCAGCAGCGGCAGGTCGGCGGTCTCCAGGGAGAGGCCCACCTCCTCGGAGATGACCTGGCCGCCGGTGAGGATGGCGATGTCCTGGAGCTGCGCCTTGCGGCGGTCGCCAAAGCCCGGTGCCTTCACGGCCACGGACTTGAAGGTGCCGCGAATCTTGTTCACCACGAGGGTGGACAGGGCCTCGCCCTCCACGTCCTCGGCCACGATCAGCAGCGGCTTGCCGGACTGCATGACCTTCTCCAGCAGCGGGAGCAGGTCCTTGATGTTGGAGATCTTGGAGGAAACCAGCAGGATGTAGGGGTCCTCCAGCACGGCCTCCTGGCGCTCCATGTCGGTGGCAAAGTAGCCGGAGATATAGCCCTTATCAAAGCGCATGCCCTCGGTGACCTCCAGGTCCACGCCGAAGGTATTGGACTCCTCCACGGTAATCACGGAGTCCTTGTTCACCTGGCCGTTGCCCACGGCGTACATGGCCTTGGCGATCTGCTTGCCAATCTCCGGGTCCGCGGCGGAGATGCCGGCGGTGGCGGCGATCTGCTCCTCGGTCTCTACTTCCTTGGCGCCGGCGAGCAGCTTCTCCGTGACGGCCCCCACGGCCTTTTCGATGCCGCGCTTAATGCCCATCGGGTTCGAGCCCGCAGCCACGTTGCGCAGGCCCTCCTTGACCAGGGCCTGCGCCAGGACGGTGGCGGTGGTGGTGCCATCGCCCGCTACGTCATCGGTCTTCTTGGCCACTTCCTTGACCAGTTCGGCACCGATCTTCTCGTAAGGATCCTCCAGCTCGATCTCCCGGGCGATGGACACGCCGTCGTTGGTGATCGTCGGGGCGCCCCAAGACTTCTCCAGCACCACGTTGCGGCCCTTGGGGCCAAGGGTGACCTTCACGGCGTCGGCAAGCGTGTTCAGGCCCTTTTCCAGCCCGCGGCGAGCCTCTTCATCGAAAGCGATGATCTTGGACATGTGACGTACTCCTTAATAAATTAGTCAGCGCAGCCCAGGGCACCCGCGACGGCATGGGTGGCCAGTGTGCTCCACCCTCACCCAGGTATGCGCTCTTCATTTTCTGGCACTCGCTGCCGCGAAGTGCTAGATCCCGTTTTAGCAGTCTGCCCCCGCGAGTGCAAGGGCGTTAGGCTGGATTCCATGATTGATACGCACGCAGTCCGCGAGGCGGTTATGAATGACCGCGCCACCATCTTTCAGCAGCTCAGCGAGATCGTTTCCTATCATTCCGTCCACGGCGATCCCTCCCTGTCCGACCAGGCCGCCGGGGCCGCCCGATGGGTCCACCAGGCCCTCACCGAGGCCGGACTAGAGGTGGAATCCATCACCACCGCCGACGGCTCCACCGCGCTCATCGGCACCCGCGCCCCCGCCGAGGGCCAGCCCACCGTGCTGCTGTACTGCCATCACGACGTGGTCCCCGCGGGCGATCCCGCCGCCTGGACGAGCGAGCCCTGCACCCTCACCGAGCGCGCGGGACGCTGGTACGGACGCGGCGCGGCGGACTGCAAGGGCAACCTCGTCATGCACCTGGCGGCCCTGCGCGCCGTGGCCGCCAGCGGCGGCACGCAGGTGGGCCTCACCGTGGTGGTGGAGGGCTCCGAGGAAAAGGGCGGTGAGGGGCTGGATACCCTCATCGAGGAACGCCCCGAGCTCTTCGCGGCCGACGCCATCATGATCGCCGATACCGGCAATGCCGCCGTGGGTACCCCCACGCTGACCACCTCGCTGCGCGGCGGGGCCCAGCTCACCGTCACCGTGCGCACCCTGGAGGCCCCCGTCCACTCGGGCCTCTTCGGCGGGGCCGCGCCCGACGCCGCCTTCGCCCTCGTGCGCACCCTCGATTCGCTTCGCGACGTCGAGGGCCGCACCGTCATCGAAGGCGTGGACACCTCCGCGCGCTGGGAGGGCGAACCGTACTCCCCCGAGGACTTCCGCAAGGACGCTGGCGTGCTCGACGGCGTGCGGCTGGCCGGCAGCAATAACGACGCCCCCGCGGACTTCCTCTGGGCCCGCCCCGCCATCAGCATCACGGGCCTGACCTCCACCCCCGTGAGCGAGGCCGTCAACGCCGTGGCCCCGGTGGCCCAGGCAAAGCTCAACCTGCGCGTACCCGCCGGTATGCCCGCCGCCAAGACCGCCGAGGCCGTGGCCGAGCACCTGCGCAAGCACGCGCCCTGGGGCGCGCAGATCGAGGTGGAGATCGACGACGTCAACGACGGCTTCGCCACCGACGTCCAGGCACCGGCGCTGAGCCTGCTGCGCGAGTGCCTGGCCGAGGCCTACGGAACCGAGCACTCCGCCACCCTGGGCTCGGGCGGTTCCATTCCCCTGACCACCAAGTTGCACCAGGCCCACCCCGGCGCGGAGATCGCGTTGTTTGGCGTGGAGGAGCCGCAGTGCCTCATTCATTCCGCCGATGAGTCCGTGGACCCCACGGAGATCGAGCACGTGGCCATAGCAGAAGCCCTCTTCCTGCTGCGCTACGGACAGTAACTTTGCCGATGCTTCCACCCTGATGTAAGCTGCCCCACATGATTCGCATCGTCGCCTCTCTTCAGCGAGTAGCCAAGGCTACGTACCCCAGTGCGGGATAGGGACTGACCCCCGCACCTGGGGGAGTAGTCGTGACAACCACCCGCACCTTGAAGAGAGTCGGTCCACCCCCTATCTCATCTCCCACAGGATTAGGACCGATCTTCGATGCACACCACCTCTCCCCTCCCCCAGCCCACCCTCCTTGGTGATCCCTTCCACCAGCGCTATCAACTCCGCCCGCTGCCGCGCGGCCTGCGCGAGGAAGCCACCGGAATGAGCTGGAACCTCTTTCGCGCCACCTACAGCCCGGAGGCCGAGCTTCACATCACCGGCCTCTCGGAGGAGCGCCTCACCTACCGGGAGTTCCGCTACGCCCTCGACGTCACCCACCGCTCCAAAACCCAGCCGCCGCGGCGCTCCCGCCACAGCCTCATCGCCTCCGGCGTGGCGAGCGCCTGCTCCGCGTTCCTGTCCGAGCAGGGCCGCCCGGTGGAGATCCTGCGTTTTCACCAGCACTCCCTCTTCGAGGCCACCGCCACCTTCATCCTGGGCCACCACGGCAGCCGCACAGCCTGGGCCATGGGGCTGGGAGCCACGGCGCAGCAGTCGCTAGCCCAAGCCCTTGGCTGCGCCGCGGCCCGGTTGCATGAATAGGACTGGTAGTCTCATGCCTTAACGCTGCCGGAGGAGGGCGCCATGATTACGTTTGAGCGGGTAAGCAAGAGGTATCCCGATGGTTCCCTCGCGGTGGAGGACTTTTCCCTCCACGTCCCCACCGGGCACATCGTCTCCCTCGTGGGTTCCTCCGGTTCCGGGAAAACCACGCTGCTGCGCATGGTCAATCGCATGGCCGAGCCCACCGCCGGGCGGGTTCTCGTCTCCGGTGCTGACGTCCGCTCGCGCCCCGCGGTGCAACTGCGCAGAGGCATCGGTTACGTGCTGCAATCCGGCGGGCTGCTGCCCCATAAAACGGTGGTGGATAATATCGCCGCGGTTCCCCGCTTGACCGGCGTGCCCCGCCCCCAGGCCAGGCTCCGCGCGGAGGAGCTCATGGAGAAGATGGGGCTCGATCCCTCCTTATCCCGGCGCTACCCGCATCAGCTCTCGGGCGGCCAACAGCAGCGCGTGGGAGTGGCCCGCGCGCTCGCCGCGGATCCCGCCATCGTGCTCATGGACGAGCCCTTCGGGGCCGTGGATCCCATCGTGCGCCGGGAACTCCAAGAACAACTGCTGCGCCTTCAGGCGGATCTGAACAAGACCATCCTCCTGGTCACGCACGATATGGATGAGGCCCTGCGGCTGAGCAATACCGTGGTGATCCTGGATAAACCCGGCCGCATTGTCCGGCAGGGCAGCCCCGCGGAGATTCTGGCCCGGCCCGGCTCGGACTTCGTGCGCAGGTTCCTGGGCACCGCCGCCAGCAACACCCGCCTCACGGTGCACGACGTCGAAGGCTCCCGCGTGGTCACCGATCCCCAGGGCATTCCCGTGGGAGTCCTTGAGGCATGACCTGGCTGAGCAATAACTGGATCGACGTCCTCGATCTCGCCGGCACGCACCTCGCGCTGTGTGTGCCTCCCCTTTTCCTCTCCTTATTGATAGCCCTGCCCCTCGGCCGCCTGGCCTTTACCTCACCGCGCCTGGGCCGCCCGCTGCTCAATGCCGCCGCCTTGTTGTACACCATTCCGGCCCTCCCGCTGCTCATCGTCATTCCGCTCGTCGTAGGGATTCCGCTGCGCTCGCCGGTCACGATGATCCTGGCGCTCACGGTGTACGGCGTGGCCCTCCTCGTGCGCTCCGTGGCGGACGCCTTCGCCTCCGTGGACGCCCGCGTGCGCGAGGGGGCCATCGCCACGGGTTATTCCCGCCGGTCCCTTTTCTGGCAGGTAGACATTCCTCTCGCCGTGCCCGTGATCCTCGCCGGGCTGCGGGTGGTCTCCTCCTCCACCGTCGGGCTGGTGACCATCGGGGCGCTCGTGGGGATCCCCAGCCTGGGCACCCTCATCACGGACGGCTTCCAGCGCAGCATCACGGCGGAGGTACTCGTCGGCGTGCTCGCCACGGTGATCCTCGCCCTGCTTATCGACGCCGCCCTGCAACTCCTCGGCCGTTTTCTCACCCCCTGGCGGCACCAGCGCGCGGAGGTATTCGCATGACGTATCTCCACGAGGCCTTTTCTTGGCTCGGCAGCGCTAGCGCGTGGACGGGCCAGGGAGGCATTATGACCCGTCTTGCGGAACACCTCTGGCTGACCCTTCTCGTGGTGGCAACCGCCGGGCTCCTCGCCCTCCCCCTGGGCGTGCTCATCGGGCATCTCCGCCGAGGAGCCGGAACGATCGGGGCACTCACCGGGGCCGCCCGGGCGGTGCCCACCCTGGGCGTGCTCACCCTCTTCGGGCTGTGGTTGGGCATCGGGGTGCAGGCGCCGTTCCTGGCCCTGGTAATCCTGGCCATTCCCTCCCTCCTGGCCGGGGCCTACTCGGGGGTGCAGGCCCTTGACCCTGCGGTTGCTTCCTCCGCGCGAGCCATAGGCATGTCTCCGCTTCAGGTGATAAGCCGCGTGGAGGTGCCGCTGGCGCTTCCCACCATCATCGGCGGGGTTCGCTCCGCCACTCTCCAGGTGGTATCCACCGCCACGTTGGCGGCCTATACCGCCGATTATGGCCTGGGGCGCTTCCTCTTCTCTGGATTGAAATCCAGGGATTATTCCCTCATGCTGGGTGCCTCCCTGCTGGTGATCGTCCTGGCCCTCGCCCTCGATCTCCTTCTGGGCACGCTTCAGCGGCGTGCCCAGCGCCGCCTACCTACCACGGAGGCCCACCTATGATCCGCCATGCCTCGACCCGAGTCACGATCACCGCGCTGTTCCTCGGCCTCGCCGTGGGATTCACCGGATGCACGCGCGAGGATCCCCTTGCCTCCCCCGGCGCGGCTTCCTCCGCGATCGTCGTGGGCTCGCAGGACTATTACTCCAACGAAATCCTCGCGGAGATCTACGCTCAGGCCTTAGAGCAGGCGGGGTTCACGGTGGATCGGCAGTTCCGCATCGGGCAGCGCGAGGTGTATCTCCCGGAGATCGAGGCCGGCAGCATCAGCCTGATTCCGGAGTATACCGGCAATCTATTGCAATACTGGGCGCCGGAAGCCCCCTCGGGTGGTTCCACCGAGGTCTACGAGGAGCTGCGCCAGCGGGCACCGGCGGGGGTGATCGTCCTGGACCAGTCCTCCGCCACGGATCAGGATTCTTATACCGTGACCCGCGAGTTCGCCCAGGAGTGGGGGCTCACCGGCATGGATGACCTCGCCCAGGTGCCCGGCCCGCTGCGCTACGGCGCCCCCTCCGAGGCGGAATCACGCCCCTATGGCCCGCGGGGCCTGGCGGAAAAATACGGGGTGGACGTGCGTTTTACGCCCATCGAGGACTCGGGCGGCCCCCTCACCCTCAAGGCGCTGAAAGACGGCGATGTGCAGGTGGCCAATATCTACAGCGCGGACCCCGCCATCGAGGCCAATGGTCTAGTTACCCTGGAGGATCCCCTGGGCCTCCTCCTACCCTCCCACGTCGTGCCCGTGGCCCACGAAGGGCTCGACGAATCCGCCCGGCGCGTCCTCAACTCCGTGAGCGCCGCGCTCACCACCGCGGACCTCATCGCCTTGAACGCCCGGAGCGTGCAGGAGCAGCAACGCACGGAGCGGATCGCGCGGGAGTGGCTCGGTGAACACCCGTCGGTGTCCCGGGGCGTCGAGTAGCCGCTGCGCGACGTTATGTAGTGCAGTCCACTCGCTACCGCTGCGGGGTATTCATAGGTACACTCTTTATTGTTGGCCGCACCCATAGACGCCACTGGAAACTGGATCGTGGTTACCTCACCGCACTCGCGCGTCAGTATTCGAGGGGATTGACGTGGACTGGACTTTGCGTTTACGCAGGCAGTGCCGTTAAGGCGTAGGGGAGGCTGCCCGCTTGTCCTGACCGCTCTATTCACAAAGGAGAGCGACCACCACGTGTTGATCCTATTGGGTGTCCTCACCGCCGCTGCGGTGGTAGCCCCCGTGCTCATCAGATACCTGGGCCGTCCCGCCTTCGGGCTGCTCGCCCTTGCGCCCCTGGCTGGCTTCGTGTGGGTGCTGCAACAGTTCCTCTCCGGCCCCCTGGGCCGGGGTGAGGAGATTGTCTCGCATACCGGTTGGCTGTCCACCCTGAACATGAACCTGGTGTTCCGGCTGGATGGCCTGGCCGGTATTTTCAGCCTCATCATCCTGGGCGTGGGCGCCCTGGTGCTGCTGTATTGCTGGGGGTATTTTGATTCCAACCCGCGCCGCCTGTCCATGTTTGGCGCGCAGATGGTGGCCTTCTCCATGGCCATGTTTGGGCTGGTCACCTCGGATAGTTTCCTGCTGATGTACATCTTCTGGGAGATTACCTCGGTGCTCTCCTTCCTCCTGGTGGGATATTACGGGGAGCGGGCCTCCTCGCGGCGGGCCGCGGGCCAGGCCCTCATGGTGACCACCCTGGGTGGGCTGACCATGCTGGTGGGGTTCATTCTGCTGGGCCAGGCGAGCGGGGTGTGGTACTTCTCCGATCTCGGCAGCGTTCCCGACCTCACTGCGGTGCCGCACATCACCGTCGCCATCATCTTGATCCTGGCGGGTGCCCTGTCCAAGTCTGCCATCGCGCCCACGCACTTCTGGCTGCCCGGGGCAATGGCCGCCCCCACTCCGGTCTCGGCATACCTGCACTCGGCGGCGATGGTCAAGGCGGGCATTTATCTGGTGGCGCGCCTGGCCCCGGATATGCACGTGGTGCAAACCTGGCA
Organism: Corynebacterium oculi; assembly: GCF_001412105.1. Lineage (GTDB taxonomy): Bacteria > Actinomycetota > Actinomycetes > Mycobacteriales > Mycobacteriaceae > Corynebacterium > Corynebacterium oculi. The sequence goes on from NZ_LKST01000004.1 coordinate 164,729, forward strand.
TTTAGTGATTATCCCGGTGGGGATCTTCACCATGTTGATGTCCGGGTGGATGGCGCTGCGGCAAAAAGACCTGAAGCTGATCCTGGCCTACGGCACGGTGTCTCAGTTGGGGTTCCTCATGGCGGTCATCTCCGTGGGTTCCCGGGAGGCCACGATGGCCGGGCTGGCGTTGACCTGCGCGCACTCGCTCTTCAAGGCCACCCTGTTCATGGTGGTGGGCGCGATTGACCACACCACGGGCACCCGTAATACGCAGGAGCTTTCCGGTCTGTGGCGCAAGCAGCCGTACATCTTCGGCGTGGCGGCGCTGGCGGCGGCCTCTATGGCCGGCATCCCGCCGCTGTTTGGCTTTGTGGCCAAGGAGGCCGCCCTGGAGGCGATCTTGCACGAGGAGCTGCTGGTGGGCATGCCCGGGCGACTCATGCTGGTGGGCATGGTGCTGGGCTCGATCCTCACCATGACGTATAGCTGCTTCTTCCTGTACGGGGCCTTTGCCACCAAGCCGCAGGAGCACCCGACGGGGGGCGGCGTCTCGCAGCCGGTGGCCACCATGCACGCCATCGGCCCCAAGTTGTATCTGGCTCCCACCATCTTGATGGCGCTGACTATCGCCCTGGGCGTGTATCCGCCGCTGATCGGCGGCTTCATTGATGCCTATCTGGACGCGACCTTCCCGGTTGCGCCGGGCGAATACGTGGCGCATCTGGCGCTGTGGCACGGCCTGAGCGTCCCGCTGCTGCTCTCCACGGTGATCGTGGCCTCCGGTGCCCTGCTGTTCTGGCAGCGTCACCTTTTGCGTTACCTTCAGGCGGAGGAGCCTGCCTTGGGCAGCGCCGATGTCGCCTATGATTCCGTGCTGATGTTCTTCCGCCGGGCGTCCCTGCGGCTCACGGCCTCCACCCAACGCGGTTCCTTGATGGTGAACCTGGGGATCATCTTCGCGGTGCTCACGCTGCTTCCGCTGGCGGCCCTCATCGCGGGCGAGCGCAACGATATTCGCATGGAGCTGTGGGGGAACCCGTGGCAGGCGGTGCTGGCGCTCATCATCGTGGCCATGGCGATTGGGGCCACGCTCACTCATAACCGACTCTCCGGGGTCATCATGGTGGGGGTCACCGGCTACAGCCTGGCCATGATCTTTGCCCTGCACGGGGCACCGGACCTCGCGCTCACGCAGGTCCTGGTGGAGACCATCGTGATGGTGGTGTTCATGCTGGTGCTACGCAAGTTGCCCACCGTCACGGAGTGGCGGGGTACCCCCAAGGGCAATCGCAACCGCGCGTGGCTGTCCATCGCCGTGGGCCTTTCTGTCACCGTCATCGCGCTTTTTGCCATCAACGCCCGGCAGGAGGCGTCGATAGCCGAGTACATTCCCGATCTGGCTTACGAGATCGGGCACGGCGCGAACGCGGTGAACGTGCTGCTGGTGGACATTCGCGCCTGGGACACTCTGGGCGAGATTTCCGTGCTGGTCATCGCGGCCACCGGCGTGGCCTCCCTGATCTATGGCACGCGCTCGTTCTCCCGCGCCTCGCGGCGGCCCACCCTTAGCGCCGTGGGGCGGCGCTGGCTGTCTGCGGAGATTGACTCGGAGAAGGCCCAGAACCGTTCCCTGATGGTGGACGTGATCACGCGGGTTTCCTTCCCCTCGATGATCGTGCTCTCCATGTATTTCTTCTTCGCCGGGCATAACGCCCCCGGTGGCGGCTTCGCCGGGGGGCTCGTGGCCGCCCTGGCGCTGAGCCTGCGCTACCTCGCCGGGGGCCGTGCGGAGCTGGAGGAGGCCCTGCCTATCGACGCCGGGCGTCTCCTGGGCTCCGGCCTCTTCCTCTCCGCCCTCGCGGCCATCTGGCCTATGTTCCTGGGCCGCCCGCCGCTGACCACGGAGGTCTGGGACTTCGCTCTGCCGTTGATCGGGGAGATACACCTGCCGTCCGCGTTGCTCTTCGACGCCGGCGTGTACCTCATCGTGATCGGCCTCATCATGCACATCTTGACCTCGCTGGGCGGACAGATCGACCAGGACGAGGCCGCGCGCCGCCAGCGCGCCCGCGACCGCGCCCGCTCGATGGCGCGCGAGGCGCAGCGGCGTCGTCAAGCAACTACTGCCGGAAAGGAGAATCGCTGAGAATGGTTGCTAATCTCGTCCTGCTCATTGCCGCAGGCACGCTGATCTCCGCCGGGGTGTACCTGGTGCTTGATCGCGCCATGACCAAGATGATGCTCGGCCTCATGCTCATCGGTAACGGGGCCAACCTGCTGATCCTCCAGGCCGGAGGCTCGGCCGGTTCCCCGCCCATCATGGGCCGGGAATCCGATATCCACGGCGAGGACATCGCCGATCCCCTGGCCCAGGCCATGATCCTCACCGCCATCGTGATCTCCATGGCGATGGTGGCCTTCATTCTTACCCTCGCCTACCGCCAGTACCGCTACCGCGCGGCGGACGTGATCGAGGACGATAGCGAGGACGCCGCCATCGTGGCCCGCCCCACCGTGGCCTCGGCGGCCCCCGATCACGATGCCTCCGACGACCCCGCCACGGGGCGCATGACCTCCGACGGCGATAGCTTCGGCCCGCGTTCCTTCGAGTCTCCGGTCAAGGGGGAGGAAAATGACTGACCTTGCCTCCTCCCTCGCCCCGGCCATGCCGTACCTGATCCCGGTGCCGATCCTGGCCCCGGCGGTGGCGGCAGCATTCGCCTTAGTGCTAGCGCGCTTTATGAATATTCAGCAGCGTTTCGTGGCTTCCTTCGCCCTGCTGAGCACCATCATCGTCTCCGCGCTCATGCTGGTGGTGATTGACCAAGAGGGCACCCAGACCCTCCAGATCGGCGGCTGGGATTCCCCGGTGGGGATCACGCTGGTGGCCGATCGGCTGTCCACGCTCATGCTGAGTGTGTCCGGCCTGGTGCTCTTTGCGGTGATATGGTACGCCATCGCCCAGGGCGTGCGCGACGGCGGCGAAGATGACCCCGTGGCCGTCTTTGTGCCCACCTACCTCCTGCTCTCCATGGGCGTGAACATCTCCTTCCTAGCCGGGGACCTCTTCAATCTCTACGTGGGCTTCGAGGTGTTCCTGGTGGCCTCCTACGTGCTACTCACCCTGGGTAGCTCGGCCCCCCGCGTGCGCGCGGGAGTGGGCTACGTGATGGTCTCCATGGTCTCCTCCATGATCTTCCTCTTCGGCCTGGCGATGGTGTACGCCTCCGTGGGCACGCTGAACATGGCGCAGATCGGCATGCGCATGGAGGACGTGCCCTCGGGTACCCGCACGGCGATCTTCGCGGTGCTGCTGGTGGCCTTTGGCATCAAGGCCGCGGTGTTCCCCCTTGATGCCTGGCTGCCGGATTCCTACCCCACGGCTCCCTCCCTGGTCACCGCCGTGTTCGCGGGCCTGCTCACCAAGGTGGGCGTGTACTCCATCATCCGCGCCCAGACGGTGATCTTTACCGACGGCTCGCTCAATACCATGCTGCTCTTCGTGGCCCTGGCCACCATGTTCGTGGGTATTTTAGGCGCCATGGCGCAAAGCGATATTAAGCGCCTGCTCTCCTTTACGCTGGTCAGCCACATCGGATACATGATCTTTGGCCTGGCCCTGGGCACCGCCCACGGCCTTTCCGGGGCGATCTTTTACGCCGTGCATCACATTCTGGTGCAAACCGCGCTCTTCCTCGTGGTGGGGCTCATCGAGCGCCAGGCGGGCACCTCCTCGCTGCGTCGCCTGGGTTCCCTGCTCTACACCACCCCTTTGATCGCCATCCTGTATTTCATTCCGGCGATCAACCTTGGCGGTATCCCGCCGTTTTCCGGGTTCATCGGCAAGGTCATGCTCATGCAGGCGGGCGCGGAACGCGGCGACGCCATGGCCTGGTTGCTCATCGGCGGCGCGGTGGCCACCTCCCTGCTCACCCTGTACGTGATGGTGATCGTGTGGTCCAAGGGCTTCTGGCGCGACCGCAAGGACGCCCCCGAGGGTCACCTGGCTATGGCCCGCCCGGCCCCGCTGGCGGACGTCACCGATGAGGTGGAGATGACCGAGCGCGATGACGTGGGCCGCATCCCCGTGGGCATGGTGGGCTCCACCGCTCTGTTGGTGGTGGCCTCCCTGGGGCTCACCGTCTTTGCCGGGCCGCTGGTGGGGGTGGCGCAGCGCGCGGCGGAATCCGCCTCAGACGTGAGCATTTACCGCTCGGCGGTGCTCGGCCCCCACGCCGATGACCCCACCCGCACCCTTGATCCCTCCGTCCGGCTTGACGAGGGGGAGGATAGCTACGAAAGCCGCATCTCCTCCACCTCCTCCCCGAGCACGACGTCCCGCCCCACCACCCCCACCTCCGAGGAGGAACGCTAATGTACCAAGGTGCACGAAACAGAATGCGTCCCCTCACCCTGCTGTGGATCGCGCTCTTGTGGTGCGGTCTCATGGGGGAGGTCACCTGGGCCAACGTGGCGGCGGGGCTCCTGGTGGGCCTCGGCGTGATCTTTACCCTGCCGCTGCCCCGGCTGCCCATCGCCCACCTCACGGTGGAATGGAAGGCGCTATTTGTTTTTCTGAGCCACTGGCTCAAGGAACTGTTCACCGCAAGCTTCAAGGTGGCCTCCCTCGCGCTGCGTCCACAGACGCTGCCTAAAACAGCCATCGTGAAGGCACCCATGCGCGTGAATAGCGAGTTGATTCTCACCCTGGCCACCATCTTGTACAACCTTCAGCCCGGCGGCTGCATCACCGACATCGACATCGCCAACCGCATGTGGACGGTACACCTGGTGGACGCCCCCACCCCGGAGGCCATCGAGCGGGAACTACGCAAGATCCGCGCCCTGGAGCAAAGCATGATCGACATTTTTGAGGGGAGATAAGCCCGTGGATTCCACCATTTACCAGGCCATTCTCATGGTAGCGGCGGCGCTCTTTTGCGCCTCGTTCCTGCTGACCAGTTGGCGTATTCTTGCCGGCCCCAATTCCCTCGACCGCGTGGTGGGGCTCGATGGCCTGGTGGCCATGATGCAGTGCACCCTCGCGGTGTACATCTGTTGGACGCTCGACACCACCGTCTCCAACGCCATGCTCGTGATCGCCCTGCTGGGCTTCATCTCCTCCGTGTCCGTGGCCCGCTTCCGCAAGAGGGATGGTTCCTAACATGAACGTTCAACTCGTCACCGACATCCTCTCCCTCATCCTCATCGTGCTGGGGGCGCTACTCTCCTTCGCCGGTTCCGTGGGGCTGGTGCGCTTTAACGACACAATGTCGCGCATTCACGCCGTGGCCAAGCCCCAAACGGCGGGCCTCATCATTACGATCCTCGGAGCCATCATCCGCATAGCGGGCAGCAAGACCCTCAGCCCCGGCGAGCGCGGTGACATGGGAATCCTGCTTCTCCTCATCGTTTTCTCCTTTCTCACCTCGCCCGTCACCGCCCAGCGCATTGGGCGTGTGGCCCGCCGCGAGGGGCTCTACGGGGAGAAAGAGTGCATGTCGCGTAACGACGCCCCCGCCGACCGCGCGCTGGGCAAGAAGCGTTAGGCCCGCGCTTCTCGGCCCTCCGCCCCGCCCTCAGTGATCGCGTCAGTGCGGTTCACTGAGGGCGTCACTCTACTCACTGAAGGGCTCAGTGTGCTCAGTGAGGGCCTCACTCTACACACTGAGGCGCTCAGTGAACTACACTGAGCACGCATGAGCGGTCTTGCCTTTCACGATCACCTCGCCCGGCTGCGCGCCCAGGGACAGGACGATGACCAGGTGGAGGTCAAGGCCCTCGCCGGGCACCTTGGGAAGAAAAACCCCGAGATCAGGAGCCTATGGGAGAGCGTGAGTGCCTTTGCCAACACCACGGGCGGCTTCCTCTTCCTGGGGCTCAACGAGGATAAAGAACTCGGCTTCACCCCAGCCCCCGGATTTGACGCCCAGGATGTGATCGCCAGGCTCCATCAAGGCCTTGATGCCGCCGATAGCACCGGGGCTAAGGTTGAGCCCGTTCCCGATTACTCCGTGCAGATCGAGTACCTGGACAAAGCCCCCGTGGTAGTTGCGCGCATAGAGCCCCTCTCTGTCAATGGCCCCTGCTACGTGAGGGAAAGAGGAATCAAAAACGGCAGTTTCAAGCGCGTGGGAGAGGCCGACAGGAACCTTTCTCCCTTAGAGATTTACGAGTTGCAACACCGCTTTGACCAACTCACCATCGACGCCAACCCGGTTCCCCGCACCACCACCGATGACCTTGACCCTGATCTGCTCGATTCGGTGAAAAAGCACCTCCGCTCCACCGGAAGCCGGGCTCTCAGCGGCGGCAAGGGTCAGTGGCTCCGGCACATCAAGATCACCGCCCCCACCGGAGAATTGACCGTGGCCGGTCTGCTCTGTCTTGGCACCTACCCCCAGGAGGCCTTTCCGCATCATCTCATCGACGTAGCGGTTCACCCCGGGAACACAAAGAGCACCACCGCCCACACGCGCTTCCTCGATCGCAAGGTGTGCGATGGCCATATTCCGGCCATGCTGCACGATTGCCTCCAAACCATAAAAAAGAATCTGCGCGTGCGGCGCGTGGTCTCCGGTGCTCAGGGCCACGACGTCCTAGAGATTCCCGAGGACGTGCTCCGCGAGGCCCTTGCCAACGCCGTCATGCACCGCGATTATTCCGAGCAGGCCCTGGCCCAAAGGATTCACGTGGACATCTATCCCGACCGCGTAGAGATCACCAACCCCGGTGGTTTTCCCGGGGCCAAAAGCCCTAAGGATCTCCTCGACGGCATTCCTGCCGCCCGGAACCGCGTGCTTGCGCGGCTTTTGTCGGAGATCCCCACTCCTACGGAAAGCGGTGGGGTACTCGCGGAGAGCAATGGTTCCGGCATTCCCCGCATGTTCGCGGCCATGCAGGAGGCCGGGTTACCCGTCCCCGAGTACACCGTAAACATCGCTCAGGTGAAGGTCACACTGCGCCGCTTTGGCCTCATGGAACCCAGCGTAAACGAGTGGTTAAGCGGGCTTCTTGGGCGGGACTACCACGCCACGGACGGCATCGCACTCGTGCTTGCCCGCGAACTCGGCGTGGTCAGCATCGCGGATATGCGCACCCAAACCGGACAGGACAGCGATGATCTCCGTGTGGCCCTCCATCAACTACGGGATCGCGGGTTTCTCGCAGAGGTATGCCCCGATCACTTCCGTATTCCCACTGCGGAGGATCATCTCAGTGAGGCGGAGCGGGATATTCTTGGCGCGCTTTCTCCCACCGAGCCCCAATCCAGCAGGAATATCTCTGAAGCCACTGGGCGCAGCCTCGCCTCGCTGCGCCCAGTCCTGCGCCGGTTAGTAGATTCCGGCCTGATCCAGGCCACGGCTCCCCCTACCAGCCGCAACCGTGCCTACCTCCTACCTCAACGCCTCTAATTCATCGCAGGCGGCCTTGACGGCGGGCACCCAGGAACCTGTCTCCTGGTAGAGGGCTCGTTGCCGCGCGTAGCCCGCTCCCCGGTCAAGGATCCCCTCCACCAGTGCGAGTTCCTCGGCGCAGCCCAGTTCCCGGGCCAGGGGCATGAGTTCGGATACCAAACCGCGCAGTTCATCGCGCACCCAGGCCTCGTCGGTGCGGCGGGAGGTAATAACCAGGGCGTCGAGCCCGTAGCGCGCGGCGCGCCACTTATTTTCGGCCACGTGCCAGGGCTGCAAGGTGGGGAGTTCCTCCCCGCGCTCGTACATGCGGTCATAGTGCACCACCAGGCAGTGCGTGAGGGCCACCACGGCGGAGAGTTCGCGGAGGTTGGAGGTGGCGTCGGAGATGCGCACCTCGATGGTTCCCCACTTGGGTGCCGGGCGGACGTCAAAGTGCATGGAGCCGGTGTGGTTAATCACGCCGGAGACGCCCTGATCGTGCATGTACCCCTCCCATTCCCCCCAGGATTCAAACTGGTAGGGCATGCCGGCGGTGGGTAGCTGCTGGTAGAGCATGGTGCGGTTGGAGGCGTAGCCGGTGTCCACCCCGTCCCACCCCGGGGAGGAGGCGGTGAGGGCTAGGAGGTGGGGGTACTTGGTCATGATCGCGTTGATGATGGGCCATACCCTGTCCTCGTGGCTGATGCCCACGTGCACGTGAATCCCCCAGATGAGCATCTGGGAGCCCCAGTATTGCGTGCGTTCGATGATCTCGTTGTAGGAGCCCTTGACGGACACGGGGTTCTCTCGGAAGTCGGAGAAGGGGTGCGAGCCGGAGGACCATACTCGCAGGCCCAGCCGGGCTGCGGCGCGGCGCACGGCGTCGAGATCGTGGGCGAGTTCCGCCACGGCCTGCGGAACGGTATCGCATACCCCGGTGACCAGTTCCACGGTGTTTTGCAGAAACTCACGCTCCAGGTGCACCTCGGGGTGCTCGCGTTCCACTATCTCTATGACCTCGGCGGCCTTGTGCGCGAGGTCATAGGTGGCGGGGTCGATCAGCGCCACCTCCCATTCCACCCCCAGCGTGGGGCGCGGGGAGCGCTCGAACTTGATCTCAGGCATAGCGTTCGCTCGCCTCCATTTCGGGGTTGGGGAGGTGGATCTACAGGAATCCTACCGGGTGGGCGCGGCCACAGCCCCGGCGAGCACCACCGTGAGGTCACCCTGGCCCGCCGTGGTGGCGGGGAGATTGGGATCGTAGGGGCGGGCCACACCGCCTAGTTGATCCGCGAGGCGGCGCGCGCGCTCCTCGCTACCGGGGGCGCTGGGCTGGTAGAACACGGTGGTCTCATCGACCTTGTATTGCTCCTCGGGGAGGTTGCCCACCTCACCGATCTGGTTGCCCTGGCCCTCCAGCTGACGGGAGGTGTTGGCCGCGAGATCCTGCACGGTGGAGTTATTGAGCACGTTCACGCGCCCGCTTTGCGCTTGGCTTTGTCCGTCTCCCTGAGCCTGATTCTGTCCCTCGCGGGCGTTCTCCGCCGGGGTGCTGGGAGCAGGGGCCGGGGTGCTCGGCTGGCTATCTCCCACCACGCCGTTGGCCTCGGCGGGGGCGGGCGTGGCCGGGGTCTGCGGCGCGCCGGTTACCGCGGGCTGCTGGGTGGCCTGACCCGGCTGCGCTTGCCCGGTGGGGCTTTGCCCGGCGGGCTGCTGGGCGGGAGCGGTGACCTCGGTGGCCTCGGTGGTGGCGTCCGCGCCGGAGTCGTCATTCTTGTCGTCACCACCCACGAGCGCCCACACGCCCCAGATGGCCAGCAAGATCGCCACGGCTACGAGCACCATGGCCAGGCCTCGGAGGGGGATGCCACTGCCCTCGCCCTGCTCCTCGGGGGCTTCCTCACCGTCGTAAAAGTCCGCCTCGGTCCCGGAGGCCCCGGCGAGGCCTGCAGCGGCGTCGTCCTCGTAGGGCTCGTAATTCTCTCGATCTTTATTCACATCAGACACAATAGCCACTTTACATATCAAAAATTACAATTTCCCGTGGCTCTCCCGGAGCGTCGCCAGCCGTCGCACCAGCGCGGGGTGCGTCGCCATCGCCTCGGGGGCGTCGATAAGCAGATTGAGGCGCTGATAATAGCGCACCGGGCTGATCCCCAGCTCCGCGCGGATCGCCTCCTCGCGCGCACCCAGGGCGCGCGGGGCGCGCTGCGCAAAGTCCAGCAGGCGGGCGTCGAAGTCACTCAGGGCCATGCCTACACTGTATTTCATGACTGTGCGCCCCATTGTGATCTACGGCGACCCCGTACTGCATAACCCCACGCAGCCCGTCCCCGCCCCCTACCGCGATCAGGAAACCCTCATCGAGGACATGTTCGAGACGATGGAGGTGGCTCATGGCGTGGGCCTGGCCGCCAATCAGATCGGCCTGCCGCTGCGGCTTTTCGTCTATAACTGCCCCGATGACGAGGGCCACTGGCACCGCGGCTACGTCATCAACCCGGAGCTGGAAACCTCCGAGATCCCCACCACCATGCCCGCCGATGACGGCAGCGATGACGAGGGCTGCCTCTCCGTGCCCGGGGAAGGCTTCCCCACGGGGCGCGCGCACTGGGCCAAGGTCACCGGCGTAGACTTGGACGGCAACCCCGTGGCGGTGGAGGGCACCGGGTTCCTGGCCCGCTGCCTGCAACACGAGGTAGGCCACCTGGACGGCTACGTGTACACCGATACGCTCATCGGGCGGTACAAGCGCCAGGCCAAGAAGGCCATCAAGGCGCACGAGTGGAACCATCCGGGCAACACCTGGATGCCCGGCGTGGATCCCGATCCCTTCGGACACGATGATCCCCAGCCCGCCGGCACCAACACCGGCACCGCCCCGGCCGAGTAACCAACCACCCACGCCATGAGCACCTGGTTCCGCAACCAGCCCATCGCGGTGGGAGACCGCGTGGTGGTGCGCCGCACCCTGCCGAACACCCCGGGGCACCTCAGCGACGTGGTGGGGCACGTCTTAAGCCTCGATCCGCTGACCGTGCGCCCGCAGAAGGTGGGCGGCCTGCCCTCCCAGGCGCCCAGCGTGGTGATCCCCGCCGCGCAGATTCAGGTGGTGCGCAGGCTCTCCCCGCGCCGCGTGCTCAACTCCGATATTCGGGCCATTGAGCAGGCCACCGCCGCCGCCTTTCCCGGCCTGGAGCATCGCTGGAGCCGCGACGGCCAGTGGCTACTGCGCGCCGGCGATGGCATCACGGAGCGCTCTAATTCCGCCACCCCCCTGGGCCCTTCCGCCGGGTTGAGCGCGGTGCCCCTGGAAGAGATCACGGAGTTCTACGCCGCCCACGGCCTGCCGGTGGTCATTCACATTCCCGAGCGCATCGGCCGCCCGGCGGAGGCCCTGTGTGCCGGGCCGCAGTGGGAGCAGGGCCCGGAAATCCTGGTGATGACCAAGCCAATCGGCGCCGCCCCCACGCCGCGTTCCGTGCCGGGTTTCCGCTTCCGCGTGGACCCCCAGCCCGATGCCGCCTGGCTCACCATGTATCACTTCCGCGGCACGCCGTTACCGCCGCGCGCGCTGCGCCTGCTCAGCTCCACCATCGAGGGCACCCTGGGCTTCGGCCGCCTGCTCAATGCCCGGGGGGATACCGTGGCCGTGACGCGCGGCACCGTCACCCACTCCCAGGACGGCCGAGGGTGGCTGGGGTACTCGGCCGTGGAGGTAGATCCCGCTTATCGACGCCGCGGGCTGGCCACCTGGCTGGGTGAGGAGATGCTGGCCTGGGGACGCCTCCACGGCGCGCAGGCCGCCTACCTCCAGGTGCTCGAATCCAACGCCGCCGGTAGGGGGCTCTACACCGCGCAGGGTTTTATCGAGCATCATCGGCACCGTTACGCGCACCACCGGCTATCCTCGTAGCCATGCGCATAGCCACCTGGAACGTCAACTCGGCACGCACCCGCGCGGATCGCATGGCGGATTTTCTGCTTCGCCACGGAGTAGACGTGCTCGCGGTGCAGGAGACCAAGTGCTCCGACGATAAGTTCCCCTACTCCCGCTTCGAGGAGATTGGTTACCAGGTGGCGCACGTGGGATACCACCAGTGGAACGGGGTGGCCATTCTTTCCCGGGTGGGTTTGGAGGACGTGTCCACCCACTTTCCCCACCAGCCTGGCTTTGCCAAGGACCCCGAGGCGGAACAGGCCCGCGAGGCCCGCGCGGTGGGGGCCACCTGCGGCGGGGTGCGGGTGTGGAGCCTTTATGTTCCCAACGGGCGCGAGATCGCCGACCGCCACTACGACTACAAGTTGCGGTGGCTGTGGACGCTGCGCGCTCAGGTCTCCGCACACCTGGATCAGTCTCCCGAGGACAAGCTGCTGCTTCTGGGCGATTTCAACATCGCCCCGCGCGATGAGGACGTGTGGGACATGGGCGTCTTTGAGGGCCGCACCCACGTGACGGAACCCGAGCGTGCGGCCTTCCAGGCCCTCGAAGAGGCCGGCCTGCGCGAGGTCACCCGCCAATTCACCGAGTCCACCCGCTACACCTACTGGGATTACACCTCGGGGCGCTTCGGCAAGAACGAGGGCATGAGGATCGATTTTCAGCTGGCCAGCCAGGCGCTCGCAAGGACCGCCACGGCGGGCTTCATCGACGTGGAGGAGCGCTCCACCAAGGGAGCCTCCGATCACGCCCCCGTGGTGGTGGATTACCGCCTTGACGGCAATCCCGATTTTGATAGCGTGCGCTAGAAAGCCTGCGGTACCGGCGTGTTTTCTCTGAGCGTTAATCTGGATACCTGGCAGTTCATTGGCCTCCTGGTGGATTACACCATCAAGATCATCGCCATTGGTTACGTCCCGGAGGGCCGCCGCCCCAGTTCCTCCACCGCCTGGCTTCTGGCCATTCTCCTCCTGCCCGTGGTGGGCCTGCCGCTGTTTCTCCTCATGGGCAGCCCGTACATCAATAGGCGTCGGCACCGGATTCAGCAGGAGGCCAACGCCATGATCGAGGACATTCAGGAGGATGCCCCCGATTACCCACCCAGCGTCACCCTCTCCTCCGAGGTGGCCTCCCTGGTGCGCCTCAACCGCTCGCTCACCAACTTTCCCGCCCTGCCGGCCGTCAATGTGGGCCTGCACACCGATTACGATGACACCCTGCACCGCATGGCCGCCGCCGTGGATCGCGCCCAGAAGCACGTACACGTGGAGATTTACATCATGGCCTGGGATGACACCACCGACGTGTTCTTCCGCGCCCTGGAGCGGGCGGCGGCCCGGGGGGTGCAGGTGCGCCTGCTCTTTGACCAGATAGGCAGCTATAAGTACCCCGGCTACCGCAAGCTCGGCCGCCGCCTGGACGCCATCGGGGTGGAGTGGCAGCTCATGCTCCCCCTGCAACCCTGGTATGGCCGCTTCCGACGCCCCGACCTGCGCAACCACCGCAAGATCCTGGTGGTGGACGGAACGGTGGGCTTCATGGGCTCGCAAAACGCGATCTCGCGCTCCTACCTCATGCCCAAGAACATCAAAAAGAACCGCCAGTGGATCGACGCCATGGTGGAATTAACCGGGCCCATCGTGGATTCCTTGGAGATGATCTTTGCCGTGGATTGGTATCTGGAATCCGGCGAGGATCTGGAATTGAGCAATACCACGCATCCGGCCCCGCTCTCCGCTCTTCCTTCCTCCTCCACCAACGTGGCACAGGTGTTGCCGTCCGGCCCCGGGTACACCACGGAGCCCAACCTGCGCATGTTCACCTCCATCGTGCATCACGCCAAGGAGCGGTTGATCCTGTGCAGCCCCTACTTCATTCCCGATGAGTCCCTGCTCTCCGCCGTGACCACCGCCTGCTATCGGGGGGTGCGGGTGGAACTCCTGGTCTCCGAGGAGGCCGATCAGTTCATGGTTCATCACGCTCAATCCAGCTACTACCAGGCGCTTTTAGAGGCCGGGGTACACATTTACCAATTCCCCGCTCCCTACGTGTTGCACACCAAGTTCCTCCTCGCCGATCCCGATGCCACCGACGGCGACCCCATCGCCGTGCTCGGCTCCTCCAACATGGATATGCGCAGCTTCGGGCTCAATTACGAGGTCTCCCTCATGGTGGTGCGCGGCAACCTCATCGCGCAGCTCAACCAGCTCACGGCGGCCTACCAATCGGTCTCCTCGGAACTCACCCTGGAACAGTGGAATCAGCGCGGTTTTGTGCGTCGATACGTGGATAACGTCATGCGCCTGACCTCCGCCCTGCAATGATTTCCTCTCTATCACAGGCAGTGCAGACATCCGATCTGCGCGCCCACCAGCCGGGATAAACATCAGACCATTAGGTTCAGACGTAGCACTTCAGACGTCCCACCGATAAACAGCAGGTCAGAGGACTAAAGTAGAGACCATAAGCGGTAAAAGGTACGGTATTTTTCCTGAATTTAAAACGTGACTAGTATCACTAAAATATACCTTCGGCCACACGTCAGTGATCCTACCTCCCCATTTTTTCGCAGTCCCCGGACGTATGATGTATGCAATTTACGGCATAGGATACCCCTTTTCGGGGAGGTCACACCTCTGACATCGGCTAACGGAAGCCATTTACAATCGTATTTACCTATAACAGAAATAGTTATGATCTCATACCATAGGGAGAAAAGTCGCACGGAACCTCGCCCGTCCATAGTGTGGGGATCAACAAAGCAACACAGCGATAACCCGAAAGGTTCCACAATGTTCTCCCTGCGTAAGACCGCCAAGACCCTCTCCACCGCCGCCCTCGCCACCGCCGTGATGATCGTTCCGGCGCAGGCCGCCCACGCCTTCAATTGCGCCGACGCCCACGTGGTCGATGTGGTCAACGCCACCAACGATTACCGCGCCGCCAATGGCCTGAAGAAGGTGAATTGCGATAACAGCCTCACCGCAGAGTCCCAGGAGTGGGCGGAGACGATGCGCAACACCAAGAACTTCGACCACGACCCCAACACCCGCACCCTAGAGAACATCTACTACGGCACCAACCCAACCACGGATGACGCGGTACAGAAGTGGATCGACTCCCCCGGCCACCGCGCGAACATGCTGGATAAGGACGTAGAGATCATGGGCGTGGGCTGGGCCCAGAACGAAAAGAATCAGACCTACGCGGTGCAGCGCTTCTGGTAGAACGCTTACCCCGCCACCCCTGAACCAGCCCCGCCGCCCCGCGGGGCTTTTTTCGTGCGGCCTCCTGCGCGCCATAGATTACGTTCCGCCGACCGTGAATGCTAGGTTACTAATAAGAAAACACTGGGGAAACTTCTCGTCGCCCGCGCGGCCTTGAAGGCAGGAGGTGCCGTGGTATCGCACACCACACCGCGTGACCACTCCTCTCCGCTTTTAGGCACCCAGCATTACATGAACCCCAAGGTCATCGCCCCACACGATGACATGATTATGCTCTCCACCGCGGGAAAACTCGCCCGCTGCGCCGGGATCGCGGGGGCGATCTTCTTCCTTCTCCTTGGCCTCTATCTCGTAGTGGACGGCATCTACGGCATGAGCGCGGGGTATACCCAGCGCGTCTTTTCCTCCGCCACGCACCCCCTGATCGGACTCGTCGTCGGCATTCTCACCGCCGCCGTGTTGCAATCCTCGTCCACGGCCACCGCCCTCACCGTCGCCGCCGTGGGCACCGGAGCCATCCCCGTCCCCGTGGCTATCCCCCTCATCATGGGGGCCAATATCGGCACCACCCTCACGCCCCTGGTGGCGTCGTTAAGCTTCAGCCGCCAGCGCGAGGCCCTGCGCAGGGCGCTCAGCGCCGCCTTCCTCCACACCTGGTTCAACGTGCTCATGGTGGCGGTGTTCCTCCCCATCGAGCTGCTCTTTCACCCGCTGCAATCCCTCTCTCAGACCCTCACGGACCCCCTATTCCCCGATCTCCCCAGCGGCGCCTCCGCGCAACCCGCCCTCACGGGCCCGCTGATCCCCCTCATCACGGCGGTGGGCACCCAGGGGCTCCTCGGGGATCTCTTTCCCACGTTCGGTGGCCTAGCCTGCCTCCTCTTCGGCGCCCTGCTCATCTTCCTCGGCCTGCGGATCATGCGCGCGCTCCTGCGCACCCTCTTCGCCGCCACCACCCTCAGCGCCCTGGAAAAGGCCTTCGGTGGCTCCGCCGCGGCGGGCATCACCACCGGGGCGGTGGGCACGGCGGTGATCCAATCCTCCACCGTCACCATCATCTCCCTGCTGCCCTTTGCCGCCACCCGCTCGCTCAAGCAACGCGAGGCGCTTTTCCTCATTCTGGGGGCCAATATGGGCACCACCCTGGGGGTTTTCCTGGCCTTTCTCGCGCTGCCCGATAGCCCACTGGAGGCCTTTGCTTTCCAGGCGGCCGTGATCCACGTGATCTTCAACGTGCTGGGCGTGGCCCTGGTGACCCTCGTTCCCCTCCTGCGCCGCACCCTGCTAAGCCTGGCCTCTTGGAACGCGCGCCAAGCCAGCTCGCGCGTCCCCGCCGCCCTCGGCGCACTCATTACGGCCTACTACGCGCTCCCCGCCCTCATCCTCGGGATCTGGGCGATCGGCCACTAAGCCGCACCCGGGCTCTCTTTCTCCGAGAGCCACACCAGCAGGGCACCGGATAGCATCACCACGAACACCCCGCACAGGGCCACCGCGCTCATCGTCTGCCCCAGCATGAGCCACCCCACCAGAGAGCCCATCGCTGGATCAATGGCAAAGAGCGTGCCAATCACCGGCGCCGAGGTGAGCCGCCCCGCCAGCGTGTCCACCGAATACGGGATCACCACGCCGATTACCGCAGACAGCGCCAGAAGCCCCCACTCGGAAGCACTGACCGACGCCGCGTGCGGCACCCCCAGCGGCAGTGTGAACAACCCCGCCACCGCAACCGATAGCGCCAATCCATCGAGGCCGTTGCCTGCCTTGCCCACCCGGCTGGCAAACACCGTGTACAGGCCAAAGAAGAACGCCGCCCCCAGGCCCGCCGCGTAGCCTACCAGATCGAAGTAGCCCCACGGCCCCACGGAAATCAGCGCCACTCCCAGCAGCGAGGCCACCGCACACAACCCCTCGCGCCACCTGCGCGAGGCCGCCAGCGCCACCGCACACGGCCCGAGAAAATCGAGGGTCACCGCCACACCCAGGGGCAGGCGCTCGATGGCGCTATAAAGGCAGAGGTTCATCAGGGCCATAGCCACGCCATATACCGCGATACCCAGCCACTCCGAACGGCTACGACCCCGCAATCGGGGCCGCACCATCGCCAGGAGTATCAGAGCCGCGATCATCATGCGTAAAGCGCTGGTACCAAAGGGGCCGTAGGAATCAAATAGGCCAGCAGAGACGGCGGAAGAGGTTTGAATCCCTGCCGAGCCAATGAAGATCAGCCCCGCTGCGATCAGCACGGAGCGGCGCGTGATTACTTGTGGTGCAGCGGGCATGAATCAGGGCCTTTCTTTTTCCGGTTCAGTAAAATCATCACCATTTACACAAGAAAATAAATCATAATTTCCCTCATGGGAATTATCATCCCACAAAAAGAACTGATCTATCTCAACACTTTCCCCATGCACACCCAACGCTGAAGAAAGTGGGATAGAATCATACCTGCCAACCAATTTTCGTATAGTCCGACAAGCATCTGGCCATTGCTCGTCCACAAAATTAAATGAAGACCACGGCTGCACAACCAAAGAATATGCAGACCCTAGATTCCTACTATGCCGCAATAAATGATTCGCCGTACTGACATTCACAAAAAATCAATTCCCCCATACCAGAAATCCCACTCAGGACTAACAGGATCAATAGGGACACCCCTTGGCCAACCAACCTCATCGTTTTCCAAAAGATACTTCAGAATCTTTGAAGTCACCCGATAGTCATCATCTAACGATACCGAAGAAAATCCCGTAACCCATATAACAATAGTCTGGTCAGGTTTTTCCCCTATAGCCCCAACCGAAGAGTCGAATAACAACCTCAAAGATTCCATACCGTGAGAGATGTCAGCCATTCCAAACAACAGATCATCATCCAGAAAAGCATTCCGAGCAAAAAAGCAAGGAAATCTCCTATCGGTTACAATCTGAAAAAACTCCTCCATCAGTGTCCGTGCATTCACTGGCACATTGTCCCGCTTAAATAAGGCACCCTCTCGAGCGATCATGTCAACTCCCATCATTAGAGACATGGATCACTCTACAGGCAGGAAGGTGAGCCTGCCACTACTGGATGTTATGCATCCCTCCGGTCAAAGAACACAAAGCCCAGGCCCCAGATCGCCACGGCCCACACGGCAAAGTACAGCCCGCCCTGCGCCACACCCCAGCCCATCACGGATTCCTGGGTGAGGAAGTTCTGGAGGTACTGGAAGGGCAGGTAGTCCGATACCCATCCCCCGATCTTGGGCACCACCCGCACGGCGTTTTCCAGCACCCACATCCAGGCCAGCACCAGCACCACGGCTCCGGCCGTGTTGCGCGCCATCATCGCTATGCCCTGCGTGAACGTAGTGAGCAGCACCATGCCCAGCGGCACCACCCACAGGTACTTCAACCCATCACTATCCCCCAGGAAGGTCATGGGGCTCAGGCTCGGCACCAGCGTTCCCGCGATCACGTAGGCCAACAGCACCACCAACAGGGTGAGCACCGCGATGTGCACCGTGTAGGCCAACCACTTGGCGGCGGCCACCACGATCCGGCGCGGGGTGGCCAGCAGCGTCACGCTCTGCAAGCCAAAGCGGTATTCGGTGGTGACGGTCATGGCGGCCTGGACCACCACCACGGGGAGTCAGGCGTAGACGAGGCCGGACACCGCCATTTCCGGGCTGATTACCACCCCGTATTCCTCCGCCCCGGCGGAGTCGGCGTTCACGGCGATGCCCACGAAGATCGGTACAACCAGGCCGATCGCGGCGAAGATGATGCTTGTCCACCATAGGGAGGCGGTGCTGCGTAGTTTCAGGTATTCGGCCCGGTACGTGTTCAGCAAAGCGGTCATGGTTATTCCTCTCCTCCCCCGGTGCGGTATTGCACGGCGCCGCCGGTGATGTCCATGAAGGCGTCCTCCAACGAGGCCCGCTGTTCCGTTAGTTCGCTCAGCGCGATGCCGTTGTCAAAGGCCACTCGCCCCACCTCATCGGTGCTCATTCCCGTGACGGTCAGCACGGGGCGATTCTCCTCGTCCACGCCCGGCTGCACCTGGTACCCCATGCCGCGCAGCGTACTCGCCAAGCGGTCCAACTCCGCCGGAGCGTTCACCCGCACCCGCGCGGTGGCGGCGGAATGTTGCTTCACAAACTCCGCCGTGGGGGTGTCCGCGATCAACCGCCCCTGCCCGATCACCACCAGGTGATCCGCCGTGAGCGCCATCTCGGAGAGCAGGTGGGAACTCACCAGCACGCTGCGTCCCTGAGCGGCGAAGGCGCGCAGGAAGTTACGCACCCAGCGGATTCCCTCGGGATCGAGGCCGTTGACGGGTTCGTCGAGCACGAGCGTGTGCGGGTCGCCCAGCAGCGCCGCCGCAAGACCCAGGCGTTGTCCCATGCCCAGGGAGAATCCCCCGGCTTTTTTGCCGGCTACGTCGCCGAGGCCCACGATGCCCAGAACCTCGTCCACGCGGGAGCGGGGGATGCCGTTGGCGGTGGCAATCCACTGGAGGTGCCGCGCCGCCGAGCGGTGGGGGTGCACCGCCTTGGCGTCCAGGAGGGTGCCCACGTGCCGCAGCGGCTCACGCAACTGCGCGTAGGGGGTGCCGTCGATCGTGGCTCCGCCCGCGCTCGGCCTGTCCAGCCCCACAATCATGCGCATGGTGGTGGACTTTCCCGCACCGTTGGGGCCAAGGAAACCCGTCACCATTCCCGAACGCACGGAGAAGCTGAGGTCATCCACGGCGAGGGTACCGCCGTATTTCTTTGTTAATCCCTTTGCTTCAATCACGCCACAAGCGTGCCATAAGTTTATGCCTCAAACCCGGCCATGCCCGAGCAAAGGCCGGGAGCAACGGCAGGTCCGCCACCTCATCGACGGGTACCCACCGCAGTTCCACGGACTCCTCGTTGGGGTGATGCGCCACGGCCTTTCCCGTGGCGGTCTCCGCCAGCACGGTGGTGTAGGTCCACTGCCCCGCCAGGTCGGGCCGGGCGGGGTCGGCGGGGAAGGGACCTGCGGTGCGGTGCTCGGCCAGCACGCGAATCAGGGTGGCGTCGATGTCTGTTTCCTCGTGGGCCTCGCGCAGGGCGGCGTCGGTAGCCGTCTCCTGGGAGTCCCGCGCCCCGCCGGGCAGGGCCCAGGTTCCGCCGTGGTGTGTCCACGGCGCGCGGTGTTGCATGAGCACGGTGCGCTCCCGGCGCGCCACCAGGAGCAAGCCTGCGGCCCCGAATCTCCCCCACAGTGTGCCGCCCTCGGGGCCCGCCGCCCATCCGTTGCCGTCTCCGTTCATGCCTCCCCAGCCTAGTGCTAGCCATGAGGCGGCCCAGCACGTTATCCTAAAAAAATGACTGGTGATCAGGGACACTCCCCCAAGGGACACCTGCGCCAGCGGCTGCGCGGGCCCTGGGAGCGTGCGGTATCCCGGAGGCACAGGGCACCGCTTTTCGACGCCGCCGAGCTCCCCCACGACACCGAGGACCACTGGCTTGACCGGGTGGACGATCCCGAGGAGGCCCCCCGATCCTCCCTCAAGACCCTCTGGGTCTCCGCCTCTTCGGGGCCCCTCTACCGGCTGCGGGTGATCTGGCGGTTCATCTCCACCACGCTGGGCAAGATGGTCACGCTCACCATCATCTTAGCCGTGGCCCTTTTCGCCGCCGGGTATTCCATGAGCGTGTACTCCGCCGCCCGGCAGCAGTCCCTCACGGAGATGCTGGACACCACCGAGCCCACGAGTTCGGCCGCGCACCAGCTCTATACCTCGCTATCCCTGGCGGACACGATGGCCACCACCGGCATGGTGCAATCGGGGATCATGCCGGAGGAATCCCTCAGCCTGTACTACCAGGCCCTCGATCGGGCCTCGCACGCGGCCTCCGAGGTGTCGGCGGGGTTTGGTGATGAGGACCCCACGGCGGCGGAACTGATCTCCAGGGTGCAGCGCCAGTTGCCGGTGTACGCCGGGCTGGTGGAAACCTCCCGCGCTAATAATCGCCAGGGCAATCCCGTGAGCGTGTCCTACATGGCGGAGGCCTCGGCCTTGATGCGCGAGGAGATTCTGCGGGACGCCTCCGCGATCTTCGACCGCGCCAGCCACAACGTGTCCACCCAGCAGTATCAGGCCATGCGCCCGCAGTGGGTGCCGCTTTCGGGGCTCGTTGCCTCCGTGCTCTTCCTGCTTATCGCACAGTGGTGGCTGTGGCGGGTCACGCGGCGGCGGTTGAATAAGGGGTTCCTGGCCGCCACCGCCATGATGTGCCTGGCTATCTTGTGGGTATCCGGCTCCAACTTTGCCACCTGGCAGGCGGGTAACCGCAGCTTCGAGCAGGCGGCCCTGCCCTGGGACTCGCTGACCGCCTCGCGCATCCTGGCCCAGCAGGCTCGCACCTCGGAAACGCTGGCGCTGGTGCGACGCCAGAGCATCGAGGACACCAACTCTTCCTTCCAGGAGACCACCCAGGCGCTGAGTTCCGCCCTCGACGATGTGGAGCAGGCGCAATCCCGTTCTCGGGGGCGATCCCAGGAATCCCTGGACTCCGCCCGCACGGCGCTGCACCAGTGGGAGGAGGCACACGCGGAGCTGGTGCGCACGCTACGCTCCGGGGAGTTCTCCGAGGCGCTGCGGCTGACCACGGATACCGCCAGCCACGGCGCGGATTCCCCCACGGCGGCGGGCGCGTTCGCGGCCCTCGATGATTCCCTGGGGGACCTCATCTCCCAATCCCGCTCCACCATGCGCTCCTTTATCCGCGACGGCCTGGCCGCCACCGCGCTCCTCTCCATGTCCGTCCTGCTGCTCTCGTTGAGTTCCATCGTGGCGGTGGTTCTGGGAATCCGTCCCCGCTTGCAGGAGTACCTATGATCCGCCCCACCCCACCCGCTTCCCGCGCCCAACGCCGTGGCCGGCTTCGTCATCAGCGCCTAGCGATCCTCGCCGGACTCACCGGCCTTGCCCTGGGGCTGTCCGCCTGTTCCTCTCCGCTGGCCGAGCGCGCCATGCGCAACAGCCCCCAGGAACACGCCGAGGCCACCGAGGCCGCCGCCGCGGCGCTGAACTTCGGCCCCCCGCTGCCGGCGGGGGCCGTGCTGGAACGCCCCGGTGAGCATCACGAGACCACGGCCCCCTCCTCCTCCGGGGAGAACGAGGCGGAGGGATCGCTGCGCCCGGATTCCGCCAAACCGGAGGATCGGGTGCCGGAGATCATCGAGCGCGGCCGCCTCATCGTGGGCGTGGATCAGTCCCTCTACCGCATTAGTTACCGGGATCCCCGCTACGGTGACGTGCGCGGCTTCGAGGTAGACCTGGCCCGCGAGATCGCCCGGGATATTTTTGGCGACCCGCACAAGGTGGAGTTCCGGTTCATGGAGTCCGCCGCCAGCCTGGATTCCCTGAACAAGGGCGCGGTGGACGCCGTGATCCGCACCATGAGCATCACCCCGGAGCGCCAGGAGACCGTGGCCTTCTCCGCCCCGTACCTCTCCACCCACAAGCGCCTGCTGGTGAGCAATAGCGCGGACATCACCTCCACCGAGGACCTCGGGGGCCGCACGGTGTGCGTGGCCGATGGTTCCACCGGGTTGATCGAGGCCCGCGCCCAGGCCCCGGCCTCCTCCATTCTCAAAACGCGCAGCTGGTCCGATTGCCTGGTGGCCCTGCAACAGCACCAAACGGAGGCCATCTTGGCCGATGACGTGCTCCTCTCCGGGATCGCCGCCCAGGATCAGTTCACGCAGATCGTGGGCCCGGCGCTCTCCCAGGAGGATTACGGGGTGGCCATGGCTCTCCCGGAGGAGGGCGGCAGCCCCGGCCTGGTGCGCCAGGTGAACTCCACGCTGGAGCGGATTCGCTCCGACGGCACCTGGTGGGACATGTACAACCTGTGGTTCGGCCCCTACGTGAATAGTTCCGGCCCGCCGCCCCTGCACTACCGCCCGGAGGAGGAGACCCATGAGGAAGAGTGAGGACACCCCCGAGGCCCCCCGCGAAGATATTCCCCGCGATGACGAGGCCCACCTCTACGCGGAGGACTCCGGCGAGGCCTTGGGGGCGTCGGCAAGCTCCCCGAGCGGCGACGCGGACACCGCCGAGGGCCCCGCCACGGAGGCCGTGCCGTTTGACCCCTTCGCGGACGAGGAGGACGCCCCGGCCACCGCCGCCGTGCCCTTTGATCCCTTTGCCGATGAGGAGGACACGGACGCCGAGGAGGTGGGTGACATCGCCGCCCTGCTCAGCGACATGGGCTCGCTGCGCGACGCCGCCACCGCCCGCATGGATACCTCGGAGCGGGCGTGCCGGGAGGCGCTGAGCACGTTCCGACGCCGCCGCGCCGAGCGCCGCATGGATCGCACCGTGGCGGATGGCATGGTCACCTTGCCCTTTATCAACCTGCTTCCCCCGGAGCAGGCGCTGCAAGACCCTTCCGGCAAGAAGGTCTCGCCCCCGCAGCTTTCTCCCGGCGACACGGTGGCGGATCAGTACGAGGTGCTGGGTGTGATTGCGCACGGCGGCATGGGCTGGATTTACCTGGCGGAGGATCGTAACGTCTCCGAGCGCCTGGTGGTGCTCAAGGGAATGCAGGCGGAGAAAGAGGCGCACGATGCCGGCGCCGCCGTGGCGGAACGGGAGTTCCTGGCGGACATCACGCACCCCGGCATCGTG
This sequence comes from Corynebacterium oculi, assembly GCF_001412105.1. GTDB lineage: Bacteria > Actinomycetota > Actinomycetes > Mycobacteriales > Mycobacteriaceae > Corynebacterium > Corynebacterium oculi. Next base: position 187,930 of record NZ_LKST01000004.1, read on the forward strand.
AAGATCTTTAACTTCATCGACGATCCCCGCGTGCCCGGCGGGTTCATCGTCATGGAGTACGTCAGCGGGCCCAGCCTGCGCGATCGCATGCGCACCTACCCCGGCAGCAACCTGTCCATCGACGTCGCCATCGCCTACGTCCTGGAGATCCTTCCGGCCCTGGAGTATCTGCACTCGCGCGGGGTGGTGTACAACGATCTCAAGCCGGAAAACATCATCGCCACCGAGGATCAGGTCAAGCTCATCGACCTCGGCGCGGTGTCCGGCATCGGGGCCTACGGCTACATCTACGGCACCCGCGGCTACCAGGCCCCGGAGGTGCCCACCCAAGGCCCCAGCATCGCCAGTGATATTTACACGGTGGGCCGCACCCTCGCCGCGCTGACCATCACCATGCCCACCACCGACGGCGCGCTCGACCCCGGCATTCCCTCCCCCACCGACGAACCACTGCTGCGCCGCTACCTGAGTTTCTATCGGCTCCTCGTGCGCGCCACCAACCCCAACCCGGAGGAGCGCTTCACCAGCCTCGCCGCGCTGCGCAGTCAGCTCTACGGCGTGCTGCGGGAGGTCATCGCGCTACGCGACGGCCGGCAGTTCCCCGCGCAGCACTCCCTGTTCTCCCCCCAGCGCCGCACCTTTGGCACCAAGCACCTGGTGTTCCGCACCGATCAGCTTATCGACGGCATCGACCGCACCGTGCGCATCACCTCCGGGGAGGTCATGCAGGCCCTGCCCGTGCCCCTGGTGGATCGCAACGATGTGGGCGCCGGGATGCTCTCCGGGTTTTCCTATACCGAGCCGGAGGAGGCCCTGGAAACCCTGCACCAGGCGATGAACACCCCGGAGTACGAAAAGTCCGCGGAAATCCCCTTCGGCGTGGTGCGCGCCATGCTTGACCTGGGCTTTACCGGCCAGGCGCGCTCCTGGCTGGCCTCCCTGGAATACCGCCTGGGCCATGACTGGCGCTACCAGTGGTACTCCGCCACCACCCACCTGCTCATGGAGGATTACCAGCAGGCCCAGCAGCACTTCTATCACGTGCTGCGCATTCTGCCCGGCGAGGCCGCCCCCAAGTTGGCGCTGGCCGCCGTGGACGAGTTGATCCTCCAAGACCTCGGCTACACGGAACAAACCCTCCTCCCCGAGGACGCCGCCCACACCATCACCACCGCCGGGCTGAACTTTGAGGAACTAGCCAGGGACTTTTTCACCCGCATCGACCGCGACTGGACGCACCTCACCCACGATCCCCTCGTGCTGCGCTTCCACGCCATTAGGCTCTACAGCCTGGTGTGGCTGACCAACCCCGCCACCGTCTCCTCCGCCTTTGGCCTGGCCCGCCAACTCATGGCGGAAAACCAACTGGAACTGGCCATTCAGGCCCTGGATAAGGTTCCCCAGGCCTCGCGGCATCACCGCATGGCGCAACTGACCAATATCCTGCAACTGATCTCCAAGGATCTCACCGAATCCCGAATCCGCCGCGCCGCCCGCCGCCTGGAAGAGATCCCCACCAACGAGCCACGCTTCCTCCAGATCAAGACTGCCATCTTCTCCGCCGCGCTGAAGTTCCTCCGGGATTCCGGCCTGGATCAGGCGGCCTCCCCCAACGCGCTACTCGATTACCCCTTCACCCAGCGCGGCCTGCGCTACGCGCTCGCGGACTCCCTGCGCCGCCAGGCCCGCAACGCCCCCTTCCCCCGGCACCGCTATGACCTAGTGGATATGGCGAACCAGGTGCGGCCGGTGACGTGGTTTTAGGGGCAGACGTTCTCTGGGCTCGCATGACAGACCCGCACAGCGTTTGTTAAATTTAACAAGCCTGAGAGGCCTCATCGACTCACCGTTCAGCCCGGGATCAGACGTGATCCCCCGGATTTGAGCCGGGCGCGGGAACAGGGCGATTGGGTCACCGATCAACTCCGTATCCCTCCCGCCACCGATGCTCTGAAGAGGGTGGCCAAGGCCCTGCTCGCAATCGCGGATCAGGCGGGGCTTTCCACCCGCACGGAAAAAAGCTTAACGGCGCTCCTTGATCGAGTGCGTAGTATCGCCGCGCTCGGCGTCTCCGTGTCCCTCTCTCAGCCCGAGGGCGAAGAGGCTTATACCGCGCTCACCGACCTCTTGGTGGAAATCGGGCGCGCCGCCATCAAGGCAAACGTGATGGTGCTCATCTGCATCGACGAGATCGAGAACATCACCGACGAGGCGATTCTCTCGCAGTTGCTCATCTCCTTGGGCGATGCTTTGGCTAAGGAAGTGACGGTTCCGGCCCCGGAGATCGTGAGATCACACGATACCTTCCCATCGCGGTATATCTCTCCGGCCTCCCAGATTTTGAGCAGATGACGCGCACCCGTCAAGGAGCAACATTTGCCCGTCGGTTCAAAACAACGCTGCTCGGCTCAGTGACCGCCACGGAAATGGAGAAAGCCCTCGCTCTCCTCGTCAATCAGGGATGGGAGATCAGCGATGAAGAGGGCGGCATCAAGCATGTGTACATGGATCAAGATGCCCGCGATGCGATCATTCACCTCAGCAAGGGGGAACCATTCCTTTTTCAACTCGCCGGTAATTCCGCCTGGCACGCTGGAAACACCGATACCATCACGCGCGAGGACGTACTAGTGGGGTGGCAAACCGTCCGCGCCGAGGCGGAATCACACGTGGCGAACATTCTTGACCGGCTCCCCGAGCAGGAACGATTGTTCGTTGAGGTCATGGGAGAATTAGACCCCGCAGAACGGACGTTGAGTGCTATCGCGCACACAGCCGGAATTAGTCCGGCGACAAAATTAGGAACGGCTACACGGCGGCTCGACCAAGTCCGCGGGATTATCAAACGGGGCAAGCCTTATACCTTCCGCAATCAAGCGGTGGAGGCGTATCTCACAACCGAGTGGCCGGAAATCACCCCCTAATCACACCTCCACCAGCACCTCGGGGGACTGCACCTCGTGGTAGGGATCGCTTTCCACCACCAGGCTGGCAAACACCTGCGCCCGGCCCGCTGCACCGCTGCTCCCCAGCCCAGAACCGCCACCATAAGTCCAGGTCAGCGGCACCTCCGCCGTCTCTCCCGGCGCCACGGCCTCGGGGAGGGCGATCACCCAGCGCCCCTCACCGGGGCTCGTAGAAGAAGCAAAAGGCTCCGAGGGTTCCCAGCCCGCCCCGCCCACAAGGCCCGCACCATCAAGGAGGCGCGCCACCAGGTGCAGTTCCGTTCCCTGTTCCACCGCGCTATCGGTGCCGTTGTGTACGCGCAGGAGGGTGAGCACCCCGCCCTCGGAGGTGGGTTCGGCGGCCAGGTCGAGCCGCAGGCCACCGGCTCCCTCCACGGCCGCAGCCGCAGCAGGCCCCATGCCGATACCAGCCCCCGCGCCCGGCACCACTTTGATCGCCCCCACGGCCACGGCGAGGGCGCCGATCTTTAAAAAGTTCCGTCTATCCATCTCTTTTCTCCTACTCCGCCGATTCCTATTCCGCCGCGATCCGCACCACGCCGCCGATGGTGCCCTGCCACCACACCCCACCGGGGCTGATCGTGCCCACCATCTGCAAGGTGTCTACCCCAAAGAGCGTGATGAGTCCGGGTAGTTGCTGCTCATACTTGGTTTCTCCGGTGGCGGCGTCGATAGCCACGGCGTGAATCCGCACGCCGTTGCCCAGCGCACCGGGGCGTCGTTCGCAGGTGTACACCAAGCCGTCGGGGCAGGAGAGGCGCGGCACGGCGGAGGAGTAGAGGTCATCGCGCTTCCACACGTTGACCAGGCCGCTATCGATGACGTCCCAGCGCTCCATGCCCGGCGCGAAGGGCGCTTCCTTGGGCACGGATTCCCCGGCGTTTTCCGGGTAACGGGGGTAGGGATAGCCGTAGGTGGAGGCCCCGATGAGGGTGGTGCCCACGCCGATCATGGAGTTTTCTGTGCCCGAGGCTCCCGGTTGGAAGAGCCCGGCCTCGCCCACGGGTTCGCCGGTGGCGGTGCGGTACACGATGACCTTGGCCTGCTCGTCGGCGTTATCGCTGAGCATCACGTAGTCGCTTCCGCTGGGCCCAAAGAAGGTGGGTGAGGCCCCGGAGCCCCAGGAGAGTTGGCCGGGTTTGCGGGCGGAGCCGGCGTCGTAGTCCCGCCGCCACCGCACCTCGGGGGCCTGGCCGGGAGCGGCGTCGAGCAGATAGATCGCGCGGGAGGTAATCACGCTCACGCCCTCGGGGGCGGCGGAGATGGAGTTATCGATGCGCTCGTCCTCCCCCAGGCTCAGGGCGTGAACCGTGCGCATGGCCTCGTCCACCACCGCCACCTGGCCTTGGCCGGAGGCAACCCACACGCGGCCTTCCCAGTCCGGCACCAGGCCCACCACCTGGTCGCCCTCGCGGCGGTGGAGGAAGCGCCCGAGGTCCAGGCGCTCGTCCACCCACAGGTGGCTTCCGGTGGGATCGTGCGCCACGCGCATCAGGGTGTTGGTGCCGTCTACCAGCACCATGCGGTCAGCGGAGTCAAGGAAGGCGTACACGCCGCCCAGCAGCGCTCCCTTGGTGATTTCCAGTTCGCCCCGCACCTCCCCGGTGTCGGGGTCAAGCACCACGACCTTGGGGCGCAGGAACGTCAGCCCGGAGCCAATGCGCTGGGTGACCAGCACTTGAACGAGGCCGTCGCTACCGCACAGCACGGTGGGGCAGGCGCCGCCGAGGTTGACGGTGGAGACCCGCCACGGCCGCGCGCCGGGGCCGGGAAGCGGGGTGGCGTCGGAGGATTGGGCATCCGAGTGCATGGTGGCCATGCCGGAGGCCGCCAGGTGTGGGGAGGTTTGCGGGGTGTAGGGGAACTCTGCCACTGCGAGGCTCCTGGGTGGGGGATAGTTTGCCTGCCTAGGATAACCCCTTGTGCTTATCGACGCCGCCCCTCCCGCCTCACCGCGCGCCCCTCACCCTACGCAAAGGCCACCGCGTACCGGGCAATGGCCAGCTCCTCGTTGGTAGGCACCACAAAGACCTTGATCGCGGAATCGTCCGTGGATATTTCCCGCGCTCCCTCCCCTCGCTGGGCGTTGCGCTCCCGGTCGATCTTGATCCCGTAGGTTTCCAGCCCGGCGAGCGCATCGGCCCGCACGGCGGCGTCATTCTCCCCCACCCCGGCGGTGAAGGTGATGGCGTTTACCCGGCCCAGCGCGATCATGTAGGAGCCGATGTACCTGCGCAGTTGGTGAATGTAGATGTTATAGGCCAGCCAGGCGTCCTCATCCTCGTCCTCGATCATCCGCCGCAGGGCGCGGAAGTCGTTGACCCCGGAGAGCCCCTTGACACCGGATTGCTTGTTGAGCAGCCGGTCGATCTCGTCGATGCTCATGCCGGCCTGGCGGTGCAGGTGGAACACGATGCCGGGGTCAATGTCACCGGATCGGGTGCCCATGGCCAGGCCCGCCAGGGGCGTGAGCCCCATCGAGGTATCCACGGCCTGGCCGCCCTTGATCGCGGCGGCCGAGGCCCCGTTGCCCAGGTGGAGGGTGATCTGGTTGACGGCCTCGGCGGGCAGTCCCAAAAGCTCGGGCACCTGCTGGGACACGTACTCGTGGCTGGTGCCGTGGAAGCCGTAGCGGCGCACCCCGTTGTCCAGGGCCACGTCCTTGTTGATCGCATAGAGCGCGGCGGCGGGCGGGAGGGTGTGGAAGAAGCCGGTATCAAACACCGCCACGTGGGGGATATCGGGCAGCAGGGCGCGCGCCACCTCGATGCCGTCCACGTTGGCCGGGTTGTGGAGTGGGGCCAGGGGGATGAGGTCACGGATCATCTCCACGATCTCGTCGGTGATGAGCTCGGGGGCGGAAAAGAGAATGCCGCCGTGCACCACACGGTGCCCCACCGCCACCACGTCCACCTGCTGCGGGCCGCAGCCGTGCTCCTCCATGAGGGCGAATACTCGTTTCAACCCGGTGGAGTGATCGGGCACCTCTTCCTCAACCTCGTGGGTGTTCCCCGCGTGCTTGAGGACGATCTTCCCCGAGGGTTCCCCGATCTGTTCCACGAGGCCGCTGACGAAGGGGGCCTCGGTGGCCCCGTTGGCGGGATCGACGAGCTGGAACTTGATGGAGGAAGAACCGGAGTTCAGCACCAGCGCAAAGGACATTACTTTCCTCCTGCCTGAATCGCGGTGATCGCCACCGTGTTCACGATGTCCGCCACCGTGGCCCCGCGCGAAAGATCATTGATGGGCTTGTTCAGCCCCTGCAAGATCGGGCCCACGGCCAGGGCGTTGGCGGTGCGCTGGGCCGTCTTGTAGGCGATGTTGCCGGCCTCAAGGTCGGGGAAGATAAACACGTTGGCCTGGCCCGCCACCGGGGAATCCGGCATCTTCTTGGCCGCCACGGCGGCGTCCACGGCGGCGTCGAATTGCAGCGGGCCGTCCACCTTGAGGTGTGGTGCGGCGGCGCGGGCGTGCTCGGTGGCCGCCACCGCGCGCTCCACGTCCGGGCCGCTGCCGGAGGTTCCGGTGGAGTAGGAGAGCACGGCCACGCGGGGGTCAATGCCAAACTGGGCCGCCGTCTTGGCCGAGACCACGGCGATCTCCCCCAGCTGCTCGGCGGTGGGGTTGGGGTTGACGGCGCAGTCGCCAAAGGCCCACAGCCGCCCCGGCATGACCATGAGGAAGATGGAGGACACCACGGAGGCCTCCGGGGCGTTCTTGATGATCTGGAATGCGGGTTTGATGGTGTGCGCGGTGGTGTGCGCCGCCCCGGAGACCATGCCGTCGGCCTGGCCGGTGTGCACCATCATCGTGGCAAAGTAGGAAATATCGCGCATCGTCTCGCGCGCCTGCTCCACCGTCACGCCCTTGGCCTTGCGCAACCGGGCAAACTCCTCGGCAAAGTCCTCGGCGCGCGGATCGCTTTCATGATCCACCACCTGCGCCCCCTCAAGATTGAGGCCCAGTTCCTCCGCGCGGGAGGCGATCTGCTCCGGCTTGCCCAGGATGGTGAGTTTCACCACGTTGCGGGCCAGGAGCGCGTGCGCGGCGCGCAGGATGCGATCGTCCTCCCCCTCCGGGAGCACGATGTGCGCCGTGGCCTCCGCCGCCTTGCCCAGCAGCCAGGTCTCAAAGACCTCGGCGGACATGTAGGGCTGCGCCTCGGCCTCGATCTCACCCAGGTTCGCGAACTCGGCGGGGGTGATGGTCTGTGCCACCACCGCCCCGGCGTCCTCCATCTGGGCCACGGCGAGGTCAATGTGGGGCCCGGGGGCGTCGATAAGCGCCACCACGGGTACCCCGAGGGCGGCGGCCACCTGCGCATCAAAAAGGTGGTTGCCCGTGCCGCGCAGCAGCGCGGGGCCCTGGGCGAGGGGATCTGCGGCCAGAACTCCGGCCAGGGTGGGCTGCGTTTCCCCGGCGATGCTGAGGTGGCGCAGGCCCCGCTCGGTGGCCCAGGGTTCCTCGTTCACCCCCTCGACGGCGCGGTTAATGGCGGTAAGCAGGAAGGAGCGAGGATGCGTCATGGACAACCTTTCTGGCGGAGCGGATTAATTTCACCCGCGCACAAACAGCGATGACTCGTCCAATTTTACCGTCTTAGCCCGCATGATACGAGGAAAATCCCACCCCAGTTTTACCGCCAGCACCGCTCGTGCCGCCGCTTTCTCCGCCCGCATTCCCCGCATCGGTACACTGTGTGCCCATAGGTTCCCCAAGATCCCCGCAATAGATAAGGAATATGTTCCCTATGTCTCGTCCGCTTCGCGTCGCCGTCGTCGGTGCTGGCCCCGCCGGTATTTATGCCTCCGATCTGCTGGTGAAGTCCGATCAGGACGTCCAGATTGATCTGTACGAGCGGATGCCCGCCCCCTTCGGGCTGATTCGCTACGGCGTGGCCCCCGATCACCCTCGTATCAAGGGGATCGTGAAGTCCCTGCACAACGTGCTGGACAAGCCCGAAATTCGCCTGCTGGGCAACATCGAGGTGGGCAAGGACATGACCGTGGAGGAACTCCAGGAGTTTTATGACGCCGTGGTGTTCTCCACCGGGGCCACCGGCGACCGCGACCTCCCCATTCCCGGCTCCGAGCTGCCCGAGTCCTACGGCGCCGGGCAGTTCGTGGGCTTTTATGACGGCAACCCGGACTTCACCCGCGATTGGAACCTCACCGCCCCCGCCGTGGCCGTGGTGGGCGTGGGCAACGTGGGATTGGACATCGCCCGCGTGCTGGCCAAGACCGGCGAGGAACTTCACGTCACCGAGATCCCGGACAACGTGTTCGAGGGCCTTTCCGCCAACGCCGCCAAGGAGGTGCACATCTTTGGCCGCCGGGGCCCCGCCCAGGCCAAGTTCACCCCGATGGAGCTCAAGGAACTCGATCATTCCCCCACCATCGAGGTGATCGTGGACCCGGAGGACATTGACTATGATGCCGCCTCCGAGGAGGCTCGCCGCGCCTCCAAGTCCACCGACCTGGTGTGCCAGACCCTAGAAAAGTACGCCATGCGCGACCCCAAAGGCGCGCCCCACAAGCTCTACATTCACTTCTTTGAATCCCCCGTGGAGATCATCGGGGAGGACGGCCACGTGGCCGCCATCAAGACCGAGCGCATGGAACTCGACGGCAACGGCGGGGTGCGCGGCACCGGGAAGTACACCACCTGGCCAGTGCAGGCCGTCTACCGCGCCGTGGGCTACCGCTCCGACGAGGTTGCGGGCGTGCCTTTCGACGCCGCCAAGGCCGTGATCCCCAACGACGGCGGCCACGTGCTCGACGCCCCCGGGGGCTCCGTGGTGCCCGGCCTGTACGCCACCGGCTGGATCAAGCGCGGCCCCGTGGGGCTGATCGGCAACACCAAGTCCGATGCCAAGGAGACCATCGAGATGCTCCTGGCCGATCACGCTGCGGGTTCCCTCACCGCCCCCGCGCCCGAGCGCGCCACGCCCGAGGCCGCCCTGGAGTTCCTGGAAAACAAGGGCATCGCCGTGACCACCTGGGAGGGCTGGCACCGCCTGGACGAAGCCGAGCGCGCCCTGGGCGAAGCCGAGGGCCGCGAGCGCAAGAAGATCGTGGAGTGGGAGGATATGGTGCGCCACGCCGGGCCGCAAGGGTAGGCGGTTAACGCTCCAACCAGGCGGAATCTAGTTCCCCGTGGCGGGAACACCGCGCCGTCCACCCCTGGGGGAATACCTGCACCGCCAGCGCCCGCCCGCAAAGCTGGCAGTAGCGCGGCGGCTCGTAGCCCGCGCGGGCACCGGGGGAGGCGGCGCCGGGCGATCGGGGCTTGGCTCGGCCGCCCCTTCCGGCGAAGGTCTCCCCCGAGCCGGATACCCCCGTGTGAGGATCAAAGATCGGCTCGGCCCCGGCCAGCACCGCGGCGGCGAGGTCGTCGAAAGCTTCTCGGCTCACTGCCAGCCTTCCTTAGACCGCCGAGTTGAGGGCCTTGATGGGCAGCCGAATCTTGCCCATCATGTCCAGGTCCTCCTCCATCGGGCGGCCCAGGGTGGTGAGGTAATTGCCCACGATCATGGCGTTGATCCCACCCAGAAGCCCCTGTTCCGCGCCGCGTTCGCCCAGGGTGAGTTCCCGCCCTCCGGCGAAACGCAGCGTGGTGCGCGGCATGGCGAGCCTAAAGGCCCCCACGGCGCGCAGGGCGTCGCGGGAATCCATGACGGGATAGTCCGCAAAGGGGGTACCGGGGCGGGGATCGAGGAAGTTCATGGGTACCTCGGCGGGTTCCACCTGCGCCAACTGCACCGCGAACTCCGCGCGCTGCGCCAGCGTTTCTCCCATGCCGATGATTCCCCCGGAGCAGACCTCCATTCCGGCCTCCCGCACCAGGTCGAGCGTCGCCCGGCGTTCCTCCCAGGTGTGGGTGGTCACCACCTGCGGGAAGTAACTGCGTGCGGTTTCTAGATTGTGGTTATAGCGATGTATCCCGGCCTTGGCTAATCGACGCACCTGCGGCTCGTTCAGCGTGCCCACGGAGGCGGCCACCTGAATATCCACCTCAGCCCGAATGGCCGCCACCGCGCTTTCCAGTTGGCGCAGGAGACGCTCGTCCGGGCCCTTGACCGCCGCCACGATGCAGAACTCCGTGGCTCCGGTCTTGGCCGTATGCTTGGCGGACTCCACCAGTTTTTCTATGTCCAGCCACACCGCGCGCACGGGGGATTCAAACAATCCCGATTGGGAGCAGAAATGACAATCCTCGGGGCAACCACCCGTTTTGAGCGAGACGATCCCCTCTATTTCCACCTCCTCGCCACACCAGCGCAAGCGGGTCTCGTGTGCCAATTCCAGCAGGTCGGGTATCTCCGAGTCCGGGAGGCGGAGGATTTCTAACACCTCCTCCTGCGCGAGCCCCTCCCCATCGTTGAGGGACTTGGATCGGGCGGCGGAGAGGATAGACACGGAGGGTGGCTCCCTTCGGTTGTGGCGGGATCAGAGGATCAATACCGAGCATAGCCAGCCAATTAAACGGCGTTCAATTTTTCTTTGTGATCTTTCCCCTCACACTCTCTTTGTTCCGCACGCCACACCCCCTTCGCGGCAGGCGGCGTACGTTTCTCCCCATGAAAACCGTATTGAGCCGCAGGCAACTGGGCCGCGCCGCCCTCGCCGCCGGCACCCTCCTCGCCGCCACCCGGCTTCCCCTCCCCGCGCGCGCCGCCCACCCCAACGATTACGCCCTCAGCCTCCGCTTCCCCGGCACCACGCTTACTCCCGACGCCCCGCCCGTCACCGTGCGCTTTCACGCCAACGGCTCCACCATCTCCCGCCTCGTTTATCCCTCACCGCATTGCCGCGACGGGGAGTTTCCCCTGTGCTCCGAACTCATCGCCGTGCCCGAAAACACCACCGAGATCACGGCCCCGCCGGAGGTCAGCACGCATCTCCACCCGCCGCTCACCAGTCCCGCCATCCCCCTCAACCGGTCCGCTTCCGCCGTTGCGCCGAGCGAGCCCGAGGCCGCCGTCACCGAGGACCTCCGCGTTCTCTCCCGCGAACAATGGGGAGCCGACGAATCCCTCATGACCTGGGCCCCGGAATACGGCGCCCCGACGTGCATCACGGTGCACCACACGGAGATTCCCACCGGGCACGAGCCCGAGTACCAGCACAATTGGCCCGCCGCCGTGCGCGCTATCTACCGCTTTCATGCCTCCTCCGATAACGGCGGGCGAGGCTGGGGAGACATCGGCTATCACCTGCTCATCGATCCTGAGGGCACCGTGTACCAGGGGCGCACCACCGGGACTCCCGCTCAGGCTGTGTTTTCTGACGCCTCGGCGGGCCAAGCGGTCACCGCCGGGCACGTGTTCAAGGCCAACGTGGGCAACATCGGCGTATGCGTGATCGGCAACTTCACCCAGGATCACCCCACCACCGCCGCCTACCGCTCGCTCGTCACGGTGCTCGGCGCGCTCTGCCGCGCCTGCGCCCTCGATCCCCTCGGCCAGGTGCGCTACACCAATCCCGCAACAGAGGTGGATATCACGCAGCCCACCATCAGCGGGCACCGGGATTGGCAAAGCGTCACCGGCATTTCCAAGGACTGCCCCGGGCGCAACCTGTGGTACCAACTTCCCGAGATTCGGCAGCACGTGGCGGAACGGGGCTAACGGGAGGGGTCGGGAGGAACGAAAGCCTACGAAAACCACCCCCATTTGAGGGTATTATCTGGTATAATTTAGGTTAGTTACCCGGAACAGGGGCACCCCTTCGGGGGTGCGGGTACTGACCGTCATGAGCACTGCAACCATTTCGTAGGCAGGAGCGTCTTATGTTCTTATTCATCCTATCCATCGCCCTCATCCTCATCGGCATCATCACCTTCTTCTACACCCCCAGCCAGAAAAAACCCGGTCAGAACACGGACGGCAGCACCGCCTCCCCCGCCGTATCCAGGCGTTCCATGAGAATCACCGGCGGCTTCATCGTCGCCGCGGCCGTGGTCATACTCGTCCTCTCCTCCGTGACCGTGGTGCAGCCGCGCACCGTCGGAATCAAAACCGCCTTTGGCAAGCCCACCGGCTCCCTGGGCAACGGCCTGCACATCAAGGCCCCCTGGGAATCCGTGACCAAGCTCGACGGCGCAAAGCAAAATGACATCTACCGCGACGGCGGCGAGAACACCCTGGGCAGCATCGAGGTGCGCCTGGGCAATGATGCCAAGGCCACCGTGGACGCCTCACTGCAATGGCAGCTCAAGGTAGATCGCGCCGAGGAACTCTTCATGGACTACCGCACCTTCGAGGGGATTCAATCCAACCTCGTTGACCGCAATTTCCGCGCCGCCCTCAACGAGGTGATGAGCGGGTACGACCCCCTCTCCCAGGAAAGCATCGACGCCGATAAGGACACACTGGCCGTGCTCTCCCAGCAAACCCTGGAAAAGATGCGCACCAAGGTGAGCGGCCAGATTGAGGTTCACTCCGTCACCATTCCCATCATCAACTTCGATGAGGCCACCCAGGCGCGGATCGACGAGCTGCAATCCGAGATCGCCCGCACCCGCATCGCGGAGCAGAAGAAGGCCACCAACGAGGCCGAGGCTCGCGCCAACCAGGCCCTAGAGGGATCGCTCACCCCCGAGGTGCTGACCTCCAAGTGCCTAGACATCGTGGCGGATAACGGGCAGTCCCCGCTGGGTTGCTTCCCCACCGACGTGCAGCCCGTGGTGGGGGCGCAGTAAGCCTCAGTAAGCCTCAATAAGCACGGCAAGGGGGCAGGCCGTGGGCGAGGCCCCGCCCCGAACCACAAAACACCCCCTGACCTGGTAAAAGTCAGGGGGCTTACTGGCGGAGGATGTGGGATTTGAACCCACGAGGGGCGTGAACCCCGCACGCGTTCCAGGCGTGTGACATAGGCCGCTAGTCGAATCCTCCAGCGCACACTCGGCATAACCGCCGCGTACCGGGACTACAGTACACTCACCCCCACCGGGGAAACAAATCTCCTGCACACCCGTCTCTCCTCGCGGCCCATCTCCCACTCTTTGGCCACCCCCTCGCCATGCGCTATAATCGAAACCCGGATCTCGCGCGGCGTGTATCTTGTGAACTCCCCCAGGGCAGGAATGCAGCAAGGGTCAGCGAGCTCTCGCGGGTGCGCGAGGTCCCCTTATTTTTTCGGGGAACTCTTCATTTCATCCTTCTGGCCAGCCGTCCGTTATCCGCCTCGGCCACCCCTCAGCACCCAGCCAAACCACAGACGCAGCAGGTAGGATAGGGCTACATTATTGTGCCGTTATCGCCCCCACCGGAAGGAACCCCTGTTGTCTCTCCTTGATCTCAGCCCTGAACAGCGCGCAGAACTCGCTGCCCAGGTGCGCGGACAGTACCAAGAACTCCAGGCCAAGGGCCTCAGCCTCGATCTCACCCGGGGCAAGCCTTCCGCTGAACAATTAGATTTTTCCAACGCCCTCCTCTCCCTTCCCGGCGACGTGTACCACGATTCCTCCGGGACCGATGTACGCAATTACGGCAACCTGCGCGGCCTGATGGATCTGCGCCAGATCTGGGGCGATCTGCTAGGCATTGATCCGCAGAACATCATCGCGGGCGATGCCTCCAGCCTGAACATCATGTTCGACCTCATCAGCCTCGCGTACATCTGGGGCACCCCGGATTCTCCGCGCCCGTGGTCTCAGGAGGAGTCGGTCAAGTGGATTTGCCCCGTTCCCGGGTATGATCGTCACTTCACCATCACGGAGAAGTTCGGCTTTGAGATGATCCCCGTCCCCATGCTGGAGGACGGCCCCGATGTGGACGCGATCCGCGAGCTGGTCAAGGACTCCCAGGTCAAGGGCATGTGGACGGTGCCGATCTTCGGCAACCCCACCGGCGTGACGTTCTCGGCGGAAAAAACAAAGGCCCTGGCGGAGATGGAGGCGGCGGCCCCTGATTTCCGCATCATCTGGGATAACGCCTACGCCGTGCACACCCTCACCGAGGAGTTCCCCGAGGTGCTTGATGTCCTGGCCCTCTCCGCGCAGGCCGGGAACCCCAATCGCTTCTGGTGGATGTCCTCCACCTCCAAGATCACGCACGCGGGGGCGGGCGTGAGTTTCTTCGCCTCGTCCACGCAGAACCTGGATTGGTATGTCTCCCTCGCCGGGGCGCGCGGCATCGGCCCCAATAAGGTCAATCAGTTGGCCCACGCCCTGTTTTTCCGCGATGCGGAGGGGGTTCGCTCCCTCATGCGCAAGCACGCGGCGTCGTTAGCCCCCAAGTTTGACCGTGTGCTGGGGATTCTCCAGGAGCGCCTGGGCACGTATGATGTAGCGCGTTGGACTTCTCCACAGGGCGGCTATTTCATCTCCCTGGATGTGCTCGATGGCACCGCCGCGCGCGTGGTGGAATTGGCGCGCGAGGCGGGCATTGCGCTTACGGGCGCGGGATCGTCGTTCCCGCTGCACCGGGACCCCAATGACCGCAACATTCGCCTTGCGCCCTCCCTCCCCCCGGTGGAGGAGATTGCGGAGGCGATGGACGGCGTGGCTACCTGCGTGTTGCTGGCCGCGGTGGAGAAGTTGGGTGAGTAGCAAGCAAGCGCGAAGCGGCAGAGGAAGGAGCATGACGGGACAGTGAATAGGTCTGAGACGGAATACTGGCTCGATGATTTCATGCCCGCCAAGTTGAGTGTTCACCCTGCCGGTGGTGTGCACATTGGCGTTGCGGAGTTCGGCGGCCAGGCCATTGCCTGCACCACGAACTTCGCGCGCGTGGATACTGGCTTGCAGGTGGACGGGGAGAGCACGCCCACGGACGTGCGCAGCGAGCTTTTTACCGTCATTGACGGGTCTGTGGTTCCCGCCGTGCGCGTTTTGGGCAACGCCGTCGATGTCCTGCGCAAGAACGCCTCCGTGCTGCCCGCAGAGCCGGGCACCATGCTGCCCGATCTGGCGCACCGCTCCGGCGTGCTGGTGGATCAGTTTGGCTTCGATTCCGGGATTACCATCCTGCACGGCCTGCTCGTTCCCCCCTTCATGTGGGGCGGGCCCGTTCCGCAATTCACGGAGGAGGCGGGCGATGTCCACGGGGAGGGCGTCACCCCCGGCGCCGGGAGGCTGACCGTCATGCTCCAACTCATCATGCTGACGGACGAGGAGCGCGAGCGCGTCATGCGCGAGGGCATGAGCCGCTTCCTCAGCGAGGTTCAGGCCGAGCAGATCCCGGTGCATAACTGGCGTCGATAGCACGCAGGTAGGCTGTGGGGCGTGTCGCTTTACCGGAAGTATCGTCCCGCCTCCTTTGCCGAGGTCGTCGGGCAGGAACAGGTCACCAGGCCGCTGTCCGCCGCGCTCGATTCCGGGCGGATCAACCACGCCTACCTCTTCTCCGGGCCGCGCGGCTGCGGCAAAACCTCCTCCGCGCGCATCCTGGCGCGCTCCCTCAACTGCGTGCACGGCCCCACCTCCACCCCGTGCGGCGAGTGCGCCTCTTGCCGCTCGTTGGCCCCCGGGGGGCCGGGCAACCTCGACGTCACGGAACTCGACGCCGCCAGCCACAACGGCGTGGAGGACATGCGCGAGCTGCGCGACCGCGCCTACTACGCCCCGGCGGATTCCCGGTACCGCGTGTTCATCATCGACGAGGCCCATATGATCTCCAACGCGGGTTCTAACGCCCTGCTCAAGATCGTGGAGGAGCCCCCCGAGCACCTCATCTTCATCTTCGCCACCACGGAGCCGGAAAAGGTCATCGGCACCATTCGCTCCCGCACGCACCACTACCCTTTCCGCCTGCTCACCCCCCAGGCCATGAAGGGCCTGCTCGCGCGCACGGTGGAGTCCGAGGGCATGTCCGTGGAGGATTCCGTCTACCCGCTCGTGATCCGCGCCGGCGGCGGCAGCCCCCGCGATTCGCTGTCCATCCTGGATCAGTTGCTCGCCGGGGCCGGGCCGGGCGGCCTGACCTACCAGGAGGCCCTGCCGCTGCTGGGGGTCACCGACCTTTCGCTTCTCGACGCCACCGTGGAGGCCCTCGCCGAGGGCGATAAGCCCCGGCTTTTCCAGACCATCGACGAGGTCATCGAGACCGGCATCGAACCCCGCAGGTTCGTCTCCGACCTGCTCGACCGCCTGCGCGACCTCATGGTGCTCGAAGCCGTGCCCGAGGCCCTGGATATGGGCCTGGTGGACGCCCCCGCTGACCGCGCCGAGGTGCTGCGAGCCCAGGCCGCGCGGTTCACCGGCCCCCACATCACGCGCCTGGCGGATCAGGTCAATAGCCGCATCACGGATCTGCGCGGGGCCACCTCCCCGCGCCTGCTCCTGGAAATCCTGGCGGCGCACCTCCTGCTTCCCGCCGAGCAGCCCCCCGCCCCGCTGGCGGCCTCCCCGCAGCACGCCGCCAAGGCCGCAGTGCAGGCGGCTACCACTCAATCAACCACCGCGCCATCGGCCCCCTCCGGGAAGATCACCGGGGCCGGGGGGCGCGTGTACGAGCGCCCCTCCCAGCGCGCGGGACGCCAGGACCAACAGGCCCAGCCCGCGCGCCAGGAACAACCAAAGCCGGAAGCCCCGCAGCCCCCCGCCGCTCCCCCCAGCGCCCCCGAGAAATCCACGCAGGAACCCCCGGCCTCGGCGCTGGAGACGATCCGGCGCGAATGGGCCCAGTTGCGGGAGACCATCGGTGCCCGCAATCGCGTAGCCCAGATCATGCTCACCGAGGCCACCGTGCTGGGGATCCGCGAGGACACCCTGGTGCTTGGGCACAACACCGGGGCGCTGGCCGCCCGCATCAATGCCGAGCGCAATAACAAGGACATCGCGGAAGCGGTGGCCCGCCTGGCGGGCACCCCGTTGAAGGTGCAGTGCGTGGTGGGAACGGATCCCACCGCCCAAGGCTTCGAGGCCGCCCCGCCGAAACAGCGTCCGTGGAATCCCTCGGACGCCCCCACCAAGGCCACCCCCAGGGAACACTCCGCTTCCTCTGAACCCAAGGAGCCCGCCAGATCCGCCCCCGTGTGGGGCAAACCGGCGGCCCTCGGCGGGCGGGAAAGCAAGCAAGCCACCCCCCAGACCGCCCCTGCACAGGCCCCCAAAGCCCCGCCCTCGCCCACGTCCGCGCCCAAAATCACGGTGCCCACCGCCGGGCGTCGGCAGCCCGATCCGGCTCCCCCGGTGGATGAGGTGCCCCTGCCCCCCGAGCCCGAGGACCCCTATGCGCCCCCGGAGGAGGCCCTCGCGCCGGAACCCACCCCGGCGGAGGAGTCCGAGGAGGAGGAGATGCTGCGCGCGGCCGCCAGCGAACCCGGCAGCCGGGATCGCCGCGACGCCATGACCGTGGTGATGGAGCTGCTCGCCCAGGAGTTAGGGGCCAAGCCGCTCTAGGGGGAGGCCGGTAGACTCGAAGCCTAGTAATTAATCCCCACAAGAAAGGCATCATCATGTCTCAGCCCGATATGCAGGCCATCCTCCAGCAGGCCCAGGAGATGCAGTTGCAGCTCCAGCAAGCGCAGAAGGAGATCCTGGCCACCGACGTCTCCGGCACCGCAGGCAACGGCCTGGTCACCATCACCATGACCGGCGGCGGGGAGGTCAAGGACGTGCAGATCTCCCCCGAGGTGGTAGACCCCGAGGACGTGGATACCCTGCAGGACCTCATCGCCGGGGCGTTCGCGGACGCCCACAAGAAGGTGGGGCAGCTGGCCGAGCAGAAGATGGGCCCGCTTTCCCAGGGCCTTGGCGGCGGCCTCGGCGGGATGCTCGGGTAACGTAGCAGCGGTGTTTGAAGGACCTCTCCAAGACCTCATCGACGAGTTCTCGCGCCTACCTGGCGTAGGCCCCAAGAGCGCGCAACGCATTGCGTTTCACCTCCTGCACACCGATCCCGAGGATATTGCGCGCCTGCAACGCGCGCTGGGGGAGGTCAGCACGGGGGTGACATTCTGCCGCATCTGCTGCAACATCTCCTCGGCGGAGGTGTGCCGCATCTGTGCGGATTCCGGCCGCAATCGCTCCGTGGTGTGCGTGGTGGAGGAGCCCAAGGACATTCAGGTGATCGAGCGCACCGGGGAGTACACCGGCCGCTATCACGTGCTGGGCGGCTCGCTTAATCCCCTGGCCAACATCGGGCCCCGGGAGCTGAACATCACCACCCTGCTGCAACGCATCGGCGGGGCCCTGCCGGATCGCCAGCTCGCGGACTCCACCCCGGAGAATCCGCTCTATGATTCCGCTCCGGAGATCACGGAGGTGATCCTGGCCACCGACCCCAATACCGAGGGCGAGGCCACGGCCTCCTACCTCGTGCGGCTGCTGCGCGATTTCCCCGGACTGACCATCTCTAAACTCGCCTCGGGAATGCCTCTGGGCGGGGATCTGGAGTTCGTAGACGAGCTCACCCTTTCCCGGGCTCTCAGCGGAAGGCTCACCATAGAATGACGCGAAGCATGTTCCTCCCCTGTGCGCTGATCGCCATCGGCCTAGCGGCCTCGGGCTGCTCCACGCAGCGCACGGTGGAGGTGACCGAACCCAGCGAATCCATGAGCATGGAGGGGATACGCACCCCCGACGATCCCATTTTGGGTGCCGTAAGCGCGGAGGGGGCCTGCGACCCGGAGGTGCTAAGCGTGGAGGATAACGTTCTGGTCTATCGCGGGCAGCCCGGCGATGAGATCGAGGTGAGCATCACCGGCACCGGCGATACGCCCCGCATGGAAACCTTCACGATGGGCAGCACCGACACCGAACACCGCCTTGACCTAGGTGATTGGGAATCCCTCGGAGTGCAGGCCAGCGGGCGGGTGGGCTTGCCCGGGGAATGCGTGCTGAGCAAGTAAACGCGGCAGTAGGCACGCTGGGTGCGGCTCCCATGAAGAAAGGCCGGGGTGCCAGTTCTCAGAACTGATACCCCGGCCTTAAGGCACAGAAGCCCCTAGAAGAGTCCGCCCAGGGCCTCATCCAGGCTGGACTCCAATTCCTGCCCCAGCAGGTCCAGGGGATCGGGAATCTCCGGGGCGGATTCCGGGTTCTCCTCATACCACGCCACGGCGCCCTGGACGTCATCGTCCTGGGTGCGGGTGGGGTTAGCGGGCTCGGCGGAGTCCGGGAGGGCAAAGTACTCATTGACCTGCCCGTCCTCGATGCCATAGCCCTCCTAGATCGCCAGGTCGATGGGCTGCGCGCGGCCGATGGTGCCAAAGCCCATCGAGGTCACGCCCAGGGCCTCGCCCGTCTCCGGGTCAAAGTTCACTCCGCCGGAATCACCGTTCTGGTAGTTCAGGCCCGCGCTCCACACGCCGTTTTGGGTGCGGAAGAGCTGCACGCCGCAGGAGCGCCCGCTGGTGTTGCCGTCCTTGCAGATCGGCTGGCCAAAGTTATCGGCGGAGACCTCCCAGAAGCCCAGGTCCTCGTAGTCGCGCACCCCGGTCAGTTCCACCGGCTCGCCGTGGGAGTTGCCGTACATGTCCACGGAGTCAGAGAGACGGGTGGTGGTCACGCCGGGTTCCAGTTCCACGGTGCCCCAGTCCGGGGAGTTAAAGGCCTGGTTCATGCCCTCCAGGAGCGAGAAGTCCTCCTCGTCCCCCACCGTGATGGGGCCGCCCGCGTCGGGGTGGCCGATCACCACATCGCCCTCGGGGTGGGCAGGTACACCGTGTCTCCCACCTCGGACACGGTCTCCACGCCGTACACGCAGTGCCCGGCGCTGACCAGGATGTCCTTCTGGGTGCCGTCGGCCAGGGTGACGGTGCCGGGCACGCCCTGGGAGCAGGTCAGGCGCTTGTACTCATCGGGCAGTTCTCCGGCAGCGAGTCGGTGAGCTCGCTGTAGTCATCCGCGCGCATGGGGGAGCCGGGGGCCACCTCGGCGGCGCCGGCTGCGGGGACCAACGCCGGAACGGCGGTGGCGGCAGTGGCGGCTGCGCACAGCGCCACGGCGGAAGTACGAATCTTCATTTTCTTATCCTTATTCTTCTCACCAACTCAGTTGTGCTCTTGCAGGGCCAGACCCAGGCCTGCCCCAAGAGCCGCACCGGCCGTGTCCTCGGCCAATGTTCCCAGCGTATCAATGGTCTCGGCCGTATTCTGGAGAATCGGCTCCCAATTAGTGGGATCTTCCAGAACCTGCTCGGTGGAAGTTTCCACCAGGCCACTCACCTCGTCCACGGCAGCCTCGGCGTTGTTCTGCGCCACCTCCACCGCCGTCTCCGGGGTGGGAAGTTCCTCCGCGATGACGTCCCGCGCCCAGTCCTGCACCGTGGCCTGATCCTCCGCGAAGGAACGCATGGGGGTGTGCTCCTCCGTGGACTCCGGCAGGGCAAAGCGCTCGTTGACCTGCCCGTCCGGGATGTCATAGGCCTTTTCCACGGCCACGTCCACCGGCTGCGCGCGCCCGATGAGCCCGTACACGCTCATGGAGGTCACGCCCAGAACCTCGCCGGTCATCGGATCATAGTTCACGCCGCCGGAATCTCCCGGCAGCGAGGTTCCGAGGTACCACAGGCCGTTGCTGGATCGCAGCACCTGCACGCCGCAGGTGCGCCCGGTGGTCTGCCCCTCCTTGCAGATGGGCTGCCCGGCGTTATCAAAGGAGATTTCCCAGGGCTCCAGGTCGCGGTAATCCCGCACCCCGGTGAGCGTCACGGAGTCCCCGTGGGAGACGCCGTACTGGTCGATGGAATCCGCCACGCGGGTCATTCCCACGTCCGGCGCGATCTCTGCGGTGGCCCAGTCATCGCCGTCATACATCAGCCGCAGTTCCTCGGGGTCGCGGTCATCGAGCGCCGGGTGCACCGGCTGGCCCTGATCCCGCACGGCAATGAGCTGGTTCCCCCCGGGCAGCGGCGCATAGACCTCGGGGGCCATCTCCCCCATCGCGGAGCCCTCGATGCCCCACAGGCAGTGCCCGGCGGTGACCATCACGTTCTTCTGGGAGCCGTCCGGCAGAGTGACGGTGCCCGGCACGCCCTGGGAGCAGTGTTGGGCAAAGATCTCCATCGGAATATCCTCCGTTATGGCCCCCTCCAGCGGCGGGAACATCTGCATGCGGGCGCCGGGGGCTACCTCGGCGGCACCGGCCACGGGAGCGCTTATCGACGCCGCTAGGGCCGCACCCATCACGGCGCTGACCACGCCGAACACACCACGGTTTTTCATCTATCCCTCCCGAAGGGCTTCATCAAAGGCAAAGAAAGTATCCGCCGCGAGGTCTCCCAGATACGCGGCGCTATCCCGAGCGTTGTCGATCACGGTAGGGATACTAGCGGGATCCTGCACAGAGTTCAGGGCTTGCTCGCCCCACTGCGCGATCTCCTCCACGGCGGCCTGGCCATTGGCCTGCGCCACCTCCACGGCCGCCGGGGGTTCGGAAGCAGGCTCCGGGGCGTACTCGGGCGCGTTGACCTCCACCCAGGCCAGGGCCTCCTGGCGATCCGCGTCCATCGTGCGCATGGGGGTGTGCGGCTGCTCGGATTCCGGCAGGCGGAAACGCTCGTTGACCTGCCCGTCGGGGATACCGTAGGTTTCCTCCAGGGCTACGTCGGCCGCCTGCGTGATGCTCAGCAGGCCAAAGCCATCGGTGGATACGCCCAGGGCCTCGCGGGTGTGGGGATCGTAATTGATGCCGCCGGAATCGCCGGAGTCGATGGCCTGCACGCTCCACAGGCGGTTGCCCACGCGCATGAGCTGCACTCCGCAGGTTCTCCCGCTGGTCTGCCCGTCCTGGCAGATGGGCTGGCCGAGGTTGTCAAAGGAAAGCTGGCCCTGTTCCAGGTAGGGGTAATCGCGCACCCCGGTGAGCACCACGGGTTCCCCGTGGGATTGCCCAAACTGGTCTACGGAATCCGCCACGCGGGTCATCTCGGCGTCCTCGTCGAGGGCGATGGTGGCCCAGTCGTCGTCGATCACCTGGTGGTACACGTCCTCCAGCGTCGCCTCCTCCCCGGCTTCGAAGGGCTGGCGGCCGCCCTCGCGCACGCCGATCACCCGGTCTCCCTCGGGCAGCGGAACATATATCTCCGGGTGAGATTCATCCGGCTGTGCCGTGGTTCCCCACACGCAGTGGGCCGCAGTGACCATCACGTTCTTCTGGGAGCCGTCCGGCAGCGTGACGGTGCCCGGCACGCCCTGGGTGCAGTACTGCGTAACCATGTGCTGCGGGGCCTGCGCCAGGGGATCGTCCTGCTCTATCACGGGGTAGATCCGCATGGGCGCGCCCGGTGCCACCTCTGCCGCGGTGGCCACGGCGGGCACGCACGTCAGGGAGGCCATCAGGGCCCATGCTGTACGCCGTATTCTCATGTGTGCGCTCTTTTCCGCTATTAGTTTTTCGGGTCACCGATCACACTAAGTCCGCTCTCCACTGTCCACAAGGGCCCTGGAGCCATTCCCCTCATTCGGGGGCAGGACGGACGTCACATGTGCCACCACCTCGCTCTTGTTCTCCGCGCTCAGCAGCCGCGCGCGGAAATCGGAGGTGGTCAGCGCCCGCGCGATCCGCGCCAAAATGGCCAGGTGCTGCTTGCCCGCCTCCTCCGGCACGGCGATGAGAAAGACCAGGCGCACCGGCTGTTCGTCCGGCGCGTCCCACTCCACCGCCTCGGCTTCCCCCAACCGGGCCACCGCCAGCACCGGTTCGCGCACCCCGGCGCAGCGGGCGTGCGGGATCGCCACGGCGTCGCCCACCGCCGTGGTGCTCTTCGCCTCCCTGTCGAGCGCCGCGCGCAGTACCTGATCGGGGCGCGCGATGCGGTCACCGGCGGCGTCGATAAGCAGGCGCAGCAGGTGCTCGCGGTCGCGGGGGTGGGCGTCGAGCAGCACCGCCCGCTCGCTCAGCAACGCTTTCTGCGCCTTGGGCTGGCGCACCCCCACCGCGATCACGATGATGGCGGTGGTGGCCGCCACCCCGGCGGTGAGCGCCAGGAAGAACCAGGCCACGCCGTCCACGGCGCCCAGAAGCGCCACGATCGGCCCGCCGTGCATCACGTGATCCGCCACGGACCACCACCCGGCCAGTGCCCCGGCGATGGCCCCGCCCACCACGTTGGCCGGGATCACCTGGAGGGGGCGGGCCGCCGCCAACGGTATGGCCCCCTCGCTGATGCCAAAGAACCCCATGACCAGGGAGGCGGCGCCGGTCTCACGCTCGGCCGGGGTGAACCAGCGCCGCCGCAGGAGCGTGGCCGCCCCCACGGCCAGGGGCGGGACGGAGATCGCCGCCGCGGCCATGCCCATCGGATAGGGGTTACCGGCGGCGATGAGCCCGCCGCCAAAGAGGAACGCCGTCTTATTAAACGGCCCGCCCATATCGAAGGCGATCATGCCGCCGATCACCGCGCCCAGGATAATCGCGGAGCCCCCATCGAGCCCCTGAAGGGCGCTCATCAGGGCCTCAAAAAGCGCCGCCACGGGGTGCCCGATGACGTAAATGAACAGCAACCCCACGATCAAACTGGTGGCAATAGGAATAACGATGATGGGCCAGATGGGGGCCACAAACCTATTCACCGGGATACGCCTAATTCCCAGGGCCACGTACCCGGAGAGGATGCCCGTAATAATGCCGCCGATGAAGCCCGCGCCCGCCTCCGAGCCATAGAGAGAACCCGTGACCGCCACCAGGCCGGTGATGAAGCCCGGCGCGAGGCCCGGCCGCTGCGCGATCCCCGCCGCGATGTACGCGGAGAGCACCGGAACCATGAGGCTGAAGGCCAGCGATCCGAGTTGTTCCACGGTGGCCCAGAACGATCCCTCCGGGATCACCAGGCCTTCCGCCGTGGGCTGCCCGCCTATGGAGAGCGCCACGGCCAGCAGCAGCCCGCCGGTGACCACGAAGGGGATCATGTGGGACACGCCGTTCATCAGCGCCTGGTACATCGTGCGCAGGTGCTCCTGCGCGCCGCCTGCCGAGGCTCCGGGGTCGCTTGCCGACGCCGCGACGCCGCGCTCCACGGAGGCCTCCTGTGCGCGTTCGAGAAGTTCCTTGGGGCGCTTGATCGCCTCGTCCACGGCCGTGGCGAGCACGCGTTTGCCCGCGAAGCGATCCTTGGGGATCGCCACGTCTGCGGCGATAATCACGGCGTCGGCCGCCGCGATGTCGGCGGCGCTGAACGTGCCCTCCACGCCGATGGAGCCGTGCGTTTCCACCTTGAGGCGCACGCCCGATTCCTCGGCCGCCGCCTGCAACTTTTCTGCGGCCATATACGTGTGCGCTATCCCCGTGGGGCACGCGGTAATGGCCAGGATGAGGGGAGGATTCTGGGTATCCATGCCCCTTAGATTAGGCCCTCTCTTTGCGGGGCCCACCGTTAGATCACCGTCAGATTACCGTCACCTCACGGTGACCGCACCGGCTGCTTGGGCGGCCGCCTCCCGCGCCGCCTCCGTGATCTCTCCCGTGGCCAGGGCCACCCCCATGATCCGTCCCTCGCGGGCGCGCTGCTTGCCAAAGAACTCCACGGTGGCCTCCGGTACCGCGCACGCCCGATCCAGGCCGCTGTACTGTGGGTTTTCCGTCTCCACGGGGCTAAGGATCATGGCGGCGGCGCCGGGGGAAACCAGGGTGACGTCGATGGGCAGGCCCAGCACCGCGCGGGCATGGAGGTCGAACTGCGAGAAGCGCTGGGAGCACAGCGTGACCAACCCTGTGCAGTGGGGGCGCGGCAGCACCTCGGAGAAGTACACGTCCTCCCCGGAGACGAACATCTTGACGCTGAACACGCCGCGCCCGCCCAGGGCGTTGGACACGCGGGCGGCCACGGAGCGGGCGTTATCCAGGGCGGCGGGCTCCATGTGCACCGGCTGCCACGCCTCGGTGTATTCTCCGCTGCGATAAATGCAGCCGATGGGCTCGCAGAACCACGTGGCCAGTTTCCCGGTGGCGGGGTCGATGGAGCGCACGGCCACCAGGGTGACCTCGTAATCGAAGTCGATCACGCGCTCTACCACGATGCGCTGCCCCTCCGGGGGCACCTCGGCGGGGAAATCGGAGGTGAGGTAGCGCCAGGCGGGTTCCACCTCTTCCTCGCTGCGGATCATGCGGTGATCCTTGGCCCCGGGGCCGCCAATGTCCGGCTTGGCCACGCAGGGGTAGCCGATGGACCCCACGGCCACCTCGAACTCCGTGTACTCGGAAACAAACTGGTAGTTGGTGGTGGGCAGGCCCAGCTCCTCCGCCGCCAACTTGCGCACCCCCTCGCGGTTGAGCGCCAGTTCCGCCGCCTTGGCGTTGGGCACCACGGCGGCCTGTTCCGTGGCCTCCACGGCGGTGAGGACGTTCGCCGCCACGCTCTCCACCTCGGGCACGATGAAGTCCGGGCGTACCTGGGCGATCAGGTTGGTCACGGCCCGGGCATCGGCCACGTCCACCACATGTGCCACGTGCGCCACCTGCTGCGCCGGGGCGTTGCGCGCCCGATCCGCCGCATGGACCTCCACGCCGAGGCGCTGAAAGGACATGGCGAGTTCGCGGCTGAGATAGCCCGAGCCCAGCAGCATGACCTTGGTGGCGGAGGGCGTGTGCGGGGTTCCGATTACTTCCGGATTAACCATGCGCTCCATGATAGGGCGATCGCGGCGGGGCCACAGAATCCCTGGTTTGGTTGGACGCCTGCTTATCGACGCCCCTTCGGCTTCTTCCTATCCGTTTTCTTATCCGTAGAGACCGGCGGAGATGATGTTCGCCATCGCGCGCTGCCCCTCGTCGGAGGGGTGCATGGGCATGGTGTGCGCGGAATCATCCATGAAGCCCACCGTCCAGCGCTGCGCCGGATCGGGGTTGCACATGCCGTGTCCCAGGGAGGCCTGGTAGACGTCGATGAAGTTCGCGCCGATGGAGCGGGCGGTATCGCGGAGGTTATTGCGCATGGTGTCCTGCAAAAGTTTCCCGCCGGGGATCAACACGGGGGTCTGCGTGGAGCCCATGTTGGCGGGGCAGAAGAAATCACCGCTGAGCAGCTCCGGGTAGCTCAGCATGGTCACCCGCGCCCGCGGGGCCACGCTGTGAATCCGTTCCTTGATCGCGCGCAGTTCCAGGCGGAACGGGGTGAAGTCCAGCCCGCTTGGGGTTATGGCCTCCACGGGGAGGTCGGCCCACTGAAGCATGGTCACGCCGCCGTACATGATCGCCACGTCCTGCGTGCCCGGCCCCAGATCGCCACGCCGAATGGCGGATTCCACGTAATTCGCCAGATCCGCCACGGGAACCCGCCCCGTGCCATTGCAGGACCAATCCGCCACGCTCTTGCCGGTCTGCTGCCCGATCAACTTGGGCCAGTTTTCCTTGTCCGTGGAGCAGAACGGAATGTGCGGGGCACGCGCGGGCTCCAGCCAGCGCTCCCCGTTCTTACCGGCGTGAGCGGCAAAGGAATCACCAAAGACCACCAGTTCCTGCCCGTGGTTATCCTGCGCGGAGGGGGAGGAGGAAAGCGGAACGCTGGGCAAGGCCGCCGCCGGAACGGCCGCGGAAAGAGCAAGTACCGACGCCGCGGCTGCCGTGGCCGCAGCGGACTTCATCATCGTGGAAAACTTCTTCATGCTTCTTTGGCTCCATCCTGGCAATGCGCTTATTCCCCGCCTGTATTCTCCAGGCGTATCGCTCATATCCGGCTACACGTTACCGCACCACTGCGATTTTTGTTTATTTGTGTGACTAGTGTGAAAGATTTTCGGCCCCGCCTCACAACACAGGGGCGCGTGCCGCCTCGTGTGTGCAAGCACGCGCCCCTGTACCGGGCCTACCGGAGTTTTACCGGATACCGGAAACTAGCCCCGCAGCCCCTCGGCCACGATATTCCCCATCGCCCGCTGCCCCACGTTCGAGGGGTGCGAGGGCATGGTGTGCTCGGTGCTATCAATGAACCCCACGGTCCAGCGCTGAGCCGGATCAGGGTTGCAGGTGCCGTGCCCGATGGACTGGGCGTACACGTCAATGAAGTTCGCGCCGATGCCGGCGGCCGTCTCCCGCACGGTATCGCGCATGGCCGTCTGCACCGCCGTGGCACCCGGAACCGGAATCGGGGTAGACACCGGGCCGAAGTTCACCGGGCAGTACATCTCGCCGGAAATGTACTCGGGGTAGCTCGCCAGCGTCAGGCGGGCGTTCGGAGCCACCTCACGCACGCGATCCTGCACGCGGATCAGAAACTGGCGGAACGCGGAAGAATTATTCACCGCGCCCGGGTTCACCATCTGCACGGCACCGTCCACCCAGTAGAAGGGATCGAGGCCGCCGTACATAATCACGACCTCCTCCGTATCCGGGCCCAGGTCACCGTACTGAATGGCCATCTCCAGATACAGGGCCATGTCCACGCTCATGCCGTTGCACGACCAATCGCCCACGGTCTTGCCCAGGCTCTCACCGGCCAACTTGGGCCAGCTCTCCCGATCGGTGGCGCACTTAGCAGCCCACGGGGTCTGCGCGGGATCCACCCCGCGCGGGCCACCCTTGCCCGCATGCGCGGTATAAGAATCGCCAAAGGCCACGATCTGCTTGCCGTTCGGGGTGGTCTGCGGCACGGTACCGGGCAGTTCCGGCAGCTCGGGGAGCGGAACAATCGGGGCCGCAGTGGCGGGAACGGCAGCCAGGCCCATGCCCAGCACGGCCACGGCACCAACGACGGCCGCGCGCAGGGCGGCGATGTTCTTCTTCATGTATGCGTCCAATCTTTATGCGTGCACCGGGGTTCCACCACGGCGGAGCCCATACACGCTCTCTATCTACTTTTGGATACGATGCGTTACACCCTAGCCCACAGGAGACTGTGGACTCTAAAAACTAGAGCCACATAACCTGTGCAGAGCTTAGGAGAAATACGCCGCCACCTGGGATTCCACGGCCTCGGGATCGTTGAGCAGCACCCCGTGGCTGTAGCCGGGGAGAACGTGCAATTCACCACCCATCGCCCGCTGCATGGCATAGTTACCGGCCCCCGTGGTGGCGGTATCGCGGTCATAGCCCACCAGCAGCGGCTTGGTCTCCAGGGCCTCGCCCGTGGCCCACACCAGCGGTTCGGGCTCCGGCCAGCCTGCGCAGTGTTGGCCGGAGGCCAGAACGTCCTCCGCCATCTTGCGCTGATCCCCCATCATAGATTCCACCACTATAGATGCCACGCGCGAGGGATCGGCGGGGGTACGATTCTCATTACATATCACCGCCTTATCCACGTTACCCAGGCCCCTGACTACCTCTACCTGCTGCTGGACAAACGTTCCCATCTGCTCTTCCGAGAAACCGTCGATGCGATTGAACAGGTTCTCCGCCAGGGGATCAAGGACGATGGTGCCGGTTTTCAGCGACTCCGCCACGCGCGGCCAGGCCTTTTCGCTATACACAGCATCCTCGTACACCATCGTGAACCACTGAGCGTTACCGTCCGGCTGCTCGATGAAGGACCGCGCAATATCCGGCAGGATCATGAGGCGGCCGATCCGCCACTTGGCCTCCTCCACCAAGTTTGTTCCGGCCAGCGCCAATTCACCCACGGAAATCCCCGCAGGAATATCCCCCTCGGTGGCCGGGGGCGGGGTGATCGGCGCGGCGCTCAGCCCCATGTGCTCGTTCACGCGCTGCGTCCACGCCTTATACACCTTGAGCGGGGTATCCCCCAGGCCGTACTCCGCGTCCCGCTCCGCGATCCAGGTAAACATGGCATTGAGGGCGTCGATACGCGCCTGCTTGCGGCTGGCACCCAACTGGAACCAAATGTCATCGGGGTTCATGGAGGAATCCAGCATCATCTTCCCCGTGTGCTGCGGGAACAAGGTGGCGTAAGTAGGCATGAGCAGGGTTCCGTAGGAAACGCCGTAGAGGTTCAGGCGATCCTGGCCCAGCACCTTGCGCGCCTCATCGAGATCACGCGCGGTGTTCTCCGTGTTCACGGTGCGCGTGTAGCCCGGTTTATTGGCCTCGCAGGCCTCGAAGCTCGGTACCAACCCGCAATCCAGCGGCTCGCCCCACGGCAAACCGCGCGGCTGCACCGCCACGAGGTCATAGTGCTCCCGCACGGAATCGGGCAACTTCACCGTGCCCGGCAGGTTATCGGCACCCCGGAACATTCCGAGCGCGGAAGCACCCGGCCCGCCGGGATTACCGGCGATCACGCCGCGCGACTCCCCGATGGCCGGGAGTTTGCTCATGGTGAGGGTGATCTTCTCACCCTCCGGCTGGGCGTAGTCCTTGGGCACCTCAAAGGTGGCGCACTGGGCCGCCGAGTCCGCCACCGCACCCACGGGGCATTCGCCCCAGGCCAGGGAATCCGCCTGCGCCGGGGCGGCAAGGGCGGTCACGGCGCTCACAGGAAGCGCGGTCAAAGCGGTCACGGTAGCGGCGATTTTGCGGAAGATCATGGGGGATAACGCCTCTCGGGGAGCGAGTGATTGCTTTTCTTCCCCGGAATCTACCAGAAAAAGCAGATTTTTCACCCTGTTCACAGGTTTTCACACCTGCAACAGGGGTAACATCACCATCCCTCGGTGCGCCCTATGCTTCCAGCACGTCATGCACCACGATCGTCTGATCGCGGCCCGGCCCCACGCCGACGTAGGAGATGCGCGAGCCGGAGAGTTCCTCAAGGCGTCGCACATAATCCTGGGCGCGCTGCGGCAGGTCCTCAAAGGTGCGGCACTCGGAGATGTCCTCGTCCCAGGCGGGCATGGTCTCAAAGATCGGCTCGGCGTGGTGGAACTGGGATTGAGTCAGCGGCATCTCATCAAAACGCTCGCCGTCCACGTCATAGGCCACGCAAATGGGTATCTCCCCAATGCCGGTGAGCACGTCCAGTTTGGTGAGGAAGAGATCGGTAAAGCCGTTCACGCGGGAGGCGTAGCGGGTAATCACGGAATCGTACCAACCGCAGCGGCGTTTACGGCCGGTATTCACGCCCACCTCGCCGCCGGTGGTTTGCAGGTATTCGCCCCACTTATCAAAGAGTTCCGTGGGGAACGGCCCCGCGCCCACGCGGGTGGTGTACGCCTTAACAATGCCCAGGGAGGAGGTAATGCGCGTGGGGCCTATGCCCGCGCCCACGCAGGCTCCGCCGGCCGTGGGATTCGAGGAGGTAACAAAGGGGTAGGTGCCGTGGTCCACGTCCAGCATGGTGGCCTGCCCGCCCTCCATGAGCACGTGCTTGCCCTCGTCGAGGGCCTTATTGAGTTCGTATTCCGCCTCCATCACCATCGGGCGCAAACGATCCGCGTAGGAAAGGAAGTACTGCACCACCTCCTTCGCCTCGATGGCCCGGCGGTTATACATCTTCACCAGGATTTGATTCTTGATGTCCAGGGCGGACTCGATCTTCTGCCGCAAAATAGATTCATCGAATACGTCCTGCACGCGGATACCCACGCGCGAAACCTTATCCGCATAAGCCGGGCCGATGCCGCGCCCCGTGGTGCCAATAGCTCGCTTGCCCAGGAAGCGCTCCTGCACCCGATCAAGCACCTGGTGATAGGGGGCCACCAGGTGCGCGTTGGCGGAAATGCGCAGGCGGGAGGCATCCGCGCCGCGCGCCTCCAGGCCCCCAATCTCCTCGAACAGGGCCTCCAGGTTGATCACCACGCCGTTGCCCAGCACCGGCACCGCATTTTCAGAGAGCAACCCGGCGGGCAGAAGCTTCAATTCATACTTCTCTCCACCCACCACCACGGTGTGCCCGGCGTTATTGCCGCCATTGGGCTTGACCACGTAATCCACGCGGCCGCCCAGAATATCGGTGGCCTTTCCCTTGCCTTCATCGCCCCACTGAGCCCCGACGATCACGATCGCAGCCATACTGGCATCACACTTCCGCTACAGGTAGATTTCCGCCCCACCGGGGCGCGCACAGAACAGCCCCACATTGTACCCACCTCCGCGCCTCATTCCTAAGATAAGAACCATGCGGACGATTCTCCTGCACTGCGGCACCACGCCCCTCCCCCTCAGCCCGGACTCCCACCAACTCTCCGAGGTGCCCACCCGCCAGGAACTCAAGCTTATCGACGCCGCCGCGGCCCGCGCCCTGCCCCACGACCCCACCCCCTCCCTCGACGAGATCGCCGCCCAGCCCGACGTCGCCCACCTCGGGCAACCACAGCCCGCCCCGCAGGCGAGCGCCTTGGACGAACCCCTGCGCGTGGTGGTCATCGGCTCCGACGCCGCCCTATCCGCCGTGCTCACCCGCGCCATGCGTGCCGACTACCTCTGGGTGGAGTTCGGCTACGTACCCACCGGTGGCTCCCCCGCCGCGACCAACTGGGGGCTTCCGCTTAACGACGCCCCGGCCGAAGCCCTGGCGCTCGCCTCGGAGGCCCCGGTGCGACCGGTGCCCGTGATCCGCACCGATTCCGGGCTGGCGGTGGCCGGGAGCGCCACCATCACCCACTGGGATAACACCGAGTACACTGGGGAGATCATCGTGGACGATCACCGCCTGCTCCTCCACGGGGAGGAAAAACGCCCCCTCTTTGGGCACTACGGGGCGCGGCTGGTGCCCATGACCACCGCGCCCGGCATCGCCGCCGTGGAACTGCGCACGGCGGTAGCAGATGCTGAGGGTGGGGCTGCTGCGCAACGCGGTTCCGGGCTCGGTGCGCTGGTGAGCCGCCGCGTGGGGCCGCGCGGGGTAGAACGGCTGTGGAACTCCCCCGGCACCCGCTGGCTGGTGCGCGGGGCGGAGCAACCCGTGGGCGTGGTCGATCCAGAATCGCTCGCCACTGGGCGCGCCGTGCAATCCGGCGGGGAGAACATTCGCGTGACCGTGGACGGAGTGAGCGCCAAGCGGCCCGTGAAGCGCGTGACCTTCTACCGGCACCTGCGGGATCTACAGATCGCGCGTCCGTGAATCTTCTGCCCGCTCAGCGGAGGCCGGTTGGGCGGTGGTGTCCTCCCAGGACATCTCCTCTATCCCCTTGCTGCCCATCCACTCCACCGGCCAATCCGCACCCATAGCCTTATATTTCCTGCGGCGGTTGAGGCGCTTGCGCTGGTACCAGAATACAAAGAGGAGCCAAAGGGGGAGGGAGATGGCGAGGATAAGAATTAAGTAGTCCATACGCCACATAATACCAACGTTGCCACAAACCTTCTTCCATAAGCCGAAACAACAGTACAATCGACCCATGCACGTAGCCTATCTCGATGAAACTTTTCACCCGCGCAAAGAACATTCCGTTCTTGCGCTCGTTTCACCAATGGATCAGATTCCACTCATCGAGGAAAATCTCAATGCGGCGCTAGAACGAATCAGCAAACAGCACCACATACCCTCAACGGTGGAATTACACGGATATGAACTCAGCTCCGGCACACGCGACTGGGAACCACTCACCACACCACGAGCCCGGACCCGCATCTACAAGCAGGCTATTTCAGCGATAACCCACGTCCCAGATCTTGCCATTTGCCGGGGGACAACCAGCCTCGCAGAAAAATCGCCGCATGATCCACATAAGTGGTCACTCACTTTCACCCTTGAATGTATTGATACTCTAATGAAGCGCAAAAACGATAGAGTGTTAGCATTCTGCGATGACGTCCAAAATAAATCCATCTACCAAGACATGTACGCAAGTTTTCGCAGGAATGGACTACCCGATGATCCCACCAATAAACTCACCAGTTTCACCGACGGTCTGCATTTTACCCCGTCCCACCATAGCCGCATGGTGCAAGCAATTGATCTCATATCCTATGTGTACCGACGCAACTTTATACAGAAATATACCGACCCACGCGCACACAAAGTTTTTGAAAATCTCTGGAAAGAACTAGAACCCCTGGCTCAACGCGGGTACCACAGAACGTGGTAAAAGCACGTCAGCCTCCACTTCCGTGGAGGCTGCGGCGGGGTTGGTTTGCGGGATAACCGCAAGATCCTGTTCACATTCTAGCTCACCTAACGGCACATTACTACCCCTATTCCTCCCACACCTCCGGTGGATACGCCGGCGTGGAGGAGGTGGGGGCCAGCACCGCCAACCCGGATTCCCTGGACATGCCGCAGATTTGCAGGAAGTCCACAATCAGCGAGCGCGATTGCGCCAGCACCACGTGCGCGGAGAGCACCCGATCTTCCACCACCTCCATCGTGGCGCGCCCACCCAGGCGGCGCAGCTGATTCACCAGCACGGGAATCTCCTGAGCCTCGCTCACCTCCGTGCCGCGCTCGTACATCTCGGAGAGTTGGAGGGCCACGTCGGAAAGCTCGTCGATGATGTCCACCTGTTCGGGGGAGACAAAGTCCTGATCCTCGATGAAGATCTGTGCGCGGCGGGCCAGCACGCGCACGTTGCGGATGGAGTTGTCCACGGGGATCAGCAGGCGTTCGAGGGTGCGCACGCGCCGCCAGTTGCCCCACATGAGCGGGGAGATGGTGGTGGATTCGCGCCCGGTTTTGGCGGCGGCGAGCATAGAGTTGATATCGCCCTGGGTGCCGCGCACGGCGTCCAGGGTGTTCTTGATGAGGTCGAGGTCGCCCGTGCGCAGGGCCTGGGAGACGTCTTGAAGCACGGAGGAGGCGATGCCGAGCACCTTGGAAACCTCCTGGCGCCCGGCGTTGAGCGGGTCGCTGGGGATCAGCGCCACCACGAGGAGGCCCACCACGGAGCCCACCATCGCGTCCACCACGCGCCCGGTGCTGCCGGTGCCGGTGATTGCGGAGACGGTGCCGGGCGGCATGATGGTGGCGATGAGGATGGAGCCGATGGCGGCCTGGTTGTTCACCAGGGGCGATTTGGAGATGAAGGAGGCCAGCAGCAGGGAGGTGGCCACCGCCACCGAGATTTGCCAGGCTCCGGGGCCAAGGTAGTAGAAGAGAAGGTCGCCCAGGGCCACGCCCACGATGCAGCCGATGGACATCTCCACGGCGCGCTTCATGCGGTCCCCGCCCTCTAGGCCGAGGATAATCACCGCCGCGATGGGGGCGAAGAAGGGTACCGGGTGCCCGAAAAGGCGTTGGGCCACCCAGAAGGCGAGCCCGGCGGCCACGGCGGACTGCACGATGGGCCAGGCGCGCTTGCGTACCCGGACGGCCCGGCTGTGCAGCGATTGATCCACCACGCGCAGCCGGGCAAGCGTGCTCATTTTTTGCTTGGCCATGCGTTCCACCATAAGCCACCCCGGCAGGTGGCCGCACGGCCCAAGCCCCCGAATTGCGTGGGGTTACTTGCTCACGGAGGTGCCCACGGAGTGCAGGTCCTGGCAGGCCTCCACCACGCGCTCGGACATGGACTGCTCGGCCTTCTTCATGTAGGAGCGGGGATCGTAGGTCTTTTTGTTGCCCACCTCGCCGTCGATCTTGAGCACGCCGTCGTAGTTGGAGAACATGTGGGCGGCCACGGGGCGGGTGAAGGCGTACTGGGTGTCCGTGTCCACGTTCATCTTGATCACGCCGTGGCGCAGCGCCTCCTCGATCTTCTCCTTCTCGGAGCCGGAGCCGCCGTGGAACACAAAGTCAAAGGCCAGGGCGTCGTCCGCCAGGCCGAGCTTCTTGCGGGCCACCTGCTGGCCCTCCAGGAGCACCTCGGGGCGCAGCTTGACGTTGCCGGGCTTGTACACGCCGTGGACGTTGCCGAAGGTGGCGGCCAGCAGGTAGCGGCCGTTTTCGCCGGTGCCCAGGGCGTCGATGGTCTTTTCAAAGTCCTCCGGGGTGGTGTAGAGGTTCGCGCCGGCCTTGGCCTGCACGCCGTCCTCCTCGCCGCCCACCACGCCGATCTCCACTTCCAGGATGATGTTGGCGGCCTTGGCCTTGGCCAGGAGTTCCTGGGCGATCTCCAGGTTCTCGTCGATCGGGATGGCGGAGCCGTCCCACATGTGGGACTGGAAGAGGGGCAGCTCGCCGCGATCCACGCGCTCCTGGGAGATGGCGATGAGCGGGCGCACGTACTCGTCCAGCACTTCCTTCTGGCAGTGGTCGGTGTGCAGGGCCACGTTGATGCCGTAGTGCTTGGCGGCCTCGTGGGCAAAGGCGGCCAGGGCGCAGGCCCCGGCCACCTTGTTCTTCACGGCCAGGCCGGAGCCGAACTCAGCGCCGCCGGTAGAGAACTGAATGATGCCGTCGGACTCCACCTCGGCGAAGCCCTTGAGCGCAGCGTTGATCGTTTCCGACGAGGTGCAGTTGATCGCGGGGTAGGCAAAGCCTTCCTTCTTGGCGCGATCGAGCATTTCGTTATAAACCTCAGGGGTCGCAATAGGCATGAATACTCCTCAGTTGTCGTGATCGTCGCACACGCCGCAGCGGCGTGATCTATATACCGATTATGCCAACTTCCACCCTACTCCGCCGCCGCCCACGCGCCCACCAAAATCCACATGATCCCACATAATCAAATACATGCGGGCCGGGCGGAGGGTTCCCGGCGGCTTTCTCCGCACCCGCAACGCGCCTACGCTAAGGAGCATGATCGACACGGCAGACACGCTCACCACCGTGAGCACCCTGGCGCTCGGGCCGGACTGGATGGACCCGATGCACCTGCTCAGCGGCTCCGGCCCCTTCGGCTCCCTCATTCTCCCCGGCGTGGCCCTCATCGTCTTTATCGAATCCGGCCTCCTCTTCCCCCTGCTCCCCGGCGATTCCCTGCTCTTTACCGCCGGAATGCTCTCCGTGCAGCCCGATCCCTTCGCCCCCCTCTGGCTGGTGATCCTGGTGTGCGTCACCGCCGCGATCCTGGGCGATCAGGTGGGCTACTTCATCGGCTCCCGCTTCGGCCACGCACTGCAAAAACGCCCCGACGGCCGCTTTTTCAAGCAGGAATACCTCGCCCAATCCCACGAATTCTTTGAAAAGCACGGCCCCATCACGGTCATCATCTGCCGCTTCGTTCCCATCGTGCGCACCTACGCCCCGCTTGTGGCTGGCATGTCCGGCATGCGCTACCGCGTGTTCATCACCTACAACATCCTCGGGGGCCTGCTCTGGGGCGGCGGGGTGACGCTGCTCGGCGCGTGGCTAGGCCAGTACACCTTCATCAGGGAGAACATCGAGGCGATCTTCCTGCTCATCGTGTTTGTCTCCGTCCTCCCCGGCATCATCGGCGCGACCAGGCAGTTCCTCGCCGCCCGCGCTTATCGACGCCGCTAGCACCACCGCTAAGCCTCTTCCAGGTGCTCCTGCACCCGGGCCGCCGCCTCGATGAGCATCCACCCGGAAAGCTGCACGGACAGATCCCGCTCCGCGATGCGGATCACCCCGGCGGTCTCCGCGAGGCTCTTGGGCCCCAGGCCAAAGTTATGCGGCAGGCGGGCATCGTCGGTCCAGTCCGTGGCAAAGATCGGCAGGCCATCCACCTCCAGGCGGTGATTCCACACGCTCTGGGCGGAGGCCAGCACCAGGCGCGCCGCCACCTTCTTGGTGGCGCGGTTGGTGGGCGAATCCGCAGGCAGACGCACCGCCACGTCCGCCAGGTACCGCACCAGGATCCCCTTGAACAGGCCGCCATCGCCCTCCCCGGTGTCCCAGTCGATCACCCCCTGGGGGGTGGCCATCTCCTTGGCCACCGCCTGCACGATGGAGCGAATAGCCGTGATGTACTTCATGGAGTCGTCCACGCGCTCCGCGTCGGCGTAAGCGAGCACCTCCTCCTCCGCGAACCCGGCGCGCTCGCGCAGCCGCAGGGCGATTTCCAGGCAGGCCCCGATGGTCACGCCCTGGCAGTAGGGGTGAATATCGCGCACCAGTTCCGGGCCGTGCATGCGCATGCGCAGGCCGTCCATAATCAGGCCGTCATCGTTGATGAGGGTGTCCAGGATCCAGTCCACCACGCCCATCGCCTGTTCCAACCGCCCGGTGCGCGCCATCATGATCGCGGCGGGCCCGTTGGAGGGCACGTTATAAAAGGTCTCTCCGGTGCGCCACGGCAACACGTTGGTCAGCCCGTCGATGCCGCTGAGGATATTGAACTCCAGGGCGTCTAGTTGCTTGGGCTTTTTCATCTTTTTCAGCCAGGCCGCGCGCCCCAGGGCGAGGGCCAGCCACGCCTTATCGTCGTAATAGCGGTTGTGCACCAACTTATTCCGGTTGCGCCAGCGGATTCCCCGCATGGTCTCATTGATCCGGGTTCGGCGCGCGTTGGTGCTGCGGCGGGCATAGGCGTCAAGCAGGCAGTCCAGGTAATGCGCCTGCCACCAGTAATGCCAGCGGATAAAAAGCTTGTCCTTGGACGTGGGGGGCCAGGCCACCACCGCGAGATTGGTGCGCGGCAGGCCCCATAGGCGGCTGGCATGTCGATCATGAATGGCGGACTCCGCAAGATCCGCCCGGTGTGCCCATTTCTCCAGCACTGTTACGCCTCATTAGTGTTTCGTGGTGTTCTTCCCCACGATCCTAACCAAGAATCACCACGCGCGGCCAAGATCGGCGTGCTGGCGCACCCAGGCGTGCATGGCGATGCCCGCCGCCACCCCGGCGTTGATGGATCGGGTGGAGCCAAACTGCGCGATCGAGCAGGTCATCACCGCCGCCTCCTGGGCCTCCGGGGTCACCCCGGGGCCTTCCTGACCAAAAAGCAGCACGCAGCGGCGCGGCAATCGAGCCGTCTCTAGGGGCACGCTGCCCGGGGTATTATCAATCGCCACCACCGCAATGTATTCCTGGCGTGCCCAGGCCATCAAGTCCGCCACCGTGGGGTGGTGGCGCAGATGCTGGTAGCGGTCCGTCACCATCGCGCCGCGCCGATTCCACCGCCGCCGCCCCACGATGTGCACGGTATCGGCGGCGAAGGCGTTGGCGGTGCGCACCACGGTGCCGATGTTCGCGTCATTCTCAAAGTTCTCGATCGCCACGTGCAGGGGGTGACGGCGGGTATCGATGTCCGCCACGATCGCCTCGCGCCGCCAATAGCGGTACGCATCCACCACGTTGCGGCGATCCCCCTCCGCGAGCAGGGTGGGGTCAAGCCGGGGATCGTCGGGAAGCGGCCCCTCCCAGGGGCCCACGCCGTGGCGTCCCTCCCCCCATTCGGTCGGGCCGGGAAGTTGCTCAGGCAAGCCCCAGATCCCCCAGCCCCAGCAGGTAGCGGTATTTCAGGCCGGCCTCGGCCAGCACCTTATCCGCGCCGGTGGCGCGATCCACCACCGTGGCCACCCCCACCACGTCCGCGCCCTCCGCGCGCAGCGCCTCCACGGCGGTGAGCGGGGAGTTCCCCGTGGTGGTCGTGTCCTCCACCACCAGCACCTTGTGCCCCGCCACCGAGGGGCCCTCGATGCGGCGCTGCATGCCGTG
Organism: Corynebacterium oculi; assembly: GCF_001412105.1. Classification (GTDB taxonomy): domain Bacteria; phylum Actinomycetota; class Actinomycetes; order Mycobacteriales; family Mycobacteriaceae; genus Corynebacterium; species Corynebacterium oculi. The sequence goes on from NZ_LKST01000004.1 coordinate 226,051, forward strand.
CTTCTTCGTCTCCTTGCGCACCACGAAGGCGTCGATAGTCCTACCCTCGGCGTGCATGACGGCGGTGGCCACGGGATCGGCCCCCAGGGTCAGCCCACCCACGGCCACGTAGTCCCAATCCGAGGTGAGTTCGCGCAACAGGGAACCGATGAGCCGGGAGGCCCGGTGATGAAGGGTGGCCCGGCGCAGATCCACGTAATAATCGGCCTCCTTGCCGGAGGACAGCGTGACCCTGCCATGCACCACGGCCAATTCCTTGACCAATTCCGCCAATTCAGCGCGTTCTTGCTGCGACATCTCTTACTCGTTCTCCTTGTTCTTCGGGGAGGTTTGGGGGGCGTGAAGCCCGCGCATGTGCTCCAGAGGATCGCGGCCCAGTTTCTCGGCCAGGTCATCGAAGATGGACGGCCCGGCGTCCCGGGAACGCAGCACCCTCGTGCCCTGGTAATCGGAGGGTTTCTCCGCCCTATCCCCGATGCCCGGCACCTCGTCGCCGCCCAGGGAACGCGGCTCCACCACGCCCCGAGACTGCGTCCGCGCGCGGGTAGGCAACTCCACCGGCTCCTCCGGGCGGATCACCGCTGGCTTGGCCTGATCCTGCTTGTCGCCCCCCGCCTGCTCCTCCGGGGCCCCTGATTCCTCCGGGGCGGAGGCCGGGGCCGGCATGAGCCGCGAGGGCAAGGCCTCATCCACGCGCAGCGGCGCGGCCGCGCGCGGGGGAAGGGCGTGGGCGGCGTCGGCAAGCCACGTCATCGGGGCCATGATCGCCTCCCAGTCATGGCCGTGCGTGCCGCGATCGAGTTGCGCCAGCACCCAATCGGACTCGCACCACACGGCGCGCACAAAATCTGGCATGGCCTCCAGGGCGGCGCTCACGCGCTCGTCGCTGAAGCGCTCCGCAGCGGACGTATCCGTGCTAAAGCGCAAGAACCCCTCCACCTCGCCGCATTCGTGGAGATCGGAGGAGGCCTCCTCGCCCACGCCCCGGCGGCGGAAATCCACCACCACATCAGAGGCCGCGCCCCGGCGCACCGCCAGGACGGTGGTGGAATCCACATCCGCGAGGGCAAACTCGTGATCCTCGCTCACCCCGGTCACCACGTCATGCGCCGTGGCCCCGGAGGCCGCCGCCCCGCGCCGCCATTCCTCCGCGAGGGAATCATCGGTGCGGGTAAAGCTAAAGCCCGCCTCCTGCGCCCACGCCCGACGCTCGCGGCGGCCCTGTCCCGGCATGGCCAGGCGGCTCGGGGCACGGCGTTCCGAGCGTTCGGGGTGCTCTGGGCGCTCGGTTTCCACCGATCCCTCCTGCCCCACGTCCTCCGGCTCCGCGAGGGGCGCCTCCCCCAACGCACCGGAACGCGAGGCGCGGCCTCGCGCATCAAGCCACCACAGCACGGCGGCAATCACGAGGGCAACGGCGGCGAGCACAAAGATGAGTGTTACGGACACGCCCATTACTCTAATGGCTCGGGTGATCTTCCGCTCCCACGCCCCTACCCCCGAGAAGAAGACGCGACCGATAAAAACGGTAATAACACAGGGTGGGGGCGGGGTACGGGAACCGATTACCTCGGCCCGTACCCCGCCCCCACCCTTTTACTTGGCATCAAATAATAATACCAATATCAATGCCAGCAATATGGCAATGATTCCTTAGACAAGAATGCCCAGGATGAACTTCACCACCTGGCCCAGCACGCCCAGGGCGTCCTCGGTGGAGGAACCCTCGGTCTGCTCGTCGGTGGTCTTGCCCTCGTTGCTGGAGGAGAGCTCGGAGAGGAAGCTGGTGGAGCCCTCACCCTGCTCGTCCTTCTTGACCACGCTGTAGTCCGGGTCAACTTCGGGGGCCTGTTCCGTGGCGGTGGCCACGCTGTAGTCCGGGTCCACGGGCTCCTCAGCGAAAGCGGGGGCAGCCACGACTCCGGTGGCAATCACGGCAGAGGCTGCCGCGGCGGCAAGGTTCTTACGAGAAAACATCGCGTTTCCTTTCTCTACTCGAATGCGATGGACAAGACTGAGTGTAAAACTCCGTCAAGCCCCATTCAATAGCAATCCACTTTCGTACCATAAAGAGTACCTAAAGGGGGACTAATTACCGTTATTTGGTAGTAGAACTCGCACTTAACTCCAAACCGGCGCCGCCTTCCGCCACGTCCACACTCACCCGGTCACCATCCTTGACCGTCCCGGCCAGCAGCTCCTTGGCCAACCGATCGCCAATGGCTTGTTGGATCAACCTGCGCAACGGACGGGCCCCGTAGGCCGGATCGTAACCGCGATCCCCCAGCCAATCGCGGGCGGCGTCGGAAACGTGCAGGCGCAGGCGCCGCTGCTCCAACCGGCGGGCGAGCTGCCCCACCTGAATGTCCACGATGTGCGTGAGCTGCTCGTGGCTGAGAGCGTCAAAGACCACCACGTCATCCAGGCGATTGATGAACTCCGGCTTGAAGGCGTGCTTCACGGCCTCCATCACCTGCTCCCGGCCGCCGCCCGCGCCCAGGTTGGAGGTGAGGATCAAGATGGTGTTGCGGAAGTCCACCGTGCGCCCCTGGCCGTCGGTCAGGCGGCCATCATCGAGCACCTGGAGGAGCACATCAAACACGTCCGGGTGCGCCTTTTCCACCTCGTCGAAGAGCACCACCGTGTACGGGCGACGCCGCACCGCCTCGGTGAGCTGGCCGCCCGCGTCGTAGCCCACGTATCCGGGAGGGGCACCCACCAGGCGGGCCACGGAGTGCTTCTCCCCGTACTCGGACATATCAATGCGCACCATCGCGCGCTCATCATCAAAGAGGAACTCTGCGAGCGCCTTGGCCAACTCCGTCTTGCCCACGCCCGTGGGGCCAAGGAAGAGGAAGGAACCCGTGGGGCGGTTCGGATCGGCTACCCCGGCGCGGGAACGACGCACGGCGTCCGAGACCGCCGTCACGGCCTCGGCCTGCCCCACCACGCGCCTACCCAGCTCGGCCTCCATGTTCAGGAGCTTCTCCGTCTCACCCTGAAGCATCTTGCCCGCGGGGATCCCCGTCCACGCGGATACCACCTCAGCGATCGTATCCGGGGTGACCTCCTCGGTGAGCATGGAGTTATTCGCCCCGTTACTCACCGCCGCCTCGGCGGCCTCCACCGCCTTCTCGGCCGCGGGGATCTTGCCGTAGCGCAGCTCGGAAACCCGCTCGTAATCGCCCTCGCGCTCGGCTATCTCGGACTCTCCGCGCAGCTTCTCCAATTCCTCCTTGGCGGCGCGCACCTCGTCGATGGCACCCTTTTCGTTGTTCCACCGCGCGGTGAGTTCCCCGAGCTTCTCACGCTCGTCGGCAAGCTCTCCGCGCAGCTTCTCCAGGCGTTCCCGGGAGGCGGCGTCCTTCTCCTTTTGCAGGGCCAGCTCCTCGATTTCCAGGCGGCGGACAATGCGCTGCGCCTCATCAATCTCCTGCGGGGAGGAATCAATCTCCATGCGCAGCCGGGAGGCGGCCTCGTCCACGAGGTCAATGGCCTTATCTGGCAGGAAGCGATTGGTGATGTAGCGATCGGACAGCGCAGCCGCCGCCACCAGGGCGGAATCCTGAATCCGCACGCCGTGGTGCACCTCGTAGCGCTCCTTGAGCCCGCGCAGGATACCCACGGCGTCCTCCACCGAGGGCTCGCCCACGTACACCTGCTGGAAGCGGCGCTCCAAGGCGGCGTCCTTTTCGATGTACTTGCGGTATTCATCCAGGGTGGTGGCGCCCACCAGGCGCAGCTCCCCGCGCGCCAGCAGGGGCTTAATCATGTTGCCCGCGTCCATCGCGGACTCCCCACTTGCGCCGGCACCCACGATGGTGTGCAGCTCATCAATGAAGGTAATCACCTGCCCCTCGGACTGCTTAATCTCATCGAGCACCGCCTTGAGGCGCTCCTCGAACTCCCCGCGATACTTTGCGCCCGCCACCAGGGAACCCAGGTCGAGGGACAGCAGCGTCTTGCCCTGAAGGGACTCCGGCACGTCACCCGCCACGATGCGCCGCGCCAGCCCCTCCACGATCGCGGTCTTACCCACGCCGGGTTCACCGATGAGCACCGGGTTATTCTTGGTGCGGCGGCTGAGCACCTGCACCACGCGGCGAATCTCCGCATCGCGCCCGATCACCGGGTCAATCTTGCCTTCTCGCGCCCGCGCGGTGAGATCCGTGGCGTACTTCTCCAACGCCTGAAACTGACCCTCCGGGTCCTGCGAGGTCACCTTGGTGTGCCCACGCACCGAAGGAAACGCCGCCACGATCGCCTCATGCGTGGCCCCCTTGGCCTTGAGCAGGTCGGCCGCATCCGAGGAACCGGCGGCGATCCCGGCCAGCAGCACCTCCGTGGACACGTACTCATCGCCCAACTCGCCAGCCAATTCCTGCGCCGCCGTGAGCGCATTCAAGGAATCGCGGTTAAAGTTCGGGTTCGCCATGTTCGTACCCTGCGCCTTGGGGTAGCCCTCCACTAACTTCTGCCCCTCCGCGCGGATCGCGGCGGGATCCACCCCCACGGCCTGCAACACCGGGGCGGCGATGCCCTCCGGCTGTTCCACGATGGCCGCCAGGAGGTGCGCCGGGCGAATATCCGGGTTCCCCAGGGAGGAGGCCTGCTGCAAAGCGGCCTGCATGGCCTCGCTGGTCTTGGTGGTGGGGTTAAACGAGTTCATTGTTTCCTCTTTCTCTAGCGTTCTTCCTCGCCCGACAGGGCCTGGGCCGTTGCGGTTTGCTTTACGACGCCACGGCTTCCACACCGAGCGTTTGCACGCCCCACGTACTGCCAAGCTTTTCTCTCACTACCCCCTCCAACGCACCAAGAGTTGAGTTTGTTCCACTCAAGGAGAAAAAAGTTGCGCGAGGTGAACGCAAGTGCCGCGAATGAGATACCGACGAAACAACGATCGACACCGCAAGAAGATGCCCCCCCCCCCGCCTTTCCCGCCACACGGAACCGAAGCACAGGCCACTCCGTTACCACAGCCAAAGAAACAACAAAAGCAGCAGCGAGAAAATCTGAAAATCACCCCCATCATACCCCCAAGTTGTTGAAACAACTCCGCAACAACTTTTCAACAACTCCCCGCACTCATCACTCTATCCATGCAGGTCAGAGCGATAAAAAGTTGTTGTAAAGTTGTTGCGGAGTTGTTTCGCGCCCCCGATTCCGCCCCGGAGGGCGTCGATACGCACCCCCTTCCTAGTGCTTCACCTCCACGTTCCGCCCCGGCACCCAGCGCAGCACCACCGCCATCCCGAGTATCACCACGGACAATAGGGTGGCGATCCACCCCAGCCCCATGGTCCACCCGGTGAGCACGGCGATCGGCGCGATCACCGTCATGCCGATCTCAAAGGGGGCAAAGCCCACGTAGGCCACTCCATACTCGTTCAGCGTGCCGGACTTCAGCTTGGGATCCACCATCTTGAGCAGCGCAATGCCCGTGGCCACCGCCGCGGTGGCCCAGCCCCAGCCGAAGATCGCGCGTTCCAGCCACTTCTTGCCAAAGAACGTGGGCGCCACCAGTAAGAAGAACACCAGGCAGTAGATCGTACCGAGCACGAACATCACCACCAGCGGCACCCAGTAGTCTGCCACCACGGCGGGCACGATGGCCGCGATGCCAAAGGCGATGAGGTAGTCCGTGGCCGCGCCGGAGAGGGAGTTGATGGTGTCTCGATCCACGTAGTTGGGCTTTCCCAGGAGGTTGAGGATCAGTTTGCCCACGATGCCCACGGCAAAGGACATGATGAACAGGGGGATAGAGACCTCGGGAAACACCCCCTTAATCGCCTCATTAATCAGGTAGGCAAACATCACGGTGAGGGCGAGCATGCCCACGTGGAGGGCCACCGGCTCGATGGAGGAGGGGTTCGTGGTGGCCTTGCCGATGGAGGGGCGGGAGGATTCCTCGTCGATATATCCCGAGCGCATGTCCCAGGGGAGTTGCTTGGGCATCTCCGAGGTGCGGCCGGTGCGGATTCCCCAGTTGGCAAAGATCACGCCGCCCACGATGGCCGCGAGGGTACCCACCGTGGCGGAAGTGAAGCCCAGGGTGCTCGCGGCCGTCGCCCCCGTGGCCTCCAGGGAGGAACCCACGGCGGCCGCGGTGCCGAAGCCGCCGACGAATCCCACGGGCAGCATCATGCCGAACCAATCCTCGGTGCCCCATACCGGCTCGAAGAGGAACATGCCGAGGAGAATGAACAGCCCCCACTGCCCCACGAACATGCCGGTGGAATAGGACCACATGGTGCGCGCGCCGGAACGCACGGAGCGGTCAAACTGCATGGAGTAAGGCATGCAGGCAAAGACCACGGCGATGAGCAGGGTGGTGTACGCGCCCATCTGATCGGAGAAGCCGATCCAGCCGAGTCCCCCCGGCCCCAGCAGCAACCCCAGCAGGCCTGCGGTGATGGGGGCGGGAAGCAGCAGCGCCTGGAATACCGGCACCTTGCGGCGCAAGACGTTGCCTATCACCATCAGGACGGAGATCCATCCGACATCAACAAGCAGGGAAAAAGGGGTGTATTCCACAGCGTCTCCTTCATGCGACGTACGTGACCGGCTCATCTTAACGGTTCAGGCACGTTTCTCCACCCCTGCGTGGAAGAATGGGGGTGATGAACGCACCCCTGCACACCCTTGTGATCGGCGCCGGGCAGGCTGGTCTGGCTTGCGCCCATGAATTAGTCCATCGGAGCTTGGTGCCGGGGCGGGATTTTGTGGTGGTGGACGCCAATCCCGGCCCGGGCGGTGCCTGGCAGCACCGCTGGGATTCCTTGACCCTCGGGCGCGCTCACGGCATCGCCGATCTTCCCGGGCTGCCCATGAGCCGCCCCGATCCCACCGTGCCCGCCTCCCGGGTGGTGGCGGATTATTACGGGAAGTATGAGCAATACCTGGGCCTGGCGGTGATCCGCCCGGCGCGGGTGGTCGAGGTGGCGTCGGTCAGCAAGACCGGCCCGCTGCGGATCACGGCGAGCGATGCCCGCACCTGGCACGCGCGCACGGTGGTCAACGCCACCGGCACGTGGGACCAGCCCTTTATTCCTTATATTCCCGGCGCGGCTTCTTTTCTCGGGACGCAGTTGCACACGGTGCGCTACCGCCGCGCCGAGGATTTTCGCGGCAAGCGCACCCTAGTGGTGGGGGAGGGCTTTCCGCGGTGCAGTTCTTGCTGGAACTCTCCGCCGTCACGGAAACCCTCTGGTCCACGCGGCGTCCGCCCAATTTTACGGATCGGCCTTTCGATCAAGCCTGGGGGCACGAGGTGGAACGCGCGGTGCGGGAACGCACCCACGCGGGTAAGTCCCCGGCCTCCGTGGTGCGCACCACGGGGATTCCGTTGTGGCCCGAGTACGTGGAGGCGGTGGCGGCGGGGGTTCTTGTTTCTCGCGGGCGCGTGGATAGCGTGACTCCGCACGGGGTGCGCTTCGGTGCTGCGCCCCCGCCGAGGACGCAGGGCTTGGGGCCGTCGCAAAGCGACGCCCTGGTGCTGCCGGAAAGTTGGCAGCCCTGGGAGGCCGGGCACGAGGAACCTGTGGACGCTATTTTCTGGAACACCGGTTTCCGCGCGGCGCTGCGGCACCTGGCGCCTCTGCGTCTCCACAGCGCGGCGGGCATCGAGATGGTGGATGAGGTGAGTCCCCGGCGTGAGCCTCGTTTGTTCCTGGTGGGTTATGCCTCCTCCGCCTCTACCGTGGGGGCCACGCGGGCGGGGAGATTGGCCGGGCGCAAGGCCGCGCAGTACCGCTAAAATTACCCCCGCTGCGGCTACCGGAAAACAGTCCGTTTTGCCTGGTTTCCTCCGCTTTTCTTACCCCGCGTAGACGAAGGTACACACCCGTACGGTGGCCTTTGGTACGGGTTGCCCTCTACAAACTCCCCCGTGGGCCTTAGTATAGGTGTCATGCCCGCCGCCACGCTCGCTGAGATTGCCCACCTGATCCGGGATCACCCCGGCACTTTCCGCGATGCCACACACGGTCGTTTCTATGTGGATCACCTGGAGGCACACGCTGTATTTCCCCTCAAGATGAGCAAGTCTCACCTTGATTTGGCCCCGGCGGTGGCGTGGGTCTTAGAGAACAGCACCCCCACCGCGCTCTCCCCTGACGCCCTGCTCCGCGTGCAGCAGATGGGTTTGGATCATCGCCGCCACGGTTTCCCCGCTATTGCCTATGCTTCTTTCGCCCAGGCGCTCAAATTTGGTCTACGCGAGGTGCTGCGCGTGTCCAACGAGCAGTACACGGTGGCAGCCCAGCAGGCGGAGCACCTCATCGAGGGACTGTGCGTGGAGATGGCCGCCGTGGCCCTGAACGCGGATGAGCAGGGCGTGCCCCCGGCCTACTCCGGTGAGGTCATCGACGTACAGCGGATGAGCAGGCGGATCAGCGTGGTCACCCTGGATACCGGCCTGGCCATTCCGTTTAACCCCGGCCAGCATGTGCTCACCTCCACCGCCATGCTGCCGGGGATCTGGCTTCCCATGTCTCCGGCCACTCCCCCCTCGGAGTTCGGCCAGGTGGAGTTTCACGTGCTGGGCGAGGACGATACCTCCGCGCAGCGCCTGGCTAAGTCCAAGGTGGGCGATCACTGGACGTTCGGGCAGCCGACCGGCTCCCTGTCTATCAGCGGTAAGCGCGATGTGCTCCTCATAGCTCACGCCACGGGCTGGGCTCCGCTGCGTTCCCTCCTCTTTGACCTCCTCACCTGGGATCATCAGCCCCAGGTCACGCTCTTCCTCAGCGCGGATTATCCGGGGGAACTCTACGAGTTGCCCCGCCTATGGGCGCTCGCCCGGGCGAGTTCCTGGCTCACCGTGGTGCCCTGCGCCACGGCCCACGAGGACGCCTGGTGGGTTAATTCCAAGGTCACTCTGCCGGACATTTATATCGCAGAGGCCGAGTCCCCCGGTGCCCTCGCCGCCAGCCGAGGCACCTGGAATGACCATGAGATTCTCATCGCGGGCCCCGAGGAAAGCACCCAGCACAGCGCCGACGCCCTGCGGGCCTCGGGGGCGCAGCACATTCAGGTGGAGGCTTGGCCACACCGCAGCGAATCCGCACCCCGGTAAAGCAACACGGGTAGGGGTTGCTCAGAGGATGGGGAGCGTGCGCCTGGCCCGCGCAACCTGCTCGGTTTCCACGTCCACCACCAGCAGTTCCTCGCCGTAACCCGCCTCCGCTAGGCGCTCCCCCCAGGGATTGACCAGGGTAGAGTGCCCGATCCCGGTGGGGCCGCTGGCCTGCCCAGCGTTGTCCTCCCCTCCCGGGCGCGCCATTCCCGACGCCGCGACGAACGCCCCCGTATCCAGGGCTCGCGCGGCGGTCAGCGTGCGCCACTGGTGGAGCTTGCCCGGGCCGTCCGCCCAGGAGGCCGGCACCACGATCACCTCCGCTCCCCGGCGGGCAAGGTTCTGGAATAGGCTGGGAAATCGCAGGTCAAAGCAGGTAGCCAGCCCCACCGTCACGGTATCAACGCTCACCAGCACCGGTGTGTTTCCGGGACGCACGGTCTCTGATTCCTTGGTATCAAAGGCGTCATAGGTATGGATCTTGTCGTACCCGCGCGGCGTCCCGCCATCGGCGATCAGGGCGGTGTTCCACACCCGTTGAATCACGTTGGCACCGTTGTCTACGCGATCCGCGGGCCGGAACATTCCCGCCACAATCACCGCGCCCAGCTCCCGCGCGAGGGCGTTGACCCCTGCGGCAAAGGGGCCGTCATAGTCCTGCGCGTGCGTGTCCAGCCGGCCGGTGCCAAAGGCCTGCGAGGTGGCCTCCGGGAAGACCACTAGGCGCGCGCCCCGCTCTACCGCACGCCGAGAATAGGCCTCTACCGTGCGAAGATTCTCCTCCGGGTCACCCGTAGCATGTATTTGAGCTAGTGCGATGCGCATGGCGCCATGCTATGTGGATAATCCCGGTTTATCCACAGGATCACCGCCGCGCACCTTCCCTCACTATCGACGCCGCGCTGTAGTTGAGGGCATGAAAGAGCTACTCCTCACCGATTCCTTCGCCCACCGGCTGCGCCGCGCCAGCACGCATCACCCCAAGGCAGCCCCACGCATGGCGGGAACCTCCCTTACCGCCTCCGCGTTGCACGCCGCCGGAGCCTCCTGGGAACACACCCTGGCACGCGCCGCGCACGACCGCACGGCACTCCTGACAGACCTCTCTCTTTTCTATGCCCGCGCCCAGCAGGTCGATCACAGCCTCGCCCATAGCCTCGATTAAGGAATACGCCCCATGCTCGCCTCCCCACTACGCTCTGCCGACCTCGACCACGCGGCCCAAGAAACCATGCTGTTGGCTCGTCACGCCCGCGAGGCCTCCGCCCGCGAAAGAGCAGATAATATCGCCCTGCGTCACGCTGGTATCCGAGGTGCGGTAGTCCGCGGGGCTCGATCGTCTCGATGCCACCACCGCCCCCTGGGCGGCCGAGGCCACCCGCATGGAGCAGGTGGCTGGGGTACTGGCCCGCGCGAGTGCTCTGTATAAGGATGTGGAGCGCGTAGCCGAACGGTTGTTGAGGCTCAGCGATGATTCTTTCCTCCTCGCCCAGCTCGGCCGCGCCGTGGCCGCCCTGGGCGCCGCGCTCGATTGGCACTGCGCCCGCGAAATCACCCGGCTGTGCACCCCGGTAGCGGCCCCACCCCTCCACCGGCTGGGGGCCATGTCCGAGCTTTCCCTCGACGCTATCCATGAGGCCGTTCTTCTCTCGGCTCCCCAGTGGCGCGATCTGGCCCAGCGCTACCCGGAGGCACGCTTTGTGGAGGCGGGCGAGGATACCGTGGCGGTGGTCTTCGGTGATCTGGATTCCGCTCATAGCGTGACCACCTTTGTGGCCGGGGTGGGTTCCTCCGATGCTTCCTCCTGGCCCACCCACTTAGAGCGTGGGCGCAGCATCGCTCAGGCCACCGGGGGTGCGGCGGTTACCTGGCTGGGTTACCAGGCCCCCTCCGCGCTTCCCCACGCCATCGCCACCGCCCCGGCGCACGCCGGTGCCCGGGAACTCCAGCGATTTCAACGAGACCTCGCCGCCCGCAATCCCACGCAGCGGCGGGTGGTGCTGGGATACAGTTATGGCTCCGTGGTGGTTGGTCGGGCGGCCACCACGGGGCTGCTGGCCGATGCCGTGGTGCTCATGGGATCGCCCGGTGTTCCGTTATCGCACGCCTCCGAGTTCCAGTTGCGGGGATCCGGGCACGGCAGCGTCCACGCCTTGACCGCCAAGGGTGATCTGATTGACCTCACCGCCACCCCGCGCGGCGGAGTGCACGGAGTTGATCCCACCTCGCCGCGTTTCGGCGCACGGGTCTGGCCCACGCACCCCGGGGATCATTCCTCCTACTGGAACGAGCCCCTGGTGTTTCGAGCGCTACGGGAGATCGCGGCGCCCGATTCCCCAGCGGGGCGCGCCCCTACCTCCGCCCGCGCCGAGCGTTCGGAGTCCACATCACCACCGCCGTAGACCTCGGCACGTGGACGAGTTCCCCGCCGCGCGTGGCGGAGTGCTGGCGCATGTGCTCATTCTCTGCCCGCAACTGCGCCACCTCCCCCCTGAGTTCCTCGTTTTCCTTGGTCAGTTCGATGATCGCCTTAATTCCCGCGAGGTTCACGCCGTCTTCCTGGCTGAGCTTTTGAATTCTCCGCAGCATCGCCACATCGGTGCGGGAATACCGGCGGCCACCTCCACTAGTGCGAGCGGGGGTAACCAGGCCCAGGCGATCATAGGTGCGCAGGGTTTGGGCGTGCATGCCCGAGAGTTCCGCCGCCACGGAGATCACAAAGACCTCCTCGGCCGCCTGCCCCTGGGCCGGGGACTGCGGAGGGGTTTGCTGCGCACGAGACATGCTACTTCGCCCCTTCCCAGCCCTCACGGGGGTTAAACCCGGATTCCCGCTCCGCCTGGGCATAGGAGCGCAGAGCGCTCGTGGCGGCGGCATCCAGATTGGTGGGTACCGTGACCTGCACCGTGACCAGCAAGTCGCCCTTCTTGATGCCCCGGCCGCGTACCCGCAGGGTGCGATTGGTGCGCGTACCGGCGGGTACCTTTACCCGCACGGGAGAATCCAAGGTGGGGACGGTGATGGTATCGCCCAATGCGAGTTCCGCGAAGGACACCGGCACCGTGACCTCTAGGTCATCGCCGGAGCGGGTAAACACCGGATCGGGCCGCACGTGCACGGTAACAAAGAGATCGCCGGATGGCTTACCGTTGGGCCCGGCCTCACCCTGACCCGCCAAGCGAACCTTCTGCCCGTCCACCACGCCAGCCGGGATCCGCACCGTGATGGAGCGGGTGCGGTGCACGGTGCCCCGCCCATCGCAGGTGACACACGGATCCTCGATGATCTCCCCCGTGCCACCGCAGGCGGAACAGGGGGCAGAAAATCCAAAGGCGCCGCGATTTTCCGAGGTAAACCCGGAGCCCTGGCACTTCTCACAGGTGGAAGGATTTCCGGATTGAGAGCCCGAGCCGTGACAGGTATTACACGGGGCCTCTCCGCTTAATTGAAGGGGAAGGGTGGTCCCTTTCGCCGCCTCCCGGAATTCCAACGTGATGTCCGTTTCCACGTCTGCTCCCCTGGTCGGCCGAGCTGACTGGCGAGGATTCCCGCCGCGACCAAAGAAGCTACCGAAGATGTCACCAAGACCGCCCTCTGGAGAATAACCTCCGCTTTGTCCAAAGAAGTCTGAGGCCTGGAAGTTCCCCGCCGTCCCGGACGAGCGAAACCCTCCGGTGAAGCCGGTACCTCCCATCCCGCCACCCCGTATCATGGCGCGGAAATCGTCATACTCCTTGCGCTTGTGCTCATCGCCTACCACATCATAAGCCTCGGCGGCCTTTTTAAAGCGTTCCTCGGCCACCTTATCCCCGGGCTTTTTATCCGGGTGATTCTCTCTGGCTATCTTGCGATAGGCTTTTTTAATATCCTCCTGACTCGCGGATGAGGTGACCCCCAGATCTGCGTAATAGTTTTTTTCTGCCCATTCGCGTTCCGCCACTGGGCATCCCTCCTTCCTTATACGTTCTTATAAAAACGGCACCGCTGGTCGAAGTAGAGCGAACAGCGGTGCCACGGGGTTTTCAGCGCCTTATCCTTCGGCGGTGTCCTCGCCAGGGTCAGCGATCATCACCATCGCATTGCGGATGGTCCTATCGCCCAGGCGATAGCCCTGGCGCAACACCGTCCCCAACACTTTCTCATCGCCAGAGGAACTATCCTGCACGGCCTCGTGCACCTCCGGGTCAAAGGCCTCACCGGGTTCCCCGAAGGCCGTCACGCCCAGGGAATCCAGGGTGGAGCGGAACTTCTCCGCGAAGGCCTTGAGCGGACCTTCCTCCAGGTCACCGTGTTGCTTGGCCAGGGCCAGATCGTCCACGATGGGCAGGAGGCTCGATACCACGGAGGCGCGGGCGGCCTCCACGGCGGCCTGGCGCTCCCGGGCGGAGCGGCGTCGATAGTTCGCGTACTCCGCGGTCACCCGCTGAAGATCCTCGGTGAGTTCCTCCACCTGGGGTTCCGCCGGGGCCTCCGCCTCGGTCTGCTCTGTGACCTCGGGAGCCCCTGCCGCATCGGGGTTTTCTACCGCAGCGTCCTCGATATTCTCGGGCTGTTCCTCGGGGTGCGTCACTTCTTGTCGCCCTCCTCGTCCACAACCTCGGCGTCCACGACGTCATCGTTCCCGCCCTCGGAACCGGCGGCGTCGCCCTGCTTGGCCGCCTCGGCCTCGTAGATCGCCTTGCCCATCTCCTGGGACTCGGTGGAGAGCTTCTCCACGGCGGCCTTGATGGCCTCCAGGTCATCACCCTTGAGGGCCTCCTCTACCTCGGTGGCGGCGGCCTCCACCTTGGTCTTGATCTCCTCGGAGACCTTGTCGGAGTTGTCCTCCAGGAACTTCCGGGTCTGGTAGGCGGTGGACTCGGCGGCGTTGCGGGTCTCCTGCTCCTCGCGGCGCTGCTTGTCCTCCTCGGCATGAGCCTCGGCGTCCTTGACCATGCGGTCGATCTCCTCCTGGGACAGGCCGGAACCGTCCTGAATGGTGATCGTGTTCTCCTTGCCGGTGCCCTTATCCTTGGCGGTCACGTGCACGATGCCGTTGGCGTCGATGTCAAAGGTCACCTCGATCTGGGGCACGCCGCGCGGAGCCGGGGCGATACCACCCAGTTCAAAGGAACCCAGCAGCTTGTTGGCGGCGGCCATCTCGCGCTCACCCTGGAACACCTGGATCTGCACGGAGGGCTGGTTGTCCTCGGCGGTGGTGAAGGTCTCGGAGCGCTTGGTGGGGATCGTGGTGTTGCGCTCGATGAGCTTGGTCATCACGCCGCCCTTGGTCTCAATGCCCAGGGAAAGCGGGGTGACGTCCAGGAGCAGCACATCCTTGACCTCGCCACGCAGCACGCCGGCTTGCAGGGCGGCGCCCACGGCCACCACCTCATCCGGGTTCACGCCCTTGTTGGGCTCCTTGCCGCCGGTGAGTTCCTTGACCAGGTCCGTCACGGCGGGCATGCGGGTGGAGCCACCCACCAGCACCACCTGGTCAATGTCCGATACCTTCATGTCCGCGTCCTTGAGCACCTGGTTAAAGGGCTTCTTGGTGCGGTCCAGCAGATCCTGGGTGATGCGCTGGAACTCCGCGCGGGAGAGCGTCTCATCGAGGAAGAGCGGGTTCTTCTCCGCGTCCACGGTGATGTACGGGAGGTTGATCGTGGCCTGCTGAGAAGAGGAAAGCTCAATCTTGGCTTTCTCTGCCGCCTCGCGCAGGCGCTGCAAGGCCATCTTGTCCTTGGTCAGGTCGATCCCGTTGCTGCTCTTGAACTTATCGGCCAGCCAGTCCACAATGCGCTGATCCCAGTCATCGCCGCCAAGCTGGTTATCGCCCGCCGTGGCGCGCACCTCCACCACGCCGTCACCGATCTCCAGGAGGGAGACGTCAAAGGTGCCGCCGCCGAGGTCAAAGACCAGGATGGTCTGCTCTTCATCGTTCTTTTCCAGGCCATAGGCCAGCGCGGCAGCGGTGGGCTCGTTCACGATGCGCAGCACGTTCAGGCCCGCGATCTGCCCGGCCTCCTTGGTGGCCTGGCGCTGAGCGTCCTCAAAGTAAGCGGGGACGGTAATCACGGCGTCCGTGACGTCCTCGCCCAGGTAGGCCTCCGCGTCCCTCTTCAGCTTTTGCAGGGTACGAGCGGAGATCTCCTGCGGGGTGTACTTCTTATCGTCAATATCCACGCTCCAGTCGTTCTCACCGATGTGGCGCTTGACGGAGCGAATGGTGCGGTCAACGTTGGTCACCGCCTGGTTCTTGGCGGACTGCCCCACCAACACCTCGCCGTTCTTGGCAAAGGCCACCACGGACGGCGTGGTGCGCGCGCCTTCCGAGTTCGCAATAACGGTGGGCTCGCCGCCCTCCAAAACGGACACCACCGAGTTAGTGGTACCGAGGTCAATTCCTACTGCGCGTCCCATTGTTCTTCCTCCTGTTTGAGTATTTTTGCTGTTCAGGCTCAAGCCCCTGGCTCCCGGTTAGCGTCGCGGAATATCGCGGGCACACCGGGAAACTTGAGAGTCAGTGGCTCAACTCTGGCACCCACACTAACAGATGCCTTTGAGTCAATCCCACTCAAGCCTACATCTCCCCCAACGCACCATCCGGCAAAGTTGTTCCCGATCCACTCAAATTTTTCTTCTCCGCAGGTCACGAGGCGTTTCGGCAGACAAGAGGCAGGGATCGCCGGGACACTATCGAAGCCCAACCCATCGACACCAGCCGACAGCCGCACAGCAGCCACATGGCCGGGGGATACCCACGCACGTTTTTCTAAAAATAACCTGAGAAAACTTGCCTGAACAGCGCGTTCACAACACCTCCCCGCGCCCGTAGATCAAGCGTTGCCGCGCTGCACCCCCGGGGACTTTCATAGCGCTATCCCCCTCAACCAGAAAGGACGGGAGGCTATGGAATATCCCAACACCGATCACCTCATCATCGGCATGAGCCCGTTCAACCCGCGCTTCTCTACCGATTGGCTCGCCAACGCCCTACGCTGGGGTTCATCTCGGTTCCGCACCGTTGATGTGCTCCACCCAGGTACTGCGGCGGCCTCCCTGCTCACCGCTACCGGCACCCCAGCGGGGCGCGCCCTCAGAAAAGCGCGGCAGCAGTGCAATAGGGACCTACGAACCATCGCAGAAGCAAGCGCTAGGGCGGGGGTGACACTGGGCAGGAATACACCAGTCCTCATCTCGGATTATCTGACGGATACGGGGTACACCCGGCTCCGCGAGCGCGTAATAACCGAATATGACCGCAATCCGAGGTTCAGGAATGTCTGCCGCGATATGAGCGCCAAAGCGGCGCAGTCTCGGTTGCGAGCAAAAGGATCATCGCTTTCACCCAACATTGACACGGCGGTCACCTATATCTTCGATGAGATTCCCGCCTATACCCACAGCGCTCAGCTCTTCCGCTACCCCTCGGCGGCCTTGAGTTACCCCAAACCGTGGCCAGTAGGGGATTTCCTCCAATCGCACCCCACGTCTTTGAGGCTCGATCCACACAGCCACTTTTTCGTTCTCGATTTTTCCCTGGAGACACATCATGTCTAATCCCCACGATCCCACGCTTCTCAGCGAATCTGCTCTTGCCGATCCCTACCCCATCTACCGGAATATGCGAGAGCATGGTCCCATTTACCACGACCAGGCGGCTCATGCGTGGTGCATTCTCAGCTATGAACTCGTCCACAAGGTTCTGCACGATCCCACCAACTTCAGCAGCAAGCACCTTGATGAGCGGGCTGAGCCCGTGCTCGGCGCTCGCGTGCTCGCGCAGATGGAGAGCCCAGAGCATGACGAGAAAAAAGCCATAACAATGCGGGGAATCGCCTCCATCGCCATGGACGGATACTATCTCCCTGCCATTGAACGCACCGTACAAGGCCTCTGGTCGCAGGCGTCTGAGAAAACCACGATAGACCTCGCCAAGGAGCTTTCTTCTCCTTTTTCTACCGATGTCACGTGCGCACTCCTCGGAATCGACGGTCAGTGGCGGCATCGGGTTCTGCCGTGGAACAAAAGCGTCGTGCAATTCATTACATTGCTGCACCAAACCCCTGATGAACGCACACGCCGCCTCACGGATGCCGGGTACTTCAGGGCATTTGTGCTCCGTATGCTCGAGGCGCGACGTCGATCGCCGCAGCACGATCTCCTCAGCTACCTTGCCCGCGAAGGGTCAGATGCCGGGTTAACCGACGCTGAGATCGTGGCATTGGCCCTCAATATCTTTCTCGCCGCCTCCGAACCTCTGGATAAGACACTCAGTTACCTCGTGTACGAGGTATTGCGCTCGCCGGAATTAGAAAGAGAGATTTCCCAGGACACCGCGCTCATCGGTCCAGCGCTCGCAGAAACGCTCCGGCTCCACCCTCCCGTGCAGATCATTCCGCGCATCGCTATGGGGAATCAGATTCTAGCGGGCACCCGCATCCCTGATGGAGACACCGCTTATTGCCTGATCGGGGCCGCGAATAGAGATCCAGATCGTTTTACCAACCCAGACGATTTTATTCTTTCCCGGCCAGAGAATCCTCCGCGCTCAGCATTCTCGCCCTCCGCGCGGCATATGGCTTTTGGTTCCGGCCTCCATTTCTGCATTGGCTCCATGCTTGCAAAGCGCCAGGTGGAAGCCGCATTCCGAGCGAGCATTCCCTACCTTTCTCGCTGGCGTCTTGCCGATAGTCCCCTCATAGAGCACGGGCTTTATACCCGTGGCCCCTCCCACCTCTTCCTAGAATCGAGGCGCTGATATGAAAACCCTCTCCTCGCGCGCCACGGCGGTGATGCTCCTGGCCGCCGTTCTCCCCCTCATTGATTCCAGCCTGGTCAACGTCCTTTTGCCCGCCATCGGTGCGGATTTTGGCGTCACGGTTAATGCGGCAAACCCAGAAAGCACAGAGAGTTCCCTGCAACTTGGCATTTCCGGTTATATGCTCGCGGCCACCGTCGGAATTATCCTGTCCACCACCTGCTTGCGCCGGTTTGGCGAGCGTCGGGTCTGGTTTGCCTCCGTTTGTGTGTTTGCGGTGGCCTCGGCTCTCGTGGGAGTGGCCGGCACTCTTCCGTTTTTCCTCGCGGCCCGGGTGCTTCAGGGGCTCGCCTGTGGGTTCATCATGCCTGCGGTGCAGGGCCTCGTCGCTCGCATCGTGGGGCGCGAGGGCATGCGCGCCGCGTTGGCCACCATCGGCCTGCCCGCTGTGGTGGCTCCCGCCGTGGGGCCGCTGCTGGGCGGGGTGCTGGTGGATGTGGTGGGGTGGCGCGCCCTTTTCCTCGTGAACGTTCCCATCGCCGGTATCGCCCTCATCCTCGCACCTACAGCCTTGCCTCGAACGCGCGGCAGCGCGGCGTCGCTAGGCATGGGGCAGGCCCTTCCGGCGGTGCTCGGCATGGTCGGTGTGCTGTGGGCGATCAGCGGGGTTGGGCAGCAATCAATCCTGGTCACGGTATCGGTGCTGGTAGTGGCGGCGATCCTCATCGCCGTGTTTTGTGTGCTCGATCTGCGCTCACGCACCCCGCTGCTTGATGTGTCCTTGTACCGTGGCGGGGCGTTCGCGGTGGCCATGCTGTTGTGCCTCGTCGTGGGGGCGGTGTTCTACGGCACGTTGCTGTCTACCTCGCTTCATGTGCAGTCCGCTCTGCATCAACCCGCTTGGGTCGCGGGGGTGCTGCTGGGTGTGCAGGGGTTGGGCGCGTGGGCGGCGCGCAGCCTAGTCAGGGGGCGTTGGAAGTCCCTCAATGCTTTCGCTTTGATCGGCGCGGGGCTTCTCGTCGCGGCGGCGGGAACCGTGGGGATTCAGGCGATAGACCTGTGGGGTATCCCCGGCGCGGCCGCGCTCGTCGGGTGTTCCCTGGCCCGGGGCGTCGGCCTGGGCGCGTGCACCTTGCTCGCGCTTTCCGCCGCTTATGAGGTGGTGATGGAGGATCAGACCGCCGCTGTGGGCGCGCACAGCAGGTTGATGCTGCAATGCGGCGGGGCTGTGGGGGCGGCTTTCGTGGGGGCGTGGGGAGGGTCGGCCCTAGCCCTGGGGCTGCTGATTGCCGTCTTTGCCGCAGGCGGCGCCGTCAGCGCTTTCGGGTTGTTCTGGCGGCAGCGATGCTTATCGACGTAACCTCGGGGTCTATGTCAGCACCCCGTGATGGCGCTGCGGCTTTGGGGCGTCGGCTCCGCCATGCGCGCCTTGACCGTGGCCTCTCCCAAAGCGCCCTGGCGGCGGGGATTTGCTCCGCCAGCGCCATCTCCCGGTGGGAAAGCGGGCACAGCCTCCCTCCCGCCGAGGCTCTGCTGCCGCTTGCCCGGCGGCTGGACATTGACGTGCACCTGCTGACCGGGGAGGGTTTTGATTCCCGTCTCGCGGAATCTACCTCGGGGTTTGCCGATCTTCTTGGCCTCGCGCTGGGGGATAGCCCCGGCTCCATCACCTCACCGATGGCTTCCTGGATAGCGCGCGCCCAAGGCGCTCTGCGGTGCGCGGATCCGTGGTCGCCCGGCGATCCTCGCGCCCTCATCGAGGATCTCTCGCTCGATCCCCTTGGCTCGTCCACCCCGGCGGCCCTGGAGACCATCGAGGTCTTAGACGCGCTGGCCCGCGTGGGGGAGGAACCCGGCGCGGGTTCGGTTAACCGGCTCGTTGACGTGCTCACCTTGACGCTGGAGGCCCCGGATCACGTTCGCCGCGCGGCGCTGGAGGCGGCCGTGGCCTCCCTTGTTTTTCTCCACATGCCGGTGGCCGCCCGGGGCGCGGTCATCAGGATCTCCCCACCGCGGATCTCTGAGACCACCCGCGTGCTCCTCACCTGGGACACGCCCCGGTGCGATCCTCAGGATTCCACGCCGCTTCCGCCGCTATCCGGGGCGCGTACCGCCCGCGACGTCGCCTTTGTCCTGGCCGAGCGGTATTACGCAGAGGGAGCACCCAAGGCCCAGGCTGCCGCGGCGGCGGCCGCTTGCCTGCCCGAGGACGCTCTGGTGGCCCGGTGGGCCGAGTGGGTTAAGCGGAACGAACGATACCCCACCCTATTTCAGGGGTAATTACGGAGAGAGAAATAACACACCGGGGAGATTTGACACCCCGTTCAGCCCGCCCATCACCCCCTTATCCGCCCAGGTCACCCCCAGTTCCTCGTATCTTTGACTTCGCACACAGAGGCAGGCGTGACTCTTTTTGTCCCTCCCCTACGCCGGGAACCCGGTTCCCCGTATGTGGCCTCTCATATAGGTTCCTTTTTATGGCACAGCACATACCGTGGGGAGGTCGCGCCACAGCAGCCCCGACGGCCACGGCACTCGGGACCGGGGAGGGCTCCGCATGAATCCCTCCCCACGGAACAACTCTTCGCCCAAACGGCACTCGTCCACACGGCCGGGGCGCGGGCATATCCATCCTGATGAGCACACGGGCCTGCAAAAGTCCCTCAGCCGCCGTCAGCTCCAGATGATCGCCATTGGTTCCGCCATCGGCACGGGCCTCTTTCTGGGCACGGGCGCCCGGCTGGAACAGGCCGGGCCCTCCCTGGCGCTGCTGTACCTCGTCTGCGGGTTCTTTGGGTACCTGATCCTGCGTTGCCTGGGCGAACTCATCGTGTATCGTCCCACCTCCGGCTCCTTTGTCTCCTACGCCCGGGAGTTCTTTGGGGAAAAGGCCGCTTATACGGCGGGCTGGATGTACTGGTTCAACTGGGCCATGACGGCCGTGGCCGACGGCACCGCCATCGCCATCTACATCAAGTGGTTTGGGCAATACAGCGAGTTCGTCGCCGGCCTGCCGCAGTGGCTCCTGGCTTTGGCTGTGGTGCTCGGCGTGCTGGGGCTCAACCTCGTATCCGTCAAGGTCTTTGGGGAATTAGAGTTCTGGTTCTCCGCCGTCAAGATCGGCGCGCTGGTGTTCTTCCTCATCATCGGCATCTTCTTCGTGATCTTCGGCAGCCCCAGCGGCCAGCCCACGGGCATTCACCTGCTCTCCGAAGGCGGGGGGCTCTTCCCCAATGGGCTTCTGCCCGCGCTGATCGTGGTGCAGGGCGTGGTCTTTGCCTACGCTGGCATCGAGCTGGTGGGCACCACCTCCGGGGAGGCCAAGGACGCCCGCCGGGAGATCCCCAAGGCCATTAACCTGGTGATCCTGCGCATCGCCATCTTCTACTTCGGCTCGGTGTTGCTGTTGTGCCTGCTGCTGCCCTACACCGAGTATTCGGCCGGGGAATCCCCCTTTGTCACGTTCTTCGCCTCCATCGGCGTGGACGTGGCGGCCCCGATCATGCAACTCATCGTGATTACGGCGGCGCTCTCCTCCCTCAACGCGGGGCTGTATTCCACGGGGCGGATCATGCATTCCCTGGCCCTGGCCGGTTCCGCACCGCGCTTTGCCGCCAAACTCACCCGCTCCGGGGTTCCTTACGGGGGTATCCTGCTCACCACCGTGGTGGCCCTGGCGGGGGTGGGGCTTAATTACGTGGTGCCGGAGCAGACCTTCGAGATCGTGCTCAACCTCGCCGCGCTGGGCACCATGGCCAGCTGGGCCACCATCACCCTGTCCCACATGAGGTTCGTGGCGCTGGCCAAGAAGGGGATCTACCAGCGCCCCGGCTACCGGGCGCGCCTGACGCCCCTCACCAACTATCTCACCCTGGCTTTCCTGGGCTGCGTGATCCTGCTGATGGCCTTTGATTACCCGGTGGGCACCTGGACGCTCATCGTCTCCCTGCTCTTCTTCCCCGCCCTGGCGCTGGGGTGGCGGGTCAACCGAGGGCGGATCATGGCGGCTCTCGACGCCCGCCAGGAGCGGCGTAAGGCGGAGCTTCAGGCCCATGCCCATGACCGCCAGCAGGGCCCACACCCGGGCTGACCTCATGATGAGACCACCATTTTCATTCTAAAAAGGAGGACTGTTTTTCTATGACCGGATTCGTCGATGTACGAGCAATGACGCAATGGATTCAGCGCGAGGGCGTGGAAAACATCATCACCGGCATGATGGACTACCTGGAACGGGATTATCGGCGCTGGCAGCGCTTTGACAAGATCCCCCGGGTGGCCAGCCACACCCCCCTGGGCGTGATCGAACTCATGCCCACCTCGGATGGCGAGGAATACGCCTTCAAGTACGTCAACGGGCACCCTTCCAATCCGGCACGCGGATTTCAAACGGTGGCGGCCTTTGGCATGTTGGCCAACGTGGACAACGGCTACCCCACCTTTTTGGCGGAAATGACCCTGCTCACCGCCCTGCGCACGGCGGCCGTCTCCGGCATGGTGGCGCGGCACCTGGCGCGCCAGGATTCTTCCGTGATGGCCATGATCGGTGCGGGCAGCCAATCCGAGTTTCAGGCGTTGGGCATGCGCGCCGCCCTGGGTATCGAGGAGATCCGCATCTACGATATTGATCCCGCCGCCGTGGAGAAGTTCGTGCGCAATATCGAGCCGCTGGGCTTCCGTATTCACCGGGCCACCTCCGTGGCGGACGCGGTATCAGGAGCAGACGTGATTACCACCTGCACTGCGGACAAGGCGCAGAACACCATTCTGCGCGCGGATCACGTTGCCCCCGGCGTGCACCTCAACGCGGTGGGCGGCGATTGCCCCGGTAAAACCGAGCTGGAAGCCGCGATTTTGGATAAAGCCGAGGTATTCGTGGAGTTCCCCGAGCAAACCCGCATCGAGGGAGAGATTCAGCAGATGCCACGGGACTTCCCCGTGGTGGAGATCTGGGAGGTCATTGCGGGGCGTCGCACGGGCCGCACCTGCGCCGAGCAGGTCACCTTGTTTGACTCCGTGGGCTTCGCCATCAATGACTTTTCCGCCCTGCGCTATCTGCGCGATTCCGTGGCCGGAACCGGGTTGGAGGCGCAGCTGGATCTGGTGGCGGACCCGGACGATCCCAAGGATCTCTTTTCCCTTATTCCCACCTTCGCCCCGCTCCCCTAGGGCTTCCCCTGGGGCTCCCCGAGCCCCAGGCGGCCCTGTACTTTTAACAATAAAATCTTCAAAAAAGAAAGGACTCATCCCCATGAACACCCATCACCTTCCCATTCCCAGCAACTCCGCCGATGTGGAGGCCGTGGTGCCCCAGGCCCTGCGCCGGGCCGGGGAATGGTTGAACCAGACGGACTCGGAATCCTCCCGCAAGGAGACCCGCGCCACGGAGCAGCTGGCGGATATGGTGCGTGACCCCGAGGGGGTGCGGTTCACCATGGAGTTCGTGGATCGCGTGGCCCGCCCGGAGGACAATAAGGTGGCCGCCGCGAGCCTGCGCAGCCTGGGGGAGATCCCCAGCTTCCTCGGCCCGGTGAACAAGGCCATGATGGGCCTGGGTGCCCTGGCCAGTTATGCCCTACCCGGCGTGGTGATGCCCGTGGCTCGGGCCCGTATGCGGCAGTTGGTGGGGCACCTGGTGCTCGACGCCGAGGGAGATGCCCTCAATGGCCTGTTGGATAAGGCCGCCGCCCAGGGCACCCAGCTCAACCTCAACCTGCTGGGCGAGGCCGTGTTGGGGGAGAAGGAGGCCAAGGCCCGCGCGGAGCGCACCCGCCAGTTGATCCGCAACCCGCGCGTGACCTACGTGTCGGTCAAGGCGTCCAGCCTGTGTGCCCAGCTCAATCACTGGGATTTTGAGGGCTCGGTGGTGCGCCTGAAGGATCGCCTGCGCCCGCTGTACCAGGAGGCCCAGGCCCGCAGCAGCAAGGTGTTTATCAACCTGGACATGGAAGAATACCACGATCTCCACCTGACGATCCGCCTGTTCACGGAGCTCATCAGCGAGGAGGAGTTCAAGGATCTTGAGGCCGGCATCGTGCTCCAGGCCTACCTGCCGGATACCCTCGCGGCCCTGGAGGAACTCACCGAGTTCGCCCTGAAGCGCCGGGCCGAGGGCGGCGCACCGATCAAGGTGCGCCTGGTCAAGGGCGCCAACCTCTCCATGGAGCGCGTGGCGGCGGAAAGCCACGGCTGGAAGCAGGCACCCTACCGCACCAAGGACGAGGTGGACGCCAACTACCTGCGACTGCTGGATTACGTGCTCCAACCGGAGTATGCGGACGCCATTCGCATCGGCGTGGCCAGCCACAACCTCTACACCCTGGCCCTAGCCTGGGAGCTGGCCACCGCGCGCGGCGTGGAGCGCCAGCTCGACGCGGAGATGTTGCAGGGCATGGCGCCCGCCCAGTCTCGCGCGGTGCGCAAGGTCTTTGGCGATCTGATCCTCTATACCCCCGTGGTCCACGCGGAGGACTTCGACGTAGCCATTAGCTACCTGGTGCGCCGCCTGGAGGAGAACAGCGAGAAGCAGAACTTCCTGTACTCGCTGTTTGTCCCCGAGGTGGAGGGCCCGGATCACCTCACGCCGATGGGCTCGCAGGAGGAGCGCTTCCGGCGCGCCGTGGCGGAGCGGTGGAGCACCTTCGCCGGGGAACGCCGCACGCAAAATCGTTTGGAGGAAAGCGGCACGCAGGCCCCCAAGATCGGGCGCTTTGTCAACGAGCCGGACACCGATCCCGCCCTGGCCGCTAACCGCGAGTGGGCGTTGACCGCCCTGGAGCTCGGAGCGGAGCCGATCCAGGCCGAGGAAATCACCGATCCCGCCCGGGTGGACAGCGCCGTGGCCCGCGCCGCCGAGTTGGCACAGCCCTGGGGCGCCCTGCCCGGCAAGGAGCGCGCCGAGGTGCTCTACCGCATTGCGGATTCGCTTGCCGACGCCCGCGGGGAACTCATGGCCACCATGACGCACGAGGCCCGCAAGACCATCGACCAGTGCGATCCCGAGATTTCCGAGGCCATCGACTTCGCTTCCTTCTACGGCCATAGCGCCGCCGCGCTGGACGATTACGCCGGCGTGTTCACCCCGCACAAGGTCACGGTGGTGGTTCCGCCGTGGAACTTCCCCGTGGCGATCCCGGTGGGCGGTATGCTCTCCGCCCTGGCGGCAGGTTCCGCCGTGATTATCAAGCCCGCTCCCCAGGTGGTGCGCTGCTCCGAGGTGGCGGTGGCCGCTATCCGACGCGGCCTCGAAGCCGCAGGCCAGGATCCCGACCTCGTGCAGTTGCTGCGCACGGACGAGGGTGCGGCGGGCAAGGCCCTCATCAGCCATGATTCGGTGGATCAGGTGATCCTCACCGGCGCCTCGGATACCGCCGCGCTCTTCCGCTCCTGGAACCCCCGCATGGCGATCTCGGCGGAGACCTCCGGCAAGAACGCCATCATCGTCACGCCTTCGGCTGACCCCGACCTCGCGGTGGCCGATCTCTACCAGTCCGCGTTCAAGCACTCCGGGCAGAAGTGCTCGGCGGCATCGCTAGTAATCCTGGTGGGCCCGCAGGGCCGCTCCCAGCGCTTCCTCGGGCAGCTCGTGGACGCGGTGGAAACGCTCCAGGCGGGCACGGGCACCGACGTCTCTACCACCATGAACGGGTTGATCGAGCCGCCCAGCGAGAAGCTGCGCCGGGGCCTCACCCAGTTGGAGCCGGGCGAGACCTGGCTGGTCAAGCCGCGTCAGCTCGACGAGGAGGGGCTGCTGTGGTCTCCCGGTATCCGCGATAACGTCCAGCCCGGCTCCTGGTACCACACCCACGAGTGCTTCGGCCCCGTGCTGGGCATCATGCACGCCGAGACCCTGGAGCAGGCCGTGGAGTGGCAAAACTCCACCGGCTTTGGCCTCACCGGCGGTATCCACTCCCTCGACGATGATGAGATCGCCTACTGGCTGGAGCACGTGGAGGTGGGCAACGCCTACGTTAACCGCGGCATCACCGGCGCGATCGTGCAGCGCCAGCCCTTCGGCGGCTGGAAGAACTCCGTGGTGGGCCCGGGCGCCAAGGCCGGTGGCCCCAACTACGTGGCGCAGTTTGGCACCTGGGCCGATCCCGAGACCCCGATGCTCGCCCGCAACGTCAGCGTCTCCCCCGCCGTGGTCTCCCTGCTCGACCGCTTCGATGACCTCTCCGAGGCGGACCGCACCTGGCTGTGGCGCGCCGCAGAGCTGGACGCGGTGGCCTGGCGCGAGGAGTTCGGCGTGCCGCATGACCCCACCGGGCTGCTCTCCGAGGCCAATATCTTCCGCTATCGCCGCCTGCTGGAGCCCCTGCGGCTGCGCGTGGGCGCGGGCTACGCGCTTCGCGACGTCGTCCGCCTGCTCCTGGCCTCCGCCGTCACCGGGGTGGCGCTGGACATCTCCACCACCAGCGAATTGGCCGAGGAACTACGCCGCGCCGGCGCCGAGGTGCGGGTGGCCAGCGACGAGGCCTACGCCCGTGGTATCGCCCGCGCCTCCTCGGTGCGAGTGCGCACCCTCGGCGAGGTAGACCCGGAGTTGTACGTGGCCGCCGCGGAATCGCAGTCCGTGGTGCTCGATCACGCCGTGGTAGCCGATGGCCGCCGCGAACTGCTTCCCTTCCTCCTGGAGCAGGCGGTATCGGTGACCATGCACCGCTTTGGCATTCCTACCCAGGTGGGGCACATCGAGCGCTAAGGTAGGCTGGGGTTCCTTGGATCCGTACACGATAGGAGCCCCACCATGAACCGCCGTCTGGCGCTCATTCCCGCCGCCGCGCTAACCCTCACGCTCGTGGCGTGCAGCAACGACGAAGAGAACCCGATCACCACGGAGATCGTCACCGTCACCGAGGAAGCCCCCGAGGCCACCACGGCCGCCGACAGCGGCGATGACTCCGAGGCCGGGGCGGCGGTAAGCACCGACGGCGCCGTGGCCGCCATCCAGGACGCCCTCTCCGCCCACCCGGACGGCATCGTCACCGACGTGGAGCGCGAGGGCGATTCCTACGACATCGACATGGTGGTGGGCGAGGATCACCTCGAACTCACGGTGGACGCCAAGGGAGCCGTCACCGAGGTGGAGCGCGAAAGCGACGATGACGCCGAGGACATCAACGAGGCCCGCACCGCCACCGTGGCCGCAATGCAGGCCGCCCAGCAGGCCCTCAACCAAAACCCGGACGGGGTAATTGACAGCCTCTCCCTGGATGAGGAGGACGGCACCCTGGAATGGGAGATCGACCTGGACGACGCCCAGGGCAATGACCTCACCGAGGTACGGATTCCTGCGGTCTAAGCGGAATGCTGTGCGGCTCCCGGCCTCTTTTTAACGGCGGCGGGAACCGAATAATATATCGGATAATTTTCTTCGGGGCTTCTTTTTAGGGATAGGCAATTCCGCTATCTCATAATAATAATCGGGAATGTCCTTACCCAGGCTCTCCCCCGCCGCGATGGCTGCTCGCGCCCGAGCCCGCAGAACCCGGCGCTCCCCGATGTCATCCATCGTTTCTTCCGACATCTTCCCTCCACTTCATTAGCGAAGCCTGATCCCAGATCAGACCCCGCTCCGTTCTGGTGGCAAGCCTACCCTCGGACAGAACGATGAGCACAGACCACCCGGCCTCGCGAGCAACCGCATGTTCTGCACCTATCTGCTCCACAGCCCAGGCATAGCGTCGCCACCACTCGGAGCGGCGATCACTCATAGCCTTCTACCGAACCGTAGTCATCACCCCCACAAAACCCGCAACGGCAACAACGATCTGGCTCACCCGAATAATCAGATCCCAGTCCATCTTCCTTCTACCCCCGCAGCCCGCCAAAAATCCTGCCATGAATACCCCAGACATTTGCCCTACACCAGGATAACCACACCCACATGAAAGCTAACCCCACCGATACCCCCACGGCAAGGTTTTCCACGCAACCATGCCGCAGACGCCAGAGTTTCTGACGCCTATCCCCGCATATCTCATAGCCAGAGGCTCTCTGGCTAGCTAAGAGGGCTTCCTCCGCGCGGAAAACCGTCGTTTCGCCGCCCTTCTCTCTCAACGCCTTGCTCCCGGTTCCTGGCACAGCCGCGAGTATCCCGGCGGGCATGATTATGCGTGTTGGCGCGAGGGGATTCTTGACACTCTCGCATGGTTCAATACCCCAGAGGAACCCGAATAATACTTAATATTCTTCCTATAAAATTATATAAAACACACTCCAGAACCCCCGTCTCCGTGATAATCTCACTCCTTAATCTATAAGTAATACAGACCACACGAGGGGAACGGGGTCACCATGCACTTACAGGTATCTCACCTCAGTTTTTCCTACCCTGGCCAGGGCTCCGGCCACGCAGGCCAGTCAGCACCGGAAAAGCCACTGTTATCGTCGATAAGCCTCACCGCCGCCCCCGGCTCGGTCTCCGCCCTCATGGGCCCCAGCGGAAGCGGAAAGACTACACTCTTTTCCCTGCTCAGCGGACAGCTATCGCCTACCTCGGGCACGGTAACCCTGGGGGATCGCCCGGTGGCGGAGATTCCCGCGCGGGAGTTACGCGGCGGGATCATCGCGCGCGTGTATCAGGACTATCACCTGGTGCCGTACCTCAGCGCCCTGGATAACGTGCGGTTGGCGCAGGACATCGCCGGCACGCTGCGCGCGGAGCCGGATCGCGCCGCCGAGTTATTAGAGGAGGTGGGCCTGGGCGCGCACCTGAGTTCCCCGGTTCAGTCGCTCTCCGGCGGCGAGCAACAGCGGGTGGCTATCGCACGGGCACTGGTGAACCGGCCTCGCCTGGTGCTGGCCGATGAGCCCACCGGGGCTCTGGATTCTGATAACTCCGCGCTGGTCATGGATATTTTCCTGCGCCTGGCCAGGAGCAACGAGGCCGCCGTGATCGTGGCCACGCATGATCCCGCCGTGGCTCGGCGCGCGGATACCCTGTGGCGGCTGCGGGGCGATGGTTCCGTGGGCGTGGAGGTGACCCCGTGATCCGTCTGCGCTTTGGCCTGGGCGCGCTGCGCAGTGCACCGGGGCTCGCCGCAAGCCTCGTGCTTTTTAGCCTGATCGCCCCGTTCTTCCTGCTCTCGTTGGGCCTGAGCCTCACCGCGTACCGGGAGGCCACCACCGCCTCCGCTCAGGCGCATTTTGGCCGCTATTCCATGCAGGTCACCGCCGCTTTTCCCGAGACAGAGCGCTATCTGCGCGAGTGGGTGGCCCGGGGCGAGGCCGTGGGAATCACCACCGCGCAGGCGGTGGTGCGCGACGAGCAGGATCGCGGGGCCTCCGCGCAGGCTCGCCTGAGTTTCGGCCCCGCCGATCTCGGCTGGCTCTCCCAGGGCGCCTATCCCCAGAACCCCGGCGAGGCCATGGTCTCCACCGCCCTGGCCGAGGCCCTGAGCGTCTCACCCGGCGGCACCGTCACTCTCACCCCGAACGCCGCCGAGTTCGCCCCGCTTAGCCTGCGCGTCACCGGCCTAACCACCAACCCTGCGGATACTACGGAGTTGCTTATCGACGCCATCGCACCCCACACCGTCGCGGCCGCCCACGGGGAGGCGGAGGCGTGGTTGGTTTCCTCCGAGGTGGAAAAGGATTCCTCCTTTGCGCAGGCCATCAGCACCGACGCTATCCGTTCGGGCACGGAGGACATCGCCAGCCAGGGCCTGTTGGAGGAGGCGCGGGCCGCCGATCTTGGCCGGTTAGAGGTGCTTCGGGGAATCCTCGCGGTGGTGGTCACGGCGGGGGTGGCGGCCCTGGGTCTGGCCTACCTGCATCGCCACGCCGCCGCCCTTTCGGGTTATCGCGCCAGCGGCGGCAGCGCCGCTGCGGGCGCCCTGTGGTTGGGCCTGCCCGCCCTGGCGGTATCCGCCCTAGGTGCCCTCGCGGGGTCTGTGGCCGCCCTCGCGGTATTCCGCCTCTGGCCCGCGGAGATAGGCCGGTGGTGGAATCAGAACTGGGTTTCTCCGTGCCCCGGTGCCGCGCTGGTGTTCCTGGCGCTATGCCTCGTCGGTGGTCTCGCGGCCGTGTGCGCGGTTCTCTTCCTGCGGGCACGGCGGTGGGAAGCACACGCTCATCGCTCCCGGCCTCTTTCTCCCCCGGCGCGGCGGGCCTGGCTGGTGATCGGGGTGATCGCCCTGTGTCTCTGCGGTTTCTTCCTCTATATGCGCTGGGGCCTCACCATTCTCCAGGGTCATCGCTTCGCCCTGGTGTGCGCGGCCCTAGCGGCGGGAGCGATCTCCCTCGGCGTGCGCTGGTCCCGCAGCGAGTTGTGCTACCGCACCCGCCTGCCTAAGCCAGTGCTCACGTTCTTCTCCACGGCCCTTATCACCGCGATGATCGGGCAGGCGGCGCTCACCAGCACCGCCGCAGGCATTCAGATCCATCACATGAAAACCGCCGTTCCCGGCGCGGAGGGCTACCTCGTGGCCACGCACGTGGATTCCAATAAGGTGGACATGCTCACCGAGCGCTTCCCAGAGATCATGTCCACCGCCGTGGTTCTCCTCGATCCCGTCGCCCCCGAGCGCGCGGAAACGTATCCCCGCGCTACCACCGGCCAGGGTGCGGAGTGCTTCCCACAGCATGTGGGGGAGATCGTCGATGGTTCTTTCTGCGATCATGCCCCGCTGGGCCTCGTGGGCCTGGCGGCCTCTCCCCGCGCGGCGGAACTTATCAACCACGGCGGGGAGCGATACGTCACCTCCGGCACCGGCGGCATCGCGTTTTATCATTCCACCACCGGCACCATTCAAGGGGCCGCGCCCCTCCCCAGAATCACCAGCATTCCGCTTTTGGATAGTGATCTCATACCCAATATCGTGCTGGGCACGGATTCCCCCGAGGCGCAGCGCCTGGGCCTGGTGCCCTCCGCCATCGCCAGGGTGTTAATCCCCGAGTTCTCCTCTTTCTCCCCGGAGCAGCAGCGGGAGTTCAAGGCAGTGCTCATTGGCCAGGCCAGCTATGGCAACCTCATCCAGGCCCAGGGGCCGCAGGTGCAGGCGCTGCGCACCGAGCAGATTCTCTATCCGCTTACCGCCAGCGCCATCGCGCTGATCGCCTTGACCGCCCTGCTGGTGCTGCACCGCCAGCAGCACCGCCCGCTGCGCCGGGTGCTGGTGGATTTCGGGGCGGGCCGCGCGGCCACGCTCCGCCTGCTCCTTCCCGTGCTCGGGCCGTGGATATTGGCCCTGGTGCTGGGTTCCGTGGTGGGGTTGCTGTCCACGCAAGATATGTCCTTCTTGAATAATCCGGGCAGGATCTTCGCCCAGGGGCTGTGGTGGGCCGCTCCCGTGGTCGCGGCGGCGGCAGGTTCCGTGGTGGCCGGGGTGGCCGCTCTCCTATCCAAAACCGATTGATTGCCGTAGCCTCAGTACGCATGAGCGAACGTAAGAAGCACGATGTCCCGGGGGCCGAGCGCGCCGCCGAGGTATCACCCATCAAGCAACCCTCCCGGGAAACCTCCACCCGGGTTTCCGAGGACTTCCCCGCCGCCATCGAGGCTCTGGCCGAGGGCACTTCCCAAGACGATCCAGATGCCCCCAAGCCCCCGGCGGATTCCGAGGAACACGTCACCGACCGCGCCGTGATCCTGGGCCATGACGGGCGCTGGCTGGCCGGGTGGGCGCTGCGCTTCATCATTTTGGTGGCCGCCGGAGTGATCCTGTGGCGGGGTCTGGGCATGATCTGGGTGGGTTTGTTGCCTGTTCTCCTCGCCCTCATCATCTGCACCGTGCTGTGGCCGCCCGTTTCCTTCCTGCGTAAGCGGCGGGTACCGGCCGCTCTTGCCACCATCTTGACGATGCTCGGGGCGCTTGGCCTCGTGGTGGGTATCTTCTCCGCCATCGCCCCCTCCGTGGCCAAGCAGATTCCCGAGCTTGTTAATCGCGCCTCGGACGGCATCAACCGCGTGCAAGATTGGATCCAAGGCCCGCCGCTCAACCTGGAACTAGGCGAGTTTGATGGGGTTATTCAGGAGATCACCTCCGTGATCCAATCCCAGGGCTCTAACATCGCCTCGGGCGTGTTCTCCGGTATTTCTTCTGCTTCTTCTGCCGTGGTCACGCTCGTGGTGGCGCTGGTGCTCACGTTCTTCTTCCTCAAGGACGGCACTCGTTTCCTCCCCTGGATGCGCAAATACACCGGCGGTAACGTTGGCTGGCATCTCACCGAGGTGCTGTCTCGTTCCTGGAATACCCTCGCCGGGTTCGTGCGGGCGCAGGCCCTCGTCTCCTTTGTCGATGCCTTCTTCATCGGCCTGGGCCTCGTGCTGCTCAACGTCCCCCTGGCCCTCGCGCTGGCCATCGTGACGTTCTTTGCCGGCTTCATCCCCATCGTGGGTGCTTTCACCGCCGGGGCCCTGGCCGTGATTATCGCGCTGGTTTCTAACGGCCTGACCAACGCCGTGCTGGTGCTGGTGCTCATCATCGCCGTGCAGCAGCTGGAAGGCAATATCCTCCAGCCCATCATCCAGTCCAAAGCCATGAACCTCCACGCCGCCGTGGTGCTGCTCGCCGTCACGGTGGGCTCCACGCTCTTTGGCATCATCGGGGCCTTCCTGGCGGTTCCCGTGGCGGCGGTCTTTGCCGTGTGGTTCCGCTACCACTCCGAGATGGTAGCGCTGCGGGCCGGGGAAATTACTATCGACGACATCCAGATCGCCACAGCCCAGGGCGAGGCGATCACCGCTAGCGAGGGGGTCAACGCTGTGCGCCAACGGCTCAGCAGCCTCACCCGACGCAAGGGGGCCGCGTCTGTTACTTCAGCTCCCGAGGAAGAGTAGCCGTTCCCGCCCTTGAGCCCCGCACTAGAGCGGGGCTTTTTACTCTCCGCACACCTTTCACACCGTGATAGTATCTGATCATGGAGTTTAGGGAGAAAAGCCTGCGGCTCTTCCATGTTCACGGCATACCGCCCAGATACATCCCTCCAGAGCTGCGGCGCATTGTTCGACGTAAACTTACTATTCTAGATAACGCAATCTCACTCAATGATCTTCGGATACCACCAGCCAACCGACTAGAGCGACTAAAAGGGAACCTAGCCAACTACCATTCTATTCGCGTAAACAACCAGTACCGCATCATCTTCACCTAGACAGAACACGGAGCAAAAAATGTCGAATTCATTGACTACCACTGACACCAACAACCACGCGGATACAGAAATTACCCCCGCTCCGCACCCCGGAGAAATACTCGCCCTAGAGTTCCTTGAACCCATGAATCTCACACAGTACCGCCTGGCACAGGATATTGGCGTAGCCGAATCGCAAATATCAAAACTTATTCACGGGAAGATAAGTCTCACAGCCCCCCTCGCCGTTCGCTTGGCGGCATACTTCGGAAATTCTGCCGAGTTCTGGTCAGGAATACAACAATCCTATGACCTTTTCCATGCCCGCCTTACCATCGACGTCTCGAATATCCCCACACGTAAAATCGCCTAGCTCCAAACAAGGACCAGATCGCCAACCAAAACATACACCTCTCGAAACACTCACGCATGGCTCCGCAGGAAAACCTATTGGGGAGGAATCATAATCTACCCATTCGAAATCTCACAAACTTTCATCCGCCCCACCACAAGCAACGAACCATTTGACATGTTCCCTTGACCGCGTGCTGAACGAGGCAAACAAGATTAATTTAGAACTCGACTACGGTGCCGATCTCAATGTTCCCCGTGCAACATGACATATCACGGTTGAGAAAGAAAACCACGTGGAAGCACTGACCTCGGCAACGCCCGGTCTCCCCACCGCGCTTTATTCCGCTTACTGCGCTACACCACATGGGATGACGCTGGAGGAACTTGATCCGTGCATACCTAACCGCAACTCCAAGATGAACCCCTCACCCCACCGCCACGGTCTCTTCCTCCACCACGCGCGCGGTGGGCTGGTGCTCCCGCGTGGCCCGCTGCCATGCCCGCACCGCCAGGATCACGCCACCGGCTAGCACCATCACCTGCGCCGCCAGCACCGCCGGCCCCGGCACCCCCAGCGGCGCGCACAGGGTGGGGAGGTTGAGCAGCACCAGGAGCGCTCCCACCACCACCCCCAGCGCGGCCGGGTTCAGGCGCGTGACCAACCAGGCGGCGATCGGGGCCGCGATCACCCCGCCGATGAGCAGGGCGCCCACCAGCACAAAGTTCGCCACCAGATCCTCCCAGAGCGCCAGCACAAACCCCGCCACGGCCCCCAGCGTCACTAGGAACTCGGCGGTGTTGACCGTCCCCACCACCCGGCGCGGCTCGGTGCGTCCGAGACCGAGCAAGGTGGAGGTGGTTACCGGCCCCCAGCCGCCGCCCCCGGAGGCGTCGATAAAGCCGCCGAAGAGCCCCAGCCCCACAAGGAATCCCGGGTGGTGTGGCTTGGGGCTGCGGGCGCGCACCCGCCCCCTGGAGAATCGCCACAGGAGATTCACGCCGATGAGCAGCAGAATCGCGGCGGTGAGGGGGCGGGCGGCCTCGGTGGAAACATTGGCGAGCACCGTGGCTCCCACAAAGGCCCCCACCGCCCCGGGTATGGCCAAATACCCCACCACGCGCCAGTCCACGTTGCCAAAGCGCCAGTGGCTCAGGCCCGAGGCCAAGGTGGTTCCCAGTTCCGCGGTGTGTACCACGGCAGAGGCCTGGGCCGGGCCGATTCCCGCCAGGGCGATGAGGATGGTGGTGGAGGTGGCTCCGAAGCCCATGCCCAGGCCGCCGTCTACGAGTTGGGCGGCAAGCCCGCCCAGGCACACCAGGATCAGCGTTCGCATCAGGCGGCCCTCGCTTTCTCCGAGGCTTCGGCCTCCAGATACCTCTGCTGCACAAGGGGTGCCAGTAGCGTGCCCAGCGGCCGCGAAACCCCGATGGTGGCACCCCTTAGCGCCGCGATCCCCGGCGCCGCCGCCAGGGCCTTGGCCAGGAGCAGGCCCGGTGCCACAAAGAGCGGCACCAGGTGCAGGTTCTTATGCCGACGAGCCGCCTCAGAAAGCCCCGCGATCCCCACGCCCCGGCCCGCCCCGGTGGCGTAGACCACCGTGTGCCCGCGCCCGGTGCGCCTCGCCACCCGCGAGCACAGGGCCGCCACCTCGGTGTTGGCCCCCGGCCTAGAGGAACCCACGGCGTAAAACACCAGTTGGGCGGCGGGATCAGCGTCCGAGGCCACCGCCCCAGCCACCACGGATTCCACCTCCGGGCCCAGGCCAAGGGGCGAGGCCAGCGTCAAGTCCAGGCCGCTTCCGCGCGCTGCAAAAAGAGCAGCGGGAACATCGTGGCGCGCGTGGTAGGCGTGGGTAAAAAGCAGCGGCACCACCACCGCGCTGCGGTGTCCACGCCGGGCCAGGCGGGTCGCTAACGCGGGTAGCAAAGGATCGCTTAGTTCCAGGTGGGCCGCCTCTGCCCGCACGCCCAGCCGCGCACCGGCAACAGCGGTAAGAGCCGACACCGTCTCCCCCGCGAGGGGGTGCCGGGAGCCGTGGGCCAGGGTGATGAGCGTCATGGTGCGGCCACCAATCCCGCCGCCAGGGTGTCGCCGGTGGTGGCGTCGATCAGCAAAAACGCGCCCACCGCACCGCGCGCGGCGTAGGGCTCCACCGGGAGGGGGCGGGCCACCTCCACGGTGACGCGGGCAACGTCGTTGAGCCCCACGGGGGCGTCGGCAGTAATCCGGGTCTTTTCCAGGGCGGTGCCGTAGCGCACCTTCACCAGCGTGCCCGGCCTCAAGGGAGACTCGGATACCCCCACCACCGTGGCGGGGAAGGAGCGGGTGGTGCGCGGGGGATCGGTGGCCAGGAGGTCGCCGCGCACCACGTCGATCTCCCGATCCAGGCGCAGCACCACGGACTGCCCGGCGCGGGCTTCCTTAGCGGGGCCGTCGGCGGTGTCGATGTGGCTGACCCGCGCGGTTCTGCCTCCGGGGGTGACGATCTCCTCGCCCACGGACACCCGCCCGGCGTCCACCCGGCCCGCGTAGCCGCGATAGTCCTGGGCGTGCTCGCGGATCACGTGCTGCACGGGGAAGCGCAGCGGGAGGCGCTGGGCGCGCCCGGCGTCCACCGGGATGGCCTCTAAAACTCCCAGCACCGTGGGGCCCTCATACCAGGCCATGCGGGTGGAGGGCTGCGCCACGTTGTCCCCGTGCAGGGCGGAGATGGGCACCACCCGGACGTGCTCAATGTCGAGCTCCCGCGCCAGGGCCACGAACTCCGCCTCGATGGCGTGGAAAACCTCCTCGGAGAAACCCACCAAGTCTATCTTGTTCACCGCCAACACCAGGTGGTTTATGCCCAGCAGACCGGCCACGGTGAGGTGGCGGCGGGTTTGCTCCACGATCCCGTGGCGCGCGTCCACCAGCAGCACCACGGCCTGCGAGGTGGACATGCCGGTGACCGTGTTGCGGGTGTACTGCACGTGGCCTGGGGTATCCGCCAGGATAAAGGTGCGGGCGGGGGTGGAAAAGTAGCGGTAGGCGACGTCGATGGTGATCCCCTGCTCGCGCTCGGCGCGCAGACCGTCCACGAGGAGGGATAGATCAAGGCCCTGGAAGCCGCGCTCGGTAGAGGTGCGTTCCACGGCGGCGAGCTGATCGGCCAACACCGAGTGCGTATCGTGCAGCAGGCGGCCCACGAAGGTGGATTTGCCGTCATCCACGGAACCGGCGGTGCACAGCCGCAGCGTCTCGCGCCGGACGAGGGCCGCGCCGAAACCAGGGGAGGAAGCGGGGGCAGAAGTAATAGTGCTCATCAGAAATACCCTTCCTTTTTGCGATCCTCCATCGCGGATTCGCTGAGCCGGTCATCGGCGCGGGTGGCACCGCGCTCGGTCAGGGTGGAGGTGGCGATCTCGGCTATCACGTCCGCCACGGTGGCGGCGGTGGAGTCCACGGCCCCGGTGCAGGACATGTCCCCCACGGTGCGGTACCGCACCCGGCGGCGCTGCACCTCCTCCCCCGCGCGGGGCCCGCCCCAGGGGCCGGGGGTGAGCCACATGCCGTCACGGTGAAACACCTCCCGCTCGTGGGAAAAGTACAGGGAGGGCAGTTCTATTTCGCGCGCCCCGATGTACTCCCAGACGTCCGTTTCCGTCCAGTTGGAAATGGGAAAAACGCGGATATTCTCCCCCGGAAGGTGCGCGCCGTTATACAGCGACCACAATTCCGGCCGCTGGCGGCGCGGGTCCCAGCCGCCAAAGGAATCGCGCACGGAGAACACCCTTTCCTTGGCGCGGGCGCGTTCCTCATCGCGGCGCGCCCCGCCCAGCACGGCGTCATAGCCCTGCTGCGCGATGGTCTCCACCAGGGGCACGGTTTGAAGGGGGTTGCGGGTGCCATCGGGACGTTCACGCAGGTCACCGCGATCAATCCAGTCCTGCACCCGGGCCACGCGCAGGCGCGCGCCGGTGCGCTCCACCAGGGCGTCGCGGAACGCGAGGACCTCGGGAAAGTTGTATCCGGTATCCACGTGGAGGAGTTCAAAGGGGACGGGAGCCGGGGCGAAGGCCCGCCGGGCGAGTTCAAAAACCACCACGGAATCCTTGCCGCCGGAAAAGAGCAGGGCGGCTTTATCAAACTGCCCGGCCACCTCCCGCAGGATGTGGAGGGATTCATTTTCCAGGTCTCGTAAATGTGGGGAAAGGCTCATGAGTGTAATCCGCATTCTGTCTTGGTGGAGTGGGCCCAACGCCCGGCGCGGGGGTCCTCCCCCTCGGCCACGGGCAGGGTGCAGGTGGCGCAGCCGATGGAGGGGTACCCCCGGTGGGTCAGGGGGTGCTCGATGAGGCGGTGGCGCTCGATGTAGCGCTGGGTATCCGCCAGCGTCCAGGTGACGAGCGGGGAGATCTTCAGCCTGCCCGTGGCGTCGAGGGACAGCGCCGGGGCCTGCGCCCTGGTGGGGGCGTCGGCACGGCGCAGCCCGGTCACCCACCCGGCGTAGGGGGAGAGCGCCCGCGCCAGCGGCTCCACCTTGCGCATGCGGCAGCAGGCCGTGGGGTGCGTGCGGTATAAGTCGCGCCCGTAGGCGGCGTCCTGTTGCTTTCTGTCCAGCAGGGGCCGCACCGTGACCAGGCGTTGCGGGTAGCGCTTATCGACGCCCCCCGCTACCGCCAGCGTCTCCGGGAAATGGTATCCGGTGTCCAGGAACAAGAAGTCCGCCTCGGGCAGGTGGCGGGCGGCCAGTTCCGCGAGCACGGTGTTTTCCATGGAGAGGGTGATCGCCACCGCGCCGGGGGCGTGCTCGCGGGCCCAACCCATGATGGTGGCGGCGTCCGCGTCGTAGAGATCGGCGGCGTGGCGCTCCACCAACTCGGCGTTCTTTGCGGCTATGTCCTCGGGCAGGGGCGCGGTGGTGCGCGGCCCCTCGGGGGAGACCTCGGGGTCGCGGGCGGCGGGTCCACCCAGCAGATTCACGCGGGCGGTCATTGTTCCTCCTTGTGTCGCTGTAGCGATCGTCGTAGGGCCTGGGCCGTGGAAAGAGAGGGAGCGGGGCGCTCTGGGGGATCGTCCTGGCCGTGGTACTTCACCTCGAATACCCGCAGGCACTCGGCGCACAGCCAGGCGAACTCGGTGTGAGCGTCGGGGAAGAGTTGTTCCCCGGCGCAATAGGGGCAGTACAGGGGGTGGTTGCGGTTGGGGTTGGGCTTTCTGCGCAGGCTCATCGCAGGGCCTCCTCGTCGGCGCGGGTCACCCAGTGCCGGAACTGCTCGCCGGGTTCGCGCTGTTCCTTGAAGGCGGTGACCACGCGCACCACGTAGTCGCCCAGTTCCTCGGCCACCACCTTGTGCCCCTTGAGCTTGCGGCCAAAGTTGGGGTCGAGGGACATGGAGCCGCCCAGGTGCACCTGGAAGCCCTCCACGCGGTTGCCGTCCGCGTCCGTCACGGTTTGCCCCTTGAGGCCGATGTCCGATACCTGCGTGCGGGCGCAGGAATTGGGGCAGCCGTTCAGGGAGATTTTTAGCGGCACGTCCACGTCCCCCAGCCGCTCTTCTAACTCGTCCACCAGGGCAATGGCGCGGGCCTTGGTGGTCACGTGCGCTAGTTTGCAGAACTCCAGGCCGGTGCAGGAGATGATTCCCCGGCGGAACTCGCTCGGCGCGGAATACAGCCCTACCTCGTCGAGCGCGGCGGCCAGATCGGCCAGCCGCTCGCGGGGGACATCGAGGAAGAGCAGTTCCTTGTCCACGGTGGTGCGGATCCGGGTGATCCCAAAGCGCTCGGCCACCTCGGCCACGGCGATGAGTTGTTCCCCCGTGGTGTGTCCCACGGTGGGCTTCACGCCCAGATAGAACAGGCCGTTCTTTTGCGGGTGCGCGCCGATGTGATCCCTGTTGCCCGGGTTGGTGGTGATGGCGGGGCCGTCGATAAGCGAATACCCCAGGTACTCGCGCTCCAGCACCTCGCGGAACTTCTCCACGCCCCACTGGGCCACCAGAAACTTCAGGCGGGCGCGGTTGCGCAGGCGGCGGAAACCATAATCGCGGAAGATGCCCGCCACCCCGGCCCACACGCGGGGCACCTCGTCCAGGGGAATCCACGCGCCGAGCGGCTGGGCCAGCATGGGATTGGTGGACAGGCCGCCGCCCACAAAGCACTCGAAGCCCGCGCCGTGCTCGGGGTGCACGGAGGCCACAAAGGAGACGTCCTGGATCTCATGGGTGACGTCCTGGCGGGCGTGTCCGGAAATGGCGGTCTTGAACTTGCGCGGGAGGTTAGCGAATTCCTCCGTGCCCACGTAGCGTTCCAGGATTTCCTCGATGGCGGGGGTGGCATCGATGATCTCCTCAGCGGCCACCCCGGCCACCGGGGAGCCCAGGATCACGCGCGGCACGTCACCGCAGCCCATGAGGGTGGAAAGGCCCACGGAGTCGAGCCTCTCCCAGATCGCGGGGACGTCCTCGATGCGGATCCAATGCAACTGGATATTCTGGCGATCCGTGAAGTCCGCCGTGCCGCGCGCGTAATCGCGGGAAATTTCCCCCACCACGCGCAACCGCTCCGGGCTGGCCTGGCCGCCGTCGAAGCGCACCCGCATCATGAAGTATTTGTCCTGCAACTCGGAGTTATCCAGCTGCCCGGTGTATTCCCCGCCCAGATCCTGGCGACGCTGAGTGTAGATGCCCAGCCACTTCAGGCGCGGGGCCATGTCCTCTGCGGCGATGGATTCAAAGCCTTGCTGGGAATAAACGTCGATCACGCGCTGCTTGATGGCAAAGGCGTCCTCTTGTTGCTTGATGCGCTCGTCATCGTTGAGCGGGCTGCGCCCGTCGATCTTCCACTGCCCCTCGGGCTTGGGGGCCCTGCGGGGGCGGCTGGCGGGGCGAGGGCGGGTTGCGGTGTGTGGTGCCATGGTGCGTGGCTCCTTGGGAAACGGTGTGACAAAGAACGGTTCGGGAAGTGTGCACCACCATAGTCATACCGATCGGTCTATAAAGAATGTTCCGATCTGTCTATACTACTAACCGCCCGCAATACCTCCTCCCAACTGCATAAACACAAGAAAAACGGGCGTGAAAATAAATACACCCAGACCAACCTGTCTATCTTGCCCCGCAAGCGCCAAGCAAACGGAAAGTAAACAAGAAATAACGCCACGGAAACTTTGAGTGAACTTTCCCCCGCCCCGCTTCGCCGCATTATCCTCCCCGCCCCACCGGGATTAGCCTACCTAGAGGTATCCCACTGTTCCCCGTTTCCCGCCGCTTTCAGGAGGCCCCGTGAACACGCACATCGCCCGCCGCAACTTCCTCAAAAGCGCCAGCCTTCTGGGCGTCGCCACGCTAGGCGCCACCACCGTGGGCCGCAACTTCCCCCGCGCCCGCGCCGAGGAACCCGGCGCCCCCTTCCAGCACTCCGTGGCATCAGGCGATCCGCTGCCCGAGGCCGTCATCATCTGGACGCGCGTCACCCCCACCCCGGAGGCCCTTCCCGGCTCCGGCATCGGCCCGGACACCCGCGTGGCCTGGGAGGTAGCCACCGACGCCGAGTTCACCGTCCCCGCGCAGCACGGCGAATACCCCGCCACCACGGACACCGACCACACCGTGAAAATCGACGTCCAGGGCCTCAAACCCGACACCGCGTACTTCTACCGCTTCCGCATTATCGACGGCCCCGCCGCCGGCACCTACTCCCGCACCGGCCGCACCCGCACCATGCCCGCCGACGGTACCGCCGCCACCCACGCGCGCTTCGGCGTAGCAAGCTGCTCCAACTTCGAATCCGGCTACTTCCGCGGCTACCGCGACATGGCCGAGCGCGAAGACATCCAATTTGTGCTCCACCTGGGCGATTACACCTACGAATACGAGACCGGCGGATACAACGGCCTCTACGACACCCAGGTGCGCACCGTGCAACCCGCCAACCGCACCCGCACCCTGGCCGATTACCGCATCCGCCAGGGCATCTACCACCTCGACCCCGACCTCGCGGACCTCCACGCCGCCAAACCCATGATCGCCATCTGGGACGACCACGAGTTCGGGGACAACGCCTGGCGCGAGGGACTAGGCGGCAACTCCGCCGAAAAAGACGACGTCTTTGCCGCCATCAAGGCCGAGGCCAGCCGTGCCTACTTCGAGTGGATGCCCGTGCGCCCCTCCGGCCCGGACTCCTCCGGGCTCAGCCAGCGCCTCTACCGCACCCTGCGCTACGGAAGCCTCTTCGAGTTCATCATCCCCGACCTCCGCTCCTACCGAGACATCCAACTGCTCCAATACGGCGAGGCCAACCGCACCAACACCAACCCGGACTTCCTCCGCGAGGCCGCCAACCCCGAGCGCTCCATGCTCGGCTCCGAACAATTCCAGTGGTTCTCCGACTCCCTCACCGCCTC
Source organism: Corynebacterium oculi (assembly GCF_001412105.1). Classification (GTDB taxonomy): domain Bacteria; phylum Actinomycetota; class Actinomycetes; order Mycobacteriales; family Mycobacteriaceae; genus Corynebacterium; species Corynebacterium oculi. The sequence goes on from NZ_LKST01000004.1 coordinate 267,689, forward strand.
CACCGCCCAATGGCAGATCGTGGCCAACGAGGTCATGTTCGCCCCCATGACCCTGCCGGACAGCATCGACCCCCGCGTGCACTCCTGGCTGGTAGACAAACTCGGCGTGCCCGACCAAGGCTTCCCCCTCAACACGGATCAGTGGGACGGCTTCATGGCCGAGCGCCAGCGCATCATCGACCTCATCGCCGGCAACGGCATGAACAACGTGGTATTCCTCACCGGAGACATCCACTCCTCCTGGGCCAGCGACATCCCCCGCGACATCTTCTCCTACCGCGCCCAGCGCGGCGGACAGGCCGCCGCCACCGAGTTCGTGACCCCCTCCATCAGCGCCCCCGGATTCTTCGAGAGCGTGGCCTCCAAACCAGAACTCGCGGAGTCCATGCGCGGCGTAGTGGGCATGGCCCAGGAGGCCCTGAAATTCATGGACCCCTGGTACAAGATGATCGACTTTGAGCACCACGGGTACATGACCATCGACGTCACGCCCCAGGCCGTGCGCGCCGACTGGTTCTACACCGCCGACGTGCTGCACCCCGACACTCCCTTCTTCGCCGGGCCCAGCTACCAGGCGCTGGCCGGGCAGCCGGGGGCGGTGCGGGTGTAAGGGCTTTTCTGGGGCGGGCTTCAAGAAGCTTGGGTGAGCGTCTGGCCGACTCAGCCACAGGGGTTGTTGTAATCCCCCTCCACCTGAGTGAGTTGGCGCGCGTAAGCGCCCGAATACTGCTGGGCGGCGGCGCACGCCGCAGAGCGATCCGCGCCGTAATCGTAATAGATGGGAATGATGTACCCGCCGTCATATTCCGCATCAATGAACGAGCGGCCCTGACTATCCGGCTTGTTGGCCCGCAAGGACGGACACGCCCCCGGCTTGGCGGTCTTGGCTACCGGATAGTTATTGAGACGCTGCTGCACCACCTGATCCTCCCCAGGGAGGCGCTCGGGGAGAACAACGCTATCCACAATCGTGATGTACCGGCCATCGCACTGGGGCTGCTCGTAAGCAGCCAGGCTTTCTACGCCGGCTAAAGAAGCAGTTTGTTGAGGCGCGTTCTGTGCGGTCTGCCGTGGCTCTTGGTAATCACTGCAATCGGGCACCAAATCGATAACCCCCTGGGGTGCACCCTGTGCCGCAAGGGCCTGCGTGTCCCAACAGGCTGCCGCAGTACCACCGTTAGATTTGGCCGACACCGATTGCCACGTGGAACCGTCCCAGAACAAAGGCGATCCGGTTCCGTCAGTACCACCTATCCCCGCCTCAGCCCATTGCCCATCACAATACCCCACTACGGAATCCCCAGGTTTACTCTCATATTTATCCCACACAATACGACCACTCTTACCCAAAGAAGCCAACTCCCCACACGTATCCGCGTTTTCCCGCTTAGCATCTGCGCGTGGAGTGCTCTCCGAATTCACCGTGGTCGGGGTTTCCACGTTCTTTTCCGTTTCCCCAGCAGACCTCACCGCAGTAGATGTCACGGGAGCCTCCGCCTGCACAGAAGCACCGCTCACCTCTCCCCCGTCACCAGAGCTACAGGCCACAAGCAGCCCCGCCCCCAAGATCATCGAGCAGACAATCTTTCCATAGGAACCTCGCGCCACCTCAGCAGGCATCCCCCAGCAGGAAGTACTGACGTTCTTTCTATTCACCATGTTCTTTCCTCTCAAAGAAAGGTCAAGCGATACCAGATAAGATATAACACAGAATATCCCACCCGCCCCTTCGACTAGAAAAGTAGCAAAGATTCTACAGAAGCATCACACACCCACGCTCAGATAAAAGCAAGGAAGTAAAGAAATAATGTCACGATTGTTCAGATTAATCTCACCACCGATTCCACCGTAGATTTCTTGCATTTTTCTAGACAGGGATCAGTGCAGCCACCAATGAAGGCAATCACTCTGGCGTGGTACAGCCCTACCCCCAAGCAGCGCTCCCCTCCGCGCCTCCCATACAGGCAGGAAAGTACCACACTGCGCCTTGCACGGCCTCGCCCCATACAAGAAAACGATCCGTCCGACACCCAAAGAGCGCCTACGGAGCCGATCATGGAATCACCGCTCCGCTACACAACGCCCACTACACAGAAGAGAGTTTCCGATTAATCAGCGCGTTGAGAGAAACTCCCTCTCGTGCCGCCTCCATAACCAGATCTCGATGCAGAGAATGGGAGGTGCGTACCTGAAACTTCCCGGAGTAGGTCTGCGCCCCAAAAGGGGTAGGAACAGCCTCTCCGCTTTCCTTCATATCCTCAAGTACATCCGCAACGAGGTTCACCAGTCCGTCCTCAGCTTCACGGCGCAGCGGGGCTAACCACGATAGGGAAGGAAACTCTAGAACCGTCGCCACATACTCTTGATCTTCCTCCGACCAAAAGACCTGGTAGGTGTACTTCTCCGCATCCATCATCATCGTCCTTCCTTCTGCAACTTTTCTATAGCCCGAAGCACCTGCTCAACCTGGTATTTCTTGGCCTTGCCATGATCGTTTTGGATATTGACTCGGGGGTCTCCCGGCCACGGCATCCGATACACCTGGTGTGGCCCACGCCGGGATCGAGGCTCCCCAAAGAAATGGCTACATATTTTTCTCCAGGTCAGAGAACCGCACGTTAGCAGGCGAGCTACGGAAACTATCGAGCATGAGCAGGGCCTTCTCTTCGCGCACGCAGAAATGATACTACATGCGGTACTATATTAGTGCGGCAGTTGTGACGCCCACCCGAACCTGAGAGTTGAATCGGCAGGAAGTCAGACACCCTCCCCGGCGCTGCGCGGAACCTTCCCCCATGAGACCTACGGCTCACTCATGGCTTAATTCTTAGGGCACCGCGCCGTCCACCCTTTAAGGTAAGGGGAACACCGTTTCCCGTTCCCCACCCCCTAGAAGGCATGACCTCCACCACCTTTGTCCTCGGTAGCCTCGGCGTGCTGCTCTCGCTGCCCGCATGGTTCCTCTTTATCCGCGCCGCCTGGCGCATCTTCCGGCTGATTTCCTCCGGCACCACCTCCCCCGGCCGGTTCTCTCACCCGTTGCGCCGCCTGGGCCGCGTGCTGGTGGAGGTGTTCGCGCACCCGCGCATGATGAAAAAGCCGTGGGTGGGGGCCGCGCACTGGGCGGTGATGGTGGGGTTCCTCTTTGGCGCCGTGGTGTGGTTTGAGGCCTATATCCAGGCCTTTTATCCCGCCGGGGGGTGGCCGCTGCTGCACCATTGGCCGCCGTATCACTTCGCGGAGGAGGTGCTGGCGGTGGGCACGCTGCTGGGGATCGCGCTGCTCATCGGCGTGCGCCTGCGCCTGGGACACACGGATAAGGGCAGTCGCTTCTATGGCTCTAATCCCACTGCGGCCCGCCTGATCGAGGCCGTGGTGGCTACCGAGGCCCTGGGAATGTTGCTGGTCAAGGCCGCCAAGATCGCCGCCTATGGCGGTGGTTCCCCGTGGGCGGACTTCCTGAGTATCCGCCTCGCCGCGCTGCTGCCGGCCTCGCCGGTGCTGGTCAGTGCGTTCGCCCTGGCAAAACTGCTGGACGGCATGGTCTTTCTCGTGGCCGTGGCCCTGCACCTGAATTGGGGCGTGGGCTGGCACCGCTTCCTGGCGTTTTTCACCATCTTCTTCCGCCGCGAGCGTCCCCTCGGCCCGCTCCAACCGGTCTCCCTGGACGATGCCGAGGAGGGGGAGCAGGTGGGCGTCGGCACGCTGCCCCAGGCTCCCTGGAAGATGCTTCTCGACGCCACCACCTGCACCGAGTGCGGACGCTGCCAGGAATTGTGCCCGGCGTGGAATACGGATAAGCCGCTAAGCCCCAAGTTATTGATGACCTCCCTGCGGGACGTGGCCTTAGATAATGAGAAGTATCTGCGCGATCCTTCCCTGTATCAGGCAGATTCCTCCGAGGCCGGAGTGGACGTGCTGAAATTAGTGGGCCAGAATCAGGCCGTTCACCCCGATGTGCTGTGGAGTTGCACCAATTGCGGTGCCTGCGTGGAACAGTGTCCGGTGGATATTGAGCACATAGACCACATCACCGATATGCGCCGATTCCAGGTGCTGGTGGATTCCGATTTTCCCTCGGAATTGGCGGGAATGTTCAAGAACCTTGAGGTCAAGGGCAACCCCTGGGGGCGTAATTCCGCCGAGCGCGCCACCTGGGTGGAGGAGGCCCGTCGCGATGGCATAGAGGTGCCCGTGGTGGGCGAGGATGTCATGGACTTCTCCGATACCGAGTATCTCTTCTGGGTGGGCTGCGCCGGTGCCTTTGACGATGAGGGCAAAAAGACCACCCGCGCCGTGGTGGAATTGCTCCACACCGCCGGGGTGAAGTTTGCTGTCCTCTCCACGGGAGAAAATTGCACCGGCGATCCCGCCCGCCGCGCGGGCAACGAGTTCCTGTTTCAGATGTTGGCCACCGACACCATCGCCACTCTTAATAACACCTTTGAGGGCGTTCCCCAGGGCCAGCGCAAAATCATCACCACCTGCCCGCACTGTTTTAACACCCTGCGCAACGAGTACCCGGACTTTGACGGGCACTACGACGTTTTCCATCACACGCAATTACTCAATCGCCTGGTGCGCGAAAAGCGCCTGACCCCCGTGCCGCGCGGCCCACATAACCGCAAGCCCATCACGTACCACGATCCCTGCTTTCTGGGCCGCCACAACAAGGTTTTTGATCCTCCCCGCGCGCTCCTCGGGGCCACCGGCATGGAACTCCGCGAGATGGATCGCAACCGCAACGAGGCCTTCTGCTGCGGCGCCGGTGGCGCGCGCATGTTCATGGAAGAAAAACTCGGCACCCGCATCAACGAGTTTCGCACCCAGCAGGCGCTGAACACCGGGGCGGAAGAAATCGCCGTCGGCTGCCCCTTCTGCAACACCATGATGAGCGGCGGAGTCAAGGCGCTGAGCGAGGAGCCCTCCCAGGCTCCGGTGGTGCGCGACGTCGCCCGCATGTTGCGGGATTCCGTGCTGGTCGATGGTCACCTGCCCGCCCCGCGCGAACGCGAGTTCCTCGATGCCCCCGTGCGCACCGCGCTGCCGCTCACTCCGAAGAAACTATCGACGCCGCCCGCTCCCGAGCAAAGTAAGGTACCGGCTCCCGCTTCGACTCCGCCCCCCACCCCCTCGGGGACAGCGGTACCGCAGCCCGGTGGCGCGGTTCCCGTTCCGGGGGGCGCGCCCGTGCCGCCGACGCCCCCCATTCCGCAACCGGGTGGTGCGGTGCCCACCCCCGGTGCAGCCACACCTGCGCCACCGCAACCTGGAAGCGCCGTGCCCAAACCCGGTGCTTCTGTTCCACGGCCAGGTAGTGCGGTGCCCGTTCCTGGTGGTTCTGCCCCCACGCCTCCTCAGCCTGGGAACGCAGTGCCCCGGCAGGAGAGTTCGGTTCCTACCCCGCCACAACCCGGCGGCGCAGTGCCACCCCCAGGAGGCTCCGCACCAGCCCCCGGCAGCGCCGTTCCTACCCCGCCCCGGCCCGGTAACTCGGTACCACGCCCAGGAAGCACCGTCCCCAAGCCCAGCCAATCTGTTCCTACCCCGCCGCAACCAGGCAATGCCGTGCCGAAGCCGGGTGGCGCAGTGCCGCCTCCCGGAGCATAGCCCTGCTCCAAAAGCGCTTTCCTGCGATAGGATGAGCACCATGAATGATCGTGTTCGTCTCAGCGATGATGAGCGTGCCCAGGCTATGTCCCTCCTGGGCACTGCCTTTTCCCAGGGACGCCTCGGGGTGGATGAATACGATGCCCGCTGCCAGGCCGCAGCCCGCGCACAGTATCGTTACGAAATCGAACAGCTTTTTATTGATCTTCCTCCGCTGCCGGTTCACCAGGTGGATAAGTCCGTCCAGGTATATTCCGCCGAGGAGATTGAGGCCGCTCGGCAGGCCTCCCGGTATCCCAAGGCTGGGATTCTGGCGCTGACCTCCATCATTGCTCTGTGGATCTCCTTTGCCAATCAGAATCCCACTGCGGCCCTGGTGGCCATTCCCACCGTCTTCGTCCTGCTCTACATACTCAAGATCGGCCCGTCCGCGTGGAATGCCCCTAGCCCCCGGGCCTTGAACAAGCGGCGGGTTCGGGAGATCAAAGAAGCCGAGCGTCAACGCGCCATCGAGCGGCGCGCGCAGCGCCTAGAACTCCAGCACGAGTTGAAGAACAGCGCCTACAACTTTGCGCGGAGCACCATGCAGCGGCGTCAGTAGCAACACCAAGTGACAATGTTCTGACACGATTGTCGCAACATTGTATGCGCCCTGACCTGCGGTAGTGACAATCTATACGCCCCGTAGTGACAATCCATCTGACAAACTGACACACACATCCCCACCATTGTCACCATAATTGTCACTACCCCCACACCCGGACGTTCTAGGATAGTTCCCATGAACGAGACCCCCGCCCCCAAGCAACCCCGCAAGCGCCGCGAGTTCGACCAGTCGGAGAAGATGAAGAATGTTCTCTACGAGATCCGCGGCCCCGTCGCCGCCGAGGCCGAGCGCATGGAACTTGACGGCCACCGCATTCTCAAACTCAACACCGGCAACCCAGCCGTGTTTGGCTTCGACGCCCCAGACGTCATCATGCGGGACATGATCGCCTCCCTGCCCACCTCACAGGGCTATTCCACCTCCAAGGGTATTATCCCGGCGCGCCGCGCCATCGTCACCCGCTACGAACTCATCGACGGCTTCCCCTCCTTCGACGTCAACGACGTTTTCCTGGGCAACGGCGTATCCGAGCTCATCACCATGACCACCCAGGCTTTGCTTAACGACGGCGACGAGGTGCTCATTCCCGCACCGGATTACCCGCTGTGGACTGCCGCGACGTCGCTAGCCGGGGGCACTCCGGTGCACTATTTGTGCGACGAGGAGGATAACTGGAACCCCTCGCTAGAGGATATTCGGGCCAAGGTGACGGATAAGACCAAGGCCATCGTGGTGATTAACCCCAATAATCCCACCGGCGCGGTGTACTCCCGCGAGATTTTGCAGGGGATCGTGGACATTGCCCGCGAGCATGGCCTCCTGATCCTGGCCGATGAGATTTATGACCGCATTCTGTATGACGGCGCACAGCATATCTCCATCGCGGGGCTCGCCCCGGATCTGCTCACCATCACGTTTAACGGGCTGTCCAAGGCATACCGCGTGGCGGGGTATCGCGCGGGGTGGATGGTGCTCACCGGGCCGAAGAGTCACGCGCGCGGGTTCATCGAGGGGCTGGAACTCCTGGCCGGCACCCGCCTGTGCCCCAACGTTCCCGCGCAGCACGCGATCCAGGTGGCCCTGGGCGGGCGGCAATCCATCTACGACCTCACCGGAGAACACGGCCGCCTGTTGCGGCAGCGCAACGTGGCCTATGAGAAGCTCAACGCCATTCCCGGCGTGAGTTGCGTGAAACCCATGGGTGCCCTGTACGCCTTCCCCCGGCTCGACCCCAACGTGCATGAGATTCACGATGACGGGCAATTCATGCTGGATCTGCTGCGCAAGGAGAAGATCCTGATGGTGCACGGCACCGGATTTAACTGGCCCACCCCGGATCACTTCCGTGTGGTCACCCTGCCCTGGGCCTCGGAACTAGAGGACGCGATCGAGCGGCTGGGGAACTTCCTGAGCAGTTATAAGCAGTAGCCCCGCCCCATCAGAGAGAAGTTGTTTCAAAGTTGTTGTCGAAACTTTGAAACAACTTCTCTGCGTCTACAGCCCGCCCGTCGCCGCATCGCCGCAGTTCAACGGCATAAAACAAGTAAAACAAGTTTCGACGAGTATTTACGGCACTACCCCCAACCACCCTCATAGGCTACTATTCCCCACTATCAAGAATAGTTATCATTACCGGGCGCGGCTCCGCCTGCGCTCCGTCCACTCTAAGGAGCACCATTGGGCCGTCACCGCCCCTCCCCCACAGCGCTCACCCTCCCCCGCCTGGCGCTGCTCATAGGCATCACCCTGTCCTGCCTGGCCTCTGCCATCGCCGTGGCCTTGAACTGGCCCAATGCAGAACGCGCCGAGGTCTCCGAGACCTTCGCCTCCTCGGCCTTTAATCGCACCCTCGTGGAGGGCACCGTGACGCTGGTGGACGGCAACGCCTGCAACTCGCCGTCGATAGGCACCATCTTTGACGGCTCCCCGGTGACCCCTCTGGAGTCCTCCGGGCAGGACTGCCGCCGGGCGCTGGTGGACATCACCTCGGGCGAGTTCGCCGGAAAGCGCACCATGCTTGTTTCCTACGGCATGCCGGGGGAGCCCGAGTTGCAGGAGGGTGAGAAGATTCATCTCACCGAAACCCGCGCGGAAGATGGCCGCGTGAGCATGGCCTTTGCCGATTACCAGCGCGGCACTCCCCTGTTGATCTGGGGCATCGTCATTGTTGTAGCGCTCATCGTCTTTGCCGGGTGGCGGGGATTCCGCGCCCTGATCGGCCTAGCCGTCACCCTCGCCATGATCGGCTTCTTCCTCCTCCCCGCGCTCGCCTCCGGCCGCGATTCCGCACTGCTCGCCGTGATTACCGGGGCCCTGGTGCTCCTCGTGGTGGTGCCGCTGGTACACGGGCTGAACTGGAAGTCCGCGGCGGCCCTCGGTGGCACTCTGCTCGCCCTCCTCGTGGCGGCGGGCCTAACCTCCATCGGCCTGCGCACCACGGAGGTGCGCGGCCTGGGCTCGGATGAAAACCTCACCATCCTGCTCTATCTCCCGGAGGTTTCAGTGTTGGGGCTGCTCGCGGCGGGCTTCATCATCGGCACGCTGGGGGTGCTCAACGACGTCACGATTGCCCAGGCCTCCACGATCAACGAACTCTCCGCGCTCGACCCGGAGGCGAGCCCGTGGAGGCTTTTCCTCGGCGCAATGAAGGTGGGACAAGACCACATCGCCTCGGTGGTGTACACCCTAGTGCTCAGCTACACCGGCGCGGCGCTGCCGCTGCTCCTGCTCATCTCCGTGGCCCAGCGCCCGCTCGGGGAGACCTTGAGCAGCGACGTGGTGGCCACGGAATTACTGCGCTCCGGGATCGGCGGCCTGGCTTTGATCCTCGCAGTGCCGCTCACCACCCTGATTGCGGCATGGACGGTACCGGAGCGGTCCCCGAAATAGAAGAAACCGGGTGCTCCCCTTTTTCAGAGCACCCGGTTTTTCTTAGCTCACCGCACTACGCCGTGGAGTGATCCGGCAGCTCGGGGCGGATCACCTTGCCCATCGGGTTACGCGGGAAGTCCTTCATGAAGAACACGTCGCGGGGAGCGTGGGCTGCGGAAAGCTCGTCCACGATGATCCGGCGCACCTCTTCCTCAGTGAGGTCCTCGGCGGAAACGCCCTCGGCTCGGATGATGTACGCGCGCAGCGCCTGGCCAAACTCCGCGTCCTTCACGCCGTGCACGTGAGCGTCCTCCACGCGGGGATCGCGGATGAGCAGATCCTCCAGCTCGGAGGGGAAGATCTTTTCACCGAACTGGGTAATCACCAGGTCATCGGCGCGGCCCAGCACGTAGAGGCGGTCACCCTTCTTGTATCCGCGGTCACCCATGCGCAGGAGGTTGTTCACCACGCGCACCGGCACGTCGGGATCGGTGTAGCCAGCGAACATGTCGTAGCATCCTGCGTAGATCTCGCCGATCTCGCCGTCCGGAAGCAGATTTCCCTCGTCATCGCGGATCTCAATGAGATAACCGGGGTAGATGCGCCCGGTCAGGCTGGGATCTGCTGCCAGCATCTCCGGCGGGGAGACCGCCAGGGCGGCGGTCTCCGTGGAACCGTAGCTGTTGCAGAGGATGGGGCCAAAGAGTTCCACCACGCGGGTGACCTCATACTCGGTGAGCGGGCTGCCGGAGGAGCAGATGAACTCCAGGCCGTCCACGTGCTTCACGTTCCGCTCATCCAGCTCCGCGATGATGGAACGCAGGCGCGAGGCCGCAGAGATCCACGCCGTGACCTTATATTTATCAAAGACCTCCAGCGTCTCGTCCACATCAAAGTGACGGCGGGTGATGATGGTGGAGCCTGTCAGCATAGCCACGAGCATGTTCGCCCACCCGTAGAAGTGGAAGAGCACGCCGTGCAGCATCACCACCATGTCTTGCCGCCACGGGATCGAGGCAAAGGCCGGGGCGATACCCTGCGGGGAAAGCAGCTGACGCCGCACCACGCCCTTGGGCATTCCCGTGGTGCCCGAGGTCATCACCACGTGAGCGGACTTGGTGGGCTTCTCCGGGAGACGATCCTCGTTGACCAGCAGGCGCGTCTCATCAATGATCTGGTTGAGAGTCTTGAGTCCGTCGGGTGCGCCCTTATCGGTGTACCCGATGATGATGTTGAACTTTTCCTTCGTCTCAGGCAGGAGGCGCTCGTAGAACTCCTCGTCCACGATGAAGGCATCAACCTCGTGGTATTCCAGCACCTTATGAATCTGCGGGCCGGAGCTGTTGGCGTTAATCATAAAGATGTGGTAGCCCAGCAGCTGCCGCGCGCACAGGGGGAAGATCGCTGCGCGGCCGTTCAGGGCCATCACCGCCACGTTATCGCCATCCCGGATGCCAAAGTCCTGCAACCGGTGGGCCAGGCGATACACGTGATCGAAGAACTCCGCGTACGTCAGCTCGCCCTCATCATCCACCAGACCCAGGCGCTCGGGGTGACGCTTGGCCGTCAGCGTCAGCGTGCCGCCCTCCAGGCTGCCCCAGCGCTTGCGCAACCTCATCTCACCGGGAATCTCCGAGGCCGGAGAGGTTTCCAGAACATTGCGCTGCTTCATCGTCTTGAGGAAGAAGAGGAACTGCTTGATGATCTCCTTCCGAGGCACACCGTGCTCTGCCTCGGGGGTGAGAGTGTATCTAGCCATTGAAAAGCCTTTCTCGTTGTACTTAATTAGGATTAGTCAAAAACGTCACTGACGTAGCTGAACTCTTCGTGCTCCATGCGCTGCACGTACTCCGCGGCGTCGTCGGCGGAAAGCCGGTACGCCTCGGCCACCATGCGGGTGATCGTGAGGCGTGCCGAGGGCGCTAGGCGCTCCGCGTCTCCACACACATACAGGCGCGCACCCTGCTTCACCAGTTCCATGACCTCGTCACGATCCTGCCACAAGCGATCTTGCACGTACTTGATTATTCCGTCGATTCCCTGCTCCGGGTGCCGGGAAAAGGCCGGACGCATGTCCACCACGCCCTGCTCGGACCACCGCTCGAACTGCTCGGCGTAGAGGTAATCGGAATCCTTGCCATGGCAGCCGTAGAAGAGCAGGCTGCGCCCCGGGGTCACTCCCTGTTCCTCGGCGCGCAGGGCGGCGTCCTCCACGAAGGCGCGCAGCGGGGCCAGGCCCGTGCCCGCCCCGATGAGGATCATCGGGCGGGTGACGTCCTCCTCCGCGCGGAAATGCTCCGTGCCGGGAATCACGCTGACGGGCACAGAGGCGCCCACCGGCAATTCCGCAAGATACGTGGAGGCAATACCCGCGTACTGCCCACGGCCAGACCAGGCGGGCTCGTTAATCACAGTGAAGGTGAGCGCGGGGCGGTTGGCCCCCTCGGTGAGCGCCGAGGAGGAAATGGAGTACCGGCGCGGGGCCAGCGGTTCCAGCATGTTCACAAAGTCCTCGAACTCAACCTGCACGGAGGGATACTCCTCCAACAGATCCAGCACGCTGCGGCGCTTCTTTTGCACCTCGGCCTCATAGGCCTCCGCCTCCAGCAAGGCCATCAGCCCCGCCTTCTCCGGCGGGCAGGGGCACGTCTCGGCCAGGGCCTGCACGTGCCGACGCCCCGCCGGGAGCGTGAGTTCCACGTACCCGCCGAGCAGTTCCGCGATGCTCACCGGCTCGCCCAGTGGCAGGAAGCTCTCGCGCCCGTCCAGGCGCACGCGGGTATCCGAGTTCAGGTTGAACCTGGCCAACACCCGATCCACCAGGGCCTGCGGGTTACGCGGCAAGACCTCCAGGTAATCGCCGGTGCGATAGGTCTGTCCCTCCGGCAGGCGGATAGCCACGTGGTGCTTGGCGTGGATCGGCCCCTCGTCCTCCGTGGGGCTCATGGCGTAGCTTTCCTCCACCACGCCTCGCACGAAGCCCTCGCTGTTCTCCGTGCGCAGGGTCTCACCGCGGCCACCGTCCACGATCTCCAGGCTGACCTTCTCCGTAGCGGAAACCGCGGAGTGCTCCACCTCTTCAAGTTCGGAGACGGCCTCCCACAGGCCCTCGGCCCATTCCTCGAAGGCACCCACGTAGTCGCTGCGTACATCGCCCACGCCGCGCTCCACGATGCGGTTCGCGCCGAGGGCGGCAAGCTGGTCGTCGATAAGCGTGGGGATGCGGTGGAACGTGGCCGCCCATTCGCTGTTGCCGCAACCAAAGACGGCGTAATCCACCCCGCTGAGGTCGATGGAGGCATCGCCGCTGATCCACTCCACGAACTTCTTGGCGTTCTCCGTGGGCAGGCCCTCATAAGAGGCGGTGCAGATCAGCACCGGGCCGTCCGTGGACAGGTTGTCCACGGCGTCATCGAGGTCAAGGGTAGTAACCTCATAGCCCTGGGCGGTGGCAAAGGCCGCCAGGCGGCGCGCAAAGTTCCGGCTGGTGCCGGCGTTCGACCCCACCAAGATCTGCACGTTATGCCCGTTCGGGGAGGACTCCACCTCGGCATGCGCCACGGGGCACTCCATGCCGGAGACGTCCGCGTCCACGCCGGTGGTCTTTTTCTCCTCGCCTCGGCCCCGATAGGGGCACTCGGGGCGGGGGCGCACGTTGATATAAAAGTCCTTCGGCTTGGAAGTCAGGCCGTCCAAAACCTCCAGCTGATAGCCAGGGTCCGCGAGCTCAATGTCAAAGTGCTGGATAATCAGGGCCAGCACCATCGTGGCCTCTTGCAGCGCAAAGGCGCGCCCCAGACAGGAGCGCTGCCCGTTACCAAAGGGCTTCCACGCATTGTGCGGAATCTTCTTGGCGTTCTCAAAGTCAAAGCGCTCGGGGCGGAACTCCTCCGGGTTGTCCCACACTTTGGGATCGCGGTGCATGAGCGGGAGGATCACCAGGAGAATGTCCCCCGGATGCGCCTCGAAGCCCTCGTGTTCCTCGTCCGCGCCCACAATGGTGCTCTCGTAGGGAGTCACCGCGAAAGCGGGAGCGGTGGGGTACAGGCGCAGGCCCTCGCGCAGAATCTGATCGATATAACCAAGGTTCTTGAGGTCCCCGTGCTCGGGGAACCGCCCACCCAACACCTCATCGACGATCTTGCGCGCCTTGAGCCACACGCGCGGGTTACGCAGCAACTCGTAGATGGTGAAGCTCAACAGACCCGAGGTGGTCTCATGGCCCGCGATCAGGAAGGTTACCAGCTGGTAACGCAGGTTCTCATCGGAAAGGGATTCCCCAGTCTCGGGATCCTTGGCGGACAGCATCACATCGAGAATGTCCTCCTCGCCCGCAGGGCTGGGGTTTTCCCGGCGTTCCGCGATGAGGGTATCCACGATCTCATTCATCGTGTCAATGTTCTTATCAAAGCGGCGCTGGCCTAAAACGTTCAACTTCTTTTGAACGTCGGTGGCATGTGCCCTACGCCCCGACTCCCCCAGGGCATCGCCCATGGACTCGATGAAGGGATGGAAACCCTCGGAGTAGAAGGAATTAAAGCGATAGCTAAACGAGCAAAGAGCAATGGTGTCCAAGGTCAGGCGGGTGAAGTCTCCGGGAATATCCACGGGGACGTCCGGGCGCGTACGCGCCCACTTCATAAGTAACTGATCCGCGATGTCCGTCATGCCGTCATACATGGCCTTGAGCGCCACCGGGTTGAAGGCCGGCATGAGGATGCGGTGAGCCTTGGCCCACTCGGGGTCCTCCTGCTCCGCGGTGAACAAACCGTTTCCGGCGAAGTTGCGGATCTCCCGGAGGGAGGAATGAAGCTGCTTTTTAAAGCGTGTCTCATCCGAGAGTTCGTTGACCAACCGCTGGGAACTGACGATATACAGCGGATTGTGTCCGGGGAAGTGGTGAGCGTACACCTCCCCGTATTTCTCACCGAGCCTCACCGCGGACTGCACGAGGTTATTGGGGTTGATGGTGTATGCGGTTCCGATACCTGGTAGGGGCTTGGGTCCAGGAACAGCGGTGGTCATGGAAAGCGGAGATCCTTACTTTTTATTTGGAAAAATTCAACGGCACTAACAATCGCCGGTGAATTTCCCGGGGACTCTGAGAAACGGGGTACGCGCGAGAAACCGAGGAGATACGCAAAGTGCCTCGCTCCGGAGGGATCGAGGCACCCGGCTAGACCATCCGTACTACGGATACTGGGTTAGCCGTAATACTCAATCAGCTGGCGCGTATCCGGCCATGCGTTGAGGGTGCGCTCCACAAAGTCATCCAGCTCCAGGGATCCGGTGAAGTGAACCAGCGGGGTGGTCAGGGGGTAGTCGTTGACGATCTGGGTCAGCAACTCAGGGCTCATGGGGAGATTCTCCTTATGCGTTAAATTCTTGCACCACGCGGTTGGCGTAGTAGCCATGACCAGCATCGGTGAGGTGGAAGGTGAAGTTGTGCGGCATGTCATCAAAGATCGCGGCACTTAGGCGATTCGGGTTGGGCGAGCAACCGTTGTTGTCATTGGCCAGGTTGATCTCGCTCACCATGTCCAGGTACTGCGAACCCGTGGCCTGCGCGGCCGCGCGCTGAGCATTGCGCAGCTCGTCCTGGTAGTAGGAAACGATCGGGAAGTACCAGTGGGACACCACGCCGAGGAGGTTGGTGGCGCAGGTGTGGTTGGCACCGTCGGTCTGATCCGGAAGTCCCAGCATAACCACCTTGGCCTGCGGAGCCGCCTGCTTGATCCGATTGAGGGCGCGGGTCACGTTCTCGTGGTACAAGGCGTTACGGCGCTCCTGGCCCACGTTCTCATAGTTACCGGGCTGCCACAGATCGTTCACGCCGATGGAAACGGTCACGAGCTTGGTGCGGCCGTCAAGAGCGCCAGCGTCCAGGGCCTTGGTCACCTGATCGTTGATCGTGTCATGGGGAATGGCACTCTTGGGGTTTTCCTCCATGTACGCGGTGGCGCCACCACAGGAGTAATCCTCAAGGCGCAGGCCCGTCTGCTGGGCCACCTGCGACGGGAAGTTATTGGGCCCCTGGGCGCAGAATCCCTCACGGATGGTGGGCCACTGAATATCCAGGCCCTGCCTCTGCGCGCGGGTCACCATGATGTCCAGCACGGTCGGGTTTGCCGCCAAGGAATCACCAAAGCTGACGTAGCTATCGTTCGCATCGGGATTGATCGGGGCGGGTGCCGCCACCTTCGGCTGCGGAATCGGGGACTGCGCCTTAGCAACCTCCCCCAGGAACTGCGCACCAGCGTCCTGCTGATTCTCCTGCGCGAGGGCAGTTCCTCCCCCCCCCCTGCTAGGCCCATGCCGACCACCGTGCACACGGTGGTGAGGGCAAGCGAGACTCGTCGTTTCATTGAACCACCTTCCTCAACTATCTTTCACTGTCGCTGAAGGTACAAAAGTAGCCTACTGCGAACTTAACCAGCAACTAATTTGTCCAACTCCGCGCACCGGCGGCGGACAGAAACCACCGAAATTGACACCAATGATACCCCTCCCCCGCTCGCCGCAAGCGGAGCGGAAATGCGGGGTCAAGGGGGTAAACTGGAGTCACTTCCGACTACTTCCGCCACATGAGCCACAGGCGTCACACGGCTCTTCCTAGAGCATAGACATCCCAGCCAGCCTCCCGCCACCGGGAAAGGTCCAATACATTGCGCGCGTCAATCAGGTTGCGCCGCTCCACCCAACCCGCCGTTTCCACCGGATCAAGATCGCGGAACTCCTGCCACTCCGTAGCCAAGATCACCACCTGCGCGCCACGCAACGCCTCCTCCGCAGTGGGAGCATAGGCCAGCGTGGGAAAAACACCTTGCGCATTATCCATCGCCTGCGGGTCATAGACCGTTACATGGGCCCCCGCCAGGGAAAGCGAACCCGCCACGTTCAAGGCCGGGGAATCTCGCACATCATCCGAGTTTGGCTTAAACGCCGCACCCAGCACGCACACCCGCACCCCGATCAGCGAATGCTCGCAGAAGCGCCTTGTTAGCTCCACCACGCGCTCGCGGCGTCGTTGGTTGATGGCATCCACCTCGCGCAGGAACGTCAGCGCCTGATCCACCCCCAACTCCCCTGCGCGCGCCATGAACGCCCGAATATCCTTAGGCAAACACCCGCCGCCAAAGCCCAGGCCCGCGCCTAAGAACTTGTGCCCGATGCGCTCGTCCTGCCCCAGCGCGTACGCCAGGGAGGTCACGTCCGCGCCCGCCGCCTCGCACACCTCCGAGACCGCATTGATAAAGGAAATCTTGGTGGCCAAGAAGGCATTGGCAGAGACCTTCACCAACTCCGCCGTGGGGAGATTCATCACCAAAAACGGCGTGCCCTCCGCGATCGGGGCGGCGTAAATCTCCCGCACCACGGCCTCCGCCCCCGAGCCCTCGCGCAGGCCCAGCACCAAGCGATCCGGGTGGATCGTATCCTCCACCGCGTGCCCCTCACGCAGGAACTCCGGGTTCCAGGCAACCTCCACGTTGGTTCCCGGCCGCGCCAGGGAATCCGCCAGCTCCTGCAACTCCGCCGCCGTGCCCACCGGCACCGTGGACTTGCCCACGATCAGGTGCTCCCCCTCCAACAACGGCACCAACTGCTCGATCACCGCGCGCACATAGGTGAGATCGGCGGCGTAGGAACCGCGTCGCTGCGGGGTACCCACCGCCAGAAAATGCACCGTGGCATGCTCCGCAGCCCGGGCATACTCCGTGGCAAACCTCAGCCTGCCCGCCTCCAGGTTGCGCCCCAGCACCTCCGGCAAGCCCAGCTCATAAAACGGCACCCTCGCGGCCGCCAGGGCGTCGATCTTGCGCTTATCGACGTCCACCCCCACCACATCGTGCCCCAACTCCGCCATGCAGGCGGCATGCGTGGCCCCCAGGTATCCGGTTCCAATGACGCTTAGCTTCATGCCCCCAGGGGTACGCCCTTCTGGTAAACGGCGGTTGAACCGGAAAAAACCAATGATGGGTTACCGAAAGTTCAAATACGCCTTGGACGGGGTGGGCCCGCGCTGCCCCTGATACTTAGAACCCAGGCTGGACGCACCATAGGGAACCTCCGCCGGAGAGGACATGGCAAAGAGCGCGAGCTGGCCCACCTTCATCCCCGGATAGAGAACGATGGGCAGGTTGGCCACGTTGGAAAGTTCCAGGGTGATGTGCCCGGAAAAGCCCGGATCAATAAAACCCGCAGTGGAGTGCGTGAGCAGACCCAACCGCCCCAGGGAGGACTTACCCTCCAGGCGGCCCGCCAGGTGCGTGGGTAGCGTGAACTTTTCCAGGGTGGCACCCAACACGAACTCGCCGGGGTGGAGCACAAAGCCCTCGTCCACCTCCACGCAACTGGTCAGATCCTCCATCTCCAGCTTGGGATCAATGTGGGTGTACTTGGAATTGTTGAACACGCGGAAGAACTTATCCAGGCGCACATCCACGCTGGAGGGTTGCACCAGGGCAGAATCATAGGGCTCAATGCCCAGGTCACCCTCGTCGATGGCACGGCGGATGTCACGATCAGATAGCAGCACGATCCCGAGTGTACCGCGAAGCCACCAGCGCGTTTCTCCGGGATCGCCGCAATGGTGTAGAGTATTGTGCAGCGCTTTCGGTTGCGCGGCGGAGGTCGCAGAACACGGAAAAAGCCGCGCCGATGTAATTCAATGGTAGAATGTCAGCTTCCCAAGCTGAATACGCGGGTTCGATTCCCGTCATCGGCTCCAGTCAAGGACTCACGCGGGGCGTGAGTCCTTTTGTTTACCGCTATCACCACGCTTGTGGGCTAACACCTTAAGGGAGCCCCGGCAAGCACTCTCTCGGGGCATTGACCTTCCCGGGGCCTATCGGGGTTCAGGTCCTTTTAACCCCTCGCCTTGAAGCCACAATTTGGGAAGGCCCGCATCAAACCAGCCAACGGAGGCATGCCCCACTACCCCGGGATCAATTCGAGGCAAACGTGGAACTCATGCGATTTGTGCGCAACCGCGCTTCCCATCAAGAACCACTCATCGGCTCCACCGAGTCCCCTCAGCAAGAGATGAGAAGATTATGCGGCTACCTCACCTCGCTTGATACCCTTACCCGCAGCATTGACCCCGCCGCCGCGGACTGGATCGGTTCACATTCACGCACTTTGACCATCCTTGCCCAGCAGCCAAACATGCCGTGGACTATAAGTCCCTCACACCACCTCGCGCACGCGCCGCTGCCCCGCCGCCCAGGCCCGGGTGCCCGGCAACAGTAGGAACACCAGCAATCCCACCAGATAGGGCACGTAGATTAGCCCGGCAAAGGAGAAGCCCAGCGGCATGATCCACACCCACGCGGAAAGTAGCAGGAAAACCACCGTGGCGGCCACCGCCGCCGCGTGGGCCACCGGGTTTGATCCGCGCAGCACCACGGCCGCTACCACCAGGCCATGCAGGCAGTACAGGGCGGCGGAGAAGGCCACGATCGCCAGGGAGGCCACCACCCCGGCCGTCATCACCTGGGCCCCCACGCCCATGCCATATACCTGGTTGAGGGCGTCCATGCTGTGTAGTTCCCGCTGCGCGGCCAGGTACAGGAATACCATCGCCAGCAGGGAGATCAGCGCCCCACCCAGGGCCAGGAAGGTGGCTCCGCTGACCGTCGCCGGGGCCTCCTTAAAGGCCCCCATGAGGGTGTTCGGCGGCGCACCCACGGGCTCGTAGCGGTACTGCACGCGGCGCATGGGCGCGCTTGTGCCCGCGAGTTCACGCAGGGCGGTGATCGTGATGGGCTCTCCGTGGGCGTCGTCTAGGCGGGCGTCGTAAAGCCCTCTCTTGGCATTATCGCCGAGGATCGCGCGGGCGGTAGCGGCCTCGTCGTACTCGGGGTCGTTCTTCGCCCCACCGCGCTCCAGGTAGGCGGAAAGCCGGGAATCGAGTTCGGCGGCGATGTCCTCGCTGCTGCTTTCCCGGCTCAGCCCCAGAGACTCATAGAGGTTGTAGTGCTCGCTCATGGGGCAAATCCTAACAGTGCCGCTGCGGCTCCCGGGGCCAGCGCCCTAGCTGCACTTGACGATGGGCTGCGGATCATACACCGTGGTGGTTTCCTCCCGGCTGATCTCTGCCCCGGAGAGATCCTTGATGATGCGGGTATCCGAGGTGGTAAAGCCCGGCGTGCCTCCCGAGGGGGAGCACTTATCCCCGGAGAGGTTCAGCGTCTGCGGGGAGGTCTGCGCCCAGCGCCCGCCGTTGACGGATTCCACGTCCACGGTCTTGACCCCCATGAGCCTCACGGTGACATCGCCGCCGCCCACGGAGGTGTCGATGCGCACGGGGTGATCGGAGTCGTTGCGGAATTGGAGGTCAATCGCCCCCTCGTACACGGTGGCCTCGCGCCCAGCGGGGTAGCGGGAGATGTAATAGCTGTGCGGGGTGTGGGCCACGTCCGTCATTCCGGCGAAATACGCGGCGTTGTACAGGGTGGTGGCAAACTGAGAGATACCGCCGCCCACGGCCTCGTCGGCGTGGCCGTTGAGGATGATGCCGCTTTCCACGTAGCCCTGAGCCTTGCCCCTGGGGCCGGTGTAACCGTTGAGGGAGAAGGTCTCCCCCGGGGGAATGAGCGCACCGTTGACGGCCTGCGCCACCAGCGCGATGTTCTTGCCGGAGGCCTCGGAGTAGCCTCCCGTGCTGAACTCGCCCACCACGTCATCAAAGGTAGCCGCCTCCGCCTGCTCGGTGGTGAAGGTGGCGGGTTCGTCGATGTAGACCACGTCAAACTGGCGCGGCTGGGTGCCCACGATCCGCTCGCGCAACTGGTGCGCGCTCTTTTCCCAGTCAATAGTCACGCCGTCCACGTGCGGGGTCACCCGCTTGGAGCCTCCACTAAAGGAGATCTGCGCGTTGGCGCGCTGGCGCTCCGTCCCGGCCAACCCCTGAGCCAGCATGGCCCGGGCGGCGTCGAGATCAACGTCCGTGCGCAGCACGCCCTGGTCGGGGGAGAAGGTCACCACCTCGCCCATGCGCTCCACGGGAATCACGCCCTTGACTCCATCGCGGCCCTGAGCCACCACGGGTGCGGAGACGGCGCGGGCAGCGTCGCCCTCCGCGGCGGCACGGACGGCGTCGTCCCGAATATCCGGCTCCACCACGGCCGCCGCCACCTCAATGCCCTTGGGGTTGAGCCATTCGGCGGTCACGCGCTGGCGCAACTCCTCCCGGTCAATGCTCTGGCCGTTGATCGCGGGCTCGGCCGCCACCTTGCCCGCCTCGATGCGCACCGCGCCGTTGCGCGGCTCGCGGGAAAGATCGGTGCGCACGCGCTCCAGGGCGGAGGTAAAAGCGGAATCCTCCGCCCGGCTCACGATGTCCACCTCGTAAGAATCGAAGAAGCCCCGCACGCGGGTCACGGGGTTGAGCGACTGCGCCCCGGCGGCCTCCACGGTGGCAGCCCAGTCCGGGGCCACGCCAGAATCCGCCGGAATGAACTGCGTGTGCAACTCCCCCGCGCGCACCGCCACTGGCCGCGCGGATACCCCACCCAGTTCCGCGTCGAGCTTCTCGGCAGCGTCCTGCTTGGACATTCCGCCGATCTGCACGCCCCCCACGGCCGCACCCCGAGGGACGGTACCCCTGGTCATCAACACGTCCGCCGCATAGGCCAGGATCGCCAAGGCCACCACCCCCACAATCACCCAGAGAGTAATCTTCAGGCCACGCCGGCTACCACGCTGGTCAGTAGACTCATTCACGGTGTTTAGCGTAACCACCCGGCCACGGAAAAGCATATTTCCACTGCGGTGCTCCCGGGCGGCTCAACTCCCGCCAAGATCAGGATTGGGGCACGCCCGCCGAGGCCCGCAGGCGATCCTCCGGCAACCTCCCCTCCGCCACGGCCGCCGCCGCCTTATCTATAGCCTCCTCGACCGCCTCGCCGGAGGACCACAAAGCACGATCCGCACCGGCCACGATGGCCGCCACCACGGCGTCGGAGGTAGACATACGATCCGTAATGGCCTTCATCCCGGAAAGATCATCGGTATAAATGGTGCCCCCAAAGGGGGTGCCGTGGGGGTACGCGCCGCTGCGCAACAACCCGTACACGGCCGGATCAATGCTCGACGGGGTATCCCCCGTGCTCAGACCGGGAACCACCAAATGGCCCACCATCACCCCGGCCCCCTCGGACTGGGCCAACGCCGGGCCATAGGCGCTCAGGTCAAGCTCTCCCAGCCGCTCAATCGGAGGGGTCACCGCCGCACCCTTGTGGGTATCGCCGCTGGCCGCGCCGTGCCCCGGAAAGTGCTTGAACACCGGCTTCACCCCCGCGGCGTGCAGCCCCCGGGCAAAGGCCGCCGCATACTCGGCGGCGCGCTGCGGCTCCGTGGCAAAGGAACGATCCCCGATCACCTCCAGACCCGCGCTATCCACGTCCAGCACCGGGGCAAAATCAATGGTGATTCCGTGCTCGTGCAGGCTCTGCCCCAGGCAGTGCGCCAGGTCCTCCGTCTCCTGGGGGCTGAGGGTATTGGCCATCTCACGCGGGGAGGGGAAATCCCCCAGCACCGAGGAATGGCGCTGCACGCGGCCGCCTTCAAAATCAATCGACACGCTGAAATCTCGCCCCACCGCCTCGCGCAGCGCCGCGATATTTCGGCCCGGCTCCGTCAGCATCGCCGGATCGGCCCAACTAGTGATGAAGATGCCACCCACGCCCTGCCGCAACTTGGCCAGCGCGTCATCATAATCCGTCACCCCCACCACCATCAGCGAAGCCGCCAGCCTGCGGCGCTCCTCCGGCGCCATGCTTATCGACGCCGCCTCGCCGCCCTCGCTCGGCGGGGCAGGGGTGGTTGTGGTGGGTACCTGGGCCGCCGAGAAAGGCGCACTCGGCTCCGACGAGGGCACAGGAGTTTCCTCCGCGCTCACGCACCCCACCAGCATGGCCGCGCTCAATGCCACGGCCACCGAGCCATTCCTGAATAAACGCATTCTTCTCCTCAACGTGTTCGCCCACCCACGTTATCGGATACCCGCGCGGGGCCATGAGGCGACTCCAAAGGTTCATGGAGGCCGCCAGGAAGCGGGGTATGGACAAAAACGCTCGCTCTCAGTCTGTCTGCTCCTCAGCATCCGATTCGGGGTCATACTCCCAGGGTTGAGGCCATTCCCCGTGACTTTTCCTCGCCGCTGTGTGACGCATGTTACTCTCCCCTATCACCAAGCCCCATGGACGTATGTTTCCTTACCTCTGTGTGACAGGAGGGGCTACCGTCAGTCACCAACCGCACCACATACATCCTTTTCTCCCCACCATGTGACACAGGTGAAAAGCACCCCCACCTGCTAGGCTGTGTCCTCATGGCACAACCATCCGATTCTCTTCCCCGGCGCACCCTGGGTCCCGCCGTGGCCAGCGTGGTCGTGGGGGTTGCCCTGGGGATCATCACCATTCTTGGTATCTCCTCGTTGAGCCAGCAGAACGCGGTTCCCGCCGGTGGCGCGCCCAGCGCGGAGGATTCTCTCCTCGGCGGCCCGGAGTATGGCTCTCGCACCTAGCCTGAGCCAGGCCCGCACCCTCCGCACACCCCGGGCCTGGAGCCACCCCTGGGGCTGGTGCGTCATGGCCCTGGTGGTGTTCCTTCAGCCGTGGGGCCAGGTGGCGGCCGATACTAAGCACGATCTCACGGCGAACCCGTGGGGATTTTTGCGCGGTGCGCTGCACGCCTACACGGACGTTTTTCTCCTGGGTCAGCTACAGAATCAGGCCTATGGTTATCTTTTCCCCCAGGGGTTGTTCTTTGCGCTCGCGGAGCCGTTGCCGGATTGGTTGGCGCAACGCCTGTGGTGGTTGATCGTCCTGGGCGTGGGGTTCTCCGGCGCCCTGGTACTGGTGCGCCGGTTGGGTCTGGGTACCCCGCTGAGCAGGTGGGGTGCCGCGCTGCTTTTTGCATTGAGCCCCCGCGCGTTGAGCACGCTCACGGCCATTTCCTCGGAGACCTGGCCGGTCATGCTGGCGCCCTGGGTGGCGGCGGCCTTTGTTGGCGTGTTGGATCGTCGCGCGGTGGCGGCGGGGGTGATCCCGGTGGCGGCGATGGGCGCGGTCAATGCCACCGCCACGGCGGCGGCCTGCGTTCCGGCGGGGGTGATTCTGCTGTGGCGCTGCCTGCGCCGCGAGCCGCGCGCGGGCCGGGTCTTGGCGTGGTGGTTGGTGGGCTGCGCCCTGGTGAGCCTGTGGTGGATTGTTCCCCTGGTGGTGTTGGGACGGTATGCCCCGCCGTTTACGGAGTTCATCGAGTCCGCGTTTGTCACTACCCGGTGGCTCAACCCGGCGGAGATCCTGCGCGGCACCACCAGCTGGGCGCCCTTTGCCAGTTCGGAGCGCACGGCGGGGCATCTCTTGGTCACTGAGCCGGTCTTTGTGCTGAGTACCCTGGCGGTGGCGGCCCTGGGGCTCATCGGGTTGCGCCGCACCCCGCACCGGGGGTTGTGGCTGGGGATGTTGCTGTGCGGGGTGGCCATCATGGGCGCGGGCTGGCAGGTGGCCGCGCCCCTGTCTGGGCAGTACCAGGGGCTTCTCGACGGCGTTGGTGCCGCCCTGCGTAACCTCCACAAGTTCGATCCCCTGGTGCGGTTGCCGCTGGTGGTGGGCCTCGCCGCACTGGGCCCCCTGCTCACCCGCCGACGCGGCGCGCTGATCCTCGTGGCCCTGGTGGCGTCGATAAGCATGGCCCCGGCGTGGAGCGCTCGCCTGCTGCCGCAGGGAACGTTCGCGGAGGTGCCGCAGGAGTGGCGCGAGGCCACGGAGTTTGTGAACACCCACGCTGCGCAGACGCGCACGCTGATCCTCCCGGAAACCTCCTTTGCCCGGCAGGAATGGGGGTGGACGCGCGACGAGCCCGCGCAACCGCTGCTCACCGTGCCCTGGGCGGTGCGCGACGCGATTCCCCTGGTTAACCCGGAGGCGATTCGCGGGCTCGACGGGCTGATCGCGGTGCTTCACGATGACCCCCTGGCCGCGCGCGCCGCCCTGCACCGCATGGGGATCGGGGCGCTGCTGGTGCGCCACGACCTCGACCCCGGCACGAGGGGTGCGGACATCACCGTGCCGGAAGACCTGGGCGAGATACACCGTTTCGGAGAGATCGAGGTGGTGCTGCTTCCCGAGCAACCAGACATGCGCGTGGTAGAGGGCACACCCGTGCGGGTGGCCGGGGGCGGGGAATCGCTGGCTCTGCTGGACGCGCTGGGCACCGCCGCCGCTTACGAGCTGGTTCCCGATCACGCGCAGGTGGTCACCGATACCCCCATGCTGGTGGCCCGCAACTACGGCACCCTCCACGGGGCGCAGTCCGCCCCCCTCGCCAACCCGGAGGAGGGTGCGGACGTGCACAATCGGCTACTCGATTATCCCAGCGCCGGGCCGCTGACCTCCGTGGCCGAGCGCGGCGGGCGGGTGCGAGCCTCCTCCTCGGCTGCCGACGCCTCCAACTTCGGCGGCGCGGATCCGGCGCGCTCGCTCACCGCCGCCGTGGACGGCAATAAGGAAACTGCCTGGTACCCGGCACCCGGCCCGGCGCGCGGCCAATGGCTAGAGGTCACCCCGCAACGCCCCGTCTCGGAGGCCACCATCACCACCACCGAGGACGCGGTGCTCACCGTGAACTCCCAAGAAATAGAGGCCCCCGCGGGCAGGCCCGTAACTCTGCGCTGGGATACCCCAGTGGAGCACCTGCGCCTCACCTTGGAAACCCCCACCGGGATCGCGGAGGTAGAAACACCCGAGCAGCCGGTGGAGCGGGTGGTCACCGTGCCCGATACCTCCCCGAACGTGGAGCAATTCGTGTTCCAGCGGCTCATGGTGGACACCGGCGTGCTGATCCGCGAGTTCACCGCGCCCCGGGACATGCGCGTGCGCCTCGAGGCTCCCACCCAGCGGCCCGTGCTTATCGACGGCACCGAGTACGCCCCCGGCGAGGTCGTGACCCTCACGGCGGGCACGCACCGGCTGCGCACCCAGGATGTGTGGGTGCGGCTCAGCGCCGGGGACGTATCCTCTCCCACCAGCCGGGACGTGCACGGGGCGGTGGAGGCCTCGGGGCAGGGCAGGCTGCTGGTAACCAACCGCGCCGCCAACCCCGGCCTGCGCGCCAGCGTGGGCGGCGTGAGCCTGACCCCCCACACGGTGGAGGCCGGGGTGCAGGCCTTTGTGCTGCCCGCCGGGGTGGGGGGCGCGATCGAGATGGGTTTTGCCGGGGAGCGCCCCTACCGCTGGGGGTTAGCCGGGGGGCTGATACTCGCAGCCCTCACCGTGCTGGGCGTGGCCCTCGTGCTGGCGCGCGGCGGCGGGCCCACAGCGATGACCTGGCGGGGGGATTCTCGCGGCACGTGGCTGTGGCTGCCCTGCGCGGCGGTGTCCTTCCTGGTGGGAGGGGCGGCGGGCCTGGGCGCGGTGGCGGCCTCCTGGCTGGTGCTGCGATGGAGCACCTGGCGGGCGGGGTGGTTGATCGCCGCCACCATGAGCATCGCCGGTGCGTGGCTGGCGCGCGCGCCCTGGCCAACCCCCGGCTATGCGGGCGATTCCCTCTTTCTAGGGCTGTGCGTGCTCGCGGCGCTGGGCGTGGCGTGCGCCCCACCGGCCCGTGATCGCCCGGCGCGCGGGCTTTTCCACCAGCTCATAACTCGCCGCCGCCACCGCCGTGCTGAGAACCAGCACCGCTAGGGCCACCACCGCGATGTGGGCGGGATTTCCGCTAAAGAGCGGAACACCCAACAGCGGAAACACCACGGCGAGCACCGCCACGTGCCAGAGGAACACCGAATAAGACCATCGCCCCAGCGTGCGGGCGGTGGGACGAGCCAGCAGATCGCGGGGGCTGGGGGCCAGGGCGTAGGGCCACACCACCACGAGGGCGAAGGCCGCCCCAGCGAGGATTCTCAGGCTAAATTGGGCGGGGCTGGGGTGGACGAGGCCCAGCGGGCCAAACCACTCCTGGCCCGCCGCCCAAGCGATCGCCAGGGCCAGGGCCCACCACAGCCACCGCTGGGAAAGCAGCCTAAGGACGCCGCGCGAGCGCCGCGTGCGGCGCACCAAGGGCATCAGCGGCTCGGCCTCCGCCGCGAGAAGCCCCACGGCAAACCAACTGGCATAGGCGGGGGGCCAGATCTGCATGTTGGGCCAGCCGTTATCCGGGGTGGCCGCCACCACCGGCAGCCACGCCCACCCCAGGCTGGCGGCCGCCCCCGCTGCGATGAGGGTGACCCGCGCGCGGCGAGAGGAAAGACTACCCACGGTGAGGGCCAGCAGGGGTAAAAGCAGGTAAAAGGCCACCTCAATGCACAGCGACCACATGTGCGTGAGGCCCCCCACCAGACCCTGTGGGAGGTAAATCTGGGTGAGGGTGAACTGGGCTACCGCCACGCCGGGCCGGGTGCCAAAGGCCTCGGGGAGGAAAAGCAACACCGCCAGCACGCAGACCACATACGCCGGAATGATGCGGGCGCAGCGGTGGAGATAGTAGGCCCCAAAGTGGTGATCCGCGCGGTGCCGCCGCCACAGCACGAAGGCGGAGAGGGCAAAAAATACCGCCACGAAGAAGTCGAAGCGCGCCGCGATCGCGCCCGGCACGGTGGCGGGATCGAGGCCCGTTTGAAAAGCCACGTGGGTGAGCACCACGCCATAGGCCGCCACGGCGCGCAGCCCCTCCAGGGAAGGAATGAAGCCGGTTGCGTAGGATGAATGCGATACCCGCCGGGCAGTGTCTTCCCTGGCTTTCGGCGGCGTCGTCACCGCTCCCACCCTAGTGGAAGGATCATCGTGACTGGTACCCGCAGGTGGTTGATCGCCCTGGTGGTCGCCGCCGCCCTGCTCACCCTCAGCGGTGACGTGATCCCGCGCTCCGTCCTTGGTTCCATGAAGAAACTCGACGTCAACGCCGCCGAGTCCGTGCGCACCAGCCCCACCACCGCCCATGCCCTCGACGTGCGCGCCTGGCAGCACCGAGGCCCCCATGATTGCGCGGAACTGCGCTGCTACCAGACCACCGCTGAGGTGGAGGAGAACACGGAGATCGGCGTGCTTCCCGCAGAGAATAAGAAGGAGGCGCTGATCCAGGCGCGCACCACCCTGGGGCAGGCCCGGTGGGAGGACTCCGTGCGGGTGACCCGCCATTCCTCCTTTCCGGTGCTGGAACCGAACGGCTCCCTCAAGATGGAGGGCACGCTGGCCGGAGTACTCACCGGCGGGGAGGCCGGGGAGTTGAGCCGCGAGGGGCTGCACTACCGTTTTCCCGCCACCACGGAGCAGAAATCCTACCCCTATTTCGACCCGTGGAGCCTGCGCTCCACGCCCATCGATTACGTGGACAAAACGCAGCATTTCTTCCTCTTCCACCAGGACGTGGCCCCGGTTCCCCTCGGCCCGGACTCCCCCACCCTGCTGCACGCGGAACCCCTCTCCGGCCCGGCCGCCTCCTTTTACTCCGCGGAGGAGCTGGCCACCCTGGGGCTGCGCGGCACGGAGCCCACCACGCTGACGCCCTTCTATGCCGCCAGCCGCACGCTCACGGTGGAGCCGGCCTCCGGGACGATCGTGAACAAGCGCGAGCATCGGGTGGTGGTGCTGGCCGCCAGCGAGGAGGAGGCCCGGCAGGCCGCCGCCGAGGAGCCGGCGGGGCGGGTGCTCTACCGCGCGGATACCTCCTGGGACGAGGCCACCATCGCCACCCACACCGACTCTGCCAATCGGGTGGTGGACACACAGCAGCGCATGGCGGTGGTGGCCTGGGTGTCCAAGGCCCTGCGCTTCCTGGTGATCCTGCCCGCCATCGCGCTCATAGTTCGCGCCCGCCGGGCTCGCCGTGCCCGCTAACCGGACGGCCCCGGGGGCGTGGGCGAGCACGGCGCTGCTGAGCGCCTGGGGCACGCTGCTGGTGGGGCTGGTGGTCCTTCCCTTCCTGGGCCCTGGCGTCCCCGCGCTGCGGGACATGATCGTGCTCGATCGCCCCGCGCTGAGCCCCTCCGCCCTGGGTTGGGGCGATCTCCCGGCGCGCGGGGCTCCGCAGGAAGGACTGCTGGCCCTCATCGGCACCATCATGCCCGCGTCCTGGGCCCTGCGGGTGGGGATCGTGGGGGCGTCGATAAGCGGGGCGTGGGGCAGCTACCTGCTGGCGCGGCACCAGGGGGCGGGGCCGTGGGGCTGCGCGGTGGCTCTCGCGGTGGGGGTAGCCAATCCGGCGGTGCTAGAGCGGCTGCTTCAGGGGCAGTGGTCGCTGGTGATCTGCGCCTGGCTGCTGCCGCTGATCGCCTGGGCAGGCCTAAGCCGCCGCCCCCGCGCGCAGTGGCTGGCGATGTGGGGGGCCTCGCTGAGCCCCACCGGCGGGATCCTCGCCCTGCTCACCGGGGTAATCACCGCGCAAAGGAATCGCTGGGCCACCGCGCTCATCGGGGTGTTACTGTGCGCACCGTGGTGGGTTCCCGGCCTGCTCGCGGGGGTGGAAACCACCTCCTCTACCCGCGCGGTGGCGGCCTTTGCCCCCCGCGCGGAGGCCTTTGCGGGCACCCCCGGGACGCTGCTGGGCTTGGGCGGGATCTGGAACGCCTCGGCGGTACCCGGCGCGCGCGAGGCCGGGGTGGCGCTCGCCGGGGTAGCACTGTTCTTCCTGCTGTGTACCGGGTGGCGGCGCTGCCCGCGCGGCCTGCTCTTCCTCGGCGGCCTGGGCCTAGGGGTGGCGCTGGCGGCCTGGGCGCTGCCCTCAGTGATGGGCATGGCCATCGGGGAGATCCCCGGCGGCGGGCTACTGCGAGACGCCCACAAGTTCGTGCTGCTCGCGGTGCCCGGCTATATCGCCCTGGCGGCCACGCTGCGCCCCGGCCCCGGTTGCTGGGCCTTCGCGCTCTGCGCGGTGCAGCTTATCGACGCCCCCTTAGCGCTCACCGCGCTGCGCCCGCTCCCTCCGGAGGCCCTGCCCGTGCCCCCCGCTGCCATGCGCGCGGTGCAACAAGAGGCGGCCGGGAGCGAGGTGCTGGTGGTGGGGGAGCACTCCGGCACGCTGGTGAGCGTGAACGGCACCCCCCTGGTCAATCCCTGGTGGAAGGCCCTGGCCGCCGTGGAACCGGGAAGCCTCAGTGTGGACGGCGTGGAGGTTGATCCCCCCTCCCCGCGCTGGGTGGCCGCCACCTCGGCCTGGCGGGCCGGAGACCTCCCCGAGTTAGAGCGCCTGGGGGTGGGCCTGGTGGTGGACGGGGGCACCGGGAGGATTCTCGCGGAAACCTCCGCCCCCGCGCCGTCTCGTGCCCGTGGCCTGGGGCTCCTGGCACTCTGGCTGGGCGTGGTGCCCGTAGCCGTGGCGGTTAGCCGGTTGCTTTCTGCTCACCGGCAGCCACCTCGCTCAGCAGCCGCTCGAAGCGCACCCCGGCCTCCCACCAGGAAAAGGCCGTAGCCTTCCGCCTGGCGGCCTCCCCCATGCGGCGGCGCGCGGGAGCATCGTCGAGCAAACCCCGCACCGCCGCGGTGAGTTCCGCCGGGGTATCCACCAACATTCCGGTGCGGGAGTGATCGATGGAATCCTGCAATCCACCCGCGCTGCGATACCCCACGGTGGGTACCCCATGCTGCGCGGCCTCCATCACCGCCAACCCCCACCCTTCCTTGCGCGAGGGCATGAGATGCAGGGCCGCGCGGGCCAACTGCGCGTGCTTATAGTCCTCGGAGACCTGGCCGTGGAATACCACCGCCTCCCCCAAGGCCCGTTCCTCCGCGTACTGCCGCAGCTGAGCGTTCCACCAGCCGCTGCCCAGCACGTCCAGGATCACCCCGTGGCTGCGATGCAGGGCGGCGGCCACGTCCATAGCGTGTTCGATCTGCTTGTGCGGCACCAAGCGCGACAGGGTGACCAGGTGGGGGCGGCCGTCCTCATCGAGGCGCGGTAAATGCGCGGGCACGGGATCCACGCCGTTGCGGATCAGGTGGATATCCCCCGCCGTGACCCCCAGGGCAATCAGTTCCTCGCGGCTGGGGTGCGAAACCGTGACGTACTGGCTCCCCCGATACACCCTGGGGGCTGCCACCGACTCCAGCCACCAGCCCACACGCGCGATCACCGGCCCCGCCACCGGCCACTGCTCCCGGTGGCAATGATGCGTGAGCAAGACGGTGGGCCTGCCGGACACCGCGCCGGCGAAAAACGGAATGCCGTTTTGGGTATCCACCACCACGTCCACCTTGCGCAAAAGACCCCATCCGAGCCTGCCCGCGAGCATGGCCAGCCACGCGCGCGGGTACACCGTGTACTTGCCCCCGGCTCGGGAAAAACGCACGCCGTCGCGGGTGCTGCGCGAGGGGGCGTCCGTGTACGCGGCCGTGCGGAAAATGACGTCATGGCCGCGCTCGGCGAGATACGCGGCCACGTGTTCGAGGTAGCGCTCCGAGCCTCCCCCCTGGGGGTGATCCGTATCGCGCCAGCACAGCAGGAGAATCTTCATAGACCGCTCAAGCCTATACGAGGGGCAAAAACCGTGACGACCAGTTAAAGATTAGCGATCATAAATCTCGCTCCGGTGCCCCAGCACAACAGCAACAATCACACAGTGACCACTTTCTAGAGCAGCAATCACCCGGTAGTCCCCAACCCGATACCTCCACAACCCCGATAGTGGCCCCGTTAGCGCCTTGGCTCGCACGCGAGGATCATCCAACTCTGCGACATCGCTGAGATAATTGACGATATTCTTAGCAGTCGGTTTATCCAAGCGTTTTAACTGTTTGACCGCCTTATCCGAATATTTAATCGTCCAGGCCAAGCTGCTTCTTCACTTCGCTATGGCTGTGCGTTGCCATCCGGCCTTCCTTAATATCCTCCCAGTCGGCCGCTACCTCATACTGCCACAGCAATCGATCAATACTTTCCTCCACCGCCCGACGCAGATAAAACGACTTTGAACGACCCGTGCGCTCCGCAAGCATCTCTAGCTTCTGTGCTGTCTCGGGAGACAGACGCACCGACGTCGCCATCGGAGCAGTCATGGAACACCTCCGTACCTCATGACTACATGTAGTCACTCATTAACGATCCCCACACTACTCCAGCGCACGGAACATCAGCCACCCGATAAGCCCCTGCTACCCTTTCTCCCCGTGCCCGCCCTCCGCTTTCCCCGCACGTCCCCCGCCCGCGCGTTCCTCCCCCACACCCGCCGCCGCGCCACCCTGCGCCGCTCGCTGAGCCTGCTGGGCAGTTTCCGCTTCGAGCAGAGCGATCCCGCCCGGTTCTATGGAAACCTCGCCCGCGATACCGCCGAGCTCATGGAAAGCCTCCGCGCGGATGCCGCTTTTCCTACCGAAGGGGGCGTCGGTAGTCCCTCGGGCGCCCTGCGCGGCACCGCCGTCCTCGATGTGGGGGGTGGGCCGGGGTATTTTGCCGATGAGTTCGAGCGGCGCGGCGCGCGTTATATCAGCGTGGAGCCGGACGTGGGGGAGATGGCGGCCGCCGGGATTGAGGTGGCGGCCTCCGTGCGGGGTTCCGGCATGGATCTTCCCTTCCGCACCGGGGCCTTTGACCTGGTGTATTCCTCTAACGTGGCCGAGCACGTTCCCGATCCCTGGCGTATGGGAGAGGAGATGCTGCGGGTTACCGCTCCCGGTGGCCTCGTGGCGCTGAGCTATACGGTGTGGCTGGGCCCCTTTGGCGGGCACGAGACCGGCCTGTGGCAGCACTACGTGGGTGGGGCTTATGCGCGGGATCGCTATACCCGCGTGCATGGTCACCCGCCCAAGAACGTGTTCGGTACCTCCCTTTTTAATGTTTCCTGCGCCGCCGGTCTGCGCTGGGCGCGGGAGGTAGCGGGGCTCGGGGAGGCGGAGGTGGTGGGCTGTTTCCCCCGCTATCACCCCGGCTGGGCGTGGTGGCTCACGCGGGTGCCCGGGCTGCGCGAGTTCGGCGTGAGCAACCTGGTGATCGTGCTGCGTCGGGTATAATGCGCAAGCATGTCTTTGCGTTATTCCCTCGCCACCGCCTCCGCGCTGATCCTCGCCGGGGCCGCCACCGCCGGTGCGGCCGAGTCCACCCCGCTCACCGGCACCGAATGGGGCTACTCTTACGGAGCGTTCTTCACCCTGCACGATGACGGCACCATCGGCGGCAACGATGGCTGCAACCCCTTCGGCGGCAACGCCACCATCGACGGCGATACCCTCACCGTGGACGGCCTCTTCTCCACCATGCGGTTCTGCGGCGAGGGCTACGATCTCACCGATATTCTCCACGGCGAGCACACCGTGCGCGTGGAGAGCGATACCCTCACGCTTACCGACGCCCAGGGCACCGCGTGGAGCTTTAGCGCAAGGAAGTAGAGTTTCTCTTTCTGCCGCATGACAATTGTCATGCGGTTTTGGTGATTTTTAGCCCTACTGGGCAAACCGAACGGGCAGCAGCATAGGGGGGTATGACCCGCACCATCATTGACGTTCAGGGGCTTAGGCGCGTGTACGCCGGTTCCACAACTAAGAAACCTTATACCGCCGTCACAGACTCTACCTTTCAGGTACGGCAGGGCGAGATATTCGGGCTGCTAGGTACCAATGGCGCCGGAAAGACCTCCATCTTGGAGGTGGTGGAGGGGCTTGCCCCGCCCTCCGCCGGAACCGTGCGCATCGACGGGCTCGATCCGCATCGGGATCGCTCCCGCCTGCGCCCCAAGATGGGGATCATGCTGCAATCGGGAGGCCTGCCTCCACAGCTCACCGTGCGCGAGACCCTCACGATGTGGGCCGGCACGC
Organism: Corynebacterium oculi; assembly: GCF_001412105.1. Taxonomy (GTDB): domain Bacteria; phylum Actinomycetota; class Actinomycetes; order Mycobacteriales; family Mycobacteriaceae; genus Corynebacterium; species Corynebacterium oculi. The sequence goes on from NZ_LKST01000004.1 coordinate 300,524, forward strand.
TGTCCCACCCGCTGCCGGTGGAGGAGGTGGCGGCGGCCGTGGAACTGACGCACCGCATGGATGTGAAGGTCAGTGCCCTTTCCGGGGGAGAGCAGCGCCGCCTGGATCTCGGCTGCGCGCTCGCGGGCAATCCCAGCGTGGTCTTTCTCGATGAACCCACCACCGGGCTTGATCCAGAAAGCCGCGCACACACGTGGCGGCTCCTATCCGACATGAAAAAGCGTGGGGTGACCATGATCCTGACCACGCACTACTTGGAGGAAGCCGAGCATCTGTGCGACCGGATAGCGATCATGCACCAATCGCGCATCGTCCGCGAGGGCACCGTGCACGATCTCGTGGCACAGGAGGATTCCCGCCTGCGCTTCTCCTCCCCACAACCGGCACCGAATATTTTCTCCGGCTCCTGTACCCGCGATGGTACCGCCCACACCGTGCTGACGCGCCACCTGCTCGCCGATACCCAGGCCGCGCTGGATTGGGCGCGGCGTGAGGGGACAACCCTGAGCGATTTCAGCGCGCAACCCGCCTCCCTGGAAACGGTTTTTCTCTCCACCGCGCAGTCCGCCCCTTCCCTTTCCCTCACCGCACAAGGAGCACCCAAATGAGCACCCCCTTCTCCCGGATTATGAGCCTGGGCCGCGCAGAGTTCCGGCAGCTTCTGCGCAACCGCACCCTGATGGGCATGATGCTCCTCCCTCTAGCCCCGGTGCTCATGCTCTATAAAACCAACGCGGACGATCCCTCCGCCGGCGCGGCCGCGTCCACCGATCTCCTTATTCAGTTTGTTCTGCTCTTTGGTGTGTACTATCCCGTGCTCTCCATCACCGCCGCTCGGCGGGATGAAAAGGTGCTCAAGCGCCTGCGGGTGGGTGAGTTAACCGATCCCGATATTCTCGTCTCCCTCTCCGCGCCTGCGATTCTTTCTTCCCTGACCGTCATCGCGCTCGGCGCGGCGGGCCTTCTCCTGCTGGGTTCTCCCCTGCCGGATCACCCCGGGCCCGTGGTGGTGGCCGTTGTCCTCGGTATCCCCCTGGTCTGGGGCATGGCGCTTCTCACCAGCATCGTCACTCCCACTGCGGAGGCGGCCCAAATGACTTCCATGCCCGTGATGATTCTCATCATGTTGTCCGCCGGGTTCACCCGCGTTCTGTTCCCGGAAACCCTATCCGAGGCCATCGGCTATACTCCCTTTGCCGCTGGTTCGGATCTGCTCCACCTTGGTTGGGGCGAATCCATTATGCAATCGGAGGGGTTTCTCCGCCCCGTGCTTGTTCTTTCCGCATGGACGCTGCTGTGTTGTTGGGCCGCCGTGCGGTACATGAAGTGGGAAAACGATAGGTAACTGATGGTGCGCTTACCCGTGAGGACATGGCGATCCCTCCCCGCCTCCGGCAAGTTCGCGTCCTTCATGCGCCTGTCCTGCCTGGTGTACCCCCTCCTTCCCCTATCTCTCGTGGCGCTGTGGGAGCATGAGGGAGCCTCCTGGCTTCCGATTTTCCTCTGGACTGGGCTGTGCACCCTGCTCTCGGCGGCCTTCTTTCTCCGGTCGCCCCAGCTCGCCGCCGATAACACCCGCTACCATCGCACGATCTTCACCGTGGGGTTCGCCCTAACGCTCTGTAGCTTGCTCGCGGCCGTCGTGGGAAGCCTTTTTGTCTCGCCCCTCGACGCCACGGCGGTTATCCTCGCCTTCGCCATCATATTGGCATACGGCTACCTGCCCTTCCTCAAGCGCCCGTGGATATACACCGGCCTGCTGGCGCTGTTGGAGGCCCTCCCCTGGCTTGTGGGTCCCGCACCGGCAATACACGATGCGCCCCTGGTGCCCATCGGTCTCTATTCCACGTTCCTATTCTTTGGTTGCGGCACCACGCTCAGCATCATATGGTCCATCCGGCTCATGGAGGAGGCCGAGCACGCCGCCGAGTTGCAGCGCCATCTGATCCTTGCCGAGGAGCGACTGCGCTTCTCTCAGGAAATACACGATACCCTGGGGCAACGCCTTGCCGCCATCAGCATAAAAGCGGAGTTAGCGCAGGCCCTGGCCCGCGCGAACGATCCTCGCCTCCGCGCAGAGATTACCGAGATTCAGCAGATCACCCGCACCGCAGCCTCCGAGGTGCGCAGCGTCATACACGGGCACAGCGATATTGATATGGACACGGAGATCCACGCCGCCCGCGCCCTGCTCCACACCGCCGGGATACCGCTACACACCACGGGAAATACCAGCGATATTCCCGCCGCGCACCGGGAACTATCCGCCTGGTTTGTCCGGGAAGCCACCACCAATATCCTCAAACACTCGCGCGCCACAGCAGCCTCCTTATCGTTGCAATCCACCGGCATCACCATGCGCAACGACGGAGCGGCCCATAGCGAACCACCCCGTTTCAGCGGACTGGAGAAGCTGCGTCGGCGCGCCGCCATGAAGAATGGGGCATTACTGCACACGCATAGCCACAAGGGAGAGTTCCAGGTGAAACTCTCTTTCAACCCGGAGGAACAATGATTCAGGTAGCGGTCATCGACGATGAATCCCTCGTGGCGAGTTCGCTTGCCACGCTCCTAAGCCTCGAAGAAGATATTGAGGTTCTCACCGTCACCGATTCCGGGAAGAAATACCTGGAATGGTGGACAAAGCAGCACACCCTCGGCAAGCCCCTGCCCGAGGTCAGCGTGCTCGATCAGAACATGAGCGGACTGAGCGGAATAGAAACCGCCCAAGCGCTGCACGCCTTATCTCCGCGCGCCGCGGCCCTCATCGTGACCAGCCACGCCCACCCCCAAAACCTGTACCAGGCCATGCGCCACGGAATCCAGGGCTACCTACCCAAAACCGCCACCGCCCACCAGTTTGCCCAGGCGATCCGAGCGATTCACGCGGGTGAGCGCTACATCGACCCCGAGCTCGCCGCATGGGCCATGACTATCGACGCCTCCCCGCTCACCCCGCGCGAGGCGGAGGTGCTACGGGCAGCGGGCTTGGGCGGCAGCATCAACGAGATTGCCGCCAGCCTCCATCTAGCCCCCGGCACCACGCGGAATTACCTGAGTTCCGCGATGAGCAAAACCGGGGCCGGTAACAGGTTTAAGGCCTACCTTCTGGCTAAGGAGCAGGGGTGGCTGTGATTAATCCGTGAGGCGATACCAGGTGCGGCGATCCCCCTGACGGCCAATCATGTGTACCACGTTTTCCCGCACAAGGGCCGTCATGGCATAACGTACCTGCGCCGAGGACAGTCCTGTCTCACGAGCAATCTCGGCGACGCTTAACTGCCCACTACTTTCCAGAGAACGCACAATGCTGGGCGCATTAACGCTTATAGCCCTTAGCTGCTCCTCTCCATACTTCACGGTGGGCGCAAACTCCGCTTTTGCCAAAGTTTCTGTCACGGCAGCGCGGCGGAGCACCACGCGGAAAACCGTGCCATTATCAAAGAGTTTTGGTTCCCCTAGGCCCCATTCTTCCATCGCCTCAAAGACCTCCCTCATACCACCCCCTTCTCCCTCGATAACCGGAAGATTCTCCCCTGTTCGCAGGCGCTTAGCCATCTCATACAAGCGCTGATTCACCGCGGCCTTTGCCAGTTCTGGCCCGTGCAACTGCCCCTGAGATACTCCCCGCAGCCCTCCCGGACTTTCCACTATAAATCCGTAAGGGGTTATCCGCATCTCCACCCGTTTCCCTATCCCCAGGGTGTCTGGACCCATATCCCTATGGATTAAGGCATTAGCCACAATCTCCCTGATGGCACTTAGCGGAAACTCTGGACGGTGAATTAATGACCATCATCGCGATACACCTGCACCGTTGAGATGTTATTTTCCACCCATTGCATGATCTCTTCTAGCATCACAGAAACCGGACCATCAAAGTGATGAAGATTCCTGCTTCTTTCACCACTTTCCCGTGGCATACGCACGGCTGCTGTCACCACCAGCGCAGGCAAGGAACCCTGCGGAACTCACCTAGTGCGTAGAGACCCGCTATTGTGGGAACTCCCTCACCATTAATCACGCTGGTCACCCTGAGTAATTGCCCTTCCTCCATATTTGCCAACCTGCGGCTAGATGAACGAGCCATCTGGATGTAACTTTTCACCAAATCTTTATCCAAGTGACTCACGGAGGCCCCTGGGGCCGGGGCGGCATCGTACACCTGCCTCTCTGTCTGATTCAGCGCAGCCACATTAAGCATATGAATATCATTGGGGTTCATCTCGTAGTCCCCATCGCCCTGCCGCAAGTAAGGCACACCATGCGTGCGCGCGGGCTTTTGTGTCGGGGCAAGCGCTTGAATTTCTGCCACCACGAGCGCGACCCCGTCTACGTCTACGGGATACGCCTCGATCTGTGGCGTCGGTTGTACCAAAGCACGCGCTTGGTCAACCAATCCCTGGACAAGCGCACCCGGCTCCGCTACTCCCACCAGCGCAAAGTTCCGTGCCTCATCAATCCCCAGAATCACCACGCCGCCCTGGGGCATATTGGCAAAGGCTCAGATCGTCTCCGCTAATCCGGGAAGGCCTCCGGCGGCACGCTTGACCTCCACCAGGGAGGTGTCATTTCCATAACGACGCATGTCCTCAACCGCAGCGAGGATATCTTGTTCAGTCCACCGCACACTCGCAGACTACAAGCCACACTCATAAAAGTGCGCATCAGATTATCAGTGTGGTGTGTATCTGGTGTGTATGTGGAACCCCAAAGTTCACCCAGTTTTTACCCCTGCGCCACCTCCCGTCCACCTGCCCGTCACCGCCTCGTCGCCCGCTCATCCTATGCTGCGCACCATGTTGTCCCACCATGCCCGCCCCCTCGGCGTTCTCCTCGCCACCGCCTCCTTCACCGTCGCTGCTGTTACCGCCTGCCCCGCCACCCCGGCGCGCGCCCAGGCGCCTGCGGCGTCGTCCCCGCAAGCCCAGCAGGCCCCACAACCCGCCGCGCACCGCTTCCCCAGCGAGTACCTCGGCACCACCGATCTGTCCCACCTTGCTGTCCCGGGCGTCGATAAGCAGGGCAAGCAGCAGCCTCCCTTTGGCGGGATCTCCGGCCTGGAGCGCCTGACCGACACCGACGGCCCAGACAACAGCGCGGAGTACCTTGCCCTCTCCGATGACTCTGCGGAAAACGGCCCCTCCCGCGCGTACCGCCTTTCCATTCCCACCGATCCTCATGGCGCGGAGCCCACCATCGCCGGAACCGTCATCCTCCGCGATTCTGACGGCCAGCCCTACGCCCCGCGGGCGGTGGACCCGGAATCGGTGCGGATCTTGCCAAACGGCACGGTGGCGTGGACGTCGGAGGGCTGGGCAAAGGACAGCAATTTCCGCTCGCCTGCGGTCATCGTCAGCGAGGCGTCCGGGCGGGAGCTCTCGCGGCTCAAGGTGCCCGCGTATCATGCGCCGAACCCGGAGGGCACGGTGGGGGTTCGTCACAATAAGGCGAACGAGGGGCTTGCCGTGGTCTCTGAGGACGTGGTGATGACGGCCAACGAGGGCGCGCTGGCGCAGGACGGGCCGATGAACACCGAGGAGCAGGGTATGCGGGTGCGGCTCACCCAGTATTCCGTGAGCACCGGCGAGCCGGTGGCGGAGTATGCCTTGGAGGTGGGAGCGCTGTACCCCGGCGCGAAGGATCGCGGCATCTCCGAGATCATCGCGGGCGATGACGGCAGTTTTTATGTGATCGAGCGTGGTTACGTGGCCGGGGAGGGCAATCGCGGCGAGATTTATCGGCTGACCCTCGACGGCGCCACGGACGTGCTGGGCACTCCGGCGCTGACCGGGGCGGAGGTGCCGGTGCGTAAGGAGCTGGTGTTTGATTTCTCCGAATTGCCCGATCACCCGGATAACATCGAGGCCCTGGCTTGGGCGCCGAGGCTAAGCGACGGCCGCGCGCAACTCCTGGTGATGTCCGATGACAACTTCAGCGATAAGCAGCGCACCCTCCTGCACCGAATCGCGCTGGGATAGCACGTGATAATACAGTGAGGCACAACACAGAGAATTAAAGGTTAGGCTCCCCTTCCCTTGGATTATTCTGGGAACATGAGACCTTTCCCCCTTACCGCCACGGCCCTCGCCGCCGCCCTGCTCATCAGCCCCACGGCGGCGCAGGCCGCCACCCCCACGATCCCCGACGATCTGCCGATTTTCCCGCAAGTACAGGAAAATCCCAGCGTGTCCGTCACCCTGGAGGACGGCACCCCAATTACCCCCGACACCACCGTGCGGCGCGGCGACGTCCTCCTCGTCCACGGCAGTGGCTTCTCCCCGCAGGCCAATCGCGGCGGCTTCCCCTTCCCCGTACCGCCCGGCACCCCCAACGGGCTTTTTGTCCTCTACGGCGCCTTCCCGGAGCACTGGAAGCCCAGCGAAGGCGCGGATAGCACCGCCCGCACCCACCCTCACGATCGCATGGCCTGGGTCATGCCGGAGGGCACGCTGGAATCCATCCCCAGCGGGGTGGTGGAGATGCGCCGCTCCATCGCCCGCCAGGCCCAGCCGATGAACCAGGACGGCTCCTTTACCGCCCGCCTGGTGGTAGACCCGTCGGAGACCACCCCGGGCGACCGCTGGGGAGTCTACGTTTATCCCGGGGCGGGCTCCCACAACGCCGCCGAGGAGTTCTATATCCCCCTTCGTTACTCCCCCGAGCCCGGCCCGAACACCCCGCCCGCCCCCACCCAGGATTTGCTTATCGACGCCCCAGCCGCCTTCCGCTTCGCCGGCCTCACCGGCGGGGCCGTCAAAGCCAAGAACGGTGCCACCGTGCTCGACGGCGAGCGGGTGGCATTTAGCCGCGACGCCGCAGCGGAGTCCCCGGAGGACAACGGGGTGCGCAAGTACCGGGGCACCGTGGTGACCACCGCCAAGTTCACCCTGGCGGAGATGGCCCTGGCCGATCCCTGGCTCACCCCGTTGCCGGGCGGCGGTTACGCCGTGTCCGCGCTGGTCTCCCGCTCCTACAACGTGGGCCCGGATGAGATGGTGCGGGTGCCGGTGGGCGTGGTGGGAGCGGAGCAGGTGAGGGGATAACGCGGCTTCATTATGGTGAAGAAAACATAACCAACCCCAAGGAAGGTCATGATGCCACCGCGCCTGGCAAGGACGGTGGCGATGGATACTCCCCACCCCCTCCCGAGCCACGCGATTCCACGCCGGAGATCGTCATCTTTTAACACAAAAGCAGCCGCCCCTCACCACGCACGGCAAGGGGCGGCTGCTTTATGCCTACACAGGTTAGGACCTTAGACCGTGGCCTCCGCCACGCGCTTCTGCAAGGCGCGGAACTGCTCCCACACCTGCTCCGGCACGCGCTCGCCCAGGAACTTCAGGTAGGCGGCGTTATCCTCCAGGTCACCGGCCCACTGCTGGGCGGGGGCGCTGAGCGCCTCGCACACGTCCTCGATGGGGGTATCAAGACCATCGAGGTTGATGTCCTCCGCCCGGGCGGTGTGGCCAACCACGGTTTCCTCGGCACCCACGCGCCCCTCAATGCGATCAATGATCCACGCAAGCACGCGGGAATTCTCCCCGAATCCGGGCCACAGGAAGCGCTTGTCCTCACCCCGGCGGAACCAGTTAACCAGGAAGATCGGCGGCATCTTATCGCCACCCTTGCGGCCCATCTCGATCCAGTGGTTGAGGTAATCGCCCACGTTGTAGCCAATGAAGGGCAGCATGGCCATCGGATCGTGGCGCAGCGCGCCCACGGTGGCCTCGGCGGCGGCGGCGGTTTGGCCGGAGGCGAGCAGCGCGCCGATCATGGTGCCGTGCTCCCAGTCGTAGGACTGGGTGACCAACGGCACGGTGTCGGGGCGGCGGCCGCCGAAGAGGATCGCGTCGATCTTCACCCCGCGCCAGTCGTCAAACTCCGGGGCGGAAACCGGGCACTGGGAGATCGGCACGCAGTAGCGGGAGTTCGGGTGGGCGGCCAGCCCCTCGGACTGGGGCGTCCAGTCATTGCCCAGCCAGTCGATGAGGTGCTCGGGAGCCTCGCCCATGTCCTCCCACCACACGTCGCCGTCGTCGGTCAGCGCCACGTTGGTGAACAGCGTGTTGCCGGGTTCCATCGTCTTCATGGCGATGGGATTGGAGGAGTAGTTGGTGCCGGGGGCCACGCCGAAGAAGCCGTTTTCCGGGTTGATGGCGTGGAGATGGCCTTCCTCTCCAAACTTGAGCCAGGCGATGTCATCGCCCACCACCTCGGCCTTCCAACCGGGGATCGTGGGAGTAATCATGGCGAGGTTGGTCTTGCCGCAGGCGGAGGGGAAGGCCGCCGCCACGTGGTACGTCTTGTTCTCCGGGGAGGTGAGCTTGAGGATGAGCATGTGCTCCGCCATCCAGCCCTCCTCCTGCGCCATCACGGAGGCGATGCGCAGGGCGTAGCACTTCTTAGCCAGAATGGCGTTGCCGCCATACCCGGAGCCGTAGGACCAGATCTCCTTGGTCTCGGGGAACTGGGTGATGTACTTGGTCTCGTTGCACGGCCAGGCCACGTCCTCCTCGCCGGGGGCCAGGGGCGCGCCCACGGAGTGCAGGCAGTGCACGAAGTCCCCGTGCTCGCCGATCTTGTCCAGGGCCTCGCGCCCCATGCGCGTCATGATCCGCATGGAGAGCACCACGTAGGCCGAGTCGGTGAGTTGCACGCCGAGCTTGGGCTCGGGGTCGCTGATGGGGCCCATGCAGAAAGGCACCACGTACATGGTGCGTCCGCGCATGGCTCCCTGGAAGTGCTCCCGCATCTCCGCCTTCATCTCTTCCGGCGGGGCCCAGTTGTTGGTGGGGCCCGCGCCGTCCTCGGTGGCGGAGCAGATGAAGGTGCGGGATTCCACCCGGGCCACGTCCGAGGGATTGGAGCGGGCGAGGAAGCTATTAGGACGCTTTTCCTCGTTGAGGCGAATGAGGGTGCCGGCCTCCACCAATTCCGAGGTCAGCCGCTCCCATTCCTCCTGAGTCCCGTCCGCAAACACCACGTTCTCCGGCTGGAAAAGCTCCACGGCCTCGGAGATCCACTTCAGCAGTTCCTGATTCTTCGTGGGCGCTGGGCCTTGCAGACCCTTGATGGCAGCGGTCATAACCTACTCCTGATCTTCGGTCGCTTTCTCTGCGATGCCTCTCCAGCGTATCCATGTGCGCAGCGGAAAAACACTCCCCGCGCCCGCCTCGCCCCTCCAAGTGGTCATAACATCTTACCCGAGTGCCGCTCTACCTGGCACGTCTCTCCCCGCGCCCGCACACGCCCCGAACGGCAATACCCCCATGCGGGGGTGTCCTCCCACTTTCCAGATCGGGAAAAATAGTTCTCTTCTCCCGCCTCGCCCGACCTACGTCGCACGTTCCTCCCCGGCGCCTCTCCCCCACCCCCTCAAACAGGTACCTATCACCAGGCCAGTACCCGCCCTCACCCCACCTTCCCACAACCCACCAATGTTAGCCATTCCACACGTTTCCTTGGCCACAGCGCGCCCGCGCGGCGCCGCCAAGCACCCACCCCGTACCCTCCATTGTTATAACAACTAAGGCGAGGCTCAGGGGGCGTCGATAAGCGCCACGGCGCACAGATATGCTGTAGGAGATGAACGAATCTGCCATGCCCCCTGCCCCCGGCCTCGGCGACCTGCCCCACGGTCGGCCCCTGCAATCCGAGTTCGATGACGGGCTGGATTACCCGCGCCTGGGCACCGTGTCTTTCCGGCGCGGCACCCTCACGCCGAATCAGCAGGCGGCGTGGGAGCAGCACTGGCCCCGCCTCGGCCGAATTATGAGCGACGAACGCATCGACGTAGAGGAGTGGTTTGGCCGCAGCGGTCACCCCACGATCCTGGAAATCGGCTCCGGCACCGGCACCTCCACGGTGGCCATGGCCCCGCTGGAAAGCGAGACCAACATCATCGCCGTGGAACTCTATAAACCCGGCCTGGCCAAGATGATGGGGGCGGCGCTGCGCGAGGGGATCGACAATATCCGCATGGTGCGCGGCGACGGCGTCGAGGTGCTCAACCGCATGATCGCTCCCGGTTCCCTGGACGGGGTGCGGATCTTCTTCCCCGATCCCTGGCCCAAGGCCCGCCACCACAAACGCCGCATCATCCAGTCCGGCCCGCTGCACCTGATCGCCACCCGGCTCAAACCGGGCGGGGTGCTGCACGTGGCTACCGATCACGCAGACTACGCCGAGTGGATCAGCGAGCTCGTCAACGTGGAACCCCTGCTGCGCTATCGCGGCTGGCCGTGGGAGCAGTGCCCCGTGCTCACCGACCGCCAAGTACGCACCAAGTTTGAGGGACGTGGCCTGCGCATGGATCACGCGATCACGGAGTTCCTCTGGGAAAAAGTAGACGAACCCGCCGCCGGTCAGGAAGGATAGTCGCCTGTGTTTCTGCGCTGGGGTCAGTTCTCCTACCGCCACCGCCACCTTATCCCGGCCCTGGTGGTGCTCTTTATCCTCGCCCTCTACGGCATCTTTGGCCTGCGCCTGGGCGATCGCCTCAGCCAGGAGGGCTGGGAGGACCCCGGGGCGGAGTCCACCGTGGGGGCGCGCATCGAGCAGGAAACCTTCGGGCGCGATAGGAGCGGGGACGTCATCGCCCTCTACTCCGTGAACGCCCCGCGCAGCCTCAGCGAGGACGCGCTCGCCCAGGCCCTCAACGCGCAATTAGACTCCCTCAAGGAGCGACATTCCGGCGAGATCAGCCACATCACCAGTTACTTTTCCACCCGCGCCCCGGAGATGATGACCGCCGACGGCACCCGGGCCTTCGCCGCCATCGGCCTCGCCGGAGACGGGGAGCAGACCCTCAAAGACTACCGCGCCATCGAGGAGGATCTGCGCGGCCAAGACCTGCCGGAGAGCGTGACCCTGGAGGTAGCCGGGGCCACGGCCGTAGCGGACTCCCTCGACGAGGGCATGGCCGGGGACATTTCCCGCGCGGAACTGGTGGCCCTGCCCGTGGTGGCCGTGCTGCTGCTGCTGGTTTTCGGCTCCGTGGTGGCCGCCACCATGCCCCTGATCGTGGGCGTCCTCTCCATCCTGGGTTCCCTGGGCATCCTCTCCATCCTGGCGGGCAGCGCGCAGGTCAACGTGTTTGCGCAGTCCGTGGTCACCCTGCTCGGCCTGGGCCTGGCCATCGACTACGGCCTGTTCATGGTCTCGCGCTTCCGCGAGGAGATGGACAAGGGAACCCCCGTCGCTCAGGCCGTGGCCACCACCACCGCCACGGCGGGAAAGACGGTGGTCTTTTCCGCCGGCATGGTGGCGGTGGCGCTCTCCGGGCTGATGATCTTCCCCCAGGCCTTCCTCAAATCGGTAGCATACGGGGCCATCTCCGCCGTGGCGCTCGCGGCGCTACTCTCCGTGACGGTGCTGCCCGCGCTCTTTGGCATGTTGGGCACCAACATCGATCGCTGGACGGTGCGGCGCGCCTCCCGGCGCGGCAAGCGCCTGGAAGAGACCCTGTGGTGGCGCATACCCGCCTGGGCCATGCGCCACGCCAAGGCCGTGACGGTGGTCATCGCCGGGGGCCTGCTGGCCCTGGCCATTCCGCTGGTGGGCATCACCTTCGGCGGGATCAATGAGACGTACCTGCCCCCCACCAATGAGACCCGCCAGGCCCAGGCCTCCTTCAACGAGGCCTTCCCGGACTTCCGCACCGAGCCCATCAAGCTGGTGGTCACCGGGGCCGATAACCAGCAGCTGAGCACCGTGTACCGCCAGGCCAACGAGGTGGAGGGACTCACCGGGCGGTTCCGCCCCGCCCACCCCAGCCAGGAGGGCACCACGGTGCTCACGGCGGGCATCGCGGATCGCGCGGATAACCAGCGCGTGATGGAGCAACTGCGCGCCATCGACGCCCCCGAGGGGGTGGAGGTATACATCGCCGGCACCCCCGCGATGGAGGTGGAGTCCATCGAGGCGCTGCTCGATACCCTGCCCTGGATGGCGCTGTACATCGTGGTGGCTACCTTTGTGCTCATGGCGCTGGTGTTTGGCTCGCTGATCCTGCCCGCCAAGGCCATCATCATGACGATCCTGGGCCTGGGTTCCACCCTGGGGTTCCTCACCCTCATGTTCGTGGACGGGGTGGGCTCCGGCCTGTTGAACTTCACCGAGGGTCCCTTAATGAGCCCCGTGCTGGTGCTCATCGTGGCCATCGTGTACGGCCTTTCCACCGATTATGAGGTGTTCTTGGTCTCCCGCATGGTGGAGGCCCGCGACCGAAGGGCCAGCACCGATACCGCCATCAAGTACGGCACCGCCCACACCGGCGGGATCATCACCGCCGCCGCGCTCATCATGATCGTGGTGGCCGGGGCCTTCGGCTTCTCCGAGATCGTGATGATGAAATACATCGCCTTTGGCATGATCGCCGCGCTGCTCCTCGACGCCACCGTGATCCGCATGCTGCTCGTGCCCGCCGTCATGCACCTGCTGCGCGAGGATAACTGGTGGGCACCCACCTGGCTGCGCAGGGCATACTCCCGGCTGGGGCACGGCTCCGAGGTCACCCCGGCCGCACCCGCGGCCGCGCATGCCACGCCGCCGCCCGCCGCCGTGAGCGTGGACGAGGCCGTGGTGATCGAGGAATCCGAGGCCGCCCGCGGCGGACGCACCACCGCCCAGGATGATGGCCTGGTGCCGTTCAAAGACCTGATCCAGAGGCTGGAGAAGTAACGGTGTGGCGGTGGCTGCGCAGCCCGTGGGTGCGCTACGGCCTGGTGGTGATCGTGCTCGCCGTCCTGGCCTACGTGCTGCGGGATAACGCCCACTTCCTCCGCGAGGGCTGGGTGGCGCTCCAGCGGGCCGATAACCGCTACATCGCGGTGGCCGTGCTGTTTACCGCCATCACCATGATCTTCCAGGCGGAGATGATGGTGAGCCTGCTGCACTCCACCGGCGCGCCCTGCGGGCGGGGGCGCGCCAACGCCCTGGGCCTGGCCGCAAACTCGTGGTCGGCCACCCTCCCCGGTGGCCCGGCCGTGGCCGCCGCCATGATCTTCCGGGAACAGATGGCCTGGGGGGCCAGCGCGGTGGTGGCCAGCTGGTACATGGTGGTCTCCGGACTGCTGGCCGCCGCGGGCATGGCGCTGCTCGGGCTCATCGCGGTGTTCTTCCTGGGGGCCTCGGTGAAACCGCTGACCCTGGTGGCGTCGATAGTGGCCCTGGTGGCCGTGCTGTGCGCGGTGAGCTGGGCCGCCCGCAATCCCGCCACCGTGGAGACCAAGCTCACCTCCGCGCTGCGCTGGTACAACCGCCGGGTGGGTTCCCCGGAGGATCGCTGGACGGATAAACTCTCCGGGCTGCGCACGCAGCTGCGCGCCGTGGATATTCCCCTGGCCCGGCTGGGCCTGGCGCTGCTGTGGTCCACGCTGAAGTGGGTGGCGGAGATCGTGTGCCTGTGGGCCTGCGTGGTAGCCGTGGGCGGCGAGCCAGACGTGGCCGGGGTGACGCTCTCCTTCCTGGCCGCCAAGCTCGTGGGCCAGGCCCAGATCACCCCCGGCGGGCTGGGGCCGGTGGACGTGATGCTCACCTCCACCCTGGTGGCCCTGGGCGGGATTCCCATGTCCCTGGCCGTGGCGGCGGCGATCGTGTTCCGCATGCTCACCTTCGTGCTGCTGGCCGCCGTGGGGTGGGTGGTGTTTTTGTGGTTCTGGGTTATCCGCGGGAAAAACCGCGCGGTCACGCCCCCTCCTGGATAACCCAGTAGCCACGGGAGGATAATGGGCGGCATGTTCCCCTCTACCGCAGCCCGCTGGTTTACCTACGACGCCCTGGCCATCGCGCTCTTTGCCCTCCTGGCCCGCGTGGCCCACCGCAGCGAGGACATGCCGCTGAGCGTGACCGGGTGGCTTAGCACCCTGTGGCCCTTCCTCCTGGGTGTGGCGCTGGCCTGGGGAATCCTGGCCGTGCGCGGTGGCGTGACCCCCTCCCCGTGGCGCAGCCTTGGCCTGGCATGGCCGCTCGCGGTGATCGTGGGGTTAGGCGTGTGGGGGCTGCGCCACGGCGCGGTGCCGCATTGGTCGTTCATCATCGTTGCCACCGTGACCTCCGGGGTTCTCATGGCGGCGTGGCGGGCCGTGGCGGGGCGTACCTCAACCGGGCAGTAACCCCTGACCCCCTACCCCACGAGCGCATCCCAGGCCCGGCGGATGCGCTCTTCCATTTCCCCTGGTTCCTGGGCGGGGAGTTTTCCCTCCGCGTGGAGGAGGGTGATCCCGTGGACGAAGGACCAGAGGGCGATGATGAAGTCCTCCGTGGCGCGTTCCGGGATCCACGCCGCCGCCTCCTGAGCCAGGAATCCCTTGAGTTCCGCCACGGCGCGGGTGCGCTCGGCGTCCTGGGGATCGCAGTCCGTGGTGAACATCAGGGAGAAGATGGCCGGGTTCTCCATCGCCCACTGCGCGTAGGCCACGGCGATCTTCCAGGTGTCTCCCCGCGCCGCAACCTCCCGGGAGGCCGCTTCCAGGTATTCGTGTAGTTCCCGGTATCCCTGCCCCGCGATGGCGGATTCTAGGGCCTTGCGGTCGGCAAAGTGCCGGTAGGTGGCGGTGGGACTCACTCCGGCCTTCTTGGCCACCGCGCGCAGGGAGAAGCCCTCGCCGGTGGCAAGGATCTCGCGGGCGCTGGTGAGGAGGGCACGCCTTAAGTCCCCGTGGTGGTATTCCTTCCGCTCCGATGTTGACACCGTAAACCTCCTCGCTTATCCTCCGGTGTGTACACCGTAAACTTTAACTCGCGGAGACCCCATGACCAATCTCTTCACCCCCTACCGGCTCCCCGGCGGAGCCACGGTACCCAACCGCATCGTCAAAGCCGCGATGGAGGAATCCTGGCCACCGATTCCCACCTCCCCGGGGAGCGCCTTTTCCGCCTCTACCGCACCTGGGCCCAGGGCGGGGCGGGCACCCTCATCACCGGCAACGTCATGGTGAATGATGCCGCGCTCACCGGCACCCGCGACGTGGTGCTCGATGATCGTCAGCCCCTCGAACCATTCCGCCGGTGGGCCCAGGCCGCCCACGACGGCGGCGCAAAAATATGGATGCAGATCAGCCACCCCGGCCGCCAGGTCAGCGCCCACCAACCCGGCGTGGCCTGGGCACCCAGCGCCAAGGCCGTGGAGGTGGGCACCAAGAACGTCACGTTCCCCACTCCCACCCCCATGAACGAGGAACAGATCCAAGCCACCATCGCGCGCTTCATCACCACCGCGCGCCGCGCGGAGGAGGCCGGCTTCGACGGCGTGCAGGTACACGCCGCCCACGGCTACCTGCTCTCCCAGTTCCTCTCCCCGCTGACCAACACCCGCGCCGATGGCTGGGGCGGCAGCCTGGAGAACCGCGCCCGGTTCCTCCTGGAGATCGTGCGGGGTATCCGCGCCGCCGTAGCCCCGGACTTCGCCGTGGCCGTCAAGCTTAACTCCGCGGACTTCCAGCGCGGCGGCTTCGAGCTTGACGACGCCCGCGCGGTCATCGCCATGCTCACCCCGCTCGGCGTGGATCTGGTGGAACTCTCCGGCGGCTCCTACGAGAGCCCCGCCATGACCGGGCGTTCCGCCGATGGCCGCACCCAGGCCCGCGAGGCCTACTTCCTGGAGATGGCGCGCGGACTCCTTTCCGATTCCCCGGTTCCGCTCATGGTCACCGGGGGAATCGTGCGCCCCAGCGTGGCCGAGGAGGTACTGAACTCCGGGGCCGCGCTGGTGGGGATCGGCACCGCCCTGGCCGCCAACCCCACCCTGCCCCGGCAATGGGAGGCCGGGCAGAACACCGCCCCGGAGATCCCCCGCACCCGGATCAAGAACAAGGCTATCGCCTCCGCCGCCTCGATGGCCTGGGTGCGCCGTCAGATGGCGCGCCTGGGGCGGGGCAAGGAACCGCGGCTGAGCCTCGATCCCCGCGCAGCGCTGATCGGGGAACAGCTACAGAATCGGCGCGCGAATCGTCGCTACGCGGCCTGGCTAGCCCAGCGCCTTACCGACGGCTCCGCCACCCCGCGCAAGGTACTCATGGTGGTCACCGCCGCCCGGGTGTGGACGCTCAAGGACGGCACCGAGCACCCCACCGGCTTCTGGGGCGAGGAGCTGGCCGTGCCCCACGAGCTGTTCACCAAGGCGGGGTGGGAGATCACCATCGCCACCCCCGGCGGCGTGGCCCCCACCCTCGACGCCCTCAGCATGGGCGTCTCCGGCGGGCTGCCCTCCCAGCGCAGGAGGGTGCGTGCCTACCTCGATTCCATCGCGGGTGCTCTCGCCCGCCCGGTGCCGCTGGAGGATATTGACTCTACGGACTATGACCTGGTGTTTTACCCCGGCGGCCACGGCCCCATGGAGGATTTAGCCTTTGACGCCACCTCCGGCGCGCTGCTGCGCCAGCGCATCGAGGCGGGAGCACCCCTCGCGCTGCTCTGTCATGCCCCCGCCGCGATCCTCGCTGCCCCCGACGCCTTTTCCGGGCGGCGCATGACGGGCCTATCCAACAAGGAGGAACTCCTCAACCCCTTTGCCTGGAAGGCCCCCTGGCTGCTGGAGGATGAGATGAAGAAGGCCAGGGTGGAATACCACGCCGGGTTCCCGCTGCGCCCGCACATGGTGGTGGATCAGAATCTCTACTCCGGGCAGAACCCGCAGTCCTCCCGCGACCTCGCCCTGCGCATCATCGCCGATCTCGCCTAAGCGACAGCACGGCAGCACGGCAGCACAAAGGCCGGGGTGCATGAGCGCCCCGGCCCTTTATCTGCGTTTGGGTTAATTACGCACGGATCACGTGGCTAAAGGCCGGATCGACCTCGGGCAGGGCCAGCGCCTGCACGTCCACGTCCTCCTCGGCCTCCAGGGCCTCTACCTCGGCCGGATCAATCTCGGGGTTCTCCACGTACACCGGCTTGCCCACGGCAGCGATGTTCTCGTAGCCCAGCGCACGCAGGGACGCCATGATCTCGCTGAAGTACTCCTGATCGTTCTCCTCGTCGAAGGACTCCGCCGGGCGCAGCACCACGTAGTCATCCTTGAACTCCACGTTCACCAGGTCGTGCCCGGCCTCGTCCTCGATGGCCTGGATCGCGGCCTCGGCGGCGGCCTCACGATCCGCAAAGTTCTCAGAGCCCTCAGAAGCCTCAGCGTCCTGCGTAGTGGCGGCCTGCTCCACGGCCACGGTCTCCGCCACGGGGGCATCGACGGTGGTGGACATGCCGGACAGGGAGAAGAGGCCGGTGGCCAGGGCCAGGCCCTTCAAAATGGTGAAGATCATAGGGGTTCCCTCATTCCATCTTTGGTTGCGTTCTTGTGCCGCATAGAAAATACAAAATTGCTAGGCCCCGCAGCGTGGTATAGCGGGGCACAGTCCTCACCAGACCTTACCGTCCCAGCGAGCAAATCGCTACATCGGGGCGATCGGGTGCTTCTTGGGTAGATCCCCCTCCCGCTTATCCGCCAGCTGGCGCAGCGCACGGCGCAATTCCAGGCGGGTATCGCGCGGCTGGATCATGGCGTCCAGGAAGCCTCGCTCGGCGGCCACGTAGGGGGAGGTCATGTTCTGATCGTAGAAGTCCATAAAGAGCTTCTTCATCTGCTCGCGCTGCCCGGGAGGGGCGGCGGCGAGCTGTTTGCCCTGGATCATCACCACGGCCGCCGCCGCGCCCATCACGGCGATCTGCGCGGTGGGCCAGGCGAGGTTGATGTCACCGGAGAGGTTCTTGGAACCCATCACGGCGTAGGCCCCGCCGTAGGCCTTGCGCACGATGATCGCGACCTTCGGTACGGTGGCCTCCACCACGGCGAAGGCCAGCTTGGCCCCCCGGTGAATCAGGCCCTCCTTCTCCTGCGCCACGCCGGGCAGGTAGCCGGGGGTATCCACCACAAAGATCACGGGAATGTTGTAGGCATCGCAGGTGCGGATGAAGCGGGCGCCCTTATCGGCGGCTTCGGCGTCGATGCAGCCCGCGTAGTGCATGGGCTGGTTGGCCACGAAGCCCACGGTGCGGCCGTCGATGCGCCCGAAGGCGCAGATGAGGTTGGGGGCGAAGTTCTCCTGAATCTCGATGAGATCATCGTCATCGCCCAGCTGGGAGAGCAGATCCATCATGTCATACCCGGCATTGGTGTCATCGGGCATGAAGGTGTCCAGGGAGCGGGTGTCCGCCACCTCCTCGTCGGTGGGGGCCGCCACCACGGGGGCGGGGTCAAAGCAGCTAGAGGGCAGGTGTTCGAGGAGGTCGCGCACCAGGTCAAAGGCCTCGTCCTCGCTGTTCACCACGGCGGAGATATTGCCGTTGGCCTCCTGCTGGCGCGCACCGCCTAGTTCGGCGGAGCTGATGTCCTCGCCCGTGACCTCCCGGATCACCGCCGGGCCGGTCACGTACATCTCGGTCTCCCCGTCCACGGCGATCACGAAGTCCGTGGTCACGGGCGCGTACACGGCACCGCCCGCGGACTTGCCCAGCATGATGGAGATCTGGGGGCTGCGCCCGGAGAGCGGCATCTGGCGGCGGGCGATCTCCGAGTACATGGCCAGGGAGGTCACCGCGTCCTGGATGCGCGCGCCGCCGGAGTCCTGGATGCCGATCACCGGGCAGCCGATCTTGATGGCCATGTCCATCACCTCCACGACCTTTCGGCCAAAGGTCACGCCCACGGAGCCGCCGTACACGGTCTTATCGTGCGCATAGACCACCACGGGGCGGCCGTCGATGCGCCCGTAGCCGGTGACCACGCCGTCGGAGTAAATGGCGTCCGGGTCGCCGGGGGTCTTGCCCAGCGCACCGATCTCCACGAAGGAGCCCTCGTCCAACAGGGCCGCGATGCGCTGCCGGGGCGTGGTGCGCCCGGCCTCGTCGCGCTTGGCGCGGGCGCGCTCGCTGCCGGGGTCCTGCGCCTTATCCAGGCGTTCTTGCAGGTCTGCGAGTTTTTCCGCAGTGGTGGCCACTAGCTCTTCTTTCCTTCCAGATTCTCGATGCAGCGGGTGATGTGCGCCCCCACCGTGGCGATCTCCGGCTCATCCACCACGGCGAGGTGATCGCCGCGCAGCTGCACGATCTCCAGGTCCTTCACGATGGCCCCCCAGCCGCCGTCCGGGGCGATGTGCGCGTAGGCCGGTTCCAGCTCGATGGCGCCCTCGTGCATGCGCTCCGCGCGGAAGAGCAGCACCGGCACCTGCACGTCCGCCCAGCGCCGCATGTCCAGGCTGTCCAGGATGCGGTTGTCCACGAAGCTGGCGCGCTGGTGCTCCAGCACCCCGGCGGCCAGGCCGTGCTCGGAGGCGTCGGTGGTGCTCAAAAACTCCGTGAGCATTCCCAGCATGGCCTCCTCGCCCGCGGTTTCCAGGAGTTCGTAGGGCACCGGGAAGTCCAGGCCGTAGGTCTTTTTGGCAAAGGCGGAGTACCGCTCCCAGCGGGCCTTGGTCTCCTCCGGGGTGTCCGGGATCGCCTCGGCGGGCTGCACGGTGTCCAGCAGGGCGATGGTGGCCACCTCCACGCCGCCCTGGGCGCGGAGCTGGTGCGCCACCTCGTAGGCCAGGGCGCCGCCGAAACTCCACCCGCCCAGGATCACCGGGCGGCCATCGGCGAGTTCCTTGATCTCCTCCAGGTATGCCGCCGCGCGCTCCTCCAGGGGGCCCTCGCGGCGCTCCACCCCGTACACCGGCACACTCTCCGGCAGCCTGCGCATGAGCGGCTGGTACACCACGGAGGAGCCCCCGGCGGGGTGGAAGAGGAACACCGAGGGGGCTGTGGAGCCCTCCGCCCGCTCACGCAGCACGCGGATATTGCCCTCCACCTCGGTTTCCAGCCCCTCGCGCACCAGGTCGGCCAGGGGTTCGAGGGTGCGCGCCCGCGCCACCTGCTCCGCGGTGATCTCCACCCCGGAGCGCTCGCTGAGGCGCTGGGCGATCGCCTCGGCCACCTCGGCGGAAAACTCGGGAAGCTCGCTGGTCACACCCGCTGCCGCCGCACCGCTGTGGCCCGCCCAGGTGGCAAACACCAGCCGCTCGGAGGCATCGCGCGGGGCCACGCCCACGCCTTGGGAGGGGCTTTGCGACGCCCCCTCGGCCGCCGCAGGCTTCTCCGTTACGGTGGTGCCCGCTTTGCCCGCCACGGCCTGCTCCACCAGGGATATCACGTCGGCCAAGGAGCCGTCGCGCAGGGCCTGCACCTGAAGGGGCGGGATCTGGAAGTCGTTTTCGATGCGATTCTTGATCCTCATGCCCATCAGGGAATCCAGGCCCAGATCGATCAGCGGTAGTTCCAGGGGCAGGTCCTCGGCGTCGTAGCCCATCGACTCGGACACGATCGCGCGCAGCCGCTCCTCCACTGTTTCCCCGGATTCGGGGTCCCAGTGGCGGGCCTCCACCTCGATCTCCCCCTGCGCACCGGGCATTCCGGTGGCCTTGGGAGCGGCGGGCGGGGCGGCGGCCTCAGTGAGTCCGGCGCTCGCGGCCTCGGGGGCCGCGCCCGCCGCGAAGCCCTCCGCGAGGGCCTGGGCCCCGGATTGCGCGGCATACACCGCCACCGAGAGCCCGCCGAGGTGCCGCATGACCACCGTGGTCACCTCGCCATGAGCGGGCAGGGCGGCGTGCTCTCGCTTGGCCACCAGCGTGGCCTGCGGGTCGATCTCCGCCACGGCGGCCTCGATCAACGCCAACCCGGAGGGCACCCGGGTGGCCTCGGTACCAAAGGCCACGCGGCCGTCAGGAAACGTCACCCTGGCCCCGGGCAGGCCGCTGGTCCCGCCGGAGGGGCGCGCGGGCGTCCAGTATTCCTGCTTCTTCCATGGGGTGCCGGGGGCGTCGGCAAGCGTGTCCCCCAGGCCTCGCACCCGGCGGAAGTCCACGGGCGCGCCGGAGACGTAGAGGGTGGCGAGCAGATCGCGCAGGGAAGCGGCGGCGGGCACCTTGCGTTTGAGGGCAAAGAGCAGCTGCGCGTCCGGCTTACCGGCGGCGAAGGCGGTGCTCATCATGCCCATGAGCGCCACCGGGTTCGGGGCGATCTCCACCAGGGCGGTATGCCCGGCGGCAAAGGCGGCCTCGGTGGAGTCCTGGAACCACACGGCGTGACGGGTGCAGCGCAGGAAGTAATCCGCATCATGCACCGTCTCCCCCGGCTGGTACACTCGACCGCGATCCACGGAGCTAAACAGCGTGGTGTGCAGGGGGCGCGGGCGCAGCCCCTCGATCTCCGCGGCGAGTTCGCCCAGGATCGGGTCGAGCGCGCTGGTGTGCCCCGCGCCCTTGACGGCCAGGAGGCGGGCAAACTTGCCCTCGGCTTCGAGCCGCTCCACCAGCGCGCTCACGTCCGGGCGCGGCCCGCCCACTGTGGTCATGCCCGGCGCGGTGTACACGGCGGGCTCGATGCTGGCAAAGCGCGCGTCCTCGGCCGACATCTGCGCCAGGGCCTCGGTGGAGAGTTCCACCACGGCCATCGCGCCCAGCTCGTCCTCGGACAGGGAGTTCTCCCCCTCGCCCATCAGCCGGGAGCGGTGGCAGGCGATCCGCAGGGCCTCCTCGGCGCTTAGGCCCCCGGAGGCGTAGGCGGCCGCGATCTCGCCCATGGACATGCCCATCACGCCGGCGGGGCGCACGCCCAGGCTGGCCAGCAGATCGGTCAGCGCGATCTGGATCGCGGTGATGGTTACCTGCGCGGTTTCCGTGTTGTAGGTTTGCTCGTCGTCCAGGATCAGGCCGAGCATGGACCAGCCGGACTCGTACTGCACCAGGGAGTCCAGCTCCTCCAGCCGCTCCTGGAACGCCGAGGAGATGGCCACCAGGTCCTTGGCCATCTTGCGGTGCTGGGAGCCAAAACCGGAGTACACAAACACCGGCCCCGTGGCGGTGGGGGCGTCCGCCACCGCGATCCCGGCGGACTTCTTCCCCTCGGCCACCCGGCGCAGGCGCGTGACCGCCTCGTCCACGGTGCTGGCCTGCACCACGGCGCGGGAACGCCCGTGGTTGCGCCCGGCCAGGGTGCGCTCCAGGGCCGTGAGATCCTCTAGGCCCGCCTCCTCCAGGTAGTCCGCCAGCGCCGCGGCCTGCGCCCGACGCCGCGAGGGCAGGTGCCCCGAGACCGGCAGCAGCGCCGTGGCGTCCTCGGGATCGTCCAGAAGCGCCTCCACCCGGTTCTCCGGGGCCGGATAGTCGGCGGGATCGAAGTCGCTGACCACCACGTGCGCGTTGGTGCCGCCAAAACCGAAGCCGGATACGCCCGCGATCTTGCGCCCGGAGTACTCCGGCCACTCGCGGGGATCCTCCACCACCTCTAGGCGCTCGGCGTCGAAGTCGATGTAGGGGTTGGGGCCCGCGTAGTGGATCGAGGGCGGCAGCACCTCGTTGCGCATGCCCAGGATCACCTTGGCCAGCCCGGCGGAACCGGCCGCGGACTCGGAGTGGCCAAAGTTGCTCTTCACGGAGCCCAGCAGCGTGGGCTGCGCGCTATCGCGGCCGGCGCCCAGCACCGCGCCCAGGGCCGTGGCCTCGATGGGGTCGCCCAGCACCGTGCCCGTGCCGTGGGCCTCCACGTAGTCCACCTCGCGGGGGTCAATCCCGGCGTCCGCGTAGGCCCGGCGCAGCACGTCCACCTGGGCTTCCGGGTTGGGGGCCGTGAGGCCGTTGGAGTGGCCGTCGGAGTTGATGGCGGAGCCTCGCAGCACCGCCAGGATGGTGTCGCCGTGCGCCACCGCGTCCGCCACCCGCTTGAGCACGAACACCCCGGCGCCGTCGGAGCGCACGAAGCCGTCGGCGTCCTCGGAAAAGGCGTGAATCCGTCCGCTGGGGCTAATCACGCCGAGCTCCCCGAAGGAGGTGGAGATAAACGGCGAGGCCATGATGTTCACGCCGCCGGCCAGCGCCACGGAGGCGTCCCCGGCGCGCAGGGCGCGGATCGCCTGGTGCACCGCCACCAGGGAGGAGGAGCACGCGGTGTCCACGGCCACCGAGGGTCCCCGGAAGTCAAAGGCATAGGAAACGCGGTTGGGGATCACCGCGCTGGAGGTCCCAGTGAGCGCGTAGGGGTGCGCGGATTGCGGATCGGAGGCGATCAGCATGCCGTAATCGTTATTGGAGGAGCCGTAGAACACGCCCACGGGGGTGCCTCGCAACTCGTTGGCGGGCAGGTGGGCGTGCTCCAGGGCCTCCCAGGAGAGTTCCAGCATGAGACGCTGCTGCGGGTCCATGTTGGCCGCCTCCAGCGGGGAGAGCCCAAAGAACTCTGCGTCGAAGGAGGAGATGTCCTCCAGGTATCCCCCGGCGAGGTTCTGCTCGGCCATCTTGGCCCGCGCCACCGGGTCTCCCTGGTATTCCGCCCAGCGGCCCTCGGGCGGCTGGGCGGTGGTGGCCGCGCGGCCCTCCACCAGCAGGCTCCACATCTCATCGAGGTTGCGCGCCCCGGGGAAGCGCGCGGCCATGCCGATCACGGCGATGTCGTGATCCTCGGGGGCCGTGCTTGCGACGCTCGTAGTGCTCATGGCGTTCGCGGTGCCCGGAGGCACGGGGGCCTGAGCAGATCGCGCGCTGAGCAGGTGCGTGGCTAGTTCCCCGATGGTGGGGTGCTCGTAGACCACGGTGGCGTCGAGCTTGCGGCCCAGGAGATTTTCCAGCTCCCCGGAAAGCAGAACCGCGTCGCGGGAGGAAAGGCCCAGGTTTTCCAGGGGGCGATCGTCGGTGACCTCCTCGGCCGGAACGTCCGTCACCCCGGCCACCCATTCGCGCAGCCACTGGCGCAATTGCTCGGCGGTCATCGTGGTGGGTGCACTGGGGCTGTCTGCCATGCGAAGAATCTCCCTACAAAGATGATTCGGTGAAAATAATGGTTACTATCGCCGTCCATGTAGGGTACCCTCCGGCACCCCACAATGCGACTGCCGTAGACAAAGGTTCCTGCCGGTCAGCCCAGGTAGTTCTGCCGCGCCACCCGGCGCGCGATCTTGGCGCTCGACGTCCTAGCGATGCGGCCCGCGGCCAGGATCTGCACGTCCTTGGGCGTCACGCCGTGGGCCGCGCTGACCTCCGTGCGGATCGCCTGGATCGCCTCCGCGTCCGCGTCCTCGGCGACCCCCTCGGCGCGCTCCGCGAGGATCACCAGCTGCTCCGCGTCCTCGCCCGGGACGGAGAAGGCCGCGATCGCGGTGGGCTCCACCTGCTCCGTGGCGCGGCTCACGGTGAACTCGATGTCCTGGGGGTAGTGGTTGCGCCCGGCGATCACGATGAGATCCTTGAGCCGCCCGGTGATGTAGACCTCGCCGTCGATGATCGCGCCCAGATCGCCGGTGGCCAGCCACCCCTCGTCCGGGGCCCCGGCGGCGCGGGAGCCCTCCTCCAAGCGCCCGGCCAGGGTGTTGGCAAAGGTCTCGGCCGTTTCTTCCGGGCGGTTGAGATAGCCGGAGGCGATATTTGCGCCATGGTTCCACAGCTCACCGATGGTGCCGTCCGGCATCTCCTGGCGGGTCTCCGGGTTCACCACCGCCAGGCGTTGGGGCGCTACCACCTGGCCGTTAGAAAGCAGGGCCACGGCGGAGGGGTGATCCTGCTCTACCTGCTCCGCCTTGCCCCGGGAGAGGGCCTCGCGGTCAAAGTGAGCGATCACGGGGCGCCGCGTGCTTTGCGGGGTGGTCACCAACAGGGCGGCCTCCGCCAGGCCGTAGGAGGGGCGCAGGCTGGATCGCTGTAGGCCATAGGGGGAGAATGCCTCGTAGAACGCGGTAAGGGAGCGCTCCGTGATCGGCTCCGCGCCCAGGACCACCCCGTCCACGCCGGAGAGGTCGGTGGTCTCGCCGGGGTTGCCGTAGCGCACCGCGAGGTCCAGCGCGAAGTTCGGGACGGCGGTGTACACCGCGAGGGCGTCATCCTCCCCCCGCTTGCTGAGCTGTTCGATCCACCGGGAGGGCTGCTGGATGAAGTCGCGCGGCCCCATCAGTTCCGTCTCAAATCCCAGGATCAGGGCGAAGGTGGCGAGGATGATGCCCATGTCATGATGCAGCGGGATCCACAGCACCAGCCGCATGGGGGTGCGCAGGTGCCCGGCGGCAAAGACCTGAAGAATGTTGGTAAGCACCGAGCGGTGGGTGAGCATGACGCCCGCAGGAGTGCGCGTGGAACCCGAGGTGTACTGCAAGAAGGCCGGGAGGTCGAGGGGGGCCACCCCGCGCTGCGCGAGGTATTCCGCCGCCTCCGGCTTTTCCAGGGGGTTGGCCCAGGAGGCTGCCACAGCGTCCGGGAGGGCGTCGATGGCGATGATGCGCGGGCGCTCGGTGCCGGGGAGGTCGGAGAAGTAGGAGCGCACGGCGGGGGCGGAGGCCTTGTTGGTGAGCACCAGGCGGGGGTCGGAGTCGTGGAACACGGCGCGCAGGTGGGCATCGTGGCCCGGCTCTCGGGGATCGTAGAGCGGAACGGGGGTCATGCCCGCGTACAGGGCCCCGAGGAAGCCAAAGAGGTACTCCGGGGTGTTGCCCATGAGCAGGGCCACCCGCTGACCGGGCTGACCCACCTGCTGAAGGCGCGCGGCCACCGCCTTGATCCGGGTGTTGATCTGGGCTCGCGTGTACTCCACGACGCCGCCTTTGCCCTGGTAATCCCAGTAGCGCAGGGCGGGGCGATCTCCGCCGCCGGCCGCCGCTTCCTTCTGGTAGAGCAGTTCGGACAGGCCGGGGAGGGTGAGGCGGGGGTCAATGGTGATCTCCCCCTTCTCGTTGAAAAAGGCGGCCAGGGCGGACTTCAGATCCATGTTTCTCCTAACGTCGTCGCGTGGCGGGGCGCGGCAGGGTGCCGGGGCGGATATTAGTACCGTTAAGCAATCTACCCCACCGGATATTTTTGCGGAAAATACAACCGTATCCCGGCCGAGGTTACTCCGGTGCGGGCGCGCCGTCGATCAGGCCGCCGATCCACTCCACCAGCCACTGATTCGTGGTGGTGCCGGGGAAAACGTTGGGGTTCGTGCCGTACTGCGCGTGTACTCCCCCGGCCGCAATCATGTCCCGCGCCCGCCCCAGGGCATTGCCCACGTCCCGGGGGGCGTCGCAAATGTGATCGTCCGGGGCACACACCTGGTACACGCGCTCGTTCAGCACCCCGAAGCCGCCGCGCGCCCCGCGCATGGTGGCGCCGGGCACGATCGGCTGCACCAGGGCGTTGAGCGGTTGCAGCGCCACCTCGGCGCCCACCCCGGAGACGGGGTTGCCCACGGGCACTCCCTGCTCCGGCACGCGGCGGCCGTCGGCCACCAGGGCGATGCCGCGCACGCGCTCCGGCGGCACCGCCGGCTGCGGGCCGCCCAGTTCCTCCGCCAGGTCGCCCAGGAGCACCGCGCCCTGGGAGAATCCGGTGAGCACGAAGTCCGTGCCGGGGCATTGCCGGTGTGTTTCCGCCATCTCCGCGCGCACGCGGTCGGTGCCCTGGGTGCGGGAATCGTCATAGGTCATCTCGGCGGGCGCGTTGATGTTGCGGAACTGCGCGGCGTAGGGCAACGTCCATACCTTCACGCGCTCCTGCGGGTAGCGCTCCTGTATGGGGGTGGTCACCGTGAGCAGGAAGGAAAGGGGGTTCACGTGCGGGTGAATGGGATCATCCTCCGCGCCGGATTCCCATGTTCCCGGCGCGGCGATCACCTCGACCTCGGGGCACCAGTCCGGTTGCTCGGGCAGGGCCTGCGAGGGCGTCTCCTGCCCGCCGGGAAGGGGGTCTTCGGGGGCGTCCGGGCGCTGCCACCACTGCGCCACGCCCACGCCGATGGCCACCACCACGGCGAGCACCGCGAGAATCGTGAGAACCTTTCGCATTCTCCTCATCGTAGCGTTTCTAGCAGTACGCCTTCCGCGCGGAGGACTCGATCAACTCGGCAGCCTTCTGCGCGTCCAGCTCGGTAAAGCCCTGTTCCACCAGCTGCCCGCCGATCGCCTGCGCCGTGGCGTCTCCCTCGGTACCCTCCGCCGCGGCGGTACACACGGACTGCGCCGCCGCGATCAGCTGATCGGAGACCTTCTGGGTATCCACCCCGCCATCGGCCACCAGGTCAAGGTAGTCCTGTTCCTCCGGGGTGGTCGCCCCCTGCGGCTCCGGCAGGGATTCGATCTCCCGCGCCCCGGAATCCTTCTCGGCTGCGGTGCGGGCGGGCTCGGCGGCGCTTTTCGACGACGCTTCCGCGCTCGCCGTTGCGCTCGTCGAGGGCTGTTCCGAAGCCTCCGACGAGGCGGATTGGCTGCGGGTGAGCGGGGCTACAGTACCCTCGGTGCCTTCCGCGCCGTCTCCACCCTCCACGGTGGCGCCTCCGCAGGCCGCCATGCTCGCCGCCGCGATGAGGGCCACGCCGCCCAGCGCTATCCGACGCATTAGGAGCGCTCCTTATTGATCTGGCCGTTGACCTGGCTGATCTTGCCGTGCTGGAACTGCACGTACTCCCCACCTGCGGGGATCTCGGCCTGGTCCGCGGTGGGCCAGCCAAAGGGCCCCTGCTCCCACTGGTCCTCGCCCCAGGCGTCAAAGATCGCGCCGTAGCGGATCGCGTGCGCCCCGGAGGACTCGGAGTGATAGATGTTGCCCTGTTCAAACTGCTGAAGCGCACCGCCCGGAATGCGGATCACGTTGGAGGTGGGCATGCCCAGCCAGGAGGTGGCCGCGCCCAGCTCGGCGTACTTCTGGCCGATGGCCCCGCTCAGGCGGAAGGCCTTGGCGTCCTCGCCCTCGCCGGTGCTCACGATCACGCCGTTTTGGAACTGCTGCACCCGGGAATCCCCGGAGACTACGGTGTCCGATACGGGATAGCCCAGCTCGCCGGTCTCGTAATTCGCCCCGCCCCAGGCGTCCATCGTGGCGGAGTTGACGGGGAAGGCTCCCGTCTCCTGCGACCAGTAGATCGCACCGTGCTCAAAGAGCACGTACTTCCCCTTGCCGTCCGGGGAACTCAGCTCGGTGGAACGCGGGAACCCCAGCCAGGAGGCCGGGCCGCCCAGCTCCGCGTAGCGGGCGTTGATGCGGCCAAAGAGCACGTGCGCCCCCGTGGCCTCGGACCAGTAGGCCGTGCCGTTCTGGAAGTCCTGCGCCTTTCCTGCGCCACCGGCCACGTCGTATTCGTTGTTCACGCAGGAACCGATGCCGCCGTCCTGGGTGGCCTCCGCGATCGCGCCGATGGGCGCGCACTCCGCCCCGCGATCCCCGTCGTGCACGCCCAGGGAATCCGCGATCAGCGGCCAGGCCTGGGTCATCTCAAACTGCCAGTAGTACCAGGAGTGGATGCCCGCGTCGCGGAAGCGCGCGGTCACGTCCACCCCGGCCTTCTTGGCGTGGTTCACAAAGGTCTGGGTGGTCATGCGCGACACCGCCTCCAGGCCCATGCCCGTCATGCGGGCGGCGGGCTCCGGCACCGTCACCTTGCCGTTTTCCTCCCGGCCGGAGCCTGCGGAAACATACACCGGAGTACCCTTGAGCGCGTCCAGGCCGCGCTTGGGGTCGTGGTTCTTCCACTCCTCCGAGCCGTAGGGGCCCCACATCTTCGTGGCACTGTATCCGCCGGCGTCCGACATCGCCGCGTTGATCGCCGCGGGCATGCCCGGGGTGGTGGTATCCAGGTACCCGGAGAAGGAACCCACAAAGCTAAACAGGCCGGGGTTGTGCGCCGCCAGGTTCACCGCGGCGGTGGCGCCCATAGAGATGCCGGTGATGGCGCGATCCCCGTTGGAACGGAAGCCCTTGTCCAGCACCGGGACAAGTTCATTGATGAGGAAGCTCTCCCACTTGTAGTGGCGGCCGTTATCCTCCTCCAACCAGTCGGAGTAGAACGAGGACTCGCCGCCCACGGGAAGAATCACGTTGACGTTCTTATCGGAGTAGAACTGCTCCAGATTGGTGGCGCTGGTCCAGCCGTTCTCATCATCGCGGGCGCGCATGCCATCGAGCGCCCACACCTCGGGGAAGGTGCGGTCAGGCTGCGAGTGCCAGTCGCGCGCCAGCAGGATCTGCACCTGCACCGGGCTCTGCGGCATGGAGGGGGAATTGATGTACACCGCCACGCGGCGGCTGCTCAGCCACTCCACGCGATCCACGCTCACGCCCTCGGGCAGCCCCTGGATCTGGGGCACGTCGGTGCGAGTGGGGGCGGGCTGCTGGGAATCGCCCGGCTTGATGTAATCCGAGAGGCTGATGGGGAGGCTCGGAAGGGCATTCGCCTGGGTGATCCCGCCGAGGGCGAGCGCCACGACGGTGGGGATCGCCGTGGCGGCAATCCTGAAGGAGCGCCGCTGCGGCGCACGGAATGCGGTGTCGCGCATGTGTTCCTTGTCCTTTACTTCTCGTACTTCTCAATCGGTTCCGCGAAGCAGCGGAAGTTCCCCTCTTCCGTTGCTACCCTTGTACATTACTTCTGTCTGCACTCGGTACACAGTCTAGTCAAGTTTAAGTTTAACTTGAGAGTTTTTCGCGGGGACACGCGGAAGTGCCATACTCCCCCGACCGGAAAACATAAAAAGGCCGCACGATCCCCTCTTCGTGCGGCCCCATGCGCACCCAGCCAGGAAGGCCAGGCTCGATCCCCCCTAAGCGCCCAGCGCCTGCAAAATACGCTCGCGGTTCTGCCCCATCACGTCATTCCACATCGGCCAGTTGTGCAGGCCCAGCGGCGGGTAGACCTCCGTGTCCACCACACCCTCCGCGCGCGCCTTGCCGCTCCACATCTGCGTGGATAGGCGCGAGACCTGTTCCAGGCCTCCGCCCACCACCAGGCTCCACGGGTCCTTCAGGTCATCCTCGCGCGGCAGGCCGCTGCCGGCCACCACCAGCACGTCCGAGTTGCGCAGCCCGCCCATGTTCATGAAGGGATCATTCTCCACGCGCTTGGGGCTCATCAGGGAGCCATACAGGTTATTGATGTTGAAGCCACCCACGCCCAGCAACATGAGTCCCATCACCGAGTACGCGCCCGGCACCGTCAAGGTGAGGTAGCCGGACAGGGAGATCACCTGCTTGAACTGCGCCGGGTGCTTGGCCGCCAGGTTCATCGCCCCGGTGGCACCCATGGACACGCCCGCCACGGAGTTATTATTGCGTGACACCCCAAAGTTCGATTCCAGGTACGAGGGAAGCTCCTTGGTAAGGAAGGTCTCGTAGCGGTAATCCGGGTTGACCATGGGGGCGGCCGGAATCGGCAACACGCTCGCCGGGGCCTCCCAGTCCGCGTAGAAGGAACCCCGACCGCCGGTGGGCATGACCAGGGTGACGTCATCGTTCTCAAAGGTGCGGTACACGTTAGAATCCCGCACCCAGCTATTCGGGTCCTCCACGGTCAGGCCGCCGAGCAGGTACAGGCCGCCGTTGCCGCCCCGCGAGGCGGGGCGGATCTGCACGGGAATGTGCTGGTTCATGGAGGGCGACCACACATCGCAGCGCTGAATCCAGTACAGGGCGGGATCCCACTCGCAGGTGCCGGTGGAATCGGGGCGCAACCAGTCTCGATTATCGGCATGCGCCCGGGGCTGGGGGCCGGCCACCATCATTCCTACGGCGGCGATCACGGCCACCAGCACGGCGGCCACCACTTTCTCCATCCGGGGCCTGATCCCGGCGTGTGCACTGCGCATTGTTACTTCCTCACGTTTGGTTTTATTCGCAGTTCCTTCGCGGCCACCCGGCCGCAGCGCGCCCGGCGCTCAGCCCCGGCGTACTCTCTGCGGTTCATATTAACAGCAATCACATAGGTCACATGAATAACATTTTGACCTTATCCGGTGAAGACACAACGCCGGGCGCGCGCCACGCCCGGCGTTGCCGCTTTTTTCCCTGCTGCTTTGCCCTTCGGAGGCCCTATGCCGCGCCCATGACCTCCAGCACGCGCGGGCGCACATGGTTATTGAGCTGATCCACCCACAGGTTCCAGTTGTGCAGACCCAGGGCGGGGTAGTTCTCCGTCACGCCGATCCCCGTCGCCTTCGCCTTGGCCGACCACATCTGTGTGGAGGCGCGGGAAAGGATCTCCAGGGGAGAACCTGCGGCGATGTCCTGGGGCGGGAGCTGCTGATCCACCGGGGCCGGGAGGCCCGAGGCGGCCGCCACGTACACGTCCGTCCCGCGCAGTCCCTCCATGTTCAGCAGGGGATCGTTGGCAAAGCGGCGAGGGCTCACCACGGAGCCGTACATGTCATTGACGTTGAGACCCACCTGCATCATCGCCACCCGCATGAGGGTCTGCGCACCCGGCAGGGTATTGGTGAGGTAGCCGGACAGGGAGAACACCTGGCGGAACTGGTTGGGGTGATTGGCCGCCAGGGTCATGGCCCCGGTGGCTCCCATCGAGATGCCCAGGACGGAGTTATTGGTGGGAGAAACCCCAAAGTGTTGTTGCAGGTACGGCGGGAGTTCCTGAGAGAGGAAGGTATCCCACTGATAGTTCACCGGATCGGTGGCATCGAACTTGGCCGGAGCGTTCCAGTCCGCATAGAAGGAACCGGGGCCGCCCACCGGCATGACCAGGGTGACGTTATCGTGCTCAAACACCGCCGGGGCATTGGGCACGTCCATCCAGCCGTTGGTCTCCTCCGTGGCCCGTAGGCCATCCAGGAAGTACAGGCCGGCATCGCCGCCTCGCCCGGCGGGCTGAATCTGCACGGCGATGTTGCGCCCCATCGAGGGCGACCACACATCGCAGCGCTGCACCCAGTAGCCGTGGGGGTCCCATTCGCAGGTGCCGGTGGCGTCGGGGCGGAGTTCATCGCGGTTGGCGGCATGGGCCTGCCCCGCCCCCACGGTCATCACGCCCAGCGCGGTAAGCATCGTGGCCATCAGCGCCACCACGGCGCGCGGCGCAAAGCGCAAGCCAGACTTCATAGACATACCTCTCTCGATCAAACTTCCCAAGCCGGTCATTCTTTTATTCTCATCGCCCACGATCACAAAACCGTTACACACCGGGAAACAACCCAGGCCACAGGCGATTATGCGGTTATTATCGCGCTCTACCCCGGTGCTCTACCCCGGCACTATCCCACTGCGGGCATCACGTACACCGCGAGCACGATGCACAAGATCCACAGCCCGGCCAGCGCCTGCAACACGCGATCGGAGAGCGCCAACTCATCCGGGGCGCCGCCATCGCCGCGATCCACGTCGGCGGCGTAGCGCAGGATCGCGATGGCAAAGGGCACCATGGAGATCTGATACCACACCCCGGAGGAAGCCGCCACGGTATTGGACATCTCAAAGCCCCACAGCGCGTAGCTCATCACCACGGCGGTGGCCGCCAGCGTCCACACAAAGCGCAGGTAGGTGGGGGTATAGCCGCGCAGGGACTTGCGGATCTTCGCCCCCGTGCGCTCCGCGAGCAGCAGCTCGGAATAGCGTTTGCCCGCCGCCATGAACAGGGAGCCAAAGGCCGCCACCAGCAGGAACCACTGGGAAAGATCAATACCCGCGGCCACGCCGCCGGCCATCGCGCGGAGCATAAAACCGGAGGACACCAGGGCAATATCAATCACCGGTTGGTGCTTCCACCCAAAGCAGTAGCCCAGTTGCAGGGCGATGTACACCGCCGCCACGATCGCCAGGCCGTACCCGGAGGAGGCCAGCAGAGACAGCCCCAGGGAGCCCAGGATCAGCACCACCGCCATGGCGTAGGCCATGCCCACCGGAAGCACCCCGGCCGCGATCGGGCGGAAGCGCTTGGTGGGGTGCTGGCGGTCGGCTTCCACGTCGCGGGCGTCATTAATCAGGTAGATGGAGGAGGCCGCGAGGCAAAAGACCACGAAGGCCAGGGCGACGTCGATAAGCGTGCGCTGGTTGAGCAGCGCGTCCGCACCGGCGGCGGCGGGGGCCGCCACCACCAGCACGTTCTTCACCCACTGCTTGGGCCGCAGCGCCTTTATCATGCCGTCGAGCAGGTTCTTTGGCGGCTTGCGCTTCTTCGTATCGTCGATGCCCTCGGTGTGCGGTTCCGAGCTGAAAATGCCCGTCGTCTGCTCCGTCACGCGCTACGCCTTTCCTTCCGCCCTCATCACGGCCTTGCCTATCACGGCGCCGAGCACGGTGCCCGCCACCACGTCCGTGGGGTAATGAACCCCCAGCACCATACGCGAGGCCATCATCACCGGCACAATGAGCAGGGGGACGCGCCGGCCCGTCACCTCCGCCACCGCCACCGCCGTGGCCGCCGTGGACGTGGCGTGCGAGGAGGGAAAGCTCAGCTTGGAGGGGGTGGAAACGCCCACCCGAATGCGCGGATCGTGCGGCCGCTTGCGGCGCACCACCCGCTTGATGGCTATCGACGCCGCGTGGCTCACCAGCGCGGACACCCCCACCCGCACCCACTCTCGACGCCTCGGCGCGTCCAGGCCCGCGCCCACGGCGGCGATGCCCATCCAGCCCAGGGCATGCTCGCCGAAGGCGCTTAAGGCCCGCGCCGTGGGTACCACGCCGGGAAGATCGGCGGCACCCTTTTGCACCGCCACCAATACGTCGGGCTCGCTAAGCATCGAAGATCTCCCCCCACTCCTTGCGGCTGGTCAGCCGGGGCATGGCCGCGCGGTATTCCCCGCGCAGCCCCTCAAAGCGCGCGGCAAGTTCCTTGTGCAGGCGCAGCGTTTCCTGCAACAACTCCTTGGCCTGATCCCGATCCCGCTTGCGGAAGGTCACGCCCTTGCCGTCGGCGGTGGTCACCGTCGCGCTATCCAGGCGGGACAGGGAGAACCACCGCGCCTCGTGCTTGCTCAGGTGCGCCTGCGGCACCTCGTGGTGCTGCGCCTGCGCCGGGCGCGCGGAATGCACCAGGCTCTTGGCCAGCCACCGCAGCTTCTTCACCGGGGCGAGCCTGCCGCCGATGTCATGAATGGGCACCCCACCCGGCAGCCCCGAGGGGCTGGGTAACGACGCCGCCGAGGGCACCACCTGGGCGTCCGGGTACTGCTTGCGCAGGGCGTTGATCCGGGGCAGGGAACTCTCCAGGATCTCAAAGAGGTGATCCGGCCCGGCCAAGAAGTCCTTGAGGGCCTCAATCTGAATGGCCATCGTGGAGTATTCCAGGCACATGGCGTGCTTGAAGGTGGACTTGCGCAGGGACTTGATAATGCCCTTCACATCGCCCCGGTGATACATGGCCGCCACGATCAGGCGATTGCGCAGATGGAAATACGCCTGCCAATCAATCGCATCATCCTTATCCGCCCAGGACATGTGCCAGATGGCCACGCCCGGCCAGGTGGCCGTGGGGAAACCGGCATCCTTAGCGCGCAGGGAATACTCCGTATCGTCCCACTTGATAAACAACGGCAGCGGCAGCCCCATCCGCTCGGCCACCACCGTGGGGAACATGCACATCCACCAGCCGTTATAGTCCACGTCAATACGGCGGTGAATATCGCGGGAGGTGACGGTGCTTAGGGGATCGCCGTGCTTGCCCATGTCATTCATGGGGTGCTGGGCGAAGTCGTGGTCATAGTGCACGTACGGGGCGGACGACCACATGAAGTCCGCGTGGTTCACCACCTCGCCCATCGTGCGCAGCTCGGAGCGCTGCAAGAGGTTGAGCATCTGCCCGCCCACAAAGATCGGCTGGCGTGCGTACCGGGCCACCTGCACCGCGCGCAGGATCGCGTCCGGCTCAATGGCGATGTCATCGTCCATGTACAGGATATAGGGGGTAGCCGGGGTGTTCTCCCCCAGCGCCTCATACATAATGCGGGAGTATCCGCCCGAGCCGCCCAGGTTGCCCTGGCGGAACTCAAAGAACCGCTCGCCAAAGTGCTCCGTCACGGCCTTATACCCGGGCTCGTCCGCCGGGTGCTGGGTGCCCTGATCCGGCACGAGCACCGCGTTGATAACGGCATCCACCTCCGGGTCCGAGGCCAGGGCCTCCAGGGCCGCCACCGCGTCCTTGGGACGGTTAAAGGTAGGAATACCCACCGTCACGGACTTCTCAAACGGCCCCACCTGGGTTCCATCCGGCATGGTCTGGGGCCCCGGGGCCTGGGACGCAAACCAACCACCGCCGGTGAGCGTCACCTCCGATTCCGCCGTGACGTCGAACCAATACCAGCCGCCATCTTCAAAGGGAGCCAGGGAAAGCTCGAACTCCGCGGCGTCGCCGGTGACCTCGGCGGAATCCACCGCGATGCGCCCACCATCAAAGCGGGAGCGGTACACGTCAATGCGCGCGGAACCCTGCACCTCCACGCGCAGCACCACGGAATCGAGCTGTGACCATCGCCGCCAGTAACTCGCGGGGAAAGCGTTGAAGTACGTTTCAAAGCTCACCTCCGCGCCAGCGGGAATGCTCACGCTGAGACGATCCGGGCAGGTGATCCGCTCCTGAGTCTGGTGCGTTTCCATGTAATACAGGCTGCGCACGTCCGCAGGCTCGCCCCGCTTGGGCATGAGCAGGCGCTGGAGTTGCTCCACCGCCTTGGATGTAGGGTTCTCCGCTGGAATCTTGGAGGTCTCACTCACGATGCTGATGTTCGCCTTCCCTTGAGGACGTTATTCTCGCCGCTATTATCGCCCCTCCAGACTAATTGGTTACCGGGCCCCGGTGCCGCAGACACGTCCATCTCCCCGGCCAGGCCGAGCCAGAAGCGCGGCCCTTGACGCGACTCCGGCCCCGGCCCTGCTGCGAGAACAGGGCCAGGGCCGGGATGATTTTGGGTTCTTTGAAGCCGCTCTAGGCAGCGAGGGAAGCGGTCACTCCGCCGTGCAGCCGGTGCTCCAGCTCCTCCACCGCCTCGCGCTCGATCAGCACGGTGCGGAAGAGAGCCGGGCTGGACTCCCAGCGGCGGGCCACGCCATCGAGGACGGCGTCAATCAGGCCGATGGAGAGCTCGGCGCCGAATTGGGCGTGAAGATCCATCCGCACGCTCCAGAGGCGATCAATCTTGGTCATGATGCTCACGATCCTTCCTTCAGGTTCATGTCGGAGACTTCGTTTGTTAACCGATTGTTAACCTTAGCGTCACCAAGCGAACAACGCAAGGCACTTCAAATAATGGGAGGTTCAAACGGTTTTTTTTCCTCCCGCCATCCCGGAGGGTCGGCGGGCGTCAAGTTTGAAAAACATGCAGTTCAAGACCAATATATCCATGAAACCCAGCCCTGAAAGAGGTTTTCATCACAGTTGGGACGGGCCCCTCAACCCCTCCACCCCTTCAGATTGCGCCACCACCTCGACATGGCCAGCCCATCCAGACAGAGAAAGGTAAACAGAAAGTTAACGGAAAATATGCCAGCCCCCGCCCCGTACCCCACCCGGCACACGCAAGCCCATGCGAGACGCCCTCGCCAATCATTGATTGCAGATACAAGTGCAAAGCATCACTCTGGTGGTAGCAACCAGAGTGATGCTTTATCTAAGGAAGCTCCGGATGAGCATCACCGTCAATGACCGCACTCTTCTCCTGCCCCCAAGGAGCAGCGCTCTGCCGCCAAGTACATCACTGCATTGGGCGGAGACGCCTCCGATCTTCAAACCCCCGAGGGCAAAAGCCTCCCCCCCGGAAATCAATAACGCGATTGTTCAGGTACTCCACGCCATCAAGGAAGGTCTCCCCATCTCCATCTCCACCCTCCCCAAAGAGGTGACCACCACCACCGCCGCATCCATGCTCGGCATCACCCGCCCCACGTTAATGCTCGGCATCACCCGCCCCACGTTAATGAAGCACGTCCGCAACGGCAGGATTCCCGCCCACATGGTGGGTAGTCACCACAGGCTCCTCTCCAGCGATGTCTTGACTTTCCGGGAAGAACTCAAGGAAGAAAAGCGCCAGGCTGTATTCAGCCTCATGGATCTGGAAAACGAGTTAGGGGAACAGGAACAACGAGACTGAAGAATCTGCTTACCCAAAAGACATTGCCAGAATGACCTGGCGACTGCCCTGCGTACTTGTTCCGTACTCCCCGACGCGAACATCTGGGTTTCTGCCACCCTCCACAGCTGGCTCCGCCCTCATCGCCGCCGAGACCACAGGTTCATGGTCCTTTTACTGAACAGAGGACATCATAGCGGAGGCGGCCAAGAGGAGAGGGAGGCGGTTTCTCCCACGATACAAACGTGGCCTACCCCGATACGTTGATGCCCACGTCCATTCCACTGCCGTACATGCCGATATCGGAATGATCGTCACGGAAAGCATCAAGGATTTTGCGGGGCTCTACGAGAATCCAGACGATCACCCCTACGATCTGCTCAGGGCCGACGAGTGGCTCATGCTCGCCGCAAAATCCGCCCAAAAGCCCCCTCAGATGTGCAAAGGTATGCTCATGGATCAACGTGACACTATTATCAATGCTCTGGGGACAGCGCGCCTCCGCCCGTACCTGGCAGAAACAGGTGGGAACAAGAAACATGCGCTGAGGCTCTATCGCTGGAGCATTGAGCTATCTTCAGCAGTCCACGAGTCTTGAGCCTCACCGAAGTCATACTCCGCAATGCAATTGACGGCACACTCCAGCAATGGAATAACGCCCAAATTGGCCAAGAACAAAGCTGGCTATTAGAAGCTCCCGCAGCGCCGCTCCGCTCACTCACTTCAAGAAAGAGAGAGGAAGCACTACGCAGCGCGCGGAAAGCCGCAGAGATACGCAACGCCGACCACCCCCGCTATGGCGAGCACATTACCCATGATGACGTTCTTGCCCACACCATGTTTGGCATGTGGAGGGATCTCTTGCCAAACCACGTCCCCAGAAGCCAATCCCATGAGGGGAAACAATAGAAACCGGGCAAGGCTGTGGGACGAAGCGATCCATCAAGCCTTCCCCCATGCACAGGATCCTGACGGAGCGCTTACATTTTGGAGAGTCCTCCACCTACACGCATTAAGGAATCGCGTGTCGCATATGGATAGCTTGCTCAACACCAACATCCTTGATCACATGAACAAAGCTTTTGATCTTGCAGGAAGCATTAATCCGCAGCTGCGGGAATGGCTTAGTGGCACAAGCACGGTAAGAAGCCTCCTACGCAAACGCCCAGAACCAGGAAAAGCCCGCTAGTGCATTCGTCTAGCGGACCTTCCCAATCTCATGGCAAGGGACCTTGTCCTTACCTTCTCTGCCCGAGACAATAGGACTCCCCACCACGATTCGTCAAATTGAATCCGGAGAGCCCTGCTCAGACTCCACCCCCTCAGTGCCCCCTCGGCTGCTCCAGCGGCTTCCCGTTTTCAAAGAACGGCGCAAGGTGGTTATCAAAGAGGGAGAGCGCCGCACCGATGGCCATGTGCATGTCCAGGTATTGATAGGTGCCCAGCCTCCCGCCGAAGAGCACCTTGTTCTCGCGGGATTCGGCGGCAGCGCGGCGTCGGTAGGCCTCCAGGGTGGCGCGATCCTCCGGGGTGTTGATGGGGTAGTAGGGTTCGTCTCCCTCCCCCGCGAAGCGCGAGTACTCCTTCATGATGACCGTCTTGTCCTTGGGGTAGCGGTCGGCGCGCTCGGGGTGGAAGTGGCGGAACTCGTGGATGCGGGTCCAGGGGACGTCGGCGTCGTTGTAGTTCATCACCGGGGTGCCTTGGTAATCGCCTACCGGTTCCACGGAGGCCTCAAAGTCCAGGGTGCGCCAGCCGAGTTTGCCCTCGGCGTAGTCGAAGTAACGATCCAGCGGCCCGGTGTACACCACGGGGGCCTCCGGGGAGGCGGCGCGTAGTTCCTCGCGTACCTCGAACCAGTCGGTGTTCAGGGAGACGTCGATGAGCTCGTGCTCGGCCATGCGCTCTAGCCAGGCGGTGTAGCCGTCCACGGGCAACCCCTCGTAGGTATCCGTGAAGTAGCGATTATCAAAGGTGTAGCGCACCGGTAGGCGGGTGATGTTCCCGGCAGGAAGTTCCTTGGGGTCGGTCTGCCATTGCTTTGCGGTGTAATCGCGGATGAAGGCCTCGTAGAAGGGGCGGCCGATCAGCGAGATCGCCTTTTCCTCCAGGTTGGTGGCCTGGGCGGGGTCGAGCCCGTCGGTTTGCTCCGCGATCAGCGCGCGCGCCTCCTCCGGGGAGTAGTAGCGGCCAAAGAACTGGTTAATCAGGCCCAGGCCCATGGGGAATTGGTAGGCGGTGCCATCATGCATGGCAAACACGCGGTGCTGATAGCCGGTGAAGTCCGTGAACTGGTTGACGTATTCCCACACGCGCTTATTAGAGGTATGGAAGAGGTGCGCGCCGTACTTATGGATCTCAATGCCCGTCTCCGGCTCCGCCTCGGAATAAGCATTGCCGCCGATGTGCTCGCGGCGTTCCACAATGAGCACCCGCTTGCCCAGCTGGCTCGCGGCGCGCTCGGCCACGGTGAGGCCGAACAAGCCGGAACCCACCACGATCAGGTCATAGGTCTGTGAGGTCATAGCTGCCAGGCTAATCGACGCCGCCCCTGCCGGGCAGAGGGCGCGCGGGTTGCGGGTGGGGCGACCCATGGAAAGTTCACAGAAATCACTCTGGATATAAACAGCCCCTGTTAAAACACTGGCATCTCTAACCCCAGTTGTCTACGATAATCACCAACTATCCCTCATGGCACACCCCATGCACCGCAAATACGCTGAGGAGAACGCCACCGTGCAGCAACGCCGACACCTGATCGCGCCCCGACGCACCTCCACCCTCGCGGTGATCCTGAGCACCTCGCTCGTGGTCACCGCCGCGCTCGACATCGGCACCGGCATCATTCCCACGGATGTCACCGGCACCGCCCCCGTGGCCGCCACCCAATCCACCGCATCCTTCGCGGAGGGCACCAACGTGGTGGTCAATGACCCCGCCATCGCCACCCAGGGCGAGGGAGAAGCCGCCCGCACCGTCAAGGAGTTCAGCCGCGAGGAACCATTCTCCATGTTCGCGCTCACCTGGAACGGCCAACGCGACATCGCCGCCTTCGTCCGTGCCCAGGCCGCCGACGGCTCCTGGGGCCCCTGGTACGACGCCGAACCCCTCGACGAAACTTCCCCCACCGGCACCACCGGCACCGAACTGATCTACGTGGAACCCACCACCCGCGTGCAGGTATCCGTGGCGGGCGTGGACATGGTGGGAGCACCGGCGGAGGAAACTCCGGCGCCCGCGCCCGTTGAGGCCGCCCCGGCCGAGGTTGCCCCTGTGGAAACCCCGGCCACCGGGACGTCGGAAAGCACCGCCCCGGAACCCACCGGCGCGCCGCTGCCCACCAACTACGGCGATATCAAGCCCGTGGCCGAGGTGGCCGACGCCGCCGACCTCCAGGCCGTGTTCATCGACGGCAACGCCCAGGACGGCGGGATCGCGCTGGCGGCCGAATCCGAGAGCTACGGCATGCCCGAGGTGGTCTCCCGCGCGGGTTGGAGTGCCGACGAATCCATCCGCTGCCAAGACGCAACCGTGGACGACCAGGTCTCCGCCCTGACTATCCACCACACCGCCGGCTCCAACAACTACACCCAGGCCCAGGCCCCCGGCGTGGTACGCGGCATCTACCAGTACCACGCCCAAACCCTCGGCTGGTGCGACATCGGATACAACGCCCTGGTGGATAAGTACGGCACCATCTACGAGGGCCGCTACGGCGGACTCAACAAGGCCGTGCAGGGCGCCCACGCAGGCGGCTTCAACCAGAACACCTGGGGCATTTCCATGATAGGCAACTACGAGTCCGTCACCCCGCCCCAGGAAACCCTCGACGCCGTGGGCCGCCTGGCCGGGTGGCGCGCCGCCCTCGCCGGATTCGACCCCACGGGGGAGGACATCCACTACTCCGAGGGCACCTCCTTTACCAAGTACGCCTACGGCACCGAGGTCACCCTGCCCAACATCTTCGCGCACCGCGACGTGGGCCTGACCACCTGCCCCGGCGATGCCGGCTACGCCCAGATGGACACCATCCGGGCCATCGCCAAGGAAACCTACGATTCCCTGGTGGACGAGCTGAGCGGGACGGAGACGTCGGAGGCTGAGACTTCGGAAGTGGAGACGACGAGCGCGGTGCCCTCCGAGACTACGACCGCGACCTCTGCCCCCGTGTTCTCGGGGCAGGTAGGTGCGGGTACGGATGCAGTTGGCTCCCCTGAAACCGCCGCTCCTACCGCTGGAGTGGTTGCCTCGGAGCCCACTGCCGCTACCTCTGCTCCCTCCGCTCCCAGCGAGGAACCCGGTGTGGGTGCAGGTGTTGGAGCCGGGGCGACCCCGGCGGAATACCAGGGGGCTACTGCAACGCAGTAGATTCCCACCAGCCACACAGTGGTGGAGAAAAGTTCGAGTATCACTTACCCAGGTGTGCTCGCGGTGAGATCAATTCCGTCGGTTACCCCACTGCTATTTTCATCCCTTGGTTCCTTCTGTTCACCCCATGCGTCACACAGTGGCAGGGATAGATTCTTTCCTTTCGCTTGGTTGGCGGTGAGAACCCCACCAGTCACACAGTGGCGAGGAAAAATCACAATGCCAGGCCACCGCACTCTCACCTGAGTACGTATCAAGCCACCCCATAATCCGCCAGGTTCACCACCCGATCCGCCCGGCGCGCGATGGTCTCGTCGTGCGTGACCACCAGCATTCCCTTGCCCTGCTCGTGCACCAGGGAGAAGAGCTGATCGGCCACCTCGTCGCGGGTGAGGGTGTCCAACGCCCCGGTGAGCTCGTCCGCGAGGATCAGGGATGGGTCGGTCACCAGGGCACGGGCAATGGCGGTGCGTTGCCGTTCCCCGCCGGAGAGGTCCCTGGCCAGGGTGTTCGGCGGTACGCCCAAGAGACCCAAGAGGTCTCCGGCGCGATCTCCCCCGTCACCAGAGCGATCCATCATCATCTGCGCCACCGCCACGTTGTCCCGCGCCGAGAGTTCAGGGAGCAGCTCCCCGTCCTGGAAGATCACGCCGATGTTCTCGCGTCGCACGGCGGCGGCCCGGGTGCGGGGCACGCCGTTCATGCGTTTCCCCATCACCTCAATCTCCCCCACCGGGGCGGGCGCCAGGCCCAACACCTGGTTGAGCAGCGTGGACTTGCCCACGCCCGAGGGCCCCACCACGGCCAGCGCCTCACCGGCCCGGACTTCCACGTCCAACCCCGTGAAAAGGGTGCGCCCGGGGACGTCGGCACGCAGCCCTGCGATTCTTAGGACA
The DNA here is from genome assembly GCF_001412105.1 of Corynebacterium oculi. GTDB lineage: Bacteria > Actinomycetota > Actinomycetes > Mycobacteriales > Mycobacteriaceae > Corynebacterium > Corynebacterium oculi. The sequence goes on from NZ_LKST01000004.1 coordinate 342,548, forward strand.
CCCATGTTCCCACCTTCCACTCGGTCATCATCATTCGCGCGCGGAAGAAGGACACGGCGGTGGCCACCGCCAGCCCCAATCCCACCGCCGCCGCGCACAGCAGGAGGAAGGGCAGAGCATAGGACGCGGAGGAACCAAAGGAAAGCGCCAGGGCGGAGGAGAGCATGAGCGCCATGCCGCCACCCACCGCAAAGCCCAGGAACACCGGCACGCTCAGGCGCACCAACGCCACTCCCCGGAGCACGCGCCCGGAATCCGAGAGCACCACCAGCGGCCCCATGCGCCGCATGGTGGCGGAGACGTCCGCCAGAAGAACGATGAAAATGCCGCAGAGCATGATCGCCAGGGCCGCAAGGGAGAAGTACCCCACCCAGGCTGCCTGTCGCGCGCCCATGCTCGCGCCGTAATAATCCGAGGTGGCGGGGCTCCAGGTACGCCACATGGGCACGGTGTTTCCGGCCACGGTTTCCTTGATTCCTCGGAGGTCGGCGGACTGCCCCTCCGGGTATATCACGGAGATCACCACCTCGCCCAGATCTTGTTCAAACCCACCCGCCAGTATCGCGTCGAGCGGCACTCGCTGCGCCTCCCGTCCCCCGAAGAGGTAGCGGCGGTATGCGTCGCCTACCGGGGCGTCGTCACGCCCAAACGGTGCGTAGCGTGGCACGCAGCCCTCCTCCCCGCAGACGGTCTGGGTGAGCACGATGGTGGCACCGGGGGCCTGCCGGGAAAGTTCCGGGAGCAGCGCCTCCGAGCCTGAGTAGAAGCCCATCTGGGGAGAGATCTCCACCACGGAATCCCGGAACTCCTCGTGCGCGGCCCGCGCCTCGCGGGAACCCTCCGCCCAGGAGACCAGGAAGCCCTGCACCTGCGTGCCCACGAGCAGGCAGGCCGCCACGCTCACGCCCAGCACCGCCACCGGGCGGATACCATGCATGATGCCCGCAGCCCCCACTATCGACGCCGGGCTACGCCGACGCTCCCCCGCTTCCGCACCGCAGCAGAAACCCGCAGCATGAGGTATCCCACCAGGTCAAAGAGGGTAAATACCACCACCAAGAGCGCAACAAGGTAGACGAAGAAGAGCAGTTGCGAGCTCGTGCGCTGCACCGCCACCAGCACGCCGACGGCCGCCGGGGCCGCCAGGAAGCACGCCAGAGCGCGGCGGGGGCTAAACTCCCGTTCCCGGGCGCGCGGCCGATTGGCCGCGAGGTTCTTGGGTACCACCAGGGAGGAACGGAGGTAATAGATAAGGAATACCAACCAGGAGCACAGCATGGCCCCCAGGATCACCGGAAGCCCCGCGCGAATATCCTCGCTCCATACGCCGTTGCCCATGCCGGGCAGGCGCAGGCCGTACGTTCCCGCGAAGGCCATCGCCGCCATGGGCAGCGCTATCGCCCCCAACAAAGGCCACCACACCTGCGCCGCCATCCACCGCAGGCGCTCCCGCCAGGAATATCCCAAGGTAAAGCGCAACATGTTCTGCCGCTGCCTCCCTTCACGTCCCTGCGCCACGGCGATGATTCCCAGGATCGCGGCAGCCACCCCCACCGTCAGGGCATACGCGGCGGCAGCCAGGGGGAAGGGTACCGTCTCTATGACCTCACCCGTCCCCATGCCCACAGCGCCGTAGCCCGTGCTAGCGGTCATGAAGCTTTCCCGGATTTCCTCCGGCATGGTGCGGGGAACCACATAGGCCAGGGCCTCGTTCTCGGTAGCTAAACCTTCCCTCCCGATGGTGCCCACCACCTGGCCATACCTGGAATCCAATCCCTCCCCGGGCTCCATCTCCTGCAAGGCCGGAGAGAGCACCGCCTCACCCGGGTCGGGCCACTGCGTCACGCCGGGAGGGAGAGGAGCGTTCTCCGCCAGGGGCCACAGATATATCAAGGTGGCGTCCAACGGGGTATCCACCATCGAGTCATGCACCTCGCGGTACAGGAAGGCGGCTTCCTCCCCCTCGGCGGCCACAACGGGAGTGCGGGCGGTGTCGCGCCCCTCTATGCCGGAGTAGGCGGTGGGCATCGTCCCCAGCCCGGCGCTAGCAAGCCCGAGGATCAAAACAGCGAGGAAAAGCGACACCGAGGCAAAGCGGGGCGGGCGCGCCAGGTAGCCTAGCCCGCTCACCCCGGAGGAAGAGCGTCTCATGAGAACCCCCATCGTCAGAACCCCCATCGTCTGCCGCCAAAAAAGGGCGGCACATGTGAGATGAATTACCTACACAAAAGGTACGGCACAGAAAAATCTAAGGCAACCCTCACTTACCCCTAAAACCAGCCCTCCAACACCTGCGCCACCCCACACTCATCATTGGTGTCCGTCACCAGATCCGCCGCCTCCTTCACCACCGGGGCCGCGTTCCCCATCGCCACACCCACCCCAGCCCAGCGCAGCATCTCAATGTCGTTGGGCATGTCCCCAAAACACACCACGCGCTCCCGCTCCACCCCGTACCTGCGCGCCAAATCCTCCACCGCGAGCCGCTTAGTCACCCCCGGGGCCGCCACCTCCAGCATGCCCTCCGACATGGAATACGTCAGGTGCGCCACCCGCGGATCAAGGGCCGGGGCGATCGCCTCATACATCTGCGCCGAGGTCATGTACTCATTGCGCAGCAGCAACTTCACGGCGGGCTCCGCCAGCACCTCCGCCTCCTCACACACGGAAAATCCCTGCGCCTCCCAGGTGTGTACGTACTGCGGGCTAACCACAAAAAGTTCCCCCTCCGGGTCAAAGGCAGAAGTGCCACACCGTTCCACGGCCACGCTCATCTGCACTCCCCGCTCCCCCAGCGCCGCGCGTGCCCGAGCCACCACATCCCGCATTGTGTCCGGGGCTAGCTCATGCGCCCGCAGGATCGTATCCGTGACGGGATCATAGAGCACCGCCCCGTTCGCCGTGGCACACACCGGGCGCACCGGCAGTTGCTCCAACACCGGAAAAATCCAGCGGTGCGGCCTCCCCGTAGCCAGCGCCACCGCGCATTGCTTATCGACGGCCCTCCCCAGCACCGCTCGCAGCCGTTCCGGCACCCGCTCCGCAGAGGTGATAAGGGTTCCATCAATATCGCTAACGATGAGCTGGGGAGGCGGGGTAGTCACGGGGTTGATTGTAGCGGGGCCTCAGCATCGGTCCCGAACAATCGCTCCGCGATGGCAGTAGCACAAAGACACAGGACAAAACATACACAGAGAAAACGGCATAATGATCTTCCAATGCGTGACGAATCATCGGTGCCGTTCCACCCAAGCCCGCCACCGCTACAGAATATGGAACTCCGTTACCAATACCTTTCGACGAACCCGCCATAACCCGCACCACGGCCACAGGTATTGCCGAACAGACAAGGGAAAGTGGGACTATAGACAAGAAAATTGCAACAAGATAAAAAATATTAGACGGATGCAGTCCAGGAAAATTTAGTAGCAGCATTACCGGACTAAACACACAGAGAACGATCAGGAAATTTCTATATCTACGCAAATGATTTTCACCATCCCAGCGAAGCCCTGCCACAAAAACCAATATCGAGAATATTAGCGTTTGCAAAAACGATAGAATAAACATTTTACGCTCTGAGATTCCAAAGTACTCCACCCCAGCAACGACCGCAGTAGATACCCACAAATTATAACAAACCACAGTTCCCGATGACATGAAAAATATTAAAGAAAACTTAACAAAACTTAACCCGCCCGAAACTTTCCCCTCCACCAATAGTGCTGATCTACCTGCAATATCATCCATACGGCATAAGAAAATAAGTATCACCAACCCCGCAACGGCCCCCAACACAAGCGGAATTCGCCACCCCCACACATACATCCTATCATCTTCCAACAAAAGATCAGATAGTAATATCACCAACAAGGACACACATTTTCCCACAGCCGCCATGGAATAAACAAGCGAAGAAGAAACTCCCCCTCCCCTCCGTACAGTCAAGTCAAAGCTCGCAACATTGACCGCGGCGCTTACTCCACCATGCGCAAAACCCAACAAAAGACGGCACAGCAGCATCAGATAAAATGCCAACCATCCCTGCCCTAAATCTGAGGGAACTGCCGCCATAAACGATATCAACAAAACGGCCAACAACATCCCCAGTTTCATGGCATGAAGATAACCCCGAATATCCGACATATTACCAAAGAAATACCCACCCACCGGACGTGACAAAATCCCACCGCAAAGATTAATAACCCCATCCCCGCAGAATTTTCCATCTCCCCCCATAAGCCTTCCGGCAAGTACGGAAGTAAAGCAAGGTAAGTCACCCACTCATAGCCCTCCACACCCGACACCAATCCAAGAGCCAATGAGCGCTGACGCAACCTCGACGAATCATCATGCCTGCACATGCCAGAAATAGAACCACAGACCCACAGCCAAAGTATGAAATATACCACTGGAAAGATTGGATCATCCATCTGACCTGCACGTTTTCTTGAGCATGCATGAACACAGCCGCTTCATCCGCGCTACTTCAACTTGCACAGCGCCAAGATTCCCCTCATCATGTGGGCATTGGACTGAGAGTCGCTCCGTAGACCCCTTGCCAACAAGCCCAAGCCTCATCCGATTGCACCAAATGAAAATCGTGCCATGTAACGGCACCGATTCTATGCAAACCAGAGGCACATCAAGGGGTCACCATGAGCAGTACAACGACATCTCCACTTTCCCACTCCACTCTCGTTCCCCGAGAAAAAGTCCATCGCGACGCGCTCTCGGAGGTGTACTTAACCGACATCATCTGCGATCGGTTCCCGCATTTCCGAGTAGGGATTCATCTACCAAAGTCTCACAGCTACTACAGCGATCACATTGGTCTTGCCGAGAAGCACTATGATCCACTTCTATTGCTGGAAGCTTTTCGCCAAACGTCCATCCTCATCACCCATACCCATCTCAATGTAGATCTCAATCAAGCTTTCATCTTTAACTATGGAGAACTTCACATAAACTCCCATGCGGCTACACAGATCAGTATTTTCCCCGGTAATGGGGAGATAAGCGCCACCATTACCGACGAGAAAAAACGCAGTGAAGAAACAATCGGAATAACGCTGGACATGACCTGCGTCCTTCGTGACCGTACCGCTGCCACCATGAAAATGATCATTCAGTGGATGCCCAAAGACGTGTGGATGCGCATCAGAAATAAGGGTAGAGAGCGAATCAATCTTCCAGTATATTCACCCAACACATACCCCGACCCGAGCCGAAGCTCGCACACCTTACCAGGAGTACATATTCCAGAAGTACTTGGAAGAAGAATTGATCACAATATTGTCCTAGGAGAATACCAGGATCAAGAAGAAACATTTCAAGTCGATGTCCTCGTTAATCAGCACCACCCCAGCCTATTCGATCACCCGCTTGACCATATCCCCGGAGCAGTCCTCTTTGAGGCATTGCGCCAATCAGGGATACTCTTCACACATGAGAAATATGCACTGAGCGCACGCCGACTTCTCCTTCAATCTCTAGCTATAGAGTTCCTTCGCTTTGGAGAACTCGATCTACACACCAAGGCCATCATCAGAGAAAAAGAGTCCACCACTATGGGGTTCGTCGTTTCGATTGACCTTCTCCAAGAGGATGAGGTCATCGCACGCGGAAAAGCTCATTTCACAAAACAGCCAATACTTGATACTGAGGAGTAATCATGGAAATGACCATACCTGAGTATGGAAAATATTCCCACTATAACACTATTTTCTTTGACTTCGGCGGAGTCCTCTCTCCCCCTCTTGACGTTCTATTCCAGTCCTATGAGGAAAAAACGGGAATCAAAAAGGAAGAATTATCAAGCGCCATGTACAGCGTGGCAAGGGAGATGAAAGTTCCCACCCTGGCACCGATTGAACTTGCGCTGATTACAGAAGAAGAGTGGATGAGACGCATTCACTCTTGGCTCAATAAGAGAAAGATAGATACTTCTAGATCAGATTTAGATTTTGGGCGGCAGTGGTTCGCCGGCCATACGGTAAACGGTTCAATGAAAGACCTCCTACTGAGACTAAAGGATAGTGGATACAAGGTGGGGTTACTCACTAATAATGTAAGAGAGTGGGAACCTTACTGGCGTTCGATGGTTTGCCTCGATGAGCATGTAGACACAATCATTGATTCCTATGCCGTGGGGGTACGGAAGCCGGATCCGGCTATCTTCCTCCTTGCAACCGAAAAGATTTCTTCCGAGCCCAACCAGTGCATCCTGATTGACGATCTTAGGGAGAACTGTCTATCCGCAGAATCTTGCGGATGGTCTTCAGTTCAATTCTCCAGCGATGAACAGGTAGTACAAGACATCATTGGCCTACTGAGCCGAGAAGCAAAGGATGGTAACCGTGACTAAAAGTACTCAGGGAGGAAAAACCCAATGTTCTCCTCGCAGCCATCCTCCTTGCCGTAGTGATCGTACCAATGGGCGTATCAGGAACCGGAGTAGCCTTACCTTATATCGCCTCGGACCTGGGATCTCATCCGACCCGGTTGCAGTGGGTTGTCAATGGATTTAATTTGACCTTCGCGGTATTCAGCCTGGTTGCCGGATCCATCTCCGACCACCTGGGGCGAAAGCGCGGATTGCTTCTAGGGTCTTTTATATTTGGCCTATCGGGTGTACTTAGCGCCCTAGCACCAAACCTTATAATTCTTGATATAGCCCGTGGCATCGCAGGAATTGGTGCTGCAATTATATTCGCCTGTTCGGGAGCATTACTTGCCGTTACCTTTTCAGGATCGGCCTCTGCTCGTGCATTTGATTTGTTCGGCACTGCGGCTGGCGTCGGACTTGGTCTCGGCCCCACCGTTTCCTCACTGGCAATTGCAGCAACGGGATGGAAAGGGATATTTTGGTTCAGCGCAGTGGCTATAAGTATCTCAATCTTCCTTACTTTGGCTTCAAGAATAAGAGATACCTCTACCCCCAACCAAAGTAAGGTAGACTATCCAGGGGCCATCACTTTTGCCGCCTCGTTGAGCCTAATTATTACCGGCATAGCCCAGAGCAATACCTGGGGGTGTACTTCCTTGGGTACAGTCACCTTAATCTGTCTAGGTATGGTATTGTTCATCGCGTTCATTTAGGTAGAAAAAAATGCAGATAACCCTCTTCTCGATTTGAGCTTACTCAAGTCTCCCCGCATGGTAGGCCTTCTTTCCGTACCAGTTGCAGGCGCAATAGGGTTTGTAACTTTACTCACCTATTACCCTACTTTTCTCACTATCGTCTGGAAATTATCTTCGCAGAAACTAGGAAAGGTCATGCTCATCATGACTATTCCAGTAGTTATCGGCCCTCTCATTGCCGGGAAACTCTACAATAAAGGGGTCCCTGCTCAGATTATTCTATCTAGCAGCATTGCATTTTTCGCGCTCGGCGCAGCCCTACTCACAGTCCAGGACACGACTCCAAGCATTCCCTCCCTCATCATCCCATTCCTCATAATTGGACTTGGATTTGGACTAGGAGTCGGACTAGTTGATGGACAAGCAATTGGATCAGTTCCCGAAGAGAAATCTGGAATGGTATCGGGCCTCGTTTCCACCGTTCGATTGGGTAGTCAAGCAATAGTAGTTGCAGTATTCGCAGGAATTTTGAGCACCAGCGTCGGAGCAGGTGTCAAGAAAACACTCCCCGACAAGATCGCAGAGGAAGATCAAAAGGAATCATCAATAAAGTAGTCAGTGGAGAAATCGGAGGCATACACATCACCGACATTGAGATAAACTCCTTGCAAGAAGCTTTTAGCCAAGGACTGACCCCAATCCTATGGACGCTTGCGGCAATAAGTCTTATACTATCCATCACAGTTTTCGCATTGCTAAGCAGCAGAAACTCTGCCGTTAAATCTACGGAAGGATAAAATGAATCCCCTTGTGACAGATATTCCAAACCTGGATACTCCTGCTCCCTATATTCGCGAGTGGAAGGGAGAAGATGGCCTAACCCGGGTTCAACTCCCCAGCGGCCACGAAGCAATCAGCCTTAGTGATTATGATCAGGTTAAAACCCTCATGCTCGACCGCAGCGCCAGTCGGTCTCTCTGCAATGTAGAGGGCGGCCCCTCTTTCATGCCGACCAACTGGGCACCAGAGGTTCTCATTAATCTCGATGCTCCTATCCATGGCCAGGTTCGTCGGTTCGTTTCTCACGAGTTTAGCGCTCGCGCTATCAGTACTCTCGTTCCCACGATCATCGGCTTAACTCATCAATGCCTTGATACCCTACAAGAATCTTCTCAACCAGATCTTGTTACAGACGTATTTCGTATCGTGCCTGCACAGGTAGTCTGTACCATGCTTGGCGTGAGCACAGATCGCGCCACATGGATGAATAATTTAGGGCGGATAATACAGATGGCACCCCGGGATAATATTGAAGTAATTGAAGAATCCTGGACGGAGCTATACGGCTGGGTTCAACGGTTGGTAAAAGGAGAAGAACATTCTAGCCCTGGAGGCTTGGTTGATATCTATCGTAAGCGTTCCATGCAGCCAGAGTTCCATGATATCTCCGAGACCCTCCTAGCTGGAACGGTCATGGGAATCGTCCTCGGCGGCGATAACAACGTGAGTACCATGCTTTCAAAAATCGTCTATACAGCTTTAGCTTTTCCTAAATTCTACGGCGGAATTGTCTCGGGAGAAATACCAGTAGAGGGATTCGTTGAGGAGATCTTGCGCCTTATGCCGCTAGGCACTCCCGGTTCCTTCCCGCGCGAGCTAACTCAACCCCTCCCCATTGGGGAAAGAGAACTATCTGTGGGTACAATCGTATATCCGTACATAAACGCAGCCAACCGGGACCCCAAGGTATTCGAGAGACCGCTAGAGATTAATCCTTTCCGTCCTGGTAAAAAACATCTACAGTACGGTTACGGCATGCACCGTTGCATGGGTTCCGCCCTAGCGCAAATAGAGTTAATTACGATAATTGGAACCATTGCGGAACGTTTTCCCAATCTCCAACTTTCCCTTGCCCCCTCAGACATACCCTGGGATAGAGGAATAGGTTTACGCAGACCTTCCCGCCTTCCCGTTTTTCTTGGATAGAAGGGACAGAAGATCATGAGAAAACACTATGACGTAGTTATCGTCGGTGGTGGCCCCGTAGGAATGTTGGTGGCCAATGAGTTAGCATTACACGATATTTCCGCTGTGGTGCTAGAAAAGCGTCACACGATCAGCGAATACCCGAAGGCTGGTACCTATCATGCGCGCGCTATCTCTACGCTCATCCGTCGAGGCATCGTAGCTTCTCCACGGCGTACCACCGATCACTTGGCTAATACAGTCGAGCCGTTTCAGTTCGCAGGGTATCCCTGGCTCAGCCTCCGTACTCGAACAATTGATGGACCAGTTATGCTTGGCATCGCGCAGGCGGATCTTGAACGAGCAATTAGCCGCCATGCGGAAGGCTGTGGTGCCAAAGTTTTGCGAGGGCATTGCGTGACTGCGGTTTCACAAACGGAGACGGAAGCTTTCATCCAGTCTCTTGATGATGAGGGGAACGAGCACTCTTTCACCGCAGACTACGTTATTGGTGCTGACGGTGGACGGAGCATAGTACGGCAATCGGGAGATTTTGATATTCGAGAATATGCTCCCACCATGCGCGCCATGCTCGGTTTGGTCTCCCTCCCCCACCCAAATCAGATTCCTAATGGCTGGTCACACACTCCACGAGGGTGGACTCTACTAAATCATAATCCCTATGGAGAGAGCCGACTGATTGTTTTTGAATTCGATGGCCCTGTCTCCGATCGTAAGGCTTCAGTTACCCCCGAAGAGTTTTCTTCCGCCGTTGAACGTGTCGTCGGCAATCCCGTGGAACTAGTTTCCCCCCATTACTTGAATCGGTTTAGCGATTATAGTCGCATAGCCCGAAGCTATCGCGATCGCCGTCTTTTCCTCGCCGGAGATGCCGCTCATATCCATTACCCTCTCGGAGGTCAGGGCCTCAATACCGGAATCATTGATGCCGTGAACCTGGGATGGAAAATCAGCGCCGTCCTCTGTGGGGCGGCCGAGGAACAATTGCTCGATACTTACGGACAGGAACGGGAATCGGCAGGTCAGTGGCTGATTAATAATACTCGCCTGCAATCCCTCATGATGAACCCTGACCCTATCTACGACACAATCCGTCACACCATGGCGGAAATGCTCTGCCACCAGGAATCACACGATTGGCTGGCCGACCGCATCAATGGGGTATCTGCTCAATACAGCGTGGGACTGGAGGAATACCCGGATCTTGATGGAACGTTCATGCCTGATTTAGAGATCGCGTTAAATAAGGAGATTACTACTATTAGTAGACTGCTCGGTGACGGGAAGTTTTTAATTATTTCAACAGAAAAGATCCTCAAAAATATTCCAATCCCCAAGTTCACCAATCCCATATCTCTCAGTAAAGAACTCCCTCAAGACTTCCCCGAGGTCATTGTTGTTCGTCCCGATGGTTATATCGCCTGGGCAGGAAGAGCAGAAGAAGAGAAAACTATGTTATCCTGCTTGCATAGTTACTTCTCGCTGACTTGCAATAACGAGGAAAAGGCACATGACTGAGAGTTGGTTCCTTGTGGACACGGTAGGCGATTCTCCCTCCGTCCTGCGTATCGGCGCTCGGTCAAAACAATGGCGTCCACTCTCCAACAAATTTCGAGGATCAGTGCGCACCACCGTTCTTCGACTCTTAGAGACCGTCCTGAATAACCTCAAACAATCCCAGGTACTTGTGGATCTTGCCGGACCAGGTCTGGCCGTAGCCTTTCCAGTCTTAGGAGTTACCCGCCATGTTCACGGGGTACTGATGTGGATAGGTGATCCCACGTATAGTCTTCCCAGGGAACCAGAAACAGAGGCATGGGGATGGGATCTCTCCGATCGGGCCGTTCCCTCCGCCGTTGTCAAAGCCAAAACTCCCTTTTCTCCAGGAGAAACGCTGACAGACTGGCTATCTCGTTTTCCCGGCCAGCCGATATTCTGCGTGTGGCTCAACAAATCCGCACAGCACAAACGGGAGCAAGACATAGCGGGGAGTATCTCGATCAACACCAGCGCGTCCATAAGTACACAATGCGATGCGTAGATACTTTTGAGGGCACCAGGGTGATAGGTGTCTCTGTGACTCTGCCCGAGATTCTCGCCAGCACCGATGTTGATGTTATATCTAGGAATATATTTGATCAGACCGCACTGGCGGCAAAACACGCCCCCGCTTTCCTGGACGATGCTTCACACCGCGTGATTGCGTGGCTTTCCCCACAACGGCCCAATCTCCCCGAGGCCGTATTACATGGCTTTGATCCCCTTCCCGCCTTACCCAAAGGCACCACGCCAGCGCCCGCCACAGACGGCATTCTTCTTACGCATATCCCCATGTAAATACGACGTGCCACCGGGCACCCCAACCCCGGTGGCACACCTGGCGGACCGTAAAACCTAGTCCGCGTCATACTCCCAGTTCAGCGAGCGCTTCACGGCGCGCTGCCACTCCCCGTAGAGGGAGTCCACCTGTTCCTGCTCCATGGTGGGCTTCCACACGGTGGTGGCGTTCTCGTCCTGGCGCAGCACCTCAAGGTTGTCCCAGTAGCCCACGGAGATGCCGGCGGCCAGGGCGGCGCCGGTGGCCGTGGTCTCGATGTTCTTGGGGCGTACCACGTTGGTGCCCAGGATGTCCGCCTGGAACTGCATGAGCAGTTCGTTCATGGTCATGCCGCCGTCCACGCGCAGGTCGGTGATCTCCACGCCGGAGTCGGCCACCATGGCGTCGGCCACCTCGCGGGTCTGGTAGGCGGTGGCCTCCAGCACGGCGCGGGCGAGGTGCTTGCGGTTGGCAAAGCGGGTGAGTCCCACGATGACGCCGCGGGCGTCGGGGCGCCAGTGCGGGGCGAAGAGCCCGGAGAAGGCGGGGACGATGTACACGCCGCCGTTGTCGGGTACCTCGCGGGCGAGGTTTTCGATCTGCCCGGAGTTGGGGATGATCTGGAGGTTATCGCGCAGCCACTGCACCAGGGAGCCACCCATGGAGACGGAGCCCTCCAGGGCGTAGACGGGGCGTTCGCCCTCGATCTGGAAGCACACGGTGGTAATCAGGCCGTTATCGCTCCATTTGGGCGTGGTGCCGGTGTTGAGCAACAGGAAGAGGCCGGTGCCGTAGGTGTTCTTGGCGTCGCCGGGGCGGAAGCAGCCCTGGCCGAACATGGCGGCCTGCTGGTCTCCGAGGACGGCGCGGATGGGCACGCCGGGAAGGGAGCCGCGGGCGCGGATTGTGCGGAAGTCGCCCAGGGAGGGGCGGATCTCCGGCAGCATGGACATGGGAATGTCCATGGCTTTGCAGAGCTCGGGGTCCCATTGCAGGGTTTCGAGGTCCATGAGGAGGGTACGGGAGGCGTTGGTGACGTCCGTGGCGTGGACGGCGGGTTCGCCTTCATCGCCTTCGGCGCCGCCGGTGAGGTTCCACAGCAACCAGGTGTCGATGGTGCCAAAGAGGAGGTCTCCGGCCTCGGCGCGCTCGCGCGCGCGTTCAACGTTGTCCAGGATCCACTTGATCTTGGGGCCGGAGGGGTAGGAGTTGATGCGCAGGCCGGTGGTCTTGCGCCAGCGGTCGGGGCCCTCTTCCCCGGCGAGTTCGGCGCAGAGCTCGCTGGTGCGGGTGTCCTGCCACACGATCGCGTTGTACACCGGCTCGCCGGTGTTCTTGTCCCACACGATCGTGGTTTCGCGCTGGTTGGTGATGCCCACGGCGGTGATGTCGTGGCTGGCTACGTCGCTATCGGCGAGCGCGCTACCCACGGCGCGGCGGGTGTTGTCCCAGATCTCGATGGGGTTGTGCTCCACCCAGCCCTTTTGGGGGAAGATCTGCTCGTGCTCGAATTGCCCCGAGGCCACCTGGTTGCCGTCGTGGTCGAAGATAATGCAGCGCGTCGAGGTCGTGCCCTGGTCGATGGCCGCAACGTATTTGCTCTGGCTCATTAGTTCACTTGCTCCGTTTAAGTCTGTCCGTATTGTTCTACGGCTAAGCCCCCGTGAGGGGGCCGCGTTACTGCTACTGTGCTTTCCGCCGTAGGTCTCTCTCCACGTACTCTAGCGATCTACAGCGCGGCGAGCAGGCCCACGGCCACCGCCGCCAGCATGGGGCCCACCACGGGCACCCAGGCGTAGCCCCAGTTGGGGTTGCCTTTGCCGGGGATCGGCAGCAGGAAGGCGTAGGCCAGGCGCGGGCCGAAGTCGCGCACCGGGTTCAGGGCGTAGCCCGTGGGGGTGCCCAGGGACATGCCGATGGACACGATCACGAAGGCCACGCCGAAGTAGGTCAGCGGGCCCAGTTCGCCGCCGGTGGGGCCGAAGGCGATGAAGATCAGCAGCACCGAGGTGGCGATGAACTCCGTGACGGTGTTCCACAGGTTGTTCGGCTCGGCCGGGCCGGTGAAGAAAATCCCCCCGGTCTCACTATTCGCTCCGGTGACCTTGCCCTGCTCGTCAACGTTGTTGGCGTCGAAAAGCTGCTTGAACGCCGCCCAGGCCAGCACGGCGCCGAAGATGGCGCCGAGGAGCTGCCCACCCACATAGGCCGGGACGAGCGACCAGGACACCGCGCCCTTGAGCGCCAGCATCACGGTGACCGCCGGATTGAGGTGGCCGCCGGAGACGTCGGCCACGCTGGCGCCCACGTAGACGGCCATGCCCCAGCCGAAGGCGATGAGCACCCAGCCGGTGCCCTTGCCGCCGGAGGTGCGCAGCGCGTTCACCGCGCAGACGCCGTTGCCCAGGAGCAACAGCAGGGTGGTTCCTAGGAACTCCCACAGGAAAGCATCAGTAGCAGTAAGCATCAGTCCTCCACCGAAGTGTCAATGGCGTGTCGGGAATCGGCAGCCTCGGTGATGATCGTATTCGCATCCTCATCCGTGAGTGCCTTCTCTGCGGCAAGCTCGGCCTCGATGCGCTCGCGGAAGGTGGCGATCTCCTTCGCCTTGGTGTCCTCGTCCCAGCCCAGCGTGGGGGCGATGAGGTCCGCCACGGCCTCGGCAGAGTCAAGGCCACGGTGGGAATATTCCATGACCACGCGCAGGCGACGACCCAGCACGTCCTCCAGGTGCAGCGCGCCCTCGTGGGTGACGGCGTACAGCACCTCGGCCTTGAGGTAGCCCTGCGCGGCGGGAACCGGCTCCAGCAGGGTGGCGTCCTCGGCGGCCGGGGCCAGCACCTCCTCGTAGAGAGAGCCGTAGCGGCCCAGGAGGTGCTCGATCTGCTTGTCGCTGAGGCCGTAGCGCGCGGCCAGGGCGGGTACCTGGTTGGCCAGGGCGTGATAGCCGTCGGCGCCCAGGATCGGGGTCTGGTCGGTGACGGATTCGGAGACCTGCTTGGGCACGTCCTGGAGGGCCAGATCCACGGCGTCCTTGCCGATCACGCGGTAGGTGGTGTATTTGCCGCCGGCCACGGAGACCAAGCCCGGCACGTTGCGGGCCACGGCGTGATTGCGCGAGAGGTTGGTGGTGGAATCCGAGCTGCCCTCCAGCAGGGGGCGCAGGCCGGAATACACGCCCACGATGTCCGAGTGGGTGATCTGGCGGCGCACGCGCTTGTTCACCTCGGTGAGGATGTAATCAATGTCCGCGCGGGTGGGGGCGGGATCGGGCTTGCTCAGCGTCTTGGCCCAGTCCGTGTCGGTGGTGCCGATGATCCAGTAGTCGCCCCACGGCATGACAAAGAGCACGGACTTTTCCGTCACGAAGGTCAGGGCGGAGTCCGCCTCCAGCACGCTCTTGGGCACCACGATGTGCACGCCCTTGGAGGCATGCACAGAGAACTTGCCCTTGGTGCCCGCCATCTTCTCGATCTCGTCGTTCCACACGCCGGTGGCGTTGATGAACACGGAGCCGCGAATGGTGGTCTCCGCGCCGGTTTCGGTGTCGCGCAGGCGGGCGGAGACCACGCGGCCGTTGATCTTATCCAGGCCGGTGACCTGGGTGGAGGTGCGCACCACGGCGCCGTACTCGGCCGCGGTGCGCAGCACCATCATGGTGTGGCGGGCGTCGTCCACCTGGGTGTCGTAGTAGCGCACGCCGCCCACCACGGCGTCCTCGCGCAGGCCGGGGTTGCGCTTGAGCACGCTGGAGCGCGTGAGGTGCTTCTGCATGGGCACGGACTTCGCACCACCCATGAGGTCATAAAGGGTGAAGCCGCCGAACATCATCACGCGCTCCCACAGGCGGTGGGTGAGCGGGAAGATGAAGCGCAGCGGCTTGACCAGGTGCGGGGCCAGGGTGGACATGTTCAGCTCGCGCTCGCGCAGGGATTCCGCCACCAGGCGGAAGTCAAACATCGCCAGGTAGCGCAGCCCGCCGTGGAACATCTTGGAGGAGCGCGAGGAGGTGCCGGCGGCGAAGTCGCGGGTCTCCACCACGGCCACCTTCAGGCCACGGGTGGCGGCATCGACGGCCGCGCCCGCGCCCACGGAGCCGCCGCCGATGATGACGACGTCAAACTCCTCCTCGCCGAAGCGCTGCCAGGCGTTTTCGTAGGATTCCGGATTAAAAGTCTGCTTGCTTGTGGAAGCCATTGGTAGTAGCTCTACCCCTTCTCTTCACGGTTGGATAGGGCCGGTGCGGCCACTCGTCATCGCGCACGATTTACGGCTTCACAGTAGCAAAAAGGTGCGTAAAAACGCCCTGGCAAAAATGTCCACATTATGGTTTTGACCTGCGGAGCACGGGAGATGAACGGGGGTGGTCACTCCCCGTCGCCGTCGCCCTGCGCGGCCGCGTCCAAAAGCGGGGTGAGCACCTCCGCCACCCCGGCTTCGTCGCTTATCGACGTCGCGCTGGCCGCCTTTTTCAGCACCTCAGAGGGGGCGTCGGCCATCGCCACGGCCTTGCCCACCGCCTCAAGCACGGGAACGTCCGAGGCTGCGGCCCCGAAGGCCACCGTCTGCGTGGGGGTAATGTGCAGGGAATCCAACGCCCGAAAAACACCTAGACCTTTATTTGTTTCGGCCGGAAGGAGATGGAATCCCCGCCCCAGGGTGGGCACCACCTCCACCCCGGAGCCAAGCTCCTTGCGCAGGTGAGAGGCGATTTTTCGCGTCGCCTTCGGCGCGACTTTCACCACGCCGATCATCTTGTGATATTCCTCACCATCGGCCTCGGTGCGCCACTGGAGAGACACATCCGGTCCCGCGTCCGCCACGGCCCGCTCCACGGCCCGCGCCTGTTCCTCGGCGAAAAAACTCCGGTGCAGAGTTTCCCCCTTGGCATCCATGACCACCGCGCCGTCATAACACACCCCCACGGTGGGCAGATCGAGCGCCGCCGCGGCGCGCCGCCACTCGTCCGGGCCGAACTCCGTGGTCAAGACGATGCTCGAACCCTGCTCCGCCGCCCGGCGCAGGGCCTGCACGTCCCGCTCGTCCATCCCCCCATCGGTACCCAACAGGGATCCCTCGATGTTGCACACGATCGCCGCCGGAATACCGTTAAACTGCGAGGTCACCCGGTGCGGCAGCTTGCTCACGATCTGCTTGGACTGCGCCGCCAGGCGGGTGAGCGCCTCGTCCAGGCGCGAGCCCTCGTAGCGCTCCCACCCGCTGCTAGAGAGCTGGGAATACAGCATGGCGGCGTTGTTCTTGGCCTGCTCCATGGAAGCGGAGATCCGATCGCGGCCCTCCTTGGCCCCCTGGGATACCTCGGCGGCCAGCTCGTCCATGTTGTTCTTGAGCCACACCATCATCGCGGCGCGATCCTCGTCCCCCTCCCGGGCCTGCTCTTGGGCCTGATTCTGCACCTGGGCCAGCTTTTCTTGCGCGGAATCATAGGCCTCATAGGCACCGGCAACCAGGTTACGGCTTACTTCCTTGAACTTCTCGCTCAGCGTGGTCAGATCCTCGCTGAGTTTGCGGATGCGGTAGCGTTCCTTTTCCACCGCGCTGTCTTCCCGCTGGGTCACCTCGGGGGAGGGCGCGCCGCCGCCAAAGCGCGCCGGCACCCAGAATTCATCGGCCGGGAACTCCCCGTAATCCCGCTGATACTTTTCCCACAGCCGCTCCAGCCCCTCCTGCATCTGCCCTCGCAGGGCCTCCGTGGCACGCTCGGGCGAGCCCTCCGGCTGCCACGGTTCCAGCACCGAGAGGTAAATAGGGGTGCGGCTGCGCCCCAGGTTGCGCTTGCCCCCCTTGGTCCACAAGCGTTGGGAGCCAAAGGACACCAGGGGGATTACCGGCACCCCCGCCTCCTGGGCGATGCGCACCGCCCCCGTGCGCAGGTTCTTGATCTCAAAGCTGCGGGAGATGGTGGCCTCAGGGAAGATCCCCACGATCTGCCCCTCCGAGGCCTTCCGCACCGCCTCCTCGAAGGAGGCCGCGCCGTCGATACGGTCCACCGGGATATGTTCCATGATCCGCATGAGGGTGCCCACCCCCGGCTTATCGAAGATGCTGGACTTGGTCATGTACCTCACCAGGCGGCGCTGGAGGTACGGAACGTAACCGCCCAGCACAAAGTCCATGTACCCGGAGTGGTTCATCACCAACACCGCGCCCCCCTTGCGGGGCACCCGATCCTGGCCGTCCACGTGCATCTGGAGGCCCTGGGCGAACATGACAAAGCGCGCCACGCGGACGATGCCTCGATAAACCATATCCTTCAGCAACATATCCGGGATTATAGTTCAGGGCACCCGCGTGGCGCGCGCAGTTTTCCGCCGCGTGTGCGGCTCTACTTCCTAGACGTTGTGGGCGTTCAGCCAGCCGATGACCTTATCCATGGCCTCCGCCTTGGCGGGCTCGTTGAACACCTCGTGCATCTGACCCTCCCAGTACACGATCTCCTTGTCCTGCGAGGCGATGCCGTTGTACCAGTCCTGGGAGAAGTAGCTGGGCACCACACCGTCCTTGGTGCCGTGCATGATGAGGGTGGGAGCGGTGAACCGATCCGCATTCACGCCGTCATAGAAGCCGGCAAACACCATCTGCTGCACCATGCCCAGGCTGAGCGTCTTGTTCACCAGGGGATCGGTCTTGTATTGCTCCGTCACCTCGGGCTCGGAAGCCACACCGTCCGTGAACGCATTGGGGATCTGAATCTGATCGCTCAGCGGAGCCGAGGGAACATGCGCGTCCACGCGGCCGGGCAGCACCTGCTGAGCCAGCCGGGCGTTAAAGGTGGTCAGCTCCGTCATCGGCAGGCGCTCCGAGAAGGTGGGATCGAGCTCGCGCTGCTTCTGCGTGATCTCCTGCGGGGTGACCACCGGGCCGGGCTCGTTGCGCCCGGAGAGGTTGATCGGCGCGCCGCCGCCGTTGGTGATGATTCCGGCTACCTCGCCGGGGTACTTGATCCCGTAGAACTGCGCGGCCAGGGCTCCCATGGAGTGCCCAAGCATGAAGGTCTTGACGTCCGGGTGCTCCGCCTTGGCCTTCTGCGTCAGGATGTTCATGTCATCCACGAGGTAGTGGAAGTCATCAATGTGCCCGCGCACCACGGAGTTACCCGCGTCCGCGGTCTTGCCGTGGCCACGGTGATCCAGGCGGTAGACGTTGTAGCCATCGGCCAGCAGGCGATCGGCCACGTAGTCGTACCGGCCGGAGTGCTCGGCGGCTCCGTGCACCACCACCACGTTGCCCTTGGCGTTGGGCAGCGTCTGAGACTTCCAGTACACCTGGGTGTTCTGGCCATCGTTGCTGGTGAAGAAGCCCTCGTTGACTTCAGCCTGGGGGGCGGCCGCCGCCGGGGCAGCCGGGGCGCCCATGACCTGCGCGCCGGCGAGGGCGGGGGTCAGGCCCGTCAGGGCGAGGCTCAGGGCCGAGCCTGCGGCGATCACGCGGAGGGACATGCGCTGGGAGGTCATGCGTTTCCTCATTTCTTCGTCTTTTTACAGAGGCCTGCAATTTGTACTGTGGCGTTGCGGTGCCGCGGCGAAGCCACAGCGCAACCACGGCACGGGACTATTTGAGCAAAAGCATAACCGCAGCCCCCTAACGGATAAATGGTACCTCCAGGAAAACCTTTTAAAAGCCCTGGCAAAGCGCCTATCACCACCCCTATCCGGGTGTATTTAAAGGCCCATTCGTTTCCAATAAAACATATATCCCCCGCCACTAAGCAGGGGATATATCTGATAAAAAGCTGGGAACTTCCTTGGATCTATCGGGGTTCCAATACCTCTTTACCCACGAAGGGCCGCAGGGCCTCCGGCACCACCACGGAGCCATCGGCCTGCTGGTTATTCTCCAGGATGGCCACCAGCCACCGGGTGGTGGCCAGCGTGCCGTTGAGGGTCGCCGCCACCTGCGGCTTGCCGGTTTCATCACGGTATCGGGTGGAGAGGCGGCGGGCCTGGAAGGTCGTGCAGTTCGAGGTGGACGTCAGTTCCCGGTAGGTCTGCTGGGTGGGCACCCAGGCCTCGGTGTCGAACTTCCGCGCGGCCGAGGAGCCGAGGTCACCGCCCGCGACGTCGATAATGCGGTACGGCACCTCCACGGCGGAAAGCATCTCCCGCTCCATGCCCAGCAGCACCTGATGCTGGGCTGCGGCCTCCTCCGGCTTGCAGTACACGAACATCTCCAACTTATCGAACTGATGCACGCGCAAAATGCCCCTGGTGTCCTTGCCGTAGGAGCCCGCCTCGCGGCGGAAGCAGGAGGACCACCCGGCGTACTTGATCGGCCCCTGCGAGAGGTCAATGATCTCCTCGGAGTGGTACCCCGCCAGCGCCACCTCGGAGGTGCCCACCAGGTAGAGGTCATCGCGCTCCAGGTAATAAATCTCCTCCGCGTGCGCGCCCAAAAAGCCGGTGCCGTTCATGATCTCCGGGCGCACCAGCACCGGGGGAATCATCACCTGGAACCCGGCGTCGCGCGCCTTCTGCGCGGCGAGGATGAGCATGCCGAGCTGGAGCAGGGCGCCGTCGCCAGTGAGGTAGTAGAAGCGCGAACCGGAAACCTTCGTGCCACGCTTCATGTCAATCAAGCCCAGGGACTCGCCCAAATCCAGGTGGTCCTTGGGCTCGAAGTCAAACTCGCGCGGCTGGCCCACGTGCTCTAGCACCACGTAATCATCCTCGCCGCCGGCGGGCGCGCCCTCTACCACGTTGCCCAGCTTCATCTGAAGCTCCAGCACACGCTCCTCGGCGGATTTCTGCTCCTCTTCTGCCGCCTTCACGCGCTCCTTGAGCTCATTGGAGCCCGCCAAAAGGGCGGGGCGCTCCTCGGGGCTGGCCTGGCCGATCTTCTTGCCAAAGGCCTTCTGCTCGCTGCGCAGCTCATCGGCCCTCTGAATGGCCTGGCGGCGGGCCTCGTCAGCCGCAAGAAGGGAATCCACCAACGCGGGGTCCTCCCCGCGGGTGGTCTGCGAGGCGCGCACTGCGTCGGGATTATCGCGAAGAAACTTCAGATCAATCACGCGCCCCAGCCTACCGGCCGGTAGCTTATCGACGGCGCGCGGCGCGGCGTCGATAAGCCACCGAGCACCCCGTAGACTCAGACCCATGCCTGAGCCAGAACTTCCCCCCGGCGAGGTGCTCGGCGACACCGCGCCCAAGCACACGCAGCTGCGGGAAATCCTGGAAGAACTCTGCACCACCCGGCTTCACCCCGGGGACATGCTGCCCAGCGAGCGCGCCATCGAGCAGGCCTACGGGGTCTCCCGCATCACCGTGCGCCGCGCGCTCGGAGACCTCGTGGCCGCCGGAAAGATCCGCCGCGAGCGCGGCAAGGGCACCTTCGTGGCCCCCAGTCCCCTAGTTTCCCGGCCCCACCTGGCCTCCTTCTCCTCGGAGATGCGCGCCCAGGACGTCACGGCCTCCTCCCGCATCCTGCTGGCGGAGCGCGGCACCCCACCCCCGGAGGTCGCCCGCTGGTTTGGCACCCCGGAGCACCAACCCCACATTCGGCTGCGTCGGCTGCGGCTGGGCAACGGCGAGCCCTACGCCATCGACGACGCCTGGTACCACGCCGGGCTCGCCCCCGACCTGCTCGAAACCGACGTGTACAACTCCGTGTACACCATCCTCGAACAGCGCTACGGCCTGCGCATTACCGACGCCACCCAAACCATCACCGCCGTGAGCGCCACCACCGGGGCCGCCGTGCTCCTCGACGTCGCCCCCAAGACCGCCCTACTGAGCATCGAACGGCAATCGCGGGCCGGGGAGGCCCACGTGGAATACTGTTCCTCCGTGTACCGCACGGACCGCTACCGCATGAAGGCCCGCGTGTCCCGTTCCCGAGATGATTACAGTGGGTAACTGTTATGAGCCTCCCTAAAACCTGGCGCACCGCCCTCTCCGTGCGCATCGCCCTCGTCGGTGCGCTGACCTCCGCCGTCTGCCTCGTCTCCTTTCACTACGCCGCCGGGCACGATGACACCGCCCCCCAGGCAGCCCCCAGCACCACCAGCTCCGCACACGCCGAGGAGACCGAAGGTGCCGCCGCCAAGAAAGAAGCCCAACCCTTCACCGCCGCCCAACCCGGCGCCTGCCTGAGCTGGGACGTAGCCGAGGACGGCACCGTGAGCCACTTCCGCGAGGCCCCCTGCGAGGGCGACCACCGCTTTGAGGTCTCCGCCCGCCAAGACCTCGGCACCTACCCTTCCTCCGAGTTCGGAGACAACGCCGCCCCGCCGGACGTCACCCGCCAGGCCCAACTGCGCTCCGAACTCTGCCACAACCCCACCCTGCGCTACCTCGACGGCCGCTTTGACCCCTCCGGGCGCTACTCCATCGCCTCCATCCTCCCGCCCGCCGAAGCCTGGGCCGCCGGAGACCGCACCATGCTCTGCGGGCTACAATCCACCAACCCCGCCGGCACCCCGGAGATCACCCACGGCACCGTGAGTAGCCAAGATCAGGCCCGCGTCACCCAGCCGGGCCAGTGCGTATCCGTCAACGCCGCTAACTCCCTGGGAGTAGTGGACTGCGGCGAGGATCACCAGCTAGAAACCACCGCCGTGGTCAACCTCTTAGAAACCTTCCCTGAGAGCACCCCCAGCGTGGAGGACCAGGACAACCACCTCCAGGAGGTATGCACCAAGGCCGCAGAGGACTACCTGGGCGGCCCGGAAAACCTAGAAAAGACCACCCTGCAAATCTACTGGGGTAGCATCCCCGCCGAATCCTGGATCGGCGGCTCCCACAGCGTGAACTGCTCCCTGATCAGCGCCCACGGGGAAAACGGCTTCAACTCCCTGCGCGGCAGCGCCACCGGGGAGTTCACCATCAACGGGGCCCCACCTGCCCCCGCTGCCGACGCCGGGGCCACCGAAGCGGGTGCTGCTCCGGGGGCCGAGCAGGGGGCTCCGGGTGTTCCGGGGCAGGAGGCCGCCGCCCCATGATCGACGTCAGCGACGAGTGCTTCGACGAACTAGTGGACTCCGCCCTCGCCAGGATACCCGACGAATTTGCCGACCGCATGCAAAACGTGGTGATCCTGGTGCGCGACTACCGCGAGGGCAACTCCAACACCCTGGGGCTCTACGAGGGGGTCTCCCTCACCCGCCGCCAGTTCACCCACACCGGACACCTACCCGACACCATCACCCTCTACCGCGGGGCACTCATGGACTACTGCACCTCGGAGGCAGACCTGGAGGAGCAGGTGTACATCACCGTCATGCACGAGGTGGGCCACTACTTTGGCATGAGCGAGGAACAACTGCACCGTCTGGGGTGGGGGTAAATCCGGGGTGCATGGGCGGCCGGTGCGCGCCACCGGGTAAATAATTAAGACGTGAACACTTTTGATTCCCTGCGCTCATGGGGCACCAACCTCCTGCGCGGCGAACAGGTTATCCTCCGCCCCGTGCAACCCACCGACACCAGCGTTCTTGCCGCCTGGTGGAATGACACCGGCGAGGCGATCCTCCAGCAAGACCGCATCGCCCCACGCCCCACCCACCACGCAGAAAGCCTCTTTGATTCCTGGAGCTCCAACGAATCCCCCGGCGGCTTCGGCTACGCCATCGAGGATCAGCAAGAAAACCTCGTAGGCCACATCACCGCGTGGGGCCTTGGGCTTCCCGTGCGGATCGCCACCCTCGGCATCGTCATCGGGCCCGAATACCAAGACCACGGCTACGGGCGAGACGCCATGACCGTGGCACTGCGCCTCCTCTTCGAGGAAATGGGCGCAAACAAAGTGGAATTACGAGCCTGGGAATACAACGCCCGCGCGCTCGCGCTTTACTCCTCCCTGGGCTTCGTGGAGGAAGGCCGCCGCCGGGCGGCCACGCTCCACCGATCGAAGTTTTATGACCAGGTGGAACTGGGCATGTTGCGGGAGGAGTATGCGGCGCGTGGGG
Source organism: Corynebacterium oculi (assembly GCF_001412105.1). GTDB lineage: Bacteria > Actinomycetota > Actinomycetes > Mycobacteriales > Mycobacteriaceae > Corynebacterium > Corynebacterium oculi. The sequence continues at coordinate 365,857 of NZ_LKST01000004.1, forward strand.
AGAGATGATCGCGGGGTGAACTAGATGTAGTTCGAGGTTATCGAATTTTCTCGAACCTGTGGATCACAGAGAGCACCTTGGCCGCAGTCGGAGAAAGCTCAGAAGGCTCAACTTTTCACATCATTGCAGAATATCTGCACTAGGCACACCGGGATCCCCTAATTCTGCATTCAGCTCCGATAGGGACACCGTCACTACTCGCCCCGCGCGAATATCCGCTATACTTTCTGCCACCCGGCACTCCCACTCCATCCGATCAGTTTTACGCCCTAAAGTTTCGCGGAGTACATTATTTCGGGGACATTGACAGCAGTAGCCAATGCACCCACCCGGGCGCTCACATCATCGGGTGGGTGCACCTCAAGGGCCGCTCTGAATCGCCAGGAAGGACTGCCACCCATCACCATGTAGGCAATGATGACATTGTTCACCCGCAAGATCAACTCGGCATGAAGCCATAGTGGCCCAGAATACCCGTTACTCAATACCATCTGCCCCAATCCCAACCAGACAAGCAATTTTCATCAGGAATTTTCAACATTCCCACGCAAGCCACGACAGCAAAGGCAATGACCACTATATTTAATTCCGAAACTCAGTACATGAAAGTAAATACAATAAGACCGATCAGGAATCACCGGATGCATAAAATATGCGTACAGAATAAGGAGTTAATTCACGGGATCGCCACGTGCTTCCTTCCGTTCCCCTTGCGCCCATCAAAAGCACCTACCCCCGAAACACCCACCTTGATTGCAGCAGATAATTCAACGTCGTGGCGCACGCCTGGGAGGTCACCCACGCCGCCGTGATCGCCCAGGATCCGCTGTACACATAGGATCGGCACAGCGCGTCTACCGCCACCGCCGTGCCAAAACTCGCCCCGTAGGCCACCCCGGCGCGCAGTACCTCGGCCGGGTTTCTCTTGCCGCTAAAGGTCACCACGCTATTGAGCAGGTAGGCCACCGTGCTGCCCACGATGAAACTCCCCGCCCGCGAGGGCGCAAATCCCATGCCTAACCACAGCAGCGCAGCGCGTGAGCCATAATCACACAGGGCGCTGAATACCCCTACTAAGAGGAAGCGCCATAGGCTCGCGCTGCGCATAAGCCGCCGTATCACCGCAGGGTATCCCACCTCACTACATCCCAGTGCCCAAAATCGCGCACGCCGTCCTGTCCCACCGGGTTGAGTTCTACGTACCGGCAATTGGCCAGGTAAGCGGCAAAGGCCGCCTCCGGGTTCACGCCCGCGGCGTGGGTGCTCACGGTGCGGATGGCCCCGCCGTGGCTGACCACCACCACGTCGCCCGCCTCGGGTGCGGCGTGCAGGGATTCCGCGATCTCGTTCAGCACGGGTTTAAACCGCCTGAGCACGTCGTGGTAGCCCTCGCCTCCGGGTATGCGGGCGGTTTCGTCGCCGCGCAGCCACCCGTGGAAGGCCTGCTGGTAGGCGTGGTGCGCGGCCTCATCGCCGCGCATTTCCATCTCCCCCACGGAGACCTCGTGCAGCCCGGCGCGCACGGTCACCGGCACCCCACCCTGGGGAAGCCCCCGGGATTGTTCGTAGGCGGCGGCCACCCGCATGGCGGTTTGTTGGGCGCGCAGGGCAACGGAGGTGATGATCTCGCGGATACGTCCCGGCCGTTGGGCTAGTTCCCGTCCAATCTCCCCGGCCTGGGTGCGGCCGATCTCGGTGAGTTCCGCGCCTGGCGGGCGGGTATCGAGGAGTCGGGAGGCGTTGCTGTAGGTGCGCCCGTGGCGCAGCAGGATCAGGTTTGAGGTAGTCATGGCAGTTCCTTTCCGGTGCGGGCGGCGGTCACCCAATCCATCACGGGGGCGGCGGCCTCCTCGCAGCAGCACCGGCGGGCCAGGAGCCCAGGAAGGTGAGGGTTTCGGCGCGCAGCCAGAGGTCGCGCAGGGCCTCGGCCACGGGGGTGTCGTCGATATGCCCCACCAGGTCTACGTAGAAGTGGTAGGCGCCCAACCTGTCGCGGGTGGGGCGGGATTCGATGCGGCTCATGTCCACGCCCCGGCGCGCGAACTCGCCCAGGGCGGCGGCGAGGGTGCCGGGCTGGTTGGGCAGGGTGAATACCACGGAGGTGCGGTCGTTCCCGGTGCGCGGGGTGGGTACGCCGCGCGGGCCCACCAGCACGAAGCGGGTGCGGGCCTCGGTCACGTCCGCGATATTCTCCGCCACGACGTCCAGGTTCCAGATCGCTGCGGCGCGGTGCGGGGCGATGGCGGCCTGGGCCTTGCCCTCGGCCACGGAGCGGGCGGCGGCGGCGTTGGAGGTAGCGGGGATGAACTGGGCCTCCGGCAGGTGCCGGGCCAGCCAACCGCGAACCTGCTGGTGGGCCACGGGGTGCGTGGCCAGTGTGCGTACCTCGGAGGGGGTCGTGCCGGGGTACACCATGAGGCTAAAGGCGATCTGGAGGTCCGTCTCCCGGTAGATCTGCACGCCGGCGCTGCGCAGGGCGTCGAAAGTTTGGGTGACGGGCCCGTCCACGGAGTTTTCTATGGCCAGGCAGGCGTAGTCGGCGCGGCCGGCGGCCACCGTTTCCACGGCGTGCGCGGGGCTGTCCACCGGCAGGGCGGTGACCTCAGCGTCGAAGCCGCCCTCCTCCACGAATTGCCACAGCGCCGCCTCCGTAAAGGTTCCCTCGGGGCCCAGGTATGCCACGGTGATCGTCATGGTGTTCCAGCCTATCCTGGTGCCCATGCCTTATGCTGCGCCTCCCGGCGGTACTACCCCGCCCTCCCCCGTGCAGGCGGTGGCGGACTTCGCGCGGGCCATCGCCGGCCTGGGACCCACCGAGCATGGCTTTAGCCACCTGAGCATTCAGCGCGCCGTGGTGCGCGCGGAGGCCCTGGAACGCACCCCCTGCCTGTGCTCCCGGCCGCTGCACGGCATGGTGATCCCGGTGAAGGATCTGTATGACGTCGCGGGCATGCCCACCACCTTTGGTTCCCGCGCCCGCACGCGCCTGGCCACCCGCACGGAGCCCTTTGTGCGCCGCCTCTTAGAACGCGGCGCGGTGATTCCCGGCAAGACGGCCGCCTCGGAGCTGGGCCTGACGGCGTACACCGAGCCCACGGGGCTACCCGCCGTGGATAATCCCCGGTGGCCGGGCCGCACTCCCGGCGGTTCCTCGGGTGGGGCAGCGGTGGCGGTGGCGCGCGGCCTGGTGTCCGCCGCCCACGCCTCTGACGGCGGCGGCTCGATCAGGATTCCCGCCGCCGCCTGCGCGGTGGTGGGGTACAAGCCCCCGCACGATCCCACGGGTGGGGCGCTCTCCACCCAGGGCTTTATCACCCGCAGCGTGGAGGCGAGCGCCCTGCTGCACGAGCTGACCCTGCCCACGGAGATGTCGCGCCTGACGGTGGGCCTGCTCGCTGACCCTCTCTTTGCGGACTGTGCAGTCTCCGAACGCTGGGGTGCCGCCGCCGAGCGCGCCGCACGCCTGCTTGCCGACGCCGGCCACCGCGTCATTCCCGTTTCTCCCCCGCCCCAGGCACGCGAGGTTTTCGCCGCCTTCCGCACGATCTTTAGCGCGCGGGCAGCCACCATCGCCCCGGCAGAGCCCAGCGGGGCGATGGTGCGGCACTTACACGCCCAAGGCCTGCTGATTGGCCCCGAGGACCTCGCCCGAGCCCAGAGGGTGCAGGCCGCCATGCCCGCCCTCGCGGCGTCGGACGTGGTGCTAAGCCCCACCCTCGCGCACGATCCCCCGCCCATCGGGTATTTTTCCGATCTCCCCCCGGAGGAGGACTTTTGGGCGCAGACCCGCTGGACCCCCTGGGCTTCCTGGTTCAACATGAGCGGCCAGGCGGCCGTCAGCGTGCCCTGCGGCGGGGCGGGAGCCTCCGTGCACCTGGGGGCGATGACCGTACCACCGGAGGTTCTGCTGGGGCTGGCGCGGGAGGTCAGCGATGACGTCGCGCCTGCGCTATGAGATTCCGCTGGTCCTGGCCCTGACCTTTGGCACCGCCGGGGTGCGGGCCGCGCTGCGGCTTATCGACGCCCTCTTCTCCGACGTGCCTCTGGCCGAGCAGTCGGTGGCGCTCAACGCCGCCCAATCCACGCACGTCTGGCTCAACGTTGGCCTGCAACTATGCTCCGCCACCACGCTCTTTGCCTGGGGTGGGCTGGCGCTTTTTCTGCTGGCCCGAGACCGGGTTCCGCTTAGCCTCACCCCACGGCGCAACGATCTCCCCTGGGGCGTAGGCCTGGCCGCCCTCATCGGTATCCCCGGCCTCCTCTTCTACCTAGGCGCCCTGCACCTGGGGTTGAGCAAGGAGGTCGTGGCCGCGCCCTCGAGCGGGGTGATTGCCTCTCTCATGCTGCTGGTGAGCGCGGCGGCCAACGCCTTCGGGGAGGAGATCGTGGTGGTGCTGTGGCTATGCACGCGGCTGCGCCAACTGGGGTGGTCATGGTGGGCCGTGGCGGCGGCCTCCTCGCTGCTGCGCGGCTCCTATCACCTGTACCAAGGGATCAGCGCCGGGCTGGGCAACATCATCATGGGGCTGATCTTCTGCTGGTTTTTCCGCCGCACCGGCCGCGTATGGCCCCTGGTGGTGGCGCATTTCCTCATTGACGCCGTGGCCTTCCTCGGCTACGCGGCCCTTGGCGGGGACCTTCTGTGATCTAGGGTAGAGCGCATGGATTCCAGGGGCTATGAGGAACATCGCCGGAATCGCGGAGCCCAGCAGCGGCACGATCCGCGCGACGAGTACGTGCTGCGTGCCGACGGCACTCCGCTGACCGACCGCTACGGCCGCCCCGTGCGGCGGCGATCCTCCTCCGCCTCCCGACGGCAGCAGCGGGACCGATCTCCCCGGGAGCAACCACGCCAATACATGCCGCCCGCCGGGGCCGAGCAACGCCCACCCCGGCGCACCCCGCGCACCTCCCGGGGTGCTTCCCAGGGCCAGATTCCCCCCACCCGACAGGCTCCGCCACAACGGGAATCCCGTGGGGAAAATCCCCGATACACCCGACAGTACGTGCCGCCGGCCGAGACAAGCCGCGCCGAAAACACGCGGCGCCCCTCCCGTCCACCCCGACCGACACAGCAAGCACAGCAGGCGCGCACCCCGCGTGTGCCGCAGGCGGCGGTGCGTGAGAAGCGAGGCTCGGGGGAAAAACGCCCCCGGATCGCCCGCCCCTCCTTCGGCTGCCTGGGGTGCGTGGGCTGGCCACTGGCGATCCTCCTGGTGCTCAGCATCGTCATCACGCTCTGGGCGGATACCAAACTCACCCGCGTGGACGCCCTGCCCGCACAGCAGGTGGACAAGACCTCCGGCACTAATTGGCTGCTCGTGGGCTCCGATTCCCGCCAGGGGCTCTCCGAGGAGGACGTGGCCCGCCTGGGCACCGGCGGGGACATCGGCGTGGGCCGCACCGATACCGTCATGCTGCTGCACATTCCGCGCGGCGGCAAGGCCACGCTGGTCTCCCTCCCCCGCGACTCCTACGTGGCGGTGCCCGGTTACGGCATGGATAAACTCAACGCCGCCTTTACCTACGGCGGGCCGCAGCTCCTCACGGAAACGGTGGAGCAGGCCACTGGGCTGCGCATTAATCACTACGCGGAGATCGGCATGGGTGGGCTGGCTAACGTGGTGGACTCCGTGGGCGGCGTAGAGGTGTGCCCGGAGGAACCCATCGACGATCCCCTCGCGCAACTCTCAATCCAGGCGGGCTGCCAAAAGGTCGATGGCCCCACCGCCCTGGGATACGTGCGCACCCGCGCCACCGCGGGCGGAGACCTGGATCGTGTGCAGCGCCAGCGCGAATTCTTCTCCGGGCTGCTCAATCAGACCACCAGCGCGGGCACCCTCCTCAATCCCTTCCGCATGATCCCCCTCATTTCCGACACCGCCTCATCCTTTACCGTCGGCTCCTCCGATCACGTATGGCACCTCGCGCGGGTGGCCCTGGCCATGCGCTCCGGGGTGGAGACGATCACGGTGCCTTATGCGGGTTTTGCCGACTACGACGTGGGAAACGTAGTGCTCTGGGACGAGGCCGCCGCCGAGGAGCTGTGGGCTTCCATGCGGTAGGAGCGAGGCTCTCCGGTTCAGTTCCGGCCACCTCCTTTGTTCCCTCCGCAGAGGCGGGGCGCAGCCACAACAGGGAAAGCACCCAGCCCAGCAGGGGCGAAGTTGAGAGCCTCCAGGTAGAGGGAGGCGCTGGGAGCGGGTGGCGTGGGGCAACCATAACGGGGAACTGGGGGTAGTTTATAACACATCGAGGTTTATTCACGGGGTACTACCTCCGTAAACAAATCTCGATGATCCCCACAAATAATTCAGAAGCTGGAAATAAAGGAACGTAACTTTACATGCAAGAAATAATACAACTGGAAGGATGCGTCCATCTCTAATGAATATAGAAAAAATTATCATCCGCCACAACGTCTACCCACCGGAGGACATCAACCCCACCTACTACGTATTCTTCTGGACAGAAGAACTCTTCGATGGGGAGAAGCACTACCAGCGGGAATCTTTTTCCCTAAAAGGAGCCACCTCCGTCATCGAAGCCAATGACTGGCGGCTGACCCACGCTCAGGGACGGCGCTCCGCTCTCATTCTCCCTCAGCCACGGAAGAACTTCCTAGGCATGGAATACCCCGGCCTCATCATCCTCGCCGGGGAGTACCCGGATGGGCCGGAACTCACGGGGAGCCTCCAGGGGCAATTCTTCGCACCCTGATCCCACCCGCCCCAGCGGGCCACGGCCTCCAGGGCAGCAAAGAGTCCGTCGTGGTAAGGGATGTGGCCTCGCGGCTTGACGGAGACATTGCTACCCGCGCGCGGGGTTCCCCTGCATTTTCCTCCGCACCGTGATCCTGGGCCGCAGCACAAGATAGATCGCACACCCCACCACCGGAGCCAGCAGCACCAGCAGAATCAAGGCTGCGGTCTCGGTCACGGTGGCGGGCAGCCTGATGATGTCCACTATGAGCGCGACGGTGACTATGGACCAGATCAGTAGCAACCCGATCCACACCAGGTCGTACGTCATAGGCAGCAGGGGGTTGCTGCCGTTCATCTCCAGATTTGCCAATACGCCTATCACTAGATCCAGTCTATGAGCTTTGGCGGCGGAGGTACAGCGTCTATCTCCTCCACGGGGATACCTTTCTCCTCCGCCTCTACCACTTCTGGCGGCACGGGCTGCCCGGCTATCTCGTAATACCAGCGCGGCAGAAACTTTCCCAGGCGGTGTCGAACCGTGATGGCCGCACGCGCCCTGGATGCCGCTACAAACGGGGTCTCGCCTTCCCAAAAATACGATTCAGACATCGGTTTTATCCTTCCTCCGATTCCGTGCGATCGGGACGCCGCATAATCAGAAAATCGATGATTTCCACCTCGGTGTGCGTGGCCAGCGGACTCTGACTGAGAAAAACCATCAACTCCCACCCCGTGGCTCTCACCTTTTCTCGATCATCATATACCTTTTCCATCGCCCAGGTGTATCGCTTCCACCACTCGGCGCGGTTATCGCTCTCGGTTTTCTGCGCCAGGGTTCGCACCGTGTACCTCAACCCCTTCTGCGCAATCGCCAGACCCACCCCGGCAACGAGTACCTGCAAGAGACGGATCACCACGTCCCAATCCACCCGACATAACCACAGCGCAACGCTCATGCTCGCCACTGTTCCCCACCCGCGCCACCACCACACCCCATGAGGCACTTCCCCTGTGGATAACCCGGTTATTCCACAACCCCGGCGCGCGCCCCACCCATCGAGTCACATCCGCAGCCCCCGGCTCAGCACCACCGCCAGCACGGCAAACACCACCACACCCACGGCGCTATACCCCGCCATCTGGATAAACTCCCAGGCGCGTTCCACCTTGGCGGCCACCTCTACTCCACCCTCGCCATCCAAATTCTCCGCAAATCGGTGCGCAACGTAGACGTTATTCACCGCCCCCGCCACGGTGCCCCCGAGCGCGATTCCGCAGAGACAACTCAGGATGATGCTGCCGTCCCGCGCCGTCTCCTTGTTCCAGCGCACCGCTCTCACCGTCGCCTTAGTTATAGAAAACCCGTTAGCGGATCGTCACCTGGCGGGACTTGATGTTCTGCAATTGCTTGCGCTCTTCGGCATTGAGCGGTTCCTCGCTGGACACCTCGGCCTCGATGGCTTTGTTCAGCTCGGCCAAATCCTCCCCATAGGTGCCGTATTCGCGGGCGGGATCGAGGTCAAACACCGGCACCACGAGGCCGTGGGTGCGGAACGTCCCGGCAAAGCGGGAGCCCTCCCCCATGTTCAGCTCCCCTCGCGCGGCGATGCGTGCCAGGGCCGCCAGCAGGCGATCCTCGTTATCCTCCGTGCGCACCCAGCGGATGTGTGCCTTATCCCCACCGGGGTAGACCCACCAGACGGCACCGGGGACGTCGGCGGGCACGCGGTGGGAGGGCACGATGGCGTCGTTCGCCGCCTGGAGGGCTCGCACGGTGGTGGCGTCGCCCGCCATGCTTTCGGGAATCCACCAAGAAAAGTCCTGGTGAACCTCGATGTCCAGGGCCGTGCCGGGATCGATCAGGTCGCTCAGGGCGGGCTGGGTGCCGTCGGCGGCGGTGGACATCAGGGTTTCGCCCGGCCCGGCCTGCGCCGCCCAGGCGAGCGCATAGGCGAGGTCGCGCCCCGGATTGTGGGAACGCGCCTGCACTTGCAGGGCCACCAGGGCCTCGCCGCCGTGTTTCTCCTCGCGCACCAGCGCGGCCGCCGCGCCGGGCAGAACCGTCACCAGGCGCACGGGGCGGGTTGCTCCCTTGACCGATAGCGGGGCGGTGGCGGAGGGCACAAACTCCTGGAGCGCCACGAGGTCCGCCTCGGAGGCGAATCCGGCGTAGGGGCGGGGGTCTTTTTCCAGGGCGGCGCGTTCCGCCGCGCGCTTGGCGAGCTTGGCCTGGCGGCGGCTCATGCCCTCGGGAAGGTCATCGTTCTTCTTGTTCTTCTTGGCCATGCCCTCAAAGATACGTCAAGGCCAGTTCCGGTTTATTGGTGGCTAGCATGTCTACCCCGCGGTCGCGCGCCCACGCCATGTCCTTCGGCTCGTCCACCGTCCACAGGTAGGTGGGCAGGGAGCGCGCGTGGATCAGTCCGGGGTGCTGGCGCGCCCGCTCGATGGACATTCCCAGCCCGGTGGGGGCACCCACCGTGGGGTCGCAGGGGTGCAGCAGGCGGTGCCAGGAGCGGCGCAGGTAGATCCTGTCGATCTGCGGGGCCAGGGCATGCATTCTGCTTATCGACGCCCCCGCGAAGCTAATCACGTGGACGCGCGGGTCATCGAGCATTCCGTGGTAGGTCAGCCTGCGCACCAGTTGTTCCTCCAGCATGCGCCCGTAGCGCAGGGGGTGCTTGGTCTCTATGTAGAGGTGGTGAGGGTGCGGCTTGGACATCTCCAGCAGGTGATCCAGGGTGAGCACCCGCTGGGGGTGTTCCTCCGAGCCGAAGTCGAGGCGCTGCAATTGCGCCAGGGTGTGCACGGATACGCGGCCGCTGCCGGTGGATACTCGATCCAGGATGGGATCGTGAATGCACACCACCTCGCCGTCCTTGGTCAGGCGAATATCGCATTCCACCCCGTGAATGGGGAGGTCAAAGGATTTTTCGTAGGCGATCGCCGTGGACTCCGGGTAGCGGGAGGAATAACCGCGGTGCGCGATGATTTTCACGCCCACAGGTTACGCCGCTTCACCGGGGTTCGCTGGGTGAGGTTGCCATCCAGTCGGCGTAGCGCACGGAAGAAAGGTGGGCGTGTTTGGGAGCAACAATGGCCCTGCCCGGAACCGCCGCGAACAGGCCGGCGGTGTGGTCGGTAACCACCGTGCGACCGTCCCGGCGATGGTTCAGAATGAGGCGGGCGAGTTCGTCGAGAGTAAATACCTCCGGCCCGGCCACGTTGACCGTGCCACCACGCGGCTCCCCCACGGTGACCCGCGCGAGGAAATCCACTACCTCGGCGGCGGCTATCGGCTGCATGGGGGTGGCGGGCAGCCTGACGGTATCGCCCTGGGTGGTCCACTCCATGATCCCCGGGATGAACTCCATGAACTGAGTGGCGCGGACGATGGTGAAGGGAACCCGGGAACGTTTTCCTCTTCCACCTTGGCCCGGTAATAGCCCACATCGGGAACCTGATCTATGCCCACGATGGAAAGGAGAACAACGTGCCCCACCCCGGCCCGCTGCGCCGCATCGACCGTATTGCGCATGGTGGTGCGGAAGAAATCCACGGCGCTCGCGTCCAACTGCGGGGCGTTGATGCTCACCACGGCAGCCTGCGTCCCGCGCAGCGCTTCCCCCAATCCCGCTCCGGTGAGGAGGTTTAGGCCGGTGGATCGGGAATGAGCCTCGGCCTCGTGGCCGTTTTCTTTCAGTTTTTCCACGAGCTTCGATCCAATGAACCCCGTTCCGCCCAGAACCGCTACCTTCATTGCTTTTCTCTCCTGCCCTGAATCCCTCAGAAGAACTGTCCCTGAATCTCCCGCAGCGTCGCGGCAGAGTGGGCAAAGCGCTTTCGCTCGTGCTCGGAGAGTTCTAGTTCCACCACGCGCCGAATACCCGCCCGGTTAATCACCGCCGGGGTGCCAATGTAGATGTCTTCTTCCCCGTACTCCCCCTCCAGGTAGGCGGAGACGGGCAGGGCCACGTCCTGGTTGTGCACGATGGCGCGGGTGATCCTGGCCAGCCCCATGCCGATGCCGTAGGAGGTGGAGCCCTTGGCGTCGATGATGTGGTAGGCGGCGTCGCGGGTCTGCTCGAAGATTCTTTCCAGGCGGCCCTCCAGTTCGGGGTCTTTTTCCAGCATTCTGCGCATGGATACCCCGGCGATGGTGGCGGAGGAGAGCACCGGAAGCTCGGTGTCCCCGTGTTCCCCGATGATGTAGGCGTGGACGGAGCTGGGGGCCGTCTCGTAGAGTTCGCCCAGCATGTAGCGGAAGCGCGCGGAATCCAGCACGGTGCCAGACCCGATCACGCGCTGGGTGGGCAGGCCGGAGAACTTCCAGGTGGCGTAGGTGAGGATGTCCACCGGATTGGAGGCCACCAGGAAGAGGCCGTCGAACCCGTGGGCCATGACCTCCTCCACGATGGATTTGGTGATGGCCACGTTCTTGTCCACCAGTTGCAGGCGCGTCTCACCGGGCTTTTGGGCGGCCCCGGCACACAGCACCACCAGGGCGGCGTCCTCGCAGTCGGCGTAGCTGCCCTTGGTCACGCGGGTGCGCGAGCCCGCCCAGACCACGCCGTGGTTGAGATCCATTACGTTACCTTCGAGCTTCTTTTCATCGATGTCGATGATCGCCAGGTGGTCGATGATCCCCTGGTTCACCAGCGCGTAGGCATAGGCCACGCCCACATCCCCGGCCCCGATGAGAACTACCTTGTTACCAATGGTGTGCTTCATTGATCTGCTCCCTTCCGCCACCCATTATGCCCGTTTGATTGGGTTTCTGCCCGGTTTTTGCCTCCACCGAGACTCGGTGTGCCGCGAATAACACCACGCCGGGCCGCACGCCCTGCGAACCCTGCCTCGACGTGCGACGATCAGGAACCATGACGTCGAGAGTCCTGGCGCGCCTGGGCACCCTGGTGGCCGATCTCACCCCCGTCGTGCGCATGCGGCGGGGGCGACGCGCGCGCACGGCTCCCGCAGGCCTGCTGGGCGCGGAGATCGCTACGTGGTGGGCGCTCAGCCCCTCGCTGCTGCGCCACCCCTGGTGGGCCACGGCCGCGAACCTCACCTTCGCGCAGAGCGTCGGACACCTCTGCGGGACGGCGCTCTCCTGGGTAGCACGACGCACCCCGCGCCGCCCCGGCAGCTCAGCCGGCACGATTCCGCCAACAGCCCACTCCGTCCTCGCCCTCATCACCGCCGGGAGCGTGGCCCTGAGCCTGCGCCGGGGGCGTCAGCAGGCGGCCCTGCTCGGGGAGTCTGCCCGCAGGCTCCCACCCACGGCCGCGGGGATCGCCGCGGGAACCGCAGGCTACGGGCTGGTTCTGCTGTGCGCGGAGCTCACCCAACACGGCACCCGTGGTGCCGCCGCGCTGCTGCGCACGGCCCTGCCCCCGCGCCTGAGTTACGTCGCGGCCCTCACCGCCGTGGCGCTGGGTTGGACGTTCCTGTGGAACCGCGTGTTCTTCCATCGGCTTATCCATCGCCTTTCCCGGCGCGCCGAGGCCCTCAACCGCGCCACCCCCTCCTTCGCCCGCAGGCCGCAGGAGCAGCAGCGCTCCGGCTCGCCGCAGTCCTTGGAGCGCTGGGATCACCTCGGAGCGCAGGGGCGCATCAACGTCTCTAGCGGCCCGCGCCGCGCCGACATCGAGGAGGTCACCGGTTGCGCCGAAGCCCAGGAACCGATCCGCGTGTTCATCGGGCTGATTCCCGGCCGCAGCCTCGCGCAGGCCGCCCGGGCGGCGGTGGCGGAGTTGGAGCGCACCGGGGCGTTTGATCGCGAGGTCATCGTGATCACCCACCCCTCCGGCACGGGGTGGCTCCCGGATTACTCCCTGGACTCGGTGGAGTTCCTCACCCGGGGCCGCTGCGCCACCGTGGCCGTGCAATACACCTACCTGCCCAGCGCGGTCAGCTATTACCAGGATCGCCACACCGCTCTCGACGCCGCCCGGCTTCTCGTACACGCGGTGCGCTCCCGAGCCATGCAGCACCCCCACCCACCGCACATATTCCTCAGCGGGGAATCCCTGGGGGCCTACGGCATGGCGGGGGTGTTTCCGCGCCTCAGTGAGCTCCTCGCGCTTACCGACGGCGCGGTGTTCTCCGGCCCACCGCGCAGCACCCCGCTGCTTTCTTGGGTTCGCGCGCGGCGTCAGCCCGATTCTCCCGAGCGCCTCCCGCTGCTTGACGGCGGCCGCCACCTGCGCGTCTGCGCCCACCCACAGCACCTCGACCGCGACCACGCCGGGCGCCCCTACGCGCAGTCCTGGGAATTTCCGCGAATGGTCATCGCCCAGCACGCCTCCGATCCGATCGTGTGGTGGGAGCCATCGCTGTTGTATCGACGCCCCGACTGGCTGCGCGAGCCGGGATCGCGAGGCGTTCCCGCCCCGCCCGCGCAGCATAGCGACGTCCCCCACCGCATGAGGTGGGTTCCGCTCATTACCGGCTGGCAGGTGGGGATTGACATGCTGACCTGCACCAAGGCCCCCGGCAACCACGGGCATAATTACCATTCCGAGTTTGCGGCCTACTGGGCCGGGGTGCTTGGGGTGGAGGCCAGCCCGGAGCTGCTGCACCGCTGCGTGCGGTGGACGCGGCTCAACGGAAAACGGCGAGTTTAGCCCATCAAGCTTAACCGCAGGCAATGCCGGTGCCGTGATGCGGGCAATACCCACCGGGCACCTTGTGCAGGTATTGCTGGTGCTCCTCCTCGGCCAGGTAATAGGCCCCTGCGGGCGTGTCCGCCAGCGTGGACACCTCCGTGGTCACAGGCCCAAACCCAGCGCGAGCCAGCTTCTCCCCGTAGCCCCGCACCAGGGAACGGATCGCGGCGGCATCCTCCTCGTTCTCGGCATAAAAGGCGGAGCGATACTGCGTGCCCACGTCGTTGCCCTGCCGGTACCCCTGGGTGGGGTCATGAGCCTCCAGGGCCGCCGTGATGATCCGCTCCAGGGAGATGACCTGTGGGTCAAAGACCACCTGCGCCACCTCGGTGTGGTTGGTGCGCCCCGTGCATACCTCCCGGTAGGTGGGGTTGGGGGTCACTCCCCCGGCGAAACCCACCGAGGTAGATTCCACGCCTTCCATCTGCCAGTACATCTTTTCCACTCCCCAGTAGCAGCCGATTCCCACCAGGACGCTGCGCTGCCCCTCCCGCCACGGGCCGGTCAGGGGCGTGCCCAGCACGGCGTGGGGCTTCGGCTCGGCCAGGATCGGGGTGGTTCGGCCGGGCAGGGTCTCGCCGGGGGCGAGTAGTCCGGGCGTATTGCTAAAAAGCCAACCCACGGGGTTACCTCTTTTCTTCGACTCACCGTGCTTCTTTTGTAGCGCAACCATCACTCCCGGCTGGTTATTCCGCCGCCTCTTAAGACGAATTAAGACGACGGACAACCTTGCAACCTGGAAGAAAGTTCCTATCATGGGGTGGCACACGGTGGTTCACTGTGATCCATCGCGCGACTGCACTTAGACGAAAGGACCTACCTCTCATGGCTGTCTACGAACTTCCCGAGCTTAATTACGCCTACGAAGCCCTGGAGCCCCACATCTCCGCCGAGATCATGGAGCTGCACCACTCCAAGCACCACGCCACCTACGTGGCCGGCGCTAACGCCGCCCTGGAGGCCCTCGAAAAGGCCCGCGAGGAGGGCACCAACCCGGATCAGATCCGCGCCCTCTCCAAGAACCTGGCCTTCAACCTGGGCGGGCACACCAACCACTCCATCTTCTGGAAGAACCTTTCCCCCAACGGCGGCGGCGAGCCCACCGGTGACCTGGCCGAGGCCATCAACCGGGACTTCGGTTCCTTTGAGAAGTTCAAGGATCACTTCTCCTCCGCTGCCCTGGGCCTGCACGGCTCCGGCTGGGCCGTGCTGGGTTATGACCACATCGCGGGCCGCCTCGTGGTCGAGCAGCTCACCGACCAGCAGGGCAACGTTTCCGCCAACCTTACCCCGCTGCTCATGCTGGACATGTGGGAGCACGCCTTCTACCTCCAGTACAAGAACGTGAAGCCGGATTACGTCAAGGCCGTGTGGAACGTCTTTAACTGGGAGGACGTGGCCGAGCGCTTCGCCGCCGCACAGAAGTAACTCTTCCCCCACGCCGCTCCCGCCTTTTCGGGGGCGGCGTTTTTTATTCCCCTAACTGGACTGCTGCTGCTTTTTCCGCAGGAGATCCAACGCCACCACGCCACCGAGCACCGTAGCGTGTAATTCCTCCGTTAATCCGGGAGCAAACTCCAGGTGGTAGCGCGAGTGCCCCATGAACACCCGGCCCAGGCCGCCCCATTCGCGGTTCACCCGGCCTATCTCCTGCGCGTCTACCACAAACTGGTAGTTGTAATCCCACACGCTCCCGTGCAGTTCCACCATGCGCCCGTCGGCCAGGTGCATGTCCGCACGCGAACGGAAGAAGCTCCACCGCTGCCGCAGGTGCGCCAGCGGGGTGCCGTCGGGATAGGCGAGGTTCATCGTGTCTCGGAAAAAGTTAACGGTGTCGCTCAGGTGAAGCACCGGAGTCTCGTCTACCTCGGCAATGAGGAGTTCCCGCGAGCCCATCATCATGCGGCTCATAAGGGAGCCGGAGGTGATGACCCGGCCCACGGCCTCGCCCTCGGTATCCAGAATGTCAAAGTCATTGCTCGCCCAGTTGGTCACCTGCTGCATGATGAGGTGGTCATAGTGCAGGAGGGAGGGGACGTCGGGAGTTTCAGCCATAACCCCGATCATGCCGCATCTCCCACCTCTCCGCTGGCACTACGCCCTAGCATGAGAATTATGACCGTGGCACAGGAATCTCCGGGGAAGAATCATCGCAGCTGGCATCGCCGGGCTAGCAGACCCGTCACCATCTGGTTGGTCATCATCGTGCTCGTGGGGTTGAGCCATTCCGCTATCCCGGAGTACCGCTGGGTTCTTATTCATACCTTCACCCTGGGTGCCGTGACCAATTCCATCGTGGTGTGGTCTCAATCCTTCACGGAGAAGTTCCTGCACCAACGCCTCCCCGATTCCGCCCGCCCCTGGCAACTGCGCAAGGTATGGCTGCTGAACCTCGGCATCGTGGGCGTCCTCGCCGGGCAGATAGCGGGTGTCCTTCCGCTCACCCACGCGGGGGCCGCGGTGGTGGCGCTCGCCCTGCTGTGGCACGCCTGCGCGCTCAGTGCCCAACTGCGCCGGGCTCTCCGCACGCAGCCCGATCGGGTGTACCGCCTTCTGCCCTCGGTGCTCGGCTACGTGGCTTCGGCGCTGTCCCTCACCGCCGGGGCGGTGATCGGCGCGCTGCTGGCCGCCGGGGCGAAGGACAGCCCGGACTCCTCGGCGGCCGCCGATCTCCACGACCGCCTGCTTCAGGCTCACCTGATCCTCAACGTTCTTGGCTTCCTCGGCCTGGCGGCCGCCGCCTCCCTCACGGTGTTCTTCCCCGCGATCTGGCGCAGCCGCCCCACCCCATCCTCGTGGTCGCGGGCGTGGCCCTGGGGCAGCCTGCTGCTGCACCTCGGCGGCCTCATCGCGGCCGTCGCCGGGGCGCTCGTGGGGAAACCGTGGCTCACCGGAGGGGCGCTGGTGGTCTACGCCCTGGGGTGGCTTCTCTCCTGCGTGGCGTGGGCACCCCTGGTCGCCCGCGCGGGGCTGCGCAAGGCCACGTATGGGTCCCTCTCCGTCACCGCGGCGGTGCTATGGCTACTGGGCTGCCTGCTGTGGTTTGCCGCCCAGGTTTTCCGCCACGGTTCCCAGGCGGCGCTGCCCACCACCGCGCTCCTGGTGGGATTTGGTGGGCAGTTGCTCATCGGCATGATGAGTTATCTCCTGCCCATCACCATGCGCGTGCGTTCCGCCTGGGGGTTGCGCGAGACCTATCGCGGCGGCATGGTGCGCCTCACGCTCACCAACGGCGGGCTCATTCTGTGGCTGGTGGCCGAGTATTCCTGGCTGCGCGTGGGGGCCTCTGCGCTCGCGTTCTTAGGGCTGGTGGCTTTCCTACCGCTCATGGTGCGCGCGGTGCGAGCGCAAACGGGCTGCACCGCCGCTACTGCGGACAACACCGACGCCCCTCGTCCAGAGATCCCCGACGCTCGCGGCTCCTCGGGCCAGGTGGCCCTGGGGGTCTCCCTCCTAGCGCTGCTGGTAGCCCTATGTGGCGGGCTGGACGGCCCGGGTGGCGCGACCCCGCCCCCGGCATCGGTCTCAGACACGGCATCAACCACGGCAGAAAAGAATGTCACCAGGGTGAAGGTCACCGCGGGAGATATGGTTTTTGAACCCGCCAGCGTCACCGTGCCCTCGGGGAATCGCCTCATCATTGAGCTGCTCAACGGCGATTCCCAGGCGCACGATCTCAAGCTCACCAACGGGGCGCGCTCGGGGCGGCTCACCCCAGGAAAGACCACGGAGATTGATGCCGGGGTCATCACCGCCGATGTTCCCGGCTGGTGCACCATAGCGGGCCATCACGCCAAGGGCATGACCTTTGATGTGATCGTTGCCCCCGAGGCCCCGGCGGCCCCCTAAACGGCCAGATCCTCCGCCCCCGGCGCGCCCCGGGTCAGCCAATCGCGCACGGCGGCGGTGGCAAGGCAATCGTCCTCGTTGTACCGCAGGAGCAGGCGGCGGGCTGCTTCTGCATCGCCCTCGTCGAGGCTCACCGCCACGCGGTAGGCATTCACGGATTCCTCTCCGTCAAAGCCCCGATCGCGCCAGGAGAATCCCGCCTGCGGGGCCACCGTTTTCAGCCCCAACCCACAGGGCCCGGCCAGGGAGGCGGTCACGGAGTCAAACACATCCACCCATTCCTCGCTGCGGATGAAGTCGCGCACCTCCGCCTCCGTGGGCCCGCCCTTGAGCCTGCGTGCCGAGGAGCGCAGCCAGTGGTTTTCCCCGTGGCGGACGTAGCAATATACCCTCAGCGTCTGCCCCTGGGCGTGCGCCTGGGCGCGTCTTTCCATGAGACAACACCAGAAGTCCGCAAAGTTCCGGGCCTCCGCCTCCCCGCCCAGGGGCTCCCAGGTGACAAAGGGGCGGTATTCCCGCCCGTCAAAGGTCCCCCAGAGGTAGGCCCCCTGGTCAAGGTATGCCTCCACGTCGATGTCTATTTCCACCTCCGCGCGCGGCGGGGGTGTCACCGAGGGGCGGCGCAGCACGGGAACGCCGCGCTGCCACGCGCCCGCCAGGGCGGAGGGCTCTCCGAGGTCAGCGCGGGCCAGCGCGGTGACCGTCTCTATCCCCCGGTCCCGGAAGCGTTGTGCGCGATCTCCGGGGAGGAAGAGGCTGAGGTCGTCTGCGGCGCGCAGCATGGGTTCGCAGTGCCGCCAGAACCGGCAGGAGGCGCATTCCTTGAGCCGGCGCGGGGCCGGAGGCGTGGGGGCCTCCAGGGCGTTGTCCACGGCGTGCTGGAAGGGGGCGGTGGGGGTGAGAAACACCCGGTGGCGATCCTGGCCGATGAGCGCGCCAAGGCCGCCGCCAAGCCCGTATTCCTGGAGCGCGCGGGCGGCCAGGGCCAGCCGGAAACTATCGGAGGAGTGATACTTCAGCGTGTATTCCTCCGGGTGCGGCTGGCTAAGCCCCAGCCGCCGGGTGGAGATCACCGGGGCGCGCGCACCTGGGTGGGGGCGCGCGACGCGATGGTTGCTCACCGCCACGGGCAGGTACGTGCCCTCGGGAAGCAGGGCCAGGATCTCCACCTCGGCCCGCCAGGCGATGCCTGCGTGCGTTCCCTCTAGCACCGCCCCCTCGATCAGCGTGGCCCCCTGCGCGAGCGCTTCTAGGGTATCGAGGTCCGCGTCCGGCTGAGTGGGGTCGATGCGGATGCGGGTGAAGCGGCGCACCCGGGGGTCCCCTATGGCGGGACCAGTGGGAAGGAGGGCCGTCACCGCTTCCACGGCGGTGTGCTTACGACGCGCCCGGTGCCGCGAGGCTTCCGTGGGTGGGGTGCCGGGGAATCGGCGGCGCTGCACCTGTTTATAGCGGCACCCCTGGAGTTCCTGCGCCCTTATCGGGGCAATCCGTGACGGTTTTTCCACAATGCATAAGAGCATAAGACATGGGCGCGGGTAAGGTTGAGGCGACGAAGATACTGAAGATCACCACCAAACGACCGTGAAGGATCGCAGAACAATGGGACTCCTCAAAAACTTGAGCAAGCGCCGCGCCCGTTCCAAGGCCCAGATCAAGGCCGCCAAGACCCGCGCCAAGGCCGAGGTGAAGGCCCAGGCCAAGGCCCGCCAGCGCCAGGCGAAGCTCCTGGCCAAGCAGGAAAAGGGGCTGCTGAAGGCCGAGCAGAAGGGATTGCAGGCCAAGCGCAAGCACGAGCGCAAGATGGCGGAGAATAAGCTGGCGCAGATTCAGGCGGGCAAGTTTAACGCGGATAACGTGAAGCGCTGGACAGGGGCCGCGCGCCTGCTCACGCCCATTCTCCTCCCGCTGGCGTACCGTGGCCTGACCGCACTGCGGGAACAGACGAATTCCGCCCAGGCCCGGCGGATGGGCGTCACCTCGGATCAAATGGCGCAATTCTCCGGCTATGGCGCGCCACTGAAAGCCCGTATTCATGGGATTAAGGAGTCGCTGAAGGATTCCGGGTTGCCCTCCGGTTTTGTCCGCGATGTGGAGGATCGCCTGGAAGAGCTTTCCGCCTCTCTAGACAACGCGGAGTACATGACGGAGGAACAACGCCGCCGTGCGCACACCAGTATCGCTAGGGACATCGATCAGGTGACCAACGAGATTCAGGGCCGCCTCAAACAGCGCTAATGATTGCGTTTAGCGATATGTTTCTGGGTGGATAACTAATATTTTTCCGTTTGGCCCCTCACAACTATGTACATACACACAATACGATGTACAGTAGGAGCCACCAAGAGAAAATAGGCCGGAGGGAAGTACTCGCTCCGGCCAATCAACGGAGAGGTTATCCATGGCTCGCAAGGAAGTCACCCAGTATTTTGATGATCTGAGCGGTACCCCTTTGGACGTGAATGAGGTGAATGTGGTTCGCTTCGCCCTTGACGGCACGGACTACATCATTGATCTTTCTGCCGAGAATGCGGAGAAGTTCCGCGAGATGTTCCGCCCCTACCTGGCGGTGGCCCGCAAGCACGCCGCCCCCGTCAGCGGCCGCCGCAACAGCGGCGCGGCGCGCAACAGCAAGGCCCGTGAGATCCGCCAGTGGGCCCTTGACCAGGGCAAGGACATCGCCCTGCGCGGCAAGATCCCCTCCGAGGTGATCGAGGCCTATAACCAGGCTCACCAGAGCCGCTAATTTTTAGCCGAAAAAAGCGGTGCCCCTCGTGCCGGGCACCGCTTTTTTCGGCCTAAATCACCCCTTGCTCTCGCGCGGAAGCCACCGCCGAGGTACGGGAACGCACACCTAACTTGTCGTAAATGTGCACCAGGTGGGATTTCACCGTGGCCTCGGAAAGCATGAGTTGCTGGCCTATTTCTCGGTTAGAACAGCCATCGGCCACCAATCCCAATACCTCCAATTCCCTGGGGGTCAAAGAAGTACGCGGGGTTCGCACGCGCGTCATCAGGCGATCGGCCACCATCGGGGAAAGCGCGGAGTCTCCCTCCGCCGCCGAGCGCACCGCCGCCAACAATTCCGCCGGGGGGGCGTCCTTGAGCAAATAGCCCACGGCACCGGCCTCAATCGCGCCAAGAATATCGGCGTCTGTATCGTAATTGGTCACCACTAATACCCTCGGCGGGCGCGCCATTGCCTGTTTGATGGCGCGCGTGGCCTCCGCCCCGGTGGTCACCTTGGTGCCTTCCACCCCGGCGCCAAAGCGCAGATCCATGAGGATCACGTCAATGCCCCCGGCGTAGGCGGCGGAAATGGCGGCGTCTGCCGTGGCCACCTCCCCGATCACCTCGATGTCCTCCGCCCCATCGAGGATGGCTCGTAGCCCCATCCGCACGATCTGATGATCATCGGCCAAAAGAACCCTAATCGTTGAACGGCCCATCTAATTTTCCTTTTCCTTCCGCGCGGGGGCGTGCCTTCGCCTTAACGCCTTAGTCTAATACGTCCTTTTGCACTGGAATAGCCACTGACAGCGCCGTTCCTCGCCCCGGCGCGGATTCCACGCCGAGGGTGCCGCCTACTTCTTCGGCGCGGCGTCGCATAGCGTCAAGGCCCACGTGCCCTAGGCCCGCGGGGCGCTGGGCCACGGCCTCGGGATCAAAGCCCTGACCGTTATCCACCACGTCCAGGCGTACCTCCTCGGGTGCGTAGCTCACGGTGATCCGCGCGCGGCGGGCCTGCGCGTGTTTGACCACATTGCCCACCGCCCCCTGCGCCACGCGCAGCAGCACGGCCTCCGTTTTCATCGGCAGGGCGCGCACCTCGCCCTCGATGTCCACCTCAATGTCCATGTCCACGCTGGCCGCAAAGCTGGTGGCCACGCGGCGCAGCGCCGTTTCCAGGGAGGCCGAGGAGAGGCCCGCCGGTTGGAGCGCCGCGATCATCGCCCGCGCCTCCGCGAGGTTATCGGAGGCGGTGCGGCGCGCCTGGTCGATCCTGGTGAGCACCGGCGCGGCCGCTTCCGCGCTCAGGCCCGTGTCCCGAAGGTCGCGCTCCGCGGCGTGCAGCAGCATCTGGATGCTGGAGAGCCCTTGGGCCACGGTGTCGTGGATCTCGTGGGCGATGCGCTGACGCTCGGCGGCGATCCCCGCCGCGTGTTCCGAGGCCGCTAGCTGCGTGCGGGTGGCCATGAGCTGGTCGATGAGTTCCTGCCGCTCCGTGCTCACCTGCCACAGGGTACGGAAGGCGTAATAAATGGCCACCACCACCAGGGCGGAGACCGCCGGCCCCATGATCGCCCCCACGGTCAAGCCGTTGGGTATCTGCGCCCCGATGGCGACCACCGTGGCGATCACCACGGCCACTACTCCGCGATAATCGTCCAAAACGCGCAGATATAAGAAGAATAAGGAAAGCAGCAGATATACGCCCACGTCTGCAAGCGGCATCATCAGAATCCACAGCCCGGTAAGCCCCAGCAGCCACGTCATTTGCGCCACCGGTGGCCACCCCTCCCAGAGATCCGAACCGAAGAAATAAAGGAAGGCAAAAAGGGCACAGATAATCACGTTGATGACCGCGAACTTCAGCTCCAGCTGCACCGAGGCGCTGACCGTGACGATGAGAAGTACCGAGGTGAGCACGTGAATGCCGTTGGTCAGGCTATTTTCCCCCGGCCGCTCCGGGCGTTCCACAGTGGTCATACCCCACACGGTACGCTTAGCAGCAGTTTCCCAGCACCTCGTCACACACCACGAACTGGAAAGGCGGAATCCACCGTGCTGAACCTCTTTGTCCTCCCTATCTCGGGGATTATGAAGATGTGGCACCTGTTCTTCCATTCCCTCCTGGAACACCATGCGTGGCTACTGAGCCTCGTGGGTCTCATCATCACGGTGCGCACCCTCATCGCCCCCTTCGCCTGGATGCAGTACCGCGCCGCGCGCATCTCCGTGCTCATGCGCCCGCATCTCGACGCCGTGCGCCGCGCCTACGCCGAGCGTACCGACCGGCGCGGAATGCTGGAGGAGATGGCGCTCATCAGCAGATTGCGCAAGCGCTTTCAGTACAAGCCCGCCGCGGGTTGCATTCCACCGCTCGTCCAGCTATCAGCCTTCCTGGGCCTATATCGCCTCTTGTTGTGGATCGCGCGCCCCGCCGAGGGCATCGAGGGCACGCACCATCGCGTTGGGTTCCTCAGCGCTCACGACGTCGATTCCTTCCTCAACACCACGTTCCTGGGGGTGCCGCTGCCCGCCTACCGCGCCATGAGCCCCGAGCAGCTGGCCGACCTGGGCACCACCCGCGCCGAGGTCACCGGAATGATCGCCCCCTTCCTCGTGCTGGCCGTGGTGTTTACCGTCCTCAACACGGCGCTCTCGTTGCACCGCACCCGGCAGTCCCTGGACTACGCCTCGGGCTTTGCACTCAATATCTACAAGATCACGCTGCTCATCGCCATCGTGGTTCCCTTCATGCTGGTCTCCGCCGGGCTCTTCGGCCCGCTGCCCGTGGCCATCATCGTGTATTGGTTTGGCAATAATCTCTGGACGCTCCTCCAAAACGCCCTCATTCACCTGATCCTGCGCCGCCGCCTGCCGCTGGAGAAGGATCATCGCGCGTACTTTCAGCGCCAGCGCGAGGAGCACCAGGGGATTCGCCAGCGCGAGCGCGAGCAGCGCCGCGAAATCCGGGCGCTGCGCCTCAAGGGACTCAGCTCCAAGGAGGATCGCCAACTCGCCGCCACGAAGTCTCGGCTGCGCAAGGTGCAGCGCACGGCAGAAAAGAAACACCGCAAGGACATCGCCCGGGCTAAGAAACAGACGCGGCGCGGCATCATCGCCGAGGCCAAGGCCGCCAAGAAAGGGCAATCGGCCGGGGCCCCAGCCGCACCGGCAGCGCCTCCCGCCTTGGGCAAGCACTCCCTCGACCGGGAGTGGGCGGGCCGCATGAGGATCGAGGTGCCCGAGGAGCGTCGGGGCAGCGGCGGGCGGCACCGCAGGGAAGAATAGGCGAAGGTCTAAATGGAGTAATCGGCCGGGGGCTCCGCGAGCATCTGGCGGGCCAGCGTGCGCGCCGATTCCAGGGGTTCCACGCTGCGGGACATGCGCGAGCCCGCCACCCCGCCGTCGAGGAAGATCAGCAGGTGCCCCGCCTGGGTCTCGCTGGGGTAGCCGTTGCGGAGGGTGAGCAACTGCGTGAGCGTATTCTTACACCACTGGCGGTGCTCCATCACCGCGCGGATAATATCGTGCTCGGCCTCCGTCTCCGGCCTGGGGTACTCGCACACGGCGTTGAGAAAGTGCGATCCCCGGTAATTCTCCTCTGGCATCTGCTCGATGTACTGATCGAAGAAGGCCAGGATCTTCGCGTCCGCGTCCTGCATGTCCTTGGTGCGCTCGGCCCAGGCCTCGCGCCAGGCGGCGTCGAGACGCTCTATATAGGCCACCACCAGGGCGTCCTTGGAACCAAAGAGGGAGTACAGGGAGGCCTTAGCGACGTCCGCCTCGCGCAGGATACGATCAATGCCAATGACCCGAACCCCCTCGGTGGTAAAGAGGTTCGTGGCGGAAGTCAGCAGGCGTTCCCGCGGACTCGGGCGGCTGCGCCTGCGCGACGTTCCGGCCGCGGACTTCCGCCCCTTGGTACTGGCCACTGATTTTTGTCCTTCCCTCGCCACCGCAGAACACGTACCCCCACATAATAGACAAACCTGTCCGCTTAAGCCGAAACAACCCCGGCCCTTGTGGTCACTCCCACAAGAACCGGGGTTATCCAGGGCGGATTAGCTCTTGATTTTATTGACGATCGTCAGCAGGATCACCGAGCCCAGCACGCAGGTAAAGAAGCTGAATACACGCCCGCCACCGGCGACATCCACGCCAAAGAGGTTCAGGATCCAACCACCCAACAGGCCGCCGGCGATACCCACCAGCACGTTCAGCACCAGTCCCTGCTGGGCATCGGTGCCCTTAATCTTGGAGGCAACCCAACCAGCCAGGCCACCGATGATGATCCAGGCCATCAAACCCATGCTCAAGCCGCTCATACGCCACTCCTTATGTTTATTTTTCTGGACGAACCACCATCATAGGACACGGAGCGGACTGCAACAAAGCCCGAGAAGTTGAACCTAAGAGCATTCCCTTGAAGCCACCCCGGCCGTGCGAGCCAACTACCAACAACTGAGCGTTCTCCGCCGCGTCCACCAGGGCGCGCACCGGACGATCCCTGGTGATGACCTTGGACACCTCCACGTCCGGATACTGCTCCACGAATGGAGCCAGGCGGGAATCCAGCAGCTCGCGCTGCTCCGCCTCCACCTCCTCCCACTGCTGCTGCGCCGCAGACAAGCCCGCCAGGGAGGCCTGCACCTGCATGTCCATCCAGGTATGCACGGCCACCAACTCCGCGTCACGTGCATCGGCCTCCGCAAAGGCGTACTCCGTGGCCCGCTGCGATACCTCGGAACCGTCCACGCCGATCACCACGGGGCCGTACTTGGTGTTCTCATTCACCGGATTATCCGCGCGAACCACCACCACCGGGCAGGAGGCATGAGATACCACAGCCGCCGAGACCGAACCCATCACCATTCCAGATAGTCCGCCCAGGCCCCGGGAACCCATCACGATCATCGTGACGTCCTTGGACATCTCCAACAGCATGTCAATCGGAGAGCCCTCCGCAATGGTGTGGCCAATCTTAATCTCCGGGGCCACCTCGTGCGCGATGCCGCGAGCCTCCTCGATCTTCTCCAGCGCCTCGCTCTGGAGGTCGTCGAAAAGCTCCTGCGGGGGCACCATACCCTCCGCATAGAGGTACTGCGGCATGGTGTAACTCGACGCCAGGCGCAGCGGCACGCCCCGCTTATTCGCGGTATTCGCCGCCCAGCGCACAGCCATCTTGGCCGCCTCCGAGCCATCCACCGCCACAACGATGATTCCTTCGGCGCTCATCGCTTCCCCTTTCCTCAGACTGGACTCAACACCCCTCATATTACCCCTCTACAGTAGACGCATGGTTGCTTTTCGACGCCGACGCACACCCCCGCCGCTGCCCATCCGCGACGGTCTCAACCCCTCCCGCGCCCGCGTCCCCGAGGACAGCACCCTTACCGCCTTAGAGTTCCTCAACCACCTCATTAGCTCCCAACGGCACCGGCACCCCGAGGATAACTCCGACGCCATCCTCAACCGCTTCCACGCCGGAGACGTGCGCCTCCGCGACGGACGCGCCCTTGCACCCGACGACACCCTGCGTCCCGGCACCGACGTATGGTTCTACCGCACCCCCGCGCCGGAAACACCCGTGCCCCACGAGATACGAATCATTCACGAGGACGAACGCATCCTTGTGGTGGATAAACCCCCCTTCCTGGCCACCATGCCGCGCGGGGAACACATCACAGAAACCGCCACCGTACGACTACGCCGACATACCGGGAACAACGATCTCACCCCCGCACACCGCCTTGATCGACTAACCTCTGGCGTACTGCTCTTAACCAAAAAACCCGAGATACGCGGGGCTTATCAAGAACTCTTCTCCTCGCGCCAGGTAACAAAAACATACGAGGCCATCGCCGCATACCTCCCCGATCTCGCCGCCGCCTGCGCCGAAACCGATTCCGGCGTGGAATGGCGATCCCACATCACCAAAACCCCCGGGGAACTCCAGGCGCGCACCTGGCCCGAGCGCGAGCCCAACGCCCACACCACCCTTCTGGGCGTACAGCAGATAGGTAACTCCGGGCAGGGTGCTTACACCCTGCGGCCCCATACCGGGAAAACACACCAATTACGCGTGCACATGAGCGCCGCCGGCGTACCGATTGAGGGGGATCCCCTTTATCCGGTAGTCAGCAGGAAAGAAGAGGACTTTCACCGGCCCCTGCGCCTATGCGCGATAGGGCTAGAGTTCACTGACCCGATCAGCGGGGAGGAACGCGAATACTGGGTGTAGATATATATGGGACTGTGGTGCTGAGGGAACGAATTTACGTGGGCACACAAAAAGAGATGCAGGTGAGAAAGACAATAATATGCCTTTCTCACCTGCATCTCTTATCTATTATAGATTTTTAGTGTTGGCGGCAACCTACTCTCCCACACCCCAACGAATGCAGTACCATCAGCATGAAATGGGCTTAGCTCACCGGGTTCGAAAAGGGACCGGGCGTTTCCCCACCACCATCAACCACCAA